>NZ_QGLE01000020.1 GCF_003173035.1 Zavarzinia aquatilis
AGCTCTCCCACGGTTGCAGCCAGAGGGCAGACGAGTGCCGGCCGCCTGTGATGGGACCGGCGGCCGCCGGTCCCATCACAACGTCAGTCTCGTCTACAACCAACGCCCTTTCCAGATACAAGGACGGGGGGGGAGAGCGATCGGCCCGGCGCGAAGGATTTTTCGATCGCCCTATTTTCGCCAGAGCGATCTGGCGCCATGCTTGCGCCGAACCGGGGCATGGCGGCATCCTCCTGCCCGTTCGCTTCGTCAATGCGAGGACCGTATGAACTTCCCGACCGGAACTCTGGCCTGTGCCGCCTTCTGCCTGGCGTCTTTCGCCGCCGCTGCCCAGACACCCGCTCCGGCCCCGGCCCCCGCGGCCGAGACGCCCGCGCCGGCCCCCGTCGCCCAGCCCGCGCCGACCCCGGCGGCCGAGCCGATCACGGTCGAATTGAACAAGCTGGAGCCGCAGGCGGGCGCCTGCCGGGTCTATCTGGTGATCGCCAATCCGGGCGGCCCCGATATCGCCGACCTGAAGCTCGATTTCATCCTGTTCAATCAGGATCAGGTGATCGAGAAGCGGGTCGCCGCCAGCCTCGCCCCGGTCGCCGCCGGCAAGACCACGGTGAAGCTGTTCGACATCGACGGTCAGGACTGTGCCCGCATCGGCAGCGTGCTGATCAACGACGTGATGAGCTGCGGCACCGCCGAAGGCGCCATAGCGGATTGCGCCAAGCGCATCACGCCCAGCAGCCGCACCGCCGCCAAACTGTTCAAATAGGCGATTTATCAAGGCGTTGCGCCGAATTCCCGGCGCAACGCCTATTTAACATATTTATTATGATATTTATCTTGTTGTCCAACGCGGCCTTGACCTTCGCATAGGCGCGGCGTATCACCATGTCCTTCTACATGGAACTGGTGGACATGAAGGTTTTGACGGCGAACAGGCTGGACGATGGCGCGGTCGTCTACATCGGCAAGGCGGCCCCCTGGGTCGAGGACCTGGCATCGGCCCTCGTCGCGGTCGATGCCGGCGCGGAAGGCCAGCTGACGGAAACCGCCGCCGCCGCCGTGAAGGCGCGCCGCGTCGTCGGCGCCTATCTGATGCCGGTCACGGTCGAGGATGGCCGGATCCTGCCCGCCAGCGTGCGCGAGCGGATCAGGGCCGCCGGCCCGTCCAATCGTCCCGACCTCGGCAAGCAGGCCCTCGCGCCTGCCCTGCCCCGCTGACGGAAGGCGCGCCCATGTATCGTTATGACGAATTCGATCAGCAGGCCGTCGACGAGCGCGTCGCCCAGTTCCGCGGTCAGGTCGGCCGCCGCCTGAAGGGCGAGCTGACCGAGGACCAGTTCAAGCCGCTGCGCCTGATGAACGGGCTCTATCTCCAGCTCCACGCCTATATGCTGCGGGTCGCCATTCCCTATGGCACGCTGTCGCCCCGGCAGATGCACATGCTGGCCCATATCGCCCGCAAGTACGACAAGGGCTATGGCCATTTCACCACGCGGCAGAACATCCAGTACAACTGGCCGCGCCTGGTCGACACGCCGGATATCCTCGCCGATCTCGCCACGGTCGAGATGCATGGCATCCAGACTTCGGGCAACTGCATCCGCAATGTGACCTCCGATCCCTTCGCCGGCGTCGCCGCGGGCGAGGTCGAGGACCCGCGCCCCTGGTGCGAGATCATCCGCCAGTGGTCGACCTTCCACCCGGAATTTTCCTATCTGCCGCGCAAGTTCAAGATCGCCGTCACCGGCAGCGAGCACGACCGCGCGGCGATCAAGCTGCACGACATTGGCATCCGCGTCGTCCGCAACGCGGAAGGCGAGACCGGCTTTGAATTCTGGGTCGGCGGCGGCATGGGCCGGACGCCGATCATCGCCAAGAAGATCAAGGATTTCGTGCCGAAGGCCGATCTCCTCGACTATGCGACGGCGTGCCTGCGCGTCTATAACGAGCTCGGCCGCCGCGACAATATCTACAAGGCGCGGATCAAGATTCTGGTCCATGAAATGGGGCTGGAGAAATATTCCGCCCTGGTCGACGCGGAATTCGCCCGCAGCCGGGGCACGGTGAAACTGCCGGACGCGGAAATCGCCCGCATCCAGGCCTATTTCGCCCCGCCCGCCTATGAAGCCCTGCCCGCGACCTCGACCGGTTTCGAGGCGCACAAGTTCGAGGACAAGGGCTTCCGCGCCTTCGTGCGCACCAATGTCCACGCCCACAAGGTGCCGGGCTATGCCATCGTCTCGGTCTCGCTGAAGGCGCCGGGCATCGCCCCGGGCGACGCCAGCGCCGACCAGATGGATGCCGTCGCCGATATCGCCGAGCGTTACTCGCTCGACGAATTGCGCGTCACCCACGAGCAGAACCTCGTCCTGCCCAATGTGAAGCTGGACGACCTCTACACTGTCTGGCAGCAGCTGTCGGCCGCCGGCCTCGCCAGCGCCAACATCGGCCTGATCTCGGACATCATCTGCTGCCCGGGTCTCGACTATTGCGATCTGGCCAATGCCCGCTCGATCTCCATCGCCGACGAATTGCAACAGCGGTTCGCCGACCTCGAGCGGCAATACGCCATCGGCAATCTGAAGATCAAGATGTCGGGCTGCATCAATGCCTGCGGCCATCATCATGTCGGCCATATCGGCATTCTCGGCGTCGACAAGCACGGCAAGGAGTTCTACCAGCTCCAGCTCGGCGGCTCGGGCGCGGAAGATGCCTCGATCGGCCAGGTCACCGGCACCGGCTTCCCGCCGGAGCGGATCGTCGGTGCGGTCGAGACCGTGATCGGAACCTATCTCTCCCTGCGTCACGGCGACGCCGAAACCTTCCTCGACTGCTATCGTCGGGTCGGCCTCGCCCCGTTCAAGGCTGCGCTTTATGAAGCTCGTTAAGAACGCCTCCCTCATCGCGGATGGCCGCAAGGCCAGTGTCGTCGAGAACGACTGGACCCTCGTCGACGACGACGCGGAACTGCCCGAGGGCAAGGCCGTCGTCGTCTCCCTCGCGAGGTTTCGGGCCGAGCGGGACAAGCTGGTCGGGCGTAACGCGCCGCTGGGTCTGCGCCTGAAGTCGAACGAGGCCCCGGCCAGCGTCGCCGACGATCTCGACCGCATCGCCCTCGTCGCCCTGGAATTCCCGATCTTCCGCGACGGCAGGGGTTATTCCCACGCGGTGCAGCTGCGCCAGCGGTTCGGCTTCGATGGCGAGGTCCGCGCCGTGGGTGACGTGCTGTGGGATCAGATCCCGCACATGATCCGCTGCGGCATCGACAGTTTCGAGGTCGGCGACGACTTCCCCCTCGCCGCCTTCGACGAGGCGGCGACGGTCTTCACCCGCCATTACCAGCCCGACACCACCGGCCGGCCCACCATCAACGAGCTGCGCCATGGCTGAGAAGGCGGCAGCTTCCGGCCTGCACCCCATCGTCTGGGGCAGCGGGCTGGTCTTTGTCGGCCTTGTCGTCTTGTGGTTGCTGCTTGTGTGACGAAAGGCGGCTATCCTGCCGCCACCATGCCGACTCTCCTCGTCCTCCTCGATATCGACGGAACGCTGATCCGCTCGACCGGACATGACGACGCCGCCCTCGCCGCCGCCTGGGCGGAGTTGCATGGTCACCAACTCGACACCGACTGGTCGCGCTACCGCACCTCGACCGACCGCGGCATCGCCCGCGAAATCCTCGGCCGGAAACTCGGCCGCGCGCCGACGGAAGACGAGATCGACGCCATCGAACGCGCGGTCCTGCGCCGCTATGACGCCGATCTGAAGCTGGAACAGGTGCCCGGCGCCGCGCGGCTGGTCGCCACCCTGCGCGCCCTGCCCGGGGTCGGCGTCGCCCTGGCCAGCGGCAGTTTCGCCGCCACCGCGCAGGAAAAATTGCGCGCCGCCCGCCTGCATGTCGCGCAGGTGCCAGCGGCCTTTTCCGACGATCACGACGAACGCGCCGGCATCATCGACGCCGCCAGTGCCCGCGCCGCCGCCGAACACGGCATCGACGAATTCGAAATCCGCGTCTATGTCGGCGACGGGGTCTGGGATGCCGCCGCCGCCCGCGCGCTCGGCATCGGCTTCGTCGGTGTCGGCAGCGGCGAACGGGCGGAGGCCCTGCGCGCCGCCGGGGCCCAGCGCGTGATCGAGGATTACGCCGACCTTGGCCATGCCCTCGATTCCATCTTCACCGCGGGTATCCTGGGCCTCGTGCCGTGAGCGGCTTTTCCGTGGCCCGCCTGCGCGCCGCCTATCCCATTCTGGCGCAAGACATCGCGCCGGGCGTGCCGCTCCACTATCTCGACAATGGCGCGACCGGGCAGATGCCACAGCCCGTGCTCGACGCCATCATCGCCCATGAGACGACGGCCAGGGCCAATGTGAAGCGCAGCGTCCATACCCTGGCCGAGCGCGCGACCAACGCCTATGACGACGCGCGGGATGCCGTCGCCGCCTATCTGAAGGTGCCGGCCCGCGAAGTGATCTTCACCGCCGGCTGCACGGCGGCGATCAATCTCGTGGCGCGCAGCCATGGCGACCTGCTGGCGCCGGGCGACGCCATCGCCGTCAGCGAACTGGAACATCACGCCAATCTCGTGCCCTGGCAGATGCTGGCGGCGCGGCGCGGCCTCACCCTCGTCCGCCTGCCCATGACGGCGGACGGCCGCCTCGACCGCGCCGCCCTGCCCCGGCTGATCGACAAACGGGTGAAGCTGGTCGCCGTTACCCATGCCTCCAATGTGACTGGCGCGATCACGCCCGTCGCCGAGGTCGCGGCCATCGCCCATGCGGCGGGCGCCCTGCTCCTCGTCGACGGGGCGCAGATGGCGCCCCACGGGCCGCTCGACCTGCCCGCCCTCGGCTGCGATTTCTATGTCCTGTCGGGCCACAAGCTGGGCGCGCCCAACGGGGTCGGCGTGCTGTGGGGCCGCTATCCCCTGCTCGACGCCATGGCGCCGCTCATGGGCGGGGGCGAGATGATCCGCAGCGTCACCTTCGAGACCTCGACCTACGCCCGGCCGCCCCAGCGGTTCGAGGCGGGCACGCCGCCCATCGCGCCCGCCGTCGGCCTTGGCGCCGCCTGCCGATTCCATGCCGCGCTCGACCATGACGCGGCGATGGCGCATCAGCTGGCGCTGACCGGCCGCCTGATCGAAGGCCTCGCGCGAATCGCCGGCAATCGCCTGCGCCTGATCGGGCCGGCGGGACTCGATGACCGGCTGCCCCTCGTCTCCTTCGTCATCGAGGGCACGCATCCCCACGATCTGTGCCAGATTCTGGACCGGCGCGGCGTGGCCTTGCGGGGCGGCCATCATTGTGCCCAGGTTCTGCACGCGGTCTATGGGGTCGCCGGCTCGGCCCGGGCCAGTCTCGCCCCTTTCAACGACGCGGGCGATATCGAAGCCTGCCTCGCCGGGATCGCGGATGCGATGAAGGTTCTGCTGTCATGAGCGACGAGCTTTATCCAAGGGACATGCTGCGCACGGCGAGCGACATCCGCTTCGCCGGCAGCCTGCCGGACGCGGGCGGCCACGCCACCCTGGACAATCCTTTCTGCGGCGACCGGGTCGGTTTCGACGTCACCCTGGCGGACGGGCGGATCAAGTCGCTGCGCCACCAGGTGAAGGCCTGCGTCATCTGTCAGGCCAGCGCCGCCCTCCTCTCGGCCGAAGCCGAAGGGCGGACGGCCGACGACATCCTCGACCTTGGCGACCGCCTGATGGCGGGCCTGAAGCAGGACGCGCGTCCCCTGCTGGCGGGCCATCCCGCCTTCGACCTGTTCACCGGCATCACCAGACACCGTGCGCGTTTCGCCTGCGTCCTGCTGCCTTTCGAGGCCCTGGAAGCGGCGACGCGCGAAGCCGAAAAGGCGACATCATGAACCTGCCCCGCCTTGCCCCCGGCGTCCGCCTGTCCTTCGACAAGCAGCGCGACGGCTGGATCCTTCAGGCGCCCGAGCGGATCGTCCAGCTCGACACCATCGGCGCCGCCGTCATCGCCCTCGTCGACGGCAAGACGCGGACCGAGGCCATCGTCACCGCCCTCGCCGCCGAATATGAGGCGCCGGAAGCCGAAATCGCGGGCGACGTCGCTGACCTGATCGCCGATCTCGCCACCCGGGGCCTGCTGGTCCTGCGCTGATGGAGCCGCTGCCCGTCATCGGCGATCTCGCCATTTCGCTCGGCTGCGGCGCCGTCATCGGTTTCGAGCGCGGCTGGTACCAGCGCGATCAGGCGGAGGGCACGCGCCCCGCCGGCATCCGCACCTTCAGCCTGATCGGCCTCATCGGCGGCATCGCGGGCCTTGCCGGCGGCAGCGCCGGCAGTCCCTGGCCCCTGGCCGCCGCGGTGATCGCGGTCGTCGTGCTGCTTGGTCTCGGCTATTGGCGAGCGGCGACCCATGACAACGATCTGAGCCTGACGACGGTGATCGCCGGCGTGCTGACCGTGCTGCTGGGCGGCATCGCCAGCATGGGCCATGCGCTGCCCGCCGCCATGGCCGCCGTGGTCGCGACCGCGATCCTGTCGGCGAAACCGGTCACCCATCGCCTGCTGCGCCGGGTCGAAGCGGTCGAGGTGGCGGCGGCGCTGCGCCTCCTGCTGATTTCCGTCGTCATCCTGCCCGTGCTGCCGAACGAGGGTTATGGCCCCTATCAGGCCCTGAACCCCTTCGAGCTGTGGCTGATGGTGGTGGCGATAGCCGGCCTGTCGTTCCTTGGCTATGTCGCGATCCGGCTGGGCGACAGCGGCCGGGGCGTGCTCTTCGCCGGGGTCTTCGGCGGCCTCGTGTCGTCGACCGCGACCACCCTCGCCCTGTCGCGCATGGCGGGACGGCAGGCGACGCTCGGCCCTGCCGCCGCCGCCGGTGCCGTCGCCGCCTGGGTGATCATGTGCGGGCGCATCGCCCTCGTTGCTTACGTCCTCGCGCCCGCCATCGGGCTTGCCGTGCTGCCGTCGATGGCGGCCATGGCACTGGTCGGCATTGCCCTCACCTTCTGGTTCCTGCGCCTGCGCGGGGGCGCGGAAGCGGTGCCGCCGCAGCCGCCAGGCAATCCGTTCGAGCTGATCAGCGCGCTCCGCTTCGCGGCGCTGCTCGCGGCGATCATGCTGGGCAGCCACTGGGTGCAGGCGCAGTTCGGCAATGCCGGGCTGGAGCTTCTCGCCGTGATCTCGGGCCTTGCCGATGTCGACGCCATTACCCTGTCGGTCGCCGGAGGCAAGGTCGGCGCCGGGGTCGGCGCCGACGAGGCGGCGAAGGTGATCCTGATCGCCGCCGTCACCAACACGCTGGTCAAGGCCGGGCTCGGCACCTATGCCGGCGGGCGCGCCGTCGCCACCCGCCTGATCCCGACCGCCGTCGTCATGAGCGCCGCCGGAGCGGCGCTGGTCTTGTTGTAAACGCGCCGCCGGAGCGGCGCTGGGCTTGCTGCAAACGCTCAGGCGGTCTCGGCGAAGAGTTCGCGGCCGATCAACATGCGGCGGATTTCACTGGTGCCGGCGCCGATCTCATAGAGCTTGGCGTCGCGCAGCAGGCGGCCCGTCGGGTAGTCGTTGATGTAACCGTTGCCGCCCAGGGTCTGGATCGCCTCGAGCGCCAGCTTGGTCGCGGCCTCGGCGGCGAAGAGGATGGCACCGGCCGCGTCCTTGCGGGTGACCTTGCCCCGGTCACAGGCCCGCGCCACGGCATAGACATAGGACCGCGCCGCGCCCAGCGTCACATACATGTCGGCCAGCTTGCCCTGCATCAGCTGGAATTCGCCGATCGCCTTGCCGAACTGCTTGCGCTCGTGGACATAGGGAATGACCACGTCGAGGCAGGCCTGCATGATGCCGAGGGGACCGGCCGAGAGCACCGCCCGCTCGTAATCGAGGCCAGACATCAGCACCTTCACGCCGCCGCCGAGGGTGCCGAGGATATTGTCCGCCGGCACTTCGCAATCCTCGAAGATCAGTTCGCCGGTATTGGAGCCGCGCATGCCGAGCTTGTCGAGCTTCGGCCCGACCGAGAAACCCTTCATGCCCTTCTCGATCAGGAAGGCGGTGATGCCCTTTGGCCCCGCCGAAGGATCGGTCTTGGCATAGACGACGAGGACATCGGCGTTCGGCCCGTTGGTGATCCAGAACTTCGAGCCGTTCAGGATGTAGCGGTCACCCTTCTTCTCCGCCTTCAGGCGCAGGGAAACCACGTCGGAACCGGCCCCGGCCTCCGACATGGCGAGGGCGCCGATCGAGGTTCCGGCGACAAGGCCCGGCAGATATTTCTGCTTCTGGCCCGGGTTGCCGTTCAGACGGATCTGGTTGACGCAGAGGTTGGAATGGGCGCCATAGGACAGGCCGACCGAGGCGGAACCCCGGCTGATCTCCTCCATCGCGACGACATGCTCGAGATAGCCGAGGCCCGAGCCGCCGAACTCTTCCTCGACCGTGATGCCGAGGACGCCGAGGTCGCCCAGCTTCGGCCAGAGGTCGGGCGGGAAATTATTCTCGCGGTCGATGTCGGCGGCGCGCGGCGTGATCTCGGCCGCGGTGAAGGCCGCGACCGACTGGCGCAACATGCGGATGTCTTCGCCCAGATCGTCGTCGAAATCGGGCAGCGGTCCTGTGTTCATCGTCTCTCCCCTGTGGTGATGGGCCCGACGGACCGGGCGGCGCAAGCCCGGGCCAGGGCAAAGGTGACGACGCAGCCGGCCAGATAGCCGGTCGCGACGTCGGAAGCGAAATGGTTGAGGTTCACCGCCCGCGCCACCGCCGGCAGCAGGGCGAGGCCGAGAAAGACGAGGCCGAAACGCGGCCAGATGCAGGCGAGCGCGGCGGCGAGGCTGGCGCTGGCCTGCGAATGGCCGGATGGAAAGGAATTCCAGTCCGGGTCGATGGCAAAGCCGCGAAAGCCATAGTCGCCCGTCGCCTCGTCCCCGACGAGAAGCCGGGGCCGCGCCCGCGCGAAGACGAGCTTCAGCACATTGACCACCCAGCCGCCCATGGCGATGGCGCCAATGACGAAAGCTGCCCGGATCGCCCAGTCATCCCGGCGCAGCAGGAGCGCGGCGACGAGCCAGACCGCCGCGACGCCGAACATCCAGCCCGAGCGGCCGACTTCGTTGATCGCGGTGAAGAACGCCTTGTCCGCCGAAGGCAGCGCCCAAAGCCAGAGCGCCAGGGGCCGGTCGACGAACAGCACCATCAGGATGACGCAGGCGGCGAAACCGAGGCTGAGTGGCCAGAAACGGACCAGCCCGCGCGCCGTCTCGACCAGCGTGTCCTGGGCGAGCGACCAGACGAGGCCGGCGATCCGCTTCCCCGTCATGGCACCCGGCGCAGGATGGCGATATCGACCGGTTTCCCGCGCGAGACATTGATGCCCTCGACATGGCCGAGGTCCGCCACCCCGGCGCCGCCGAGCGCGGCGTCGAAGGCGGCGCGCGAGCCCGCCTCGACCAGCGCGACGGCGCCCGGCCGGTCGCGGAAGACGGCGGCGGCCTCCTCCGGTGCGGTCATCAGGATGTCGGTCCTGGTCAGGAAGACGAGGCTCGGCTCGCTGTAGCCGACGGCGAGCAGGGTCGGCGCATCGGCGACGCCAAGGTCGGTCAGCCGCGCCGCCAGCGCGCGCGAGGGCCAGACGGCGTCGATCCCCGGCAGGATGAAGGCGAAAGCCGCGCCATAGAGGGCGGCGGCGCCGACCACCATGACCATGATCGCCCGCGCGATCCGGCCCCGATGTTCGAGCCAGAGGACGGAAGCCGTCGCCAGCACGGCGACAAGGGCGGCGCCGATGCCGGCCACGCTCGGCCCGCCGCCGAAGCGCCAGTCCAGCCCGGCAAGACCAAGGCCGAGCGCGAGGCCGACCCCGCCGAAGCCGGTCAGCACCAGCCCCCGCCAGACCTTGCCGAGGCGCGAAACCGGCCGGAACCCCGCGAGCGCGGCACCGGCGCCGAGCAGCAGCAGGGCGGGATCGCAGGGCAGCGTGTAATGCGGCAGCTTGGTCGGGAACAGCTCGAAGGCGATGAAGCTCGGCACCGCCCAGGCAAGGCAGAAGCGGACGAACGGCTGCCGCCGCTGTTGCCAGGCCCAGGGCAGCCCAAGGCCGACCAGAAGCGCGCCCGGCCACAGCATCCCGGTCATGGTCAGGAAGTAATAGCCGGGCGGCGCGCCGTGACTTTCCGCCCCGCCGGTCAGTTTGGTGGCAAGGTCGCCGCCGACCGAACTGGCCAGGAACTGGCCGTTGGAAATCAGGCTGATCGCGATCAGCCAGGGCAGCACGATGACCCCGACCAGCAAAAGACCCGAAACCGGCCGCAGCGCCCGGAGATAGGCCGCCGTCCGGCCAAGGCCCCGGTCGGCGACGGCGAGGCTGGCGACGGCGAGGCCCGCCACCATGGGCGTGATCGGCCCCTTGATCAGCACGCCGACGCCGAGAAACGCCCAGCCCGCGAGGGGCAGCAGCCAGGGCACCGCCCGTCCCGCGACGACACGGGCATAGACCGTGCCGAAAATGGCCAGCGCCCCGGTCGTCGCCATGAGAAGGCTGGCGTCGGTCTTGGCAAGGCGGGATTCGATATTGAGGACAAGGGCAGCCGCCAGCAGGGCCGAAGCGGCGAAGGCGACATCATCGCCCGCGAAGCGCCGGCCGAAGCCATAGAGCAGCAGGACGGCGCAAAGCCCGGCGAGGAAGGACGGCAGGCGGTAGACCCAGATCGGACTGTCCGCCCCCTCGCCCACCAGGGCGACGGCGGCCGATTGCAGCCAGTAGATGCCGACCGGCTTCTTGTAGCGCGGCACGTCCTGGAAGCGGATGTCGATGTAATTCCCGCTCTCGACCATCTGGCGCGAGGCCTGGGCGAAGCGCGATTCGTCGCGATCCGTCGGCGGCAGGCGATTGAGACCGGGCAGGAACATGGCGAGGCACAGGAGCACGAGCACCAGCCCCCGGACCACCCCCCCGGAGCGGGGGAGCGTCAGCTCACCGGGCGCCGCCGTCATCGCGCAGCCGGATCGGGAAGCGGGAGCGCCGGATCAGCCACCAGACGCCGAACAGATCGGTCGCGCCGACCAGCGCCCGGTCGAGGGTGCCGTATTTCGACGTCCCCTCTTCCCGCGCGCGGTGGCGGACGGGCACCGGCAGCACCCTGGCGCCATGGCGCCGGGCCAGCGCTGGCAGATAGCGGTGCATGTGGTCGAAATGCGGGAATTCCAGGAACAGGTCGCGGCGGAACATCTTCAGGCCGCAGCCCGTGTCCTTCACGCCATCGTGCAGAAGCTTCTGCCGCAGCCAGTTGGCGAAGCGGGAGGCATAGCGTTTCTGCCAGTTGTCGTTGCGCTTGATGCGCTCGCCCGCGATCAGGCCCGGCGCTTCCGGCCCGTTGGCGGCGGCCCACATGGCGGGCAGATCGGCGGGATCGTTCTGGCGGTCGCCGTCGAGCGTGCCGATCCAGCGCCCGCGCGCGGCGAGCACGCCCGAGCGGACCCCCATGCTCTGGCCATAGCGGCTGGCATGGCGGACGAGGCGCAGCTCTGGCGTGTCGCCCTGGCGCGCGATCAGCTTGGCCGCGGTATCGTCGTCCGAACCGTCGTCGACGAAAATCACTTCGAATTCGATGCCGACGGGCCGCAGGGCGGCCAGCACTTCGTCCAGCAAGGGGACGACATTGCCGGATTCGTTCAGCACGGGAATGACGATACTCAGATCCATGGCACTCTGCTTTCGGCCGGTCGTGGCCAAGGGTCTAGCCCGTCGGCCGCCATTTGTCATCCGTCACAGCAACAGGAGCGCGGCGAGCCCGAGGAAGGCGAAGAAACCGACGACATCGGTCACCGTGGTCACGAAGACGCCCGAGGCGACGGCAGGATCGACCCCCAGCCGGTCGAGGGTAACGGGGACGAGCACGCCCGCGAGGGCGGCGGCGATCATGTTGATGATCATGGACAGGCCGAAGACCGCGCCCAGCTCCCAGTCGCCGAACCAGGCGAAGCCGATCCCCCCGACGATGGCGGCGAAGACGAAGCCATTGATCGCCCCGACCATCGCTTCCTTGACGACGACACGGCGGGCGTTGGCGGCGGTCAGCTCACGCGTCGCCAGGGTACGGACGGCGACAGTCAGGGTCTGGGTCGCGGCATTGCCGCCCATGGAGGCGACGATGGGCATCAGCACCGCGAGGGCGACGATCTTCTCGATCGCGGCATCGAACATGCCGATGACGGCGGAGGCGAGAAAGGCCGTGCCCAGATTGACGAAGAGCCAGGAAAAGCGCGTGCGCGTCGTGGTCCAGACGGTTTCCTGAATGTCGGTCTCGGCGACGCCGCCGAGCAGCATGGCGTCTTCCTCGACCTCTTCCTCGATCACGTCGGCGACGTCATCGGCCATGATGACGCCGGCAAGGCGCCCATCCCGGTCGACCACGGCGGCCGACATCAGGCGATATTGCTGGAACAGGAAGGCGACTTCTTCCTGATCCATGTCGACGGGGACCAGATGTTCCGCCGGCTCCATGATCATGCCGATGGGCAGGTCGGCATTGGTGCGCAACATGCGGTCGAGCGGCAGGGTGCCGACGGGCCGGCGCTCGCCGTCGATGACGATGATTTCGTAGAACCGGTCGGGCAGGTCCGCCTCGCGGCGGAAATATTCGAGCGTGCGCCCGATCGACCAGAAATCGGCGACGGCGACGACGTCGCGCTGCATCAGCCGGCCGGCCGAATCCTCCGGATAGGCAAGGCCGGCCTGCAGCGCCTGCCGGTCCTCGGCCGGCAACTCGGCCAGAACCTCGCGCTGCTGTTCGTCGTCGAATTCGTTGAGGACATAGACCGCGTCGTCGGTCTCGAGCTGGCTGAGCGCAGCCGCCGCCTCGCGCGGGCCGATCAGGTCGAGGACTTCGGTCAGCACCGGCCCGTGCAACTCGGACAGGAGTTCGGGGTCGAGATCGCTGCCCAGGGCCTCGATCAGCAGACGTCGGCCGTCATGGCCGAGCTGTTCGATCAGGTCGGCGAGGTCGGCGACATGCAGCTCGCCCGCGCTCGCCCGGATCGCGTCGCGGTCTTCGGCGTCGAGGGCGGCCACGACATCGGCGTGCAGGTCCACCTCGAGGCCGGCGGACCTCTCCTCGGGCGACTCGCGCAGATGGGGTTCGACCATGATAGCCTCGATGTGGTCGGCCGGAAGGCGCCGACCCTAGTGCAGCATGACGGCCCGGAAAAGGGGCCGCAGGAAAATACCAGCCCAAGCGTTACATCGGCGTAACAGAGGCAGGACAGGACCGGACGATGGGCGCAAGGCCCGAGGCGACCACCGCGGGGGAAGATGACGCCGCCCTGATGGCCCGCATCGCGCTGGGCGACGAGCGGTCGTTCGCCCTGCTGATGGACCGGCACCTGTCGCGCGCCGTATCGCTGGCCCTGCGTGTCACCGGCAGAAGGGCCATCGCCGACGAGATCGCGCAGGAAGCCTTTCTTCGTGTCTGGACCCGTGCGGCCGACTGGCAGCCGACGGCGCGGGTCACGACCTGGCTGTGGCGGATCGTGATGAATCTCTCGCTCGATCATATGCGGAAAATCCGGCCGGGCGCGCTGGACGATGTTCCCGAGCCGGTCGATCCCGGCGAAAACCCCGAGGCGGCGACCCTGCGCGCCGCCCTTGGCCGCGCGCTCGATGCCGCGCTCGCCGGCCTGCCCGAGCGTCAGGGCCAGGCCGTGCGCCTGTGCCTGATCGACGGCTTCAGCCAGGGTGAAGCCTCGGCCGCGCTGGATATTACCGAAGGCGCCCTCGAATCCCTGCTGGTGAGGGCAAGGCGCGCGCTGCGCGCCAGCCTCGCCGCCTATGCCCCGGCGGAGGCAAGCTGATGACCAAGACCATGACCCCGACCCATTTCGCCAATGCGCTCGACCGCTATGGCCCCGACCTCGCCGACTGGCCGGCGCCCTCGGCGGCGGCGGGACGCGAGCTGCTGCGCCAGTCGGTCGCGGCGCAGGACACCCTGCGCGCGGCGGAGATCGCGGCAGGGGCCCTGCGCGCGCCCCTGCCCGATGTCACCGATCTGAAGTCCCGCATTCTGGCCGCCGCCCGGGTCTCGGGCCAGGCGATCCGCGACAATATCGTGCCCTTCCCGACCCGCCGGGTGCTGACGCCCGCCGTCTTCGCCCTCGCGGCCTCGCTGCTGGTCGGCATTTTCGCCGGCTGGACCGGCATGGTCGGCGATCCGCTGTCCGCGAGCTATGGCGACGACGCCCCGAGTTACGAAATTCAGGCCCTGACCGCCGGAGACAATTATGACAGTTGAGCGCCGCTGGATCATCGGCCTGATTGCCGCCCTGACCCTGTCGCTGGCGGGCAATCTGGTGATCGCCGGCATCGTCGTCGCCCGCCGCTTCGACAATCCGCCGCCGCCCTTCAGTTTCGAGACGCCTTCGGGGGCGGAAGGCATGTTCGGCGAACTCTCGCCCGATGGACGCGCCGCCGTCCGCGCCACCATGCGCGACGCAAGGCGCGACCTGAAGGATACCTACAAGGAAATGCGGGGCCTGCGTGCCCAGATCAGAGCCCTGCTCTATGCCGATGTCCTCGACCGGCCGGCGCTGGAAGCCGCGCTCGACAAGCTGACCGCCCTGTCGGCCAGCGTCCAGTCGCGGGTCCAGCATTCCTTCGTCGAGGCGGTCACGCATATGTCGGCCGAGGATCGCCGCCGCTTCACCCCGGCACGGCCGGAGCGCCCGCGCCGGCACGATGCCGGCGGCCCGCCGCCCGAGGCTCCGCCGCCGGGAGAGACGCCTCCGCCGGGGGACATGCCGCCACCGCCCGACGCGCCACCGCCCAACGCGCCACCTCCCGGCGCGCCACCGGCAACCGACCGGCCCTGATCAGCGGCGCTGGTCCTCGACGTGGCGGCGCCAGCGCGCCGCCTCGGCCGCCAGATTGGCGGCGACGGCATCATTGCCCAGCGCCTTTTCCGCCTTTTCGAGATCGCCGAGCGCGGTCAGGAAATCGTCGACGAGACCGAGGTTGCGCGTCTCGTTGACGAGGCTGCGCATACTCTCGACCGACGTCATCAGATGGGGATGGGCCTCGAGCGGCCGTCCGGCCGCGGCCAGCGCCCGGCCAAGGCGGTTGCAGGCCGCGGCGTGGGTGTTGAACAGAGCTGGCGGCAGCTTGCCCTCGAAGGCTTCGGCGAGGTCGCGCAGTTCGGCGATGCAGGTCGACAATTCGTCGATCGCCGCCTCGGTCTCGCCCAGGGCGAGATGGATGCGACCGAGGGCGTTGCGGGCGGAGGCAAGGCCGCCGCGCTGATCCGGCAGATCGCTGCGGCCGACAAGGCCGGCGCGGCGGGCGACCGCCTCGCCTTGCGCGTCGCGCGCCTCTTCCCGCCGGCCGAGGGTTTCGAGCGAGGCCGCGCGGGCCTGCGCCAGATCGGCGAGGAGCGGCGCGCCGAGACCCCGGCCGTCGCCCCGGGTGCCGGCGATCAGGGCCGAAACATCGGCGGCCCGCGTCACCGCCGCCTCATGCCCGCCCGAGGCCTGCAGCACACGCACGGAAAGGAAGCCCATGATGCCCTTCTCGATCGGATGGCCGTCGAGGGCACCGAGATTCCAGACCCGGTCGAGGTGATCCCGCGCCTCGCCCGCGAGGCGGCGCGCCATCAGGGCATCGACCAGCCGGCGGCTGCCGTCGAGCAGGCGCGCCACCGTCGCTTCGTCGGGCGAATCGCCGAGGGCGGCGATGGCGGTATCGACATTGGCCGTCAGCGTGGCCAGTTCGGGATCGACGGTGTCGGCGGACATTCTTTCCTCGTGTTTGCGCCCCTCTCGGGCTGCGGCACGGTAAAGGCTTGGCCGCCGGAGCGCGAGGCCTCAATATGCCGGCACGATTGCGAAGCGCCAAGCCGGGGACCGGGGGGTATGATCGAAGACCAACGCGCGCGGCGACGAGCGCTGCTGACGCGGCATTTCCTGCTGCGCGACGTGCCCGAGAAGGTTCTCGACGACCTGATCGCCTTTTCCAGCACCCACACCTATGCCGACGACCAGATCATCTTCGCCAAGGGCGACGACGGCGACGGGCTCTATGGCATTCTCGAAGGCCAGGTCCGCATCTTCGCGGGCGATGCCGAGGGGCGCGAAATCACCCTGAACATCCTCGGTGTCGGCGATCTCTTCGGCGAAATCGCCCTGATCGACGGCAAGTCGCGTTCGGCCGACGCCGCGGCCATCGGGCCGACCACCCTGTTCCACATGCCCCGGCGCCATTTCGTGCCCTATCTGCGGCAGAGCCCGGACCTGTGTTTCAGTCTCCTCGAAATCCTCTGCGCCCGGGTCCGCTGGACGTCGAGCGTGATCGAGGACCGGGCCTTCCTCGGTCTCGAGGCGCGGCTGGCGAAATGGCTGCTCAGCCTTGCCGAAAGCTCGGGCGAACGGGATGCGCGCGGCAAGGTCCGCCTGCGCATGAAATTGTCCCAACGCGAATTGGGCGCCCTCGTCGGCACCTCGCGCGAGGCGGTGAACAAGCAGTTCGCCCTGTGGCGGGACAATGGCCTCATCTCCATCGACAAGGGCGCGATCATCCTGAACGCGCCCGAGCAATTGCGCGACCTCGTCGATCTTGCCTGAACGCGGCCCCATGACGCCTGAAACCGTCGACGACATCCTGGCCGAGGTCCGCGCCGCCCGGAAACGCGGCGAATTGTTCGAGGCCTTCGACCGCGCCCGCGTTGCCATCGAGGAAACCGGGCCGGATGCCCGCCTCGCCTATGAGGCGGTGCTGTGCCTTGCCCGCGCGGGGGCGAGCGAACTCGCCCACCGGCGCTATGCCGAATATGGCCTCGATCCCGATCTCGGTCTCGATTACGCCACCCTGCTCGGCCGGATCGAGAAGGACGAGGCCCTCGCCCTCTCCGGCCCCGCGCGGGTGGAGAAACTGCTGGAGGCGGCGGGCACCTATCGCGCGGCCTATGTCCGCTACCCCGACTATTATCCCGCGATCAACGCGGCGACGCTCTATCTCCTCGCCGGGGACGAGGCGAACGCCCGGGAATTCGCCCTGATCGCCCGCCGGCACCTCGAAGGCGTCGTCGACGGCGCGGCACGGCCGGCCAGCTTCTGGGACCTTGCCACCGCCGCCGAGGCCGCGCTCATCCTCGGCGAGGAGGACGCGGCGCGACAGGCGGTGCGCGACGCCATGGCGGTTTCCGACCTCGATGTGACGGGTGTTGCATCCACGCGGCGGCAATTGCGGCTGATTATCGCCGAACGCAATCTGGACCCGACGATTCTGGACCCGATGACGCCGCCGACGGTCGCCCATTACACCGGACACCGCCTCACCCCCTGGGGCCGGCCCGGTCGCTTTCCCGCCACCATGGAACAGGCCGTGGCGGCGGATATCCGCGCGGCTGTCGCCCGCCACGACATCCGCTTCGGCTATGGCTCCCTCGCCTCGGGCGCCGACATCCTCTTCGCCGAGGCGATCCTCGACGCGGGCGGTGAGGTTCACGCCGTTCTGCCCTTCGCCTATGAGGATTTCGTCCGCATTTCCGTGGCCGATTCCGGACCCGACTGGGTCGAGCGGTTCGAGCGCCTGATCCATCATCCTCGGATGCGGATTTCCCTCGCGACCTTCGATCCCTTCCTCGGCGACGACGAGATTTTCGGTTACGCCGCGCGTTATGCCATGGGCCTCGCCGTCATCCGCGCCGACATGATCGGCGGCCCCGCCGTGCAGCTCGCGGTCTGGGACGGCGTCGGCGGCGCCGGGGTCGCGGGCACCGCGGCCGATGTCGCCTTCTGGCGCGACGACATGCAGCGCGACGGCGAGGTGATCTGGCCCGCCGGCGCGCCCGCGGGCGCCGCCGTGACCCCCGGCGTCGCCGCGCCGCCTGCCCAGGCGAGGCCCGAGGATGCCGTGCAGGCGCCGCACCGCGTGCTGCGCGCCCTGCTGTTCTGCGACGTCAAGGGTTTCTCCAAGCTGAACGACGTCAGCATTCCGGTGTTCTTCCGCGAAGTCATGGGGGCGCTCGCCCGGGCGACCCGGCGCCACCGGGATTCGATCCTGTTCAAGAACACCTGGGGCGACGCGATCCACACGATCATGCGCGATGCCCCCTCGGCCGCCGCCCTCGCCCTCGACCTGCAGGAGGAAATGGGGCGGATCGACCTCGCCGGCCTCGGCCTGCCCGAAGGCCTCGCGCTGCGGGTCGGCGGCCATGTCGGCCCGATCTATTCGAGCTGGGACAATGTGCTCGAGGAAGAGACGTTCTACGGCGCGCAGGTAACGCGCTGCGCCCGCATCGAGCCGATCGCCTTCACCGGCAAGGTCTTCGTCTCGGAAGCCTTCGCCGCCGAACTCGCCCTGACCTCGCCCGACTTCAGCTCGGAATATGTCGGCACCATCCCGACGGCGAAGCAGTTCGGTCGGATGCCGATGTATTTGCTGCGCAAGCGCGGTTAGCCGACCCCGGCGTAACCCGCGAGGCGGCGCAGTTCGGCGAGGAATTCGGTCTCGGCCCGTTTGGCCGGCCAGGGCGTGAGTTGACGATCGAGCGGCGGCTCGACCATGCCGAAGGTGGTGGGGTCGAGCGCCTCGGCGAGGGTGAGGCCGACGAGCTGCACCGCCTCCGTCGTCGCGAGGGCGCGGTCCGCCTTCTTGATCCGCTTCGCCATGTCGGGCGGCAAGGGATGGGCAAGGCCATAACGCAGGTGGATCGCCCGCTGTACCCCGTCCTCCAGCCGGCGCCAGTCGGGGCCGAGCACGGGTTTCAGCGGCGTGATCACATCCATGCCCAGCAGCCCCTCCGCCCCGTCATGAAGCAGGGTGGCGAGTTCGAGCTTGATCGACAGGCGCGACACAGGCGTGCGGCGGCGGATTTCGGCGAGAACATCGAGGCTGTGCTGGGCGACGGAATAGGCGAATTCACCCTTGGTCGCGCCATTCCAGCGCGCCACCCGCGACAGGCCGAGGGCGATATCCGTATCCTCGAAATCGAAGGGTGACGGATTTGCAAGGTCGAGGCGACGGCCCGACAGGAACCGCTGCCACACGCGATGTTCGTTCATGGAAAGGACCGGCGCAAAACCAAACAGGGCGACACTTAACCGTGTCGCCCTGCGAGGAGCAAGCCGGGAGCGGCCCGGGCTATCAGCGACGGCGGCCGAGGAAGACGTTGATCTCGCCGACGATGCCACGGCGGAACACGAGCACGCAGACGACGAAGACGACACCGATCACCATGGTGACCGGCAGGCCCGAGGTCGCGAGATAATTCTCGAGCCCCACGACAAGCGCGCCACCCACCGCCGGGCCGACCAGGGTGCCGACACCGCCGAGCAGGGTCATCAGGATGACTTCGCCCGACATCTGCCACTGCACGTCGGTCAGCGAGGCAAGCTGCACCGCGATCGCCTTGGTGCCACCGGCGACGCCGGTCAGCGCGGCGGACAGGGCAAAGGCCATGACCTTGAAGCGGTTGACCTGATAGCCGAGGGAGATGGCCCGCGGCTCGTTCTCGCGGATCGCCTTCAGGACGGCGCCGTAAGGCGAGTTCACGATACGCCAGATCAGGGCGAAGCCGATCAGGAACACCGCCAGCACGAAGTAATACATCGTCAGCGAGTCTTCGAGGCTGATCAGGCCGAACAGCCTGCCGCGCGGCACGCCCTGCAGGCCATCCTCGCCGCCCGTGATCGAGCCGGCCTGGATCGCGAAGAAGAACACCATCTGCGAGATCGCAAGGGTGATCATGGCGAAATAGATGCCCTGACGCCGGATCGCGATGGCGCCGATGACAAGGCCCATCAGACCGCCGATCAGGCCGCCGAACAGGATCGCCAGCTCAGGCGTGAGGCCCCAGACCTTGGCGGCGTAGCCCGAGGCATAGGCGGCGGTGCCGAAGAAGGCGGCATGGCCGAAGGACAGCAGGCCAACGAAGCCGAGCATCAGGTTGAAGGCGCAGGCGAAGAGCGCGAAGCAGAGCGCCTTCATCAGGAAGCCCGGATAGGCAACGAAGGGCGCGACCAGCAGGGCGACGATCAGCACGGCGCCGATGATCAGACGGGTGGAGCCGGTGAAGCGGCCGGAGACCGTGCCGCTGGGGCGGATGGACTTGACGACGGCCATGATCAGCGCTCCCGTCCGAAGAGGCCGGCAGGGCGCAGCAGCAGCACCACCACCATGATGAGGAAGACGACGATGTTCGAGGCTTCAGGCAGGAAGACCTTGGTCAGGCCTTCCATCAGGCCGAGCAGATAGCCCGAGGCGACGGCGCCGAAGATCGAGCCCATGCCGCCGATGACGACAACCGCGAAGACGACGATGATGAGATTGGAGCCCATCAGCGGATTGACCGAATAGATCGGCGCCGCCATCACCCCGGCGAGACCGGCAAGCGCGACACCCGTACCATAGGTCATGGTGATCATGACCGGCACATTGATGCCGAAGGCCTGCACCAGTTTCGGATTCTCGGTCGCGGCGCGCAGATACGAGCCGAGGCGCGTCTTTTCGATCGCGTACCAGGTCGCGACGCAGACCACGATGGACAGGGCGACGACCCAGCCACGATAGAAGGGCAGGAACATGAAGCCGAGGTTGGTGCCGCCGTTGAGCGCGGCGGGCACCGGATAGGACTGGCCCGAGACACCATATTGATACTTGAAGCCGCCTTCGAGAATGAGGGCGAGCCCGAAGGTGAGCAGCAGACCATAGAGGTGATCGAGCTTGTAGAGATGCCGCAGCATCGTCTTTTCGATCACGAGCCCCAGAATACCGACGACGACGGGGGTGATGATCAACGCCCCCCAGTAGCCGATACCCGCATATTGCAGCAGGTACCAGGCCACGAAGGCGCCAACCATGTAGAGAGCGCCATGGGCGAAGTTGATCACATTCAACATGCCGAAGATCACGGCGAGCCCGAGACTCAGCAAGGCATAGAAGGAGCCGTTGATGAGCCCGAGCAGGAGCTGGCCGAAAAGGGCCTGAGGTGGAATGCCGAGAAGTTCGAACATTGGGGAACCGATCCGTCGTCGTCAGTGAGGCGAGGGCAGGCAGTTACTGCGAAAGGGCGCAGCCGGACTTCGCCGGGTCCTGGAACGCCTGGGCGCCCGGCACCGTCTTCACCAGCTTGTAAAGGTCCCATTCGCCAGTGGATTCCGAAGGCTTCTTCACTTCCATGAGATACATGTCGTGAATGACGCGGCCGTTCGGGGCGATCTTGCCGTCGTGGATGACGGCGTCCTTCACCGGCATTTCCTTCATCTTGGCGGCGACCGTCTTGCCATCATCGGTGCCGGCGGCTTCGACCGCCTTCAGATAGTGCAGGGTGGCCGAATAGTCGGCGGCCTGAACCATGGTCGGCATCTTGCCGAACTTCTCGAAGAACTTCTTCGAGAAGGAGCGGGTCTCGTCATCGAGATCCCAGTAGAAGCCGGTGGTGACGAGGAGGCCCTGGCCGAGCTCGAGACCGATCGAGTGGATGTCCGACAGGAAGGCGAGCAGCGCGACCAGCTTCTGGCCACCGGCGACGAGGCCGAATTCCGCCGCCTGCTTCACCGAATTGATCGTGTCCTGGCCGGCGTTGGCGAGGGCGACGACCTTGGCGCCCGAGGACTGCGCCTGCAGGAGGAAGGACGACAGGTCGGCCGAGGGGAACGGATGGCGGACCGAGCCGACCACCTTGGCGCCGAGTTCGCCCAGAACCGCGGTGGCGTCAGCCTCGAGGCTGTGACCGAAGGCGTAATCCGCCGTGATGATGAACCACGAATCGCCGCCATCGGCGACCACCGACGGCGGGGTCACATGGGCGAGCGAATAGGTGTCATAGATCCAGTGGAACGACGTCGCGGTGCATTCCTTCTGGGTCAGGCGCACGGTGGCCGCGCCGGAATTGATGGTGACGATGCCCTTCTCGCCGCCAACGCCCTGCACGCCGAGACCGACCGAGGAGGTGACGAGGTCGACGATGGTGTCCGCGCCCTTGGTGTCGATCCATTCGCGGGCGATGTTCACCGCGATGTCGGCCTTGTTCTGGTGGTCGGCGGTCAGGATCTCGATCGGCTTGCCGAGGACCTTGCCGCCGTAATCGGCGACCGCCATCTCGACGGCGACGATCGAGCCCTTGCCCGCCACGTCGGCATAGACGCCCGACAGGTCAGTCAGCACGCCAATGACGACCTTGTCGCCCGACAGGCCTTCCGCGAGGGCGGCGCCGGTCAGCATGGTCGAAAGGGCGACACCCGCGAGTAGAGACTTCTTGAACATGACTTCCTCCCGAGAAAGGCCGGCGGTTCTCTCGCTCCGGCCCGAATTGTGGTGGCGGTCCTCAGACCCCGAGATAGGTGACGAGGCGATCGCGATTGGCGGCCAGTTCGGCCGCGGTCATGGCATCGACGACGTGGCCGTCCTCCATGACGTAGAAACGGTCGGCGATGGTCGAGACGAAATGGATCGACTGCTCGACCACGATCATGGTCAGGCCGCTTTCCTTCAGCCGCCGGACCGCCGCCCCGATCTGCTGCACGATCACTGGGGCAAGGCCCTCTGTCGGCTCGTCCAGCAGGATGAAGTCGGCGCCGCTGCGCAGGATGCGGGCGATCGCCAGCATCTGCTGCTCACCGCCCGAAAGCTTGGTGCCCGGGCTGTAGAGCCGCTCCTTCAGATTGGGGAACAGCGTGAAAATATCGGGCACCGACATGCCGCCCGGCTTGATCACCGGCGGCAGCATCAGGTTTTCGTGCACGTTCAGGCTGGCGAAAATGCCCCGCTCCTCGGGCACGTAACCGATGCCGAGGCGGGCGATGCGATGCGGCGCCAGCTTCGCGGTCTCGACCCCGTCGAAGACGATGGAGCCGGTGCGGCGACCGACGAGCCCCATGACGGAGCGCAGCGTCGAGGTCTTGCCGGCGCCGTTTCGGCCCAGCAGCGCGACCACTTCGCCCCGCTTCACCTCGATGTCGACACCGTGCAGGACATGGCTTTCGCCGTAATAGGCGTTCAGCCCCTCGATCTTCAGGCGGGTCGCGCCGGCGGCCGACGACTGCGGTTTCACGGCGGCCTCAGCCATGTTCGGTCCCCATGTAGGCTTCGATGACGGCAGGATTCTTCGAGACGGTCTCGTAGGGCCCCTCGGCCAGGATCTGGCCGCGCTGCAGCACGGTGATCGTGTCGGACAGGCCCGAGACGACCGACATGTTGTGTTCGACCATCAGGATGGTGCGACCTTTGCGGATACGGCGGATCAGCTCGATGATACGCCCCACGTCCTCATGGCCCATGCCCTGGGTCGGCTCGTCGAGCAGCATCAGCTCGGGATCGAGGGCGAGGGTCGTCGCGATTTCGAGCGCGCGCTTGCGGCCATAGGAAAGCTCCACCGCCGTCGTGTGCAGGAACGGACCGAGGCCGACATCCTCGACCAGCTGCGCCGCCTTGGCGTCGAGATGATCGAGTTCGCGGATCGAGCGCCAGAAGTGAAACACCTTGGGGCTCCGCGCCTGCAGGGCGACGCGCACATTCTCCAGAACCGTCAGATGCGGGAATACCGCCGAAATCTGGAACGAGCGCACCACACCCATGCGGGCGATATCCGCCGGCTTGGCCTGGCTGATGTCATGCTCGTTGAAGCGCACGGTACCGGCGGTCGGCTGCAGGAATTTCGTCAGCAGATTGAAAACCGTGGTCTTGCCGGCGCCATTCGGTCCGATCAAGGCGTGGATACTGCCGCGACGCACCTTCAGGTTCACGTCTTTCACGGCGACAAAACCACGAAATTCCTTGGTCAGGCCCTTTGTTTCCAGAACCAGATCGCTCAAGGCGCCCCCCAATCTTCAGGACAGATCGGTGGCGCCAGATATGAGCATCCCCCCGATCGTCGTTACTTGAACATTCGGCGTCTTGTGTGCCGTTGATCATCGTTTACCGGCAGCCCCCCCCGCTGGCCATCCCCTACTTAGGTCTAAGGCCTATACTTTCTGCCGAGAACAGGGTTGGATGGTCACGAGCGTTGCTTTACCCGACGTCGTGTCGTTACGCTCCCCCGGGGAGGAAACAAGAGATCACAACCATGGACGGTACAGAAAGCGGCTGGACGGTGGTCATCGCCGACGATCACCCCCTCGTTCGTGACGCCATGCGCCACGCCCTGATGCAGAGCCTGAACGACGTCCAGGTGGTCGACGCCTCCAGCCTCGACGAGGCCAAGGCCGCGGTGGATCGGCTGGGTGCCGTCGACCTCGTCATTCTCGATCTGAACATGCCCGGCATGGACGGTTTCACCGGCCTCGCCGCCATGCGCGCCGCCCACCCGCTGGTGCCGGTCGCCATGGTTTCGGCGACCAACGACGAAACGGTCATGCGCCGCGCGATCGAATTCGGCGCCGCCGGCTTCATTCCGAAATCGGCCCCGCTCGAGACCATCGCCGAGGCGATCGGCCAGATTCTCGACGGTCAGGTCTGGCTGCCCATCCCGCGCAATGCGCCATCGTCGGGCACGGGCACCAGCCGGCAGGATATCGCATCGCGCCTTGGCGAACTGACGCCGCAGCAGCTCAAGGTGCTGTCGATGATGTCCCAGGGCCTCCTCAACAAGCAGATCGCCTTCGAGCTCGGCGTCGGCGAGGCGACGGTGAAGGCCCATGTCACCGCGATCCTGAAGAAGCTCGGCGTGCACAGCCGCACCCAGGCGGTGATTTCCGCCCGCCTGCTGGACTTCAAGACCGTCGACTGACGCCCGGCGCGGCGGCCCTCAGCTGGCCGCCGCCATGTCCTGCAGCTGCTTGCGCAGGTGATCGAGATAGGCACGCAGCGCCGCCGGCTTCACCGGCTTCGGCAGCAATTCCACCTGATGGCGTTTCGCCTCCTGGCGCAGGCGCGGCTCGCGGTCGGCGGTGATCAGCGCCGCCGGCAGCAGGCGCCCGGCCTGCTGGCGCAGCGCGGTGATCGCGGCGAGGCCGTTGCTGCTGCCACCCAGGTGGTAATCGACCAGGATGACGTCGGGCGAGCGGTTGCTGGCGCGCAGCACTTCCTTCGCCGCCTCGACAGATTCGACCGCGACCACGTCGCAGGCCCAGCCTTGCAGCAGGGCCGTGATCGCCTCGCGGATCGCCGCCTCGTCGTCGACGGCGAGAACGGACAGGCGATGACGCGGCGCCTCGCTCGGCCGGACCTCGGCCGCGGGGCGACGCGGCGCCGGGGCCTCGGTCAAGGGCGCCGCGACAGAAAAGACCGAACCGCGTCCGACGGTCGAGCGAAGCCCGATCGGATGATCGAGGATGCGGCAGATGCGCTCGACGATGGCAAGGCCAAGGCCAAGCCCCCTGCCCCCCTGCTCCTCGACCTTGGGGCCGAGGCGGACGAATTCGCCGAACACCGCTTCCTGTTCCTCGGGGGCGATGCCGGGGCCGATGTCCCAGACCTCGACCACCGCCATGTCACCCCGCTTGCGGGCCCCGATCAGCACGCGGCAGCGCGGCCGGCCGGGGTCGCTGTAACGAATGGCGTTCGACAGGTAATTCTGGATCACCCGGCGCAGGAGCTGGGGATCGCTGCGCACCGCGAGCCTCGAGGGCATGACGACGAGTTCGACGCCGCGCCGCGCCGCCAGCGGCGCGAGGGTCGAGACGATGCCGTCCATCAGCGGGCCGAGGGCGACCGGCTGAAGGTCGGGCACCATCACCCCCTGATCGAGGCGCGAAATATCGAGCAGGGCGTCGAGCAGCCCCTCGACCGCGCCAAGGCCCTGATCGACCTTGGCCACCAGCGGCTCCGCCGGGTGGCGGTCGGCCAAGGCGGTGGCGAACAGCCGCGCGGCGTGCAGCGGCTGCAGCAGATCGTGGCTGGCGGCCGCGAGGAAGCGGGTCTTGCCCAGATTGGCTTCTTCCGCCGCGGTGCGGGCCTGATGCAATTCGGCGATGACGCGGGTCAGGTCGGCGGTGCGCTCCTCGACCCGGCGTTCCAGATTCTCGTTGGCCTGTTTCAGCGCGACTTCGGCGATGTAACGCTCGGTGACATCGCTGACCATGATCGAGAAGCCGCCACCCGGCATCGGGTCGAAACGCAACTCCATGCGGGCGCCGTCCGGCCGCTCGACCTGGCGCACGGTGGCCATGCCGCCCGCCGGCATGGTCAGCGCGGCGCCAAGTGACCGCAGACGTCCCGTCACGCCGAGTTCCCCGGTCGAGGTGCCGACCCGCGCCTGCTCGCGCGGCAGCCACAGCATGTCGAAGAAACGCTCGTTCCAGGTCACCATTCGGCGGTCGCGGTCGAACACGGCGATGCCCTGGCTGACATGGTCGAGGGTGGTGCGCAGCAGGGCGAAATTCTGTCGGATCGCCTCCGACGCTTCGCCCAGCACGGCACGCATCGCCCGCCCCGACAGGCGCGAGCCCTGGCGGGCCGAGGCGATCACCACGCGCGCCGAGGCGGCGCCGATCACGCCCGACAGCAGGCGCTCGGTGAAGGCGGCGACATTGACGCCGGTACGCTCGATGCCGGCGAAGGCGACTTCCGCCTGTTCGGTGCCGATGAAGCGGGCCGACAGGGTCTTCAGCTCCTCGACCGACATGCCGGCGCCGGCGCGCTGCACCGTCTCGGCATCCAGTTCGACCTGCGGCATGACGAAGGCTTCCGCCTGATCGCGATCGCGCTTGTGCGGCACCGAGAAGAAGGACACCACGACCAGGGCAAGGCTGTTGAGGCCGAGGCTGACGATGACGCCCTGCGTCAACGGATCGAAGCCCGCCATGATCGGCGGGAGGAAGGGCACGAGCGGCGCCACCTGCAGGATATCGCCGCCGAGGATGGAGGGCAGGAACAGGGTGTAGAGCCAGATCGCGCCGCCGATGGCGAGGCCGGCGACGGCACCGTTGCGATGGGCATTGCGCCAGAACAGGCCGAAGATCAGCGAGGGCGCGAATTGCGCCACGGCGGCGAAGGAAATGAGACCGATGGAGACCAGCGATATCTGACTGGCCAGCGCCTTTTCATAAAGATAGCCGAGCAGCAGCACGAGGACGACCGCCGCCCGCCGGGTAACCACCACCACCCGGCCGCTGTCGTGGCGGTCGAGCCGGCGCCAGCGCAGCAGGAAGGGCATGGCGATCTCGTTCGAGGCCATGATCGACAGGGCAAGGCAGGCGACGATGACCATGCTGGTCGCCGCCGACAGGCCGCCGATGAAGACGAAGGTCGAGAGCAGATCGTCGCCATGCATCATCGGCACGGCGAGGACATACATGTCGGGATTGGTACCCGCGGGCGAGGCCGCCATGCCGGCGACCGCGATCGGCACGACAAAGAGATTGATCACGACGAGATAGAGCGGGAACAGCCAGCGGGCCGTACCCAGATGATTGCCGGGGCCATGCTCGATCACCGCGACATGGAATTGCCGCGGCAGGCACAGGAAGCCGAGACCGGACAGAACCGTCAGCGTGACCCAGTTCCACGTCACCTGCGGCCGCGCCAGATGCTCGAGGCTGGGCTCGGTCTGGACATGATCGACGAGACCGTCGAAGCCGCCGAAAACCTCGTAGGTGACATAAAGGCCGACCGCGACGAAGGCCGCCAGCTTCACCAGCGACTCGAAAGCGACCGCCAGCATCATGCCGCGGTGCTGCTCGGTGGCCTGGGCGCGGCGGATGCCGAACAGCATGGTGAAGACGGCCATCATGACGGCGACGATCAGCGCGGTGTCGCGCCAGGCATAGAAATCGCCCGGGCGCGACACGGGCGCGCCCACGACCGCGTCGAAACTGTCGGACACCGCCTTCAGCTGGAGCGCGATATAGGGCAGCACGCCAACGATGGCGAGACCGGCGACCATGGCCGAGACCGCCCGGCTCTTGCCGTAACGCGAGCCGATGAAATCGGCGATCGAGGTAATGTTCTGGTTACGCGCGATCAGAACCATGCGGGCCAGCAGGCGATGACCGAACAGCATGACCAGAATGGGACCGACGAAGATCAGGAAGAAGTCCCAACCCGCCGACACGGCGCGGCCGACGCTGCCATAGAAGGTCCAGGACGTGCAGTAGATCGCCAGCGACAGGGCGTAGATCAGATGCTGCGAGGTCGCCGCGCGCCGGGGCCGCCAGTCGCCGATATAGGCGATGGCGAACAGGCTGCCGATGTAGAGGAGCGACATCAACAGGATGGCCCAGTCCTGCAGCATGGATGATACCCCTCCCCTCGGCCCTTGTTGTCATCTAGGCGCCAAACGGGGGGATTGTCCAATTTTTCAAGTGACGAACCCGTGACTTAAGTCAACAAGGCCGCGATTACTGCATTGCAGCACGCGAATTGGCGCGGCGCATCCAATACCAAAGTCATGCGTGTTTCGACCATCGTCGGGGATCAACCTTGACGCGCTGTCCAGTAGGACTGTGTCGACCGATCAAGGCTGGGGCGAAGACTCCGGCCGCAGCGGGGGCACAACAGACGGAAAAACCGTCAAGGGAGGTTTATATGGTCAGCGTCGCCCGGACGCCTGGCGGCACCGAAAATGTGCCGGCTGGCAAGCAGAGACTTGTGGTTTTCGCGTCGTCCCTCGGCACCGTGTTCGAGTGGTACGACTTCTATCTCTATGGCTCGCTTTCGGCGATCATCGGCAAGCAGTTCTTCTCTTCGGGTGAAGGCTCTGCTTCGGGCTTCATCTTCGCCCTGCTCGCCTTTGCCGCGGGCTTCGCCATCCGGCCCCTCGGCGCCGTGGTGTTCGGCCGTATCGGCGACCTCGTCGGTCGCAAATACACCTTCCTTGTCACCATCCTGATCATGGGCATGTCGACCTTCATCGTCGGCCTGCTGCCGTCCTATGCCTCGATCGGCATCACGGCGCCCATCATCCTCATCTCGCTGCGTCTGCTGCAGGGCCTCGCGCTCGGCGGCGAATACGGCGGCGCGGCGACCTATGTCGCCGAACATGCCTCGCCCGGCCGCCGCGGTTTCCTGACCAGCTTCATCCAGACGACGGCCACCCTCGGCCTGTTCCTGTCGCTGCTGGTCATCCTCGGCACCCGCACCTATCTCGGCGAAGAAGCCTTCTCCGACTGGGGCTGGCGCGTTCCCTTCGTCTTCTCGATCGTGCTGCTCGGCGTTTCCGTCTGGATCCGCATGATGCTGAACGAATCGCCGCTGTTCCAGAAGATGAAGGCCGAGGGCAAGACCTCCAAGGCCCCGCTGACCGAGAGCTTCGGCCAGTGGAAGAACCTGAAGATCGTCCTGATCGCCCTGTTCGGCCTCACCGCCGGTCAGGCCGTGGTCTGGTACACCGGTCAGTTCTACGCCCTGTTCTTCCTGACCCAGACCCTGAAGGTCGATCCGGCCACGGCGAACATCCTGATCGCCCTCGCCCTTGCCGTCGCCACGCCGTTCTTCGTCATCTTCGGCTGGCTGTCGGACAAGATCGGCCGCAAGCCGATCATCATGGCGGGCTGCCTGATCGCGGCGCTGACCTATTTCCCGATCTTCAAGGCGATCACTCACTATGCCAACCCGGCGATCGAGGCGGCCATCGCGACCTCCCCGGTCAAGGTCGTCGCCGATCCGGCGGAATGCGCCTTCCAGTTCGTCCCCGGCGAGCTGAAGGGCCAGGTGAAGTTCACCAGCTCCTGCGACATCGCCAAGGGCATCCTGGCCAACGCCTATATCCCCTACGAGAACGTGAAGGCCGAGGCGGGCGCGACCGCCAAGATCACCATCGGCACCCAGGAATTCGCCAGCTTCCACGGCACCGACCTCTCCGCCGACGAATTCAAGGCGCAGAGCACGGCCTTCACCAAGGCGGTGAAGGAAGCCGCGGTCGCGGCGGGTTACCCGGCCAAGGCCGATCCGGCGCTGATGAACAAGCCGATGGTCTTCGTGCTGCTGTTCGTCCTCGTCATCTACGTCACCATGGTCTACGGCCCGATCGCGGCCATGCTGGTCGAGCTGTTCCCGACCCGCATCCGCTACACCTCGATGTCGCTGCCCTATCACATCGGTAACGGCTGGTTTGGCGGCTTCCTGCCCACGACCGCCTTCGCCGTCGTGGCTGCCACCGGCGACATCTACAGCGGCCTCTGGTACCCGATCATCATCGCCGCCGGCACCTTCGTCATCGGTATGCTGTTCGTCCGCGAGACCAAGAACAACGCGATCGACGACTGACGATCGTCTGACAATCCGGGGGGTGGCGGTCTTCCGCCACCCTTCCATCATCAAGAAAACGCCCAGGAAACCATTCGCCCCGGGCCAAGGCCGGGGTGCCCAGGAGTTACCGTCATGACCGCGACGCCCCTGCCCCAGAGCCATCACGATCCCGTCTACCCCGTTCCCGCGGGTTTCGCGGCACAGGCGAAGGTTGATGCGGCGGGTTACGCCGCGGGTTATCGCCGCTCGGTCGAGGATCCGGCCGGCTTCTGGGCCGAGGCCGGCAAGCGCCTCGACTGGATCAGCCCCTACAGCCCCGGCGCCGTCAAGGATGTCTCCTTCGGGCCCGGCGATGTGCACATCCGCTGGTTCCATGACGGCACCCTCA
>NZ_QGLE01000021.1 GCF_003173035.1 Zavarzinia aquatilis
CCCGGATATGCGCTGCAGTTCGGCCTGCTGGCGCTTGAGCAGCTCGGCGTTGGGGCCTTCCGGGGCGGTCAGATTGTCGGCAATGTCCTGCAGCAGCTCGGCTTGGCGGTCGAGGAGATCGGCTTGCCGATCGGCCTTGTCCCCCCAATGGTCGCCGGCTGTCCCGGCCTGGGTGAGCAGTCGCTGGACCCAGTCAAAATCGCGCCCATACACCTGGGCATCGCCGTTGTAATCCCGGGACTGATCCAGGAAGGATTGGGCCAGCTCGGGCAATTTTGCGAGGGCGTCGACATCGCCGGCTTTGGCGGCGGCGGCGGTCTCGGTCAGCGCCGCCCGCCGCTCCGCCAGGATCTGGGCCGGGGAGAGGTTGGAGAGGTCGGAGCCGCGCAGATCCGCGATGGCCGCCGTCACGCTGTCGGCAGCAGCGCGCCACGCCTCGGCGCTCCGGCGGGCGACCGTCGACGCCTGTTCGGCAGCCGCGATCTGCTCGTCGATCTCGGACAGAATTCGGCCCATCGTGAGGCCGATCTGCGCCGCCATGCTCTCCGACGCGGTGACAATCTCGGCGATGCCGGCGAGCTGGGCGTCGGTCGCCTTGCGGGTCGCCGCAGCGATTTCGAGGACCGACAACCGGGCGATTTTGGCACTGTCGAGGCCGAGGGCAGCGGCATCCTTCTGGCGCTGGGCTTGCTGGTCGAGCAGGTCCTGCACCTGGTCATAGATCGCGAAGCCCGAGGCCGAGTTGATGGCCCGGTCAAGATCCGCCTCGAAAGCATCCCGAATGGCTTCGAGGCTCTTTTTATAACCGGCGGCGACCTCGGCCGAGGTGAGCCCCAGCTCCGCTGCCCGAGCCGCCAAGACCTTGAACTGCTCGTCCAGCGCGGCAAGCGCGGCCTCGGTCTCGCTCACATCCGCCGCGCTGTCCTTGAGCCCGACCATCGTCAAGGCGAAGGCCCGGATCGCCTGGTCGGCGCCGGACAGGCCGATGGTCTCGGCGTCCTCCCTGAACTTGTCGAGGGCGTCGATCTGATCCTCGATCGCCGTTCGGGCCGCCTTGCGGGCCTCGCTTTCAAGGCCGATGCCTTCGGTCAACGCGGTGACCGTGTCCCGGTAACTGCCCGCGAAATCCAGCAGTCTCAGCGCCTCGTCGACATCCTTGCTGAAGTCGACAACGTCGAGGGCTTTGCGGACCTCCTCCGGGAGCTTGTCGGCGTAGAGCTTGCCAATCTTGACCAGCGATTGGCCGATGATCGACTTGACGCCTTCCTCGTCGGACGAGGCGCGATATTCGCCGACCTGCTGCCCGTCCTGGCGCAAGAAGGCCCGCGAGCCATCGCGGCTGCCGACGGAGATGGAGGCGGAAACGCCCGACAGATCGACATAATCGCCGAACGCGGCCTGTGCCGCGTCGCGCAGCGCGTCGACCGCCCCGGTCGCCGCCGCGCGGTTTTCGGCCGAGTATTTTTCGCCCTGCAGGCCGCCGACCTCGGGCGAGGATGTCGAGCTGAAATCGGACACCGTGCCCGTGCCCGTCTTGTCGCTGGGCTTGTCGTTGAGGAGGCCGCCGAGCAGGCCGGCGATGCCGCCGACGACCGCGCCGACGGGACCGCCGACCGCTGCCCCGATCAGCGCGCCCCCGAGGGCGCCACCGCCCGCGCTCGCCAGCTTGTTGCCCGGTGCGAAACTAGCGATGAGTTGCGAGATCCCGAAGCCGGCGCCCGCCGACCCCAGCACAGCGCCAAGGCTCGTCGATCCCGCTGTTCCGAACAGGCCTGGCGAAGCAACCGAACCGGAAGACGCCGCGCCGCCGCCGGTCAGGAAACCCGACGCCGCGCCGGTGGTCGCGGCGGAGGAGCCTGCAGTACCGAAGAGGTAAGAATTGACCCCGCCCAGCATCCCGGTCGAGCCGAACAGGTCGCCACCACCGAACATCCGGCCGAGGCCCAGCAGGTCGCCGCCCGAGACAGACGATGTGCCTCCAGTGGTACCGCCCGGAACGATGCCGCTGCCGCTGGTCAGGCCAAGCTGCTGGGACACGCCGCCGCCGAACAGCGTGCTGGTGATCGAGCCGACGATGGGCTTGAAGACGAGGGCGGATGCGATTTCGGCCGCGACATCCTTCATCATGTCGATTGTGTCGTCGGCGAAATTCTCGAAGGCATCCGAGCCGCCATCGAGGGCGTTTCGGAACGAGCTCGAAAGGCTGTCCTGGATCGCCTCCCCGGCCCGTCGCCAGGCGCCGGTCACGAGATCGGACTGTGAAGTACGGGCCTTCAGCTCGGCATTGGTGCGCAGGGTCTGGTCATAGAGCCGCAGTTCCTCGCCCGCGATCGCCCGCCAGTTGGCGCCATAGCGCTCCTGCAGCTCGATTTCCTTTTGCCGTAGCGCGACCAGATATTCGCGCTGTTCTGCCGTCTCGCTGGTCAGCGACAGCTCGTATTCGGCAAGGCTCAGCGCCTGGCGCTGGCGGGCCGTGGCATCGACCGCGGCCGCTCGCTCCTGCTCGGCGTTCAGCTCGGCATAGGCGCCACGCAGGCGCTCGATGACGGTGGTCAGGACCTTCTTTTCATCGCCCTCGGCATTGGCGGCGAGGATCAGCAGCGGGCGCAGCGCCTGCTCGACCTGCATCTGCTTGCCGGCCTCGGCCGAGGTCATGGTGCCGGCGGCGACGGCGTCGGTCAGCCGGGCCTGCGCCGAAGCCTGGTCGCCGGCCTGGGCCGCCTGCTGGGCACCCGACAGGGCCGCCTTGGCGATCTCTTCGTCGAGCGCGGCCTGGGCCGACAGGCCCTGCGTGACCGCCGCCGCCCGCGCCGCCTCGGCCGCGACCCCGGCCTCCGACGAGGTCAGCCAGGCCTGCGCAGCCGACAGCGAGGACGCGGCGTTGACCGACAGCGCACGGGATTGCCGCCCAAGCGAGGCCGTGGCCTGTTCATAGGCTGCCGCCCCGGCGGCGGTGATCCGCGCCTGGGCCTCGTCGGCGGTGATGACTTCGCCCACCAGGGCCAGGCGCTCTTTTTCCTCGGCCGCGCGCCGCTTTTGCTCCGGCGTGATCGCCCGGATCGAGGCCAGCTCGGCCGCGCCCGCCTCGGCGATCGGGTCGGTCTGGGCGAGCAGGGTCTCGCGGGCATGGACGACGGCCGAGATCGAGGCGGCGATGCGGGCGTTTTCCTCGGCCGACAGGCCGGGCGCGTCGAGCCCGCGCCGTAGCTTGGCTTCCTGATCCGACAGCGCGGTGATGCGCCCCGCCCGGCTGTTGTTCGGCAGGCTGTCGGCGAGGGTCAGGGCGGCGTCGCCGGTGGCGCGGGCCGCCACCAATGCGGCCTGCTCTTCGGCGGCGGCGGCCTTGGCCTCGATCCGCGCCTCGACTTCGGCAAGCTCTCGCCGAAGTTGACCGATAGCAGCTTCCGCCGAGGCGGAACCGGGAACCGCCCCGGGGCGATTGCGATAATCCGCCTCCACCATGCGCCGCACTTCAGGGGACACATAATCAGGAATCGATGGAGCGCCGCCTTCGCGCGCGGCTATCGCGTCCCGCAGCTCCTTCGCTCGCTGCTCATCCGAGGGGCCTGTCACCGCTCGATCAATGGCACCGCCGATCGCATCCAGTGCATTCGACGCCATTCGGCCGACATAATCCCACGCACGGCCCAGCGCGGTCGTCGCCGCCTCGGCGTCCGCTAGGCGACCCTTCATCGCCTCCATCAAGGCGTTCTGCGCCTCGGTCGTGCGGCCCTGCGCCGCCAGACGCTCGACGTAGCGGGCCGTGGCTCCATCGACCAGGCCGAGCTGGCGAGTGAGGGTTTCGGCCCCCTTGGCGGGATCGGCCAGTATCTCGGCGAGCTTGGCCGATGCCGTCTCGACGTCGGTCCCGAGGGTGGCCGCGAAATCCTTCGTGATGCCGATCAGCCCGGCGAACTGCTCGACCCCGATTTTACCCGTGCGGACAAGGGCCAGCTCGATCGAGCGCGCCGCCGGGACCGAGAGGCCGGCGGCATCCGCCGTCGCCTCGGCGATCTCCTGGATATGGCCGACCGTGGCGCCACTGGCCCGCCCGATTCCGGCAAGCGCGACCTCCACCTCCTTGGTGGCGGTGATGTATCGGCTGAAAGCTACCGCCCCGAGGCCCACCCCGGCCGCCAACAGGCCGAAGCCGACCGTCGTTGGTGTCAAGACACCTGCAAGCGCCGAGAGCGTACCCTTGACCCCGCCGAAAAGCGGGGTGATCTGGCTGCCCTGTTGCAGCAGGACCATCAAGGGGTTGATCCCGCCGGCCAGCGAAACCACCACATCGTTGAGCTGATAGCTCAACTGCGTCATCTGCTGGCCCGTCAGCTTGCCCTGACCGCCCAGGGTGCCGAGGCCGGCCCCCATCGTGTGGATGCGCGCCGTCGCCGCCTGATAGGCCGCCGTCGTGCGCGCCACCGCGGAGGCTGCCTCCGCCTCGGACAGGGCGCCGATCTTGGTCGCGCGGGCGATCTCGTCCAGGGCGGCCTTATGGGCGGCCTCGGCGGCCGCCAGCGGCACATAGCGGGCGCGCAAGGCCTCGATCTCGGCGGCCTGCAGGCCAACGGCGGCAGTCAGACCGCGAAAGGACGCGCCCAACTGATCGTGCTGGGTCGCCACCAGGCCGGCGGTGACGGCCAGTTGCTGCCAGGACTGGCTGACCGATGAGGCGGCGGCGGCCGTCGATGCCAGACCGGCGCCCAGGCCGGTGACGGCTGCGGCCGCGCCGGCCATGCCGGCATCGATCTGGGCGGCGGCGGCGGTGACGGAGGTGCCGAGGGCGCGGGCGTCGGCGCCGGCATCCGTCAATGCAGAGCCGGTCGCCGCAGCTTTGGCGGCGGCGTTGTCAAGGGCGCCCGTTACCGATGCGGCCCCCGCAGCCAGGTCCCGCCCGGCGGCGGCGGTCGCAGCCATGTCTGCCGCCAGCTCGGCGGCGGCCGCATCGGCCTTGGCCAGGCCGCCATCGACCTGGGCACCGACCGTTGCCGCCGCCGCGCCCAGCTCGGTGACCGCGCCCTTTGCCTCGGCCATGCCCGCCGCGAGCTCGGCGGCGGCCGCATCGGCCTTGGCCAGGCCGGCGTCGACCTGGGCGCCCGCCGCCGTCGCCGCCGCGCCGAGATCGGTGACCGCTCCCTTGACCCCGACCAGCTCGGCCTTGAGCTCGGAGCCGTCGCCAGTCAGCCGGATGCGAAGGTTGAGATCGTCAGCCACGGCGCGACCGCTCCTCGGCCGCGCGCCGCTCGTCGCGCGCGCGGAAGGCCTGCAAGGCCCCGCTCTCGCACGCCTGCAGGTCAGCCATGGTCTCGCCGTCCAGAGTCACACCCTTGGTCCTCAACACCAGTTCGGCCGCCGCGTAGTCGAGCCCGACGATCGTCCCGGTCATGCCGGCGTATCGCCATTGGGTCGCGACGGACATGAACAGCTCCCAGGGGCGCGCGTTGACTGGCCACAGCTCGATCACCGTCTGACGGCTGGCCCGGGCGCGGAGCTGATCCGCGCCCGGGCCGGACAGCCCCCACATCTCGATTTCGGCGAGCAGGGCATCCTGCTGACCCGGGCTGATGTCGCCGCCCCCTGCCCAGGTCCGGGCGGCGTCGGTCAGTTTTTTCGCCGGGTCGTGCCGTTGGACAGGCTGGGGAAATAGGCCTGCGCCAGGCCGATCGCGATGTACGGCACATTCAGGAGGGCGTCGCGGCGCGCGTCCGTGTACCCCAGCTCCTGCTTGGTCTCGGCCTCGGTGATGCCGTCCCAGCCGCAGAGGGCGGCGCGCAGCACCTCCTTGTCCGGATCGACCGCGCCGTCGCGCAGCGCCTTCTGCTCTTCGTGGTCGATGACATAGAAGTGAGCGGTGAACTTCTCGGTGGTGAACCCGCCACTGTCGTTCGGACGCATCACCTTGACGGGCGCCTTGAAGCGCGGCTTTTCGCTGAAAGAGATTTCCATTGCAGGGCTCCGATATCGTGCGAGTTACTGGATGGTGATGGTGAAATCGTCGGCCACGGTGCCGACACAGAGGTTCAGGCCGGCCTGGATCATCAGGAGCTTCTGGTCTTCCTGATAAGCCGGATCGACGAGCTGGACCTTCGGCCCAGAGACGATCACCTTCTTGCCGGCGGCAGAGCCATGGGTGATAGTCAGGATATCGCGCGTCTCCGCCTTGATCGCCGCCAGCCAATCCTTTGTCGTGATATCGGGCGCCTCGAAGAGGATCGAGCCCTTGGCCTGCCGGTCGCCGTAAATGATACCTTCGTAACCGGTAATGTTGCGATACTGGTTCTCGACGCCGAAGTCGATGTCGAAGGACTTCACGCCGAGCGTGGACCCGTGCAGCGTGATCAGGGTGTTGGCGAACGATACCTCCTCCGGATCCTTGAAGGCCGCCATGGGTCCGCTACCGTTACCCTGCGCGTAATCGCTGACCCCGACCCAGAGGCCGATAAAGGTGAACTGGAATTTCGGGATGGCCAGGGCCGCGCCCGTCAGCTTCACGGTCCCCCGGGCGCCCACGATCTTGTGGCGCAGTCGCCCGATATAGAAGTAGATCGAGGCCGAGGCCTCGCCGCTGTCGACGGGCTTGTAGTCGACCCGCGTGGTCGCGACGACGGTCTCGGCCATGGCGCAGGCAATCAGCGCAGGCCCGTAGGCAGGCGCCGTGCCGGCCGCGCCGGACCCCGCGGCCTCGACGTCGAAGCTCAGTTCGACGTATTCGCCCACCACCAGCTCGCCTTCGTTGCCGAGCCGCCCGCCGTCGAGATTGCGCGCCACCTTCTGGTGGACGAGGGGCTTGATCTGGCCATTGGCCGTCAAGAAGGCATTGGTGCCGGCCGCCGGCACAGAGTCAGTGCCGTAGGTGACTTCCGGCTTCAGGAGGATGAACTTCTGCTCCCACTTGTAGGCCATCGCTCAGCCCTCCTTCAGCGCTTTTTTTTGGCGCCGGCGGTCTCGCCGGCATCCGTTTCGGCCGCCGCTTCGGCCGGGGGGGTCGGCGCCTCGACCGGCGCCGGGGCCGGCGACGCGGGCGGCGCCGCGCGGAACTTGTCGGTCGTGTACATGGACGAGCCGTCCGCATTGCGCGGCCCGCCGGCCCCGGGTTCGGTCGGCGCCTGGTGCTGGACGAGGCTGCCGTCGATCAGCTCGTATCGGCCGCCCTCGGTGGGCTTGGGGGTGTTGGTCATGGGGCCTCAGCTTTGCTGGTAGTAGAGGGCGGTGGTGTAGGTATCGCGCCAGGCCAGCCGGCCCGGGCGGGCCGGACACGTCTCGCCGGCCCTGAAGGTGATGGGACTGTCGGTCACGCCGGCGGCCTCGCCCCACCCGAGCAGGGACTGGCGCGGCAGGGCGCGCAGGGTCTCCAGGCCGTTGAGGGCGGCCGCATCGTCGGCGAAGCGATCGGCGGCGGTCAGCCAGACCGCGAAATCGACCTCGACACGCTGCCGCACCCGCATCGTCGTGCCGGCAGGGGCCGCGACGTCGCGGATGGGCGTCACCACGAGGGCAAGCGGCGCAGCGATCGCGTCCCGCGCCGGGTCGAACTGGAGCCGGCCCTCGACAGCCCCGAAGGGCGGCATGACTGTCGCGCGGAGCCAGGTGACAACGGCATCGAGCAGGGTCGCGACCGGCCCGGCCTCGCCGTCCAGGCCGGTGCCGGCCGAAGGCTCCAGATGCTCGGTCACCCAGTCGAGTTGCAGCTCGTGGCAGAGCACACCTGCGAACATCACCGGCCTCGACAGGGCGAGCACCGGGCCGTCGATGCCCTCGACGGGATCGCCGATCGCGAGGCCACCCAGTCCCGGATCGGCACGAAACGTCGCGGCAACGGCATCGGCCAAGGTATCGGCGGTATGCGCGGAAGCCTCAAGGTCGACCATCGAAAGGAAACCAGTGAGGCGCCAGGCGGTGATCACCAGCGTTCCCCCCGGCTGCGCCTGGCCGCGCGACGCGGTGCGGCGGACATTCCATCCCCGGACCTCGCGCTGCCCGCCGCCGGCCGGTGTCCAGCCGTACAGATCGGCGAAACCCTTGTTGTCCTTCGCGAAACGCTCATAGGCGTGGACCTGACCGATATCGACGAGGGCGGTCAGGCGGGCGACGATCGCCGCGCGGATGTCGTCGAGCGCGCTCATGCCGCGATCCTCGCCAGGGCGGTGTCGATCCGGCCGGCCAGGATTTCGCGGACCTGCGGCTCGCCGGCCCGGAAGCCGTCGCGGAACATATGATGGGCCTTGGTGCCCTCGTGGAAGATTTTCCAGGCGATGGCCTGGGCCACGCCCTCGATCTCATCAGGCGCGACGCCAAGACGGCGTTTGACCCAGTCCATGAGGGGCGCGAGGGGCGGCATATGGGGCTTCGAGCCCTCTTCGACGGGCGCGGCGTAGGCAAGCGCCGTGCCGACGCCGCCTTCCCAGGCGGCGCCGGTGAAGACCACCGGGAGGGCGCCGATGCTCTCGCGCAAGGTACCGGCACCGCTGGTCGGCGTTTTTTCGACCACCAGACGCTCGAGGAGGAGCGAGGCTTCGTAGACGCCGGCCTCGATCTCCTCGCGGACGATCTCGGGCGCGCGCTCGAAGGCGGCGGCGATCGCCTCGGCATTGTGATGGATCGCGGTCACGAGCGCTTCCTCCGCCACAGCAGCCGGCCCTCGCCCTTGCTGGAGGCGAGCGGCGGGTTGACCGTCACCGAGGCCGGCGCAAGGCGCTTGGGGTCGATGCCGAGGAGGTCGTGATACCGCTGCCGTGCAGTCTTCGCGCGGGCGGCGTAGTTGGGTGCCGCGTCGGCATGATCGACACTGTCGCCCTTGATCGTGCTCTCACGATCACCCGAGGTCAGGGTGGCGAGCTGATCGAGCAGCAGGCCGGCAGCGTACTGGGCAACGGCTTCGCGATCCTGTTCGGGGATGCTGTCCTCGATGGCGGAGACGACATGCGGCCGCGACCACGCAAGGCGATGAGCGGCGCCCGTGACGGCCTCGGCCGGCAAGGCGATGATCTCCCCGGCCGGCACCGTCGCGACCGTCCAGAGGTGCCGGGGCAGGAGGGATGCCGGCACCTCGCCGATCGGATATTCGATCGAGAGGGCGCGGCTCTGGCCCTGCAGCCAGTCGGCCGGCAACGGCAGGGTCTTGGGCGTGCCGGCGAGCGATACCAGATCCTCGACCATCACCCGGGGACGATCCTTCCCGTACTGGACGACGGCGAGGCCGATCGCACGATCCCGCGCGGCATCGCCCAGGCGCGAGACGGCATCCCGCACCAGGTCACCGACGATGTCCTGCAGATCGGCCAGCATGGATCAGGCCTGTTCGGCGCGGGAGGCCCAGAACACGGCCTCTTCGAGGCGGCGCTGGGCAAGCGTCGCCTCGGCCTTGCCGGGCAGAGCGCCGAGGACATCCCACATGGCCTCGGCCGCCGCGACGATGGCCAGCAGCGGCCGCGCCTCGGCTTCTGCCTCGGTGATGCCGGCGGCGGACGCGGCGAAGGGGTTGGCGGCGGCCATTACGCCACCACCGCCTTGTAGAAGCCCCGGAAGTCCACCACGGCGCCGCCGTAGATGTGGCGGATCTTGTAGGTAAGCTTGTCGGCCGTGAAGAGCGAGCCCACGGTCGGATTGTCCTGGACGAAGAGTTCGGGTTCTTCCTGACCGTCGAGGAAGCCGATCTCGATCGTCTCGATGTCGGCGGGGTCGGCGACGGCCGACCAGTCGTTGGCGTCGGTCCAGTACCAGACCGGAATGATGTCCGGGGTCAGGGTCTGGACAAAAGTCTTGTCGTTGTTGGTGTTCCGCCGGAAGAGGTTGACCGCGCCCTCTTCGCCGTCGGCCGAGACCAGCAGGAAGCGGGGACCGATGCCGATACGATCGTTCGACCCCGCCTCGGTCTGCTTGAGCATGGCGAGGCGCGCGGCCGCGAAGCTGGCGGCATCGAGCGCGGCCGAGCCCAGATTGCCATGCGTGGCGTGGAACAGCGCCACGGTGTCGTAGATCGTCGGATTGGTCCGGATGAAGTCGAAGACGAACTTGCCGAGCGTCCGCTTCGCCGCGCGCGACATACGGCCCGGGATCTTCATGAGGGCGGCGACGTCGTCGTTCTTGATCATCTCCAGCGTGATCGTTTCCAGCCCGCCGCGCTTGGTCGGCGCGTAGGTCGCTTCCTCGTCACCCGGCGACGTCAGTGCGGTGTAGTCGGCGCCTTCGGCGACGGCGGGCAGGTCCCCGTAGCCCCCCAGCCGCCCGATGTGATTGGTCCGGAAGTCCCCAAGCCGCCGCACGTTGACGATCGACCGCCAGGCGTCATAGACGCTCGGGCTGCGGTAATCGGCCACGAGCCGGCGGTGGATGGCGTCGCCCAGGACCTCGCCGAAGCTGGCGGAATTCAGCGCTTCGCGGAGCAAGCCCTGATCGCAGTCACGGACACGCCCGGTCACCCGCGTGTCGCCGGTGATCTGGACATAGATGTCCTTGATCGACTGCGCCTGGCCGTGATCCCGGTGCGTCGGATCCCAGAATGCCTCCAGCATCGCCTGGACCTTTTCGGCCCGGGTCTCGCCGGTCTGGATGCGGGAGATCCCGCCGAGCCCGCCGACACGGCCGGCGTCGACGAAGGGCGCCAGATAATCCTGCTCGGCCTTGATCGCGGCGGCGGTCGCGGCGGCACCCCAGTCGCCCTGCGCTTCGAGGGTGGCGATCACCCGCTCCTTCGCGGTCGCGGGGAGGCTGGACGCGGCGACGGTCGCCCGCGCCGTGGTCTTGGCCTCGACCTGGACCAGGGCTTCCGCCAGCTGCGCCTGGGTGAGGCCGGCCGGGGCCTGGGGATCGACGGGCGCGCCGAGGGCTTCGGTGAGCAGCACCTCCAGCTCGTCGTCGGTCAGCGCATTGGCGTCACGGCCGGCGAGCAGCGCCGGGCGCTTGGCCTTGATGGTGGCAATCAGCTTGGCGCGCATGGGCAGCTCCTGTTCGGGGGCGGCTTCGATGACGTCGAGCACGCGCCCACCGGCGCCGGGCTCGACGATGACGTCGACGGAATTGATTTTGATGAAGCGGGCGACGTGACGGACGCCCTGGGCTTCGCGGACAGCGGCGCGGGCATCGATGGAGAGGCCGAAGACGTCGGTCATGCCGCGCTTCGCGGCGGCGAAGAGCTTGAGCACCATCGGGTCCTGATCGTCGAGGGCCTCGAACACGGCCTCGATCGAGCCCTTGTCCTTGCCGGCGCCGGCGACGAATTTGGGCTGGGTCAGGCGGCCGATGACGCCGCGCGGATCCTTGCCGGCACCGGCCAGATGCACGGCGTCGGGCTTCACGATGACGCGGATGCCCTCGAACATGGCGGCGCTCTCGCGCAGCACCTCGTCGGGATAGTAATTGCGATTGCCCGACAGGCCGGCGGAAAGAACACGGACCCGGAGGCGCCCGGGGGCGCCCTCCGCCTCGATCACGTCGAGGACACCGCGATGGAGCTCCGACCCGGTTTCGGGGTCGGCTTCGAGCAGGGTGACGATGGTGAGCGGGGGCGCGGACTTATTCATCGCCGCCCCCGAAGGCGATCTGGATCTTCTGGCCGGCCGTGGTCACGACCGACAGGCCCTTGGGCCAGGCGCGGAAGTCGAAGACCTCGTCGGGCTTCACGCCGACAAGGCGGGCGACCTCGACGAGGGCGCGGTCACCGCCGGCTTCCTCGCGCTCCGCCCAGGACATCTTCGACCAGATGACCTCGTCCGGCAGGATCGGGGGCCGGGCGATCTCGACCAGCGCCGCTTCGGCGGCGGCCGCGCTGGTGGCGGAGTCGGACGCGAGGGCGGCATCGCTGCCGCCCTCGCTGACGCCGTCGACCTGGTCGGTGGGCGGCGGCGTGATGGCGCCCGCTTCAAGGGGGGCGCCCTCGGTATCCTTGGGGGTGGGTTTGAGCTTTGCCATGGCGCCCAGTGTCGGGCGGCGGCACGGATCCGGTCAGATGGACCTTGCGCCCCTAGGCCGGGGACGAAACCGGGGCCGGGAAGGCCTCTTCGAGCCTCTCGAAAAGGGGGAAACCGCTCTCAGGCTCCCGATGGTGCGGCGACGGCCTTTCGTCGCTGTACGGCCCGCTCTAGGCCCCGGCCTGCTTTTTGTCGATGACCGAGGTCGGCGCCGACAGATCGGCAATCCATCCGTCGGCCAGCGCGAGCAGGTCCAGCTTGTTTTCGATCGTATCCGGCAGGCGAGCGACATCGTCCCGCCACTCGCGCCAGGCGGCGAGCGAGAACAGATCTTCCGGTTCGTCTTTGGCCAGCCACGTCACGGCGCCCGCTCCATAAGCTGCTTGGCGACACGGGTGGCGAAATCATCGACCCATGTTGCGTCAGCGATTAAACCCGCCCAGGCGCTGCCCGGTTCCGCACGGGTCGACGCCAACCCCGACTTTTCCAGAATGACCAGCCGCAACCAGGCGTGCAAGGCGGTTGCGTCGCCGGGGGCCAGATCCCGGTCATTCACTCGTCGTTGAAGCTCGCGGCGCGTCACTTCGTCGACGAGGAGTACGAAACTCTTGAATTTTCGCTCACCCCAGCGCGGCCCACGGCGTATTTCGGTAAAACCGCCGTCGTGCCCGTAAGCCGCAATCGCGGCCGCGCCGGGGAAGCTGTCCAGCACCAGGACGTCGGGCTGAGACAGGGCGGACGATGACGGGTGATTGTGATGGAACGCCAAAGACCTTTGCGGATCCCGCATAAGGGCCATTAAGCCGTCACCGAACGATACCGAGCTGCGCCGTCCGTCCGTCCTCCGCTCGACGACCTCCCCGGTGCGCTCATCGACGGCGACCAGGTGCTCGTGACCGGTGCGCCGCCCCTGATCGACGACATAAGCCCGCGCGGCTTGAGTGGTTGCCGCGAGCGCATCCGGCGGCGTGGCGGCTTGCTGACGCTCGGTGTCGGCCCGGATCTGGTCGGACTGTCTCACGGCGCGCGATGCCGCCCGTTCGGCGTCGGTATACGGCTTCTGTCCGGGCTGATCGAGGCGCCAATGGGCCATGAACGGCAGCAGCCCACAGCCGCAGTTGATCCGCTCGCCGATGGGTGCCGCCGGGTCGCGCGGGAACATGATCGGCTTGCCGCCGACCATGAAGGGCTGGTCGACTTCGGTCACCTGACCGTCCGCCAGCTCATGGGTCAGCCGCGGATGGAGCTTGCCTGACCGCCGCCATTGCTTCCGCAGGCCCTTGACCCCGGCCTTGATCGCCTGGGCCATGCGCTGATGCCCCGCAGCCGAATAGGCTGTGCCGAGCTCAAGGCGGACGATAGTGCGGGCGCGGTCCTCGGCGCCGCCGAGATGAGCGGCGACCTTCGAGGCCGCCTCGAAAGGGGTTTGGGTGCCGATGGCGGCCTGGGCAATCTCGGTGTTGATCTTGGAGACCGCCGCCGAGGATATGTCGCGGATGCGGTCTGTCTGAAACGTCTTGAGCTGGTCGAGCAGCCTGGGGTCGAGCGCGACGAGTCGGGGTTCGATGTCGATGCCGGCGGCGGCGAGCGGCTTGGTCACGAGTTCGGCTCCGGCCTGCCAGGAGCGGTCGAGGCCCTGGGCCACCGCGACGCCGGCGCGGGCCTCGACCTCGCCCAGTGCCCGGCGAACCTCGGCCTGGAGCTGGGTCAGGCGCCACGTCTGAAACTCTCTAGGCGACGATGCCAGGGCTACACTTATGCGGGTCCGGGCCTCCTCCAGCTGAGCTTTGATGAGGGCGAAGGTCTCGGCCTGGATCTGGGCCGCACGCTTGATCTGTTCTCTTCGCTCGGCCCTGAAGCGACGCTCGCGCTCCTCGTCCGTCATGCTGCCGCCCCGGGATCACCCGGCGGCGGAGCCTCCGCCGGGTCGGCGGCCGGATCCACGAACGCGTCGCGCTCACGGCGCTTTTCGGATGCCGCGCGGGCATCCGCCAGCATCGCCTCGGCGTCGATCTCGATGCCCATCTTGCCGGCGACGAGGGCGATCAGCCCGACCGCGATCTCGTCGGTCATCAACCCCGCGCTGATCGCGGCCGCGCAGGCGGACACGACCTGGCCCAGGGCCTGGGCATAGCGGCTGACATCGATCGCCTGCATCGTCGGGAAATCGGCCTTGGGCTTCATGTCTGGCCGATCCAGCTCGCGGGGCGAGCGGCCCTGGGCGATCAGGCGCCGACGCAGGACATAGCGCGCCTCGGCCTCAAGGATCGCCTTCCAGAAGAGCTGGCGGCGACGGAAGACCTTGTATGTTGGCTCGTCCATCTCGGCGGCCGTGGCCCGGTTGACGTCGCCGCCGCCCCCGAACCAATGCTCGGGGATGGAGGCCCCGCCCAGGATCTCGTTGCGCACCGAGCGCAGCGTTCCGGCGGCATCGGCACTCTCCAGCTTGGGCGAGAGCACATTCCACTCGACGCTTTCGTTGTGGACGCGGATCGACATCGGAGCCGGTGGCTCCATCTTCCGCGAGAGCTCGTCGATATCGTCCGGCGTCGCCCCCGTTACCTTGACGTCCCACACCATCGAGCGCAGGGCGACGGCCCGCTCGACCTCGCCGAAAATGAGCTGGGACAGGGCATCGGCGAGGTCGATCGCCGACAGCAGGTCGGAGCGGCCGCGACAGCCGGTGAGCAAATCGTTGATGCGCCAGAAATGGCACTCGCCCGCCGTCATGCCGTCGCGCAGCACCAGGGCGGGCACGCGCAGCAGCTCGGCATCGTCGCCGTCGAGGATCACCTTGTAGGTCCGTTTGACGCCGGCCTCGGTGGCGATGGTCACGCCGATCGGCAAGGACGAATTCTCGGGATCGGTGACGACCTCGGCGATCGCGGATGGGTCGATGGCTCCGTGACGGACATGGCCGTCGATCGGGTTCACGAAGGTGACGATCACCTGCTCTCCGAACAGCGCGAGCTCCCGGACACGTTTTTCGATGTTGAGGTCGAGACGGGTGATGGGATCGCCCCACCAGGCATCCAGCCATGCCTGGGCCTCGTCATCGTCGACCTTGATCGAGACACCGTCGCCCAAGATAAACGCGAGGGGGAGCTCGATTAGGCGGTTGGCGACGCGGTGCTGCTCCCAGGCGTAATGGGCCAGCTCCATCATGCGTTTCTGGGTCACCGGGGAGAGATCGCGCTTGGACTGACTGACCGGGCGCCAACCCGCCTCGTCATCCCGCGCCTCGACCACGCGCTGCGCCGGTGCCGGCACCTCCGGCGCGGCATCGCGCACGAGGCCAATCCTGGCCAGTATCTTGCGGATCATTCAGCGTCTCCCGAACATGGTGAGGCGGCGGGTCAGCAGGCGGCCGCCCGGCAGCGGCGCCACGGCCGCGCGGGGTGCGACCGACCCGATCGCCGGAATGGGGGCGCCCAGAGCGATCGACCAGAGCATTTCGAGGGCATCGAGCCCGTCGTCGTGGTCGACCATGGGGTAGTGGCGCAGCTGGTCGAGCAGCACGCGCTGCGCCTGGTTAAATCGGATCAGCCCGTTGCCGACGTGCGGCTGGAGCCGCTCGATGCGGAGGGCCTTGTCCGCGAAGGGGATCACCGGCACCGCCGGCACCGGCACACCCCTGGCGGCGGACCGCTTGATCAGTTCCGTGCGGAAAAACTCCTGGAACTGCACGCTCTCGACCGCCCAGCGCAGGCAGTGGTATTGCTCCTCGAAGCCGATCACATCTTCGATGATCCGGTCGGGGAGCCGGCGCCGGATGCTGGCCTCGATCACGTCGAGCACGCCGGTTTCGCGGTTCAGCCCGCCGACCAGGATCGCGGACGGATCGCGGCTGCGGTTGGCCTTGCCCAGAGAGGGATCGACCGAGCCGAAGAAGACCCAGGCAGCAATGCGCGAGACCCAGAAGATGGGCGAGCCGAAGAGCGCATCCTCCGAAGAGATCGGGTCGTTCTGCTGCTCGCTGTCGAAAGCCGCCTGACCGATCTTGACCTTCAGTTTCATCAAGGCGATGAGCGGCCGGACCTCGGGCCAGGACACGATAGCGCCCTCGTTCATCGCCGCCACGCGGGCCGCGTAGAAGGCCTCCGCCTCCGCCGGGCCGTCGTTGCGCAGCACCGCCTCCCACTCTTCCCAGAGGTCAAGGCGGTCGGGTTGGCGCACGATCGAGGCGAACTTGATCGCCCGCCACAGGGGGTTGCGGACCTTGCGCATCAGGACGCCGTCATAGTGCAGCGTCGTCCCGATATAGATCACGTCGAGGGATCCATCGGCCGCGCCCACGTTCAGCACGGCCTTGTCGACCCAGGATTCCAACTTGTCCCGCTGCTCCGGGCTCTTCACATTCTCGTCGTTTTCGATGTCATCGAGCACCGCGAGGTCAGGCCGATGCGGACCATGCCGCAGGCCGCGCAACCGCTTGCCCGAGCCGAAGCCCTGCACCTTGATGCCGGCCTTGGTGACGATCACGCCTTCCTTCCAGACGCGGCCCGCCCCGACCATCTCGGGGAAGTCCAGCGCCAGGCGCGGGTTGGCCTCCAGCTCGGCCTTGATCGCCTCGACCATCACGGCCGCCTGGTCGAAGGCGTCCATGAGGACAAGGATGTAATGCTTGGCCCGCCTGGCGATGCACCACAGCGGGAAGAGTTGTGTGCAGAAGGTGGACTTGGCCTCGCCGCGCGGCGCGGCGATCACGTCGTTCTGGCCGGCCGGATCGGCCAGGATCTCGGGCAGGCGCTTGAACAGATGGCGGTGCAGCCGCGAGGCGGAGGGCGATTTGACGTAGTGAGGGAAATAGGTGCGGCAGAAATACTCGAAGCCATCCGCGCCCAGCGCCCTGGCCCGGCGCTCGGCGATCGCCGCCGGGCTCTCCTCCAGGCCCGTGACCTCGGTCTCGATCGCCTTACGCAGCGCTCCTGCCTGGTCGCCCAGCCACGCCCTGAACTCGGCCTTGGTCAGGCCCCGAAAGCGCCCCTTGGCCATCAGCCAAATTCCCTGGCGAGTTCCAGACCGACAGGCTCCAGTACCTCAAGCAAGGCTTCCGCCAGCTCCGGCCGGCCGGTCTCGTTGACCTTGTCCGCTAGCCGCTTGAGCACAATCTGGATGACGTCGATCGGCGCCGTGACCGCGCGCACCAGCTGTTCGCGGTCGGCGCGCAGCTTGTCGCTGGTCGCGAGGTCGCGGCCCAGCTTCGCCGCCTTCGCCAGCTCGTCGAGGGGGACCTCGTCCTTCGACCGCATGGTCTTTACGACCCGAAAGGCCAGTACGTTGAGTTGTTCGCCGACGATCGAGCCGATATCGCCGTCCGGATCTTCCGCGACCGACTGTTTCCAGGCGCGCGACAGGTCCCGCGCTTGGCGGATCTCCTTCAGTTCCTCGTCCCACTCCTGCGTCTTGCGATGCAGGGCCGATCGGCTCACCGGATCCGGCGGCGAGAGCGCATTGATGCGCTCGACCATCTCCGCCAGGGTAAACTGATGGCTAGCCCACATGCGCTCCGCAGCCTCGAGGATCTCGGGCGGCAGTCGGTCTATGCTGGAGCGCCGGGGCATCAGCGCGCCCTGGGCCGGGGCAGGATGATCTCGGCATCGATGTTGCGCCGGGTCACCGCGTCGGCGCCCTTATCGGTGATTATGCCGACGAGCTCGCCGACCCGCACCGTGGCGACGATATAGCCATGCTCGCCCAGCCAGCCGAGCTGGGCCTCGATCTCGGCCATGGTGTAGGGCACGGCTTCGCCCGCTGTCATGGCGTGAAGCTCGACGGCACTGGACCTCTCGCCCGGCGTGATCGCGAGGATCGACAGCAAGACGCCGCGCAGGCGGCGATTGCGGACCAAGGTATAATTGTCCAGCCGCTCGGCGGCGATCGGGTCGCTCATGTCATGTGCCCTTCTGCTTTTCGATCAGGCTGTCCTGACGCAGGTAGTCGTCGAGCGTCTGCAGGCGCTCGTCGGTCTGGCCGAGGCGATCCGAAAGCCCCTCGACTCGAACCCCGAGTTTCCCCACGGCGGCATTGACCTCGGCCATACCGAGGGCGATGCGATTGATGTCGTCCTTGTTCGGCAGCTGATCGAGGCGAAGGCCAATGCGCTCGAAACGGTCTTCGCCGCGGTCGAGGCGGCGGTCGATTTCGTTCAAGCGGCCCTGTATGTGCCGATAATCCTGATCACGCTGCTTGCCTTCGGCGGCGATCGACGTCGTGGCCTTGTCTTCCGCCGCCTGCAGATCCTTCTGGCTGGCGAGACCCTTGCGGATCGCCCAGGTGATGCTGCCGAGGGCGAGCGGCGTGCCCAGGATGATCGCCGGCCACCAGCTCTGTAACCATTCGGGCATCACTCACCATCTCCTCTCTGCTGCCTGCTGGCAGTCGAAACATCTCATCGCCCCGGGCGCGGCACGCTGCCGCTCGATCGGGATGCCCCCGCCGCAGTCGATGCACCATTGATGGGCGGGGCCGATCACCCGCCGCCGATGGGCCATCAGCGCCGTATCGTTCAGCGTGGCGGCCAGCTCCTGGGCGCGGTCGGCATCATCCGCCACGCAGGATCTCCACCTTGTCGCAGTGAGCCTTCAGGCGGCCCAGCCAGGCGCAGGTCGCCGGCAGGGCGCCGCAGCCCCCGGCGGCGGCCAGCTCGTCGGCGACGGCATCGCCGGCCACCGGGCAGGCCGGCGGCTCAACGGCCACCACTGCCCCGGCGCAGCCAGTCGTCCAGAGCAGCAGGATCAGGGGCAGGCCGCGCATCCACCGCGTCCATCGCCCGGTGCAGGTCCTCGGCACCGGCCCGAGCATCCGCCCGCTCGGCCACGCGACCGGCGCGGTTGGCGTACCACACGAGCCCGGCGATGCCGGCGAGCGCGAGGATGATGGCGGCGGGGACAAGGGCGGCGGTCCAGGTCACGGCAGATCCGCCGCCGGCAGCACCACGCCACCGCCGATGCGGGCGAGCACATAGTTCTTGAGCGCGTCATCCGACAGGCCGAACCGTTTGAGGGCGCCCGGAACCCGATCGATCAGGTATTGGGCGACCTCGGCGACCATGGCAGATTTCGTGTCGAACGAGAGCTTCCCGGTCAACGCGGCGTCGGACCTCGCGCGCACAAGCGCGATGCCGGCGTAACAGGTATCTTCCAGATATCGCCTCACCTCGCTGTCCTGCTTCAGCTTGAGCCAGACGGTGAGGTGCCGGATGGCCCAGCCGGCAAGCCCCGCGACCACCCCGAAGAGGGCCTCGATGACCGGCGTGATCACAGGGGCGAAATCGACGGTCGTGCCGTCGGCCGCCAACGCGGGGACGGGCCACGCGATGCAGGCGGCGGTGGCGAGCATCAGCACGATGATGGCGAGCGCAATCAGGTCGATGGCGCGCTGGTAGGCGGTCAGCTTGGGCATGTCGGACCTCAGGGGATGTCGTTGAAGAATTTGTGGCCGCCGATGACGGCGGCGGGCGAGCGTCCACGGCTCCACGCCGGCTGGACCGCCAGCGTGTGGTAATGCAGCGCGCCGAGGGTCGGATCGCACTCGAAGCCAAATGCGCAGGCCAGCGCCACGAAATGGGCGCGACGAAGTGCGAGCTGATCGAGGTTGGCGGCGGTCACGGCCTCATAGGTCGGGTCGCCGGTATTCCAGCACGAGAACTGGAGGGGCACTTTGCAGACCGACGCCACGCGGCCATTCCCGAACAACTTGTGCGCCTTGCCCGTCTTGCGCATGTATCGCGCGGCGGCTGCGGCTCTGTTCAGGATGACGTGGGCGACCGCGACCTGGCCGAGGTATTGCTCGCCCCGCGCCTCACCGAAAATGGTGCGCGCCATGACATCGAGGTCATTCGCGTTCAGGTCGGCGGCGGGCGCCGGAAATTCGATCTGTCCAATCATGCCCGCCACTATCGCGCGGGCGGGCGGGCATGATCAGATGGCCCCTGCGCCCCTAGGCGGTGCCGCCGCCAGCGGCAGCGACATTTGACGATGATCCGACAGCCGAAGGCGCTTGGCCGGATGGCGGCGGCCGCAAGCCGGGCAGCGCCCCGGATCGGCGGCCTCTTCAAGAGCCGGGCCGCCGTTGCCTTTCGGCCAGCCCTCAACCAGCTCTTTCACGCGATGCCGGGCGAGGTGTAGCTCGCCCGAGATCTGGTTGATCGAGTAGCCCCGCTGGATCCACAGCGTGCGGACGGCGATCGCGTTCCGCTCGACCGAGGCGGAGGGGACGAGCAGCAACTCCCCTTTCACCGCCCCGGCCTTCAGGTGGCGGGCGGCGACCAGCCGGGCCGCCTTGACGCCGATCAGTTTGGACAGCCAGGTATTCGGCCCGACCTTGTCGGGCATGGGCATGTATTTTTGTTGCCCGCCCGCGACCTGGCCAACGCGCAAAGCGGCGTCGATGCCGACGACCTGGGCGATGAGCGCCAGCACGCCCGGCAGGGTTTCGGGCTTGGGGTACCAGCTCGGCGCGGTCATGGCCCACCTCTCGGCGAGATAAATTGGACCTCGCGGACACTGAAAGCGCGCTTCAGGACCGGAACGAACCGCTCCTTGATCGTGTCGGCGATAAACCGGCTGGGCGCGCGGACCAGTAGGGCCGACCGATCCCGATCGACGTCGAGTTGGCAGCGGGCGATCCAGCTGCGGTGGTCGGCGTCGGTCATGCCGGCGACCACTAGGGCGGTATGGACAGGGGCCTGAGTCACCGAGGTATCGACGGTCAGCTCGGCCGGCTCCTCGGCGGGCACCGGGTCCGGGAAGGCCTCGTGCCCGCCCTCCCGCAGCCAGCGGCCGACCAGCGGGATATACTGCGGGTCGACCGAGCGGGCGCGGACATCGGCGGCGTAGCGCCCGGCTGCGCGCACCAGCGCCTGCGGATCGACGCCGCGCTTGACCAGCCGGCCGAACTCGTCTCGGGCTTTACCGGGGCGGTCGGCGGGCCGCTTGGGGACCGCTTTCCAGAAGGCCTCGAAGGCCTCTCGCAGCTGGATCGGGAGATCAGCCACGGGCGCCTCCCTTATGGGCGCGGATCAGCTCGCCATAGCGGCGGATCAGCTCCCGCTGCGAGATCCCTTGGGTGCAAACGATCGCAGTGACGGCTTCGTCGACCGCGTCTATGTGCAGCAAGCCCCGCAATTTCTCGAATTGCGCTCCCGCCAGGGCGACCTCGGCCTCCGCGACCGTGCACCCCGGCTTGACGTCCCAACCGTGCCGCCGCCCGATATCGCGCAGCGCCTCGATGATCGAGGAGGCCTGATGCGGCGTCACCCACTGCAGGGCATCGATTCGCAGCTGCCGCTTGGCGAACGCCGCCATGGCGGCTTCGGTCGGACTATCGACAGCGCCCAGGTTCCAAAGGCTCAGCCAGAGCGCCCTAATCTTGCGGGCGTGAGTACTCTCCGCCAGGGCGCGGCCCCGGGCCGGCTGCTGACATGCGCCGGCATGGCCTTTGATGGCGTCCAGGACACGGCCGAGTTCGGGGATCGTCAGCTCGGCCGACGAGGTCTTGCCGGTCGCATTGGCGATGACCTGGCGCCGTAGGTCGTCGTCCATGCCTTGCTTCGCGGCCTCCGCATGGATCGCGGAGATCAGCGACCGGCGCTTCGCGGGATCAGGCACGGCCATCACGACCTCCCGATCATCTGCGGCTCGGGAGCTTCGCCGGCCATGGCATCCGTCACCTGGATAGCGTCGGCGGCGGCCGTCCCGGCCCAGTAGCCCTTCCGATTGATCATCTTCTCCCAGGCGCGGAACTGCTTCCGCGCGCGCGCCTGCTCGGCCTTGGTGAGCTCCGGCTCCGGCGTAACCGCCGGCTGCTGCGTCGGCGCCGGCGGCGGCGGAAGGCGATGGCTGAATACCTCCAGCACCCTGTCCGTCAGCCGCCAGCACAGGCCCTCGGTAAAGGCCGCCATCTCCTCGCCGCGCGTCTTGCGACTGCGCTTTAGGCGCCACGTCTTGGTGGCCCGGAAATCGGCCTGTGCACGCCGTATTGCCCGCTCCAGCAGGATGTAGAGATATTCGGCGAGGGCGACATCCGACGGTCGCCCCGTGAAGTGCATGGTGATTTTCAGACGGCCGCCAGCATGATGCGAATAGCGGATGTGCGATCTGGCGCGAGACACCCGCTCGATGGCGCCGTGGACCAACGAATAAGGCCAGCTGGCTTTCGACCGGGCAATGCTCACCCGCTCGCCATCCACCGTGTCGATATCGTCCGGGTCGATGCCATGGGCCGCCATGATCCGCGCGGCGGCCGCCATGGCGCTCGCCGCCTCCGGCTCGGTGCAGCCGGCGGCCGTCGTCTTGGCCAGAAGCGCCCGCAGCTTTGCCTTGATGCTGTCCTGGTCAGCCATTGAGCGGCCCTCCAATGGTGTATGTCTGGAAGCCGTCGCCCGCATTTCGCCTGGCCATCGTTCGGAGCTGCGCCGCACGGCGCTGCGCGTCCAGCTGGCGGGCGAGGATGCGGCGATGCCGGGCGTCGACCATATGGCCCAGCATCTGCCCTTCGAGCGAAGCGAGGGCGGCCAACATGGCGTTGGCGGCGGGCAGCGCGCCGAAGGCCTTTGCCGTCTCGACCGCCGCCGCCCACATGGCATCGGCCAGCGCGACGGCCTGCGCCTCCAACTCGGCCTGGAGGATCTGCTCGCGGTCGTTACTCATGCTGCATCTCCATCGAATTTCCCGGCCTCATAGCCCCAGCCGTCCCAGCCCGGCCGGCTTTGGCGGGTGAACAGGTCGGCGCGCGCAAAGGGGTTGATCACGAGGCGCTCGGCTTCGGCATAGGCCTGATCGGGCTTCCGGCTGTGCTGCCGCAAAGGCCCTTCGATCACGGTTCGGATCGACTTGCAGGTTTCAGGGTTTCCGTTCGTGCCGATCAGGAAGGGCTCGGACGCACACCTCAGACGGTGGCCCGTGCCAAAAGCCAGCTTGCCGTTCCTCGTCCGCTTGACCCATGTTCCCATTGAGACGAAGCGAAAGCCCCAGGCTTTCAGGACTGCAATCTGTTGATCGATCATGGGGTTGGTCGCCCAGAGCCAGAGGAGGCAATCCCGCCGCGCCAGATGCCCCACAGGCATCGCCGCGATCTCCTCGATCGGCATCGTCTCGTAATGGGCCTCCGGGCTCTTGTGCTTCTTGCCGGCATCCGACCAGGTCTCGAAGCGCCAGGGCGGATCGGCCATGATCAGGTCATACGAGAGCGGCCTCAGCGGCGCGAAGGGCCAGTTACTCATAGTCCACCCCCTCGCCGTAGATGCACAGCACAAGGCCCTCGGCCTCGCCTGCCGCGACCGACAGGGCCATTTCTTCGGCGGTCTCGGCACACTCCATGGGCGACACGAGCGAAGCGGCGGCGTGCGGGTTCGAGCCGATGGACGTGATGATGATCATGAGGGCTTGGATCATGATCAGATCCCCCCGCTGGTGGTCGTCAACCGGATGGACGCCGCGCGCTGACGATACTGATCGGCGAGCGCCGCCAGTTTCGCGCGCTCTGGCGCGTTGGACCGAAGCGTCGCGGCCTTGCCCGCGTGCCAATCCGCCAGCCACTCGTAATACGCAGCGCTATCGAAGGGATAAGGGTTGGATGTCACGGACGCGCCCTGCTGGGCAGCCGTCCGGCCGTCGACCGTGAAAGGCAAGGCCATGATCATGTCCTCGGAAATGCGTTGAAGCGGGGTTCGGCCGGGGCGGATCCGCGGCTGGCGATGATCCGGGCGCCCCCTTGCGTCGGCAGGAGATAGGCGGGCGGGCAGCGGGTCACGCGGCCGGCGGCCACGGCCTCGGCAATCAGAGCCGCGTCACGCGCGGCCAAGGCCGCCGTGCTGGGCAGGCGGTACATTCGCTCCCCGCCAATGCCCTGGGCTTCGAGCCGGCCTGCCCGCACAAGGTGCTTTATGCAGGTGCGGATCTGGGTGCGCCGCAGATCGCAATACCGCAGCAGCAACTCCGGCCGGAACCAGACGCCGCGCTCCACGCGCCGGGCGGCGCCCATCACGATCTCGATATGGGACGGACGAGGCGCGCTCATGCCCTTGCCCCCGGGCCGACGTCGGACAGCGCGTTGAACGCCTCGACAAGGTCGCTCCGCTCGACCAGACCGCACTGGATCGTATAGGCGGTAATGGCCACCCAGGTTCGCAGCGGGTCTCCATCGAGGCCGCCCCGGGTCGCCTCGCCTGCCGCCAGCAGGATCACCCGGCCCACGGCGAAATTGAGGTCCTGCATCCGCTGCCGGGCGCGCAGGCGGGCGCGCTTACCCATCCGCCCGGACACCTGATTGATCTCGGCATCCAGAGCGCGGCGCGCGGCATCGAGATCGAGGGCATAATCCACAATCGGGCGCATCATTTGGCCTCCATGGAATAGGTGGGGATCGGCTCGCAGGCTTCGGCCTGGGCCATCCGGGTGGCGATCTCCGCCTCGTGGGGAGCGAGCAAGCCCGGGTCGGCGCGAACGAGCTCAAGCCAGCGGTTTCGAAAAAGCACCACCGCCCGCCAGCGGGTGACCCCTCCCGAGACCGAGATCCCGAGAGCCTTGACCGCCTCGGCGGGCTCCGCCCCAGCAGCCGCCAGCGCGTCGATATGCTCGATGGCGAGGCGGTCGCCGACCGCCCTCAGGACATCGGCCAGCCGCATGATTCGGCGCTGCCACGACTGGGGGTTGGGCTCACGGGCGGGGTGCATGGATCACACCCGGGCGATGTTGAGCGGGATCTGGACGAAGTCCGCATCCGGCGAGGCCCGCCGGTACAAGCGGAAATACTCCTTCGATCGCTGGACGCGGATGCTGTCGGAAATCGCATCCATCGCGCGCTTCCAGCGCTCGTCATCGAAGTCGTGACGGCGCAGCCCGAGGATGCGGTTCTTGTCGAGGCGACCCTCCTTGTTCACCCTGAAGGCGTCCGTGACGATCGTCTTGAGCTCGTTCCCCGCGCCCGCCGACCAGGCCGTCAGGCATTCGTCGATCAGGGCTTTAGCGGCATGGAGCTCCGGCCCGAAATCGGTGAACTCGCCGATCGCGACCTGGAGCTGGAGCGAGCCATCGAAGCTGGACAGGGTGATGTTGCCTTTCTTGCCGCCCTTGACGACGCCATAGCGTTCGGCGATCAGCGCGATAAGGGCCTCAACGCTGTCGGCGATCACCGCCTTGAGCTTGCGGAGTGATTCCACCTCCTCTTCCGCCAGCGCGACGACTTCACGGACGAGCTGATCTTCGAGGATATGGTGGGCCTTGATCTGGTCGATCGGGACGAGATGGCCTTCACCATTCTGCATATAGCCGGCAGGCACGGCGGCGGTATCAGACATGGAGGGTCCTCCGAAGGAGTTTCGAGATGCGGTCGAGCAGGCCCCGGTGACGTCGCGCCGGGGCGGTGATGACGCCCGAAAGGGCGATGCGGGCGAGGCCGGTCATGTCGATGCGCCCGAAGTGGTGGCGGGCTGGGCGGCAGGCACCGGATCGGCGCGGCGCATCGCCCAATCAACCGCCGTATTGATCAGGATCCACGGGTGGGTTTCTGCTGCCTCCAGCGCGCAGCCCGCGCGGTGCGGAAAGGGCTGGCGGCACTCGGTAACGCTCTGCTGCGCGAAGCAGCGGCTGCACACGCAGGCCGCGCCAAAGATGTCATAGACGGAGAGCGTCGCTTCCAGTCGCTCAGCCGGCGTGATGTCGGTCATTGGTCTTCTCCCGATGTAACTCTGATCGTCATGCCGAGCGCCCGTGCCCAGCCGAACAGGTTTTCGAGGCGCGGCATGACCTGCCGCCGCTCCCACTGGTCGAGCGCCTGGGCGCTCACGCCCACACGGCTCGCCACGGCCTCCAGCGTCAGGCCTTTTTCAAGCCGCGCTTGAGCGAGGGCGGTCACCACCGCGAACAGGGCGCGGGCGGCGCTCATGCGCGCCCCTCGGTCTTGACGGTCGAGCGCGCCGTCATCGCACTCGAAGCCACGGCCTGATGCAGCGCACTGGCAGCGAGACGCACGACCTCCTCTTGCGTTTCCACGGGCCAATTGTCGGCGATCGCCTTACCAAGCACGCCGGCTATGATGGTCGTCTGCAAGCCCTTGCTGATCGACGAGCGGCCGGCAGCATCATTGATGGCGATGGTGACATCGGCCGCGAATAGAGCGCCCTCCGAAAGCTCCGACCGATTGTCGTCAAACTGCAGGTCGCTCGCGCAGCAGATGGCGTATCGGCTCCCGAGCGAGCAGATATAGGCGAGCTGCTTGCCGTGAGAGCTGGGGCACGGCCCGTGGATCCTGATGACGCGACCTTTGTCGCCGTCGCGGTGGGTCACCGCATCGCCAAGCTGAAAATAAACGGCCACGTCAGGCCTCCTGTTGCACATAGGGTGGGTCGATGGGGGTGAGGCCGTCGCGCTTGCACAGCCAGTCGCGCCAGGCGAGCGCGGCGGCCATGGCCTGCCGTTCGTTCTCGGCCTCGGGCACACCTGAGGCGAAGTAACGGCGGCCGTCCCTTGCGTGCCGTGCCGCCGCCTGAACGGCCGACCGGGCATCCCGGTAGCGGGCGGCACTGGCGATCACCAGGGCGCCCGCCGGGGGCGTCCGCCCCCACACGACCTGGCCACCCGGATGGACCGAGATGAGGGTCGGTGGCTTGCTCATGCCGACCTCGCCGTGGCCTGCAGGCCGCTGGTTCTGTACATCTGCGCCGCCAGCCGCAACAGCATCTGCTCGCGGTCATCCCGCGAGGTGTTGATCCACACCAGATGGCCGAGGCGGGCCGCGACAACCTCCAGCTGGTCACCGACCGACAGGCCGTCTTTCTCGGACGCACTGAGCGCAATGTCGATGCCGGCGGAAAGCGCGCGATAAAGCCTCTTCTGCTTTTCATCGCCGGCGGCGACAGCAGCCGCGTCCAATGCTTTCTCGCTCATGCCGCACCCCCTTCACCGCCCTCGATCGGCACCAGGTGCACGATCAAGCCTTTGCGGCGGGCGCGCGCCCGGGCCGTGACCTCGGCCATGGTGATCACCTTGCCGTCGAGCGCCGCGGGATCGCGGGGCATCGAGCCCCGCAGGTGGCCCGGCACCAGCTGGGCCTCGATTGCAGCCACATCGCGCTCCAGCACCTCAAGCCTTTCGCGCAGGATGGCGACCGCCTGCCGGTCCATCCCCGCGTGCCAGCAAGCCGGATGGCCGGGCGATACCGCCGCGACGAGAGCCTGAATATCTTCCGTAATCATGGCTGTCCCTTTCTGTAGCTGCAGGCGGGGCAGCGCCGCGCCAGCTTCACTTGGGTG
>NZ_QGLE01000022.1 GCF_003173035.1 Zavarzinia aquatilis
CCCGGATATGCGCTGCAGTTCGGCCTGCTGGCGCTTGAGCAGCTCGGCGTTGGGGCCTTCCGGGGCGGTCAGATTGTCGGCAATGTCCTGCAGCAGCTCGGCTTGGCGGTCGAGGAGATCGGCCTGGCGATCGGCCTTGTCCCCCAAGTGGTCGCCCGCCGTCCCGGCCTGGTCGAGCAGGCGCTGAACCCACTCGAAATCCCGGCCATACACCTGTGCATCGCCGTTGTAAGCCCGGCTCTGATCGAGGAAGGATTTGGCCAGCTCGGGCAGCTTCGCGAGGGCGTCGACATCGCCGGCTTTGGCGGCGGCGGCGGTCTCGGTCAGCGCCGCCCGCCGCTCCGCCAGGATCTGGGCCGGGGAGAGGTTGGAGAGGTCGGAGCCGCGCAGATCCGCGATGGCCTCGGTCACGCTGTCGGCGGCGGCGCGCCAGGCTTCGGCGCTGCGCCGGGCAGCCGTCGACGCCTGTTCGGCAGCCGCAATCTGCTCGTCGATCTGGGACAGAATTCGGCCCATCGTGAGGCCGATCTGCGCCGCCATGCTCTCCGACGCGGTGACAATCTCGGCGATGCCGGCGAGCTGGGCGTCTGTCGCCTTGCGGGTCGCCGCGGCGATTTCGAGCGCCGACAGGCGGGCGATCTTGGCGCTGTCGAGGCCGAGGGCAGCGGCATCCTTCTGCCGCTGGGCTTGCTCGTCGAGCAGGCCCTGCACCTGGTCGTAGATGCCGAAGCCCGAGGCCGAGTTGATCGCCCGGTTCAGATCTTCCTCGAAAGCACCTCGGATGGCTTCGAGGCTCTTTTTATAGCCGGCCGCGACCTCGGCCGAGGTGAGCCCCAGTTCGCTCGCCCGAGCCGCCAAGACCTTGAACTGCTCGTCCAGGGCGGCCAGCGCGGCCTCGGTCTCGCTCACATCCGAAGCGCTGTCCTTCAACCCGACCATGGTCAGGGCGAAGGCCCGGATCGCCTCGTCGGCGCCTGTCAGGCCGATGGTCTCGGCGTCCTCCCTGAACTTGCCGAGGGCGTCGATCTGATCTTCGATCGCCGTTCGGGCCGCCTTGCGGGCCTCATTTTCAAGCCCGATGCCTTCGGTCAACGCCGTGACTGTGTCCCGGTAACTGCCCGCGAAATCCAGCAGTCTCAGCGCCTCGTCGACATCCTTGCTGAAGTCGACAACGTCGAGGGCTTTGCGGACCTCCTCCGGGAGCTTGTCGGCGTAGAGCTTGCCAATCTTGACCAGCGATTGGCCGATGATCGACTTGACGCCTTCCTCGTCGGACGAGGCGCGATATTCGCCGACCTGCTGCCCGTCCTGGCGCAAGAAGGCCCGCGAGCCATCGCGGCTGCCTACGGAGATGGACGCGGAAATGCCCGACAGGTCGACGTAATCGCCGAAAGCCGTCTGGGCCGCGTCGCGCAGCGCGTCGACGGCGCCGGTCGCCGCCGCGCGGTTTTCCGCCGAATACTTTTCGCCTTGAAGGCCACCGACCTCTGGCGAGGATGTCGAGCTGAAGTCCGACACCGTGCCCGTGCCCGTCTTGTCGCTTGGCTTGTCGTTGAGGAGGCCGCCCAGCAGGCCGGCGATGCCGCCGACGACCGCGCCGACGGGACCGCCGACCGCTGCCCCGATCAGCGCGCCGCCGAGGGCGCCACCGCCCGCGCTCGCCAGCTTGTTGCCCGGTGCGAAACCGGCGATGATTTGCGAGATCCCGAAGCCGGCGCCCGCCGACCCCAGCACAGCGCCAAGGCTCGTCGATCCCGCGGTCCCGAACAGTCCGGGCGAGGCCGTCGCCCCCGACGAGGCCGCCCCGCCACCTGTCAGGAAGCCGCTGGCCGCGCCGGTTGTCGCGGCGCTGGAACCAGCGCTGCCGAAAAGATAGGTATTCAACCCCCCCAGCATCCCGGTCGAGCCGAACAGATTGCCGCCACCGAACAGATTGCCGATGCCCGACAGGTCGCCGGCCGAGACAGACGATGTGCCTCCAGTGGTACCGCCCGGAACGATGCCGCTGCCGCTGGTCAGGCCAAGCTGCTGGGACACGCCGCCGCCGAACAGCGTGCTGGTGATCGAGCCGACGATGGGCTTGAAGACGAGGGCGGATGCGATTTCGGCCGCGACATCCTTCATCATGTCGATTGTGTCGTCGGCGAAATTCTCGAAGGCATCCGAGCCGCCATCGAGGGCGTTTCGCAACGAGCTCGAAAGGCTGTCCTGGATCTGCTCGCCGGCCCGTCGCCAGGCGCCGGTCACTAGATCGGACTGTGAAGTACGGGCCTTCAGCTCGGCATTGGTCCGCAAGGTCTGGTCATAGAGGCGCAGTTCTTCTGCGCCGATCGAGCGCCAGTTGGCGCCATACCGCTCCTGCAGCTCGATTTCCTTTTGGCGCAGCGCGACCAGATATTCGCGCTGCTCCGTCGTCTCGCTGGTCAGCGACAGCTCGTATTCAGCGAGGCCCAGCGCCTGGCGCTGGCGGGCCGTGGCATCGACGGCGGCCGCCCGCTCCTGCTCGGCGTTCAGCTCGGCATAGGCGCCGCGCAGGCGCTCGATGACGGCGGTCAGGATCTTCTTTTCGTCACCCTCGGCATTGGCGGCCATGATCAAGAGAGGACGCAGCGCCTGCTCGACCTGCATCTGCTGGCCGGCCTCGGCCGAGGTCATGGTGCCGGCGGCGACGGCGTCGGTCAGCCGGGCCTGGGCCGAAGCCTGGTCGCCGAGCTGGGCCGCCTGCTGGGCACCCGATAGGGCCGCCTTGGCGATCTCTTCGTCGAGCGCCGCCTGGGCCGACAGGCCCTGCGTGACCGCCGCCGCCCGCGCCGCCTCGGCCGCGACCCCGGCCTCCGACGAGGTCAGCCAGGCTTGCGCAGCCGAAAGCGAGGCGGCCGCGCTGACCGACAGCGCGCGGTTTTGCTGCCCGATCGAGGCCGTGGCCTGTTCATAGGCCGCCGCCCCGGCGGCGGTGATCCGCGCCTGGGCCTCGTCGGCGGTGATGACCTCGCCGACCAGGGCCAGGCGCTCTTTTTCCTCGGCCGCGCGCCGCTTTTGCTCCGGCGTGATCGCCCGGATCGAGGCCAGCTCGGCCGCGCCAGCCTCGGCGATCGGGTCGGTCTGGGCCAGCAGGGTTTCGCGGGCATGCACGACCGCAGAGATCGAGGCCGCGATGCGGGCGTTCTCCTCGGCCGACAGCCCGGGCGCGTCGAGCCCGCGCCGCAGCTTGGCTTCCTGATCCGACAGCGCGGTGATGCGCCCCGCCCGGCTGTTGTTCGGGAGGCTGTCGGCGAGGGTCAGGGCGGCGTCGCCGGTGGCGCGCCGAGCGATGTCGGACGCGCGATCTCTGGCGAGGCGATCCAGGCGGACTTGGTCCTCCTCCATCATCGCGATCAGCCGCTCAGCCGCGTCAAGCTCGGTCCCGGTGCCGGTCAGGTCGCCCATCCCGGCAGCCGCATAGCGGGTGTCGAGGGGCACCGCGTCAGATCCAGCTTGCCCGCCAGTTTCTCCGGCCAGCCGCAACCGCTCTGCCTCCAGCCCCGCTCGCAAGAGGTCACGACGGTCCTTCAGCGCAGCCAATGTCGCCGCCCGCGTCTGTTCTGGCGACGGAGCATCCGAACCAATGGCCAGTGCGCGGCCTATCGCCTCGGCCGCATTGGCAGCCCAGCGGCTTACATCCTCCCAAGCTCGCGCCCAGCGAGAGGTCGCCGTTGACGCATCAACGAGGTGCCCGTCCATCGCCTCCATCAAGGCGTTCTGCGCCTCGGTCGTGCGGCCCTGCGCTGTCAGGCGCTCAACGTACCGGGCGGTCGCGCCATCGACCAGGCCGAGCTGGCGAGTGAGGGTTTCGGCGCCCTTGGCGGGATCGGCCAGTATCTCGGCGAGCTTGGCCGATGCCGTCTCGACGTCGGTCCCGAGGGTGGCCGCGAAATCCTTGGTGATGCCGATCAGCCCGGCGAACTGCTCGACCCCGATTTTACCCGTGCGGACAAGCGCCAGCTCGATCGAGCGCGCCGCCGGGACCGAGAGGCCGGCGGCATCGGCCGTCGCTTCGGCGATCTCCTGTATAGCGCTGACCGTGGCGCCACTCGCCCGCCCGAGCCCGGCAAGCGCGACCTCCACCTCCTTGGTGGCGGTGATGTAACCGCTGAAAGCCATGGCACCGAGGCCTACGCCGGCCGCCAGCAGGCCGAAGCCGACCGTCGTCGGGGTCAGCGCGCCGGCCAAGGCGGTCAGCGTGCCCTTGACCCCGCCGAAGAGCGGGGTGATCTGGCTGCCCTGTTGCAGCAGGACCATGAGCGGGTTGATCCCGCCGGCAAGCGAAACCGCGACATCATTGAGCTGATAGCTCAACTGCGTCATCTGCTGGCCCGTCAGCTTTCCCTGGCCGCCCAGGGCGCCGAGACCGGCACCCATCGTGTGGAGGCGTGCTGTCGCCGCCTGATAGGCTGTCGTCGTGCGGGCCACGGCGGAGGCTGCCTCCGCCTCGGACAGGGCGCCGATCTTGGTCGCGCGGGCGATCTCGTCCAGGGCGGCCTTATGGGCGGCCTCGGCGGCCGCCAGCGGCACATAGCGGGCGCGCAAAATCTCGACATTGGCGGCCTGCAGGCCGACGGCGGCGGTCAGGCCACGAAAGGACGCGCCCAGCTGATCGTGCTGGGTCGCGACAAGACCGGCGGTGACGGCGAGCTGCTGCCACGATTGGCTGACCGACGAGGCGGCGGCCGCCGTCGATGCCAGCCCGGCGCCAAGTCCCGTGACGGCGGCCGCCGCGCTGGCCATGCCGGCATCGATCTGGGCGGCGGCGGCGGTGACGGAGGTGCCGAGGGCGCGGGCATCGGCGCCGGCATCCGTCAAGGCAGAGCCGGTCGCAACAGCCTTGGCGGCGGCGTTGTCGAGAGCGTTCGTTACCGACGCGGCCCCCGCAGCCAGGTCCCGCCCGGCGGCGGCGGTCGCGGCCATGTCCGCCGCGAGCTCGGCGGCGGCTGCATCGGCCTTGGCCAGGCCGCTATCGATCTGGGCGCCGGCCGCTGCCGCCGCCGCGCCAAGCTCGGCGGCGGCGCCCTTTGCCTCGGCCATGCCAGCCGCCAGTTCGGCGGCGGCCGCATCGGCCTTGGCCAGGCCGGCGTCGAGCTGGGCGCCTGCGGCCGTCGCAGCCGCGCCGAGGTCCGTGACCGCGCCCTTGGCCCCGACCAGTTCGGCCTTGAGCTCTGATCCGTCGCCAGTGAGGCGGATGCGGAGGTTCAGATCCTCAGCCACGGCGCGACCGCTCCTCCGCCGCCCGGCGCTCGTCGCGCGCGCGGAAGGCCTGCAAGGCCCCGCTCTCGCACGCCTGCAGGTCAGCCATGGTCTCACCGCCCAGCTTCACGCCCTTCGCCCTCAACACCAGTTCGGCCGCGACGTAATCGAGCCCGACGATGGTCCCGGTCATGCCGGCGTATCGCCATTGGGTCGCGACAGACATGAACAGCTCCCAGGGGCGCGCGTTGGCCGGCCACAACTCGATTACCGTCTGACGGCTGGCCCGGGCGCGGAGCTGATCCGCGCCCGGGCCGGTCAGCCCCCACATCTCGATTTCGGCGAGCAGGGCATCCTGCTGCCCCGGGCTGATGTCGCCGCCCCCTGCCCAGGTCCGGGCGGCGTCGGTCAGTTTTTTCGCCGCGTGGTCCCGTTGGACAGGGACGGGAAATAGGCCTGCGCCAGGCCGATCGCGATGTACGGAACATTCAGGAGGGCGTCGCGGCGCGCGTCCGTATACCCCACCTCCTGCTTGGTCTCGGCCTCGGTGATGCCGTCCCAGCCGCAGAGGGCGGCGCGCAGCACCTCCTTGTCCGGGTCGACCGCGCCGTCGCGCAGCCCCTTCTGCTCTTCGTGGTCGATCACATAGAAGTGAGCGGTGAATTTCTCGGTGGTGAACCCGCCACTGTCGTTCGGCCGCATCACCTTGACGGGCGCCTTGAAGCGCGGCTTTTCGCTGAAAGAGATTTCCATTGTAAGGCTCCGATACCGCTTAAGTTACTGGATGGTGATGGTGAAATCGTCGGCGACGGTGCCGACGCAGAGGTTCAGGCCGGCCTGGATCATCAGCAGTTTCTGGTCCTCCTGATACTGCGGATCGATCAGCTGCGCCTTCGGGCCAGAGACGATCACCTTCTTCCCCGCGGCAGAGCCATGGGCGATCGTCAGGATGTCGCGCGTCTCCGCCTTGATCGCCGCGAGCCAATCCTTTGTCGTGATATCGGGCGCTTCGAAGAGGATCGAGCCCTTGGCCTGCCGGTCGACGTAGTTGATACCTTCATAAGCGGTAATGTTGCGATACTGGTTCTCGACGCCGAAATCGATGTCGAAGGACTTCACGCCGAGCGTGGCCCCGTGAAGCGTGACCGTGGTGTTGGCGAAAGATACCTCCTCCGGATCCTTGAAGGCCGCCATGGGTCCGCTCCCGTTACCCTGCGCGTAATCGCTGACCCCGCCCCAGAGGCCGATGAACGTGAACTGGAATTTCGGGATGGCCAGCGCCGCGCCCGTCAGCTTCACGGTGCCCCGGGCGCCCACGATCTTGTGGCGCAGCCGCCCGATATAGAAGTAGATCGAGGCCGAGGTCTCGCCACTGTCTACGGGCTTGTAGTCGACCCGCGTGGTCGCGACGACGGTCTCGGCCATGGCGCAGGCGATCAGAGCAGGCCCGTAGGCAGGCGCCGTGCCGGCCGCGCCGGACCCCGCGGCCTCGACGTCGAAGCTCAGCTCGACGTATTCGCCCACCACCAGCTCGCCTTCGTTGCCGAGTCGCCCGCCGTCGAGATTGCGCGCCACCTTCTGGTGGACGAGGGGCTTGATCTGGCCGTTGGCCGTCAAGAAGGCATTGGTGCCGGCCGCCGGCACAGAGTCAGTGCCGTAGGTGACTTCCGACTTCAGGAGGATGAACTTCTGCTCCCACTTGTAGGCCATCGCTCAGCCCTCCTTCAGCGCTTCTTCTTGGCGCCGGCGGTCTCGCCGGCATCGGTTTCGGCCGGCGCATCGGCCGGGGGGATTGGCGCCTCGACCGGCGCCGGGGCCGGCGACGCGGGCGGGGCCGGGCGGAACTTGTCGGTCGTGTACATGGACGAGCCGTCGGCGTTACGCGGCCCGCCCTCGCCGGGTTCGGTCGGGGCCTGGTGCTGGACGAGCTGGCCGTCGATCAGCTCGTATCGGCCGCCCTCGGTGGGCTTGGGGGTGTCGGTCATGGGGCCTCAGCTTTGCTGGTAGTAGAGGGCGGTGGTGAAACTGTCCTGCCAGGCCACGAGGCCGGCATCTGCGTCGAGCACCTGGCCGCCGGCGAAGGTGATCGGACTGTCGGTCACCCCGTCGCCCTCGCCCCACCCGAGCAGGGCCGCGCGAACGGCCTCGCGCACGGGTGCGAGATCCGCAAGGGAGGCACCGCCCCGCCCGAGGTCCGAGACGTTCCGGGCGATCACGATCACGCCGAAGGTCACGGTGACGCGCTGCCGCACCCGCAGGGTGGTCGCGGCGGGCTCGGCACGCTCGTCGAGCGGCACGACGTAAGCCGCCGGCATGGCGCGCGGCTGCTTGCCCGCGAGCGAGGCGAGCTCGGCCATGCCCTCGATCAGACGCAGCGGTGGCATGGCCGTCGCCTTCAGGCGGGCAATGACGGGGTCGATCATGGCGCCAGAGCCTCCACCAGGGTCTCGTTCAGGCGCTCGACCAGGCGCGGGCCGACACCGAGGAAGGGCCGCGCCGGGATGTTGATCGTGTAGCCGCCGATAGAGACCTTGCGTGCATAGGCGCCTTCAGCATGGCGTCCACCGGCCTTGGTGAAACGCAGGCGCGAGCCCTTGCCATCTTTGCCGGCACCTTCGGCCGCGAAACGGAAATGCACGACCTGCTCGCGGGCTTCGCGCTTGATCGAGCCGCCGAACTGATGGACGCCGGCGTAGACGAGATTGGTGCCGACCTCGACGGTGTCATCTCCGGTGACCCGATAGGTCATGGACTTGTAGAGGTTGCCGCGATCCCGCAGGATCTGTGCGCCGGCGCCCCGGCGCTTCAGCGTCGCGGGCTTGAGAGGCGCCCAGGGAATGCCGGCCGGCGAAGCCTGGTCCTCGAAATTCTGCCACACGTCTTGGCGCGCCGTGGCGCCGATGGCATCGAGCAGCTCGGCCTTGCGATCGAGGTTGCCCTCCAGCCGCTCCAGGGCGGCGCGGACGCCGCCATCCTCGATCTTGATCGACACACCGGACATCACAGGCCTCGCAGCGTTTCGCGGGACATGACCCGCTCGGGGCCATCGACGCGGACGATGCCGCCGCCCGGCTGCGCCAGCGGGGCGCCCTCGATGGACAGGCCGATCAGGCCGCGAGCGACGTCCTGCAACCACTTCCGGGCGTCCTCGAAGGCCGTTCGAATGCCGTCCGAAGCGGCATCGCCGTGCAGGTAGAAGCGGGCGATATCGGCCGCGACCTTCACGAGGGCGGGCGGCGCCGACGCCACGGGCAGGCTGTAGAGCTTGGCCAGGTAGCTGTCGCACAGGGCATCGGCATCCGCGAGCGCGCGGCCGACGACGGTGTCGTCGACCGTGGTCGGCACCGGGCTGGCGCGGTCGGTGAGCTGGATCAGCTCCAGCTCACCGAAACGGTCGATCAAATCCTGTTTGACGGCGTAGGTCATCAGTCGGCCTTCCGCGCCTTGGCCTTCGCAGGCTTGGCGTGCTTCGCGGTCTCGGCGGTCTCGCCGACCTGTTCCGCCGGCCCTTCATCGTTGCCCTTCGGCTGGTCGCCAGCGTCGGCCCCACCCTGTCCGCTCTCGGTGTTGGGCGCGACGGTCTCCCCGACCTGTTCCGCCGGCCCTTCGTCATGGCCATCCTGTTCGGCGCCCGCGACGATGTCGTCGGCCACAGGGGTCGGGGTGGCCCCGGTATTCGCATCATTGCCACCCCCTGGCGGCGCGGCCGGCAGGACCTCGACGACGAGCATGGGCTCATCGAGCAGGGCATCGAGCTGCTCGTCGCTGAACCGATCGAGCGGGTAGTCGGCCGGCCGGGCGGTATGCGCCAGGCCGGCCCGCCGGAAGCCATCCTGCCGGGCAGCGATGCGGATGCGCCCGCCCATGATCAGGCCAGCCACGGCACGACCATCATGTCGACCGCCTTGAAGTTGACGTTGGAGGCGCCGTTGGCGAGGTTCGCCGCCAGCAGCAGGTTCTTGGCGGCGGCGCCGAGCGAGGGCGGCACCACCAGCAGATCGGGCTGGATGCCGAGGGGGCGGCCGTAGTCGCCCTTGAACGACTGCATCGCCGCGACGGCGGTCTCGAAATGCGTGGTGTCGAGCGTCTGCTTCGAGCCCCAGGCCATCTGCCAGAAACCGAAGCCGACATTGCACCGGCTGTCGATGCCGTAGCGGATCTTCTTGGCGCTGAAGACACCCTCGTCGTTGGGGTTGTCCATACGGGTGAACCGCCATTCCTTGCGCTTCTGGAAGATGACCGGCTTCAGGGCGCGGCTGGTATCCAGCAGGAACCAGGGCGCGCCGGCGCCGCCATCGGTGTTGGCGACCGAATTGATGGTCGCCCCGTCGGCATCGAGCACCGGGTGATCGGTATCGAAGAAATACTGCTTGTCGAAGCAGGTCGTGCTGAACCCGGCCTTGAGCAGCGGCCACACCAGCTCATCGGGGAAGGTCGCGCTCGACCGGCCGAGCTCGGTGAACAGCGGGGTATAGAGGCCGATGTTGTCGTCGTCGATATCGTCCTGGTCGACGCCGACCGTGGACTCGAAGGACTTGTTCTTGATGGTGTAACCGGCCGTCGAGATATCGTTGACCACGCGGTCGCCGATCCATTCCCGGATGCGCGGCATGTCGCCGAGCCAGCCGTATTCGTTGGATTTTGTGGTCGAGGGCACGACGGTGGCGACGCGCGTATAGTTCGGCGTGACCCCGGCGAAGCCGCCCTGAAAGGCGGCCGAGAAGCCGGTATAGAGCGAGCGCAGGTTTGCGGCGTCGATGTTCATGGTCGTGCTCCTAGCGGAAATCGACCCAGACGCCCTGGGCGTCCACGTCGAAGATTTTGCCCGCCACGGAGCGGGTATTGGTGCCGTTGGTCTTGGCGACGGTCTCGTCGTCGACGACGTAGCAATCCGCGCCGACGTCGGTCAGCGCGATGGCATCGCCCGCCGTCGAGTTCTTGAAGCGGAAGATGCCGCGCTTCACCTGCACGCGCTCGGCGCCGGCCGTGGCGCCGTTCACCACGGTGCGCTCGGCCCGGCCGATCGCCTTCAGGGTGGTCGCGGTCGAGCCCGGCACCGCGTAACCCGAAGCGGCGATGCAGACCAGGGCACCCTGGTAGATCGTGGTGTTGGCGGCGACCGGCGGCTCGCGCAGGTCACCGGAGCGCTCCACGCTGGAGCGGGGGGCGGTCAGGGCCATCAGTTGGCTTCCTTCTTGCGGGCGGCCAGGAAGGCCTCTTCGGTCAGACCCATGGAGGCGCAGACGAGCTTGTCGGCGTCGCTCAGCGCGTCGCCGCCGGGATGACGGGCGCCGGCACCGCCCTGGCTGGACAGCAGCGCGGGCTGCTTTTCGAGGAAGGCGGCGAATTCGCTCGGCTGGCGGCTGGCGTAGCCGATCGCCCAGTCGCGCTGGGCGGGCGCGATCAGGCCCTTGGTGATGGCGGCATCCACCGCGCCAGTCGCCTTGTCCTTGGCGAGCTCGCCGCGCAGCGAGGCCAGCTCGATCTGCAGGCTGTCGATCGTCGCCTGGTCGCCGGACTTCGCCGGCTTGGCGGCGGCGATGATCTCGGCGGCGCTCGCGTCCTTGCGGGCGCAGAGCGCGGTCGAGATCCCTTCGAGCGCGGCGCGCTGCGCGGTCACGACCGCCACCACCTGGTCGGTGGTCGTGGTTTCGGAAAGGCCCAGCGCGGCGAGCAGGGCTTTCAGGAAGTCGGGCATGAGGTCCTCGGCATCGAAAGAGAGGCGATGGGCCAGCGCCTTGAGCTGAGGCAGCGCCGGGTTGTTGGTCAGGGCGGCGCGCAGGACGCGGCCGATGGCGCCATCGGCGCGGTGAAGGAATACGGGCGAGAGAAAGCGGTAATCCCGGCTCGCCAGGGCGGCCCGGCCGCGTTCGGTCCAATCGACATGGCCCCAGATGCCGTCCGCCCGGGCCTCGATGCCCGTGATCCAGCCGGCGGCGGCACCGCCGCCCTGCACGTCGATCGAGTGATCGAAATCGACCGGCAGGTCGCGGCCGGTCAGGGAGGCGGCGACCAGGGCGGCGCCGTCGATCACCACAAAGGGGCCACGGCCGTCATCAGTCGAAAACGGCTTGCCCGCCGGCGGCAACAGCTGCACTTCGGCGGGCGGCTCGGCGGGAAGAGCGATGGAGGAAGCGAGGGCGATCGGCATGGCCCCATTCTCGCGGTCAACGCCGCGAGCTTTTAGGGGGGGCAGATGTCCGGGCGCCGCGACGGGAAAACATCGCCGCCAAGGCACTTTCGAACGTCTCGATTCAAGGTCAAAGGTCCGGGGCGGGGGTTGGGTGCGGGCAGACCGTTTCGTCGCCACACGGCGCTCTATTGCGATCCGTGCCTGAAGCGACCATATTGACCTCGGGAGCGCGTGACACGGTGCCAATCTCCCTGCCGTAGGACGGGCCAAGGCCCGGATCGCAATGTGGGGTTCCCGGGAGGCCCCACCACGCTCCTAATCCTAATCCAATTGCCCCAGAATGAGCTGCGCGCCCTTGGCGAGGCGGCGCCGCAAGTCCTCGATACTGGTCCAGCGATAGGACGTCACATAGGCGGCCTTGCCCGTCGCCGTCGACTTCATGGCGACGTAGCGCCAGCGGCCGCCGTCCGATTTCGTGACGACGAAGGTCAGATCTCCGTCTCGCAGTACCGCGGTGGGCTCCAGGCCGATATCCGGCAAGCGGCGATAGTCTTCCAGGGTCATCTCCGGGTGCCTGGAGATCTGCTTGCGCATCGTCGCCTCCGACAGCAGCGCGACCCGAAGGTCATGCCCCAGGGCCTCGGCGATTTCCGGGCGCACCGGCATCACGGCCATCTCGCCCGCCGGCTCCGCGACGAAACGGGCGAACGCATCCGACCCGATCGCGTCCCGGATCCCCGCCAAGCCCAGGGGGCGGGGCGCGTCCGCCATCTTCTGGGCGGCGGCGGTGTTGATCGCGGCCTCGGCGCCTGCCTTGCCAGGATTATAGGCCCAGCCCGGATCTATGCCGGCCGGCACCTCGGTAACCTCGCCCGTTCGCCGGTTGATATATTCGACCACCTTGTCGACGGGGGGCTTCTTGGCCTTGGCGCCCAGCCGGCGATAGTCGCCTTCCGACAGGCTCTGCAGCGTGCAGCGGCAGCCCCAGCCGCAGGGCGGCGCCCATTTGTCCCACACCGGATCGTCGATCTGCGCGACCATGTTGTGCCGCTCGGCATGGGCCGGCCGCGTCCGGCCGTCCATGATGGCGACATAGCGCAGCCAGGGCCGCAGGCGCTTGGTGCGCTCGAATTGCGCCCAGTGACCGCTCGCGTAACTGACCCGCATGTTGGTGTCGAAGATGGTGCGAAGCCTCTTCGCGGAGCCGAGCTGGACCGGCTTGACCTCGCCGGTATGAGGATCCTCCTGCACCGATCGGCCCCACCAGCCCTTGGCTTCGAGCAGGGGGCGCAGATCCTTGGCGAAGTCCTGGAAGGTCCGACCTTCCGCGAGCGCCTTGGCCAACGCCTCGTGGATATCCTTGAGGATGTCGAAGCCGGTCGATTTCGCGACCGTGAACATCTGGGCATGGATTTTTTCCCAGATGTCGCGCCAGTCGAAGCTGGGCTCCAGCCGCCCGCCCCGGGCCTCGAAGGCGGCGATCGCCTCGAGCGGCGGCAGGGGGGTGAGGGTCGCAATCATCAGGACAGCGGCTCGTCGCCCTCGCCCGCCAGGCGGGCCGCGAACACCGCCTCGGCCAGGCGCCGCGCCAGCAGGCCCGGGGCCATGGCGGCGTTCTGCTCCGCCAGGATCGCCTCGGCCTCCTGCAGCGTGGCATCGGCGGGCAGGGCCGCTATCCGACCTTCGAGCCCGGCGATCAGCGGCTCGACCAGGTCGAACCCTTCGGCGGCGATGATCTCGTCGATCGCGGCATCCACAGCATCCCGGCCGGGCTCCTGGCGACTGGCCAGTGCCCGGGCCGGCGGCTTGGCCGCAGGCGGCGCGGCGGCCGGCTCCGGCGGCGCCGAGGCCTGCGCCGGCGCGGTCAACAGCTCCTCGTCGGGATCGGGGTCCGGCACGCCGATCCGGTCGCGCATGGTGGCCATGCCGACCTTCAGGCCGAGCGGGACGAGGGTCGCGACATTCTTCACCAGCTTCTCGACGTCGACCTCGTCCGGGCGGCCGATGCAGATGCGGGGATAGGCCTTGCGCGGGCCGTTGTTGAGCATGACCAGGGGGCGGGCGATATCGCGCGTCAGGGTCGCGCCGACCTGACGGCAATCCGCATCCTCCAGATCGCCACGCACCCCATCGTGGACCTTGCCGACGGCATAGCCGCCCGCGATCGCGTCCGTGGTGCCGGTCTGGCCCAGCACCACTTTCGAGATCTGGCGGTCCCACCAGTCGGCGTGTTTTTCGTAGAGGTCGTGATTGCCCGAAAGCTTCGATTCGATGAACTCGATGATCATGCTGTCGGGGATGATCGCCGCCGCATCCGTGCCGAGGTTCCGCACAGCGCGCAGCAGGATGTCCTTGTCGGCTTCGGTGGCGCCGGGGCCGAACTTGCCCACCCTCAAGGGCTGACCGTACACCTCGCAGAAGACCGCCCAATCCTTGATCGAGAAGGATTTGAACATGAAGGCCCAGCTCACCGGCCGGGCCAGGCCACCGCGGATCGGCAGGCCGCTCTTGGCCTTGCCCATGTGCTGGACCCACTTGCCGGGAGCCAGCGGCTCCAACTGGCCGCCTTCGCCGATCAGCATGGGCGTGCGGCGGGTCTCCCGGTCGAAATCGAACCAGCGCGGGTCGCGCCATTCGAGGCGGGCTGGGCTCCACTGCCGCTCGCTCATGTCCCAGATGATTTCCGTGCACGAGAAGCCCTTGCCGATGGCGTCCAGGATGTCGATCAGCTCGTCGGCCAGCTCGTCCCGGTCGATGAAGGCGCGCACCAGGTCGGCGTCTGCCACGGACTGGGCATCATCGCCCGCCGCCTCGACCGTGATCTGAAGGCCAGACACCTGCCGTTTGCGGATGCCGAGCACCGCGCCGTAGTGGAGGTCGCGCTCCTCCATGTCCTCGGCCAGTTCGAGGTAAGCGACGGGATCGCCGTCTTCGGCCCCGCGCAGCAGCCGGGCCAGGCGCTGCGGCGTCAGGCCGGAGGCCGGGTGCCCGCCGACCGGCTGGCGCACGCCGGTCACGGTCGCGCCGGCCTGCTCTTCCCGCAGGGCCTGCAAATCGAAAGGCCGCCCCCAGGCGTCCAGGATCGAACTCTTGGCCATCAGATCACTCCCCCGCGACCGCGCAGCGAGCGCATGTTGAAGCCTTCATCGTCATCGTCGTCGCCATCACGGCCCCGGCTCGGCGAAGCCGGGGTGACAGACTGATAGCCGTATTCCCGGGCGGGGCCGGCGGCGGCGTTGATGCCGAGGAAGGCGGCCCAGGTGCGGTCGGCATGATCATCGTCACGCTCGGCGACAAAGCGCGGGGTGTCGGTCGGGCCAGCGATCTTACGCAGCTTGTGCAGGTCAGCGCGCAAAGCCGGGTCGCCCTCGCTGATCCTGACGGTGCGGTCCTCGAACCTCTCCTTGCCTGCCGTCGCCATGATCAGTTTGGAGCCGGTAGTGAACAGCACGCCTTCGATGCGATCGCCGTACCGGCGCTGGGCGTCTTCGACGACTTTCTCGCCCATCCCGGTCTGATCGATACAGGCCCGGGCAACCCGGTATCGGGTCATCACATCGTCGAAGGCCTCGTCCATCGCGGCGAAGGTCGCGCGCTTCTGCTCGATGCGCTCGCGCTCCCACAGGACGTCGCCGATTTCTTCCCACACCCAGATGACGTGCAGGTCTTTGCGGCGCCCGATGTCGCGGCCGACATAGCATATGCCGCCCTGATAGCCTTCGGGATCGCCGGCGCCAGGGTCCTCGCAGGACGTGATGAGGTCGTAGGACAGCCAGGCGCTGGCTTCGTCGAGGTAGACGAGCTCGTATTCCTGCTGCCAGGCATCGTCGTCGGCGATGCCGGCCTTCAGCTCCTCGATATCACGCGGCAAGCCATCGCGGACGGCCTGGTAGATGTCGACGACATGGCGCGACCAGATCGCATCCTTGCCCGTGTCGAGTTCGTAGAACTTGCCCGACTTGCCGTTGGGCGTGGAGGTAACGCGCAGTTTGTAGCCAGCCGAGATCACCGGGAAGAGCGCCTTCCAGATCGCGCTCGAGTCCTTGTGGAAGGCAAACTCGTCCAGGAAGACATTGGACGAGAAGCCGCGCGCGGTGTCGGGATTGGCCGGCAATGCGGTGATCCTCGACCCGCCCGGAAGATCGACTTCCAGGGCCCGGTAAGAGATCCCGCTTTCACTCAGCCATTGAGTCTCCCCGAGATCATTGAAGCCGAGCTGATAGGCGGCGGCATGGCGCTTGATGCCCTCATCCATGGCCTCCTTCGCCTGGCGCTCGCCGCGCGACAGGATGACCCAGCGCGTCCGCCGCTGTTGCACGACCTGCTCGAAGCAGTCGTCGACGATTTCCAGCGTCGTCGTGAAGGTCTTGCCGGTCTGGCGCGCGAATTTGCCCAACTTGAAGCGCGAGCGGTCGAGGAACCATTTGCGCTGGTAGCCGAAGAGCGGAACGGCCGGGCTCATCGCTCGAAGATCCCATAGACGTCTTCGCGGATCTTGCGCAGCACCTCGGCCGGATCGGCCTTGGCGCCGGCCAGGGCAGCCTCTCCCTTGTCGACGGCGTCAACCACCTGCTTGGCCAGCTCGCGCTTCAGCTTCAGCATCCGGTCGGTATCGCGGGCGGCGGCGGCCGAGAGCTGGTTGACCGCCGCCGAAAGGGCGTGGACCTCCTTGGGGTCGAAGGTCGCGCCTTCCCCCGGCCCCGCCGAAACCGTTCGGCCGATCAGGGCCTGCAGAACCTCGACATTGGCGCGCAGCGCCTTGCTTTCCGCCTCGTCGCCGAAGACATTTGCGATGGCTTCGGCCATGGCCCTGTGGCGCTGGATGTCCGCGATGACCGCGTCGATTTCCTTGGTGTGGCGGCCGACGGCGGAGCGGGAGATGTCCTCGACACCGAGCGTGCGCAGGTGCGACACGATTTCGTCGATGCTGCGCCCTGCACGGCGCAGCCGGCCGATTTCTTCACGGATCTCCGGCGGCTGACGGTCGATCGTCGACGGACGCGCCATCGCTCAGGCCTTCGGGCTCGGCCGCTTGACCCCGGGATGCTGGGCAATGCCCTGGGCGACGTCGACACCGCGCTGTGTCAGCGTGGCGAGGGTCAGGCCGCCGACCTCTTCGGAGGTCACGAGGCCGGCCTCGTCCAGCCAGGCGAGCTGCGCGGCGATCTGGTCGCGGCTGGCCATGATGGCATAGGCCCGCACGCCATCGGTCAGGATGCTTTCATTGGCCGCCCGGCCGGGCAAGCCTTCCAGCAGCCGCAACATGGTGATCCGCAGGGCCGCCGTCCAGGCTTGTGCAATGCCGCTCATGTCCGCCTCGCCGCGTCAGAGAAGATGACCTCGTGGCGCGTCACCTGGTCCTCGACGCGCTCGACAATTTCCTTGACCCCGCCCACACGCTCCGAAAGCCGGCCGAGATCGCCCCGGACCTCCGCCAGGCCGAGCTGGATGTTGTGGAAGTCCTGTGCCTTCGGCATGGCGTCGAGCCGCTGCCGGATCATGGTGAACAGCTTTTCGCCCTCCTCGAGCCGGGCAGACTGCGCCTTCAACTGGTCCTCGATTTCTTCGACGGCGGCCCGGAATTCGGTTCGCGGAACGAAGCTGGCCCGAAGCCACAACAACGCCGCGCCAAGCCCGGCCGCGAGCACCAGCTGGATGACGCCGGCGTATTTCGCGGCCCAGTCCAGGATTTCCATCACAACCTCCGCTCTGCGATGCGCTGGCACTCCACGCAGCGCAACACGCCTTCGTCTTTCAGCGCTTCCCGACGGGCCTCTTCGATCGGGTCGCCGCACTCGATGCACCAGATAGAGACAGGCGGCCTATCGCGGCGCTGGTGCCGATCGACTGCCGCCTCCCGTTCGGCGGCGACGAGTGCCGCCGCCCGGTCGGCGTCATCCGCCACGCAACACCTCGATCTTGTCGCAATGCGCCTTCATCCGGCCCAGCCAGGCGCATGTTGCCGGCAGGGCGCCGCAGCCCCCGGCGGCGGCCAACTCGTCGGCGACGGCATCGCCCGCCACGGGGCAGGCGGGCGGCTCAACGGCCACCACTGCCCCGGCGCAGCCAGTCATCGAGAGCAGCGGCATCAGGAGCAGGGCGCGCATCCACTGCGTCCATCGCCCGGTGCAGGTCCTCGGCCCCGGCCCGTGCATCCGCCCGCTCGGCCACGCGGCCGGCGCGGTTGGCGTACCACACGAGCCCGGCGAGGCCGACCAGGCCGAGGATGATGGCGGCGGGGACAAGGGCGGCGGTCCAGGTCACGGTGTGGCCGTGGCGGCGATCGCCGGCAGCGGCAGCGGATCACCGCCCAGCCGGCCGAGCACATAGTCCTTGAGCGCGTCACCGGTCAGCCCGAACCGTTTCAGGGCGTCGGGCACGCGGTCGATCAGGTACTCACCGACTTCAGCGGCCAGGGCGAGCTTGACATCGACCGTCAGCTTGCCCGCCAGCGCCTCGCCGGCCTTGGCCCGCGCGACGTTGATGCCGGCATAGACCGCGTCTTCGAGGTACGCGCGCACCTCGCTGTCCTGCTTCAGCTTCAGCCAGATGGTCAGGTGCCGGATGGCCCAGCCGGCAAGCCCCGCGACCACCCCGAAGAGCGCCTCGACGAACGGCGTGATCACGGGGGCGAGATCGACGGTCGTGCCGTCGCCCGCGAAGGCGGGGACGGGCCACGCGATGCAGGCGGCGGTGGCGAGCACCAGGGCGATAAGGGCGAGCGCGATCAGGTCGAGGGCGCGGTTGAGGGTGGGATGTTCCATTACGGACCTCTCAGGCATAGGCACGGTTGAGCCAGCCGCCCAGGTACTTGGACGAGGCTGGGCGCGCGGCGACCAGGCCGCGATAGAAGCCCGCCGCCTCGGAGCGGATGGCGGGGAGGATGTCGGCGTTGCCGAGCGAGCGCAGGGCGGAGCGGCTGGCGGGGCCGAGGTCGCCGTCGTCGAGCAGTGTGCGGCCATGAGCGCGGGCGGCGCGCTGGACAACCTTGTGGGCCTGCTTGGCCCCCATATTGACGGCGAGGTCCAGGACCTTGGTGGCGATCGGCAGATGCAGCTCGCCATAGCGATAGCGCTGCCACCAATAGAGCCAATAGACATAGGCGGCGTCGGGCTTGGTCATGCGGCGGATATCGTCGGCGTCGACATCGCCATCGCCATCGAGATCGAGGTCCAGGCGGCCGTCACCGTCGAGATCGCCGCAGGACTTCGCAAAGCGCAGAGAGACGCCCCAATTGGTGATGCCGCCGGGATCGACCGGGTCGTTGACCAGCCCGCCCTCGTGCGGCCACAGAAAATCGACGGCCGCCCGGAAGCGGCCGTCGTCGAGGTGCGGCCCGAAGGCCGGGGAGGAGCTGGTGTTCATGCCCGCCAGTTTCGCGCGGGCGGGCGGGGTGTTTTAGGGGGGGCAGATGTCCGGCCCCAGCACCTCGGGCATGGCCAACTGGCGGGGGTCCTCACCCGCCACCAGACGGGCGGCGCGGCGGCGGCGTCCGCAGACCGGGCAGCAGGCATCCGCCCGATCAGGGCTTTGCCCGGCGTTAGCGTCGCCCTTCTCGACACCCTGGATAAGCCGGCGGACTTGCCGCTTGGAGATGCCCAGGCGCCGACTGATTTCTCGGTTAGGCACGCCCCCCTCGGCCAGCTCGCGCGCTTCGATCGCGCGGAGCGCCGGCGAGGCCGTCGGCCAGGTCAGCCGCTTGCCATCCGCCCGCTCACCGCCGATCCGCGCACAGATCAGGCGGGCCACCTTCAGGCCGAACCGCTTGGCGAGGGGATGATCCTTCTTCGGTTCGCGGGGCAGATACATTTCCTGATCCGCGAAGACGCGGGCGACCGCCAGGGCGATCTCCAGCGATCCGGTGGCCTCGGCCACCTCCCGCAGCAAGGCGGGCAAGACGTGATGGGTGATGGGAGGCGCGCTCATGGCCCACCTCTCGGAGACGAGTATTCGACGGCCTGGACACCGAAGGCACGGAGCAGGATCGGCCCGAAGCGGTCGCGCACGGTATCGGCCACAAACCGGGTCGGCGCGCGGACCAGCAGGGTCGACCGCTCCCGATCGACGTCGAGCTGGCATCGAGCGATCCAGCTGCGGTGGTCGGCCTCGGTCATGCCCGCCGCGACCAGGGCGGTATGGACGGGGTCCTGAGTCACCGAGGTATCGACGGTCAGCTCGGCCGGCTCGTCGGCGGGCGCCGGGTCGGGGAAGGCCTCGTGCCCGCCCTCCCGCAGCCACTTGCCGACCAGCGGGATAAACTGCGGGTCGACCCGCCGGGCGCTGACATCGGCGGCGTAGCGCTCCGCCGCGCGCACCAACGCCTGCGGATCGAGCCCGCCCTTGACCAGCCGGGCGAACTCCTCGCGCGCCTTACCGGGGCGGTCGGCGGGCCGCTTGGGCACGGCCGACCAGAAGGCCTCGAAGGCCCCTCGAAGGTGGGTCGGGAGTTCAGCCATGGGCGCCACCCTTATGGGCACGGATCAGCTCGCCGTAGCGGCGGATCACTTCCCGTTGCGAGATCCCGTGGGTGCAGACGATCGCGGTCACGGCTTCGTCGACCGCGTCTATGTGCAACAAGCCCCGTAACATCTCGAACTGCGCTCCCGCCAGGGCGACCTCGGCCTCCGCGACCGTGCACCCCGGCTTGACGTCCCAGCCGTGTCGGCGGCCGATATCGCGCAGCGCCTCGATGATCGAGGAGGCCTGATGCGGGGTCACCCACTGGAGCGCCTGCACGCCCAGCTGACGCTCGGCAAAGGCTGCGATCGCGGCCTCGGTCGGGTTGTCGACCGCGCCCAGGTTCCACAGGCTCAGCCAGAGCGCCCTGATCTTGCGGGCATGATCGCTTTCCGCCAGGGCGCGGCCCCGGGCCGGCTGTTGCCGCGCCCCGGCACGGCCCTTGATCGCGTCCAGCGCCTTGCCCAGCTCGGGGATCGTCAGATCGGCCGACGAGGTCTTGCCGGTCGCATTGGCGATGACCTGGCGCCGTAGGTCGTCGTCCATGCCTTGCTTCGCGGCCTCCGCATGGATCGCGGAGATCAGCGACCGGCGCTTCGCGGGATCGGGGGCGGCGGTCATGGTGCCGCCCCCACCCGGTCAGGGCAGCTTGACGTAGAGGCTGGTTGCGACGCCTTCCAGTCCGTCGTGGAGCCTATCGCGGACTGCGTCCAGGAGTGCCCGTAGACCTTCGACCCCGACGCAATGGAGGTCTTGTGCTGCCGAGACGAGATCGGCCAGACCATCCAGCATTCGGGCGGCCTCGCTTGCCTCTTCGTAGCCGTCGCGGGCGCAGCGGAGGTCATCCATGGCGGACCTCCGGCGTCACGTCGCGAGCGACCATGGAGACGGTGCTGCCGGAACGACCCACTTGCCGACCGATGGCTGAATAGGTCAGGCCCTCTCGCCGCAGCCGCCGGATGAGCGCCACTTCCTCGACGGTCAGTGGCAGCGGCGCCGGCCGTCGTGGCCGGGGCGCCGTCTGCGCCTCTAGCACGCCGATCCGCGCTTTGAGCAGGCCGATGTATTCCGACAAGGGCACCTCGATCGTGCTCTCTGCCGCCTGTGCGGGCACCGCCCGCGACCGCGCCAGCGCCACGAAGGCCCGGTGTACGAGCACCGACACTTCCGCTGCTCGCCGCGTCTTCAGGACACCCGAAAGCGCCATGGCGCCGGCCTCTGTGAAGACCAATGGAAGGTGACCGCCACCTTGTGGCACCGACATCACATTTTGTGATGTTGCTTCCTGCCGCGTCAGCCGGAAGGCAAAGTCCGCCGGAAAGCGGTTGGAATTCCGCAACACAGCTTGCCCGATCTGCTCCGTGCGCACCTCGTAGAACTCGGCCAGATCCCGAGCCTTCATGATGGGCGGTCGATCCGGTATGGTAATGATCTTCGACTGTATCTCTTCGATGGTCGGCATGACTGCCTCCTTGCGCGTTAGCGTTAGGAGCGCAAGCGATGCCGTGTTTCAGGCGGCCCGCTGGCGCCCAGGGCTGAAACACACGCGCAAGGTCGTGCCCACACGTCTTTAGGCTCGCGCCCTGGACATGCACGTGTGGACCCTGGACATAGAAGCGGAAGCCGATTTTCGGACCGGCTGCCGCCTTGCGCAAAAGGGGTGTTTCAAGCCCCAGTTGGACGGTGCGGTCGAGGCCGGAAAATGTCAATATGGTCGCGATGGTTGTGACGGGGGCAACATGATCAGATTTGCGCGAATTGCTCTGCTTATTCTCTCTGCCACAGGGCTTTTGCCCACGAATGCCTCGGCCGAAACGCCTGACTATTTCGTCGATGGCGTCTATCAGGATTTCGGCGCGGCTTGGTACAAAGCCACCTATGCCGTTTTCGGTAAGGGACTGACCTTTCCCGAACAGCAAGACTGCGATAAGGACCAGCGCCGTCCCGGCGAGGTGTCGTGTTTTGCGGGCAATGATAACTACGACATGCTTGTTTCTGGCAAAGCCCCTATGGAGGGTAAGGGCGTGCGTAGCATCATGGTCGCGATCAATAGCTACAAGAATATCGCGCTGGCAAAGAACCTGACGAAGGTCATCGCTGGCGTCATAGATCGTAGCTTGATTGATGATTGGAAATTCAGTCAGGAAGTAGACAGAGCGTTGCTGGCCGAGAAGACGAATGTGATTTTTCGGACCACGTTGAGAGTCGTTGTTGATCCCCTCACCGATGAAGGGGGGATATCCATTCTCGTTATTCCGCCGCAAGAGCTGCCGCCCAAGCCCCGTTGATTCACTCATAGGCCATGTCCTCCTCATAAAGGCACAGCACGACCCCCTCGGCCTTGCCGGCCGCGACAGCCGCCGCCATGTCCTCGGCGGCTGCGGCGCACTCCATCGGCGAGACCAGCAAGGCTTGCGCCTGCGGGGTGGAGCCGATCGACGTGATGATGATCATCAGGGCCTTGATCATGGTCAGGCTCCCGCCGCGCTGGGTGGAGCCAGATGGAAGCGCAGGCGGTACTGGCGTGCCATCTCGTTGAGCTTGCAACGCTTGGGATCGCCAGCGCGCAACTGCACTGCCTGGCCCTCGTGCCAGTCGGCCAGCCACCCGTAATAGGCCCGGGTTCCGGTCGCATGCGGGTTGGTCGAGACCGGCCGCCCTTGCTGCGCCGCGACGCGGCCGTCCATGTTGTGGGGGGTGATCATCGGGTCACTTCCTTTGCGGATGCCTGAAGAGGGGTTTTTCAATCGGCTGGTGACCGCCGAGGTCGAGGCGGGCGCCGCCCTCGACAGTGCCGGCATAGGCGGGCGGGCAGCGGGTGACGCGACCGGCGGCCAGCGCCTCGTCGATCAGCGAACGCTCGACGGAGGCGGACGGCAGGATGGGCGCCTTGTTGCTCGTCTCCGGCGGCGCGGCGGCGATGCGAATAACCGGCTTCTTCGGCTCTGGCATTGGCTGCGGCGGTACCCGCGTGGGTGCCTCGACGGCCGTCACCGGCCGGCGATAGCGACGCGAATTGCGCGTGCCCTTCGCCTCCAGCTCCCCGGCATCGACGAGCTGGCGGAGGGGCCAGGCGATCTGGCTGCGCTCGACCCCAACGGCCAATGCGATATCGCCCGCGCTGAACCAGGCGCCAGGCGCACGCCAGGCTATGGCCCGGCGGACTTTCGCCGGGATCGCGCCATCAAGGATGGGAGCCGGACGCGGCGCCGCCGGCATCTGCACCCAGGCGCCGACGAGACCGATGACAGCGAGGGCCAGGAGGCCGCGCGCGACCATGTCGGGATCGCGGCTGCGCAGGGCGGTGACGTCGATCTCCATCCCAGCCTCCTCAGTTGCGCGGCGCGGGCGTGGCCTCAGCCACTTCGTTGAGGATTTCGACCGCGTCCGACCAGGGCAGCGCCCCCGTCAGCCGCAGCCGGGTCAGCAGGCGGCGCAGGGCCTCTCGGGCGGCCTCGGGATCGGGCGGGCATGACATCTCGGTGGCGATGATCGCCAGCCGCGCCGTCGTGCGGCGCAACTCGCCCAGCTCGTCGGCGAGGCGGGCGGACGCCCTCCGCCCCTCGTAGCGGGCAGCCATTCGGGCAATCCGTATCTCCCAGAGGGCGAGAGCGGACAGGAAGCTCAGCGCGATATCGGCCACGGACTTCATGGTCACGCTCCCTGTGCTTTGCGGATCAGCTCCGCCGTGGTCAGCAACGCGCCGTCGACGCAGTGCTGGGCGTCCGAGACGCGGTGGACCTCATGGCCGCCCCGTCGAAGCCTGCACACGGCGGCATAGACCTGATCGTCGGCGGCCCGCTGGCGGCGGATGTAGCGCCGAGGCGGCAGCGCGAGGTCGAAGGCGATCTGATTACCGGACATGGAGATCTCCCTCGGCGTCTGCCGCCGCCAGTTCGTCGGGGTACGATTCGAGGAGTTCGGGCCAGCCGCGCACCAGGGCCAGCCAGTAGCGGGCGAGGCGCTCGATCGCCTGGCCGCGGCCGATGTCGGAAGGCGCCAGCTGGCCGGCCTGGCGCAGGGCATCGCAGGGGCTAAGACCCTGCGCGAGGACGTAGTCGACCTGGTCCGCCGCCACACCGATGGCGATATCGCTCGCCCGCTCGACCGCGAGCTGGCGCCGGGCCAGATCGGTCACGAACTCGGCGCGGCTGAGGCGGGCCATGGCTTGCCTCACACCCTGGCGATGTCGAGCGGGATCTGCTCGAAATCCCGGTCGGGCGCAGGCCGGCGGTACAGGCGGAAATATTCCTTGGACCGCTGAACCTTGATGCTGTCGGAGATGGCCGCCATGGCCTGCTTCCACCGCTCGTCTCCAAAGTTGTGACGGCGAAGCCCGAGGATCCTGTCCTTGTCCAACTTGCCTTCCTTGTTGACCCGGAAGGCATCCGTCACGATCACCTTCAGCTCGTCCGATCCGTTGGCCGACCACGCCGTCAGGCACTGGTCGATCAGCTGCTTGGCGATCTGGAGCTCGGGTCCGAAGTCGATGAATTGGCCGACGGCGACCTGCAGCTGCAGGCTGCCGTCGAAGGACGTCAGGGTCATGTTGCCCTTGCGCCCGGCGCGCTCGACGCCGTAACGCTCCGCCACGAGCTCAACGAAGGCATCGACCGAGGTCTTGATATTGACCTTGAGGGCACTGAGCCGCCGGCTCTCTTCCAGCGCGAGGTCGACGATTTCGCGCACCACCTGATCTTCGAGAACGTGCTGCGGCTTCACCTTATCGGCAGGGACGAGGCGCCCTTCCGCATCCTGCATATAGCCGGCAGGCACGGCGGCGGTATCAGACATGGAGCGTCCTCCGAAGGAGTTTCGAAAAGCGTTCGAGCAGGCCCCGGCGACGGCGCGCCGGGGCGGTGATGACGCCCGAAAGGGCGAGGCGGGCGAGGCCGGTCATGTCGGTGTGCCCGAGGTGGCGGGCTGGGCGACGGGCACCGGATCGGCCTTGCGCATCGCCCAGTCGATCGCCGTATTGATCAGGATCCACGGGTGAGTTTCCGCCGCCTCCAGGGCGCAGTTCGGCCGGTGGGGGAAAGGCTGGCGGCACTCGTCGACACGCTGCGACGCAAAGCATTCGCTGCACACACAGTCCGCCCCTAAGATATCATAGACCGACAGCGTCGCTTCGAGCCGGCGGATCGGCGTGATGTCGCTCATTTCTCGTCTCCCGATGTAACTTTGAACGTCATGCCGAGCGCCCGCGCCCAGCCGAAGAAATTTTCGAGCTTGGGCATGACCTGCCGCCGCTCCCATTGGTCGAGCGCCTGGGCGGTCACGCCCACGCGGCTCGCCACGGCTTCCAGCGTCAGGCCTTTTTCAAGCCGCGCTTTATGCAGAGCGGTCACAACCGCGAACAGGGCGCGGGCGGCGCTCATGCTCGCCCCCATGTCGTGTGATGGCAGGCCAGCCGGCGGCCCGGCTGCAGCGGCGTCAGCACGCCCTCGCAGGCGATGGCTTCGGCACCACCGATCTGGATACGCCAGGCCTTGGCATCACCCGGCGGGCAGGACTGACAGATCCCGGCGGGCGCTTCGACGATGGCGCGGCCGTGGCCGTGCACCAGCACGATGTCCCCCGGCTCGATCCAGCTCGCGCTCATGACGAGCCTCCCGGGGCGAGAGGGGTCGTGGCGGCGTCATGGCACCCGGCCCGCACGATCTGGAGCACGCTCTCCAGGGCCTGTTCACGGTGTTTCGCGCTGAAGTTGTCGCCCACCGCGTGGCCCAGCATCTGGCTCATGATCACCAGCTGGTCCCACACGGTCAGCTGGTCGGCGCCCTCGACCTTGGCGAGGGCGTCGCTCAACGCCTGGCCGACCGCCACGTAGTAGTCCCGCACCACGGCGGCCTTCTTCGCGCTCATGCCTCACCGCCTTCGCCCTGCACATAGGGCGGCTCGATCGGGGTCAGGGCGGCGGGATGGCACTGGCAGATCCAGTCTCGCCAGCCCTTCGCGGCGGCGAGGGCCGTCTTCTCGTTCTCGGCCTCGGGCACGCCGGGGCAGAGGTAACGCTTGCCGTCATAGGCCTTACGGGCCGTGACCTGGACGATGGTGCGGGCATCGCGGTACCGGGCCGCGCTGGCGATCACCAGGGCGCCCGCCGGGGGCGTCCGCCCCCAGACGACCTGACCGCCCGGATGGACAGAGATGAGGGTCGCGGGCTTGCTCATGCCGCACCCCCTTCGCCGCCCTCGGCCGGGACGAGGTGCACGATCACGCTCTTGCGGCGGGCGCGCGCCCGGGCCGTGACCTCGGCCATGGTGATGACCTTGCCGTCGAGCGCCGCGAGGTCGCGCGGCATCGAGCCGCGCAGGTGATCCGGCACGAGCTGGGCCTCTAGCGCGGCGACATCGCGCGCCAGCACTTCAAGCCTTTCGCGCAGGATGGCGACCGCCTGACGATCCATGCCCGTGTGCCAGCAAGCCGGATGGCCGGGCGATACCGCCGCGACGAGAGCCTGAATATCTTCCGTAATCATGGCTGTCCCTTTCTGTAGCTGCAGGCGGGGCAGCGCCGCGCCAGCTTCACTTGGGTG
>NZ_QGLE01000023.1 GCF_003173035.1 Zavarzinia aquatilis
TATAATCGACCATTCCTTGTCCGACAGATCGAAGCGGGCCATGAGCGAACTCCCTTGTATCAGGAAGTTTGAATCACGGCTCCGCTTCTTTGGGAATCCCGTTTATGGGTACAGAACCTAGGCCGAATGCCGCTGCAGCAGGTCGGCGAAGCGGTCGGCATCGACGGCACCGCCGAAGAGATAGCCCTGACCGCGGTCGCAGCCGATCTCGCGCAGGGCCTCTGCCGTCGCCGCCGTCTCCACGCCTTCGGCGACACAGGCGAGATTGAGATTATGGGCGAGATCGACCATCGCCTTCACGATGATCCTCGCGTCCTGATCGACGGTCATGCGCTTGACGAAGGACTGGTCGATCTTCAGTTCGGAAAAGGGCATGGCGTGAAGCACGGCGAGGGACGAGAAGCCGGTGCCGAAATCGTCGATCGACAGCTCGAAACCCTTGATGCGCAGCCAGGTCAGGGCTCGCAAGGCCTGGGCCGTGTCGGCCATGGCGGTCTGCTCGGTAATCTCGAAACGGATAAGGCTGGGGGCGATCTCCGCCTCGGCGACGATGGCGGCCGCACGCGGGCCGAAGTCCGGATCGGTGGCGATGCTGGCCTCGAGGTTGATCGAGACCGGACAGGGCGCCCGCCCCGCCATGGACCAGCGACGAAGCGCGGCGGCGGTATCGCGCAGCATCCCCTCGGTGAAGGCGTGCCAGAGGTTTTCCGCCGCGATCATGGGCAGCAGGTGCCCGGCCCCGTTGACCGTGCCGTCCGGCCGGACCCATCGCGCCAGGGCTTCACCCGCGATGACGGCGCCGGTGGCGAGATCGACCACGGGCTGGAAATAGGGCCTGATGCTGCCCGACGCGAGAAGGGCGTGGATTTCCGGGACGTCGGCCGGTCGCCGGCCGCCGATGGCACCGACGATGGCGGCCGACAGATCGGCGAGGGGAAACGGCTTGCGGAAGACCGCGGGCAGAATCAGGCCCAGCGCCTCGGCATGGCGGCGCGCGGCGGCGATGACCCGATCGTCGAAGCCGCTGATCAGGAACACCGGGCCCTTGAAGCCCTTGCCGGCCAGGAACTCGGCGGCCTGCAGCCCGTCCTGGGCGCCGAGGTTCAGGTCCATGACGATGGCTGCCGGATCCGACTCCATGCAGCAGCATTCGGCGAGATCGTTGACCGAGGCCAGAGTCGCGACCCGGAAACCGTCCCGCTCGAGCCGCAGGCGAAGCAATTCCGACAGATCGGCGTCGTCGTCGACGACGAGAACCAGATTGTCGGCTGCCTGCTCTTGCGCTGTCGTCATGAAAACGGTCCTGCCGCCGGAATCTCTTGCGCTGAAAATTCTTGCGCCGAAATCTCTTGGGAGTGTCGCTTTCCGACATTCCGGCCGGCCAGCGAACAGGCAGGCACTATAGACTGAAAGTAGTGGCGGGCCGCAACCCATAGCGACCCGCCGTGACCAATTGTTGAGATCAGCCGGTATAGGGACGGATCAGCACTTCGACCCGGCGATTCTGCTGGCGGCCGAAATCGGTGCTGTTGTCGGCGACCGGCTGGGTCTCGCCGAGGCCATAGGCGTTCAGGCGCTGGGCGACGACGCCGCGCGACATGAAGTAGGAGGCGACGGCGGAGGCCCGGCGTTCCGACAGCTGCTGGTTCATCTGGTCCGAACCGACATTGTCGGTATGGCCGACGACGTCGATCAGCGACTGCGGATATTGCTGCAGCACCCCGGCCACCTGATCGAGCGGGCCGTAGAACTGCGGCTGAATCTCGGACGAGCCGGTGCGGAAGGTGACGCCGCCCGGCATGATCAGGCGGATGCTGTCGCCGACGCGCTGCACTTCGACGCCGGTACCGGCCATCTTCTGGCGCAGCTGCTTTTCCTGTTCGTCCATGTAGTAGCCGACGGCGCCACCCGCGAGGGCGCCGATGCCGGCGCCGATCAGGGCACCCTGACCGCGATTGCCGGCGACGGCGGCGCCGATGCCCGCGCCGACCAGGGCGCCGATGCCGGCGCCCGCGCCGGTGTTGGAGATCCGGCCGTCCTCGGCGCAGCCGGCGACGAGGCCGCCCGCCAGGGCAAGAACCAATGCGTGCTTCAACATCCGATGCTTCCTCTCAAGCTGCGTCCACCCCAGCGCCCGGTACAAGGCCATTCTAGGCCCGGCCGGCCGGGGTTGCCAGTGGGGCGGCGTGATCGTTGTCACAACCTGTGAAACCAAGCACAGCAACACCGGCGACGGCCCGGCAGTTCCCCTATTTCCGCCCCAGGATCGGCCGCAGCTTCATGGCGATGGCGGTTTGTCCCTCGACCTTCAGGCGGCCCATCATGAAGGCCGTGGTGCCATCCAGCCGGCCCTCGGTCATGGCCCGGAAATCGGCGAGGCTGATCCTGATCGTGCAATCGGCCGGCAAATCGTCGCCGCTGACGGCGTTCGGTGTCGCTCTGCCGTCGAGATAGACGATACCCGCCCCGTTGAAATCCAGCTTCAGTGTCGCGTTCAGGCCGAAGTCCTCGCCCAGCCGCTGTGCGACCTCGGACCGTATCTCTTCGACGTCGTCATCGCTCATTCCCTGCTCCCCCTGCCTGAGTGACAGGATAACGGCCGTATTCATGGTGGCAATCCTCGGGGCGCTCCGACCTTGTCGAGGCATGAGGCGATGGCTAGGGTGCCCAAAACGAAAACGGGGAGAGTTGATGGTGATCAAGGTTGCGGCATCTGGTCCCGGGCCCGAGCGCCTGTGGCGCGACGCCCTCGCGGCGGGCCGGCTTACCCTGCCCTTCTGCGCGGATTGCGGGCGGGCGCATTTCTTCCCCCGCGTGCTGTGCCCCCAATGCGGCAGCGGCGATATCGCCCTTCGCGACGCCAGCGGCCGGGGCACGGTCCATTCGACGACAGTGCTGCGACGCCGGAAGGAAGAGGGCGGCGACCTGAACATCGCCCTCGTCGATTTCGCCGAGGGCGGCCGCATGATGACCCGCGTCGATGGCATTCCGCCCACCGACGTGCGCATCGGCCAGCCGGTCGTCGCCCGCATCGTGACCGAGGACGGCGCCCCCGTCGTCGTCTTCACCCCGGCGGAGGCACCGTGATGGCAAGCAATCGTCTGCGCGGCAGCGCCGCCATCGTCGGCGCCGGTCAGGCCGGCATCGGCGAGGCGCCGGGCCGCAACCATTTCGAGCTGATCGCCGACGCGACCCGGGCGGCCCTTGCCGATTGCGGCCTGAAGCTGTCGGATATCGACGGCGTCTTTTCCGCGACCATGGTCAACGCCATGCCGGCGGTCTCGGTCGCCGAATATCTCGGTCTGCGGCCAAAGGTGACCGAGGGCACCAACACCGGCGGCGCCTCCTTCCTCGCCCATATGCAATGGGCGGCGCTCGCCCTCGACGCCGGCCTGTGCGAGGTCGCGCTGATCACCTATGGCTCCAATCAGCGCACCGGCTCGGGCAAATTCGTCACGACCAGCGAGACCGTGACCTGGGAGGCCCCCTACAAGCCGCGCTACCCGGTGTCGGCCTATGCCCTCGCCGCGGCCCGTCACATGCATGAATTCGGCACCACCCGCGAACACCTCGCCGAAGTGGCGGTGGCGGCGCGGACCTGGGCCAATCTGAACCCGGAAGCCTTCGCCAGGGGGCCGCTGTCGCTCGACGACGTGCTCTCGGCCCGGATGCTGTCCGATCCCCTGACGGTCAAGGACTGCTGCCTGGTCACCGACGGCGCGGGCGCCATCATCATGACGCGGGCCGACCGGGCCAGGGATTTTCCCAAGGCGCCGGTCTATCTGATGGGGGTCGCGGCCGAGAACTGGCACCGCTGGGTTTCCTCCATGCCGGACCTGACGACGACGTCGGCCAGCCGTTCGGGGCCGCGGGCGATGGCGATGGCGGGGGTTTCCCATGCCGATCTCGACCTCGTCATGCTCTATGATGCCTTCACCATCACGCCGATCCTGTTCCTCGAAGACCTCGGCTTCTGCCCGAAGGGCGAGGGCGGGCGCTTCGTCGCCGACGGCAAGCTGCGCCATGGCGGCGGCTTCGCCCTCAACACCAATGGCGGCGGCCTGTCCTGCGTCCATCCCGGCATGTACGGCCTGTTTCTGCTGATCGAGGCGGTGCGCCAGCTGCGCGGCGAATGCGGGGCGCGCCAGCTCGACGCGCCGAAACTGGCCCTTTGTCATGGCAACGGCGGCCACTGGTCGTCGCAGGTCACGGCGATCCTCGGGCTGGGGGAAACGCTCTGAGTCGGCGCGGGGGCCGGAATTCGAGGATCGCTGATGACGGATCGCCGCTTCGGTCGTAAGAACGAGGGCAGAGTTTCTTCTTCGAGGACCAGTCGACCATGAAGCGCGCTTCCGCCGTCCTGCCCAAGGGCTCCTTCGCCGATGATGCCGTCGTCGGCGAGGTGGTGCTGGATTCCGAGGCCCGGCTCCGGCGCCGGGCGGTACTGTCGGCCGGGCGCCAGCAGTTCCTGCTCGATCTCGCCGAACTCGTGCCGCTGAATGACGGCGACGGTCTGTCTCTCGACGGCGGCGGCGTGATCCGCGTGCTGGCGGCGCCCGAGCACCTGGTGGAAATCACCGCGAAGAACCCGGCCGAGCTGGTGCGCATCGCCTGGCATCTGGGTAACCGCCATCTGCCGACCCAGCTGCTCGCCGACCGCATCCGCATCCGCCCCGATCATGTGATCGAGGACATGCTGGTCGGCCTCGGCGCCGTGGTGGCCAAGGTCGACGCCGCCTTCGATCCCGAGGGCGGCGCCTATGCCGGCGGTCATCACGACCATGACCACGATCACCACGGTCATGACCATGGGCACGATCACGGCCATGGCGCCTGCTGCGGCCACGATCACGGTCATGACCACGACCATGACCACCACGGTCATGACCATGACCATGACCACGTCCACGGACCCGACTGCAAGCATGACCACTGAGGCGGCGCTCTACCGCCTGATGGCCTGGCTGTCGCCGTCCTATCCGGTCGGCGCCTTCAGCCATTCCCACGGTCTCGAATGGGCGGTGGAACAGGGCTGGGTGCGGGATCGCGCCGCCCTCGTCGACTGGCTCGGCCTGCTGCTCGGTCAGGGCAGCGGCTGGAATGACGCGGTCTTGTTCACCCATGCTCACCGGGCCGGGGGCGACGAAGCGAAGCTGAACGCAATCGCCGAACTCGCCGCCGCCAATGCCCCGGCCAAGGAGCGGCAGGTGGAAACCCTGGCGCAGGGCACGGCCTTCCGCCTGATCTCGGAGGCCGCCTGGGGCCATGAGGTGCTGGAGCGACTGCCCGCCAGCGTCGCCTATCCGGTGGTCGTCGGCGCGCTCGCGGCGGCGGAAGGGATCGGGCTCGCCCCGGCGCTGACCGCCTATCTCCACGCCTTCGCGGCCAATCTCGTCTCGGCGGCGCAGCGGCTGGTGCCGCTCGGCCAGACCGACGGCCAGAAGGCCATCGCCGCCCTGATGCCGGCGGTCCAGGATGCGGTCGCCCGGGCCCTCGCCCTCGATCCCGCGGCCGATCCCTTCGATGCCCTGGGCGGCTGCGCCCTCGTCTCCGACATCTGCGCCATGCGCCACGAAACCCAGTATACGAGGCTGTTCCGCTCATGACCCTGCGTAATCCCCATGGTCCGCTTCGTGTCGGTGTCGGCGGGCCGGTCGGCTCGGGCAAGACGGCGCTGATGGACAAGCTGTGCCAGTATTTCCGGGCGCGCTATGACATCGCGGCGATCACCAATGACATCTACACGAAGGAAGACGCCGAATTCCTGACCCGCGCCGGCAGCCTGGAGCCCGAGCGCATCCTCGGGGTCGAGACCGGCGGCTGCCCGCATACGGCGATCCGCGAGGATGCCTCGATCAATCTTGCCGCGGTCGCCGAGATGCGGCGGCGCTTTCCCGATCTCGACCTCGTGCTGATCGAATCGGGCGGTGACAATCTGGCGGCGACCTTCTCGCCCGAACTCGCCGATCTGACGATCTATGTCATCGACGTCTCGGCCGGCGACAAGATCCCGCGCAAGGGCGGGCCGGGCATTACCCGCTCCGACCTCCTCGTCATCAACAAGACCGATCTCGCCCCCCTCGTCGGCGCCGACCTCGGGGTCATGGACCGGGACGCGAAGAAAATGCGGGGGGACAAGCCCTTCGTCTTCGCGAGGGCGTCCAAAGGCGACGGCGTCGCCGACATCGCCGCCTTCATCGAGAGCGCCGGCGGCCTTTCGGCCGCATAGGGAGAAGGCGGCGGCCTTTCGGCCGCGTAAGGAGGAGACCCGCGGTCTATTTCACGAAGAGGGCGATCATGTCCTCGATCGCCAGGGGCGGGACCGTGTCGGGATCGGTGCGCGGCGGGCTGAAGATCGCCGCGTTGAAGGTGCGCAGGGCATAGGCGAGGCCGAAGGCGGCGAGGAACGAGACGACGAAAGCCTCGAAGGAGGTGGCGGCGACGGCGCCCCGGTCGCGCGCCGCCCTGAACACCGGCTCGAGCACGGCGATGCGCTGGCGGATATGGCGCTCCACCAGCCATTCCAGCCGCTCGCCCCCGGCCGAGGCTTCGTTGAAGACGAAGCGGGCGTGTTCCGGCACCGTCAGGCAATAGGTGGCATAGCTCTGCAGCATCGCCCGCATCACCATGCGCGCATCCTCATAGGTGCGCGGGATCATGCCGCCGATCGTTTCCGGAAAATCGGCGAAGACGGTGTCGACCGTCGCCTCCCACAGGGCGCGCTTGGTCTTGAAATGATAGCCGAGGTGGCCCTGCTCGATGCCGGCCGCCGCCGCGATGGCGCGGACCGAGGCGCCGTCATAGCCCTTGGCGGCGAATTCCGGCTTCGCCGCCTCGATGATCCGCGCGCGCAATGCCGCCGACCGCTCGGCCCGGCTGCCGGGCAGGGCGACCGCCGACGGCAGGTCCCCCCGCGCGAGCGAGCGTAACCTCGCCTGAAGATCGTCGAACACCGGACGCGACAAGAGGAATACCCCGGAAAAGTCGATACCTGCCGGCACAATGCGGCAAGGCCATGCCCGGATGCAACCTTTCCCGCCGTCCCGCCCCGGGGCGGATTGGCCCTTCCCCTTTATGTGACGAAGGCTCACGATCCGCCCGGAGATGCGACAGGGTGACGCAATCACTCTGGAAATGGTTTTATTTGTCGATTGACATAAATTTGGTCGAGTGAGAAAACAAACCCACAAGGGAGACGAAAATGGGTCAGGAAATGTTCAAGGGCAAAGTCGCCGTGGTCACGGGTGCCGCTTCGGGGATCGGACAGGCCCTCGCACGGGACTTCGCGCGGCGGGGCTGCACCCTCGCGATTTCCGACATCAACGCGGACCGGCTGGAAACCCTGGCGGGCGAATTGCGCCGGCAGGGCACCAAGGTTCTGACCCAGGCGATGGACGTTTCGGACCGTGGCGCCTTCTTCGCCTTCGCCGACCGGGTGACCGGCGAACTCGGCGGGGCGGACATTGTCGTGAACAATGCCGGCGTCGCCCTTGTCGGCTCGATCGACAGCCTGCCGATCGAACAGATCGAATGGCTGATGGGCATCAATTTCTGGGGTGTCGTCTATGGCACCAAGGCTTTCCTGCCCCACATGCTGGCGAAGAAATCGGGCTCGATCGTCAATATTTCCAGCGTCTTCGGCCTGATCGGCGTGCCCGGTCAGGGGGCTTACTGCGCGGCGAAATTCGCCGTGCGCGGTTTCACCGAAACCCTGCGCCAGGAAGTTCACGGCTCTGGCGTTCACATCGGCTGCGTCCATCCGGGCGGCATCAAGACCAATATCGCCGCCTCGGCCCGGGTGGTCGAGCTGCCGCCGGGCGCCGAATCGGCGGAAGCGATCGCCAAGCGGTTCGAGGAAATCGCCCGCACGACGCCCGAGCAGGCCGCCGCCACCATCATCCGCGGGATCGAGCGCCGCTCGCCCCGCATCCTGATCGGCCCCGATGCCCGGGTCATTTCCGGTCTCGTGCGGCTGTTGCCGGTTGCTTACGCGACGCTGGTGCGCAAGGCCTTCGGCGGCCTCGCCTCCGGCGCCAAGGACAAGAACAGCAAATCCCCAGCCCCCGCCCGGTCCTGAAGCGCGTGTGCGCCGGCCGGCAGCGACGAGGAGAAACATCATGAGCATGGTCGAAATCAAGCCGCGCAACATCAAGTTCGCCCTCGCGGGCGAGGACAAGCGCAACTGGTTCGGCGGCGATCCGGTCGCCACGGCGATGATGGACGGCGCCTCCGTCCTCTTTCCCATCGGCGAGACCTTCTTCATCCAGTCGGTCATCCACTTCCGCGACCGGATCAGCGATCCCAAGCTGCTGGCCGAAATCACCGGCTTCCAGCAGCAGGAAGGCATCCATTCGCGGGAGCATCGCCGCTACAACAAGGCGGTCGAGGCTTTCGGCGGCAATATCGCCGAACTCGAAGCCCGCCTGCAGCACGAGATCGACATCCTCGACCGGACCAATGCCTCGCCCGAGTACCGCCTGGCCCTGACCTGCGCCTTCGAGCATTTCACCGCGATGCTGGCCGAGCATGTGCTGGAACATCCGGAATTCCTCGAAAAGGCGGAGCCGGAATTCGCCCGCATCTGGTGCTGGCACGCCATCGAGGAAGCGGAGCACAAGTCGGTCGCCTTCGACGTCTGGAACCAGGTGAAGCCCCAGGGCCTCAAGGGTTACCTGATGCGCGTGAAGGCGATGATGAAGGCGACCTCGGTCTTCGTCGGCCAGAGCCGCTATAACGCCAAGGCGCTGATGCGGGCGCGCGGTTACGGCAGCCTGCGCCACACCGTGTTCGGCATCCTCTATTTCTCGCTGATCAGCCCGGGCGTTTTGCTGCGCACGCTCCCCGACTATCTGTCCTATTTCAAGCCGGGCTATCACCCCTGGCAGAAGGACACCCGTCACCTGATCGAGAAATACAAGTCGGCCTACGAAGCCTGATCGGATCATAAGGAGAAGAAGGATGGGCAAGCTGGACATCAAACCGCGGAACCTGAAGTTCGCGCTGGCCGGTGACGACAAGCGCAACTGGTTCGCCGGCAACCCGGTGGCGACCGCCATCATGGACGGCTCCTCCATCCTCTTCCCCGTGGGCGAGACCTATTTCATCAACGCCGTGGTCCACTTCCGCGACCAGGTGACCGATCCCAAGCTTCTGGCGGAAATCACCGCCTTCCAGCAGCAGGAAGGCATCCATTCGCGGGAACACCGGCGTTACAATAACGCGATCAAGGCCTTCGGCGGCGACGTCGATGCCCTCGAGCAGCGCCTGCGCGACGAAATCGCCCGCTGGGACGACAGCCCGCTGTTCAAGCTGGCCGTCACCTGCGCCTTCGAGCATTTCACCGCGATCCTCGCCGACGATCTCCTGTCCCATCCCGACTTCATGAAGGGCGCGGACCCCGAATTCTCGCGCATCTGGCACTGGCACGCCATCGAGGAGGCGGAGCACAAGTCCGTCGCCTATGACGTCTGGAACATCGTGAAGCCGAAGGGCCTCGCCGGTTACCGGATGCGGACGCGGGCCATGCGCCTCGCTACCCGGGTCTTCCTCGGTCAGGTGCATTACAATGCGGCCGCGCTTCTGAAGGCGCGGGGCGAGGCCCGGGGCTGGCGCAGCATCGCCTCCGCCCTCTATTTCGGGCTGGTGAAGCCGGGCACCCTGCGCCGCTCGCTCGGCGTCTATCTGTCCTACTACCGTCCGGGCTTCCACCCGTGGCAGCACGACAACCGCAAGGTCATCGAGACCTACAAGGCCGCCTACGAGGCCTGAGCGCAGCATCCGGGCATCGTCATGCCGGCGCAGGCCGGCATCTCGTGACGACAGGGGCGCCTCTCTCGTTCAAAGACCCCGGCCTGCGCCGGGGTGACGAGAGAGATAACTAAAGCGACGCGGTGGCAAGACCGCGCCGCGCCCCGGCTGCGGTCAGCCAGGCGGCGACGCGGACCGCAACCTGTTCGGCCTGGGCCGAGACCTGCGGCAAGCCCATCAATTCCCCGAAGGTCGCGCGGGCCAATGGCCCCGCCACCAGCAAGGTATCGAGCGCGCGGCCATCAAGGGCGATGGCGCGGCTGCTGCGATCCGTCGCGATCCCGAGGCCAAGGCTGTCCGCCTTCACGAGGCCGGCGGCGGCGAGGCTGGCCAGCGCCGGATTGCCGGCGATCACGCTGCCATGCGCGGGACCGGTGGCCAGCACCAGCGCATCGGTCTCGATCGTCTCGTCCCGACCGAAACGGACTCGGATGCCTTCGGGCGAGGGTTCCGCCCCGCGCAGCCGGCCCAACCGGCGGGTGAAGCGGCCTTCGCTCGCCGCATCGGCCACCGCCGCCTCGACCTGCGGTGCCACCCGGTAACGATGAACATCCCAGAACGGCCGCAGGTGGCGCAGCAGGCGGGCGCGCTGGCGCAGAGGCAGCTGGCTCCACAGGTTTTGCGCGTCGCGGCGCACGGCGTCGAGCACGGCCTGCCAGGGTTGCCCGGCCGCCGCCGCCGCCCGCAGCTCGGCCCGGACCCGGCGCAGAAGCTCCAGCGCGGTCCTGGGCGGGGGCTGGTCGAAACGGCCCCAGGGCTCGACCGGCGCGGGCGGGTGACCGCGCGACAGCAGGCCCCGGCGCGACAGGACGGCGATCGGCCCCCGATGCCCTTTCAGGGCGAGGGCGGCGACGATGTCGGCCATGGTCAGGCCGGTGCCGGCGATCACCACCCGGTCATCGGGGCCGATGGCGTCGAGGGCGCCGGGCGCCCAGGGGTCGGGCACATAGCCGGCGACGCCGTCGAGGGTTGAGAGTTCGGCCGGCGGGGCCGGTGGCGGATGGCTGGTGGCCAGCACGACGAGATCGGCCTCGATGCTGCCGCCATCGGCGAGGTGGATGCGATAGCCGCCCGGCGTGGCCGCGACGGTGACGGCGCGCGTGCGGTGGTGCCGGAAGACGATGGCCGGGCGGCGGCGCAACACTTCGGCCAGCGCGGCCCCGGCGTAACGCCCGAAGACCGCGCGGCGCGGAAAGATGCGCCCGTCGGGCAGGGTGGCCGCCGGGTCGTCGGCGACGGCATCATTCGCACGCAGCCAGCGGTCGAAATGGCCTTCGTCGCCGGGATAGATCGACATGCGGGTGGACGGCACATTGATGCGGTGCGCCGGCTCGTCGCTGTCATAGGCGACGCCGCGGCCAAGCCCGGCGCGCGGCTCGACGACATGAAGGGCGAGGGCGCCCGACCAGCGCTCGGCCAGATGCAGGGCGACGCAGGCGCCGGTGAAGCCGCCGCCGACGATGGCGACCGTGGGCCCGGCGGGGCGGCTCATGCTGCTTCTCCCTGTCGGCCGGCCCCGAGCGAGCGGTCGAGCGCGCGGCGCAAATCGTGTTTCACCGTTTCCACCGCGGCATCGTCGCGGTCGCGCGGGCGGGGCAGGGCGATGTCGATCACGGCATCGACCCGTCCCGGCCGGGGCCGCAGCACCACGACCCGGTCGGCCAGCACCGCCGCCTCCTCGATGTCGTGGGTGACCAGGACGAGGGTGGGGCGGTCGCCGGTCCACAGGCGGGCGAGCTGATCCTGAAGCCCGGCCCGGGTCAGGGCGTCGAGGGCGGAAAAGGGTTCGTCCAGCAGGAGGACGCGGGGGCGGGGGGCGAGCGCCCGCGCGATGGCGACGCGCTGGGCCATGCCACCCGAAAGCTCGCGCGGCAGGCGCCCCGCGGCACTCGCGAGGCCGACCCGCTCAAGCTCGGCGGTCACCCGGGCCGCGCGCTCGGAGGCCGGAAGATGGCGGAGGCCAAAGCCGACATTTTCGGCGACGGAAAGCCAGGGGAAGAGCCGGGCCTCCTGAAAGACGACGCCGACGAGGGGATGGGGTTCGGCGACCGGCTCGCCATCCACCAGCACCTGACCCGTGGTCGGCCGGTCCAGCCCGGCGATCAGGCGCAGCAGCGTGCTCTTGCCGCAGCCGGAGCCGCCGACCACGGCCAGGATCTCCCCGGCCTCGACCTGCAGCTCGATGCCGGACAGGGCGCGGGTGCCGTCTTCATAGGTCTTGCCGAGATTGCGGAGGGTCAGCATGTCAATTCCTTCCGCCGAAGGCGTCCTGTCCACGCAAGGTCGGCCGCGCCAGCAGCACGAGGATAGCGTCGGTCGCCTTGCCCAGCAGGGCGAAAATGACGATGGCGCCGAGGATCTGGTCGGGTTTGCCCAATTGCTGGCCATCGACCAGCAGATAGCCGAGCCCTTCCGAGGCGCCCATGATTTCCGCCGCGACGACGAACATCCAGCCAAGGCCGAGGCCGCTGCGCAAGGACAGCACCACGGCGGGCAGGATCGCCGGCAGCAGCACGCGCCGGACGAGGGCGAGGCCCTTCAGCCGGAACACCCGGCCGACCTCGACGATCTTGCGGTCGACCGCGAGGATCGAGCCAGAGACGCCGAGATAGACGGGAAAGACCACGCCGACGGCGATGAGCGCGAGTTTCGACGGCTCGAAAATGCCGAGCCACAGAATGAACAGCGGCACCCAGGCCAGCGACGGGATCGCGCGCAGCGCCTGCAGCGTGGGATCGACCAGGTCGCGGAACAGGCGGGCGTAACCCGCCGCGGCGCCCAGCACGATGCCGACGGCGGCGCCGATGGCGAAACCGAGGCCGACCCGGGCCAGGGTCGCGAGGACATGGGGCAGAAGCTCGCCGGCGACCGCCAGCGACCACAGGCTTTCGATGATTCTCGAAGGCGGGGGCAACAGGCGGCCGCCGGCCCAACCGGCATCGACCGCGACCTGCCAGCCTGCCGCGAGGAGAAGCGGCAGGACCAGACCCAGCAGCGGCCCCCGCAAACGCAGGGCACGACGCGGCGGCGGGGAAGCAGCGGGGAGGTCGAGATCGAGGCTGGTCATGGCGGACCTCGTCAGCGGGCGGCGAGGTTGAAACGCTCGTCGATCAGGCCATCGACCGTTGCCTTCACGTCGACCTCGGGCTTGACCACGCCCGCGGCCTGCAGGGCGAGACCGGCGCCGAGGATGGTTTCCTTCTGGGCGGCGCCGATCCGGCTGCTCGACAGGTCCGTGCGCTCCAGCTGGCGGGCGATCACGGGATCGGGCAGCTTGGCTACGGCGACAAGGGACGCGGCGAGTTCCGCCGGATTGGCGATGGCGTATTGCCGCGCCTTTTCATAGACGCCGAGCACGCGGGAGACGATCTGCGGGTTTTCGCTGGCGAAGGCTTCCGGCGTGTTCAGGACACCATAGGTGTTCCATTCCGGCTTGCGGAAGAACAGCACGGCGCCATCGGCGACTTCCGCCCCGGCCATGATCGGGTCGAGCCCGGCCCAGGCATCGACATCGCCGCGCAGCAGCGCCGCCTTGCCGTCGCCGTGCTGGAGCAGGACGAGCTGGACGTCCGTCTCCTTCAGGCCGGCTTCGGCGAGGGCGCGGATCAGGAAGATATGGGGGTCGGTACCCCGGGTGACGGCGACGCGCCTGCCCTTGAGGTCGGCCGGGGTCTTGATCCCGGTATCGGCGCGGGTAACCAGCGCGGTCCATTCCGGCCGGGAATAGACATAGATGGAGCGCACCGGATTGCCGTTGATGCGCGAGACGAGGGCGGCCGCCCCGGCGGAGGAGCCGAAATGCAGCGAGCCGGCGTTGAGGAATTCCAGTGCCTTGTTGGAGCCGAGGGACTGCACCCAGCGGATGGCGATGCCGTCGGCCTTGAATTCCTCTTCCAGCCAGCCCTTGTCCTTGAGCAGGAGGGAGACCGGATTATAGGTCGCGAAGTCGATGTTGATCGTATCGAGGCCGGCGGCCCGCGCCGGGCGGCGGTGGGCGGCGAGAAGGCCGGCGGCGCCAAGCCCGGCGAGAACGAGGCGGCGGCTGGGCTGAAGGCGGGTGGTCATGGGCTGGCTCCGGGCAAAAGGATGGCGTCGGCGGCCGAAGGCGGCCGCCCTGGTCTTGGCTTTTGTCATGGGCGCCGCCCCGGGGTCGGAGGGGGCGGCGCGGGGTCAGCTACATCGCCGGCGGTGCGGCACGCGCGGCATCACGACTGCGAGGCCCTTGCCTGCGGCCGGATGTCGTTGGCGATGGTCTCGCCAAAGGGGCCGGTGTTCACCTTGCCCTGCGCGACATTGGGTACATCGTGCGCGAGCGGCAGCAGCGGGAACACGAGTTCGGCGAAGCGATAGGCTTCCTCGAGATGCGGATAGCCGGAGAGGACGAAACTGTCGATGCCGACGTCGATATATTCGCGCATCCGTTTGGCCACCGTCTCGGGATCGCCGACCAGGGCCGTGCCGGCGCCGCCGCGCACCAGGCCGACACCGGCCCAGAGATTGGGCGAGACCTCGAGCTTGTCGCGCCGGCCGCCGTGCAGGGCCGACATGCGGCGCTGGCCTTCGGAATCCATGCGGGCGAAGACTTTCTGCGCCGCCGCGATGGTCGCGTCGTCGACATGGGAAATCAGCTTGTCCGCCGCCGCCCAGGCTTCCGCGGCGGTCTCGCGCACGATGACATGCAGGCGGATGCCGAAGCTGACCTTGCGCCCCTCGGCCTCGGCCAGGGCCTTGACCGCCTTCACCTTCTCGGCGACCGCGGCCGGCGGCTCGCCCCAGGTCAGATATTTGTCGATGGTCTCGGCCGCGACCTGATTGGCCTCGGGCGAGGAGCCGCCGAAATAGAGCGGCGGGCCGCCCGCCTGCACCGGCGGGAACAGCAGCTGGGCGCCCTCGACATGAATATGCTTGCCCTCGTAATCCACGGTCTCGCCCGCGAGCAGGCGCTTGTAGACATGGAGGAATTCGCGCGTCACCTCGTAACGCTCGGCGTGGCTCAGGAAAATGCCGTCGCCCTTGTTCTCGACGGGGTCGCCGCCGGTCACGACATTGATCAGCGCGCGCCCGTTCGACAGGCGGTCGAGGGTGGCGGTCATGCGCGCGGCGAGGGTCGGCGGCTGCAGGCCCGGGCGCACGGCGACGAGATAGCGCAGCCGCTCGGTCACCGGCACCATGGCCGAGGCAACCAGCCAGCTGTCCTCGCAGCTCTTGCCCGTGGGGATCAGCACGCCGTAATAGCCGAGCCGGTCCGCCGCCTGGGCGATCTGCTTCAGATAGTCGAGATCGACCGCCCGGCCGCCGATGCCGGTGCCGAGATAGCGGCCGTCGCCATGGGTGGGCAGGAACCAGAAGACATTGGCCTTGCCCGAAGAGGCCTTGCCCGAAGCATTATCCACCGAGGTCATCGCACGCCCCTCCATCGAGGCTTTTACCATTCGCCTTATGGAGTCGACGCTATTTTACAATTTTCACAGTGTCCAGAATTCAGATTACATTTTTAATGTGTTTAATATGGGGGGATCATCCCGGCAGGCGCCGGGATGACGACATCAGTAAGATTGAAGAGCGGTCAGAAGCGGTCGGCGCCGTAAGGCGCCGGGTCGATGAAGGGGGTTTCGCCCGCGATCATCTCGGCGAGGATGCGGCCGGTCACCGGGCCGAGGGTGAGGCCGTGGTGGTTGTGGCCGAAGGCGAACCACAGGCCCTTGTGCCGGGGCGCCGGGCCGATCACCGGCTTCATGTCCGGCAGGCAGGGCCGGCGGCCCATCCAGGGCTCGGGATCGACATGATCGCCGAGGGGGAAGAGTTCCTTGGCGACCGGTTCCGCCCGCTGCAGCTGGATCGGGCTGGGCGGCGCGTCGCGGTCGGCGAATTCGACACCGGTGGTCAGGCGGACGCCCTTGTTCATCGGCGCCAGCAGGAAGCCCTTGTCGACGTCGAGCAGCGTATGGCCCAGCACGGCATTGCCGACCGGGGCATAATGCATGTGATAGCCGCGCTTCACCGCCAGCGGGAAATCATAGCCGAAACCGCCATAGACATCGTTGGCCCAGGGGCCGAGGGCGATCACCGCCTGATCCGCCGTGGCCGGGCCGTCCCGTGTCTCGAAGCGATAGCCGTTGCCTTCCGCCTCCAGCGTGCGGGCATCGCCGATGGCGAAAGTGCCGCCGCGTTTCACGAACAGGTCGGCATAGCCCTTGACCAGCGCGCTCGGGTCACGGACCGAGGCGGGATCGAGCCAGTGCACGCCGCCGACGACGACATCCTTCAGATGCGGCTCCCTCGCCTTCAGGGCGGCGGCGTCGAGAATGTCGAACTTCAGGCCGTGCGGGGCGTAGATTTCCTTCGCCTCGGCAATCGCCTTGGCATGGCTTTCCTCCTTGCGGAAAACCTCGATCCAGCCGACTTCGCGGATCAGATGTTCCATGCCGGCGGCGGCGATCAGCGCCTTGTGCTCCGACAGGCTGTTCTGGATCAGCGGCAGCAGTTCCTTCGAGATCTGCTTCAGGCGCTCGGGCTGGGAGTGATACCAGAAGCGGAACAGCCAGGGCGCGATCTTGGGCGCGAACAGCGGATCGTAATGGGCATCGACATTGTGGTTGAGGGCATAGCGCGCGAGGACGAGAAGATCGCGCGGGAAGGAATAGGGCACCACGCTCGCCCGCTCGATCAGCCCGGCATTGCCATAGGAGGTTTCCTCGCCCGGGGCGCGGCGGTCGAGCAAGGTGACCTTGCGACCCTTGGCCTGCAGGTGCAGGGCCACTGAAACGCCGACGATCCCGGCACCGAGAACCACCACATCCGACTTGAGCATAACCCCATCATCCCCGTGAAAGCCGCACCGTCCCGATCATAGACAGGTTACGGCGGGCCTTGGAAGGCGACCTTCGCACATGCGGCACCGGCGCATGGGGCATGGCCCGGCCGTGGCGCGCGCTTTCGATGGTGCCTCGATCTCGATGGAATGGAAGGGCGAACCGCGGGGACGCTAGTCCTCGCCCTGCCCGTCTTCGGCGCGTTCCGGCGCGCCGTATCGGTGCAGGGCGGCGCCGTTGCGCTTCAGCCAGTGGCGGGCCTCGTCCGCGTCGGGCACCAGCCGGTCGACGAGGGCCCAGAAGCGGGGCGCGTGGCTGAACACCGACAGATGCGCGACCTCGTGGGCGACGACGTAATCGAGCACGAAGGCGGGCGCGAGGATCAGGCGCCAGGAAAACGACAGGTCGCCCCGGGGCGAGCAGCTGCCCCAGCGGCTGGCCGGGTCGCGCAGGGTCAGGCCGCGGATGTCCTTTTCGGTCTGGCGGGCGAAACGCTCGGCCCGGGGTGCGATCTCCGCCCGGGCGCGGCTGCGCAGGAAGTCCGACACCCTTCGGGCGAAATGGGCGGGCTCGCCCGTCACCTGGATCGTGCCATCCTCGATCCAGACCGCGCCGCGCCGCCGCCGCGCGCCGGGCGCCACCGGCGTCAGCTCATGCGCGACGCCGAGCAGGGGCACGCGGGCACCCGGCACGAAATCGACGCGGGGCGGCAGGCTGGCAAGGCGCGCGGCGATCCAGCCGGCATTGCCCCTGGCAAAGCTCAGGCCCTCGCGCTTCGAGACCCGGGTCGGCAGGGTCAGCACCACCACCTCGCGCCGCTGGTCGACGCGCAGCAGCAGGCGTCGCGCCCGCTCGGACGTGCGCATCTCCAGCGGGACCGAAGTCCCCCCGATATCGAGCATGATTTCGCTGACGGCGGCCATGTTCCGTGATCCTGTAGCCGGAAGCGGGCCGGTGCGGACCCGCCCCCATTCTAGTGGCCGCGTGACCGCGACGCCAGCGGCGGGCGGCATGAAGAAGGCCGAGCCATGAGCACGAAACGCCCCCTTGCCCTGATCACCGGCGCCTCCAGCGGGATCGGCGCCGATCTTGCCCGCGAATATGCGGCGGATGGCCACGACCTGATCCTCGTCGCGCGCGGCGAGGCGGCGCTTTCCGCCCTGGCCGGCGAGGTCGCCAAGGCCCATGGCGTGACCGCGACGGTGATCACCGCCGATCTGCTGGACCCGGCGGCGCCCCGCGCCCTGATCGCCGATATCGAGGGCCGGGGCCTCGTCGTCGACGTCCTCGTCAACAATGCCGGCTTCGGCGACGGCTCCTCCTTCGCCAAGGCCAGCCGGGACAAGACCCTTGGCATGATCCAGGTGAACATCACCGCCCTGACCGACCTCATGCACGCCGTCCTGCCGGGCATGGTGGCGCGGGGCAAGGGCAGTATTCTCAACGTCGCCTCGACCGCCGCCTTCCAGCCGGGGCCGAGCATGGCGGTCTATTGCGCGACCAAGGCCTATGTCCTGTCCCTGTCGGAAGCGGTGGCGGAGGAAGTGAAGGGCACGGGCGTCACCGTGACCGCGCTCTGCCCCGGGCCGACGCGGACCAATTTCATGGATGTCGCCGATGTCGCGGGCAATGCCCTGTTCTCGAAGGGACTGGTGCCGGTCATGACCTCGGCCGAGGTGGCGCGCATCGGTCATGCCGCGGCGAAGCGGGGGCAGGTCGTCTCTGTCGCGGGGATTCTGAACCAGATCGGCGCCCTCGCGCCGCGCTTCACGCCCCGCTCCGTCACCCGGAAACTCACCGGCCGGCTGCTCGCGTCCGGCCGGCATTGAGGGTGGGTGAAAAAAAGCGCGAGGTTCCCGGCAGAAGGCTTGCGCAAGGGCCTGACACCCCCCCATCATGAAAGAAAAAACGAGATCGCTCACAGCTGGGGAGGTGACATGACAGTCGAATCGATCCTGAAGCACAAGGGAGGCGACGTCTTTACCGTCGGCCCCGAAGACTCGCTTGAAGCGACCGCCAGCCTGCTGCATTCGCGCAAGATCGGCGCCGTCATCGTGAAGGCGGCGGACGGTGGCGTGGTCGGCGTGCTTTCCGAGCGTGACATCGTGCGCGGCATCGCCCAGGGCGGCGCCACCTGTCTGGCGCGGCCGGTAAAGGATTTCATGACTGGCAAGGTCGTGTCCTGCCGCCTGCACGACACGGTGATCGAAGTGATGGCGCTGATGACCGACCGCCGCATCCGTCACCTGCCGGTGATCGAGGGTGGCAAGCTGGTCGGCATGATTTCCATCGGCGACGTCGTCAAGCGCCGCATCGACGAAGCCCTGATGGAAGCGGATGAACTCCGCCGTTACATCGCCACCGGCTGATCGGGGGTCGCCGCTTCCCATCATGCCTTTGGTTTATCCCTGGTATCGCGACCTTCAGGCCGTGCTCGGCCTTGGCTTCGACGGTGTCGACCGGATGCTGGCCCTCGTCGAGGAAAGTCATGCCGGCATCGCCGAAGCATTGACACCCATCTGGTTCCGGGGGGTGGTGCCGCCGGCTGCCATCGCCCGCAATGCCTATCGCCTGGCCCGCGGCATCAATGGCGCGCTGGGGCAGGGCCTGGGCAAGGGCATGGCGCTGCTGCCGGCGCCCGACGCGCAAGCCGCGGGCAGCCAGGAACTGCCGGGCCGGGCGATGGCCGTCGCCGCGCTGAACGGCGCCATCGGCGATCATCTCGAGGCCCAGGGCAACCCTTTCGCCATTCGCCTGCATTTCCGCCATCGCGGCCGCCTGCTGCGCCCGGGCGCGGCGCCGCTCGCCGCCGATGTCGAGGGCGCGGGCGATCACATCCTGCTGATGATCCATGGCCTGTGCATGGCCGATGTCTTCTGGCACCGCTACGGCCACCACCACGGCCGTTACCTTGCGGCGGAGGCGGGGGTGACCCCGGTCTCCGTCGTCTACAACACCGGACGTCACGTCTCGGCCAATGGCGCCGATCTGTCGGCGGCGATCGAGACCCTGGTGCGCGAATGGCCGGTGCCGGTGCGGCGCCTGTCCGTCCTCGGATACAGCATGGGCGGCCTCGTCGCCCGCGCGGCGATCGAGGCCGGGCGCCGGCAGGGCGCGTCCTGGCTCTCGCTCGGGGCCCATGCGATCTATCTCGGCTCGCCACATCATGGCGCCCCGCTCGAGCGCGGGGCCCATCAGTTGCAGGCCCTGGCCGAACTGAATCCCTTCCTCGCCGCGCTCGGCCGGCTGACGAGGGTGCGCTCGGCCGGGATCACGGACCTGCGCCATGGCAATATCGTCGAGGAAGACTGGCAGGGCCACGACCGATTCCATCATGGCGCGGGACGGCGGCGCCGGCCGCTGCCGCTGCATCCCGCCTTCCGCCACCACGCCATCGCCGGCACCATGGGCCTGCGCCCGGGCGACGCCACCGACCGTCTGCTGGGCGACGGGCTGGTGCCCATCGACAGCGCCTTCGGCCGCCATGCCGACGCGGCCTATGATTTCGGTCTCGGCGCGAAGGACCGCCTGCTGGTGACCGAGACCGGCCACCTCGATCTGCTGTCCTCGATGGCCGTGGCCGATGCCATGGCGAAATGGCTGAAGTCTTGAAAGTCACCCTCGATCTCGATGCCCTGGTCGCCGCCGGCGAGCTGACCGCCGAGGAAGCGGCCCGCCTCGCCCGTCTGGGCGGTCAGGGCACTGCCATGCTGGCCTTCAACATTCTCGTCGGTTTCGGCGTGCTCGCGGTCGCCACCGGCGCGCTCGCCCTGGTGCCGCAGCCGGGCACGGCGGTGGTGATCGGCCTCGCCATCGCGGCGGCCGGGCTCGGCCTTGCCCGGGGCGGCCTCGCCGACTGGGCCCTGCTCGCCCAGCTCTGCATCGTTGTGGGCAGCCTCATCGCCGGGGGTGGGGCGCTGACGGCGGGCGATTTCCACGTCACCGCCTTCCTCGTCGTCGCCGCGGTCTATGCCCTCGGCGCCGGGGTCGCGGGCAACGGGCTGCTCGCCGCCCTCGCGGTGATCGCGGTCTCGGGCGCGGTCGGGGCGCAGGCGGGCTATCTCGGCGACGGCGGCTATGCCCTCGCCGTGCCGGATTCCAGCCTCGCCATCGTGGTCATGGTCGCGCTGGCCGGGTCTCTGGCCGGTCTCGCCCGGCTGTTCGGGGCGGAGGGGGCGCGGCTCCTGCGGGTGGGGGCGGCGACGGCGGTCATCGTCGCCAATTTCGGCTTCTGGGTCGGCTCGCTCTGGGGTGACACCATCGACCTCGGCGGGGCCGAGCCGCTGGTGGTGCCCGAAATCGTCTTCACTCTTCTCTGGGCATTGATCCTTGGCGTCGCCGGGATCTGGGCGGCGCTGGCGGGGGCGCGCTGGGTGCTGAACTGTGCCGCGATCTTCGCCGCCATCCACCTCTATACCCAATGGTTCGAGCGGCTCGAGGCGACGCCGGAATCCGTGCTCGCCGCCGGCATCCTCGCGCTCGTGCTCGCCCTCGGGCTTGCCGCCCTGAACCGCCGCCTCGCTACATGAGGCTGCCCAGCGCCTCGTCGAGATCGGGCCAGGCCCGCTCGACCGCGGCGGCGCCGAGGCCGATCATGTCCTCCGCGCGGTCGAAATCCATGAAGCCGTAGCTGTTCAGGCGGGGCGCGATGGTCACGTCCGGCGGCTCGCCAGCGAGGCGGCTGCGGGTCAGGCGGTCCTGCACGATATCGAAGGCCGAGGCGATCACGGACATGATGCCGGGCGCGTCGCGCCGGGGCGGGGGCTTCACCCTGGCCTTGCCCCGGGGCCGCGGCACCGGCAGCCAGCGCAGGCGGGGCCTGGCCGGATCGGTCGCTTCGGCTTCCGCTTCCGCGGCCTCTATATCCTGCAGGATTTCGTCGGCCTCGGGCGCCGGGCTCTGCACCCGGGCGCGGCCGAAACTGTCGGCGTTCAGATTCACGGCGACGACGATCCGCGCCTCCATCGCCCGGCAGACCGAAATCGGCACCGGATTGACCAGCGCGCCGTCGACCAGCCAGCGCCCCTGCCGCTCCACCGGCGGGAAAATCCCGGGCAGGGCATAGGACGCGCGCACGGCCTCGACCACCGGCCCCTCGCGCAGCCAGATTTCATGGCCCGAGACGAGATCGGTGGCGACGGCGACGAAAGGCCGGGACAGGGCGCCGATCTCGATATCGGCGAGATGCTGCAGCAATTGGTCGGACAGGCGCTGGCCGCCGAACAGACTGCCCCCCGACATGCGCGGGTCGAGATAACGCCAGAACTTGCGTTTGGCGAGGCTGTGGGCCCAGTCCTCCAGCAGGTCCAGCTTGCCGGCGGCATAGGCGGCGCCGACGACGGCGCCGATGGATGTGCCGGCGATCACGTCGGGCCGCACCCCCCGCGCCTCCAGCGCGCGCAGCACGCCGATATGGGCAAAGCCCCGCGCGACGCCGCTGCCGAGGGCAAGGCCGACATGGGGAAGATTGCGTGCCATGATGCGCGTGCCTCGCAGGATCGGAACCTCCATGATTAAGGCGCCATCGCCGACACGGGTTCCAGATCCAAGGACGCGGGGCGGTCATGATCGAGGGTATGTGTCATGCTGGACCGGATCGCCGAACTCATCCGCGACGTCGCCGAGGCGGAATTGCTGCCGCGCTTTCGCCGCCTCGCCGGTCACGAGATCGAGGAGAAGTCGCCGGGGGATATCGTCACCGTCGCCGACCGCGCGGCCGAAGACCGCCTGACCCTCGGGCTGGCGTCGCTGGTCCCCGGCTGCATCGTGATCGGGGAAGAGGCGGCACATGCCGATCCGGCGATTCTCGACCGCCTGGCGGACGAAGGCGTGGTCTTCGTGGTCGATCCCCTCGATGGCACGGCCAATTTCGCCGCCGGCCGGCCGGAATTCGCGGTGATGGTGGCGCAGCTCCAGCGCGGCCGGCCGGTCGCCGCCTGGATATACGATGCCCTCGGCCGCCGCATGGCCATGGCCGAGGCGGGCAGCGGCACCCGACTCGACGGCCTCGAGGTCCGGCTCGGCAAGGCGCCGCCGCTGGCAAAGGCGAAGGGCGCGGCCCAGACCCGCTTCCTCGACCAGCCCTGGCGCGACCGGCTCGATGCGCGGCGCCACGAATTCGTCGATGTCGGCTCCACCCTTTGCGCTGGGCACGACTATCTGCGCCTGCTCGGCGGCGCGGTCGATTTCCTGCTCTATTGGCGCACCCTGCCCTGGGATCACGCGCCGGGCTGCCTGCTGGTGCAGGAGGCCGGGGGCAAATCCGCCCGGCCGGACGGACGTGCCTTTGTTTGCGACCGGGCGAGTCGGGGGATTCTCTCGGCGGGGGACGAGTCGTTGTGGCGTCAGGTGCGGGCCACGCTGCTGCCCCACCTCGGAAACTGACCGGAATCCGCGCCTCTCCGGCCCATTGCCAAAAAAACTTCATTTAAGGCTTGCGCCGGATCGGGCCCGGGCCTACAACCCGCGCCTCGCCGACGGAGACCTGGTGACGGGTTGAAGGCGGCGGGGCTGGCGGAGAAGCCTTTCAGATCCCTCGATGATGGGGCGAAGAAGAAAGGGGTTGACGCTGGTGGGGTGGCTTGGGTAGAAGCCGCGCCTCGCGATGTTCCGGAGGTAACTTCGGGTGTCGCAGTGAAGACCGGTGATCTGGTTCGCGAGAGCTGAGAAAAAGCGGTTGACACAGGGGAGCGGGTTTGAGTATAAGCCGCACCTCGCGACGCCGGGTGGTAAC
>NZ_QGLE01000024.1 GCF_003173035.1 Zavarzinia aquatilis
CCCTCGGCGACGTCGACAACCGGACCGCGACGACCCTGACCTTCACCACCGACGCCGACGATCACGACCTGCTGGCCAATACCGCCGCCACCGGCAACCTCATCCTCATCGGCGACGGCAACGTGAACACGTTGCGCGGCGGTGGCGGGGCGGATGTGCTCGACGGCGGCACCGGCAGCGATTACCTGACGGGCGGCGGCGGCGCGGATCAGTTCCGCTTCGACGCGGCGGCGGCCTTCGGCGACGATGTCGTCCAGGACTTCCAGGATGGCATCGACATCCTGAACCTGGATGGCCTCAACCCGAATTATTCGATCCAGATCCAGAATTCGGGCGCCGATGCCCTGGTTCGGGTTCTGGACGGGGCCAATGCCTTCGCCCAGATCTCGACGATCACGGTCGTCGGTCAGGCCGGGAACATCACCTTCTCCGACCTGCTGCTGACCTGATCGTCCGGTCGCGCGATCGGGTGGTAACCGAACCCGGGGGCCGTCTTCGCCCCCGGGTTTTTCATTCAGGCGATCAGCAGCCAGTCCTGCGCGTCGGCCAGGGTGGCACCGGCGACCCACAGCGAGTCACCGTCGCCGAAGGTGAAGTTGACCCCGCCGCTCCTCGCCACGGCATGGCTCAGGGCCATGTCCGTATCGGTAAAGCCGAAGCCGTCGAGGCGAACCCGGTCCTGCTCGGCCGAGGAGAAATCGAGGACTCGATCCGCGCCATCGCCGCGGCTGAAGACGAAGAGATCGGCGCCCTCGTCGCCATAGAGGCGGTCGCGCCCGGCGTTGCCGGCGATGACGTCATCGCCGGTCCCGCCATAGATCAGATCGTCGCCGTCATTGCCGAACAATGTGTCGTTGTCGGCGCCGCCATCCAGCCTGTCGTTGGCCCCGCCCCCTTCCAGCCGGTCACGCCCGGCATCGCCCGAGAGCGTGTCGGCATCGTCGCCGCCCGCCAGACTGTCGTCGCCCGCGCCGCCGCGCATTGTGTCCTTGCCGGCGCCGCCGAACAGCGTGTCACTGTCGTCACCGCCATCCAGCAGATCGTTGCCCGCGCCGCCGTCGAGCCAGTCATTGCCCGCTTCGCCGCTTAGACGGTCCGCGCCGTCGCCGCCCGAGATCCGGTCGGCCCCGTCGCCGCCCAGGATACGGTCGGCATCGGCGCCACCGTCGATGGTGTCGTCCCCGGCCAGGCCGTACAGACTGTCGCTTCCCGCGCCACCGATGATCGTGTCGTCGCCGTCACCGCCGCGCAGGACATCGTTGCCCGCGCCGCCGTCGAGGAGATCGTTGCCGCTGCCACCGTCCAGCCGGTCGGCGCCATCGTCGCCCATCAGGGTGTCGGCACCATCCCCCCCGTTCAGGACATCGTCACCCTGCCCGCCCGAGAGATGATCGTCTCCCCGGAAGCCATAGAGGGTATCGTTGCCCCGCGCGCCCTGCAGGTCGTTGTCGCTGTTGCTGCCGTAGAGAATGTCGGATTTTTCGCCACCGATGGCATTTTCGATCGAGGTTTCAGCCGCCATCGGCAGCTCATGGCCGGCAATGGTGGTGATCCGGCCCGGCCGCAGGTCGATGGTGACCGCACTGCTGACCGCGGCCGCGTTCAGTGTGTCGATCCCCGCCGTATCGTTCAGCGCCGGCATGTCCGCGCCGTAGCGGGCGAACTCGTCGGTGAAGATATAGGTGTTGTCGTCGCCCTGATCGGAGCCATAGACCCTGAGCGACCAGGAGACGACCGATCCGGTCCCGCCATAGCCCTGATCCTCGACCACCAGGCTCCAGGTTCCTGCCGGCGATTCCCCCCAGGCGTGATTGGTGGAAAAGGTGAAGTTGAGACCGGAAGTGCTCAGCGTCCCACCACCCGGCCGGTCGACCAGGATGCTGTCCGTGCCGTCGGGCGAGATCAGATGCACCACGAGATCGCCGACGAAGCTGTGATTGCTGACGAGATCGACCTCGACCCAGTCGATCGACAGACCGGCAGCCGCGCCGGCGTCGATCGTCGTCGTCAGGGTCAGGCTGCCATGGTCGGGAATGCTCGCCGGCACCGACAGCGCCGTCTGCGCGGTCAGGGCGACCTCGGTCGCCCGGTTGCCCTCGGGCGTCCAGGTTTCCGCCAGCCGCACCGCGGCGCGCGCATCGACCAGACCGAACCCGAAGTCGTGGCTGACATGGTAACCGCCACCATTCCATGTCGTGGCGCCATTGCGCTCCCAGCTGCCGCCGTTCACGTCGATGCCCTTGGCGGTCGCGGCCAGAATTGCCTGAACGTCGCGGTAGCCGAGATCCGGATTGGCCTCGAGCATCAGCGAAATGACGCTGGTCACGATCGGGGCCGCGAAGGACGTGCCGGAGACATAGGAGTAATCGTCGAGAAGGCTCAACGTCGCCGAGCCGCTGTAATTCGTGGTCAGGATCGAGGCCCCGGGGGCCGTCACCAGGATGCTGGCGCCCGGGGTGGAAAAGTCGGCGACATGGCCGTAATAGTCGCTGGCCGCGACGGTGACGACACCGCGATAATTGGTGAAACTGTGGTTGTTGGTATTGTCGCCGTCGCTGCTGGTGCTGCCGGGCACATATTGGCGGTCGTTGCCCGCGGCGAAGACGAACACGGTTCCCTGGCCATCGCGCCCCGTCGTCAGGGCGTGGTCAATGGCGGTCTTGGTGTCCGCGTACCAGGACATGCGGAAATTGTCGGCGAAGGGATTGACGACACCCCAGCTGCAATTGGTGACATCCACGGCGTCTTGCCGCGACAGGAGACTGGCGATTTCGGAACGCAGCGAGCCGCCGGCACCGAAGCGGGCATAGAACCCCGCCAGCGTGCTGCCCGGCGCCCCGCCCACCAGGCCGGTATCGTCCGACTGGGCGGCCCCGATCAGGCCCGCCACCCAGGTGCCGTGCTGGTCGGCGGTGCTGTCGGGCATGATGCTCTGCGCCGTGGTGGCATCGCGCGGATCGTAGCTCAGCGCCAGGCTGAAGCGGCCCACCAGATCGACATGATCGGTATCGAAGCCCTGGTCGATGATGCCGACCGTGACCCCGGCCCCGGTGTAGTCCTTCCACAAGTCCTTGAGCGGTACCGACCAGGGATTGACCTGCCCGAAAATGTCGGTTGCGCCATAGTGCCATTCCGAGCGAAACAGCGAAGCCAGAAGGCTCGACAGGTTCAGTGTCGGCTGGATCAGATCGGAGGGGGGCGGCGTTTCGGGCATGATCGTCTCCTCGGTGGAGAGATATTCCCATATTGGATGTTAATATCCCCTTTATGGAGACATTTCCTCCCGCGCTCCCTTTTGGGGGGAATTTCATCCGCGGCCCACGCCCCGCGAAACCTGCCTTCAACGTCAAAAGGCCGCCCGCAGGCGGCCTTTCATCACGCAAAAACGCCGACGAAGTCGCGTCGCCACCTGCGTGGCGACGCGGGCACGCTCATCGGCGCAGATCGACGACCCGCTTGGCCTTGCCGACGGACCTCTCGATCTCGCCGCAGGCCTTGACGTCAACGCCGACCGAAATGCCGACATGGGTCTTCACCGCATGGCGAAAGCCCGCGATGGCCGTGGCGATATCGCCGATCGCCGCGTCGCGCGGCTCGACCCGGACGGTCATTTCGTCGAGCGGCCCCTTCTTGGTCAGGACGATCTGGTAATGCGGGGCCAGTTGCGGCTGGCCGAGCAGGATTTCCTCGATCTGCGACGGAAACACATTCACGCCCCGGATGATCATCATGTCGTCCGAGCGACCCAGGATTTTCTCGATCCGGCGCATCGACCGGGCCGTGCCAGGCTTGAGCCGGGTAAGATCCTTGGTCCGGTAGCGGACGGTGGGCATCCCTTCCTTGGTCAGCGAGGTCAGCACCAGTTCCCCCATCTCGCCATCGGGCAATAGGGCGCCGGTTACGGGGTCGATGATCTCCGGGTAGAAATGATCCTCCCAGATGTGGATGCCATCCTTCGTCTCGACGCATTCGCTGCCGACGCCCGGGCCGATGATTTCGGACAGGCCATAGATGTCCACGGCGTCAAGGCCGGCCTCGCCTTGCAGCTGGACGCGCATTTCCTCGGTCCAGGGCTCGGCACCGAAGATGCCGATGCGAAGGCTGCTTTCGCGCGGATCCTTGCCGCGCCGCTTCATTTCCTCGATCAGCGCCAGCATGTAGCTGGGGGTGACCATGATGACGTCCGGCTGGAAATCGTCGATCAGCTGGATCTGTTTCTCGGTCTGGCCGCCCGACATCGGGACCACGGTGCAACCGAGTCGCTCCGCCCCGTAATGCGCGCCCATGCCGCCGGTGAACAGGCCATAGCCATAGGCGATATGCACGATGTCGCCCGGCCGGCCGCCGCCGGCATAGATCGAGCGGGCCACGCAATCGGCCCAGATCGAAATATCCCCGGCGGTATAGCCGACCACCGTCGGCCGTCCGGTCGTCCCGCTCGACGCGTGAACCCGCACGATCTGATCGCGCGGCACGGCGAAAAGCCCGAACGGATAGTTCTGGCGATAGGTCTCCTTCGTCGCGAAGGGAAATTTGGCCAAGTCCGCCAGGGACCGGATGTCGTCGGGATGAACCCCGGCAGCATCGAAGGCCTGCCGATAATGCGGCACGTTGTTGTAGGCCTGCGCCACCGACCAGCGCAGGCGCTTTAGCTGCAGCGCCTGGATTTCGTCACGGCTGGCATTTTCGATTGGATGCAGCCCCGCCCCTTCGGACGGCGCAAGGCGCGTCTTGGTCAACATAGAATCCTCCCGTTCGCCTCATCGGCTGCGGTCCGGATCGGCGGCGCGCTCCATTCCCTGCGCGCCATCCTCCGGTTCCTGCATCTCTGATCCATTAATTAACTGATCGCTCGGTCATTTAAAAGTGGAGAAATTCAAAGGTGCGTTCGCAATGGGTAAAAATATTCCTCTGCCGATCCTCTCCTGCCGCGGGTTCGGGGCCCGAGCCTCGAATTATTTGACCGGCCGTCCGGTTTTTTATAGATTCGCCCCGCCAGTCCCCTGCTCCTCCACCCGAGGGCGGGCCGGCTCCATAGATAAAAACCGCATCGCCGTGGCGGGGGAAACAATGAACGACCAACTCGAAGGCGCCTATGACGCTTTCCACCAGGACCTTGCGCAACGCTCGAATTCGGCGCGCGCCTTCGACAACTTCATCGGCGGCCGGGCGACACCCTCGACCGGCGATCGCCGGATCGAGGTCGTCAATCCCGCCCGCAAGAGCGCCTTCGCGTCGGTTCCCGACTCGACCGATGCCGACGTGGACGCTGCGGTCCGCGCGGCCGCGGCCCAGCTGGACGGCGCCTGGGGCGCGCTGCCGGGCGCCGAACGCGGCCGGCTGATCCTGCGCCTTGCTGACCTCGTCGAACGGGACAAGGAGCTGATCGGCAGGATGGACGCCATCAGCATCGGCCGCCCCGTGGTCGAGACCCAGATCCTCGACCTGCCGAACGCGCTCGACACCATGCGCTATTTCGCGGGCTGGGCCGACAAGATCACGGGCACCGCGATCCCGACCGGCGGCTATTTCGGCCGGCCGACCCATTCCTATACGAGGCGCGAGCCGGTCGGCGTCGTCGGGGCGATCGTGCCGTGGAACACGCCCTTCATGATCACCATGTGGAAACTGGCGCCGGCTCTGGCCGCCGGTTGCACCATCGTGCTGAAGCCAGCGGAAGAAACCCCGCTGTCCGCCCTGCATCTGGCAGCCCTCGCGACGGAAGCCGGCTTCCCCGACGGCGTTATCAATGTCGTGACCGGACGCGGCGAAACCGCCGGCGCGGCGCTGGTCCGGCATCCGCTGGTCGCCAAGATCACCTTTACCGGCGGTCCCGAAGCCGGGCGTGCCATCGGCCGAAGCGCCGCCGACTCCTTCAAGCGCCTGTCGCTGGAACTCGGCGGAAAGTCGCCGCAGATCGTGTTCCCCGACGCGGACCTCGACGGCGCCATCCGCGGCCTTGCCATGGGCATCTTCTTCAATCAGGGCGAAGTCTGCGCCGCCGGCTCCCGCGTGCTCGTCCACCGCTCCATCGCCGACAAGGTCGCGGCGGCCCTAGCGGGCGCGGCGAGCGGCGTGCGCCTGGGCGACCCGCTCGACCCCGAAGCCCAGATGGGCGCCCTCGCCAGCCGCGCGCAATTCGACCGGGTGGCGGGCTATATCGACATCGCGAAGGCGGAACAGGCGGAGTTACTGGCGGGCGGCACTGTCGACGACAGCCACGGCCTCTTCGTGCGTCCGACCGTGTTTCGCGGTCGGAACGACATGCGCATCGCCCAGGAAGAGATCTTCGGCCCTGTCGTCGTCGTCATCCCGTTCGACGACGAAGAGGATGCGCTGCGCATCGCCAACGCTTCCAGCTATGGCCTGGCGGCGGTGGTCTGGACATCCGATGTCGCGCGCAGCCACCGCATGGCGGCCCGTCTCAAGGCCGGCTCGGTCTGGGTGAACGGCTGGGCGGCGATCGACGCCCGGCTGCCGTGGGGCGGCGTGAAGCAATCCGGCGCCGGCCGCGAGAATGGCGCCAGCGCCCTCGATGCCTATACCGAGATCAAGACGGTCACGATCGTCTTGTAATCTCTTTCGTCACCGGCGTCAGGCGACGCCGGTGGCCCTGCCCCGCTTCAGGGCCTCGATCAGGAAGTCGATGAAGCAGCGGGCGCGCAGCGTCAGGAAACGGGTCTGCGGATAGATCACGTTGATCGGCAGCGGGATCAGATAATAGTCGTTCAGGACCGGACGCAGCCGCCCCTCCCGGATCGGTCCGTCGACCATGAAATCAGGCAGCGCGGCAAGGCCGAGGCCATCGAGACAGAGATCGAGGATGGCGTCGAGGTCGTTGCTGCGCACCGAGCCCTGCAGCTCCGCGATCTGCCGGCCGTGTTCCGATTCGAACTCCCACCGGCCGGGCGACTTGATGCCGGTATAGATCAGGACGTTCCAGGACGAGAGATCGAGGGGCGTTTCCGGCGCGCGCCGGCCCTCGAACAGCGAGGGCGCGCCGACCACCGACAACTCGGTCAGGCCGAGGGACCGCGCGATCATGCTGCTCGACGGCAGGTTGCCGGCGCGGATCGCCAGTTCGAACCCTTCCTCGACGAGATCCGTCACCCGGTCGGTCAGGACGACGTCCAGGGTTACCTCGGGATAGCGCTTCAGAAAATGCGGCACCTGGGGGATGATGCAGGCGCGCCCGAAACTGGTCGGCGCCGCCAGGCGGAGAAGGCCGCGCGGCACCGCGTCGGGCGTCGGCGCGCCGGCCTTGATCGTATCGAGCGCGTCGAGCAATTGTCGCACATGTTCGTGCAGCTGGAGGGCCTCGGCCGTCGGATTCAGCCGCCGCGTGGTGCGCGCGAAAAGCTGCACGCCAAGGCTTTCCTCGAGTGTCGCGATCTGCTTGCTGACCGTCGACTGTGATGTCCCGAGTTCCCGTCCCACGGCAGAGAAGCTGCCGACTTCGAGAGCGCGGACGAATGCTTTCAGGACCTGCAATCCATCCATCTCAACTCATTCCCATCTGGAATATATATTAATCTATCTGGGGCGGTTCCGATTGAATAGCCATTCGGTAAATTAACAGCAACAAACAGCTCCGGACAGGGGGGAAACATGACGAGCAAGCGCATTGGCATCATCGGCGCGGGGACCGCCGGGCTTCATCTCGCACTCTATCTGCAGAAGCATGGCGTGAAGACGACGATCTTCACCGACCGCCCGTCGGAAGACTACCGCTCCATGCGCCTGCTGAACACGGTCGCCCACCACGCGGTCACGGTGCAGCGCGAGACCGATCTCGGGGTGAACTTCTGGCCCGCGGACAAGAATGGATACTTCGGGCATTACTATTATGTCGGCACGCCGGAACCCCTGCGGTTCTTCGGCGCGCTGGAGACGCCGAGCCGCGCGGTCGACTATCGCATCTATCAGCCGAAGCTGATGGACGAATACGCCCGCCGCGGCGGCGACCTGCGCATCACTGAAATCCGCCATTCCGACATCGCCGACCTGAGCGACAGCTACGACCTGCTGGTCGTATGCACCGGCAAGGGCCCGTTCGGCCAGATGTTCAAGCACCAGCCGGCCCATTCGCCCTTCACCCAGCCGCAGCGCGCGCTGTGCGTCGGCCTGTTCAAGGGTATCCGCGAGCCTGAAACCCGGGCCGTCACCATGTATTTCTCGCCGGGCGCCGGCGAGATGATCGAAATCCCGACCCTGTCCTTCGGCGGCATGGTCAACGCCCTGGTGATCGAGAACCACATCGGCGGCGATCTCGAAATCCTGGCCAAGACCAAATACGACGACAATCCGCGCGCCTTCCTCGACCTCCTGCTCGAGAAGCTGCGCAAGCACTATCCGACCTGCGCCGAGCGCATCGACGAGAAGGAATTCGATCTGGCCAATGGGCCGCTCGACATCCTGCAGGGCGGGGTCACGCCGACCGTGCGCAATTCCCACGTCCGTCTCGACAACGGCAAGATCGCCCTCGCGCTTGGCGACGTGCACGCGGTGGTCGATCCGGTGCTGGGCCAGGGCGCGAACATGGCCTCTTACGCCGCCTTCAAGCTGGCCGAGGAAATCCTGAAGAACGATGTCTTCGACGAACGCTTCGTCGAGCATGTCGAACTCGCCCGTCAGGACCGGGTCCTGGGCGCCACCCGCTGGACCAATTTCATGCTGCAACACCTGCAGGCGGGAACACCGGCCCTGCTCGAGTTCATCGGTGCGATCAGCCAGAACAAGCCCCTCGCCGACCTCTTCACCACCAACTTCAACTATCCCGAACGGCAGTGGGACTGTTTCGCCAGCCCCGAGCGGATCAAGGCCTGGTGCAGCGCCAATCTTCCCGGCAGCGCCTCGCAAGCCGCCTGACACGGGGGAGGACCCGATGCACAAGATGCAGGTTCTTTGCCCCGCGCCGGCCGATCCGGCCGCCTTCCTTTCCTATTACGAAGCCCATCATCTTCCCCTGGCCCGGCGTCTGCCGGGCCTTCGGGCGGAGCGGCACGTCAGGCCGTCCATGCTGTCACCCGGCGCGGCGGTCTTCCTGATCTGGGAAGGTGTCTTCGATGACCGGCAGGCGATGTTCGCGGCGCTGAAATCCGACATCGGCCAGGCGGTCGCACAGGACGTCCCGAATTACTCGCCCGCCGGCGCCACCATGCTGCATTACCCGATCGAAGGAGCAGGATCATGAGCACGGCGGATGTCGCGTCCGAGGCCCCGGTCGGTGTCGACGCGGCGCACTTCAGAAAAACCGTGGGGAATTTCGCCACCGGGGTCGCCATTGTCTCCTGTATCGACGAGGGCGACCCCCAGCCCCACGGCATGACCATCTCCAGCTTCACCTCGATCAGCCTCGCGCCGCCGACCATCCTCATCTCGATCAAGCCGGGACGTATGCACCGGCTGATCAGCAAGGAAGGCTGGTTCGGGGTCAGCGTTCTCGGCGAGGACCAGCGGAGCCATTCACAGTATTTCGCCGGCGATCGGGGGCCCAGCGTGCCAGGCTTCGCCACCCGCAACCGCATCCCGACCCTGAAGGATTGCCTGGCCTGGTTCGAATGCGAGGTGACAAGCCGCATCCAGGTCCACGACCACACGCTGTTCGTTGCCCGTGTGATGCATTGCGACGTCGTCGGCGGACCGCCCCTGCTGTTCTTTTCCAGCCGCTATTCGGCCGTTCAGACCCTTCAGTCCTGAGCGCGCGCGACAATCACCAAAGAGACCCAAAGGGAGGAAAAAATGTCTCAAGCCGATGTTACCCTTGGCATTTCAGCGGCCGAGCCGTCGACTGCCGGGAGCCGCGCCGCCGGCCGCGCGGGTTTTGCCTTCAACCGGATGCAGAAGGTCATGGTCGCCCATGGCGTGCTGCTGATGTTCTTCGCCCTGCTGGCCGGCCTTGGCCTGTGGGTGAAACTGGTCGGGGGCTTCGAGTTCATCCCCGGCACCATCACCGCTTTCGACATCCCGGGCACCGCCGACGGCTGGGCCAAGGCCCATCGCGGCACGCCGATGAACGCCCTCATGGTGATGGCCTTCGCCCTGGTGCTGCCCTATCTCGGCTTCTCGCGGAAAGCTCAGACCTGGATCGCCGTCATCATCGTCGGCGCTGGCTGGGCGAACACGATTTTCTACTATTTCGCCAATTTCTCGGACAATCGCGGCCTGACCTATGGCGACAACGCCTTCGGCCCCGGCACCCTGTCCAGCTTCATCGCGCTTTTCCCAGCCGCCGTGTTCGGCGCCGCCAGCATGGCCGCGACCCTGTACATGGCCTGGAAAATCCTTCAGTCGAAAGACTGATCCCCAGGGGGCAACAGCCCCTCTCCTCTGACTTGGCCCGGCTCGCGCCGGGCCATTTTTTTTCAGAGGCCCGCCGCGGGGCGGTAGATGTCGTCGCCGGTTTCGTCGGCGATATGCCCGAGGCAACGCGCCATGAAGCCCTCGTCCAGCCGGCCCGCCAGCGCCAGGGGCCCTTCCGGGTAATTGGTGCCGAAGCGCAGCGCCAGATCAATATCCCCGGCCGAAGCGACCCCGTCGGCCACCGCATCGGCCGCCGCATTGGCGAGTTGCGCCCAGACCCGCAGCGCCAGCAAGCCCGGCCGATCCGGGATCGCCACCGCCCGCTTGCCGCAGGCCGCCGCGAAACCGGCTGCCGTCGCCATCATCGCGGCCGAAACCCCGGGGGAACCGGCAAAGGCCAGCACGGGCGCGGCGGCGAAGTCGCGGCAGAAGTCGAACAGGATCACCGGCCGCCCCACCGCCCGTTCCCGGGCCGCCGCCGACCGGCCGTCGCCAAGGGCGATCAGCACGCCGTCAACTTCATAACCATCGGTCGGCAGGGCTTCAGCCGCCCCGGCCTTCAGCTCCAGCCCCGCCGTCAGGGACACCTCGCCGCGCTCCATCGTCCGCACGGGACCGGGGACGAGGAACAACGGTTCCGCGCGCGGCGCGGCGTCATCATAGATGCCGCGCCCAGCCTTCCGCCCCAGTGCCCCGGTTTCGACCAGGCGCGCCTGCAGGGCCTGCGGCCGGAACCGCGTCCGGCCCCGATAGGCGGCATGGACCCCGGACGCTGCCGCGTAATTGATGTCGTGGCCGATCATGTCGGCCAGGGCGAGCGGCCCCAGGCGAAAGCCCCCGCAGTCCTGCAGGACGCGGTCGATGGTGACCGCGTCGCACCGCCCCTCGGCGAGGGCGACGAAGCCCTCGGCATAGAAAGGCCGCGCCACACGGTTGACGATGAAACCGGGAACATCGCGCACCGCGACGGGCAGCTTGCCCCAGCCGGCGGCGATTTCGGCCAGTCGATCGGCGACGGCCGGCGCCGTCGCCTCGCCCCTCACCACTTCGACCAGTTTCATCGCGGGCACGGGATTGAAGAAGTGGAAGCCGGCGAAACGCTCTGGCCTGGCCAGCCCCACGGCGAGATCGGTCACCGACAGCGACGAGGTATTGGTCGCCAGGATGCAATCCGGCCGGACCACGGCTTCCAGCGCGGCGAAGACCCGGCGCTTCACCGCCGCATCCTCGACGATCGCCTCGATCACCACATCCGCCAGCGCGAGCCGCGCCGGCTCCCCGGTCCAGTCGATGCGCGCCGCGAGCGGGTCGAGGGCCGACGCGTCGAGACGGCCACGACGCACCATGTCGCGCAGGGCCGCGCCGAGCAGCTCCTGCCCCCGCTCGAGCGAGGCCGCCTTGTCGTCACACACCACCACCCGCGCCCCGTGCAGGGCGGCGACCAGGGCGATGCCGGTGCCCATGGTGCCCGCCCCGACGATGCCGACGATCTGCTTCATTGAATCCCCCTTGAATTAATTGATCGGTCGGTCGTATAACAAAACAGGACTGAGAACAAGAAGCAGCACCGCTGCCTGCCCGGTACAGGGCAACCGGTGCGAACCGCGCGGGAATTTTATTCACCGTGCGGCCGGTTGATAAATTCGAGGAGGAACGACATCGTGAAACTGGCCAGCTATGCCTGCAACCGCTGGATCGAAGCGGCGACCGACGCCCAACCGATCGCCAGCGCCATCGACGGTGCCACCGTGGCCCTGGCCAGCAGCAGCGATGTCGACTTCGCCGCCGTCGCGAATCACGCCCGGCACCGGGGCCTGCCCGCGCTGCGTCGCCTGACGTTCCAGGGGCGGGCGGGGCTTTTGAAAAAGCTGGCGCAATATTTGTCCGAGCATAAGGACGCGCTCTACGATCTGTCGTTCCACACCGGCGCCACCCGGCGCGACAGCGCGATCGACATCGACGGCGGCATCGGCACGCTCTTCGCCTATGCCGGCATGGGCCGACGCGAGTTGCCGGACAGCAACGTCCTGCTGGACGGTCCGCAGATGTCGCTGTCGCGCCAGGGCAGCTTCGTCGGCCGTCACATCGAAACCCCGATGGACGGCATCGCCATCCATGTGAACGCCTATAATTTCCCCTGCTGGGGCATGCTCGAGAAACTGGCGCCCGCCCTGCTGGCCGGCGTGCCCTGCATCGTGAAGCCCGCCACCCAGACCGCCTATGTGACCGAGGCCATGGTCCGCCTGATCGTCGCGTCGGGTATCCTGCCCGAGGGCTCGATCCAGCTGATCTGCGGCCGGCTGGGCGACCTGCTCGACCATGTGACCGGGCAGGACCTGGTGTCCTTCACCGGATCCATCGAGACCTCGCTGCTGCTGCGCAACCATCCGGCGCTGGCGCGCAACGCCACCCGTTTCGTCGCCGAGCGGGACTCGCTCAACGCCGCCATCCTCGCCCCCGACGTCGAGCCGGGCAGCCCGGAATTCGACATCTTCGTCCGCGAGGTGACGCGCGAGATGACGGTAAAGGCCGGCCAGAAGTGCACCGCCATCCGGCGCATCCTGGTGCCGGCCGCCACGATCGACGCCGTGACCACCGCCATCGCGGCGAAACTGTCCCGGGTCGTTGTCGGCGACCCGCGCGCCGAAGGCGTCACCATGGGCCCCCTTGTCAGCCTCGACCAGCGCGAGGACGTGGGCCGGCGCGTCGAAGCCCTGCGCGCCGAAGCCGATCTCGTCATCGGCGAGATCGACAATCCCGTCGTCACCGGTGCCGACGCCTCGAAGGGTGGCTACCTGCCTCCGATCCTGCTGCGCGCGCGGAATCCGAAGCAGGCCAGCGCGGTTCACGCGGTCGAGGCTTTCGGCCCCGTCTCCACCCTCCTCGCCTATGACGACGTCGCGGAGGCGGTCGCCCTCGCCCGGCGCGGGGAAGGCAGCCTGGTCGCCACCGCCGTCACCCGCGATGCCGATATCGCGGCGGAAATCGCCTTCGGCATCGCCAGCTATCACGGCCGCCTGCACCTGATCGACCGCGACAGCGCGGCGGAATCGACCGGCCACGGCTCGCCCCTGCCCGGTCTCGTGCACGGCGGCCCCGGCCGCGCCGGCGGCGGCGAGGAACTGGGCGGGATGCGCGGCGTCCACCACTATCTGCAACGAACCGCGATCCAGGCCTCGCCCGCGCTGCTGACGCGCCTGGGCGGTCACTGGAACAAGGGCGCGCCCGAAATCGCCGAAAACGAGCATCCGTTCCGCCGCGGCTTCGAGGCACTTGCCCTCGGCGAGACCATCCGCACGCGGCCCCGCACCGTGACCCTCGACGATATCGAGCATTTCGCCCATTTCACCGGCGACACCTTCTATGCCCACATGGACGAGGCGGCGGCCCGGGCCAACCCGTTCTTCCCCGGCCGGGTCGCCCATGGTTACCTGATCCTGTCCTTCGCCGCCGGCCTCTTCGTCGAGCCGGCCCCGGGCCCCGTGCTCGCCAATTACGGTCTCGATTCCTTGCGCTTCCTGAAGCCGGTTTCGCCGGGCGATGCCATCGCCGTGCGCCTGACGGTCAAGCAGAAGGCGCCGCGCAACGCCGATTACGGCGAAGTCCGCTGGGATGTCGAGGTCACCAACCAGAATGACGAGACCGTCGCGACCTACGAACTCCTGACCCTCAACGCCTTGACGGAAAGGGCCGCCTGACATGTATGCCCAGATGGTTGACACCGGCGTCCAGCGCGTGCTGGACGCCGCCGAACTGGAAGGCGACGAGCGCCGGTTCCAGGACCGGATCGACGCCGGCATCCGGGTCGAACCCGAAGACTGGATGCCCGAGTCCTACCGCAGGACGCTGGTCCGCCAGATTTCCCAGCACGCCCATTCGGAAGTCGTCGGCATGTTGCCGGAGGGCAACTGGATCACCCGCGCCCCCTCCCTGCTACGCAAGGCGACCCTGCTCGCCAAGGTGCAGGACGAGGGGGGCCACGGGCTCTATCTCTATGCCGCGGCCGAGACCCTTGGCGTGTCGCGCGACGATCTGATCGACGCACTGCACGCGGGCAAGGCGAAATATTCCAGCATCTTCAATTACCCGACCCTGACCTGGGCCGACATCGGCGCCATTGGCTGGCTGGTCGACGGCGCGGCGATCATCAACCAGATCCCGCTGTGCCGCTGCTCCTACGGCCCCTATGGCCGCGCCATGGTCCGCGTCTGCAAGGAGGAGAGTTTCCACCAGCGCCAGGGTTACGACATCATGACCCGGCTGGCGCAGGGCTCGGAGGCGCAGCGCCGCATGGCGCAGGATGCGCTGAACCGCTGGTGGTGGCCGGCGGTGATGATGTTCGGCCCGCCCGACGGCGAATCCGTGCACAGCGCCCAGTCCGCCGCCTGGCGGATCAAGCTGCACAGCAACGACGACCTGCGTCAGCGCTTCATCGACCAGACCGTGCCGCAGGCCGAACTCATCGGTCTGACCATCCCCGACGCGGACCTGCGCTGGAACGAGGAACGGGGCCATTACGATATCGGCCCGATCGACTGGGAAGAATTCTACAGCGTCGTGCGCGGGGACGGCCCCTGCAATCGGGAACGTCTCGCCGCCCGCAAGTCGGCCTGGGACAGGGGCGCCTGGGTGCGCGACGCCGCGGCGGCCCATGCCGCCAAGCACGCAGGAGAGCAGAAATGAAGGAATGGCCCCTCTGGGAAGTGTTCATCCGCAGCAGCCACGGTCTTGCCCACAAGCATGTGGGCAGCCTGCGGGCAGCGGATGCCGAAATGGCGATCGGCAATGCCCGCGATGTCTATACCCGCCGCAACGAAGGCGTCAGCATCTGGGTGGTGCGCGCCGCCGATATCGCCGCCAGCAGCCCCGGTGACAAGGAACCCCTGTTCGATCCCGCCCGCTCGAAGGTCTATCGCCATCCGACCTTCTTCGAGCTGATCGACGGCGTTAAGCATATGTAGGAGACACGACATGTCCCTTTTCGACCATGTGCTCAGCCTCGGCGACAATGCCCTGATCCTGGGCCAGCAGCTTTCCGCCCTGACCGGTCACGGACCGGTGCTCGAGGAAGACATCGCCACGGCGAATATCGCCCTCGATCTCGTCGGCGAGGCCCGGCTGTGGCTGTCTCTGGCGGGCGAGATCGAGGGCGCGGGCCGGAGCGAGGACGATCTCGCCTTCCTGCGCGACGAGATCGACTTCCGCAATGTCCTGCTGGTCGAACAGCCCAACGGCGATTTCGCCGACACGATGGCCCGCCAGTTCCTGTTCGACGCCTGGCACGAGGCCTTGCTCGCCGCCCTCTGCGCCTCGGCCGACCCGCGCATCGCCGGCATCGCGGGCAAATGCCGGAAGGAGGCGCTCTATCACCTCTCGCACAGCGCGGGCTGGGTGATCCGGCTCGGCGACGGCACGGCCTTCAGCCACGACCGGATGCAGCAGGCGGTACGCAACCTCTGGCCCTATACCGGCGAGCTGTTCGAGGCCGACGCCGGGGGCACCGCCCTGATCGGCGCCAATGCCGGGGACATCCGCCCCCTGTGGCGACAGAGAGTCGCCGACACACTCGCCCGCGCGGCGCTGGAGGTTCCGGCCGATCGCTGGATGCAGGGCGGCGGGCGCCGCGGCATCCACAGCGAGCATATGGGCCGTCTCTTGGCGGAAATGCAGCATATTCCGCGCAGCCATCCGGGCGCCCGGTGGTGACCATGACCGCCGTCGTCGATGTGCTGGGCTGGCTGGATGCCGTGAAGGACCCGGAAATCCCCGTTCTTTCCATCATCGACCTCGGCATCGTCCGGGCCGTGCGGCAGGACGAAGGGCAAGTGACCGTGGTCATCACGCCGACCTATACCGGCTGTCCCGCCATGGGGGTGATCGCGCAGGACATAAGCGACACCCTGCGCGCTCATGGCGTGAACGAGGCGCGGATCGAGATCGCACTCGCCCCCGCCTGGACCACGGACTGGATGACCGAGCGGGGCCGGGAAGCCCTGCGCGCCTATGGCATCGCCCCGCCCGTGGCCGGCACCTGCGGCGCGCTGCCCGCCAGCGTCGCCTGTCCTCGCTGCGGCTCGGCGCGCACCGGCCTGATCAGCCGCTTCGGCTCGACCGCGTGCAAGGCGCTCTACCGCTGCGACGATTGCCGCGAACCCTTCGACCATTTCAAATGCCATTGAGGCGGACATGAGCCAGTTCCATTCCCTGACGGTCAAGGATGTGCGCCACGAGACCAGGGACGCGATCACCGTCACCTTCGACGTCCCGGCCGGTCTCGCCGACGACTACCGTTTCACCCAGGGCCAGTATCTGACGCTGCGCCGGACCGTCGACGGCGAAGAGCTGCGCCGCAGCTATTCGATCTGCGCTGGGGTCGGCGACGGCGACCTGCGCATCGCCATCAAGCGTGTGGCGGGCGGGCGCTTTTCCTCCTGGGCGCAGGAAGCCCTGACCCCCGGCACGGCGATCGACGTGATGCCGCCCGAGGGTCGTTTCTTCATACCGGTCGATCCCGCCAGCGCGCGCCATTATGTCGGTGTCGCCGTCGGCAGCGGCATCACGCCGATCCTCTCGATCCTGCGCACGGTGCTGGCGGCGGAGCCGGCCAGCCGCTTCACCCTGATCTACGGCAACCGCGCCTCGTCGAGCGTGATGTTCGGGCAGGAACTGGCCGACCTGAAGGACACCTATCTCACGCGGCTTTCGATCGTCCATGTGATGAGCCGCGAGCCGCAGGACATCGACCTCTTCAACGGCCGGATCGACGGCGCCAAATGCCGCGAGATCCTGACCCGCTGGCTGGCGCCCGGCGACATCGACGCCGCCTTCGTCTGCGGCCCCGAGGACATGACGCGCGACGTCGCCGCCGCGCTCGAGGCCCTCGGCCTGCCGCGCGCGGCGATCAGGACCGAGCTCTTCGGCCTGTCCCGGCCCGCGGGCCAGGCCCGCCCGGCCGAGGTCGGCGGCGGCACGGTCAGCGCAACCGCCATCATCGACGGCCGCTCGCTCTCCTTCGAGATGGCGAAGGGCAGCGAAACCGTGCTCGAAGCCGCCCTGCGCCAGGGCATCGAGCTGCCCTATTCCTGCAAGGCCGGCGTCTGCTCCACCTGCCGGGCCCGGCTGGTCGAGGGCGATGTCGACATGGACGTCCATTTCGGACTGGAGGATTATGAAATCGCCCGGGGTTACATCCTGACCTGCCAGAGCTATGCCGCCTGCGAGCGGCTGGCGGTCGACTTCGACGATCAGAATCACTGAAAAGAACAACGAGGAAGCCATGGAAGAAACCCAACCGGTGCTGCTCGCCCGGCAAGACGGCGTCGCCATCCTGACGCTGAACCGTCCGGACAAGATCAACTCCTTCAATGTCGCCATGCATCAGGCCCTGCGCGCCCATCTCGACACGATCGAGGCGGACCCCGCCATCCGCGCCGTGGTGATCACCGGCGCCGGACGCGGCTTCTGCGCCGGGCAGGACCTCGCCGACCGCGCGACGAAACCGGGCGAGGCGCCGCCCGACCTCGGCCAGACCATCGAGACCTGGTACAACCCGCTGGTCCGGCGCCTGCGCGCCCTGCCGCTGCCCGTCATCGCCGCGGTCAATGGCATCGCCGCCGGCGCGGGGGCCAATCTCGCGCTGGCCGCCGATATCGTCATCGCCGGGCGCTCGGCCAAATTCGGCCAGGCTTTCTGCAAGGTCGGCCTGCTGCCCGATTGCGGCGGCACCTGGATCCTGCCACGTCTCGTCGGTCAGGCTCGGGCCGCCGGCCTCGCCCTGACCGGCGATATCCTGCCGGCCGAGACCGCGCTTGCCTGGGGCCTGATCTGGCGTGTGGTCAACGACGCCGCCCTGCTCGATGAGGCAACCGCCATGGCCCGACATCTGGCCACCCAGCCGACCCTGGCGCTCGCCGCCATCAAGCAGGCACTGCAGGCCTCGTCCACGCAAACCCTCGACCGGCAGCTCGATCTCGAGCGCGACCTGCAGCAGAAACTGGGCCGGAGCGAGGATTATCGCGAAGGCATCGACGCCTTCCTGAACAAGCGCCCGGCGGCATTCAAGGGCCGCTGACGTGACGCCCGACGCCGTCGCCTGGGCCTGCGCCCGGGCGATGTACGACCGCGACCCGGCCTCCCGCCATCTCGGCATGACGATCGAAGCCATGGCGCCGGGCCGCGCCCGTCTCGCCATGCGGGTGACGGAAATCATGTCGAACGGCCACGGCACGGCCCATGGCGGCATGATCTTCGCGCTGGCCGACAGTGCCTTCGCCTTTGCCTGCAATTCGCGCGATATCGCCGCGGTCGGCCAGACCTGTACCATCACCTATCTGACGCCCGCGCGGCTGAACGAAACCCTGACCGCGACGGCGACGGAAATCGCCCTCGTCGGCCGCAACGGCATCTACGATGTCGTCGTGACGGGTGAGGACGGCCGGATCGTCGCCACCTTCCGCGGCCAGTCGGCCGCCCTCAAGACCCGTGTCATCAACGAGGATCCTCAATGACCGAAGCCTTCATCTGCGGCGGCGTGCGAACGCCGATCGGGCGTTATGCCGGCGCCCTGTCGGGCGTGCGCGCCGACGATCTCGCCGCCCTGCCCATCAGGGAGTTGATCGCCCGCCACCCCGGCGTCGACTGGGCGGCGCTCGACGACGTCATCCTCGGCTGCGCCAATCAGGCGGGCGAGGATAACCGCAATGTCGCCCGCATGGCCGCGCTGCTGGCCGGCCTTGGCGAGAGCGCGCCGGGCACCACGGTGAACCGGCTGTGCGGCTCGGGGCTCGATGCCGTCGCCATCGCGGCGCGGGCGATCAAGGCCGGCGAAGGCGAGCTCTTCATCGCCGGCGGGGTCGAGAGCATGAGCCGCGCCCCCTTCGTGATGCCCAAGGCGACCGGCGCCTTCGCCCGCGACAACGCGGTCTACGACACGACGATCGGCTGGCGCTTCGTCAACAAGCAGCTGCAGAAGCAGTTCGGCATCGATTCCATGCCCGAGACGGCGGAAAATGTCGCCGCCGATTACAATATCTCGCGCGAGGATCAGGACAGCTTCGCCCTGCGCTCGCAGCAGCGCGCGGGTGTTGCCATGGCCTCGGGCCGCTTCGACCGTGAAATCGTCCCCGTCACCCTGCCGGCGCGCAAGGGCGATCCCGTCGTGGTCGCCCGGGACGAACATCCCCGCGCGGACACCACCCTCGCCTCCCTCGCCAAACTGCCGACGCCGTTCCGGCAAAATGGCAGCGTGACCGCCGGTAATGCCTCCGGTGTCAACGACGGCGCGGCCGCCTTGATCATCGCCTCGGCGGCGGCGGCGGCGCGCCATGGCCTGACCCCGATCGCGCGGGTGACCGGCGCCGCGACGGCCGGCGTGCCACCCCGCATCATGGGCATCGGCCCGGCCCCGGCGACGCGGAAACTGCTCGCCCGCCTCGGCCTCGGCATCGGTGACATCGACCTCGTCGAGCTGAACGAGGCTTTCGCCGCCCAGGGACTCGCCGTGCTGCGCCAGCTCGGCCTGCCGGACGACGCCGATCATGTGAACCCCAATGGCGGCGCCATCGCCCTTGGCCATCCGCTGGGCATGAGCGGCGCCCGGCTGGCCCTGACCGCGGCGATCGAGCTTCAGCTGCGCCAGGCGAAGCGCGCGCTCTGCACCATGTGCATCGGCGTCGGTCAGGGCATCGCCCTGACCATCGAACGCGCCTGACCGTTTCGCCCCCGGCCTGTCGCGACCGGGGGCGTTACCGTCAGAACTGGAGGGTGAGGGAGAACTCGACGTTGTCGGACTGCTGGGCGAAGCCGAGGACGCCCTGTTCGGGGTCGGC
>NZ_QGLE01000025.1 GCF_003173035.1 Zavarzinia aquatilis
CCAACCCGACGCCGTCCCTCTTCGACGTCGACCAGCTCCGCGACTACAAGTAATCCAGGGCTCGGGCGGCGTTTGGGAAGCGCGCCGCCCAACTCTCTCCTCTACCCAAGTCTTCCTCCTGGGTCCCCCCCCAGGTAACTTGAGGCAACGGACCCCTAGCCCGTTGCCTCTTTTTTTTGTGCCGGGACCTGTCGGAAATGATCGAGCCGCGCCGCGGCATTTTGATCATTTCGTGGATGGGTCTTCCGATGACGCCGTCAAATCATGTGGCGTTGCAGCAAGACCGCGCTGCATCAAACAACAATTCGTGCTGGATCGGCGAGGCAACGCTTGGAATCGCTACAGGACCGCGCTGCAGCAAAAGCCTGGCGAAGTGACTGTTGCACTGCCACTGGCACGCTGCTTGCAACAACAGCAAATAAGCTGGCGATGACACGAATAAGGTAACGCCGGGCAGGGAGGAAAGCGGTGATGTGGACAGGTGACGAGGCAGATCGGCCGCCACTCGATATCGACGCGCGCTGGATCAGGGTGACGGAAGTCCGCAGCCCCTTCGTGCTGTTCGAATTCACCATTGGCGATCCTGACCTGACGGTCGAGCTGATCATGCCCTATCCGGCGTTCGAGGAATTCCGGCGGGTGCAACATGCCATCGTCGACATCTCACCGGAGGCCGCCGCGCCCCTGCGGGCACTCGCGGCCCGCACGCCGGCCGCCGTGGCCATGTGACCGAATACGGGAAGGACGGGAACACAGATAATGACCATCGAAATCAAGACCAACGTCATTCAGCCGCGGCGCCAGACCTATGGCAACGTCGCGCGCCGCCTGGGGGCCGACAAGCCCGCCTCGCGCTACGACGAATCCATGTTCGATCTGCAGGCGACCGGCGTATTTCATTATCGTCCGACCTGGGCGCCGGAATACGAGCTGTTCGACGCGCGGCGCACGGCGATCGTGCTCGCGGACTGGCACGTCCTGCGCGATCCGCGGCAGTATTATTATGGAACCTATACGATCGCGCGCTCCCGCATGATGGAAGCGGCCGAGAAGAGCTTTTCCTTCGCCGAGAAGCGCCAGGCCCTGACCGGCATCGACGCGGACTGGACCGGCAAGATTCACAGCTACCTGCTGCCCCTTCGTCATTACGAATGGGGCGCGAACATGAACAATTCGCAGATCACGGATATCGGCTTCGGCTCGGCGATCACCGAGGCGGCGATGTTCGCGACCATGGACCGGCTCGGTATCGCCCAGCTGATCAGCCGGGTCGGCCTTATCCTTGATGGCGGCACCGGCACCAGTCTGCTGGCGGCGAAGGACGCCTGGATGGCGTCGCCCGCCTGGCAGCCGCTGCGCCATGCGGTCGAGGACATGCTGGTGATGCCCGACTGGTTCGAGCTGTTCGTCGCCCAGAACCTCGTCTTCGACGGCTTCATCTATCCGCTCGTCTATCGCCAGTTCGATCAGGCCGGCATGGCCCACGGCGGCGCGGCGCTCTCGCCGCTGACCGAATTCATGGCCGACTGGTTCGAGGAAATCTCGCGCTGGGTCGATGGCGTGATCACCGCTGCCGGGAAGGAATCCGAGGCCAACCGCGACCTCCTGTCGGGCTGGACCAAGGCCTGGACCGCGCGCGCCGTCGAGGCCGTCACGCCGCTCGCCGAATCCGTCCTGGGTGACGGCGCGGCCGAAGCCGTGGCGGAAATCGCCAGCCAGCTTGGCCAGCGCGTCCGCCGCCTCGGCCTGCAGGCGTAAGGGAGAGCGAGAGATGAGCAAGGTTTCCATCACCTTCCAGAACACCGACGACGCCCGCCACCTCGTCGATGCCATCCTGACCGACAACCCCGATGCGACGGCGAGCGTCATGCCCGCCATGACCAAGATCGACTGCGAAGGCTCGCTGTCCCTGCGCCGCGACTCGGTCGAAGCGCGGATCGGCCGGTCGTTCGACCTGCAGGAAATTCACCTGTCGATCGTCACCCTTGCCGGCAACGTCGACGAAGACGACGACGCCTTCACCCTCGCCTGGAACACGGGCGCCCGCTAACCGAAACCGTGGAGAGGCAGACCATGAACGCGATGCAACCCCCGCCGAAGCAGAAGAAGCTGAGCCTCAAGGAGCGTTACGCGCACCTGACCCGCGGTCTCGGCTGGAACACCACCTATCAACCGATGGACAAGGTGTTCCCCTTCGCTGATTACGAAGGCATCAAGATCCATGACTGGGACGCCTGGGAAGACCCGTTCCGGCTGACCATGGATGCCTACTGGAAATATCAGGCCGAGAAGGAGCGCAAGCTCTATGCCGTGATCGAGAGTTTCGCGCAGAACAACGGGCATCTGAACATCACCGACGCCCGCTATGTCAACGCGCTGAAGCTGTTCCTGACCGGGGTCTCGCCGCTCGAATATTCCGCGCATCGCGGCTATGCCCATGTCGGCCGGCACTTCGTCGGCGCCGGTCCGCGCATCGCCTGTCAGATGCAGGCCATCGACGAATTGCGTCATGCCCAGACGCAGATTCACACGATGAGTCACTACAACAAATTCTTCGACGGGCTGCACGACGCGCGTCACATGCACGACCGCGTCTGGTATCTCTCGGTGCCCAAGTCGTTCTTCGAGGACGCCTGCTCGGCCGGGCCGTTCGAATTCCTGACGGCGATTTCCTTCAGCTTCGAATATGTCCTGACCAACCTGCTGTTCGTGCCCTTCATGTCGGGTGCGGCCTTCAACGGCGACATGGCGACCGTGACCTTCGGCTTCTCCGCCCAGTCGGACGAAGCGCGTCACATGACCCTCGGCCTCGAGATCATCAAGTTCATGCTCGAGCAGGACGAGGCCAATGTGCCGATCGTCCAGCGCTGGATCGACAAATGGTTCTGGCGCGGCTACCGCCTGCTGGCGCTCGTCTCGATGATGATGGACTACATGCTGCCGAAGCGGATCATGTCCTGGGCCGAAGCCTGGGAGATGTATTTCGAGCAGGCTGGCGATGCCCTCTTCAACGACCTGTCGCGTTACGGCATCCGCAAGCCGAAGTACTTCGAAGTCGCGTCGAAGGAAAAGCACCGCCTCAGCCACGAGGTGTGGTCGACCTTCTACAACTACACCCAGGCGACGGCTTTCCACACCTGGCTGCCGACCGAGGAAGAGATGACCTGGCTGTCCGGGAAATATCCCGACACCTTCGATCGTCTCTATCGTCCGCGCTTCGAATGCTGGAGCGAGATGGAGAAGAAGGGCAACCGTTACTACAACCCGACGCTGCCGCAGCTCTGCGTGACCTGTCAGATCCCGATGATCTTCACCGAGCCCGACGATCCGACTACCACCTGCTTCCGGTCGGCGGAATACAAGGGCGAGCGCTATCACTTCTGCTCGGACGGCTGCAAGGACATCTTCTGCTACGAGCCGGAGAAATACATCCAGTCGTGGTTGCCGGTGCACCAGATCTATCAGGGCAACTGCGGCGGTGCCGAGATGAAGGACGTGCTCGCCTGGTATCACCTGAACTTCGGTGCCGACAATTTCGACTACACCGGATCGCCCGACCAGAAGCTGTGGGACGAATGGCAGGCCCAGCGATCGGCCAACGCCGTCTGAAAAACAGGGGCGCGGGGATAGCCCGCGCCCATCCACGGGTGGAACCGCAAAGGGAGCGAACATGACCGTTACAGCCATCGGGCCCTACGAATTCAAGTCCAGGGACCATATCGACAATTTCCACGGTAACCAGGTCGTTTACTGGCACTGGGAAGAACACCTGATGTTCTGCGCCGCGCTCGCCCTGATGTTGCCGCGCGACATGCCTTTCGGCGACGTGCTGAACAATATCCTGCCGGGTTGCTATGGAATGCACCCGCAGTTCGAGCAGATCGAGTGGTCCAAGGTCGTCTGGATGCTGGATGGCCGGCCGTTCAAGCCCGATCTCTCCGCCAGCCTCGTTGCCAACGGCGTCGGGCACAAGTCGCTGCTGCGCTTCTGGACGCCGGGCCTGCACGGGCTTTCGGGCGCCGTGATCTGACGGGCGAGCGGATATGAGCGGAGCCATTCACCGGGTCACGGTCGAGCCCCTGGGGCAGACCGTCAATGTCGCCGAGGGACAGACCATTCTGGACGCTTGCCTGCGGGCCGGCATCTATCTGCCCTATCAGTGCAACCACGGACTTTGCAGCACCTGCAAGGTCACGGTCGTCGACGGCGAAGTCGACCTTGGCGAGGCTTCGCCTTTCGCCTTGATGGATTTCGAGCGGGACGAGGGTCGTGCCCTTGCCTGCTGCGCCAGGCCGTTGTCCGATGTCACCATCGAGGCGGATATCGAGGTCGACCCGGACGCGCGCAACTGCCCCGTGCTCGACATCGAGACGGATGTGGTTGAAATCCGCAACCTGTCCAGTGATATCAAAGGCATCTGGCTCGATACGAAAGGCGTCACTTTCGACTTTCAGGCCGGGCAATATGTCAATTTGCGGCTTCCGGGCATCGAGGGCGAGCGGGCATTCTCGCTGGCCAACGCGCCGAGCGAAGGGTTGCTGGAAATCCACGTGCGGCTGGTGCCCGGTGGGCGCGGTACCGGCTATCTGCACGAAGTGCTGAAGGTCGGCGACAAGCTGTCGCTGAGCGGGCCTTACGGTCGCTTCTACATCCGCGAATCCGCGGAAGTGCCGATGATCTTCATCGCCGGCGGCTCCGGCCTGTCCAGCCCGAAATCCATGGTGCTCGATCTCCTTGGCAAGGGTTGCGATCTGCCGATCACCCTGTTCCACGGCGTCCGCCGCCGGCCCGATCTCTATTTCGCCGAGCTGTTCGAGAAACTGGCGGCGGAGCACGGCAATTTCACCTATGTGCCGGTGCTGTCGGACCCGCAGCCCGGCGATGGCTGGACCGGCGAGACGGGCTTCGTCCACGAGGCCGCCGTGCGGCATTTCGACGGCGTGTTCAAGGGACACAAGGCCTATCTCTGCGGCCCGCCGCCGATGATCGAGGCTTCGATCCGCGCCCTGATGAAGGGCCGGCTGTTCGACCGCGACATCCACACCGAGAGCTTCCTGACCAAGGCCGATGCGGACGGACCCAGCCGCAGCCCGCTTTCGCAGCGGATGTAGGCGATGACGGTCCGTCACACCATCCGGGTCGAGAATTGCGGCGACCACTTCACCTGTCCGGAAGGCGAAGGTGTCCTTCAGGCCATGGAGAAACAGGGCCGCAGTTCGATCCCGGTCGGTTGCCGCAGCGGCGGCTGCGGCCGCTGCCGGGTCGAGGTGACGGATGGTGCCTTCAAGGCCGGACCGATGAGCCGGCGCCATGTGTCGGAAGCCGAAGGCGGGCAGGCGCTGGTCCTCGCCTGCCGGATCTATCCGCGTTCCGATCTGACGATACGCCTGGCGACTCCGGCATTCCGGACCGCCGTCGAGAAATAGCGCCCGCGTGGCGCCAACGGGAGGAATATGAAATGGCAATACAGGGTGTTCTGCGGCCCGGCTATGTGCAATTGCGCGTCCTCGACATGGAGGCGGCGCTGGTTCATTACCGTGACCGTATCGGTCTCGACGTGATGATGACCGACGATGACGGTCTCGTTTACCTGAAGGCCTACGACGAATTCGATCATCACAGCATCATCCTGCGTGAAGCCCCCGAAACCGGCATGGACTTCATGGGCTTCAAGGTCGCGTCGGAAGAGGCGCTCGACGCCTTCGCCCGTAGCCTGCGCGCCGCCGGTGTCCCGGTCGACGAGATTCCGGCGGACGAGGGCCGTTATCTTGGCCGTCGCATCGGTTTCCTCGCGCCGACCGGTCACCGGTTCGAGCTGTTCGCCTCCATGGGCCGCTCCAACGCCTGCCCGATGATCGACAATCCCGAACTGTGGCACGCCGAGCCGCGGGCGATGCGGGCCCAGCGCTTCGATCATTGCCTGCTCTACGGCGACGATATCGACGGCACCATGGACATCTTCTGCCGTCTGCTCGGCTTCGTCCTGACCGAACAGGTGGTGGCGCCGGACGGCACTGTCATCGCCGCCTTCCTGTCCTGCGGCATGAAGGCCCACGATATCGCCCTCGTCCGCCACGAGGAAAAGGGCAAGCTGCACCATGTCTCCTTCCTGCTGGAGAACTGGAACGACGTCGGCCATGCCGCCGATATCATGAGCCGTTACAACATGTCGGTCGACATCGGTCCGACCCGTCACGGCATCACCCGCGGGCAGACGATCTATTTCTTCGACCCCTCGGGCAATCGCAACGAAGTTTTCGCGGGCGGTTACACCTTCTATCCCGACCATCCGGTGCGGACCTGGAGCACCGACGAAGTGGGCAAGGCGATCTTCTATTACGAGCGCGCGCTGAACGACCGCTTCATGACGGTCGTGACCTGATCTGGAGAGCAAGAGAATGACGGTGGCAAGGACCCTGAACTTCATCGACGGCGAATTCCGCGAGGGGCGCGACTGGTTCGAAAATCGTAACCCCTGCGATAATGGCGTCTTCGCCATGGTCGCCGAGGCGGGTGAAGCCGAAGTGGACGCGGCCGTGCAGGCCGCGCGCCGCGCGCTGAAGGGGCCGTGGGGCAAGATGACGGTGCACGAGCGCGCTGCCATCCTGCACAAGGTCGCGGACGGCATCACCCGGCGTTTCGAGGAATTCCTCGAGGCGGAATGCCGGGACACCGGCAAGCCGAAGAGCCTCGCCCGGCACATCGACATCCCGCGCGGCGCGGCCAACTTCAAGATCTTCGCCGATCTGGTGAAGAATGTGCCGACCGAGAGCTTCGTTCTCGACACGCCGGACGGCGCGGGCGCGGTCAATTATGCCCTGCGCCGGCCGAAGGGCGTGATCGGCGTGATCTGTCCGTGGAACCTGCCGCTTCTCCTGATGACGTGGAAGGTCGGGCCGGCCCTCGCCTGCGGCAATGCCGTCGTCGTGAAGCCGTCCGAGGAGACCCCGACCACGGCCACCCTGCTCGGCGAGGTGATGAACGAGGCGGGCGTGCCGCCGGGCGTCTATAACGTCGTCCACGGCTTCGGCCCGGGCAGCGCCGGCGAATTCCTGACCAGCCACGACGGTGTCGATGCGGTCACCTTCACCGGGGAAACCCGCACCGGCGCCGCCATCATGCGGGCGGGGGCGGGGCGCATCCGCCCGGTGTCGCTCGAACTCGGCGGCAAGAATCCGGCCATCGTCTTCGCCGATGCCGACATGGACAAGGCGATCGAAGGCACCATGCGTTCGGCCTTCGCCAACTGCGGCCAGGTCTGCCTCGGCACCGAGCGGGTCTTCGTGCAGCGTCCGCTGTTCGATGAATTCGTCGCCCGGCTGAAGGCCGGCGCGTCCGGCCTCGTCGTTGGCACGCCGGACAATGCGGCCGCCAACATGGGTCCGCTGGTCAGCCGCGAGCACCAGAGCAAGGTCCTGTCCTATTACCAGAAGGCGCGGGAACTCGGGGCCGAACAGGTGATCGGCGGCGGGATCCCCCAGATGCCGGGCCATCTCGTCGAAGGGGCCTGGATCGAGCCGACGATCTGGACCGGTCTTGGCGATGACAGTGCGATCATGCGCGAGGAAATCTTCGGCCCCTGCTGCCACATCAGCCCCTTCGACGAAGAGGACGAAGTGGTGGAGCGCGCGAACGACACGGATTACGGTCTTGCCTGTTCGATCTGGACCGAGAACGGCTCGCGGGCGCATCGTGTGGCGTCCCGCATCGAAGCCGGGCTGGTCTGGGTCAACAGCTGGTTCCTGCGCGACCTGCGCACGCCGTTCGGCGGCTCCAAACGCTCCGGTATAGGCCGCGAGGGTGGCGTGCACAGCCTGGAGTTCTATACCGAACTCTCGAACGTCTGCATCAAACTCTGAGGATCGAGGCGTGTCTCAACCCATCCTGTCCGTGGCCGAAGCCGCAGCCCTGCTGCGCCAGGCCCATGAAACCGCCACCCCGATCGCGCCCCTGACCGGGCGGGTCGAGGGTGGCGACGCAGCCACCGCCTACGCCATCCAGGAGGCCAATACCCAATATTGGCTGAACAACGGTCGTCGGCTGTCGGGGCGCAAGATCGGCGCGACCTCCAAGGCGGTACAGTCCATGCTGGGGCTGAACCAGCCCGATTACGGCATGTTGTTCGCCGACATGGCCTTCGGCGACGGCGAGGCCATTCCGGTCTCCCAGGTTCTGCAGCCCAAGGTCGAGGGCGAGATCGCCTTTTATCTCGGTGATGATCTCGACGGCGATGGCCTGACCCTCGCCGACGTGTTGCACGCGGTCGAATATGCCGTTGCCGCGATCGAGATCGTGGGCAGCCGCATCGCCGACTGGAACATCAAGATCCTGGACACCATCGCCGATAACGCGAGTTCGGGCCTCTATGTCCTCGGCAGCCAGCCGCGCAGGCTCGGCGAATTCGACCCCGTGCTGTGCGGCATGGTGATGGAGCGTCAGGGCGATCCTGTCGCGACCGGCGCGGGCGTCGCCTGCCTCGGCAATCCGCTGGTCTCGACCCTGTGGCTGGCGCGCAAGATGGTGGAAGTCGGCCGTCCGCTGAAGCGCGGCGACACGATCCTGTCCGGGTCTCTCGGTCCCCTCGTGCCGGTCGCGGCGGGGGATGCCATCGAATTGCGTATTTCGGGGCTCGGCAATGTCCGCTGCAGCTTCGAGGGAGGGCGCTGATATGACGTCTCTGACCGAACTCGCCACCCTGGTCGATGACGCGGCGCGTTACGCCAAGGCCATCCCGCAGATCACCAACGACCTGCCCGATTTCGGCATCGACGATGCCTATGCGGTACAGGCGCTGTCGGTGCGCCGCCGTCTCGAGCGGGGCGAGAAGCGCATCGGCGTGAAGATGGGCCTGACCAGCCGCGCCAAGATGATCCAGGTCGGTGTCGACGAGGTGATCTGGGGCCGTCTGACCGACGCCATGATCCTCGAGGAAGGTGGCGAGCTGTCGCGCAACCGCTATGTCCACCCGCGGGTCGAGCCGGAAGTCGCCTTCCTGATCGGCAAGCCGCTGGCCGGTACCGTGACCGCGCTCGAGGCGATGGCCGCCGTCGCCGGGGTCGCGCCCGCGATGGAAATCATCGACAGCCGTTACGAAGCCTTCCGCTTCGCCCTGCCCGACGTGATCGCCGACAATTCCTCGTCGTCCGGTCTTGTCATCGGCGGCTTCGTCTCACCGTCGGTCGATATCGGCAATCTCGGCACCGTGCTCTCGGCCAATGGCGCGGTGCGCCAGATCGGCTCGACCGCGGCGCTGCTCGGCCATCCGGTGCGCTCGCTCGTCGCGGCCGCGCGCATGGTGGCGCAATGGGGTGAGACCCTTCGCCCCGGCGACATCGTCATGGCGGGCGGCATCACCGCGGCCCATCCGCTGACGGTGGGCGAGCATATCCGCACCGAAATCGAAGGCCTCGGCCGCGTGGCCATCACCGTGAAGGACTGAACATGCCGATCATCAACGTGACCCTGATCGAAGGCCGCAGCCAGGACGACAAGCGCGCCCTGATCGAGGAGCTGACCAACGCGGCGGAAAAGGCGATCGCCGTGCCGCGGCAGAGCGTGCGCGTGATCATCTGGGAAGTGCCGGCGGCGCATTTCGGCGTCGCGGGCGTGCCGAAGTCCGTGTCCTGACATGGCCGACGGCGGGCAGAAGGGCGAGGGCGCGGCCATGACCCAGAACGCGCAGGTGGTCACCATCGACGGTGGTCTCGGCAGTTTCGTGCAGGGGGCGGACGATGCCTCGCTGTTGCAGGCGGCTCTGCGCTGCGGCATCGGCCTGCCCTACGAATGCAGTTCGGGCGGCTGCGGCTCGTGCCGCATCCAGGTGCTCGAGGGCGAGGCGGAAAGCCTGTGGCCGGATGCGCCCGGCCTTTCGCCCCGCGACCGCCGCAAGGGGCTGCAACTGGCCTGCCAGACCCGCGCCCTCGGCGATCTGACCATCAAGGTCTCGACCGACGCGGCCTGCGCGCCCAAGGTGCCGCCCAAGGTCTTCGGCGTGGTGCTGGAGAGCGCGCGTGATCTGACCCGTGACATTCGGGAGTTCCGCTTCCGCGCCTCGGCGCCCGCCGTGTTCCTGCCCGGGCAATATGCCATTCTCCAGCTCGAGGATGGGCAGCGGCGCTGCTACTCCATGTCGAACCTCGCCAACGACGAAGGTATCTGGGAATTCCAGATCAAGCGCGTGCCGGGTGGCAAGGCCTCGAACGCCCTGTTCGACATGGCGCCGGGCGGCCGGCTGCGGGTGGACGGGCCTTATGGCCTTGCCCATCTCGTCGCCGAATCGGCGCGGCCGGTGGTCTGCATCGCCGGGGGTTCCGGCCTTGCGCCGATGATCTCGATCGCGCGGGCGCTGGGGGCCGATCCGGAACGGCAGGTCGATTTCTTCTATGGCGGGCGGACCGCGGCCGACGTCTGCGGCGCCGACCATCTGTCGGCCCTGCCGGGCTGGCAGCGGGGTCTGCGTTTCCATCCCGTGGTCTCGTCGCCGGACGATCCGCTCAGCGCCGGCTGGACCGGCGAGACCGGCTTCGTCCACGAAGTCGTGGCGCGCGGCATCGGCGACCGTCTGGCAGACAGCGAAATCTATTTCGCCGGCCCGCCGCCCATGGCCGAGGCGTTGCAGCGGCTGCTGATGATCGAGTTGAAGGTTCCCTTCGGCCAGATCCATTTCGACCGCTTCTTCTGAGGGCAGCATGGCGGAAAATCCGGAGATCGGGCGGCGCATCCTCGCCGACGGGATCGACACCAATTACCACGACCTCGGCACGGGGCAGCCCGTGCTGATGATCCATGGCTCCGGCCCCGGGGTTTCCGCCTATGCCAACTGGCGCCTGAACATGGGGCCGCTGGCGGCGGCGCGCCGGGTGCTGGCGCCCGACATGCTCGGCTTCGGCTATACCGCGACGCCGCCGGGCACGCAGTTCTCGATGGAACGCTGGATATCGCATCTGATCGGCTTCATTGACGCACTGGAACTCGGTCCGGTCGATGTCGTCGGCAATTCCTTCGGCGGGGCGCTCGCGCTTGCTCTTGCCGCGCGCGCACCGGATCGTGTCCGCCGCCTTGTCCTGATGGGCGCGGCCGGTGTCGATTTCCCGCTGACCGCGGGGCTGGACGCGGTCTGGGGCTACGAACCCTCGATCGAGACCATGCGCCGGCTGATCGGCATCTTTTCCTACGACCCCACCCGGGCGACGGATGACCTGGTGCGGATGCGCCATGCCGCCAGCATCCGGCCGGGCGTGCAGGAAAGCTTCGCCGCCCTGTTTCCGGCGCCGCGCCAGCGCTGGGTCACCGCCCTCGCGACGCCCGAGGCGGCGATCGCCGCGATCGACAAGCCCGCGCTGATCCTGCATGGGCGCGAGGACCGGGTCATTCCGCCCGGCAACGCGCTTCGACTGTTCGACCTGCTGCCCCGGGCCGAGCTTCACATGTTCGGGCGCTGCGGTCACTGGACCCAGATCGAACACGCGGCTAGGTTCAACTCTCTCGTGAACGACTTTCTCTCGGGTGATGCATGAAATGGTGGCGGGCATTGCCCCTGGTCGTCGGTCTCGTGGCTTCGGCCTTGCCGGCGGTGGCGGCGGAATGGGTCGATGAATGGCGAAGCCTTGCCGCCAAGACGGGCTTCGAGGGGCACAAGCAATTCGCCGAAATGCTGGCCGATCCCAAGGCCATCGCCCTGGTCGAGGAATGGCAGGCGTTCCGCGGCTATACCGCGCGCAGCCTGATCGCGGCGGCGAAATTGCCGCCCGACCTGAAACCCGGCCTTGAGATCACCCGCGAGAATGCCGCCCAATATCCCTGGCTGAAGGACTATCTGCCGGCGCCGAGCCTGGCGCGCCTGATGTCGGACGGCTGGTTCCGGTGGGGGCGCATCCGCATCGTGCCGACGACGCCCTACACGCTGTCCCAGGCCCGGCTCGAAGCGACCAAGAAGGGTGGAACTTACTCGATCAGCGAGAAGGGCGAATTGCTCGATGCGAAGGGCGGCTTCGCCCTGCTCGGCGATTCCGGCCTGCCCTTCACCCGCCCGGCCGACGGGCTGCAGCTCTACTGGACGTTCCTTGCCTTCGGCATCGGCAACGACAATCTCGCCCTGAAACCGATGGAGCTGACCTCCTGCACCCCGGACAACAAGCCGGAGCGGCGTTACGTCATGCATCTCTGGTGGCAGAAGATGCACGGAAGGGTCGATTCCGCGCCCTTTGGCGACATCCGGGGCGAGAATGACACGATCGAGGCCGGCTCCATCGTCTTCCTCGCCCCGCGCGACATCAAGGGCCTCGCCGCCACGCGGCGGCGCTTCGCCTCGGCCGACAAGGGCGACGACTTCCGGGGTTATGTTCCGACCATGCGCCGCACCCGCATTCTCGGCGGCACCGACACGCAGGACCCGATGACCCCAGGCATCGAGGCGACCTGGGACGAATGGCGTCAGTCCTGGCTGAAGCCCGACCCGCGCAAGTTCGACTTCAAGCTGATCGGCGACGGCTTCGTGCTGTCGCAGCCCGAGGTCGGCCATGCCTATAACCCTGCCGATCACGGCGGATCGGAGTGCGAGCTGGCGACCATCGACCTCGAGTTGCGGCCCGTGTGGATTCTCGACATCACCGACAAGACCGGCAACTATGTCTATGGCCGGCGCCGCCTCTACATCGACAAGGAAACCTGGTACGCCCAGTATCAGGAGATGTACGACCAACGCGGCAACCTCTGGCGCGTGCTCGACGATGCCGGCGATTTCGACCCTGCCAAAGGTCTGTGGATGGCGCGGAATTACGTCCTGTGGAATGTGATCGGTCAGCGCTACAACCGCATCAGCATGATGGCCGACTGGTCGATCATTTCGGGCGACATGTCGGGCATGTTCGATATCGAACGCCTGCGCGACTACTGACGAAGCCTGTACCGCTCATGCGCGGCAAATACACCGGCAATCGGGTGCATTTGCCGCGCATGATGTAATGACACCTTACCCACCCCCGACTAAAGTCCAGAAAAGCCGATGACAATAAATCGGCCTCGGGGGAATGCCGGTAAGGGAAAGACATGCAATCTTTCCGCGAGATGTTTTGGGGAAGCGAAACGTCTTCCAGCCAGGACGTTTGCCCCGCGCACCTGATGGTGTGCGGGAAGCGGGCGTGTGACTTCGTCGCGCGCCGCGACCACTCGCCCTCGGCCCGAAATCAGGAAACCTCTGCCGTTTCACGACGGGAAGGTGCTGGCGTCGACGCGCCCGCCACGGTGCCGTTGGCTGAAATCGACAAGTCCCTTGCCGCTTCCATCAATCCCGCATGGGTTTTTTTGATGAACACAACAAGGCGAGCCGGTCTCGTGGCGCCATCGCACGGCGCGCGCGGCTCATCGCGAAGCTGGGGGCGAAATGCGTGCGGCGCAGCAATTCCGGGTCGCCGAATCCTGACAAATGGCAGGAAGCAATATGGTTTGCGCCTATCGAACGGGGATGCAGCGCAACACCCAGCTGCCGTGACGCCGCAGAGGCTTGTCCTTTGGGCGCCGGACGCGCCAGAGGACGGCAACCGTGGCGCGATTGGCACGATCATTGCTGATGTACGAAATGACGGCCGGGGAGACGACATCCCCAGCCTTGCCACCGCCGGTTTCCGGCCAGAGCAACAAGTCCACAGGGAGGGACAGTGATGTCGAAGCTGGCGTCGAGCGAATACTACGATCTCGTCCGCACAACGAATTGGACGCCCCGCTATGTGACGGAAGCGGAAATGTTTCCCGAGGCGATGTCGGGCTCGCGCGGTATTCCTGCGGAAGCCTGGGAGACCTTCGATGAGCCGTACAAGGTTACCTACAGCGACTATGTCGCAACCCAGCGCGAAAAGGATGCCGGTGCCTATTCGGTGAAGGCCGCCCTCGAGCGCGCGAATTACATCGACACCGCCGATCCGGGCTGGGTCAGCACGCTGCAGGCCCACTACGGCGCCCTCGCGGTCGCGGAATATGGCGCGGCGACGGCGGAAGCCCGCATGGCCCGTTTCGCCCGCGCGCCCGGCAACCGCAACATGGCGACCTTCGGGATGCTGGACGAGATGCGGCACGGCCAGATCCAGCTGTTCTTCCCGCATGAGCACACCAAGCGCAGCCGCCAGTGGGATTGGGCCCACAAGGCGATGCACACCAACGAATGGGCCGCGCTCGCCGCGCGTCACATGTTCGACGACATGATGTTCACCCGCGACGCGGTCAGCGTCGCCATCATGCTGACCTTCGCCTTCGAGACCGGCTTTACCAACATGCAGTTCCTCGGCCTCGCGGCCGATGCTGCCGAAGCCGGCGACCATACGTTCGCCAGCCTGATCTCCTCGGTCCAGACCGACGAATCGCGTCATGCCCAGCAGGGCGGCCCGGTGCTGAAGATCCTGATCGCGAACGGCAAGAAGGACGAAGCGCAGAAGATGATCGACGTCATCTTCTGGCGGGCGTGGAAGCTGTTCTCGGTCCTGACCGGTCCGATCCTCGATTACTATACCCCGCTCGAGCACCGGAAGCAGTCCTTCAAGGAATTCATGGAGGAATGGATCATCGGCCAGTTCGAGCGCCAGCTGAAGGATCTCGGCCTCGACCTGCCCTGGTACTGGGACGAATTCGTGCGCTCGCTCGACGAGACCCACCACGGTATGCACATGGGTGTCTGGTACTGGCGCCCGACCGTGTGGTGGAACCCGGCCGCCGGCGTGTCGCCCGAAGAGCGCGACTGGCTGGAGGAGAAGTATCCGGGCTGGAACTCGACCTTCGGCCGCTGCTGGGACGTCATCACCGAAAACCTGCAGAAGGGCCGCGAGGACCTGACCCTGCCGGAAACCCTGCCGACCATCTGCAACATGTGCAACCTGCCGGTCGTCGGCACCGCGGGCGACGGCTGGAATGTCAGGGATTACCAGCTGGTCCACAACGGCCGTCTGTATCACTTCGGCTCGGAAGTCGATCGCTGGTGCTTCCAGCAGGACCCGGAGCGTTACCAGGGCCACATGAATGTGGTCGACCGCTTCCTGTCGGGCGAGATCCAGCCGCAGAATCTGGCCGGTGCCCTGCTCTACATGGGGCTGAACCCGGGCGAGATCGGCTCGGACGCGCATAATTACGCCTGGGCCGGCATCGGCAAGCAGAACCAGGCCGCCGAGTAAGGCGGGTGGGAGGGGGCTCCGGCCCTTGTATCTGGAAAGGGCGTTGGTTGTAGACGAGACTGACGTTGTGATGGGACCGGCGGCCGCCGGTCCCATCACAGGCGGCCGGCACTCGTCTGCCCTCTGGCTGCAACCGTGGGA
>NZ_QGLE01000026.1 GCF_003173035.1 Zavarzinia aquatilis
CCAGAAAGGTCATCCGCATCGCCCTCGCCCGAAAACTCCTCGTCCGGCTCAACGCAAAAGCACGAGACGTCCGGCAGGCCATGCCAAATCTCTCTTGACCAACAAGACAGTCGCTCTCCCCCCGCAAGCGGGCGGAGAGGGGGCCATTTCTCCCTCTCCGCCCTTCAGGGGGGAGAGGGCCGGGGTGAGGTGGGGCAGACCCGCCCTATTTCCGCTTTTTCTGCTCTTTGGCCGCGACCTTGAGGTCTTCGAGGTCGACGACGAAGAATTCGCCGTCCTCGGTCGTCATCAGCAGGCGGCCGCCGTCGGCGGTCCAGGCGAGGCCGGTGGGCATGCCGCCGCCGACCTCCTTGAGGAGGACCTGCCCCTCGACCGCGAAACGCCCCATCTCGATCCTTCCATCCTCGAAGGCGGCGGCGACCACGGGCAGTTTCGGATGGGCGGCGACATGGGTCGCGAGGAATTCCTCCGCCCCGCCGAACTGATGCGGCGGGCGGCCCATCGGGCCCTTGCCGATGAAGTCCCAGGCGGTGACCAGCGGGCTGCCGGAACAGGCCAGCCAACGCTCGTCCGCCGACCAGGAAAAGCTCTTCACCTTGGCGGCATAGCCGGACATGCGCATGTCGACATCATCTTCGACACGCCAGCCGTGCAATTCCTTGTCCTGCGTGCCGGTGACGACGAAGCGGCCGTCCGGGCTCCAGGTCACGGAGACATGACTGCCCTTCCACGGCAGCAGCTTCGGCGTGCCGGTCAGGCCCCCGGCATACCACAGCGAGACACCGCCGTAATGGGCGACGGCGATGCGCTTGCCCTTGGGGTTGAAGGCGACCCCGGTCACCGCCGAGGCGACGGGCGCGGTCGCCCCCAGGGCCTTGCCGGCGGCATCGAAGACACGCGCGGTCTTGCCGACGCCGAGCGCGATCAGCCCCGAGGCGGGCGAGGCGGCGACGGCGTGGACCCAGTCCTTGCCCGGCGGCAACAGCTCGGTCCGCGTGCCGTCGGCGGCGATCAGGACGGCGCTGCCGTCGTCCCCGCCCGAAACGAAACCGCCCTTCGGCCCGGCGCAGAGCGCGAGAGAAACGCCGTCATGGGCTTCGAACGCCACGAATTCGGCCGGAGAGTCGAGGCTGCCGACAGCGATGCGGCCGTCATCGAAGGCGAAACCGATGCGGTCCCGCCCGTCGATGGCGAGGGCAAGGATGCCGGCTTCCTGCGGATAGCAGTCGACACGGCTTGGCGGCAGGCGGTCGGCGTAAACGTCTTCCGGCTGGAAATCGGGGAATTCAGGCGGCACGGCAGGCCTCGAACCCGGCCTTCAGCGCCGGCACATCGAGATTGCGGCCGATGAAGACGATGCGGCTGATGCGCGGATCGTCCGGCGCCCAGGGCCGGCGATAATCGCCGTCGAGCAGCATGTGCACGCCCTGGAAGACGAACTGGTCGTCCTGATTGGCGAAGGACAGGATGCCCTTGGAGCGCAGGATGTCCTGCCCCTTGGTCTGCAGGATGTTGGAAATCCAGCGGTTGAACTTGTTCTCGTCGAGCGGGTCGACAGCCGTGAAGGAGACCGAGGTGATGTCCTCGTTGTGGCTGTGGACATGGCCGCCTTCGAGGAAATCCGGTTCGATCGCGAGGATGCGGTCGAGATCGAAGGCGCCCCGGTCGAGCACGCGGTCGAGATCGACCTGGCTGTTGGTCGTGCGGTGGATTTCCGCCGCCGTGTTGATGCCGCGGATGATGCCCTCAATCCGGTCGAGGTCGGCGGGGGCAACGAGGTCGGTCTTGTTCAGAAGGATCACATCGGCGAAGGCGATCTGCTCGCGCGCTTCCTTGCTGTCCTTCAGCCGGGCCTCGATGTTCAGGGCATCGACCACGGTGACGACGGCGTCGAGCTTGGCCTTGGCCTGCACGTCCTCGTCGACGAAGAAGGTCTGGGCGACCGGCGCCGGATCGGCAAGGCCCGTGGTCTCGATCAGGATGGCGTCGAACTTGCCCTTGCGGCGCATCAGGCCAGTGAGGATGCGAATGAGGTCCCCGCGCACGGTGCAGCAGATGCAGCCGTTGTTCATCTCGAAGACTTCCTCGTCGGTCTCGACCACGAGGTCGTTGTCGATGCCGATCTCGCCGAATTCGTTGACCACGACGGCATAGCGCTTGCCGTGCTGCTCGGTCAGGATCCGGTTGAGCAAGGTTGTCTTGCCGGCGCCGAGATAGCCGGTCAGGACGGTCACGGGGACCTGATTCATCTAACGCACTCCAGCGATTATGATCCCAAGGCGGCCGTCAGCATGGCCACATTGTGTTCGAACATCGCAATATAGGTAGAGGCGTCGCCAGATGCACCAGAGAGTGCGTCTGAATAAAGCGTGCCCCCGATATGCGCGCCGGTCTCGCGCGCGATCTGCGCGATCAGGCGGGGGTCGGTGACGTTTTCGAGGAAGACGGCCGGCGCCTTCGTCTCCTTGATCTGCTGGATCAGCAGGGCAACCCCCTTGGCCGAGGCTTCCGATTCGGTCGAGACGCCCTGAGGCGCCAGCACCTCGAGGCCATAGGCGGCGGCGAAATAGCCGAAGGCGTCGTGGCTGGTGATGATCTTGCGCCGCTCCGCCGGCAGGGCGGCGATGGCGGCCTTCACCTTGGCGTCGAGCGCTTCCAGCTTCGCGCGATAGGCGGCGGCATGGGCGCGGTAATCGGCTTCGTTGGCGGGATCGGCGGCGATCAGGCCGGCGGCGATATTGTCGACATAGCGCAGCCCGTTGGACAGATCCTGCCAGGCGTGCGGGTCGACATTGCCGTGATCGTGATGATCGTGGCCTTCCTCGGCGTGTTCCTCGTGGCCCTCTTCCTCTGCCGCCATCTCGCGCGGGGTAACGCCCGTGCTGGCCACGACGACCTTGCCCTTGTAGGCGGCGGCTTCGGTCAGGCGCTCCATCCAGCCCTCGAAGCCGAGACCGGAAATGATCACGAGATCGGCCCCGGCCACCGCTTTCGCGTCGCGCGGGCTGGGCTGGAAGACATGAGCGTCGCCATCGGGGCCGACCAGCGTCGTCAGGGCGATATGATCGCCGCCGACATTGGCCACCATGTCGCCGAGGATCGAGAAGGAGGCGACGACCTTCACCGGCTCGGCAAACGCCGCCGTGGCCACGGTGGAAAGCCCGAGGGCGAGCAGAAGCGGGCGCAGCAGCATGGTCTCAAGCCTCCAGATGACGGCGCGGCATGTAGCGCCAGATGATCCCGCCTTCCCGTCCGACGACGATGGAGACGACATAGGCGACGCCGGCCGTGATCATGATGGCGGGACCGGACGGCAGGTCGCGGTGATAGGAAACAAGGAGGCCGATCCAGCCCGACAGCATGGCGACACCGATGGAGACCGCCGCCATCGACCAGACATCCCGCGCCCAGAAGCGGCTGGCCGCCGCCGGCAGCATCATCAGGCCGACCGCCATCAGGGTGCCGAGAGCCTGAAAGCCGGCGACCAGATTGACGACGACGAGGACGAGGAAGACGACATGGAAGATCGACCCCGCCCCGCCGCCGACCGCGCGCAGGAAGCCCGGGTCGAAGCATTCGACGACCAGCGGCCGGTAGATGAGGGCCAGCACGGCGATGCTGAGGGAGGCGATGCCCGCGACCGTCAGCAGCGCGGCATCGTCGACCGCGAGGATCGTGCCGAACAGGACATGCAGCAGGTCGACGTTGGAGCCCTTCGTCGAGACGATCAGCACGCCGAGGCTGAGCGAAATCAGATAGAAGCCGGCGAAACTGGCGTCTTCCCGCAAGCTCGTGTTGCGGGTGACGAGGCCCGACAGAAGGGCCACGGAAATGCCGGCGACGAGCCCGCCCAGCCCCATGGCCCAGATGTTGAGGCCGGCGATCAGGAAGCCGATGGCGGCGCCGGGCAGCACGGCGTGGCTCATGGCATCGCCGATCAGGCTCATCCGCCGCAGCATGAGAAGCACGCCGACCGGGCCACAGCCGAGCGCGAGCGCGAAACAGGCGACCAGCGCCCGCCGCATGAAGGCGAAATCGGCGAAAGGCGCGACCAGCAGGGACCAGAGGGTCATCATGCCCGCCGCTTCTCGGGGGCGCAGACGGCGGCATCGTCCTGCCAGCGCTCGGACATGCGGCGCGCGGCGAGAAGATTGGCGGCGGTCAGGCAGTCCGGCGTCGGGCCGTTGGCGACAAGTTCGCGCGCCAGCAGCAGCGTGTCGGGGAAATGCTGGCGCACCTGATCCATGTCGTGGAGGACGGCGATCACCGTCCGCTTCTCGCCGTGCCAGCGGCCGATCAGGTCAAGGAGGTCCTGGGTCGTCCGGGCGTCGATGGCATTGAACGGCTCGTCCAGCAGGATGACGCCCGCATCCTGCAACAGCAGGCGGGCGAAGAGCACACGCTGAAACTGCCCGGACGAGAGGGAGCCGATGGGCCGCTGCTCGAACCCCTCCAGCCCGACGGCCGACAGGGCTTCGGCGACCTTGTCGCGCAAGGGACGGCCGATCGCCCGGAAGATGCCGACCCGCGCCCAATGGCCGAGGGCGACCGTGTCGGCGACGGTGATCGGAAACGAGCGGTCGATATCCGCCTGCTGGGGCAGATAGGCGATGTCGCGGCGCTTCAGGTCGCCGACCGATACCCGTCCCTCGGCCGGGCGCAGCAGGCCGACGATGGATTTGATCAGGGTGGATTTGCCGGCGCCGTTGGGGCCGACCACGGCGGTCAGCGAGCCCGGCTCGAAGCGGCAGGTGACGTGATGCACGGCGGGATGACGGTCGTAGGCGACCGTCAGATCCCGCACCTCGATGGGGGCAAGACGAAGGCCGGCCATCACAGCGCCCACAGCACGGCGCCCCAGAGGAGCGCGATCAGACCGGCGGCGATGCCAAGGCGCGTGCCGGCCCCGAGCGTCAGCATGGTCGGATGGATGGATGACATGGCGCTTTCCGCCTCCCCAAGAACAGCTACGTTATAACATAACATTTGTGGCGCAGGTCAAGCCCTCGACGAACCAGTGGTGACCGGAAATACCGATGATCCCCTCCCCCAGGACGGGGGGGAGAGCGACTGTCTTGTTGGTCAAGAGAGATTTGGCATGGCCTGCCGGACGTCTCGTGCTTTTGCGTTGAGCCGGACGAGGAGTTTTCGGGCGAGGGCGATGCGGATGACCTTTCTGG
>NZ_QGLE01000027.1 GCF_003173035.1 Zavarzinia aquatilis
CCCAGGAGGAAGACTTGGGTAGAGGAGAGAGTTGGGCGGCGCGCTTCCCAAACGCCGCCCGAGCCCTGGATTACTTGTAGTCGCGGAGCTGGTCGACGTCGAAGAGGGACGGCGTCGGGTTGGTCTCGAGATCCTTCCAGCGCGAGTCCATGGTGAGCCAGGTCAGGCGCTTGGAGATGACGTTCCAGATCGCGACCTGCTTCCACTGGGCCTGGCCGGTGGCCGGCACCCAGTCGCGGCTGTCGTACCAGACGCGCATCAGGTTGCCGCGGGCGTCGTAGAACTCGTTGGCGACCGGGTAGTAGAACTCCTTGTCGAGATAGATCCGGCGCTTGGAGTAGATGTATTTGCCGGTCTTGTCGGTGATCTCGAGGATCCAGACCGGACGGAGTTCCAGCTCGACCGTATCGACCGCGCAGGAGCCTTCACGCTTGGCCGCTTCCGAGAAGTGGCCGGTGTGCGGGAAGCCGAGGGTCCAGCCCTCGCCGGCGATCTTGTAGTCGAACTTGGAGGCGTCGGTCTTCACCCAGTAGGCACGCCAGTCGTCCCAGATCAGCTCGAGGCCGGCGGCCAGCGGGTCCTGGCCGTCGGTGGCGGAGAGGATGCGGGTGCGCTTCAGGGTCGGGACGAAGACCTTGAAGTCGTCTTCCTTCTTGGCGTCGGCGAAGCGCTTGCGCACGCCCGAGAGACCGCGCACGTCACGCGGATCGGTGAAGTAGACCGCGCCCGCCTCGACGACGCCGTCCATGCCGCCGATGTCGCCGTAAGGGGCGACGTCCTTGCGGCCGTGCATCTTCTGCCACCACAGTTCCGCCTTGTACTGGCGCTCCAGCGAGCCACCGTTGTTGCAGACGTCCATGGTGATCGGGTTGAAGTTCAGGTTGTCGTTGGCGATGCCGTGGGCGACGAAGGACCAGGTCGCCTCGAGACCGTTCTTCGGGTTGAGGAAGGGCATCGCGCCCTGGGTCGCGAGGGCGAACTTGCCGTCGGGGGTGAGCAGGTTGCCGTCGGCGGTGGCGTTGAACACGGTGCCGGCGGCCTTGGCGGCCTCGGTCTGCTCGAGCGTGCCCTTGGGCATGTAGTAGGACGCGGTCGGCACGATGACCGCCTTCTTCCAGCCGAACCAGGCGCTGTCCTTGAAGCGGTCGGCGAGGGCGGGAAGGATGTAGGGCTTCAGCCAGGCGGCATCGACATTGCTGGCGTCGATGACGGTGCCGGGCTTCAGCTCGGGCGGCAGCTGGGCGGTGGCGAGCATGCCCGGGGCGTCATAGCCGCGCAGGGCGGCCCAGCGCTTGGCGATGGCGAGGGCCTCGGGCGAGCCGATGGCGTCGACGAAGGGCGCGACCTCGGGATGGCTGGCGGCATAGGCCTTCCAGGCGGCGACGCCATCCTCGGGACTGGCCAGGGCGGCCTGCGAGGCGCCGATTGACAGGGCGGCGACGATGCCGGCCGCCATGGTTCTGATCTTCATGGATATCCTCCCGTTGGTGGTCTTTATGGTCAGAACTGATAGGTGAGCGAGAACTCGATCGCGTCGGCGTTGTCATAGAGGCCGAACAGGCCCTGCTCGGTCTTGCCTTCGTAGTGGATCAGCTCGAGCCGCGGCCGGACGTGGTCGCCGAAGTAGTTGAAGTCGACGCGCTGGCGATAGGCGAAGCCCTCGTTCTGGAAGTCGTAGGCGGCGAGGCCCTCGAGGTAGAGCCGGCCGTCGTCGAGCGCCTTCCACCACAGGAACGAGGCATAGGTCTGGACCGGGTGCACCTTGGAGCCGAAGGCGGCGTAGGGCGACTGGAACATCAGGTCCTTCGAGTCCTTGGTGATGATGTTGAACAGCTGGAAGCTGGTGAAGATCGAGCTTTCCTGGTTCTTCCAGAACGGCAGCCAGAGGAAGTAGTCGAAGCCGACCATGACCGAGATCTGGTCGCGGAAGGCGACGCTGTTGTCGACCGAGGAGATGAGGGCGTTGGTGCCATAGACCTCGCTCCCGACATTGGTTTCCACGCGGTAGCGGTTGAACGGCTTGTCGAACTCGTAGGAGGCTTCCATGCGGAACACGGGCGCGACATCCTTGGGGCCGAAGGCGAGTTCGACCATGTCGCGGGTGAAGGTCGCGCCGACCAGCTTCTTGCGATACTTGTAGTCGAGATCGAAGTTGGTGGTGACCGAGCAGAGCGGCGGCAGGATGCCGGTCGAGCAGCCATAGGCATTGATCCCGGCCGGGCCGAGCAGCTGGCCGAGGGTGCCGAGCAGACCGCCGGTGGTCAGGCGCATGGCGTCGAGATAGCCGATGCCCGGGGCATGGACGAGGGTCTCGAGCAGCTGCTGGCTGAGCGGCAGCTTGAGCAGGGCCTGGTTGGGATCGTGCTTGTCGCTGCCGACGAAGAGGGTCGAGTCGCGCATCTTGACGATGGGCAGCTCCTGCCAGCCGTAATAGGCGTTCAGCGTGCCTTCGCCGTGCAGCGCCTGGAACTTGAAGCGGGCCGCGAGGGTGGCGTCGGTGACCGAGAACTCGCGCGGCGTCACGTCGTGCAGGTTGGCGGCGAAGTAGGGGATGCCCTTGCCCGACACGGGGTCGATCAGATAGGGGAAGGGGAAGCCGTAAAGCCCGCCCGAGGTGACGTCGCCCGGGGTCGGGTTATTGATGACGAACTTGTCGTGATGGGTCTCGGGCATGAAGATCATCTCGAGGCCGGGCTTGGTCATGCCGATCCATTCGAAGGGCTTGGCGATGCCCATCTCGTCGAAGTTCAGGTCGAGCGCGGCCATCCAGTTGGGGATGCGGATCTCGTCGGAATCGCCCAGCACGCCCTTCATGCGCAGGTCCTGGGCATGAAGCACGTCAAGGAGACGGATGCCGTCCGACTGGCCCCAGCCGCGCACGAACTTGCCGATCTTGAGGGCGAAGCGGTTGTAGTCGTCGGTGAACTTGATCGCGAACTCGCGGATCATCTCGTCTTCGAAGTCGTCGAGATAGCGGTTCTGGTGATCGACGGTGTTACCGAAGGGATCGTCGCGGCCGCCGCCCTTGCGGTTGATGTGATAGCCGTACTGCTGGGCGGCGTTGGGGCTGTTGGGGTTCTGGATCCCTGAGCCCATGAGGTCGCCGCACCAGCTGTCGCACCAGTCGCCGCGCAGCCAGAAGTTGCCGGTGACCGCGATGTTCTTCGACGGCTTCCAGCTGGTGTCGAGCTCGACGATGTAATTGGCCTGGGCGATCTTCAGCATGCCGTCGGTCAGATCGGAATAGCCGAAGGCGACGCCCTGCTTCACGCGCCCGCCCACACTGACGTCATCGAAGCCCGAGGCGAAGCCCGACAGCGTGGCGCCGGCCACGCCGCCGAGGATCGTTGTCGTCAGCAGGATGTTCCACAGCTTCATGTTAACCCCCCTACCCCTGTCGTTCCCTCTCCCTCCGGCCTGTGGCCGGGGGCGTTCCCTCTCCCTCCGGCCTGTGGCCGGGGGCGTTTTCCGCCATCCCCCGGCCGTTCTCTGGCCGGGGGCTCTGGTCGTTCGTGGTTTAAGCGGTTACGCGATGGTCCCGGTTACTCGGCCGCCTCGCCGACGGCGTCGCGCTCCAGGCGCTGGCCGGCGGGCGCCGCGTGCCCCTTTCGCAGGGACGCCGGCTTGAACAGCAGCACCATGCAGGGCACGAAGATCAGGGCGCCAAGCATGTTGAAGAACAGCACCACGGCATGCAGCACGCCCATCTCGGCCTGGAAGCGCAGGGCCGAGAAGAAGGCCCAGGGCATCACCGGCGCGATCATGGTGATCGCCGTGATCATCACCGCGTTGCCCGAGGTGGTCAGGGCGTGGTGCACCGCGACCTCCCAGGGCTCGCCCTCGGCCAGGGCCTCGCGCACCCGGTGCAGGATGTAGATGCCGTAGTCGGCGGCAAGACCGACGCCGAGCGCGGCCAGCGGCAGCGTGTTGATGTTGAGGCCGATGCCCATCAGATACATGAAGGTGTCGGTCATGAAGGTCGAGGTCAGCAGGGCGAAGATCAGCACGCCGGTGACCCAGAGCGAGCGGAACGCGACGAAGATGCAGCCCGCGATGAAGACCACGATGGCGACGAGGACGGCGTCCTTGGTGTCCTCGATCTCGGCGTTGATCGCCTCGGCGATGCCGACCTGACCGCCGGCGACCAGCAGCTTGGCGCCATTGGGCAGGGGCGGCATGGACGCGATGAACTGGCGCGCCAGGGCGGTCACCGACTTCACCGTGGTGCCGGTCTTGTCGTCGAGCGGCACCATGATGTTGCCGATGCGCCAGGTCTCGTCGGTATAGGCCTTGAAGTCGCCCGGCTCGCCCTTCGACGAGAACAGGTAAACGTTGAAGGCCACCTCGTCGACCGTGTCGGGCACGATGGCATAGGACGGATCGCCTTCGTAGAGCACCTGGTTCACCGCCTGGACCATGGGCACCATGCTCTGGGCGTGGCGGGCCTTCGGCTCGTGCTGCCAGATGTAACGGGACAGATCCTCGATCGCGCGATAGGTCGCGGGCTGGATCATGGTCTCGTCCGG
>NZ_QGLE01000028.1 GCF_003173035.1 Zavarzinia aquatilis
CCCGGCCGTGATCGTGTAGTTCCCGGCATTCACCGCGCCCTGGGCCGTGCCGCCATAGCTCAGCGCCCCGCCCAGGTCGCCGACGCCTTCACCGGCCACGAAGCCCGCATAGGTCACGCCATTACCACCCGTGAAGGCCTGGCCGTCGTAGGTCTTGGTCGCGTTCGACGCCGTGATGGTCAGTGCCTTGCGATCGATGCTCAGCGTCCCGCTGACGTAGCTGATGGCGTAGTTGCCCGAAGTCAAGCCCCCGGCCGTGATCGTGTAGCTCCCGGCATTCACCGCGCCCTGCGCCGTGCCGCCATAGCTCAGTGTCCCGCCCAGGTCGCCGACGCCTTCACCGGCCACGAAGCCCGCATAGGTCACGCCATTGCCGCCGTTGAACGCGACGCCGTCGTAGGTCTTCGTCGCGTTGGCAGCGGTTACCGTCAGCGCCTTGCGATCGACGTTCAGCGTCCCGCCGACGTAGCTGATGGCGTAGTTGCCCGAGCTCAGGCCGCCGGCCGTGATCGTGTAGCTCCCGGCATTCACCGCGCCCTGAGCCGTGCCGCCGTAGCTCAGCGTGCCGCCGAGATCACCCGCGTCCTCGCCCGCCACGAAGCCGGCATAGGTCACGCCATTGCCACCGTTGAAGGCCACGCCGTCATAGGTCTTCGTCGCGTTGGCAGCGGTTACCGTCAGCGCCGCCTGGTTCACCGTCAAGTTGCCCGCCACGTAGCTGATGGCGTAGTTGCCCGAGCTCAAGCCCCCGGCCGTGATCGTGTAGCTCCCGGCATTCACTGCACCCTGCGCCGTGCCGCCATAGCTCAGCGTCCCGCCCAGATCGCCCGCGTCCTCACCCGCCACGAAGCCGGCATAGGTCACGCCGGCGCCGCCGTTGAACGCGACGCCGTCGTAGGTCTTCGTCGCGTTGGCAGCGGTCACCGTCAGCGCCGCCTGGTCTACCGTCAAGCTGCCCGCCACATAGCTGATGGCGTAGTTGCCCGAGCTCAAGCCCCCGGCCGTGATCGTGTAGCTCCCGGCATTCACCGCGCCCTGTGCCGTGCCGCCATAGCTCAGCGCCCCGCCCACGTCACCAGCGTCTTCTCCCGCCACGAAGCCGGCGTAGGTCACGCCATTACCACCCGTGAAGGCCACGCCGTCGTAGGTCTTCGTCGCATTCGACGCCGTGATGGTCAGCGCCTTACGATCGACGTTCAGCGTCCCGCCGACATAGCTGATGGCGTAGTTGCCCGAGCTCAGGCCACCGGCCGTGATCGTGTAGCTCCCGGCATTCACCGCGCCCTGTGCCGTGCCGCCATAGCTCAGCGTCCCGCCCACGTCACCAGCGTCTTCTCCCGCCACGAAGCCGGCGTAGGTCACGCCGGCGCCACCCGTGAAGGACTGGCCGTCGTAGGTCTTCGTCGCGTTGGCAGCGGTCACCGTCAGCGCCGCCTGGTCTACCGTCAAGCTGCCCGCGACATAGCTGATGGCGTAGTTGCCCGAGCTCAAGCCCCCGGCCGTGATCGTGTAGCTCCCGGCATTCACCGCGCCCTGTGCCGTGCCGCCGTAGCTCAGCGTCCCGCCCAGGTCGCCGGCGTCCTCGCCCGCCACGAAACCGGCATAGGTCACGCCGGCGCCGCCCGTGAAGGCCACGCCGTCATACGTCTTCGTCGCGTTGGCAGCGGTTACTGTCAGCGCCTTGCGATCGACGTTCAGTGTCCCGCCGACATAGCTGATGGCGTAGTTGCCCGAGCTCAGGCCCCCGGCCGTGATCGTGTAGCTCCCGGCATTCACCGCGCCCTGCGCCGTGCCGCCATAGCTCAGCGTCCCGCCCAGATCGCCGGCGTCCTCGCCCGCCACGAAGCCGGCGTAGGTCACGCCGGCGCCACCCGTGAAGGACTGGCCGTCGTAGGTCTTCGTCGCGTTGGCAGCGGTCACCGTCAGCGCCGCCTGGTTTACCGTCAAGCTGCCCGCGACATAGCTGATGGCGTAGTTGCTCGAGTTCAGGCCCCCGGCCGTGATCGTATAGCTGCCGGCATTCACCGCGCCCTGAGCCGTACCGCCGTAGCTCAGCGTACCGCCCAGATCGCCGGCGTCCTCGCCCGCCGCGAAGCCGGTGTAGGTCACTCCGGCGCCGCCCGTGAAGGCCACGCCGTCGTAGGTCTTCGTCGCGTCGGATGCCGTCACCGTCAGCGCCTTGCGATCGACGTTCAGCGTCCCGCCGACGTAGCTGATGGCGTAGTTGCCCGAGCTCAGCCCCCCGGCCGTGATCGTATAGCTGCCGGCATTCACCGCGCCCTGGGCCGTGCCGCCATAGCTCAACGCCCCGCCGAAGTCGCCCGCGTCCTCGCCCGCCACGAAACCGGCGTAGGTCACGCCATTACCACCCGTGAAGGCCACGCCGTCGTAGGTCTTGGTCGCGTTCGACGCCGTAATGGTCAGCGCCTTGCGATCGACGTTCAGCGTCCCGCCGACGTAGCTGATGGCGTAGTTGCCCGAAGTCAGCCCCCCGGCCGTGATCGTGTAGTTCCCGGCATTCACCGCGCCCTGGGCCGTGCCGCCATAGCTCAGCGCCCCGCCCAGGTCGCCGACGCCTTCACCGGCCACGAAGCCCGCATAGGTCACGCCATTGCCGCCGTTGAAGGCCACGCCGTCGTAGGTCTTGGTCGCGTTCGACGCCGTGATGGTCAGTGCCTTGCGATCGATGCTCAGCGTCCCGCTGACGTAGCTGATGGCGTAGTTGCCCGAAGTCAAGCCCCCGGCCGTGATCGTGTAGCTGCCGGCATTCACCGCGCCCTGCGCCGTGCCGCCATAGCTCAGTGTCCCGCCCAGGTCACCCGCGTCCTCACCGGCCACGAAGCCGGCGTAGGTCACACCGGCGCCACCCGTGAAGGCCACGCCATCGTAGGTCTTCGTCGCGTTCGACGCCGTGATGGTCAGTGCCTTGCGATCGATGCTCAGCGTCCCGCCGACATAGCTGATGGCGTAGTTGCCCGAGCTCAGGCCCCCGGCCGTGATTGCATAGCTCCCGGCATTCACCGCGCCCTGCGCCGTACCGCCGTAGCTCAGCGCCCCGTCCAGGTCGCCGACGCCTTCACCGGCCACGAAGCCGGCATAGGTCACGCCATTGCCGCCGTTGAACGCGACGCCGTCGTAGGTTTTCGTCGCGTTGGCAGCGGTTACCGTCAGCGCCTTGCGATCGACGATCAGCGTCCCGTCGACATAGCTGATGGCGTAGTTGCCCGAGTTCAGGCCCCCGGCCGTGATCGTGTAGCTCCCGGCATTCACCGCGCCCTGCGCCGTACCGCCGTAGCTCAGCGCCCCGCCCAGGTCGCCGACGCCTTCACCGGCCACGAAGCCGGCATAGGTCACGCCGTCGCCGCCGTTGAACGCGACGCCGTCGTAGGTTTTCGTCGCGTTGGCAGCGGTTACCGTCAGCGCCTTGCGATCGACGATCAGCGTCCCGTCGACATAGCTGATGGCGTAGTTGCCCGAGTTCAGGCCCCCGGCCGTGATCGTGTAGCTCCCGGCATTCACCGCGCCCTGCGCCGTGCCGCCGTAGCTCAGCGTCCCGCCCAGGTCGCCGACGCCTTCACCGGCCACGAAGCCCGCATAGGTCACGCCGGCGCCGCCCGTGAAGGCCTGGCCGTCGTAGGTCTTCGTCGCGTCGGACGCCGTCACCGTCAGTGCCTTGCGATCGATGCTCAGCGTCCCGCCGACATAGCTGATGGCGTAGTTGCCCGAAGTCAGGCCCCCGGCCGTGATCGTGTAGTTCCCGGCATTCACTGCGCCCTGCGCCGTGCCGCCGTAGCTCAGCGTCCCGCCCAGGTCAGCCGCGTCCTCACCCGCCACGAAGCCGGCGTAGGTCACACCGGCGCCACCCGTGAAGGACTGGCCGTCATAGGTCTTCGTCGCGTCGGATGCCGTTATCGTCAGCGCCTTGCGATCGATGCTCAGCGTCCCGCCGACATAGCTGATGGCGTAGTTGCCCGAAGTCAGGCCCCCGGCCGTGATTGCATAGCTCCCGGCATTCACCGCGCCCTGCGCCGTACCGCCGTAGCTCAGCGCCCCGTCCAGGTCGCCGACGCCTTCACCGGCCACGAAGCCGGCATAGGTCACGCCATTGCCGCCGTTGAACGCGACGCCGTCGTAGGTTTTCGTCGCGTTGGCAGCGGTTACCGTCAGCGCCTTGCGATCGACG
>NZ_QGLE01000029.1 GCF_003173035.1 Zavarzinia aquatilis
GTCCCGCCGACATAGCTGATGGCGTAGTTGCCCGAGCTCAGACCCCCGGCCGTGATCGTATAGCTCCCGGCATTCACCGCGCCCTGCGCCGTGCCGCCATAGCTCAGCGCCCCGCCCAGGTCGCCGGCGCCTTCACCCGCCACGAAACCGCTGTAGGCCACGCCAGCGCCGCCCGTGAAGGACTGGCCGTCATAGGTCTTCGTCGCGTTGGCAGCGGTTACCGTCAGCGCCTTGCGATCGATGCTCAGCGTTCCGCCGACATAGCTGATGGCGTAGTTGCCCGAGCTCAGGCCCCCGGCCGTGATCGTATAGCTGCCGGCATTCACCGCGCCCTGCGCCGTGCCGCCGTAGCTCAGCGTCCCGCCCAGGTCGCCGACGCCTTCACCGGCCACGAAGCCCGCATAGGTCACGCCGACGCCGCCCGTGAAGGACTGGCCGTCGTAGGTCTTCGTCGCGTTGGCCGCGGTTACCGTCAGCGCCGCCTGGTTCACCGTCAGGCCGCCCGCGACATAGCTGATGGCGTAGTTGCCCGAAGTCAGGCCCCCGGCCGTGATCGTGTAGCTGCCGGCATTCACCGCGCCCTGGGCTGTGCCGCCGTAGCTCAGTATCCCGCCCAGATCGCCGGCGTCCTCGCCCGCCACGAAGCCGGCGTAGGTCACGCCATTACCACCCGTGAAGGCCACGCCGTCGTAGGTCTTCGTCGCATTCGACGCCGTGATGGTCAGCGCCTTGCGATCGACGTTCAGCGTCCCGCCGACGTAGCTGATGGCATAGTTGTCCGAAGTCAGCCCCCCGGCCGTGATCGTGTAGCTCCCGGCATTCACCGCGCCCTGCGCCGTACCGCCGTAGCTCAGTGTCCCGCCCAGGTCACCGGCGTCCTCACCGGCCACGAAGCCGGCGTAGGTCACGCCGCTGCCACCGTTGAAGGCGACGCCGTCGTAGGTCTTCGTCGTATTGGCAGCGGTTACCGTCAGCGCCTTGCGATCGATGCTCAGCGTCCCGCCGACATAGCTGATGGCGTAGTTGCCCGAGCTCAGGCCCCCGGCCGTGATCGTGTAGCTCCCGGCGTTCACCGCGCCTTGCGCCGTGCCGCCATAGCTCAGCGTCCCGCCCAGGTCGCCGACGCCTTCACCCGCCACGAAGCCCGCATAGGTCACGCCGCTGCCACCGTTGAACGCGACGCCGTCGTAGGTCTTCGTCGCGTTGGCAGCGGTCACCGTCAGCGCCGCCTGGTTCACCGTCAAGCTGCCCGCCACATAGGTGATGGCATAGTTGCCCGAGCTCAGCCCCCCGGCCGTGATCGTGTAGCTCCCGGCATTCACCGCGCCCTGGGCCGTGCCGCCATAGCTCAGCGTCCCGCCCAGGTCACCCGCGTCCTCACCCGCCACGAAGCCGGCGTAGGTCACACCGGCGCCACCCGTGAAGGACTGGCCGTCATAGGTCTTCGTCGCGTCGGACGCCGCCACCGTCAGCGCCGCCTTGTTCACCGTCAAGCTGCCCGCCACGTAGCTGATGGCGTAGTTGCCCGAACTCAGGCCGCCGGCCGTGATCGTGTAGCTCCCGGCATTCACCGCGCCTTGCGCCGTGCCGCCATAGCTCAGCGTCCCGCCCAGGTCGCCGACGCCTTCACCCGCCACAAAGCCCGCATAGGTCACGCCGCTGCCACCGTTGAACGCGACGCCGTCGTAGGTCTTCGTCGCGTTGGTAGCGGTCACCGTCAGCGCCGCCTGGTTTACCGTCAAGCTGCCCGCGACATAGCTGATGGCATAGTTGCCCGAGCTCAAGCCCCCGGCCGTGATCGTATAGCTCCCGGCATTCACCGCGCCCTGCGCCGTGCCGCCATAGCTCAGCGCCCCGCCCAGGTCGCCGACGCCTTCACCGGCCACGAAGCCCGCATAGGTCACGCCGGCGCCGCCGTTGAACGCGACACCGTCATACGTCTTCGTCGCGTTGGCAGCGGTCACCGTCAGCGCCTTGCGATCGACGATCAGCGTCCCGCCGACGTAGCTGATGGCATAGTTGTCCGAAGTCAGCCCCCCGGCCGTGATCGTGTAGCTGCCGGCATTCACCGCGCCCTGCGACGTGCCGCCGTAGCTCAGCGTCCCGCCCAGATCGCCGGCGTCCTCGCCCGCCACGAAGCCGGCATAGGTCACGCCGACGCCGCCGTTGAAGGCCACGCCGTCGTAGGTCTTCGTCGCATCTGACGTCGTGATGGTCAGCGCCTTGCGATCGACGTTCAGCGTTCCGCCGACATAGCTGATGGCGTAGTTGCCCGAGCTCATGCCGCCGGCCGTGATCGTGTAGCTGCCGGCATTCACCGCGCCCTGTGCCGTGCCGCCGTAGCTCAGCGCCCCGCCCAGGTCGCCGACGCCTTCACCCGCCACAAAGCCCGCATAGGTCACGCCGGCGCCGCCCGTGAAGGACTGGCCGTCGTAGGTCTTCGTCGCGTTCGACACCGTGATGGTCAGCGCCTTGCGATCGATGCTCAGCGTCCCGCCGACATAGCTGATGGCGTAGTTGCCCGAACTCAGGCCGCCGGCCGTGATCGTGTAGCTGCCGGCATTCACCGCGCCCTGCGCCGTACCGCCATAGCTCAGCGTCCCGCCGAGATCGCCCGCGTCCTCACCCGCCACGAAGCCCGCATAGGTCACGCCATTGCCGCCGTTGAAGGACTGGCCGTCGTAGGTCTTGGTCGCGTTCGACGCCGTCACCGTCAGCGCCGCCTGGTTCACCGTCAAGCTGCCCGCCACATAGGTGATGGCATAGTTGCCCGAGCTCAGCCCCCCGGCCGTGATCGTGTAGCTCCCTGCATTCACCGCGCCCTGGGCCGTGCCGCCATAGCTCAGCGTCCCGCCCAGATCGCCCGCGTCCTCACCCGCCACGAAGCCCGCATAGGTCACGCCATTGCCGCCGTTGAAGGCCACGCCGTCATAGGTCTTCGTCGTATTGGCAGCGGTTACCGTCAGCGCCTTGCGATCGACGTTCAGCGTCCCGCCGACATAGCTGATGGCGTAGTTGCCCGAAGTCAGGCCCCCGGCCGTGATCGTGTAGCTCCCGGCATTCACCGCGCCCTGGGCCGCACCGCCGTAGCTCAACGTCCCGCCCAGGTCACCCGCGTCCTCGCCCACCACGAAACCGGCGTAGGTCACGCCAGCGCCGCCCGTGAAGGCCACGCCGTCATACGTCTTCGTCGCGTTGGCAGCGGTTACCGTCAGCGCCGCCTGGTTCACCGTCAAGCTGCCCGCCACATAGGTGATGGCGTAGTTGCCCGAGCTCAGCCCCCCGGCCGTGATCGTGTAGCTCCCTGCATTCACCGCGCCCTGGGCCGTGCCGCCATAGCTCAGCGTCCCGCCCAGATCGCCCGCGTCCTCACCCGCCACGAAGCCCGCATAGGTCACGCCATTGCCGCCGTTGAAGGCCACGCCGTCATAGGTCTTCGTCGTATTGGCAGCGGTTACCGTCAGCGCCTTGCGATCGACGTTCAGCGTCCCGCCGACATAGCTGATGGCGTAGTTGCCCGAAGTCAGGCCCCCGGCCGTGATCGTGTAGCTCCCGGCATTCACCGCGCCCTGCGCCGTGCCGCCGTAGCTCAGCGTCCCGCCCAGGTCGCCGGCGCCTTCACCCGCCACGAAACCGCTGTAGGTCACGCCAGCGCCGCCCGTGAAGGACTGGCCGTCATAGGTCTTCGTCGCGTTGGCAGCGGTTACCGTCAGCGCCGCCTGGTTCACCGTCAAGCTGCCCGCGACATAGCTGATGGCGTAGTTGCCCGAGCTCAGGCCCCCGGCCGTGATCGTGTAGCTCCCGGCATTCACCGCGCCCTGCGACGTGCCGCCGTAGCTCAGCGTCCCGCCCAGATCGCCGGCGTCCTCGCCCGCCACGAAGCCGGCATAGGTCACGCCATTGCCGCCGTTGAAGGACTGGCCGTCGTAGGTCTTCGTCGCGTTGGCAGCGGTTACCGTCAGCGCCGCCTGGTTCACCGTCAAGCTGCCGGCCCCATAGCTGATGGCGTAGTTGCCCGAGCTCAGCCCCCCGGCCGTGATCGTATAGCTCCCGGCATTCACCGCGCCCTGCGCCGTGCCGCCGTAGCTCAGCGTCCCGCCCAGGTCGCCGACGCCTTCACCGGCCACGAAGCCCGCATAGGTCACGCCG
>NZ_QGLE01000003.1 GCF_003173035.1 Zavarzinia aquatilis
CGACACCCTACAGACGGACAGGGTCATGGGGCGGGCTTCATCGGCTGGAGAGCGCCGGATTGAGGTCCATCCACCGTGCTCAATTTGCTCGGCGCGTGTGCTCAATTTGCACGGCGCGCTACACTCAGTTTCGGAGACTCGGCAAATGACGCGCCGGATGGACGATCACGCGATCCTTCGGTGTGGCGGCGCGCCGGGTGCCGAAGGCAAGCCAAGATCCCGCCAGCGATATTTTTTCTCGGTTTTCAGAAAATCGACGCGCGACCGAAGTAATGGTGCCCAGGGCCGGACTGTTGAGCTTGTCCCCCTAGAGCATTGAAACATAATGAAAACGTGACTTCGCCTCTTGCTCACTGTGTACCAGGGGCGTGTCCCGTCTTCAAGCCGCAGGCGTCAGGGTCCGGGATTATCCCACGGGAAAAATCTGTGAGGCCGAATCGAACCCTCGGCTTGCGCGAGTTTCCCCCCTCGGGGGCGGCCTGCGGTGTCCTGCGGCGGGTCGGCAGCGGCCTTGGATGCGGCCTTAACCGGCGCGCGCCAGTGCGCGTTGAACGCTGGCCGCGTACCATTGCCCGCCCCGTGCGGTCTTGATGCCCCGATGGTTCAGGTAGTCGGCCACGGCCCGGGCGGACGTAGCCCCGTTGCCACGGGCTTCCTCGATCCAGTGGGCGACGTCGTGGGCGCGCCGGTCAGCCCCGGCCTTGATCGCTTCCACCGCCTCGGCATTGCCCCGCCCCCGGAGATGCGCGGCGCCCTTCGGACTGCCGAGGGACTGACCCCGGGCCTTCGCTGCGGCCAGCGCGGCCTTGGTTCTCTCACTGATCAGGCGCCGTTCTTCCTCGGCAACCACGGCCATGATGCCGACCGTCATGCGATTAGCCCCGGGCATGTCGGCGGCCACGAAGTCCACGCCAGCATCCCGAAGGGTTAGCAGGAAGGCGGCATTGCGGGACAGGCGGTCGAGCTTGGCGACGATCAGCGAGGCCCCGATTGCCCGGGCGTGGGCCAGTGCCGTGGCAAGAGCCGGCCGGTCATTCCGCTTACCGCTCTCGGTCTCGACGTATTCGCGAACGATTTCCCAAGCGCCACCGTTCAGGTAGGCGGCCACGGCGGCGCGCTGCGCTTCAAGCCCGAGGCCGGAACGGCCCTGCTTCTCTGTCGAGACCCGGAGATAGGAAATGAACCGACCGTCTGCCATCGCTGCCTTTATGTCTGTATCAATTCGCCAAACGAACGTATGGGGATTTGATACGGATGGCAAGGGGGCATTGCTGTGCGGTTTCCGAGCGAGGCTGGGAGCGTACGGGAAGCGGTGGTAGCTTTGATGGTATAGGGCGGGCCAAGCGAGGAGACATGATGAGCGACGAACCCCCTCCGAGGACATGGCCTGAGCTTGTTTACAGGCTTTCGCCAGGACCAATTGTGGCGGTACTGCTGGCTTTACTTTTGCCATTCATCCTTGTGGTGGCTGGCCGCCTCTCCGTCGAATTCTTTAGAGACCCGAAAGCATTCTTTCAGGCGTCGCCAATTTCGTGTCTGGACCTCAAGGAAGTCGGCGGGCAAGTCTACAAAATTGATCAGTGCAGAGGGACGGTCGAATTGCTTGTGGCGCCTCAGCGTGCGCTTTCAGTCCCTTCCCCCACATCAACACCCTAATTAACTCAGAACCCCGCATCCTCAGCGGCGCTAGGCGCGCCTGACGTGACCCTCGGCGAACGCCTTGGGATGGCCCAGCCGCTCAACCTGCGGACCACCATCACGACGCACCGAGGGCGGCTGGAGGACTTCGGATTGGTTCATGCGGTGCGTGAGCCAATCATCTGCGGCAAGGGGCGGGTTCAAGAGACCACCGCCTATTACCTCAACGAGGAGCAGGCGCTTTACATCTGCGCCCTCTCGCGCACCGAGGCGGGCCACCGGAGGACTTCGGGATGTTGCGCGCGGCGTGCGCGGTGTGCACGTCGTTCGAGGACGGGTGGGGCGGAACAAACCGCCAAATGCTTCGGACACACAAACCCGTTAAGGCCCTGATAATAAAGGGGTCGCAAGCGACTTTATTGCCCAGTGTCGAATTCAAATCGGAAGCTAAAGAAAATTTCAGTTCGCGTCTAGTTCTTCATGGCTGGTCAAGGTCTTCTCAGAGGCGCCGAAAGGCATTTGGGAGAGGCTGGACTATGCGCTTTACGATCATGCTACAGGGTCTTCGCATCGGCTTCGGTCGGGGACTTGCTGACCCGCACAAGGAAGCGGCGGTTGACGTCGGGCTAGGGTGGTACGGGATCGAGTTCTACGCACCGTGGCCCGGATGCGGACAGTTGTTCTGGTGGCCGCCGTATTGGCGCAAGTCTTGGTTCACGCCCGCCCATCACCTGTCGCTGTGAAGGCCCTTGGAAGCCCCGTAGGGCGATGAAGGGGCGTCGCCGGACGGGAGTTCGAGCCGCTGGAAACGGCGGGCTGGAGGGTGCGGAGAAGGCGCCAGAGAGGGCGGCGATTACCGCGCACTCTAGGGATACACGCACTGTCCGCGAGAACACACGCGATGCTGTTCGCGGGCGTGCGTCCCTATCTGTTTTTTTGATGAAGGGCACAATGGACAACGAAGCATGAGAACAATCGAGAAAGCCTTGGCAGGGCTGGAGCGGGCAGAACGCAAGAAGGCGACGGCCCTCGGTGCCCTCGGGTTTCCCGGCACAAGCGACGGTGACGTGATCAACGTCCCCCTCGGCAGCCTTGAGGTAATCCCGGTGCTCTTTCAGAACCGGACGGATGACCTTGGGCGGGATGGCGTGAACCGAGACCATGTGGCGCGGTTGGCCGGGGACTTGGCGGCGGCCGGGCGGTTCGATCCCATGACAGTGATCGAGGCGGGGCCGAGATTGGTCGTGGTCGAGGGCCATCACAGGTTGGCGGCCTATCGCAAGAAGCTACAGGACGGTGACGCTGTGCCTGTGGCCGTCCGCAGATGGACTGTGCGGGAAGCCCTCGCGAATGCCGGGGCGGATAACGTCAAGACGCAGCTTCCGATGACCCAGAAAGAGCGCAGCGAATACGCGTGGCGACTGGTGAAGATGGACCATCACGAGATCGTTGCCCCAATGAGCAAGGCGGAGATCGCGCAGCGGACGGGGGCAGGGAAGAGAACCGTCGCCACCATGCGGAGTACCGCGCGGATGATCGAGGAAGCGCAAGGAATGGACCGGCCAACGAAAGAGTTGGCGCCCTACCGCTTCCTGCAATGGGAGATGGGATGGCGGGACGTCGTGAACACGCTGCGCAACGGGCGCCTACCAGAGCAAGAAGAGGAGACCGAGGAAATGTTGGACGCCAAGGCGGATGAACTGTGGCGCGAGATCGAGACGAAGACGCATCTGTGGCACTACCTCAAGAAGGCGCCGGACATGTTCCTTCGGGCCTTGCACAGGAACGCTCCCGGGTCTCTGGAACACCTCGGGGACGCCATGCGGAAATTCATGCCGTTCGAGGACGACACCGGGGAAGACGACGAGGAGTGACCCCGGCCCCCTGTGCAATCCATTGGGCGTGCATTTTGCACAGGAGGGCCGCTGGGAGCCGCAGAAAACCTAGGTTCTGGGCGGCGACTTTGCGGGGTGATCAGCCCGGCCGATAAGGCGGGACCTTGGCGAGTTCACGGGCCTGCGCCACGAGCGGGAAGTCGCCGTAGTGGAAGCCTTGGCCCTTCCCGGCGTGGCCCACCATGTAGTCGCGGATGTCCTGCGGAATGCCCACCTTCCGGCCCAAAGTCTCGAAGCGATGGCGCCAACCATGATTGGGCTGCACTTCCGGGTCTGTCACCACCTCGCGGACGAATTCGACCAGGCGGTTCTTGAGACTGCGCCAAGGGCCGCGAACGTCATCCTTGCCGATGGCGGGCAGAAACAGATAGCCGTCCGGCTGTTCCTCGACGAAGGCCGGGAAGCCTTGGGCTATCAGGTCTTGGTGAAGGGCGACGACGCGAGCGATGTTCGTCTTCACGGTCCCGGCCTCGGGCGTGATCCTCAATCCCCAATGGTCGCCTTCGCGGACCAAGTCCTGTTTCCGCAATTGGGCCATTTCCCCGACGCGGGCGCCGGTGTAGGCGCAAAGCCAAGGGACCCAGCGACAGGCGAGGGCGATCTTGGGCGAGCGCCGCGAGCGGGAGTTGGGCGTGGAGTGGCGAGCGTGGGCGAGGACGGCGTTGGCTTCGTCATCCGTGAAGCCTTTCGTGGTCCGCAACCGAGCCTTCGGCGGAACCTTGACGGTGACCCCGTGGGCCGGGTTGGAAGGAAGCCGCCTGTTGTTGGCAGCCCAGGCGAACACGGCCTTGAGGCCGGACAGGTCGCTATCCTTGACGGTCTTGGCGGACACTCCCTCGGCAAGCCGGTGATCCTTGAAGCGGATGATGTCATCGGGCGTGACACGCGCGGCATCGTCGTGCCCCAGAAACCCCCGCAGATGCGCCACGGACGTCTTGTGCGAAGCGTGGGTGCTTTCCTTGAGCCCGGCAGCCCGTGCCTCTTTCCACCACCCCTCCAGAAGGGCGGAGAGAGTGCTTTTGCCCAAGGCAGGGCGCGATGCTGGCGCGGCGGCCTCGGTCGAAGGGAAGCGCGCAAGGTTGGCGTCGGGGCTGTAATCGCCTTCGGCATTGGCTTCGAGGCGGGAGGCGGCCAAATCCATCGCCTTGGCGACCTGTTCGAGGAGCTTCGTTCGGCTGGTGTCGTCGATGGCGGGAATGGCGTGCCAGCCCAATACGAGGTCGACGAAGGCGCCAAAGCGGTCCTCCAGCGACCGGCGGCGTTGAGCGCCCTCGCCGATCAACAGGGGGCCGAGACCATATTCGCCCGCCTGAGCCTGCTGGTTCATGTCCCGCACCCTACGCCACAAGTCCGGGCTTCCGGGGTTGGCCTCCAGAGCTTCAGTCCAGCGGCGATAGATTTCGCCGGCCAGCGCAACGGCTTCCTTGTTCGTCAGGGAGCGAGGGCCGTTGCGGAGGCCCTGCCATATCCGCTCCAGATGAGCGGCAACGGCCCCGTGGCGGGCCTTCACTTCGCTGGGGTCGGCCGTTCGCAAGGACACCTTGACGTGCGTCGGTGCGGCCGTGAGCGAGACCGACACGGCTTCCTTGCCTACGGGGATGACCAGCGTCAGGCCCCGGGCGCGTTCGAGGATGTCCGCCGGGATGCGGCGGCGGAAATAGCGATTGTTGGAACCTTCGCGCTTCATCGGTTGGACCAGCCGAAAGAGCATCTGTGCACCGCCTTTGTGTACCAGTAGGCGAGACGCAGTGCCAAGAAAACGCTTATGTTCCTGACCGAGAAGGGATTTTCGCGGTAATGGTGCCCAGGGCCGGAATCGAACCAGCGACACGCGGATTTTCAATCCGCTGCTCTACCAACTGAGCTACCTGGGCCCATGAGATGCGGTGGTGAGTCACCACCGGTCGGCGAGGACGCCGTTATTAGAGGAAAGGGCGGGGGCCGTCAACCGTTTCGCGTTCGCGGCGCAGGCGTTTCGGAAAGGCGGCGATGGCGGTCGCGGTTGCGTTGGCCGGGCGCTCGATCTGGAGCCGTCGGGCGGCGCAGATGGGCGTTGGGGGACGCGGATGCGCGGGCGCATTCCGACCGGGTTCAGCCTTCCCGGCCGCCCTCGCCTTCGTCCGGTTCCTCGGTCTCGACGGCGGGAATGGCGTATTGCCCGCCCAGCCAGCGGTGCAGGTCGACATCGGCGCAGCGGGCCGAGCAGAACGGCCGATAGGCCGCCGCCGCGGGGCGCTGGCAGATCGGGCAGGGTTTCGGGTTGTCGTTGGCGGGATCGGCTTTCATGGCCGCACCATAACCGCGACCTCGCGCGAGGGGAATGCCGCGACTTCGAGGGTCAGCGGCAGACCGCGCCAGACGTCCGCCCTCGATTCGAGCAGGGCGAGGGCATCCGCCGGGGCGCGGGCCAGCAGGGGCCGGCCGGGCTGGTGCCGGGCGAGGCTTTCCGCCCGGCGCAGCACGTCGGCGGCGAGATGGGCGGCGCTGGTCCAGCGGCCGGTCGAAACCGGGCAGGGCACGGTCAGGCTGCGCTGCAGGCTCTCGCCCTCGCGTCGGCGGGTGACGAGGACGAGGCCGCCGAGATCGCCTTTCGCCAGGTCGGGCTTCAGCGGATCGGGGGCGAGGGCGCGGGCAAGCGCGGCGCGGCCGGCGGCGATGGCCGGGGCGTCGCCGATAAAGTCGATCACGATCTGGCCCGACAGGTTGCGGCGGCGAATTTCCCGCGCGGCGAGGGGGGCGGCGGTCTCGTTCGCCGCCCGGGGCGACAATCCGCCGCCGTCGATGTCAATGGCGGTCAGGGCCTCGGTCTCGTCGAGGGTCAGGCGCCCGGTCGGGCCGAGGGGCAGGGCGGGGCGCAGGGATTCGGCGAAATCGTCGGCCAGGCCTTCGCGGGCGAAGAGATCGGCGCCGCCCACCGCGACCTCGACGGCGAGTCCGGGCAGATGGGCGCGCAAAGCCGCCGCGGCCTCGCCCCCGGCGACCAGCAGGGCGGAGACGCCCCGCGCCCGCGCCAGCAGGGCGGCGAAGGGCGGTGCCGGGCGCAGCAGGGCGGGCGCGGTGCGTCCCGCCGCCAGTGGCGCGGCGGCGAGGGCGGCGGGGCTGCGCGCGCTGATCCTCGCGGATTTGCCCGACAGCGGCTCGCGGATCACTTCGGCGACGACAAGGGCGCCTTCCCGGGCCTCGCCCGCGTCCTTCTTCTTCAGGAAGGCGGGGGTGGCATGGCCGATGTCGACGAAGAAGGCGCCCATCTCGGGCGCGCTGTCGGTGATGCGGCCGAGGCGAATTTCGCCGAGCAGGCCGCGCTCCCCCGCCGGGCGGACGTGGAATTCGGCGGCGGCGCCGTTCTCGGTCAGCGCCAGCCTCGTCTCGACCGCTCCGGCTTCGACGAGAAGGCGCCGGCTCATGGCCGCGCCGTCAGGCAAAAGCCGTTGCCGTTCAGCAGTTGCCAGGTCTCGAACAGCGGCAGACCGACGACATTGGAATGGGAGCCGGACAGGGCGCGCACCAGCGCCTCGGCCCGGCCCTGGATGGCATAGCCGCCGGCTTTGCCGCGCCAGTCGCCGCTGGCGATATACCATTCCACCTCGTCGGCCGAGAGGCGCTTGAAGGTGACGGTGCTGGTGCCGGTGCGGCCGCGCAATTCGCCATCCGGGCGGATCAGCGCAAGGCCGGTGGCGACCATGTGGCGGCGTCCGGACAGCAGGGCGAGGCAGCGCCGCGCCTCCGCTTCGGTTTCGGCCTTGGGCAGAATGCGGTTGCCGCAGGCGACGACCGTATCGGCGGCGAGGATATAGGCGGGGCCGAAGCCTTCGGGCAGCAGGCCCTGCACGGCGCGCGCCTTGTCGGCGGCGAGACGGGCGGCGAGGGCGAGCGGCGCCTCCCCCGGACGGGGCGATTCGTCGAGATCGGCGGCAAGGATCAGGTCCGGCGCGAGGCCGAGTCGGTCCAGCAGCTCGCGTCGGCGGGGCGAGGCCGAGGCGAGAACGAGCTTGAGGTCGTTTCCCATGGGCGAAGGCCCGGCGGGCGCTTACTTGAAGCGGAAGGTGATGCGGCCCTTGCTCAGGTCGTAGGGGGTCATTTCGACCAGCACCTTGTCGCCCGCGAGGACGCGAATGCGGTGCTTGCGCATCTTGCCGGCAGTATGGGCCAGCACTTCGTGATCGTTGTCGAGGCGGACGCGGAAGTGGGCATTGGGCAGAAGCTCGGTCACCGTACCCGGAAACTCGATCAATTCTTCCTTGGGCATATGTTCTCCTGAGGACCCTGAGGCTAAATTTGGCAGGAACATGCGACCGCAAGCCCGTTTTTGCAAGCGTTCAGCCCGCAGATCGGCCCTGTTTGCGGTGAATTGCTCAGACGTTGGGCGCGCGTACCACACCGAAGCGGCCGCGAATGCGCTGAAGCAACTGGTCGCGCACGCCGCGATAACTGTCCAGCACCTGCTCGCGCGAGCCCTGGGCGAGGCTGGGATCGAAGGTCGGCCAGTATTCGACGTCGCAGGCCATGGTCCTGGTCAGGTCCACCGCCTTGTGCTGCGCTTCCGGCGATAGCGAGATGATCAGGTCGAAACTGGTATCTTCCAGCTGGTCGAAATCCTTTGGCCGGTATTTCGAGATGTCGATACCCAGTTCGTCCATCACCGAGACGGCGAAGGGGTCGAGGTCGCCCGCGCGGACGCCGACCGAATCGGTGAAGATCACCCGGCCGTAGAAATGCTTCATCAGGCCCATGGCAATGGGCGAGCGTATGGCGTTCTGCGTGCAGCAGAACAACACGGCCCCCGGCAGATCGGCTGAAAATCCCCCCACGGCGATGCCGCCTAGCCCTTCATGAACAACACGCAGATCAGGGTGAACAGCCGGCGGGCGGTATCGAAGTCGATCTCGATCTTGCCCTTCAGCCGCTCCATCAGCAATTCGGAGCCCTGGTTGTGCAGGCCGCGCCGGCCCATGTCGATCGCCTCGATCTTCTGCGGGGTCGAGGTCTTGATGGCGGCGTAATAGCTCTCGCAGATGCCGAGATATTCGCGGATCAGGCTGCGGAACGGCGATAGGGCGAGGATGATCTTGCCAAGGGGCGTCGTGTCGGCATCGCGGATGTCGAAGACGAGGCGGCTTTCCTCGATCGCCAGATGCAGGTGGTAGGGGCCGTCGTGATCGCCGATGGGCGAGAAATGGTTTTCGTCGAGCAGGTCGAAGATCGCGACCTTGCGCTCGTGATCGACATCGGGGCTGCGTCTTGCGACCGAAGCCTCGTCGAGCGTGACGCCCACCAGTTTTCTCGTCTCGGCGCTCATCAGTTGGCCTCGTTCAGCCGGATCGCGACAGACAATGCGTGGGCGCCCAGTCCCTCGGCGCGCGCCAGGGTGACGGCGGCGGGGCCGATGGCGCGCAGGGCCGCTTCGTCGCAGCCGACCAGCGTGGTGCGCTTCAGGAAGTCGAACACTGACAGGCCCGAGGAGAAGCGGGCGGTGCGCGCCGTCGGCAGCACGTGGTTCGGGCCGGCGACATAATCGCCGATCGCTTCCGGCGTGTGCCGGCCAAGGAAGATGGCGCCCGCGTGATTGACCTTCGCGGCGAAACCGTCCGGGTCGTCGAGCGCGAGTTCGAGATGCTCGGGCGCGACCGCGTCGACGAGGGCCGGCGCCTCGTCGAGGCTGCGCAGGCGGATCACGGCGCCGTGATCGTCCCAGCTCTTGCGCGCGGTCGCCGCGCGGGGCAGGCGCTCCAGATGGTCCTCGACGGCGGCGAGGACCCGGTCGGCGAAGGCGCCATCGTCGGTCAGCAGGATCGACTGGGCGCTTTCGTCATGTTCGGCCTGGGACAGCAGGTCGGCGGCGATCCAGGCGGGATCGTTGGCGCCGTCGGCCACCACCAGGATCTCGCTCGGCCCGGCGATGGCGTCGATGCCGACGATGCCATAGACCTGCCGCTTGGCGGCGGCGACATAGGCATTGCCGGGGCCGACGATCTTGTCCACCGGGCGGATGCTGTCCGTGCCATAGGCGAGGGCGGCGACGGCCTGGGCCCCGCCGATGCGCAGGATGTCGGTGACCCCGGCGCGGCGCGCGGCGGCCATCACGGCGGGGTTGAGGACGCCGTCCGGCGTCGGCACCACCATGACGATGCGGGCCACCCCGGCGACCTTGGCCGGCAGGGCGTTCATGAGGACCGACGAGGGATAGGCCGCGGTGCCGCCGGGGACATAGAGGCCGGCGGCGGAAACCGGTGTCCAGCGGAGGCCAAGGCGAACGCCGACGGCGTCGGTGTAATGGTCGTCCAGCGGCATCTGCCGGGCGTGGAAACTTTCGATCCGCGTCGCGGCGAGGTCGATGGCGGCCAGCAACTCCGGCCCGACCTGTTCGAGTGCCGCGTCGACCTCGTCGGCCGAGACGCGCAGTTCCACCGCCTCGGACAGGCTCATGCGGTCGAAGCGGTTGGTGTAGTCGAGCACGGCGGCATCGCCGCGCGCCCGCACGTCGGCGATGATCGCGGCGACGGCGGCATCGACATCGACCGACATCTCGCGCTTCGAGTTCAGCAGGGCCTCGAAGCCGGCGGCGAAATCGGCGGATTGGGTGTTCAGGTCAAGCGGCACGCAAAGCCCCCCTGAAAGCGTCGATCCAGCCGCCGATCTCCTCCACCCTGGTCTTGAAGGCGGCGCGGTTGACGACGAGACGCGACGAAATATCGGCGATCTTCTCGATCTCGACGAGGCCGTTGGCGCGCAGGGTATCGCCGGTCGAGACCAGGTCGACGATGCGCCGGCACAGGCCGAGGGTGGGCGCCAGTTCCATGGCGCCGTTCAGCTTCACGCATTCCGCCTGCACGCCGCGCGCGGCGAAATGCTGGCGGGTGATATGCGGATATTTGGTCGCGACGCGGACATGGCTCCAGCGGCTGGGATCGTCCTTGCCGGCAAGGTCCGCGGGCTCCGCCACCGACAGGCGGCAATGGCCGATGTTCAGGTCGAGCGGGGCGTAAATCTCGGGATAGTCGAATTCCATCAGCACGTCGTTGCCCGCGACCCCGAGGTGGGCCGCGCCGAAGGCGACGAAAGTGGCGACGTCGAAGGAGCGCACCCGGATCAGCGAGACATTGGGATGGGCGGTGCGGAACCGCAGGGCGCGCGATTTCTCATTGTCGAAATCGGGCTCGGGCGTCAGCCCGACCTTGTCGAGGAGGGGCCGCAGCTCCTTCAGGATGCGGCCCTTGGGCAGGGCGAAGACCAGCCCTTCGTTGGGCGACTTGGTGACCATCAGGCGGATTCCCCGTCACTTTCATGCTGCGGCGCCTGGCGGGTGGGCCAGGCCTCGGTCAGATCCTTCAGGCCACCCTCGATCGTCTCGGCGTCGAGACGGATCTGGGCACCCCCGGCGAAGATCAGATCGACCAGCACGCCATTGTCATTGTCCCCGACCTCGATGGCCAGGAGTTCCAGAACCTGTTCGACCGCGGTGCGGTCGATCCCCTTGACCCGGACCGAACGGACCGTGTCGAAATGCAGGCCGCAGCGTCGCCGGCAGGCTTCGCCCCCGGCTTCCCAGCAGAAGCGGTTGGCGACCAGGGCGAAGCGCTTCGCCGCGCCCAGATAAACGAGGTCCGCCGCCTTCACCACCGCGTCCTGCACCAGCGCGGAGACGACACGCAGGTCGTCCGCGTCGGCGAAGCCGAGGTAAAGGCGGGGCGCCGCGCTCATTCCGTCAGGCGCCGGATGTCGGCGCCGACGGCGCCCAGCTTCTCCTCGACCCGCTCGTAACCGCGGTCGAGGTGATAGATGCGGTTGACCACCGTCTCGCCCTCGGCGGCGAGACCGGCGAGCACGAGGCTGATCGAGGCGCGCAGATCGGTCGCCATCACCGGCGCGCCCTTCAGCTTGGGCACGCCGCGCACCAGCGCCGAGGCGCCGTGGACCGTGACATTGGCGCCCATGCGCGCCAATTCCGGCACATGCATGAAGCGGTTCTCGAAGATCGTCTCGGTGATCATGGCGGCGCCCTCGGCCGTCGCCATCAGCACCATCATCTGGGCCTGCAGGTCGGTCGGGAAGCCGGGGAAGGGCTGGGTCATGACGTCGACGCCATGCACCCGGTGACCGTTCCGCTTCACCTTCATGCCGCGCGTCGTCGGCGTCACCTCGACGCCGGAGCGGTTCAGGACGTCGATCACGTCTTCCAGCGTATCCGGCCGGGCGCCCACCAGTTCGACCTGGCCGCCGGCGACGCCGACCGCCATGGCATAGGTTCCGGTCTCGATCCGGTCGGGCAGGATCGAATAGCGCGCGCCATGCAGCGACGCCTTGCCCCGGATCACCAGCCGTTCGGTGCCGACGCCCGAGATATCCGCGCCCATCGCCTGCAGGCACTGGACGAGATCGGTGATCTCCGGCTCCCGCGCGGCATTGTCGAGCACGGTTTCGCCCTCGGCGAGGCTGGCGGCCATCAGCAGGTTCTCGGTCGCGCCGACCGAGACGAAGGGAAAGCGGATGGTCGCGCCCTTCAGGCCCTTCGGCGCCGTCGCATGGACATAGCCATCGACCAGCTCGATCTTCGCGCCCATGGCTTCGAGGCCCTTGAGGTGCAGGTCGACCGGCCTTGTGCCGATGGCGCAGCCGCCGGGCAGGGAGACCTTGGCCTCGCCCATGCGGGCGACCAGGGGGCCGAGCACGAGGACGCTGGCCCGCATCTTGCGCACGAGGTCATAGGGCGCGGTGGTGCTGGTGATCGTGCCGGCGGTGATCTCGACATGGCGGGGGCCGCGCAGGATTTCCGCCCCGTGCTGCTCGACGAGGCCGAGCATGAAGCCGACGTCGGCGAGTTCCGGCAGATTGTCGAGGGTCAGGGTTTCCGCCGTCAGCAGGCCGGCGGCGACCAGCGGCAGGGCGGCGTTCTTGGCGCCCGAGATCGGAATCTCGCCGAAGAGTTCGTTGCCGCCGCGGACGACGATACGCTGCAATGCCATTCTCTATCCCGATCTTACAGCTTCGGCAGGGTGACGCCGGTCTGGCCCATGTATTTGCCCGAACGGTCGCCGTAGGACACCTCGCAGGGCTTGTCCCCCTTCAGGAACAGGAACTGGCAGGCGCCTTCATTGGCGTAGATTTTCGCCGGCAGCGGCGTCGTGTTGGAAAATTCCAGGGTGACGTGGCCTTCCCATTCCGGCTCCAGCGGCGTCACGTTCACGATGATGCCGCAGCGGGCATAGGTGCTCTTGCCGAGGCAGATCACCAGCACGTCGCGCGGGATGCGGAAATATTCAACCGTGCGGGCAAGGGCGAAGGAATTGGGCGGGATCACGCAGACGTCGGTCTTGCGGTCGACGAAACTGTTGCTCGAGAAATTCTTCGGGTCGACCACGGCGCTGTCGACATTGGTGAAAATCTTGAACTCGTCGGCCACCCGGGCGTCATAGCCATAGGACGACAGGCCGTAGGAAATCACGCCATCGCGCTTCTGTCCTTCGACGAAGGGCTCGATCATGCCCTGGCTGCGGGCGAGTTCGCGGATCGAAATATCGGACAGAATGGCCATAGGCGCTCGCTCGACGGGGCTTGGACGGTTTTCGACCGCTTATCTAGTGCCTTTTCCGACGATTTGAAACCGTCGAGAACGCCGCCCAGCATTGCCGGACTGTTGCCTGTGGCGCCGGGCGGCGCCATGAAGGGTCATGGCGATCATCCCCCTCGGTCCCCTCGATTCGATGCAGGCCGCCGGCCGTCTGGCCGGCTTGCCCGGATTCGCCTTTCTCGACAGCGCCATGGGCCACGTCCGGCAGGGCCGTTACAGCTATATCGCCGCCGATCCCGCCGGCTTTTTCGAGGTGCGCGGCGGCATCGCCCACTGGCGGGGCGAGGCGCTGGCCGAGGCACCGATCCCCGCCCTGCGCCGGTTTCTCGCCACGGGGCGGCACGCGGAAGGCGCGGGGCTGCCGCCCTTCCGGGGCGGCGCCATCGGCTTCCTGTCCTATGAGGCCGGGCGCCTGTTCGAGGTTCAGCCGGCTTTCGACAATCCTCCGGTGCCGGACATGATGTTCGGTCTCTACGACTGGCTGCTCGCCTTCGACGGAGTATCGGACGAGGCTTTCCTTCTGACCGATCTTCTGCCCGGCGCGCTGCCGGACCGGGCCGACCAGATCCGCGCCCTGCTGGCCCGGCCGGCGCCGGCCGTCGTCCCGCCCCGCCTCGACTGGCGGGCGGATATGTCGGCCGGTGATTTCGAGGCGGCGGTGCGCCGGGTGATCGAGGCGATCCTGGCCGGCGACCTGTTTCAGGCCAATATCGCGCAAGGCTATTCGGCCGACTGGCCGGCGGGGGCGGACGCTCTTGCCCTGCACGCCGCGCTGCGCCGGGCCAATCCGGGCGATTTCGCAGCCCTGCTGCGCTTTCCGGGCCTCGACGTGGTGTCCTCCTCGCCCGAGCGGTTCCTGCGCGTCGACGGCGACCGGGTGGAGACCCGCCCGATCAAGGGCACCATCGCCCGCGCCGACGATCCGGCGGAAGATGCCGCCCGCGCCGCCCGTCTCGCCGCCTCGGTCAAGGACCGGGCGGAGAACGTGATGATCGTCGATCTCCTCCGCAACGATCTCTCCCGCGTCTGCCGGCCCCATACGGTCGAGGTGCCGGAGCTTTGCGTGATCGAGACCTATGCCGGGCTGCATCACATGGTCTCGACCGTGACCGGCCGCCTGTGCGAGGGGGGCGACGCGCTTGACGCCGTCGCCGCCGGCTTTCCCGGCGGCTCCATCACCGGCGCGCCCAAGCCCGAGGCCATGCGCCTGATCGGCGCCATCGAAGGCCGGCCGCGCGGGCTCTACTGCGGCTCCATCGGCTGGCTCGGCTTCGACGGCGCCGCCGATCTCAACATCGCGATCCGCACCGTCACCATCGCGGGCGGCACCGCCTATTTCCAGGTCGGCGGCGGCATCACCGCCCTGTCCGACCCCGCCGCCGAATATCGCGAAACCCTGACCAAGGCCGCCCGTATCCTCGCGGCCACCGCGTGACGCGACCCGGCCTTGAAGGGTGCTTCCGATGATGGTAAGGATTATTCCTTACTTACATTTTCCGGTAGAGGGCTCGCCATGAACGATATCCGCGAATTCGCCACCCTCACCTCCAAGGGCCAGATCACCCTGCCCAAGGCGGTCCGTCAGGTGCTGGGGGTCGATCAGGGCGGCAAGGTCCGTTTCGAAATCCGAAGCGGCGAAGTCGTGGTGACCCGGGCGGAAGCGGACCACGAGGACCCGGCCATCGGGGCATTTCTCGACTTGATCGAGCGGGATATCCGCGCCGGCCGCCATGTCGGCAGCCTGCCTGACGATGTCGCGGCGGCTCTGCTGGCCGAAGTGAAAACCCCGGTCGATATCGACGAGGATATCGAAGGCGATGTGGCGCTCTGACCGGGGGTAGCGATGCAAAGCCACGGCTGGACGCTGCTGTTTCATGACGGCGTGATCGAGCAGTTGCGCCGGCTGCAACAGGCGGTGGAACGGGCGCGGCGCGGCGATCCGCAAGGGGCCGAGAGCAATGCCAACGTGAAACTGTTCCGCGCGCTCAGCCACCTGATCCTGGAGGCGGTGCCGGGCGATCCGGCCCGCGACGACTATCGACAGGGCAATACCCTGGGGGGCGCCTATCGCCATTGGCGGCGGGCCAAGATCGGCCGGCGCTTTCGCCTGTTCTTTCGGTACGATTCACGGGTCCGTGTGATCGTCTATGCCTGGGTCAACGACGAACAGACCCTGCGCGCCGCGGGCAGCCGCAGCGATCCCTATGCCGTGTTCGAGCGGATGCTGGATCGCGGCCATCCGCCCGACGACTGGGCAACGCTGCTGGCCGCCTGCCGCCCGGACTGGCAGAAGCAGGATCGTCGGGACGAACCCGAATGACGATCCTCGTCATCGACAATTACGACAGTTTCGTCTTCAACATCGCCCGCTATCTGCGGGAGCTGGGGGCGGAGGTCGCCGTGCTGCGCAACGACGCGATCAGCCTTGCCGGGGTCGAGGCGATGGCGCCCGATGCCATCGTGATTTCGCCCGGGCCCTGCGCGCCGGATCAGGCGGGAGTCTCACTCGACGTGGTGCGGGGCCTGTCGGGGCGTCTGCCGATCCTCGGCGTCTGCCTCGGTCATCAGTGCATCGGCCAGGCCTTCGGCGGGCGGATCGCGCGGGCGCGGCGGCCGCTGCACGGTCAGGCGACCGGGATCGCGCATGAAGGCAGGGGGCTGTTCGCCGGCCTGCCCTCGCCCCTGAAGGTCGGGCGTTACCATTCCCTCGTCGTCGAATTGTCGGGGGAGGAGCCGCTTTCGGTTACGGCGCGCTCGGACGAGGGCGAAGTGATGGCGCTTGCCCATGCCGAGCATCCGACCTTCGGGGTGCAGTTCCACCCGGAATCCGTGCTGACCGAGGGCGGTCATGCCCTGCTGCGCAATTTTCTGGAGACGCTGCGATGATCTGGTTCGACGGGCGCCTGAGCGCTGGCGGGACGATCCCGCTCGATGCCACGGATCGCGGCCTGTTGCTGGGCGATGGCGTGTTCGAGACCATCGGTGTGTTCAACCGGTCGCCCTTCGCCCTGGGCGCCCATCTCGACAGCCTCGCGGCGGCGGCAGGTGTCCTTGGCTTCGCGGTACCGATGGCGACGGTCGAGCGGGCGGTGGCCGATCTCGTCGCGGCCATGCCCGGCCCCCATGGCGCGATCCGGGTGACGGTCAGCCGGGGCGCCGGCCCACGCGGGCTGCTGCCGCCGGCCAGCTCCCTGCCCATCGTCCTCGCCAGTCTCGCGCCCTGGACGCCGGCCATGGCCTTCCAGCCGGTCGCCCTCGCCACCGTCTCGATCCGGCGCAACGAAACCTCGCCCCTGTCGCGGCTGAAGACCCTCGCCTATCTCGACAATGTCCTTGCCCTGGCCGAGGCGAAGGGGGCGGGGGCGGACGATGCCCTGATGCTGAACACCAGGGGCCGCGTCGCCGGCAGCGCCATGGCCAATCTCTTCGCCCTCATTGGCGGCGAACTGGTGACGCCGCCGGTCGGGGACGGGGTTCGCCCCGGCATCATGCGGGCCTTCCTGATCGAGACGGCGGGCGCGGGCGAGCGCAGCCTGACCTCGGCCGATCTTGCCGGCGCGCCCCTGTTCCTGACCAACAGCCTGCGCCTGCTCTTGCCCGTTGCCATGCTGGACGGACAGGCGGTGCCGCCGGTGCCGCCCCATTACACCGATATGCTGCGGCGGGCCTGCGGCCTTGCCGAAGATTGAAGACGGAACAGGTTACCAACGTCCAGTTCCTGCTGCATCTGCGAGAAAATTGCCGCGGATGCAACATCTGCCGTCGCTTCTGCCGCCGGAATGGGCAGGCCAGTTTAGTACCATAGTGCTATACTGGCCCCGGCCGCTTTGGGCTAACGCTTCTGTCAGCGGCCCCATGAAAATACCGAGGCCCAGGGAGCGAACCATGATCCATCAGACCATCGAAGAAATCTCGAAATCCATCGCGTTCCGCTCGCGCTACGACAATTTCATCGGCGGCAAGTGGGTTGCCCCGGTGCGCGGCCAGTATTTCGACAATATCACCCCGATCACCGGGATGCCGGTCGCCCAGATCGCCCGTTCGACCGCCGAGGACATCGAGCTGGCGCTCGACGCCGCCCATGCCGCCAAGGACGCCTGGGGCCGGACCTCGGTCGCCGAACGTGCCCGGCTCCTCAACAAGATCGCCGACCGCATGGAAGAGAAGCTGGACCTTCTCGCCATGGTCGAGACCATCGACAACGGCAAGCCGATCCGCGAGACCAAGGCGGCCGACCTGCCGCTCGCCATCGACCACTTCCGCTATTTCGCCTCCTGCGTCCGTTCGCAGGAAGGCACCATCGGCGAAGTCGATCACGATACGATGGCCTATCACTTCCACGAGCCCCTGGGCGTCGTCGGCCAGATCATTCCGTGGAACTTCCCGCTGCTGATGGCCTGCTGGAAGCTGGCCCCGGCGCTCGCCGCCGGCAACTGCGTCGTGCTGAAGCCCGCCGAACAGACCCCGCTGTCGATCATGGTCTGGGCCGAGCTGATCGGCGACATCCTGCCGCCGGGCGTCCTCAACATCGTCAACGGCTTCGGCATCGAAGCGGGCAAGCCGCTCGCCTCCAACAAGCGCATCTCCAAGATCGCCTTCACCGGTGAGACCACCACCGGCCGGCTGATCATGCAGTATGCCTCCGAGAACCTGATCCCGGTGACGCTGGAGCTGGGCGGCAAGTCGCCGAACATCTTCCACGAGGACGTGGCGGCCGAGGACGACGACTATTTCGACAAGGCGATCGAGGGCTTCGTCCTCTTCGCGCTGAACCAGGGCGAAGTCTGCACCTGCCCCAGCCGCGCCCTCATCCACGAGAAGATCTATGACAAGTTCATGGATCGCGCCCTCGCCCGCGTCGCCGCCATCAAGCAGGGCAGCCCGCTCGAAGGCGCGACCATGATCGGCGCCCAGGCCTCGAACGACCAGCTCGAGAAGATCCTGTCCTATATCGACATCGGCAAGGCGGAAGGCGCCGAGCTGCTGATCGGCGGCGAGCGCAACATCCTCGGCGGCGAACTGGCCGGCGGCTACTATGTGAAGCCGACGGTGTTCCGCGGCAACAACAAGATGCGCATCTTCCAGGAGGAAATCTTCGGGCCCGTGGTGTCCGTGACCACCTTCAAGGACGAGGCCGAGGCGCTTCACATCGCCAACGACACGCTCTATGGCCTCGGCGCCGGCGTCTGGACCCGTGATGGCAACCGCGCCTATCGCTTTGGCCGGGCGATCCAGGCCGGCCGCGTGTGGACCAACTGCTACCACCTCTATCCGGCCCATGCGGCCTTCGGTGGTTACAAGCAGTCGGGCATCGGCCGCGAGACCCACAAGATGATGCTCGATCACTATCAGCAGACCAAGAACATGCTGGTCAGCTACAGCCCGAAGGCCCTGGGCTTCTTCTGATCGGACGAAAATGCGCCGGCGGCCCCGAAAGGGCCGCCGGTTCCATCTCCGGCCGGTGACGCGGGCGCGCGCCGGGCGGCCTCAAGCGGGGGGGAGCACGCTCGGAAAGGAACCGATATGGTCTCTCGCGTCGAAGTGACCGAGGCCGCGGCGGCGGTCATCGGCAAACTGAAGGCCCTGCACGGGCCTTTGCTGTTTCATCAATCGGGCGGCTGCTGCGACGGCTCCGCCCCCATGTGCTACCCGCGCGGCGAATTCCGCGTCGGCGGCCGCGACGTCTTCCTCGGCACGATCGAGGGCACGCCCTTCTTCATGGGCGCCGCCCAGTTCGACTATTGGTCTCACACCCAGCTGATCATCGACGTGGTGCCCGGGCGCGGCTCCGGCTTCTCGCTCGAGGCGCCGGAGGGCGTGCGTTTCCTCACCCGCAGCCGGGTCTTCACCGATGCCGAGACCGATGCCCTGGCCCCCCCAATGAGTGGCGAGGAATGGGCTGCAACGGCAGCCTGAATGGTGTATGGCAGGAGGTGGACGGAGAGCGTGTCGCGCTCGTCCTAAAGGACAATCCAAAGGTCTGCGCTTCGCGGCTAGAGTTCAGCGTCGTGAGGCGACAGAACCCACAATCAGGGAGTAATGCGATGAAGAAGTGGTCCAAGCCCCAAATTTCCGAAGTGCGCGTCGGCATGGAAATCAACTGCTACGCCTGCGCCGAGCGCTGAGTTCGGTGTCGCCGCCGGCCGTCGATCGCCATGCGCATTCTGCTTCTTGGTACCGCGGCCGGCGGCGGCTTTCCCCAGTGGAACTGCCGCAGCGCCAATTCGCTGCGCGCCTGGCGGGGTGATCCCGCCGCCCCCGCCCGCACCCAGACCTCGATCGCCGTCACCCTCGACGGTCGCGACTGGACCCTGATCAACGCGTCGCCCGACCTGCGCAGCCAGATCCTGGCCAACGCGGCGCTTTGGCCGCGCGAAGGCCTGCGCCATTCGCCGATCCGCGACGTGCTGCTGACCGGGGGCGAGATCGACTTCGTCACCGGCCTGCTGACCCTGCGCGAGGGGCATGAATTCACCCTGCGCGGTTCAGCCGAGACGCTGGCGACGATCGACGCCAACCCGATCTTCGGCGCCCTGCCGGCCGCAAGGGTGCCACGCGCCCCCTTCATGCTCGACGAGACCTTCACCCTGTCTTCGGGCGTGACCGTCACGGCGTTCGATGTGCCGGGCAAGGTGCCGCTTTACCTTGAGGGGCAGGGCTCGCTCGCCGGCAAGCCCGGCACCACGGTCGGGCTGGAGCTGACCGGGGGCGGACGGCGTGTTCTGTTCATCCCCGGCTGCGCCGAGATCGACGAGAAGGTACGGGCGCGGATCGACGGCTGCGATCTGCTGCTGTTCGACGGCACGCTGTGGCGGGACGACGAACTGGTCCAGCTTGGCGTATCGCCCAAGACCGGCCAGCGCATGGGCCACGTCAGCATGTCGGGCGCGGATGGCGCCATGGCGAAGCTGGCCGGCCTCGACATCGGACGGCGCATCTTCATCCACATCAACACGACCAACCCGGTCCTCGCCGCCGACACGCCAGAGCGGGCCGAAGCCGAGGCCAGGGGCTGGCACATTCCCGTCGACGGGGAGGAAATCCACCCATGAACGCGATCATGACGCCGGATGAACTGGAAGCGGCCCTGCGCGCCGTCGGCACCGCCCGCTATCACGACAAGCATCCGTTCCAGATCCTGCTGCAGGAAGGCCGGCTGAACCGCGATCAGGTCGCCGCCTGGGCCCTGAACCGTTACTACTACCAGAGCCGGATTCCGCTGAAGGACGCGGCCCTGCTCGCCCGGCTGGAAGACCCCGCCCTGCGCCGCTCGTGGCGCCAGCGCATCGTCGATCACGACGGCGAGCGCGAGGGCGACGGCGGCATCGAACGCTGGCTGCGGCTGACCGATTCCTTCGGCTTCGACCGCGCCGAGGTGATGGCCGGGCGCGGCATCCTGCCGGCGACCAAATTCGCCGTCGACGCCTATGTCCGCTTCGTCTCGGACAAGACCCTGCTGGAAGCCATCGCCTCGTCGCTGACCGAGATGTTCTCGCCCGGCATCATCGCGACCCGCGTTTCCGGCATGTTGGCCCATTATGATTTCGTCTCGAAGGAGACCCTGGCCTATTTCGACAAGCGCCTGACCCAGGCGCCGCGCGATGCCGATTTCGCCCTCGACTACGTCAAGCGCGAGGCCCGGCGGCCGGACCAGCAGCAGGCGGTGATCGCCGCCCTGAACTTCAAATGCGACGTGCTCTGGGCCCAGCTCGACGCGCTCTATTTCGCCTATGTCCAGCCGGGGCTGCCGGCGCCCGGCGCGTGGACGCCATGACGCGCGAGCCGCCGCTCGCCCTGCTCGCCGAGATCACCCATCGCTGCCCATTGCAGTGCCCCTATTGCTCGAACCCGGTGGAGCTGGTGCGGGCGGGGGCGGAGCTGGCGACGGCGGACTGGCAGCGCCTGATCGACGAGGCGGCCGCCCTCGGCATCCTGCAGATTCATTTCTCGGGCGGCGAGCCGATGGTGCGGACCGACCTTGCCCAGCTCGTCGGCCATGCCAGGGCGGCCGGGCTCTATACCAATCTTATCACCTCGGGCGTGCTGCTCGATGCCACGAAGATGGAGGCGCTGGCGCGGGCCGGGCTCGATCATGTGCAGATTTCCATTCAGGACAGCGATCCGGCGGGTTCCGACCTGATCAGCGCCTATCCCGGCGCCCTGCCGAAGAAGCGGCAGGCGGCGCTGCTGGTCGGCGAGGCGGGCCTCGCCCTGACGATCAACGCCGTGGTGCACCGGCAGAATCTCGACCGGGTCGGCGACATGATCGCCTTCGCGGAAGAGGTCGAGGCCCAGCGCATCGAGATCGCCCATGTCCAGTATTACGGCTGGGCGCTGAAGAACCGCGATTTCCTGATGCCGACCCTCGCCCAGCTCGACGCGGCGACCGCCCTTGTCGAGCGGGAGCGGGCGCGCCTCGGCGGGCGCCTCGTCATCGACTATGTCATTCCCGATTATTACGCCCGCAAGCCCAAGGCCTGCATGGGCGGCTGGGGCCGGCGGTTCCTCAATGTCTCGCCCGAGGGCAAGGTGCTGCCCTGCCACGCGGCGGAGACGATCACGAGCCTCGCCTTCGCCACCTATCCGGAACGCAGCCTCGCCGATATCTGGGCCGACGACCCCGCCTTCGCCGCCTTTCGTGGCACCGACTGGATGCCCGAAACCTGCAAATCCTGTGACCGGCGCGAGATCGACTGGGGCGGCTGCCGCTGTCAGGCCCTGGCCCTGACCGGCGAGGCGGGGGCGATTGACCCGGCCTGCGAACGCTCGCCCCGGCATGATGAATTGTTCGATCTCGCCCGCGCCGCTTCCCTCGCCGAACCGGTGGTGCGGGCCTGGCGCCGCATGGGCGGCAAAAGCTGAAAAAAGAGACCCCTCGTTTCGCAACGAGGGGTCAGGCGAGGGGGCGCGGCACCGTCCGTGCAGAAGAGGGGACGGCGCCGCGGCCAGCCGCGGTCAGGGCACGACCACGGCACCCCATGGGGCCCGCCCCACGGGAATGGATTTCGTCACTTCCAGCTTGGCGACGTCGATGACCGAGACATCGTTGCTGACGCCATTCGTGGTGTAGAGCCGGCTTTCGTCGCCATTGAAGGCCAGGTGCCAGACCCGGCGCCCGACCAGCAGGTAATCCTTCACCTCGAGCGTCTTCGCGTCGATCACCGCGACATGATTGGCGGGGCCGAGGGCGGCGAAGGCGGTGGCGCCGTCGCGCGTCAGCTTCACCCCGACCGGCTGGATCTGGTCGGCCGGCATACCCTTGATGGCGAAGCCGATGGTCTTGATCACCTTGCGCGTCGCGACGTCGATCACCGTGACCGTGCCGCCGATCTCGGACGAGACCCACAGGGTCTTGCCGTCATGGCTGAATTCGGCATGACGCGGCCGCTGGCCCACCAGGGTATTGTCGACCAGTTTCTGCTGCGCCGTGTCGATCCAGTGCACCATGTTGGTGGTCTCGGAGGTATTGACCGCCCATGCCCCGTCCGGGCTGACGGCCATGCCCTCGGGCTCGACCCCGACCTCGATCTGGGCGACCACCTGGCGCGTCTCGACGTCGACCACGGTCGCGATATTGTCGTCCTCGTTCGAGATGTAGAGGTGCCGGTCGTCGGGGTGCAGGGCGAATTGCTCGGGATCGTCGCCGGACGGCAGTTCGCCGATGATCTTGCGCGTCGCGATATCCATCACCTGCACCGTGTCGTCGTCGCTGGCGCAGATGTAGAGCCGGGTGAATTTCGAATCGGTCAGGATACCGCGCGGGCGCTTGCCGACCTTGATCGTCGCCGTAACGGCCAGCGTCGCGCCGTCGATCACGCTGATCGTATTGTCGCGTTCGTTCGAGACATAGATGGTTTCAGCCCGCAGCGGGGCGGCGCCAAGCGAGATTCCGGCAGCGAAAACGAGCGTGGCCCGCAGCTTCCGACCTTGTGTCGGCATTCCTTCCTCCCTCCAGAGTCATTTGCCGATTCGCGGAATCGGCAAATGACTCAGATGTCTTGAGTTGGCGCGGTTTCTAGCGGCAAACCGGCGTCCACTTTGCCGGAAACCGCGCTCTCGTTGCAGAAGACGATAGCCGGGAATATGCGCGGCGCCATGGCACTTTGGAACGAGACAGAGAAGCGTTCGATCCAAAGTACAATGGTGGTGGATGCCGTCCGCCCATAGCTTGCCGTCAACAAGCATTCGGGAGGAATGGGAACCATGGCCGCAAATCGGCACATCATGCGCGATATCCTTGTGGCGGCGGTGACGGCGGCGGGTGTCGCGGTCGCGGCCGGCGCGGCCTTCGGCCATGGCGACGTCACGCCCCAGCAGGTGGACACGACCGGGCTGGAGCCGCTGGGCAGCGAGTGGCGCGAAACCAATCCCTACACGGGCAACGCGCGGGCGATCGAGATCGGCTCGTCGGGTTACAACCAGAACTGTGCCCGCTGCCACGGCCTCGAGGTGAAGTCGGGCGGCATCGCCCCTGACCTGCGCCAGCTCGAGGTCGGGCCGGACGGCGATGCCTGGTTCGTCGAGCGGATGAAGCATGGCGCCGTGCGCGACGGCAAGGTCTACATGCCCGTGTTCGACGGCGTGCTGAGCCAGGAGGGACTCTGGGCCATCCGCACCTATATCGAAAGCAAGCACGAGGAATAGGATGCCCAACCGGCGCGCCTTCCTCGGTCTCGCGGGTTCGCTCGCGGCGGGCCTCGCGCTGCCGGCGCGGGCCCGCGCGGATATCGACACCCTCGGGCCCCTGCGCTACGACACGATCCGCGAACGCGGCATCCTGCGCATCCCCTATTACGAGGATTTCGCGCCCTATTCCTGGACCGCGCCCGACGGCCCCAGAGGCATCGACGTCGCGGTCGGGCGCGAAGTGGCGCAGCGCATCAAGCTGACGCCCAGCTTCTTCCCGCTGGTCGCGGGCGAGAAGATCGACGACGACCTGCGCAACGGTATCTGGCGCGGCAATCTGATCGACCGCAGCGTCGGCGACCTGATGTTCCATGTCCCTTACGACCGGCAGATTCAGATCAACAATGATCTCACCGTGCTGTTCGGGCCCTATTTCGAGGAAGGCTTCGCCATCGCGACCGACCCGGACAAGCTGCCGGGTGGCTTCGATCCCGAGGCGGATGAGGACAAGCGCATCGGGGTCGAGATCGACACCCTGCCGGACTTCTGGCTGTCCTCCGCCAACGGCGGGCGGATGCGCAACGCGGCCGTTCATTTCCTGCGCCCCCTCGAGGCGATGCAGGCGCTCGGCGCGGGCGAGGTCGACGCGGTCATCCTGCAATCGGCCCAGATCGAGGCGTTCGGGCCGCAGCACGCGCCCAGGGCTTCGGTCAGGCCCTTCATCATGGGCGGCATGTTCCGCTCGCGCTGGACCGTCGGCTGTGCCGTGCGCGAGACCTGCCGGCCCTTCGTCTACGAAGTCGGCGACGCCCTTGGCGCGATGGCGGAGGACGGCACCCTGCGCCGCATCTTCGCCGATGCCGGCGTCACCTGGCTGGCACCGCAGCGATGATCGCGCGGCGCGCCCTGCTCGCCGGCATGGCCGGCCTCGCCATGGGCCCCCGCATCGGCCGGGCCGGGCCGACGCCGGACGATCCGCTGCAATCGGTCAACTGGGGCCTGATGCGGGAAGCGTTCCTGGGCGATGCCCCCTTCGTCTTCGACGACAAGGTCAGCGTGACCGCGCCGACCTCGGCCGAGGATGCGATGCAGGTGCCCTTCCTGATCGACGCGACGCGGCTGTCGCGGGTGCTGCGCATCCTTGTCTTCGCCGACCTGAACCCGATCAACCGCATCCTCGACTTCACGCCCGGGCGCCTCGCCCCCGTGCTTGCCGCCCGCTTCAAGATACAGCAGGCGACCCCTTTGCGGGCCGCCGCGCTCGACGGGCAGGGGCGCTGGCATGTCGGCGGCCTCTGGATCGACGCCATGGGCGGCGGCTGCACGGCGCCGGCCCTCGCCCATGGCGAGGCGGACTGGACGGCGCGGCTGGGCGAGACCTCGGTCCGGGTTTTCGACCGCGAGGGGCGAAAGCGTATCCGCCTGCAGATCCGCCACCCGATGGACACGGGGCTTGCCGCCGGCATTCCCGCCTTCTTCATCGAACAGCTGGTGCTGACCGACGCGGCTGGCGAGGTGCTGGGCGAACTCGCGACCTCCGAGCCCGTGTCCGAGAACCCGCTCTTCACCTTCGAGCTGCCGACCGCCCTTGGCCTGTCCGAGGTCGGCATCCGCGCCCGCGACAACAACGGCAATGTCTTTTCGCGCAAGGTGACGCTGTGAAACGCGCGGCCTTCGCCCTTGGCCTGGCGCTGCTGGCCTCGCCGCCCGCGCTCGCCTTCGACTACGCGCTGAGGGCCGAGAAGATCGCCGAGGATACCTATCTGGTGCCGGGGCGGATGGAGCATTTCACCCGCGCGAACGGCGGCAACATCGTCAATACCGCCTTCGTCGTGACCGGGGATGGCGTCGTCGTCATCGACAGCGGCCCCTCGCTCGACTACGGGCGGCAGCTGCGGGCGCTGATCGCCACGGTGACCGACAGGCCGATCCGCCTTGTCCTCGTCACCCATGCCCATCCCGACCATTACCTCGGCGACGGCGCCTTCGCCGATGTGCCGGTGGCCGCCCTGCCGGCGACCAGGGCCGAGATCGAGGCCATGCCGGGCGCCATCCTCGACGGCATCTACCGCCTCGTCGGCGATGCCATGGCGGGAACGTCCAGCGAGCCCCCGCGCGAGAGCGTGGCCCCCGGCCCGATGACGATCGGCGGTCATGATTTCGAGCTGATCGCCCTCGACGGCCATACCGCCGCGGACCTCGCCGTGCTGGACCGGACGACGGGCGTGCTCTTCGCCGGCGACCTCGCCTTTCTGGCGCGCACCCCGACCACGCCGCAGGCCGACATCGACCGCTGGCTGGCGGCGCTTGTCCGCCTGCGCGCGCTCTCGCCCCTGCTCATCGTGCCCGGGCATGGCCCCGCCGCGCCGCCGCCCGCCGCCCTCGATCAGACCGAGGCCTATCTGCGCTGGCTGAAGCAGACGCTGGGCGCTGCGGCGGCGGAGGGCCGCGACGCCGCCGAAATCCTGGCGCTGCCATTGCCGCCGGAATTCGCCGGTCTCGCCGTCGCGCGGGAAGAATTCGCCCGCACGGTCGCTCATCTCTACCCCGCTTTCGAGCGGGCAGTACTTTCGGACGATTGAGCGGTCCGAAGTAACGATACGAGTGTCGTACTATTGGGCAATAGGCGCGTCCTTGTCGCTTGCCCACTATGCAGGAGCCGGCTCGCGGAGGGGAGGACTTCGCGCGCCGGTTGGAAAAGCCCCTCGAGGGCGCCATGACGCAAGGGAGACTGGGATGGCAACGACTTTGAGGCGGTCGGTGGCGGCGGTGACGCTGGCCATGGCGACGACGCTCGGCTTCGCGGGGCTGGGCCTCGCCAAGCCTGTAACCGATCAGGATATTCTGAACGATGCCGAGACGACGGGCGATGTCCTGACCTACGGCCTCGGCACGCAGGGTCAGCGCTTCAGCCCGCTCGACCTCGTCAACAAGGAGACGGTGAAGGGCCTCGTTCCGATCTGGGGCTTCTCCTTCGGCGGCGAGAAGCAGCGCGGGCAGGAAAGCCAGCCGCTGGTGGTCGATGGCGTGATGTATGTCACCGGCTCCTACAGCCGCATGTGGGCGATCGATGTCAAGACCGGCAAGGAGCTGTGGGAATATAATCACCGTCTGCCCGACGGCATCATGCCCTGCTGCGACGTGATCAACCGCGGCGCCGCCGTCTATGGCGACAAGGTCTATTTCGGCACGCTGGACGCCAAGGTCGTGGCGCTGAACCGCGAGACCGGCAAGGTCGTGTGGTCGAAGGCGATCGAGGATTACAAGGCCGGCTATTCGATCACCAATGCGCCGCTGGTCGTCAACGGCATGGTCATCACCGGCATCGGCGGCGGCGAATTCGGCATCGTCGGCAAGGTCTACGCGCTCGACGCCAACACGGGCGAGATGAAGTGGATCCGTCCGGTGATCGAAGGCAACGTCGGCACGCTCGACGGCAAGCCCTCGACCATGACCGGGACCAAGAACGCCTCCTGGCAGGGCGACCAGTGGCAGACCGGCGGCGGCGGCACCTGGCTCGGCGGCACCTACGATCCGAAGACCGGCCTGCTCTACTACGGCACCGGCAACCCGTCGCCGTGGAATTCCTGGCTGCGTCCGGGCGACAATCTCTATTCGTCGTCCCGCCTCGCGATCGACCCCAAGACCGGCGAGATCAAGTGGTCGTACCAGACCACGCCGCATGACGGCTGGGACTTCGACGGTGTCAACGAGCTGATCTCCTTCCCGCTCAAGGGCGCCGACGGCAAGACCATCGACGCGGCGGCGACGGCCGACCGTAACGGCTTCTTCTTCGTGCTCGACCGCACCACCGGCAAGTTCATCAGCGCCAGCCCCTTCGTCTCGCGCCATGACTGGGCCAAGGGCTATGACGAGAACGGCCGGCCGATCTACAATACCGACTTCCGCCCGGGCGATCCCGCGAAGGGCGGCGGGGCCGACGGCAAGGGCACGTCCGTGTTCACCGCGCCGTCCTTCCTCGGCGGCAAGAACTGGATGCCGATGGCCTACAGCCAGAAGACCGGCCTGTTCTACATTCCGTCGAACGAATGGGGCATGGACATCTGGAACGAGCCGATCACCTACAAGAAGGGCGCGGCCTATCTCGGCGCCGGCTTCACGATCAAGCCGCTCTACCAGGACCATATCGGCGTGCTGCGCGCCATGGACCCGGCCACCGGCAAGATCAAGTGGGAATACAAGAACCATGCGCCGCTGTGGGGCGGCGTGCTGACCACCGGCGGCGGTCTCGTCTTCACCGGCACGCCCGAAGGCTATCTGAAGGCCTTCGACGACGAGACCGGCGAGGAGTTGTGGAGCTTCAACACCGGCTCGGGCGTCGTGGCGAGCCCGATCACCTGGGACATGGACGGCGAACAATATGTCGCCGTGGTCTCGGGCTGGGGCGGCGCGGTGCCGCTGTGGGGCGGCGATGTGGCCGACTTCGTGAAGAGCTTCAATCAGGGCGGTATGCTCTGGGTCTTCAAGCTGCCGAAGAAGGCTTGATTTCCATATCGCGACACAAGAGACCGGGGGGGCGATGCCGCCCCGGTCTTTTCCTTTGGTAGGGTTGCCAAACCGCACCTGACCGGCTCCAATGAGGGCCAAACGACCCGGCCGCAGAAGCCGGACAGAAACGGAAGTCATCCGGGGGGACCTATGCTGAAAGTGCTGATCGCCGACGACCATCCGCTATTCCGCGAAGCCCTGCAGGGCGCGGTGGCGGCGGTTCGCGGCGATGCCCTCGTCGTCGAGGCGGCGAGCCTTGGCGGCGTGCTCGAACTCGTCGAAGGCGACGATGAATTCGACCTCGCCCTGCTCGACCTGCGGATGCCCGGCATGGACGGGCTCGCCGGTCTCGTCACCCTGCGCAAGGTGCGGCCCGACCTGCCCATCGTCATCGTTTCCGCCCTCGCGGACGAGGACACGGTCGCCCGCTGCCTCGCCTGTGGCGCGGCCGGTTACATTCCGAAGTCCCTGGGGCGCGAGCGGATCCGGGCCGCGGTCGAACAGGTGCTGGCGGGCGGGGTTTTCGTGCCCGACGCGGGATCGCTCGCCGTCTCGACCCGGCCGGTGCCCAAGGGCCGCGTGCAGGACGAGCCCTTCGCCAAGATCGGCTCGCTCACGCCCCAGCAGATGCGCGTGCTGGAACTCATGGGCGAGGGGCGCCTGAACAAGGAGATCAGCTATCTCCTCTCGGTCTCGGAGACGACGGTGAAGGCCCATGTCTCGGCCGTGCTGCACAAGCTCGGCGTCGCCAGCCGGACCCAGGCCGTGCTCGCCCTTCGGCGCATGAAGGAATTGCAGGACGTGGGCAGCTGAGGCGACGCCTCAGCCGTCCAGCAGGGCGGTCATCAGGGCGCGCAGCTTGGCCGGCTTGACCGGCTTGTAGAGCAGGGCGCAGCGTTCCATCGACGAGATGTTCTGGCGCAGCTCGACGCTGCGGTCGGCGGTCAGCAGGGCGGCCGGCACCGTGCCGCCCAGGCGGCGGCGCAGGGCGCCGATCGCCTCGATCCCGGTCTGCCCGCGGTCGAGATGGAAATCGGCCAGCACGATGTCGGGCGGCTGGCGTCCGGCGGCATTCATGGCGTCGGACAGGCCGCGGGCGACCGCGACCTCGCACGACCAGCCCTCGAGCAGGGAGCGCATCCCGTCGAGGATCGCCTGTTCGTTGTCGATGACAAGGACGCGGGTGCCGACCCGGGCGACCGGCGCGACTGGCGGCACCGGCAGGACCGGGCGTACGCTCGGCCGGGCGGTGCTGACCGGCAGATCGACCGCGAAGGCCGAGCCTTGGCCGAAGCCAGAGCGCACGGAAACCTGGTGCCCCAGCAGGCGGGCGATGCGGCGGACGATGGACAGGCCAAGGCCGAAGCCGTTGACCATGCCCTCCGGCTGCTCCAGGCGCCTGAATTCCTCGAAGATATCCTCCATGCGCTCGGCCGGAATGCCGACGCCGGTGTCGAGCACGGTGACACGGGCCAGGTGCCCCGCCCGGCGCACGCCGATCAGGATGCGGCCGCGCGGCGTGTAACGGATGGCGTTCGAGACGAGATTCTGCAGGATGCGGCGGAACAGGCGCGGATCGGTGCGCACGAAGACCGAGGTCGGCACCATGCGCAGGTCAAGGCCCCGGGCCCGCGCGACCGGCGCCATTTCATCGACGAGGCCCGACAGGATGGTATCGAGCGAAACCACCTGTTCCTCGATGACGACGCGGCCGGCGTCGAATTTCGAGATGTCGAGCAGGGTGCCCAGCAATTCCTCGACCGCGCTGAGGGAGTTGTCGAGCTTCCGCGTCAGGGCCGCGCTCTGCGGCGGCAGGGATTGTTCGATCAGCGACGAGACGAAGAGACGCGCCGCGTTCAGCGGCTGCAGCAGGTCGTGGCTGGCGTCGGTCAGGAATTTGGTCTTCGACAGGTTGGCCCGCTCGGCGTCGAGCTTGGCCTGTTGCAATTCGACGGAGACGCGCTCGCGTTCCGAGATTTCGCTGCGCAGCGTCTCGTTCAGGGTGACGAGGCTGGCGGTCCGTTCGGCCACCCGGCGCTCCAGCATCTCGTTGGCCTCGGCCAGCAGCTTGGCCGCCCGGCGCCGCTCGGTGATGTCCTGAATGAGGGTGAAGAAGCCGATCACGCTGCCGTCGTCGGCGATATGGGGCACATAGGTCGCGATGCCGAAACGGCCCTGCCCGGGCAGATTCAGCTCGAAAGTGGTGAAGCGCCCGCCCAGCGCCTGCTCCATGTGGTCCTTGCGCGAGGCATAGTCGGCCGGCGCCAGCACCTGGGCGACGTGGAGGCCGACGGGATCGCGCCCGGCGGCGAAGGCCTCGCGATAGGGGCGATTGGTGAAGCGGTAGACGAGACCCGCGTCGACATAACAGATCATCGCCGGCATGGCGTCGGTGACGAGGCGGATGCGCCTTTCGCTGTCGCGCAGGGCGAGTTCCGCCTCCTTGCGCACGGTCACGTCCTCGAAGGTGCAGACGAAGCCGCCGTCGGGCATCCGGTCGCGCTTGACCGAGAACCAGCGCCCGGCCCAGCAGCGTTCATCGCGCTCACCGCCTTCGGGGATCAGCGCGGCCGAGCCACGGCGCCGGTTGTAGGCCTTGAATTCCTCGAAGGTCGCGCCCGGCATGGCGAAGACCGGCGGCAGGTCGAGGAGGCGCCAGAAGCGTTCGTTGGCATGGACCAGCATACCGCCGGCATCGAACACGGCGACGCCGAGCGACATGCTCTCGATCGTCGCCTGCAGGTGCAGCGAACGTTCGGCCAGCGCCTGTTCGCGCATCTCGCGCTCGGCCCGCTTCAGGTCGGTGATGTCGGTCAGCACCGAGGCGATGCCGCCTTCGGCCGACAGGCGGTCGTTGCTCTGCACCCAGCGGCCATCGCGAAGCGAATGGATGCTGCGCGCGGGGTGGCCACGCCGCACGTTCACCCGCTCGGCCAGGCGGTTCTTGATCCAGTCGGCGGCGAGTTCCTGGGCCATCGCGATCTCGCCGCGGCGGAAACTCTGGGTCAGCAGCTCGTGATAGGTGATGCCGGCGCGGATGCGCTCGCGCTGCGACGGCCAGTAATCGAGGAATTTCTGGTTGAACAGGATCAGGCGGTCGTCGCGGTCGAACAGGGCGAAGCCTTCCGACATCGAGTTGATCGCGTCGTGCAGGCGGTTCTGCGCCGTGTGGCTGGCGATGATCGCCGCGTTCAGCTCGTTGTTCGTCGTCTCGAGCGAACGCATGGTGTCGGTCAGCTCGCGCGTGCGCTCGTTCACCTTGCGGTCGAGGAAGATCGCCGATTCGAACAGCGAGAAGGCATTGCCGTGGAAATCCAGGCTGCGTTCGACCCGGCCCATCAGGGCGCGGTTGATCTCGGCGAGCTTGGCCAGCTTGCGTTCGAGTTCGGCGATGCGCTCCGTCCCGCTCATGCCGCCACATGCCCGCCGAAGGCGATACCGGTGAAGGTCTGGTTCACATGCATCATGCCGAATTGCTCGCCATAGGTGGAAAAGCCGACGACCCGGTTCTCGGCGAAGAGCCGCGAGACCATGGGCAGCAGCTGTCGCTGCTCCATCTCGATGTAGCGGAAGGCGCAGTCGAAGCCGATCACCGCCTCGATCCGGCCGCCCACCGCCTGCTTCAGGTTCTCGAAGGTGTCGATCAGATTGGCGACGAGGTCGATCGAATTGGCGACATTCATCACGATGCCCTCGTCGATCGCGCAGAAGAACGACAGGCTGCCGTCCCCGTTCACCCGCTGGATCGAGCGCACATAGTCGCGGCCGCCGACCCGGACGACCAGCGGGCGCGAGGCGAAGACGGGCGGCGTCAGGTCGGCGACCTGCAGGCCGATCAGGCGGGCATATTCCTCCGCCGCGGGTTCCGCGTTGATCTCGGTGACGAGGCGGCGCGTGGGGTCCGCCCGGGTAACCACCAGTTTCTCGCTCGACGAGACGAAGTGCTGGGTCTGGAACACCTGGAACGGCAGGTCGGTGGTGACCAGGATGACGATGGCCGCATCCTTGCGCGTCACATCGCCGAGCAGCACGCGGGTTTCGCGGAACATCAGGTCGTCGCCCGCCGAGCCGCCGACGAGCGGGATTTCCTCGAGCACGTCGCCGAGCACCGAGGCGAGGCGCTCCTCGCTCATGGACAGGCCGTCCGAGACGGCGAGGGCGAAAGTCTCGCCCGGGCGGCCGCGGCAGGCCTCGGCATGGGTCTGGCGCAGGGTGCGGGCGAGCACCCGTCCTTCCTCGAAGGAAAAGGCCGACATGGGCTCGATCAGATGCGGCGTCGCGATGAAATGCGGCTCCGACAGGGCGACCGCCGTGACCGTGCCGGTGCGATAGCCGAAAGGCGTGATCTCGCCCGCCGTGGTGCAGCCGGCGATGGTGACGCCGGGCAGGGCCTCCTCGATCCCCGCGGCGACCGCGTCGAGCGGATGGCTGGGCGAGCAGAACAGCAGCAGGAGGGCGATGGGCGCGCGGCCGATGCCGGCGACGATATCGGCCACCGCCGTCTCGACCCCCATCGCTTCGCTGGTCGCCCGCCGGATCGGTGGCACCGCTTCCTCCCTGATCTTCGACATACGCGCTCTCCCGACCGGGCACTTGCATGGCCTTCTTGCCGTCATCATCGCGCCGGACCCTGTCCGGGTCTACTGATCGAAAGTGCAATTGGCCCTGGCCGGGAAGCTTCCTAGCTTCCGTTCAACGATCGACCTCGGGGGAGGAAATTCCAGTGTCCGCCATTCGCGCGCTCAGCCTTGCCGCCATTCTCTTCGCGCCGGGGCTCGCCCTTGCCGACGATCTGGAGGCAGGGGAAAAAGTCTTCAAGAAGTGCATGTCCTGCCATTCGGTGGCCGAGGGCGAGAACAAGGTCGGCCCGTCGTTGTTCGGCGTCGTCGGCCGGCCTGTTGCCTCGATCGAAGGCTTCAAGTATTCCGATGCCATGAAGGCCAAGGGCGGCACCTGGACCGAGGCCGAACTCGACCATTATCTGCTCAACCCCAAGGCGGCGGTGCCCGGCACGCATATGAGCTTCATGGGCCTGAAGAAACCCGAGGACCGGGCGGCGGTGATCGCCTTCCTCGCCTCGCATCACCACTAGGCGGCGCATGGGCGACCTCGTCTCCCTGCCGCGGCGCGGTGCCCTGCCGGAAGCCTCCGGGCTTTCCGGGGGGGCCGTGCTCGAGGTGGCGGCGGTCACCCGCCATTATGGCGCGCGCAAGGCGCTGGACGGCGTCTCGCTGCAGGTCGGGGCGGGGGAGATGGTTGCCCTGCTCGGCCCCAACGGCGCCGGCAAGACGACATTGTTCCGGGTCATTGAAGGTCTCATCCCGGCGGATGGCGGGCGGGCGACGGTGGCCGGCGCCGATGTCGCGGCCGAGCCGGTGCGCGCGCTCGCCGCCCTTGGCATCGTCTTTCAGGAGGCGACGCTCGATCCCGACCTCTCGGTCGGCGAGAATCTGTCCTATTACGCCGCGCTGCGGGGTGTGCCGCGTAAAGAACGCCGGGCCGCCGTCGCCGATGCCCTGAGCCGTCTTGGCCTAACCGACCGTCTGCGGTCACGCGCGCGGGAACTCTCGGGCGGGCTGCGCCGCCGGGTCGAGCTGGCGCGGGCGCTGATCGGCGGCCCCGCGCTCCTGCTCCTCGACGAGCCGACGGATGCGCTCGACCCCGGCAGCCGCATCGCCCTGCGCGGCGAGATCGACCGGTTGCGCCACCTCACCGGCTGCGGCGTGCTCTGGGCCACCCATCTCGTCGAGGAGGTCGGCCAGGCCGACCGGGTGGTGATCCTCGATCAGGGCCGCGTGGTCGCAACCGGCGCGCCGGCCGATGTGGTCGCCGCCTCCGGCCGGGGCACGCTGACCGAAGCCTTTCTTGCCCTTACCGGCGGCGCGGGATCATGAGCGCGATCGGACACGCCCTTGGCGCCGCCGCCGCCATCGCGCGCCGGGATCTCCGGCGTTTCGTCGAGCAGCGCAGCCGCCTCGCCTCGGCGCTGGTGCGGCCGCTGCTCTGGCTCATGGTCTTTGCCGCCGGCTTCCAGAATGTCTTCGGCGTCTCGATCATTCCGCCCTACCAGACCTATGTGACTTATCAGGTCTATGTCCTGCCCGGCCTTGCCGCCATGGTTCTGCTGTTCAACGGGATGCAATCCTCGCTCTCCCTCGTCTACGACCGCGAGATGGGCATGATGCGGCTGGTGCTGACCGCGCCCCTGCCACGCTGGTGGTTGCTGTTCGCCAAGCTGCTGGCGGGCGTGCTGCTCTCCCTCGTGCAGGTCTATGCCTTTCTGGGCGTCGCTGCCCTCCTTGACGTGCGGCTGCCGGCGCTCGGCTATCTCACCGTGCTGCCGGCGCTGGTCCTGTCGGCGCTGATGCTGGGCGCGGTCGGGCTGCTGCTGTCCGCCACCATCCGCCAGCTCGAGAATTTCGCCGGGGCGATGAATTTCGTCATCTTCCCGATGTTCTTCCTCTCCAGCGCGCTCTATCCCCTGTGGAAGATCGGCGAGGCGGCGGCGGCCCCGGTCTATTACCTGTGCCTCGTCAATCCCTTCACCTATGCGGTCGAACTGATCCGCTTCGCCGCCTATGGCGAGCTGGAGCCCCTTGCCCTCGCGGTCGTCGCCGGGACCGGGCTCGCCGCCTTCCTGCTGGCGCGGCTCGCCTATGATCCGCAGCGCGGGTTGCTGGGCCGGGCGAGGCCGGGCCTCGCATGAGCCTGACCCGGCGCGGCCTGCTGGCGGCCGGCGCGCTGCTGCTGGCGCCCCCGGCGCGCGCGGGCGATGGCGCGGGGCTGCGCCTCGCCATCGTCGGCGCCGGTGTCGCGGGGTCGAGCGCGGCCTTCGCGCTGCGCCGCCTGCTGCCTGGCGCAAGCATCGACGTGTTCGAGCCGTTGCCGGCCTATCACGCCTGTTTCGGCGCCAATCAGGCGCTGGCCGGCTGGCTCGACGACGGCGCCCTGCTGCATCGTCACGAGGCGATCCGCGCCGCCGGCATGGGCCTGCGGGTCGAAGGTGTCGAACGCATCGACCTCGATGGCGAGCGGCCGCGTATCGCCGGCACGGCTTACGACCATGCGGTGATCGCCGCCGGCATTTCGATCCGCCCACCGGATTACGAGGGTTACGATCCCGCCGTGTTGCCGCCCTTCTGGACCGCGGGGGAGAGCATCCTGCCCCTGCGCGAGCGGATCGACGCCCTCGACGATGGCGCCAATGTCGTGCTGCTGGCGCCGCCCGCGCCCTATCGCTGCCCGCCCGCGCCTTACGAGCGGGCGACGGCCATCGCCGCGCGCCTGAAGGCCCGGGGCAAGCGCGGCCGCATCGCGATCCTTGACGCCAAATCGTCCTTTCCCAAGCAGGCGCTGTTCGAGGATGCCTGGCGCCGGCTCTATCCCGGCATGATCGAATGGTATCCGGTCGAGGCCATCGGCCGTATCCTGCGTCTCGACCTCGGCGCGAAACGGGTCGAGACCGAGACCGGCGCCTTCGCCTTCGACCTGCTCCATGTCGTGCCGCCGCAGCGGGCGGGCGCGGTCGCCGGGAACAGCGGCCTTGTCGATGCGACCGGCTGGGTTCCGGTCGCGGGCGCGGGCTTCCGGACTGCGGTCTCGCCCCGGATCAGCGCCGTGGGCGATGCCTGCATCCCCGGCGACATGCCGAAATCGGCCTTTTCGGCCCGGGCCCAGGCCCTTCTGATGGCCGGCACCCTGGCTGCCGAATGGCTGGGGCGGGCGGCGCCGCCGGCCGATCTGTTCAACACCTGCTACAGCCGGCTGTCGGCCGACGAGACGGTGATCGTCGGCGGCAGCTATGGCATCGTCGACGGCAGGATCAAGGCCCGTGAAGGGTTCATCAGCAAGGTCGGCGAAAGCGCGCAGCAAAGACGCGCCAACAGGGATGAAGGCGCGGCCTGGATCGCGGAATTTTCCAGGACCGTGTTCGAAGGGGAGGGATGACCGCGATGAAAGCCATGTTGCTGGCGGCGGGTCTCGCGCTGCTGCCGCTCGCCCAGGCCGTGGCGGCGCCGGTTGAGCTTGAAATCACCCATGTCACGCGGTCGGAGGAACCACCGATTCCCTTCTCCTTCCTCGAGCCCGTGCCCGAGGAGGAGGGGCGTCAGGGGGCCCGTCTCGGTCTTGCCGACGACAATGCCTCGGGCCGTTTCACCGGCCAGACCTATGCCTTGCGCGAAATCACCCTGCCGGCCGAGGGGGCTTTGGCGGATTCGTCCGAGCTGGCGGCGGCGCTGGCGGGGCCGCGCCTCGTCGTCGCCGATCTGTCCCGCGCCGATCTCGATGCCCTGCTGGCCCTGCCGGCCTCGGCCGACGACATCGTCATCAACGCGCGTGTGACCGATGACGATCTGCGCCGCGAGGCGTGCCGGACCAATCTGTTCCACACCGCCCTGTCGCGCGCCATGCGGGCCGACGCGCTGGCGCAATATCTCGTGGCCATGGGCTGGCGGCAGTGGTTCCTGGTGGTCGGCCCGTCGGGCGACGACAGGGCCTTCGCCGCCGCGGTGCGCGCCTCGGCCGCGCGCTTCGGCGCCAGGATCGCCGAGGACAAGCCCTGGACCTATGAAGTCGGCAACCGCCGCACCGACAGCGGCGTGACCAATGCGCGCGAGGAAATCCGCCCGCTGACCAGGGTTGGCGACTACGACGTGCTGATCGTCGCCGACGAGGCGGATGATTTCGGCGAATATCTGCCCTATCGCACCGCCCTGCCGCGCCCGGTCGCCGGCACCCACGGCCTCGTGCCGACGGGCTGGAGCCGGGCCAACGAGCAATGGGGCGCGACCCAGCTGCAGCGCCGGTTCGAGAAACAGGCTGGCCGGCCCATGACGGCGCGCGATTACGCCAACTGGCTCGCCCTTCGCGCGCTGGGCGAGGCGGCGACCCGGGCCGCGAGCGCCGATGTGCCCGCGCTCCGCGCCGCCCTGCTGGCGCCCGATTTCGGTGTCGCCGGCTTCAAGGGCGCGCCCCTGTCGTTCCGGCGCTGGGACCGCCAGATGCGTCAGCCCGTCCTGCTGACGACGGTGCGCAGCCTCGTCTCGGTCGCGCCCGAGGACGGGTTCCTGCACCGGGTAACTCCCCTCGATACATTGGGCGACGACGAGCCCGAAAGCCCCTGCAAGGCGCGCGGCTGAGGCCGGGCGGTCACACCGCGGCTTCGGTCTTCGACCTTTGAACGGTCGATGATACCAAAGTTCATTGAACTTTGGTTTTCGCGCCGGATAGGCCGAACGTCTTAAGTGCAAAGTGCAATTTCAAATTCGTCGCGCGGCCGGAATTCTGCCAGCCACCGCCGGTCATGCCCGGGTCACACGGGCGATCGGCGGTCAGGGACAGAACCGGAGGAACGACATGTCGGGTTACAAGGGGATCGGGGGATGGTTGCTGGGGGGTGTCGCGCTTTGCGGTCTGCTGGCCGCGGGGCCGGCGCACGCCGACGCGACCGAGGACCTGCTGCGCCAGCTGAAGGCCAAGGGCATTCTGAACCAGCAGGAATATAACGCCATCCTCGGCCGCAAGCAGGCCGAGGACAAGGTGGCGGCGCAAAAGCAGGAAGAGGCGACGGCGGCCGCGGTCGCCGCCGCGAAGGCGGAGGCGACGCAAGGCGGCGACTCGCTCTACGTCAAGGTCAAGGATCCGTCCAAGGGTATCGGGATGCAGGTCGGCCCGGTCGATATCGCGCTGTCGGGCTCGATCAACGCCTTCTACGTTCACAGCGGCAAGGACGACGGCAACCAGCCTGTCGCCCTCGGCACCGTGGGCGGCACCGATGATACCTCGTCGGTGCGCAACGGCCTGCTGCCGGGCTTCCTGAAGATCGACGTGACGACGACCGACGATGGCGTCACCTATGGCGGCCATTTCGGCCTCTATCCCGGGATCAACAGCGTCAACTGGACCAATGGCGCCAATTCCGCCGGCGCGCCCCAGGGCCTCGCCACCTCGGGCATCGACTTCCGCCAGGTCTATATGACCGTCGCTTCGGACCGCTTTGGCGAATTCAAGGCGGGGCGCGACATCGGCCTGTTCGGCTCGGAAGCCATTCTGTCCGACATGCTGCTGCTCGGCGTCGGCGGCACGGGCAGCAACGCGGCGCCTTCCAACACGTCCCTCGGCCATATCGGCACAGGTTACATCTATACCGACTTCCAGCCGCAGATCACCTATACGACGCCCGATTTCGGTGGCTTCAAGGCGTCGCTCGGCATTTTCCAGCCGCTCGATACCGTCGCCGTGCTGGGTCCGAACCTGACCGGTCACGATTCGCCCGGCTTCCAGGGCAAGGTGACCTATGATTTCGACACGGGCGACATCGGCGGCCGGCTCTTCGCCGGCGGCGTCGTGCAGGAGTTGAGCGCGAGCCAGGACAAGGGCGAGCCCTCGGCGGCGGAGACCACGGCCTATGCCGTCGATGTCGGCGCCAAGCTGACCTGGGGCGGGGCGAGCCTGCTTGGCTATTACTATAACGGCAAGGGTGTCGGCACGACCGGCCTGTTCTACGGCTCGGTCGCCGCCAATGGCGAGGCGCGCGATTCGCAGGGCTTCCTCGTCCAGGGTACCTATACCTTCGGCAAGTTCATGGTCGGCGCCAGTTACGGGGCGTCCTATCTCGATCTCGCCCATGGCGAGGCGTCGTCGATCCTGGTCGAGAGCAACACCTCGACCGCGCTGCAGGCGCGCTATTCCTTGCGCAAATGGGCGACCGTGGTCGGCGAATACATCCACATGGACTCGGAAGCGCATGACGGCAGCGACGCTTCCGAAGACATCTTCGCCCTCGGCACGATCCTGTTCTTCTGAGGGCGGGGCGGCTGCCGCCGGTTCGGCCTCACGATGCGGCGGCAATGCACCCCGGCGGGATTTCCGCCGGGGTGCGACGCGGCTTTTCCTCCCCCGATGCCCTGATCTTTTGATTTGACGCATCTACGGACGGCGAACCGGATTCCACTTCGCCTGAAATGCCTCTAGGATCGCCGAAACGGGAGGAAAAGGGACAGTTCATGGTGTTTGACGTGCATGGTCGCGCGCATCGGCCGCTGCTGGTCGTCGCGATGGTCTCGCTTGCCCTCGTTTCCTGCAGCCGGCCGCGCCTGTCCTATGAAGTCGGGCCGCCCTCGGCGATCTCGGGTCAGCCCCTGGTCGACGATCCGTCGAGCGGTTGTTCCGCCGCCCAGTCGCGCTGGGTCGAACAGGCGGATACCAACAAGGATGGCGCGGTCGATCTGGCCGAGGCCAAGGCCGATGCCCGCCGCTTCTTCGCCGAGGTCGATACGGATCGTAACGGCCTGATCACCCCGGTCGAATTGACCGATTACCGGAAGAAGACCTATCCGGCCGAATACCGCCGCTCCATCGCCGGCCCGCTGCCGCCGACGTCGAATGCGCCAATGAAGACGCCGGGTGGCACCGAAGTGCAGGATCCCGAGCGGCGGCGCTATCTGCTGACGCCCGCGACCTCCGATCTCGTGATGGCAGCCGATGCCGATCTCGATTTCCGGGTCAGTCTCGACGAGCTGCTGGCCAAGCTGACCGAGCGCGGGGCGAAGCTCGATACGAATGGCGACGGGCGGATTTCCGCCAGCGAAGCGGCGGCCTTCTGCGGCTGAGGGGCGCCCTTGGGCCGCCTTCCGCGGCCGAACGGCGCCCTTGGGCCGCCTTCCGCGGCCGAACGGCGCCCTTGGGCCGCCTTCCGCGGCCGAACGGCTCCCTCAGGGCGCCTTGCGGCCGGTGATCATGGCCCGCACCAGATTTTCCCGGTGCATCAGGCTGGAGAAGATCACGCCGAGAACGTGAAGCCCGACAGAGGCGAGCAGAAGGTTGGCGGACACCTCGTGGATTTCGCTGACCAGATCGTCGCCGAAGAAGCGATCGGTGGTCGACAGCCAGCCGGAGATACCGGTGACGGCGATCATCACGAGCAGCACCACGACCATGACGCCGCCGGCCGGGTTGTGGCCGAGATAGCGCCGGCCACGGCCCCTGATTTCGTCGATCAGATAGGCAAGGGCGGCAAAGGGGGAGCGCACGAAATCGGTGAAGCGGGCATAGCGCGGCCCGACCACGCCCCAGACGAGGCGAAAGGCGATGAGGCCGAGAGCGACATAGCCCGACCAGCGGTGCAGGGCTTCGCCTTCTTCCGAGAACCAGGCGATGGCGATCGAGGCGACCAGCGACCAGTGGAACAGGCGGACCAGAGGATCCCAGACGCTGACGGTACCGAGGCGGTCGGAAGACATGACGGGACTTTCACAAGAAGGGGCGGGTCCTGCACCTGCCTGGAGGGGGCAGGGGTGGCAGATACAGGACCCTTCCGCGGCCAGCAATCACTGGGGTCGATACGCCGCGGAATTCATGACGGTCAATAGGTCTTGGTCTTCACCGTCTCGCCGGTCCACGGGCTGACGTACATCTCGACCTTCTTGCCGGCGGCGTCGGTTCCCTTGATCTCGAAGCAGCCGTCTTCGGTGCCGAACTTCTTGATCTTGTAGCCCTGGGCTTCGTACTGGGCCTTGACCTCGTCGGCGGTCTTCTGCGGGCCGGTGCCGGTGCACAGGTCTTCGGAAGCGAAGGCGGTGCCGGCGGACAGGGCAACCGCCGCGACGGCGAGAAGGCTCGACAGGTGACGCATGATATGTTCCTCGTAGTATCTCGTTGCCGCCGGGAGGGGGTGGGTACCGGCGGCGAAGGGGACTATCGCCCGCCTGGCTGACGACAGCCTGACGAGATCGGAGTATTCGGCGTCATGCGCATTCTTCTGGTCGAGGACGATCGCGATCTCGGCCCCGTCGTCGCCGAGAACCTGCGCCGGGACGGTTTCGCCGTCGATCTCGCCGCCAGCCTCGCCGAGGCGAAGGAATTCGCCGAACTTGCTCAGTTCGATGCCGCCGTCCTGGACCGGCGCCTGCCGGACGGCGAGGGCCTCACTTTCGTGCCCGTGCTGCAACGCCTGCAGCCCGGCCTGCCCATTCTCGCCCTGACCGCCCGCGATGCGACCGAGGACCGGATCGAGGGGCTGAACGCCGGCGCCGACGATTATCTGGGCAAGCCCTTCGCCCATGGCGAACTGGTGGCGCGGTTGCGCGCGCTGTTGCGCCGGCCGCGCCATCGCCTGGCGCCCGTGCTCAACCTCGGCGCGCTGTCGCTCGATACCGCCGAACGGCAGGCCAGCGTCGACGGCCGCCCGCTCGCCCTCGCCCGGCGCGAGACCACGCTGCTCGAAATCCTGCTGCGCAAGGCCGGGCGCGTCGTGCAGAAGGAGGCGGTGCTCGAGGCGCTCTACGGTCTCGACGACGCGGTCGAGCCCAATGCCCTCGAAGCCTCGGTGTCCCGCCTGCGGCGCCACCTGGCCGAATCGGGCGCGGCGGTCGAACTCGTCACCGTGCGGGGTGTCGGCTACGTTCTGCGGGCGCCGACGTGATGCGCCGCAGTCTCGCGGGGGCGATCACCCGGGCCCTCGTCGCGGCCAATCTGATCGCGCTTGCCGGCATTACCCTCGGCTTCGCCATCTCCGGGTTCGCGGACCGGCAGAACCGCTTCGAGGACGGTATCGACGATGTCGCGGCGGTGATCGAGGATTCGATCCGGCGCGATGACGACGGCCACCTGTCCTTCGACGCGGAAAGCGACGCCTGGCGCGACATCATGGCCGATCACGAGGATCTGCTGTTCCTGGTGCTCGATCCCGCCAGCGGCGAGGAAATCGGCAATGACGGCGGCATCCTGCATCGGGCGGTCGGCGATCGCTGGCTGCGCGAATGGCGCCGCAGCATCTTCAGCCTGCGCCTGCCCGACGGCACCGGGCTGAACGGCGTCGTCATGACCATCGCGCTCGATGACCTGCCGCTGCGCCTCGCCGTGGTCCATGGCGACAGCAGCTGGCACGACATGCGTTCCTGGGTCGGCAACGAATTCGCCCGGGAAATCGCCCCGACGGCCATTCCGGCCCTGCTCATTTCGCTGGTGGTCGCCCTCTTCGCCGTGCGGCGCCTGATGCGGCCCGTGGCCGAAGTCACCGCCCGTCTGTCCCGGCTCGATCCGACGCGGGGCGACGGCCGGCTCGATGTCGGCCTCGTGCCGGACGAGATCGCTCCCCTCGTCGCCGCGGTGAACGACAGTTTCGACCGTGTGGCGGCGACCTTCGAGCACGAGCGGCGCTTCATCGCCGATGCCGCCCACGAGCTGAAAACCCCGATCGCCGTGCTGCGCGCGCGGATCGACGGCCTTGCCGACCGCGCCGTCGCCGATCGGCTGATCGGCGATGTCGAGCGCCTGGGCAAGATCGTCGAGCGGCTGCTGACCTCGGCGCGGATGGAGCAGGGCAAGGCGCCGCTGGTGCCGGTCGATCTCTGCGCGGTGGCGCGCTCGGTCGTCGCCGAATATGCGCCGCTCGCCCTGGCGAAATCCTGCGAGATCGAATGGCAGGCCGGGGCGGAAACCCTGCCGGTGCTGGGCGACGCCGAGGCGCTGGCCGAAGCCCTGCGCAATTTCGTCGGCAATGCCCTGCGTTTCAGTCCGGCCGGCGCCTTGATCGAAGTCGCGGGTTCTCTGGACGACGCTGGCCGCGCCGTGATCGTCGAGGTGCGGGATCGCGGGCCGGGCTTGCCCCCCGGCCGGGCCAGCCAGATCTTCACGCCCTTCGTCTCCTCGGCGCCCAGCGGCTCCGGCCATGCCGGGCTCGGTCTTGCCATCGTCGCCGCCGTCGCGCGCCGCCACGGCGGCACCGCCGAGGCGGAGGACCGGCCGGGCGGCGGGGCGATCTTCCGCCTGCGGCTGCCGGCGGCGCTCAGTCCCGCGACCGCGCCCTGAAAGCGGCTTCCGGGTCCATGTAGTGACCCGTCACCGTCGCGCGGTCGAGGCCGATGTCCTTCAACAGCCGGGGGTCGGCGACCAGCAGTCCGGCCATGGCCCGGCGGTGCGCCGCCCGCGCCCGATAACGCGCGATGGCGGCCCCGACGCGGGCGAGAAGGCCGACCGGGGGAATCTCGGCGCAGCAGGCATTATTGTGAGCGATATTGACCATGACCGTTCTCCATGAACTCGTTTCATGGCCAAGGAATGCGCCATTTCTCGTGCTTCGACAAAGGAGAAGCATTGCGCTAATATGTGAATTGAATTGACATATGAGGGGTCATGGACCGGCTGCCGCTCAATGCTTTGCGCGCTTTCGAGGCGGCGGCGCGCAACCTCTCGCTCAGTCGCGCGGCGGAGGAATTGCACCTCACCCATGGCGCCATCAGCCATCAGGTGAAGGCGCTGGAAGCCCTGCTGGGCAGCGCGCTGTTCGAGCGCCGGGGCCGGGGCGTTGCCCTGACCGAGGCGGGGCAGCATCTGGCCGAAGCCCTCTCGGTCAGTTTCACCCGCATCAATGACGCGATGCAGGCGGTGCGCCGTCAGGGCAGCGGCACGCTGACGATTTCCGTTCTCACCTCCTTCGCCGCGCGCTGGCTGGTGCCCCGGCTGGAGCGGTTCCACGAGGCGCACCCCGAGGTGGTCCTGAACATGCGCACCGGGCGGGAACTGGCCGATCTGCGGCGGGACGGCATCGACATGGGGGTGCGTGTCGGCAAGGGGCGATACCCCGGGCTCGACACGCAATTCCTGATGAGCGAGGCGCTTTATGTCGTCGCCTCGCCCCGGCTGGCCGGGGGCCTGCCAAAGACGCTGGACGAGCTGCGTCGCTACACGCTGCTGCGCGATTCCTTCGACGATTGGGCGATCTGGTGCCGTGCGGCCGGCATCGAGGTGCAGGGGCTGAAATTCGGCACCGCGATCCAGGATTCGTCGGTGCTGCTCGAAGCGGCGGCCAATGGCGGCGGCATCGCGCTCGCCCGCAGCGTGCTGGCGGCCGACGATCTCGCCAGTGGCCGGCTGGTGCGCCTGTTCGACGTCGAGGTGCCGAACATCTTCTCCTACTGGACCGTCACCCTGCCGGAGCGGCGGGAGGAACCCGCCATCGCCAAATTCCGCGCCTGGCTGCAGGCCGAGGCGGCGTTCTTCACCGGCAGGGCGCCGACGTAAGGCGAAACAGGCGCCCTCCCGCTTTCGTCACCCCGTCCCGGCCTGCGCCGGGACGGTGCGACGGAAAAGAGCTTACTTCTTCGCGGCGACGACCTGAATTTCGACCGTGTACTGCGGCGCGGCCAGCTTGGCCTCGATGGTGGCGCGGGCCGGGGTCACGCCGGGGACCACCCAGGATTCCCAGACCTTGTTCATCTCGCCGAAGGTGGCGATGTCGGCCAGATAGATATTGGCCGACAGGATGCGGGTCTTGTCGGTGCCGGCGCGGTCCAGCAGGGCGTCGATCTGGGCGAGAATCTCGGTGGTCTGTTCCGTCACCGACTGGCCGGCCTTGGTCTCGGCCACCTGACCGGCGAGGAAGACCAGATTGCCGTAGGCGACGCCCTGCGACATGCGGGGGCCGGGATCGAGGCGGGTAATCGACATGATGCTTCATCCTTGGAAAGGAACCGAGGCTGGGGTTGTGCCGCGCCCGCGCGGACTTGTCCAGTGGCCCGCCTGTGCCAATATGCAGGAGACGACAAGAAACAACGATCGGGGAGGAACGATCATGGCCGATGGTACCCTGGTGCCCGCCGACATCTCCCTCGACGACAAATACCGCCGTCACGAGGGCCGGATCTATCTGAACGGGATGCAGGCGCTGGTGCGCCTCGCCCTCGAGCAGCATCGCCGCGACACGGCGGCCGGGCTGAACACCGCCGGCTTCATCTCGGGCTATCGCGGCTCGCCGCTGGGCGGTTTCGATCTGGAACTCGAGCGCAACAAGCCGCTGCTCGAGGCCGGGAACATCCGTTTCCAGCCCGGCGTGAACGAGGATCTGGCGGCGACCGCCCTCTGGGGCACGCAGCAGGTCGCCCTCGGCAAACCCGCGCTGTTCGATGGCGTGTTCGGCTTCTGGTATGGCAAGGGGCCGGGGGTCGACCGCACGGGCGACGTGTTCAAACACGCCAATCTGGCCGGCACGGCGCCCCTCGGCGGCGTCCTCGCCATCGCTGGCGACGACCACACCTGCAAATCCTCGACGACGGCGCATCAGACCGAATATGCCTTCGTCGACGCCATGATCCCGGTGCTCGCGCCGTCCAACCTCGCCGAGGTGATCGACTTCGGCCTTGCCGGCATCGCCCTCTCGCGGTTCGCCGGGACCTGGGCGGCGCTGAAGCTGGTGTCGGAAATCGCCGATACCTCGGCGACCATTCCCGCCGTCCCGGCCTATCAGGCCTTCGCCCGGCCGACCGATTTCACCCCGTCGGACGGCGGCCTGCACATCCGCTGGCCCGACACGGCGCAGGCGCAGGAAGCGCGGCTGCATCTGCACAAGCTGCCCGCCGTGCTCGCCTTCGCCCGGGCCAACCCGCTGAACCGCGTGATGGAACGGCCGGCCGGGGCGCGCCTTGGCATCGTCACCGCGGGCAAGGCTTACGGCGACCTGATGCAGGCCTTCGACCTGCTTGGCCTCGACAAGGCGGCACGGGCGCGGCACGGCATCGCCATTTACAAGATCGGCCTCGTCTGGCCGCTGGAGCCGGAAGGTCTGGCGGCTTTCGCCGAGGGGCTGGAGGAAATCCTCGTCGTCGAGGAGAAACGCCCGCTGATCGAGGATCAGGTGAAGGCCCTGCTCTACGGCCGGCAGGGCCCCCGGGTTTCGGGCAAGCGGGACGGCGCGGGCCATCACCTCCTCAAGTCGCACGACGAACTCTCGCCGGTGGAGATATCCGATGCCCTCGCCCGCCGGCTGCACGCCCTGACCGGGGACGAGGCGCTGGAAGACCGCCGCCGTCGCCTGACCGGGGCCAATGCGCCCGAGCCGCCGCCCGCGAAGCGCACACCCTATTTCTGTTCCGGCTGCCCGCACAACACATCGACCAAGGTGCCCGAGGGCAGCCAGGCCCATGCCGGTATCGGCTGCCATTACATGGCGACCTGGATGGACCGCTCGACCGAGACCTTTACCCATATGGGCGGGGAGGGGGCGAATTGGATCGGGCAGGCCCCTTTCGTTGCGACGAAACACATCTTCCAGAACCTCGGCGACGGCACCTATTTCCATTCCGGCCTGCTGGCCCTGCGCGCCGCCGTTGCGGCCAGGGTGCCGGTCACCTACAAGATCCTCTACAACGACGCCGTCGCCATGACCGGCGGCCAGCATCACGACGGGCCGCTGACCCCCGCGATCATCGCGGCGCAGGTGCGGGCGGAAGGCGTTACGCGCATCGCCCTCGTCGCCGAGGACATCACCCGTCACAGGCCCACCGATTTCCCGCCCGGCACCAGCTTCCACGGCCGCGACGAGCTCGACGCCGTGCAGCGCGAGCTGCGCGAAATCCCGGGTGTTACTGTCATCATCTACGATCAGGCCTGCGCCGCCGAGAAGCGCCGCCGTCGCAAGCGCGGCCTGCTGGCCGATCCTTTGCGCCGCGTCGTCATCAACGAGGCGGTATGCGAGGGCTGCGGCGATTGCGGCGTGCAGTCCAACTGCCTGTCCATCGTGCCGGTAGACACCGAATTCGGCCGCAAGCGCCAGATCGACCAGTCGTCCTGCAACAAGGATTATTCCTGCCTCAAGGGTTTCTGTCCCAGTTTCGTTTCGGTCGACGGCGCCGCGCTGAAAAAACCGCATCCCAAGGGCGGCGACGCGCCCGATCCCGCCGGCCTGCCCGCGCCGCCGCTCGCGCCCCTGCCGTGGTCGATCCTCGCCCTTGGCATCGGTGGCACGGGGATCGTTACCTTGGGCGCCCTGATCGCCATGGCCGCCCATGTCGAGGGCAAGGAGGCCAGCGTCCTCGACCAGACCGGCCTTGCCCAGAAGGGCGGCGGCGTCACCAGTCACATCCGGATCGGTGCGCCGGGCGAGGCGCCGCCCGCGCCGCGCATCCCGGCCCTTGGCGCCGACCTCGTGCTGGCGGCCGATGCCGTGGTCGCCGCCGGCACCGACGCGCGCCTGCGCCTGCGCCTCGACCACACGGCCGCCCTCGTCAACAGCCATGTCGGCAGCATCGCCGAATTCACCCATGACGCCGAGGCGCGCCTGCCCATGCCCCTGCTGGTCGACCTGATCCGCCAGGGCTGCGGCACCGGTCCGGTTGCCGATCTCGACGCCACCCATCTGGCGACGGCGCTGACCGGCGATGCGCTGGCGACCAATATCTTCCTGCTCGGCATCGCCTGCCAGCGCGGCCTGCTGCCCGTCGCTCCCGCCTCGATCGAGGCCGCGATCGCGCTGAACCGCACGGCGGCGCGCGACAATCTGAACGCCTTCCGCTGGGGCCGGGCCTGGGCCCATGACGCCGCTGCGGTCGAGACGGCGGCGACAGCGACCGAGGGCAAGGCCAATCCGCCGCATCACCGCCGCTCCTCCAGTCTGGACGAAATGGTGGCGCGGCGGGCGGAGGCGCTCACCATCTATCAGAACGAGCGTTATGCCGCGCGTTACCAGGAGGCCATCGCGCGCTTGCGCGCCGCCGAACAGCGGGTGTCACCCGGCGGCGAGGAATTGGCGCGGGCGGCGGCGGACGGGCTGTTCCGCCTGATGGCTTATAAGGACGAATATGAAGTCGCCCGCCTGCAGGCCGATCCCGCCTTCCGCCAGCAGCTGGACGCGATGTTCGAGCCGGGGGCAAAGGTCAGCCTGCACCTGAGCCCGCCCCTGCTGGCGCGGCCCGACCCCGCGACCGGGCGCCCGGCCAAGCATGTCTTCGGGCCATGGATTTTCGGCTTTCTCGGGCTATTGCGGCGCCTCAAGATTCTGCGCGGCACCCCCTTCGATCCCTTCGGCCGGACGGAAGAACGGCGGACGGAACGCCGCCTGCGCGACGAGGCCCTGGCCCTCGCCGAGGAGATTGCGCGCGACCTGTCGCGGGACAATCACGCCGCCGCCGTCGCCCTGATGGCGCTGCCTGCGCGCATTCGCGGCTTCGGTCCCGTGAAGATGAAAGCGGTGGCGGAAGCGGAAGCCGCCCGCGCCCGCCTGCTCGCCGAGTTCCGGCGCGAGCCGCCCAAGGGCATGGCGAAGGCGGCAGAGTAATCGGGGAAGACCCGGCATCCCCACCTCACCCCGCCCTCTCCCCCCAGGGGGCGGAGAGGGAGATGCAGCATGGCCCCCTCTCCGCCCCCTGGGGGGAGAGGGCGGGGGGTGAGGTGGGGGCGCAGGCGTTCAGTCCAGACGGGACCAGACGATTTCTTCGGGTGACACGCGGAGTTCCCGCATGATCGACAGAAGGCGGGCCTGGTATCCGGCATCCCGCGCGATCCCCGTCGGCCGAATGTCTTCGCGACCGTAAGGAAAGTATAGCGTTACCGTATCGTTTTCATGCCCGCGATATTGCATTAGGGCGAAGCCGAAACCTTCCGCTGTTTCGGGTTCGTCGAGCTGGAAGGCGTGAGCCCTGAAGTAATCGAGATCGTCGAAATCGCTTTCGAACAGGATACCGAATTCTCTTTCGATGTTCGCTATCGGACGCCGCAGGGTGAGCTCGGGGATCAGCTCCCTGCCCTTGAAGATGCTCATGTCGGATGGGCGTATCATGCCTTCCTCCGGCGTTGATCGGGCAGCGTTGTAACCGGGAAAGACCCGTCCTTCCCACCTCACCCCGACCCTCTCCCCCCAGGGGGCGGAGAGGGAGATGCGGGTGGCCCCCTCTCCGCCCTTCAGGGGGGAGAGGGCGGGGGGTGAGGTGGGGATACGCGTGGTTACCCGACCGCGCGCACCATCATGTCCGACAGGCGCCTGGCGAAGGCGATGGGGTCCTGCGGGCCTTCGCCTTCGATAATGCGGGCCTGGTCGAGCAGCAGATGGGCGGCATCGGCGAGGTCGTCGGCGCTGGCGGCCGCGGCGGCGCGGATGGCGAGGGCCTTCACCAGCGGGTGGCGCGGGTTGATTTCGAGGATGCGGGGGGCGTCGGCCGCACCCGTGCCCTTGGCCGCGCGCATCAGCCGGGCGAGGTGCATGTCCATGTCGTTGGCGTCGGCGACGAGGCAGACCGCGCTGTCGGTCAGGCGCTTGGAGACGCGGACATCCTTCACCGCCTCGCCGAGGGCGAGCTTGGCGGCGCCGATCAGGGTGGCGATATCGGCTTCCGGCGCTTCCGCCGCCTTCTCGCCCGCATCTTCCGCTTCCGGGATCAGCGACAGGTCGATGTCGCCCCGGGTCACGGACTGGAACGGCTTGCCTTCGAAATCGAGGCCGGCGCCGGTCCAGAAATCGTCGATCGGGTCGGACAGCAGCAGGACCTCGACATCCCGCGCCTTGAAGGCTTCGAGCTGGGGCGAGGAGGCGATGGTGGCGGCGTCGCCGGTGATGAAGTGGATGGCGGTCTGGTTCGGCCGCATCCGCGCGACATAATCGGCGAGGCTGATCACATCGTCGCCCGACTTGGTGCTGCGGAAACGGGCGATCTTCAGGATCTGCTCGCGCCGCTCGAAATCCTCGTAGAGGCCTTCCTTCAGCACGGGACCGAAGGCATCCCAGAAGGTCCGGTAGGCGGCGACATCGGCGCTGCGCTTTTCGAGTTCCGACAGGATCTTCTTCACGAGACCGGCGCGGATCTTGGCGGTCAGCGCGCTTTCCTGCAGCATCTCGCGCGAGATGTTCAGCGGCAGGTCGGCGGAATCGACGATGCCGCGCACGAAGCGCATGTAACCCGGCAGCAGGCTTTCGCAATCGTCGGTGATGAAGACCCGGCGGACATAGAGCTTCAGCCGCGACTGGCGCTTGGGATCGAACAGGTCGAAGGGCCGGCTGCCGGGGATGAACAGCAGGCCGGTATATTCGATCGTGCCTTCCGCCTTCCAGTGGATGGTCGCCCAGGGCTCGTCCACCGCATGGCCGACGTGGCGGTAGAATTCGGTGTATTGCTCGGCGGTGATGTCCGACTTCGGCCGGGTCCACAGGGCCGAGGCGGCGTTCAGCGTCTCGTCCTCGGTCTGGCCCTCGTCGGCGCCGGCCTTCAGGATCACGGGCAGGGCGATATGGTCGGAATAGGTCTTCACGATCCGCTTCAGGCGCCAGGGATCGAGGAATTCATCCTCCCCCTCGCGCATGTGCAGGATGATCGTGGTGCCGCGCGTGGCGCGTTCGGCGGGGCGCAGCGTGTAGGTGCCGGTGCCTTCCGATTCCCAGGCGTGGGCCTGCGCCTCGCCCGCCCGGCGCGACACGACCTCGACCCGGCCGGCGACCATGAACACGGAATAGAAGCCGACGCCGAAACGGCCGATCAGGTTCATGTCCTTGTTTTCGTCGCCCGACAGCTGCTCGACGAAGGCCGAGGTGCCGGAGCGGGCGATGGTGCCGAGATTGGCGATCAGCTCGTCATGGGACATGCCGATGCCATTGTCGGAGATGGTGAGGGTGCGGGCGGCGCGGTCGATGGCGATCTCGACCCGGAAGCCCGGATCGTCCGCGGTCAGGGACGCATCGGTCAGCGCCTCGTAGCGCAGCTTGTCGCAGGCATCGGAAGCGTTGGAGATCAGCTCGCGCAGGAAGATGTCCTTGTCGGAATAGACCGAATGCACCATCAGGTGCAGGAGGCGCGCCACCTCCGTCTCGAAGCCACGGGTTTCGATCGCTTCAGCCGTCATTTCTGTTCCGCCTCGATTGATGAGTCCCAAGCGCACGTCGATATAGGAAGGCACCCCCGGCCTTCAAGGCCCCTTATTGGGCCGGCGGCACGGGGGCGGCTTCAGTGGGGGCGGCTTCGGTCGGCGTCTCGGGCGCCGGGGGCGCCGCGGGCTTGGGCTCGGCGAGGTCGGCGCGCTTCGGCGTCAGGTCGATGACCCGCGTGCCGTCGAGGCGGTAGAGCCAGCCTTTGGTGCGGGCGGCGATGGCGCCGGCCTCGGCCCGCGCGTCCTCCGCCGGGCGGACCACCGGCTGGCCGCCGGCATCCTGCGCGGGGTCGAGCAGGCGGCTCTCGCCCGCGATCACGGGATCGAAGGCGGCGTCGATGCGGGCCCAGCCCTGACCGTCGATGGAGACGAGGTCGAGGGTCAGCGTGATGCCGTCGAAGGTCTCGAAGCTCACCCGGCCCAGCGGCGTGCCCGCCGGGGCCTTGTCCGCCGGCTGCACATCCTCGAGCGCGAGATAGGAGGCGGCGACGGACAGCGCGTTCAGCCGTGCTGCCTTCACCTGCTCGGCACCGGGGTCGAGCCCGTCGAGGCTGAAGACATCGCCCGGTTTCGCCCGGCTGATCCGGGCGGCCGCGCCGTCGATGGTCACGCTCGCCGCGCGGAAACGGTCGGGCGAGATGACGACGAGATCGCGTTCCAGCCATTGCGCGGCGTCCCGCTCCAGCCGGACATCGGCCTCCGCTTCCCAGGACTGGGGCTGGCCGACCGGGCGGACGAAGAAGCGCGGCACCTTGGCGGCGCCCATGACCGACGACGGCTTGCCGAAGATCATGTCGCCGAAGGCGCTGCCGTCCGGCCCCTTCACCGTCAGCTGCAGGCCCCGGGTGCCGGGGCCGATGTCCTCGACGTCGATGAAGTGGAAACGGTCGGGCCGCGCGGTCTTCGGCTCGATGGCGCGCAGGTCCGCGAGGGCGAGCAGCAGGCGCTGAACCTTGCCGAAATCGGCCGGATAGTCGCCCTTTTCGGCCATGACCCAATGGTCGGCGCCGACGCGCTTCAGGGTGAAGCGGCCTTCGGCCCCGGCGACGTCGACTTCGGTCACATCGTTCAGCCGGGCCTTCAGCCCGGGCAGCATCAGCTGGCCGGAGAGATCGGCGCTGGTCTGCGCGATCTTGTTGGCGACGAGCCAGGCGCCCACGGCGGCAAGCGCGAGGGTGAAGCCCAGCAGGATGGCGAGGGTGGAGCGGCGCATGGGCTTCTGCCTCAGTTCACGCCGCGCCGCGCCCGGCGCCGGCGCTGGCGGGCCAGCGACAGACCGAGGGCGACGAGGGCGACGACGAGGGGCACCAGCCCCATGTTGACGAAACGCAGGTTCGCTTCCAGCCGCTCGATTTCGACATCGAGGCTGCGCTGCACGTCGCGCAGCTGGCGCCGCGTGGCGGCGACCTCGGCCCGCGCGTCGGCCAGCGCCTTCTCGGTCTCGGCCGAGACGATGGCGCCGCTGCGCGCGCCATTGGCGCCGCCGCGCAGCTCCTGGATCCGGGCTTCGGTCGCCTGCAGCTTGGCCTGAAGCTCCTGGCTGCGGGTCAGGAATTTCTGCTCCGCCGCCTTCTTCATGTCGGTGACGACGGTGAACGGCCGGCTGGCCGGACCCCGGCCGCGAATCGCGATCAGGTCGGTGGAGCCGGCCAGATTCTCGACCGCGTTCACGATCAGATTGCCATTGTCGGCGATGGGCACCGGCGCCTGGCGCCCGGCGCCCTGACCGCTGTCCTGCAGCCACAGGCGGTCGTCCAGCACGTCGGCGTCGGCGATGACGATCAGGTTCAGGCTGCCGTCCTTCACCTGCGCCCGCTCGCGCGCGCCGAAGGCCGGGGTCTCGCCCGGCTTGACCGGGTTCGGCTGGTCCTTCTCGTCGACCTTGGGCGGGCCGTCGGGGAAGGCGGTCCTGGCCGGGCCGGTGACGCGGGCGGCGAGGATGAAGCGCCGGTCCTCCGGCTTGAACAGTTTGGCGAGGTCTTCCGGATTGCCGGTCATGCGGACGGCGACCGGGTTGAAGGTGCCGGCATTGGCCGTCGTCTCGATCAGCGGCTCGACGTTCGTGGTGGCGCCGTCCAGCTTCTCGATGGCGCCCGCGGTCGCGAACATCACCTGGCTCAGGTCGCCGGTCACGATGTCGGCGGGGTTCATCTGCGCCTTGCCGGCGCGCAGCCAGACCAGATAATCCATCGGCCGGCGGTTGCCCGCGACCGTGACCTTGGTGGCGAGGTCGCCGTCGCCCACCACCTTCTCGGTGTCGACCTTGAAGCCCCAGGCGGCGGCCAGCGGCCCGATATCCGAGGCGGTCTGCGGCGGGGGCGCGCCGCGCTGGGCGCCCTGCATCGCGACTTCCGCGTTGGGGTCGAGGATGACCACGGCCTTGCCGCCGCCCATCACGAACTGGTCGATGGCATAGAGCTGCTGCGGCCCGAGGCGGGGCGGATGGGCGATCAGCAACAGGTCGACATGGCTGCCGATCTCGACGAAATCGGGCGCCATCTGGCGGACGTCATAAAGCTCCGACAGCTGGGAATAGACCGCGAAGGGGTGGGACTGGCCGCGCAGCGCCGCCATCGGCCCGCCGAAGCCGACATCGAGCGGCAGCGACGAGATGACGCCCAGCACCGGCTTCCGCTCGGCGGTCAGCGAGACGATCATCCGCGCGAAATCATATTCGAGGAAGGATTCCCGGTCGGGCGTGATCACCGGAATGACCTCGCGCCCGCCGATGGGTCCGGTGCCGACGAGGCCGAAATAGAAACTCTCGCCCGAGGGCGTGTCGTTCCCCTGGATGCCGGCGGCGACCGCCTCGTCCTCGGTCAGCGTGTAGGAGATGGGGTCGATGATCTCGACCCGGACCTTGCCGCCGCCCGCCCGCCGGAAGGCGTCGAGCAGCTCGGTCACCCGCCCGGCGAAAGTCTTGATCGCCGGAAACTGGTTGGACAGGGTCGCCGAATAGAACAGGCGAAGGGTCACCGGCTCGTCCAGCTTGTCGAGCACGGAACGGGTGCCGGGCGACAGCGTGTAGAGCTGGCGCTCGGTCAGGTCGAGGCGAAGCCCGGCGCCGCCGACCTGCACGATCAGGTTGGTGGCGAGGAACAGGGCGGCGATCAGCACAAGCGCAAGGCCGCCGGCGACGCGGACGCGGGTGGGGGCCATCGGATCAGCTCGCCTTCTTCATGTCGATGACGATGGCATTGGCCGCCAGCGCGGCCAGGATCAGCGAGGCGAAGAAGACGATGTCCTTCGCCTCGATGACGCCCGCGACGATGCCGTTGAAATGGGTCAGGAAACTGAACGACGCGACGGTGTCGACGATCGCCTGCGGCGCCCAGCCCGAAAAGGCGTCGAGCACCATGGGCGCGCCCGAGACCGTGAACAGGAAGCAGACGACGACCGTCAGCACGAAGGCGACCACCTGATTGCGCGTCGCCGCCGACAGGCAGGAGCCGATGGCGAGATAGGCCCCGGCCATCAGCAGCGAGCCGATATAGCCGGCGAGGATGACGCCATTATCGGGCTCGCCCAGGTAATTCACCGTGATCCACATCGGGAAGGTGAGGGCGAGGGCGATGGCGGTGAAGGCCCAGGCGGCGATGAACTTGCCCGCGATGGCCGCCCACAGCGGCACCGGCAGGGTCAGCAGCAATTCGATGGTGCCGCTTTTCCGCTCCTCGGCCCACAAGCGCATGGCGATGGCCGGGATCAGGAACAGATAGAGCCAGGGGTGGAAATCGAAGAAGGGCACCAGGTCGGCCTCGCCCCGCTCGAAGAAATTACCGACATAGAAGGTGAAGATGCCGGTCAGGAACAGGTAGACGATGATGAAGACATAGGCGAGCGGCGTGGCGAAATAGCCGGCCAGCTCGCGCCGCGCGATGGTACAGACGGACTTCATGGCCGGGCTCCGGTGCGGGCGGCGTCGCTGGTGGTCAGGTCGCGGAAGACGTCTTCCAGCTTGCCGTGTTCGACCGCCATGGTCTCGATGGCGATGCCGGTCTGGCGCAGGCGCGCCGCCACCCCTTCGATGATGCTGGCGCCCTGCGCCGGCACGACGAGGAAATCGCGCCCCGGCGTGCCGCCCTCGGGCGTCGTCACCCGCGTCACCCCCGCCACGTCGGCCAGCCGCGCGCCGAGATCGGCGACGGTGGCGATCAGGCGCAGGCGCACCGCGTTGTGGAAGGGCGAGCGGGCGACCAGATCGGCCGGCTTGCCGTCGGCGACGACACGGCCCCGGTCGATGATCACCGCCCGGCTGCACACCGCCTCGACCTCCTCGAGGATATGGGTGGAGACGACGATGGCCTTGTCCGGCGCCATGCGGCGGATCAGGTTGCGCACCTCGTGCTTCTGGTTGGGGTCGAGGCCGTCGGTCGGCTCGTCGAGAATCAGGCAGGGCGGATCGTGCAGGATCGCCCCGGCGAGGCCGACCCGGCGCTTGAAGCCCTTGGACAGGGTCTCGATCGGCTGGTCCAGCACGGCGGCGAGCTGAATCTCGTCGACCACCTGCGCCAGCCGCCCGGCCAGCGCCGCCCGCTCCAGCCCGCGCACCCGGCCGAGGAATTCGAGGAAGCTGCGGGGCGTCATGTCGCCATAAGCCGGCGCGCCTTCCGGCAGATAGCCCAGCGCCCGCTTGGCCGCGATGGCGTCGTTCTCGACGTCATGGCCGGCGATGGCGATGCGGCCCCGCGTCGGCGACAGGAAACCGGCCGCCATCTTCATGGTCGTGGACTTGCCGGCGCCATTCGGCCCGAGAAAGCCCAGAACCTCGCCCCGCCCGACCGCGAAGGAGACACCGTCGACGGCGGTGAAGGGCCCGAAGCGTTTCACCAGATCGACGATCTCGATCATCGGCGCGGCGGCATCCTCGACGGCGCCAACCCTGGCATTCCGAACGGCGGGTTCATCCAACATGCGGCTCATCCAATTCGGGCATCCAGCGCGGGCAAACCCCGGCGGCGCAGGCTATGTGCCGGCACGGCGCGGATCAAGCGCGTTTCGGCGCGACAGCTTCGGAAGGGGAGGGGCATCGGGTGGTCCGCCGGACACGAGGGGGGGCTTTTGCGTCCGGCGGAACCGACGGTCCGGACCGACCGAACATCAGGAAGGGGGCTGGGGGCTTGGGGGTCTTCCTGACATCCGGTCGGGCCATCGTTGAGGACCAACGCTGATGAAAATGCCCCCCCAATAGGGCCGCCGAAGGGCCGAATCTGGGCAAAAGCGTGGCGGGGGGAGGGAGGGGCTAAGGCAAATCGTCGTTCAGGTGAAAGCAGGATCATAGGGTCGGAAGGCATTTTAGTGTTTGGCGGGCAGATATTGAATATAGCGTCCCCAAAATTTCTCAAAATTTCTAGCGTCTCCAAAATTTCCAGATTTATGATAGAGGCTGTATGATAGAAAAAATCCAAAACGGGAGGAAAATAAATTGCCCATCACCCGGCGGGGTGAAGACGCTGTATCATTTTGGATTTATCTTTGTGGGAAGCGATCAATTATTGCGATAAAATCGCTTTTGATGATTTAAGATCAAAGTAATAAATTTGCATTTATATGCACGTTCTCCAGAATTAGTCGGAATTATGTTAAAATTTTCTATATAGTTTCTATAAATATTTATGTATCAATGAGTTACATCGAATGTAAGTGAAATCTGTTTCATACGAGTTGTTCGGAATCGAATCTCAGGAAGGCAATATAATGAAGATATCAACAATTTATATAAAATGCCGCATGATTAAGGCGCTAAGAAAGATTAATGGTAAATGCATTTATGCTATCGCCATTATATTAGTATTTTTTCCTTCAAGATTTTCAAAAGCGCAAGATGATGATATGTGTGATATTGTAAAAAATTTAGTATTTCAATTGCAAACCGATCCGAGTGCGCTGCACGGAGAAGACGCAAAAAGAGATAATGAATTTATTGTTTCGATGCCGAGGGTAGTTCTTCCAAATGCGGAGGAATGTGAAATCAGCACTAGTGATGACCGAGGAGGGTTGTATTACAGTTACGAATGCGCTTGGCCGCAAAATAAAGGGACGGACGAGGCGGATGCAAGGAAATTTGGCTATGAACTTGCGAAATATATTTCAGAATGTTATGAGGTAAAGATTAATAATCAAGAAAAATCAGAGAGGGTGCGGTGGTGGGGTAATATACGTAGTAATGGTCAATCGACGAGATTCGAGGTAATTGTCCCATTGGGATTAAGATACAATAGGATTTCATTAAGATTCGGGGGGATTTCAGAATGAGGGGTGATCGCCGTGATTTTATCTTGTCTGTCTTGGGGGCTTATTGCGGCGGGTGCATCTGTGCTGTGCCGCGGGCGTTCGCGCAGTTCCCGCCAGCTCGCACCGATGGGCCAGATCTTGGTCCTGAGTCCGATTTGAATCAATATTCATCGCGAGCCCGTCGTGCCTATCACGGTTGTGGCTTACGTTCGAATAGCGAGCTCCAAGCAACTTTTGGCGGATCTCAGTTCGGGAGTTCTACGGGGATTCCCGTGCTAGATGCTGGTCTGAATCGGGAACTTGATTACCTCAAGCGATTATTTCAAGTTAATCCGGGGGTTTTTACATACGCGGACAATAATGCTTTCGCGACTCCTGAGAAGATCATGGGGCACGATTATCCAGATGGAACGGTTGTTGTTGGAATCTCACTGATATACGAGTTGTTTAGAAAATTCCAGGGGACCAGCTCAATCAGCATGGGAGATCATGCGCTGGTTGGTGTGCTGGCCCATGAATTTGGCCATATTGTTTTTTTCAAGAAGATGCAAAATTGGCTATCAGGGAAGCGTCCTGAGTTGCATGCTGATTTTCTCGCTGGTTGGTATACCGGGTGCCGTGCCTTAGATATTCCTGGGCAGGTCAATATCCAAGAAATATCTAAGCAGATGTTTGATATCGGGGACACGGACTTCAATAGTCCAAGTCACCATGGAACTCACGAAGAGCGGCTTGGGTTTTATACCTCTGGCTTAAGAATGGTTCTTCAAAATGGTCGGGTTCCCATTGATGCTGCATTTAGTGAAGCGAGTAGGATTTTAGGTTTGTAATTTAAATGAAATTGTAGAAATGTTTGGTTAATGGAGGGGGGGGTAAAATGTTCTTGAACAAATATATGATATTTTTTCTTAGTATAGTTCTTGAAGGTAATGCCGCTCTGGCTTATAATAGAAGTGAATTATTTATAACATGGTCTGGAGAAAACGATATCGGATGTTTTCTTATGAGCCCAAGAGGTCAGCAAACCTATCATGTGCCTAATAAAATGGAATCTACCGATAGAAAAATAGTTCTAATTGGGAATTCTGTGGAGCGCGGGGCATATACCATAAGTTGTGAGGTGATTGCTAAGCGAGATTCGCGCCGCTTAAAATTCAAAGTATTTCTGCAGAATGGGAATGAAATTTTATTTACGTTTGATGGATTTACGGGAAATTCGGTTTCAGATTATTACAAATTTGAAATTCCCTGAATCAAAATTTGATTTTGGAATTTAATTTTATTGGTACTATTTTTATGGATGATTTCGAGATTTTATTGAGCGTGGAATTGGTAAAAATTAATAGTTCTTGATAAAAAATATTCATGCCACCTAATTCTGTTGAATTTAATTTCAATGCTATATTGGCGCATTTGCCGAATTTCTCACCTCCTGTATCAGGCAAGTGTGTACTGAAATGGCAATTGGCTGACGGTGCCGCATTTATGGGCAGGGCTTCAGGCCGCTTTCTGAGGCTTTGCTGACATTACCGAGATCGGCCGCCAATTCAAGCAAGCTGAGCTTGCGACGTGCTACTTTCTTCTCCGTGGTCATGCTCATCTCCGGTTGGGGGGATGTTGCTTGCAACTCCATCAAACCCGTCCAGAGGCGGCATAGCCACACCGGCCCCGCGCGGGGCCGGTGTGGCTCGAACTGTCGGGTCGTTACCCTCTCAGCACGCACAAAAGATCACCGCCCCCGGCAATCCAGCACCTTCTCCTCGAACACCGACCCCACCAGGAACCGCTTCGGCCCCGCGTAAGTCGCGACCGAGGCGCCGGAGATCAGGTGGCCGGGGTCGGTGAGGATGGTCTCGACGTTAAGGCCATCGCCCTGGGGCGTGAGGCGGAGCACTTCCGAGGGGGAGAGTTTGGCGGGGTCGGCGGCGTGGGCGACGAAGTCGAGGAGGTGGGGGTGGCCGGCGACCCAGAGGGAGCCGTCGGGCGCCATGTCGATATTGTCGGCGCCGTTCGGCACCGGGGTCGAGGACAGCAGGGTGAGGCTGCCGCTGTCCCTGTCGCGGGCGTAAGTGCGAACGGCGAAACCCGTCGTCTCGGCGAGATAGAGCCGGCTGCCGTCGGGCGAGAGGCCGAGGCCATTGGCGAAGCGGATGCCATCGGCCACCGGGCGGAAGCCCTTGCCGTCGAAATAGACCACATTGGCGCGCGGCAGCTGGAGGTAATTCTCGGCCATGAGGCCGAGCGTGGTGCGCGAGCCATGGTCGTTGCTGGCATAGAATTGTTCGGGGCCGACGGCGAGCACGTCGTTGGGCGAATTCATCTCGGCGCCGATCACCCCGCCCTTGTGGCTCAGCTTGCCGTCGGCGGCGACGTCGAACAATTCCACCCGGCTGATGCCGATGGCGTTCAGCCCGCCTTCGACATGATTGACGACGAAGAGGGTGCGGGCGCCGCTCGCCGGGTCGGTCCACAGGCTGATGCCATGGGGATGGAACGTCTCGGGCACCGGCGGCGTCACGTCGACCGGCACCGGGTTGGCGGCCGAGAGGTCGAGGAGGGCGATCCGCCCGCGCACCGGATTGCCGGCCATCAGGGCGCGGCGGTCGTCGATGGAGACGAAGGCCTGATGGCGGGACAGGTCGGCGACGATATCCTCCGCCCCGACGACGCCGGTGATCGCCGTGCATTGCACGTCGCCCGTCGCCTCGATGGCGCGGAACTGGCCCGCCTTGTCCATCAGCAGGGCGGCGCCCCCGGCGCAGAGGGCGAAGACGGCGACGCCCGTCACGATCAGGCGCTTGCCCCAGCTGTTCATCTCTCTCTCCTCAGGTATTGTTTCGTTATGTCCCCGGGGTCTTCGCCCCGGGTTGATCTGATCTCAGTCGTGGCGGGCGCGCGCCTCCGCCTCGCCGAACTGGAGGGCGGCCAGTCTCGCATAGAGGCCGCCCCTTGCCACCAGCTCGGCGTGGGTGCCGGTCTCGGCGATGCGCCCCTCGTCGAGGACGATGATGCGGTCGGCGTTGATCACGGTCGCCAGGCGATGGGCGATGACGAGGGTGGTGCGGCCCTGCATCAGGCGGTCGAGGGCGCTTTGCACCTGAACTTCCGATTCCGCGTCGAGGGCGGATGTCGCCTCGTCGAGCAGCAGGATCTTGGGGTCGCGCAGCATGGCCCGGGCGATGGCGATGCGCTGCTTCTGCCCGCCGGACAGGCGCACGCCCCGCTCGCCCAGCTGCGCGGCGAAACCGCCCGGCAATTGCTCGATGAAACCCCGGGCGGAGGCGCCTTCGGCGGCGGCCAGCACCTCGGCGTCGCTCGCCTCCGGCCGGCCGTAACGGATGTTGGCGGCGGCGTCGGTGGCGAATATCGTGGTTTCCTGCGGCACCAGGGCGAAGAGCCGGCGTAGATCAACCGGGTCCAGCTCGCGGATGTCGATGCCGTCGACCGTGATCCGCCCGGCTTCCGGATCGTGGAAGCGGAGGAGGAGCTGGAACACCGTGGTCTTGCCGGCGCCGGACGGGCCGACCAGCGCCACGCTCTCGCCCGGGCGGACGGTGAAGCTGAGGTCTTGCAGCGCCGGCAGATCGGGCCGCGAGGGATAGTGGAAGGTCACCCCCTCGAAGGCGATGGTGCCCGTCGGCTGGGCGGGCAGGGGGCGCGGCTGATCGGGCGCGCGGATGGCGGGCACGATGGCGAGGAGTTCGAGCAGGCGCTCGGTCGCGCCGGCCGCGCGTTGCAGGTCGCCCCAGACTTCCGACAGGGCACCCAGGGCGCCCGCGGCGACGATGGCATAGAACACGAAGGCCGCGAGATCGCCGCCCGACATGGCGCCGGAAGCGACATCGCTCGCCCCGGTCCACAGGATGAGATCGATCGCCCCGAAGACGAGGGTGATGACGAGGGCGGTGAGCCAGGCGCGGGTGCGGATGCGCTGGCGGGCGGTGCCGAAGGCGCTTTCGACCGTGGCGCCATAGCGCGCGGCTTCGCCCGTCTCCTGCCCGAAGGCCTGCACGGTATGGACGGCGGACAGGGTCTCGTTGGCGACGGCGGCGGAATCCGCCAGCTTGTCCTGGCTCGCCCGCGACAGACCGCGCACCCGCCGCCCGAAGATCAGGATGGGCAGCAGGACGAGCGGCACGACGAGCAACAGGAGCAGCGAGAGCTTGACCGAGGTGACGACGAGCAGCGCCGAGCCGCCGAGGAACATGAGCAGGTTGCGGAGGGCGACCGAGGCGGAGGAGCCCACGACAGCCTCGATCACCATCGTGTCGGAATTCAGCCGCGACAGGATCTCGCCGGTCTTGGTCGTCTCGAAGAAGGTGGCGTCCAGCTTGACGACATGGCCATAGAGCGTGCGGCGCAGGTCGGCGATCACCCGCTCGCCCAGCCAGGACACCATGTAGAAACGGCCATAGGTGGCGAAGGCCAGCACGACGACGACGCCGAGCAGGGCGATGAAATAGATGTCGAGATGGCCGCCCGCGGCGTTGGCGCTGCCGAAGCCGTTGTCGATCAGGCGCTTGATCGCCTGACCGATGGTCAGGGTCGCGCTGGCGGCGACGAAGAGCGAGACGAGGGCGACGAGAACGCGAAAGCGATAGGGACGGATGAAGGGCCAGAGCGCGCGCAGTTTGGGGATGGGATTGCCGCGGCGCTTCTCCGCGGGGGCGTCAGACATTCTCGCCCACCTCGATGCCGACGGCGGCGAGATCGGCCACCAGCCGCGCCGTCATCGCCTCGCCGCCCCTTGTCGAGAACCAGCCGTCGCGTTCCCCGTCGAAGGCATAGTGATGGGCGCCCGAGACGGGGGAGGACAGCCAGACCTGACGCAAGGGATTGTGCCGGTTCAGGACGAAGGTGCGGCCGTCCTCGGTCTCGGCCTGGAGCACGCCGTCGATCAGTTCCAGCTCGTCGAAGCCTTCCGATTCCTCGAAGACGTCGAGCCAGAACGCGAGGCAGTGCTCGGCCCGGTTCCTGAAGTCCGTATCGTCCTGCGCCATCCATCAACTCCCCGGCGGAATGGCCGAAAGAGTTACGACGATTGCCCCGGAGAGGGAAGGGGCAGACGGCGCATTTGCGCCGTCCCGGGGGCTCTTATGCAGCCCGCGCACTGCCCCAGGCATCCATGGCGAGGATGCCGTAGGTGTAGGCGCGGTGCCAGGCGACCGCCGCCTCGCCCGCGTCGAGGGCGCCGAGCACGGTGAACAGGGGCAGCAGATGCTCCTCCGTCGGGTGGTTCTGCGGCCCGAAGGGGGCCTTTTCCCGATAGGCGAGCAGGCTGTCGATGTCATGGGCGGCGATCCGCTCCGCCACCCAGTCGGCGAAGGCGGTGACCCAGGGCTTGGGCGGCTGTTCCTGCACCGGACTGCGGAATTCATGGAGATTGTGGGTCAGCGAGCCGGAGCCGAGAATCAGCACGCCCTCGTCCCGCAGCGGCCGCAACGCCTGCCCGACGGCATAGGCGTGGGCCGGCCCCTCCATGGTCTGCACCGAAAGCTGGGTCGCCGGCACGTCGGCCGCCGGATAGGCCAGCTTCAAGGGCACCCAGGCGCCATGGTCGAGGCCGCGCGCCTCGTCGATCATGGTGCCGGGCAGCAGCTGGGCGACCCTTGCGGCGAGGTCGGGGGCGCCGGGGGCGGGATATTGCATCTCGAACAGGGCGCGGGGGAAGCCGCCGAAATCATGGATGGTGCGGGGTTTCAGCACGGCCGAGACCCGGGGGCTGGCCGTTTCCCAATGGGCCGAGACGACAAGGATCGCCTGCGGCTTCGGCATGGTGGCGCCGAGGCCCATCATGAAGCGGTGGGTCGCGCCGTCGTCCAGCGCCAGCATGGGCGAGCCGTGACCGACGAACACAGTGGGCATACGCGACATGATCAATCCTTTCCGGGCGCGGTCATCTTGCGCCCCGCCGCGCCCCCGGCACAAGACCGGGGGGCGGCACGGCCCGCCGTTACAGCGAGGCCAGCTTGCCGGGCAGCTTGCGGCCGAGGGCGAAGGCGCCCGGGCCGATCAGCGCCGAGGCGAGCAGCAGCACGGTCCAGGCCGCCGGGAATTCCCAGCCGCCGCCCGCCGCCGAGAAGCTCCAGCCGTTGCCGGCGTGCTGCAGCGTCGCGCCGATCAGCACCGGGATCAGGCCGACGGCGGCGAGGCGCGGCAGGAAACCGACGATCAGGGCAAGGCCGCCCGCGACTTCCGCGAAGATCACCAGATAGGCGAAGGCGGCGGGATAGCCGATTGATTCGAAATAGCCGGCGGTGCCGGCCGGGGTGAAGGTCAGCACCTTCAGAATGAAGCCGTGGGAAAAGGCGAGAACGCCAAGGGTAACGCGGAGGACGAAGGCGCCGAGATCGGCGGTATTGGTCGACATGATGAAATCTCCGGACGGCGTGAATGCCGTGACCCCTTCAACATGCGTCTTGTTCGCACATTATTGAAATTGATGTTTGTGAGGATATATATTTCCGTTTGTGATGTTCGACCGTCTGGACCTCAATCTTCTCCGCCTGTTCGAGGCCGTGCTTCATTCGGGCAGCGTCAGCCGGGCGGCGACGCAGCTGGGCCTTACGCAATCCGCCGCCTCCAACGGCCTTGCCCGCCTGCGCGAGGTGTTGGGCGATCCGCTGTTCATCCGCCGGCCGGGCGGGGTGGAGCCGACGGCGCGGGCGCGCGATCTGGCGGCGCCGGTGGCGGCGGCGCTCTCGGGCTTGCGCATGGCCATCGACGGCCGGGCCCCCTTCGATCCCACGGGGGCGGAGGCGGAGCTGACGGTCGGCATGTCCGACCATGCCGAACTGGTGCTGGCGCCGGCCCTGATCGCCCGGATCGAGGCGGCGGCGCCGGGGCTTTCCCTCACCTTCCGCCATTGCGACCGCTCTGACGCGGTCGGCCTGATCGACGACGAGGCGCTGCTGCTGGCCATCGGCGTGCTGCCCGATCCCCCCGCGCGCATGACCCGGCAGTTCCTGCGCCGGGAGGGGTTCTGCGTCGTCATGCGGCCGGGCCATCCGGCGGCGGCGGGCGACTGGTCGCTCGATGTCTATCTCGCCGCGCGCCACATGCTGGTTTCCGCCGTCGCCAGCCGCACCGGCGCGGTCGACCGGCTGCTGACCGAAAGGGGTCTGCAGCGCCGCCTCGGCCCCGTGGTCTCCCATCACCTCGCGGCGGGGGCGGTGCTGGCGGACAGCGACCTGTTGCTGACCCTGCCGCAATCGGTCGGCCATGTCCTGATGCGCGCCTTCGGCCTCGTCGAGCGGCCGGTGCCCTTCGAGTTGCCGCAGGTCCGCCTCGCCATGATCTGGCACCGCCGCAACGACGAGGCGCCCCTGCACCGCTGGCTGCGGCGCGAGGTGGCGCAACTGGCCAAGGCGGTCGGCGCAGGCTAGAGTGCGCCGCCATGACGACTTCCCATGAAACCACCACGCTGAACCAGCTCGGCCACCCGACCGCGCAGGCCGAGGGGCCGGACAGCGCCCTCCTCGAGAAAGTGCCGAACCCGCAGGCGGGCGTGCGCTATCTGATCCGCTTCGTCTGCCCGGAATTCACCTCGGTCTGCCCGGTGACCGGCCAGCCGGATTTCGCCCATCTGGTGATCGACTATGTGCCGCGCGATTTCATCGTCGAGAGCAAGTCGCTGAAGCTCTTCCTCGGCTCGTTCCGCAATCACGGCGCCTTCCACGAGGATTGCACGGTGCGCATCGCCCGCCGGCTGGTCGATCTGCTCGATCCCGAATGGCTGCGCATCGGCGGCTACTGGTATCCGCGCGGCGGCATCCCGATCGACGTCTTCTACGCGACCGGCGCCCCGCCCGAGGGCCTGTGGCTGCCCGATCAGGGCGTGCCGCCCTATCGCGGCCGGGGCTAGGCCATGCCCCGTCCTTCCGAACGCAAGGCCCCCGGGGCGGAGGAGATCGAGGCCCGCGTCCTGTTCAAGGACAGCCTGATCCTCGTCATCGACAAGCCGGCCGGCCTGCCCGTGCATCAGGGGCCGGGCGGCGGCCCCAACCTGGAGCAATCCTTCGTCCACCTGCGCTATGGCCTGCCCAAGGCGCCGTCCCTCGCCCATCGGCTCGACCGCGACACCACGGGTTGCCTCGTCCTTGGCCGTCATGCCAAGGCGCTGGCCAAGCTGGGCAAGATTTTCGCCGGGGGCCGGGCGCAGAAGACCTATTGGGCGGTGGTGCGCGGCCGCCCGGCGGAAGACCAGGGCACCATCGACAAGCCGCTGGCCAAGCTGACGCCGAAGCGCGGCTGGCGCATGGTGGTCGATCCAGCCGGCCAGCCGGCGGTGACCGACTATCGCCTGATGGGGACGAGCGCCGACGGCAGCCTGTCCTGGCTGGAGCTTTATCCCCGCACCGGCCGCACCCATCAGATCCGCGTGCACTGCGCCGACATGGGCTGCCCGATCCTGGGCGAGCCGATCTACGGCCGCGCGGAAGACGCCCCCGAGCCGGACGAGCCGCTGCACCTGCTCGCCCGCGCGATCCGGCTGCCGCTCTACCCCAGCCGCGACCCCGTCGAGGTGACGGCGCCGCCGGCCGAACACATGCTGGCAGCCCTGCGCGCCTGCGGCTATTCCGGCTGAGGTCCGCCCGACAGGATCGAGGCCGCGCCGCCAACCCCGGCCCGGAAGGCATCGTCGAAGGAAACGCCGCCGCGCGACCACGGCTTCGCCGCCTGGCCGGGCATCGACCAGGTCACGCGCCAGCCCGGCGCCGTCTCGTCCCAGCTCAGGTCGCCGACCAGCAGGGCCTCGCCCCCCAGCCGGGCGGCGAGGTCGGCCGGCGCCTCCCCCGGCGCGAGGCCGGCGGTTTCAGGCAGGATCAGCGGCACGCCGAAGCGGTTGCCGGCGGCGTCCAACGCCTCGACCTGCGCGCCCGCGGTCACGCCGGTCACGCCCCGGGCGACGACCCAGTCCCGCCCGTCGCGGTGGCTGGTGACGACGACCGCCAGCACCGGGCGATCCGCGCCCCAGGGTTTCAGGCCGAAACCGGCCAGCATGTTGCCGATGGCGTCATCGCGGAAGGTTGGGCGCAGGAAGAAGGGGCGATCCCGCGTGCCCTGTTCGTCACCGACCGGTAACGCCTTCATGCGATCTTCATATTCCAGATCAAGGACGGCCCGTGCCGCCCCAGGTATCAAGGTCTGGAGGCGCGGGTCATCGGCCAGCCCGGGACGGCCCGAGACCCGCACCAGCACTTCGGTCAGGCAGACCCCGAGCCCTCGCGCGCGCTCGGCTTCTCCCTGACCCGTGACCAGCGTTTCGCAAGCGTTCAGATGTTCGACCGGCCGGGCCTCGGCCGCGGACGACGCACAAAGGAGACCGAAGAGGAGAACGGGGAGCCACGGTTTCATGGCACCAAGAATATCAGGCCTGTGGTCCTGTCGGAATCGGCTCGTCTGCCATTCTTTTGTCACGGTATCGGGGTAGGTATATCGCAATCTATTGTGGTATGGTTCCAACGTATTCCGAAGATATGGATGTTTGCCGGTAAAGGTCGATCAGCACAGTGCGATGACGAAAAAAGCCGAGACCCGACAATATGCCGCCCTGCCGATCGATCTTTCCTCGGGCGAGCTGAAGATCGTCCTCGTCACGTCGCGGACCACGGGGCGCTGGATCGTGCCCAAGGGCCGGCCGGAGCCGGGCCTGCCGGGGCATGAGGTCGCCCGCCGCGAAGCCTTCGAGGAAGCGGGGCTGCTCGGCACCGTGTCGCACAAGTCGCTGGGCAGTTTCGTCGGCGTGAAGGGGCAGGGGACCACCGCCGCCCCGGCGCGGGTGCTGGTCTATCCGTTCCGCGTCTCGGCCTATCTCGACGATTTTCCCGAGAAGGGGCAGCGCGACATCCGCACCGTCACTTACCTCGACGCCCTGATGCTGCTGTCGGACGGCGGGCTGGTCTCGCTGCTGCTGCGCAACGAACGCCGGCTGATCGACAGCCTGCCGCCGCTGGCGGTGATCGGCGCCGACCGCTGATCCTCGTCAGGGCAGGGTTTCGACCTCCCGCCCGGGCAGGCGGACCGCTTCCTCCCCGGCTTCACGCCGGGCGCTCAGGCGGTGGCCGAAGCGGCGGGCGAAGAAATCGCGGATATCGTCGACCACGGTAAAGACCACCGGCACATAGACAAGACTGAGCAGGGTCGAGGTGATCAGCCCGCCGATGACGGCAATCGCCATGGGCGCGCGGAATTCCGTGTCCGCGCCGATGCCGATGGCGATGGGCAGCATGCCCGCGCCCATGGCGACCGTGGTCATGACGATGGGCCGGGCGCGCTTGTGCGCCGCCTCGATCAGGGCCTCGTGCCGGCTCATGCCGGCGGCGCGCTGGTGCAGGACATATTCGACCAGCAGGATCGAATTCTTCGCCGCGATGCCCATCAGCATCAGGATGCCGATCAGCGCCGGCATCGACAGCGCCTGCCCGGTCAGGAACAGCAGGCCGAAGGCGCCGCCGATGGACAGGGGCAGGGCGGTCAGGATGGTCGCCGGATGGGTGAAGCCCTTGAACAGCAGGACGAGCACGACATACATCAGGAAGACGCCGGTGCCGAGGGCGACGAGAAAGCCGGTCATCAGCTCCGCCAGATTCTCGACGTCTCCCGTCGGCAGCTCGATCACCCCTTGCGGCAGATTGCGCATCGCGGGCAAGGCATGGACCCGCTCGGCGGCGACACCCAGCGGAATGCCGATCAGCTCCGCCTCGATGGCGGCGCTGCTGCGCCGGTCCAGCCGGTAGATCTGGGCAAGGCCGGCGCCATATTCGATGTCGGCCACGGCGGCCAGCGGGACAGAGCCGCCGTCGGCGGTCGGCACGCGAAGGGCGGCCAGCGTCTCGGCGTCGTGGCGGGCGTCCTCGCGCAGCATCAGGCGGATCGGGATCTGGCGATCCGGCAGATTGAACTTGGGCAAGGCCTGGTCGATGTCGCCCAACGTGGCGACGCGGGCGACGCTGGCCAGCGTCTCGGCCGAGACGCCGAGGGCGGCGGCCTTGTCGGGCTTCGGCACGATGCGAATCTCGGGCCGCGCCAGATTGGCGGTCGAGGCGACATTGGCGAGACCGTCGATGCCGCGCATTTCCCGCTCCACCTGGGCGGCGGTGCGGGCCAGCAGGGCGGCATCGTCACTGACGAGGGCGAGCTGGAACTTGGCGCCCGACGAGCCGTCGGCACCGAAGCGGACGCGGGTGCCCGGCACCTGCCGCAGCAGGGCGCCGACTTCATTCTCGAACTCCTGCTGGCTCAGTTTGCGCTCGCCCCGCGGCACCAGATTGACGACGACGGTCGCCCGCCGCACCTCGCCCAGCAGCGAGCCGCCGCCGCCCGGGCTGCCGGTCACCGTATTGGTGCCGATGGAGACATAGATCGTGCGGACCTCGGGCCGGGCCTTCAGCTGCGCGGTCAATTCCGAGACGGCGGCATCGGTCTCGTCGATGGTGACGCCGGGCGGCAACTCGACCGACATGACCGAACGGCCGCGGTCGCTGACCGGCACGAAATCGTTCGGCAGCAGCGTGGTCAGGCCGAGGGAGCCGATGAAGATCAGCACGCCGGCGACGAGCACGGTGAAACGCCGCCGCAGGCACCAGCCGAGGAAACGCAGATAGCCCGGCATCCAGCCCGGCTCGCGGTGCGGATGCTTGTCCTCGCCGCGCAGCATATAGGCACCCATCAGCGGGGTGAGCATGCGGGCGACGACGAGCGAGAAGGCGACCGAGACGCAGGCGGCGATGGCGAAGGACTGGAAGAACTGGCCGACCACGCCGGGCATGAAGCCGACCGGCATGAAGACGGCGATGATCGTCGCCGTGGTCGCGACGACGGCGAGGCCGATCTCGTCCGCTGCCTCCAGCGCGGCCTGATAGGGTTTCTTGCCCTGGCCGATGTGACGCACGATGTTCTCGATCTCGACGATGGCGTCGTCGACGAGAATGCCCACGGTCAGGGACAGGGCGAGCAGGCTGACGATATTGATCGACTGGTCGATGGCGAGCATCACCGCGAAGGTCGGGATCAGCGACAGCGGCATGGCGATGGACGAAATGAAGGTCGCCCGCCCGTCACGCAGGAACCACCAGACCACGAGGACGGCAAGGGCGGCGCCCAGCGCCAGTGCCTCGATGGAGGCGTAATAACTCTCGAGCACGAAGTCGATGGCCGAGGTCACCTCCTCGAATTCGACGTCGTCGCGGGCGGCGTCCATCTGCTGGATGGCGGCGCGCACGGCCTCGGCGACATGGACTTCGGAGGTGCCCTTGCTGCGCACGACCGAGAATCCGACCACTTCCTCCCCGTCGAAACGGGCCCGGCTGCGCGGTTCGGCGAAACCGTCTTCGACCGTGCCGAGGTCGCCGAGGCGCAACGAGCGGCCGTCTGGCAGGTCGATGCGGGTCGCCGCCAGCGCCTCGATCGAGGTCGCGCTGCCGACGGTGCGGATCGCCTGTTCGCCCGTGCCGATGGCGACGCGGCCGCCGGGCAGATTGCTGTTGGCCCGGCGCAGGGCATAGGAAACGGTCTGGGCCGAAACGCCAAGGGCGGCCATGCGCTGCGGATCGAGGCGGACGCGGATCTCGCGGTCGACGCCGCCCTCGCGCGTCACGTCGGCGACGCCCTTCACCGCCAGCAGCGCCTTGGCGACGTCATTGTCGACGAACCAGCTGCGCTCGCCCGGGGTCATGCCCGGGGCGCGCACGGCATAGGTGAAAAGCATGCCCGAAGCGTTGAGAGGGGCCACCACCGGGTCCTCGGCATCGCCCGGCAGGTCGGCCTTCACGCCCGAGACGGCATTGCGCACGTCATTGGTCACCCGGTCGAAATTGACGCCGAGCTGGAACTGGATCGTCGTCAGCGAGATGCCGTCGCTGACGGTCGAGGTGATGTGCTTGATCGAGCCGACACCGGCCACCGCATTCTCGATGATGCGGGTGACCTGGGTTTCCAGTTCGCTCGGCGCCGCACCCGGCTGCGCTACCGTGACGGTTACGATGGGAATGTCGATGTCGGGCGTGTTGTTGATGCGCAGGGCAATGAAGCCGGCGATCCCGGCGATGCTCAGCACCAGGAAGAGCGCGATGACCGGGACCGGGTTGCGGATCGACCAGGACGAGAGACCGTTCACGAGCGCGCCTCCGCCACGCCGACGGTATCGCCGTCGGACAGGAAGCCGGCGCCGAGCAGGGCGATGCGGTCGCCTTCGGCGATGCCGCCACGGATTTCGACGAGGCCGTCACGGCGCAGGCCGGTCGAAATCGGGGTGAAACGGGCGATGCCGTCGTCGCCGATCAGGAACACGCCTTCGATCCCGCCGCGCCAGACGATGCTGGCCTGCGGCACCATCAGCAGCTGGGCGACGCCAAGGTCGATGCGGGCGGTCGCGAACATGCCCGGGTGCAGGGCAACGTCGGGCCCGAGGGCGAGATAGGCGATGCCGAGCCGGGTGCGCGGATCAAGCGTCGGGCTGAGGCGGCGCAGGGTGGCGGGCAGCGCGTCGGCCCTTCCGTCGACCTCGACCGCCGCGGCAAGGCCGGGGCGCAGGCGGCCGAAGGCGGTCTCCGGCACTTCGGCCTGCAATTCCAGCCGGCCATCGCGGATGAGGCGGAACAGCTCGGTGCCGGCGTTCACCACCTGACCGAGGTTGACACTGCGCAGCGAGACGACACCGGCCACCGGCGCGCGGATCACGGTCTGCGACAGGCGGGCGTCGATTTCGGCGAGGGCGGCCTCGGCGACCGCGACATTGGCGGCGGCGGTGCGCTGGGCCGCCAGTCGCTCGTCCAGGCTCTGCCGGCTGACGGCGCCGCGCGGTTGCAGGTCGCGGGCCCTTGCGAGATTGGCCGAGGCTTCGGCCAGCACGGCGCGCGCCGCTTCGAGATTGGCCGCCTGCTGGGCGCGCTGGGCGGTCAGGACCGTATCGTTCAGGCGCAGCAGCAGGGCACCCGCGGCGACGCTGTCGCCTTCCTCCGCCCCGACCTCGACCACGGCGAGGCCCTGGGCCTCGGCCGCGACGGTGATTTCCTCCCACGCGCGGATGGTGCCGGAGACGACGACCTGCCGGGCGATATCGTGGTTGGCCGCCCGCGCCACGGTGACCGTCACGGCCGGCGGACGCGCCCCCTCCGCCCCGGCGGTCGGCGGGGCCAGGGACAGGCACAGCAGGGCCGCCGGGATCAGCGAAAAACGGAACATGGCCATGGCGGGGCTCGCTATATCGGTTCGATACAGTAGATGTATATTGACTAACTCGTCGGTCAATGGAAAAAAATATCCATGACGACGATCACTGCAGACGACATGGGGCAACTCGCCCCCGGCATCCGCCAGCGCCAGAAGGCGGCCCGGCCCGGCCAGATCATTGAGGCGGCTTTCACCGAATTCGCGGAAAAGGGTTATGCCGGCGCGCGGCTGGAAGACGTCGCCCGGCGCATCGGCGTGACCAAGGGCACGATCTATCACTATTTCCCGGGCAAGGAAGAGCTGTTCAAGGCGATGATCCGCGCCCATCTGCTGCCGCTGATCGAAGGCATGAGGGCGGTTTCCGCCGTCGAGGCCAGCGGCCGGCTGCTGCTGACCATGCTGATCGACCGGGCGTATGACGATCTGGTGGGTAACGCCAAATCGCGGGAATTCGTTCGCCTGATGGTGGGCGAGGCGTCACGGGTGCCGGAGCTGGCCCAGTTCTTCCATCATGAATTGTTCAACCGCGCGGATGCGCTGATCCTCGGCGTGATCGAGCGGGGCGTCGCGGCCGGCGAATTCCATCCGCAGGCGGCGGCGCGGCTCGCCGGCTTTCCCGACGCCATCGTCGCCCCGGCGGTCATGGCCTGCCTGCAGGTCGTGATCAGCTCGACCATCGGCGCGCCCAAACCCGACGTCGCCTCGATGAAGGCGGCGCATCTCGACCTGCTGCTGAACGGATTGCTGGCGAGGGACTGAAGTGGGGCGCCCCATTCTCGTGGGGAGGCCCCGGCCTGCGCCGGGGCGACGAGGTGGGGTTCAGTCCACGAAGGGATCGTGGACCAGGATGGTGTCGTCGCGCTCGGGGCTCGTCGACAGCAGGGCGACCGGGGCTTCGATCAGCTCCTCGACCCGCTTCACATATTTGATCGCCGTCGCCGGCAGGTCGGCCCAGCGGCGCGCGCCCTGGGTCGACTGCGACCAGCCTTCCATCGTCTCATAGACCGGCTCGACCGCGGCCTGATCGCCGGCGGAGGAGGGGAAGTGGCGGATGATCTCGCCGCGCAGGCGATAGCCGACGCAGATCTTCAGTTCTTCAAGACCGTCGAGCACGTCGAGCTTGGTCAGGGCGATGCCGTCGATGCCGCCGACCTTCACCGCCTGACGCACCATGACGGCGTCGAACCAGCCGCAGCGGCGCGGCCGTCCGGTCACCGTGCCGAATTCATGGCCGCGCTCGCCCAGCCGGCGGCCGACGGCGTCGGTCAGCTCGGTCGGGAAGGGGCCGCCGCCGACGCGGGTGGTATAGGCCTTGGTGATGCCGAGGACATAGCCGACCGAACGCGGGCCGACGCCCGAACCCGCCGCCGCCTGACCCGACACCGTGTTGGACGAGGTGACGAAAGGATAGGTGCCATGGTCGATGTCGAGCATCGAGCCTTGCGCGCCTTCATAAAGCACGCGCTTGCCCGCGGTGCGCATCTCGTCCAGCACCAGCCAGGCCGGGCGGGCGAAGGGCAGCAGGCGGGGCGCGATCTCGGCCAGCTTCGCCTCCAGCGCGGCCCGGTCGACCGGCGGGGCGCCGAAGCCGGCGCGCAGCGCGTCGTGATGGGTGATCAGGGCATCGAGCCGGCGCGACAGGGTGGCCGGATCGGCGAGATCGGAGACGCGGACGGCACGGCGGCCCACCTTGTCCTCATAGGCGGGGCCGATGCCGCGGCGGGTGGTGCCGATGCCGCCGGTCTTGCTGCCGTCCTCGCGGAAACCGTCCAGCTCGCCGTGCACGGGCAGGATCAGGCAGGCATTGTCGGCCAGCACCAGATTGTCCGGGCCGATGGCGACGCCCTGACCCTGCAGCCGTTCGATCTCGTTGAACAGCGCCCAGGGGTCGACCACGACGCCATTGCCGATGACGGAAATCTTGCCGCCGCGCACGATGCCCGAGGGCAGCAGCGACAGCTTGTAGGTGACCCCGCCGATAACCAGCGTGTGGCCGGCATTGTGACCGCCCTGGAAGCGCACGACGCAATCGGCGCGTTCCGACAGCCAGTCGACGATCTTGCCCTTGCCCTCGTCGCCCCACTGGGCGCCGATCACTGCAACATTGGCCATGGTCTCTACATCCTTGGACGCAAGGTGTGATGGTTCGCGGGCTCAGGCCGCGACGGGCGCGACGGCGCCCTCGATGAAAATATGGCTGCAGCCGAGGCGACGGGCCTCGGCCATGGCATCGGTCTCGGGCGCGAGGGCCGCGACGGTGCGATGGCCGGCGGCGCGCAAGGCGCGCGCGGCATCGGCGCCGGTGCCAAAGGGCAGATAGACGAAGGCGACCGCGCCCGGCTTCGGCAGGGAGCGCAGCAGCGAATCGACGTAAAGCGTGAAACCCACCGCTTCCTCGGTGCCGCCGTCGGGCCCGACGAGGTCGTAGCGCCCGCCCCGGCCAAGTTCGCCCCGGACCCCGGTGGCGAGCAGGGTGAAGCCGAAACCGGTGTGATATTCATGGGCGCGATATTCGCCCGGGTCGACCGTCACCATGACGCCGGGGGCCGCCTTGCGGATTTCGGCGACGAGGCCGGCCAGTTCGGCGACACCGGCCCGCGCGTCCGGCGGCAGCTCGAGGCCGGCGAGGGCGGCCAGCGCCCGGTCGGCCGGGCCCGCGGCTTCGAGCAGGATGTTGAACAGGCGGAAGGCCTCCGCCGGCAGGCCTTCCAGCTCGCCGGCATCCTTGCCGTCGAGGGCGTCCCGCGCCTGCTGCGCCAGTGCAGGCGGCAGGCCGAGGGCAGCGGCGATGGCGGGCACCAGGGTCGGCAGGGTCAGGTCGACGGTAACCGGGCGGGCATGGCCGCAGGCCGCGAGCGATTCGAGGGCGAGCAGCACGACTTCCGCATCGGCGGCGACGCAGCGGGTGCCGATCAGTTCGACCCCGGCCTGGGTGAACTGGCGCTCCGGCCGCAGCTGGGTGCCCTTCACGCGCAAGACCTGGCCGGCATAGGCGAGCCGCAGGGGGCGCGCCGTGTTGCGCAGGCGGGTGGCGGCGATGCGGGCGACCTGCACGGTCATGTCCGAACGCACGGCCATCAGGCGCTGGCTGGCGGGATCGACGAGGCGGAACATGCCCGTCCCCTGCGCCGCGCCGGGGCCCTGGGTGAGGCTTTCCTCGAATTCGATCAGTGGGGGTTTGACCCGCTGATAGCCGTGGGCAGCAAAAGCCGAGACGAGCTGCGCGACCACGGCCGCTTCATGTTCGGCGGCGGGGGGCAGTTCGTCTTGCAGGCCTTCGGGCAGCAGGGCGCGGGCGGCGTATTCCGTCATGGCGGGCGGAGTTTACTCATGCGCGTCTCGCCGTCCATGGAAAAGGCGAGGAAAAGCTGCGGCGTCTTGGGATGGCTGCCCTGCCGCGATCAGCCGGGTGGCACGAGGCGGCCCGGAATCGGCAGCGACGGGTCGGGACAGGCATAGCCGGTGCCCGGGCCGCAGATACCGTTCATGAAATAGCTGGGGAAGCCGTCCGGCCAGGGATCGGAATAGAGCGAGACAACCATGAACGACAGGTAATAGGCGAGAATGGCCAGATTGGCCGCCCCGGTCATGGCGAGCGCACGCAGCAGATTGGCGGTCGCGGTGCCGATTCGCAGGCGCTCGATCCCGCGCTCGACCAGGGTCCGGTTCCTGTCGTCGCGCCAATGCACCAGGCAGGCGATGGCGACCGTGCCGATGGCCCACAGGAAGGCGCCGTAAACCGGGAACTGCCAGCGCGTGCCGGCGAAGACCGAGGCCGCGCGGATGACCCCGCCATAGGCGAAAATCTCGGCCCGGACCATCGCGACCTCCGCCCCGGTCTGACCGATGGTGATGGCGGCGACGGCGATCAGCGCCAGGAAAGGTCCGGACAGGCGGGGCCACAGGCGCTTCGCCCCCGCCATGACCGCGGCCGCGGTCAGCACCCAGACGGGCACCATGATCGGGTAGAGCGCAGACTGGAAGGCCAGCGGCTGGCCATTGCGGTGGCCGTTGGGGCTGAACCACCAGGGGATTTGCTCCGCCCAGCTGCCGAAATTCAGGTAGTGGGTATTATACATGGCGACCGGGCGCAGCAGGTTCACCGTCGGATCCTGCCACAGGCAGAAACCGCAACCGATGATCAGCAGCTGGATCAGGTTCAACGGGCGGCCGCGCAGCAGCGTCGCCAGCACCCAGCCGATGCCCGCCAGCGCCGACAGGCCAAAGCCGATCCACAGCCCCATCATGACGAGGCGGCTGCCGTCCGGCAGGGGATCGGGACCGGGCGCGATGGGCGCGAACTGGTCGGAGGCGATCCAGGCCGCGAAGAGATAGATCTGGAAACCGGCGAACAGGGCACCGAGGGCCGCCCACCACAGGATCGGGCGGGCGCCATCGTCCCGGACAGCAGCCGTCATCGTCGCCATGGCTCCCCCGCCTTGTTTGCTGCGGTCGCAAAGATGCATCGCAACTGCAAAAACTGTTCCCATTTCCGGCGTGTCCGACCCGAAACGGGAAATTCCATGGATGTTCGCCATGCGAGATACTGTTAGTGTCTTAAATAATTAAAGAGTTCGGGCCCTCCTCCAAATGGAGGTGATCCGACAACAAATGGGAGGGGACGGGCGAAGCCCGAGGCGGTCACCCCTTTGGGGGGGACGGGCAAGCACGATCCGAACCTGTTGTGGGCTTGCGGCTGGGGGGCGGCTGTACCGGCTTCCGGCAGCATCGACGAATGACTTCGACCGGCCGACCGTGTTTTCGCGGCGCGGCGACTTTGACGGGTCGGCTTTCGCCATCGGCAGGCACGCCGGTGACGGTTCTTCCGTGTTGGATGTTCACGAGGCTCGGATATGCTGGAACTTAGCCACCGTGGCCCGTCGCAGGAGCAATTGAGCCTGCTGATCGGCCAGATCTACCAGGGTGCGTTCGAGGATATTGCCTGGAAGCAGTCGCTGGAGCTGCTGCGCGAGCTGCTCGACGCCCGCTTCGTCACCCTGTCCATCGTGGCGAAATCGGCGCTCAAGCAGGAAGCGACGATCAACGCGGGGCCGATCGACTTCGACCAGTTCCTGACCTACGAGAGCGAATACCAGAAGCACCGTCCCAATGTGGAGACCCGCCTGGGGCAGGTCTACACGATCAACGACTGGCTGACCCTGAACCGTTCGGAATACGGCAAGTTCAACGAGCTGCTGGAGATCGGCGGCATCAACCACTACATGGGCGCCTGGGTCTGCAGCCTCGAGAGCATCGACTGTTTCGTGCGGGTCATGCGGGCCCGCGAATCCGATCCTTTCATCAAGGAAGAGGCGCATCTCATTTCCCTGCTGGCGCCGCATTTCGCCCGCTCGCTGGAGCTGCGCTCGCGCCTGACCCAGTCGGAAATGGTCAACCAGATCTATGCCGATGCCATGGACCGGCTCGCCGTCGGCGGCCTTGTCCTCGACGACAATGGCAAGATCATCGTGATGAATTCGATCGCCTCGGATCTTCTCGGCCGGCGCGACGGTCTGACCATGGTCAATGGCTCTGTGCGCGCCACCTCGACCCATGAAGACCGCGCCCTGCAGGCGCTGATCCGCGCCGCCCTGAACGGTGAAGCCGCGGAGAATGGCGAGCGGATGCACGCCCAGGCGCTGTCGATCACGCGGCCGTCGGGCGCCCGCGATCTTGGCCTCGTCGTCAACGGCATCCGTCTCGGCAACAAGATTTCGGACCGCTGGCGCTCCGGCGTCACCATCTTCATTCGCGATCCCGAATCCGCCGTGCGCGCCGATCCGTCGATCCTCAAGCAGCTGTTCGGCTTCACCCAGGCGGAATCGGCCCTCGCCACCCAGCTCGCCAAGGGCGAAAGCCTCGAGGAAGCGGCGGCGGAACTCAGCATCCGCTACAATACGGCGCGTGCCCACCTGCGCTCGATGTTCGCCAAGACCGGCGTCACCCGGCAGGCGGAACTGGTGCGCATTCTCGTCAATGGCGTTGCCCCGCTCGGCTGCCTCGACAAGGCCAGCTGACGGAGCGAAACGCCGGTCAGTCGAGGGTTTCCAGTGCCTTGCGGAAGCGGATGGCGTGGAAGGATTCGGCCTTGGCCAGGGCGTCGAACCATTCGGCGATCTCGGTCAGGCCTTCCTCGCGGGCGACGCGGGCCATTTCCGGATACATGACCTTGGAATCCTGATCCTCGCCTGCGATGGCGGCGGTCAGATTGGCCGCGGTCGGACCGATGGGCAGGCCGGTCGCCGGATCGCCGTCGGCTGCCATGAAGCGCAGGTGGCCATGGGCATGACCGGTCTCGCCTTCCGCTGCCGAGCGGAACACGGCGGCGACGTCGTTATAGCCTTCGACATCGGCCTGACGGGCGAAATAGAGATAGCGTCGATTGGCCTCCGCCTCGGCGGTGAAGGCGGCCTTCAGATTGGCCAGGGTCCTGGTGCCGGCAAGCGACATCGCGTCACTCCTGTTGTTCCGGGAATCCCAGTGGGGGGAACCCGGTGGGGGCGGACCCGAACAGGATAACGCGGGATCATGTCCCGCGTGAGGCAGCTTTACGGCGTCACAGGTCCTGGGGCGCGGTGCCGCGCAGGCGGATCACCACGTCGACCCGCGCCACTTCCATGCCGGGCGGCGTGCCGGGCAGGTTGGCGATGGCGATTTCCGCCCCGGGGATGTCGGCCAGCCGGCCGCTGTCCTCGAAGAAGAAGTGATGATGGTCGTCGGTGTTCGTGTCGAAATAGGCCTTGCCCGTGTCGATCACGACTTCCCGCAGCAGGCCGACACCGGTGAACTGGTGCAGCGTGTTGTAGATCGTCGCCAGCGAGACATCGACGCCGGCGGTCTTCGCCTCGGCGTGGAGGGTTTCGGCCGTGACATGGCGATGCCCGTTCTCGAACAGGATGCGGGTCAGCGCCAGACGCTGGCGGGTGGGGCGCAGCCCCGCCGCCTTCAGCCGTTGCAGGGCATCGCGGAAGGGCCGCTCGGGGCCGGTGGTCCTGCTCATGGGCGTTACTCCCTCGTCAATCGCCCGTGACCAGACGGTCGACGAGCTGGCGAACGGTCGGCACGAAGCCGTTGGAATAGAAGGGGTCGGTGCCGAAGCGATAGGCAGAATGGCCGGCGAACATCAGGTTGTTCTCCGGATCGCCGCCATGGGCGATGTCCTGCAGCGTCTTCTGGATGCAGAAGCTGCGCGGATCGGACTTCTTGCCCGTCGAGCCTTCTTCCCCCTGCGACCAGTTCGAGAATTTGCAGGCCGACAGGCAGCCCATGCAGTCGATCTGGTCCTTGTGGATTTCGCGCGCCTTTTCGGGCGTCACGAAGACCATCGTGTGGTCCGGGGTGCGCATCGCCTCGGAGAAGCCCTGACCCATCCAGCCTTCGGCCCGTTCCTTGTCGTGCGGGGTGACATAGACGAGGCGGCCGCGGGCGCCGATCGCCAGCGCCGCCTGATGGTCGCCCACCGGCTCGGAGGAATAGGCGATCTGGCGCTCCGACCGATCCTCGAGTTCACGGAGGAAGGGATTGCGCACGGCCGAGGAATAGAAACCCGTCGGCGAGAAGCGGTGCAGCGAGACCTCGCCCTTGGCGATGCGGGTCAGGCGCTGCTTCCAGCTTTCCGGGATCGGGCTTTCCTGCGTCAGCAGGGGCCGGGTGCCGAACTGGAAGATCACCGGCCCGACTTCCGGGTTGTCGATGAAATGCTGCCATTCGCGCAGGTACCAGACACCGCCCGCCATGATCACCGGCGTGTCGTGCAGGCCGGCCTCGTTCATGTCGCGGCGCAACTGGACAATGCGGGGATAGGGATCTTCCGGCACCAGCGGGTCTTCGGAATTGGACAACCCGTTGTGGCCACCGGCCAGCCACGGGTCTTCATAGACGACACCGCCGAGGAAGCCCGAGAACTTGTGATAGGCGCGCTTCCACAGCGCGCGGAAGGCGCGGCCGGAGGAGACGATGGGGTAATAGTTCACGCCGAAGCTGGCGGCGATTTCGGCCAGCCGGTAAGGCATCCCGGCGCCGCAGGTCACGCCATGGACGATGCCCCTGGCACCCTCGAGGACGCCCTTCAGCACCCGCTCGGCGCCGCCCATCTCCCACAGCACGTTGATGTGCAGGCGGCCCTTGCCGCCCGAGACGTCATGGGCGCGCTGCACCTGGGCGAGGCCGCCCTTGATGCCGTATTCGACCAGTTCCTCGTGCCGCTCGCGCCGGGTCTTGCCGCGATAGATCTGGGGAATCACATTGCCGTCGGCGTCGTAGCTGTCGGCGTTGACGGCCGACACGGTGCCGATGCCGCCCGCCGCGGCCCAGGCACCGGACGACAATCCGTTGGTCGCCGAGACGCCCTTGCCCCCTTCGAGGAGCGGCAACACCTCGACACCCTGAATACGAACCGCGTTTAGCGCCTTCATGTCCGACTGATTCCCGATAACCCTGACCGTCCCGCATCATGGCGGAACGATGACGTCTCCAATGTCGTCTACATATAGCGTATCGCAGGCAGCAATAAAGGCCCGCCGCGCCTTTCGAGGGGGGGTCGCGTCAATTTTGACCAGTGTGAATGAAAATTCCGTGCCCTGTGTGCGCAACACCACTGTTCAGCCCGACCGCCCGCGATAGACTGCACGCGATTTTCAGGGCTTTTTCAAAGGCGGCAGGGCATGAGTGCGCCGATCTTCATCAGTCACGCATCCGAGGATCGTGAGTTCGCCGAAAAGATCACGGCCTATCTCGAACAGCGTGGGGTGAAGTGCTTCATCGCGCCCCGGGATATCCGTCCCGGCGCCGACTACGCCGAGCAGATCATCGACGGGCTGGACGCGGCGGGGGCGATCGTCTTCCTGCTGTCCGAAAGCTCGAACAAGTCGATCTTCGTGCGGAAGGAGATCGAACGCTCGGTCTCGAAGGGCAAGAACGTCTTCACCGTCCGCATCCGCGAGGTGACGCCGGCCCGCGCGCTCGAACTCTTCGTCTCGTCCGAACAATGGATCGACGCCTGGCGCCCGCCGATCACCCAATATCTCGACCGTCTGGCCGAGGGGATCGCGGCGACGCTGAACATCCAGCTGTTGCCCCAGCCTGACCTCGCCGTCTTCGTGCCCCGTCCGGCCGAGACCCCGGCCGCCGAGGCCGCGCCGCCGCCGCCCGAGGCCAAGCCGGCTCCGGAAGCGGTGGAGCCGCCGCCCCCGCCGCCACCACCCCCGCCGCCACCACCCCCGCCTCCGCCGCCCCCGCCGCCGTTGTCGGTCGGCGACAAGCCGGCGGGCGCCAAGCCGGCGCCGACATCGGGCTCCAACCCGGTCGTGGTCGCGGGCGGGCTGGTCACGCTGGCGGGTATTGCCGGGGCGCTGACCTATTTCGTCGTTCTGCCCATGCTCGAAGGCAAGCCGGTCGATCCGGCCGCGCCGCCGGCCGTGGTGGCCGAGGCGCCGGCGACCGCGCCGCCAGCACCACCCACGCCCGCGCCGCAGGCCCCGGCGCCGGCGCCCACGCCCGAGCCCACGCCGCCGGCATCCGCGCCCGTGGCCGCGCCGGCCGCGGTCGACGTGCCCGATGCGGTGAAGCCGGCGTTCGAGCGTTATCTCGCGCTGCTGAACAGCGGCGATCCGGGCACGATCTATGACGAGCTGCTCGATCCCGACACAAGGGGCGCGGTCAGTCGCGATACCGTGGCGGGCATGTACAAGGACCGCGCCGATCGCTATGGCGAAGGCGAGGGGACGCCGGTCGTCGTCGTCGCCCTGCGGCTGGAAGAGCTGCCGTTCCAGCCGAAATCGAAGGGGCCCTATTACTACCTGCGGGTCGAGACGGCCCTGCCCAAGGGCACGGTGGCGGATGGCCTGATCTTCCGCGACGCGGGCGATGGCCAATGGGTGCTGGCCGATGTCGAGATTCAGGCCGCGGCCAAGCCCCTGACGGCGGGCGAGCGCGATCAGGCGTCGGGCGTCGCGACCAAGCTGTTCCAGGGTCTGGAGAATGGCGAAGTGAACAAGGCGCTGATGGTCAGTCCGGCCCCGGATTCCACCGAATGGTTCGACCGGGTGCAGAGTATGCGCGGCGGCGATCTGACGGATCGCAAGCTGGTCGCCACTTATGCCTTCACCGAATTGCTCGGCGAGGCCGGCGACTTCGCCTATGTCCAGTTCGCCGCCAATTTCACCGATGCAAGGGTGATCGAGCAGGCCTGGCTGCAGCGCAAGGACGGCGCCTGGAAGGTGGTCAGGTTCTGGGCCCAGCCGGAATATTGAGGCTGGGCGGCGTCTCGCCGGTCAGCGCGAAATAGGCCTGGGTCAGGCCGATCAGATGGGGGCCATAGGACAGGCCGTTGACGAAGCCCCCGACCAGCGCGACCAGCACCGCGAGGATGATGGCGCTGTCGGGCTGGGCCACGGCGATCGAGCTGACGAAGATCGAGGCCACGAAATAGGGCAGCCCGACCACCATGAGAAAGGCCAGCAGTTTGGGCCGCGATCCCCTGGCGAGGGCGAAGGAGCGGCGCGGATCGACCGTCTCGCCGAAGAAGGCGAGGATGGGGCCGAACACGAAGCCGGCGGCGACATAGATCACCACGGCGGCGACCGCGAGGCGCAGCACGGGATTGTCCAGCAGGCCAGGCGCCAGGCCCCCGATGACGCCGAGGACGGCGCCGAATGCCGCCATCAACCCGAAGATCTGCAACAGGACGAGATAGGCGCGCCGGGTCGCGATGCCGGGGCTGACCGCGGGTGGCCGGTCCAGGGCCCGGGCGACGAGATCGCCCCCCGCCTTGACCGCGAAGGGCACGGCCAGGGCAAGGCCGATCAGGGTGCCGACCATCGCGATCAGATAGACATCCTCCCTGTCGAGATCGTAAAGCGCATCGGCGCCATTGGTCAGGCCCAGGGAGACCACCGACGGCAACACCCCGAGGAAGAAGGCAAGGCGCAGCGATTCCCGCTCGAAGGTGACGCGAAACGCGCTCTGGATCATCAGGGCGAGCAGGGCAGGGGGCATGGCATCGGGTCCGCAATGACTGGTCGACCCTGCTACCCTTTATCGGTTGGCGGCTCAACCCTCAAAGGCGGTGGTGGCGATTTCGGGCGGCGGGCTTTCCGCGGCCCGGGCATCGGCCTCGTCCATGGCTTCGAGGAATTCCCGCAGGACCAGCACCTGGACAGCCACGCCCAGCAGGCTTGACAGCGCCGATAGCGCCAGAAAACTGCCAATGGGAAGCATGGGCTGGATCGGTTCGTATCTCAGCAGGAGCTGGAACGGCACCGTAACCAGCAAAAGCAGCACCATGCCCCCGACCAGGCGCAGTCGCCGCCCTCGGGCGTAAGCCCGGGCCTGGCGAAAGCCGAAGCGGCCTTTGAACATCACGCCGTAGCCGTAAAAGATGTGACTGAAGAGACACCAGAGCGCCACCAGCATCGGAAGCAAGGCGAGCAACATGGTGGTGAGCGGCCCTGTTTCCTCAACCTTGAATACGAAAGCCTGCAGCAACATGCCAGGGAGGAGGATGACGACCAGGGCCACGAAGAGGATCGCCACGACCTTGAGGGCGCGCAGGCTGCCCCGCCACCAAGTGACCGGGAAGGGGCGTCCGAAGATATCGGCGCTCAAGCGGGACGCGAGGATGACGAAGACGGGCAGGGAAAGAAGGCTGAGCAAGGCGTTCAGGAGGCCGGTCTGCCACGCATAGCTTTGCCAGGCGGCGGGATCGTTGAGTGCCGCCAGCTGTGCGATCCGGACCTTCGTCCACATCACGAACGCCGCCGCGCCTGCGAGCTGCAAGCCGACGAAGCCCAGGGTCACGGGACGGATCGTGTTACGGACGGCGAAGGTGAAGGCGGACCAGACGGAAACGGTCATCGAACTCTCCTGCGACCGGCGCAGGCTGACACGGTTCAATCAGGGCGGCAATTTCATATTCCTAATCAACCCATAAGATGGGTGCCGCGACCGGAGCATTTCGCGTCACTCAACCCGAATTGGCATCTTCCGGCCGCGCCTTCCTGCTGACAGGGATGTTAGTCTGCGTGCGACAGGGTAAGAGCCCGTCGTCCTTGGGGGAAACATGCCGATATTCGATTACAAGGGTCAGGATGGCCGCGATCTGCTGTCGACGGCCTGGTCGCTGGCGTCCTATACGGGCATTCAGTCGTTCGGGGCGGAGCCGCTGCTGCCCCTCGCCAATCCGTTGATGAATGTCGCCCTCGGCACCAATGCGCAGCCGCCCGCGGGCTGGCGCGAGGTTTCGGCGGCCGAGCTTGGCCTTGCCGCGTCCAAGGTCGACCTGCAGGGCTTCTTCGTCGGCAAGGGGCCGACGGTCGACGGGCTGTTCACCTCGCAGGCCAAGATCTGGGCGCGGGAGGATGCGGGCGGCCAGATCGCGCAGCTTTCCATCGTCTATGCCCCGACCAACAACCCGCTCGACGTCGTCGACTATCCGTCGATGATCGCGGGCGAATACGTCCATGCCTTCGACTATCTGCTCGAGGCGGTGAAGACCTTCGCGGCGGGCAAGGGGCTCGACGGCAGCGACGTTCTGGTGACGGGCTACAGCCTCGGCGCCGGCACGACCAACAATATGTTCGCGATCAAGGACAGCGCCTGGGGCGGCTTCTACGCCGCCAGTGACTATGTCGCGGGGGCGGTGCCGGTGATCGTCGACCGGCCGGGCATCGCCAATATCGGTTTCGAGAATGACGTCGTGCACCGGGTGGCGGGGGATTCCACCTCGTTCCAGGACGCGATCGACAATGTGCTGCTGCCGAACGATCCCAAATTCGCCAATTCGGTCGACAATCTGATCCTGTTCGACGATGCCTATGCCAGCCCGCTCTGGCCTTACGGCGTCTTCAGCATCGCCAATCTCACCGGCTGGATCGCCCATCTCGAAGGCGTCTTCACCAATCCCGTCGAGCGCATCGGCCAGTCGAGCTTCTACGATTATATCGAGCAGGACAGCGTGATCCTGCTCTCCTTCCTCAGCAATGCCACCCGCGCGCTGACCTGGGTGCAGGATCGCGACACGCCGACCTCGGACCATTTCGGCGACCCCGCCTTCCTGATCGGCACCGATTACTTCGACAAACTGGCCGATGGCGCCAGCGATGATTTCCTCGACGGTCTTGGCGGCAACGACCGCTTCCGCCTGACCACGGGTACCGACACGGTGGCTGGCGGCCTCGGCACCGACACGGTCGAGGTGAAGGGCGCGGCCGCCCGCTACGATGCCTTCCACCTGTCGGACGGCACGCTGTTCCTGTTCGACAGCGGCAACCTCTATGGTCTCAAGGACCTCGAGGGGGTGGAGCGGGTGATCTTCTCCGACCGGCCGGGCACCTGGTTCGGCATCGGCGACAAGGGCCTGACCAGCAGCACCGGCCTGTCCTTCATCGCCTATGACGCGGCGACCGAAGGCCGCGCCGGCAAGGACACGATCACCGGCGGCACGGGGGCCGACCGCATCTTCGGCCAGGCCGGCAACGACAAGCTCTATGGCGGGGCGGGCGACGACCTCGTCCACGGCGGCGACGGCAATGATTACGTCTATGGCGACGCGGGCAGTGACTTCGTCTATGGCGGCGCCGGCAATGACCGGCTCTACGGCGGCCTCGGCAACGATCAGTTGACCGGCGGCGTCGGCAGCGACCTGTTCTGCTTCAATTCGGGCAGCTTCGGCCACGACCGCATCACCGATTTCAACATCCATGAAAACGGCCACGACCAGCTGCTGTTCCTGAAATCGCGCTTCGCCACGGTGGACGCGGTGCTGGCGGCGGCCCATGCCGACGGCGCCAATGTCGTCATCGACGCCGGCAGCGGCAACAGCGTGACCTTGGTCGGTATCGCCCTCGCCGACCTGACGGCGGCGGATATCGTCCTGGTGTAACACCTTGCTACCCCTCACGCCATCCCTCTCCCCGGAGGGGCGAGGGGGGCGACGCAGCCTCGATATACCCCCTCGCCCCGCTTGCGGGGAGAGGGATGGGGTGAGGGGCGGCGCCTAGGCGGCGGCCGCCTCCGCCTCGAAATAGAGGCTGCTCCACAGCGCGATACAGGGCGCGGTCGCCGCGGCCGCGAGCGGACTCAAGGCGATATGCGTGATCAGGAAGAGGCCCCGGCTGTCGTTGATGATGAGGGCCGGCAGCATGAACACGATGCAGATCGCGAGGATCGCCACGACGAGCGCGAGGACGCGGCCGACAAGCGTCCAGCGGTGGCCGCGCGACAGCCGGCGCGCGGCGGCGAAACTGGACCAGCCTTTGTACATGACGCGGATCGGGTAGAAGGCGTGAGCAATGGCCAGAACCACGGCGGCCAGCACGGCGATGGCGCCGGCCGTGGCGCCGATGGGGTCGATGGCGCCCGGCGCCACGAGTTTCGTCGTCAGGATGACAAAGGCAAAGGGAATGGCGGTCAGCGCCAAGAGCGATAGCCCGCCGAGGATCTGCGTCTTCATCCAGCGGAACGCGCCCTCGACCGGGCCGACGGGCAGAGGGCGGCCGAACAGCCGGCGGTTCAGGCGCGAGCCCAGGGCGACGGGGATCGGCAGCAAGACCAGCGAGACCAGCATCATGGGCCGGGTGGCCTCCGCCTGCATCCTGTCGATTTCCATCGGCGTGAAATAGGGATCGGTGAACAGCCGATCCAGATTGCCGGTGGCGGCCAGCAGGCCGAAGTCCTGCGCCGCCTGCAGCAGGGCGAAGCCGAGGGCTTCGAGGCTCCACCATTGGCGAAGGGCGAAGAAAACCGGCCTGAAGAAACCCATGGATCACTCACTTCCCACGATTCGCTTCGGGGTAGTTGGGGCAATTATCACGGGCAAAGAAAAAGGGCGGCCCCGCGGGACCGCCCTTGTCTTTGCGATGAAGCGCCGGGGCCGATTACTCGGCGTCGGCCTTCTTCTCGGGGACGATGTCGGCGCCGGTCTGCTGGTCGACGACCTTCATCGACAGGCGGATCTTGCCGCGCTCGTCGATGCCGAGGACCTTCACCTTCACGGCGTCGCCCTCGTTGACGACGTCCGTCACCTTGGCGACGCGCTTGGGCGCCAGTTCCGAGATGTGGACGAGGCCGTCCTTCGAGCCGATGAAGTTCACGAAGGCGCCGAAGTCGACGACCTTCACGACCTTGCCGTCATAGACTTCGCCGACCTTGGCTTCGGCGACGATGCCGTTGATCCACTTGATCGCGGCTTCGATCGCGTTGGTGTCGGAGGCCGAAACCTTGATCGTGCCATCGTCGTTGATGTCGATCTTGGCGCCGGTCTTTTCCACGATCTCGCGGATGACCTTGCCGCCGGTGCCGATCACTTCGCGGATCTTTTCCTTGGGGATCGAGATGGTCTCGATGCGCGGGGCATAGGCGTTGACCTGGGTGCGGGCACCGGTCAGGGCCTTGGCCATCTCGCCGAGGATGTGCATCCGGCCGGTCTGGGCCTGATGCAGCGCGACCTTCATGATCTCTTCGGTGATGCCGGTGATCTTGATGTCCATCTGGAGCGAGGTCACGCCCTTGTCGGAACCCGCCACCTTGAAGTCCATGTCGCCGAGGTGATCCTCGTCGCCGAGGATGTCCGACAGGACGGCGAAACGGTCGCCTTCCTTGATCAGGCCCATGGCGATGCCGGCGACCGGGGTTTCCAGCGGCACGGCGGCGTCCATCAGGGCGAGGGACGAGCCGCAGACCGTCGCCATCGACGACGAGCCGTTCGACTCGGTGATTTCCGAGACGACGCGCAGCGTGTAGGGGAAGGCTTCCTTCGACGGCAGTACCGGGCGCACGGCGCGCCAGGCCAGCTTGCCGTGGCCGATCTCGCGGCGGCCGGTGGCGCCCATGCGGCCCGTCTCGCCGACCGAGAACGGCGGGAAGTTATAGTGCAGCATGAAGTGCTCGTGGTAGGTGCCCTCGAGCGCGTCGATCATCTGCTCGTCGTCGCCGGTGCCGAGGGTCGCGACCACGAGGGCCTGCGTCTCGCCACGGGTGAACAGGGCCGAGCCATGGGCGCGCGGCAGCACGCCGACTTCCGCGACGATCGGACGGACCGTGACGAGGTCGCGGCCGTCGATGCGGGTGCCCTTGTCGAGGATGTCGTTGCGGACGATGTCCGACTCCAGCGCCTTGAACTGCTCGACCACGCGGGCGACGTCGAAGCCTTCGGCGCCCAGATCGGCGACGGCCTTCTTCTTGGCGGCGCCGACGGCGTCGTAACGGGCCTGCTTCACGCGGATGCCATAGGCGGCGCGCAGGTCAGCCTCGACGGCGTCCTTCAGGCGGGCGACGAGGGCGCTCTCGTCCGGGGCTTCCGGCAGGGCCCAGGGCTCCTTGGCGGCGGCTTCGGCGAGTTCGATGATCGCCTGGATCACCGGCTGCATCGCGCGGTGGCCGAACATGACGGCGCCCAGCATGACCTCTTCCGACAGCTGCTTGGCTTCGGATTCGACCATCAGCACGGCGTCGCCCGTGCCCGCGACCACGAGGTCGAGGTCCGAGGTCGGCAGTTCGTCGAGCTGCGGGTTGAGGACGTATTCGCCGTTGATGTAACCGACGCGGGCGGCGCCGATCGGGCCGAGGAAGGGCACGCCCGACAGGGTCAGGGCGGCGGAGGCGCCGATCATGGCCGCGATGTCGGGATCATTCTCGAGATCGTGGCAGAGGACGGTGGCGATGACCTGGGTCTCGTTGCGGAAACCGTCGACGAAGAGCGGACGGATCGGGCGGTCGATGAGGCGGGAGACCAGGGTCTCCTTCTCGGTCGGACGGCCTTCGCGCTTGAAGAAACCGCCGGGAATCTTGCCGGCCGCGTAGGCCTTTTCCTGGTAGTTCACCGTGAGCGGGAAGAAATCCACCCCGGGCTTCACGGATTTGGCGGCGACGGCGGTGACCAGCACGGTGGTGTCGCCATACTGGACGAGCACGGCGCCGTCGGCCTGACGCGCGATGCGGCCGGTCTCGAGGACCAGCTGGCGACCGCCCCAGGTCAGTTCCTTGCGGTGAATGGTGAACATATCTCTATCCTTCCTGACGGGTTTCCGCCCTTGCGGCCGACCCGTGGGCTTTCAGCCCCGTGGGAGCGCGGCCCCTGCCGTGCCCCTGTCTGCCCGCGCCGGACCTTCCGCGCGGTATGTCCCGGATGACCCCCCGGAAATGGGGAAGGGCCCGGCCGGCACTATCCGCGTCGCGGAATTGCCGGCCGGGCCCCGATGTCCCGAAGGGGCGGCGCGATGGAAATATCGTCCGCCCGTATCGTCACTTGCGCAGGCCGAGACGGCCGATCAGGCTCGTGTAGCGGGCCGTGTCGCGCGACTTCAGATAGTCGAGCAGACGGCGACGCTGCGAGACCAGCATCAGAAGGCCACGACGCGAGTGGTTGTCCTTCTTGTGGGTCTTGAAGTGCTCGGTCAGGTTGGCGATGCGCTCCGACAGGACCGCAACCTGCACTTCCGGCGAACCGGTGTCACCCTCGTGGGTGGCGTATTCCTTGACGAGCGCGGACTTGCGCTCCGGCGTGATCGACATCGTGTGGTCTCCTAATCAAGGTGGAAAACACGCACCGGGCGGACAAGCGGGCCATCGACCCGCCCCAACGCCACAAGGCCCGTCGGCGCCATCAGGCGGACAACGGCTTCCCCGTCACGCTGTTGCACGGTGCCCGACATTCCGATTGCCCGGCCATCCTTGAGGGCCCGGGCATCACCTGCCGTCACGGCTAGCGCCGGGATGTCGTCCAGCGCAGTCACGACGGGCAGCAGAATGCCGTCAGGGGGCGATGTATGAAGCAAATCCGGGTGGTTTTCCACAAGATTCTGGACCTGCTCCGGCGTCACGGCGCGGTCGAGGCCGAAGGGCCCGACCCGCAGCCGGCGCAGCATGACGACATGGCCGACGGTGCCGAGCGCCCGCGACAGGTCGCGCGCCAGCGAGCGGACATAGGTGCCTTTGCCGCAATCGACCTCGAAGGTGGCATGGTCGGCATCCGGCCGCTCGACGAGGCGAAAGGACAGGATTTCGACCGCGCGCGCGGCGAGTTCCACCGTCTCGCCCGCCCGCGCCAGGTCATAGGCGCGCTCCCCGTCGACCTTGATCGCGGAAAAGATCGGCGGCACCTGTTCGATCGTGCCCTGGAAGGCGGGCAGGGCGGCCTCGATCGCCGCCGTTTCCGGCCGGGATGGGGACGTCGCCGTCACCTCGCCCTCGGCGTCGAGGGTGGTGGTCTCGATGCCGAAGCGGATGGTGAAGCGATAGGTCTTGGTGGCGTCGACGACATAGGGCAGGGCCTTCGTGGCCTCGCCGAAGGCCAGCGGCAGGATGCCGGTCGCCAGCGGGTCGAGGGTGCCGCCATGGCCGCCCTTGGCCGCCGACAATTGCCAGCGCAGCTTGCCGAGAGCCTGGGTCGAGGTGACGCCCAGCGGTTTGTCGAGGATGACCCAGCCGTTGACGACGCGCTTGCCGCGCTTCAAGGCGCAGGGTCCTGGCAGATGTCGACCCAGGTCGCCGCGGTGATGGCGGCGAGCCGGTCCGGCGCGATGAACAGGGCGGAGTTGGTCGAGCCGGCGGCGGGCACCACGACGTCATAGGCCTTCAGCGAGACATCGCAATAGACCTTCAGCGGCCGGGCGAGACCGAAGGGGCAGACCCCGCCCACCGGATGGCCGGTCAGATCCGAGACTTCCTCGATCCCCAGCATCCGGGGCTTGGTGCCGAAGGCATCCTTGCATTTCCGGTTGTCGAGCCGGGCATCGCCCCGCGCGACCACCAGCACCACGTCCTCGCCAAGGCGCAGGGACAGGGTCTTGGCGATCTGGCCGGGCTCGACGCCATGGGCGGCGGCGGCCAGCGGCACCGTGGCCGAGGATTCGGCGGTCTCGATGATGGCGATATCGGGGGCGTGCTGCGCCATGAAGGCGCGGACGGACTCGAGACTCATGATGGCGCCGTTCAGTCCTCGTCGTCGGCCCAGCCGGCCTCTTCGAGGTCGTGCTTCACCCGCGGCGTGTCCAGCAGGGTGCGGATGCGGTCGGCCTCGTCAAAGCTCTCGTCGCCGATGAAGGTCAGCTTGGGCGTGAACTTCAGCTCGGTGCCCTTCGACACCTGGCCGCGGATGAAGGTCGCGGCATGGTTCAGCGCGGCGATCACTTCCGCCGTGTTCTTGCCCGACAACGGCAGGGCGAAGACGGTCGCGTTCTTCAGGTCCGGGCTGACCCGGACTTCCGACACGGTGATGGCGATGCCGGTCAGATGCGGATCGTGGATCACGTCGCGGCGCAGCAGCTCGGCGATCAGATGGCGCAGCAATTCACCCACGCGCAGCTGGCGCTGGCTGGCGGCCCGGCCGGCGCGATGATCGTCGTCGCGACCCTGCCGGCTGCCTGCCGGCGAACGACCACGAGACATGGCATGTCCTTTCCGAAAGACGAACTCCGGCCGTCGGGCCGGAGTTCACTGTTCCCTTCAGGGCCATTGCGGCCCCGCGAAGCGGGCCAGGGCGGCGGATGCCGCCGCCCGGTGCTTGAGGGCAGACTTAGAGCGTCCGCGCGATTTCCTCGATCTCGAAGCATTCCACGACGTCGCCGACATGGAAATTTTCGTAGTTCTCGAAGGCCATGCCGCATTCGAAGGTCGCCTTCACTTCCTTCACTTCGTCCTTGAAGCGGCGGAGCGAGGACAGCGTGCCTTCGTGGATGACGACGTTGTCGCGGATCACGCGCACCTTGGCACCGCGCTTGACGATGCCATCGGTGACGAGGCAGCCCGCGACCTTGCCCGACTTGGTGATCTGGAAGGTCTCGCGGATCGAGGCGTAGCCGAGGAAGGTTTCCTTCAGCGTCGGCGCCAGCAGGCCCGAGAGCGCCGACTTCACGTCATCGACGAGGTCATAGATGATCGAGTAGTAGCGGATCTCGACGCCTTCGTGATCGGCCATCTCGCGCGCCTGCTTGTTGGCACGCACGTTGAAGGCGATGATCGGGGCGTTGGACGCCTTGGCCAGCGTGACGTCGGATTCGGTGATGCCCCCGACCGCGTCGTGCAGGATGCGGACCTGGACCTCGTCGGTGCCCATCTTGGTGAGCGAGCCGACGATGGCTTCGAGCGAGCCCTGCACGTCCGCCTTGATGACGACCGGCAGTTCCTTGGCCTGACCTTCCTTGATCTTGCTGAACATCTGTTCCAGCGAGACGCGGGCGGTACCGACGGCGCGCTGTTCCTTGGTCCGGCGCTGACGGAAGGCGGTAACCTCGCGGGCACGGGCTTCCGAGTCGACGACCTGGAAGTCGTCGCCCGCCGACGGCGTGCCGGTCAGGCCCAGCACTTCGACCGGGACAGCCGGGCCGGCTTCTGTCTGCTGATCGCCGCGATCGTTGAGCAGCGCGCGCACCTTGCCCCATTCGGAACCGGCGACGAAGATGTCGCCAACCTTCAGGGTGCCCTTCTGGACCAGCACGGTGGCGACCGGGCCGCGGCCGCGGTCCAGCTTGGCCTCGATCACGACGCCCGCCGCCTCGCGGTTCGGGTTGGCGCGCAGCTCGAGGATTTCCGCCTGCAGGAGGATGGCTTCCTCCAGCTTGTCGAGGCCGATGCGGCTCTTGGCCGAAACCTCGATCGCCTGAACCTCGCCGCCCAGCTCTTCCACCACCACTTCGTGCTGAAGCAGGTTCTGGCGGACCTTGTTGGGGTTGGCGTCCGGCTTGTCGATCTTGTTGATGGCGACGACCATGGGCACGCCGGCGGCGCGGGCATGGCGGATCGCCTCGACCGTCTGCGGCATGATGCCGTCGTCGGCCGCGACCACGAGGACGACGATGTCCGTCACCTTGGCGCCGCGGGCGCGCATGGCGGTGAACGCCTCGTGGCCCGGGGTGTCGAGGAAGGTGATCTTCTGGCCGCTGCCCAGCTTCACCTGATAGGCGCCGATGTGCTGGGTGATGCCGCCGGCTTCACCCGCGGCGACGTCGGTCGAGCGCAGGGCGTCGAGCAGCGAGGTCTTGCCGTGGTCGACGTGACCCATGACCGTGACGACAGGCGCGCGCGGCTCCAGGTTCTCGTCGACGTCGACTTCGCCCTCGAGGCCGATTTCGACGTCGGACTCGGCGACGCGCTTCAGGCGGTGGCCGAATTCCTGCACCACGAGTTCGGCGGTGTCGGCGTCGATCGACTGGTTGATCGTCGCCATGACGCCAAGGCGCATGAGCTGCTTGATCACGTCGGCGCCGCGCTCGGCCATGCGGTTGGCCAGTTCCTGCACGGTGATGACTTCCGGCACGATGACGTCGCGGACGACCTTCACCTTGTCTTCCTGGCCGCGCATCTGGCGCTTCTCACGCTCGATGCGGCGACGCATGGAGGCGATGGAACGCTGACGCTCCTCGCCGTCGATGGCGGCGGTGACATTCACCTTGCCCGAACGGCGCTTGTCGTCGGTGCGGCCGGGCTTGGGCGCCACGACCTTGGGCGCGACCTTGCCCGGCACGCCGCCCGGCTTCTTCGAGCGCGGACGCTCCTCGTCGTCGAGCACGCGGGGCAGGCTGCCCGGGGCACGCGGCGCACTGCGCGGCGCCTCGTCGGTGGTTGCCGTGGTGGCATCGGCCTTGCGCGCCGCGCCCGGATTTTCCTGCTCCAGCCGGCGGGCGGCTTCGGCCTCGGCCTTGCGGCGGGCGTCCTCGTCCGACTTGCGGCGGGCATCTTCCTCGGCCTGGCGGCGTTCGGCGGCGGCCTTTTCCTCGGCGAGGCGGGCATCCTCGATCAGGCGGCGCTTGGCCTCGATCTCGGCGATCTGGCGGGCACGTTCTTCCGCGACGCGGGCGCCTTCGAGGGCGCGGGCACGGGTGGCCTTTTCCTCGTCGCTGAGCGAGCGAAGCACGACGCGGCCCTTGGTCTGGGCCTGCGGGTTGGGGCGCTGCTGCTGCTGACCCTGGGGACGGCCGCCCTGCGGCTGACCGCCCTGCGGGCCGCGCTGCTGCTGCGACGGACTCGGCCGGCCGGGGATATGGCCCGGCGGATTCTGGTTGGGCGACATGCGCGGACCGGTGGCCGAAGGCGCCGGAGTCGCCGCGGGCGCCGCCTCGGGACGGCGCACGGGGGCTTCACCCAGGATCTTCGGGCGCACCACGGGGGCGCTCGCCTCGATGATGCGGGGCAGGCCGGCGTCGGCGCGCGACGGCCGGTCGGCCTCGCTCGCGGCGGGCGCGGGCGCTTCAGCCGGGACGGCGACGGGCGCGGCTTCCGCTGCCGGGGTCGGGGTCGGCGCGCTGTGCGGGGCGGGGGTCGGCTGGACCGAAACCGGGGGCGCCGCCGGGGCGGTCGCGGCCGGGGCGGTCGCGGCCGGGGTCGACGGGCGCGGCGGCACAGGGGCGGGCGCCGACGCGGGCGCGGCCGCCGCCGGTGCGGGATGGCCGGGCTCGACCATCCGCTTGCGCTTGTGCTCGACGACAACCGGCTTCGACCGGCCATGCGAGAAGCTCTGACGCACCTGACCCGCGGCCTCGACCGCCGGCTTCTTCATCTGAAGCGTGCGCGAGCCGCCGAGGCTCAGCTTCTTGTCGTCGTTATCCTTGACGTCACTCATCGATCATTCCGCCTGCGCCCCAGCCCGGGGCAATTCCGGCCCGTTGGCCGCTACCAATAAACGAAACCCGGCGAGGCGTCGCGCCTCGCCCAGGAACTGCTCTGCCAGCCGGCCGGGTTTGAAGGCTGCATGTATTACATTTTCCCGGCCCAATGCCAAACTCAATTCGGCGCTGGTCAGTATCTCGGAATGCATGGCAGCGGCCGAAATCGACCGCAGCTTGCGTTTTCCGTCGGCGGCGCCGTCGCTGGCGCCGAGAAGGAGCCCCGGGGGGCCCTTGCGCGATTGGGACTCGATCTTGTCGAAGCCGGCCGTCACCTCGCCCGCCCGCCGGGCAAGGCCGAGGATGTCCATGCAGCGCCGGGCGAGCATGGCCTCGATCCGGTCGGCAAGGCCGTCCGGCACCGTCAGCGGGCCTTCATGGCCCGCGCGCGCGGCGGCCTTGGCGAAAATCTTCCTGGTGACCGCGCGCTCGATCGCGTCGCGCCGGGCGCAGGTCCAGAAACCGCGCCCGGGCAGGATTGCCTTCAGGTCGGGGACCAGCGTGCCGTCGGGGCCGACGACATAACGGATCATGGCCTCGCGTTCGAGGGTTTCCCCGGTCGCGATGCAGCGTCTGATGGGGCCGGGCCCGTCGTCGGCAGCGCCATTGGCTACCGACGGCGCGGGCACATCACTCGATGGCGTCAGAGGAGGCGCTTGCATCACCCTCCTCCTCGTCGGCGAACCAGTGGGCTCGGGCGGCCATCACCATCTCGGTGGCCGAATCCTCGTCGAGGCCGAAGTCCTTCAGGACACCGTCCTTGGCGCTGATCAGCTCGTCGGTCGACAGATCGGCCAGATCGTCCAGCGTCTTCACCCCGGCGCGGCCGAGGGCGACCAGCATGGCCGGCGTGACATGAGGCAGGGCGGCGATGGCGTCCTCGACCCCCATCTCCTTGCGCTCTTCCTCGAAACGGGCGTCGCGCTCGGCGATCTTCTCGCGGGCGCGCTCCTGCAGGGCGGCGGCGATTTCCTCGTCGAAGCCCTGGATGCCCGACAGCTCGTCCTCGGCGACATAGGCGACTTCCTCGATCGAGGTGAAGCCTTCGGCGGCGAGCAGCTGGGCGATGGTCTCCTCGACGTCCAGCTCACGCACGAACATCTCGGACTTGTTGCGGAATTCCTCCTGGCGGCGGGTCGATTCCTCGGCCTCGGTCAGGATGTCGATGTCCCAGCTGGTCAGCTGCGAGGCGAGGCGGACGTTCTGGCCGCGGCGCCCGATGGCGAGCGACAGCTGATCGTCCGGCACCACGACCTCGATGCGGCGGGTTTCCTCGTCGAGCACGACCTTGGCGACTTCGGCCGGGGCGAGGGCATTGACGATGAAGGTGGCCGGATCGGGCGACCACTGGATGATGTCGATCTTCTCGCCCTGCAGCTCGCCGACCACGGCCTGCACGCGGCTGCCGCGCATACCGACGCAGGCGCCGACGGGGTCGATCGAGCTGTCGCGCGAGACGACGGCGATCTTGGCGCGGCTGCTCGGATCGCGGGCGACGGCCTTGATCTCGATGATGCCGTCATAGACTTCCGGCACTTCCTGGGCGAACAGCTTCGCCATGAACTGCGGGTGGGTGCGGCTGAGGAAGATCTGCGGGCCGCGGGCCTCGCGCCGGACGTCGTAGACATAGGCGCGGCAGCGGTCGCCGTTGTGGAAGGTCTCGCGCGGCAGGCTCTCGTCGCGGCGCATGATCGCCTCGGCCCGGCCGAGATCGACGATGACATTGCCATATTCGACGCGCTTCACGAGGCCGTTCACGACCTCGCCGATGCGGTCCTTGAATTCCTGGTACTGACGCTCGCGCTCGGCGTCGCGCACCTTCTGCACGATCACCTGCTTGGCGGTCTGGGCGGCGATGCGGCCGAATTCCAGCGGCGGCAGCGATTCCGACAGGAAGTCGCCGACCTGGGCCGCCGGGTTGCGCGTCAGCGCGTCGTCGAGGCCGATCTGGGTGGCGTCGTTCTCGACCGTCTCGACCACTTCGAGCAGGCGGTACAGGCGGGTCTCGCCCGACTTCGGGTCGATCTCGGCGCGGATCTCGTTCTCGCTGCCGTAACGCGAACGCGCGGCCTTCTGGATCGCCTCTTCCAGGGCTTCCAGAACGACGAATTTGTCGATCGACTTCTCGCGGGCGACCGCGTCCGCGATCTGCAGAAGTTCGAGCCGGTTCGCGCTGACAGCGGCCATCTTCATCACCTCAAGCGGTCTTTTCGCCGGCAGGCTCGTCGGCCACGGCGGCATCGTCAATAGTCTCTTCGTCGCCTTCGGCGTCGGCGACGGCGGCCACCCGGGCCACGTCCTCGGCGCCCGGCGGCAGCAGCGTGCCCTTCAGGCTGGCGGCGATCAGGTCGTCGGTCAGCACGAGGCGGGCCTCGCCGATCAGCGGGAAGGGCAGGCGGTAATCCTGGCCGTCGACGGTGATCAGCACATCCTCGCCGTCGATGCCGGTCAGGCGGCCACGGTAACGCTTCCGCCCCTCGACCGGCATCACCGTCTCGACCTTGGCTTCATAGCCGGAGAAACGGCGGAAATCGTCCAGCTTCATCAGCGGCCGGTCGATGCCCGGCGACGAAACCTCGAGGACATATTCGCTGCTGATCGGATCCTCGACGTCGAGGATGGCGGAAACCGCGCGGCTGACGTCGGCGCAATCCTCGACGGTCATGGTGCCGTCGGGGCGCTCGGCCATGATCTGCAGCACGGGACGCTTGGCCCCGCCGAAACGCACCCGCACGAGAAGGAAGCCCATCGCGAGAAGCGACGGCTCGATCAGGGCGGCGATGCGGCTGGTCAGTTCCATTCCTGTCCTCAAACGACGAAGCGGGCCACCTGGCCCGCTTCGATCTCATCCCGAGGGTACCGTCGGGCTATGTGAGGTGTGATGTACAGCGCGGGGGCGAGACTTTCAAGTCTTTCGTCTCGAACCGGCGTTTCCGTGACCGGAATCCGGTCACCCCTGTCCGGCGTGATCAGGGCCCGGACACCGGCCGCGGGCACCGCATGGGCACCGCGATGGCGGATTCCCTCGATCCCGCGCGCCCTGAAGGCGCTGGCACGGCGCTTGCCCCTGTCCTCTGGCGCGGCCGGAAAAAAAGCGGCCGCCGGACAACGGGAGGAACCATGCAAAGCCAAGACAGCACCGTTCAGGTGATGGGCATCGACGCCGGCGGCACGATGACCGACACATTCTTCGTCCGGGCCGACGGCCGTTTCGTCGTCGGCAAGGCCCAGAGCAATCCGGGCGACGAATCCCTCGCCATCCTCGAATCCTCGCACGATGCCCTCGCCCAATGGGGCCGCGAGGTCGACGAGGTCTATCCGGAACTCGTGACCTGCGTCTACTCGGGCACGGCGATGCTGAACCGCGTCGTCCAGCGCAAGGGTCTCGACGTCGGCCTGATCTGCAACAAGGGCTTCGAGCAGATCCATTCCATGGGCCGGGCGATCCAGTCCTATCTCGGCTATGCGCTCGAGGAGCGGCTGCATCTCAACACCCACCGTTACGACGAACCGCTGGTGCCCTATTCGAGGACCCGCGGCGTGACCGAGCGGACCGACGTCCAGGGCGAGATCGTCATTCCGCTGCGCGAGGATGAGGTGCGCCAGGCGACGCGCGAACTGGTCGCCGCCGGTTCGAAGGCGATCGCCATCGTCCTCCTCCAGTCCCACAAGAACGAGACCAGCGAGAAGCGCGCCCGCGACGTCTGCCGTGACGAGTTGAAGGCGATCGGCGCCGACATTCCGGTCTTCGCCTCGGTCGACTACTACCCGTCGCGGAAGGAAAGCCACCGCACCAACACGACGATTCTCGAGGCCTATGCCGCCGAGCCGTCGCGCCAGACCCTGAAGAAGGTCTCCGACCGCTTCAAGGCGCATGGCGCCAAATTCGACCTCCGGGTGATGGCGACCCATGGCGGCACCATCTCGTGGAAGGCGAAGGAGCTGGCGCGCACCATCGTCTCCGGCCCGATCGGCGGCGTCATCGGCTCCAAGCTGCTGGGCGAGCGGCTGGGCTACGAGAATATCGCCTGTTCCGACATCGGCGGCACCTCGTTCGACATGGCGCTGATCACCAAGGGCAATTTCGCCATCGCCTCCGATCCGGACATGGCGCGTCTCGTGCTCTCGCTGCCGCTCGTCGCCATGGACTCGGTCGGCGCCGGTGCCGGCTCCTTCGTCCGCCTCGATCCCTATTCGGGCTCGATCAAGCTGGGGCCGGATTCGGCCGGCTACCGGGTCGGCACCTGCTGGGAAGGCAGCGGGCTCGACACCGTCTCGGTCTCGGACTGCCATGTCGTGCTCGGCTATCTCAACCCGGACAATTTCCTCGGCGGGGCGATCAAGCTCGACGTCGAGCGGGCGCGCCGGCACATCAAGGCCCAGATCGCCGATCCGCTCGGCCTCTCGGTCGAGGACGCGGCGGCGGGGGTCATCGAGCTGCTCGACCTCAACCTGCACGAATACTTGCGCTCGAACATCAGCGCCAAGGGTTACAACCCGACCGACTTCGTCTGCTTCTCCTACGGCGGCGCCGGCCCGGTCCACACCTATGGTTACACGGAAGGCCTGGGCTTCAAGGATGTCATCGTGCCGGCCTGGGCCGCGGGCTTCTCGGCCTTCGGCTGCGCCTGCGCCGACTTCGAGTATCGCTACGACAAGAGCGTCGACATCGCGGTCGGCCCCGATGCCGGCGACGACGTGAAGACGGCGGCCTGCAAGGTGATCCAGGACGCCTGGGCCGAACTCGCGGCCAAGGTGATCGACGAATTCGTCATCAACGGCTTCCGGCCCGAGGACATCACCCTGCTGCCCGGTTACCGGATGCAGTACATGGGCCAGCTGAACGATCTCGAGATCACCTCGCCCATCACCGCCGCCGCCACGGTCGAGGACTGGCAGAAGATCACCGACGCTTTCGAGGAGACCTACACAAGGGTCTATGCCTCGTCCGCCCGTTCGCCTGAACTCGGCTTTTCGGCCACGGGGGCGATCATGCGCGGCCTCGTCGCGACGCAGAAGCCGGTGCTGCCGGAAGACGCCGACGGCGGCCCCGTGCCGCCCGCGGCGGCGCTGCTCGGCAAGCGTCCGTTCTATCGCCACAAACGCTGGGTCGAGGCCGCGGTCTGGCAGATGGAAGCCCTGCTGCCGGGCAACGAGATCACCGGCCCCGCGATCATCGAATCCGCCTCGACCACCTTCGTGGTGCCGGACGGTTTCGCCACGAGCCTCGACAAGCACCGCCTGTTCCATCTGCGGGAAGTGAAATAACGACAAGGGAGGACGAAAACATGAACAAGATCCTGAACAAGGACCGGGACCTCAATCTCGGCCTGCTCGGCACCGGCGTCACGCTGAAGCAATACCGCGCCGAGGTGATGGCGCGCACGGCGGCGAGCGGCCACTACAACGGTCTCGAGAAGCTTGAGCTGCGCGAGAGCGATCCGATCGGTTACGAGAAGCTGTTCTCGAAGATTCGCGGCGGCCTCGTCCATGCCCGCGAGACGGCGAAGAAGATCGCCGCCTCGCCCATCGTGGAGCAGGAGGGCGAACTCTGCTTCACCCTCTACAACGCGGTCGGCGACTGCATCCTGACCTCGACCGGCATCATCATCCATGTCGGCACCATGGGCGCCGCGATCAAATACATGATCGAGAACAACTGGGAGGATAATCCGGGCATCAACCCCGGCGACATGTTCACCAACAACGACTGCTCGATCGGCAATGTCCACCCCTGCGACATCGCGACCATCGTGCCGATCTTCTGGGCCGGCAAGCTGATCGGCTGGGTCGGCGGCGTCACCCATGTGATCGACACCGGCGCGGTTACGCCGGGTTCGATGTCGACCGGCCAGGTCCAGCGTTTCGGCGACGGCTATCAGATCACCTGTCGCAAGACGGGCGTGAACGACACCCCGCTGCGCGACTGGCTGCACGAGAGCCAGCGTTCGGTGCGCACGCCGAAATACTGGATCCTGGACGAGCGCACCCGCATCGCCGGTTGCCACATGATCCGCTCCATGGTCGAGGAGATCGTCGAGGCCGAGGGGCTGGAAGCCTACGAGAAGTTCGGTTTCGAGGTGATCGAGGAAGGCCGCCGCGGCCTGCAGAGCCGGCTGAAAGCCATGACCCTGCCGGGCAAGTATCGCAAGGTCGCCTTCGTCGACGTGCCCTATGCCCATCCCGACGTGCAGACGCCGTCGGCCTTCGCCAAGATCGACACGATCATGCATTCGCCGGTCGAGATGACGATCCGGCCGGATGCGAGCTGGCGCCTCGATTTCGAGGGCGCGAGCCGCTGGGGCTGGCACAGCTACAACGCCCATCATGTCGCCTTCACCTCGGGCATCTGGGTGATGATGACCCAGACCCTGGTGCCAACCCAGCGCATCAACGACGGCGCCTATTTTGGCACCGAATTCCGGCTGCCCAAGGGCACCTGGATGAACCCGGACGACCGGCGCACGGGCCACGCCTATGCCTGGCACTTCCTGGTCTCGGGCTGGAGCGCCATGTGGCGCGGCCTCGGTCAGGCCTATTTCAGCCGGGGTTATCTTGAGGAGGTGAACGCGGGCAACGCCAATACCTCGAACTGGCTGCAGGGCGGCGGCATCAACCAGGACGGCGAAGTCCATGCCGTGAACAGTTTCGAGGCCTCGTCCTGCGGCACCGGCGCCGGCGCGATCAAGGACGGTCTCAACCATGCCGCCGCGATCTGGAACCCCGAAGGCGACATGGGCGACATCGAGATCTGGGAGATGGCGGAGCCGCTGCTCTATCTCGGGCGCAATGTGAAGGCGAACTCGGGCGGTTACGGCAAATACCGGGGCGGCTGCGGCTTCGAGACCCTGCGCATGGTCTGGAAGGCGCAGGACTGGACCATGTTCTTCATGGGCAATGGTTACATGAACTCCGACTGGGGCTTCATGGGCGGTTATCCGGCGGCGACCGGCTATCGCTTCGAGGCCCATGACACCGGCCTGCAGGAGCGGATCGAGAAGGGCCTGTCCCTGCCCCTGGGCGGCGACCTCGACCCGTCGCATCCCGCCTATGAGGCGCATCTCGGGGCCCGGGCCCGGGTGAAGCGCGACAAGCAGTGCATGACGACCGAGGACTGCTACGACAACCACGATCTCTATCTCAACTACCTGCGCGGCGGCCCCGGCTTCGGCGATCCGCTGGAGCGCGAGACCGACGCCATCGCCAAGGACCTGAACGAGGGCTGCCTGCTGCCCGAATTCGCCGCCAAGGTTCATGGCGCCGTCTCGGCGCAGGACGCGAGCGGTCGCTGGAGCGTGGACGAAGTGGCGACGGCGGAGCGCCGGGCGCATATCCGCAAGGAACGCCTCGCCCGCTCGAAGCCGGTCAAGGCCTGGATGGCCGAGGAGCGCGCGCGCATCCTCGCCAAGGAAGCTTCGCCCCAGGTCCGGCATATGTTCGCCACCTCCTTCGGCCTGTCGGAGAAATTCCTGAACGACTTCCGCGCGTTCTGGAGCCTGCCGGCCGACTGGACGGTGACCGAGGCTGAACTCGATGTGCCGTCCTACGGCGCCAAATACCGCATGGACCTGTCCCTGATGCCGGATGTGACCACCGTCGTTCAGGTCGAGGAATAACGAAGAGACAAGGGAGATCAGCAATGTCCACCTACACGAGGGAACAGGTCGCCAATCTGGTCGAGGGCAAGCTCGACTGGGATACCACTACCCGCATGTTGACCATGCCGAAGGACGAGGAACGTTTCGAACTCTATCTCGGCGTGCTGCAGGGCAAGGTGAAGTGGCACGACCGCATCGTCCTGCCGCTCGGCCCGCATCTCTATATCGTCCAGCAGGCGGCGACCAGGCGCTGGGTGACGAAATGCGGCTGCGGCCATGTCTTCTGCGGCTGGAAGGAGAACTGGAAGCTGCACGCCAACGTCTATGTCCGCGACACGGCCGAGGCGATGGCCGACGTCTACCCCGCGCTGATGGCGCCGGACACGGCCTGGCAGGTTTACCGCGAATATTACTGCCCGGACTGCGGCACCCAGCACGATGTCGAGGCGCCGACCCCCTGGTATCCGGTCATTCACGACTTCGAGCCGGATATCGACGCCTTCTACGGCGAATGGCTGGGCCTGCCGGTGCCCGAGCGCGTCGACTGAGCCATTGGTCGCGTGGCGTCATTCCGGCCACGGGGTGACGCCGCCGCGCGAACGCCTTGCTCTCCCCCGAGCATGACCTCGCCCCGGTGAAAGCCGGGGCATTTTTTTGTTGGTTGGATACTTAGCAGGCCATGTTGCACGACGCAGCCGATAGCTGTACCGTTTTGGCGTGCGGTTGTGGTGAAATTGGTAGACACGGCAGCTTGCCTAAGCGCTCTTGTTGAGCGTTTAGGAAGCTGCCAAGCGAAAGCTTATGCGGGTTCAAGTCCCGTCAGCCGCACCAAGCATTTTAAGTTTCGACGCAGCCTCGGCCTTGGTCGCCTTGTATAGGCTTTCTCAAAGCGAGCCCTGTCCTTATCACGGCAGGCTTTTCAAGCGGTTTATTTGAATTTTTCGAATTGATTTTAATTGTTATTCAATGGCGGTTTGTCTGTCATGACTGAAAAAACACCAGAATATGGATATTTAGCATGTATTGACGAGGCAGGTGACCCCGGCTTGAAAAAAGTTCGTCCCATTGATCCTGATGGCGCTTCAGAGTGGTTGATGCTGAGCGCTGTTGTCATGCGGGCAAAATGGGAAAATGACGTAGTTGCTTGGGTTGACAATATTAGAACGGGACTCGGAATTCGACAGCGTCGAGACCTTCACTATAGAACATTATCTCCTACACGAAAAATTGCGGCCGCCAATGCAATTTCTAGGCTCCCACTGCGTGGATTCGTAATTTGTTCTAACAAGAAAAATATGCGTGGTCATGAGAATAGGCGAGCTGCAAAAATACCATCCCAGGAATGGTTTTATAATTTCTGCCTTCGTCTTCTATTAGAGCGAGTCACTGAATTTTGCGCATTGAGGACTATTGCTGATCACGGGCGAAAGCTTCCAATTAAGATAGAATTTTCTCGAAGGGGCGGCCATCGCTACAGCCAAACAAGAGCCTATAGCCTTTATCTCGATCATCAACGCAAGGCTGGTTCAACTTTCCTCGAAAAACGATTGGTCCGAACCGATATGCTCAACACTGATCTCATGGAGGATCACCCGCACGATAGCCGGGCCGGTTTGCAACTTGCAGATATAATCGCAAGCGCCTTTTACCAAGCTGCCGATTGTCTTGGTCCAGGGAGTTGGGACGCAGATCCTGCCAAGGCACTTGCGCGGATTATGGCAACCGAGAAGGGCTCTCAGAAGGACTTCGGTGTTTGCCTGCAACCAACCCCGCCATGGAAGGCGAATCTTACCGCTGAGCAGCAACGGATTTTCGAGTACTATGGTTACAATTTTGCAAGATGGTAGGTAGGCCCCGGACCCCGTGTCCCAGCCCGCTTTTAGGACGCCATCCGATGGGCGACCGTCGCGCTGGTAGCCATCCGTTCTTTGCTCGGATGGCAGGGCTTGGATCGGCGTAGCCTACCTATCACTTAATCCCATAATTACACCGCTCTGTCAAGAATCATTCAGCGATTCCATGGACTTAGGGCTAACCGCTTGAGAATGAATCGCTTTTTCTCATGGCTTTCCAATCAACTGATCGACAGCTGACATGCTTCATAGGGTGGAAATAAGCCTTGGACAGGACGGATTTGGCGCCTGCTTCCTACGGGCTAATTTTGCCTGCATCTGCAAAGTACATAGTTGCCATTCTTAGTGACGGGAAGGATCAGCCCCGGCCCTGGCGCGGCCGGGGAATGCCGTATTCGGCGAGGCGGACATAGAGCGTCGAACGGGCGATGCCCAGCAGGCGCGCCGCTTCCTTGCAATTGCCCCGGGTCTTTTCGAGACAGGCGATCACCGCCGCCTTCTCGATCGCGCGGAGATCGGCGCTATCGACATGGGGGGGCGTGGCCACCGCGCTGGCGGCGAATTCGCGCGGCAGATCGTCGGGGCCGATCCGGTCCCCCTTGGTCAGCACCACCAGCGTGTCGACCATGTTGCGGAGTTCCCGCACGTTGCCGGGCCAGGGATAGCGCAGCAGGAGATCGCAGGCCCGGGGGTCGATGGCGGGGGCGGGCAGGCCGAGCCGCGTGGCGGCAAGGCGCGCGAAATGTCCGGCCAGCAGCACGACGTCGTCGCCTCTTGCGCGCAGGGGCGGCACCTGGATGCGGGCAGCCGCGACCCGGTAATAGAGATCGCGGCGGAAGCGGCCGGCATCCACCTCGTCGGCGAGGTTGCGGTTGGTCATCGAGACGAGGCGCATGTCGACCGCCCGGCCCTCGTGCGCGCCGACCGGAAAGACTTCGCCGTCCTCGAGCACGCGTAACAGATAAGGTTGCAGCTCCATCGGCATCTCGCCGATCTCGTCGAGGCACAGGGTGCCGCCGTCGGAAGCGACGATCTTGCCGGTGCGGCCCTTCTCGTCGGCGCCGGTGAAGGCGCCCTTGGCGTAACCGAAGAGTTCGCTGGCGATCAGCTCGCGCGGCATCCCGCCGCAATTGACCGGAATGAAGGGGTGGCCTTCCGCCCGGCTGGCGGCATGGATGGCGCGGGCGAAGAGTTCCTTGCCGACGCCGGTCTCGCCCTCGATCAGGATCGGCAGGCCGGAGGCGGCGAGGCGGGCGGCCTTGTCGCGCTTGCGCCGCATGATCTCGCTCTCGCCCAGGATCTCGTCGAAGCCGATGCGGCGCGCCTCGCGCGGGGTCGCGATGGCGGGGGCGCCGGGCGCGGGCGCCGTCGCGGCCCGGGCCCGGCCGGGGCGGGCCATGACGACGATCGCCCCCAGGGCCTCGCCGTCCTCGCGCACGATTTCAGTGCGGGCACCCGGAACGCGCCGCTGCAGGACGTCGGGCCATTCGTCGATGGGCAGGGACCGGACGGCCGCGACCCGGTTGCCTTCGACCAGGCCGGCGCCCGGCTTGCCCGCGGCATGGACCAGGAAGCCGCGGGGATCGAGGACCAGCATGTCGTCACTGAGCCAGGCCGGGCGCCGGGCGATGAAGCGGCGGAGCAGCGCCTCGTGCCGGATGCGGATGGCGCGGTCGAGGCTTGCCGTCACCTCCTGCGCGATCGAGCCGGCGAGGGCGAGGCTCTGCGGATTGAAATGCTCGGCCGGGCCGGAAATGTCGATGATCCCCAGCAATTCGTCGTCGAGCGGATGACGGACCGGCACCGCGGCGCAGGTCCAGCGCTGCACGCCTTCGCAGAAATGCTCGTGGCCGTGGATCTGGATCGGGCGGCCTTCGGCCAGCGCGGTGCCGATGGCATTGGTGCCGATCACATCCTCGCTCCAGCGGCCGCCGCGTTCGAGATGGTTTTCGCGGCCGCTGTCGACCACGCGGGGATCGCCTTCGGTCGCGATGATCGTGCCCTTGGCATCGGTCAGCACCATCATCGCGCGCGAGGCGCCGAGAAACAGGCGCGAACGGTCGAGCGCAGCTTCGGCCGCCTTCAGCAGGGGGAGATTGTCGAGGCGATGGCGATGGACCTCGGCTTCGCTGGCGAGCGGGGCCTTGCGGTTGTCGGTCCGGATGCGAAAGGCCGACGAACGGCCCCAGGACGCGGCCACGATGCGGCGCACGTCAGACGGCGGCTTTTCCCCGGTCTGGACGAAGGCTTCCCACGCTTGCCTGACGCGGCTTACTTCCATCGCGCCCTTCTCCGAGCAGCAGACGATGTCGCATTGAAAGCTTGAGTAAGCACCTACGAACGGGGGGGCGGCACGGCCTGACGCCGGCTTGCTCTCCCGGGTGAAGTCATGCCGATTCCCTTACGGAAACCTGACATCACGACCTCAAGCTCCTCCCATTTTTGTGACGGAAAACTATCACAGTCGGGCGCGGGGCAACAATGGAATTGCACCCCGCCGCCGGCTTCAGCGCCGGCGGAAGCGCAGGTACGCGGGCTTGCGACCGGCGGCGATGGCCTTCGCCTCATAGCGGGTCGGCGGCCAGTCCTCGGTGCGGGCGCGCCAGTCGGCCGGGCCTTCCGCCATCCACTCGAAAGCACTGTGCAGGCCAACCTGGGCGAGGGTCCACTCGATGTAACCCATGATATCGCTGGCGACACGGAACTCCGCACCCGGCTTCAGCGCGCGGGCGAGCAGGTCGAGGGTTTCCTGCTGCACGAAGCGGCGCTTGTGGTGCCGGCTCTTCGGCCAGGGATCGGGGAACAGCAGGAAGGCGCGCGACAGGCTGGCCTCGGGCAGGGCGGCCAGCAGCAGGCGGGCATCGTCGGCCAGCACCCGGACATTGTCGAGCTGCCGTTCCTCGACATGGCGCAGCAGGCTGGCCATGCCGTTGACGAAAGGCTCCGCCCCGATGATGCCGACATGAGGGTGTGCTTCGGCCTGGGCGGCGAGATGCTCGCCGCCGCCGAAGCCGATCTCGAACCAGACTTCATCGACGGCGCGGGGAAACAGGTCGCGCGGATCGAGAATCTCGCCGGGCGCGGGCAGGGGCACCGCCAGCCGGGCGAGGCCGCTGTCGAGGATATCGGCCTGGCGGGCGCGCAGCTTGTGGCCGGTGCGGCGCCCGAAGACCTTCCGGCGAAGCGCCGGGGTCTCGACCGGCGCTTCGTCGTCGGTCGTCACGATCAGGCGCCGACGGCGGTCTTCAGCGCGTCGACGAGATCGAGCTTCTCCCACGAGAAGCCGCCGTCCGCGTCCGGCTCGCGGCCGAAATGGCCATAGGACGAGGTCCGGGCATAGATCGGCTTGTTCAGCTGTAGATGGGTGCGGATGCCGCGCGGCGACAGATCCATGACCTGCTGGATCGCCTTGGCCAGACGTTCCTCGTCGACGGTACCGGTGCCATGCAGATCGACATAGAGGGCGAGCGGCTTGGAGACGCCGATGGCATAGGCGACCTGCAGGGTGCAACGCTCGGCGAGGCCGGCGGCGACCACGTTCTTCGCGACATAGCGCGCGGCATAGGCGGCCGAACGGTCGACCTTGGTCGGATCCTTGCCCGAGAAGGCGCCGCCGCCATGGGGGGCCGCGCCGCCGTAAGTGTCGACGATGATCTTGCGGCCGGTCAGGCCGGCGTCGCCATCCGGGCCGCCGATGACGAATTTGCCGGTCGGGTTGACGTAAAATTCCGCCTCGGGGCACATCCAGCCCTCGGGCAGGACCGAGAGGACATGGGGGCGGACGATCTCGCGCACCTGTTCCTGGCTCAGACCCTCGTCGTGCTGGGTCGAGACGACGACCGAGGTCGCGCGCACCGGCTTGCCGTTTTCATAGGCGAGGGTGACCTGGCTCTTGGCATCGGGGCCGAGACCCGATTTCGGGTCGGCGTGGCGCACATCGGCGAGGTTCTTCAGGATGCGGTGCGAATAGACGATGGGCGCCGGCATCAGCACGTCGGTCTCGCGGCAGGCGTAGCCGAACATGATGCCCTGGTCGCCCGCGCCCTCGTCCTTGTTGCCGGCGGCATCGACGCCCACGGCGATATCGGCCGACTGGCCGTGGACGCGGCAGACCACCTCGGCGTTCTGCCAGTGGAAACCGTCCTGCTCGTAGCCGATCTCGCGGATCGCCTTGCGGGCATTCTCGATCAGGACATCGTGGGAGACCGGCGTCGCGCTGCGCACTTCACCGGCGAGGACGACGAAATTGGTCGTCGCCAGGGTCTCCACCGCGACGCGCGCCTGCGGATCGACCGACAGGAAGGTGTCGACGATCGTGTCCGAGATGCGGTCGCAAACCTTGTCCGGATGCCCTTCGGAAACAGACTCAGACGTGAAGAGATAATTCGAGCGCGCCACAATCGACTCCCAGTAACGGCTTGTCCGGTCCAAGGACATTCCGGCCCTGACCAATGGGTGTTTTTGGCAGGGCGGGCGCTGCCGGTCAAGCCGTCGTCGAGGGCTTCGTGGTCTCGGCGAGGGTCCGAATCAGGTCGATCACCTTGCGGCGCAGCTTGGCGTCGTCGATCTCGTAATAGGCCTTGAGGAGGTCGATGGATTCCTTGCGGCTCAACTGCTCGTGCTCGAAAGCGGCGGCCGGCGGCTCCGACAAGCCGTCGTGAGCCTCGAGATCGCCCTCGTAACCGTCGAAGAAATAGGAAATCGGAACGTCCAGCACTTCGGCGATGCGATGCAGTTTGGAGGCCGAAACCCGGTTGGCGCCGCGTTCGTATTTCTGCACCTGCTGGAAGGTCAGCTCCAGCGCCTCGCCCAGCTTTTCCTGGCTCATGCCGATCAGCTGACGGCGCAGCTTGACCCTGGCACCGACATACACATCGACGGGATTGGCCATAACGACTCCGAATATGAACAGCGGCGCGCACTTAGATTGCGCCAAAAAATCATATTCCTGTATGCCGCTGACAGTCGGGTCGGTCAAGCCGTGATACGGCGAATTGTCATGCTCGATGCAAGGAAAAGTGCAGCCAATCCCAAGGCGATGGCAATGCCGAAGCGGGCGAAGGGGGTCGGCGCGAGGGGTGCCGGCAGGGTGCCGTCGATCACCCCGGCAACGCCCAGCGGCAAGGCTTGTTCGACACGGCCGAAGGGGTCGACGAGGGCGGAAATCCCGGTGTTGGCGGCACGCGCCAGCGGCAGGCCCTGTTCGATCGCGCGCAACCGTGCTTGTGCCAGATGCTGGGGCGGTCCGCTCGATGTGCCGAACCAGGCGTCGTTGGTCACATTGACCAGCCAGTCCGGCCGCGCGTCGAGGGCGAAGCCGGCCTCCGGGAAGATGGCTTCATAGCAGATCAGCGGCAGCGGCATGGGTAATCCCGGCAGATGCAGCGCGACAGGCCCCGCGCCGGCCGAGAAGTCGACGGCGCCGACCGCGAGCTTGTCGAGCCCGATCAGGCCAAGCAGCCCGCGCATCGGCAGATATTCGCCGAAGGGCACCAGATGATGCTTGTCATAGGTGGCGAGCAGCCTGCCGTCGCCCGCGATGGCGTGAAGGCTGTTCCAGGCCCGAAGCCCGTTCGCCGCATCCTCTTCGACCCGGACCGCGCCGATCAGCGCGACGCCGTCCGCGGGCACGAGGCCGCCCAGCAACTCGGGCAGTTTCGGGTCGATGTCGAGCCGGTAGGGCAGCGCGGTCTCGGGCCAGATCACGACGCGGGGCGGCACGCCATCCTTTGTCGGCCGGCGCGACAGGTCGAGGTGACGGTTCAGGTTGCCGATCAGTGCCGCGGGCGAGTGCTTCTGTTGCTGGTCGATATTGCCCTGCACGAGACGGATCGTCACCGCCGGTTCGTGGCGCGGCGCCGGCCCGTCCGGCAGACGCGCGTAACCGAAGGCAAGGCAGCCGGCGACGATGCCGAGAGCAAGGGCGAAGGCGGCGGCCCGGCCTGCCGCCGGCCGCGGCAGAAGCGCGGGCAGGCCGGCGACGAGGGCGGTCACGCCGCCAAGGCCAAGACTGCCGGCGAGGGCGGCACCCTGCGCCATCACCGGGGTCTCGATCCAGATCGCGGCCAGCGGGTTCCACGGAAAGCCGGTCAGGACATGGCCGCGGGCATATTCGCCGAGCACCCAGCAGCCGGCGAGGGCGAGCACCAGCGCGGGGCCACGCCGGCCGATCCGGTAGGCGAGGGCGGCGGCGGCGGCGGGGAACAGGGCAAAGACGATGGGCAGGCCGAGGTCGGCGAAGGGCAGCAGCCAGGCGAAACGCTCGGGATCGACCAGCAGGGCGATGCCGATCCAATAGAGCCCGGCGACGAAATGGCCATAGGCCCACCACCAGCCGGCAAAGAAGGCACGCCGCGTCGATCCCGCCCCTTCGAGCAGGAGGACGAGCACGGGAAAGCCGACGAACAGCGCCGGCCACAGGCCGAGCGGCGGCATCGCCAGGGTGGAAATCGCGCCGGCCAGAAAGGCGACGAGCGCGCGCCGCCAGCCGGAAAGGCCGGCGATACCCTGTGCGATGCGATCCATGATCGGTGTCAGTCCTCGACCGCGTCGGGGGCGATGTGGCGATAGATGCGCAAACGCCGCACCGTGCGCGGATCGGCGTCGACAACTTCGAAATCGAGCCCGTCACCGAGGGCGATGCGCTCGCCCGCCTCGGGCACGCGGCCGGCGAGGGAGACGAGAAGGCCGCCGATGGTGTCGATTTCCTCCTCGAGGTCGTCGGGCACCAGATGCTGGCCGAGCGCGGCCTCGACATCCTCGATCGTGGCGCGAGCATCGGCGTCGAGCACGCCGTCGGCGCCGACGGTGAACAGCGGGCCTTCGTGCTCGTCGTGTTCGTCCTCGATATCGCCGACGATTTCCTCGACCAGATCCTCGATGGTGACGAGGCCGTCGGTGCCGCCATATTCGTCGATGACGATGGCGAGATGCGACCGCTCGGCCTGGATGCGGGCCAGCACCTCGCGCAGGGACAGGGACGGCGGCACGAAGAGCACGCGGCGCAGGATGGTGGCGAGGCTGAACGGCTCCCGCCCGGCCCAGAAGCGCAGCACGTCACGGACATGGACCATGCCGACGACGTCGTCGAGCGATTCGCCATAGACGACGAGGCGGGAATGGCCGCTTTCGAGGAAGGTCTCGATCAGCTTGTCGAGGCCGATGCTCTCCGGCACGGCATAGATGTCGGCGCGCGGCACCATGACGTCGTCGACCGACATTTCGCCGAATTCGAGCAGGTTGCGGATCATCTCCCGCTCGCCCTCGTCGGGCGTGTGGTGAGCCGCTTCCTCGTGCTCGTCGATGATATCCTCGAGGCTGGCGCGCAAGGACTGCTCGGGCTTGCCCCGGGCGAGGCCGCGCAGCCAGGACATGAAGCCGGCGCTGTCGCGGGGCGAGCGGCTGCTGCTGTCGGTCATGCCCGGGTCTCCCCATAGGGATCGGCCCCATAGGGATCGGGGATGCCAAGGCCGGCGAGCACCATGGTTTCCAGAGCCTCCATTTCCTCCGCCTCGGCATCCTCCTCGTGATCGTAGCCGAGCAGGTGGAGAACACCGTGCACGACGAGGTGGCGGGCATGATCGGCCAGCGGCTTGCCCTGTTCCTCCGCTTCGACGCGGCAGGTCTCGAAGGCCAGGATGATGTCGCCGAGGGGGCGCGGGGCCTCCGGCGGCAGCAGGGCGGCCATGGCACCTTCGAGGCCCGGGAAGGACAGCACGTTGGTCGGCTTGTCCTTGCCGCGCCAGTCCCGGTTCAGGTCGCGAACCTCCGCGTCATCGCTCAGGGTGATGGCGATTTCGGCCGGGCCAGTCGCGCCGGACAGCGCGGCGCAGCGCGCGGCGCCGGCGGCGAAGGCGGCCCTGGCGGCCGGAGGCAACAGTTTGCGCAGATCAGGAAGCGCGGATGTCCAGTCCCGGCACGCCGTCCGCAGGCTGATCCTGGGACGCGGTCGGGACCGCTGTTGGCTGGGCTCCGGCGGGGGACTGGCCTTCGCTGATCGGCGTCGGCTCCGCTGGGCGGGGGCGTGATGGCTCGCCCTGGGCGGTGTTGGCGTCGTCATGGCGGCGTTCCGGGGTCGGCTCCTTCTTGGTCGGCAGGGGGGGATATTCGATGCGGGTGTGATAGACGCCGAGGGTCAGCACCCGGACGAAGGCGGCCTCGACCGTGGCGAGATCCTTCATGGTCAGGGCGCAGTCGTCCAGCTGGTGGTCGGCGATCTTCTCGGAAATCACGCGGGCCACGCGCTCGCGCACGTCGGCGGGCTTGGGGTCCTTCAGGGCGCGGGTCGCCGCCTCGACCGTGTCGGCCAGCATCAGGATGCCGGATTCCTTGGTCATGGGGCGGGGGCCGGGATAGCGGAATTCGGCCTCGTTCACCGCTTCGCCCGTGGTCTTCGCGCGCTCGACCGCGCGCTGGTAGAAGACGCGCAGCAGGGTGGTGCCCTGATGCTGGGTCACGGCGTCGAGGACGGGACGGCCCAGCCGGTGCTTGCGGGCGATGTCGATGCCATCCTTGATATGGGCGAAGATGATGCGGGCGGACAATTCGGGCGGCAACCGGTCGTGGACATTGCTGCCGCGCTGGTTCTCGGCGAAATAGCTCGGCCGCTCCATCTTGCCCAGATCGTGATACAGGGCCATGACACGGGCCTGCAGGCCGTTGGCGCCGATCGCCTCGGCCGCGCTTTCGGCCAGATTGGCCATCATCACCGAATGGTAGTAAGTCCCGGGCGAGCGCAGGGCGAGCTGCTTCAAGAGCGGATTGTCGGCCGAAGCGAGCTCGAGCAGGCGCATGTCCGTCGTCTCGTCGAACAGCCATTCGAGAAGGGGCAGGCCGGCGGTGGTGAAGGCCGAGATCAGCAGCGTGCCGACGATGCCGGCGACGGCGGCGCCGACGAAATAGGAAATCTCGTCCGGCGGCACGGTGGTGTCGAGCACGACCATGATCGGCACGAGGACGAGCTGGGCCCCGGCGATGGTCAGGCCGACCTTCAGGATGTCGGAACGGCGCCGGCCGCGCCGCGCGGTCATGCCGGCGGCGAGCACGCCGACCAGATAATGCGCCAGCACCCAGATGTCGCCGCCCACCCGGTAAGCCATCAGAAGGGCAAGGCTGACGCCGACGAGAAGGCTGGTCCGCGTGTCGATGACGAGGGCGACGATCACCGTCGCGAGGGCGACCGGCGGCAGGAAGGCGGCGGCATCGGCCGGCACACCGAGGCCGGCGGCGACGCCCCGGCCGGCATACCAGCTGGCGACGCCGACGATCGAGGTGCCGAGGACGACGGCGAGGGTGATGTAGATCTGCTTGCGGCCAAGGAAGGAGGTCGCGCGGCGGACGCGGAAGAAGCTGCCGGCGAGCAGCGTGAGCCCGAGGATGAGGGCGCCGACCGCCAGCGTCTCGCCGATCACGGAACGCTGGGCGCCGCCTTCGTTCAGGAGGCGCAGGCGGTCCTGGGCCGATTTGGTCACCCGGTCGCCCTCGCGGATGACGACTTCGCCGATGGCGAGGCGGACCACCACCGGCTCGACCGCGGCGACCGCCTTGTCGCGTAAGGAGGCGGTCAGGACGGGATCGGGCATCAGGTTGGGCGCGGTCAGGGCCAGCGCGGTCTCGAGCACGAAGGTGCGGGCGACCCGCGCCGTGCCATAGGGCGCATCGCCCGAGCGGGCCTGCATCAGGCGGCGGAACTGGGCAAGGTCAAGGACGCCGGCGACCAGCGCCTTGTCCATCCGCTTGCCGTCGGGGTCGGAGACCTGGATCGGCCCTTCCGGCGGCAGGTCCATCCGGTCGGCGATGATCATCCGGTCGATGCCGAGATTGAGCAGATAGGAAATGGCGGCGGTCAGGTCCGCCGGATTGTCGATCTTCTCGATGACGTCGAAGGCGGCCTGGGAGACCGGGCGGCCGATCGCCTCCTGAAAGGCGGCGCGGCGCTGGGCGGGGGCCAGGGTCATGTCCTTCGCCCGTTCGGCCATGGCCTCGACCGCGGTCGCGACCTGCTTCGACAGGGTCAGGTAGAGGTCGGGGGCGTAGGTATAGACCGGCAGGCTGGACGAGGCGGCGACGGCGCGCCGCGCCTCGGTCGCGGCCTTGTCCTCGACCGCGACGGCGCGTTCGGCCCGGACGGTTTCGGAGGCGATGGAATCGAGCGGCGGTATGGGCCGCACCGACTGGCCGACGGGGGCGAAGACGAAGGTCAGCGCGATGATCACCGCCGCGAACAGTGGCGAATCGAGCCAGGGCCGCCAGCGGGTCCAGCGATCCTCGGCCAGGGCGCGGATCGCCGTCGCCGACAGAAGGGCGCGGGCGCGTTGCAGGTCCGAGGCGTCGGTCTCGGCGGCCGGGGGGATGGCGGCGGCCATCAGCGTCCCGCCTCTTCGCGCAGGCGATAGGCCCGCACGATCTTGGTCACCAGCGGGTGGCGCACCACGTCGTTTTCGCCGAAGCGACAGAAACCGATGCCGGGCACGCCTTCCAGGGTCTCGATCGCCTCGGTCAGGCCGGAGCGGACGCCGGGCGGCAGGTCGATCTGGCTGGGGTCGCCGGTCACCGCCATGCGGCCGTTCTCGCCCAGCCGGGTCAGGAACATCTTCATCTGGCCGGCGGTGGTGTTCTGCGCCTCGTCGAGAATGACGAAGGAATTGGCCAGCGTCCGCCCGCGCATGAAGGCGAGGGGGGCGATCTCGATCTCCCCGGTCTCCAGCCGGCGCGCGACCTCGCCCTGGGGCATCATGTCGTAGAGCGCGTCATAGAGCGGGCGAAGGTAGGGATCGACCTTTTCCTTCATGTCGCCGGGCAGGAAGCCCAGCCGCTCCCCGGCCTCGACCGCGGGGCGGGACAGCACCAGCCGGTCGACCCGGCGGTCCAGCAGCATGGCGACGGCGACGGCGACCGCCATATAGGTCTTGCCGGTGCCGGCGGGACCGAGGCCGAACACGAGTTCGTTGCGGCCGAGGGCATCGAGATAGGCGGCCTGCGCCGCCGAGCGGGCGAGGATGGTGCGCCGTCCGGTGCGGATGCCGGGAATGGGCGCGGGGCCTTCCGCCTCGCCGCCCGCCGCCGCTTCAGCGAGGCGGATCGCGCCGTCGACATCGCCGGGGCCGATGTCGTGGCCGGCTTCGAGCCGCTTGTAGAGATCGCGCAGGGCGTGGCGGGCGACACCCGCCGCCGCGACGTCGCCCGAGATGGCGATGCGATTGCCGCGCGACGAGACCGAGACGCCGAGCGCACGTTCGACCCGCGCGAGATGCACGTCGTGCTCGCCGAACAGGCGCGGCAGCAGCCGGTTGTCCGGGAAATCGAGAACCACGGGGCGGCGGGACGGATCGCCGCCGGCCGGATCGTTGCGGGGGGTTGCCATGGCGGGGCGGGGGGCGCGGCTCTTCAGGCTGCCGCCTCGGCCGGGTCGGCCGCGAGACGCCCGCCCAGGGAATTGGGATGGGCCGATTCGATGGTGACGTCGAGGATGCGGCCGGACAGGGCCGCCGGCACCTCGGCATGGACCGCCTGCATATAGGGGCTGCGGCCGATCAGCTGGCCTTCGTGGCGGCCGGGACGGTCGAACAGCACAGGCATTGTGCGGCCGATGCAGCTGTCGTTGAAGCGGCGCTGGCCGTCGGCGATCACCGCCTGCAAGCGGGCGAGCCGTTCCGACTTCACCTCTTCCGACAGGGAATCCGCCATCATGCTGGCGGGCGTGCCGGGGCGCGGGCTGTATTTGAAGCTATAGGCCTGGGCGAAGCCGATCTCGGCCGCGAGGTCGAGGGTGGCCTGGAATTCCTTCTCGCTCTCGCCCGGGAAGCCGACGATGAAATCGGACGACAGGGCCAGATCGGGCCGCGCCTGGCGCAGCCGCTCCACCAGCCGGCGATAGTCGGCGGCGGTATGGCGGCGGTTCATGGCCTCGAGAATGCGGTCGGAGCCCGATTGCACCGGCAGATGCAGGAAAGGCATCAGGGCCGGCAGCGTGCCATGGGCGGCGATCAATTCGTCGTCCATGTCGCGCGGGTGCGAGGTCGTATAGCGGATGCGGGCGATGCCCGGCACGTCCGCCAGCGCATGGGCGAGGCGGCCCAGCGACCAGGGCGCGCCGCCATCCGGCGCCTCGCCGTGATAGGCGTTCACATTCTGGCCCAGCAGGGTGATTTCCTGCGCGCCGAGCCGGGCGAGATGGGCGGCTTCCGCCAGCACCGCGGCGACCGGGCGCGAGGTTTCGGCGCCCCGCGTATAGGGCACGACGCAGAAGGTGCAGAATTTGTCGCAGCCTTCCTGAATGGTCAGGAAGGCGGCGGTGCCTTCGACCCGGCTCTGTTGCGGCAGATGGTCGAATTTGGACTCGGCCGGGAATTCGGTGTCCAGCGCCTCGCCCTTGCTGCGATGGGCGCGGGCGATCAGCTCGGGCAGGCGGTGATAGGCCTGCGGCCCGACGACGAGATCGACCGCCGGGGCCCGGCGCATGATTTCCTCGCCCTCGGCCTGGGCGGTGCAGCCGGCGACGGCGATGGTCAGCGGGGCGCCGCCCGCGGCCACCCGCTCGGCCCGCAGGTTGCGCAGGCGCCCGACGTCGGAATAGACCTTCTCGCCCGCCTTCTCGCGGATATGGCAGGTGTTCAGGATGACGAGATCGGCCTCGGCCGCGTCTTCCGTGGTGGCATAGCCGAGCGGGGCCAGAAGATCAGCCATACGACCGCTGTCGTAGACGTTCATCTGGCAACCATAGGTCTTGATACAAAGCTTCTTGGCCACCGAGAGCCCGCTTCCTGCGCAAATCCCGCTGGCGACATGCCGCGGCCTGTTCCTGCCGTCGGCCCTGCCGGCCAAATTCTGTGCGGGGCGTAATCCAACAGCCCTAACCAATAAGAACGCGGGGGCCAAGAGTCAAGGTTGCGCCCCTTTCCGCCCGGGAAATGGACGTGATTCCCGGGGAAAATCGCGTCCTTCGGTGGGGGTTCGGCGTTGCTGGCGGGGGCTGGCCGGGCGGCGGGCCATGGCTTATGGTTCGGGCAACGAATTATATCGAACAAAGGTCGGGGATGACGCCGTTTACCGAAGTGCTGGCCGGGATCGCCCGGGTGGGCAGCGATTTTTCCGTGTCCCTCACCGAGGACTGGCTGCAGGGGCGGACACTCTATGGCGGCGCTTCGGCGGCCCTGTGCACCGAGGCGGCCCTGCGCGCCTTCGACGGCTTGCCACCCTTGCGGTCCGCCCAGTTCGCCTTCATCGGTCCTGCCTCCGGTCCCCTGCTGATCAAGCCGGAGGTGCTGCGCCGTGGCCGCTCGGCGACTTTCGTCGGGGTCGATCTGGTCGGCGATGCCGGTCTCGCCACGCGGGCCTTGCTGTGCTTCGGCGCCATCCGGGAATCGTCGGTCGATTTCGCCCATGTCCCCATGCCGGAGGCGCCCGCGCCCGAGACCTGCCGGGATTTCTTCCGGGGCGGCTTCCGGCCCAATTTCGCCCATCACTTCGACATGCTGGACGCCGGCGGCGCCCCGCCCTTCTCGATGGCGGAAGTCCCGGAATATAAAGTGTGGCTGCGCCACAAGGACCGGCAGACGCCGAACGACATCACCGCCCTGATCGCCCTCGCCGACGCGCCGCCGCCGGCCGCCATGGTGCGTTTCCCCAGCTTCGGCCCGATCAGTTCCATGACCTGGTCGATCGAGGTCCTGAACGAGCGGGCGGCGGGCGAAGACGACGGCTGGCGGCTGGAAACCAGCCTGGCCGAGACCGTCACCCATGGCTATTCCAGCCAGTCGATGAAGACCTGGGCGGCCGACGGCACGCCACTGCTGGTCAGCCGGCAGACCGTGGCCGTCTTCGTCTAGATCGCCTCCTCCTTCTGCCTCGTCATGCCGGCGAAGACCGGCATCTCGCGCAGGAAGGGGCGCCTTCTTACCCCAAGGTCCCGGCCTGCGCCGGGACGACGAGGCCTCTGGACTCGGCCTGCACCGTTTCTGCACGGCCCGGACATGGCATGCGCAAGGGATGCCGATCACCCCTCCGCCGCCGGACGGCAGTCTGGCGGGCAGGAGGTGTCCTCATGCCGATCCGTCATCTGTTCCGTACCAAGGTTTTCCTTATCCTCGCGCTTGTCGTCGCGGGCGATTTCCTGCTCCACCGCTGGCCGGGGGTCTACTGGGGCGCCTTCGGGCTGCTGCTGGTTGCCGCCCTCGCCTTCGCGCGGCCGGTGGTGCTGCGCCATGGCGCGGCGCGGGTCGCCCTCGGCCTTGCCGCGCTCTATGCCTTGTCCATGATCGAGGAAATTCAGCTGCTGGGTGTGCTGCTGTTCCTCGCCTTCCTGACGGCGGCGGCTTTGCTGCCCCGCGCTGCCCGCTTCGACAATGCGCTGGCTTGGGGATTTCGCGTGATCGGGGCCGTTGTAACCTCGCCTTGGGGCCCGCTGCGCGACTTCATCCTGTGGCTGCGGGCGTTCGATCGCCGGCCGCCCCGGGCTCTCGGCCGATGGCTGGGCATCCTCGCCTTGCCCGTGGTCGGCGGACTGATTTTCATCGCCCTGTTCGCCTCGGCCAATCCGCTGGTCGAACAGGGGCTGGCGCAGCTTGATCCCCGGCAGTGGCTTGTCGCGCTCTCGGGCGAACGGATGTCCGACTGGGGTTTGATGCTGATTCTGGCGACCGCGCTGCTGCGGCCGCAACGCTGGCGCCTGCGCCGTCGGCGGGTCACACGGCGGGTTCTCGCGTTGCCGGGTGTCACCGTTGCCTCGGTCGGCGCTTCGCTCGTCGTCTTCAACCTCATCTTCGCGGTCGAGAATGGTCTCGACCTTGCCTTCCTGTGGTCCGGTGCGGGCCTTCCGGAAGGCGTGACCCTGGCCGCATATGCCCATCGCGGCACCTATCCGCTGATCGTCACCGCCCTGCTGGCCGGGGCTTTCGTCATCGTCACACTGCGCCCCGGATCGGCCACCGCGAATTCGGTCTGGCTGCGCCGGCTGGTGGTGCTCTGGACTGGGCAGAACCTGGTCCTGGTCGCCTCCAGCGTCCGCCGCACCCTAGATTACATCGACGCCTACGACATGACCGAGATGCGCTTCGCCGCCCTTCTGTGGATGGCGCTGGTCGCCTTTGGCTTGTTCCTCATCTGCTGGCGGCTGCTGACCGGGCGCAGCACCCGGTGGCTGATCAATAGCAATGCCCTCGCGGCCGGCATCGTGGTCACCACATGTGTCTTCATCGTCGATCCCGCCATGGTCGCCGCCGAATGGAATCTGGCCCGGGCCGCCGGAAACAGCGCGGACGAGCAGAACGACTGGTGTTATTTGCGCCATCTCGGCTCGGCCGCGCTGGTGCCGGCGATCCGTCTCGAACAGACGACCGAGGATCCGGAACTCAAGGCAGCCGCGGCCAACCTTCGCGACCGCCTGATGGTCGCGCTCGAGCGCGATCAATCCAGCGAACGCTGGAGCTTCCGGGGTGCGCGGCGGCTGGCGGCGGCGCGGGCGCTGCTCGGCCGGGATTGACCGCGCGGGGCCGAGGGTGAGACTGATGGCGATCATGGCTGCCCGCATCCTCATCGTCGACGACGACCCCCATATCCGCGAGTTGCTGGCCTTCGCCCTCGCCAAGGCCGGCTACGACTGCCGCGAGGCGGGCGATGGCGAGGCGGCGCTGGCCGCCGCCGCGCGGGAGGCGCCGGACCTTCTCGTCCTCGACATCAACATGCCGCGCCTCGACGGGCTCGAGGTCTGCCGCCGCCTGCGTGCCGCGAGCGAGGTGCCGATCCTCTTCCTCTCCTCCCGCGACGACGAGGTGGACCGCATCGTCGGCATCGAGATCGGCGCCGACGACTATGTGGTGAAGCCCTTCTCGCCCCGCGAAGTGGTGGCGCGTGTGGGTGCCATCCTGAAGCGCAGCCGGGCAAAGGCGCCAGCCGGGGCACCGGCCCCCGCCGCCCACGGCCGCCTTCGCCTCGACCGCGAGGGCTGGGCGGCGCTGGTTGGCGAGATGGATGCCGGCCTGACCGCGACCGAATTCCAGCTGCTGGCCATTCTCGCCGCATCGCCCGCCCGCGTCTTCACCAGGGACGAGATCATCGACCGCCTGCATGGCCCCGGTTTCGCCGTCACCGACCGCACCATCGACAGCCACATCCGCCACATCCGGCGAAAGCTCGCCGCCCTTGGCCTTGAAGATGCCATCGAGACGAGGGCTGGCATCGGCTATCGCCTCGGCCCCTGCGGTGCCCGGTGATCGGAAGGCTGAAAGCCGCGATCAAGCGGCGCTGGCCGCCCTTGCGCCTGCGCGTGATCCTGACCCTCGTGCTGCTCTTCGTTTCGGTCCTGCCGGCGGCGGGGGCGGTGTTCCTGCGGGTGTTCGAGAATACGCTGGTGCGCCAGACCGAGGCCGAGCTGATCGCGCAGGGCGCCGTCATCGAAGCCGCGGTCGCCGCCGCCCTCGGCCCGCTGCCGCCAGCCGAGGAGCCGCCGGACTACGATCCCCAGCCCCTGACCATCGACCTCAACACGATGGACATAGGGCCAGAGCGGCCGAAGGGCGTGCCGGCCGGCCCGGCCGATCCCGCCCTGCTGGCGGCGGCGCGGGCGGTGGCACCCGTCGTCAACCGGGCCAGCCAGTCGACCCTCGCCTCCATTCGCCTGGTCGATGCGGCGGGAATCGTCGTCCTCGGCCGGGCCGATGTCGGCCTGTCCTATGCCGCTTTGCCCGAGGTCCGGGCGGCGCTGGCGGGCGAGAGCCGTTCGGTGCTGCGCCGGCGCGGTGACTACGCCCCGCGTTACACCTTCGAGATGCTCAGCCGGGCGGCAGCGATTCGGGTGCATTACGCAAGGCCGGTGATCTTCGGGGGCAAGGTGGTCGGCGCCCTGCTGCTGTCCCGCTCCCCCCGGGCGCTGTTCCGGGGCATCTATGACGATATCGGCAAGATCGCGGCGGGCAGTGCCGCCGGGCTTCTGGTGGTGATCGGCCTAGCCGGGGTCCTGAGCCGGACCATCACGCGGCCTATCGAGGAACTGGGCCGGGCGACGGCGGATATCGCCGCCGGCAAGGGCTTCATTCCCGAAACCCCGCAGACGGCGGCGGTGGAGATTCGCGCCCTGTTTCAGGATTTCCGGGTGATGGCGGCGCGGATCGAGCGGCGCTCGGCTTACCTGCGGGATTTCGCCGCCGCGGTCAGCCATGAATTCAAGACGCCGCTGGCTGGCATTCGAGGCGCGCTCGAATTGCTCGAAGACCATGGAAAGACCATGTCCGAGGCGGAGCGGCGCCGCTTCCTCGCCAATGCCGCGGGCGATGCGGCGCGGCTGACCCAGCTGGTCGGCCGGCTGCTCGATCTCGCGCGGGCGGACATGGCGCGCTTCGGCGATGATGTGGCGACCCCGGTCGAGGCGCCCTTGCGCCGGATCGCCGATGCGCTGCGGGGCGGGGATTTTTCCGTCGAATGCACCGATCTGCCCTGGCCCGAGGCCGCGGTGCCGGCCGATGTGCTCGAAGCCGTTTTCGCGATTCTGCTGGAAAACAGCCGTCAGGCCGGGGCGCATAAGGTTACGGTCGCGGCCCGGCGCGCGGCGATGCGGGTGCTGGTCGAGGTCACGGACGACGGCGCCGGCATTGCGCCCGGCGACCGCGCCCGCCTGTTCGAGCCCTTTTTCACCACGCGCAGGGCAGCGGGCGGCAGCGGCCTTGGCCTTGCCATCGCGCGGGCGCTGCTGGCGAATGCGCGGGGCGATATCGTGCTGGCGGACAGCGCGGCCGGGGCGTGTTTCCGCCTCGACCTGCCTTCTGTCTGATCGCGGTCAGGCGGCGCGGCCAGCCATGGGCTCGGGCGCGGTGAAGCGGTCGTCGAAACAGGCGGCGACCTTCTGCACCAGGGCGCGGGAATCCGGGTCGATGGCGACATGCGCACCCTTGCAGGTCACGACGCCTTCGGCTTCCAGCATGTCCAGCCGCGACCAGGCATCGTTCACGAGGCCGGGGTCGAGGCGCAGGGCCGCCGCAACCACGTCGACATCGACCTGATAATCGCACATCAGCCGCTCGATCACCGCGCGGCGCAGCCGGTCCGAGGCGGACAGGGCGATGCCGCGGGTTGTCGCCAGCGTGCCCTGTGCCACCGCCTTGTGCCAGCTGTTGATGTCGGGCGTGTTCTGGGCATAGCCGCCGGGCAATTCGCTGATCGACGAGGGGCCAAGGCCGATCAGGACATCGGCATTATCCGTGGTGTAACCCTGGAAATTGCGGTGCAGCCTGCCGCTGGCGGCGGCGGTCGCCAGCGTGTCGCCGGGCTTCGCGAAATGATCGAGGCCGATCGCTTCGTAACCCGCGGCGACGATGGCATCGAAAGCCGCGGTCGCCTGGGCGTGGCGCTCGGCCGGGCCGGGCAGGGATTCCGTGGGGATCAGGCGCTGATGCGGCTTCAGCTGCGGCACATGGGCATAGCCGAACAGGGCGAGCCGGTCGGGCGACAGGGTCAGGATCTTCTCGACCGTATCGAGGAGGCTGTCCACCGTCTGCCAGGGCAGGCCATGGACGAGGTCGATATTGATCGAATTGATGCCGCGCCGACGCAGGCCATCGACCACGCGGGAAATGACGGAGAAGGGCTGGATGCGGTTGATCGCCTGCTGCACCCGGGGATCGAGGTCCTGACAGCCGATGCTGGCGCGGGTCATGCCAGCGGCGGCCCAGGCGTCCAGCTTCTGATCGTCGAGGTCGCGCGGGTCGATCTCGACCGCGATCTCGGTCTCGGCGTCGATGATGAAGCGGCCACGCAGGCCGGTCATCAGATGCTCGATATCGCGCGGGCTGAGGATGGTCGGGCTGCCGCCGCCGAAATGGAGATGGGCGATACGGGGCTTCCGCCCCATGCTCTCGGCGATCAGGCTTGCCTCCGCGGTCAGGGCCGCGACGTAGCGCGTAACCGGTCCCGAGCGGTTCATCACCTTCATGTGGCAACCGCAGAACCAGCACAGACTGTCGCAATAGGGCACATGCACATAGAGCGACAGGTCCTGGTCCTCCGGCAGGCGATAAAGCCAGTCGGCAAAGGTTTCGCCGTCGATCCCGGCATGGAAATGCGGGGCCGTCGGGAAGCTCGTGTAGCGCGGGTAGCGCCCGGTCAGATGCGTATCAGCCATGTGACCAATGAAGCGCCGCGCGCCGCAGTTTCGCTTTGATCCAGGTCAAGCGAGCAACGGGGGGTTGGTCCATTTCGTCGCAGTTTCGGCGAATTGACTTTAATCAACGCTTAACCCCGGCACTGGCTCCACATTCCGAACCGCGGGCGACAGTCGTCATGTCGCCACGGAGGGAAGAACGATGAAGCACAACGTCAAGGCGGGCCTGTCTGCTGCCGCCATTCTCGCTGCCGGGCTGGGGTTCGGCCTTGTCGACACGACCGCTGCGCAGGCGGCGGAACAGAGCCCGTGGATGATCCGCGGCCGCGCGCTGATCGTGCTGCCGGAAGAGGATCTGACGGGTAGCAATTCCGCGGCGCTGAACGGTGCCGATGTCCAGATCGACGATTCGGTCGTGCCGGAACTCGACATCACCTATTTCTTCACCAAGAACATCGCGGCCGAGCTGATCCTGGGCACCACGCCGCATGACGTGAAGGCGAAGCGCACCGCGCTTGGTGATCTTGACCTCGGCAAGACCTGGCTGTTGCCGCCGACCCTGACCCTGCAGTATCACTTCGCGCCCGAAGCCAAGATCCGGCCCTATGTCGGCGTCGGCGTGAACTACACGATCTTCTACGGCCAGGACGGCGAGAAGGCCCCGGTCTCCAAGGTCGAATACGACAATGGCTTCGGCTGGGCGCTGCAGGCCGGTGTCGACATTCCGCTCGACGACCACTGGGCCCTGAACGTCGACGTGAAGCAGATCTTCCTGTCGACCACCGCGACCGTGAACGGCGCGATCAAGGCCGACGTGGACATCAACCCGCTGCTCGTCGGTTTCGGCGTCGGCTATCGGTTCTGATCACTCGAGAGGCACTACGCCGGGCGGCCTCCTCCTCCCCATCCCTGCCGCCCGCGCGGCTCTCTCATTCAGCGGCCCTTCGGGGCCGCTTTTTTTTGGTCCTCAAGGCGGGCCCTTCGGGGCCGCTTTTTTTTTGCCCCCCTTCACGGCAATGAAATATTGCGGTGCAATATTTCGCCGTGCAAAATGATCTGGAACCAATCCCGGGGGGTCCGGGTTAATTGGGGGTGACGGCAAAACAAGGACAGGTTTTCTGTCCTGATGCGCTGTCCGGGGCGCCGGTCCCCGTCGGCTGGCTGTACCTTGGGGAATTTCGAGAGTCTGAAATGATTATCGAGCTGAAGCAGAATGACCGCGTGCTGGCCACCGACGTTGTGACCGCGACCGAGACCTTCGAGGCCCGCCACCTGAAGTGGGCGGAGCGCAAGGCGTCGGAACTGGCCCTGAAGGGCGATTACGAGATTGCGCTGAAGACCCTGGCCGGTTCGGTCTGGGCCCATCAGACCTGCGCCAAGGCGGCCTGATCCGCCGCGCTCCCCCTCCGGTGCCCGGCACCGAAGGGGAGGCGAGCTGACCTGCCGGCGCAGCCAAGCGCGCTGCGCGGCGGTCCTGGCCCCCAGGGGGCCTGATGATTTCAATAACGGGTCAGCTTTCTTGCCTCAGTCCTTATGGCCACCGCCGTGTGCGAGCTTATCTGGCGCCGCAGCAGGATCCAGATAATCGCGACGATCGACGCCATGAAGGCGATGGGGCCGCCAAACCAGAACAGGCAGGCGGCCGCGAAATAATAAGCCCTGACCCCGGCGTTGAAGGACTCGGCCCCGGCCGAGAGCACGGTCGCCGTCAAGTCCGCCAGCACTTCCGCCTCTTCCCGGTCGGTCTGCCCCGGCGGCGGCGTCGCCCCGATCAGGGCGATGGCGTAATTGAACTGGCGCAGCGCCCAGGTGAAGGCGAAAAACCCCGACACGAAGACGACGAGCGGCAGGGCCATCTTCAATTCGAAGAAGGCGCGGCTGGTCTTCACCGTGAAATCCAGTCCCTCGATCGCCGGCTGCATCGAATCGAGACTGGCCATGGCGCCGACCAGCGCCGCCGCGACGAGAACCGTCGTTGAGGCGAAGAACGAGGTCGAATTCATCACATGGCCCAGCAGGGCGGCATCGGCCATGCGCATGTCGCGCTTGGCCATGCATTGCATCCAGTGCCGCCGCACCAGCTTCATGGTGAAATTGATCGTCCGGTAACGCCGGCCCAGCAGGTTCAGCAGCCGCTGATAGAACAGCCAGGTCGCGACGAAGAGGGTGATCGCCACGATATCGAGGGGCGTGAAGCCGAAAGTGTCGACGAGGGTCTGCATGGCCCCGACTCTAGCAGAGTCCTGTCGCCTGACCATGGCGGCGATTGTGCATCAACACATAAAGATGTCTTTATCTCGTTGCTTGCGCCCGGCGCCGCCGGCTGGTATGAGAAGGGCCTGATGTGCGCCCCCGGCGCCCGACGCAAGGACAATCGACATGGCCGCTTTCACCGATTTCAAGGTCAAGGATCTCTCGCTCGCCGACTGGGGCCGCAAGGAAATCCGCATCGCCGAGACGGAAATGCCCGGCCTGATGGCCCTGCGCGAGGAATATGGCGCGTCGCAGCCGCTGAAGGGCGCGCGCATCGCCGGCTGTCTGCACATGACCATCCAGACCGCCGTGCTGATCGAGACGCTGACGGCGCTCGGCGCGGAAATCCGCTGGTCGTCCTGCAACATCTTCTCGACCCAGGATCAGGCGGCGGCGGCGATCGCGGCGGCCGGCATCCCGGTCTTCGCCTGGAAGGGCCTCTCGGAAGAGGAATTCTGGTGGTGCATCCATCAGACCGTGAAGGGCCCGGACGGCTGGGTTCCCAACATGATCCTCGACGATGGCGGCGACCTCACCGTCCTCATGCACAATGAATATCCCGAACTGATGGAAGGCGTCTTCGGCCTCTCGGAAGAGACGACGACGGGCGTGCACCGTCTCTATGAAATGTACAAGGCGGGCACCCTGAAGGTGCCGGCGATCAATGTGAACGACAGCGTCACCAAGTCGAAGTTCGACAATCTCTATGGCTGCCGCGAGTCGCTCGTCGACGGCATCAAGCGCGCGACCGACGTCATGCTGGCGGGCAAGGTCGCGGTCGTCGCCGGTTACGGCGACGTGGGCAAGGGCTCGGCCGCCTCGCTGCGCGGCCAGGGCGCCCGCGTGATGGTGACCGAGATCGACCCGATCTGCGCCCTGCAGGCCGCCATGGAAGGCTATCAGGTCGTCACCATGGAAGACGCCGCCCCCCTCGGCGACATCTTCGTGACGACGACCGGCAATATCGACGTCATCACCCTCGACCACATGCGCGAGATGAAGGACCGGGCGATCGTCTGCAACATCGGCCACTTCGACAGCGAAATTCAGATCGCCGCCCTGCGTAACTACAAGTGGGAAAACGTGAAGCCGCAGGTCGACGAAGTCGTCTTCCCCGACGGCAAGCGCCTGATCGTCCTCGCCGAGGGCCGCCTGGTGAACCTCGGCTGCGCCACCGGCCACCCCAGCTTCGTGATGAGCGCCTCCTTCTCGAACCAGGTCATCGCCCAGATCGAGCTGTTCAAGAACCACAAGAATTACGAGCGCAAGGTCTACATGCTGCCCAAGCACCTCGACGAGAAGGTCGCCCGCCTGCATCTCGCCAAGCTCGGCGTGAAACTGACCACGCTCTCGGCCCAGCAGGCCGACTACATCGGCGTGAAGGCCGCCGGCCCGTTCAAGCCGGAACACTACCGCTATTGATATGCGCCGGCCTTACGGGGCTGGTTCAAGGAAAAGGCGGCGCCGCAGGGTGCCGCCTTTTTTTACAGCTGATGGAGTATCGACGGGTCCTTGATCCTGCTCTCGTCTACCAGCAGGAACGCCTTGGCGACAATTTCCGACAGAATGTTGTCGCCGACGAAGGGCAGCCGGATGTTGTCGATTTCCTTCGCCTTCTGGTCGGCCACGATGCAGAGGTAGCGGTTGCTCTGCATGATCTGGACATTGCCGGAGCCGAGGTGAATGGCGTATTTCTGCCGCTGCCCCTGAACGATCAGGGCTCTGTCCGCTACTTCGAGCTTGTCGGCGATCGAAAGCCTGGGCGCGAGCCAGGCCATCAGCGCCCGGCGGGTGGCGGCCGACTGATTCAACTCGCCGAAGGCCCATCGCCTCCAGTAGCCGGCATGTCGGCCGTCTGGGCCGCCATCGGTCCAGTTTGGATCATTGGCGACGCTGGTGACGGCGACAAAGAGATCGGCGTCCCGCAGCACTTCGGAAAAGACCACCGGCGGAATCTGCTCCAGCGCGACTGCGCCGCCTTCGGCGTCGTTGAAACACACTCGATCCGACGACAGGTAGTGCGCGACGCCGGACGCCATCCGTGGCCCTTCGTCGATCATCGAGACATGAAAGACGGCGGTCAGGGATTGTCGCGGCAGGGCCAGCGCAGGGCTGTTGCCGCCATTCCAGGCGCCCATCAGGGCATATGTCCAGCCCCGCGCCTGACACAGGGCCTTGAACTGGTGCTGGCGCAGGATGTGGGCGGCAAAGCGGTTGGAATAGACGCGCGTCGCCCGTTCGGCTTCCGTCAGCACATAAATTTCGCGATGCGCCTGCTTCAGGGCTTGTGTCGGCCCGTGTTCCAGAATGCGGCGCCGCCAGGCCAGCACGGTTTGCTGATCGCCGTTCAGCGGATGCCATAATCGCACCCGCGCCTGCGGATCGAAGGCGCGGAGGGTGCCCGTCACATCCCGAAGTCCCTCCCCATCCGGCATCACGACATGGTCGCCGATGGACCAGATCAACGAAACGACGATGGGGCGGCGCAGGGGATGCCGCAAGAAATACTTGCTCCAAGTCTCGAAGGCCCAACTCCGGTTCTCCACCCAGGACTGTTCAAGCCGGACGACCTGGGTCTGGCGGGCGCCCTCGAGGTCCTTGATCCTCTGGCGACAGGCGGAGAGAGCATCGCCGTGGACAAGTTTCACCTCAGACGGTGGCGCCTTCACAGGCTTGCCCGCGGCGCTGTACCATTGCTGCGAAATGCCTGTCGAATGGACCCGAAGCTCGACCCGCGCTCCGCCGAATGGCACGACGAGGGCGGAGCTTTCGTCCAGCCCAAATGTGGGCAGGCCGTGGTCCTCCATGTTCTCGACCGAATGGCCGCGCTTGTCCGCCAGATCGGCCAGGCGTTTGTCGATGATCTTGCGCGCCGAAGGGTATTGTATCCTGGTGCGTAATCGAAAGAGTTCAGCCGCCGCGCGGGGCTCCCCGGCCATTTCCGACAAGGTCCAGAGCGCGGCGTTGCCCAGCCGGACCGAGCGCGGACCGAGGAGCGTGATCTTGCTGAAGCATGTTTCGGCGAAGCTTCCGACCTCCCCCGCGAGGGGGGCGTGGTCGAGATGCGGGATCAGCCACAGCAGCCCCTTCAGAATGTCGAGGCTTCGATCCGGATGCTCCGGGTCGGGTATCGTTTCCTTCAGGAGTTGAGAGATCCGCTCCGACAGTATTATACGGCCGATCTTGTCGACGAGCCTCTGGCTCGCTGTCAGCCATCCCTTGCGCGGCGCGGTGCCGTCGCCCACCTCGGCGCAGAGGAGGGCGAGATCCCGCCATATGCTGGCCTTGCCCTCTGCCAGCGTCGCCATCCACCGCTCGAAATTCTCGGCGAAAGCGCCGACCGGCAATGGCCGGTGATCGCCCTCAGGTGGGTCGATCAGGGTGGTGATGCGCTCGATCACCTGCAGGTCGAACTTGGTTGGAATATGATATTGCAAGCGGTCTCCCCGTGCACGGGCGCGGATGCGGCCGAGCACCGAGATCAGGTCGGGCGTCAGTGGATGTTCGCTCGACAGGTTTTCGACTGTCTGCAGCATCCACCGGCCGGGCCAGCCGTGGGCGAGAGGCTCGTTCTGCACAAGCCAAGCTTCGAGCATCTGGTGAATCTGCGCGGGCGAGAACGGCAATCCCCTTTGCAGGCTCTGGCTCAGGACTTGTCGCGAAATTTGTGTCGCGAGGAGTTCGATCGTCCCGCCTTCCCGAGCGCGACGCTCGGCCAATTTGGGTTCAAGGGTCGCCAGTGCCACCGCGATCTGCAATGCCGGCGGCTCTTTCGTCAGCGCCCGCCAACGATCGGATACGTCAAGAGTTACCTGAACGCTCGGCCTGTTGGCCGAAACCTCGTCCCAAATTTTCAGGAGAATGCTGTCCGCGTTTCCGGGCGCCGACGGGGTCGCCGAAGCCGGAAGACCATCGCTCGAGGGTGGGCGACCTTCGGTCACGATGCGGCCTTCCCTTTGTCAGCCGGGTGATTCTCAACCGCCCTGCAGCGGCGTGAGGTTGAGGAAGACCGCTTCACTTTCCGGTCGCAAAACCAGTTCTTCGTCGAGATCGCAGATCTGACGGCCGTCGAGCAACATGATGAAACCCCCGCGAGCGAAGGCGGAAAAGGCGCGCAGGACTTCCTGTTCCATTTCCGGCGGCCTGAAGCCCGGACGATCTATTGAAGGCATCGGGTTCATCGTCATCTCCGGGGCGGTGGGCGGCATGTCGATGATGAAGGAATGCGAGCGGGCAAGGGTGGCTGTCTGAGGCCTTTGCCTCAACGCTTCGACTTCGGCCGCTACCTTCGACCGGATGATGTCCCGCCCCGATACACGCTCGGACGCGACGCGAAGTTCGGCGCCCCGCCGTGCGCCCGGAACCCCGGCGCCGAAATATTCGTCCACGATTTTCAGGGTCGTAACCATGGCAGTTCTGTTTTCTCCGGCAGCCGGTGAGGTCATGAGCCCGTCAATCGCGTGTGACGGGCGATGTCCGCCGCGGGCACATCGCCATAGTCGGACGCGATGACGCATAGCCTGTTCCAGATGGCCTGTTCGTCCAGCCGTGCGCCCAGACGGGCCAGTCTGACCGGGTTCCGGTCGGCCACGTCGCGGGCGAGGTCGCCGAGGGTGACGATCCGCCCGGGCAGGCGGTGCGGCCACAGGCGGGGCAGGGCGAGAATGGCCAAAGCCAGCGCGAAGGCGAGGCCGCCGGAGAGGCCCGCCTGGTAAGTACCGCCGGGAACGGCAATCAGAAGGGCGAGCCAGCCGAGCAGGAAACCCATGGTGATTTCGGGCGGTGGCAGGGCGAAGCCGGTATCCGCTTCGATCACGCGCCGGAGCCTGACGTGCGAAAGGTGACGCAACGCCCCGATCGGTGTCGAGGGGCGCAAGGTCAGGCCCGGCACATGGGGCCGAAGGGCGGCGCGCAGGCGCCAGAAGGCGATGGCGGTCGGACAACCCTTGCCGCGCTCGGCTTCCGCCGGCAGACGGGCGACGAGCCGGTCCTGCAGATCGCCCATGGTGAAGGATTGCCGCAGCTCCGCCGGCGTGAGGTGCGTATCGAAGGCGGCTTCGATGTCGCCGATCATGCCCGCGACGTCGAGACCATCCCAAAGATCGAGAGAGACACGCATGTCGAACCGCCCTGCCAGACGCGCCGAGCGTAGCCGGCAGGGCACCACTTGCCAAGATTGCACCGTGGTGGCGATGGCTGGTGGCCCGGCCACACCATGTCGCCGCCTTGCCTCGAACAATTTCTTAAGCCCTGTAGCGCCAAGATCGGTGGATGTCCGCGGACCGGAAATTCGTCTTTCAGCGTGCTCGCGGGCCCCGCGCCGGCAAGGCCGCGGCGCGCGTGTGGCGGCGACACGCGCGCCGCCGCGCCGCCTGGTACTACTGGCTACGGATACTGGTGCTGGGCGTGCCCTTGGGCGCGGTCGGCGGTTATCTGGCGGCCCATCCTCAGGAAGTCGCCTCCCTCTTCGCCGAACCGGCGCAGCCGGTGGGCGGGGTGACGGGGCGGGCGGCGGTCGTCGATGGCGATACCATCATGGTCGGCGATCTGGTCATCCGGCTCGATGGTATCGACGCGCCGGAAAGCGGGCAGGTCTGCGAGGCGGCCGGGACGGCCTATGATTGCGGCCGGGCGGCCGAGCTCTTTCTGAGGGGGCTCGTCGCTTTTCGCACCGTGACCTGCTCGACGGGGGAGTTGGACCCCTACGGCCGCACCCTCGGCTTCTGCACGCGGGAGGGTGTCGATATCAACCGCGCCATGGTCGCCGCCGGCTGGGCGCTGGCCTATCGCCACTATACCGGGCGCTACGCGGCGGCGGAGGACGAGGCGCGGCAGCAAAGTCTCGGCCTGTGGCGGGGTCGCTTCGACAAGCCCGAGGACTGGCGCCACGCGCGTCCCTGAACGGATATCCCCTCATCCCCCCGCCGTCACCGGCATGAGCACCGCGCGTTCGGCGAGCCAGTCGGCGAGGCGGGGGCGGTCGGGCAGGGTGAGGCGGCCGTAGCCGATCTCCACCAGGCCTTCGGCGGCGAGGCGGCGCAGGGCCTTGCCGATCGAGACGCGGGAGACACCGAACATCGAGGCAAGGTCGTCCTGCACCAGGGCGACGCTGGCCGGGGCCGAGGCTGGCGCGTGCTGGCGGGTCATGGCCAGCAGATGCTTGGCCAGCTGTACCGGCAGGGGCAGGCGGCGCAGGTCCTCGGCGAATTCGATGAGGGCGTGCAGCCGCCGCGTCGCGAGACACAGAAGCGCCCAGCCCAGCTTCGGGTCGGCGTCATAGAGCGCCATGACGCGCGGCGCCGAAATCTGGTCGATCACCACCTCGCCGATCGCCACCACGTCATGGGTGCGGGGCAGGTCGGCGAACAGCGTGAATTCCCCGAAGCAATGGCCCGGCCCGAGGATCGAGGTCGTCGTATAGGAGCCGTCCGCGCCCGGATTGCCGATCCGCACCGTGCCCGAACGAACGACGGAGAGGCCGGGCTTGCGGTCGCCCCGGGCATGGACCAGCGCGCCATCCGGGTAATGCACCGGAACGGCAGCCGAGAGCAGCGCCGCCTTCGTCGCGGGCGGAAGCAGCGGCAGAAGCGCCGGCGTGTCGAGATCGAAGATATCGGTCATGGCGCCCCGTTCTCCTGCTTTTCCCTCGGGCGTGAAATTATTCCGATCATGGCATAATTGATAACAAGTTTGCATTCTCGCGCGCGGAACCGGCCTATCCCCAAGGCATCAAGAACAAGGGCCGCGCGGCCCGGGGAGCGAGAGCGCCATGGAAACCAAGGACATCGCCATATTGGGCATCTTTCTGGGCGTCGCCCTGACCGAGGCCTGCGTCACCGGCTTCTTCCGCAAGGCGGCGCAGAAGCCGGGCGACGGCATGGTCGAGGCCCTGAGCTTCGGCGCGCTGCTGCTGGTCTCCATGCCGGTGGGCCTGATGGGCGGGGCCTTCATCGCCAGCCAGTTCGCGGCGCGGGATGCGCTGGCCAACTGGCCCCTGCTGGCGCAGATCGGCCTGTTCCTCGTCTTCGACGACATGTTTCAATACTGGTGGCACCGCCTGTCCCATTCGGTGTCCTGGCTCTACAAGCTGCACCGGCCGCATCACAACGCGGAATACATGTCGGTGCGCATCGTCTACCGGAACAATTTCTTCTATTACCTGCTGATGCCGTCGCTGTGGCTGTCGGGCGCGCTGGTCTATCTCGGTCTCGGCCCGGTCTATGCCGTCTATGCCGTGGTCAAGATGGCGGTGATCATCGGCGCCCATTCGGATGTGCGCTGGGATGCGCCTCTCTACCGGATCAAGTGGCTGTCGCCCCTGATGTGGCTGGTCGAGCGCACGATCTCCACCCCCGCGACCCATGCCGCCCATCACGGCAAACATGCCGCCGACGGCATCACCAACTACAAGGGCAATTTCGGCAATCTGCTGTTCTTCTGGGACGTGCTGTTCGGCACCGCCAAGATCACACGCCGCTATCCCGCAGAGTTCGGCGTCGAGAACCTGCCGCCGACCACCGTGGGCGAACAGATGCTGCGGCCGCTGCTCCATGCCCCGGCGGAAGCCAAGGCCGAGGCGGTGCCGGCCGGAAGCCGGGCCTGACATCAGGCTGTTGCCGGCCGGCACAGGGAAGCCGGCCGGCGACGGGCCCTGTCGCGCGGCCGTCTTGAATTCGCGGCTGGATTGCCGTAGGGTGCGGCCTCGCCAATTTCGGCATGTCCCCTGGATCGGAAAGGAGAACGTCATGCGCGCAGCGCCTCGCCGACACATGACACAGCTTTCTTTCCAGATCATCCAGGGGCGAATTGCATGGGCAATTCCTTCTCGGGCGAGAATTCTCGCCTGATTGTTTCGCCGGGCCTTCGGGGCGGCGAATTCACCATCGACCATCAGGGCCGCCGGCCACAGCCGATCTTCCGCACGGGGGAGGGCCGCCATGCGCGCTGACATGTTCAAGGTCATCGTGGAGCGGCCGCGCGTCGGCTCGCGTCACGCCCCCTCGCCAAAGCTGAAGCGGCTGCGCGATCCGGGCGTCAGCCAGATCGGCCTCGGGCGTCATGCCCTCGTCGGCACGCGCTACGCCAAGGGTCTCAACGAGAATCTGGCGCCGCTGGCGCGGTTTCTGCGCAGCCGGCTGGGGCGGCGCTGGGATGCCGTGTTCAGCGAAATCTGCGCCGGTCTCGACACGCGGAGCACGCTGAAGAGCCATGTCCGTCTTCATCTCGATGACATCGTCCTGTCCCGCATTTCCATCGGGCGCCGGGGCGAATGGCTGTCCGACGGCCGGGTGATCGGGGGGACCGGTCGCGGGGGTCGGCGCTTCTTCGTCGATCCCCGCGACGGCATCCTGAAGGATTGCGGCGCCCTGCCGGCGGCGAACCGGCCGCGGAAAGGCGGTGCGCGATGAGCGAAGCCCCGATCCGCGTCATCGCCGCCGATCCCGCCCGGATCGACCCGGTCGCCCTCGAACAGCTGCGTGGCACCGCGACCCTCGACGGGATCGAGCGGGTCGTCGGCCTGCCCGATCTCCACGCCGGGCGCGGCATCGCCGTCGGCGCCGCCTTCTGGTCGCCCGACCGCCTGTTTCCGCATCTGGTCGGCAGCGACATCGGCTGCGGCATGGCGCTGTGGGAGACCGACCTGCCGGTGCGGAAATTCAGGCCCGACAAGGCGGAACGCAGCCTTCACGGGCTCGATACGCCCTGGGAAGGCGCAGGGGAGGACAGCGAAGGAGGCGCCGCACTCGGCACGATCGGCGGCGGCAATCATTTCGCCGAATTCCAGCGGATCGAGCGTATCGTCGACGACGCCCGCTTCAACGCGCTCGGCTTTCGCGCCGACCGCCTGTGGCTGATGGTCCACAGCGGCTCGCGCGGGTTGGGTCAGGCCGTGCTCGACCACTGGCGGGCGCGCGGCTGCGAGGGCGGCCTCGCCGCCACCGGCGCCGATGGCATCGCCTATCTCGCCGACCACGACCGGGCGGCGGGCTGGGCCGTGCTGAACCGCGAGATCATCGCGCGGCGCTTCTGCGCCAAACTGGGTCTTGCCGGCGAATGCCGCCTCGACATCCTGCACAACAGCGTGACGCCGCATCGCGGCGGCTGGCTGCATCGCAAGGGCGCGGCGCCGGCCGACCGGGGTCTCGTGGTCATTCCCGGATCGCGCGGCGATTTCAGCTATCTGGTCGAGCCGCTGGCGGACCACGCCGACGATGCCCTGCATTCGCTGGCCCATGGCGCCGGGCGGCGGTGGAGCCGGTCCGACGCCCACGCCAAACTCTCCAGACGCTTCAAGGCCAGCGACCTGGAGCGGACCGCGCTGGGCGGCCGGGTGATCTGCGAGGATCGCCGGCTGATCTTCGAGGAAGCGCCGGAAGCCTATAAGGACATCCACGACGTCGTCGGCGCCCTGGTCGGGGCCGGGCTCGTCCGCGTGATCGCCCTGCTGCGCCCGCTGCTCAGCTACAAGACGAGGCGGACATGAGCGAGATCGTCCTGCATCTCTCCGCCGGGCAGGGGCCGGCGGAATGCCGCTGGGTCGTCGCCCGCCTCGCCCTCGTGTTCGAGGACGAGGCGGCGCGGGCCGGCGTCCGCTGCACGCTGCTCGAGGCGGCCGAGGGCAATCCCGCCTCCCTCCTCGTCAGCGTGACGGGCGAGGGGGCGGAAGCCTTCGCGGCGGCGCGGACGGGCACGATCCTCTGGACCGGCGCCAGCCCCTTCCGGCCCCATCACCGGCGGCGCAACTGGTTCGTCGGCGTCTCCCGCGTGCCGCCGCCCGAAGAATTCGAGGGGCTGCGGGACGAGGACGTCACTTATCAGGCGATGCGGGCGTCAGGGCCGGGCGGCCAGCATGTGAACAAGACCGACAGCGCCGTCCGCGCGATCCACAGACCGACCGGCCTCGCCACGGTCGCGCAGGATCAGCGCTCGCAGCACGCCAATCGCAAGCTGGCGCGCCTGAAGCTTCTGGTGATGCTGGCCGAGCGGGAGCAGGACAGCGAGCGCGCCGGTCGCCACGCCGGATGGCTGCGCAACCGCAATCTGGAGCGCGGCAACGCGGTGCGGACCTATGCCGGACCGAATTTCGAGCCGAGGGCCGTGCCGTGATCCCTCACAAGAAGCTCGTTTCCGGGGGCCATGCCGCTCTATCCTCGCTGCGACCCAACGAAGGGGAGGGCGCGCCCGATGACCATTGACGATCTCGCCCTGCCGGATTGCCCGGACCGGAGCTGGACCCGCCGCGCCATCGAGCTGCTGCAGGGCGACCGCCGCCGCTCGGCCGATACCCATCTGCTGAAACCGGTGTTCAAGGGCCTGAAAGGCATCTCGGTCTATTTCAAGGACGAGTCGACCCATCCGACCGGCAGCCTCAAACACCGGCTGGCCCATTCCCTGTTCCTCTATGGCATCTGCAACGGCCTGATCGGCGAGGGCACGCCGCTGGTCGAAGCCTCCTCCGGCTCGACCGCGGTCAGCGAGGCCTATTTCGCGCAATTGCTGGGCCTGCCCTTCGTCGCCGTCATGCCGCGCGGCACCAGCAAGGTGAAGGTCGAGGCGATCGAGCGGTTTGGCGGGCGCTGCCATTTCGTCGATGGCGCGGGCGAGGTCTATGGCGTCGCCGCCGGCCTCGCCCGGGAGCTGGGCGGCCATTACCTCGACCAGTTCACCAATGCCGAGCGGGCGACCGACTGGCGCGGCAACAACAATATCGCCGACAGTATCTTCAGCCAGCTGCAGGCCGAGCCCCACCCCGTGCCCGACTGGATCGTGATGAGCGCCGGCACCGGCGGCACTTCGGCCACGCTCGGGCGCTATATCCGCTATCGCAATCTGGCGACGCGGCTCTGCGTCGCCGATGTCGAATATTCCGCCTTCTACGAGGCCTTCGTGTCGGGCGACGGGGGCGCCACTTGCGACCGCTCGTCGAGGATCGAGGGGGTGGGCCGGCCCCGGGTGGAGCCGTCGTTCATTCCCGGCGTGATCGACCATATGATCCGCGTGCCCGACGCCGCCTCGATCGCCGCCGCCCATGTCCTGTCCGAGCGGCTGTTCCGCCGGGTCGGCGGCTCCACGGGGACGAATTTCCACGCCCTGTGCCGCCTCGCCGCGGGCATGATGCGCGAAGGGCGGGAAGGCGCCCTTGTCACCGTCATCTGCGACAGTGGCGACCGCTATGCCTCGACCTATTTCGACGAGGGCTGGCTGGCGGCCAACGGCATGGAGCTGGCGCCCCACCGCGCCCGGCTCGAACGTTTTCTCGATACCGGCGACTTTGTCTGAGGACGATCCGATGCAGTTTCATCCCCTCGCGACCTTCAGCGGCATCAAGTCGGTGCCGCTGCTCGCTGTCACCTACAACGGTCTGGTGCCGCGCCTCGCGCTCGAGGACGGGGTGGTGATCATGCGCGTCTTCCGCAGCGGGCGGATCGCCATCGCCGATCTCGACAAGGTGACGGTGATGAAGGGCATGGGGCTTCTGGTCTCGCTCTATCCGAAAGCCGGCTGGCGCTCCTTCAGCGCCAATTTCGCACGGGCCGAGGCGATCCGCTTCCTGCAGGCGCTGCGCGCGGCGGGCGCCCCGCTCGACGACAAGGCCAAGGCCGCGCTCGCCGCCGGCTGAGGCTCAAGCTCCCCGGGGCGCCAGCAGGATGATCGCCGCGCCGCCGAGGCAGAGCGCGGCGCCGAGGATGTCGAAACGGTCGGGCCGCGCCCCCTCGACCAGCCACAGCCAGGCAAGGGAGGCGAGGATATAGATCCCGCCGTAAGCCGCATAGGCGCGGCCGGCGTAATCCGTGTCCACCCTGGTCAGCAGGGTCGCGAAGAGGATCAGCGACAGCACCCCGGCGACCAGCCAGGGTTTGGGCGCGCCGAGCCGGAAAACCGCCCAGAAGGCGAAGCAGCCGGCGATTTCGGCGAGAGCGGCGAAGGCGAAGACGACGAGGCCCGACATCCGTGCGGCTCCGGTCAGGCGGCGCCGGGCACGCCCCGGGTGGTCGAATATTCGAAATGCACCACCTTGTCCGGGTGGACATGGGCGTGGGCGGCATGGGCGGCGGCGGCGGCTTCGGCGAAGCCCGACAGGATCAGCTTCAGCTTGCCCGGGTAATGGGCGATGTCGCCGACGGCATAGATGCCGGGGACCGAGGTCGAGCAGTCGCGCTGTTCCACGAGGATGCGGCTGTCGTCGAGGCCGAGGCCCCAGTCGGCGATGGGGCCGAGGGTCATGGCGAGACCGTAGAAGGGCAGCAGCACATCGGCCGGAAGCACCTTCTTCTGGCCGTCCAGCGTGGCGACGCGGACGCCCGACAGGATGCCGCCCTCTCCCTCCAGACCGTCGAGCTGATAGGGCACGACCAGCTCGACCTTGCCCGATTTCGCCAGTTCGTCGAGCTGGCGCAGCGATTCGGGCGCGGCGCGGAATTTCGGCCGGCGGTGCACGAGGGCGACCGAGGCCGCGACCTCGGAAAGGCTCAGGGCCCAGTCGACCGCGCTGTCGCCGCCGCCCGCGATGACGACCCGCTTGCCCCGGAAATCCTCGCGCCGACGCACCAGATATTGCACGCCCTTGCCGGCTTCATAGATGTCGAGCCCGTCGAGCGGCGGCCGGTTCGGCCCGAAGGCGCCGCAGCCCGCCGCGACGATGACCGCCCCGGCCTCGACCACCGCCCCGCCCGAGGTGGCGAGGCGGAAACGCCCGCCCTCCAGCGGCGCCAGCGTGGTGACCTGCTGGTCCAGCAGGTAATAGGGCGCGAAGGGCGCGGCCTGCGCTTCCAGCCGGTCGATCAGGGTCTGGCCGTCGATGGCCGGATGGGCCGGGATGTCATAGATCGGCTTTTCCGGGTAAAGCGCGGCGCACTGCCCGCCGATGGCGTCGAGGGCATCGAACACCACCGCCTTCATGCCCAGCATCCCCGCCTCGAACACGGCGAACAGGCCGACCGGCCCCGCGCCGATGATGGCGACGTCGGTCGAGAGAATGTCGGACATGGGCCTGATGCTCCTCGTGAACCCGCAAAGGCCGCCACCATGGCGCCATGGCGCCGAGGATTCAAGCGCGGGGCGACATCGCGGGGCGAAGTCTCTGGTCGGTCACACGAACGTGTAGTCGCTGGCATGGATGGCGGCGGCATTGGTGAAGGTGATCACCTCGTGAAGCGAGCCATCCGCCGCATTCACCTGCCAGTGGGTTGCATCGACCTGTACGAAACTCGCTCCCTGCGCCGCGGTGCCGAAGCCGGTGAAGCGAAGCGTGTCGCCGGCCGAAGCGCCGTTGCCGGCGAAATCGGTCACCCTGTCGCCCTGGCTCTGCCTGGCGGCGAAGACGAAGGCATCGTTGCCGGAGCCGCCGGTCAGCGTATCCGCGCCGGTCCCGCCGTCGAGCGTGTCGGCGCCGCCGCCGCCATTGATGACATCGTCGCCGCCGAGACCCGAGAGGGCGTTGGCGCCGCCGCCGCCGGTCATGACATTGGCGGCGGCATTGCCCGTGCCCGACACGGTCTTGCTGACCGAGATGGTCAAATTCTCGAATCCGCTGGCCAGTGTGAAGTTGATCGAGGTTCGCACCGTGTCGATCCCGTCGCCGCCCGCTTCACTGAGCACGTCGCCGGCATTGTCGACGACATAGGTATCGTCGCCGAGGCCGCCCCGCATCTTGTCGGTGCCGGTGCCGCCATCGAGCGTGTCGTTGCCGGCACCGCCCACCAGTGAGTCGTCGTCGGCATTGCCGGACAGCATGTCGTTGCCGTCGCCGCCGTCGAGCGTGTCGTTGCCGTCACCGCCGCCCATCACGTCGTCGCCGCCCATGCCGAACAGCCGATTGGCGACGACGTTGCCAGTCATGGCATTGCCCAGGGCATTGCCGGTCCCCGTGGTTGTCGCCGTGCCGTACTGGACGAGATTTTCGACCCCGTCGCTCAGGGTGTGGGTCGCCGTGGTATGGACCGTGTCGACGCCGCCCCCGTCGGTCTCGTCGACGACGTCACCCAGATTATCGACGACATAGATGTCGTTGCCGAGGCCACCCCGCAGCGTGTCGGCCCCCTTGCCGCCCGACAGCGTGTCGTCGCCGCTGCCCCCGGTAACGATATTGACCAGCGTATTGCCGGTGCCGGAGAAATTGCCGGTGCCGGCGAAGCTCAGATTCTCGAAATTGCTGGCCAGGGTGAAGAAGGCGCCGGTGGTGACGATGGTATCCATGCCCTCGCCGCGCCGCTCGGACAGGGTATCGGCGCCATCGACGACATAGGTATCGTCGCCAAGCCCGCCCAGCAGCGTGTCGGAACCGGCACCGCCGTCCAGCCGATCGTCCCCGGCGCCGCCGTCGAGGACATCGTCCCCGCCATGGCCCTGAAGCATGTCGTTGCCGCCGAGGCCGGAAATCGAATCCGCGTCCTCGGCGCCGTCGAGCACGTCGTCCTGTTCGGTGCCCAGGATTCCGTTGACCTCCTTGCCCTCGAACACGATCTGTTCAATCGAGACGAGCGTGTCGGTTCCATCGGGCGAACGGTAGCGCAGATCCCGGATGGTCCGGCTGCCGTCGCCATTATCGGTGATCCGGTAATCGCTCTGCCGGCCGGAATAGACGGCGGTATCGGTGCCCTCGCCACCGTCCAGCCGGTTGTTGCCGCTGTTGCCGGTGATCCGGTTGTCCAGCGCATTGCCGACGGCGTCGATATCATTAGGTCTCGCGGTGTCCCAGTACCAGTATTCTACCGTGGCGTCGAGCAGGACCATGTTCTCGACATTGTCGGCCAGGGTGAAGGTATTGGCAGAGAGCAGAGGAGCTCGCCGGATGACGTCGACATAGACCGTATCCACGCCTTCGCCCGGGAGTTCCACGGTCCCTGTGGTTGCCCCGCGAACCATATAGACATCGTCACCCCGACCGCCATAGAGGGTACCGGTTCTGGCGCTCAGCGTGTCGTTTCCGTCCATCCCGTAGAGCGAGACATAATTGGCCGCAGAAGAAATGCGCTCGTCGTCGCCGGTACCGACGAAATAGTTGTGATTGAAATCGAGAGCGATGGTGTTTCCGTCGAAGAACAGATGTTCGACGGAAACCAGCGTATCGGTGCCATCGGGGGCTCCCTCCCTCAGGTCCACGACGGTCTGGCTGCCGTCCCCGTTGACGGTGATGGTGTAATCCGACCGCTTGCCGGAGAAGACGGCGGTATCGTCGCCCGCGCCGCCGTCCAGGGTGTCGTTGCCGCCGCCGCCGCGCAGCCTGTCGTCCCCGGCGGCCGCGCGGATGACGTCGCCGCCGCTGCCGCCGCTTATTTCCACATGCTCGATACCGATAAAGCTCGTGCCGTCGCTGGCGGTCGTCAGATTGTCCGGGCCGGCCGACAGGTCGATGGTGAAGGCGCCGGTCAGATCGCCGCGGTCAATGATGCCGCGGTCGTCGCCCGCGCCGCCATCCAGATGGTCGACACCCTGGCCGGCATCCAGCACGTCGTTGCCTGCCCCGCCGGCAAGTATGTCGTCGCCCGCGGCGCCGGTGAAGCGGTCGTTGCCGGATGCCCCCCGCAACGTATCGTTGCCGGTATCGCCGATGATGGTGAACTCTTCCACGGCGGTCACCGTGGTGCCGTCGCTGGCCGTGGCCGTGGCCCCCGGTCCGGCGGAAAGGTCGAGCGTGAAGTCGAGGCCCAGCCTGCTGCGGTCGATGATCGCCCGGTCCCGGCCGGCACCGCCGTCCAGGCGATCCGCGCCCAGCCCGCTTTCCAGCACGTCGTCGCCCGCGCCGCCGGTCAGCGTATCGCTCCCCGACCCGCCGTGCAGGTGGTCGTGGCCGTCGCCGCCGTCAAGGGTATCGTTGTAGCCGCCGCCGTACGTATAATCGCTGCCGAACAGCCAGTCGTCGCCCGCTCCGCCTTGCAGATTGCCGCGCCCGTAAGCGTTGAAGTAATCGTCACCGGCGCCGCCGCGGATGTTTGAGACGCTGTTGCTCTGCCCGACGTTGAACCGGTAATACTCGATCCCGATGAAGGTCGAGCCATCGGAGGCTGTCGCCTGCACATCCGGCCCGGCCGAGAGATCGACCGAGAAATTGGCGACACTTCTGGAGATGATGGCGACATCGTTGCCGGCGCCGCCAACAAGCCGTTCGGCGGCATCGTCGTTACTCGCGGAGTATATGGTATCGTCGCCGGCCCCGCCGTCGAGTGTGTCCTTTCCGACGCCGCCCCAGAGCAGATCGTCCCCATCGCCGCCATTCAGCGCGTCGTCGCCGCCATTGCCCTGCAGGTAGTCGTCTTCGCCGCCGCCGTTCAGCATGTCGTCGCCGCCATTGCCCTGCAGGACGTCGTCTCCGCCGCCGCCGTTCAGCGTGTCAGCCTCGCCCACATCCGGATCGGGATCTACGCCGTTCCGCTGAAAGGGGTCGATATCGCCGTAGATGACATCATTTCCGTCGCCGCCGGAAAGCGTGTCGAAGCCGCGCAGACCATAGAACTTATCGTCGCCCGCGCCGCCCGTGATGTCGTCATCGGGCTCGCGGATGAGGATGGCGTTATAGTCGGCGTCATATTCATAGTTGAGGGAGGCATTGTGACCCCATATCTGGAAGCTCTCGATGCCGATGAAGGTGGTGCCGTCGCTGGCCGAGACCAGGCTGTCTGGCCCCGGGGACAGGTCAACGTGGAAGGAGGCCCCGGAAGAAATACGGTCCACCCAGGCGAAATCGAAGCCCGCCCCGCCGTCGAGGTCGTCCGCATCGCCCGCATGGAGTGAATCGTCGCCGGCACCGCCGAACAGGGCGTCGTGACCCGCTCCCCCTGAGAGGGAGTCGTTACCGCTGCCGCCGCGGATCATGTCGTCGCCACTGCCGCCGCTGATCGAGAAGCTCTCGACATGGATGAAGGTCGAGCCGTCGCTGAAGGTGGTCAGGACATCCGGCCCGCCCGACAGGTCGACGGCGAAGGCAACGGAGAGCGAACTCCGGTCGACCATTGCAAGATCGGCGCCGTCGCCGCCGTCGACATGGTCTATGCCCTTGTCGGTCAGAATTCTGTCGTCGCCGGCCTCGCCATAGAGGTTGTCGTTGCCTGCTCCGCCATCGAGGTTGTCGTTGCCTGCTCCGCCATGGAGATCGTCGTCACCGGCCTCGCCATATAGAACGTCGTTGCCTGCTCCGCCATCGAGGTTGTCGTTGCCTGCTCCGCCATGGAGATCGTCGTCACCGGCCTCGCCATATAGAACGTCGTTGCCGTCGTAGCCCGAAATCACATCGGTGCCATCCGTGCCATACAACCAATCGGGACCGCTTGTGCCGGAAACTGTAGCCATCTCATAGCCTTGCTGATCGGTTCAACGGGTGTGTCGGCGCCAATTGTCCCGGAACGCTAGTGGTCCGGCATCACCCTAACGGGTTAGAGCATCCGGGCTTTCAAGCCATTCCGGCGATATTTCCGTGACGGCCGGCGTTCCGGCGTCGCGAGGAAGCGCCATCCTGGAGCCGCATTCGACGGGAACGGCGGGTGGCCGCGCCCTGCCGCCGGTTGCGGTCCCTCGCGCGCTTGGGCTAAATGGCGGGAGTTGTTGCCCGCCGGATTCGGAACCTTGCCCTTGCATTTCGCCCTGCCCGATCTGCCGCGCACCGCCGCGCTGGCCACGGCGCTGGCGCCGCTGGCGCGGGCGGGGGACTGCATCGCGCTGTGGGGCGATCTTGGCGCTGGCAAGACCGCCTTCGCCCGCGCTTTCCTGCGCGCCCTCGGCGTTGTCGAGGATGTGCCGAGCCCGACCTTCGCCCTCGTCCAGCCCTATGACACCGACGGGGGGCCTGTCGCCCATTTCGATCTCTACCGGATCGAGGCGGAGGCGGAACTCGACGAAATCGGCTTCGACGCCGCGCTGGACGACGGCATCATCCTCGTCGAATGGCCGGGCCGGGCCGGGCGGCGCCTGCCGGACGACCGGCTGGATATCGTGTTTTCCCTGGATTCATCGGGCCAGCGCGCCGCCACCCTGACCGGGCATGGCGACTGGCCCGCCCGCCTCGACGGATTTGCCCCATGACCGCGCGCAGCCAAGCCATCGACACATTCCTGACTTCGACCGGCTGGGGCGATGCCGTCCGGCGCGATCTGGCCGGCGATGCCTCCTTTCGGCGCTACGAGCGGGTGGAGAAGCCGGATGGGCGCACGGCCGTTCTGATGGATGCGCCGCCGCCGCAGGAAAATGTCCGGCCCTTCATCGGCATCGCCCGTCATCTCGCCCGCCTTGGTCTTTCGGCGCCGCAGATCCTCGCGGCCGAGATCGGTCAGGGCTTCCTGCTGCTCGACGATCTGGGCGACGACAGTTACAACGCCGTGCTGTCGCGCCAGCCCGAGCTGGAAACCGTGCTTTACGAGGCGGCGGTCGATGTCCTCGTCGAGCTGCGGCGGGTGCCGGCGCCGGGGCCGCAGCGTTTCGTCGACGGCAGCCAGTACCGGACGAAGCCCTATGACGAGAAGACCTTCGCCTTCGGCCCCTCCCTCGTCCTCGACTGGCACGCGAAGGCGCTGCGCCTCGACCTCGAGGACGACGCGCGCGCGGCCTTTGTCAGCATCTGGTCCGACCTGTGGCGGCGCCTGCCGCGCGAGCGCGAAACCCTGATGCTGCGCGACTATCACGCCGACAATCTGCTGTGGCTGCCGGGGCGGAAGGGCGCGGCCCGGGTCGGCCTGCTCGATTTCCAGGACGCGACGCTGGGGCCGCCGGCCTATGATCTCGTCTCGCTGCTGGAAGATGCAAGGCGCGATGTCGATCCGGCGCTGGCGGCGGACCTCAAGGCGCGTTACGCCGCGGGGGCCGCGCGGGTCGATCCCCGCTTCGACGCCACGGCTTTCGAGGCGGCCTATGCCATCATGGCGGCGCAGCGCAACAGCCGCATCGCCGGGGTCTTCGTCCGCCTGTGGAAGCGGGACGGCAAGAAGCGCTATCTCGATTTCCTGCCCCGGGTCTGGCGCCATCTCGAGCGCGACCTGCGTCATCCGCTGCTCGCCAACCTGCGGGCCTGGTACGATCATTACCTGCCGGGCGAGGACTTGCGCGCCGGCATCCGGAAGCTCGCGGCATGACCAAGATCGAAACCGCCATGGTGCTGGCCGCGGGCAAGGGGATGCGGATGCGCCCCCTGACCGACCGGGTGCCGAAACCCCTGGTCGAGGTCGACCATCGCAGCCTGCTCGACCGGCTGCTCGACCGGCTGGAGGCGGCGGGGATCGGTCGCGCCGTGGTCAACGTCCATCACCTCGCCGACCAGATCGAGGCGCGCCTCGCCCGCCGCAAGGCCGAGGGCCTCGGCCCGGCCACCACCGTCTCGGACGAGCGGGATGCCCTGCTGGAGACCGGCGGCGGCGTCGCCCGCGCCCTGCCGCTGCTGGGCGAGGGGCCGTTCCTGATCTGCAATGCCGACACGCTGTGGCGCCAGGGGTTCGCCGATCCGATCCGCGACCTTGCGCGTGGCTTCGATCCCGAGACGATGGATGCGCTGCTGCTGGTCGCCCCCACGGCGACGGCGGTCGGCCTCGAGGGCCTCGGCGATTTCCTGATGGACCCGGACGGGCGCCTGTCACGCCGGCCGGAATCGCTGGTCGCGCCCTTCGTCTATGCCGGCTGCGCCGTGATGAAACCGGGGAGTTTCCACGATCTGCCGGAGGGTGCCTTCTCGCTGAACCTTCTGTGGAATCGCGCCATCGAGGCGGGACGGCTGTACGGCCAGCGGCTGGACGGCCAGTTCCTCCATGTCGGCACCATTCCGGCCATCGCCGAGGCGGAGTTGGCCCTTGCCGACCTCGGCTGAGCCGCTCTCCCTCGCCGCCCTGCCGCCCGTCACCGGGCGGCCCTGTCTGCTGACCATTCCGGCCGGCCTGTCCTTCGTCGACACGCTGGCCGATACGCTGCTGGCGCGGGCGGCGGACGATCCGCTGAACCTGGCCGCGACCCTGATCCTCGTGCCGACGCGGCGCGCCGCCCGCTCGCTGAAGGAAGCCTTCCTGCGCCGGGCGCGCGGCCGGCCGCTGCTGTTGCCCCGGATGCGTCCCTTGGGCGATGCCGACGAGGAAGAGCTGGCGCTGGCCGGCACGCCCGCCGTGCTCGACCTGCCGCCCGCGATTGAACCCGTTACACGGAATTTCCTGCTTGCCCGCCTCGTCCTGCAATGGTGGAAGGCGAGGGGGGAGGCGGCGGACCTCGGCGCCGCCCTCGCCCATGCCGATGCCCTCGCCCGGCTGATCGACGAGATGGAGACGGAAGGGGCGGACTGGTCGCGGCTCGACACGCTGGTGCCCGACGCGCTGGCCGGACACTGGCAGGCCACCCTCGATTTCCTGAAGATCGCGGCGCGCGACTATTGGCCCGCGATCCGCGATGCCCATGGCGCCATGGACCCGGCGGCCCGGCGTAATCAATTGCTGCTGATGCAGGCGGAGGGCTGGCGCGCCGCGCCGCCCGAACATCCGGTCATCGTCGCCGGCTCGACCGGCTCCATCCCGGCGACGGCGCATCTGATGAGCGTCGTGGCCCGCCTGCCCCGGGGCGCGGTGGTGCTGCCCGGGCTCGACCTCGCCATGGCGGCGGGGGACTGGGAGCGTCTCGCCCCCGGCCATCCGCAATGGGCGATGCGCGAATTGCTGCAGCGCCTGCGCGCCGACCGGGCGGATGTCGGCCTGTGGCCGGCGGGCGGCGTGTCCGCGCCGCCATCACCCCGCCTCGCCCTGCTGGCGGAAGCCCTGGCCCCGGCCGAGACCACCGAGCGCTGGTCGGCCAGCAGCCGCAGCCTCGACATGGAGGCCGCCCTCGACGGCGTCACGCGGATCGAGGCCAATGACAGTCCGGCGGAGGCGCGGGCCATCGCGCTTCTGATGCGCGAGGTGCTGGAAACCCCGGCCGCCACCGCCATGCTGGTGACGCCCGACCGCAATCTGGCCCGCCGGGTCGGCGCCGAATTGTCGCGCTGGTCGGTCGAGGTTGACGACAGCGCGGGGGCCAGTCTCGGCGCCAGCGTGCCGGGCGCCTTCCTGCGCCTCGTCCTCGACATGGCGCTGTCGGGCTTCGCGCCGCTGGAACTCCTCTCGTGCCTCAAGCATCCGCTCGCCGCCCTCGGGCTCGAGCGGGCGGATGCGCTGCGGGCCTTGCGCCGGCTGGAGCGGCGCTGCCTGCGCGGGCCGCGCCCGGCGCCGGGGCTCGACGCGCTGCGCCATCTGGCGGCGGCGGTCCCCATGCCCGAGGCCATGCTCGACCTGATCGACCGGCTGGCGGCGGCGACCCGGCCGCTGGTCGAGGCCCTCGCCGGGGAGACGGCCCGTCTCGATGTGCTGGTCGAGGCCCATGTCCTCGCGGCGGAGGCGATCGCGGGCCAGCCCGGCATTCCGGGCGCCGAGCCCTTGTGGCGCGGCGATGCCGGCGAGGCGGCGGCCGGTCTCGTCCAGGACATGCTGGCGGCGGCGGGGGAATTGGGCGCTATCCGCCCCCGCGACTACCCCGGCCTGTTCGAGACCATGGTGGCGGGCGTCGCCGTCCGTCCCAGTTTTGGCCTGCATCCCCGGCTGCGCATCCTCGGCCCGCAGGAGGCGCGGCTGGAATCGGCCGATCTCGTCATCCTCGGCGGTCTCAACGAAGGCACCTGGCCGGTGGAGCCGGCGGCCGATCCCTGGGCCTCGCGCGCCATGCGCGACAGCCTGGGCCTGCCGCCCGCCGACAAGCGCCTCGGTCAGGCGGCCCATGATTTCGCCAGCCTCGCCGCCGCGCCCCGTGTCGTGCTGACGCGGGCGGCCAAGGTCGATCTGTCGCCCACGGTGCCGTCGCGCTGGCTGCGCCGGCTCGACGCGCTGGTCGATCCCGCGCGCTGGCGGACCGGGCCGGCGCCGGGCTGGGCACTGTCGCTCGATCCCGGGGAGGGCGCGCCTTGCGCCGAGCCGGCGCCCCGGCCGCCGCTGGCGGCGCGGCCCCGCGTGTTTTCCGTCTCGGCGGTCGAATTGCTGGTGCGCGATCCTTACGCGCTTTATGCCCGGCAGATCCTGCGCCTGTCGCCGCTCGATCCCGTCGACCAGCCGCCGGGGGCGTCGGACCGGGGCACGATCATCCACGACGTGCTGGACGCTTTTGTCCGGGGGCACATGCGGGGGCCGCTGCCCGGCGATGCGGCCGACCGGCTGATCGCTCTCGGCCGCGAAGCCTTCCGCCGCTTCGACGACTGGCCGGTGGTGAGACGTTTCTGGTGGCCCCGCTTCGTCGAAGTCGCCCATTGGTTCGTCGCGGAAGAAAGCCGCCGCCGCGCCGAGGGGATCGAGCCCCTGGCGGTCGAGACCGAGGGGGCGCTGCGGCTCGACATCGGCGGGGTCGAACATATCGTCACCGCGCGGGCCGATCGCATCGACGGCCGCCCCGACGGTTATGGCATCGTCATTGATTACAAGACCGGCATTCCGCCCAGCAAGGCGCAGATGCAGGCGGGCTTTCGCCCGCAATTGCCGCTCGAAGCCGCGATGCTGGCCGAAGGCGCCTTTCCCGAGGTGAAGCAGCGCCCGGCGGGTGCTATCGAGGTCTGGCGCCTGAAGGGCGGGCGGCCGCCGGGCGAGATCAAGCATGTCGGCGACGCGGACACCGATGCCATCGCCGCCGCCGCGCTTGACGGCGTGGTTCGGCTCTTCACCCGTTACAGCGACGAGACGCAGCCCTATCTCTCGGCGCCCAATCCGCGCCAGAAGGGGTATGGCGACTACGACCATCTCGCCCGGGTCGGCGAATGGGGCGGGGAGGGCGAGGCATGACCGCGTTGCAGGACGCCGCCGCCGATCCCCGCATCTCGGTCTTCGTCTCGGCCTCGGCCGGCACGGGCAAGACCCATGTGCTGACCAACCGGGTGCTGCGTCTCCTCCTGCAGGAGAATGTCGCGCCCGAGAAAATCCTGTGCCTGACCTATACCAAGGCGGCGGCGGCCGAAATGGCCAACCGCATCCAGGACCGGCTGGCCGCCTGGGCGGTGGAACCCGAGGCGCGGCTTTCCGCCGCCATCCGCGACCTGACCGGCGACATCCCGGAAATCGAGACGGTGACGCGGGCGAGGCGCCTGTTCGCCCGCGTGCTCGAAGCGCCGGGGGGCCTTCGGATCGAGACGATCCACGCCTTCTGCCAGTCGCTGCTCGGCCGTTTTCCGGTCGAGGTCGGCCTGCCGCCCCGTTTCGAGGCGCTGGACGACGAGGCCGCCGGCCTCCTGCTGGCCGAGGCGACGGGGGAGGTTCTGTCCGCCGCCGATCCGGAACTGGTCGATGCCGTGCAGCACCTCTCGGGTCTCGTCAGCGATGTCGCCTTCGAGGGGCTGGTCGGCAGCTTCATCGCCCTGCGCACCCGCCTGCCGGAAGACCTGAGCCGGCCGGCCATGGCCCGGCACCTCGCCGATCTCGCAAGGCTGTTCGGCCGGAAACCCGAGGACAGGGGCGGAAGGGCCGAGGTCATCGCCCGTTTCGCCGCCCGCCGGCAGAAGGACTGGACCCCGGTCGAGCGGGCCGTCGAAGCCTTGCGCGGCGGCACGGCGACCGATCAGAAGATGGCGACGGCGCTGGCGCAGACGCGTGTCGCCTTCGATTACGATGATTACGCCGGGGTGTTCCTGACCGGCACGGGCGAGCCGCGCAAGGCCCCGATGACCAAAAAGCTGGGCGAGCGTTTCCCGGCCGAGCGGGACTGGATGGCGGCGGAAGCCGCCGCGCTCGCCGCGCTGGAGGCGGAGGCGACGGCGGCGGAGGTTCATCTTGCCTCCCGCGCGCTGCTGATCCTCGGCACCGCGATCCTCGCGCGTTACACGGCGGCCAAGGCCCGGCGCCGCGCCATCGACTATGACGACATGGTGCTGAAGGCGCGCGACCTGCTGACGCGGGGCGCGGCGGCGCCCTGGGTGCTCTACAAGCTCGACGGTGGCATCGACCATCTGCTGATCGACGAGGCGCAGGACACCAGCCCCGCCCAGTGGCAGCTCGTTCGCGCCCTGACCGGGGAATTCTTCGCCGGCGACGGGGCGCAGACCCGCCATCGCACGGTCTTCGCCGTGGGCGACACCAAACAGTCGATCTATTCCTTCCAGGGCGCCGCGCCGGAGATTTTCGGGGCGGAGCGCCAGCGCACCGACAGCGCGGCGCACGCGGCAGGCAAGGCGTTCCGGCCCATCGAACTCGACATGTCGTTCCGCACCGCGCCCGCCGTGCTCGCCCTGGTCGACGCGGTCTTCGCCCTGCCGCAGGCGCGGGATGGCGTCGTCGAGGGCGGCGTGCTGCGCCATGTCGCCCACCGCGCCGGGGCCGCCGGCAGCGTCGAGCTGTGGCCGGTCGAGGAGGGCGAGACGGTCGACGAGGCGGAGGCCTGGTCCCCGGCCGAGGTCGCCGCCCGCGGCCGCTCGGCCGAAGACATGCTGGCGGAGCGGATCGCCGACGCCATCCGCGCCGAACTGGATGCCGGCACCCTGCTGCCGGCCCGGGGCCGGGCGTTGCGGCCCGGCGACATCATGGTCCTGGTGCGGCGGCGCACCGGTTTTGTCGATGCCCTGACGCGGGCCTGCAAGGCGCGGGGCGTGCCGGTCGCCGGCAGCGACCGCATGAGCCTCGCGGCCCAGCTGGGTGTGCGCGACCTGATCGCCATGGGCCGTTTCGCCCTGCTGCCGGATGACGATCTGACCCTGGCGACGGTGCTGAAGGGGCCCTTCATCGGCCTGGGCGAGGAAGCCCTGTTCGATCTCGCCCATGGCCGCGGGCCGGAGAGGCTGTGGCGCCGGCTGGTGGCGCGGGCGGGCACGCGGCCCGATTTCGCCGCCGCCCACGAGGCGCTGGCGGCGGTGCTGGCGCGGGCCGATTACGTCACGCCCTTCGCCTTCTTCTCCCGCCTTCTCGACGAGGGCGGCGGACGGCGGCGGCTGATCGGCCGGCTGGGCGCCGAGGCGATCGAGCCGATCGAGGAATTCCTCTCTCATGCCCTCCGCCACGAGGCGGACGAGGCTCCGTCGCTCGAGCGGTTCCTGCATGCGGTCGAAAGCGGCGGCACCGAGCTGAAGCGCGACCTCGACCGCGGCCGGAACGAGCTGCGCATCCTGACCGTCCATGCCTCCAAGGGGCTGGAGGCGCCGGTGGTGATCCTGCCCGACACCACCAGCCTGCCCGGCGTGCGCGAGAGCCTGCTGATGACCGACGGCGGCCTGCCGGTCTTCGCCATCGAAGGGGCAGGGACTGTGCCCGTCGTTGCCGCCTTACGCGAGACCCTGCGGGCGGCGGCCCTGCGCGAATATCGCCGCCTGCTCTATGTCGCGCTGACACGGGCGGAGGACCGGCTGGTGGTCTGCGGCTGGCGCGCCGGCAAGAAGAAGGATCGGAACTTCGAGGAAGGCTCCTGGTACGATCTCGTCGCCGCCGCCTTCCCCGAGGACGCGGAAGTGCACGAGCTGTCGCCCGGCTTCGCCATCCGGCGGAAATCGGGTGTTCAGCGCGACCCGGTGGGGGAGAGGGCGCATCTTGCGGCGGCGAGCGCGGCGCCCCTGCCGCTGCCGGCCTGGGCGCTGCGCCCCGCGCCCGAGGAAAGCCGGCCGTCCGATCCCCTGAGCCCGTCCCGCCTCGCCGATGCGGATATCGGCGTCGCCAGCCCGCTGGCGCTTGCGGCGGGCGGGCGTTTCCTGCGCGGGCGCCTCGTCCACCGGATGCTGGAATTGCTGCCCGACCTGCCGGCGGAAAGCCGGGGGGCGGCGGCGGCGCGTTTCCTTGCTGCCCGCGCGGGCGACCTGCCGGCCGAGGCGCGGGACGATCTCGCGGCGGAAACCCTCGCCGTGCTGGATCATGCCGAATTCGGCGCCGTCTTCGGCCCAGGCAGCCGGCCCGAAGTGCCCGTCGCCGCCCTGCTCGGCACGACCTCGGTGCTCGGTCAGATCGACCGGCTGGTGGTCCTGCCGGAGCGGGTGCTGATCGTCGATTTCAAGACCGACCGGCCCTCGCCCAGCGACTGGCGCGCGGTTGCGCCCGGCTATCTGCGCCAGCTCGCGCTTTACCGCGCGGCGGTTTCCCGGCTCTTTCCGGGCAAGCCGGTCGAGGCGGCGCTGCTCTGGACCGAGACGCCGCGCCTGATGCCCATTCCGGGGGCGATTCTCGATGCAAGCCTTGCAGACCTGCCCGGCGTCGCCCCTCCAGTTGACGCATCCCGCCAGCCTTCCTAGATTTGTTGACCGAACATGAACGATGTCGCAGGGTTCGCCCCTCGACCACGAAAGGTGCTTCAAGCCATGGCCACCAAGAAGGTGACGGACACTTCATTCGCGACCGACGTGCTGGGCGCGCCCGGCCCCGTCGTCGTCGACTTCTGGGCCGAATGGTGCGGCCCCTGCAAGCAGATCGGCCCCAGCCTCGAGGAAATCTCCGAGGAACTCGGCCAGCAGGTCACGATCACCAAGATCAATATCGACGAAAACCCGAATACCCCGGCCCGTTACGGCGTGCGCGGCATCCCCACCCTGATGCTGTTCCGCGACGGCAAGGTCGCCGCGACCAAGGTCGGCGCCCTGCCCAAGGGCAAGATCGTCGAGTGGATCAACAACTCGATCTGATCCGCTTTTCGACCCTTCGTCGGTGAATCGGGCCCCGGTGCGACAGTGCCGGGGCCATTCATTTGACGGCGGCGTTCTTCATTGCTAAGAACGCTCTCCGGCTCTGAGCGGGCGTAGTTCAGAGGTAGAACATCAGCTTCCCAAGCTGAGTGTCGTGGGTTCGATTCCCATCGCCCGCTCCAAGACTTAGGTCACTTATCCCCAGATGGTTTTTCCGACTGTTTTTCTGGGGCCGTTCTCGCGGCGTTCGCGTCGAGCCGTCTGATTCGATCCAGAAGGATTTCGTCGCGCTTCACATAGCGGTCGATCAGCCGCTCGACCTGGTCTTCGGACCAGGCCAGAATTTCGGCGATTTCGCGGATGGTGATGCCGCCAACATAAAGCCTGGTAGCGGCAGTCCCTCGAAGGTCGTGGAAGTGCAGATTGAGGCCGGCCCGCTTCATCGCCTTCTGCCAGCTCGATGTGAAGCCTGATCGCCACGGAAGGCCATCGGTATTGGTCAGAACCGTGGTCGCGCGCTTCGGGATCGCCGCCAGAAGCTCGCGCAGCTCGCCGTGCAGTGGGATCAACGCGGCGCGGCGGCCGCGGCTCTTACCGGTCCTGATCTCGATCGCCAGCGGTGCGACATGCGACCATGACAGCTTCAGCAGGTCGCTGAGCCGCAGGCCCGTCAGGGCGCCCAATCGCGCGGCCTGATAGATCTCTGGCGAGGACGCCGCCTTCAGGCGCTCAAAATCCGCCGCCATCCAGATGATCTCTGAGCGGTCGACCTCGTAAATCTGGGCGATGCCCTTGCAGGGGTTGACCAGGATCAACCCTTTGGCGGCGGCGAAGCTCATGAGGCGGGATAGCACCTGCATCCCCATGTCGGCCGCGCGCGGTGTCTTGGCCCATTCGTCCCGCCAATCCGTGATCTCGGGTCGGATGGTGGCCCGGTCGAATTGCTTGATCGACAGCGGGCCGAAGCGATCATTGATTCGCCCAAGCCAGCGATCCCACTCGATCTTTGTGCGAGGGGCGAGCTTGTCCCAATCGCGGCTGCCCCTGTAGCTGACGATCAGATCGGAGACGCGGCGGCCGTCGGTCTTGCGACGCGAGGACAGGGCGGACTCCAGCTCGGCCACGAATTCATCGCTGCCCGGCGCGGCGTGCAGGCGCGGGGCGCCCTTGCCCTTCCATGCGTAATAGTAGGTCTTCCCCCGCGCGACGACCTTGTAGACCGATTTCAGGTCAACCTTTGCCACGGCTCCGCTTCCACTCCGACAGCTCGCGATCCAGATCGTCATCCTCACGCGCGCTGGCGGTGGAGGCAACGCCCATGCGGCCATCCAACATCCGGTCGAGCGCGAAGCGATCCCATGTCTTGCGCCGACCGCGCTCCAGCGGTTGAGGCCACTGGCCGGCGGCAACCTCGCGGTCGAAGGTCCCGGCCGATACGCCAAGGTAGGCGGCGGCCTGTTCGCGCGACAGCATCCTTGGCCAGCCGGGCAGCCGCCCGATATCTTCGATGCGGGCGACCATCAGGTTCCCGTCGCCTCTGTGACCAGCTCTTCGCGCACGTTGGCGAAGGCCAGGCGCCGCGCCATCTCGGGCGGCACGCTGTTGCCGATGAGATGATACTTCTCGGTTTTCGTCAGCTTTCGCGCGATCCAGTTGCCCTTCTTGTCCCGTATGCGGATCGGCAGGTTCAGGCTGGCCGGGTCGAAGCCATGGGCGCGGGCACATTCCTCCGGCTCCAGCATCCTCATGCCGATGTCGGTCAGGGCATATTCGCTGCCCGCGATGCTTATGGTCACGGCGGCGTGGCGCATTTTCGTCGTCACGGTACCGAGGGGTTCGTCCGCCGCGCGGCAACTCTCGCCCACGCTGTAATATTGGGCGAGAAAGGCGGCGACGAGGGCAACATGGCTGCCGCCCGCGGTCACGGTCGGCATGGGATCGGCGATGTCTCGCCCGTCCTTCGATGTGCCGCGAAGGGTCGCGAGGCTACAGGCGACAACCGCCTTCTGCGTCGCGGCCGTGGTCGAGGTCGACATGGGTTCGTCCGCCGGGCGACCGATGACGCCGGTGTTGTGCTGGGCGAGGAAAGCGGCGACCAGCCCCATCGGTACGCTGCCGCCCGGGCGCTTCTCGAAGCTGTTCGCGGTCACGGTCGCCAGCGGTTCGGACAGATCGTGCCCGATGGCGCCATTGCGAAACTTGGTGACATGCGGCGCCACCAGCGCGATTTCCCCGCGATTGGCGCTCGTCACCGTGCGCAGGGGATCGGCGATGTCGTGTGTACGATCCCCGCCGTGATGGGTCACATGGAGCAGGAACGGGCGTTTTGCCTTGACGACATAGCGCATGGTGCCGACGGCGATCCGGCGATGCGTCGCGGGGGCCAGTTGCTTTGCCCGCTCGAAGATCGACGGGCAGGGAATCGACCAGTCGATGCAGGTGTGGGCGCCGATCCAGGGTCGCAGGCGCAGGGCCTTCGCCTTCTCGCGCGGTGCATGGGTGCGCGCCGGCCAGCGGGGCGGTCGCCCGCCTATGGTCATCACGGCCCAGAAGCGTTTGCGGATGGTCGGAATGCCGTGATCGGCGCAAATCTCCTCGCGGAACTCGATGGTATAGCCGAGACCCCGCAGGTGCCGAAGCCACCGCCCGAAGGTCTTGCCTCGCCGGCGAGGGTCGGGCACCAGCTGCTGTTCCGCGACAGGAACCCGTTCGCCCGGGGCGGCCACACTGCCGTCGAGACGGATCACCCTGCCGGTGGCCGGATCGCGCTTGGCGATCAGCGGCCCCCAGGTCTGCAGCTCCGGTACATTTTCGGTGAAGATGGTCTCGGGGGCCGTCATGCCGGCCCAGCGGCAGACGATCCACGGCAGGCTTCGCACCCGCCGCGACACCGGCGCGCCGCCCTTGGCCCGGCTGAAATGCCGGCAGTCGGGCGATGCCCAGAGGATGCGTACCGGCCGTCCGCCGGTCGCCGCGCGCGGACAGACTTCGAAGACATCCGATTGCAGATGCCGCGTGTGTGGGTGGCGGGCCTGATGCGCGGCGACCGCGACGGCATCGTGATTGATCGCCAGATGCACGGGGAAGCCCGCCGCCTCCAGTCCGTCGCAGGCACCGCCCATGCCGGCGAAGAGCACGACGGTCATCCGCTGGTCGAGCAGCCAGGCGGGCGCGGGCGATAGCTTTCCGTGCATGATGGCTCCCCCTAGAACGGAATTTCGTCGTCGAGGTCGTAGCCCCGGCCGGATGCGCCGCCGCCCGGCCCGGCGCCGGGCGCGCTGTTCTCCCTCGGCGCGGAACGGCCGGTGTCGTCGCCGGTCTTGCCGTCGAGAAGCGTCAGCTCGCCCCGGAAGCGCTGCAGCACGACTTCGGTCGTGTAGCGCTCCTGGCCCTGCTGGTCGGTCCACTTGCGGGTTTGCAGCGCGCCTTCGACATAGACCTTGCTGCCCTTCCGCAGGTAATCGCGCGCGACCTTGGCCAGCGCCTCGTTGAAGATGACCACGCGGTGCCACTCGGTGCGTTCCTTGCGCTCGCCGGTCGCCTTGTCCTTCCAGCTTTCGGAGGTCGCGAGCGACAGGTTGACGATCAGGTCGCCGCCCTGGCTGTTCCGGCTTTCCGGATCGCGGCCGAGATGGCCGATCAGGATCGCCTTGTTGACGCTGCCGGCCATGTCAGCGGACCTCCCCGCCGACAAGGGCGCCGATGACTTCGCGGGAAACCCGATGCCAGAGGTCGTCCGGAACCTCCGGCCCCCACGCCCTGGTGAATTCCGCCCTGGCGGCGGCGGCGGCGCGGTCGAGCGCGGTATCGGACAGGATGGGATCGGTGGCATCCCCTTTTTCCATGGCGGCGAGGGTGGCACCTTGGTCGCTGTAGCGCTCGAGCGCCTTGGCGGCGCGGGCGGCGGCGGGGCCGTCGCTCTGGTCGATCGCGCGGCGGAGCTCGATCAGCGCGGTGAAATAGCGGCGGGCGATGCCGGCCCAGACTTCATCGCGCGCGGTGACGCGCAGGGTGATATCGGTCATTTCGTTTCCTTCCAGTCGCCGTCGAGCCGGAACACGGCAGATGCGTCGAGCGCGCGGTCGAGGATGATCACGGCGGTGGCATGGGTTTTCGTGGGGGCGGCGGCATGGGTTATGACCAGCCCGACTTCATGGCCGAAGGCGGCCCCGGGCAGGCGGTCGTCGGGGGTCCATGCCGCGGCCTCGGTCTCGGTGATCTCGGTGGCGAGGCCTTCGTCGTCCTCGTCGTATTCCGGGCGGGGCGGGGCGCCGGCATCGGGTTTGATGAGCGTGGTCAGGTCTGCCGGGCCGGCGGGGTCGCGCGGGGTTTCGGCGGGGCCGGCGATTTCGGGCGCCTTGGGGGCTGGTGGCGGCGTCCAGCCGGCGGGCTGTTCTTCCGCCTCCTCGCCGGTCGGGCCGGCCATCTCGCTGGTCAGGGCTTCGAGGGCGGCCCTGGTCTCCTTCTCGGTCCAGCCGATCAGGGACGGGTGGCGACCGATGAAGGCGATCTGGATATCGGGGCCGAAGCCCTGCAGCGTCTCGGCATGGGCAAGGCTCATATGCCCCTCGCGGAACACATCGCGTGCCAGATCGCAGAGGCGGCGGGTCAGCGCCATGCGCGATTGCACCAGCCGCTGGGTGAGGCCGATGCGGCCCGCGATATCGGCGGTCGAAAGGCCGGCGGTGACGAGGCGGCCGAAGGCCTCGCCCTCGTCGAGGGGGTGCATGTCGGCCCGGGCCAGATTGGCGGCGAGCTGGCGGATCAGGATATCCGTGTCATCGGCCGGGGCCGTGATCACCACGGGGATCGGGGTGTCCTCGTGCACGACGAGGATATCGCCATCGCCCGCCTGCCCCTCCAGCTGGCGCAGGGCCAGCAGGCGGCGATGACCGTCGACCACCATGTAGTCGCCGGGCCTGTCCGGCAGCGGGCGGACGATGAGGGGGACCAGCAGACCGGCCGTCGCGATCGACTCGGCAAGGTCGTTCAGCGTCTCGTCGATCGCGGTCTGGCGCGGATTGTTGGGGTCCTCGACCAGCCGATTCAGGGGGACGGTCATCGGCCCGGGTCCGGGGCTGGCGGCGATGCCGAGAATGTCGGCAAGGCTGGTATCCGCGGCCTCGGCAAGGCGGCTGAGCTGGTCGAGGGCCATGGTCGCGCTCTTGCCGGTCAGGAATTTCGACAGGGCGCCATTGTCGCAAGCGGCGGCTTCGGCATGGGCGCGCAGCGACAGGCCGGCCCGGTCTTGCGCGGCCTGGAGGCGGGCGCGGATGGCGTCCCAATCCATGGTGGTCGGCGCGATCATGACAGCACCCACGCGAAGGTGATCAGCGCGCCGATGAAACCGGCCATGATGCCGCCGAAAAAGTGATCGCCGGCAGCCAGCCAACTGGCGGTGACGAACTGGCGAACGGCGTTCGCGAGGGGGCGGACGCGGTGGCGAGGGGGCTTACGCATCGGCGGTCTCCTCGCCTTTCGCCGGCAGCGCGGCGCGGCGGGCCTGTTCGGCCGCGAGGGCTTCCTGCGCCTCGGGCAACGACCGCCCGACGAAGTTCCATTCGTCGTCATCATCCACGTCGGGCGCGGGCGGCAGAGTGACATGGAAGGTTCGGTCGACGATGGCGAGGTGCTCGACTTCGGCGATGTCGCCATCGTCGCGACACTCCACAATGTCGCAAGGCGATTCGTAGCCGACCTCCCGATCATCGGCATCCCAATAACAGGTCACCTGTGGGCGGAAGACGATCCGCCGCAGCGTGGTCATATCCGTCGCATCGCCCCGGTGAAGGCCGGCAAGGATTTCCCAGCCTCGCAGCTCGTCGTCGCTGGCGCGGTTGGCCCCCCAGTGGTGCAAGTCCGTCCAGTCCGCATTATTATCGGGCAGGGCCTCCATGGTGACGGCGGACTGGTCGAACGACAGGGCGGCGGCGACGAGATTGGCGACGAGGGTAACCATCGGCCCGGTCAGGGTGATGGTGTCGGGGCAGGGCAATGGGGTGCCCCGGTGCAGGGCGGCGAGGTCCTGCAGGGCATTCACCTCCGCTTCCTGCGCGCGGTTGTAATCGCTGACATCGCGTTCCGACCATTCCGCCGCGCGGGTCTCGCGCAGGCGGTCGAAGGTGACCCGGGATTCCGCGATCGCCGCGGCATTGGCCAGCCAGCGCAGGGGATCGGTCGGCGACAGGCCGCCGGTGCTGAGGGTGATCATGGCTTTCCTCCCTGGATGATGCCGAGGCGGGCGGGGCTTCGGGTGACGAGATCGGCCACGCTGGGGCGGGCCGGTGGCGCCACCTCGGTCAGGGCCTCGCCGAAGCGATAGATGGTGACGCCACCGGTCACCGGTGACAGTTCGTGCTGCCAGCCGGCAAGGGTGCTGCGGCGGGTCGACAGGACGCGGTAGACGATGGTGCCGCCAGCGGTGACCAGCGTGCCGGGGGAATAGCGGCGGGGCGCGATCATCGCTCACGCCTCCGCCGGCAGGGCCTGGCGGCCGATGCGGCGGCGCAGGATCGCCCGGGCCTTGTCGCCGTGTTCCGCGATTTCGGCGGCGGTCCAGCCGGCGCGCGACAGGTCGGTGCCGAGGACATCGCCCTTGCGCTCATAGGCGGCCAGCATGTCGTCGGCCATGCGCTCGGGCGCCGGCCGGGTGTCGGGCTTGGGGGCAGGGGGCGGGGCGGTGAGGCGACCCATGATCGGGGTGCCGTCGGGCAGGCGCCCGCAGGGGACGATGGTCATGATGTTCCTTTCGGGCAAAAGGGAAGGGATCGCGCGGGAGGGCGAAGGGCAGCCCTCCCGCGCTGCGCCGCCGGGGCGAGGGGGCAGGGGCCCGGCGGAATGGGGGGCGGTCATGCCGCGCTATCCGTCGCGGCGGTTTCGGCAAGGCCGGCCCAGGCGGGCACGACGGTCGTGCCCTTGGCCTGCATGGGCATGATCAGGCCGAACCAGGCGTTGCTTTCCGGCGAAACGACGATGGGGCCTTCTTCGCTGCTGGGCGAGAGGCGAAGCGGGCCGCGGTCGGGCACGCCAAGCAGCTGATCCGCCTTCCCGAAGCGGGCCATAAGCGCCGGGTTGAAGGGCGGAAGGCGCGGATGTCCGCCGCTGACGTGCTTCACCACGCGCCGCCAGTCGGGAAAGGGGCCGTCGATGGCCGGAGCCCAGCCGAAAAACACCGTGTCCTCGCGCGGGGCGCGGATTTCGTCCTCATGGACCGGAAGGCCAGGGTCAGTGCCCGGGTCTTCCGCGATGACATGCAGGTTATTGCCGAAGAAATACGCGGTCGGCGACTTTCCATCGCGTCTGCGCAAGGCGCAGGCCTTGATCGCTGCCGGCGGCAGCGAACAGTTGGCGGGCGCGTTGGCGTAACCTGCCAGATCGCGGATGACGGTCATGGTGGCGCCATCGGTCGCGACGACGAGGGCGCCGCCGTCCGGGCAGGGCTCGATGCCGACGCCGTTCAGATAGTAGCGGGTCGCTTCCCGGCTGCTGAACAGGCTTGCTGCGGCGAGGGCGGCGCCGCTGACCCGGATGGCGCGGGAGGGGGGATTATCCATGATCAGTCCTCCGAAGGCTGGGGGTTAAAGTAAACGGAATTCGCATCGGGGTCGGGGTCGCGCGGTATGGCGAAGGGCAGCCCTCCCGCGCTGGCTGCCGGCGGCGAGGGGGCAGGGTGACGCCGGCAGATCGGATGAGGGGGCGGTGCGACCAGAAGGGTTGCATGGGGGCGCGAAACGCGCTCACATCGCGGGTGGCAGGAACGGGGTGAGCGCCCCGCCCCTGCCGTTTCACAAGCCATGAAGGACGAAGCACATGACCCGTGAAAAACTGTTCGAGCTGGCGGCGCTGGACTGCCTGCAGAAAACGACAGTCCGCAGCGATCCGGAGTTTCCCGACCGGAAGATCGACGAGGCTATGGCTCGCGCTATTCGCCGCAATTACCAGATCCTGCTGGCGGCGTGGCGGGCGGTCGGCGGCGATGCCGAGGGGCTGGATATGCCGCATCAGGGCTGATCCTCGCCCGCGATCTCGCCGCCAAGGACATAGGGCGTGATCCGCCGCCAGCTCTTGAGGGCGGGGATGGGAACCCGCCCATCGGCGAAGATGCCGGCGCGGATGCGATGTTCCAGATTGGCCATCAGTTCCTCGGCGGCTTCCGGCTCGCGGGCGGCGAACGCCGCGAAGCGTTCGGCCGGCGTGCGGCGGGGCGCGTCGACGGTCTCGCGAACGGCGTTCGCGTCGGTGGAGGCTGAGGGGCCGGCCATGTCAGTTGCCCTCCGACTTGATCGACTCGCTCGATCCATGCCCAATCAGGTTGCCCGGAGCGGGTCGCCACCTGCCCCGGGCTTTTCCACACGCCATGCAGGGGAGAAGAGGGAGCATGACCGGGAAACGGAAATTGACGGATCGCGAGGTCGAGCGCGCCTTGATGGCCGCCGAACAGAATTTCGCCACTGTCGGCGCCCGCCTCGAAGAGGCCGAGCGGTTGCTGAAATTTGCGCTCGAGGGAGTCACGACGCAGTCGGCGCAGATTCTGGCCCTGCAAGAACTGGTCGCCGAACTGGTCGCGCTGACAGGCGCCAAGATCGACTTCGATCGCGTCGAGCGGAGGATGCGCTCCAGCTTCAACGGAACAAGCGAGGTCGACCTTCTCGGCCAGGCCAACTGCACGGAATGCCTCGCGACGCTGAAGGTCACGATCGGTACAAGGCTGGCCGAAGGCTGATCGCGAACAGTGATGGTTCGTGCCTCGCCCGCCGCGTCGATATAGGCCGCGATTTTCGGGGCGGCCATGTCAGCGGCTCCCTTTCAGCGGGGCCGCTGCCGGGGCCGGCAGTTCGATGGATGCGGGGTCGGCGGGCGGGTGATCGGTCGGGGTCGGCATTGGTGGCTCCCATCAGCGGGTGATGGGGAAACAATACAATTGGTATCGTTGACGTCAATACAAAAAGTATCGACCGCTGACCCGGCGGGCGCTGTATTTTTGTTGTGCATCGGGGGGATTGGCCATGAGCGTTTGGTGGTGGGCAGCGGCAGCCGCTGCGGTGGTTGTGATCGGGGCAATATTTCACTCGCCCCGAGACCGCTATGCGGGGGTGAGGGCGTCTGATGATCGGCAAGATGCCGAGGCGACCGTCGGTGAAGCGGATGATGCCGAGCGGTCGTTTCTTCTCGACGTTGTCGGCGAGACCATGCGAAATGTGGATGGGTCGTCGCGCCAGCAAATATTGACGCGCTGCCGGGCCGGTGATCCGGTCGAGCTGAGGCCGGAGCCGACAAATCCGCACGATTCCAATGCGGTGGCGGTTTATGTTTCGGGCCGACAGGTCGGCTATGTTTCTCGTCAGAAAGCGCCGCGAATTCTTCGCGATATAGAATGTTCCAGAATAATATTCGTATCTGTTTACAAAGTTTCCGGCGGAACTAAAGAAAAGCCCTCTCGCGGCATTGTGCTTTATGTTGCCGTAAGGGCATAAGTCATAAACTATTCAATATTTCTACCAACCCATAATACTCGTCCCCAGACCAATATGTCATCGTCGCGAACATCGGGTATTTCCGGGTAGTCGGAAGAATTGGAACTCCGAATTATCAATCGCCTGTTGCGTGGGTCTCGGCGGATATTCTTTACCATTGCCTCGTCGCCGTCTCGGTAAGAAATGGCGTACATGCCGTCGCGGCGAATCTCCGTCACTGACATATCTATGAGTACAGTATCGCCTGATCTCAAGTCCGGCTCCATGCTATTACCCTGGACGCGCAGGATACCGATCTTATCCAGACTTGCCGATGTGCGGCTGCGCAGCCAATCGAGGCGGAATGCCAGCTTGTGATCGACGATGATCTGTTGTCCGTTGACTGCGCCGTGGCCCGCCGAAAGCGTGGCGTCATAGACGTTGACGAGGGCAAAACCCATGCGCTCGAACGCGCTGGTATCGTCATCCTCGATCATCTCGGGGTTGCCGTCCGTTGGACTGGTGGCGCCGTCCGCTGCCCCGTCGCCGCTAAAAAGCCATACCCAGTCGCAATGCAGCAGCGGCGCGTATTTTTGCGCGGCCTCTGCGGTGAGTGGCCGCGTGCCGTTTTCGTGGTGCCGATACCCCCCTTCCTCGATGCCCGCCGCGCGCGCGAAGGCTCCGGCTGAGGCGTAGCCAGCCGCGCGCCGTGCCTGGCGCAATCTCGGATGTGGGGGGTATTTAGGGTTTTTGGGCGCGGACATAGCCGTTACAGGGTGTATCTCCCGGCGCGGCGAATGCACGCTACAAAACGTATTGACTTAAACAATACCGATTGTATCGTTGCGGGCATGGAAAGCGTCGCCTCGATCATTGCCCTATGGCCATCGGCCGAAGAGTTTGCCCGCGACCTTGGCGTTCCGGGCGTCACCGTCAGGCAGTGGCGGCGGCGCGGTGCGGTTCCGCCGCGCCATTGGAATGGCATCGTCCGCGCCGCCAATCTGAGAGGCTTGCCCGGCATCACGATCCAGTGTCTGGCCGACATCGCCGCCGCTGCGCCATCGCCCGCCGCGGAAGCCTCGAGCCCGGAGGCGGCGGCGTGAAGACCCTCGATCATCCCGAAATGGACGTCGGGCTCTTCGACTCCGACGAGGGCTCGTTGCCCTGGATGGCGGTTCGGTGGGCGGTGCATGCCGCCGCGTCGAAGGCGTATTACCGGGCGCCCAAGCCCGAGCGGCGGCGCGCGTACCGCATGATGCGGCGCTGGAATAACCGCGCGGGGGCATGGGCGCCGATCAGCGAGGTGGAAATTCAGGGGCTGGCGGCGGGCCTTGGATGCCGGGTGGAGATTCGGTTCATCCCGCTTTCGGAGGGCGGGGATGACCGTAAACCGTGACGTCGACCGCAAGGCGGGCATGGGGGCGGCGGCATGAAGGGTCTCTCCCTGCTCGATGTCGGCGAGCTTGCCCGGGGTGAAATAGATACTCCGGTTCGGGCGGCGCTCATGACCGCCGTATTGGCGGCGGCACGATCCTATCGCCTCTCGCATCGGGGGTGTCTCCGGTTCCCCCGCCGTATCCGCCGGGCCTTGGCCCGCCTCGATATGAGCGCGCCGCTGACGGAATGCGAGATCGAGGGGATCGCCGGCCTTTGCGGATGCCGGGTCGAGCTGCGGCTTGTGCCGGTTAGTCCGATGGATCGGGGCGGTATCGGGGATGTGTGAGTTTTTCCGACAGCCGCGCAAGACCTTATCGCCGGCCGTCACGGCCATATCCGGGCGGGGCGTTGGCGCGCCCCGGACCGGCCCTGTTTGCAACGCATTGGGTTTCTTCGGTCACCGTGACCTCCTTTCTTCCGCGTCCAGAGATCGCACGGAGTTTGGAGCCGATGTCCGAAAAGTTGTCGCCAAATGGCGAAAAATTGGAGCGGAAAGCCGAAATGACTGATGTGACCGTTCACCCCGCGGACAGGGTCAGGGGCGAGGTCCGGGAGGCCGCGCGCGTGATCGTGCGGGCGAGCGGGCTTGCGCTGAAGTCGGCATTTCCCGCGCTGGGGCGGCAGGTGGGGGTCAGCCCGTCGCGGGTGAAGGACCTCTATTACGGGGCGGCGGCGACCATCCATGCGTGGGAAGCGGATGAAATCCGCCGCCTCCGCGCGCGGATCGACGAGATCGAGGCGCGGCGCCGGGCGGGTGAAGACCGTGCCCGCGAGATTCTGGGGGGATGATGACGACACTCGGCCGGCTCTGGCACTTCGCGGCGACGCTGTGGCACGGCCACTGGTCGGCCTGGCACGATGCGCGTTACGCCGTGCACGCGGCGGCGCAGCGCCGGCACGAGGCAGCCTGGCGGCGCCTGCGGGGCGAAGCGGCCGGGCGCGACCGGGAGGGCCGGGTATGAGCGCGGTGGCGGCGGACGGGGTGCTGGCGGCGCTGGCCGCGGTGCAGTTGATGGCCGATGTGGATCGTGTCCGGCTGGCGCGATTGCTGCGGCTGGACCTGCCGGTGAGACAGGGGCGCGGGGCGCCCGACGAGGTCCGCCCCGAGGGGCGCGACGCTGCCCGCATGGGCGTTTCCTCCCAGCCTTCGCCGCCCCGGATCGCCGGGGCGGCGGCTTTTTCGGTGGGGTGACGGTGATGGCGGGCAAGATCGACGAGGGCATGATCGCGTCCGTGCTGGCGCAGCTCGAGGCTTGCGCCGCGCGGGGCGAGGCTTGCCCGACGAATGAGGTTCTGTGCGCGCGGTATGGCCTGCACGCCCCCCAATATGGCTCGCGCCTTATCAGGGCTCTGGAGCGGCGCGGCTTGATCCTGGTCGAGCGAGGGGCAAAGACGCGGGTCGTGACCATCCTTGCCAGCGGGGCAAGGACCGCCGGAGCGGTGATCGGCCGCCGCATTCCGCGCGGTCAGGGCACCGGATATCGGGAGCCACGGCCCAAGGCGGCCAAGGAGGTAGCGGCGCCTGCGGCGCGCGCGAAAACACCGAAGGCCGTCGTGGCGGCGCCGATGCCGAATGCCCAGCCCACGCCGCGCCCGCCCACGCCGCGCGGGGAGGCCTGGGCTCCCCCGCTGCGGGATCATGGCGGCGGCTGCCGTTTCATCGACGGGCAGCCGGGGCGGACGGGCTGGACCTGGTGCGGCGCGCCGCGCCTCGACGGCGGGTCCTGGTGCGCGGGGCATCATGCCCGGGTCTATATCCGTCGCCCCCGGCTCGACGGGGTCAAGGGCAGGGGGAAGGGCCGGTGAGCGCGATTCCCCATCCGCTGGTGGTAACCTGCATGATGCCGGACTGCGATCTGCCCGGCGCCTTCGGCGTCGACGTCTGCCTGCTGCGCGGGCGGATCGGGCGCTGGTATTGCAGCGCGCATCGGGACGGGGGCGCCGTCGCGCCTGTGATCGAGCCGGCCTTGGAGCGCCCCCGCCCCAATGGCGGGCAGGGGCGGCTGCTGTGAGGGCCGCCGGCGCATATGCCGGCGGCCCCCGGTCGTCACGCGGCCATGGGCTGGACCTCGATCCGCAGGGCGAGGTCGAGGGTGGCGAAGGCCTGTTCGAGCTGGTCGAGGCCGCTGGCGACGTGGGGATCCAGCAGGCGGCGGACTTGCCGGTCGTCGATGCCCATGCGGCGGGCCAGCGCGACCTGCGTCACCCCGGCGCGGCGCATGGCGCGGGCCAGCGCCATCTTCGCCCGGGCCATGGCGGGCAGGCGCGCCGCCGCCTCGCCCGGCATCGCGTCGCCCGGCGGCAGGTCGATGTCGCGGCGGGCATATTGCCCGGCGATGCCGACAAGCGCATCTTGCGCGGCGGCGAGGGCTGCCGCCTCGGTTTCGCCGAAGGTCGTCAGTTCGGGCAGGGCGGGGCAGGTGACCAGAAAGGTTCCGTTGTCGTCCGGCTCGATGTTCAGTTTATAGCGATCCATGCATTGTCATCCTTGCTGCCTTGGGGATGTGTTCAGCGGTCGTGGCCTGTTCCGGGGGGTGACCCCGGGCTCTATTTGAGCCCGAGGTCTTTCTTGATCTTCGCCATCAGTCCGGTCCCGAGTTGCTTCTTGCCACCGTGGCGAGGCATCTGGGACCAGTTGCCGTTGGCGGGATTTTCAAGGTCGACGTGGCCGGAGCCGTGTTGTTCGTGGACCCTGATCCCTTGGGAGCGAAGCCATCGCTCGAATTGTCCGCTGTTCATCAATCCCTCTGTTGTTGTCGATGGAGATAAATTAGGACGAATTTGTCCTGATGGCAAGGGAAATCAGGACGAATTTGTCCTGATTTTTCAGGTTGGGGGGCGGCCGTGACGATGGCTTCGCCGCTGACCGATCTGGCTTCGGAGGTCCGGGCGCGGGTCTCCATCGTCGATATCGCCGGGCGTTACACGACCCTGAAGCAGCGGGGGCGCGGCGACTGGTGGGGATGCTGCCCGTTCCATGGCGAGAAGACGCCGTCGTTCCACTGCCTGCAGCACCAGAAGCGGTTTTTCTGCTTTGGCTGCGGGGCATCGGGCGATGTCATTTCCTTCGTCATGGGGATGGAACGCAAGACGTTCAAGATCGCCCTGCTCGGGCTGGCGGAGGAATTCGGGTTGGCGCCGGTGCCGGACGGACAGGTCCGCCCGCGCCCGCCGGAGCGCATTCCGGTCGAGGCGCGGGCGGCGCGCGAGGATATCGGCGCCTATGTCGAGTGGTGCCGGGCGCAGTGGCGGGCGGCGGCGCCTGGCGCCGGCACGCTGGTCGAGGTCTATCTGCGGTCGCGGGCGATTACCCTGCCGGTGCCGCCCACCTTGCGTTTCGCGATGATGCGGCATTCGGACAGCGGGCTGGTGCTGCCCTGCATGGTCGCCGCGGTGCAGGGGCCGGATCGCAGCGTGATCGGCATCCATCGCACCTATCTGCGGGATGACGGGCAGGGCAAGGCGCTGGTCAGCCCGGCCAAGAAGATGGCCGGCATCATGATCGGCGGCGCGATCCGGCTGGCGCCGGCCAGTGACGTGATGTGTTTCGGCGAGGGGATCGAAAGCACCCTGTCGGTCATGCAGGATTGCCCCGGGCTGGCCGGATGGGCTGCCGGATCGCTGGGCAATCTCGCGGGCGCCGGGCGCGGGCCGATGACGCCGCATCCCCGCCGCGAGGGCGTGAAGGTGCCCGATCCCCGCCCCGACATGGGGCGGCCGGGCATCGCCATTCCGGCGGAGTGCCGCGAGGCGATCCTGCTGGGCGACAGCGACAGCGATCCCGAGATCACCGGCGCCCTGATGGCCCGGGCGGAGACGCGCCAGCGGATCGAGGGGCGGATCGCCCGTATCGCCTGGGCTGATGAGGGACAGGATTTCAACGACATGCTGCAGGCCCGCGCGCGGGCGACAGCGGCAGCGTAATCGGAGGCGTCATGAGCGAGCAAGACCGCGACAGCGGAATTCACATGGCCGTGTTCGGCCGGCGGGAGGTGGAGGATTGCCCGATTGCGCCGCTCGGCCATCGGAACGGCATCTATTTCTTCGTGTCGCGCGCCGGGGAGGTCCGCAGCGGCAGCGCGAAGGATTTCGGCTATGCCGGGCTTATCTCGCTGTTCGATGGCGATACGGAGTGGCTGGCGACGATGTTTCCGCCGGGGAGCCGGGCGACCGCGCCTTTCGACCATGCGATGGCCCTCGCGTGGCTGATACGTTCGTGCGTCGAGGCGGGGATATGGGATGAGAGCACGCCCATGCGCTCCGTCGGGACGTGGCGGGTCAAGGGCGGCGCCCTCGCTGTCCATTGTGGAGACGCCATATGGTACAACGGCGAATGGCTGCCGGGCGGGGCGACCATCGAGGGCATCCGCTATCCGACGGCGGCGCGCGTGTCGCGGCCCGATTTCGACGCGATTCCGGATGCCGCGACGGTGAGGGACCGGCTGCTGTCGGTCGTGAAACGCTGGACATATCTCGATCCCCTGGGCGCCGAGATGGTGATGGGATGGCTGGCGGCGGCCTTTCTGGGGGGCGCGCCGTCCTGGCGCAACCATGTCATCGTGCAGGCGGGTTATGGCGCCGGCAAATCGACACTGACCGCGCTGATGTCGGCCGCGTTGGGGGATGCCGCCGACCGTACCCAGACCGACACATCGGAGGCCGGCACGCGGAAGGCCAAGCGGGGCGAGGCCCGCGCCATCATTCTCGACGAAACCGAGGATGACGCGGGGAGCGGCCATCACGTCCGGAAAATGATCGGCCTGCTGCGCCGGATGTCCTCTCGCGATGGCGCATCGACCCGGCGCGCCGATGGGGGGCGGGCGGTCGAGGATCGCGTCGTCGGCGCGGCCTGGATGGCGGCCATCCTGCCCCCCGTGCTCGAGCCGCAGGACCGGTCGCGGTTCATCGCGATCGCGCTGGGGCCGCTCGACGGTCGATCCGATCCCGGCGACATCGACGCGGCCATCGAGGACGTGGGGGCGCTTTCCACCGGACTATGGGCGCGGATGATTACAGGGTGGGGGCGGTTTTGCGATTCCTTCGCGGCCTATCGCGCCGATCTGATCGCGCTCGGCTGCACGGTGCGCATGGCCGATCTGGTCGGGACGTGGGTGGCGGCCCGGGACACGATGCTGGAAGACGAGGTGCTGGGCGCATCGGCCCGGGAAGCCGAGATCGACCGCCTCCGCCCCTATCTTGCCGCGCTGATGGACAGCGATCAGGGCGAGGGGCACGGCGAGGAATGCTGGCGGCATCTGCTGTCCTCGCCCATGGACACATGGCATGGCGGTTCGCGGCGGGTGGTCGGCGGCCTGCTTTACGAGGCGCTTTACCTCGTCGATGCGGAGATGGATGCGAAGCGGGCGTTGAAGCAGGTCGGGATTCGAATCCTTACCGAGACCCCGCCGGGAGAGGCGAACGGCGTTCGCGTCATCGCCGTCGCCAATCAGCACGCGGGTCTCGCGAAGCTGTTCGCCGGCACCATCAAGTGGCAGAGCGGGGGCTGGGCAACCGCGCTCAAGCTGCTGCCGGGGGCGTGGGCGCCCGCGAAGCCGACGCGCTTCGCGGGCGCGTTGTCGCGCTGGACGGCGATACCGGCGGATTACATCCAGCCGGACGCTGCCGAGGAGCAGCGCGACGGTGGGGGTGAGGGCATCCCCGATGTGGATGCGGAGGCGTAACGGTTCCGGGCGTAACAGTCGCTGTAACGGCCGCTGTAACGGTCTGCGTAACGGAAAAAACATCAATGTTTCTCGTGGGTTACGGCAAATCGTTACGGTCGGTGCAGCGTCGCCTCGCGTATGATGCGCGTGCGGGCGCGGGCGTGCGAGGGATGTGGCGTAACACCGTAACACTTAATGAATTATAGAATGGATTCAATGGGTTGATCGGTTACGGCGGGGGTTACGGTCGCTGTTTCGGTGATACGGGAGAGGTGCTATGGCGGTGGATATCGACGTTGAGGCGCTGCTGGTGTGGACCTACCGAGACCAGCGCGCGGACCTTTATGCCGGCGGCGCGCAGATGCACCCGCTGGAGCGGGCGGCCGATGGCCACAAGGTGTTCGGCCGGTCGGCGGATGGCTGCGCGGCGATCGAGGACCGGGCCATGCTGGGCGCCGACGTCGACGTGCGGGGCCGCGCGGTCGGCGGCATGGCGATCGACGACGATGCCGAGCATGTGCATGGGCTGGTCGCCGCGCTCGGTCAGGTCTCGTCGATGCTGATGCGATATGCGCGCACGGGCGATCGGCCGGGATGGGCGGCGGATGTGGCCCCTATCAGGATCGTGCCGCTCCCGGAACAGCACCGCTGGCCCGATCCCCGCCAGCCCCGCCATCCCGGTTACCTCTACTGTCCCGTCGTGATCGACGACAACGCGCGGGAGATTGCCTTCCAGCGCGCGCAATACACGGCCTGGGTCTCGGGCCTGATCCTCGTCGCCTATGGCCTTCGGAAGGAGACGGGGCGGCTGCGGCGCTGGCAGGTCACGGATGTGCTGCCGCCGCTTGCTCCATGGGGCCTTGACGGTGGCCGCTGATCCTAGTATTGACTTTTTCAGTGCCTGAATTGCGCCCGCCCGGTCGAACGACTCGGCGGGCTTTTTGTTGCCCGGAGACCGGTATGCCCATTATGCCGCCGACCTTCGGTGCTCGCCCCCCGCGCAGCGACGCGGATCGCAAGCGGGATCATGACCAGCGGCGCGAGTCCGCCGCATCGCGTGGATACGGGCGCAAGTGGCAGGCCGCACGGCTTGGCTTTCTGGCCTCCCATCCGCTCTGCAGAGAGTGCGGAGAAATTGGGCGCGTTACGCCCGCGACCGAGGTCGACCATATCCAGCCGCATCGCGGTGATCAGGGCTTGTTCTGGGATCGGACCAACTGGCAGCCGCTTTGCAAGTCACATCATTCGGCGAAGACGGCCCGCGAGGGTCGCCGCCCATAGGGTGCGGTCGAGGCGAACGCCGTTCGCCCGACGCCTTGGCCCCCTCCCCCTGCCCGACCGGGAGGGGGAGGGGGAGTCAAAAGTTGATGCCCCTCGACCTGTGGACCGACGGGGTAATCATTCGCGTATCGCCGCGTAATTGCTGAAACTTTTTTTGGAGGGGCTATGACCCGGGGAAGGAAGCCGCAACAGCCGGAGCTTGCCCTGGCGAAGGGTAACCCGGGCAAGCGCAAGATCGTGGGGCTTGCCGAGAAGAAGGCGGGCGGCTCGCTCGTCTCGCCGCTGAAGCTGACGAAGAAGGCGCTTGCCATCTGGAACGAGCTGATCGGCGATCTGGAGCGGATGAATTTCGTGCGGTCGACCGACCGCTACGCCTTCGCGCGCTACTGCCGTTACATGGTGCGCTGGTGCGAGCTGGACGATGCCGTCAAGCCGGGCGCCGAAACCTACTGGACCGAGACCCCTCACGGCAAGATGAAGCGGCTCGATCCTGCATTTCAGGCGATGGATCGGATCGACCGCCGCCTTGAGGCCTATGAGGTGCAGTTTGGGCTTCTGCCGGCGGCGCGTAATCAGATCATGCGGAATCTGTCCATGCTCGCACCCGAGCTGCCCTTGGCGCTCCCGGGGCAGCCGGTCGAAAGCAAGCGGGCTGACGACGATGCCGGCCCGATCGGCATCCTGGGTCAGATCCACTGATGGATACCCCGACTGTTCCGCCAATGCCAAAGGGTGCGGAGCAGTTCGGGGCGTGGTGGGACGAGGCGGCGGCGCAGGCCGCGACGGACTTCTTTTCGCGTTACCTCAGGCATACCGAAGGAGAATGGGCGGGCAAGCCCTTCATCCTGGCGGACTGGCAGCGCGACCGGATCATCCGCCCCATCTTCGGCTGGAAGCGGGCGGACGGCACGCGCCTGATCCGGATCGTCTGGATCGAGGTCCCGCGCAAGAACGGCAAGACCGAACTGGCCGCGGGCATATCGCTGCTGATGCTTCTCGGGGACGGGGAGAAGGGCGGTCAGGTCTATTCGATGGCCGTCGACAAGGACCAGGCCAAGATCGTGTTCAACAAGGCGGGCACGATGATCGGATTTTCGGAGACGCTGAGGAAGAACGTCGAGGTCTACAAGACGTCGATCTTCTGCCCCCAGCTGATCGGATCGTTCAAGCCTCTGTCTTCGGGTCCGGGCGGAAAGCATGGCTTCTCGCCGACGGGCGCGATCGGCGACGAAGTCCACGAGTGGCCCGATGGCGAGCTGGCCGACGTCGTGCACAAGGGCATGGCGGCCCGCCGTCAGCCGCTGGAGATCTATATCACCACGGCCGGTCTGAAGGATCATGGCTACGCCTGGGAGATGCACGAGCTGGCGTTACAGATCCTCGATGGCTCCATCGTCGATCCGTCTTTCCTGCCGGTGATCTTCGCGGCGAACGACGACGAGGACTGGACGTCGGAAGAAGCGGCGCGCCGGGCCAATCCGAACTATGGCGTCTCGGTCAAGCCGCAGTTCATCACCGACGAATGCGCCAAGGCGATGCGCTCGCCGCGAGCCGAGAATGATTACAAGCGCTTCCACCTGAACCTCTGGACCGAACAGGCGACGCGATGGATACCGATGTCGTCGTGGAAATCCTGCACGCTTCGGCCCGCAGACGCGACCTATTGGCGCGATCTGGAGCAGCAGATGCGGGGCCGGAAGTGCTGGGGTGGCCTCGACCTGTCGTCGACTCGCGATATCACCGCGCTCGCCTGGTCGTTCCCGCCCGAGAAGGAGGGCGACCGCTGGATCATCCTGTGGCGTCACTGGCTGCCGGCCCTGACCGTGCAGGACCAGCCGCCGGCCCGGCGGATGAAGTACGAGGCCTTCGCCCGCTCGGGCGCGCTGACCCTGACCGGAGGGAATGTCATAGATTACAACCTGATCAGCCGGCAGGTGCTGGCGGATCGCGAGATCTATGACGTTCAGGGGCTGGCCGTCGACCGCTGGAACGCCACACAGACCGCCGTCGATCTGCAGGGTGAGGGCGTGAACATGGTGATGTTCGGCCAAGGCTTTGCCTCCATGTCGGCGCCATCGAAGGAATTCGAGCGGATGGTCGTCGGCGAATTGCTGGAGCATGGGAACAACCCGATGGCGAAGTGGATGGCAGAAAACGCGATCGTCGAGACCGATGCCGCCGGGAACATCAAGCCGTCGAAGGCTAAGGCGCCGCAGAAGATCGACGGGATCGTCGCGGCCGTGATGAGCATCGGCCTCGTGCCGACGCAGCGCGCGGCGGAGCCGTCGATCTATGCCAAGCGCGGTTTGAGGATGGCAGGCTGACATGGGCATCGCGGATCTGTTTCGCCGTCGCGGCAAGCCTGCCGGCGGCGCCGTCCGGCGTGCGCGCGCCGAAGATGGCGGGATCGCCATCATGCTCGGGGACCCCGCGATGGAGGCCTATCTCCGTGGCGGCGCGGAGACCCTGTCGGGTGCCGTGGTTTCGCCGGAAGCGTCCCTGCGGAACATGGCGGTCTGGCGCTGCGTCGACCTGATTTCCGGGTCTATCGGAATGCTCCCGCTCTATCTCCGGGAGCGTGATGCTTCGGGTGGCATCGCCAACGCCGAACATCACGCGCTTTATCGGGTGCTGATGTCGCGCCCGAATGGCTATCAGACGCCGCTGGTGTTCAAGGCGCACATGCAGATGCGCGCGCTGGTCAACGGCAATGCCTATGCCCTGATCGTCAGGTCGCGCGGCCGGGTCATCGCGCTTAACCCGATAGACCCCAACAGGGTCCGCGTTCGCCTCCAGAACGACTGGAGTGTGATTTATGACGTGACACGGCCCGATGGCACGCTGGTGAGCCTGCCGTCGTCGGATATCCTGCACCTGCGGGGCCTGAGCTGGGATGGTGTCCTTGGTATCTCGCGGACCGCGGTCGCGCGCGAAGCCATCGGCCTCGCCATGCAGGCCGAGGCCGGCACGGCGCGGCTGTACAAAAATGGCGTCATGGTGGGCGGTTTCCTCCAGCATCCGGGCAAGCTGGGGGATGATGCCTTCGCGAACCTCGACGCCAGCCTGAAGTCGAAATATTCGGGGGTCGAGAACGCGGGCAAGTGGATCATCCTCGAGGAGGGGATGAAGGCGGAGGTTGCCCAGTCCTCGGCCCGCGACAATCAGCAGATCGAGACGCGAAAGTTCCAGATCGAGGAGGTCGCGCGCGCCTTCGGCGTGCCACGTCCTCTCCTGATGATGGATGAGACGTCATGGGGCTCGGGCATCGAACAGCTCGGTATTCTGTTCGTCCGCTACTCCCTCGCGCCCTGGTTCAGGGCGTGGGAGGAGGCAATCGCCCTGACCTGCCTGACCGAAGCGGAAATCGGCCGCTATTACGCGGATTTCGACGAGAAAGAGATGCTGCGCGGCTCCCTGACCGATCAGGCCAATTTCTACGCCAAGGCGCTGGGGGCGGGCGGCTCGCAGCCCTGGATGCAGGCGAATGAAGTCCGCGAGGACGTGGGGCTCGGTCCTCACGTCGACGGCGCGGGACTGAAGAATCCGATGACAACGCAAACGACGGGGGCCGGCAATGAGCCTGCGTGAACTGCCCAAGATCAGCGCCCTGGAACGCCCGGACGGGTACGAATGGGACCCCTCCCCCGACCTTCTCGAAAAGTGGTCGGCCGGCCCGATCGCGGCGGAGGCTGACGATCCTTCGACCATCTCGATCTATGAGCAGATCGGCGGTGGCATCTGGTCGGAAGGCTTCACGGGGAAACGCATGGCGGGGGCGCTTCGGTCGATCGGGCCGAAGCCTGTCACGGTCAAGATCAATTCGGTCGGCGGTGACGTCTTCGAGGGGCTGACCATCTATAATCTCCTGGCGGAGCATCCCGCGAAGGTAACCGTCAAGGTCATGGGGATCGCGGCTTCCGCGGCCTCCTTCATCGCGATGGCGGGCGACGAGATCGTCATGGGTCTCGGCTCGATGCTGATGATCCACAATGCCCAGGCCGGGATCATCGACAATCGCCATGGGCTTCGCCTCGTCGCCGATTACCTCGAAACCGTCGATGGCGCGATGACCGATATCTATGAGGCGCGCAGCGGTCTCGCCCGGAAGGCGATCGTCAAGATGATGGACGACGAGACCTATCTGTCGGCGCGCGAAGCGGTCGACAAGCGTTTCGCCGATATGATTTCGAGCGATCCCGTCCCGCCGGCCTCCTCCGCCCGGGCGGATCGCTCGGCTCGCGCCAGCCTCGATATTCTTCTCGCCCGTCAGGGGGTGCCGCGTGCCGAGCGGCGCCGCCTGCTGCGCGATGCCACCGGCACGCCTGGCGCTGCCGTCCCCGCCACGCCCTGCGCTGGTATCGACATGGCCGCCGCCGCGCGGCTTCTCGCCACCCTCAAATCCTGAGAGGTCACCATGACCAAGCATTTCCCCGCCCGATCCTTTCGGGCGGCGCCCTATATCCGCGCCGAAGGCGCCGATCCCAACGCCATCCTGGCGCAGATGCAGGCCGCCTTCGAGGCCTTCAAGGCGGACCACAAGCGCGAAATCGACGCGGTCCGCAAGGATGTCCTGCAGACCGAAAAGGTCGATCGCATCAATGCGTCGATCGAGGAATACGGTCGCGAGCTGGACAGGGTGAATGCCCAGCTTGCCGCGCTCAAGGTCGGTGCCGGCGCGGCCGCGTCGGTCGATCCGGCGCGCGCCGCGCATCGCAGTGCCTTCGACACCTTCTTCCGCAAGGGTGCCGAAGCGGGCCTGCGCGACCTCGAGATCAAGGCCCAGCTCACGACCCAGTCGGACCCGGACGGCGGCTATCTCGTGCCCGTCGAGATGGAAACGACGATCAATCGCGTGCTCGGCACGGTCTCGACCTTCCGCTCGGTCGCGCAGGTCCTGCCGATCGGTACCTCGACCTATACCAAGGAAGTGTCGATGGGCGGGGCCACCGCCGGCTGGGTGGGCGAGGAAGACGCCCGGACGGAAACCGCGACCCCGACCCTGCGCCAGCTCGAATTCCCCGTCGCCGAAATCTACGCGGAACCCTATGCGACGCAGACCGTGCTGGACGATGCCCGCATCGACATCGAGGCCTGGCTGGCGGGCGAGGTCTCGACGACCTTCGCGGAAATGGAAGGCGCGGCCTTCATCGCCGGCAACGGGGTGAAGAAGCCGCGCGGCATCCTGTCCTATGACACCGTCGCCAATGCGTCCTATGCCTGGGGCAAGATCGGCTTCGTCGTCACCGGCGGCGCCTCCGGCTTCGCGGCGAGCGCGCCGGCCGATGCCTTCGTGGATCTGTACCATGGCCTCAAGCAGGGCTATCGCGGCAATGCCCGCTTCATCATGTCGGATGCCACCCTGGCGGCGGTCCGCAAGCTCAAGGACGGTCAGGGCAACTACCTGTGGGCGCCGCCGACCGTCGCCGAAGCCCCGAGTACCATTCTGGGCAAGCCGGTCCTGACCGACGACAACATGCCGTCCATGTCGGCCGGAACCTTCCCCGTCGCCTTCGGCGATTTCGCCCGTGGGTATCTGATCGTCGACCGCATCGGCATCCGCGTGCTGCGCAACCCCTACAAGGTCAACGGCAAGGTCGCTTTCTACACCACGAAGCGCGTCGGCGGCGGTGTCCAGAACTTCGAGGCGATCAAGCTCCTCAAGGTCGCCGCCTCCTGATGATCCAGCCGGGGCGGAACGATCCGCCCCGACCGCCTCGTAACTCGCAAGGAATCATGACATGAAAGATCTCCATTCCAAGATCATCGCGGTGCAGGCGATCGGTGCGGCGGTGCTCGCCGCCGACAATACCCCCGCGGCCATCGACCTGCAGGGCTACAATTCCGCCGAAATCGTGCTCGCCATCGGTATCGGCGGCATCACCTTTTCCGGCACCAACAAAATCGAGTTCAAGCTGACCCACAGCGATGATGACTCGACCTATGACGCGGTCGAGGTGGACGATATCCTGGGGGCCGATGACGTCGGCACCGGCGGCATCGTCAAGGCGCTGGTGGCTGCCCATGCGGCGCCGGCGGTGTATCGCTTTGGTTACAAGGGCGGCCGGCGCCACCTCAAGCTGCTGGCCGATTTCTCGGGCACCCATGGCACCGGCACCCCCATCGCGGCCATCGTGCTCAAGGGCAACGGCTACAATCGTCCGGAAGCCGATCAGGCCTGATCGTGCCCATCGTCAGCCTGCAGCAGGCCAAGGATCACCTTTGCGTCGATTTCGACGACGATGACGACCTGATCGCCCTCTATATCGCCGCGGCGGAGACGGGCCTGCTGCAATATTGCCGCATCGACGCGGTGCCATCGGGGGCGGAGGCCGTGTTTCAGGCCGCCGCCCTGCTGGTGGTCGGTGACCTGTACGGTTACCGGGAGACGGTACAGACGGGCGGCACGTCCACGCCTATCGCGCTTACCCCCAATGTCTTGTGGCTGGTCGGACCGCACAGGATGTTGCGGGTATGACGGGGGCCGGCGATCTCGTCCGGCGCGTGGCATTCGATGCCCGCGATGTGCTGGATGACGGTTTCGGCAATGGCGTCGAAACCTGGCAACAGCGCCTGGTCTGCCGGGCGGGTTTCACCTTTCTGCGCGGCGGCGAAAGCGTGATCGCCGCCCGCCTCGAAGGGCGGCAGCCGATCGTCGTTCGGGTGCGGGCCTCGTCGTCGACCCGGCAGATCGGCGCCGACTGGCGGATGCGTGATCTGCGCGCGGGGGCATGGGCGGCGGATGCCGGCGGGGCCTACTGGGCGGGGCCGGTCTATGCCGTGCGCTCGGTCATCCCAAGCCCGGATCGGCAATGGCTGGATATCATGGTCGAAAGCGGGGTGGCGGCATGACGGTGCAGGGTTTGGCCGCGCTCGAAGCGAAGCTGAAGCGTCGCGTTCCGGCGGCGGCGGTAAAGCGCCTGCGCGACGCCATGGAAAAATCGGCCGAAGAAACGGTCCAGCTCATGCGGCGCCTGGTCCCTGTCGATTCTGGCGATCTGCGCGACAGCATCGGCTGGACCTGGGGCGAGGCACCCAAGGGCGCGATGGTCATCGGCAAGAGCAAACGGGGCATCGCCGGCATGACCATCACGCTCTATGCCGGCGGCGGAGATACCTTCTATGCCCGATTCGTCGAGTTCGGGACGCAGGCTCACGCGGCCGGCGGGGCTTTCGCCGGATCGGAAATCCCGGCCATCGCCGCGAGCCCGTTCTTCTTCCCGGCCTGGCGGGCCAAGCGCCGGTCGAGCAAGACCCGCATGACGCGCGCGATCCGTCAGGGGTTGAAGGAAGGGGCTGCCTGATGGGGCCGCAGGAAGAGCTGCAAAAGGTCGTGCGCGATGCCTTGCGTGCCGCGCCGGCCGTCATGGCCCTGGCGTCCGACGTCTATGACCGCGTGCCGGCGGATGCCGCGCGCTGGGGCGGGCTCGATGCCTATATCTCCTTCGGGCCGTGCGACACGGTCGAGGATGAAACCGATTGCGTCGCGGCCGCGCTGCACGCGCTGCAGATCGACTGCTGGTCGCGCCGGCCCGGTCTGGTCTGGGCCAAGCGCATGGCCGATGCGGTCGCTGCCGCCCTGCGCGGTCTCGACACCGGCTTTGTCGACAACGCGCTCGTCGACCTGCGGGTAACCGGTCGGCGGGCATTCGTGGATGCGGACGGGCTGACGGGTCACGGCATCGTGACCGTCGAAGCCCTGATCGAGGAGGCCTGATGACCCCGAAAACATTGACCTGGACAGGCGGCGAACATGCTTTCCGCCTTGGCATCGAGCATCTGCGCGCGCTCGAACAGCGCTGCAATGCGGGGCCGGAGGAAATCCTCGGCCGGCTGATGACGCGGACGTGGCGGGTGGCGGATGTAACCGACACGATCCGCCTCGGCCTCGAAGGCGGCGGCCTGGCCAAGGACGAGGCGCGGCGCCTGGTCGCCGCCCATGTCGAGGATGGCCCGCTGGCGCTGTCGGTCGAGCTGGCGCAGACCCTGATCATGCTGGCGCTGTGGGGCGATGCCGAGGCACCGCCGGCCGGTGGCGACGCCGATGCCGTGGTTTCGGTTTGACCGCGCCTTCGACTGGCGCGCGACGCCGCGCTCGGTCGTGGCCTATCCGGCCGGCCTCACCATGCTGGTGCCCGGCCCCTGCGCTGATGCGGCGGAAGCGGCCGGCGCGGGCCGCCGGGTAACGCGGCCGGCAGCCGCGAAAATGGACAAGTCGGGCCGCCTGACCTGACGCGATCTGATCAGCGCCCTTAGGCAAGGCGGCAAAAGGAGACCTGTCATGGCGCAAGCCGTTTCGATCAAATACGGGCTGATCGCCCTCATGCTGGGTGACGGCGCGTCGCCGACCGAAGTTTTCGCCGCGCCCTGCGGCGTGACCTCGCTCACCGTCACGACCAACGTCGAGACGAACACGACCAACCTGCCCGACTGTGACGATCCCGATCTCGCGTCCTGGCTGGCGATCGACGAGATCAGCCGGCAGAAGCAGGTCAGCGGCTCCGGCGTCCTCGACCAGAACGCGGCGGAAACCTGGCGCGAATGGGACCTGGCCGGCGGGCCGAAGAATGTGCGCGTCTATACCAACCTGTCGGCCGGTGCCGGCGGCGGCCATCTGGCCGGTTCGGCCCTGCTGACCGCCTATGAGGAGACCGGCGAGCGGGGCCAGCGCTGGCAGAACAGCTTTACCATCACCTTCGACGGCAAGCCGGTCTGGGTGCCGGCGGTCTGACGATGGCGCCCGCCGCCATGGTGGTGGTCGAGCTGGCCGGGCGCCGCCGCGCCCTCTGTCTCGACTGCGAGATGCTGGACGAGCTGCAGCGCCGCCGCGCCGCCGGGGTGCAGGCCGTGGCCCGGCGCCTGTGGTCACGAAGCTGGCGGGTCGACGACGTGCTCGACGTGCTGCGCCTCGGTCTTGCCGGCGCCGGCATGGGGCCGGTCGAGGCCGAGGATGTGGCCACAGCCGCCATGGCCCGCCTGCGGACCGAGGCCGTGCCCGCGGCCATGCTGGCGATGGGCGCGGCCTTCAACGGCCTGCCGGCGGTCGAGGGACAGGGCGGCCGGCCTGTGGAGCGGCCGGTCGATTTCGCCCGCTTCCGGGCTAAATTGCTGGAGTTCGGCGTTTCCCCGTCCGCCATCGACCGTATGAGCCTGGGTGGGCTGCTGTCGACCTTCGCGGCCCTGGGCAAGACGGGCGCCGATGCCCCGACAGACGCGGAATTCGACGAGATCATGGACGCGCTGCGGGCGTTGAATGACTCGACGGTCCGGCTGCACTGATCGTCTCGACCCGCGCGCCGCGCGGTGACACAATCCGCACGGGTAAAGCGGAGGGAATGGTGATGCGAGCGGTGATCTTGACGGTGGGGCTGGCCTTGGGGCTGGCTGGATGTGCGCAGCAGGTGGAACTTCACACGGTGTTCAATCCGGCGGATGCGGAATTTGTGCTCAAGGACGGGCCAAACCGTGTCAGCGGGCAGGCTTTCGTTCGGCAGAATGGGGGCGGCGTCGTGACGTGCGCCGGCAGTGGTGTTGGCCTGACGCCAGTAAATGCATACTCGACAGATCGGATGATCGGAATCTATGGCAACTCCGTCTCCGGTTATCTTCCTGCGATAATCGAAAAGAAATTGCCTGAGAATGCTGAATACATAAGGCTTTCGAGGACGGCATATTGTGATGCGCAGGGGAATTTCGATTTCGAGAATGTTCCTGACGGCGAATATTACGTTACGACTTATGTTGCGTGGACTGTTGGCTACGTCGCCCAGGGCGGTGGGCTTATGAAGCGGGTTTCGGTCTCCGGCGGGAAGCACGAAAAGCTGATTTTGACCCCTTGATCGGAACAAGATCAAGTGAAGGGCCGCCTCCGGGCGGCCTTTTTATTTGGGCTTAGACTTTTCGACTTTCTCTGTGTCCATCAGATGGGCGGCCTTTTTGCGCCGGTCCCGAAGTCTCTTTGTAGCGAACTGGAGCATGACGATATCGCGATCCGACAGCGCATCGACGACGGCGAGAAGTGAGGCACCGATGCTTGTCGTCGCGGCTTCGGGATGGCCGAAGGTCGATTCCAGCCGCGCCACGATTTCGGCCGTCATGGAACGATGGCTGGCAGTAGCGGCCGCTTCGATCTTGTTCTTGAGATCGGGTGGAATGCGAAGGCGGAAGTGGAGATCTTCTCTCGACATGGCGCACGAATGACACACATTGGGCTTGACGACAATGCCACACGGATGCCACCAATTGCGTGCCGCACGGTGTGGCATTCCGGGAGGGTGGTTGTGAAAGTCAATGAATGGCCGCAGATCAGGCTTCGGCTTCCGCCGGACCTGGACCTGTTCATCGAAGGGGAGGCGGCGCGGAACTTCCGTACCAAGAATTCGGAGATCGTTTATCGCCTCGGGCTTACCCGGGCGGAGGCCAGCGGCGGGGCGCAGATTGGCGTCAGTGACCCCGTCGCTGGCGAGCATCGCAACAGCGTTGACGCGCTGTCGGACTAACCAAGGTGGTAAAGGAGATACCAGCGATGGCTGAAGGGAAATCTATCACTACTGTCCGGCATTCGGGACGGGAATTTTCGGAAGGCTCCCCCGCCGATCTGACCATGTCGAGCCGCGAGATCGCGGATCTGGTCGAGAAGCGCCACGACAACGTGAAGCGAACGATCCAAACGCTGGCTGAAAGGGGGCTTGTTAGGTTTACTCAATTTGAGGAAACCTCCCATGGAGGGGCCGGCGCCCGTCCGGTCGAGGTCTACCGCGTCGGCCAGCGTGACAGCTACGTTATCGTGGCGCAGCTTTCGCCGGAGTTCACCGCGCGGCTGGTGGACCGTTGGCGGGAGCTCGAAGAGCGCGTGCGCCGCGCGCCCGAGCCGACCGTGAACATGGATCATCAGTTGAACGATCCGTCGTTCCTGCGCTCGGCCCTGCTGATCTATACCGAGAAGGTCATCGCCCTTGAGGCCGAGAGGGCCGAACTGCTTGTCGAAAACACCGAACTGGCGATGGAAAACACCGATCTGCGGCCCAAGGCGCGGGTCGCGGAGCGGATCGCCGTGGCGGACGGTCTTCATACCATTACCGAGGCAGCGAAGATCCTGCAGTTGCGGCCGAAGACGCTGTTCCAGTGGATGCGCGACATGCGCTGGATCTACAAGCGGGGCCGCGATGGTTACGAGATATCGATGCAGGCGCGGATCGAGACCGGCTGTTTGCATCAGAAGACGGTGCTGGTCGGCGGCGACAGCGGTGAGCGGACCCGCAGTCAGGTCTTCATCACGGCCAAGGGTATATCCGTGTTGGCCCGCATGTTGTCGGCCAACGAGCAGGATGTATGAAAGGGGGAGCGGCAATGACGACGGTTCCTTCCGCGGCGCGCTGCGAACTGGATTTCGAAACCATGCTGTTCCAGCTGGAAGGGGTAAGCGATCTTCTCATTGAGGAAGCGGACAGGATCTCCACCGATCTTCTGCAGATGAAAAAAATGGGGGTATTGCCTCAGTGCGCATCCGTCGCATCTCTTAGCTTTCTGGTGGAATCGTTACGCGGTTTGGTCGCCGCGCTGCCGCAGGCTTGGCTCGACGAGGTAAATGACCGGGTTTCTGCCAACGCAAGCCTGGCGCGCCATCGGTCTTGATGGTGCTTATCGAGACTTCAAGGCGCCCCTGACCGGGCGCCTTTTTTCATGGGTGAAACATGGCCACGGATGTCGAAAAACTGATCGTCGTGCTCGAAGCGAAGGCCAATGCCTTCGAGAAGCAGATGGCGAAGGCGGCCAATGTGGCGGCGCAGCGATCCGCCGAAATCAAGCGCCGCTTTGACGAAATGAACAAGCGGTCGTCCTCGGCCTTTTCCGGCCTCGACGGCTCCATCGCCCGGGCACGCGCCGGCCTGCTGCAATTGGGCGCGGCCTTCGCCGGGGTGCAGGGCATCGAGGCGGCGGGCCGTCTCGCCGATGGTTACACCCGCTTCGCCAACACCCTGAAGGTGGCGGGGCTGGAAGGGCAGGCCTTCGCGCAGGTCGAGGATGATCTGTTCGCCGCCGCGAATCGCAATGGCGTCGAGGTTGAAAGCCTGGGGCAGGTCTATGCCCGTGCCAGCCTCGCGGCGAAGTCCCTGGGCGCGACACAGGATCAGCTCAAGACCTTCGTCGACGGCGTGTCGGCGGCGGTCCGCATTCAAGGGACATCGACCGCGGCGGCCTCGGGCGCCTTGCTCCAGCTCTCGCAGGGGCTGGGCTCGGGGGTATTCCGGGCGGAAGAATTCAATAGCGTGCTCGAAGGCCTGCCGGTCATCGCGCAGGCGGTCGCCAACAACCTCGCGGCGGCCGGCGGTTCGGTGGCAAGGCTGCGCACCCTGATCGCCGATGGTAAGGTCACCTCGCAGGACTTCTTCCAGGCCTTCCTGAAGGGCGCGGGGCAACTCGAAGGGCAGGCCGGGAAGGCGACGCTGACCCTGTCTGGCGCCTTCACGGTGCTCGAAAATCAGCTTCTGCGGGGCGCGGGCGCGGTCGACAAGGCGACGGGCGCGACGGCGATCTTGTCGGGGGCGATCACCTATCTCGCCAATAACCTCGACGTGGCGGCAGTCGCGCTGACGGCCATCGGAATCGCGCTGGTATCGCGCGCGATCCCGGCCCTCTTCGCGGCCACGGCGCGGATGCGGGCCTTCGCGGCCTCGGCCGGAGCGGCGACCATCGCGGCGCGAGGCTTCGGCGCGCTGAGCGCAGCCCTTGGCGGCCCGGTCGGTATCGCGCTGACGGCGGTGGCAGCGACCTTCGCCCTGGTGACGGCGCGCGCAGCGGAGACGGGTGCCAGAACCGATGAAGCCGCGCAGATCCTCGATCGCCTCGGCATCAAGGCACGGGAGGCTGCCGGCAAGATCGACGACGTGTCCGGCGCGTTGAATCGGATGCCTCTTGAAAAAAAACGGGAGGAAGCGAGGAAGCTCGCAGATGAGTTGGATCGCCTGACGACCAATCGGGGGGGGATTGGCGGTCTTGGTGCCGACAACCTCAACACGATGATCGGCGAGATTTTCCGGCTTCGTGCCGGCAGCGGGGAGCGGATTGTCAACTCCGCCGCGGGTCAGGAATTGCTCGATATCGCGCAGGCAGCACGGGACGGCACGCAGGAAGCCGCCGCCCTTCAGCGCAGGCTGGACGATGTTTCACGGCAAGAAATATCGCCGGATGTCGACAAGCTGATCGGGCGGTTGCGTGAGGCCATATCCCAGACGGAACGGCTTCGTCGTGGCATCGAGACCCTGAATGAAGCTGCCCCGACGGCAGCCCCCGTCGCGCCCTACGGTCGGGATCGCGCGGCCCCTGATCCGCAAAGCGTTTATAACCGATATATCCGGGAGCAGAGGGAGCTTGCCCGGCTTGGAGCTCGTGCCCGCGACGTTGCTCAGGAAATGGATCGTCTCCGGCGCGATGCGGCGGCCTCTGGCATTCAGATTCCCGATGAACTCGCGCTTCGCCGTGATGCGGAGAAGGTGGTCGCGGATCGTGAGGCGACGGCGGCCCGCGAGCGTGCCGCCAGGAAAAAGGCCGACCCGTCCGACATCCCGATGCAGGATGCGGCGGACCAGTTTTTTCGCCAGCAGGTCCAGCAGCGGCAGGGGCTGGACGATCTGCGCGCGTCCTATGCGGCGGAAACGGCTGAGGTTACGAACAATACCGCCGCCCTGTCGAAGAACGAGCATGACCGGGCCGTCGCCCTCGAAACCTATCGGCTGGAACAGCAGTATCTCGAACAGGGCGTGACCAATCTGTCGGCCTATCGCGGCGAGATCGCCGCCCTGGCCGAAGCGCGGGTCGCGGCCAACGAGACCAATGCCCGCGCGGTCGAGACGATGCGGCAGGAACAGGAAATGTGGGATTTTCTGGGCCAGCAGAGCGTGACCGCCCTGACCGACATCATCACCAACAGCAAGAACGCGGCGGACGCGGTCGAGAACCTGGGCAAGGCGCTGGCCAACGCGGCCCTGCAGGCGGCGCTGCTCGGCACCGGGCCTTTCGCCGGTCTGCTCGGCACGGCGACGTCGGGCGGTGGCGGCGGCGGGCTGTTCGGCCTGATTAGCGCCGGGATCGGCGGTCTTTTCAGCGGTGGTGGCGGGCACGGCACCATCGCGACGAGCCTTGGCGTTTCGGCTGGACCGGTGCGCGGCCATCTGGCGAAGGGCGGGCCGGTGCGCATTGGGGCCTCCTATCTCGTCGGCGAGAAGGGACCTGAGCTGTTCACACCCGATGCCGGCGGCCGGATCATCCCGAAAATCCCCGATGTCGCCGCCATCAACCGGACGGCCGAACGGGCCAGCCCGCAGCCGCAGCGGATCGAGACCAGCTTTCGCCAGACCATCGACCTGCGCGGCGCCAACGGCGACGAAACCATTGCCCGCATCGCCCGCGAGGAAGCGCAGAAGGGCGCGGCGATGGCGATCAAGGCCAGCGACCAGCGATTCGCCGCGCGCCTCGCCAAACAGCAGAAATACGGGCGCTGATCCATGACCCATGAGCTGGCCCCCGTCATGCACAAGGCGCGGCGGGTCAACTGGCGCCTGTCGTCGCTCTTGAACGAGGGGCCGCGCTCACTATCGGGCGTAACCTCGCGCGCCCGGATCGACGGCGGCGCCGGGTTGTGGGCGGCGGAATTCGTTGACGTGCCCCTGCGCGGCCGGGACGATTTCGCGCAGTGGGCGGCGATGGAAGCCCTGCTGGACGGTGGGGCCGAGCCGGTGATCGTCCCGGTATGCGACCCCCGGCTCGTGCCCTGGCCGCTGTATCAGGGGCGTGCGGTGACCGCGCTCGACCAGGTGCCGCATTCGGACGGCGCGTTCTTCAGCGATGCGACGGGTTATTCGACCGATGTCATCGTCGCCCGCTTCGCCGCGGCGGCCCCGGCGGGGGCGACCACGGTGCAGATCGAGGTCTTGCGATCCGGGGCGTTTCGAGGCGGCGAGCGCTTCTCGGTGCTGCACCCGGCGTTCGGCTGGCGTCTCTATGTTATCCGCAGCATCGAGGCGACGGCGGGCGCGGTCATGACGGTGACGATCCGCGCGCCGCTGTGGGAGGCGGTCGCGGCGGCGGATGCCGCGATTTTCGACCGGCCGCGCTGCACCATGGTCCTGGCGGCGGCGGATGGTTTCGAGCGGGACACCGATCTTCGGCGCTTCGGCACCGGTTCGGCCTCCTTCATCGAGTTCGGGGGCGTGCCGTGAGCGTCTATATCGACGAGGCGCTGGCGGCGGCGCTGGCCGATCCGGCCGCGCGTTTCGGCATCTTCTTCCGCTGTCAGGGGGACACGTCGGCGACCAGCCTGCGCCTGTGGTCCGGCGTGCAGGCGCGCGCCGGCGAGATGCGCTCGGGCGCCGTCGTCGTCGCCGGGGCAGAGGATTACATCGGCCTTGGCGTGCTGCTCGACGCACCGGATATCGACCATATCGTGGATGGCACGGCGGACGATGTCTCGTTCCGGCTGTCCGGCGTACCGCCGACGGTCGAAGCCTATGTCGCCGGGGGCGCGGTCAAGGTTCGGGGGCGCCGGGTCAATCTGGGGCTGATGGCCTTCAACCGGGATTGGTCGCCTGTAACTCCGATCATTCCGGTCGCGCAATATACGGCCTCGCATCTCTCGATTTCGAGCGCGCCGGGCGATGGGCCGGCGGCGCCGAACACGGTGACCCTGACGCTGGTTTGCAAAAACGGCGACACCTCCCGGTCGCGCGGACAGCCGCTGCACTGGGTGCCGAACCAGTGGAAGGCGCTGCACGAGGGGTCGACCTTCACTAACCTGACGCCCCGATATCAGCGGGGCGCGACCGTGACCTGGCCGACATTCTGATGATGCTGCGCGATTACCTCGAATCCTGCTGCCGGCGGCGGTGGGAATGGGGCAGCCATGACTGCACGCTGTTCGCCGCCGACTGGGTGCTGGCGGTGACCGGTACCGATCCGGCCGCGGGCTGGCGCGGGCGATACGGCAGCGCGGACGAGTGTCGGGCGCGCCTCCTCAACGCGGGAGGGCTCGAAGCCGTCGTGGCGCGGGCGATGACGGCGGCGCGCTTCAGCGAGACGGATGCCCCGGTGACGGGCGATGTCGGCCTCGTGCGGGCGCCGACCGCCCTGGACGGCATGGGCGTGGTCTCGGCGATCCGCCAGGGCGACCTGTGGGTGGTGCGCGGCATCCGCCGGCTGCTCGCCGCGCCGTTCCCGACGGCCCGGGCATGGAGGGTTGCCGCATGATCCTGCTGATCGTCACGCTCGCCGGCCTGCTGGTGCCGCGCGTGGCCCTGGCCGATCCGGTGACGGCGGCCATTGCCACCTTCCTCGCGACCTATATCGGCGCGGAGGCGGCGGCGATTGTCGCGGCTGTGATCGTGCAGGTCGCGGTCGCCGCTATCTCCATCGGCATCATGTCGCTGCTGACGCCGCGCCCGAAGCTGCCCGATCCGGCGGACGGCACGGTGCCGGTGCAGGAGCCGGTGCCGGCGGTCCTCTATGCCGTCGGAACCTGTCGCGTCGCCGGCAAGACGATGGTGAAGGAGGCCAGCCTGGGAACGCTCTGGCGCGTCTCGGCCCTGAAGCAGGGGCCTTGTGTCGAAATGCAGCGCTACTGGATCGGCGATGACGAGGTTTCGCTGGCGCCCTGGATCATCGACCCGCGGCGCCGCGTAACGCTCGATACCTATTCCGATCATCGGTTCTGGGACATGGGCTTCGGCAACGAGAATTCGCGCCCGCGCGTCCATGTCTGGACCCATGACGGCGGGCCGATGCCGGCCTCGACCGCCGCCGAAGACAATCCGGCGACCTGGATGATCGAGGCGGCGCCCGCCGTGATGACGTCGGGCTTTCGCGCCGACGGGGTCTGCGCCATCGGCTGGGCTTGCCTGCCGGTCGGGGCGGAACGGTTTCAGGCGGTCTATGTCGGCGGCGATCCCGTCATGTCGGTGTCGGGGCGCTGGCAGGCGATATGGGACCCGCGTGACGAAGGGCAGAACCCCGAGGATGAGGCGACGTGGGGGTATTCCGCTAATCCGGTGCTGGTCCGCATCTGGTACGAGTGCTGGTGCCCCCATGGCCCGCAGCGGCCCTATGCCGAGGTGGTCTTGCCCCGCCTCGATCTGTGGATGGCACAGGCCGATGCCTGCGACGACCTCGTCCCGCAACGGGCGGGCGGCACGGCGCCCCGCTATGCGTGTCATTTCTGGTGGGACGCGGAGACGGACAGGGCCAGCGTGCGCGCTTCTATCATGGCGAGTTGCGATGGCTGGGATTGCGAGTTCGGCGACGGCAGCATGATCATGATAGTCGGCAAGTATATCGAGCCGACCGTCGTCCTGACCGATGACGATATCTGCGGCTATTCCATCGACGACGACGAGAACGACAGCGATTACATCAATCATCTGGCGATCCAGTATACATCGCCCGATCAGGGCTTCGGCGCGGTCTCGGCGGAGCCGTGGCGCGACGATGCCTCCATCGTCGAATATGGCTACAGGTCGCAGTCCATCGACCTGTGGCAGGTGCATAATCTGTCGCAGGCGCGCCGGCTGGGCAAGCGCATGGTCGACCGCTCGACGGCGTCGCTGCGCGGCACCCTGATATGCCGGCTTTCGGCCCTGCGGACCATCGGCCATCGCTGGGTCAGGGTACGGTCGGAACGGGTGCCGCGCCTGTCCGATGTCGTCGTCGAGATTGGCGGGCAGACGACGTCGCTGGCGCAGTTGACGCGGACCCTGAATGTCCGGTCGGTCAACCCGAATGCCATCGACGCCTGGGACGCGACGGACGAGGGCGAGCCACCGCCCGTCGCGGAACGCGTGACGGGAGATGGTGCGCCGCAGGTAACCGGCCTCGTCGCTGCGCCCGTAGCCATCGGCCTCGCGAATGGCGTGACCGGGATCGGCGTTGACCTGGAATGGGACGATTTCGACGAATCGGAGACCTGCAGCTTCGAGGAGCGGCATCGCGTCGGATCGGAGCCCTGGGCGTCGTCCAGCCTCGCCGCGGTCACCATCGGATCGGGACTGATCCGGGCGCGGGTTCAGCCGGCGCCCGCCGACGTCACGATCGAATATCAGGTGAGGGTAAGGGCCGGACTGTGGTCGGCCTCAGCCTATGCCGATACATCGACCGACGGCATCGCCCCGGAGCTGCCAAGCGGTCTTTCGGCAACGTCGGCCCTTGGCGACGCGGTGGTGACGTGGCGCAACCCCCGCTCGACGAATTTCGCCGCCGCGACGGTCTGGCGGGCGGCGGCCGGGGATGGCTTCGGCGCGGCGGTACCGGTTGCCAGCGATATAGCCGGCGGCCTTGGCCAGATCATGAGCGTGACCGATCCCGACCTGCCGATCGGGGCTTACGACTATTGGGTGACCGCGGAAAACACGGTCGGTACATCGTCCGCCCCGGCCGGGCCGGTGACGCTGGCGATTGCAACGGATTACATCGCGACAGAGGGGGGTGACCTCATGGTGGATGGACTCGGTAATTATCTGGTGGTGGTCTGATGGCGACCAAGACCTTCAGCGACCTGACCGTCGGCGCGCCAACGCCCGTCGGAGATGAAGTCTTCCCGATTTGGCAGGACGGCGCCTCAAAAAAGCTGACGAGGGCCCAGCTGCTCGACCTGCTCGACCTCGTCATCGGGAGCGACATACAGGGATTCGACGCGGACCTTAGCGCCATCGCCGCGCTTGGCGATGGCCTGCCGAGGCGTGCCGCAGCGGCATGGTCGGCACTGCCCTATGAGGAGGGGACGTGGACGCCGTCGCCAACCTTCACGACGGCGGGTGATCTGGCCATCACATCAAATACTCTGGCCGGCAAGTATCAACGGCTCGGCAACAGGGTCAAGGCCACGCTGGACGGCAATTTCACGCCGACGTGGACGACGGCAAGTGGGAGTTTTGTGATCAATGGCCTGCCATTCGTCACCGGGTCAGTGATCGGCGGCGGTCACATCCAGTCGATCAACGCCCGCTTCGTCGGTTACACCGGCACCCCCGTCGCACGGGTCTCTCCATCCAACTCATTCATCTTGCTGCAAACCAATATCGCGGGTGCCTCGACCGCGACCATGACTGTGGCGAACCTATCGTCCGGTTTCGCCCATACGATCAACCTTGCAGTGGAGTACTGGATTTGACCGTACAGATTGACATGATCGACCGCCACCCCATCGGTCCCATCCAGATCCGCGAGATCGACGAGGCCGGCGACTATCACCGCCGCGTGATCCTGCCCGGGGCCGATATCTCGGCCGAGCCTGCCGAAGTGCAGGCGGCTTGCGCCGATCACTGGACGGCGGAGCGCGTTGCGGTGTGGAAGAGCGCCCAGAGTCTCGCGTCTTAACCGAACGAACGGAAATATCATGACGAATTTCACGGATCTTTACGCCGATGCCTGGCGCGACTATGAAACCGATGGGGTTCCGGCATCCGGTGCATACAAGCCCCGGAAGGTCACGATTCGTGCGCTTGGCCAAGCTCTCGATATGGCCTTGGAGGATATCCGGCAGATTCTCGCCCTCGGGGGCGTGACCGTTTACAAGACGACGCGAGTTTCGCTCTATGCGGATCTTGCCTATGCCGCGGGCACGATCGCGGCGGTCACGCAGGATGGGACCTCGAGTTATAACGGCATCTATGTCAAGGCTGGTGCCAGCGGGTCGGGATCGTGGTCGCAAATCTTTCAGTTTCTCGATTCGGCCGCTGTTCTGGCCAGCCTGACCGCCTATGTCGACGGCGAGATCGACGGCATCTCCGCGCGCGTCGATGCCGTCGAAGGCGATGTCGCGGACCTCATGGCGAATACCGTAGATGGTTATACCGCGCGCCGTGCCGCCGATGCATTGAGTGTATTCGGCGGCGACTTCCGGAACCATACTGCCGATGCCATCGCCAATGCCGCAATCGACACAACGGGCGCGCAGGTCGCTGCGGGCGGTCGATATGCTACCGATTACATCGAGCTTACCTCGACAATGGCCATCACCCGGATGGGTGCCAGTGTCATTGCGGGTTCCCGCGTGCCGATTGCCTTTTACGATGCATCGAAGGCGTTCCTCGGTCACCTCTGGGCGCCGACCGATGTAACCGTATATGATATTGCCGATGCCCCGGCGGGGACGAAATATGCCCGGCTGACGGCTGAAACCGGCGCCGTCCAATATTACGTCTACGATCAGAAATCCGTCGACCTGGTCAGCGATCTGATGTTTACGATTTACGGCACGCCGACGGACAGCGCAGGCGGGCTGTCCAGCCAGTATGTTATCAAATCGACCGGAGCGATCGGTAATTCGGCGTCGTACCTCATGACCGATGCGCTCCCGGTGAGTGCGGACAGCTATGTTTCCTGCGGCGGCGGCCTGATCTCGAATGTCGACAGCCTGCGTTGTCAGATTGCCTTCTATGGCGCTGCGGAAGCCTATCTGGGCAGCCATAATCCGGTGGCGCGAAATCAGACCATCCGGGTTGGCGATCTTTTTCCGACGGCGGAAACCATAAGGATTACTTTCCATGCCGACGATGTCGGCCCGGTCCGCATTGTCAACTCCGGCGCCGGCCTGGCCTTTGCAATGGACATGCTGGCGAATGGCGCGATCGTCAACTACCTTGCCCCATCCCTGGTCTCGGCGGAGCGCCTCAATCTTGTCGGCGGCACGGTGCAGGCCGGTCACCCCTATTTTCGCACAACCGATTACATCCCCGTCACCGAGGGACAGGTCTTTTACGTTTCGGCACAAAACGTCACCGGTCTTGGGGCGGTTGTCGCTGGCTATGACAGCTCCAAGGTCTTTGTTGCCAATCTTTTGATCGGCCCGACGAACAGCGATTTTGTATCTCGACGAGTTACCATCCCTTCTGGTGTGGCGTATATTCGGGCAACCGCGCGCAATGATATGGTGCCATATGCCTTGCTCAGCGTCCGGCCGGCTCAGGTCCTGCAGGAATCGGGAGCTCCAGATATTGTCTATCTCGCGCCCAAGGTAGCCTTTGGCCGGATCGGCGAGCCCCTGTACATGCACGCGCGGGGGATCATCGGTGATCGTGCGGTGCCGCTCGCATGGGCGCCGAGTTCGGGGTCTTTCGACGTTTTCCGCGGTGTCGAGACATTGCAGATTCGCAAGGACAGCGATGCTCCATCGGCCGTCGCGGTGCGGGCAACGGTCGGCAGCGTGCAGGTCGATATCGGCGAAATCTTGCTGGAGATTGTTGACACCGGCTCCGTCACTTCGCCGGCCGCGCCTCTCAATATCGTGGCGATCGGTGACAGCACGATGTCTCAGCTGTCTTCGGGCGATCCGGAGGCGATCGACGGGGATGGCACCATGATCAATGAGGTCTCCCGCCAGTTGACAGGGATCGGCGTCCCCGCACTCTCGACCGGTCCGAGCGAGTGGGGGCCTGTTGTTGCCGGAGACATAAGGCCCGCCCTTGGTCTGGGCAATATCCATTTTCGCGGGACACGCGGAACAGCAACCGTCAAGCATGAGGGGCGTGGTGGATGGAAACCCCTCAGCTATCTTGAGCGTACCGATGCGGTCGGCGGCGATGGTAAATCCAATGCTTTCTGGGATCCCGCGCTGACGCCATGGGGCCCGGAGGGAACGGCGTGGAAGTTCTCGATGAAATATTTCATCGAGAACAACGGATGGGATGTCGGTACTGTCATTTCTGGTGTGGAATCTGACGGGGGAAATCTGCTCGTGATGATTGCCCTCGGTTGGAACGATTGGGCGGCGGGCGTCGATCCGACGGCATCAGCCGGCTATGTCGCTGCCATGATGGACCGAATTCATGTCGAATACCCGGCGGCAACGGTCTGGGTGGTCGGTCTGTGGGCGCCCCCGGAGGGCATCTTCAAAGGCAATACTTCATCTGTCGTGCAGCGGTGGTACTGCGCGGCTGATGTTTTTCGCACTGCCGTGCGGGATTACGGTCTGGCTTATCGCAAGGTGTGCGATGACAGGGATTACGCTGAGTTCATCCAGGTGTCGCACCAGATGGACCCGGATTATTGCTTCAGCCGTGCAAGCATGGCGCCAAATCGGGTCACAACCGACGCATCTCTGGCGATCGAGGGGGCGGGCGACATCGTGCATATGCGTCGGCGCGGTTATGCGATGTGGGCGGACGCCATCACTGACGCGATCCTGTGGCGGTTCTGCAGGCCGTGATCCCGCCCGTAATTTCTTGTGACCAGCCCGCCGCGCGCGGGCTTTTTTATGTCCCGGAGGCCCGCATGGCAACGCCTGATCCCCAGCCGCTCATGGATGTAATCCAGGGCGCGCTCGGTCCCGTCATCTCTGCCGTCATTGGCCGCATCGGCAAGTTGGCCGAAAGGGCGGCGCGAGGCGGCGAGTTCAGCTTGTCCCGCTGGCTGCTCGAGCTGCCGTCGGCCGTCGGCGGCGGCATCATGGCCAGCGGACTCGCCGATTGGCTGGGTGCCAGCCAGACGGTTGCGTGCGCCATCGCCGCGACGGCGGGCTGGATCGGCCCCCGTGTGATCGTGGAGGTCATCCTCGCCCGCCTCAAGGCCGGCAAGGGGGCGGCATCGTGACCGCCTGCCTTGCCCATATCGAGGGCGAAACGGCGACGCTGACCGGTGTGGATCGGGAGGGCATGCCGTTCCTGGTCGAAATCCCGTTCTTCGGCGTCCTCGCCCTCAATCAGCAATGCGCCGTCGCGCTCATGGGTCTTGAGCGCGCCCGGCAAGGGCGGGATGTGACAACAGACGATCCATGGCCCGATCTGGTCGGGCGGGAAGGGGAGTAGCCATGCTGATCGACAATTGGCGGCGCACCTGGTGGCGCCTGTGGTCGGTTCGTCTTGCCGCCGCCGGCACGGCGCTGACGAGCCTGCTGACGCTGTGGCCCGATTCCGCGCTTTACCTCTGGCAGATGATGCCGGACGAGGTTCGGGGTCTGGTGCCGGAGCGGGCCATGACGATGCTGGGCGTCGTGATCTTCGCCGCCTCGATCGTTGCGCGGTTGGTGAAACAGAAGGCATTACATGATGACCCGGAAGAATAAGGCCCTGGCCGGGGTGACCGGTGCCGCCGCCGCCGCGATCCTGTTCGCCATCGTGCCCCAATTCGAGGGCACGATCCTGCGCGGCTATCTCGATCCGGTCGGCATCCCGACGAAATGCATGGGTGACACGACCGACGTCGAGGTCGGCCGACATTACACCGAGGCGGAGTGCCGGGCCTCGCTCGAGGACGAGCTGATCGCCCATGCCGAGCCGGTGCTGGCCTGTGTGCCGCAGCTCGCCGGCCGGACCTATCAGCTCGCCGCTTCCGTCAGCTTTGCCTACAACATAGGGTCCGGCGCCTTCTGCGGCTCGACGGCGGCCCGGCGCTTCCGGGCCGGCGACTGGTGGGGCGGTTGCAAGGCCTTCAATGAGAGCGATTCCGGCCGGCCGCAGTGGGTGACGGCGCGCGGGCGGGTGCTGCCGGGCCTCGTCAAGCGCCGCGCTGCCGAGCGCGCGCTTTGCGAGACGGGGCTTGCGCCATGATCTCGCTGACCGGACTGCTCGCCAATGGTCGCCTGATCGGACTCGGCTTGATCCTGCTCGTCCTAGCGGCGGGCGCGCTCTATATCCGCGCCCTGCGTGCCGATCTCGCCCTGGCCGATCTGCAGGCCGCCGATGCCCGCCGCCTCCAGATCGAGACCGCCGCCGCTCTATCCCGGCTTCGCGCCGATCAGACGGCTTCCCAAGTCGCCCTCGCGGCCGTCGAGGCCGCCCGCCAGAAAGCCGAAACCAATGCCGATGCCCTCCGCCGCCGGATCGCGGCTGCCCCTCGCTCTCGCGCTTGCGTCGACAGCCCTGCTGTCCGCGGGCTGCTCAACGACCTCCGCGCCGGCGCCGCAGGTGATCGTCCCTGAGATCCCGGCGAGCCTGCTGACCTGCTCGCCAGAACCCGCGCCGCCGGCGGCGGATGCCGATGATGCTGGGCTTGCCCTCTGGATCGTCGAGTTGCGGCGGGCCGGGCAGGACTGCCGGAGCCGACTTTCGGGGGTCAGGGTGTGGGCGGACCAAATGAGACAGCCCGGCGGTTAGGCCGGGCTGTCCGAGGATGATTGGTCCTCACAGCGCATTTCGACATCACGTCCCGCGAGGGACGGCAGCGTGTCGACAGCAAAAAATCCTCAGTTTCAACTCACGCGCCATAGCTGGCGGACGGACGATCCTCTTACGGCCTCCGCTACCCGTCAAGCTCGATGATGCCACCCCGCAGCGCAAGCCAGCGCAGGGCCAGAGCGACGGTCGGCGGCGCGCCCTCTGCCTCATAGCGGCGGATATTCCGGCCGGCGTTCTTGCGGCGGCGGACCGGGTCGGGATTATCGGGCGAAAACCCGAGTGCAACTCCCAGCTCTTCGCCGGACATACCGAGGCGGCGGCGGACCTCGGCAAAGACAATCGGGTCCTCATAGGCAAGTCCCCTGGTCGCGCAGTCGGCGGCCACGGCACGCGCCGCCACGGGGTCAAGTGCGATGGCGCTCGACAGGCTCGGGCGGTCGCCTTTGTGGCGGCCCCAGACGATCAGCCCCGGCCCCTCGCCCTCGATGGTCTCGGGGGTGGACCAGTCCGGTCCGACCATGCGCCTCGCCGGCCTTGCGCAGCCGGCATCTTGCGCTGACATCAGGCCTATGCCGGCGCCAAGCTCAGCGCTGACAACATAGAGGATATGGCGCCCGGCCTTGTCGGTGCAGGCGTGGATGGTGGCAACGCCGTCGACGGGACGTCTGGGAATCGTCGGCATCAGATAGCCTCCACCGCGCGGCGGATCGCATTTGCATCGTCCTTGATCGCGTAGACGATCCCGCCCGGGATCAGGTCGATATTGCCGCCGCCAAACACGCGGGCTTCGATATTGCCCTCGCGATCGACATATCGCTTGTCGAGGTAGACGCGGACCTTGCTGCCCTTGGCCCAGACCTTTGCGTCGTAAACCCAGCAGCCGCGACCGACATCTTCGGTGCGATATCCGGTCAGGGCTTTCGCGATCTGTTCGGCGCGGGCGATACGGGGGTCGGTCATGATCTTGTCTCCGGTTTCGGCGGGCTCCATGCCCTGCCGACAAGAGCTATATTAGGATATTTCGTCCTATCATCAAGGGAAGAATAGGACATTAAGACCTATAAATCGCCTTGACGGCGCGTTAGCGGTCAGCTAAAAGGTGATCATTAAGGGCGAGCGATGGGCTGGCCCTCCAGAGCTGGAGGCTCTCATGACCAAGATCACCTGCACCTATGCCTATCCCGCCGATGGCCGTGGCTATCCGGAGAGCGGCTTGACCGCGCTCGAGGTCGCGCAGGCGCGGCTGTCTCACGACGGTCATCGCTATGACCTGCGTCGCGAGGAGGGGGGCTGGCAGCTCTACGTCAGCCAGGGCAGTGTCAACAGCGCGGCCGGAAAGATGGTCGCGGCATGGGACGGTGCGTCACCTTACGGCAAGCTGCTTTTCAGCCGCGCGGCGACAGAATCGGATGCCTGGGACGATCTCGCGCCGCGCATCGTGACTGCGAGCTGGTCGGATGTCCCCGAGGCGATGACAGATGCCGACTATCAGGCCATGATGGCGGAGGGCTGACGATGATGAACGCCTTGCAGAAAGCGGTCGACGTCATCCGGGCGCAGCGCGAAGCGCATCCCGGGCTCGATGAAATCGCGCTGACGCGCTACCCGGATGCCAACACTTTCTATCGCTTGCGGCCGGGCGAGGATTATCTCGCCCATCTGGCCCAGCGGCAGGCCCTGGTCGAATGGTGCGAGGCCGAGGGCTTGCGGGTGATCAATGTCCTCGTGGACGAGGCCGCCACCACGGCGGAAGGTCGCGCGGAAAGCGCTCTCGATCGTCGGGAGCGCATGGTGATCAAGGGTGATGCCTACCGACTGGGGGTCAAGCTGAAGGGCGGATCGCAGGAGCGTCCGGGTGCTGCGCTCGGATGGTCCACGGTGAAGCTGGGCGGCAAGCCGCGCAAGGTCGATGGGGGCGAAGCCTGATGGCGCGGCCGCAACCCACTCCGGACCAACTCGAGGCGTCAGCCGCCGAATTCGATCGCCTTGGCCGGCTGTGGGGCGGCGAGCACTTTGCGTCGTCGCTGGCCCGGGCTCTCGCCGGCGAAGGGCTGCTGACGGACAATATCGACAATGCGGCGACGACGATCCGCCGGTGGCGGTCGGCCAAGCGGATCGTTCCCGACGATGTCGTGGCCTGGCTGACGGCTGCGGTCCAGAGCCGCCCGCGCTGGCTATCGGGGTCCACGGATCTGGGGCAGGCGGCGGTCGTGCACCTTTTACCGCCGCGATTTATCGCCGTCGCCTCCGATCCGTCCCGGCCTCGGTTTGACTGGATTGACCCCCGGCCGAGTCCAAACCCGGCCGGCAAATTGCAGGCTGAAGCGGTCGAGCGGTTACGAATACAGCTTGGACTTGCCTCCGCCGCCGCACAATGACAGGATGATGCCGCGCGAAGGTCTCCCAGTCACCGACCGCGCCAAGGGGATCGGCCCGGCCGGTCCCCTTTATTATTTTTGGCGCATGGGCATGGCGAGCTTTCTGTTTTTCCATGAGCTGCTAAGTCATTGATATTCAATGGCACGAAAATTCGATGTTTTTCCAATATATCATTGATTTCTATTGAAAATATTCAGCTTCCCAAGCTGAGTGTCGTGGGTTCGATTCCCATCGCCCGCTCCATCGCCCCGGCCTTCGACCATTCCCAGCACAGACTTTCGACCGTCCCGGTTCGGTGGGCCGCGCCACGATTCGCGCCCGCCAGAGGCGCGCCCGTTCATCCGTTGCGCCGGTCGCCCGAGTGAGGGGCATGCCATACACATGCTCGCTTCAGTGTGAAATGCTGAAAAGTAATAGTCCAGCACTCTGATACCCAAAATGAGTACCTTGATCTATAGATCATGTGCCTGACGGAAATGAATCCATATTGGGCCATAAATTCAGCAATAAGAACGAGGTGAAATAGAAATAGTTCTGGTTACCCTGGCGCGATACCGCGACACTCCACCGGATTTCTGGAGGTTGTCTTGACGGGCTGGCGAATGCGGCCGCCGTCTTGCGACCGATCCGGGCAGCACGGGGAGCAGGACCATGGCGACCATCATCGGGACCAACGGCAATGACGACGGGATCGACAATCCGACGCTGGACGGCGGGATCGAGAACGATCTGATCCAGGGCCTTGCCGGCAACGACACGCTGAACGGCAGCGATGGTAACGACACGCTGGAAGGCGGCGCCGATAACGACGTGCTGAACGGCGGCCTCGGCAACGACCTGCTGGATGGCGGCACCGGCGATGACACGCTGAACGGCGAATTCAGTAACGACACGCTCATCGGCGGCGCCGGCAACGACACGCTGAACGGCGGCGGTGGCTCGGATGTCCTTTGGGGCGGCGCGGGAAGCGATTTTCTTAACGGCGGCGCCGGCACCGATACTGTTTCCTATATCGATTCAGGGGCCGCCGTCACCGTCACCATCGGCGGTGCTTCCGCGACGGCCAGTGGCGGCGATGCGGATGGCGACGATTTGTCCTCGATCGAGTCCGCCATTGGCTCGGCCTATTCCGATGTCCTGACCTCCCTTAACAGCTCCTCTGTCCTCGAAGGGGCGGGCGGTGCCGATACGATCTCGGGCAACGGCGTGGCGAAGGCGTCCTACAGCCTGTCCGATGCCGGGGTCACGGTCGCGCTCGACATCGATGGCGATGGCACGGGCATCGGCGGCCACGCGCAGGACGACACGCTGACCGGCATCATCGGTCTGATGGGCTCCGCCCATGGCGACACGCTTTCGATCGTCAGCACGGCGAGCCGGACCCTCGCGGGCGGCGGCGGCGACGACACCCTGACGCTGGGCAGTGGCGACGACACGCTGGATGGTGGCACCGGCGACGACACGATGACCGGCGGCGCCGGCAACGACACCTATTACGTCGACAGCGCGAGCGACGTGATCGTGGAGTTGGCGGGCGGCGGCACGGATATGGTCCTGACCTCGTCCAGTTACGCGCTGTCGGACAATATCGAGAATATCTCGACCAGCAATTCCTTCAGCACCGTCGCCCTGGCCCTGACCGGCAACGCGCTCGACAACATCCTGACCGGCGGCAACGGCAACGACACGCTGGAAGGCCGAGGCGGCGCCGATCAACTGATCGGCGGCGCCGGCTTTGACATCGCTTCCTACAGCCTCTCGTCGGCGGCGGTGACCATCGACCTGACGGCAGGCACCATCAGCGGCGGCGACGCGGATGGCGACACATTCTCCAGTATCGAAGGTGTGATCGGTAGCGCCTATAACGACGTGCTGACCGGCAATGGCCAGGGCAACACGCTCGACGGCGGCGACGGCGACGACCTGCTGCAAGGCGGCGGTGCGGGCGACACACTGATCGGCGGCAACGGTATCGATACCGCCAGCTATGCCTCTTCCATTTTCAATGTGGTCGTCAATCTCGCGACTGGCCTCGGTCAGGCCAATGATGCCCATGGCGATACGCTGTCCGGCATCGAGAATCTGATCGGCGGCGCCAGCAACGATGCGCTGACCGGTGACGACGGTGCCAATGTGCTGACTGGCAACGGCGGTAACGACACGCTGACCGGCGGCCTCGGCGACGACACCCTGATCGGCGGCGCCGGCGCCGATGCGCTGACCGGCGGCGACGGTTTCGATACCGCCGATTACACCGCTTCCGCCGCCGGCGTGACGGTCAATCTCGGCGGCGGCGCCGGGGTGGGCGGCGATGCGCAGGGCGATACGTTCACCGCGATGGAAGCCGTGATCGGTTCGGCCCTGGGCGATATTCTGACCGGCAGCGCCGCCGCCAACACCCTGACCGGTGGCGACGGCGACGACACGCTGGCCGGCCTTGGCGGCGCGGACACGCTGTCCGGCGGCAATGGCACGGATACGGTTTCCTATGCTGCTTCGGCCTCGCGCGTGGTGGTCGATCTCGATGCCGGGAAGGCCTATGGCGGCGACGCCGTGGGCGATGTTCTCCTGTCCATCGAGAATCTGACGGGTTCGTCCTTCAACGATATTCTCACCGGCACCGCGGGCGCCAATACCCTCGATGGCGGCGATGGCAACGACCAACTCGTCGGCGGTGCCGGCGGCGATATTCTGAGCGGTGGTGCCGGCCTGGATACGGTCAGTTACATGGGCTCCGCCGCGGGCATCACCATCGATCTCGGCCTCGGCACGGCGAGCGGGGGCGATGCGGCCGGCGATATCCTGTCCAGCATCGAGAATGTCAAAGGCTCGGCCCATGCCGACACGCTGACTGGCGATGCCGGCGCCAACCGGCTTTACGGTCTCGATGGCGATGACGTGATGTCTGGCGGCGACAGCCGCGATGTCCTGACGGGCGGCGCGGGGAACGACACGCTGAACGGGGACGACGGCAACGACGCGCTGCGGGGCGAGGCTGGCGACGACATCATCAACGGCGGTGCCGGCAACGATTCCCTGTCCGGCGGTGCCGGCGACGATACGATGACCGGCGGCACCGGCAACGACAGCTATACCGTCGACAGCGCGGGCGATACGATCGTCGAGCTGGCGGGCGAAGGGAATGACCGCGTTACCTCGACGGCGGCCAGCTACACCCTCTCGGCCGATATCGAGATCCTGGTCCTCAGCGGGGCGGCGCTCAGCGGCACCGGCAACGAGCAGGACAACACGATCCGCGGCAATGCTCTCGACAACCTGCTGATCGGCAATGGTGGCAACGACCGGATCATTGGCGGTGACGGGGCCGACACCATCATCGGCGGGGCTGGCGACGATCAGCTTTATGGCGGCGCGGGCGCGGATGTCTTCGTCTTCGGCCAGCTGGGGGCGGAAGGCGTCGATCGCATCAACGATTGGGAAGACGGCGATATCCTGCAGATCAAGCTGGTCGGCTTCGGGGTCGATGGCGGTGAAACCGTCGATGTCGTCACCGGTACGTCTACCGCCGGGCTGACGGGCAATGTCCTGTTCTATCAGTCGACGACGGGCAAGCTCTATTTCCACGATGGCGAAAGCGATGCCCTGACCCAGTTCGCGCTGCTGGCGACCAAACCGGCCAGTCTGGATATCCTGGATTTCGCGCTGGTCTGAGCACATCCAACCGCCCGTGCCGTGATCCCGGTCACGGCGCGCGCGGTTGGGGCTTGGCGTCTCGCGGCGGGTGGGCGAAGGTGTCGGCCGACATCACCACTTTCGGGGGACCAGATGAGCGCGATGGTGAAACGACTGGGGACGGCCGTTCTGGCCGCCGGATTGATCTTCGGGGCCGGGCGCATGGCGCTGGCGGACGAGATTTCCGACGGCCTCGCGCTTTCCGCCGATCTTTATGCCAAGGGCGACCTGGCCGGCGCGCTGAAGGAGCTTGGCTTCGCCACGGCGGCGATCCAGGCCAAGATGAACGAATCCTACGGCTCGACCTTCCCCGAGCCGCCGGCCGGCTGGACCGCGGACGAGGTCGACGCCCAGTCCATGGCGATCATGGGCATGGGCCAGAACGTCTCGCGGACCTATACCAATGCCAATGGCAATTCGGTGAAGCTGAGCCTGACCGCCGACAGCCCCATGCTGCAGTCGATGGGCATGATCTTCGCCAATCCGATGATGGCGGCCCAGGCCGGCTTCCAGCGCATCCGCGTCGGGCGCGAGGAGGCCATGCTGAAGGACGACAAGTCGGGTCAGGTGCAGATCCTGCTGACGGTCGGCAGCCGGCTTTTGCTGCAGGCCGAAGGCAGCGGCGCTTCCGTCGACGAAGTGAAGGCCCTGTTCAGCGCCTGGAAGGTCGACGAGGTCAAGAAACTCGCCGGGATGTGATCCCGGCGAGCGCGGGCTCTCAGGCGGGTTTGGCCGTGACCATGCGCATGACCGCCGCGTAGGACGGCGCGGCGGTCGTCGCCTGCCGGCCGCGCAGCACCTTGTGCATCCGGGGCAGGTGGAACCACGGCGCCGAGGGCATCAGGTGATGCTCGAGGTGGTAGTTCACATGAAAGGGCGCCACCGTCAGCCGGGCCAGCACGCCGGCCTTTGTGGTCCGCGTGTTGCGCAACGGATGATCGCTCATCTCGGTGCAGGCATGTTCGGCGAGGGCGCGGACGCGGATGAACAGGCTGTAGGTGGTGAAATAGGCGCCCAGCCAGACGAGGTAGAGAAGCCCGTTGCCGGTCGCCGCCAGCACCCCGCCGAGGATGGCGTTGGTGATGACCATGGGCGCCATGTTGCGGATGCCCTCGCGCGCATAGGCGGTCCAGCGCCGGCCGTCCCGCGGGATCAGCCGGGCACCGCCCGAGACGGTATAGGTCAGGGCGCCGATATCCATCAGGAACAGGCCGAACACCCGCTTGGCCGCGGTATAACCCGACAGATCACGAACGAATTTCCGCCGCAGCGAGGCGCGCGTGGTCGGATAGGGCGCGACCAGGCACAGGTCGGGGTCGAGATCGGTGCTGGTGTGGGAATGGTGCTGGATGTGATGCTTGCGATAGCGCGCGACATCGCCCCAGACCGGCCGCGCGCACAGCCACTGGCCGACGCTGTCGTTCAGCGACCGCGTCTTGAACAGGCTGTAATGCGCCGCCTCATGCATCAGGATCGACAGGCCGAGCTGCCGCCCGCCGAGGACGATGAGGCCGAGCAGGATGGTCGCCGGGTTCGGCCAGATCGCCATCACGGCGAAGGTCGCGCCGATCAGCGCCCAGGCGCTGCCGACCGCCCACCAGCCGGCCAGATCCGACTTGGTGTTGAAGGCGCGGATTTCCTCAGGCGTGAAGGCGTCGGTCAGCCGGAAGCTGCTCATCTGTCTCTCCCTCGTTGTTGTTGGCCTGCGCGGCGAAGAACCGTTGCCACAGGCGCCGGCCCGCCGTATCGAAGCGGCGGGTCGCGGCAAAAAAGGCTTCGCGCGCCCCGGCGTCGACCAGGGGCTCGGGCAGCAGCGGATCGAAGATCACCTGGCGGATCGCCTTGCCGCCCAGCAGGAAGGCTTCCCGCGCGGCGACATCGGGATCGAGGGTCAGGGCCCCGTCCAGCCAGCGGTCGAGATCGGCCCGGCTGCGGTCATAGGCGGCGGAGAGGGCGGCGCCGTCCCACAGCGCCCGCGCCGCCGCCTCGCGCTTCGCGTCGAACCCGCCGGCGATGAAGACATTGGCCGCCGGCTCCATCCCGAGGGCGGCAAGGCGCGCGCGCAACGCCTCGACCCCGCCGGGCAGATTGTCGGGGCGGACGAAGAAATCCCTCTCGAGTTCAGCAAGGCCGGCGAGATTGAGCGCCCGGCTGCGGGCCCGCAGCGCCGCCCGGTCGCCCCGGCCCAGCGCCCCGCAGTGGACGGCGACATAGCGGCCGTCCCACGGGCGGAGGCCTTGCCCCGCCTCGCGCCAGCGGGCGACATCGGCGGCGAGGCTGGTCGCCGCCGGACCGAGGCGATAGCAGCCCCGTCCCGCGCCCTCGACAAGGCCGGCGGCGGCGAGGCGCACCAGCGTGACCCGCACGGCGGATTCCCCGATGTCGAACAGGCCGGCGCCCAGGATCGCGTCGCGCACGCTGAGCACGCCGCCGCTGGCGACCAGCAGCAATTCGAGGATCAGGGCCTTGGGCGTGGGCGGGTTCGCCACATTACACCTGCGCGCATCAGTTTGGCATTGGTGTAATGATACACAATGAATCGGATGTTGCCGTCAAGTGTAATGAAGCGCTCCTGCCAGCAGGGCGACGGCGACGAACTGGATCAGGCAGGCCCGGCGATAGAGGCGCAGCGCGAGGCGGATGTCGGCGGCGCCGGCTTCCGCCCGGCCGTCGCCCATCCAGTGATCCTGCGACAGGGTCTCGCCATAGAGTTTCGGCCCGTTCAGGCGCAAGGACAGGGCGCCGGCCATGGCCGTCTCCGGCCAGCCGGCATTGGGCGAGCGGTGATGGCGGGCATCGCGCCAGACCGCCGCCAGCGCCGTCCCCGGCCGCGCGCCGGGCGTGACCACGGCCGCCAGCACCAGCCACAGGGCGCAGAGCCGCGAGGCCGGCAGATTGACGAGATCGTCCAGCCGGGCGGCGGCCCAGCCGAACATCAGATGGCGCGGCGTGCGGTGGCCGATCATGGAATCGGCGGTATTGATCGCCTTGTAGGCGGCGATGCCCGGCAGGCCGAAGACGCCGCACCAGAAGGCGGGGGCGACGATCCCGTCCGAGAAATTCTCCGCGAGGCTCTCGATGGCGGCACGGCTCACACCCGCCTCGTCGAGGACGGATGTATTGCGCCCGACGATCATCGAAACCGCCCGCCGCCCGGCGTCGAGCCCGCCATTCTCCAGCGCGTCGGCGACCGCGCGGACATGGCTGTCGAGGCTGCGCTGGGCGAGCAGGGAGGAGGCGGCGAGGGCGAGCAGCAGAAGCGCCGGCCAGAAACCGAGCAGGGCGAAGGCCGCCCCTTGCGCCAGCGCCGCCGGCAGCACGGTGGCGGCGAGCACGAGCACGAGCGCGGCAACGCCATTGAGCCGGCGGCGCCGGTCCGGCATGGTCGGCCGGTTCAGGGCCCGGTCGAGTCGGGCGATCAGGCCGCCGATCCAGATCACCGGATGGCCGATGCGCCGCACGAGAGGCTGGGGATAGCCGAGCGCCGCCTCGATCAGAAGGGCGAAGGCGAGAAGCAGGGGGAAGGGGTCGATCATCATGGACGCGGGCACCGCTAGCACGAATGGGCAGGCGATGGCAGACCCCTTGTCGGTCCACGGCGGAAGGCGCGCCGCCGCCATGGCCCGATTTCCCGAGGCGCCGCGCCCCTGGCTGGACCTGTCCACCGGCATCAATCCGCGGCCCTATCCGGTCGGCCCGCTCGATCCCGCCGTCTTCGCCGATCTGCCCGACCCCGAGGATCTCGCCGCCCTCGAAGCGACGGCGGCAAGGGCTTACGGCGTCGCCGACCCCGCGATGGTGGTCGCGGCGCCCGGCACGCAGGGGCTGATCGACCTCCTGCCGCTGCTGGTCGCGCCGGGCAAGGCGGCGGTGCTCGGGCCGACTTATGGCGGGCATGGCCCGGGCTGGCTGCGCGCCGGCCATCAGTTGCGCAGTGTCCATCACCTCGGCGATCTGGCGGGCGCCGATTACGGCGTGGTGGTCAATCCCAACAATCCGGACGGGCGGGTCTTCGCCGCCGCCGACCTTTTGCCGCTCGCCGCCCGGCTGGGCGCGCGGGGCGGCTTCCTGCTGGTCGATGAAGCTTTCGCCGATCTCGAAGGTCCGGGCCTTGGCGCGCATCTGCCGCGCCCCGGTCTCGTGTTGCTGCGCTCTTTCGGCAAGACCTATGGCCTTGCCGGTCTTCGCCTCGGCTTCGCGCTGGCGGCGCCGGACATGGCGGCGGCGATCCGCGCCGGCCTTGGCGATTGGGCGGTCTCCGGCCCCGCCATCGCCGTCGGCCGCAAGGCCCTCGCGGACGAGGATTGGCGCCGCGCGGCGGCCGACTGGACGGCAAGCGCGGCGGCAAGGCTCGATGGCCTGATGACCGGCGCCGGCTTCGCGGTCGAGGGCGGCTGCCGTCTGTTCCGGCTTTATGCCCGCAAGGATGCGACGGCGTGGTTCGAGCGTCTGGCCCGGGCCGGCATCCTGACCCGGCCCTTCGCCTGGCGGAGCGATCTCCTCCGCCTCGGTCTGCCGGCGAGCGAGGCGGATTTCCAGCGGCTGGCGGCGGCGCTGTCATGACCCCGCCTGTCTTCGACGACGCTTTCCGCGCCCGTTTCGAGACCCTGCTGCGCTGGCGCCGCGACGTCCGCCGCTTCCGCACCGAGCCGCTGGCGGAAGGGCTGCTGGACCGTCTGCTGCTGCTCGCCGATCTTGCCCCTTCGGTCGGCAACAGCCAGCCCTGGCGCTTCGTCACCATCGACGATCCGGCGCGGCGGGCGGCGGTGATCGCCAATTTCGAGCGGGCGAACGCCGAAGCCCTCGGCGATTACGCCGGAGAGCGGGCGGCGCTCTACGCGCGGCTGAAACTGTCGGGCCTGCGCGAGGCGCCGGTCCATCTCGCCGTCTTCGCCGATCTGCATCCGGATCAGGGCGCGGGCCTCGGCCGGCGCACCATGCCCGAGACGATCGAGCATTCGGCGACCACGGCGGTCCATACCCTGTGGCTGGCGGCGCGGGCCCATGGCGTCGGCCTCGGCTGGGTGTCGATTCTCGATCCCGCCACGATCAATGCCGATCTCGACTGCCCGGCCGACTGGCATCTGATCGCCTATCTCTGCCTCGGCTATCCGGTCGAAGAGCATGAGGACGCGGAACTGGCCCGCCTCGGCTGGCAGGCCCGCAGCCCCCTGTCGGCGCGCCTGTTCCGCCGCTGATGCCGCGGGTGCGGCAACAGGATTGACATCAACCGCCGCTCACGCTTCAACTGCGCCTGCTTTGGCGGTTCCTTCGGGATGAAAAGGGAACACGGAAGGCGCCTGTCGGCGCCCCACCGTGGCTGTCCCCGCAACTGTGAGCGGCGAGCCGCGCATCAGAGGTCACTGGCGTTATGGCCGGGAAGACGATGCGACGGTCATAACCCGCGAGCCAGGAGACCTGCCGCCAAGGGCATCACTCTACCAGGGGCCGGGCGAGCCTTTGGTGCGGAAAACCGCTGCGGTGATGCGTCGTTGGACGTTGTCGCGGCCGGTTCCGCCCCCAGGGGTCACCGCGCGGCACCGTCCGTATCTGGACGAGCCGGGACACCGGCACCGTGGGGTTGGGCATGAGCAGCATTCGCAGCACGTTTCTTCTTTCCGTTTCGGTTTTCGGCCTCTCGCTCGGCAGTGCCCGGGCGGAAGAGGCCGAGGCCCTGCCGGAAGTCTCCGTCACCGCCAACCGGGGCGAGGCGACGCCGCTGACCGAGGTCGGCAGCGCGGTCACCATCGTCACCGCCGAGGACATCGAGGCGAAGCAGATCCGTGTCGTCTCGGACGCGCTGCGTCTCATTCCCGGCGTCTCGGTCAGCCGGCACGGCAGTTTCGGCAACCAGACCACGGTTCGCCTGCGCGGCTCGGAGAGCAACCAGACGCTGGTGCTGATCGACGGTGTCGCGGTGAATAATCCCGCCTCCAGCTCGGAATTCGATTTCGGCCATCTGATGGCCCAGGACATCGAGCGGATCGAGGTGCTGCGCGGGCCGCAGAGCGCGCTCTATGGCTCCGACGCGGTGGGCGGCGTGATCAATATCGTCACCAAGAAGGGCGAGCCGGGTTCGGGCGTGACGGTCAGCGCCGAGGCCGGCAGCATGAACACCTATGCCTCCGCGGTCTCGGCCCATGCCGCGGGCGACGGTTTCAGCATCCGTGCCGGCGCCTCGGGCTTTTCCACCACCGGCACCTCCTCGGCCTCCAAGTGGCGCGGCAACAGCGAGGAGGACGGTTTCCGCAGCCTGTCGTCCTATGTCAACGCCAGCTACGATCCCACGCCGGTCTATGGTTTCGACCTCGTGTTCCGCAACACGGATTACCGCAGCGAATACGACGACACGCCGCCGCCCTTCTACACCCTGTCCGACTGGCCCTCGGTCGCCGATGGCACCGAGACCTTCGCCCGGGGTCAGGCGCGGCTCGCCCTTCTCGACGGGCGCTGGACCCAGCGCCTCGGCGTCAGCCATTTCCGCAATGATGTCGATTACACCGCGCCCGGCCTGTGGCCGGATTCGACCCTGTGGGGCGAGACGACGAAATACGATTACCAGAGCAACCTGAGCTTCGATACCGGCGCCGACCTGTCCCACACGGTGACCGCCGCCGTCGAATATCAGCACGACGAGATCGACAGCTATGTCCAGGAGGACATGGCCCAGAGCTCCTATGTCGCGCAATATCAGCTCGGCCTGTTCGACGCCCTGTCGCTGACCGGGGCGCTGCGCCGCGACGCCAACGACAAGTTCGAGGACGCGACGACCTATCGCCTGACCGCGGCCTATGATATCGCGGCCATCGGGACCAAGCTGCGCACGTCCTATGGCACCGGGGTGAAGAACCCGACCATCAACGAGCTTTACGGTTACGGGGGCAGTTACATCGGCAATCCCAACCTGCAGCCGGAGAAGGCCAAGGGCTGGGATGTCGGCCTCGACCAGTCGCTGTTCGGCGACCGCCTGAGCCTTGGCCTCACCTATTTCGACCAGCGCATCAGCAACGAGATCACCACGGTCTATCTCTATGACACGGGCACCGGCGTCTTCCTGGGCAGCACGCCGCAGAACGATCCCGCGACCTCGCGCCATCGCGGCATCGAGGTCGAGGCGACCCTGGAGCCGGTGAAGAACCTCAGCCTGCGCGCCGCCTATACCTATACCCATTCCCACGATGCCAACCGCAACGCGCCCGAAATCCTGCAGCCGGTGCATCAGGGCAGTTTCGACATCGGTTACCGCTTCCTCGACGAGAAGGCGCAGGTGAACCTCGGCATCGTCGTCAACAGCGACACGACCGATATCGACTATGCGACCTATACGACGCAGAATCTCGGCAGCTATACGCTGGTCAATCTCGCCGGTTCCTACGACGTGCTCGACAATGTGCAGCTCTATGCCCGGATCGAGAATCTGGGCGATGCGGAATATGAGGAAGCCTGGAGTTACGGCAGCACCGGCCGCGCCGCCTATGCCGGCGTGAAGGCGGATTTCTGAGGTCGTGATGAGGCGCCTCCTTCCTTCTTTCCCGTCATTCCGGCAAAGGCCGGAATCTCGTGGGGGAAGGGGCGCCTTCGGCTTGTTTCTCGCCGTCGTCCTGTTGTTCGGAACGCCGACCATCGCCGCGCCCGCCCGCATCGCTTCGATGAATCTCTGCACCGACGAACTCGTGCTCCAACTGGCCGATCTCGACCGGGTGGTTTCCGTCTCCTATCTCTCGCGCGATCCCGGCGGCTCCAATGTCGCCGCCCTCGCCGAACAGGTGCCGGTCAACCATGGCCTCGCCGAGGAAATCCTGGCGGCGCGGCCCGATATCGTCTTCGCCGGCATCTATACCTCGCAGGCCAGCGTCGCCCTGCTGCGGCAGGCGGGCATGAAGGTCGTCGCCTTCGACGCGCCGGTCAGCTTCGAGGAAGTCGTGGCGCAGATCCGCGAGGTCGCCGCCCTGCTCGGGGAGGCCTCGCGGGGCGAGACCATGATCGCCGACATGGAGCGCCGCCTCGCCGCCATCGCCCCGGCGCCGAAACCTTTGCGCACGCTGGTGCTGCGGCCGAACGGCTTTACCGTCGGCGGCGGCTCCCTCGTCGACACATTGATCCGGCGCGCGGGACTTGCCAATCTGGGGGCCGATCCCGCGCTCTCGACCTATCGTGAAATGCCCCTTGAAGCCTTGGTGCTGGCGAAGCCCGATCTCGTCATCCTCGACGAGGAGGAGGTGCCGGCCCCCGCCCTCGCCTATGACGTGCTGCGCCATCCGGTGTTGCGCCACATGCCCTACCGGATGACGGTGACCGGCCTGCCGTCGCGCCTGTGGACCTGCGCCGGTCCCGCCATCGTCGATGCCGTCTCGGTGCTCGCCCGGGCCGCCGGGCGGATCGAGGGCACGCCATGATCAACCTGCCCGAGCCGCCCCATGCCCTGCTGGCGGGGGGGCTTGCCCTCGCCATGCTCGCGCTCATGGCCGTGTCCGTCGCCATCGGCTATGCCCCCTTCGACCTCTCGGCCGCTTTCGCCGACGTCCTCGCCGGGCGGGAGACGCTGCCGGCGGTGATCCTGACCGAACTCCGTCTGCCGCGTGCCCTCATGGGGGCGATGACCGGCTTCACCCTCGGTCTCGCCGGGGCCGCCATGCAGGGCCTCTTGCGCAATCCGCTGGCGGAGCCGGGGGTGATCGGTGTTTCCAGCGCCGCCGCCCTCGGCGCCGTGCTGGTGTTCTATTCGGGGCTTGCCGGCAGTTTCGGCCTTGCCCTGCCGCTCGGCGGCATCGGGGGGGCGCTGGTCGCGACCGTGCTGCTCTATGCCCTCGTCGGGCGGGGGGCGGGGACCACCACCCTCGTCCTCGCCGGGGTCGCGGTGTCCGCCTTCGCCGGGGCCTTGACCGCGCTCGCCCTCAATCTCTCGCCCAATCCCTATGCCGTGGTCGAGATCACCTTCTGGCTCATGGGCTCGCTCACCGACCGCAGCATGGATCATGTCGTGCTGGCGCTGCCGCTGATGGCGGCGGGCTGGCTCATGCTGCTGTCGTCCGGCCGGGCGCTGGACGGGTTGTCGCTGGGCGACGACACGGCGGCCAGCATGGGCTTCGACCTGCCGCGCCTGCGGCTGAAGCTGGTCGCCGGGGCCGCGCTGTCGGTCGGGGCGGCGGTGGCGGTTACCGGGGCCATCGGCTTCGTCGGCCTCGTCGTGCCCCATGTGCTGCGCCCCTTCGTCGGCCATCGGCCGGGGCGGCTGTTGCTGGTCTCCGGCCTTGGCGGCGCGGTTCTTCTGCTCGCCGCGGATATCGGCGTTCGCCTGATCGGCATCCAGCCCGAGTTGAAGCTGGGGGTGGTGACCGCCGTCGTCGGCGCGCCCTTCCTGTTCTCCCTCATCTACCGGCTGCGGCGGGAGGGAGCGTGATGCGGATCGAGGCGACGGGCCTGTCCTGCCGGGTGGGCGATACGCTGCTGCTGCGCGACGTGGGCCTTGCCTTCGGGGCGGGCGAAATGGTCGGGCTGATCGGGCCGAACGGCGCGGGCAAGACCACGCTGCTGCGCCATCTCGCCGGGCTCGCGGTGCCGGCGGCGGGCACCGTCACTTATGACGGGCAAAGCCTGCGCGCCCTCGGAAGGGCGAAACTGGCCCGCCGCCTCGCCTATCTCGCCCAGGATGCCGAGGCGCAATGGCCGATCCGGGTCGACCAGCTGGTCCGCCTCGGCCGGCTGCCGCACCGAAGGCCGCTGGCGGGCGAATCGGCGGCGGACCTTGCGGCGGTCGCCCGGGCGCTGGCCGCGACCGATTGCGAGCGGCTGGCCGGACGCCGGCTCGACACGCTCTCGGGCGGGGAGCGGATGCGGGCGCTGCTGGCCCGGGCGCTGGCGGTCGAGGCGGAGATGCTGCTGGCGGACGAGCCGGTCGCCGCCCTCGACCCCTATCACCAGCTCCACACTATGGAACTGTTGCGCGATGTGGCGGCGCGCGGTGCAGGCGTCGTCGTCGTCCTGCATGATCTCACGCTGGCGGCGCGCTTCTGCGACCGGCTGGTGCTGCTCTCGGGCGGGCGGGTGATGGCGGCGGGGGCGCCCCGCGCGGTCCTGTCGGACGATAATCTGGCGGCCGCCTATCACATCCGCGCCCTTCACGGGGAAGCGGAGGGGGCGGATTTCACCCTGCCGTGGCAGCGCATCGACCCGGCCTGATCTTACGGAAAACCCGAAGAATGCTTCAGGGCGCCGCGCGGTGGACGGCGGCGGGCGACACCCCTATGGTGCCTGTAGTGTTGCTGGAGACCATCGCATGAAGACCAAGGCCGTTCTGACCGTCGAAGATGTCGATACCATCCTGAAAGGGGCGCGGGCGGAAGCCCTGGCCAACAATTGGGCGGTGACCATCGCGGTGGTGGACGACGGCGGCCATCCCCTCGGCATGATCCGTCTCGACGGCTGCCCGCAGATGAGCGCCTATATCGGCACTGAAAAGGCCCGCACCGCCGCCCTCGGCCGGCGCGAGACCAAGATTTTCGAGGATATGGTCAATGGCGGCCGCATGTCCTTCCTCTCGGCCCCGGTGCTGCAGGGCCTGCTCGAAGGCGGCGTGCCGGTGATCGTCGACGGCGATGTGATCGGCGCGGTCGGCGTTTCCGGCGTCAAGTCGATCGAGGATGCCCAGATCGCCAAGGCCGGCATCGCCGCCCTGCTCGGCTGATCCCGACCCATCGCCCGGAGGCCGCGCCCATGACGTCCCGCATCACCCGTAACCGCCTGCAGGTGTCCGCCGATCTCGTCGCCTTCATCGAGGACGAGGCGCTGCCCGGCACCGGGATCGAGGCGGCGGATTTCTGGGCCGGCTTCGACGCCATGGCCCATGATCTGGCGCCCAAGAACCGGACGCTGCTCGCGATTCGCGACGAGTTGCAGGCCAAGATCGACGCCTGGCACAAGGCGAATGGCGTCGGCGATCCCGCCGCCTATCGCGCTTTCCTCCGCGATATCGGCTATCTGGTGCCGGTGCCCGACAGTGTCGCCATCGACACCAGCGGCATCGACAGCGAAATTTCCGAACAGGCGGGGCCGCAGCTCGTCGTGCCGGTCATGAACGCGCGCTATGCCCTCAACGCCGCCAACGCGCGCTGGGGCAGCCTTTACGACGCGCTCTATGGCACCGACGCGATCCCGGAAAGCGACGGCGCGGGCAAGGCCGGCGGCTATAATCCGGTGCGGGGCGCGCGGGTCATCGCCTTCGCCCGCGACATGCTCGACCGGGCGGCGCCGCTCGTCACCGGCTCCCACGCCGCGGCCATCGCCTATACGGTCGAGGGCGGGCGCCTGTCGGTCGCGCTCGGCACCGGGTTGACCACCCTTGCCGACGGCAAGGCCTTCGTCGGTTACACCGGCGATCCTTCGGCGCCGACCTCGGTGCTGATCCGCCACAACGGCCTCCATCTCGAAATCCAGTTCGACAAGAGCCATCCCATCGGCGCGAGCGATCCCGCCGGGATCAAGGACGTGCTGACCGAGGCCGCCCTGACCACGATCATGGACTGCGAGGATTCGGTCGCCGCCGTCGATGCCGAGGACAAGGTGGTGGTCTATCGCCACTGGCTCGGCCTGATGAAGGGCACGCTGACCGAGGAGGTGGCGAAGGGCGGCAAGAGCTTCACCCGCGCCATGAACCCCGACCGCACCTATGTGGCGCCGTCGGGCGGCACACTGACCCTGCCGGGCCGCTCGCTGATGTTCATTCGGAACGTCGGCCATCTGATGACCAACCCGGCGATCCTGCTCGCCGATGGCAGCGAGATCCCGGAAGGCCTGATGGATGCCGCGATCACGGTGACGATCGCCAAGCACGACCTGAGCGGCGCGGGCAAGTTCCGCAATTCCCGCGCCGGTTCCGTCTATATCGTGAAGCCGAAGATGCACGGCCCGGCCGAAGTCGCCTTCGCCGACGAACTGTTCGCCCGGGCCGAGGATATCGCGGGCCTGCCGCGTTACACGGTGAAACTCGGCATCATGGACGAGGAACGCCGCACGACCCTGAACCTGAAGGCCTGCATCGCCGCGGCCAGGCACCGGGTCGCCTTCATCAACACCGGCTTCCTCGACCGGACCGGCGATGAAATCCACACCTCGATGGAGGCAGGGCCGATGGTGCGCAAGGGCGCCATGAAGTCGGCCGCCTGGATTTCGGCCTATGAAAAGAACAACGTGCTGATCGGCCTTGCCTGCGGGTTGCGCGGCAAGGCGCAGATCGGCAAGGGCATGTGGGCCATGCCCGACCTGATGGCCGAGATGCTGAAGCAGAAAATCGCCCATCCCAAGGCCGGCGCCAATACCGCCTGGGTGCCGTCGCCGACCGCCGCGACCCTGCACGCCCTGCATTATCACGAGGTCGATGTCGCCGCCGTGCAGAAGGCCATGGAAGGCCAGCGCGCCGACCTGACCGCCGAGCTGCTGACCATTCCGGTCGCCAAGGACACCAACTGGTCCCCGGCCGAGGTGCAGGCGGAACTGGACAACAACGCCCAGGGCATCCTCGGTTATGTCGTGCGTTGGATCGACCAGGGCGTCGGCTGTTCCAAGGTGCCGGACATCAACGACATCGGCCTGATGGAAGACCGCGCCACCTTGCGCATCTCATCCCAGCACATGGCCAACTGGCTGCACCACGGCATCGTGACCGAGGCGCAGGTGACGGAAACCTTCCGCCGCATGGCCGCCGTCGTCGACGCGCAGAACGCGGGCGATCCGCTCTACACGCCGATGGCACCCGGTTTCGACGGCGTCGCCTTTCGGGCGGCCTGCGATCTCGTGTTCAAGGGGCGGGAGCAGCCGTCCGGTTATACCGAGCCGCTGCTGCACCGCTGGCGTCAGGTCGCCAAGGCGGGCTGACCGGCCCCGGCGCCCGCTCGGGTCAGGACTTGGGCGGCGCGGCGTCCGTCTCGGGCTTGGCCGGGGCCTTCTTCTGATCGCCGAGGATGCTCTTGGCGGGGCAGATGGCGAAGACCGGGCAGCGTTTGCAGGTCACGGCCGCGGCGATGGGGCACAGGGTCATTCCGGTCTTCCTTCTGAAGAGATCGAACCCACGATCATTCTATATCGGATTAGCCGATCGCAGAATGGGCGATCACCGGTCTAAAGGATGGGGTCAGCGCACCGCCGGGCTTTTCGCCAGATGCGCGAGGGCGATATCCGTGTCCGCCTCCTTCTCGGGATCGTAGCCGGGCATGAGGAAGCGCCAGCTGCCGCCGAGCAGGTCCCGGGCCGAGGGGATCAGGTTGCGGCTGGAGGCCCGGCGCCATTCGGCGAAGAAGCCCGGCTTGATCGCCAACGCCGGATCCTGCCGCATCAGGTAGCGGGTCGATTCGATCCAGTACCAGGTGAGAAACGGAATGATGAAACCCATGACCAGCAGCCGGTTGGCCAGCGGCGCCCCGGTCAGGTGCTTGTAGAGATCGAAGGCGACCGAGCGATGCTCGACCTCCTCGGCGCCATGCCAGCGCAGGAGCTCCATCATGGCGGGGTCGGCGTCCAGCCGGGGCAATTCCTCGTTCTCGAGGATGAAACGCCCGAGGATACAGGTGAAATGCTCGCCCGCGGCGATGATGCCTACGCGGGTGCCCAGCCACCAGCGGGCGAGGCGCCTGCCCGTCGGCAGCAGGCCGAAGATGCGCGCCGGATCGCCCAGCAGCCGGTCGATCATGCGCTGGGTGCGGGCGGCGCCGTCCCTGATATCCATGCCGTGCTGCAGGAAATGCTCGATCAGCGGCTTGTGGGCGGCGCCGTGAATCGCTTCCTGTCGCATGAAGGCGATGACATCCTCCCGCACCTTGTCGTCGGTGACATGGGGCAGGGCTTCCTTGAACACCTGACAGAACCAGACTTCGACGATGGGCAGCAGGATATGGGTCGAATTGGTCAGGTGGGAGATGAAGGCCTCCCCCTCGATCCACTGCGGCCTGGTCTTGCTCCAGTCGAAGGCGACCTTGCGCGGGGTGATCTTGTGACGGGTCACGGGCGGAACTCCTACTTCGGCATCAGGTCGGCGCCGGCGAGGCGGCGCATCAGGGCGGGCGAGACGCGGCCGAGCAGATTGCCGATCACGGCTTCGAGCCCGACCAGGGCGACCGGCTCGTTCTTCAGGATGGCGGCGAGGATCTGGTCCGCCACCGCCTCGGCGGTCAGGGCGCGACGGGCATAGAGGCGCGAGGCGGCGGCGCGCTTGCGGTCCTGCGTCTCGGCGCTGGCGCCGACGAAGGTCGTGCGGTCGGTGATGCCGGTGTCGATGATGCCGGGGCAGATGGCGGAAACGCCGATGCCCTGGTCGGCCAGTTCGGCGCGCAGGCAGGTCGTCATGGTCAGCACGGCGGATTTGGTCGCGGCATAGGCCGACAGGCCCCGCGCCGGCATGAAGGCGGCGGCCGATGCGACATTGACGATGTGACCGCCGGATTGCCGCGCCGCCATGCGCGCGCCGAACAGCCGCGCGCCATGGATGACACCCCAGAGGTTCACGTCGAGCACGCGGCGCCAGTCCTCGATCCTCGTGTCGAGGAAATCGCCAGCCATGCCGATGCCGGCATTGTTGACGAGGATGTCGATCCCGCCCAGCACATCGTCGGTCCAGTCGGCGAGGGCGGCCATGGCGCCCGCGTCGGAAACGTCGACCACGCGGGCATGGGCTTCCACTCCGACGAGGCGGGCGAGGGTCGCGGTGCGTTCCGCCGCCGCCTTGTCGATATCGGTCGCGACGATGTCGGCGCCCTTGCCGGCGAGGGCGATGGCGGTCGCCCGGCCGATGCCGCTGCCCGCCCCGGTGACGAGGGCGAGGCGGCCGGCGAGGGGACCAGCGCCGGCGGTCTTCCGCGCGGCGAGGCGCCGGCCATGGACGAGGGCGCCGCAGTCACGGCCGCCGTCGACATGGGCGACAAAGCGGCGGACACGCGCGGCCAGCAGGGCCGGATCCTTCAGCGGCAGCCAGTGACCGCTTTCGATATCCTCGCGCACCAGATGGGGCACGCGGGTGGCGAGATCGTCGAAGACGGCCGGGCTGACGAAAGGATCGTTGCGCGGCACCAGCAGCTGAACCGGCTGCTCGATGGTCGCGGGCCGGGGCGCCAGCGCCTTTTCACGGAAATTGGCGCGGTAGAGGTTGATGCCCCGCAGCGCATCGGCCAACTGGCCGGCGCGGGGCGCGACTTCGATGCCGTCGGTCCGGCGCAGGAGACGCGGCCAGAGGTGGGCAGCGCCGGCCCGCCAGACGAGGGGGGCGAAGGCGGGGACATGGAAGGCGAAAATGTACCAGGAGCGCAGCATCTGCCCCAGCATGGGCGGCAGGGCGGCCAGTTTCCGCGCGCGCAGCCGCTCCGACATGGCGCCGAAGGCCAAGTCGAGCGACGGGCCGGAGACTGAAGTATAGGAGGCAATGCGGTGCCGGGTGCGGGAATCGACCAGCGCCTGCCAGCCCTGTATGGAGCCCCAGTCGTGGCCGACGAGATGCACCCTGGCGCCATCCGGCACCTGCGCCTCGATCACCGCGGCGAGATCGGCCATCAGCCGGCCGAGATGATAGCCGCGCTGGCCCGCCGGCGCGGTCGAGGCGCCGGCGCCCCGGACGTCATAGGTGATGACCCGGTGGTCGGCGGCGAGGTCGGCGACGACGCCGTCCCACACCGTGCTGTCGTCGGGATAGCCGTGGATCAGCAGGACGACCGGCGCCTTTTCAGGGCCGGCGACATGGCCGGACAGGGTGACTTCGCCGGTCTCGACCTCGAAGGGTGTGCTCATGTCAGGCGGCTTTCTTCTGGCTGCGGCGGGTTTCGAAGCGCCGGACATGGGGCAGGTCGTCGTCCAGCCAGCGGGCGCCGCCGTCGTCGCCGATCAGCAGCAATTCCTCAAATTTCGCGCCCGTGTCGCGAAAGCCCAGATGCGGCTCCACCGCCCAGAGGCCGGGCACCGGCGGATGGTCCGAGGCTTCGGTGCTGTTCCACAGCGGCGACCAGCCCTTGTCCCGGCCTTCGGCGACCTGGCGGCGCAGCTCCCGCACGGCGCGGAGGCCGAAACGGGCGAGGCTGAAGCGCGAGGCCTCGCCCGGCAGCACTTCCACCCGATGGGCGAGGACCGTGTAGGGATAGGCCTTGTGGCGCGGCTCCACGCCCTGACGGCGGCACAGGGCATCGACCGCGCGCGAAACCTCGGCCATGCTGCGGCCGGCGGCGATTTCGCGGGGGATGAGGTTTCGATGCTCGATCAGGTCGTCCATCAGCTGCTCGACCACCGGATTGTGGCCGAGGGCGCCGGAATAGCCGATGTCGGCCACTGCCCGGCCGACCACCGGCGCGCAGTCGAGGATGAAGGCCATGCCTTCCTCCAGCCGGCGACCGCCGGGGAAGAAGGCCGGGTTGAAACCGCGCAGGGCGCGAATGCCGATGGCGCCGCGAAAGGCCGTGCGGTCGCCGAACCAGGCGAAGGGCTCGTGAAACCATTCGCGCACGCCGTGATCGGCGGCCCAGGTCTTCATGCGGGTTGCCGCCTCGCGCTCGGTCATGCCCGGGCGCAAATCGGCCGCGATCGCTTCGGCGCAGTCGTAGGCCAGACGCTGGGCGGCCCGGAAGGCGGCGATTCGCTCGGCCGGATCGGGTATGGACATGGCGGCTCCCCGCTTCCCCTGTTTATTACTTTGAAGTAAGTTACTTGAAAGTAAGTTTGAGTCAATGAGCGATCGGAAAAGCCGGAACATGGGCGAAGAAGGGCCGCGAAACGGCAGCCGGCGCCTGCCACGGGCGGCGCGCGAGGCGCAGATCCTGCAGGTGGCGGCGGAAATGTTCGCCGCGCAGGGTTTCCACGCGACCTCGATGGACGATGTCGCCGCCGCCTGCGGTGTGACCAAGCCGATGATCTACAGTTATTTCGGCTCGAAACCGGGCCTGCTGGCGGCGTTGCTCGAGCGGACGGGCGCCGAGCTGCTGGGGGGCCTCGCCCTGATGGCGGCGATCCCCGACCCGGAAGCGCGCATCAGGGCGACCCTCGACCTGTTGATCACGCGGCTCTACGAACAGACGGCGAGCTGGCGGGTGATCCTGTCGGCCATGCGGGGCGACGGCCCGCTGGCCGAGCGGGCGCGGGGTTACCGGGCCGCGCTGATCCACGCCATGCTGATCACCCTCGCCGAACTCGCCCCGCCCGGCCTGCACCGGGCCATCGCGAGGCGCCGGGTCAGCCCCTATGCCTATGCCCTGCTCGGCGCGGCGGAGGCCGGATCGGAATGGTGGCTGAACACCCCAGGCGTGTCGCGGGTGGAAACCACGGCGACGGCAAGCCGGGTGCTCGACGCCATGCTCGCTCTCATCCGGCGAGACCTCGACATTCCGGTGTAATTCCCCGCTCTGCCGGACCGACATTGGTGTCGGGCTGGGGCTATCTCAACCGCAGACTTTCCGTATCGGGCCGATTTCCCCCCTAATGGGTGGGAGGCCGCTCCCCCCGCTTCCTGCACACTCGGCGCATTCTGTCGGCATGGTCTGCGCCAGCCGACAGGCACCGGATGAGGGAAGGTCCGGGCAAAAAAACATAAGCGTTCGCGGATCGGCGGGGCCCGGCCGTGGCGCAGGCGGAAGCTCGAGGGGTGGGAAATGAAAAGGACGGGTTTGTTGACGGCGGCGACGCTGGGGGCCGCGCTGGGTGTGGCGTCGTGGGCGAGTGCCCAGGATCAGGCGCCGTCGCCTGAGGACATGGCCGCGGTGGCCGCCAGCAGCTTCCAGTTCGAAGCCTTCGGTGGCGGTGACGAGAATGGCGGCCTCTACGGCGGTGGCGTCTCGTTCAACACGCCGCTCGGTGACAGCATGGGTCTGCAGATCGACGGCATCGTCGGCAAGGCGGCGTCCGAGGTCAGCTTCTACGGCGGCGCGGCCCAGCTCTATTTCCGTGACCCGTCAAGTCATCTGCTCGGTCTTGCCGTGACGGCGCTTCGTGTCGACGAGGAAAGCCAGTTCAGCGTCTCGGCCATCGGCGAATATTACCTCGACCAGATTACCCTCGAGGCGATGGCGGGCGTGCAGACCGGCGACATCGTCGACGGCGGCTTCGCCGGGCGCCTCGGCATGGCCTATTACGCTTCCCCCAACCTTAGGGTCGGCGGCGGCATTTCCTATACCGAGGCGAGCGAATTCGGCGGCGATCTCGAGGCCGAATATCTGGTCGCCCCGGCGAGCGGCCTCGCGCTTTACGCGACCGGCGGCTTCGACAACGATGGCTCGGTCGGCATGGTCGGGCTGCGGCTCTATACCGGCGCGCCGGAATCCGCCATGGCCTCGGCCGGGGAAGAGGACGCGGGCGGTCCCAGCCTGATCTATCGCCACCGCCACATGGGGCGTAACAATCTCTTCATCGCGGCGCCCCATTCGACCGGTATCCGCTTCATCACCGCGGCAGCCGGCGCGATCCAGGAAGGCACCGAGTTCGGCGATATCGAGGCGGTGCCGGCACCCGACGCGGGCGGCGGCATGTTGACCGGCCTGTCCGCCAATGGCACGAGCGCGGATCCTGCGGCGGCGCTGACCAATCTCCTGACCGACCTCGTCTCGACCGACGGCGAACAGGCGCCGCTGGGCAATCTGCTGGCCGGTATCCTGCCGGCGGGTTCGACCGGCACGCCGCTCGACGGCATTCCCGTGGTCGGCGATCTGCTGGGCAGCCTGACCGAAATCCTGTCGCCCGACACGGTGCGCATCGGCGACCTGCCGACAGGCCCGAATTCCGTCGCCAGCCTGCCGCTGGTCGGCGATCTGGTCAGCCTGCTGCCGGCCGAGCCGGTGCTCTATCTCCTCGGCGCGGCCAAGCCCGATCAGCTGCTCGGCGTGCTCGTTCCCGGTATGCTGCAGGGCTTCGCCAGCGATCCCGCCATCCTTCAGGGTTTCGCCGGTCGCCTGACCGACACGCTGACCGGGCTTCTGAGCGGCGGCAGCAGTGGACTTTCGGGCCTGCCTCTCCTCTCCTTCGTACCCTGACGGGTATGAGGGGGAGCCGACGGAATGCACATCAGACGGTATGACCGGGATTATTCCCGCCGCCACTTCCTCGAACAGCTCGGCCGGGGCACCGTCGCCGCAGGGGTGCTGATGCCCCTGTGGCAGGCCATCGCCAAGACGGGCGACGCCTCGGCCGCCTATCCCGACGAATTGCTGTCGATCGAGGCCTATACCAAGGGCAAGCTGAAGCCGGGCGACACCATCGACGCCGGCAATGTCGACCAGGTCCGCGAACTGCTCGATCCCATTCAGTTCCAGCAGGTCAAGGACATGGGGCGGCGCCTGACCCTTGCGCGTGAGACGACGGACGTCATGCGCTTGTCGCCCTGGGAATATGTCGAGGCGACCTTGAGCAACAAGGGCCGCGGCCGGCTCGACGCCAATGGCAATATCGCGACCGACGACGGCAAGCCGTGGATCGGCGGCCATCCGTTCCCGGCCAGCACCAACGGGCTCGAAGCCTTTGCCGGCCAGACCCTGTCCTGGGGCCGGCACGATGCCAGCGTCTATGGCATCCGGGAATGCGACGTCAGTGCGTCGGGCAAGGTCGACTATCGCTACGAAGGCGTCTGGGCCGAAATGACCCCGGTCGCCCGGGTGGCGATGGACCCCAAGCCCTATCTGCCGGGCCATGAAGACAAGATGCGCTTCCAGTCCATCATCTTCACTTCGCCCGACGATATCAGGGGCTCGTCCTTCCTCAACATCTGGCCCTACGACCAGCGCGAATTCCCGGACCTCTTCGGTTACGTGCCGGAATTCAAGCGCATCCGCCGCTTCCCCACCAACCAGCGCTTCGAGCCGCTGCTGCCGGGCTCCGATCTCTATCTGTCCGACGCCTGGGCGACCGGCGATCCCTATCTGACCTGGGGCAATTACAAGGTGATCGGCACAGGGCCGGCGCTGGCCGGCCTGTCGGGCAACTGGTCGTCGAGCGCCGACAACTGGACCCATGGCACCCATGGCGGGCCCAAGGGCGAGACCTTCTACGACACGGTGGTCGAGCTGGTGCCGCAGGCGATCAACGTCGAGGCGCAACCCGTGCGCTATCCGCGCGCGCCCATCTCGAAGAAGGAAGTACGCTTCGACCTGCGCACCATGCTGCCCATCACCATGGTCAGCTTCGACCGGCGCGGCCAGCTGTTCCGTTCCTTCGACGGGGCCTATTCGCTTTATGACGATGGCAAGGGGCAGGTCATGGACGGCAAGCATCCCTATTGGTCCTGGACCCATGTCCATGCCTATAACACCCAGACCGGCCACATGACGCGGATCGAGCAGGTGCAGCGCCTCGCCAGCGGCGACGTGATGCGGGTGAACGATCCCGCGACCTACGATCTTTACCTCACGCAAGGGGCGATGCAGCGCCGGGGCGACTGATCGGTTTCCGCCCTTCAGCCCCAGAGCTTGTCCTCAATCGCCCGCGCGGCCGCCAGCAGCGCGGGCGGAACGCCGGGCGCTCCTGTCTCGGCGAGGCCGGTCAGCGAAATGGCGGCCACCACCTTGCCCTGGCGGTCGTGCAGGGGCACGGCCACGCAATGCAGCCCCTCCGCCATCTCGGCGTCGTCCTCGGCGTAGCCGCGTTCGGCGATGGTGGATATCGCCGCGCGCAGCTGGTCGGGTTCGGTCAGGGTCGTTTCCGTCAGCCGGGGGAAAGGGCCGCCGGCCAGGTAACGCTCGCGCACCGGCTTGTCGAGGCCGGCCAGCAGCACCTTGCCGATGCCGGTGCAATAGGCCTCGAGCTGCATCATCTCGCGGGTGAAGACCTTGCCCGGCCCGCCCGCCTCCTTGACCAGATAGGTGACCATCTCGGCTTCCAGAATGCCGAGGTGGGCGGTCCGCTTCTGCTGCCGGGCGAGGCGGCGCAGCAGCGGCCGGCTGGCGTTGATCAGCACCTGACGCCGGTCGGACGCGAGTTCGGCGAGGCCCATGCCGGCGACATAGCGCCCCCGCGCCGCCCGCGTGATCAGGCGCTGGCGCTCGAAGGCCGCGATCAGCCGGTGCGCGGTCGAAACCGGCATTTCCGCCTGTCCGGCCAGTTCGGACAGGGGGGTCTTGCCCCTGTCCCGCAGCACCAGGGTGAACAACCCGAGGGCGCGGTCGAGGGCCTGGGTGCCGGAATCGGCGGCTTCGGGATCGTTTTTCATTCTCTCACTATATGAGTATTCGGCGGCCCGGTAAATTGGCAAGCCCGGGGCTTTCCGCCAATCATCCCCTCGGCACCGGGGCCATTTCCCCGGACAGCAGCGGGAGGAACGGTATGAGCGCCAAGGTCAAGGTCGCCATCATCGGTTCGGGCAATATCGGTACCGATCTGATGATCAAGGTCATGCGTAATTCCAAGGTTCTGGAGATGGGGGCCTTCGTCGGCATCGACCCCGAATCCGACGGCCTGAAGCGGGCCCAGCGTCTCGGCGTGGCCACGACCCACGAGGGCATCGAGGGTCTGCAGAAGCTCGATGTCTGGCCGGAAATCGGCATCGTCTTCGACGCGACCTCGGCGGGCGCGCACAAGAAGCACAATGATGTCTGCAAGGCGGCGGGCAAGATCATGATCGACCTGACCCCGGCGGCGATCGGTCCCTATGTCATTCCCGTGGTGAACGGCGACGTCCACCTCGACGCGCAGAATGTGAACATGGTCACCTGCGGCGGCCAGGCGACCATTCCGATCGTCGCGGCGGTCTCCTCGGTCGCCAAGGTTCACTACGCCGAAATCGTCGCCTCGATCTCGTCGAAGTCGGCCGGCCCCGGCACGCGCGCCAATATCGACGAATTCACCGAGACGACGCGCCATGGCATCGAGCAGGTGGGCGGCGCCGCCCGCGGCCGCGCCATCATCATCCTGAACCCGGCCGAGCCGCCGATGATCATGCGCGACACGGTGTTCACCCTGTCGTCCGGCGCCGACGAGGCCACGATCACCAAGGCGGTGAAGGAACAGATCGAGCGGGTGCAGGCCTATGTCCCCGGCTATCGCCTGAAGCAGGAGCTGCAGTTCGAGCATTTCGGCTCGAACAACCCGGTGCATATCCCCGGCCACGGCACCTTCGAGGGCATCAAGACCTCGGTCTTCCTCGAGGTCGAGGGCGCGGCGCATTACCTGCCCGCCTATGCCGGCAATCTCGACATCATGACCTCGGCCGGGATGCGCACCGCCGAGAAGATCGCCACCCGCAAGATGCTGAAGGAAGTCGCGTGATGGCTACGCTCGACCCCACCAAGACCAAGCTCTACATCCAGGACGTCACCCTGCGCGACGGGATGCACGCCATCCGTCACCAGTACGGCCTGTCCCATGTCCAGGCGATCGCCAAGGCGCTGGACGAAGCCGGCGTCGACGCGATCGAGATCGCCCATGGCGACGGCCTCAATGGCGGTACCTTCAACTACGGCTTCGGCCGCCACACCGACTGGGAGTGGATCGAGGCGGTCGCCGACGTCGTGAAGACCTCGGTGCTGACCACCCTGCTGCTGCCCGGCATCGGCACCGTGGAAGAACTGAAGCACGCCTATTCGCTGGGTGTCCGTTCGGTCCGCATCGCCACCCATTGCACCGAGGCGGACGTCTCGAAGCAGCACATCGAGGCGGCGCGTAACCTCGGCATGGACACCATCGGCTTCCTGATGATGAGCCACATGATCGAGCCCGAGCACCTCGCCCAGCAGGCCAAGCTGATGGAGACTTACGGCGCGACCTGCGTCTATGTCACCGATTCCGGCGGCGCCATGGACATGGACGGCTACCGCGCGCGCTGCGAAGCCTATGACCGCGTGCTGAAGCCCGAGACCCAGCGCGGCATTCATGCCCACCACAACCTCTCGCTCGGCGTCGCCAATTCGATCGTCGGCGTGCAGGCGGGCGCGATCCGCGTCGACGCTTCGCTGGCCGGCATGGGCGCGGGCGCGGGCAATGCCCCGCTCGAAGTCTTCATCGCCGCGGCCGAGCGCAAGGGCTGGAAGACCGGCTGCGACCTGTTCAAGCTGATGGACGCCGCCGAGGATCTGGTGCGTCCGCTGCAGGACCGTCCGGTCCGCGTCGACCGCGAGACCCTGACCCTCGGCTATGCCGGCGTCTATTCGTCCTTCCTGCGCCATGCCGAGAAGGCTTCGAGTGAATATGGCGTCGATACCCGCGCCATCCTCTACGAGGCCGGCCGGCGCCGCATGGTCGGCGGTCAGGAAGACATGATCGTCGACATCGCCCTCGACCTCGCCAAGGAAAAGAAGGCGGCTGTCGCGTAAGAGCCGGACGTCACGGCCGGCATTTTCGTCGCCGGCCGTGACGACCGATACAGATGGCCCGGCCGGGCGTAAGCTATCTCTCCGACGGGTTCGATCGGGGGGATCGCAACATGGCGGTGAAGACGGGTGACGGTGCCGACAATGTGCTGTCGGGCACGGCGGATGCGGATACGATCGACGGGCTCGGCGGTGACGACCGTCTGATCGGCCGGGCGGGCGATGACCTGCTGGACGGCGGTGCCGGGCGGGACAAGCTGTTCGGCGGCGATGGCAGCGACACGCTGACCGGCGGCGCCGACGACGACATCTATGTCGTTACCGATCTTTTCGACACGATCGTCGAACTGGACGGCGGGGGCACCGACCGGGTCGCCGCCACGGTGGATTTCACCCTGGGCGATTTCGTCGAGCGGCTTTCTTTCCGGGGCAGTGCCGATCTTGACGGCACGGGCAATGCCCTCGACAACCGGATTTACGGCAATGTCGGCGCCAATATATTGGACGGCGGGGCCGGCAACGATGTGTTGCGGGGCGGTGACGGTAACGACACGCTGATCGGCGGTCTGGGCGACGATCGGCTGGCGGGGGGCGCCGGCGCCGATACCATGACCGGGGGCGATGGTAACGATTACTACGATGTCGACGATGTCGGCGACGCGGTCACCGAGACGGCGGGCGGCGGCGTCGACACGATACGCACCCTGGTTGGCGGCAGTCTCGCCGCCGAAGTCGAAATCATGATCCTGGCCGGCGCCGCCGAGCTTGGCGCCAGCGGCAACGACCTCGACAATGTGATCACCGGCAACAATGCCGCCAACACGATTTATGGCGGCGCTGGCGACGACCGCTTGTCGGGGCGAGGCGGGCTCGACTATCTCGACGGACAGGACGGGGCCGACGTGATGATCGGCGGCACGGGCAGCGACGTCTATGTCGTCGACGACGCAGGCGATGTGGTGATCGAAGGGGCAGGGGGCGGCGAGGGCGACCACGTCCTGTCCTCGATCAGCTATGTGCTGGGGGCCGAGGTCGAGAGCCTGACCCTGACGGGAACGGCCGATATCGACGCGACGGGCAATGCCCGCGGCAATTCGATCGACGGCAATGATGGCGACAACCGCATCTTCGCCCTAGACGGCACCGACACGATCGACGCCGGGGCGGGCGACGACCTGATCGACGGCGGTGACGGCGGCGATTACATGACCGGCGGCGCCGGGGCCGATATCTTCGTCGCCTCGGCCCGCAGCGAAGGCGGCAGTGGCGCCGACGCGATCACCGATTTCGAGGTCGGGGTCGATCGTATCGACGTCTCCAGCTTCGGCTTCCGGTCGCTGGGCGATATTCCCGCGATCAGCGGCGCCGCCGACGCGGAACTGCAATTCAACGACATCAGCTATCTCGTGCTGATCGGAGTCGATTCCGCCAGCCTGACGGCGGCCGATTTCATCTTCGCGGTCTGAGGGGATATATAATCAGATATAAGTGTGAAATATATCATTGTGCAAATTCATATTGACCAATAAGCCTTGTCATCGTTCACTCGCCGGCCAAAGACCTGCCCGGCGCAGGGAATGACACAAGGAAAGGGTCGATCATGTTCACCATCGCTCGTCGTGGGGTTCTCGGTCTCGGGGCCGGGGCGGCTGCCCTGGCGCTCGCCGGGGCCGGCCGCAAGGCCCGCGCGGCCGATCCGGTCGAAGTGCGCGTCGGCTTCATCCCGGTCACCGGCGTCTCGCAGCTCTTCGTGCTGAACGGCCTCGGCTGGGCCGAGGAGAAGGGCCTGAAGCTGACCCTGACCCAGTTCGCGTCCGGCCCGAACCTGATCCAGGCCGTCGCGTCGGGCGGGATCGACGCCTATTACGCGGGTGTCGGTCCGTTGATCGTCGCGCGCCAGAAGGGCATCGGCGTCAAGGTCGTCGCGGCGACCGCGGTCGAGGAAGTGGCCGTGCTCGGCGGCAAGAAGGTCGCCGAGGCCGTGGCCAAGGGCGGCACCATCGCCGAAGCCTTCGCCGCCGTCGCCAAGGACCTGGGCCGCCCGGTGAAGATCGCAACCCAGCCCAAGGGCTCGGTGCCGCAGACCGTGCTGCTCTACTGGATTCGCAAGGTCGCCAAGATCGACGACGCCTCGGTCGAGGTTGTGCCCCTCGGCATCGAGGAGACCCAGCAGGCCCTGCTGGCCGGCGGTGTCGAGGCCGCGACCATCCGCGAGCCGGCGATCACCGTCGTCATGGAAAAGAACCCGGAGATCAAGATCCTGGTCACCGGCGGCCAGATCCTGCCGAACCAGCCCGGTTCGGTCTTCGGCCTGACCGAAGCCTTCATCGAAAAGGCCCCGGCGGCGGCGCAGAGCCTGGTCGACCTGACCGTGAAGGCGACCGATCTCCTGAACAAGGACCCGAAATCGGCGGCCCCCCTCGTCAATGCCGTGTTGGGCAAGGGCCTGCTGTCGGTCGAGACGGTGGAAAAGGCGCTGGTCTCCCCCGGCTCCAAATTCGTCGCCGATCCCGAGTCGATCCTGGAATCGACCAAGATTTTCCAGGACTTCCAGCTGGAAATCGGCGCCATCGACAAGGCGGGCGATCTGACCCAGCTGTTCGACGCCAGCTATTACAAGAAGGCGGTGGGCAAGTAAGCCTGGCCACCCGATTGCCGGCCACTGGAAATGGTGGCCGGCGATTTACAGGGGCGGTGGTCGGAAATCGTCGACAAGGCGGCCGATCTCGGCCATGTCTATGGTCCCCTTCGCCGCAGACACGGGACTTCATGAGCACCGCGCCCGACGGCCGACGCCCCGCCCCGGCGGGCCCCGGCCTGTTCCGCCATCCGACCTTTCTCGCCATTCTCGGTTTTCTCGGCTTTCTCGGGATCTGGGAAGGGGTGACGCGCTTCGGCCTGATGTCGCCGATCTTCCTGCCGCCGCCGTCCAGCCTGCCGACAGCCTTCTGGCGGGAAGTGACCAGCGGCATCTGGCTCGACCGTATCCTGCAAAGCCTCGACCATTATCTGGCCGGGCTCGTGCTCGGCTCGCTGCTCGGCATCGCGCTCGGTGTCGCCACCGGCATGTCGCGCACCCTCGAAGGGCTGACCGCCTGGGTGATCCGGGTGCTGCGGCCGATTCCGGGCCTTGCCTGGGTGCCCTTCGCCATCCTGTGGTTCCAGATCTCGCCCGCCGCCGCGACCTTCATCGTCGGCGTCGGCGTGTTCTGGATCAATTACTACGCCACCCTGTCGGCGGTGCAGGGGGTGGATGGCGATCTGATCGAACTGGCCGAATCCTTCGGCTATCGTTCGCGCCTCGTCAAACTGGTCAAGGTCGTGCTGCCGGCCTCGACCCCCGGCATTCTCGCCGGGGTGCGCACCGGCCTCGGTCAGGCCTGGATGTCGGTGGTCGCGGCGGAGTTGTTCGGTGTTGCCGGCCTCGGCCAGCGCATGAATGAGGCGGCGACCCTGCTCGCCTCCGACATCGTCGTCGTCTACATGCTGACCATGGCGCTGCTCTACGGTCTTGTCGACGCGGTGTTCATGCTCATTCGCAACAGGTTGCTCGCATGGCGCCCGTGATCGACATTCGTGGCCTCGCCATCGTCCTCGGCGGCAACACGATCCTCGAGGATTTCGATCTTGCCGTCGAGAAGGGCGAATTCGTCGCCGTGGTCGGCGCCAGCGGTGTCGGCAAATCGACCCTGCTGCGCATCGTCGCCGGGCTCATCCCTTCCGCCGCCGGCACGGTCGCGGTCGCGGCCGCCGCCGCGCCCGATCGTCGGCCCTACGCCATGGTGTTCCAGGATGCCCGCCTGCTGCCCTGGCGCCGGGTGACGCGCAATGTCGAATTCGGTGCCGAGGGTCTGTCCCTCGACCGCAAGAGCCGGCGCGCCCGGGCCGAGGCCGCGTTGTCGCTGGTCGGCCTCGGCAGTCACGGCCTGCGTTATCCTCATCAGCTTTCGGGCGGGCAGCGCCAGCGCGTGGCGATTGCCCGCGCCCTCGCGGTCGAGCCGGAAATCCTGTTGATGGACGAGCCCTTCGGCGCCCTCGACGCGATCACGCGGGCCAGCCTGCAGGACGAGTTGGTGCGCCTGTGGCAGGAGACCGGCAAGACCATCATCTTCGTCACCCACGACATCGACGAGGCGGTCTATCTCGCCGACCGGGTGATCCTGCTCGGCGGCAAGCCGGGACGCATCCAGTCCCAGCATGTCGTCACCGCCTCCCGTCCGCGCCAGCGCGACCATGTCGAGGCGCAGGGCCTCGCCGCCGAAATCCGCGACAACCTGCAGAACACGGTTTCGGACGGCGGCGGGATCTGAGGGGGCACGCCCCTCAGGCCGGCGTGTTCAGCTTCTTCAGGCGTTTGGCCAGCGACCAGCGGTGCACTTCCGATGGGCCGTCGTAGATGCGGAAGGCCCTGATTTCGCGGAACGCCTGTTCGACCACCGTGTCGCGCGAAACCCCCGTGCCGCCGAGAATTTGCACGCAGCGGTCGGCGACGCGGAACAGGGCTTCCGAGACCGCGACTTTGGCCATGCTGCTTTCGACCGTGCCATGGGCGCCGGTGTCGAGCACGCCGGCCGCCCAGTCGATCATCAATTCCGCCTGTTTCAGGTCGATTTCATTGTCCGCCAGCATGAAGCCGACGCCCTCGTGGTCGATCAGCGGCTTGCCGAAGGCGTGGCGCTTCACGGCGTAACCTGTGGCGATATCATGGGCGCGTTTCGCCGTGCCCCACCAGCGCATGCAATGGGTCAGGCGGGCCGGCGCCAGCCGCACCTGGGCATAGCGGAAGCCCTGGTCGATCTCGCCCAGCACCTGATCGGCGCTGACGCGCAGGTTCTCGATCGCGATCACCGAATGGCCGCCGGGCATCGAGCTGTCGATGGTATCCAGCACCCGCTCGATGCGGATCGCGGGGTTCGGCAGGTCGACGAGGAACATGGTCGCGCCGCCCGGCGATTTCGCCATCACGATACCGAAGGCGGCACCGTCGGCCCCGGTGATGAAAGTCTTGCGGCCGTCGATCACCCAATGGTTGCCGTCGGGCCGGGCCGTCGTCTTCATCATGCCGGGATCGGCCCCCGCGCCGCCGTCCGGCTCGGTCATCAGGAAGGCGGAGCGGGTGCGGCCCTCGACCAGCGGCTTCAGGAAATGGCGCTTCTGCTCCGCCGTCGCCACCTTGTGGAGGAGGTACATATTGCCCTCGTCCGGCGCCATCACATTGACGGCAAGGGGGCCGAGCGGCGAATAGCCCGACGCCTTCAGCAGCGCCGCCGTCTCGACATGGCTGACATGGCTGCCGTCGGGCCGGACATGGGGCGCCACGAGGCCGAGGGCCCGCGCCTTTTCCCGCATTTCCTGCACCAGTTCGTCGGTCGGGCCGTGGCCGCCGTTCCGCGGGTCCGCCTCATAGGGGATCACGGTTTCGCGGATGAAGGCGTCCACCCGGCGGACGGTCTCGGCCACTTCGGCGCTGATCATATTTCGTCCCTCACCTGATTTCGCGTGGTCTGGCTTAGGCCGTGCGTAATTCCCGGGCAAGCGGGAAACGGTCGCGAATTCCCCTTGCCAGCAGCATCGCCGGTTGTTAAATGTCTGTTTAAATCAAAATGAATAAAGCAGAGGGAGAGAGACATGAGCCTGTCCGAAGCCTGGATCATCGACGCGGCCCGCACGCCGCGCGGCATCGGCAAGATCGGCAAGGGCGGCCTGTCGGAGGTCCATCCGCAGCGCATCCTCTCCACCGTCCTCAAGGCCCTCGCGACGCGCAATGGTCTGAACACGGCCGATGTCGACGATGTCATCGCCGGCTGCGGCAGCCAGTGGGGCAAGCAGGGCTGGTGCATCGCCCGCATGGCCGCGCTCGACGCCGGCTACGACAATGACGCGCCGGGCATGAGCCTCGACCGCTTCTGCGGCTCGGGCCTGACCGCGGTCAATCTGGCCGCCATGGGCATCATGTCGGGGATGCAGCAGCTCGTCGTCGCGGGCGGCGTCGAATCCATGTCTCATGGCTCCACGCTGAACGGCTCGCGTTTCATGGATTCGGGCAATCTGCACCTGCGCGAGATTCATCCCCAGCCGCATCAAGGCGTTTGCGCCGACCTCATCGCGACGCTCGAGGGCATCAGCCGCGAGGATGTCGACGCGCTGGCGCTGGAAAGCCAGCGCCGTGCCGATCACGCGATCCGCAACGGGCATTTCGACCGGGCGCTGGTCCCCGTCCATCACGATGACGGCCGCCTTGCTCTCGACAGGGACGAATTTCCGCGGCCGGGCACCACGATGGAAGGCCTCGCCCAGCTGAAGCCGGCCTTCGCCGCCCTCTATGGCTATCCGCTCGACGAGGAAGGCACGAGTTACAAGGCGCTGGTCGAGAGGCGCTTCCCGGACGTGAAGATCGAGCATATCCACCACGCCGGCAATTCGTCCGGCGTGGTCGATGGCGCGGGCGCGGTCGTGCTCGCCTCGCCCGAATACGCGAAGGCGCACGGGTTGAAGCCGCGCGCCCGCATCCGGGCCATGGCGACGGCGGGCGACAGCCCCGAATTGATGCTGAACGCCCCGGCGCCCGCCGCCCGCAAGGCCCTGAGGCTGGCCGGCATGACCATGAAGGATGTCGACCTCGTCGAGATCAACGAGGCCTTCGCCGTCGTGCCGCTGAAATTCATGCGCGAGATGGATGTCGATCCCTCGATCGTCAATGTGAACGGCGGCGCCATGGCGCTGGGTCATCCCATCGGCGCGACCGGCGCCATCATCCTCGGCACGCTGCTCGACGAGATGGAGCGGCGGGATGTGAACGTCGGCCTCGCCACGCTCTGCGCCGCGGGCGGCATGGCCCCGGCGACGATCATCGAGCGTATGTAACCAACAACGGCCTTGACCGGGCGCGGATGCGCGGAAGACTGCGACCCGGGCAAGTGACGGGCGGACCCCTGCTCCTCCAGGGCTCCGCCCGTCAATTCATATAAGACCAGAGGAAACCAAGGGGAGAGCGCGCATGAAACTGGACAATTCGATTGCCGCCGTGGTTACCGGCGGGGCTTCGGGCCTTGGCGAAGCCACGGCCCGGGCGCTGGCCGCGCAGGGCGTGAAGGTCGCCCTCTTCGACATGAACGAGGCCAAGGGCGAACAGGTCGCGGCCGAGATCGGCGGCACCTTCTGCAAGGTGAATGTAACCTCGGACGCCGATGTCGACGCCGGCTTCGCCAAGGCCCGCGCCGCCCACGGTCAGGAGCGTATCCTGGTCAATTGCGCCGGCACCGGCAATGCGATCAAGACCGCGAGCCGCGACAAGACGAGCGGCGAGGTGAAGCACTTCCCGCTCGACAGTTTCGACAAGATCATCCAGATCAACCTGGTCGGCACCTTCCGCTGCATCGCCAAGTCGGCGGCCGGGATGCTGACCCTCGATCCGCTGGAGGACGGCGAGCGCGGCGCCATCGTCAACACCGCCTCGGTCGCGGCCGAGGACGGCCAGATGGGCCAGGCGGCCTATTCGGCCTCGAAGGGCGGCGTCGTCGGCATGACCCTGCCCATCGCCCGCGACCTGATGGGCGAGGGCATCCGGGTGAATACCATCCTGCCCGGCATCTTCAACACGCCGCTGCTGCAGGGCGCGCCCGACAATGTGAAGGCGGCGCTCGCCGCCTCCGTGCCATTCCCCAAGCGTCTCGGCATGCCCGCGGAATATGCCCAGCTGGCGCTGACCATGATCACCTGCGGTTACTTCAACGGCGAGGATGTCCGCCTCGACGGCGCCATCCGCATGTCGCCGCGGTAATCCGGAACACCGCGCTTCCGCGTCACGAGGCCCCGGCCTTCGCCGGGGCGACGAGTTCAGGGAAGGATATCTCCCTCCCGCTCGTCATTCCGGCGAAGGCCGGAATCTCGCGACAGGGGTCGTCTTAGTGCTGGCTTTCCGGCATCCGCACGACGAGACCGTCGAGCGCGTCGCTGACCACGATCTGGCACGACAGGCGGGAATTTTCCTCGACGTTCTCGGCGAATTCGAGCATCGACTTCTCGAGATCCTCGGCCGTGCCGACCTTGTCGCGCCAGGCGGCGTCGACATAGACGTGGCAGGTCGCGCAGGCGCAGGCGCCGCCGCAATCGCCGTCGATGCCGGGGATATTGTTCTTCACGGCGCCTTCCATCACGGAAAGCCCGGCTTTGACCTCGACCTCATGCGGCGTGCCGTTGTGTTCGATATAGGTAATCTTCGCCATCGTGCTGATCCCGTCGCGCCGCTCAGGCGGCGACCTCCTTCATTGAAACGCTGTCGTTGCCCAGTTTCTCGATATCGACCGGCTTGGCATTGCCGATGAACAGCTTGCCGGCCATGAACTCCGGCGGCGCGTTCACCGCCTCGACCGCGACGATGCGGTCGCCCTTCAGATGGAACACGGCGAATTTCGCCGCGCCCCGGTCGCCCCGGATCACGATCCGGTCGGCATCGAAGGGAATGCCGGCGATCTGCAGTTTCAGGTCGTACTGGTCGGACCAGAACCACGGCACCTCGGGCGCCGGGCGCGGCCGGCCCATGATCGCGCTCGCCGCCTGCTTCGCCTGTTCGAGGGCGTTGGGCACGCTCTCCAGCCGGTGCACGCGCTGATAGTGGCTGAGCGGGCGGCGGGTGACGTCGCCGATGGCGAAGATCGCCGGGTCGCTCGTCCGGGCGTCCGCGTCGACCAGGATGCCGGCGTCGAGCGAAAGCCCGGCCGCCCCGGCGATCTCGTCATTGGGAATGGCGCCGATGCCGACGACCGCGGCATCGCAGGCGATGACCCGGCCGTCCGACAGGCGGACGCCGGTGATCTTGCCGTCGGCGCCGACGAAACCCTCGACCCCGGCGTTCAGCTCGAAGCCGACCCCCTTGCCGCCGTGATAGGTCTGGAAGAAGTTCGACAATTCGGCGCAGGCGACGCGCGCCAACACCCGGGCCTCGCGCTCGATCACCACGGCTTCGGCGCCGAGGGCGCGGGCAGAAGCCGCGACCTCCAGCCCGACATAGCCGCCGCCGACCACGGCGAGGCGCTTGCCCGGGCCGATGGCCTGTTTCAGCTTCTCGGCATCCTCGGCATTGCGGAGTTCAAGGACGCCGGCGAGATCGGCGCCCGGAATGGGCAGGCGGCGGGCGCGGGCGCCGGTGGCGATGACCAGAACGTCATAGGACAGGACGGCGCCGTCCGACAGGGTGACGGTCTTGGCCGCGCGGTCGATCGCGGTCGCGCTTTGCGACAGGCGAAGCGCGACCTTCTGCTCCTCGTAGAAACTGGCGGGGCGCAGCGCCAGGCTGGCGGCATCGGCCTCGCCCTTCAGCCAGGCCTTGGACAGCGGCGGGCGGTGATAGGGCGCGATGGGCTCGTCGCCGACCAGCGTGATCGTGCCGGGAAAACCGAACTGGCGCAGGAAGCCCGCGATCGAGCCTCCGGCATGACCGGCGCCGATGACGACGATCTTCGTCTCCGGCGAAAGCGACTGTTCTGTCACCGCTGTACTCTCCTCGATTCATGCAACGGACGGTTCACGGTTCGAACACTTTCCGTCGGGGACCGATATAGCCGAAAAGACAGGCGGCCCCTATGCGCAACAGATTGGCTTCCGTCCCCAAGGCAATGCGACAGCGGCGACGGTGGCGAAATATATGCGCGAAGAACCGGTGACGGGAATAGCTTAATACTTCGCGGGCGCGCATGGCGCGGCCCACCTCTTTGCCCGACCATCATGTCCTCCCGCCCGGATTGACCGGGTCTTGCGCCTTGCGATCGCGCTTGTGCCGATCGCTTTCATGACATATTAAAACAACGTACTAACAAAACAAGGGCCGGATCACCACCCGCCCATAAGAAGGGGGAACGCGCATCATGGAGAGGATTCCGCAGGAGATCGCCAACGCCATCGTCGATCCGGTCGTGTTCGGCGATACCGCCAAGCTGCATGAAACTTACGCCTGGTTGCGGGCCAACATGCCCCTCGCCATGGCCGAGCCCGAGGGCTTCGATCCCTTCTGGGTGGTGACGCGCCATGCCGATATTCTCGAGGTCAGCCGGCAGAACAATCTGTTCCACTCGGCGGACCGGCCGACCACCATCGTCGACCGTCAGGGCGATGCCTTCGTCCGCAAGCTGACCGGGGGCAGCCCCCATCTGGTCCGCTCGCTGGTGCAGATGGATGCGCCGGATCATCCCAAATACCGCGCCCTGACCCAGAGCTGGTTCATGCCGCAGAACCTGAAGAAGGTGGAGGGGCGGGTGCGCGAGATCGCGCGCGCCGCGGTCGAGCGTTTCCTCGAGAAGGGCGGCACGGCGGAATTCGTCTCCGACCTCGCCCTCGGCTACCCCTTGCATGTGGTCATGGACATTCTCGGCGTCCCGCCCGAGGACGAGCCGCGCATGTTGCGCCTGACGCAGGAGCTGTTCGGGGCGCAGGACCCGGATCAGGCCCGCATGATGATCACCATGATGGACACCGAGCAGATCGCCCTGATGATGAAGGCGACGGTCGACGATTTTCAGTCCTATTTCGGCGTGATTTCCGAGGAGCGGCGCCGCAACCCGCGCGACGATCTCGCGACCGTGCTCGCCAATGCGACCATCGACGACGCGCCCATCTCGGATTTCGAAGCGATGAGCTATTACATCATCGTCGCCACCGCCGGGCATGACACCACCTCGTCCTCGACCGCCGGGGCGATGTGGGCGCTCGCCGAGAATCCCGACCAGTTCGATCTGGTGAAACGCGACCCATCCCTGATCCCGGGCCTCGTCGACGAGGCGATCCGCTGGACGACGCCGGTAAAGACCTTCATGCGCTCGGCGACCGAAGACACCGAACTGGCCGGACGACGGATTGCCAAGGATGACTGGCTGATGCTGTGCTATGCCTCGGGCAACCGCGACGAGACGGTCTTCGAGGATCCCTTCCGCTTCCGCGTCGACCGCAAGCCCAACAAGCACCTCGCCTTCGGCTATGGCGCGCATCTGTGCCTCGGCCAGCATCTGGCCAAGATGGAAATGCGCATCCTGTTCGAGGAATTGCTGCCGCGCCTCAAGTCGGTCGAACTGGCGGGCGAAGCCAAGGTCTCGCAATCGAGTTTCGTGAACGGCCCGAAAGTGCTGCCGATCCGTTACGAGATCGCCTAATCTGCGGCCATGCTCGACGAACGCTCGACCCGGGGCGAGGACACCCGCGACAGAATCAAACAGGCGGCCCGCCGTCTGTTCGCCGACCGCGGCCTCGACGCGGTCTCGATTCGCGACATCACGCGCGAGGCGGGGCAGAAGAACGCCGGCTCGGTGAATTACTATTTCCGCTCGAAGGAAGCCCTGATCGCGGAACTGATCACCGATATCGCCGCCATTCTTGAGGTCGGGCGCAACCGTCGGGTCGACGCGATGGAGGCGGCGGGCGGGCCGGCCAGCATGGGCGAGGTGCTGGATATCCTGCTCGACCTGTCGGACCGGACGTCGGAAGGCATCCCCGCCGACGGCCGCCGCTTCATCGACCGGGTCATGGCCAGCCACAGCGAATTGCTGTTCGAGGCGATCCATATCGACCTCGACACCGCGACCCGGCGCTGCGTCGTCCATTTGCGCCGCATGATGCCGGCCCTGCCCGAAATCGTCACCGGCCAGCGCATCAGGCTCGCCATGCTGCAGGCTTTCGCCTTCATCTCGTCGCGCCCGTCGGCCGTCGCCAATCCCGCCTTGTGGCCGGAAGGCTGGGGGGAGGAGTTGGCCCGGCGCAACCTGATCGACGGGATCGAGGGCCTGTTGCGCGCCCCGATGTCCGAGGAAACCCGCCGCCATCTGTAACGCCGCGCGCGTCGCGGGCGGGCCTCGCTTGCCAGCCCCGGGGGCGGCGGGTTAGGCTGGGACATCGTGAAAATTACCGATTACCTTGCCCGAGAGCAGCTGACCCTGACCGAATTCGCCCGCCGCGCGGGTGTTTCCGTCGCCGCCATGAGCCGCTATGCCAGCGGCCGCCAGATCCCTCGCCCGGAAACCATGCGCCGCCTGGCCGAAGCCTCCTCGGGGCTGGTCTCGCCCGCCGATTTCTATGCGCCGCCCGATCCCGCCGACGAGCACCACGACCCCGTGGTCGCCGCGCGCCACTATCTCGATACCCATCCCGAGGTCCGCCACGTCGACCTGATCATCGCCGACACCAACGGTGTCTGCCGGGGCAAGCGCGCGACGCGGGCCGAGGCGATCGACGTCATCGACCATGGCCTGAAGCTGGTCGGCTCGATCTTCGGTCTCGACATCCATGGCGACAATGTCGAGGAGGCGGGCCTTGGCATGGACAGCGGCGACCGCGACCAGATCGCGGTACCGGTCGACGGCCGTATCCTGCCCATGCCCTGGGTCGGTCCCGATGCCGCCCAGATGATGCTGACCCTCCTTGACGAGGAAGGCGCGCCCTTTTTCGCCGATCCCCGGCAGGTGCTATGCGGTGTCCTCGAGAAATTCCGCACCCTCGGGTTTAACCCGGTTGTCGCCTGCGAGCTGGAATTCTATCTGATCGACCGGGACCGCACGCTGCTGGGCGCGCCCCAGCCGGTGCCGTCGCCCTATACCGGGCGGCGCGACTGGTCGACCCAGGTCCTCTCCCTCGACGAGATGGATGCCCATCGCACCGTGCTGTCCGACATTTCGGCGGCGATGGAGGCACAGGGCGTGCCGGTGACCGGCGCCCTGTCGGAATATGCCCCGGGGCAGTTCGAGATCAATCTGCATCATGTCGCCGATGCCGCCGTCGCCTGCGACCACGCGATCCTGTTCAAGCGGACGGTGCGCGCGGTCGCCCGGCGCCACGGCATCGACGCGACCTTCATGGCCAAGCCCTATGGCGGCATTTCGGGCTCCGGCCTGCATGTCCATGTCAGCCTCGCCGACGAGAAGGGCCGCAACGCCTTCAGCCCCGGTCATCCGGGGGCGGACGAGCGCCTGCGCCACGCCATCGGCGGACTGATGGCGGCGATGCCGGAATCCATGGCGGTTTTCGCGCCCAACGCCAATTCCTTCCGCCGTTTCCAGCTCGGCTCCTACGCGCCGGTGGCGCCCTGCTGGGGCTTCGAGAACCGGACGGTGTCGCTGCGCGTTCCGGGCGGCGACGGCAAGGCCCGCCGGATCGAGCACCGGGTGTGCGGTGCCGATGCCAATCCCTATCTCGCGGTGGCGACGATTCTCGGCGCCATGCATTGGGGCCTCGCCAACCAGATCGACCCGGGCCCGCCGGTCGAGGGCAATTCCTACGATCTGGTCGCGCCCAGCCTGCCGCGCCACTGGTCGAATGCGCTCGATGCCTATGACGACGGGCTGATCCTGCCGCGCTGCCTGGGCGAAGCCTATCACCAGCATTACGGCCGCCTGCGCCGCGCCGAATTCGAGCGTTACGAGGCCGAGGTGAACCCCCTCGACCACGCCTGGTATCTCGACAAGCTGTGACCGCGCGCCCGGCTTACTGGCCGGGCGGGTCGATCTTCACGCCGTTCGGGCCGATCTGGATCGACAGTGTGTCGTCGTCCTTCTGATAGGCCTGATAGGCGAAGAAGCCGGCGACGCCGATCAGCACGACAATGATGGCGACAAGCACGCTCTTGGGCATTCGACTCTCCCGCTCGGTGGATGTTCGCTGAACCCCGCGTGACGGGGCATGTTCCCGAATGTCAGCGCACGGTCTTGAAGAAATCCCACAGCAGGCTGCCGGTATCGACATCCATGCTGGTGCCGCCGAGGGCGCGGCCGATGATCGGCCCGACCTTCAGACCCGGGGTGATGTGGCCGCTGTCGTGCATGACATAGTGCAGCGACGCGGTCCCGCCCGCGCATCCCGTCCTCTCCCGCAGCTCCGGCCAGGAGCCGTCGCGGGTGTCGAGATCGGGCAGGCGCCGCGCGGTCACGGCCTTGGCGCAGCCCGCCCTGTCGGCGAAAAAGGCGAAGGTGGCGTCGGCCGACAAAAGTTCGGGCTGGACCACGCCGCGCTTCTTTGTACCCGGCGGCTGGCCGCCGAAGGGCACGATGGTGTCCGTCGTCCCGTTCAGCGACAGCCAGGGCAGGGCTTTTCGCGGGGTGCAGGTTTTCGCCGTCTCGGCCGGCAGGTCGGAAATGAGGTTGGCGCCGGCCGCCAGCACCTCGGCCGCGTTGCAGGCGAAATGCATGGTCATGAAGCCGCCGTTGGATACCCCGGCCATATAGACATGGGCCGGATCGCCGCCATCGCGCGCGACAACGTCCGCGATCACCGCCTTCAGGAAACCGATGTCGTCGGCGGTCGAGGGGGGATCGCCGGCGATGGTCGAACCCCTTCCATCGTTCCAGTGGCCGTCGATCCCCTCGGGCGCGACGAAGATGAAACCTTCCGCCTTGCCGATTGTGGCGAGGCTGGTCTGTTTCCAGATGCGCCGGGCATCCTGCGTGCCGCCGTGGAGGAGGATGACGACCGGATGCCGCCCCGGCGTGGCCAGCGGCTGCACCAGATAGTCGCGCGGCCCGTCTCGTGTCTCGAGGCTGCGGCGGGTGGCGCTCGCGGGATCGCCCTTGTCGGGGAAATCCGCGGCGAGGCCGGGATGGTGGAGGAGAGGGGCGAGCAGCAGGATCAGGACGGCCAGACCGTAACGCATCGCCCGCTCCGCCGTTCATCCGTGGAGAAAAGTCTCCGGGTCGGTGAAATCATAACCCAGATCGCGGGCGACGGTTGCATGGGTGATACGCCCGGCGCAGACGTTCAGCCCGGCCTTCAGATGCGGATTTGCCGTCAGCGCCGCCTGCCAGCCCTTGTCGGCGAGGGCGAGGCCGAAGGGCAGCGTCGCATTGTTCAGGGCATAGGTCGAGGTGCGGGGCACCGCCCCTGGCATGTTGGCGACACAGTAATGCACGACGCCGTCGACGACATAGGTCGGCTTCTCGTGCGTCGTCGCGTGGCTGGTCTCGAAACAGCCGCCCTGGTCGATGGCGACATCGACCAGCACGGAGCCCGGACGCATCGCCCTGACATGGGCCGCGGTTACCAGCCGGGGTGCGGCGGCACCCGGCACCAGCACCGCGCCGATGACGAGATCGGCCGCCGGGATCAGGGCATCGAAGGTCGCCTTGGTCGAATAGCGGGTGGTCAGGGCCGGGCCGAAACGCTTGGCCAGCCGGTCGAGCGCGGGCAGGGAGCGGTCGATCACCGTCACATCGGCGCCCATGCCGACGGCGATTTCGACCGCGTTCTCGCCGACGACACCGCCACCGACCACCACCACGCGGGCCGGGGCGACGCCCGGCACGCCGCCGATCAGGATGCCGCTGCCGCCATGGGCCCGCTCCAGCGCGCTGGCGCCGGCCTGCACCGCCAGCCGCCCCGCGACCTGCGACATGGGGGCGAGCAGGGGCAGGCCGCCGCTCGCGTCGGTCACCGTCTCATAGGCGATGCAGACCGCGCCGCTGGCGACCAGATCCTTCGTCTGTTCCGGATCGGGCGCGAGGTGGAGATAGGTGAAGAGGATCTGGCCGGGACGCAGCATCGCCCGTTCCGCCGCCTGCGGCTCCTTCACCTTCACGATCATGTCGGCCGTGGCGAAGATCAGGGCGGGGGTCGCCGCGATCTCGGCGCCGGCGGCGCGGTAGTCATCGTCGCTCGCCCCGATGCCGATGCCGGCGCCGGTCTCGACCGTCACCTGATGGCCATGGGCGGTGAATTCCTGAACGCTGCCGGGCACGAGGCCGACGCGGAATTCGTTGTTCTTGATTTCCCGGGGGACACCGATCCGCATTTGCGTTGCTCCGCCTCGCCTTTCGATCCCGCCATACTACCGCGCCCTCGCCGCAATGTGCGTGCAATGCTTGCGCAAGCTGACGGAAGACATGCAAAGTTTCGTCGTTCTCCGGCATTCTGGCGACGGAATTTTGCGCATGATCGAAACCGACCGCATGGATCTGGCGATCCTCGACATCCTGCGCCGGGACGGGCGGGTGACGGCGACCGACCTTGGCGCCCGCGTCGGCCTGTCGGCTTCCGCCTGTTCCCGCCGCCTGCGCCGGCTCGAGGACGAGGGGGTGATCCTCGGTTACGGCGCCCAGATCAACGAGGCGGCGCTGGGCCGGGGCCTGTCGGCCATCGTCTTCGTCACCCTGCGCAGTCAGACCGAGGACAGCCTGTCCGCCTTCGAGAAGGCGGTGCGGGCCTGCGCCAATGTCGCCGAGGGCTTTCTACTGTCGGGCCAATACGACTATGCCCTGCGCGTCGTCGCCCGCGATGTCGCCGATTACGAGCGCATCCACAAGGAACAGCTCTCGCGCCTGCCCCATGTCGACCGGATGCAGTCGAATTTCGCCCTGCGCAAGGTGGCGGGCTGAAGGCTACGACCCGGGCGTGTTTTGCAACCGGTAATGGCGTAGGCCGACGCAAAAACTTCGAAAATCGACAATCGTGCGGTCATGCCGGCGTAAGAGAGGCCGACCAGCATCCCCCCATTTCGCGAACCGGGGGTATCTGTCATGTCGACCGTCTATCACGATCTTGGCGCAAGCGATCTGGTCCAGGACTGGAGCGATGCCGGGCTGATCACCGCCAACGACGACTGGTCGGGCGTGCCCAGCATCCAGGGGTTCCTCGGCGATATCGACACGGGATCGCCGACCGGGGTCGATCCCCGCACCCTGACCGGGGCCAACCTGGGCGCGGTCGACGTCATCGCCAACCAGACCAATCCGAACACGCTGACCAGCGGCGGCGTCGCCGAATTCGCCATCGCCAATCCGGCGGTCGGCCTCAATGGCTCGGGCACGGCCGATGCGCCGGGCATCGTCATCCATCTCGACGCCAGCGGCCGTCAGGACGTGCGCGTCCAGTTCAATGCCATCGACCTCGACGGCTCGGCCGACAATGCCGCCCAGCCCATCGCCGTGCAGTACCGCATCGGTGACAGCGGCAGCTGGACCAATGTCGATGGCGGTTACAATGCCGATGTGACCATGGGCGGCACGGCCGGCCAGAGCACGGCCTTCGACGTGACCCTGCCGGCCGAGGCGAACGGCCAGGCGCAGATTCAGGTCCGCATCCTGACCACCAATGCGGCCGGCAACGACGAATGGGTCGGTATCGACGACATCCATGTCTCCAGCGTGGCCGAGACCGGCACGGCGACCCGTGTCTCCATCGCGGATTCATCGGTCGTGGAAGGCGATAATGGTGAGACGGTGATGCATCTGACCGTCACCCGCAGCGACAACGAAAGCGATTTCACCGTCGACTTCGCCACCACGGACGGCAGCGCCACCGCCGGCAGCGATTACACGGCGGCGCTCGGCACGCTGACCTTCGAGGCCGGCGGCGCCCTGACCCAGGATATCGCCATCACCGTCGCGGGCGATGCCGATGTCGAGGGGGACGAGAGTTTTACCGTCACCCTGCAGAATATCGTCGATGTCACGGGCACCGCGGAGCTGGGCGACGCAACCGCGACTGGCACCATCGTCAATGACGACGTCGACCTTACCCTGATTTCGGAAATTCAGGGTGCAACCGAAACCAGCCCGCTGGTCGGCCGGACCGTTACGGTCGAGGCCATCGTCGTTGGCGACTTCCAGAACGGCGATGCCGATGGTGCGCGCAATCTTAACGGTTTCTACCTGCAGGAAGAAGCCGCCGACTGGGATGGCGACGCCGGAACCTCGGAAGGTCTCTTCGTCTTCCGGGGCAATACCGATGTCCATGTCGGCGACCGGGTCCAGGTCACCGGCACGATCGGCGAGTATTTCGGCCAGACCCAGCTGACCGCGACCAGCGTGACCGTGGTCGAGGCCGGCGCCGTCGCCGACGTGAACACGATGGCGCAGACGATCAGCCTGCCGGCGGCAGGCACGACCTTGAACCAGGATGGCGACTACCAGCCCGACCTCGAAGCCTTCGAGAGCATGTTGGTCCGCTTCGACGACACGCTGACCGTCACGGAACAGTTCAATCTCGACCGCTTCAACGAAATCAAGCTGGTGGCGGGCGAACGTCCGGCCCAGTTCACGCAAGACAACAGTCCCGACGTCGCGGGTTATCAGGCTCACCTTGAGGACGTCGGCAGCCGCACCATCACCTATGACGACGGCCTGAACGTCCAGAACGGCGCCATCGCCAATCTCGACGGCTTCGCGGGCTACGACACCGACGCCGCGCCGCGCATGGGCGACACGATCACCGGCCTGACCGGCGTGCTCGATTACCAGTGGGCGGGGGCCTCGTCCAGCGGCGCTACCTGGCGCGTCCGTGCGGTCGAGGACGGCGACAACAGCTTCACCTCGCAGGGCCCACGCGAGATGGCGCCGGCCGATGTCGGCGGCACCATCACCGCCTGCAGCCTGAACGTGCTGAATTACTTCGCGACGCTCGACGACGGCAGTCTGACCGCCAACGGTCTCGATCCGCGTGGCGCCAACACCGCCGCCGAATTCGCGCGCCAGACCGACAAGCTGGTGACCGCTCTCGTTACCATCGACGCCGATCTGTTCAGCCTCGTCGAGCTGGAAAACAACTTCCTGCCCGGCGCGTCGGGCAATGCTCTCGAGTATCTCTGCGGTCAGCTGAACGCCGCGCTCGGCAGCGAGGCCTACGCCTGGGTCGATCCGGGTATGCAGTTCGTCGGTGGCGACGCCATCGCCCCCGGCTTCCTTTACAAGGTGGGCACCTTGTCCATCGCGGCGGGGACCACGGTGGAAACCCTGAGCGATGCCGATCTCGCCGGCCTCGGCCTCGGCGACCTGACGGAGGAAAGCACCATCGGCGCGATCTTCGACGGCGAGAATACCAGCCGCAACTCGCTCGCGGTCAGCTTCACCGAAATCGCCACCGGCGGCACCTTCACCGCCGTCGCCAATCACCTGAAGTCGAAGAGTGGCGCGGGCACCGGCGCCGACGCCGACCAGCTCGACGGGCAGGGCGGCTGGCAGCAGCAGCGCGAACTGGCGGCCGAGGCGCTGGCCGCCTGGGTCGCCTCCGATCCCACGGGATCGGGCGACGGCGACGTGCTGCTGCTCGGCGATTTCAACGCCTACTTCAAGGAAGACGCCATCGCCCTCCTTGAAGCCGCCGGCTTCGACAATCTGCAGGCGACGCTGAGCGCCGATCCCTATTCCTATGTCTTCGACGGCCAGACCGGCTCGCTCGATTACATCTTCGCCAATGGCGCGCTGGCCGATCAGATCACCGGCATGACCGAATGGCACATCAATTCGGACGAGGCCGATGCCCTCGATTACAATCTCGACTACGGCCGCGATCCGGCCATCGCCGACCTCGAAAGTCCGGTGCGGGTATCCGATCACGATCCGCTGGTGATCGGCATCGACCTCGTCGAATTCACCCTGCCGACCGCGGGCGACGATATCATCGTCGGCAATGACGCGGATAATGTCATCGAGGCCGGCAAGGGCCACGACCAGGTGCATGGCGGCGCGGGTGACGATACGTTCATCATTACCGCCGATCGCCCGAGCCAGGACGGTCACGATCTCTATGACGGCGGCGACGGCATCGACACGCTCGATTACAGCGCCCTGACCGCAAGCGTTCGCGTCAGTCTGAAGGATGGCGTCGGCGGTTATGGTGTCGACACCTTCGTTTCGATCGAAAATCTCGTCGGCGGCGGCGCCGCCGATACCCTGCGCGGTAACGGCGATGGCAACATGCTGGCGGGCAATGCCGGCAATGACACGCTGATCGGCGGCGCGGGCGACGACATCCTGCGCGGCGGCGCCGACAACGACCGGCTGGACGGCGGTGTCGGCGACGACCGGCTGGACGGCGGGACGGGCAACGACCGGCTCGAAGGCCGACAGGGCGCCGACATCCTCGATGGCGGCGCGGGGGACGATGTCTTGCTCGCGGCGCAGGGCAATGACGTCCTGACCGGTGGCGAAGGCGACGACATGCTCGACGGCGGTTCGGGCGACGACACGCTGATGGGCGGGGCGGGCAACGATACGCTGAAGGGGGGACACGGCGCCGACCGGATCGTCATCGACGCTTTCGATGGTGTCGATACGATCATCGGCTTTCAGACGCGCGGCAGTGTCCGGGACGTGCTGGTGCTGGACAAGGGGGCCTTCACCGGCTTTGCCGGCGCGACAGCGGCCGATCTGTTCGACGGCGGCTTCCTGCATGTCGTCGCCGCGGGCGGGGAAGCCGAGCTTCAGGTCGATGTCGATGGTGGCGGCGATGGCTTCGCGACTTTTGCCCGCTTCGACGCAATCCTGAGCCAGGCGGTGCTCGCAGGCCACGTCCTGGTTTCCGACAGCCTTGTGGCCTGAGCGCAAGGAATGGCGGCCGGTGCACGGGCACCGGCCGTTGCCATGAAACTGCCGTTGAAAATTCATGGAAGCGCGCTGAAATCCGCAGCATTCGCGTGCGCTATCTAACGGCTTGAACCTGCGGGGGTAGGGCGTCAGATGGTTGTTCGGGGGCGTGTCGGGGCCGGTGTCGCCGGTGGTTTGCGCGGGGCGGCCGGGCTGCGGCGGGCGGGGCTTCTCGCCGGGGCCAGCATCATTGCCCTGCTGGTCGCGGGGTCGGGGGCGGAAGCGCGCGACATTCTGGCCGGCCCGTTGGCCTCGCCCATCGCGCCCGTTTCGTCCCAGCAGGCGGCCGTGACCGCGGCGGCACAGGCGGCGGCCCGGCGCGGCCGGGATTCCCTGGCCCGCACAACCCTTGCCCTCGACGCCATGCGCACAGCCCAGGCGGCTGCGCGCGACGCGGCGGCGGCGGTGCGCGGTTCCGTGCCCAACGGTGTCGGCCTTGGCGGCCTGAAGCCGGTCGATGCCCCGAATTCGACGGCGAACGGCCTGACCGACTGGATCAACGCCGAAGCGCCGAAGCAGACGGTCGAGGGCGGCCATTACGACGTCACCATCAAGCAGACCGGCGGCCGCGCCATCCTGTCGTGGGATACCTTCAACATCGGTCGCGAGACGACGCTGACCTTCGACCAGCAGGGCAACAAGGACTGGGTTGTGCTGAACCGCGTGGTCGGCGGACTCGACCCCGCGACCGGGCGGCGCGATCCGGCCAAGGCGGCGGCGCCCAGCCAGATTCTCGGCTCGATCAAGGCCGACGGAACCGTGCTCGTCATCAACCAGAACGGTATCCTGTTCTCGGGGACGGCGCAGGTCGACACTCACAGCTTCATGGCCAGCACGCTGGAAATCGGCCGCGCCTACGATGTCGGCAGGACCGATCCCCGCACCATCGCCGACCGCAATGCCGAATTCCTCGCGTCCGGCCTTCTGGGCTACAACGATACCAGCATACAGGACGGCGCCACCTTCTCGGCCCAGCGCGTCGCGGCCGACGGCACCACGCGCAATGAAGCGACCGTCGAGGGGACGATTGCGGTCGAGGCGGGGGCGATCCTGAAGGCGGGCGCCGATGGCCTTATCCTGCTGACCGGCCCCCGGGTGGTGAACAGCGGCCATCTGACGGCCAATGGCGGTCAGGTCGTGCTGCAGTCGGGGCGCGAGGTCCTGCTCCGCCGCTCGGAAGGCACGGCGGCCAGTCTCGATCCCAATATCCGAGGCGTCGTCGCGACCAGCGTGCGCAATCTGGGAGACCCGGACGATTACGTCCTCAACACAGAGACCGGCCTGATCGAGGCGGACCGGGGCAATATCACACTCGGCGCCTTCGCCGCGGCGATCAACGAGGGGATGCTGGCCTCGACCACCAGCGTATCGCGCAACGGCTCCATCGTGCTTTCCGCGGCCGATGTGAAGCTGGCGCCGGGCTCGATCCTCGCAATCGAGGCGGATGCCGATTCCGACGTCATTCCGCAGGACGCGGACTCCATCGCCGCCTTCAAGTCGTCCAGTATCTTCATCGGCAATCGAAACGGTTACGGTGCTGCGGCCTTCGATCCTTCCGCGCGCATCGAGATCGGCCGTGACGCCCTGATCCATGCCCCTGGGGCCGATGTCAATATCGGGGCCGTGGCCGGCCTGGCCGGCGCCGACGATCGTCAGGGTCAGGGCAAGTCCCGGGTCTTCATCGACACGGGCGCGACCATTGACGTCGCCGGTCTCAAGGACGTCCTCGTCCCCCTGTCTCGCAATGTGCTCGAGATCGGTCCGCTGAAGGGCAACGAACTCGCCAATTCGCCGCTGCTGCGCAACGGCTTCCTGAATGGCGAGACGATCTATGTCGACCCTCGCCTGTCGGGCGTGCGCGACGATGGCGTCGCCTGGATCGGTTCACCCCTGATCGACGCCGCCAGTTATTATGCCCAGGTCGGTGTCGGGGTCGCGGAGTTGATGACGACGGGCGGCACCGTCGTCATCGGCGCCCAGGGCTATGCCGGCATGGGGGCCGGCGCGCTGGCGGGCGATGTCACGGTAAAGGCGGGTGCGATCATCGACGTCTCGGGCGGCTGGCTGCGCCATGCCGGCGGTACGGTGCGGACCACCCGTCTCATCACTGCCGATGGCAAGCTGGTCGACATTGGCGATGCCGATCCCGACACGATCTATGCCGGCATCTACAAGGGTTTCACCCTCGATCAGGGGCGTTGGGGCAGCGGTGGAACCTGGATGTCTCCCCTTTCCGGCGCCAGCCGGACGGTGGCCGAATTCACCGAAGGGCGCGATGCCGGCGCCGTCATCCTGAAGGCCTCGGCCATCGCCTTCGACGGCACGCTGCACGGCGAAGCCTTCGCCGGGGACCGCCAGCGTCTTACGGCCGTCGCCGGGAGCGCGGACACCTCGATCTTCGGGGACACCCGCCACCTCCAGGCCGCTGGTTCGCAATTGCCCAGTGGTGCCTTTCTGCATTTCCAGCTGCTGACCGATACGACCGGCGGTGCCGATGTCGCCATCGTCGCGGCCGGCGAGGACAGCGATCTGGCGCCAGGCTTCGCCTATGGCGAATCCGTTTCCGTCGCGGCGGACGGCGGTCTTGTCCGGCGGACAGGCGGCAATGCCTCGCGTTTGCCGGGCGAGCGGCGCGCCACGATGACCGTCGCGGACAGCCTGCTGTCGGACAGTGGTATTGCCCAGGTTTCCATTCACACCTCGGGCGCCATCACGGTCGAGGCCGGGGCCAAGGTCGGTCTCGTCGCGGGGGGTGTCTTCGACGCGCTGGCCGGGCGGACATTGAGCGTGGCGGGCGACATCGTCGCCCCGGGCGGACGGATATCGCTCGAAACGTTCAATTCGCGCGGCCTGAGCGAACACGCCTGGGGTGGTTCCGCCTTCGCCGACAAGGCCTTGGGCGATACGCTTGGCGACTATGACATCCTGGTTTCGGGCACTGTGTCGACGCACGGGCGTTGGGTCAACGATGCTGGCCAGTTCGTCAGTGGCGGCGACGGTGGGGCCTGGATCGACGGCGGCGCGATCTCGCTCTATGCCGCGCCGGATATCGCCATCGCCTTCGACCGGAACGGCAACCGCCTGACCCAGGCCGCCTATGCCGATCCCGACGACCCGGCGGCCCCGCGCAGCGCGACCGACATCAGCGGCAGCATCATCGTCGACGCGGGCGCCACGCTCGACGTCTCCGGTGGCGGACGGGTCCGCCCCGATGGCAGCATCGACACCTCGGCCACCGGCGGCGACCTTGCCCTTGTCAGTGAAACGACCTATGGCCAGCTGGGGACCACGACCTCGGGCCTCGCCGGTGGGCTTTCCGGGTTCCGGGTTGGCGGTCTTGTCTTCACCGACAGCTCCGGCAATGAAACGCCCTATCTCACGCTGAACCCGGATCGTATCAATGCCCATGTGGCATTCGACCCGGCCTCGATCCGTGCCCACGGCTTCGCCGGTGGCGGCAGCTTCGCTCTCACCGCGCCCGCCATCGCCTTCGGCGAGCCCGAGACGGCGGGGGTAACGGCATTGCCTCTCGATTTCATCCCGCGTTCGGGCTTCGGCGCCTTCAGCCTGACGTCCTACAAGACCGCGCTGCTGGCCAATGATTTCGCCGACCGCAAGGGGGGCACCAATGCCCTCTTCGCGACACAGACCCTCGGGGTCGGCCCGGGCGAGGTGTTGAATCTCAGCCAGTCGATGTTCCCCGCTTATCCCGACGCGGCGACCGCGGCACGATTGCGCGGCCTTGCCACTGGCGGCGATCTTTATGGCGTCGTGATGCCGGCGGTGCCGGAAGCCGATTACGATCGCAAGGCCGTCGACCTCACCCTGGGCGGCTTGATCGAGCTGCACGTCGCGGCGGGGGGGCGCATCGTTGGCGCCGCCGGGGCCCATCTGACGGTGCCCAAACTGTTGAACGAGGGCAGTATCGTGCTGCCCGGCGGCACCATCACCCAGAGCGAGGCCTTGCCGCTGATCTATGGCGGCGACGGACTCGCTCATGGCGTGCGCGACCTTGCCGACGCCTTCTCCTACAACGCCGCCGGCCGGATCGAGAGCGAGACGCTCAACACCCTCGGAATCACCGACGAGGACGGCTCGCTGCTGACCAATGGCCAGCTCGCCGGCCGTCACGCGCTCTATCTCCTCGGTCTCCTTGACGAGGGGGAGGGGATCCGACTGGCGGAGGGTAGCGTCACCGATCTGTCCGGTGCCGTGATCGTCAATCCCAGGGCAACGCTGGGCGGCGATGGCGCCATGATCCGCGACGGTCGCGTGATCGCCGGCGGCACCGTCGAGGCCCTGGCGTCCCACGCCCTCGCCGGTCTGCCGTTCAGGGCCAACGAAGCCCTTCTGCGCGAATTCAGCGTCGACAATGGCGTGCGTTACGGCCTCTTGCGCACGGAACGCGGCATCGTCGTCGACGGCGGAGCAAAACTGGACATTTCGGGCGCCTTGGGCCGGCTCGACCAACGCGCCATCGACGGCCGCGTGGTGAACGGCCGGGGCTATGCCCTCGTCGATGTCTGGAGCGAAGGAGGGACACTGTCCGCGCCCGGTGGGTTGACCATCGACCGCGCGGCCGAAATCGACGCCGCGGGCGGCGATCCGCGGGCCCTTGGCGGTATGCTCGAAGTCTCCGATCTCGTCCTTGTCGAACATGCCGGCACCGACATGGCCCCGGGCACGCTGTCAGCCGATCAGATCGAGGCCGCGGGTTTCGACACGCTGCGCGTCTTCGGCAGCGTCGCGGGCCAGGGCGACGTCTCCCTGTCCCTGCGCCGCGCGTTCCTGCTGGAAAGCCGGGATTATGCCGTCGATCCACGCTTCGACATCAGCGACGCCGCGGTGCGCGACGATTATCTGCCGACCGTCGCCAGTCTTGGCGGCAACCTGAGCATCGAGGCGGGTTACGTCGGCTTTGGCTCCGGCCTGTTCGACACGATTGCAGCCCCGGCCGAAGGACGTGGACGCGGTAGCGTCACCTTCCGCGCCAGAGCCATCGACGTCACCGGCGCCCTGCTGGTCGATGGCAGCGTGTCGCGCCTCCGCCTCGAGGCAGACCAGGATATAAGGTTGATCGGCGCCCGGCCCTGGCAGGCCCTGCTGCCGGCCAACGAGGCGATCCCCACCACCTTGCGCGGTCAGATCGCCGCCGCCGGCAATCTCACGCTGGTCGCCGGCCGGCTCTATCCGACGACGGGCACCGATTTCGCGATCACCTCTTCCGTGGCGGGCGGAACGATCGAATTCGGGCGCAAGGGCGACGAGGCCACGGCCCCCCTGTCGGCGGGCGGCAGCCTGACGGTGCAGGCCGCGAACATCGTCCAGGGCGGCGCGATCTTCGCGCCCTTTGGCACCATCGCCCTCGGCGGTCACGACGCCTATGTGACTGGCGGCGACGATGGCGAGCCGGAAAGCATCTTCGCTCCCGCGACGGAAAGCGTTACCTTGCGCGCCGGCAGCGTCACCTCGGTCAGTGCCGGCGGCCTGTCCATTCCCTATGGCACAACGACCGACGGCACCGAATGGTACTTCGCGCCGACCGCCACCGATCCTCTGACCGCGGCGCCGACCGGCACTCTGCATGTCGCGGGCGACGACATCGACCTCGCGGATGGGGCGAACATCGACCTGTCCGGCGGCGGTGACGTCTTCGCTTATGAGTTCGTTCCCGGAACCGGCGGTTCCTACGACGTCTTGTCGCGTCTGAACGGCGATGCCTCGACTGGCAACGGCGGGCTGCAATATCCGGATGGCCGGCAGGTCTATGCCATCGTGCCCGGCCTGTCGGACGCGCAGGTGGCGGCCTATGATCCCATTTATGCCGCCGGTTACGATCTTGCCTCGGGCAGCGGTGTCGGCAAGCGGGTTTGGCTCGATGCCGCGCCTGGCCTCGCCGCCGGCTGGTACACGCTGCTGCCGGCCCGCTATGCCCTGCTGCCGGGCGGGATGCGCGTCGTCGAGCGGACGGAGGCAACCACTGTCGCCGCCGGAACCGGCATCGCCACGCCTGACGGCACATTGGCCGTCTCCGGTCGCTATGGCGATACCCTGTCGGGGACGCAATCTTCCACCGTTCATCTCTTCGATGTGACGCCGCGCGAAACGGTCATGAACCAGTCGCGTTATACAATCACCGAAGGCAACAGCTATTTCGCAGAGACGGCGACGCGCGGCGACGGCGCCGCGCCGCGACGCGGGATCGACGCGGGTCGCCTCGTGCTCGACCCGACGGCGCGGCTGATCCTCGAGGCGGCGGTGGCCGCCAATGCAGACGGCGGCGGCCGCGCGGCCCAGATCGACATCGGTGGCAGCGATATCGTCATCTCCGCCGGTTCCGTGGACGGCGCGGCCGCCGACGGCATTGTCCGTCTGTCGGCCGACCGCCTGACCTCGTTCGGCGCCGGCAGCCTGCTGATCGGTGGCATCAGGACCGAGGCGACGGATGGCACGACGTCGATTGACGTCACCGCGCGCAGCGTCCTCGTGGCGAACGATGCGGACCATCCCCTGTCGGCGGCCGAGATCCTGCTCGTCGCCGGCACCGAAGTGGCGGGCCGTGTCACCGTCGCCAATGGCGCGGCGGTTCTGGCCAGCGGCGGAGATACCGCCATGGACACCGGCGCCTTCGTGGTCCAAAACGGCGAGGGTGGCGCCTTCCTCCGCGTCGCCGATGGTGGTGAGCGGATGATCACGCGCCTGCGGGGCGCCGATGCCGGAGCCCTGCCAGGGTCGCTGGTCTCGGTTGGCTCGGCCCATCTCGCGGGTCGCTCGGTCGCTGTCGATTCCGCGGGCGAACTCGTCATCGCCGGTCGTGCCGCGATCGAGGCGGATAACCTCGTCCTCGGCGCGGGGGCCGTAACCTTCAGCGACAAGGCACGGGGCACCGATGGTCTCGTGGTGACGCCTGCCCTGCTGGCTCGCTTCGCGGCGGCCGGCCAGCTTACCATCCGGGCGGATCGGGGCATCGCCTTCGACGACGGGCATTACGACCTCGGCAGCCTGCGTCTCGACGCGCCGGCCCTGATCGCCCGCGAGGGTGGATCGGTCGCCCTGTCCTCGAGCGCGCTCGTCCTGTCGAACCAGACCGGTGTGACGCTGGGCGCCTGCGCGACCGACTGCGGCGCGGGTCAGCTCGCCATCGACACCGGCCGTCTCGACATCGGTGACGGCACCATCCGCGTCCTCGGCTTCGAGACGGGGGGGGTAAGTCTTGTCGCCCGCGACGGCATCTTCGGCGCGGGCGACGGCGGTCTCGATGTCGGCATGGCTGACCTCGACATCCATACGTCCTTCATCGGTGACGGCGCCGTTGCCGCGGCCATGGCGCTGTCCTCTGGCGGGCGGGTCACCATCGTCGGCGATGGAGCGGATGCGCCCACCGCCGTAATGCCGGGCTCTTCCTTGAGCATTGTCGGCGATACCATCGAGGTGACGGGGGCCACCCTGCGCGCGACGGCGGGAACGTTGAAGTTCGACGCCATCTCCGGCATCCGGCTGGGCGATGGCGCCGTGGTCGCGACGCAAGGGTACGACCAGCGCTTCGGCGATGCCGTCGACAGCGTGCTGCAGGCGGCGCCAGCGGGCAGTCTCACCCTCGCGACGAAGACCGGCGATATCGACCTCGGTCCGGGCTCGCTGGTTTCGGTTGGCGCCGGCGCAGGTGCGGCGGGTCGCCTCGTGCTCTCCGCTGCCGGGGGTACGGTGAATTTGGGCGGCGCGCTCGACGGTCGCGGCCGGACGTCGGGTGGCAGCTTCAGCCTCGACAGCCTGGGCGGATTCGATCTCGCCCTGCTTGGCGCCAGCATCGGCGCGCGCGGCTTCGACGGTGCTTTCGATATCCGCACGCGGACGGGCGACCTGACGTTGCGTGCCGGCGAAGTTCTGTCCGCGGGAAGTGTCCGTCTGACATCGGACGGCGGCCGGGTCGGTATCTGGGGCACCATCGACACGTCCGGCATTTCGGGCGGCGATGTCGCCCTGTTCGGTCGGGACGGCGTCCTGCTCGCCGATGGCGCGCGCATCGACGCCTCGGCGGACGGCTATGGCTCCGACGACAGCCGTCAGGCGGCGGGGGGCGACGTGCTGCTCGGGACCCTGGGCGACGGCTCGATCCGCGTCGAGCGGGGCGCTGTCGTCGATGTCTCGGCCCATGGCATGGCGCGCACGGTCCCGGTCACCCGCAATGGCGTCGCCTACGCGCTGGCGGTACCGGCGGATCGGGGCGGCACCGTCACCATCCGCAGTCCCCTGATCGAGCAGGCAGGTGCCGACACGGTCAGGGTCTCGCTGGAGGATGCCGCTTCCCTCGTCGGCGCCCGCGATATCGTGCTCGAAGCCTACAAAAGCTGGGATCTGGGCCAGGTCGCGGCCAGCGGTGATTTCGCCGGTGTGACGCTCGATGAGGCAACGCGAACGGTTACTCTCGATGTGACCGACGATCTCGATCCCGCGAAGGAGGACGGCTCACGCACCAGTCTGCGCCGGGTGAATTTCCTTGGCGACGAGGGACCGGGCACCCTTGCCGATTTCGTGCAGAATTTCGATGTCTCTGGCGCCTATGCGGTGCTCGGCGGTCTCGCCGGGGCCGATAATTTCCACGCCCGGCCGGGAATCGAGCTGGCTTTCGACGGCGCGGTCACCCTTGCTTCCAGCTGGAATCTCGGGGCAGGCACGGTGGACGTGACATCGGCGCTGGCGGCGGGCCTGATGACTCGCCTCGGCGGCGGCTACAGCCGGATCGCGGCGGGCGCCGAGGCCGGGATTTTCGCCGGCTACACTCACATGATCTATCGCACCGGCGGTGAGGTGCACGGCGAGGCTCCGGCGGTTACCTTCCGGGCGGGCGGCGACCTTCGGCTCGAGGGCAGCCTGACTGACGGCTATTTCTCTTACGAAGCGCCAGTTCTCGTGACGACCGACGCAGGCGCTGGCGATGGAAGCGGCCAGCCCTTCCAGTTTGCCTTCCAACGCTTCGGCGGTCTCGACAGCCTTGGTCTCTACTACTACGTCTATGGTTTCAATTCTCTCGCCAGTGGGGCGCCCTATGTCATTCTGGGCGGGGACGGCGGCGGCGGGGGAGGCGGTGCCAGCATCGAACTCGGTTACGATCCGTCGGCCAACGCGCCGGACGCGAAGACCGGCGTCGACACCCTGTCCTACATGGTCGCCTTCCCCGACCTGTGTGCCGATGGCACCTGCGCGGTCGCGACCAGTTCCTACAGTCTCGTCGCGGGCGCCAGCCTCGGCAGTGCGAATCCGCGCGCGCTGGAGGCCGGCAGCCGGGCCGGCATCACCTTCAACCCTTATCGTTCCTACAGCGGCATCGAAGCCTCGGCGACGGCAGGACCGGTGGAGATCGAGCTTTATTTCGATGTCGGCAACAATGATCTCTTCCTCGGCAGTGCCTTTCCGGATGAAGAGTCCAGTTTCGTTACCGGCTCGGGTCTCGTCGATGCGCTGGGCGCGGATACCGTGCTGGAAATCGACCTGTCGTGGGACGCTGCGGATGATGCATCCGGCACGCATTCGCGCGAAGCCTGGGCTGCGTTCATCGACGCGCTGGACAATGGCGGCGATCCCGAGCTGGCGGCACTGATCGACCTCTATGGAATGCCCGATATTTACGGCGACGGCTATCTGTCGGGCGCGGCCGCGGTGCTGCAGTATTGGGTGGTGCATTACATGGCGGCGGCGGTGTCGGCCGACCTGCCGGCCTATTTCACCGCTTTCGGCCTGCCGTCGCCCTTCGGAGGAAGTGGTGGCGGTAGCGGTGGCGGCAGCGAAGGGAGCATAGCGCCCGGCCTGGCCCGGAACGTGGTGCGAACCGCGGGTGGCGGGATCAGTCTCGACGCTTCGGGCGATATCGCGCTCCACGATCCCGCGTTGGCGTTGCCGACCTATTCCGCCATCGACGGCACGGCCTATAGCCTGGGCGGGGCGGCCATCTATACCACGGGTCGCGACGCGGTGACGGCAGGCGCCGGGCGTTATCTGTCTGATGGCGGCGACATTTCCCTCAATGCCCTCGGCAATATCATCGGCAGCCGGATCGAGGGGCCCAGGGCCGGGCAATCCTGGCTGACCGGCGCCGTCGGCATGGCGACGGATCTCGCGGTGGCGAAGCCGGGCGACGACGGTTTTACCGACGGGGTCGCCACCCTGGGCGGTGGAATGCTGACAGTTTCAGCGGGGGCTGATATCGTCGATCTCGTCCTCATCGCCGGCGGCAGCGCGAAAACCGGGACCGGCGAGGCGGGCGCCAGCACCCTCGTCACCTTCGGGGGCGGCGATCTTTCGGTCGTGGCCGGCGCGGACATCCTGGGCGGACGCTTCGACGTCTGGTCGGGCCGGGCGAGCATCCACGCTGGCGGCGATATCGCGGCCGCTGGCACCATGGTGGCGCCCGATGCGACCGGGCGTCTGCGCGCGCTCGAGAACAGCCTCGGCCTCCGCCTGTTCGATACCACGATCGACGTGTCGGCCCTTGGCGATATCGCGCTGCAGGGCATTGCCTCGATCGCGGCAAAGGGGCCGGGCGCCAACGGCGCCTATCTGCTGGACGATGTGAATGCCTATGGTTTCACGACGGAACGGGCCGCGGTCGCGCTCGTCGCGGGCGGTGACCTCAGTTTCGCCAACAGCGCCGGCTTTGCCCTGGTCAGCGATCTGCAGCCGAGCGCCAGTTTCAACGCGGTCTGGCCGGCCAGTGTCGCGGCGGTCAGCCTGCGCGGCGACATCGACCTCGCGGGGGAGGCCGGCGCCATCCTGATGATGCCCGGCAGCCGGGGTAACCTGTCGCTGCTCGCGGGCCGCTCCATCGCCGGGGCGAGCATCGCCATGCTGGATGCCGATCCGGGGCTGTTGCCCGGCTACTTCAGCGACTTCGCGCTGCAGGGCGCCGTGCTCGGACAGGGGCTCGCCTTCCGCTTCCCCTCGGTCTTCTCGAGCACGAGCGACAGCGCGCGCGCGCGCCAGCACAACGGGGCGATCACACATGCCGGCGACGGCGAGCCGGCGCGGGTCTTTGCCGGCCTCGACATCGGCGCGGAGGACGGAGGCCTCATCCTCTCCGTCGCCGAGCAGGCCCGGGTGGCTGCCGGACGCGACATCGTCAACATGATGTTCTTCGGCCAGAATGTCGAAGGCGGCGACATCACGCGGATCGTCGCCGGCCGCGACATTACCGCGACGACGCGCCTGGTCGCGCCTGCTTCCGGTTTCTCCGGGCCGGAGACGATCGTGACCGAGCTTCGCCCTGCGGTTCTCGGCAATACCTTCGTGATCGGCGGCCCGGGCAGCTTCACGATCGAAGCCGGCCGCGATATCGGCCCCTTCCTGAATTCGGCCGAGATCACGGCGATCCGCAATATAGGCGACGCCAGGCTGGCGGCGGTCGCCGAAACCTATGCCGGTGGCATCCTGTCCGTCGGCAATGAATGGAACCCGTCGCTACCCGAAACGGGGGCCGACATTTCCGTACTGTTCGGCGTCGCCGGGGGCGCGGATTTCGATGCCTTGCGCGACTACTACGTCGATCCGGCGCGTGTCGCCGCCCTGCCGGGCGTACTCGTCGCCGATGGCGGTCTGCCGCTTCATGCCGCGGGGCTTGTCCAGTGGCTGAAGGCTCACCGGCCCGAGGCGCTGATCGCGGCCTATGGCCGGACGGACGTGAGCGCGGCCGAGGCCTATGCGGTCTTCGTTGCCTTTCCCGCGCTCGACCAGCGGCCGTTCCTGACCTCGCTGTTCTTCGAGGAACTCGAAGCCTTCGCCGATCCGGACAGCCCGTCCTTCGGCGACAGCGGGCGCGGCTATGCCGCCGTGAACCGCCTGTTCCCGTCGGGCCGCGGCTATACCGCCAACGGCGAGGCCGGGGACGATTTCGCGGCCCTGCGCGACCTGCTGACCCTGAAGGGATACAGCGACGATCTTGCCGCCGGACTGTCCCGGCTCGCGGGCGACGGCTATGCGATTTCGCTCGCGGGGGCCGATTTCGCCGCGCGGCTCGTCGATGGCCGGTACCGCAAGGTCGTCGACAATGCGCTCGTCGATCTCGGCGAGGCCGAACAGGCGGCATTCGAGGCCAGCGTGCTCGCGGCCCTCGCCACCGGCGGCACCGGGGTCGACAGCATCGTCGCTCGCCGACAGACCGGCGATCTCGATCTGCGTCTGGCGACGCTGCAGACAGCACGGGGCGGCGATATCGCCATCTTCGGCCCGGGCGGGCGGGTCATCGCGGGCTCGACCGTGCGCACCAGCGAACAGGCCGCGCGCCGCGCCTATGACGGCGGCCGGCTCTATGCCGGCAATGCCGACAGCGCCAATTTCCTTTCGCCCTTCGCCGCCGTGATCGAGACGATCCCGACCGGACTCGAAGGTGTACTGACCCTGCGCGGTGGTTCCATTTCCAGCTTCACCGATGGCGATTTCCTGTTGAACCAGAGCCGTCTCTACACAAGGGCGGGCGGTGACATCGCCATGTGGTCCTCGAATGGCGACCTGAACGCGGGTCAGGGGCCGAAGACCACGGCCAATGTTCCGCCGGTCGTCGTCAAGGTGAATCAGGATCTCTTCGTCGAGGAGGATCGCGCCGGCTCGACCAGCGGCGCCGGCATCGCCGCCTATCCGACGGAAGAAGGCGCCGAGCCCAACGTCTATCTGATGGCGCCGCGTGGCACGGTCGATGCCGGCGACGCGGGCGTCCGTGTCTCGGGCAGTCTTTTCGTCGCCGCGCAGCATGTCGTCAATGCCGACAACTTCCAGGTATCGGGCGCTTCGGTCGGAACGCCGGTGGTCGCAGTCGCCGATGTCGGCGGCCTCGCCGCGGCTTCGGCGGCGGCGACGGCCGCGACCGAGGCCGCGGGCGCGGCCGGGCCGGGCGGCAGCGGCGGCGCGGCGGCGACCGACCAGCCGTCGATCATCACGGTCGAAGTGTTGGGTTATGGCGGCGGCGACGGCTGCCCGAAAGGTGTTGGACCGGACGGCCAATGTCGCTGATCGGCGGCGGTCTCGTCTTTCAGGTCCTGCCCGCCCTTGGTTTCGCCGATGCGACGGGGGCGGCGCAGGGCATGGCGACGCTGCTGGAGCGCGGCGGCGCGGTGGGCCGCCCGCCGGCCGCAACCGATCTTGCCGCGCTGCATCCCTTCATGCTGGAAGGGGTGACGGGATTCGTGCTCCGGACCCGGGCACCGCTGGCGCTCGAATGCCGGCCTTCGAGTTACCTTCTGTGTCTCGCCCCCGGGGCGGCGGCGCGCGTTGGCGATGCGCTTGTCACGACGAGGCAGGCGCTGGTCGCGGTGCCTCATCGTGGCTATACCGTCGCCCTCGATGAGGGGGGGATGCTGATCGCCGCTCTCGTTCCGGCGGCGGTCATGGCCGATCTCTCGCGCCTGATGGTGTCAGCGACGCTCGAAGCCTTCGGCCCACAGGGCGTTCTGATCCTGCCGTTGACACAATGGCCGTGGCGGGGACTGCGCGGGCTGACCGCCCTGTTGCTGGCCGGGCTCGGCATTGCGACCGATCCCATCGGAGGTGAAACCCCACGGATGGGCGGCGACGCTTCGCCGTCCATTCCCCGCCATGTCAAGCGGGCCGAGGACTATCTCGCCCGCCACATGGCCCAGCCGGTGACGGTGGCCGAACTCGCGGCCCGGGTCGGCGCCAGCCCCCGCTCGCTCAACCGCGCCTTCCTGCGCTTTCGGGGGGTGACGCCATCGCGCTACCTGCAGAACCTGCGGATCGAGGCGGCGCACCGGCTGCTGTCGTCGGAAGAATGCCTGCTCGATCTTCGGCAGGTCGCGGCGGAAGTGGGCTTCGGCTCCTACGCCCCCTTCTGGCGGGCCTATGTACGCCGCTACGGCAAGCCGCCTTCGCTGGGGCGTCGACGGGGCGGCGTGGCCCAGTCCGACTGACCTGAAAAGAAGAACGGCCCTGGATACCAGGGCCGTTCCGTCACCTTGTGGGCACGGGAGGGCGGTCAGGCGCCCTTGCCGGTGCAGCCGGTCTGGTTCTTGTACCGGATCGAAGCGCGCAGGAAATTGTAGACCGAGGTCCGCATGGCCGAGGGCAGCGGCGCGACGCCATTGGCGGCGAGCAGGCCCGAGCTCGAGTTCACGATGGTGTTGGTGTAATACCAGCGGAAGAAGCCGAGCGCGCCCGACGTCGGCGAGATCAGCGCGTTCACCTTGGCCGAGGAGCTGTAGCAGCTGTAGAGCAGGGTGTTGCTGGTGCCGATGATCGGGTAGCCGGACGTCGGATTCTCGACCGCGCTGTTGATGTCGGTCGGGACCCAGTTCAGCGGGTTCTTCTGCGCATCGCCCGACGGCGCGACGAAGCCGAGCGAGTTGAAGGCCTTGGTCGCGTTGGCGGCGGTCGGCTGCAGGAAGGTGGCGGAAGTGCCTTCCTGGATCGAGGCGGCATTCAGCGTGCTGCCGACCAGATATTCAGAACCGACGTAGCCGATGGTGCCCTTCGTCCCGTCGAGCAGGGCGTAGACACCGCTGTTGCCGGTGCCGAGGCGCCAGCCGCTGGTGCTCGGCAGGGTCGAGGTGCCCGAGGCGGTCTTGAACTTGTTACGGCTCATGCCGACGCAGATCGCCGCCATGTGACGGGTGAACAGCGAGGTCGTGCCCGAGCTGTCGGCACGGCCGACGCGCAGCAGGCGGACGTGACCGGTCACATTCGGAATCTGGTCCCAATAGGCGTAGCTGCCGTCGAAGACCTTGCACAGGTCGGTCTTGGTCAGTTCGAGCTTGCCGCTGGCGGTGTTGATGGTGACGCCCGCCGGAACCTTGTAGGCGATGGCGACGGCCGCGATCACGTTCGGGACCTGGATGATATCGCCGTACTTCTGGAACGGATTGGCGTACTGGCCGCTGGTCGGCGTGGCGCCGGGGGCGACGACCGTGACGCCCTGGACGGTGCCGCCGTTGCGATAGGCGTCGATGTCCGACTGCTTCAGCGCATTGTCCGACAGGCCGAATTCGACCGACGGGAAAGCCGAGGCGGGATAGGTGCCGTAGCGGCTCGGATCGTGGCTGAAGAAGCCGGCGATGCCAAGGCCCGAACCCGTGCCCGCATAGTGGTAGGCATTGGTCGAGACGACCGGCGACGCGATGTTGGCCGGGCAGGGCTTTTCCGCCGTGTCGACCAGCACGCCCGACGAATTGCGGACCAGGTAATCGGCGCCGGTGGTCGCGCCGCTGTAGCAGCCGAACGCCTGGGCGATGGCCGGGGCCGGCAGCGTGGCACCGCCGCCATGGATGTCGGTGGCGGAGGCGGTGCCGGCAAGACCGGCGGCCGCCAGGAGGACAGCGCCGCCGAGGAGCTTGAGCTTGAGGGACTTCATGTTGGGCCTCATGGATGGAGATGCCGCGAATTGTTCATCTCTTCAGTCCGCGCCCGGAGCGATCGGCAAATCCCCAGAATTCCGACTGGTGATGGCGCGCAATTTCCGTCCACCCCCGACGGAGATTTGCCGTTCGTTTCGAACGCGGGCCGAATTTAGATTTTGGCGGCGCACAATCAATCCGAATCCGAGGTCCTGGACGGTAACAATATGTAAATTGGCTTGAATTGATATAACGTCGTTTTCTGAAATGTCTCTTGATGCCTGCGTGAAAGCAGTATTTCTGTTTCCGGATATTCAATGACATTTATATTTTCCCGGCGCGATGAATTTATTTCGATTTCATGACGGTATGGCGGTGGGGCGAATCCAATTCCTGATTTGTGAATTTTATTTGAAACTGGGGAAAATGTTTGTGACCCTACCCGGGATTGCTTAAACCAGCGCCGTCCCCCGGGGTCCGGCCTCGGGCGGCGAAGGTTCGCAGGCGTCGGGTACGTCAGGGGCGCAGTGTGTCCGAATTGATCGACAGTCGTGGTGCGGAGGAGCAAGGCGGGGCGGCTCCCGATCTCGGCGGGCTGCTGCTTGATCGTGGCCTGCTGGCACCCGAGACACTGGCTCGCGCCCGCCTCGTGCAGGCGGAAACCCGCGAACCCCTCGATGCCGTGTTGACCCGCCTCGGCATGATGTCCGAGGACAGCCTGGCGCAGGCGCTGGCCGGCGCGCTGGACCTTCCGGTCGCCACCCCCGCCGTCTTTCCCCAAAGCCTGCCCGCCGCCGGCCGGGTCGCGCCGCGTTTCCTGCGCCGGGTGCGCGCCCTGCCGCTGGCCGAAGGCGAGGCGGGCATGGCGGTCGCCTTCGTCGACCCCCTCGATACTTATGCGCGCGCCGCGCTGGCCTTCGCCCTGCGCTGTCCCGTCCTGCCCCAGGTGGCGCGGGCGAGCGATGTCGAACAGGCGCTGGACCGCCTGCTGGGCGCGGCGACCGGCGATGCTGCCAGCGGTGCCGACGAGGCGGCGGACGATGCCGATATCGAGCGGATGCGCGATCTTGCCAGCGATGCCCCGGTGGTGCGCGTGGTCAATGCCCTGATCATGCGGGCGGTCGAGGCGCGGGCCTCGGATATTCATCTCGAGCCGGGCGAGGATGGCCTGAAGCTGCGCCTGCGCATCGACGGCGCCCTCGTCGACCGCGAAACCCTGCCCGCGGCGATGAAGAACAGCATCGTCTCGCGCATCAAGGTCATGGCCAATCTCGACATCGCCGAGCGGCGCCTGCCCCAGGATGGGCGCCTGCGCCTCGCCGTGCGGGGGCAGGATATCGACTTCCGCGTCGCCACCTCGCCGGTCATCCACGGCGAGAGCGTCGTGCTTCGCATTCTCGACCGCTCGCATCTCTCGCTCGATTTCGACGCCCTTGGCTTCGGCGAGGCGATGAAGGCGCAGTGGCTGAAGATCCTGCGCCGGCCGCACGGCATCGTCCTCGTCACCGGCCCGACCGGCAGCGGCAAGACCACGACGCTCTATGCCTCGCTCTCGGCCCTGAACACGCAGGATCGCAAGATCCTGACCATCGAGGACCCGATCGAATACCGCCTGCAGGGCATCAGCCAGACTCAGGTGCGCCACAAGATCGGCCTCGGCTTCGCCGAATCCCTGCGCTCCTTCCTGCGCCAGGACCCGGACGTGATGATGGTCGGCGAAATCCGCGATCTCGAGACCGTGCAGGTCGCGATCCAGGCGGCGCTGACCGGCCATACCATCCTCTCGACCCTGCACACCAACGATGCGCCGAGCGCGGTCACCCGCCTCCTCGACATGGGGGCTGAGCCCTATCTGATCGCCTCGACCCTCAATGCCGTGCTGGCCCAGCGTCTGGTGCGCCGGTTGTGCCCGCATTGCCGCGAGCCCTATCGCCCGACGCCGGAGGCGCTCGCCGCCCTCGGCCCCGGGGCCGTGCCGGCGGGGGACATCCATTTCCACCGCGAGGTCGGCTGCGCGGCCTGCGGCGGCAGCGGTTTCCGCGGCCGGCTCGCCATTCTCGAATTGCTGCCGATGAGCGAGGCGATTTCCCGCCTTGTCCTCGGCCGGGCCGAAGCGCGGGACATCGCCCGCATCGCCATCGGCGAGGGGATGCGCCCGATGCTGGCCGACGGCATCGACAAGGTGGTGGCGGGCCTGACCACGATCGACGAAGTCCTCCGCGTGACGCGGGAGGGCGAGGCGTGAAGAATTTCCGCTATCGCGCCGTCGTCCTGCGCACGGGCGAAATCCAGCAGGGCACGGTCGAGGGCCGCGACCGCGATGCCGCGATCGAAGCCCTGCGCGTCGCCGGCCTGATGGCGATCGAGGCGACGGAAGGCGAAGCCGCCGCGCCCGCGCGGGTCCGCGTCGCGGGCGCCCAGCGCAAGGCCCTGCCCGATACCGTTGGCCAGATCGCCGTGCTGCTCGATGCCGGTCTGCCGCTCGACCGGGCGCTGGCCATGGCCGCCGACAATGCCCGCGATCCGGCGCTGGCCGGTGCCGTCCTCGCGCTACGCGACCGGGTCAAGGGCGGCGTGCCGCTGGCGAGGGCCATGGCCGAGGCAGGCGGCCTGTTCTCGCCCATGGCGATCGCCCTCGCCGAGGCGGGGGAGGCCAGCGGCCGGCTGGGCACCACCCTCGCCCGGCTCGCCGCGGCGCTGGAGCGGCAGGAGGCGCTGCGCCAGACCGTGCGTTCGGCCCTGTTCTATCCGTTGATGCTGCTCGTGGTCGCCCTCGGCGTCATCCTGATCATGCTGCTCGTCGTCGTGCCGCAGTTCGAGACGCTGTTCGCCGACCTGGGCGGCGACCTGCCGCCGGTCACCGCCATCGTTGTCGGCATCAGCCGCTTCATCCGTGACTGGGGCCTGATCGCCCTGCTCGGCGTCATCGTCGGCGGGTTCCTGCTCCGCCACTGGCTGCGCCGGCCCGAGATGCAGGCGGTCGTCGACCGCCGCATCCTCTCGGTCCCGCTCGCCGGGCGGCTGGTCGTCGAGGCGCAGACGGCGCGTTTCGCCCGCACCCTCGGCGCGCTCGTCGACAGCAATGTCGCGCTGCCGGCCGCCCTCGCGATCGCCGCGCGTACCCTGTCCAACCGCCACATGGCGGCGGCGGTCGGCCGTGTCGCCGCGGGCCTGCACGAGGGCGCGGGGCTGGCCGGGCCGCTGGCGGCGACCGGCATCTTCCCGCGCCTCGCCATCGGGTTTCTGCGTACCGGCGAGGAAACGGCGCAATTGGGCCCCATGCTGCTGCGCCTCGCCGATGTTCTCGACCGCGAAGTCAACCACACGACCCAGCGGCTGATCACCCTGATGACCCCGGTGCTGACCGTCGTGCTTGGCATCGTCGTCGCCGGGGTGATCGCCGCCATCATGTCCGCCATCCTCGGCGTCAACGATCTGGCCCTGCAATGACCATGCTCCCCCAAATCCCTTCCCGCCGCGGGCAGCGCCAGCGCGGGTTCACCCTGATCGAACTCCTCGTGGTGCTGGCCATTCTCGGCCTGCTTGCCGCCGTGGTCGGGCCGCAGGTTCTGAAATACCTCGGCTCCTCGCGCACGCAGACGGCCCGGGTCCAGTTGCAGAATGTGACCGCCAGCCTCGAGCTCTATCGTCTCGACGTCGGCCGCTATCCGTCGCAGCAGGAAGGTCTGGCCGCGCTGATGGCGCCGCCGAAGACCGCGCCGGGCTGGAACGGCCCCTATCTGCGCCGGGCCGAGGCGCTGCGCGATCCCTGGGGCAATCCCTATCTCTACAAGATGCCGGGCGAGCACGGCGAAGTGGATGTCTATACCCTCGGCAACGACGGCGCCCCGGGCGGCACGGGCGAGGCGCAGGATGTCGGCAACTGGTGAGCGCGGCGCGACCCTGATCGAGGTGATGGTGGCGCTTGCCATCCTCGCCCTCGCCGGGGCCATCGTCTATCCGACCATGGACCGGGGCTTTGCCCAGATGCAGTTCCGCCGCGCCGCCGAACAGCTTTCGGCCGACCTGCGCGGCGCGCGTGGCCTCGCACTCACCGCCGGGCGGCCGGTCGCTCTCGTCCTTTCCGGCGATGGTGGGGGATACGATCCGGGCACCGGCGCCGCCCGGCGCGCGGTCGATGGCATCACCCTGTCGGGAACGCCTCGCGTTACCTTCTTCGCCGATGGCTCGACCAGCGGCGGCGCCATCGCGCTTGTCGCGGCGCGGGGCACGCGCCGGGCGGAAGTGACGGTGGATGTCGTGACCGGCGCTGTCGCGCTCCGAGGCCTGTGATGGCGCGGCGGGACGGGCAGCGCGGATTCGGCCTCGTCGAAGTGCTGGTCGCCCTTGGCGTGCTTGGCCTTGGCCTCGGTCTTCTGTTCGGCATCGTCGGCGACACGGCGCTGCGCAGCCGGATCGGCGGCGACCGTCAGGCGGCGCTGCTCGTCGCGCGGAGCCAGCTCGATGGCGCTGGCATCGCCTATGCCCTCGACGGGCGCGAGGTGGGCGGCGTTTCGGGGCCGCTCGCCTATGCGGTGCGCAGCCGGCCTTACGAGACTGCGGCGCCCAGCACCGCCGGGCAATTGTGGCTGGTCACCGTTTCGGTCTGGCCCCGGGCCGGCGGCCCGGTCATCGCGGAATTGCGGAGCCTGCGCCTTGTCCCCCCGCGCTGACACCGCCGCCCGCCAGCGCGGGGCCACTCTGGTCGAGGCCATCGTCGCCCTTGCCCTGCTGGCGCTGTTCTCGCTCCTGCTGCTCCAGGGGCTGACGGCGGCGCGCAACCTGTGGCAGGGCGCTTCCGCCCGGGCTTCGGTCGCCGAGGCGATCGAAGGTGCGCAGGCGGTGCTGCGGGAGCGGATCGGCCATATGTATCTGAAAGCGCGCTACGACGCCCCGACGCCCTATCCCGATATAGACGGCGGTCCGGCAGGCCTCGTCTTTACCGGACCTCGGGCGCAGGCGGACGGGCCGGCGGGCCTTGCCCGTTATCAACTCGCGGTCGAGGCGGGGGGTGATCTCGTGCTGCTGTCGCGCAGCGATCTGTTCGGCCGCGATGGCGATCGCCCGTGGCGACGCGATGTCCTGTTGCGCGGCGTCGCCGGCCTCGACATCGCCTATTACGGCCGGACCGAGGACGAGGCGGCGGCCTGGCGCGAAAGCTGGCACAAGATCCCCTTCATCCCCGGGCTGATCCGGTTGCGCGTGCGGTTTCCGTCCGGCGATTCGCGCTGGTGGCCCGATCTGCTGATCCGGCCCATGGTCAATATCGACGGCGATTGTGTACTCTATGACGAAGGCGCGCGATGCGCGGGGCGCGGCTGATGGATATCAAGGCCCTACTCAATACCGACATGACGACCCTTGTCCGGGGTCTGAAGCGTGGCCTGGACTGGTGGGCGGGGGAATTATCGGCGCTGGTGCCGGCAAGGTTTCGTGCCCGGCTGACGCGCCCTCGCCTGGTCGTCGCGATCGAGCGGGGCGAACCTGTCTTCTACCGCAGCGGGACAGGGAGCTGGCGCCGGGTGGACAAGCCGGGGCGGGCTGCCGTGAGGGCAGCCCTGGTGGTCGCACCAGAGGCGGTGCTGACCGGCGACTTCGACTATCCGGTGCCGTCGCCCGGAGAACTCCGCCGCATGTTGACCCTCGATCTCGACCGGCTGACGCCCTTCGCCGCCGCGGATGCGGTGTTCGATGCCGAAGTTGCCGCCGATCCGGCGGAGAAGGGGGCTACCCGCCGCATTACTCTTGCCGTCATGCGGCGGGAGGATCTCGCGCGCGATCTCGCCCTTCTCGCCGGAAAGGGGATTCATCCCGCCAGCGCGGGCCTCGCCGACGGGGCCGGGACCTTGCGCTTCGATTTCACCCGCGACCTCGATGGCGCGGTCCAGGCGCGGGGCGGCCGCCTCGGCATGGCTTTGCGGATCGCGTTGCCCGTGCTGCTGTTGGCCAATCTCGGCCTTCTCGTGCTGCGCGACGATTTCGCTACGGTTTCCCTGCGCGAGGCGGTGGAGGGCCAGCGCCTGCAGGTCCAGCGCATCGAGCAACTGCGCCGTCAGGTCGATCGCGAGGAGGCGCGGCGGCGCGACCTGCTCGATCTTGCCCGGCGACAGGCGCCCTTGCCCGTGCTCGACGCCGTGACGCGGGCGTTGCCCGACGATGCCCATGCCACCCGTTTCGACTGGAACGGCGCCGAGCTGCGCCTTGCCGGCAAGGCCGCTGACCCCGGGGCCCTGCCCGCCCTGATCGACGCGACGGGACTGTTCGGCCCCGCCAGGCCGCTGGACGAGGCCGCCGGCCCGCCCGGCAGTTTCGGCCTCGCCCTTGCCGCCAAGGTGCAGCCATGAGAAGGCTGAACCCGCGCGAAAGCCGCCTCGTCGCCCTCGGCCTGTTGATCGCCGTCGTCGTCGGCATCCTCGGTCTCGTCGTGCAGCCGCTGGCGGAAGGTTTCGTCGCCCGCGCCGAGGAGCGCGCCGACCTCGAGGCCGAATACGCCCGTAACGCAAGGGTTCTCGACGGGGCCGCGGGCTGGCGTGCCGCCGCCGCCCGCCAGGCCGAGACGGCGCCGGCCTTCGCCCTCGCCGCCGAGGATGCGAGTGGCGCGACCGAGGCCCTGCGCAGCCTGCTGGCCGAGGTCTTCGGCCAGCCGGGCAGCCAGATCCGCAACGTCGGCGAACAGGCCGCGCCGCGACCCGGCTGGGCCGGGGCGGGCCTCGAGGCGGAAATGGCCCAGCCTCAGCTTTATGAGGGGCTGCTGCGCCTTGCCCGCGACAATCCGGCGGTGGTGATCGACGGCTTGTCCATCGCCGTCCTCCGCAACGACGATGTCGGCGCCGCGCCGCGCCTGTCGGTCCGGATGGAGGTGTCGGCCCCCGTCACGCTCCGCCCGGCCGATGGCGCGCCTGCCCCCGGCAACTGAGATGCGTGCCGCCGGCACACCGCGTCGCCAGCGTGGCTTCGCCCTGCCGGCGGCGGTGCTCGGCGTCGGCATCTTCGCCCTGCTCGCGCTCGCCATCGTCGACTGGGGACGCGGCACCGCCGCCTGGCTGCGCGCCGAGAGCCTGCGTGCCCGGTTGGAAGCGGCGGCGGATGCCGGCCTCAATATCGCGATCCACGATCTCGCCATCGAGGACAGGGCCTTGCGCTGGCCCGTCGGTGGCGGGCCGCGTCGTCTCCTGTTCGATGGCGTCACTCTCGATATCGCCATCGAGGACGAACGGGGCAAGATCCCCATCAATTCCGTCGATACGCCGGTGATCCGGGCCTTGTTCGCCCATGCCGGGGTATCCGGGCTGCAGCTCGACGCCCTGACCGACGCGGTCGAGGACTGGCTGGACGAGGACGACACCCCCCGTCTGCACGGCGCCGAGCGGGACGCCTATGCGGGCAGCGGTATCGTCCCGCGCAACGCCGGCTTTCGCACGATCGGCGAGATCGGCTTCGTGAAAGGCATGACACCGCGCATCCTTGCCGCTGTCGCACCGCTCGTCACGCTGATCCCGCGCGCCGATGTCGGCATCGTCGATGGTCGCCATGCAACGCCCGAGGTTCTCGCGGTCATGGCGGGCGAGGGGGTGGATGATTTCGCCACCATCAACCGGCGGCGCGAGGCGGCGGGCCAGCAGACCGCCATCGAGATGGCCGATGACGAGCCTATCGCCCTTCGCCTGGTAACCATCAGGATTGCCGCGACACTGCCAGGCGGTGCGCGCTTCGAGCGGGTGGCCAGCGTCGAATTCACCGGCGATCCGAAACAGCCCTACTGGATCCGCGCCGTTCGCTGAGCGGCTCCGTCACTGTCGCCGGATCATCGCAAATGAGTCACCGGCCGGTCATCGGCCCCTGCTATTGCCATGACAGGGGGCGCAACGAGCCGCGTGTGGCGGTTTGGGGGCGGCCGGTGCCTGTCGTGCCGGTATGGCACCTGCGTATCGCCGGGCAAGGCGCCCGTGCCCCGTCGTCGGTATCGGGGTGTGAACGTCGATGGTCAGGGTCGCTTGCGTCGGTCGGTGGGGTGCGAGGCTCGTGTGCGCGGCGGCGATCGCGCTGCCCTGCCTCTTCGGGGCCGCGCACGCCGAGGAGCCGTCGCCACCACCCGAAGACGAGCGCCGCCTCGACATCTGGGAATACCGGATCGAGGGCACGAATATCCTGGCCCAGACGGATGTGGAACGCGCGGTCTATCCCTTTCTCGGCCCCGGCCGCAAGGTCGCCGAGGTGGAGCGGGCGCGCGCCTCGCTCGAAAAGGCCTATGCCGACAAGGGCTATCAGACTGTCGCCGTCGAAATCCCGCCACAGGACGTGAAGGACGGCGTCGTGATCCTGAAGGTCACGGAAGGCGAGGTCGGCCGGTTGCGGGTGCGCGGTTCGCGTTACTATTCGCTCGACCAGATCAGGGCCGAGGCGCCGTCGCTGGCCGAAGGCACGGTGCCGGACTTCAACGCGGTCACCCGGGACATCGTCGGCCTGAACCAGCAGCCCGACCGGCGGGTGACACCGACGTTGCGGGCGGGCGTGGCGCCGGGGACGGTTGACGTCGACTTGCAGGTCGAGGATCGCTTCCCCCTGCATGGCAGTCTCGAGCTGAACAACCGCTACAGCTCGGACACGAAGCCGCTGCGCCTGACGGGCTCCCTGCGCTACGAAAACCTGTGGCAGCTCGGTCATTCGCTCACCCTCGGCTATCAGGTCGCGCCCGAGGATCGGGACGACGGCGAAGTCTTCTCCGCTTCCTATCTCGCGCGCATTCCCCGGATGCCGTCGCTCAGCCTGCTCGGCTATGCGGTGAAGAACGCTTCCGACATCTCGACCCTCGGCGGCACCAATGTCGTCGGCCGGGGCGAGACCTTGGGGCTGCGCGGCCTGATCACCCTGCCCGGCGGTGACGACAGCTTCTTCCATCAGGCGTCGGTCGGCGTCGATTACAAGCATTTCGAGGAACTGGTGGGTTTCGGCGGCGCCGCCGACCAGTCGGCCCCCATCACCTATTACCCGGTCACTGCCGATTACACGGCGAACTGGACCGCCGAAGAGGCACAGACCGAAGCCGGGGTCGGCCTCACCTTCAACCTGCGCGGCCTCGGCAGCGCGCAATCGGAATTCCGCAACAAGCGGGCCGGCAGCAACGGCGATTTCGTCTATCTGCGCGCCCATGCCACCCATACCCGCGATTTGCCCGAAGACTTCCAGTTCTTCGCGAGGATCGAGGGCCAGGCCGCCGATCAGCCCCTGGTGTCCAGCGAGGAGATCAGCGCGGGCGGATTCGATACCGTGCGCGGCTATCTTGAATCCGAAAGCCTGGGTGACAACGGCGTCATCGGCCGGCTGGAGCTGCGCTCCCCCAGCGTCGCGACCATCGGCGATTCGGACTGGAGCGACGGCACGGTCGAGGACTGGCGCTTCTATGTCTTCGCCGATGGCGCGCTGCTTGGCGTGCTGAACCCGGGCGCCGAGCAGGAAGACGGCTTCAGCCTGGCCAGCGTCGGCATCGGCAGCGAAATCCATCTGCTCGATTACCTGCGCGGCGTCGTCGATCTCGGCGTGCCGCTGGTCGACCAGAGCAGCACGAGGGCCGGCGATCCCCGGCTGCATTTCCGCGTCTGGGGTGAGTTCTGACCATGGTTTCCGTTAAAGGGTTGAGGGCGATGGGACGCAAGGGGGCCGGGTCCGTCCTGGCGGTGATGCTGGGCCTGCTGGCCGGTCTGACCATGCTGCCGGGCTCGGCCAAGGCGTGGTGGAACGACGAATGGACGCTGCGCAAGCAGCTGACCATCGACACCGGCGCGAACGGCGCCGGCATCACCGATCCCATCGGCACCAGCCCCGTGCTGATCCGCCTGCACAGCGGCAATTTCCAGTTCGAGGCGGCCAAGCCCGACGGCACGGACCTCCGTTTCGTCGCCGATGACGACACGACACCGCTCAAGTATCACGTCGAGAAATTCGACAGTCTGATGGGCGAGGCTTTCGTCTGGGTCTCGGTGCCCGACCTGAAGCCGGGGGCGCAGGCCAAGCTCTGGCTCTATTACGCCAACCCGAACGCGGGCGGGGCGGAAGAGGCCAAGGCGAGCTACGACCCGGACACGCTGCTGGTCTATCACTTCACCGAGAACGGCCTGCCGGTCCGCGATTACACGACCTGGAACAATACGGCCCAGACCGCGGGCGTGACCGCCGATGGCTCGATGATCGGCCGGGGCCTGCGCCTCGACGGCCAGACGCCAGTGACCCTGCCCGCCTCCGCCTCGCTCGCGTTTGGCAATGGCGCGGCGCTGACCTGGTCGGCCTGGGTGAAGTCGGCGGCGGATCAGCCGAACGCCCTCATCTACAGCCGTCGCGACGGTGTCTCCGGCCTCGACATCGGCATGGATAATGGCGTGCCCTTCGTCGAGCTGCGCAGCGGTTTCGGCCTGCTCCGGGGCGCGGCCCCGGCCGCCGTCGCCGCCGGCAGCTGGCACCATATCGCCGTGACCGCCGACGGCACCCATGTCCGCCTCTATGTCGACGGACTGCCGCAGGCGGAAATCGCCGGCGCCATCGCCGCGATGAACACCCCGGCGCTGATCGGTGCCGATGCCGCGCCGCCGCCAGCGCCGGTCGCAGAGGCCGTTGCCGAGCCGGCCGTCGTGCCCGCCGAAGGCACCGCGCCCGCCACGGAGCCCGCGCCGGAGGCTGCTGCGCCCGCGCCCGCCGCGCCGCATTACAGCGCCTTCGTCGGCGAACTCGACGAGTTGCAGATCGCCAAGGTCGCGCGCCCGGCCGGCTTCATCCGCCTCGCCGCCCTCGGGCAGGGCGGCGACAGCGCCAAGCTGCTCTCCCTCAGCGTCGATGAAGAAACGGCGAGCTGGCTGACCGGCTATTTCGCCGTGATCGTGAAGTCGGTCACGCTCGATGCCTGGGTCGTCATCGGTATCCTTGCCGTGATGGCGGTGATTTCCTGGATCGTCGTTGCCGCCAAACTGTCCTATGTCGGCGGCCAGCAGAAGGCCAACCGCCGCTTCCTCGAAGCCTATGACGAATTCGCCAGCGACCTCTCGGCGCTCGAAACCAAATCGGCCGAGGCCGGGGTGCTGGCCGCCCATCTGTCGAAGGCGGAACTCCGGCTGGTGCACCGGTCGGCGCTTTACCGCGTCTTTCATGCGGGGCTGCATGAAATCCAGCGCCGCTTCGCTGGAACCCCGGAGGGGCAGCGCTGGCTGCGCGTCGAATCCATCACCGCGATCCGTGCCAGTCTCGATGCGGTCGTCGTGCGCGAGACGCAGAAGCTGAACCGACAGATCGTGATCCTGACCATCGCGATCTCGGGCGGGCCCTTCCTCGGTCTGCTCGGCACCGTGGTCGGCGTGATGATCACCTTCGCCGCCATCGCGGCGTCCGGCGACGTCAATGTGAACGCCATCGCCCCCGGTATCGCCGCCGCGCTGCTGGCGACCGTCGCCGGTCTCGGCGTCGCGATCCCCGCGCTCTTCGCCTACAACTACCTCAACTCGCGCATCAAGGATGCGACGGCGGACATTCACGTCTTCGTCGACGAGTTCATTTCCCGTGTCGCCGAATTCTACGCCTGGTCGCCGGAGGTTCCGGCGCAGCGGGCGGGCGATCCGCTCGCGGCGGAGTGACGGCGATGCAGGTCCAGGGCGACAACAAGCCATATGACGACATCAACATCACGCCGATGCTCGATCTCGCCTATGTGCTGCTGGTCATCTTCATCATCATGACGACGGCCAGCGTGCAGGGCATGAAGGTGAACCTGCCCCGCGCCAGTGCCCAGCCCAGTCTTGCCGAATCGAAGACCCAGGCGATCAGCCTGACCGCCGACGGCAAGATGTTCCTGAACACGACGCCGGTCGCCTCGCTCGATGACCTGAAGCAACGCCTGCTATCGCAGAAGGCGCTGACGCCGGACTTCCCCGTGGTGATCAAGGGCGACGGCCTGTCGCAATATCAGGGCGTCATGGACGTGCTCGACCTTCTCGGCCAGATCGGCATCAGCCAGGTCGGCCTCGCCACCAAGCCGCTGGTGAAGTGACCGGCCATGATGCGCGGCGACGACGAGGATGACGACGACAAGCAGGGCTTCCTGCGGCGCAACGCGCCCGGAATCGCGGCGGGTGTCGTCGCGGTCGCGGTGTTCGGCGTCGCCGCGGTGATGGTGACCGGCGGCGACAGCCAGCCGACGCGGAAGGTGCCGGAGCCGCAGGTGGTGCAGATCCTGACGCCGCCGCCGCCCCCTCCACCGCCGCCCCCGCCGCCGCCCGAGGTCGAGGATCAGCCCCCGCCCGAAGAGAAGATGGAGGAGCAGCCCCAGATCGCCGAGCCCGAGGTGAAGGAAGAGGCGCCGAAGGAGCAGCCCAAAGACGCGCCGCCCGACGCGCCCGCGCCCGGCCCCCTCGGCCTCGACCAGCAGGGCACGGGTCCGGGTGACGGCTTCGGTCTCGCCGGCCGGCCCGGGGGCGGAGGGCTGTTGGGTGGCGGCGGAGGGGGCGGCGGCAGCCGGTTCGGCTGGTATGCCGCCAAGGTCCAGACCGCGATCGAAGCCGCGCTGCGCGATAACCGCAAAACGCGCAAGGCCTCGATTTCCGGCCTCCGGGTCCAGCTCTGGCTCGATGCCACCGGCAATGTCACCCGCGTCCGCCTCGCCGCCTCCACCGGCGATGCCGAGGTCGATCGCGTGATCGAGAATGAAATCCTGCGGGGGCGGCATTTCGAGCCGCCGCCATCCGATATGCCCCAGCCCATCGTCATGCGCATCAAGGCGCTGCGGCCGGGCTGACGACTTCCGAAGTGGGGAACCCCATGTCCAAGCGTGATACCAGCCTTCGCCGTCTCGCCGCCCCGGCCCTTCTGGTTGCCGCCGGGCTGGCCGCCGCCGCGCCCGCCGTGGCGCAGGACACGGCGCCTTCGCCCAACGCGACGATCAATCTCATCAACCTGATGGTGAAACGCGGCCTGATCACCAAGGCCGACGCCGAGGGCCTGATCAAGCAGGCCGAGGCGGAAGCGGCGGCCGCGACCGCGGCGGCGGCTCCGGCAACGGCGGCGGCACCCGGCGGCACCACGGTGGCGGTGCCCAACCGCGATGGCACGGTGCGCGTCCAATATGTGCCCGAGATGGTGCGCAAGCAAATCCGCGACGAGGTGCGCAGCGAAGTGATGGCGCAGGCCAAGCGCGAAGGCTGGGCCACGCCCAACGCCATTCCCGACTGGACCCAGCGCATCAAGATCACCGGCGACCTGCGCCTGCGCTACGAGGGCGATTACTTCGGCGATACGTTCGCCGATCCGAACAATGCGGGTGAATTTCCCAATTTCAACGCCATCAATACCGGCAGCCCGGTCGATCTCGCCAATATCGCGCTCAATCCGCTGCCGCAGCTGAATGTCGATCAGGACCGCGAACGGATGCGCCTGCGCGCCCGGCTCGGCGTTGCGGCCGATATCGGCGATGGCTTCTCCACCGGTCTTCGCATCGCGACCGGCGACGGCGCCAGCCCGGTTAGCACGAACCAGAGCCTGGGCGGCAATGGCGGCGACTTCAGCAAATATTCGATCTGGCTCGACCGCGCCTACATCCGCTACAAGGGCGATATCGTCGACGGCCTCGACCTCACCCTCGATGGCGGGCGTTTCGACAATCCGTTCTTCGCGACAGACCTGATCTGGGACGACGATCTCGGCTTCGACGGGCTGGCTGCCGCCGCGCGCTATAACCCCGGCGGCAGCGCGAAACCCTTCGCGGTGCTGGGCGCCTTTCCGGTCTATAACACCGATTTCAACTTCGCCAGCAATCAGGCGACCAAATTCACCAGCCATGACAAATGGCTGCTGGGCGGCCAGGCCGGCCTCGACTGGAAGATCGCCGACGATTACAAGCTGAAGGCCGGCATCGCCTATTACCAGTTCAACGATATCAAGGGCCAGCTTTCCAGCCCCTGCGAGGTGGTCGGTTCGTCGACCGCCTGCGACACCGACGCGACGCGGCCCTCCTTCGCGCAGAAGGGCAACAGCTACATGGCCCTGCGCAACATCCTGCCGACGGCGGCCAACGGCAATGGCACGACCGACCTTTACCAGTATTTCGGTCTCGCCACCGGTTTCCGCGAACTCTCGCTGACCGCGCGGCTGGATCTCAGCGAATTCAAGACCCTGCCGATCGCGCTCGACGGCGAATATGTAAAGAACCTCGCCTTCGATGAAAGCCGCCTGCGTGCCAACGCGGTGAACAACCGCGCGGTCACCAAGGCCGGCGATCCCATCGGCGAATTCGAGGGCGGCGATACCGCCTTCATGGCCCGCCTCACCCTCGGCAGCGAACAGGTGCGGCAGCGCTGGGACTGGAACCTGCGTTTTGCCTATAAATATCTGGAATCGGATTCGGTGGTCGACGGTTTCACCGACAGCGACTTTGGTCTTGGCGGCACCAACCTCGAAGGTTACGTCTTCGGCGGTGCCCTCGGTCTTGCCGACAATGTCGCGTTGTCGCTGCGCTGGCAGAGCGCGGACAGTCTCGCCGGCGCGCCCTATTCCGCCGATGTGCTGCAAGCCGACCTGAACGCGAGGTTCTGACCATGTGGCGCCGCTCCGCTCTCGCCCTCGCGATCCTGACGGCTTCCGCCGGCATCGCCCTCGCCGATCAGGATACGGAAACCCGCCTGCGCGACGCGCTGCGCACCGCGACGGGCCAGCTCCGCGCGCTCGAGGATGAACGCACGGCGTTGCAGGCACGGGTCTCCGTCGCCGAGAAGGAGCGGGACGCGCTGAAGGCGCAGGTCGCGACCGTGAAGGACCAGCTCGCCGCCGCGCGCAAGGAAACCGCCGCCGAAGCCGGCAAGGTCGCCGAACTCGAAACACGGGCCGGCGAACAGGCCGGCGCGCTCGACCGGATGCAGGGCGTGCTGGGCCAGTGCCGCAGCGCCAACGAGAAGGCGGTCACGCTCGGCAAGTCGCTGGAGGAAGAGGGGCGCCGCCTTTCGGCCGAGCTGGACGGCCAGCGTGGCCGGGCGGACGCCTGCGAAGCGAAGAATATCGAACTTTACCGCGTCGGCAGCGAAATCCTCGATGCCTATGCCGGCGTTGGCCTTGGCGATGTCGTCGCGACGCGGGAACCGTTCCTTGGCCTCAAAAGGGTCGAGCTGGAAACCCTGGTGCAGGATTATCGCGACAAGCTGGCCGACGCCAAGGTGAAGCCGTGAGGCGCGCTCTCCTCGGCCTCGTGATCGGCCTTGGCCTCGCCGGGCCAGTGGCGGCGGCGGACGAGGTCATCGCCCGGGTCGGCGGTGTCGATATGACCGCGACGGAAGTGCGCGCCCTGCTCGACGGGCTCAGCCCGCAACAGCGCGAGGCGCTGGCGAAAGACCCGGCGGCGCTCGGCCGCCTGCTGCGCCAGATGCTGGCCGGCCGCCTCCTCCTCGCCGAGGCCGAGGCGAAGAAATGGGACAAGCGGCCCGAGGTCGCGGCCGCCATCGAACGCGCCCGCCAGTCGGTAATCGTCGAGAGTTACCTGCAGACCAAGGCGGTGGCGCCGGATGGCTATCCGTCCGAGGCCGACATTGCCTCGGCCTATGATGCCAATCGCACCAGTTTCCTCGTGCCCCGGCAATATCGCCTCGCCCAGATTTTCATCGCGCTGCCCAAGGGCGCCGACAAGGCGGCGGAAGCGGCCGCGCAGAAGAAACTCGCCGCGGTACAGGCGGCGCTGAAGCCGAAGGGCGCCGATTTCCTCGCCCTCGCCAAACAATTCTCGGACGAGGAGGGCGCGGGGGCCGATCCCGCCTTCGCGGCAGAGACGGCGATCCGGCCGGAAATTCGCGAGCGTATCGCCGGCCTCGACGAAGGCGCTGTGACCGATCCCATCCGCCTCGACGATGGCTGGCATCTGGTGAAACTCTTCGCGACCAAGGCGGCCTATACCCGCCCGCTGGACGAGGTGCGGCCCCAGCTGGTCGAAGCCCTGCGCCGCGAGCGGGCGCAGGTGGAGGCGCAGAACTACATGGCCGGCCTGTTGCAGGCCAATCCCGCCGCGATCAACGAAATCGCCCTGACCCGCCTGCTGGCCGGCGAGGGGCAGTAACCGCTCAAGACCGTCCGGCCAGCAGCGCCCGCGCCACCTTGGAGCCGCTCTGCCGGCCGAGGTGGCCGGCGATAAAGGCCCCGGCATCGACCAGAAGGTTCAGGTCGACGCCGCAGGCGAGCCCAAGGCCGTTCAGCAGATAGACGACATCCTCGGTCGCGACATTACCGCTCGCGCCCTTCGCGTAGGGGCAGCCGCCCAGCCCGCCGACCGAGGCATCGAAGGTGGCGACGCCCAGTTGCAGCGAGGCATTGATATTGGCGATCGCCATGCCATAGGTGTCGTGATAGTGGCCGGCGAGGCGGGACAGCGGCACGAATTTGGCCACAGCCTCGATCATGCGGGAAATGGAGAGCGGGGTGCCGACGCCGATGGTGTCACCCAGCGAGACTTCCCGGCAGCCCATCACCATCAGTTCGGCCGCGACCCTCGCGACCTGCGCGGGCGCGATGGCGCCTTCATAGGGGCAGCCGACGACGCAGGAGACATAGCCTCGCACCGAAACGCCCGCCGCCGCCGCTGCGTCCACGACGGGACGGAAGCGTTCAAGGCTTTCCGCGATGGAACAATTGATGTTGCGTTGGGAAAAGCTCTCGGACGCGGCGGCGAAGACCGCGACTTCCGTCGCGCCCGCGGCCAGCGCGGCCTCGAAACCCTTCAGGTTCGGGGTCAGCACCGGATAGGTAACGCCCGGTCGCCGGGTTATGCCCTCGAGAACCGCCGTGTTGTCGGCCATCTGCGGCACCCACTTCGGCGAAACGAAGGCGGTCGCTTCGATCATGGTCAGGCCCGCCGTGGCCAGTTTGTCGATCAGGGCGATCTTCACCGCGGTCGGCACCACGCCCGGCTCGTTCTGCAGGCCATCGCGGGGTCCGACCTCGACGATTGTGACGGTCTTCGGCAACATCGGCCTCTCCCTCAGGCTTCCGCCTCGAACTGGACGAGGGCGGCGCCCTCGGCCACCTGATCGCCGACCGCGAAGCGGTATTCGCGCAACGTGCCGGCGGCGGGGGCGGTGATCGTATGTTCCATCTTCATGGCTTCGAGCACCAAGAGCGGCGTTCCCTTGTCCAGCTTCGCGCCGACCTCGGCCAGCAGGGCGACGATCTTGCCCGGCATGGGCGCGACCAGGCCGCCGGCCTCGCCTTCGTCCTCGAAATCCTGATGCAGGGGATCGTGATGGCGCAGGATGTGATGGTCGCCGTTCAGGAACACATGGCGCGTCTCGCCCAGCAGGGCGACGCTGGCCCGCAGGCGCCGGCCGCCGAGGTCGAGCATCATGCCGCCTGCCGCGTCCAGACTGGCGCTGGCGAGGCAGGTCACGCCATCGACGGTCAGTCTCCAGCCCGGGCCCTCCGCCACGATGGCGACGAGGTGCAAGGTCTCGCCGTCGAGGTAATGCAGCCGGCGCGGAACGGACATGGTGGCGCGCCAGTTGTCAGGCCGGGTCCAGGGGTCGGCGCCCGCGGCGGCCTGCTCCCGGCACAGGTCGGCGAGGGCGGCGGCCAGTACGGCATCGCGGGGCGTGGGCGCTTGCGGCGGGAACAGGGCCGTGTGTTCCCGCTCGATGAGGCCCGTGTCGAGGTCCGCGCCCGCGAAGGACGGGCAGGCGATCAGCCGGCCGAGGAAGGCGACATTGGTCGTCACCCCGGCGATGCGCACCGCCTTCAGCGCGGTGCCCATGCGGGCGAGGGCGGCATCCCGGTCGCGGTCCCAGACGATCAGCTTCGCCACCATGGGGTCGTAATGGGGCGTGATGTCGTCGCCCTGTTCCACCCCGCTGTCGAGGCGGACATGGGCGCCCTCGGCCGGGGCCTCGAAATGGACGAGGCGGCCGATGGACGGCAGGAAGCCCCGGCCCGCGTCTTCGGCATAGATACGGGCCTCGATGGCATGGCCGTCGATGGAAAGCTGATCCTGCATCAGGGGCAGGGGCTCGCCCGCGGCGACCCGGATCTGCCATTCGACCAGATCCTGCCCGGTGATCATCTCGGTCACCGGATGTTCGACCTGCAGGCGGGTGTTCATTTCCATGAAGAAGAAGCGCCCGTCGTTGCCGACGATGAATTCGACCGTGCCGGCGCCGACATAGCCGACGGCGCGGGCGGCGGCCACCGCGGCCTCGCCCATGGCGCGGCGCCTCGCCTCGTCCATGCCGGGGGCCGGCGCTTCCTCCAGCACCTTCTGGTGCCGGCGCTGCACCGAGCAATCGCGCTCGAACAGATGGACGCAGTTGCCGTGGGCATCGCCGAAGACCTGAATCTCGATATGGCGCGGCCGGGTGACATAACGCTCGACAAGGACGAGGTCGGACCCGAAGGAAGCCGCGGCCTCCCGCCGGCAGGAGGCGAGGGCGCTGGCGAAGTCCTCCGCCCGCTCGACAAGGCGCATCCCCTTGCCGCCGCCGCCCGCCGCCGCCTTGATCAGCACGGGGTAACCGATGCGCGCGGCTTCGGTGGCGAGAAAATCCGGCTCCTGCTCGGCGCCGTGATAGCCGGGGGTGAGGGGAACACCAGCGGTTTCCATCAGCGATTTGGCTGCGGATTTGCTGCCCATGGCGCGAATGGCGGCGGGGGGCGGGCCGATGAAGGTGATCCCCGCTTCGGCGCAGGCCTCCGCGAAATCGGCGTTTTCCGACAGGAAGCCGTAACCGGGGTGGATCGCCTGTGCCCCGGTCGCCCGGGCGGCGGCGAGGATGTTCTCGGCGACTAGATAGGATTCGCGCGCGGCGGCCGGGCCGATCAGTACCGCCTCGTCGGCGAGGCGGACATGGCGGGCGCCGGCATCGGCCTCGGAATAGACGGCGACGGTGCGCAGGCCCATGCGCCGGGCGGTGCGGATGACGCGGCAGGCAATCTCGCCCCGGTTGGCGATCAGGATGGTGTCGAACATCTGGAACTCCCCCCGGGTCACATGCGGAAGACGCCGAAGCGGGTCGACGGGATCGGCGCGTTCAGCGTCGCCGACAGCGACAGGCCCAGCATCCGCCTCGTCTGGGCGGGATCGAAGATGCCGTCGTCCCACAGGCGGGCACTGGCGTAATAGGGATGGCCCTGTTCCTCGTATTGGGCGCGGATCGGGGCCTTGAAGGCGTCTTCCTCGGCCGCGCTCCAGGTGCCGCCCCTGGCTTCGATGCCGTCGCGGCGAACGGTCGCCAGCACGCTCGCCGCCTGCTCGCCACCCATCACCGAAATCCGCGCGTTCGGCCACATGTAGAGGAAGCGGGGCGAATAAGCCCGGCCGCACATGCCGTAGTTGCCAGCGCCGTAGGAACCGCCGACGACCAGGGTGAGCTTGGGCACGGCGGCGGTGGCGACCGCGGTCACCATCTTGGCGCCATGCTTGGCGATGCCTTCGTTCTCGTATTTCCGGCCGACCATGAAGCCCGAGATATTCTGCAGGAACAGCAGTGGAATGCCGCGCTGGGCGCAGAGTTCGATGAAATGGGCGCCCTTCTGCGCGGATTCGCCGAACAAGATGCCGTTGTTGGCGACGATGCCGACCGGGATGCCCCACAGATGGGCAAAACCCGTAACGAGGGTGGTGCCGAAGCGCGCCTTGAATTCGTCGAGGCGGGAGCCGTCGACGATCCGGGCGATGATCTCGCGGATGTCATAGGGCTTGCGCGTATCGCGCGGCACGATGCCGTAAAGCTCCTCGGCCGGATACAGCGGCTCCTCCGGCGTCGCCAGTTTCACCGTGTCGGGCCGGCGCCAGTTCAGATTGGCGACGATGCGTCGGGCGATGGCGAGGGCGTGGGTGTCATTTTCCGCCAGATGATCGGCGACGCCCGAGATGCGGGCATGGACATCGCCGCCGCCCAGATCCTCGGCCGTCACCACTTCGCCGGTGGCGGCTTTCACCAGTGGCGGGCCGCCGAGGAAGATCGTGCCCTGATTGCGCACGATCACGCTTTCGTCCGCCATGGCGGGGACATAGGCCCCGCCCGCGGTGCAGGACCCCATGACGACGGCGATCTGCGGGATGCCCTTCGCCGACATCTGGGCCTGATTGTAGAAGATGCGGCCGAAGTGGTTCTTGTCGGGAAAGACCTCGTCCTGGTTCGGCAGGTTGGCGCCGCCGGAATCGACCAGATAGACGCAAGGCAGGTGGTTTTCCTCGGCGATTTCCTGCGCCCGCAGGTGCTTCTTCACCGAAACCGGGTAATAGGTGCCGCCCTTGATGGTCGCGTCGTTGCAGACGATGACGCATTCGGTGCCGGAAATCCGGCCGATGCCGGTGATGATGCCGGCGCCCGGGCTGTCGCCGCCATAAAGTCCATGGGCCGCCATCTGCGAGAATTCGAGGAAGGGCGCGCCGGGGTCGAGCAGGGCCGCCACCCGGTCGCGCGGCAGCAGCTTGCCGCGCGCGACATGTTTCTGGCGCGCCGCCGGGCCGCCGCCTTCCGCGGCCTGGGCGATCTTCTCGCGCAGGTCGGCGACGAGGCCGCGCATATGTTCGGCATTGGCGCGGAAATCGTCGGCGCGGGGCGACAGGGCGGATCGGATGACGGACATGGACTTCCTCGGGGGGGCTTCCTCGGCCGGGGGCTTCGATGTTCTTGTGGCGCCCCCGGCTCTTTGCAGATTATAGGCTTTGCCGTGTCCTGTCCTGCCACGCAGGGGTCAAATCGTGCCAACTCCTGACGCCGCGCCGCGCGCGACCCCCGCCGCCTTCATCAGGGCGATCCTCGCCGCCTATAGGGGGCAGGGCCGCGATCCGGCGCCTGCCCTCGCCCGGGCGCAGATCGACCCTGCCGGCCTTGCCGGGCCGGGCGCCGGGGTGACGGCGGCCCAGCTGGAAGCCATGGCCGGCCGCGCCATGCGCGAGCTGGACGACGAGGCGCTGGGCTGGTTTTCCCGGCGCCTGCCCTGGGGCTCCTATGGCCTGCTGGCGCGGGGCTCGCTCACCGCGCCGGACATCCACACCGCCCTGCGGCGCTGGTTCCGCCACCACGCCCTGCTGACCGACGATGTCAGCCTCGCGCTCGAGGCCGAGGGGACGGAGGCGCGGGTTCACCTGCGCGAGAACCAGCCCCTCGGCGGCGATGCCGACATGCGCGAATTCTGCCATGTCACCCTGCTGCGCAATGCCATCGGCTTTTCCAGCTGGCTGGCGGATTCCCGCATCGCCCTGACCGAGGCGTGGTTTCCTTATCCCGCGCCCGATCATGCCGGGGCTTATGATCTTCTGTTCGGCTGCCCCACGCGCTTTGGCGCGGTCGATGCCGGGGTTGCCTTCGATGCCCGCTATCTCGCCCTGCCGGTGCGGCGCGACGAGGCGGCGATGCGCGAGATGCTGCGCAACGCCCTGCCGCTGATCGTGCTGCGCTACAAGCGCGACCGCCTGCTGCTGCGCCGGGCGCAGGCCCTGCTGGCGACGCGGCCGGAATTGCTGGCCAACGCCGAGGCGCTGGCCGGCGCGCTGAACCTTTCGGTCCGCAGTCTGCACCGCCAGCTGGCGCGGGAGGGCACCTCGCTTCAGACCCTGAAGGACGAGGCGCGCAAGGCCGAGGCGATCCGCCTGCTCGACCGCAGCAACCGGCCGGTGAAGCAGATCGCGGCGCAGACCGGATTCGCCAACGAAAGGAGCTTCGCCCGCGCCTTCCGCGGCTGGACCGGGGTCAGCCCGGCGGCCTGGCGTCTTGGTGAACGTGCAGATAAATCGAACGAATATTGAAATATTAGTTGTTTGATCGGATAATGATCTGGATGGCAGCCTGAACTCCACTTCGATCATGGAGTTTCGGTCATGCGTATCCTGTCCCTGCCCGCGCAAATCGCGTCCGGCGTGGGCCTTGCCGGGGTGGTCGCGGCGGGCGGCTTCCTGCTGCACCGCCTGCCCGGCCTTGGATTGTTCAGCCCCATGATCCTGGCCATCCTGCTCGGCATTCTGTGGCGCAATATCGTCGGCGTGCCGGCCCGGGCGGTGGCGGGTTTCCAGTTTGCGCAACGCCGCCTGCTGCGCCTTGCGATCATCCTGCTCGGCCTGCAATTGACGGCGGCGCAGGTCGCTTCGGTGGGGCCGGGCGGCATGGCCGTGATCGGCCTCAGCCTCGCGGGCACCTTCCTGTTCACCGTCCTGCTCGGCCGTCTGCTGGGGGTGGAGCGGGGGCTGGCGGCGCTGATCGCGGCCGGCACCTCGATCTGCGGTGCTTCCGCCGTCGTCGCCGCCAACACGGCGATCCGCGCGCGGGACGAGGATGTCGCTTATGCCATCGCCTGCGTCACCGTCTTCGGCTCCATCGCCATGGTGCTCTATCCACTGGCGGCGCCGCTGCTCGGGCTCGGCGCGCAGGGTTTCGGCCTGTGGGCCGGGGCGTCGATCCACGAAATCGCCCAGGTCGTCGCCGCTTCCTATCAGGAAGGACCGGCGGCCGGCGATTTTGGCACCATCGCCAAGCTGGCGCGGGTCATGCTGCTGGCGCCGGTGGTGATCGGCCTTGGCTTTGCCGTCCGCGCAGGGGGCGAGGGCGAGCGGGCGGCGCGGGCGCCGCTGCCCTGGTTCGTGCTGGGTTTCATCGCCCTCGTCGGGCTGAACAGCATCGTCGCCGTGCCGCCTGCGGTCACGGCGGGGGCGGCGACGGCGACATCCTTGCTGCTGACCACGGCGCTGGCGGCGATGGGGCTGGAGACGGATATCCGCCGGCTGAAGGCGCGGGGCCTGCGCCCCCTGCTGCTGGGCGCCGCGGCCTTTCTTTTCATCGCCGGTTTCAGTCTGATGCTGGTCGAGACCATAGGCTGACCCGATGACCCTCGAACAATTGCGCATCTTTATCGCCGTCGCCGAGCGGGAACATGTAACGAGGGCCGCCGCCGCCCTCGGCCTTACCCCCTCGGCGGTCAGCGCCGCCATCGCCGCGCTCGAGGCTCGGCATGGGGTGGTGCTGTTCGATCGCATCGGCCGGGGCATCGCCATGACTGGCGCCGGTCGCGATTTCCTGATCGAGGCGCGGGCCGTCCTTGACCGCGCGGCAGAGGCGGAGGCGGCCCTGACCGACCTCGCTGGCTTGCGCCGCGGCCGCCTGTGCCTCGCCGCCAGCCAGACCATCGGCAATTACTGGCTGCCGCCCCTGATGCACCGCTATCGCCTCGCCCATCCGGGCATCGTGCTGGAGCTGTTCATTGGCAATTCGCGGCAGGTGGCGGCAAAAGTGATCGAGGGGCTGGCCGATCTCGGTTTCATCGAGAGTGAGGGGGTGGCGGACGAGCTGTCCATCGAAACCGTTGGGAGCGACGACATGCTGCTGGTGGCGAGCCCTGCGCTGGCGGCCCGGGGCGATGATCTCGGCGCCCTGCCCTTTGTGTGCCGCGAGCCGGGCTCGGGCACACGGGCGGCGATGGAGGCCCTGCTGCGGGTGCGTGGCCTCTGCCTCGGCGATCTGTCCCGTCTCGAGTTGCCATCGAACGAGGCGGTTTGCCGCGCGGTCGAGGCGGGCGCGGGCCTTGCCGTACTGTCGCGCCTCGTCGTCGCCTCGGCGCTGGCGGCGGGCAATCTTCAGGTGCTCGATGCCGGCCTGCCGCCCCGGTCGTTCCACGCCATCCGCCATCGCGGCCGCCATCAGGGCGTGGCGGAGGCGGCTTTCCGCCGGCTTATCGCGTCGGCAGGGTCAGCTGCATGAACTGAAGATCGAGCCAGCGGCCGAATTTGATGCCGACCTCCGGCATCAGGCCGGTGCGCAGGAAGCCCAATTGCTCGTGCAGGCGGATCGAGGGCTGATTGCCCGCCTCGATTCCGGCGACCAGCACATGTTTGCCCAGCGCCGCGGCCCGGGGGATCAGCGCCGTCAGCAGCGCCCGGCCGACACCCCGGCCCCGGGTGTTCGCCCCGACATAGACCGAATGTTCGACCGTGTGGCGATAGCCGTCGAAGGCCCGCCAGTCGCCGAAGGAGGCATAGCCGAGCACGGCGCCGTCATCGACCGCGACCAGCACCGGATAGCCCTGCGCCAGCCGGGCGTGCAGCCAGGCCCGGCGGTTGTCGAGATCGACCAGCGTCTCGTTCCAGATCGCCGTCGTGTTCGCCACCGCGTCGTTATAGATGGCGAGAATGCCGGGCAGGTCGCCCTCGGTCGCGTCGCGGATGTCCATCGCTGCTCACCTTCCTTGAACCTCCGGCATTGTTGCGCCCGCGCACGGCTTTCGGTCCAGCGTCACAAGCGCGCATCCGCGACGATCATGGCGGCGCCCTTTTCCGCGATCATCGCCGTCGGCGTGTTGGTATTGCCCGAGGTGATGGTCGGCATGATCGAGGCATCGACGATGCGAAGCCCGGCGAGGCCATGGCAGCGCAGCCGCTCGTCGACCACCGCCATGGGATCGTCCGCCCGGCCCATTTTCGCCGTGCCCACGGGGTGGAAGATGGTGGTGCCGATATCGCCCGCGGCCTTGGCCAGCGCCGCGTCGTCGTCGCCGACCGATGGTCCCGGCAGATATTCGCTGGGGCGATAGCGGGCGAGGCGGGGCTGCGCCATCAGGCGCCGTGTCACCCGGATCGCGTCGGCCGCCACCCGGCGGTCATCGTCCGTCGTCAGGTAATGGGGCGCGATCACCGGGGCATCCTTGGGGTTACGGCTGCGCAGGGTAATGGTCCCGCGCGAGGTCGGGCGCAGGTTGCAGGCCGAAACCGTGATCGCCGGGAAGCGATGCAGCGGATCGCCGAATTTGTCGAGCGAGAGCGGCTGGATGTGGAATTCGATATTCGCCCGCTCCCGCGACGGATCGGAGCGGGTGAACAGCCCGAGCTGGCTGGGCGCCATGGTCAGCGGCCCCCGCCGCCGCAACAGATAGTCGAGTCCCATCAGCCCCCGCCCGATCAGCGAATGATAAGTCTCGTTCAGGGTCTTCACCCCTTCGACCCGATAGATCGCGCGCTGCTGCAGATGGTCCTGCAGGTTGCGGCCGACGCCTTCGGCGCCGTGCACGACCTCGATCCCCTGCGGCCGCAGGAACTCGGCGGAGCCGATGCCCGACAATTGCAGGATCTGCGGCGTGGCCACGGCCCCGGCCGACAGGATCACCTCGCCCCTGGCCTTCGCGGTCAGCACGGCGCCATCCGCGCCCCGGAACGCGACCCCGGTGGCCCGGCCGCCCTCGACCACCAGCCGCTCGACCTGAACATGGGTCATCAGGCGCAGGTTGGGCCGGTTCAGCACCGGCTTCAGAAAGCCCCGGGCGGAGGACCAGCGCCGGCCCTTCTTCTGGTTCACATGGAAATAGGAGACGCCTTCATTGTCGCCGGTGTTGAAATCGTCGATGGCGCGCACGCCCATCTCGACCGCCGCGTCGCGCACCGCGTCCAGCACGTCCCAGGTCACCCGCGGTGCCTCGACGCGCCAGCCGCCGCCCGCGCCATGGGCCGCGCTCGCCCCGAGGAAATGATCCTCCAGCGCGCGGAAATGGGGCAGCACGTCGTCGTAAGACCAGCCGGCGAGGCCGAGCTGGCGCCAGTGGTCGTAATCCGCCGCCTGCCCGCGCATCGAGATCATGGCATTGATGGCGGAACAGCCGCCAATCACCTTGCCCCTTGGATAGGCGAGGGAGCGGCCGTTCAACCCGGCTTCCGCCTCGGTCCGGAACATCCAGTCGGCCCGGGGATTGCCGATGGCGAAGAGATAGCCGACCGGGATGTGGAACCAGATCCAGTTGTCGCGGCCGCCGGCCTCGAGCAGCAGCACCCGCCGGCGCGCGTCCGCCGACAGCCTATTGGCCAGGATGCAGCCAGCGGTGCCAGCCCCCACCACGATGTAATCATAGTCACCGTCGAGGACGGGGCTGGCGCTTCCGCTCATGAGCCGTTTCCTTGTTTCCCTGCCCTTTGGAGTGCCACGGCCGATTTCCGGACTCAAGGCCGGCCGACTCAAGTACCTTGTGCGAAATTGCCGGGCAAAGCGATGGATTGGGACGATATCCGCATATTTCTGCAAGTGGCGCGCCAGGGCCGCATGGGCGAGGCGGCGCGGATGCTGAACATCGACCATTCGACCGTCAGCCGCCGTCTGGCCCGGCTGGAAGGTGAACTCGGCACGCTGCTGTTCGAGCGGGCGGGCCGCCGCATCCGGCTGACCGCGCCCGGGGCCGAGCTGCTGGCGACGGCGGAGACCATCGAATCCCTGATGCTGCAGAAGGTGGAAAGCCTCGGCGCCGGGGCGCAGGACCTGTCGGGCCGGGTGCGCATCGGCGCGCCGGAAGGCCTCGGCGCCGCCTATATGGGCGGAAGGCTGGGCACCGTCGCGCTTGCGTATCCCAAGCTCGAACTCGAACTCGTCGCCCTGCCGCGCGCCTATTCCCTCGCCGCGCGGGAAGTCGATATCGCCATCACCCTCGACCGGCCGACGCTGGGCCGGCAATCGGTGCGGAAACTCACCGATTACGCCCTCCATCTCTATGGCACCGCCGATTACCTCGCGCGGAAGGGCGCCCCGGCCGAGGTCGCGGACCTGCCGGGCCATCTGTTCTGCGGCTATATCCCCGAGCTGCTGTTCACCGGCGAACTCGATTTCCTTCATTTCGACGGGCTCGACCTCGTGCCGCAGCTGCGCTCGACCAGCGTCGTCGCGCAAGCCGACATGATCGAAAGCGGCGCCGCCCTCGGCATCCTGCCCGCCTTCATGGCCCGCCGCCGCCCCGGCCTGATCCGGCTGCTGCCCGGCATGATCGCGCTGCGCCGCAGCTACTGGATCTCGATCCACGAAGACCTGCGCCACCTCGCCCGCGTCCGCGCCGTGCTCGACGCCATCGTCGATGCCGCCCGGTCCGACCGGCCGCTCTTCCTGCCGGAAGGGTAGCGGGGCGGAGTCCGGGCTGGCGGCCCTTCAATCCCTGAAGTCGCCGGGGGCGATGCCGTGGCGGGTCAGCTTGTCGTAGAAGGTCTTGCGCGGCAGGCCCAACTCGTCGATCACCGCGGGGACATTGCCCCGGTGGCGCTGCAGGGCCTCGCGCAGGAGGGCGGCCTCGAAGGCGGCGACGCGCTCGGGCAAGGTGCCGCCGACGGGCGCGGGCGGGGGCTCGTCCGGGGCCTCGTCGCCCTCGAGGCCGAGCACCATGCGCTCGGCGAAATGGGCGAGTTCGCGGACGTTGCCGGGCCAGTCGTGAGCGAGCAGGCGGCGGCGCAGGGCATCGGTCATCTCGGGTCGCTCGCGGCCGAAGCGGGCGGCGGCCCGGCCGGCGAAATGGCCGAACAGCAGCGGGATATCGTCCTGCCGTTCGCGCAACGGCGGGATGCGCAGGGTCACGACATCGAGGCGATAGGCGAGATCGGCGCGAAAGCTGCCGTCCCTGGCGGCCCGCGCCAGATCGAGCTTGGTCGCCGCCACGACGCGCATGTCGATGCGTCGCCCGGTGTTTCCGCCGAGCGGCGTCACCTGCCGGTCCTCGAGCACGCGCAGCAGCTTGGTCTGCAGGGCGAGGGGCATGCTCTCGATCTCGTCGAGGAACAGGGTGCCGCCGTCCGCCAGCTCGATCTGGCCGATGCGTTTCTTCTGCGCGCCGGTGAAGGCGCCGGCCTCATGGCCGAATAATTCACTGTCGATCACGCTTTCGGGCAGGGCGCCGCAATTGAGCGCGACGAGGCGCTTCGCCCGACGCCGGCCCCATTGGTGCAGGGCCTGGGCGACCATCTCCTTGCCCGAGCCGGTCTCGCCGAGGACGAGGACGTCGACATCGAGATCGGCGAGGCTGCGGATGCGGGCGCGCAGGGCCTGCATGGCCGGGCTGACGCCGACCAGCGGCGCTTCGCCTGCGGCGGCGTCGAGCGCGGTCTTCAGGGCGCGGTTCTCGAGCACGAGGCGGCGGCGGTCGGCGGCGCGGCGCACGCTTTCGATCAGGCGGTCGGCGGGATAGGGCTTGGCGATGAAATCATAGGCGCCTTCGCGCAAGGTCGCGACGGCGGTCTCGATATCGCCATGCCCGGTGATCAGGACGACCGGCAATTCGGCGTCGCGCGCCTTCAGACGGCGGAACAATTCGATCCCGTCCATGCGTGGCATCCGCAGGTCGGTGACGACGACGCCGGGAAAATCGGCGCCCACGGCTTCCAGCGCCGAGGCGGCGTCGGCGAAACACTGCACGGCAAAACCGGCGAGGCCGAGGCTCTGGGCATTGGCGGCGCGCAGGTCGGCGTCATCGTCCACAAAGGCGACGGGAAAGGGCGGGGAATCGGTCATGCGCGGCGCAGCCTCACGGTGAACAGGGCGCCGCCCGCCGGTGCTTCGCCGGCTTCGAGGCTGCCGCCCAGATCCTTGACGATATCGCCCGAAATGACGAGGCCAAGGCCAAGGCCCGAGGGCTTCGTCGTCACGAAAGGCGTGAACAGCCGCGCCCGCACCTCGGGCGACAGGCCAGGGCCATTGTCGGCGACCGAAACCTCGACCGCATCCGCCGTCGCCCGGGCCGCGATGGCGATGCGTGGCACGCCGGGCACGGCGTCGAGGGCGTTCTGCAACAGATTGACCAGCACCTGTTCCAGCCGCACCGCGTTGCCATGGGCGGCGGGCAGGTCGGCGGGGATGTCCCGCGCGATCTCCGCCCCCTGCCTCCGCAGCCTTGGCCCGAGCAGGAGGAGCGCCCCGTCGACCACGGCCGACAGGTCGACCGGACCGGCGGCGCGGCCGGCCCGGCGGGCGAAATTGCGCAGCTGGCCGGTGATGACGCCGATCTTCTCGGTCAGCCCGGCGATCAGGCCGAGGTTGGCGCGGGCGGTCGCCGCGTCGCCCCGGTCGATGAAGGCGGCGGCATTGTCGGCATAGGAGCGGATGGCGGCGACCGGCTGGTTGATCTCATGGGCGACGCTGGCGGCGATCTGGCCGAGAATGGCGAGGCGGTTGGCCTGCGCCAGTTCATCCTGCAATTGCTGGCGTTCCGCGATTTCGCCCGACAGGCGGGTATTGGCGGCGACGAGGTCGCGGGTGCGGTCCTCGACCTCGGCCTCCAGCTCGCGGCGGCGGGCGATGTCCTGGTGCTGGCGCTCCTGCGCGCGCTGGCGCCGCCGCAGGTAGACCCCGGCCGGGCCGATCACGACGAGACTGCCGAACAGGGCGAACAGCGCGGCCGAGACTTCGGCCTGCCGCGTGACGGGCTGCAATCCGCGCAGCAGCATCAGGGTCCAGCCGGTGGTGGGCACCGGCACGGCGGCGGTCACGAAACGGGCGCCGCCGACGCGCAGCAGGTCGTCCGCCCGCTCCGTGACCGGCAGCGGGGCGAGGGGGGCGGCCCCGAACTGAAGCGAAGCCCGCGTCGCCTCGATGGTCGCGGCGTCGAGCGGGGCGAGGGTGTGGAAACGCCAGTCCGCCCGGTCGGTCAGCAGGACGACGCCCTTGTCGTCGGTCACCATGACGGGGTCGCGGTCGCCGGCCCATTCCTCTTCCAGCGCGTCGAATTCGACCTTGATCACGACGACGCCGAGGCCGTCGCGCAGGCGCCGGGCGAGATAGAGCCCGGGCTTGTTCGACATGGTGCCGAGGGCGAAATGCTCGGCCGCGCCGCTCGCCAGCGCGGCCTTGAAATAGGGCCGGAAGTCGTAGCGCTGGCCGACGAAACTGGTCGGCTCGCGCCAGTTGCTGGCGGCGACGGTCAGGCCCTGGCGATCCATGACGTAGATGACGCCGACGCGGGTATCGCGGCTCAGGGCTTCCAGCTTGCCGTTCATGGCCGCGACCACGGCGGCATCGCCCGCAAGGGTCAGAGCGGCGGCGACGTCCGGATCCTCGGCCAGCACGACGGGGAGGGAGCGGTGCTTCTCGATCTCGGCGCGCAGCACGGCGACCTTCAGGCGGGCATCGGTCGCGACCTGCGCCCGCGCCGCCGCCAGGGCACGCTCCCGCGCCTCGCCGACCGCGAACAGCATGGCGCCGAGGCACAAAAGCACGCCGGCAAGAGCGAAGAGCGCCCACGCGCGCCTGTGCGGATTTCCGCCCAAGACCATCCTTCCCCTTGTGCGGACAATCGCACGAGGGCCCTGGTCCCCGCCGATTTGCCCCTGCGATTTCAATCACTTGGCCAAGTCGTAGCGGGTTTTCGGGGCTGGCACAATGCTTGCGGACGGACAGGTCGTCGTCCGGCGCCGCCGGGCCGGGGCCGAGCTGCCGAAAAGGCATCCGGCATAACTCAGGGAGGGTTCCCCCATGGCAGGTTTCACGCCGGTCGCCGCTGTCCAGCCGCACCGTCCGTTCTACAAGGTGCTCTATTTCCAGGTGCTGATCGCGGTCGCCGCCGGCATCCTGCTCGGCCATTTCTCGCCGGCGCTGGGCGCCGACCTGAAGCCGCTGGGCGATGCCTTCATCAAGCTCGTCAAGATGATCATCGCGCCGGTGATCTTCCTCACCGTGGTGACCGGCATCGCCGGCTCCGACAATCTGGCCAAGGTCGGCCGGGTCGGCGCCAAGGCCTTCATCTACTTCCTGATCTTCTCGACCCTCGCCCTCGTCCTTGGCCTTATCGTCGCCAATGTCGTGCAGCCGGGCACGGGCCTGCACATCGACCCCGCCACGCTCGACAACAAGGCGGTCGCCGATTACGCCCAGAAGGCGCATGAGCAGACGCTGGTCGGCTTCCTGATGAACGTCATCCCCTCGACCGCCGTCGGCGCCTTCGCCTCGGGCGAGATCCTGCAGGTGCTGTTCTTCTCGGTCGTCTTCGGCGTCGGTCTCGCCCTTGCCGGCGAGAAGGGCAAGCCGGTGACGGCGCTGCTCAAGTCGCTCTCGGCCGCGGTCTTCTCGATGGTGAACATCCTGATGAAGGCGGCGCCGGTCGGGGCCTTCGGCGCCATGGCCTTCACCATCGGCAAATATGGCATCGGCTCGATCGCCAATCTCGCCCTGCTGGTCGGCACCTTCTACCTGACCGCCATCCTGTTCGTCGTCGGCGTCCTCGGCGTCGTCGCCCGGGTCAACGGCTTCTCGATCCTCAAGCTGCTGCGCTACATCAAGGGCGAATTGCTGCTGGTGCTCGGCACTTCCTCGTCGGAATCGGCGCTGCCCCTCGTCATGGACAAGCTGGAACGCGCGGGCTGCTCGCGCTCGGTGGTCGGCCTCGTCGTGCCCACGGGCTATTCCTTCAACCTCGACGGCACCAATATCTACATGACGATGGCGGCGCTCTTCATCGCCCAGGCGACGGATACGCACCTTGCCCTCGGCGACCAGATCCTGCTGCTGCTCGTCGCCATGCTGTCGTCGAAGGGCGCGGCCGGGGTGACCGGTTCGGGCTTCATCACCCTCGCCGCGACGCTTTCGGTGGTGCCGTCGGTGCCGGTCGCTGGCATGGCCCTCATCCTCGGCATCGACCGCTTCATGTCGGAATGCCGGGCCCTGACCAACTTCATCGGCAATGCGGTCGCGACCATCGTCGTCGCCCGCATGGAAGGCGAACTGGACACCGACCGCCTCGCCCGCGCTCTCGACGGTCATGCCCTGCCCGAACTCGACGACCACGTCGAAGCCGGGCCGGTGCCGGCGCTCGCCCGCCAGGCCGCCGAATAAACCGACGCCTCGGCCATTCCGCCCCCGCCCCCCCCGGCGGGATGGTCCGGGCCGGCCGGAGGAGGTGCATCTCCTCCGGCTTCGGCCCGATGTCCTGTCCGGCAGGCGGTTTGCCGCCGCGCCGAAATGGACTAGCCTGAGGACGGCGCGCACATCCGGGGGGGGACATGGGCACCGACGAGAAGAGTGTGATCAGGATCGGCGGCCTCGAGCTGCGCTTCCTGACCGACGAAGACGACAGCGACGGCCGCGTGGTGATGTTCGAATTCACCGTGCCGCCCGGGTCCCGCGTGCCGGCCCCGCATTTCCATGTCGCGGTGGACGAAACCATCTACGGTCTCGACGGCACGACCGACACCACGATGAACGGCGTCGCGCACCGCATCGGCCCGGGGGACAGCCTGTTCATCCCGCGCGGCGCGGTGCACAGCCACGAAAATCACGGCACCGCGACCGCCCGCTCGCTGATCGTGCTGACGCCGGGGTCGATCGGCCGGCGCTATTTCGCCGAAATGGCGGTGGAACTCGTCGGCGGCGGTAAACCCGATCCCGCCCGCATCGCCGCCATCATGGCCCGTCACGGCCTGCAGACCGCCGGCCCCTGAGCAGCCCCTCAATCCGGGGACACCAATCCGGGGACACTATACCCAATTGCCAAACCCCGCGCCTTGCGCCACACTGCGGCCATGGCCAGACTTCCCCGTGTGGTGATCCCCGGCGTGCCCCACCACGTCACCCAGCGCGGCAACCGCCGCCAGCCCGTGTTCTTCTCCGAGGCGGATTATGCCTTCTACCGCGACCTTGTTGCGGCCTCGTGCCAGGCGGCGGGGGTGCGCTGCCTCGCCTGGTGCCTGATGCCGAACCATGTTCACCTGATCCTGACTCCTTCGGACGAGGATGGCCTGCGCGCCGCCCTTGCCGAGGCGCATCGCCGCTACTCCCGCAAGGTGAACGAGGGGCAGGGCTGGACCGGCTATCTCTGGCAGGGCCGCTTCGCCTCCTACCCGATGGATGACGCCCATCTGATGGCGGCGATCCGCTATGTCGAGAACAACCCGGTGGCGGCCGGCCTCGCCAAACCCGCCGAGGATTGGCCCTGGTCGAGCGCCAAGGCCCATGTCACCGGCAAGGCGGACGGCTTCACCGACCTTTCCGCCCTCGCTGGCACATACCGCAACTGGCGCGCCCTGCTGCGTCAGGGTCTCGAAGCCGGCGACCTGCCGGAAGACGAGGTCGAGGCCATTGAAGCGAGCCTGCGCACCGGCCGCCCGCGCGGCGACGATGCCTTCCTCGACCGGCTGGAAGCCGAGACCGGGCGGGTGCTGAAGCGCCAGAAGCCGGGACCGAAAGGCAAGGGGGATTGAGTATAGTGTCCCGGTATCTCGCCGGTATCTCGCGTCCCCGTATCCCCTGAAAGAGGTAGGGCAATGACCCGGCAAGAATTTCTCGATGCGGTTCGAAGGGAGAATATTAGCTCCGCCGCATTTTCCTTAAATGGGCAAGAGGATGAGTGCTATGTTTTGTCCGGGAGTGAAAATTATTGGAATGTTTATTACAGTGAGCGCGGATTGGAGAAAAGAATGCGCCACTTCGTGTCAGAGAGCGCGGCATTGAAATATCTCCTGGAAGTTCTTATGAGTGATTGTGCTACAAAATCCTAACTGAGGGATATCTTCGGTTTAATCCGGGGACGCTATACCTAATCCTGGCCGATGGCCGTGTCCGCCAACCTACTCCTTCCCCGCCGCCCAGCCCGCCCGCCGGGCGTAGACGCGGCTGACCTCGGCCATGTTTTCCGTGCCCCAGGTGCAGAGCGGGACGAGCGCCAGGGCGAGGCTGTGGCCGAGCGGGCTGAGGCTGTAATCGACCCGGGGCGGGATTTCGCGATGGTCGGTGCGCGTCACGAGGCCATCGGCCTCCAATTCCTTCAGCTGCTGGATCAGCATCTTGTCGCTGACGTCGCGCACGGCGCGGCGCAGCTCGCCATAGCGGGTCGGCCCGCCCTGGGCGAGGAAATAGAGGATCAGCGGCTTCCACTTGCCGGAAATCACCCGCAGCGTCGCGTCGAGGCCGCAGGTGAAGCCCGGCAGCGTCGGCGTGCAGGCGGGCACCGGAGGAAGGGCAGCGAGGTCGTCGGACATTTTTCAGGTACTTACCAAAAGGTGCATACTTGTCTATAGGTAAGCCAGATGCCAGTTCTGTGCAACCCCCATAACAGGAGCACATCATGGGCAGACTGGCAGACAAGACCGCGGTGGTGACCGGCGGCGGCACGGGCATCGGCTTCGCCACGGCGAAACGCTTCATCGAGGAAGGCGCCTTCGTCTACATCTTCGGCCGCCGGCAGGCGCCGCTCGACGCCGCGCTGGCGAAGCTCGGGCCGCGGGCGCGGGCGGTGCAGGGCTCGGTGACCGATCTCGCCGATCTCGACCGGCTCTATGCCGCGGTGAAGGCGGAGCGGGGCGGTCTCGACATCGTCTTCGCCAACGCCGGCACTGGCGAACTGGCGGCGCTCGGCGCGATCACGCCGGAGCATTACGCGGCAACCTTCGACATCAATGTGAAGGGCACCCTGTTCACGGTGCAGAAGGCGCTGCCGCTGCTTAGCCCCGGGGCCTCGATCATCCTCACCGGCTCGACCACCGGGGTCATGGGCACGCCGCAGTTCAGCATCTACAGCGCCAGCAAGGCGGCGATCCGCAATTTCGCGCGCAGCTGGGCGCTCGACCTGCGGGGCACCGGCATCCGCGTCAACGTGCTCTCGCCCGGGCCGACCCGGACCGAACTCGCGATCCAGGTGGTGGGAGAGGAAGCGATGACCGCCTTCGGCGCCGGCACCCCCATCGGCCGCATCGCCGACCCCGCCGAAACCGCCGCCGTCGCGGCTTTCCTGGCCTCGGCCGACAGCAGCTTCATGACCGGCAGCGAAGTCTTCGCCGACGGCGGCTTCGCACAGGTCTGAGGGGCGCGGGGGCGCTGGAGTTGAGTATAGCATCCCAGTGACCCGCTGTAGCGTCCCCGTAACTCCCCATAGCTCAGGCAGCAACCGCTCGATGCCGCTTGAGATTGAAATGTAACCCTGATTATAATCTGGGGAGGAAACATTAAAATTGAAAAGAGGTGAGTTGTGACAATTAGGGATATGGGTAGCGGGAAGGTAGTAACGGGAGTGCTTCAAACAGGGGAGCGGGGCAAAACCTATCGGAAAATTTGTTCGCGACTGACTGAAAACGAACTTGCGGCTATACGTGAGGCGCTGGATAGCAGGATTGATGGAAAAGAAATTGAAACATCGAGTTGGATACCCGGATCTGATTGGAAAGGCACGCCGTATCAAGCAATATATGAGCAGGCGGCAAAGATGAATCCTGATTTAGCCGCACTTATGTTTGGTTTATTGGTCTGGGAGGCCTTTGAACGCGACAAAAATGATTGGTATACTGATAAATTTAGCATGGGAGGGGAGGGCGATCGCTTTCGCGTTTATTTCCGATCTGGTAAATAAGTGTAGGAGAGCTATCGGGAATCCCGGGGACGCTAGGGAATCCCGGGGAATCCCGGGAATCCCGGGAATCCCGGGGACGCTATATAAAACTCTCTCAGTTCACCCCCTCCCCCCTCACCCACCCCCAAATTTCCCTTTCCACGCGCCGCCGATGCGCTATTTTTGTGACTGACAAATTGTCGGATTGGCGGTGGCGGGTCCGGCGAGAACGATAAGGCCCCGGGGAGAGGGATATGTACGACTATATCATCATCGGCGCGGGCTCGGCCGGCTGCGTCATGGCCAACCGGCTGTCGGCCAATCCCAATACGAAGGTGCTGCTGCTCGAGGCCGGGCCGACGGATAAGCACTGGTCGGTGATGATGCCTTTCGGCGTGGTCGCGCTGATGCGCTCCAAGGTGCGGAACTGGGGTTATCACACGGTGCCGCAGCAGCACATGGGCGGGCGCGAGATGTTCTGGCCGCGCGGCAAGACGCTGGGCGGCTCCTCCTCGATCAATGCCATGATCTACACGCGCGGTCACCGCGACGATTACAACGACTGGGCTGAGCTTGGCCTCGCCGACTGGTCCTATGACCGGGTGCTGCCCTATTTCAAGAAGGCGGAGCACAACGAGCGCATCACCGACCAGTATCACGGCAACCTCGGACCGCTGAACGTCACCGACCCGCGCCATCCGAACCCCCTGTGCGATCTCTATATCGAGGCGGGCAAGCGCTGGGGCCTGAAGGAGACGTCGGACTTCAACGGGGCGGAGCAGGAAGGCGTCGGCTATTACCAGCTCACCCAGAAGGAAGGGCAGCGCTATTCCGCCGCCCGGGCCTATCTGTGGGAGATCATGGCGCGGCCGAACCTGACCATCCTGACCGGCGCCCATGTCATGGCCATCGAATTCGACGGCAAGCGGGCGCGGGGCGTCCGCTTCCGCGTCAAGGGCGAGACCCGGCTGGAGGAAGCGGCGCAGAGCGTCATCCTGTGCGGCGGCGCGATCAATTCGCCCCAGGTGCTGCAACTCTCGGGCATCGGCGATCCCGCCGACCTGAAGGCGGCGGGCATTCCGGTCCGCCACGACCTGCCGGGCGTCGGCAAGAACCTGCGCGACCATCTCGACATCACTCTGCAGCAGCGCACGAAAACCGCCGAATCCTACGGCTTCTCGTGGCGCATGGCCTATCGCGGCGCCATCGGCCTGATGGATTACTGGATTCGCAAGCGCGGCATCTACACCACCAATGTCGCCGAGGCCGGCTGCTTCGCCCGCACCAATCCGAACGATCCCCGGCCCGACGTGCAGATGCACTTCATCCCGGCGATCCTCGAGAACCACGGGCTGAACACCAAGTTCGGCCATGGCTATTCGACCCATGCCTGCCAGCTGCGGCCCCATTCGACCGGGCGGCTGTGGCTGAAGTCGGCCGATCCCTTCGCCGATCCGGCGATCGACCCGAATTATCTGGCCGAGCGGGAAGACGTGGAATGCCTGATCCGCGCCTTTAAGCTGTCGCGCGACGTCATCCTCGACCAGGCCTTCGCCGACAAGCGCGCCAAGAACCACGATTTCACCTGGGAAGCGGCGAAGACCGATGCCGAGATCGAAGCCTATGTCCGGCGCTGGGCCGAGACGGTCTATCACCCGGTCGGCACCTGCAAGATGGGCCATGACGACATGGCCGTGGTCGACGACCAGTGCCGGGTCCATGGCCTCGAAGGCTTGCGCGTCGTCGATGCCTCGGTCCACCCCACGCTGATCGGCGGCAATACCAATGCGCCGACGATCATGACGGCGGAAAAGGCCAGCGAATATATCCTGGGCGGTGCCTCGGCCTATTCCCGCGCGGCCTGAGACGGCCTCCGGAGCGATGAGCAAGAAATCTCGTCGCCCCGGCGAAGGCCGGGGCCTTGGTACGACAAGAGCGCCCTTGCCGGCATGAGATTCCGGCCTGCGCCGGAATGACGACAAGGGGGCGCGGCGTTTCCGTCTTGCGGAGCCGATCAGTGGGGTCTGGCGGCCTGACGCTTCGGCTTCAGGCCGAACAGGAAGCGGATCGGGCCAAAGGGCCGGACCGCGAAGTGATAGGCGGCGAAGGTGATGGCGGCGGAGCCGAAGCAGATCACCGCCGCCTTCACCCACAAGGGCAGGGCGAGCGGCACCACCACGAAGGCGAGCGCGACCACCGGCAGGTGATGCAGCACATAGAGCGGCAGGGTCGCCTCGCCCATGTAGCGATCGAAGGCGCCGTGGGGCCGCAACAGGCGCCGGCCGAGACCAAGAAGGCCGGCGACCAGGCACCAGGTGGCGATGCCCCGCGCGCCGAGCGCAACCGGGCCCCATCGCCCTTCCCCGATATAGAACAGGGCGAAGGCGGCAAGCCCGAGGCCGAGGAAGGCGAAGGGCCGGGCGGCGATATCCGCCTCGATCCGGGGCTGGCGCGAGACGATGGCGCCCATCAGGAAGAATGTCGCCTCGATCGACATATTGGCGAAATCGCCGGACAGGTTGGGCAGGTCGCCGAAGCGCGGCCGCAGCAGGATTTCCACCGCCGCGCAGAGGAGGGCCGGCCCCGCCAGCCAGGCCCAGCCCCGATCCAGCCGGTCATAGGCGCGGGCGATCCGCTTCAGCAGCCAGCTGAACAGAAGGCAGAACAGCAGCAGATAGACGATGAACCACAGGTGCGACCAGGTGAACTGGTTCAGCCGCGTGGTGAAGCGGGCATAGAATTCGAAATAGCCCATGTCGATCGGCGCCGTCGGCGGACGCAGGCCGCTGGGCCGCAGGTCGATGCCGCCCAGCCGCTCGATATATTTGATCGCGGGCGCGAACAGCAGCAGACCGACGATCAGCGGCGGCAGCAGCCGGGTGAAACGGTCGCGCAGAAAGGCGGTGACGCTGCGGCTGGACAGGGCGGTCGCCGCGGCGAAGCCGGCGATGAAGAAGAACAGCGGCATCCGCCAGACATGGGCGAAGGCGGCGAAGAGATCGAGCGCGCCGGAGGCGACCGCGTTCTTCACATGATAGGCCGGGTCGTAGTCGAAGACCTTGGCGGTGTGGAAGGGGAACTGGACGAAACAGGCTAAGATGCGCAGCAGGTCCAGCTCGCGCCGCCGCGCCGCCGCCTCGGGGCCGTGGGACATGGCGTCAGGCCCCGAAGATCCGCCAGGGCAGGAACATGCCGGTGCGGCGGCGATAGGCGGCGTAATTCGCCGCAAGGGGACTCGCGGCGAATTTCGCTTCCTCGCGGAGCGCGGCCCAGGCGAAGCCGGCCGCCATCACGCCAACCGCGAGCAGCAGCAGGGGCTGGCGCGCCGCGATGGTCCCGCCCAGCCAGTAGAGGAGATAGGCGGTATAGAACGGATGCCGGATCAGGCGGTAGGGCCCCTCGGCCAGCAGGAAATCCGGCGCGTCGCCCGAAAAGGCGAGGGACAGGCGCTGACGCCGCGTGGTCAGGATCGCCCAGCCATAGAGCGCGGCCGAAAGCAGCAACAGGGTGAGCGCGGGCACGAAACTGCCCCAGGTCGCCCGCGTGTCGGTGATCTCGGAGATGATGCCGCCCGTCGTCGCGCCCGACAGGATGGCGAGCACGCGCATCGGCCAGGGCGTGCCTTCCGGTCGGCGGAAGTAGGCGAAATAGCCGATCGTGAAAGCCAGGAAAATCACACTGGCGAGAATCAGCAGCAGGTCCTGAGGCAGGCGCATCTTCTTATGGTCTTCCCAACGCCACATGAATCGCGGCACCGGCGCTTCCTCCGGCCGGGCGGACTATAGGGGCAGGCCGGGTTCTTGCAAAGCGCCCGCCTTGGCACCAAGGTGCCGGAAGGCACAGTCAGGGGCGCCGAATGTATATGCTTTCCAACATCATGCGGCTCGTCGTTGTGGCGCTGGCTTTCGCGCTGGCCGGGGGCTGTGCGCTGCAACTGCCGGTCGCCGAGCCCAGATCGACCGAGTTCGAGGGCTTCGGCGCCAATCCCGGCGGCCTGTTGATGCGCGCCTATGTGCCGCGCACGCTGAAGCCGGGGGCGCCGCTCGTCGTCGCCCTGCATCATTGTTTCCAGACCGCCGATGAATATGCCGTCGAAACCGGCTGGCTCACGCTTGCCGACACTTATGGTTTCGCCGTGCTGATGCCGGAACAGCGGCCCTATAACGACCCCAATTATTGTTTCCAGTGGTTCAATGCCTGGCAGCAGGGATCGAAGGGCGACGAGCCCGTCTCGATCCATTCGATGATCAGCGCCATGCTGACCGCCTATCCGCTCGATCCGCGCCGGATCTTCGTCACCGGCCTGTCGGCGGGCGGCAGCATGGCCCTGATCCTGATGGCCAGCTATCCCGACCTGATCGCGGGTGGCGGCGTCTTCGGTTCGCTGCCGATTGGCCAGACCGACATCATGCTGACCGCGCCGGTCGCCATGCTGGGCTTCGGCGAATCGGACCCGGCCAATCTCGCCCGGCGCGTCACCAGCGTGACCGACTGGCGCGGGCCCTGGCCCCGGCTGTCGGTCTGGCAGGGCAGCGCCGATCCCATGGTCGCGCCATCCAACGGCCCCCGCGTGCGCGACCAGTGGCTGGGTCTGACCGGCCTCGCCGGGCAGCGGCCGATCAAGGATCGCGTCGGCCCCTACGAGCGCACCACCTGGCTGGGCGCCGACGGTCGCCCCGCGGTGCAGTTCACCGACCTGCAGGGCATCGGCCATTCGGTCCCGGTCGATTCGTGGGCCGGCTGCGGCGTGGCGCCCCAGGGCGTCAGCCAGCTGGTCAGCGATGTCGGCATCTGTTCCTCGCTCGAATTGCTGAAATTCTGGGGCGTGGTGCGTTAGGGGGGGGGGAAATGCGCTTTCTGCTGCTGCTCGTCGCGCTGCTGGCATCCTCTCCTGCGCTGGCCGAGGGCGGCGAATACCGTTTCACCACGCCGGACGGCCGGTCGCGCGACTATCTCCTGTCGGTGCCGGCCAAGCCAGGGGCGGAACCGCTGCCCCTGATCGTCGTGCTTCACGGCACCTATGGCAGCGCCGACAAGATGGAGCGGCACCTCGGCTTCGAGTCCTATGTCGAGGCTTACCGGGTCGCCGTCGCCTATCCCGATGCCTATCGCGAGCCGGGCGCCCGCCGGACCTTACGCTGGAACGACGGGCGCGGCACCCTGGCGTCCAGTGCGGCCGGCATCGACGATGTCGCCGCGCTGCGCGCCCTGGTCGCCGATATCGGCGGGCGGGTGAATCTCGACCGGCGGCGGGTCTTCGTCGCCGGGGCCTCGAACGGCGGCATGATGGCTTATCGGGTGGGCTGCGAGGCAGCGGACCTCGTCGCCGGCATCGCGCCGGTGATCGGCGCCGTGGCGTCGCCGATCTATCCCGGCTGCCATCCCTCGCGACCGATTGCCGTCCTGGCCATCAACGGCATGGCCGATCCCATCGTGCCTTTCGCGGGCGGCACGGTCTGCGCCGACGTGCCGAAAATCTTCTGCGAGCGGGGCGAGGTCGCGGGGGCGGAAGCGTCGCTGCGCCGCTTCGCCGAGGGCGCGGGCTGCACGGGCGCGCCCTTGGCCGCCGATCTGCCGCCAACGGTCGACGATGGCACGCGGCTCCGCCGTGTCGATTACCGGGACTGCCCCGCCGGTATCCGGGTGCGCGGCCTGTGGATCGCGGGCGGGGGCCACGCCTGGCCGCCGCTGCCCAGCCAGCTCGGCCAGCGCCGCGCCGGCCGCTCCTCCGGCAATCTCGACGCGACCGAAGCGATTGTGCGCTTCTTCCTGACGCCGGGCGATTCAGTCCCCTGAGCCGGGACGGCGATTCAATCCCCTGAGCCGGGACGGCGATTCAATCCCCTGAGCCGGGACGGCGATTCAATCCCCTGAGCCGGGACGGCGATTCAATCCCCTGAGCCGGGACGGCGATTCAATCCCCTGAGCCGGCGCGGCCGAAACGCTTGCGATAGGCGCCGGGGGTAAGACCGGTCAGCCTCAGGAACAGCTTGCGGAAGGCGGAAGGGTCCTCATAGCCGACATCGAAGGCGATCTGGCCGACGCTGCGCCGTGTCAGCTCCAGCGCCGCGCGGGCGTTGGCGATCCGGATCTGCTGGCCATATTCGGTCGGGGTCATGCCGGTCGCCTTGCGGAAACGGCGCAGGAAGGTCCGCTCCTCCAGCCCCGCCTGGGCCAGCATGGCGGGCAGCGCGGCGCCGACCGCGCCCGTGGCCTGCAGGCCGTGCTGGACTTTCAGGATGGCGGCATCGCCATGGTCCAGCCGGGGGATGAAGGCGCGGTAGCTGCGCTGCTCCCGCCCCGGCGGATCGACCAGCAGGAAGCGCGCGGTATCGAGCATGACGGTCGGACCCAGCAACCGCTCGACAAGGACGAGGCCGAGGTCGGTCCAGGCCATGACCCCGCCCGCGGTGATCAGATCGCCGTCGTCGATCACCAGCCGGTCGGCGTCGACCCTGATATCGGGAAAGCGCGCGGACAGCAGTCCGGCATAGCCCCAGTGGGTGGTGGCGGGCCGCCCGGCCAGCAGCCCCGTCTCGGCGAGGACGAAGGCCCCGGCGCAGATCGAGGCCAGGGTGGCGCCCTGCTCGTGTGCCTCCGCCATCCAGCGGGCAAGGGGGCGCATCGCCTCCGCCGGCATCAGCGGGGCGAGACTGGGCGGCGCGATCAGGATGGCGGGGCGATGCGCCGCGCCCGGCTCGCTGTCGAACACGCAGGCCATGGCCGCCCCCTCGGGCCGCCAGTGGCTGACCCGCAAGGCGCCGCCGCCACCCCGCTCCCGCGTCATGCGGGTGGCGACGGCGAACAGGTCGGTTAACCCATGGACCGCCGCCGCCTGCGCGCCGTCGTAGAGCAGGATGGCAATCTCCGGCAGGGGGGCGACGGTCATTTGTCGGTTTTGGCCCGCTGAATGTCGATTTCGCCAATCCAAATCATGCCGTCTTGCCGATATCAATAGGGGGCATCAGGCAAGGAGCCCCAACATGAGCAAGCGCGCGGTGATCGTCGTCGACATCCAGCAGGATTATTTCCCGGACGGGCGCTGGCCCCTTGCCGGGGTGGAGGCGGCGGCCGACAAGGCGGCGGCGGTGATCGGCGCGGCGCGCTCGGCCGGCGATCTCGTCGTCCACATCCGCCACGAAGCCCCGGCCGAGGCGCCTTTTTTCGCGGTCGGCACCCCGGGCGCCGAAATCCATCCCAAGGCGGCACCGCTGCCGGGCGAGCCGGTGATCACCAAGACCGAGATCAACGCCTTCCTGAAAACCCCGCTCGACGAGACGCTGAAGCAGGCGGGTGTCACCGACGTGGCCATCGTCGGCAGCATGAGCCATATGTGCGTCGACGCCGCCAGCCGCGCGGCCGCCGACCTCGGCTACAAGGTGACGGTGATCGAGGATGCCTGCGCCACCCATGATCTGGAACTGAACGGGCGCAAGGTGCCGGCGGCCGACGTCCATGCCGCCTTCATGGCCGCGCTCGGCTTCGGCTATGCCGAGGTGAAGACGGCGGACGCCTTCCTCGGCGCCTGATCAGCCGATCTGGCCCCGGTGGCGGAGCAGGTGGTCGGCGAGCACGCAGGCCATCATCGCTTCGCCCACCGGCACGGCGCGGATGCCGACGCAGGGGTCGTGGCGGCCCTTGGTCGAGACTTCCGTGTCCTCGCCGTCCAGCGTCACGCTGTGGCGCGGGGTGAGGATCGACGAGGTCGGCTTCACCGCGAAGCGGGCGACCACGTCCTGGCCGGTCGAAATCCCGCCGAGGATGCCGCCCGCCTTGTTCGAGCCGAAGACGACCTTGCCGTTCTCCATGCGCATCTCGTCGGCGTTTTCCTCGCCATGCAGGGCGGCGGCGCCAAAGCCCGCGCCGATCTCCACGCCCTTGACCGCGTTGATCGACATCAGGGCGGCGGCGAGATCGCTGTCGAGCTTGCCGTAGATCGGCGCGCCGATGCCCGCCGGCACGCCCGAGGCGACGACCTCGATCACGGCGCCGACCGACGACCCGGCCTTGCGCACCGCGTCGAGATCGGCTTCCCACAGTTTCGCCGTCTCGGCGTCCGGGCAGAAGAAGGGGTTGTTGTCGACCTCGGCCCAGTCCCAGCGCTCGCGCTCGATCAGGCGGGCGCCGACCTGGATCAGGGCGCCGCGGATGGTGACGTCCGGCCCCAGGATCTTGCGGGCAATCGCCCCGGCCGCGACCCGCGCCGCGGTTTCCCGCGCCGAGGAGCGGCCGCCGCCCCGGGGATCGCGAATGCCGTATTTCACCTGATAGGTGAAATCGGCATGGCCCGGGCGGAAGCTCTTGGCGATGTCGGAATAATCCTTCGAGCGCTGGTCGGTATTCTCGATCATCAGGCTCACGGGCGTGCCCGTGGTCAGGCCCTCGTAGGTGCCGGACAGGATCTTCACCTCGTCCGGCTCGCGCCGCTGGGTGGTGAACCTGTTCTGGCCGGGCTTGCGCTTGTCGAGGAAGCCCTGGATGTCGGCCTCGGTCAGCGGAAGGCGCGGCGGCACGCCATCGACGACGCAGCCAAGCGCGGGCCCGTGGCTCTCGCCCCAGGTGGTGACGCGGAACAGATGACCGAAGCTGTTGTAGGACACCTCAGACCACCGAGATGTCCGGCGCGTCCGCCGCCTTCATGCCGACGACGTGGTAACCCGAATCGACGTGGTGCACCTCGCCCGAGACGCCGCGCGACAGATCCGAGCACAGATAGAGCCCGGCGCCGCCGACATCGTCGGTCGAGACATTGCGCTTCAGCGGGGAATTATATTCGTTCCACTTCAGGATCAGGCGGAAGTCGCCGATGGCGGAGGCCGCCAGCGTCTTGATCGGCCCGGCCGAAATCGCGTTCACCCGGATGTCGTTCTTGCCGAGGTCGACCGCGAGATAACGCACCGATGCCTCGAGCGCGGCCTTGGCGACGCCCATCACATTGTAATGCGGCATCACCTTTTCCGCCCCGTAGTAGGACAGGGTGACGAGCGAGCCGCCGTTGGGCATCAGTGCTTCCGCCCGCTTGGCGACCGCGGTGAAGGAGAAGCAGGAGATGAACAGGCTCTGATTGAAATTCTCAGGCGACGTGTCGACGTAGCGGCCCTTCAGCTCTTCCTTGTCGGAATAGGCGATGGCGTGGACGACGAAATCAATGGTGCCCCATTCGGCCTTCAACGCATCGAAGACGGCGTCGATGGACGCCATCTCGGAAACGTCGCAGGGCAGGATCAGGCTGTCCGGCGTGCCGACTTCCGCCGCCAGCGGCCGCACGCGCTTCTCCAGGGCCTCGCCGAGATAGGTGAAGGCGAGCTGACCACCCTGGGCGTGAATCGCCTTGGCAATGCCCCAGGCGATGGAGCGGTCGTTGGCGACCCCCATGATAAGTCCGCGTTTTCCAGCCATTAGGCCGGCGCCGATCGACATAGGCTGATCTCCCTCAAGGCGGCGTGCAAAGCGCGCGGATTATAGACGTCTCGGGCCGGCTCTCAAGGGACGGCTTGCATCTGGTGCATTTCGCCCATGCCTCGCTTCCTTGCGGGCAAAGTCCTATGTTCGCCGAAGCTTCCGATCCGAGGTTTTTCCATGACCGATATCCTGGCGTCCACCGACGATGCGACCCTCGCGGCGCGCGGCCCCTATGATCTTTTCGCCAAATGGTTCGCCGAGGCAGCGGCAACCGAGGTGAACGACCCCAATGCCATGGCCCTCGCCACGGTCGACGAAACGGGGCAGCCCTCGGTCCGGGTCGTGCTGATGAAGGAATACGACGACCGCGGCTTCGTCTTCTACACCAATTTCGAGAGCGACAAGGGCCGTGCCCTGTTGGCCAATCCGGTCGCCGGGCTGAACTTCCACTGGAAGGGCCTGCGCCGTCAGGTGCGGATCAACGGCACCGTCGCGCCCGTGTCCGCGGCCGAGGCGGATGAATATTTCGCCATTCGCCCCCGCGATTCGCAGGTCGGCGCCTGGGCCAGTTCGCAATCCCGCCCGCTGGCGTCGCGGGCCACCTTCGAGGCGGAAATCGCCGCCGTCGCCGCCCGCTACGAGGGTCAGGACGTGCCGCGCCCGCCGCATTGGTCGGGTTTCCGCATCGCGCCAAAGCGTATAGAGTTCTGGCAGGACCGGCCGTTCCGCCTGCACGACCGGGCGATCTTCACGCCCGTCGCCGCCGGTGGCTGGACGGTTCACCGCGTCTATCCGTGATTTTCCGCCGTTCTTGAGTTTGTGAAGGTTCGATGAGTTCCAGCCCCGCCGTCGCGGCCCCGGCCGCAGAACCGTTGGATGTCGCCGACGCCGCCCGCCTGATGCGCCGGGCGACGATGGCGTCGGTCGGCGTCGCGCTGACCCTGATCGCCATCAAGATCGCGGCCTATGTCCTGTCGGGCTCGGTCGCCATGCTGTCCAGCCTGGTCGATTCGTCGCTCGACGCGGCGGCTTCGCTGGCGACCCTGTTCGCGGTTCATCAGTCGACCGCGCCCGCCGACCGCGAGCACCGCTTCGGCCACGGCAAGGCGGAGGCGCTGGCGGGACTCCTGCAGGCCGCCATCGTTTCCGGCTCGGGCATGTTCCTGCTGTTCGAATCAGTGCGGCGCATCCTCAACCCGGCGCCGATCGACAACGGCCTGATCGGCATCGGGGTCATGGTGATCTCGATCGTGCTCACCCTCGGTCTCGTCACCTATCAGCAACGGGTGGCGCGGCGCACGGGCTCGATCGCCGTCTCGGGCGACCGGCTGCATTATCTGTCGGACCTTCTGTCCAACGCGGGCGTCATCCTCGCCCTCGTGCTCGCCAGCCAGTTCGGCCTCGTCGAGGCGGATGGCATCATCGCCCTCGGGATCGCGGGCATCCTGCTGCATGGCGCCTATGGCATCGTGCGCGGCGCCCTCGACATGCTGATGGACCGGGAATTGCCGGATGTGGAGCGCGCGCGGATCATCGAGATCGTGAAGGCGGAACCCCGTGTCCTCGCCCTTCACGACCTGCGGACGCGGCGCTCCGGCCTCGCGACCTTCATCCAGCTCCATCTGGTGCTGGATGCCGATATGAAACTTCGTGATGCCCATGGGATCGCGGAAGCAGTAGAACAGGCGTTGATCACCGCTTTCCCCGGTGCCGAGGTGATCATTCACGAAGATCCGGACGGGGTTGAGGAATCGGACGGCCACGCCCGCCGGATCTGATACAGGATCCGCCCGCGCCGCAGGTCCGGCCGAGGATCGAGATAGCCATGCCCGTAGTTGAAAATACCCGTCGTACCCTGATCCTGACCGGCGCCAGCCGCGGCATCGGCCATGCCACCGTCAAGCGCTTCTCGTCGGCGGGCTGGCGGGTGATCACCCTGTCGCGCCAGCCTTTCCCGGAGAATTGCCCCTGGGCCGCCGGTCCCGAGGATCACGTCCAGATCGACCTTGCCGACGTCGACGCCATGCCCCGGGTGATCGAGGAAATGCGCAGCCGCCTGGTCGACGGCCGGCTCGACGCCCTCGTCAATAATGCCGGCATTTCGCCGAAAGGCCCGGGCGGCAGCCGACTCGGCACCATCGAGACGGAGTTCGAGACCTGGGACCGGGTGTTCCGGGTGAATTTCTTCGCGCCTGTCCTGCTGGCGCGCGGGCTGCTGCGGGAATTGCAGGCGGCGCAGGGTTCCATCGTCAATGTCACCTCGATCGCCGGCTCGCGCGTGCATCCTTTCGCCGGTTCGGCCTATGCCACGTCGAAGGCGGCGCTGGCGGCGCTGACCCGCGAAATGGCCTCGGACTTCGGCCCGCTCGGCATCAGGGTCAATGCGATTTCCCCCGGCGAGATCGAGACGGCGATTCTCTCGCCCGGGACGGAGAAGCTGGTCGAACAGATCCCGCTGCGCCGCCTCGGCTCCACCGCCGAGGTCGCCAAGGCGATCTATTTCCTGTGCACCGAGCAGTCGTCCTATGTCTCGGGCGCGGAATTGCACATCAACGGCGGCCAGCACGTCTGATCGCCAATGGGAGGATCGGCGCCGATCCTCCCCCATTCCCGATTAAAATTGTTTCGCACTGCGGCGAAGCCGGTATTTACGGCGGCGCCGGACGTGTTACGCTTCTTTTACGAAGCAGGTGTTCAATCAAATCGCGGGCATGTTCCCGCCGTAGAGCAATTCCCGGGAGTAGAGCTGATCCAGCGCATGTAACTGTCAAGATACGGAGGGTTCTGCATGAGCGACTTCGAACGCATGTTGTCGGACTATCGCCTTACCACGGCGGAAATTCTGTACCATATGCCGGATCATCCGAGTCTGCTGCAAAGCTATACTTGGCAGAAACTTGACATCGCGCCGCGATACCCGGAACTGAAACGTTTCCTCGACTTCTGGGAAGCCAATCTCGACGGCAAGCTTCATTCGGTGAAGGTGATGTCCAACCGCATCATCAAGCCGGGCGAATACCGCCACACCCAGAATTACTTCACGCTGCACTGAACGGCTCGCGCCCCGTCAGCGGGGTGTCAGCACCTTGAAGACGCCGGTGCCGGTGGCGATCACGGTCTCGCCCGACCAGATGCGCCCCTGCACCGTGCGGAAACTCTCGTCGGCGGCGACGATGTGGCCCGTGCCCTCGATCCAGGCGCCGAAGGGGGCGCCGGCAATGAAATCGACCAGCAGGCGCACGGTGATCCAATTGTCCCGGGTCCGGTGCGAGATGGCATGGCCGAAGGTGACATCGGCAAAGCCCATCAACATGCCGCCATGGCAATTGTTCAGTGTGTTGGTCAGATGGGGGCCGACCCGGAACCCCCGGATGAAACCGCCGTCTTCCGTCTCGCGCTCGAACAGCGGGCCGATGGAGAGGCCGTAGCCGCTGCGCACCGGCAGGCGGGTGAAGCCCGGCGGCGGGGCGGGATCGAAGGTATCGCTGCTATCGTTCATGCCGCCATCGGACGAAGTGCTGAATTCGCCGTCAAGCCCGAAGTCCTACAAGGCGATCAGCGGCACGCCGAGCAGCGAGGGGAACAGCGCCATGATCGGGTCCGGCCGGGTGAACTGGATGCGACCCCAGGCTTCGCCGGTCTCGACCCAGCCCTGGGCGCGATAGAACGCGCGGCCCGAAGCATTCTGTGCGTCGCAGCGCAGGTGCGCGCCAAGACCGAGGATGCGGCCGGTTTCCGCCAGCAGCAGGGCGCCCGCGCCCCTTCCTTGGGCCTCGGGCGAGACGAAGAGCAATTCAAGCTCGCGGTGGCGGCGGTCGAAGCCGGCGAAACCGGCGACCAGTCCCTGATGCTCGACGACGACGATCTCGAGATCGGCGGTCGCCAGCTCGAAATCCTCGGTCGAGAAACGGTCGGCGGGAACATCGGGGCGCGCCCGGCGGCGGGCGGCGACGAAAATACCGGCGCAGGCCGGGGCATCCGCCGCCAGCATCGGCCTCACGCGAAGTCTGTCGCCTTCCGCCATGTCATTTCGTCCCCAGGTCGGAAACCGTTTTTCCCGGTCTATCCGCGTTTGGCATGACAGCCCGCCAGATGGTCATCGACCATCCCGACGGCCTGCATGAAAGCATACACGATGGTCGGCCCGACGAAGCGGAAGCCGAATTGTCGCAGGGCCTTCGACATCGCCTCGGCTTCCGGGCTCGATGTCGGGGCCTGCGAAATGCTGGTCCAGGTGTTGACGATCGGGCGATCCTTCACGAAGGACCACAGGAAGCGCGAAAAGTCGCCTTCCCTTGCCTCGATGTCGAGGTAACCCCGGGCATTGCCGATGGTTGCCTCGATCTTGCCGCGATGGCGCACGATGCCGGGATCGGCCAGCGCCCCGGCGATCTCCGCCTCGCCCCAACGCGCCAGCGTCGCCGGCTCGAACCCCTCGAAGCGGCGGCGGAAGCCGTCGCGCTTGCGCAGGATGGTGATCCAGGCAAGGCCGGCCTGAAACCCGTCGAGGATCAGCTTCTCGAACAGGGCGCGGCTGTCCCGCTCGGGCACGCCCCATTCGTCGTCGTGATAGGCCATGTATTCGGGCAAGGTGCCGCACCAGGGGCAGCGCGCCTTGCCGTCGTCGTGGACGATGAGGCCGGTTTCGCGCATCACGCCGCCGTCGTCGGAATCGGGTGGATCACCAGGCCGTCGGCGGTGAAGACGTGGTCCTCGCCCTCGGCCGGATCGAGAAATTCGAGACGGATCATGGCGAGGCCGACACCCGGCACCGCCGTCCGCATGGCACCGGCGTCGCGCCCGCCGAACATGATCGTGGTATCGGGCGGCGGCGGCGGCGCGGCCGGATCGAATTCCACGGTCATCAGCTTCTTCCTGATGGTGCTGCGGTGCTTGGTGCGCGCCGTCAGCTCCTGTCCGACGTAGCAGCCCTTGGTGAAGGAGACGCCGTTCAACTCCTCGAAATTATTCTCGAGCAGAAAGCCGCGATCGACCGCGATATCGCGCGAGCCGTCGGGCACGCCGAGGCTCAGGCGATGCCGCTCCCATGCAGCCTCGCCCTCTTCGGGGACAAGGCCGGCCGCCGCCAGCGCCGCCTCGACGGCGGCGCGCGGGCCGACCAGGCGAACGCCGAGCGCGGCCTTGCGCGGGTCGACGAAGACCGCGCCGCCGCCGTCCAGCGGGCGGGCGGCGCCAGCGTCTTCGGAGAGGCCGAAGCGGGCGGCGACACCGTCGCCGAAGGCGACCGCGACGGCTTGGCCGTCCGGCGCGGCGATGCCGATCTTGGCCCGCAGGCGGTACATGGTCAGGCGGCGCTGCAGGTCGGCCTTGCGCGCCTCTTCCGTGTCGATCAGCACGCCGTCGCCACTGTCGGCAAGGATCAACTCGTGCAGGAACTTGCCCTGCGGCGTCAGCAGGGCACAGAACAGGGCGTGTCGCGGGGTCAACAGGGCGGTGTCGTTCGAGACGAGACCCTGAAGGAAACCGCGTACATCCTCGCCGTCGAGGCGCAGGAGGCCGCGGCCCGGCAGCAGCGTGGCGAAGGGCGTTGCAGTTTCGGTCATGTCCAAAGAGTTCGGCGCGGCCGCCCGTTAGTCAAGTGCCGGCCAAGCATGACGGTCATCGACCAAAGACACAGGCGGGGGCCTGTTCCAGCTCTTTCCGGGCGTAATCGCGGCCGAGGGCCAGCGCCCGGTCGAAAGCCTTCCAGTCGAGGAAATCCACGCTTTCCACCGGCGGCCGCAACACGAGGTCGGCGAGGCCCGAGCCCAGCAGATCGCCGGCCGGCGACTTCACCGTGCCGGCACGCAACAGGATCTGGAAGATCGAGGGCATCGCCGGCCGCCGCCGCAGGACGACGCGCTCGAAGCTGGTTTCCTCCGGCCGCGCGCCCGGCGCGGAAAAGGCCGGGGCCTCGCCGACATCGACCGCGACGATGGCGCCCCGGCCGAGGCGGCGCATGGGGGTGACCGGCAGATTGTCGAGCACGCCGCCATCGGCGAAGACGGTGCCGGCCTCGTCCACCCAGGGCGGCATGATGCCCGGAATGGCGACACTGGCGCGCAGCCAGGACCACAGCGGCCCCTGCCGGTGCACGGCGAGGCGGCCCGCGGTCAGATCGGTGCTGACACAATAATAGGGCAGCCACAGATCCTCGATCCGCCTTTCGCCGAAGGCTTCGCGCAGGCGCCTGATCACCCGGCGACCGGCGGTCAGGGCGACCATGGGCAGGGTGAAATCGTTGACCGGATTGCTGTCGACGAAGGCGCGGCGGAAGCGCGGCTCGGCCTCGAAGGCTTCCCAGCGCAAGGCGGCACCGGCGCCGACGATGGCGCCGATGGAGCAGCCCCCCACCATGTCGATGGGCACGCCCGCCTCGGCGAGGGCGCGCAGCACGCCGAGATGGGCGAAGCCCCGCGCCCCGCCGCCCGACAGGACGAGGCCGACCGCATGGCCGGTGACCTGCCGCGCCAGGCGGGCCGAATCGCCCCAGTCGCCGATCCGCACCTGATGATGCAGCGCGAAATCACGGCCTTCGAGGAAGGCGGCGGTACCGCCGGGGGACAGGCGGTCGTGCGGGTGCAGCAGCACGAGTTCGAGGCCGAGGCCCCGCTCCCGCGCGACCGCCTCCAGCGGGTGACGGTGGCCGGCCCTGGTGTCGTCCGCGTCGGCGACGACGAGCACGAGATCGGCCTGACGCAGGCACAGGCTGCTCCACGGCCCCGCGCTTTCGTCGGCCTGATAGAGGATGTAGTCGTTGGCGGTCTCGATGTCGTGGAACCAGTCGGTCTGGCGATTGCCGCCCTCGCTCTCGCCGATCTCGGCGACCCGGCCATAGAGCCGCATCGCCCGGGCGAGGTCGCGGCGCAGGGCCACGCAGTCGCGCGCGCTGCCGGCGGGCAGCAGGGCGATGCTGCGCGGGCGTGCCGCGGGCGTCCCGCCCGGGTGATCCTGGATCGCCTCCAGCCGGGTGACGATCTGGCGCGTCACCCCCAGCATGGCTTCCGGGTGGCGGTGCACCAGCGCCTCGAAGGCGGCGCGGTCGAGACGCAGGATCTCGCAGTCCCGCTCGGCGATGGCCGAGGCAGAGCGGGCGCGGCCGGTAACCAGCGCCATCTCGCCGACGACTTCGCCGGCACGGACGCGGGCGATGCGCCGACGCACGCCATCGGGCGCGACCCGCACGATGGACAGGCCGCCGCGCAGCACGACATAGAGCGCGTCGCCCGGCTCGCCCTGGGCGAACAGCGTGTGGCCGCCGGGCAGGCTGTACCATTGCCCGTGCTCGACCACCGCCGCCCGTTCGTCTTCGCCAAGGTCGGCGAAGAAGGCGATGCCGTCGATCAGGGTGGCGTCTTCGCCGCCGATGGCCATCGGCTCAGGCGAGTCGCCACAGGGCGTCGATGGTCGCCGAAGGTTCCGCCTCGACCGCACCGCGGTCGTGGAGATGCAGCAGATGGGCGAAGGTCGAACGCGCGGCGGCCGGGAACAGGCCGGGGTCGACCCCGGCGTAGATGACGGGGACCATGTCCATGATCCGGGCGGGGCCGTCCGCCAGTTGCTGCACGATCTGTCCCTCGCGCTCGCCCCGGTGGGCGATGAAGGCGCGGACATGCGGATGCGGTTCGGTGATGGCGGGGCCATGGGTCGGCCAGAACACGCGCTCGTCCCGTTCGAGGAGCCGGGCGAGGCTCGCCATGTAATCGCCCATGTCGCCATCGGGCGGCATGATCACGCTGGTCGACCAGCCCATGACGTGATCGCCCGAGAACAGGACACCGGCCTCGCGCCAGGAAAAGCACAGGTGGTTCGAGGTGTGGCCCGGCGTGTGCACGGCCTCGATGGTCCAGCCTTCGCCCGCGACGACATGGCCGTCCTCCAGCCTTATGTCGGGCACGAAGTCCATGTCGCCGCCCTGTACCGCCTGATGTCCCGCGGCCTCGCGCCGGCCGCTGCCATGGGGGCCGTAGCCATAGGTGGGGGCGCCGGTCGCGGCCTTCAGCGGGGCGGCGCCCGGCGAATGGTCGGTATGGGTATGGGTGACGAGGATATGGCTGACCGTCTCGCCGGCGAGGCCCTGCAGCAGGGCGTCGATATGGGCGGGATCGTCCGGCCCGGGGTCGATCACCGCGACCTTGCCCTCGCCGACGACATAGGTGCCGGTGCCGTGGAAGGTGAAGGACGAGGGATTGCGCGCGAGAATCCGGCGCAAGCCTGGGGCCACGGTCTCCAGTCTGCCGTATTCGAAGCTCATGTCCTTGCGGAAGGGGATCTGTACCGCCATGGCCGCGCGCCTCCTCTGTCGTTTCGTCGATTATATCGGGGCGAAGCCGCCGACCAGCAACAGCAGCATGGCGGCGACGAGGCCGGGGCCGAAGGGCGGATCGTCGGCGAGCCGGCGGAATGCGAGAAAACCCAGCGCGACGACGACGGTGACGAGGCTCGCCCCCATGAAGCACAGCGCGAGGCCGACCGGCCCCAGCCAGATGCCAAGGCCCGCGACCAGCTTCACGTCGCCAAGGCCCAGCCCCTCCCGCCCGCGCAGCCAGGCATAGGCGGCGCCGAAGGCCCAGAGAAAGGCCGCGCCGCCGATGCCGGTGGCGAGGCCCTGCCAGCCCCGCCCGGTGGCGACGGCGTCGACAAGGCCGAGGAGGGCGGTCGCCAGCGACCATTCGTTGGGAATGCGCCGGTGGTCGAGATCGAAGGCGAGGATGGCGCTGCCGATGCCGGCCATGGCGATCAGGGCGTAACCATGGGGCGCGAAGCCGGTGCGGGCGAGGGCGGCGGCGGCGATCCCCGCGGCGGCGAAGGCCGCCGGCAGGCCGAAACGGGGCGCCGGCAGCGCCCGCGCCCGCGCCAGCGCGATGTTGATGCGCCAGCCGGCCAGCCCGGCGATCAGGCCGAGCAGGGCGCCGACATAGGGCGCGAAGCGGTCGATATCGAACAGGCCGATGTCAGACATGACCGGCGATGGCGACAAGGCCGAAAACGAGGCCAAGGCAAGCGGCAGCGCCGAGGAGATCGCCGGTGAAGCCGCCGAAACGGTCGCGGCCGACGGCGACGGCGACGAGGCCGGCGATGACGACCGCGAGGGCGGCGGGCAGGACACCCCAGCCAAGACAGACGATGCCGATGCCAAAGGCGAAAACGGCGCCGCTCAGCGCCCGCTCCCCATCAATCCGGCCGACCGAGGCGCCGAGTCCATCGGGCCGGGCGGGGTCGAGCAGGGCGAGGGGCAGGACGAGGGCGAGGCGCGCGCCGGCATTGGCGGCGATCGCGGCGAAGACGAGACCGCCCGCGCCCCAGCCGGTGCCGATCTGGGCCAGCAGGACGAGGCGCGCGGCCAGCGACAGGAACAGGGCGAGGCTGCCGAAACTGCCGATGCGGCTGTCGCGCATGATGGCGAGGCGGCTGGCGACGTCGCGCCCGCCCAACCCGTCGGCGACATCGGCGAGACCGTCCTCGTGCAATCCGCCGGTGATCAGGATTTCAGCGGCGATGATGGCGATGGCGACACCCCAGATGCCGAGGCCGAGGCCATGGGCGACCAGCCCGGCGATCCCGGCCAGCAGGCCGATCAGGGCGCCGACCAGCGGAAAGCACCAGACCGCGGCGCCAAGGCTGCCCGGCGGCAGCACGGGCAGCGACCCCGCCGGCAGCCGGGAGAACAGCGACAGGGCGAGGCGGAATTCGGTGGCGGCGTCGGTTCGGTTCATGACGGGATCTTGCATTTCACACTTCTGCGGCCGGCACGGAACGGTTACTGCTGGGGCCCGCCATACGAGACCCTGCCAGCTTTAGCCATGACGATCAAACCGCCCGTCGACCTCGCCGGCCTTCGCCTCCTGATCGAAACAATGCCCGATGGCGACGAGACGGCGGCTTCGGCCGCGATCGCGCGCGACCGGCTGCTGACCAAGCCGCCCGGTGCCCTTGGCCGGCTGGAGGATCTGGCCATCTGGCTCGCCCGCTGGCAGGCCCGCGCGCGGCCCCGGGCCGAGTCGGTCCGAATCGCCGTCTTCGCCGGCAATCACGGCATCGCCGCGGCCGGTGTTTCGCCCTATCCGGCCAGCGTCACCGTCCAGATGGTGGCCAATTTCGCCGCGGGCGGCGCCGCGATCAACGCGCTCTCGGGCGCCATCGGTGCCGATCTGACCGTCGTCCCCCTCGATCTCGACCGGCCGACGGCGGATTTCCGCGCAGGTCCGGCGATGGACGAGGCGGAATTCGTTGCCGCCGCCGCCGCCGGCATGGCCGTGGTCGTGCCCGGGCTCGATCTTCTGTGCCTCGGCGAAATGGGCATCGGCAACACGACGGCGGCGGCCGCCCTGTCGGCCGGGCTGTTCGGGGGCGACGCCGCGGCCTGGGTTGGACCCGGCACCGGCGCGGTCGGCCCCGTGCTCCAGGCCAAGATCGCCGCGGTCGAGTCGGCCGTCGCCTTCCACCGGGCGCAGTGCGACGATCCATTGGACCTCGCGCGGCGCCTCGGCGGGCGGGAACTGGCCGCCATGCTGGGCGCCTGCGTCGCCGCCCGCCATGCCCGGGTGCCCGTCGTGCTCGACGGTTATGTCGCGACCGCGGCGGTCGCCGCCCTTGGGCTGCTGCGCGCGGGCGGTCTTGGCCATGCCGTCGCCGGTCACTGCTCGGCCGAGCCGGCGCACCGCCGGTTGCTCGACCGGCTCGGCCTTGTCGCGCTGCTCGATCTCGGGATGCGGCTGGGCGAGGCGTCGGGCGCGGCGCTTGCCGCCGGCATCGTGCGGGCGGCGGCGCGCTGCCATGGTGAAATGGCCAGCTTCGCCGAAGCGGGGGTCGACGGCGGGGTCTGAGCCCCGCCGCCGGATCAGCGCCCGAAGCGCGCGGAAACCGCGCGTGCCGGTTCGTCGGTCACGATGCCGTCGACGCCGAGGGCGATGATCCGCCGATACATGGCGAGGGCGTCGCGCCGCGGCTTCACCGGATCGTCCGCATCGGCGAAGCCGCCGACGAAGAGCTGAAGCCCGGCGGCGCGGGCGTCGTCGACGATGGTCGAGGCCGGCATGGCGCCGCCGTCGGCATAGGTGCCCTGAACATCCTGCACGTCGACCAATACGGCATCGGCGAAATTGCGCACGGCACGCAGCCCGTCCGGGGTCTGATAGTCGCCGAAGCTGCGGCGGTCGCCGGTCTGGGCGGCGTCGCCGGGTCGCTGGGTCGACGGGCCGAGCACGAAGACCCGCGGATTGCCGCCGGTCGCGCCGAGGCGGGCGAAGCTCGACGGCTCGCTGGTGCCGATCAGCACGTCGGACACGCCGTTCAGGCGATATTTCTGCAGGGTGGCGAGCAGGCGCGGCTCCATCGGCCGGCCCCGGGCGGCGTGAATCGCGGTATCGTGCAGCACGATCAGCAGGGCGATGCGGCGCCGACGCTCCATCTTGCGCCGTTCGACGAGGACGAGCAGGTCCTCGAGAATGGGCGCGGTGAACATGCCGTCGAAGGCGGTGCTGCGACCCGCGATGGGTTGGGTCGCGGTCAGCCGGGCGTAATCGCTGTAGAAGGTCAGGTCGATGGGGCGGCCGACCGGCGGCGCCTCGCCCTTGATCGGTGCCGGCGCCGGCAGCAGGCTGGCGGCATCGGTATTTTCCGCGAGGTTGCGGGCGGTGCGAATCACCTGGACGCCGTCGGCCGTCTGATAGACGTCGACCCGCAGGCCATCCGCCCCTTGGGCGATGGCGAGATCGAAGGCCGCCAGCGTTCCTTCGGGGAAGGTGACGGCGGCGCCATCGCGGGCGAAGACCTGCACGCCATCGGCCCGGGCAACCCCATCGAGAAGCAGGGGCGAAACGGCGACCAGGCCGGCAATCAGCAAGCGCCGAAACATGACCGGCTCTCCACGTCAGGACAAAACTGCGCCGACCTTAGCCGACAGGACGGCATCAATGAAGATCGCGAGTGCGGGATTTTGCCCCGATGCGGCCCCGGGCCGCGGATTCGCACCCTTTGCCGCAGTTGCGAACGATTTTGTCAGTTGCAAAGGCGCGCCGAGTTTGCACACTCGCGCACCATAAGCCGGATGTTGCGCAAAGCCGGCAGCTCGAGCTGGGGAGAAGGCCATGAAGCCACCGTTCCGCAAGGTCACTTATCTGTCGAACGAAATCGGGATCGAGCGCCGCGACGGCGGCGAGATGATCCTGCGCCTTGCCGAACCCCTGGCCGACTACGATCACAACATGATCGTGCCGCTGCGCAAATGGGCGGCGGCGGAGCCGGATACCCTGTGGCTGGCCCAGCGCGGCCCGGACCGCGACTGGCGCAAGGTGACCTATGGTCAGGGGCTGGGCCATGTGAACGCCATCGCGGCGGCCATGCTGGCGCGCGGCCTTGGTCCGTCGGACGCCGTCATGGTCCTGTCGGGCAATTCCGTCGAACATGCGCTGATGATGTATGGCGCCATCGCGGCCGGCGTTCCCGTCAGCTCGATCAGCCAAGCCTATTCGCTGATGTCGATGGACCACGCCAAGCTGGTCTATGTCTTCGACATGATCAGGCCGAAGGTCATCTTCGTGCAGAACGGCCGCTTCTTCGAGGCGGCGCTGACCAAGCTGAACCTCGACGGTTGCGAGGTCGTCTATGTTCAGGATGCGCCGGGCGGCCTGCCGGCGACCGATTTCCGCGACCTGCTGGCGACGCCGATCGGCCCCGAGGTCGATGCCGCCTTCGCCGCGCTCGGCCCCGACAGCGTGTGCAAATATCTCTTCACCTCGGGCTCGACCGGGATGCCCAAGGCGGTGATCAATACCCACCGGATGCTTTGCGCCAATGTCCGCATGGCGAGCCAGCTGGTGCTCGACCAGGCGGCCTGGCGGGCGGCGGAAGGGGCGCCGGTCTCGGTCGACTGGCTGCCGTGGAGCCACACCTTCGGCGGCAACGCCAATCTGCACGGCGCGCTCTATAATGGCGCCAGCCTCTATATCGACGACGGCCGCCCGCTGCCCGGCCTGTTCGACGAGACGATCGCCAATCTGCGCGAAATCTCGCCGACGACCTATATGAACGTGCCCGTTGCCTTCTCCATGCTGCTGTCGGCGATGGAGAAGGACGAGGTATTGGCCAAGAGCTTCTTCGCCAGGCTGAAGTTCTGCGCCTATGGCGGCGCGGCCCTGTCGCAGGACCTGTGGGAGCGTTTCCAGATTCTCGCCGTCAAGGTGACGGGCGAGCGGGTGATCTTCACCACGGGCTGGGGCGCCACCGAGACCGCGCCGGTCGCGACCAGCGTGTTCCGCGAGTCCGAGCGGGTCGGCATGATCGGCCTGCCGCTGCCCGGCGTCGAGCTGAAGCTGGTGCCGACGGCCCATACCTATGAGGTCCGGGTGCGCGGGCCGCTGGTGACGCCCGGCTATTACCTCGACCCGCAGAAGACGGCCGATGCCTTCGACGAGGAAGGCTTCTACAAGATCGGCGACGCCGCGAAATTCCTCGACCCCGAGCATCCCGAACTCGGCCTCGTGTTCGACGGCCGCGTGGCCGAGGATTTCAAGCTCGACACCGGCACCTGGGTGCAGGCGGGCCGCTTGCGGGTCGATCTGGTCGGCGCGGCTGCCCCGGCGATCCAGGACGCGGTGATCTGCGGCCACGACCGCAAGTTCGTCGCGGCGCTGGCCTGGCCCAACTGGGTCGGCCTGCCCAAGGTGGTGACCGACGAGGCGGCGCAGGGCTCGCTCGACACCATGCTGAATTCGAGCCAGCTGGTCGAACACGTCCGTCAGGGCGTCCGCGCCCACAACAAGGCCAACCCGGGCTCGTCCACGGTGATCCGCCGGGTGCTGTTCATGGCCGAACCGGCCAGCCTCGACGGCGGCGAAATCACCGACAAAGGTTATATCAACCAGAAAGCAGCCTTGACCCGCAGGGCCCATCTCGTCGAAAAGCTCTATGCCGATCCGCCGGGGAATGACGTGATCGTGATCTGATGGGGTGGTACCGGGGGATATGGATATCGAGCTGTTCGTCCGCGCGCTGATCGTCGGTTATGTCGTTGCGGCGCCGGTCGGACCCGTCAATCTGGTCTGTATCCACCGGACCCTGCATATCAGCCGGGTGAACGGCTTCATGGCCGGGGTCGGCGGCGCGGTGGCGGACGGGCTGTTCGCCGTCGTCGCCGCTTTCGGCCTGACCACGATTTCCGACTGGATGCTGTCGCATGATGGCTGGATGCGCCTGTTCGGCGGATTTTTCCTGATCGGGCTCGGGCTTCGGACCTGGTTCACGACGCCCAAGGATCGCGAATTGAAGGCCGACGAAGGCTCGATCCCGCACGCCATGGCGGGCACCTTCCTGCTGACGGTGACCAATCCGATCACCATTCTCGGCTTTGCCACCGTCTTCGCCTCGACCGGGCTGACCGGCGACGGTTCGCTCGCCGGGGCATCGCTGACCGTGGCCGGCGTCTTCGCCGGCTCGGTGCTGTGGTGGCTGACCCTCGCGCTGCTGGTCGGGCTGCTGCGCGGCCGGCTCGAGGCGCGGGGCCTCGTGCTGATCAACCGCATCTCGGGCGCGGCGATCATCGGCTTCGGCGTCTGGGCGCTGGCCAGTCTCGTCTATCACCCGCTGTTCGCCGGCATCCTGCCGGCGGCGAATTGAAGCTTCACCCGCCGCGGACGACGAATTTCGGATTGCGGAATTCGGGCTTGCCGTAGGACAGCGCCGCCCCTTCGAGGGTGGTGACCGTGCCCCCGGCCGACAGCACGACCGCGTGGCCCGCCGCCGTGTCCCATTCCATGGTCGGTCCCATGCGGGGATAGAGATCGGCCGCGCCCTCGGCGACCAGGCAGAATTTCAGCGACGAGCCGGCGGCGACCATCGACGCGACCTGAAGGTCGGCCAGGAATTCATCCGTTTCCTTGTCGCGGTGGCTGCGGCTGGCGACCACGGTCAGGCCGGACGGCGGCACCGGGCGAACCTTGATCGACTGGGGCGGCAGGCCCTGCTTGCGCACCATGGCGGTGCCGGTGCCGTATCCGGTATGGGTCCAGCCCTTGGCCGGGGTGTGGACGACGCCGAGGATGGGGATGCCGTCCTCGATCAGGGCGATGTTCACCGTGAATTCGCCGTTCTTCTTGATGAATTCCTTGGTGCCGTCCAGCGGATCGACCAGCCAGAAGCGGTGCCAGGTCGCCGGATTGCCCGGCGGCAGCTGCCCGGCCGAGGCCGCTTCCTCGCCGACGACCGGGATATCCGGGGTCAGCTTCAGGAGGCCGGCGGTGATCACGGCTTCGCCCGCGACATCGGCATCGGTCACCGGGTCGTTGGCGCCCTTGGCCCTGACGTCGAAATCGGTCGCGTAGATCTTCATGATCTCGACGCCGGCGGCGACGGCGAGATCGGCGATGGCGACGATCAGGTCGGCGCGGGTGGCGGTGTCGAGACGGGGCATGTCAATCCGGTACAGCGGGCGGAAGCGGTTGGAAGCTTTACAATGTTCAGTCGCGGCAAGGCAATGTGAGAAAGCCTCACGCCCGGTCTAATGAGCGATCGCCTCCAGCGCGGCGCGCAAGGGCGCCGCCAGCGCCATCGGCCGGCGACTGGCGCGGTCGACATAGACATGGACGAAGAAGCCTTCCGCCGCGGCTTCGGCCTCGTCGTTGCGGAACAGGGCGATTTCGTAGCGCACGGACGAGGTGCCCAGCTTGCCGACCCGGATGCCCGCCGTGATCACATCGGGGAACGCAAGCTCCCCGTGGTAGCGGCAGCCGGTCTCGACCACGAGGCCGATCTGCCCGCCCTTGTGGATGTCGAGCACGCCCTGTTCGATCAGCCAGCCGTTCACCGCCGTGTCGAACAGCGCGTAATGCACCACGTTGTTCATGTGGCCGTAGATGTCGTTGTCCATCCAGCGGGTGGTGATGGTGCGAAAGGCGGGAAAGCCGTCGCGGGTGGCGGGGGGGATACGCGAACTCATGGAACCTCCGGCTTACCAGGCGGCGCGATAGATCGAGAGGGCATCGGCTTCGGTCACGGGGCGCGGATTGTTGACCAGCAGGCGCTGCTGCTTCATCGCGTCGCTCGCCAGCCGGGGCAGGGCTTCCTCGCCGATGCCGACATCGCGGAGGCGCGGCTGCAGGCCGATCCGCGCGGCAAGCAGGGTCAGCGCCTCGATGAAGCCGGCGCAGCGGCTCTGCACGCTGTCCTCGGCGGCAAGGACGGGGAAGGCGTCGGCCGCGATCTCGGCATAGAGCGTCGCGGCGTCCGGCGCGTTGAAGCGCAGGACATGGGGCAACATCAGCGCGTTGGACAGGCCGTGCGGCACATGGAACAGGCTGCCCACCGGATAGGCGAGGGCATGGACCGCGGCGACCGGCGAATTGGCGAAAGCCTGCCCCGCCAGCATGGAGCCGAGCAGCATGGCGCCCCGCGCCTCGATATTCTTGCCGTCGAACACCGCCGTCTCGATATGGGCGCCGATCAGCTGCAGGGCCTGCCGGGCCAGCATCTTCGACAGCGGGTTGTTGTTCGGGCTGGCCGAGGCATAGGCCTCGATCGCATGGACCATGGCGTCGACCCCGGTCGCCGCGGTGATCGCCGGCGGCAGGCCGAGGGTGAGCAGCGGGTCGAGCACGGCGACATCGGGCAGGATGACGGCGGAGGAGACGCCGCGCTTCTCCTCTGCCCCGACGGTGATGATGGAAACCGGCGTCACCTCCGACCCCGTACCCGCCGTCGTCGGCACCAGCAGCAGCGGCAGGCGCGGCCCTTTGGCGTTACCGACGCCCCAGGCGCCATCCAGATCCTCCCCCGAGCCGAGCAGCAGCGCGGCCAGTTTCGCGACATCGAGGGAGGAGCCGCCGCCGAAGCCAACGACACCGGTCACGTCCCCCGTCCGCCCGGCGGCGACCGTCGCGTTCAGCGTTTCCAGCGAGGGATCGGCCTCGACCGTGTCGAAGACGGTCAGGGCGATGCCGGCGGCTTCGAGCGCGGCCAGCGCCGGGTCGCACAGGCCGAGCCGGCGCAGGCCCGGATCGGTGACGAAGAGCAGCCGGGGGCCAAGGCGCCGCGCGTGATGGGCCAGCCGCGTCGCCGCGCCCGCCTCGAAGACGATGGATGGCGTCGTGTTGAAGATGAACCCGGACATCGCTTGGTTCCCCCAGAATCGTTTTGTCGAGCGGTCTTGCTTTGTTATCGGCGGACTGTGACCCGACACGGCGAAGGGATCAACCGCCGCCCGGCGCATCCGGCTCTTGCAGGGATGCAAGACGGGCGCGCAGGCGCGGCGCCGCGAAATCGACGAAGGCGCGCAGCTTGGCGGCGACCAGCCGGCTTTCGGGATAGACGAGATGGACGGGCAGGGGCGGCGGCTCGAAATCCGGCAACAGGCGGATCAGGCGCCCGGCGCGCAGGTCGGCATCGGCCTGATAGGACAGCACGCAGGTCACGCCCCGGCCCTCGACCGCCGAGGCGACGGCGGCCATGGCGTCATTCACCTCCAGCGGCGGGGTGATGGCGACGGTCTGGGCCGCGCCGCCACCCGGGCCGGGCGGAAAGCGCCAGCCCCGTGCCCCGGCGACATGGGAAAAGCCGATGCAGCGCAGCCGCGCCAGATCGGCCGGACCATGCGGCGGCGCGACACCCGCCAGATAGGCGGGACTGGCGCAGAGAATGCGGCCCACGCTGCCGACCTGGGTGGCGATCAGGCCGGAATCGGGCAGCGGGCCGATCCGAAGGGCGACATCCATGCCCTCTTCGGCGAGGTTCACCACCCGGTCGATCAGCAACAGCCGCACCCGTACCGAGGGATGGCGCTCAAGGAAATCGTCGATCAGGGGGCGCGCGTGCAGCCGGCCGAAACTGACCGGCGCCGTCACATTCAGGGTGCCGCGCGGCGCCTCCCGCTCCCCGGCGGCGAGACGTTCGGCATCGTCGACTTCGGCCAGGATGCGCCGACAGCTCGACAGGTAGCGCTCCCCCGCTTCCGACAGGCGCAGGGTCCGCGTCGTCCGCAGCAACAGGCGCGCGCCGATCCGCTCTTCCAGCAGGGACAGCGCCCTTGTGACGGCGGCGGGCGAACGACCCAGCCGGCGCGCCGCCCCGGCCAGACTGCCGGCCTCGACCGTCGCGACGAAGATCTTCATGACATCGAAGCGGTCCATTGATCATTCCACCAAACGCAATAATGCCTTCAGCATTATGGCTATCAGAAGAAATGACAAGCGCGCCTAGGCTCCGGGTGTCGCTTCCCCCATCCGCCCCACCCCGGAGTTTCATGATGAGCCGTATTCCCGCCCTCGATCCTGCCGCAACCGAAGGCAAGGCCCGCGACCTGCTGGCCGCCGTCAATGCCGGCATCGGCATGACGCCCAATCTGTTCCGGGTCGCCGCGCAGGCCCCCGCCGCCCTCGAAGGGCTGCTCGGCCTCTCGTCGGCGCTGGCCGGTGGCAGCCTCGGCGTGAAGCAGCGCGAGGCCATCGCCCTTGCCGTCGCCGAGGCGAACGGCTGCGACTATTGCCTGTCCGCCCATAGCGCGCTGGCGCGCCGGGCCGGCCTGTCCGATGCCGATATCGCCGAGGCCCGCCGCGCCCATTCGCCCGATCCGAAGACCGATGCCATCCTCGGTTTCGCGCGGCTCGTCGTCGAACAGCGGGGCGTGGTGCCGGATCAGGCGCTCGACCGGCTGCGCGAACTCGGCATCGGTCATGGCGCCGTGGTCGAGATCGTGGCCCATGTCGCCTTGAACAGCTTCACCAATTACCTCAACCATGTGGCGGGAACCGAGGTCGATTTCCCGCTGGTCCAGGCCGTCGCCGCCTGATCGCCGACAATACCGCCGGCAGGGAGGACGTCATGCAGCACCCTTCGAGCGACATCGCCTTCACGCCGGCGGTCAAGGATATCCAGCGCCGCCGCCAGTCGCGCGCCTTCTACGAGAAGATGGAGGCGCAAGGGGGCTTTCGCACCGGCGTGACGCCGGAGCTGGTGTCTTTCCTCACCGTGGTCGATACCGCGTTTCTTGCCACCGCGACGAAGGACGGCCAGCCGTATGCCCAGCACCGGGGCGGCCCCAAGGGCTTCATCCGCGCCCTCGATGACGAGACCATCGGTTTCGTCGACTACAGTGGCAACCGGCAATACGTGACCACCGGCAACCTGTCGGAAAACGACCAGGCCTTCCTGTTCCTGATCGACTATGCCGAACAGCGCCGGGTGAAACTGTGGGGCCACGCCCGCGTCGTCGAAGGCGACGAGGAGCTGACCCGGCGCCTGATGCCCGAAAACTATCGCGCCTGGCCGGAACAGGTGATCCTGTTCACGGTCGAGGCCTGGGACGTGAACTGCAAGCAGCATATTCCCCGGAAACTCGATCTCGCCGATGTCGCGGGCGCAATCGGTCATCTGGAACAGCGACTGGCCGCGGCCAATGCCGAGATCGAGCGCCTGCGCGGCCTTCTGGGCGAGAGAGGTTGAGATGCGTGTCCTGATCGTCCATGCCCATCACGAGCCGACCAGTTTCAACACCGCCCTGTTGACGACGGCGCGCGAGACGCTGGCGGCGGCCGGGCACGAGCTGCGGGTCTCCGATCTCTACGCCATGGGTTTCCAGCCGGTGTCCGACCGGCGCAATTTCAGGACCGTGGCCAACGCCGAGCGGCTCGACCAGCAGGCGGAGGAGCGGCTGGCGGCGGCTTCGGGCGGTTTCGCCGACGATGTCGCGGCCGAAATCGAAAAGCTGCTGTGGTGCGACCACCTGATCTTCCAGTTTCCGATCTGGTGGCTGGGCCTGCCGGCGATCCTCAAAGGCTGGGTCGATCGGGTCTTCGCCCTCGGCGTCGCCTATGGCGGCGGGCGCTGGTTCGATGGCGGCGCCCTGGCCGGCCGGCGGGCGATGCTGTCGGTCACGGTCGGCGGCACCGCCGAGGTCTATTCCGACATCGGCGTCTATGGCCCGGCGGAAGACATATTGTTCCCGATCCATCGCGGCATCTTCGGCTTCACCGGCTTTCAGGTGATCGAGCCCTTCGTGGTCTATGGCCCCGGGCGGATGGATCCGACCACGCGGGCGGGCGTGCTCGCCGCCTACCGCGAAAAACTGCTGGGGCTGGAGCGGGCTGCCGTGCTGCCCATGCCCAAGGTGGCGGATTACGAGCGCCTGGTGCTGAAGCCCGGGCTCAGGCCGGCCGCGCCCTGATGCCTTCGATCAGCAGGCTGGCCATGAAGTCGACATGGCGCTCGATCGACTCAGGGCTGAGCGGGTCGATGCCATAGAGCGGCCGCAACGCCGGGCCCGAGCTGAAGAAGGACACGACCGCCCCGACCATCGACTGCATGAAATGCGGGATCGGGATCGGCCTGATGACACCGACCGCCATGCCGTGCTCGAGCAGCGGCACCATGATCTGATGCAGCGGCGTCAGCAGGTGTTCCGTCAGCCAGTCCAGCCGGCTGCCGGGGTTCAGAGTCTCCCTGGTCACGATCAGCGCGGCCAAAGGATTTTCCGCGGAAAAGCGGGTGAAGGTGCGGATCGCGTGTTCGCAGGCTTCGATCGGGCCGAGAAAAGCCAGTTTCGGCCCCTCGACGGCGACCCGGTCGAAGATCGGGGCGAAGGCCCGGGTCGAGGCTTCGCGCCACAGCTCTTCCTTGCTGCGGAAATAGTAATAGATGTGCGGGTGGTGTACCCCCGCCGCCGTGGCGATGCGCAGGACCGAGGCCGCGTCGAAGCCGACGGTGGCGAATTCCTGGGCCGCGGCCGAAACGATCTTCTCCCGCAACCGGGGTTGCAGGGCGGAGGGTTGGCGTGGCGAGCGGCGGCGGCCGCTTTTCCCGGTTTCAGACACGGCGGTCACAGAAAAATTGTCATTACTCCTCAATACCAGATGGCGGCCCCGCTGTCGAAGGCAGTGCTGACGGGATGTGTTCGCCGTCACAGGCCGAATTTACGGCGGGCGTCGATGGCGAGGCCGATGCCGACACTGCCGAAGATGTCGCCATCGACCGGCCGGGCCGCCGGCAGATGGGCGAGAATGGCGCGGCGGACGGCGGGCACGGCGGTGGAGCCGCCGGTGAGGAACACGGCCTCGACCGCGTCGGGGGCTATGCTGGCCTCGCGCAGGCAGCGGTCGATGCCGGCGAGAATCGCGGCGACATGGGGCGCCAGCACGGCTTCCAGCTCGCCCCGGGTCACGGCGATGTCGACCGGCCGCGACAGGGGCAGGGCGACATGGGTTTCCTCGACGTCGGAGAGCGCGATCTTGGCGCTCTCGACCAGTCCGGCCAGCCGGTGTCCGTTGCGATGGGTCAGCAGGTCGAGCAGCCGCTCGACCAGGTCGGGGCGGTCGATGGTGAGCAGCAGGCTCTTGAAATAATGGATGTTGTTCGAGGTGTAGAGGCTGGGGATGCGATGCCAGGTGGCGAGGTCCTGATAGAGCCGGATCGGCATCGGCAGTTTCTTCGGCCCGATCAGCGCCTTCATGCCGAGTTCCGGCATGGCCCGGGCGAGGCTGAGGTCGCGGTCGAAATCGGTGCCGCCGATATGGACGCCCGCCCGGCCCAGGATGTCGCCCGAACGGTCGGCCTTGCCGGCATGGCGCGGCGACAGGCGGGTGACGGCGAAATCCGAAGTGCCGCCGCCAAGGTCGACGATCAGCGCCAGTTCCTCGTGGCTGACCGATTGCTCGTAGTCGAGGGCGGCGGCGACCGGCTCGAACTGCAGCTCGATATGGCGAAAGCCCTGCGCCCTGGCGATGGCGACCAGTTCCGCCTCGGCCCGCGCGTCGGCCTCGTCGTCGTGATCGACGAAGCGGACCGGCCGGCCCAGCACGACACTGTCGACGGGGCCGCCCAGCCGGGCTTCCACCGTCGTCTTCAGATGGTGCAGGAACAGGCCGATGATGTCGCGGAACGAGACCCGGCGCCGGCCGACCAGCGTCGTCTCCTCGATCAGGGCGGAGCCGAGCACGCTTTTCAGCGCGCGGAGCAGGCGGCCCTCGGTGCCCTCGACATAGGCGCCGATGCCGTCGCGGCCGAAGCGCGTCCGGTGCTCCTCATAGTCGAAGAAGATCGACGAGGGCAGGGTGACGCTGTTCCCCTCGAGCGGGCAGAGCGTGAAGCCGTTGCCGGCGACGATGCCGGCGGTCGAATTCGAGGTGCCGAAGTCGAGACCGCAGTAAAGCCCGCTCATGCCCCACCCCCCAGACGCCGGATTTTCTCGTAGCGGCGCACCACCTTGTCGCGGCGCAGGCGCGACAGGCGCTGCAGCCAGAAGATGCCGTCCAGCTGATCGACCTCATGCAGCAGGCAGGTGGCGCGCCAGCCTTCCGCCTCGCCCTCGTGGGGGGCGCCGGACAGGTCGGCCCAGGTCAGGCGGATGCGGGCGGGACGGGTCACCGCGTCGACCACGCCGGGCATCGAAACGCTGCCCTCGTCCCGCGTGACGACGTCGTCCGAAGTCCAGGTGATGTCCGGATTGACGAAGACCTCAACCGGCGCATCGCCCAGCTTCAGCACGACGAGGCGCTGCATCACGCCGACATGGGGCGCGGTGATGCCGACGCCGCCCGCCTCGATCATGGTTTCGGTCAGGTCGGCGGCCAGCGCGGCAAGGCCGGGGCCGAAATCGGAAACGGACCCGGCCTTCTGGCGCAGCAGGGGATCGGGGAAGCGGAGAATCGGACGAATCGGCATCCATCTTTCTAGCCCGGCGGCCGGGGCCGGACCAGTCTGCCGTCCCGCTCGTTCCTTGCCGGTCAGCCGTGCCGAAATGCGGGTTGGAAGCGCCGCGCAGGCTGGCATATTTCCGCACAGGCAACAAAAGGATATCGCCCGTGACCGTTTCCGCCCCGACCGATCTCGCGACCGAAGTCGCCGCCATCCTGACCGGCTTCGGTGTCGATCCCGCGCGCTTCGGCGCGGGCCGGGCCGTCACCTCGCCGATCACCGGCGGCCGGATCGGCGCGGTGGCGGACAGCGAGGCACCGGCGGTCGAGGCGGCGATCGCCCGGGCGAGCACAGCTTTCGCCGCCTGGCGACTGGTGCCGGCGCCGCGCCGGGGCGAACTCGTCCGCCTGCTGGGCGAGGAATTGCGCGCGGCCAAGAGCGGCCTCGGCCGGCTCGTCACCCTCGAGGTCGGCAAGGTGCCGTCCGAGGGCGAGGGCGAGGTGCAGGAAATGATCGACATCTGCGATTTCGCCGTCGGCCTGTCGCGTCAGTTGCAGGGCCTCGCCATCCCGAGCGAGCGGCCGGATCACCGCATGATGGAGCAATGGCATCCGGCCGGTGTCGTCGGCATCGTCACCGCCTTCAATTTCCCGGTCGCGGTCTGGTCGTGGAACGCGGCCCTCGCCCTCGTCTGCGGCGATCCGGTGATCTGGAAGCCGTCGGAAAAGACGCCGCTGACCGCGCTCGCGGTGCAGGCCCTGTTCGAGCGGGCGGCGGCCCGGTTTGGCGGCGTGCCCGACGGCCTGTCGCAGGTCGTGACCGGTGGGCGCGAGGTCGGCCAGATGCTGGTCGACGATGCCCGCGTCGCCGTGCTGTCGGCGACCGGCTCCACCCGCATGGGCAAGGCGGTGGGCGAGCGGGTGGCGCGGCGCTTCGGCCGCTGCATCCTCGAACTCGGCGGCAACAATGCCTCCATCGTCGCGCCTTCGGCCGATCTCGACCTTGCGGTGCGGGCCATCGCGTTTGGCGCCATGGGCACCGCGGGCCAGCGCTGCACCACCCTGCGCCGGCTGATCGTTCACGCCTCGGTCTATGACGCGCTGGTGCCGCGCCTCGCCAAGGTCTATCGCACGGTCTCGGTCGGCAATCCGCTGCCGGGCGATGTGCTGGTCGGCCCCCTCGTCGATGCCGCCGCGGGCGAGGCGATGACGCGGGCGCTGGACGCCGCGCGGGCGCTGGGCGCGACCGTGACCGGCGGCGATATCGTGACCGTGCCGGGCGCGGAAGCCGCCTGCTATCGCCGCCCGGCCCTCGTCGAGATGCCGGAGCAGGCGGGGCCGATGCTGGAAGAGACCTTCGCGCCCATCCTCTATGTCGTGAAATATCAGGATTTCGCCGAGGCGATCGCCCTGCAGAACGGGGTCGCGCAGGGGCTCTCCTCCTCGATCTTCTCGACCGACATGCGCGAGACGGAGGGCTTCCTGTCCGCCGCCGGCTCCGACTGCGGCATCGCCAATGTCAACATGGGCACCTCGGGCGCGGAGATCGGCGGCGCCTTCGGCGGCGAGAAGGAGACCGGCGGCGGCCGCGAATCCGGCTCCGATGCCTGGAAGGGCTACATGCGGCGCCAGACCTCGGCGATCAATTTCGGGCGCAGCCTGCCCCTCGCCCAGGGCGTGAGGTTCGACGTGGAATGACCGCTTATGACGTGGTGATCGTCGGCGGCGCGGTCACGGGATCGTCGGTCGCCTATCATCTGGCGGCCCATCCCGGCTTTTCCGGCCGTATCCTCGTCGTCGAGAAAGACCCGGCCTATCGCTTCTGCGCCTCGGCCCTCTCGGCGGCGTCGATCCGCCAGCAATATTCGAGCGCGATCAACATCGCGATCTCGCTGCACGGCATCCGCTTCCTGCGCGGCATCGGCGAGACGCTGGCGGTCGATGGCGAGGCTCCGGCGATCGGACTCGTCGAGGGCGGCTACCTCTTCCTCGCGAGCGAGGCGGGGCGTCCCGTGCTCGAGGCCAATCACCGGCTTCAGCGCGAGATGGGCGCCGATGTCGCCCTGCTCGGCCCCGACGGGCTGAGCGCGCGCTTTCCCTGGCTGAACACGGAGGGACTCGCCCTCGGCTCCTTCGGCGTCACGGGCGAGGGCTGGTTCGACGGCTACGGTCTGATGCAGGCCTTCCGGCGCAAGGCCCGCTCCCTCGGTGTCGAGTACCGCGCCGCCACGGTGACCGATGTCGAGCGCGCGGGGGACCGGGTGGCCGCGGTCCGTCTCGACGACGGCAGCCGCATTCCCTGCGGCGCCCTCGTCAACGCGGCGGGCGGCGGCGGGCAGGCCCTTGCCCGCGCGACCGGGCTGCACATCCCCGTTCATAACAAGAAGCGTTACATCTTTACCTTCACCTGCGCCGAGCGGGTTTCGGGCGCGCCCCTGCTGATCGACCCGACCGGCCTCTACTTCCGGCCGGAAGGGCAGGGCTTCCTCTGCGGCATCCAGCCGCCGGAGGATCGGGATCCGGACGCCGACGGCGATTTCGAGGTCGATCACAGCTTTTTCGACGATCATATCTGGCCGACCCTCGCCGCCCGCGTGCCCGCCTTCGAGCGTATCCGTCAGGGCCGCGCCTGGGCCGGGCATTACGACATGAACCTGTTCGATCACAACGCCATCGTCGGGCCGGCGGGCGAGGTCGGGAATTTCTATCTCGCCAATGGCTTCTCCGGCCATGGGCTGCAGCAGTCGCCCGCCATCGGCCGCGGCCTCGCCGAACTGATCGTCGAGGGCGCATACCGCAGCCTCGACCTCTCGCCCCTTGGCTTCGGGCGGATCGCGGCCGGCCGGCCGGTGCGCGAACTCAACATCGTTTAGGCGGCGGCGATGACCCGGTTGCGCCCCTCGGCCTTGGCGCGGTAGAGCGCGCCGTCGGCCTGCTGCAGCAGCCGCGCCAGCGACAGGGGGGCCTCCGCCGTACTGACGGCGACACCGATGCTGACCGTGACCCGCAGCGTGCGGTCGCCGAGGTCGACCGGCGTCTCGTCGGTCAGGCGGCGCAGGCGTTCCGCGGCGGCCAGGGCCTTTTGCAGACCATTGTCGGGCAGCAGGATGACGAATTCCTCGCCGCCCTGACGGCCGAACAGGTCGCCGTCGCGCAAGGCGCCCTCCATCAGCCGGGCGAAGCTGATCAGGGTGATGTCGCCCGCGGCATGGCCATGGTTGTCGTTCACCCGCTTGAAATGGTCGATGTCGATCATCAGCGCGGCGAGCCGCGGCGACCGCAGGAGCAGGGCCTCGCCCTTGCCGGTCAGCGCGACCCGGTTCAGCGCGCCGGTCAGGAAATCATGGGTCGCGGCGTGGTCGAGCCGCTGCATCAATTCCTTCTGGCTGGCATTGAAGCTGGCGACGGTCAGCGGGCCAAGGGCGAGCAGGGTGACGCCAGCCCGCACCGACAGGGTCTCGTGGACATAGGATGTGGATTCGAGGTCCGGAATCCAGCCGGCCGACACGGCGATCAGCATCAGCCCGGTAACCCCGACCGTGAGGACGGCGGTGCCGAAAATGCCATAGCTGAGCGCGCACCACAGAAGCGCCGGGACCGGAAAGGCAATGGCGCCGGGGCCGCCGACGGCGAAGGCGGCGCCGACACTGGCGGCCACGGTCAGTCCCGGCGCGATCAGGCGCGCCGAATGAAGACTGTGGCGGACGGCGGGCAGGAAGGTCGCGGCGGAGCGCGGCAGGGTCAGGACGACCGGCAGCACGATGGCGGCATTGGACAGTTCCGCCGAAAACCAATAGGCGTAGCCCGACAGCAGCGGCCGGTCGAACAGCACCGGATTGGCGCCGCAGCCGACCAGCGCAGCCGCCGCCGCGCCGATCACGCAGATCAGGAACAGGCGCAGGACCGACAGGGGCCGCCGCAAATGGTCCTGCGCCGGATTGCCCCTGTTGTAGAGCCAGGTGCCGAGGCCGGCCATGACCAGGTTGGTGCCGTTCAGCCACACGGCCGCCAGCAGGGACGAGCCCGTGACGAAATCGGCCAGCAGATAGGCGAGGAAAGCGGCGATCCAGTTGATCGGCGTGTTCATCCGGGGGAAGCGGACCATCATGCCGAACAGCAGGGCATTCGCCGGCCAGAAGGCAGCCAGAAAACCCAGGGGGCGGGTCAGAATTCCGGTCATGCAAGCGATGAAGACGACCCCGGCGACGATCGCCGTGTCGGTCGAAACACCCTTCGGCAGATATCGCACTTTCCCGTTGTTCATTGCCCCCCGGCCTCTCCCCGCAGTCGCGAAGCCATTTCATCGTGGACCGATTAAGGAAAGGTGCAAGCGTGGACAATCGGCTTTGCCGCTGTCGGAAGGGTGCAACCGCGATTTCGCTGTACGGGTTTCACCAATCGGCTTACATAGGTGCAACCCATTCGGCGGAGCGCGATCATGGCCCTCACCACCATCGGCGTCAAAGTCAGCGACGAGTTGCGCGCGCGGCTGAAGGCTGCCGCCGACCGGATCGGCCAGACGCCGCATTGGCTGGTCAAGCAGGCGCTGACCGCCGCGATCGAACGGATCGAGCGCGGCCAGGGACTCGATGCCGGGGGTGAGGGCGACGGGGTGGCGCTGCTCGACGGCGACGGCGCAACCGAGCTGTCGCTTCCCTTCCTCGAATTCGCGCAAGGGGTCCAGCCGCAAGGGGTGCTGCGGGCGCGCATCACCGCCGCCTATCGCCGGCCAGAACCGGAATGCCTGCCCTATCTGATCGAACAGGCGAGCCTGCCCGAAGACAAGCGGGGGCGTGTCGCCACCCTCGCGCTGGACCTCGTCACCCAATTGCGGGCCAAGGGGCGCCACGGCGGGGTCGAGGGCTTGATCCACGAATATACCCTGTCAGAGCCCGAGGGCGTCGCCCTCATGTGTCTCGCCGAAGCCTTGCTGCGGATCCCGGACAAGGCGACGCGCGATGCGCTGATCCGCGACAAGATCGCCGCCGGCGACTGGAGCGCCCATCTCGGCCACAGCCCGTCGCTGTTCGTCAACGCCGCGACCTGGGGCCTGCTGGTCACCGGCAAGCTGACCGCGACGACGAGCGAGGCCGGTCTGTCGGCCGCCCTGACCCGGCTTATCGGCCGCTCGGGCGAGCCCTTGATCCGCAAGGGTGTCGACCTCGCCATGCGCATGATGGGCGAGCAGTTCGTGACCGGCCAGACCATCGCCGAAGCCCTTGCCAATGCCCGCAGGCTGGAGGCGAAGGGCTTTCGCTATTCCTACGACATGCTGGGCGAGGCGGCGACCACGGCGGCCGATGCCGCCCGTTACCTTGGCGATTACGAGACGGCGATCCACGCCATCGGTCAGGCCTCGGACGGGCGCGGCATTTACGAGGGGCCGGGGATTTCGATCAAGCTCTCCGCCCTGCACCCGCGCTATGCCCGCGCCCAGATCGAGCGGGTGACGGGCGAATTGCTGCCGCGCCTGAAAGGTCTCGCCCTGCTCGCCCGGCGCTACGACATCGGCCTCAACATCGACGCCGAGGAAGCGGACCGGCTGGAAATCTCCCTCGACCTGCTCGAAGCCCTGTGTTTCGATCCGGACCTCGCGGGCTGGAACGGTATCGGTTTCGTCGTGCAGGCCTATTCCAAACGCTGCCCCTTCGTCATCGACCATCTGATCGACCTCGCGCGGCGCTCCGGCCGGCGGTTGATGGTGCGCCTCGTCAAGGGTGCCTATTGGGACAGCGAGATCAAGAAGGCGCAGGTCGACGGGCTGGAAGGCTTTCCGGTCTATACGCGGAAAGTCCATACCGACGTGTCCTATCTCGCCTGCGCGCGAAAGCTGCTCGCCGCACCCGACGCGATCTATCCGCAGTTCGCCACCCACAACGCCCAGACCCTGGCCAGCGTCATGGTCATGGCCGGCGACAATTATTACGCGGGACAATATGAGTTCCAGTGCCTGCACGGCATGGGCGAGCCGCTCTACGAGGAAGTGGTCGGCAAGGGCAAGTTGAACCGGCCGTGCCGGATCTATGCCCCCGTCGGCACCCACGAGACCCTGCTCGCCTATCTCGTCCGCCGGCTGCTGGAGAATGGCGCCAACACCTCCTTCGTCAATCGCATCGCCGACGAGACCGTGCCGGTCGAAGACCTGATCGCCGACCCGGTACAGGCCGCGCGGGCGATCGAGCCTTTGGGCGCGCCGCATCCGGCGATCCGCCTGCCGCGCGACCTGTTCGGCGGCGAGCGGCCGAATTCCGCCGGCCTCGACCTCTCGAACGAACAGCGCCTCGCCTCGGTCTCGGCCGCGTTGCTGGCCAGTCTCGATGTCGCCTGGGTCGCGGGTGATCCGCTCGCCGCCATGGTGCCGGTCGCCAATCCGGCGGATCGGCGCGACACGGTCGGGCGGGTCGCCTTTGCCAGCCCCGCCGATGCGCCGGCCTTCGTCGGCGCCGCCGTCGCGGCCGGCCCGGCCTGGAGCGCGACGCCGCCCGCCGCCCGCGCCGCCTGCCTCTATCGCGCCGCCGACCTGATGGAGGCGCGGATGCCCCTGCTGCTCGGCCTCATCGTGCGGGAAGCCGGGAAATCGCTGCCCAATGCCATCGCCGAGGTGCGGGAAGCGGTCGACTTCCTGCGCTATTATGGCCGGACGGTGGAACGGGATTTCGATGGTCTCACGCACCGTCCGCTCGGCCCCGTGGTCTGCATCAGTCCGTGGAATTTCCCGCTGGCGATCTTCACCGGGCAGGTCGCGGCGGCGCTCGCCGCGGGCAATACCGTCCTCGCGAAGCCTGCCGAGGAAACCCCGCTGATCGCGGCCGAGGCCGTGCGCCTGCTGCAGGAGGCGGGGGTGCCGCCGGGTGTTCTGAACCTCGTCGTCGGCGATGGCGCGGTCGGGGCGGCGCTGGTGGCCGACAGCCGCATCCGGGGCGCGATGTTCACCGGCTCGACCGAGGTCGCGCGCTCGATCCAGCGCCAGCTCGCCGGGCGGCTGACGCCGGAGGGCCGGCTGATCCCGCTGATCGCCGAGACCGGCGGCCAGAACGCCATGATCGTCGACAGTTCGGCCCTCGCCGAACAGGTGGTGGGCGATGTCCTCGCCTCCGCCTTCGACAGCGCGGGGCAACGCTGCTCCGCCCTGCGCGTGCTCTGCCTGCAGGAGGATGTCGCCGACCGGATCCTGACCATGCTGAAGGGGGCGATGGCGGAACTCGTCGTCGGCAATCCCGACCGGCTGTCGACCGATGTCGGCCCGGTGATCACGGCGGAGGCGAAGGCAGGCATCGAAGCCCATGTCGCCGCCATGGCGGAGAAGGGCTGTCCGGTGTTCCGTCTGCCTCTGTCCGAGGCAACCTCGGCCGGGACCTTCGTCGCGCCGACGCTGATCGAGATCGGCGCCATCGCCGACCTCGGCCGGGAAGTGTTCGGCCCGGTCCTGCACGTCCTGCGCTACCGGCGCAGGGATCTCGATGCCGTGATCGACGCGGTGAATGCCACGGGTTACGGCCTGACCTTCGGCCTCCACACAAGGATCGACGAGACCATCGCCCGCGTGACCGGCCGCATCCACGCCGGCAACATCTATGTGAACCGCAACACGATCGGCGCCGTGGTCGGGGTGCAGCCCTTCGGCGGCGGCGGTTTGTCCGGCACCGGCCCCAAGGCGGGCGGGCCGCTCTATCTTCTCCGCCTGCTGTCCCAGCGGCCGGAAGAACAGGGCGCGGCCACGCCCCCGCCACTGGTCGAGACTTATGCCGCCTGGCTCGAGAAGCTGGCGCTGGAGCCTCTGGCCCAGCGCGCGCGGGAGATGGCGGCGCGCAGCCCGCTCGCCCGCCGCGCCGAGCTGCCGGGGCCGGTCGGCGAACGGAACGCCTATGGTTTCCGGCCGCGCGGCCGGGTGCTGGCGCGGGCGGCGACGGCGGAAGGCCTGCTGCGCCAGTTCGCCACCGTGCTCGCGACCGGCAACCGTCTCGTCGTCGAGGCGAATGGCTCGGCGGCGGATGTTCTGGCCGTGTTGCCGCCCGATCTCGCGGCCTTCGTCGAGACGGTGCCGGGGATCGCGGCCGCCGGCCCCCTCGCCGCCGCGCTCTACGAAGGGGACAGTGACACGCTGGCCGATTTCGCGAAGGCGCTGGCGGCCATCGACACGGGACCGATCGTCGGTCTGCAGGGCGTCGCCACCGGCAGGGACGACTATCGGCTCGATGCCCTCGTCGAGGAGGTTTCGGTCAGCACCAACACGGCGGCGGCGGGCGGCAATGCCAGCCTGATGACGATAGGTTGACACGCCCGGGGCGGGCACTGGCGGCAGAGAGTGCCCGGGATGGGCACTTGCCGACAGCCCGTGCCGGCCTCTACTCTCCTCCTGACAAAAAATCGGGGGAGAGGCCATGGGCCAGCAGCGCATTCACATCGTCCGCGACTTCAGGATGCCGGTCGCCGACCTCTACGCCCTTCTGGCGGAACACGAGAATCTGAACCAGGTCTTCGCCCCGGCGAAGATCACGCGGGTTCGGGACGGCGATACCAGCCGCAACGGCGCGGGCTCTGTCCGCCGCCTGAAGATGCCGGTCGGCGGCCCCTTCGAGGAGACGGTGACCCGCGCGGTCGAGAACGAACTGATCGAATACCGCATCACCAAAGGCAGTCCGCTGAAGAACCACCTCGGCACCATGCGCTTCTCGGCGACGCCGGCTGGCGGCAGCCGGCTGGACTACACCATCGTGTTCGAGGGCAAGCTGCCCTTCATCGGCGGCATCGTCCGCGCGGCCCTCGAAAAGGGTATCACCAAGGGCCTCGGCGCGATTTCCTGACAGATCAGCGCGCCGGCTCGACCACGATAGTCGCGGTCATGCCGGCGGACAGGCGCAGGCCCTCCGGCAGGGGGCCGAGGGCGATCCGCACCGGGATGCGCTGGGCGAGGCGCACCCATGAGAAGGTCGGGTTGACATTGGCCAGCAGGTCGCCGCCCTGCGGCGCCTCGCGGTCGACGATGGCGCGGGCGATGCCGGCGACCTTGCCGGACACGGGTGTCTCGAAACCCATCAGGCGCACCGAGGCGTCGTCGCCCTCGCGGACATGGGCGAGCTTGGTTTCCTCGAAATAGCCGACGACATAGAAACTGTCGCCGTCGACGATGGCGAACACCGGCTTGCCGGCGCTGGCGTAATCGCCGACGTGCAGTTGCAGGTTGGTGACGAAGCCGTTGACCGGCGCCCGGATTTCGGTCCGCGCGAGGTTGAGCCGCGCGGTCTCGAGGTCGGCCAGCGCCTGGTGCAGCGAGGCCGCGGCCTGCGCCGCCGCGCTCGCCGCCTGCTCGCGCGATTCCGCGGTGATGGCGTTGGAGCCGAGCTGGTTGCGCCGCTCGCTCTCGCGCCGGCGCTGGTCGGCCTGTTCCTTCAGGGCGGCGACCGTCGCCTCAGCCCGTTCGACCGCGATGCGATAGCGTTCGGGATCGACCACGAACAGGAGGTCGCCCTGTTTCACCGGCTGATTGTCGCCGACCTCGACCCTGACCACGAGGCCCGAGACATCGGGCGCGATCTGCAGGACATCGGCGCGGACCCTTCCGTCCCTTGTCCAGGGCGTGTCCATGTAGAGGGTCCAGAGGTAGAGGCCGGCGCCGATGGCGGCGCCGACGATGGCGAGGGTAAGGGCAAGGCGCGTCAGGCGCCGGGCGATGGACATGGGATGGGCTCCGTCACTGGTGCAGCACGGCGGCGACGCCGGCCAGCATCACGAGGTAAAGGGCGGTATTGAACAGGGGCGGGTGCCAGATCAGCGCATAGGCGCCCGCCCGGCCAAGGCCTTCCCGGACCAGCGCCCAGGGCACGGCCGCGATCAGGGCGTAAAGCAGCATGGGCGAGAGATAGACCCCCGCGAGGTCGAATTCCTTCAGCATGGTCATGCGGCGTGCTCCGGAATGGGGGCGGGGACGGGGGTGGGGGCCGGGGCGAGGCGGAAAAAGCCGGCATGTTCGGCGAGGCTGCTGCGGATGCCGGTGATTGTCACCAGGAGGGTCGCCGTCGTCTCGTCGTCGCCATCGGTGGCAAGCACCTGACCGGTTACGGCATCGAGCGTGTCGAGCGCGGCGGCACCGTCGTCGCGGCCGGCGAACAGCCGGGCGAGGGTGGCCAGCGCCTGTTCGGCCGCGGCACGCGGGGCGGGCGCGAAACCGTCCATGCCGCCGCGCAGGATCAGGATGTTGTGGCCGATGCGCAGCGCGGCGAGGCTGCCCTGCAGGATCGCGCGGTGGCCGAGGTCTTCGGCACCGATCCTTGTGATCAGGGCGTTGATGCGGTCGAACATATGGCTGGCGAAACGGCCGTGGTCCTGCGCGGCGGGTGCCGCGGCGAGCGAAGCGAGATCGCGCCGGATGCCGTCGACGTGACGCCGCACGGTCCAGTCGACGCCAAGGGGGCGCAGCAGGGCGAACATGACGACGGCGGCGCCGATGCCGAAGATGAGGGCAAGGGAGGCGTTGACGAAACTCTCGAAGGCGAGGACGGGCCGGCTCTGCACGCCCATGATGGCGATGGTGCTCATGATCAGGGGCATGACCTTCGGCGCATAGCGCCGGTCGGGCACCAGCATTCCCAGCGGCACCAGCAGCAGCGCGAGACTGGCGGCCAGCAGTGGAAAGCCGTCGATGGCGGGAAATACCGCATAGTCGTAAAGCGCCGCGATGGGCAGGGCGACCGCGCTGAGCTTCAGGAAGCCGAGGGCGCCCGCGGCCGGATCGTCCAGCGTCGCCATCAGCGAGCAGACGACGACGACGAGGGTCGCGGCATTGCCGCCCTGGGCCCAGCCGGTGCCGATCCAGAAGGCGGCGGTGACGCAAAGGGCGAGGGCGGCGACGAGGCCGGCGACCAGCGCCTGGGTATGGTCGCGATAACGGGCGAGGCCCGGCGCCGGGCCGAGATCGGGCGGCGCCGCGCCGCGCAGCAGGGCGCGGGAGAATCGCTCCATGTCGGCGGTCGCCACCAGCACGTCGCCTGTGCGGGCGACCAGGATGTGTTCGATGCGATGCGCGGGGTCGCGCTTCATCTCGGCGAGGCTGGGTCGGGCGGCCGCCACTTTCTCGGCCAGGGCGGTGTCGGCCTCGCGGCTTTCGACGGCGTCGGCAACTTCGGCCATCAGGGGGGCAAGGCCGGCGGCGCGGCCCGTCCGGTCGCGCAGCAGGATGCGCAGGCGGTCCTGGATCGACAGCAGGATCGAGGCGAGGGAGAGCAGCCGTGCCTGCAGGTGGCGCAGGGCATCGTCCTGACGCCGGACCTCGGGCGTGTCCAGCCGGGCCTGCGCGCGCAAGAGGTCGATGGTCATGATGTCGCCCAGCAGCTTGCGCCGGTCGGCGAGGGCGGCGCGCTCGTCGCTGACACCGCGCAGCACGTCGGCGGCCCAGGCCCGGGCGGCTTCCACGCTGTCGGCCACCGTGCGCTTCAGCACGCGGCCGGCGGTAATCGGCAGCACGACCCGGCTGACCAGCGTCGCGCACAGGATGCCGAGGCAGATTTCGGTCACCCGGGCGACGGCGGTATCGAAGACCGACAGCGGCGCGTCGACGGCGGCGAAGCCGATGATGGCGGCGGTATAGCCCGCCAGCATGGCGCCATAGGAAGCGGGCGCCTCGCGCAGCAGGACCGACGTGTAGAGACAGGCCCCGACCCAGAGCGCGAGGCCGAGCACGAAGAATTCCCGCGCGTCGGCGAAAGCGGCGATCAGGAGGACGGACATGGTCGCCCCGGCGAAGGTGCCGGCGATGCGGGCGAAGGATTTGGCGAGCACGGCGCCCGCCAGCGGCTGCGAGACGATATAGGCGGTCAGCAGCGCCCAGGTCGGCTGCGCGAGATCGAGCCGGAAGGCGATCCAGACCGCCAGCATCCCGGCGCCGAACGTCTTCAGCGAGAAGATCAGCCTGCGGGAGACGGGCATCATGGCGTCGCCGTCTCGCGCCGCTCCGCGGCGATCCGCGCGCAATTGTCCTGCACCGTGGCGAAGACCGCCTTGCAGGCTTCGATCTGTTCCGGCGTGAGGCCGGCCAGCAGGCGGTCCTGAAGCTCCAGCGCCTCCTGCCGCAGGCGGGTCGCCAGGGTGCGGCCGGCCTTTGTCAGATGCAGGGTCTTGGCCCTGCGGTCGGCCGGGTCTTCCCGCCGCTCGACCAGTTTCGCCGCCTGCAGATTGTCGAGCAGGCGGACGAGGGACGGTCCCTCGATGCCGAGGCTGGCGGCGAGGCGGGTCTGATGCAGGCCTTCGCCCAGGATGTGGATGTGGATCAGCGGCCGCCAGGTCGCCTCGCTCAGGCCATCGGCGATGAAGGCATCGTCCAGCGCCCGGCGCCAGGCCCGCATGGTGGTGATCAGCTGGAAGCCGAAGGTGTCGATGTCCGTTCTCATGCTATTAGTTAGCTCTCTAATAATTATGTTTTGAATTATGTTCTCGACGGATCAGCCCTGCGTTTCGCGCAAGGGCGCCGCCGCCCGGTTTGACGCCCGCCGCCGCATTGCCTAGGTTGCCGCTTCGTATCGCGAGGTCCGCCATGGCGTTTCGGGTAAAGCTTCCGCAATTCGGGGTGGAGATCGAGGTGCCGCGCGGCATGACCATCCTCGATGCCGCGCTCGAGGAAGACCTCGATTATCCCTTCTATTGCCGGGGCGGCACCTGCGGCCGCTGCAAGTCGGTGCTGGTCGCGGGCACGGTCGATCTGAAACCCTACGCCGGCTTCGCCCTGCCCGAAGCCGAGGCGGCGGCCGGCCTCATCCTCGCCTGCCGGGCGCTGCCGCAATCCGACTGCGAAGTCACTTTCCTCGACGCGCCGGCGCTGCCCGGCTGAACGGACAAGCCATGGCCATCACCATTGCCACCTGGAACATCAATTCGGTGCGCCTGCGCATCGGCATCGTCGAACAGTTTCTGGCCGCGGAGTCGCCCGATGTCCTGTGCCTGCAGGAAATCAAGACCATCGACGACAGTTTCCCGCGCAAGGCCCTGATCGAGGCGGGCTATCCGCATCTCGCCATCGCCGGGCAGAAGGGCTACCACGGCGTCGCCATCGCCTCGAAGCTGCCGTTCAAGACCGTCGAGAAGGACGACTGGGTCGCCATGGGCGATGCCCGCCACCTGCGCGTCCGCTTCGAGGACGGGTTGCTGCTCGACAATTTCTACATTCCGGCGGGCGGCGACGAGCCGGACCCGGTGGCCAACCCGAAGTTCGATCACAAGCTGAAATTCCTGCGCGAGATGGTCGCCTGGGGCGAGAGGCGGCGGGCGAGCGAGAAGCGCGCCATCGTGGTCGGCGATTTCAACGTCGCCCCGCTCGAGCACGATGTCTGGAGCCACAAGAAGCTGCTCGACGTGGTCAGTCACACGCCCATCGAGACCAATCTCCTTGGCGAGGTGCAGGCCGCCCACGACTGGGTCGATGCCGTCCGCCATTTCGTGCCGCCCAGCGAGAAGCTCTATTCCTGGTGGTCCTACCGCGCCGCCGACTGGAATGCCGCCGACAAGGGGCGCCGTCTCGACCACATCTGGGTCACGCCCGATCTGGCCGGCGGGCTGGTCTCGACCCGGACCCTGCGCGAGGCCCGGGGCTGGGAAAAGCCGTCGGACCATGTGCCGGTGATGCTGACTCTTGAAGTCTGAGGAATGATTGCAACCATTATGGGTTTATTAGGGGATTGAATCTCCAATATGGGGGCAAATTAAACCAAGTCCGGGAGGACAAGGATCATGCCCCAGACCCGCCGCCCCGCCCACCGGTGCCTGTTCCTCTGTCTCACGGTTTCCATGGCCGCTCTCCTGTCCGCCTGCGGTGGTGGGGGGGGCAGCAACAGCGGCGCCAGCACCACCACGACCACCACCACGACGACGACGGCGCCGGCCACGGTCACGACGACCACGCCGACGACGACGGTCACCACCCTGGTGACCACGGTCGCCAGCGTCTTCGAGACGGCGGAATACAGGCGTCAGGCCGCGCTCGCCATGGTCGGCGCCAGCACCGCCTGGGCGACCGGCGCTTCCGGGCAGGGCATCGTGGTCGCGGTGAACGACGGCCAGGTCGACACTTCGGTCAGCGAGCTTGCGGGCCAGATCGCCAGTGGCGGCTATAACTGGATCGGCGACTCGACCCCCGATACCCATGCCACCCATCTGGCCGGGACCATCGCCGCGGCCCATGACGGCACGGGCATGGAGGGGATCGCCTGGTCGGCCAGCATCCTGCCCCTGACGACTTTCGATACCAACAATTACAGCGAAACCCGCGATCCTTACGACGGCATCATCTATGCCGCCAACGTCGGCGCGGATATCGTCAACAACAGCTGGGGCTCCAGCCCGACCGACACGACCCCCGCCGCGCTGACGTCGGCCGTGCGCTATGCGACCGACCGCGGCACGGTCGTCGTCTTCTCGACCGGCAATGCCGGCGCCGACCAGCCGAATGCGACGGTCATGGTGCCGCTCTACGACACGCTGACCAAGGCGATGGTGGTCGCGGTCACGGCGGTCGGCACCGATGGCACCCTGGCGTCCTACGCCAATGCCTGCGGCAAGGCGGCGGCCTGGTGCCTCGCCGCGCCCGGCACCTCGATCCTGGCGACCGATGCCGGCGGTGGCTATATCACCATGACCGGCACCTCGATGGCCGCCGCCCTCGTCTCGGGCGGGCTCGCCGTCGTCATGTCGCGCTTTCCCGAACTCACCCATGCCCAGGTCGTCTCGCGCCTGCTGACCACGGCGACGGATACCGGCATTTATGCCGACAGCGCGCTCTACGGTCAGGGTCTGATGAATCTGGCGGCGGCGACAAAGCCGATCGGCACGCTGGTCGCCGCCTCGGTCGGCAGCACCGTGGCGACCGATGGCACGGCGGCGACGACGAGCGCCGCCCTGTCCTCCAACGCGGTCATGGGCGATGCGCTGGTGCAGGCCCTGTCCGGTACTTCCGCCGCGCTGTTCGACAGCTATGACGGCGCCACCTTCACCGCCGACATGGGCGCCATGGTGGTCGGGCAGAAAGGCAGCGCGGTCGCCGATCTCGCCTTTTCGGATTTCGGCCGTGGCCATTTCTCCGACGTCACCGGCGTGCCTGGTCTCCGCCTGACCATGGGCCTGCGCCAGGGCGAGGTCGGCGCCGAAGCTGCCCTGACCAGCACCGGCGTGACGTCAACCAGCACGGTCGCCACCTTGCGCTTCGCCTTCGACGAATCGACCATCGCCTTCGCCGGTCTGCACGCCGGTTTCGCCGAAGTTTCGCCGTCCCTCGACAGCCTGCCGATCGAGGCCGGGCTCGCCCTGACCGAAGGGGCCTTCACGCCCGGCGCCCTCGGCCTTGCCGACAATGGCGCTGTTGTCGGCATCGACAGCCGGCTGGGCGAGGGCAGCCATCTCTCGCTCGCGGTCATGAACGGCACGGGCGAGGCCGGGGCTTACGGCGCGGGCGATGTCGGCACCGGCGCGACCGCGGTTCAGGCGGCCCTGCGTCAGGATATCGGCGATCGTCTGACCGTCGAAGCCGCACTCGCCTATGTCGCCGAGGATGGCCGGATGCTCGGCGCCTCGGGTCAGGGGCTGCTGTCCATCGGCGGCGCCGAAACGGCGCAGGTTTCCATCGGCGCGACCTATGCCTTCGATGACAAGGTCGCCCTCTATGCCCGCTACGACCGGGCCGTGACCTCGGCCCGCGACACGGGCGCCTTCATCGCCGACGCGGGCGGCATCACCAGCGACAGCTGGACTGTCGGCCTCCTTGGCCGGGATGCCTTCGCGGCCGGCGATCACTGGGGGTTCAGCGCCCATCAGCCGCTGCGCGCCAGCTCGGGCCGCATCACCCTTGACCGGCCGCTGGGCCGGACCGAAGACGGCACGGTCTATGGCGACAAGGTCACGCTGGACCTGAACGGCGACGGCCGCGAGATCGACTGGGAAGCCTTCTATGCCTTGCCGCTCGACGAACAGTCCCTGCTCGGCTTCAACCTGCTTTACGTCGTCGATCCGGGCAATATCGCCTCGGCCGACGACGAGGTACTGGGCATGGTGCGCTACCGTCGGCGTTTCTGAACCGTCAGCGGCCGCGCAGCAGGGCGGTGGAGCGGTCGAGGCGGCGGGCCAATTCCCGCATGACGGCGATGCCGACGGCCGGGAATTCCTGGATCAGGTCGAAGAACAGCTCGCCGTCGAGGCGCAGCACCGCCATCTCGCCATCGGCCCTGACCGTCGCCGTGCGCGGCACGTCGGCCAGCAGGGCCACCTCGCCGAACAGCGTGCCCACGGGAACCGGGCCGACGCGCAGCTCGCTGCCATCGGCGACCTTGACGAAGGCCGATGCCTCGCCCGACAGCACGACATAGACCGCGTCGCCCGCCTCGCCCTGACGCACCAGTTCGGTGCCGGCGGCGACATTCAGCCGCTCGGCGGCGAAGGCGATCAGCTTCAGGCGGGCCGGGTCCACCCCCTGGAACAACGGTACGGCGGCCAGGGTGGCGGCGTCTTCACTCAGGCTCATGTCGGCTATTCCCCATTTCCTGCCGCAGGATGCGACGGCCTTCGCCGTGCTGCAAGATGCGGCCGCGTTCCAGTGTGACGATACGGTCGAAGCCTTCCGCGAGGCCGGCATCGCCCAGGGCGGCGACGACCGTCACCCCCGCGGCGGCTTCCTCGCGCAGGAGGGTCATGATGTCGGCGCGGCAGGTGGCGTCGAGCGCGCCCAGCACATCGTCGAGCACGATGACGTCCGGCCGGCGCAGCAGCACCCGGCCGAGGGCGATGCGCTGGCGCTCGCCGAGACTGAGGCGCCCGCCGCCGATGCCGACGTCGAAATCGAGGCCGAGCCGGCGCAGCTCGTCGCCAAGGCCGAGGGATTCGAGCACGTCCGCCGCGAGGGCCGGAACCTGACCGGCGGCCCCCGCGCGGTCGGCCGCGATCCGGCCGAACAGCACATTGTCGAGGATGCTGGCGGCGGGATTGACGCTGGCGGCATCGAAACGGGCGATGCCGATGCCGGGCAGTTCGGTCCGCAGGCGGTGCCGGGCCTCGACGATGGCGGCCTTCAGCGCCTCGTCGACGGCATTCAGCCGGTGGCGCGACGCGATCACGCGAAAGGGCAGATTGGTCAGCAGGGCGCGGTCGGCGCGGGTCAGGCTGTCGCCCGGGCGGCCGGACAGGGCGATCAGATGGCGCAATTCCCCCGGCGAGACCAGGGCGAAGCGGCGCACCATCTCGTGGCCCGGATCGAGGTCGGCGAAAAGTTCGATCATCACCGCGGCGATGGTCTGCCCCGCCGCGAACAGCCGCTCGGCGAGGCCGCAGCGGACGAGGAGGTCGTGCAGCGCCGGATGTTCGGCCAGACGGTCGGCGTCGAGCGCGGGATCGGTCGGCAGGCCGAACAGCAGGTTCTCGGCCATGGTGGCGTGGTCGTTATAGCCCCCCTCGTCGAAGCGGGCGATCAGGTCGACCTGACCGCGCTCGCGCAGGCGGGTGTCGAGGGCGGCGCGCGCGGCGACGATGCGGGGGCCGAGGTCGGCCACGGCCCCCGCGGGCAGCCGGGCCTGAAGCCCGAGGCGGAACAGCCCGTCGCCAAAGCCGAGCCGGCTCAGCAATTCGACCATGCGGCGGCGCAGGGCCTCGCGGTCGGCGACCCCGGCGGCGGCGTAATCGACCCAGTCCGCCTCGATGGAATCGGCCGGATTGCCCGACAACAGGGCCTCGCGGAAGTCGATATCGCCGCCCAGCCCCAGCCCGGGCCGCGCCTGCAGGCCGAAGGCGAGATTGTCGGCGATGGAGCGGGCCTGCAGGCCGCTGCCCGGCCCGACATAGGCGATGCGCCGGTTGACCAGCGAGGCGGGCAGGCGGGCGATCTCCTGCCCGGCGATGCGCACGCGCCCGGCCGAAGCCTCGACGAGACCGCAGAGCGCCAGCGCCAGAGCCTCGCGCCCGCCGCCCGATGGGCCGACGAGGGCGGTCAACTGGCCGGCGGGTATGGTCAGGCGCACCCGGTCGAGGCGCAACGCCTCGCCCTCGTCCCGCACGACGAGGTCTTCGACCGTGATCGCCTGCCCCCGAAAGTCGACCGCCTCCTCGGGCTGGGCGTCGCGGGCCGCCGGGCGCAGATCGGGCCGGTTGAACAGGCGCAGGGTGTTTTCATATTTCACCCGCGCATCCTCCCGGCCCTGATACCAGTCGAGCAATTCGCGCCAGGGCGTCGCCATGTCCTTGTGGGCGGCGATGGCGGCGATCAGTGTGCCGATGTCGAGGCGCCCCTCGATCACCATCAAGCCGCCCGCGGCGTAGAACAGCACCGGCCCCGACTGCTGCAGCAGGGTGTTGATGGTCTTGATGGCGAACTTGCGCTGCGCGATGTCGAGCCGCACCCGATAGATCAGGGCCAACTGGGCGCCCAGCCAGGCGCGGGTCCAGCGCGTCTGGTCGTTGGCATGAATGTCGGTGACGAGGCGGAAGGTCTCGTCGATCCGCTCGCCGAGGCCGCGGGTCAGGCGCCCGCGCTCGCGCGAGAGGTCGTTGACCCTGCGTTGCAGACGCGGCACGACGATCATGCTCAAGGGATAGATCGAGGCGGCGGCGGCGGCGATCAGCGGATCCTGCCACACGAGGAAGATCAGGATGACCGCGAGGGTGCCGCCCTGATAGGCCGGGACCGAGACCGCGTCGCCGACATGACCGCACAGACTGTCGAGATCGGAGCCCATGGCCGCCAATGTCTCGCCCGCCGTGCGCTGGCGGAAGGCGTGCAGCGGAAAGCGCAGCACGAGGGAGAGGATCTGGAAGCGGATGCGACGCAGCGCCCGCTCGGCGGTCAGGTTGCGCAGCCGCGCGATCCAGAAGCGGAAACGCTGGTTGATCAGGACGAGCAGCAGGAGGATGAGGCACTGCAGGCCAAGGGTCACCGGCCGGTCGAGCGGCAGGCCGAACAGGCTGGCCGGCAGGTCGCGGCCGAACAGGCGCAACGGCTCCCCCTTGTCCGCGCCGAGCAGGGCCACGATTTCCTTCGGCATCTCGTAATAGAGCCAGAGGAAGGGGAAGGACGCGAAGGCGATCCCGAGCATGGCGAATTGCGCGCCGGCCGTGTGGCGCCAGACGAACTGTCTGAAATCCCGCTGCACCTCTCCGCGCCCCCCGCGCGGCGCCTAGCCGCTCTTGCCGATGCTGGCGCTGGGCAAGGTGCCGTCGGCGGGGGCTGCCGGCGGGGGCAGGATTTCGGTGATCGCGCCCGGCACCCGCCAGTCCAGCGTGTCGAAGGAATGGCAGGACGGGCAATGGGGCGTCCAGCTGGCCGGGGCATGGCCGCAGGCGCGGCAGAACCAGCGCGCCTCGGCCTCGCCGCTGGCGGATTTTTCCTGCCACTCGGTGGCCCGGCGCTGGTCGCCCTTCTCGCGCCGTTCGAGTTCGGCGAGGAGATCGAAGGTGCGCCGCGTGGCTTCCCTGGCGTTGACGAGAACCATCAGCGCCTCCCGCGCCTCGGCCCATTGCCGCAGGTTCAGCGCCTGTTCGGCGGCAAGGAGGCGGCTTTCCCGGGCCGAGGGATTGATGGCGGCGAGGCTCGCCATCCGATGGGCGCGCTCGTCCCCGGAAAGCTCGCCGCCGATATCGGCGTAAGCCTCGGCGATATCGGGATGGGGATAGCTGGCCCAGGCGTTTTCCAGCATCCGCTCGGCCTTGCGCCGCTTGTCCGAGGCGGCGAGCAGGCGGGCGAGGCGGGTGGTCGCCGGCACCAGATCGGGCGCGAGGCCATGGGCCGTCTCGGCAAGGGTCAGGGCCTCGCGCGTGTCGCCCCGCGCGGCGGCGGCATCCGAGCGGCCGACCAGCACCACGGCGCGGTGGCGCTTGCCCTCGTCATTGTCGATCAGCTTGTGGCGCAGGGCGCCGACCAGGGTTTCCTCCGCCGCGTGCCATTCGCCAAGCGCGGCCTGCAGGCCGAAAATCTCGCTCGCGACCCAGGGCGCGCCCGGGCGCAGCGCCTGTGCCTCCCGCGCGAGGGCGAGGGAGGTATCGTTGTCGCCCCGCCGCCGGGCCAGCACGATGAGACCGCGCAGGCCCAGGAACCTGGTCTCGTCGTCGTCCAGCATCAGGCGGTAGGCGCGTTCCGCTGCGTCTGGATCGCCGTTCAGCTGCGCCGCCTGCGCCGCCAGCAACAGGGCCAGGGGCGAGGCATTGGTGGCGCCTTCGGCCGCCACCGCCTGCTTGCGGGCATCCCGCGCATCGCCCGCGGCAATGGCGACGAGACCGCGCACGATGGCCAGCTCGCCCTGACGGCGGCGTTTGGCGAGGCGCCGGGCGGCGAGCAGGCGCGGCCCGCGCGAGGCGATCAGGATCAGACGGCCGAGGGCGGCGAAGATCGCGATCAGCAGGATGAAGGCGACGATCAGCACGGCGATCGAAGTCTCGATCCGGTAGCCCAGCCATTCGACCGCGATGGCGCCCGGCCGGTCGGCCAGCCAGGCCGCGACCGCGGCGATGGCGAGGACGATCAGAAAGCCGAGGGCGATCTTCAGGACGGCGCGCATGGTCAGTTCGCCTCGGCGAAGCGGGCCGAAACCTCGCCGTCGAGCAGATCGACTGCCGTTTCCGCCGCCAGCCGGGCCTCGGCATCCGCCTTCCAGCCGGCGAGGGCATTGGCCGCGCCACCCTGAAGCGGTGCAATTTCAGTCAGCGCGCCGGCCAGATCGCCGCGTCCGAGCCGGGCTTCGGCGCGGGCAAGACGGGCCTCGACCGAATCGCCCTCGATCTCGCCGATGGGGCGCACGGTGACCAGATTGCCGGCCTCGGCCAGCAGGCGGTCGACCATGTCGCCATCCTGCGGGATGCGGGCGGCCTGCAGGGCGGCGCGGGCCTGCGCGGCGAAGCGGGCGGCAAGGCTGGCGCGGTTCGGCAGGCCAGCGGCGGCATGGGCGGACAGCGTGTCCAGCGCCTTGCCGATGGCGGGTTCGCGCAGAAGGCCGAGGGCCTCGAAATGACCGCGCACGGCATCGAGCGGGGCGGCGAAGGGCGCCTCGCCCTCGACCCCGCTGCGCAGCCGGCCGATGGCGTAGACGAGGGAAACGCCGCGCCCGACGGATTTCAGGCGCTCGGTCTCGCTGGCGATGCGGGTATCGGTCTCGGCCGACGCGGTCTTCAGGGCGGCGATCTCCCGCTCCAGCCCGGCGAGTGCCTCGGGATCGACCATGGGCAGCGCGGCCAGCTTGGCCTCGAGCGCCGCCATGCGGGCGGAAAGGGCGGTATCGGCGATGATCCCGCCGGGGGCCGGTGCCGGTGCCGGCTCGGGGCTGGCGGGTTCGGCTGTCGGGGTGTCGCCGCCGTCTTCGGTCGCGGCCAGATTTTCTTCGAGCGCGCCCTGCCGCTCGCGCAGGGCGGCGATCTCGTCGCGGAGTTCGGCGAGGGCCGCCTCGCTCGACGAAGGATCCTCGGCGGCGGTATCGCCGGTTTGCGAATCGCCGGCCGCGGCGACGCGGCCTTCCAGCGCCTGAAGCTTGCGATCAAGGGAGGCGACGGCGGTTTCGAGGGCGCCGACACGGCTTTCGAGCGCGCCGCCGTTGACCGGAATCGGCGCCGTGGCGGCGACCGGGGCGGCGATCAGCCTCTCGCCATAGAAGTGCCAGATGGCGGCGCCGGCGCCGATCAGCACGATGGCGGAAACGCCCAGCCACAGACTGCGGCGCGAGCCGCGCGGCGCCGGGGGCATGGCATAGGCCGAGGAGTCGAAGCGCGGCGGCGGGTCTTCCAGCGGTTTGTCCAGGATGGGGGCATCGCTGCCCGGGCCGGCATCGCCGCCGGTCGCCGCTTCGATCTCGATGTCGAGGTCGCGCGGGTCGGGTTTCTGGCCCGGCTGGTCGGGACGCTCGGTCATGTCGTGCTCCGTTGATCAGGCGAAGAGGCGATCAGCGCCACGAGGTCGGCCTCGGTCGGATGCGCCGCCACCAGGACCCGGCCGAAACCGAGAGGGGCCAGCGCCGCCGCCACCGCCGCCGACAGGCAATAGGCTGACTTGCCGCTGAAATCGGGTCTCGGCCGGCAAGCCAGCGCGAGGGTAACAAAGGTCGCCGCAGTGCGGGGAGAGAAAAACAGAATCCCGTCGAAAGCCCCGGCGATCAGGGCTTCCCGGATATCGTCCGGCAGCGCGCGCGCGGCTTCCGAATCGTAGAGCGTGATCCGGTCGACGGCGAAGCCCCGCGCCGTCAGCAGCCCGGCGAGGTCCCCCGCGAGGCTGGCGCCCGCGGCGTGGATCAGGCGCCCGCCCGCTGGATCGAGTGTACGGGCGGCGAGTTCGGTCAGGGCGTGGACATCGCCGTCGGCGCTGGTCACGGCGGCGAAGCCTGCGGCGCGGGCCTTGCGCGCGGTCGAATCGCCGACCGCCAGCACCGGCAGGTCACGCGCATTGGTCGCCGCGGCGAGGGCGGCGACACCGCTGCCGCTCGTCACCAGAAGCGCCTGCGCCCCGGCGAGGTCGAGGGCGACATCGCTCCGGGGCACGATCTCGATCAGTGGCGCGACGGCGCATTCGTGGCCCGCAGCCGTTAGATCGCGGGTCAGGCGGGCCGCTTCGGCGGCGATGCGGGTGACGAGAAGACGCATTACCCCCGGCCGAGCAGGGCGGCCGCGCCCCGGTCCAGCAGGATGCGCGCCGCCTCGGCCCCGATGGCGAAGGCGTCGGCCTCGGGGCCCGAGGTGGTGACGGCGAGGCGGGCGCTGCCGTCGGGGGCCAGGGTTTCGCCCATGAAGGTCAGGCCGCCCGCGCCATCCGGCCGGGCAAGGCCGGCGATGGGCGTCCGGCACGAGCCGTCGAGCCCGGCGAGGAAGGCGCGCTCGCAGGTCGCGGCGAGGGCGCTGGGGCCGTGGTTCAGCGGGGCGAGCAGGGCGGCGACGCGGGTATCCGATATCCGCCGCTCGATACCGATGATGCCCTGGGCGATGGCGGGCAGCATGTCCTCGGGCGCGAGGATGCCCGTCGCCTTGTCGGCGAGGCCGAGCCGGCGCAGGCCCGCGAGGGCGAGGAAGGTCGCGTCGAAAGTGCCGTCGGCGATCTTCGACAGGCGGGTGCCGACATTGCCGCGCAGGGATTCGACGACGAGGTCGGGCCGCCGCGCCTTCAGCTGGGCGCCCCGGCGCAAGGACGCGGTGCCGACCCGCGCCCCGGCCGGCAGGGCGGCCAGGCTGGCGGCGCCGATCAGCGCGTCGCGCGGGTCTTCCCGCTCGAGGAAACAGTCGATGACGAGGTCGTCCGGCAGGACCGTCGCGACATCCTTCATGGAATGGACGGCGAGGTCGATGCCGCCGTCGAGCAGCGCCTCTTCGATTTCCTTGGTGAACAGGCCCTTGCCGCCGATTTCCGACAGGCTGCGGTCCAGGACCTTGTCGCCGGTCGTCTTGATGATCACGATCTCGGCCGGCAAAAGGTCGGGGTGGGCAGCGGCCAGCAGGTCGCGCACCATATGGGCCTGGGCTAGGGCAAGAGGACTGCCGCGGGTGCCGATTCTCAAGGTTGCTTGCAAGGTCCGACCATCCAGTGTTACGGCAAAGCCTTAACATGCGGTCAGGGGATATGGAAACCACCGGGATCGCCGCAGCATCCTGTCTGGTGCTGGGCATCGAATCGTCCTGCGACGAGACCGCCGCCGCCGTCGTGGCCGGCGACCGGCGGATTCTGTCCAATGTCGTGCTGTCGCAGCTCGACGAACACCGGCCCTATGGCGGCGTCGTGCCGGAAATCGCCGCGCGCGCCCATGTTTCCCATCTCGATGGCCTCATCCGTCAGGCGCTGGCCGAGGCGGGGGTCGGCCTGTCCGACCTTGCCGCCATCGCGGCGACGGCGGGACCGGGGCTGATCGGCGGCGTCATCGTCGGCCTGACCACGGCCAAGGCGCTGGCGCTTGGCAGCGGCAAGCCGCTGATCGGGGTCAATCACCTCGAAGGTCACGCCCTGACGCCGCGACTCGTCTCCGAGGTCGGCTTTCCCTATCTGCTGCTGCTCGTCTCGGGCGGGCATTGCCAGCTGCTGGCGGTCGAGGGGGTGGGGCGCTACCGCCGCCTCGGCACCACGATCGACGATGCGGTGGGCGAAGCCTTCGACAAGACGGCGAAACTGCTCGGCCTTGGCTATCCCGGCGGGCCGGCGGTGGAAAAGGCGGCTGAAGCCGGCGATCCGGCGCGTTTTGCCCTGCCGCGGCCGATGATCGGCCGGCCGGGCTGCGATTTTTCCTTCTCCGGGCTGAAGACGGCGGTGCGCGAGACCCTGGCGGGCCTGTCCCAGCCGGTGTCGGCGCAGGACAAGGCCGATCTCGCCGCCAGTTTCCAGGCCGTCGTCGGCGCCGTCATGGTCGACCGGACGCGCCGCGCCCTTGCCCTGATGCCGGCGGGCACGCCCCTCGTCGTCGCCGGGGGCGTCGCCGCCAACCGGCATCTGCGGGCGCGGCTCGAAGTGCTGGCGGGCGAATCGGGCTCGCCCTTCGTCGCGCCGCCGCTGCGTCTGTGCACCGACAACGCGGCCATGATCGCCTGGGCCGGGGTGGAGCATTTCCGCGCCGGCCACACCGATGCCCTCGACATCAAGCCGCGGGCCCGCTGGCCGCTCGATCCCGTGGCGGCGGCGGCTGGTGCAAAGGCCTGAAGTCCACAAAAAAGAAGCCCGATCCGGGGCTGGCCGGGATCGGGCTCTAGGGCAGCGCGACAGTTGCGGTGCGCCGCAGGGTGGAAGGTCCGGGGAGACCGAGACCCTCCAGGGAAGGCTGCGCGTCAGATCAGGCCGACGTTCTGCACCATCTGCGCGGTGAGCGCGACGGCATAGACGGCAACGGCGGCGAGAGCGAAGCGATCGAAGAAGCGGGCGAAGGTCTGCATGGTCGTTGGTCCTTGGAATGGGGTTCTGCGAGGGGGCCGCGGTCGCTCAGGCGAGGGCGGCGATGTGTCCGGCGCTCTCGATCACCACGGCGGCGGCGTAAAGCAGCACGGCGGCGGTCATCAGGCTGGCCAGGATCGAATTCAGGCGCGTGGCAATCATGGTCGGTCTCCGCCTTGACAGGGTGCGGCTCAGATCGCCAGCACGTTGCTGGTCATCTGCACCAGGGCGGCCGCGCTGTAGGTCAGCACGACCAGCGTGGCGATGCGGCCGAAGCTCAGTTTGGCGGCGATGTGTTCGATGGTCGTCATGTCCATCCTCCTGCGGCTCTCGTCCGGGCCTGCCCCCTTGGGTCACCGCCGCTGAACGATGAATAATAAATATCTCAGGATTTATTCACCGCAAGCCCTTTTTTGCATTTTCTGTAAATATTTTTCGATCCGTTCACTCGTCAGCGAGAAAATTCCGGCCGAAAGCCGCGCATTCCGCCGCTTTCGCTAAAAACTACCAAAAATGTTCATTGATCACGGGCGACCCCAAGGGGCCGCAGGGCACCCCTCCCGGAGGTGCGGGAGAAAGCCTAGGACTGAATGCCGGGGCTGAAAATCAGTCAGTTGGTCGCAGGACCTTGGTCGAAGGCCCGGCGGCGATGCCGGGCCGGCCGATCAGATCTTCAGCACGACATGGGCGACGTCAGGCTCGCCCGGGGTCGATTTGACGACGAAGCCGAGTTCGACCGCCAACTGCAGCATGGTCCGGTTCTCGCGCAGGACCTCGCCGTAGATCTCGCGCAGGCCCCGCTCCTTGCCATAGGAGATGATGCGCTCCATCAGCAGCCGGCCGAGGCCGCGGCCCAGCCGGTCCGAGCGGACGATGACGGCATATTCGCCCTTCTCGCCGTCGGGATCGGAGACGAGGCGGCCGGTGCCGAACCATTCCGCCTCGCCCGGGGGGCCCTCGCCCATCAGAACGAAGGCCATTTCCCGGTCGTAGTCGATCTGGGTCAGCTTGGCGGCGAAGGCGTGGCTGAGTTCCTTCATCGGCGCGAAGAAGCGCAGGCGCAGATGCTCGGGGTTGACCGTGGTCACGCCCTTGATCAGCGGTCGCTCGTCCTCGGGCCGGATCGGCCGCAGCTGGTAATGGTCGCCGACATCGTCGACCACATGTTCCTCGAGGGTCTTCGGATAGGGCCGGATGGCGAGGCGCTTGCTGCCCGGCTGGCTCGCCTCGGCGAGGCGGAAGCGGGCGTCGAGCACGATCACGCCTTCCGGATCGGCGACCAGCGGGTTGATTTCCAGCTCGATGATTTCCGGGTGGTCGATGGCAATCTGCGCGACGCGGAGCAGCGCGAGTTCCAGTGCCCGGCTGTCGATGCCCGGCCGGCCCGGTCCGCCGGACAGGAGGTTGGCGACGCGGGTGCGGCCGATGGCGTGGCGGGCCAGCGCCATGTTCAGGGGCGGCAGGGCGACGATGCGGTCGCGGATCACCTCGCAGGCGGTGCCGCCATTGCCGAAGACGACGACAGGGCCGAACTGCTCGTCCTCGACGAAGCCGAGCAGCAATTCGTGACCGTCCGGGAGGATCACCATGGGCTCGACGGTAAAGCCGTCGATGCGGGCCTGGGGCGCCCGCGCGGTGACCCGGCGCATCATGAGTTCGGCCGCGCGGTGCACGTCGTCCGGCTCGTCGAGGCCGAGGGTGACGCCGCCGACCGCCTTCTTGTCGATGGGATCGCGCGTGGCGATCTTCAGGACCACGGTCGCGCCGATGCGCTTGGCGTGCTGCGCCGCCTCCGCCGGGGTCGCGGCAAAGATCGGCCGCACCGTCGGAAAACCATAGGCGGAGAGCAGGCGCAGGGCATCCGGGCCATGGACCCATTCGCGGCCGGCGAGGCGATGTTCCTCGATTTCCTGCGCGACGGTCAGGCTGTCGACCGAGAAATCCGCCGGCATCGAGGCCGGGGTTTCCGCCAGCAACTCCTGGTTCCGGCGATAGGCGACCATATGCATGATCGCCCTGGCCGCCTGACGCGGGGTCGAGAAGGTCGGGATGCCCGAGGCGCGCAGGGCGGCCCGCGCCGCCCGCGCCTCGGTCTCGCCCATGAAGCAGGCGATCAGGCGGGGCTGGCGACGCACGCCGAAGCCGCGCAGCGTCGCCTCCACCGCCGAAAGCGCGGAGGAGACCGCCGACGGCGTATGGACGACCAGAATACCGTCGACGCCGCGATCCGCCGTCAGCACCGGCAGCACTTCGGCGTAACGTTCGGGCTCGGCGTCGGGGCCGATGTCGATCGGATTGAGGTCCGATTTCAGGCCGTGAATGCTGGCGAGGCCGGCCAGCGTCTCGCTCGACAGTTCGGCGAGGCGGGCGTTGCGGTCCTGCAGATGGTCGGCGGCCAGCAGGCCGGCGCCATAGCCATTGGCGAGGATGGCCAGACGGTCGCCCATGGCCGCCCCGGGGAAGCCCAGGGTGGCGGCGGCATCGAACAATTCCTCGACCGCGTCGACACGGACGCAGCCGGCGCGGGCCAGCACGGCATCGAACACCGCGTCGGCATCGGCGAGGCGGCGAATCGCCGTCGTCGCCGGGGGCAACGGGCCGAAGCGGCCGGCCTTCAGCACAACGACCGGCTTGATGCGGGCTGCGGCCCGCAGCGCTGACATGAACTTGCGCGGCCGGGTGATCGACTCCAGATACATGATGATGGCGCCGGTCGAATGATCGAGCGCGAGGAAGTCGAGGACGTCGGCAAGGTCGACATCGCATTTGGCGCCCAGCGAGACGGCGCGGGAAATGCCGATGCCGTTGCCCGCCGCCCAGTCGATCAGCGTGTCGAGAATGCCGTTGGAATGGGTAATGAAGGCAAGGCGCCCGGGCTGGGGCAACACGGGCGAGACCACGGCCTGCAGGCCGATGGCCGGCACCGCCAGGTTGAAGGCGCCGGGCCCGACGATGCGCAGGCCAAAGGGATGGGCGGCGGCCAGCATGGCGGGCACGATTTCCGGGTTTTCCGGCGGCGCGCCGACGGCGAGCACGACCTTGCAGCCCTTGCGGCCCAGTGCCTCGATCAGGGCGGGGGCGCGGTCGAGATCGCCGTTGAGCACGGCAAGCTCCGGCGTCTCGGCGAGGGCCTCGATCGCCTCGACCTCGTCGAGGGCGACCAGCAGGTGGCCATGGAACGGCGCGCGCTGCATCCCGTTGGCCACGGCGGCAGCGACGGGATCGCGCGGCTCGGCCGGGCCAAGCAACGCAACGATACGCGGATTGAACAAGTATTCGAGATAACGCACGGTCATGGCCCATCATCCCACGAAGCTGGCCGTTCGTCCCGTGATCAGTTTGGGACAAATCCTGAGGAAAGACGATCCATGAAGGCGATGCTTGTGACCGGCCTTGGTCTTGGCCCGCGCGGCATGAAATACGAGTCCATCCCCGAACCCATTGTGGGAAAAGGGGAAATTGTCGTCGGTGTGCGGGCGGCGGGGGTCAATTTCGCCGACAGCCTGATGCTGAATGGCCGGTACCAGACGAAACAGCCGCTGCCCTTCTCCCCGGGACTTGAAGTCGCAGGGGTGGTCACGGCGGTGGGCGAGGGGGTGTTCGACCATGCGGTCGGCGACCGGGTGCTGGCGATTCCCTCCTATGGCGGCTATGCCGGCAAGGTCGCCGTGCCGGCCGCGCGGGCGGTGAAAATCCCCGATGCGATGGATTATGTCACCGCCGCCGGCTTTCCGGTCGCCTATGGCACGTCCCATCTCGGGCTGTGGCATCGGGCGCGGCTGAAGGCGGGGGAGAAGCTGCTGGTGCTCGGGGCGGCGGGCGGTGTTGGTCTGACCGCGGTCGAACTCGGCGTGCTGATGGGGGCCGAGGTGATCGCCGTCGCCAAGGGCAAGGCCAAGCTCGACGTCGCCGCGGTGCAAGGCGCGCATCACCTGATCGACGCGGAAGCGCCCGATCTGAAGGATGCGATCATGGCCGCGACCGGCGGCGCCGGGGTCGACGTGATCTATGATCCTGTCGGCGGCGCCCTGTTCGAGGCGGGCATGAAGGCCGCCGCCTTCGAGGCGCGGGCGCTGATCATCGGATTCGCCTCGGGCGAGGTACCGCAGATCGCCGCCAATCGCCTCCTCGTGAAGAATGTCGATGTCGTCGGCTTCTGGTGGGGCGCCTATGCCGACAAGGCGCCCGCGACCATGGCGCAATCCTTCCGCACCCTGATCGGCTGGTGGGAAGAGGGGCGGCTGCGCCCCCATGTCTCGGACACACGGCCCCTCGCCCTCGCGGCCGAAGCCCTCGAGTTGGTGCTCGAGCGCCGCTCGACCGGCAAGGTGGTGATCACCGTCGACGAGACGGAAAGCACCTGACGGTAAATGGGGCGGCCCGGGGGTGCCGCCCCGCCCCTTACTTCGTCGTATAGCCGCCGTTGACCAGAATGGTCTGGCCGGTCATCCACCAGCCGTCGGAGACGAGGAAGCGGATGAAGGGCACGATATCCTCGATATCGGTCAGGCCGGTCCGGGAAAAGGCCGACAGGGCGGCGGCGGTCTTGTGATAGGCGACCGCGTCCGCGCCTTCGGCCGGATAGAAGAAGGGTGTGTCCATCGGCCCCGGGCCGATCGCGGTCACCGAAATGCCGCGGGCGCCGAATTCCTTTGAGGCCGCGCGGGTGAAATGCTCGACCGGCGCCTTGGTCCCGGCATAGGACGCATAGAAGGGCGTATAGGCACCCAGCAGCGAGGTCACCAGCGTGCAGATCTTGCCATTGTCGTTCAGGTGGCGCCCGGCCTCCTTCAGGAAGAAGAAGGCGGTCTTGGCGTTCACCGCCGACATCTCGTCATATTCCGCTTCGGTGATCTCAACGATCGGCTTCTTCAGCACCTTGCCGACGGTATTGATCGCGATATCGGGCCGGCCCACGGTGGCGACCGTGTCGGCGAACAGTTTTTCCATCGCCCCGGCCGTGGTCAGATCGGCCTGAAGGGCGACGCCTTCGGCCCCGGCAGCGCGGATCGCCGCCAGCGTCTGCTCCGCGGCGGGTTTGGTCGCTTCGGTATTGTAATGGATGACCACCGCCTTCGCGCCCTGTTCGGCGAGATCTCGGGCCAGCAGCCCGCCCAGGTTCTTGGCGCCGCCCGCGATCAGGACGGTTTTGCCTTTGATGCTGTGGTCGGTCATGCCACGCGCCTCCTCATAACGCGGCCGCGAGGTGCCGCCGCTCCGGGTTTGCAGCATGTCGTTTGAAAAACCTGGATAAAGTACCTTATTCTGACATGACCTGTCGGAATTCATGGACAATGAGGCCTGATCCTTGGACCGCATCGACCTGTTCCGCATCTTCACCCGGGTCGTCGACTGTTCCAGCTTCACGCGGGCGGCCGATACGCTGGGCCTGCCGCGTTCGTCGGTCTCGGCCGCGATCAGCGAACTGGAGGCGCGGGTCGGGGCCCGTCTGCTGCACCGGACCACGCGCAAGGTATCGCCGACCCATGACGGTACGGCCTTCTACGAACGCTGCCTGCGCCTGATCGCCGATGTCGAGGAAGCCGAGGGCCTGTTCCGCGATGGCGCAGACGGTCCGTCCGGGCGGTTGCGGGTCGACGTGCCGGGGCGGATCGGTCGCCTGATCGTCGCCCCGGCCCTGCCCGAATTTCTGGACCGCCATCCCGGACTCGACATCGAGTTGCGGGTGACCGACCGGGCGGTCGATCTGGTGGAGGATGGTGTCGACTGCGTGTTGCGGGTGGGGCCGCTGGCCGATTCCGGCCTCGTCGCGCGCAGGATCGGCGACCTCGCGCTGATCAATGTCGCCAGTCCCGCCTATCTCGCCCGCCATGGGGTGCCGCTGTCACCCGCCGATCTGGACGGTCACCATGCGGTCAACTACGCCTCTCCTTCGAGCGGGCGGGTCGAGGATTGGGAATGGCTCGAGGCCGGTGTCCTGCGCAGCCGGTCCTTGCGGGGGCGCGTCACCGTCAATAGCGCCGAGAGCTATATCGCCTGTTGCCTGGCCGGGCTCGGCCTGATCCAGATCCCGGCCTATGATGTCCGCGCCCATATCGACCGGGGCGAACTGGTCGAGGTCATGCCGGGCCACCGGGCCGAGGCGATGCCGATGACACTGCTCTATCCCCACCGCCAGCATCTCTCGCGACGACTGCAAATTTTCGCGGATTGGCTCGAAGCCCTGCTCCGGCGCGCGATCCCGGGGCAAGCCCGGCCGTAAGAGGGGCGCGCTTGCCGACAGTCGTGTTCGACGGCGAAACCGGCCGCTGTTGTCAATTCGTGGGCAATTCCGACCGCAAAGATACACAGTAATCCTATTGCTTTGTTCTGCGAGAGAGACATAGTTTTACTGTAATGTTCCGGGGGGGACACTCATGAGCGGCAGTTCTACAACTTATGCGTCCGTCAGCAAAAAGGCGGGCGACACCGGCGATGTTAACGGTCTGTTGTGGGGGTATAAATGGACCCTCACGACATTGACCTTCGCCTATACAAGCTCTGCCGCCGAATATACCGAAGACGGTTACGAGGCGGTCAACGGTCTCGTGGCTTTCGGCGACCCCCAGAAGGCCGGTGTTCAGCGTATGCTGGACAATGTCGCCGCTGTGACGCAGCTGAGCTTCCAGCTCACGACCGACACCAGCGCCAACCTGCGTTTCGCCATGGTCGATTCCATCGACAGCGGGGCGTCCGACACGCTCCACGTCCCAGGGGGATCGAATAATTCGGCCGAGGCCACGCCCCCCGACCCGACCAATTTTCCTGACTATGCCCATGGCGACGCCTGGTTCAACAAGACCGCCTACAACAGCCCCGTGCCCGGCACTTTCGGCTGGGCCGCCGGCATCGCGCATGAGATCGGCCATGCCCTCGGCCTGAAGCACGGCCATGCGAGCCAGACCGTCCATGGCGAGGCCTTCCCCAAGCTGCCCAACGACCACGACAGCCAAGAATATTCGATCATGACGTACAAGCGGTACGTCGGCAGCCCGACCGTCGGCAATACGGCGGCGGATTACCCGATCGGACTGATGCAGGACGATATCGCGGCGCTGCAATATCTCTATGGCGCCAACTTCACGACCAACGCCGGCAATTCGGTCTATACGTGGAGCACCACCACCGGCCGGATGTCGATCAACGGCACGCCGCAGCAGGATCAGGCGCCCGCGCGCAACATGATCTTCCAGACCATCTGGGACGGTGGCGGTAACGACACCTATGACTTCTCGAATTACGGCTCCCAGGCGCTGAACGTCGACCTGCGGCCGGGCAACTGGACGACGGTCAGCAATGAGGCGCTGGGCACGCAGCGGGCCTGGCTGGGCGCCGACGACGGCGTCAACCATTTCGCCCGCGGCAACATCGCCAATGCGCTGCTCTACAACAACGATGCCCGTTCGCTGATCGAAAATGCCATCGGTGCCGGCGGCAACGACACGATCACCGGCAACGACGCCGACAATGTGCTGGACGGCCGCGGCGGCGGCGACACGCTCGACGGCGGCAACGGCACGGACACGGTGAGTTACAGCGCGTCCAGCGCCGCCGTGACCGTCAACCTGGCCCGCGCGAGACTTGACCCGTCCCATGCCCAATATATCGCCCCGACGGGTGGCGACGCGACCGGCGACCGGCTGATCTCGATCGAAAACCTGACCGGCAGTTCCTTCGACGACACGATCACCTCCAGCACCACGACGACGATCATCCGTGGTGGCCTCGGGGCCGACACCATCACCGGTGCCCTTGGCAACGAAACCTTCTATGGCGCGGACAGCAACCTCGTCGTCAATGGCGGTTTCGAGGTCATCGCCAATCCGGTTGTCCGGGCGAACGGCTACGTCACTTCGGTCAGCGAGGTCGACGGCTGGACGCGGTTGTCCGGACCGGGGCTGGAGCTGTTCACGGTCGGCGAGGCGGGCGCCCCTTCGGAAGGCAAGTTCGGCCTGGACATGGAGCAATATAGTTCCGCGTCCAACATAGCGATCACCCAGCAAATGACGCGGGCCGAAGACGGCGTGCTCTATCGCCTTGCCTTCGACGCGAGCAAACTCGATGGCTCCGGTGCCCGGCTCGAGGTTTACTGGGGCGGCCAGAAGCTGAACTGGACCATCGACGGCCATACCAACGCCTATATCGACCCGACCACGAGCACCCTGGTCTATTACATTGACCTCGTCGGCGGGGTGGGCGCGGGCGGCGACAAGAATCGACTGACCTTCAAGGAAATCAGCACCGATTCCGATGCCAACGGCACGCTGCTCGACAATGTCCGGATGTACCGGGTCGATCCGAACACGGCGAAGGCCGACGACGACGATCCCTTCTCGGACGGTGGCGACACATTCACACCCGGCACCGGCTCCGACACGGTTTTCGGACATGGCGGCAACGATACCGCGATCTTCAGCGATACTTCGGGTGGCACCGACAATTACGACGGCGGATCGGGTGACGACGACCTGCTGGTCATGAACTGGTCCGGGGCGCAGAGCGCCATCCTCTACAGCGCGCCGGGCACCACGAGTTCCCCGGTGATCGGCGAAGCCGGAAACTATCGCATTTTCAGCAACGGCCAGAACCTCTACTTCAAGGAGGTGGAGCGCTTCAACCTGACCGGCGGCGCCGGTGGCGACATGCTGCGCGGCGGCGAACGCAACGACACGCTGATCGGCAATGGCGGGGACGACACACTGGTTAGCGGCGGCGGCGTCGACACGCTCCGAGGCGGTAACGGCTTCGATCGCGCCGTGATCAGTCTGTCGGGCGGCAACAACTCGATCGTTCTGAAAGACGCCATCGGCAGTGGAACCGTGACGCTGTCGAATGGGACCATTCTGTCTTCGATCGAAGCGATTGATCTCGAGGCCGGCAGCGGCAACGATTTCCTCGACGTGCGGGGGACCGTCGTCAATCCCGTGGGAATGCCGTCGACAGACCCCAACTTCCAGCGCACCAGCACGTTCTTTGACGGCAAGGCCGGCAACGACACGCTGGCGGTCGATCTGGCGACCTCCTATAGCGCCGTATTCAATGGCGGCCAGGGCAGCGGCGACCTGCTCATCATGGACTGGTCTGCCGCCTCCTACGGTATCTTCCTGCAGGACAATGTCTATCGCAGCTATTCCCACACCGTCACCGTGGTCAGCGAAGGCGTCTCCCATTCCACTGAATATTTCTTCTCGACCACTTTCGTCGGCGTGGAGCGGTTCGACCTGACGGGCGGAACCGGAAACGATTACCTTTATGGCGGCAGCGGCGCCGATCGCCTGGGTGGCGGACGCGCCGGCAAGGACGTGGTGGAGGCAGGCGCTGGCGCCGACACACTTGTTGTCGACTGGGGCGGCGTGACGGGTTACGGCATCTATAGTTTCGATATAACCGGCAGTGTGGCCGCCGGTTATAATGGCAGTTATCACAGCGACCCCGACTACAGCGACCGTAACCGGGTCGATTTCTCGGGGATCGAGCGTTTCGAGATCACGGCGGGCGATCAGGGCGACGGTATCGTGACCGGAGACGGTGACGACATCCTCAATGGCGGGGCCGGTAACGATACGCTGTCCAGCGCCAGGGGTAATGACGTGATTGATGGCGGGCTGGGCGATGACCGCTGGATAGCGGACCAGTCGGCCCTCACCGTGCAACGCCCCATGGTGCTGAACCTGCGCAGCGTATCACCCGCCACTTACGGCTCGGGCGGGTCGGTGCGCGGCATCGAGATGCTGACCCTGTCCACGGGCGCCGGCAACGACATCATCACGACCCTGATCGCCTTCTTCGACGACAATCTGACGACGGGCGCCGGCAACGACACCGTCACGGTCGGCGGCGGCAAGGATGTCGTGGCTGCGGGCGCGGGCACGGACACGCTGATCGTCGATTGGTCCGGCGTCACCGGTTACGGCAGCTACAGCTACGATTTCACCGGCAGCCTGGCCGATGGATACAGTGGCAGCTACCACAGCGATCCCGATTATGCTGATCGCAATCGGGTCATTTTCTCCGGCATCGAGCATTTCAACGTCAAGACCGGAGACCAGGGCGATGCCATCGCGACCGGGGATGGCAACGACACTGTCGCGACCGGTGGCGGAGACGACACCATCGTCAGCGGCAAGGGGGTCGACAACATTGATGGCGGTGTGACGATGGTCGACGGGGTCGCGACGACCGGCGCCGACCGCTGGCACGCCGATAAGTCCAATGCGACGCTGGACATTGTCATCGACCTTACCCGTTCGTCCTCGAGCTACCGGTTGACCGCCGACAGCGGGCTCGGCAAGGTCCGGGGGATCGAGGCGCTGGGCCTCGGCAACAGCGATGGCAACCGCTTCGCCAGTGGTGCCGGCGATGACAAGATCGTCACCCGCGGGGACTTCCTCGGCGATTTCATCGAAACCAATGGCGGCGATGACACCGTCACGATCAAGGCCGGCAAGGATGTGATCATCGCCGGCAGCGGCACGGATACACTGATCGTCGACTGGTCAGGCGTCACCAGTTACGGCTTTGGCACCTATGAATTTTCCGGCAATCTGGCCGGCGGATACGGCGGCACCTACCGCTCCGATCCCGACTACGCCGACCGTAACCGGGCCGATTTCTCCGGCATCGAGCATTTCGATGTCAAGACCGGCAGCCAGGATGACGGCATCGTGACCGGCGACGGCAATGACAGCGTGGCGACCGGCGGCGGTAACGATACCATCGTCAGCGGCAAGGGCGTTGACCTCATTGACGGCGGCACCGGTGGAGCGGACCGCTGGCAGGCGGACAAGTCGGACGCGACGCTGGCTATGATCATCGACCTGACCGCGTCGTCCTCCAGCTACCGGCTGGTCTTGGGCGGGTCGACCGGCACGGTGAAGGGCATCGAGGCGCTGGGCATTGCGGGCGGTGCCCGCTTCGCCACTGGCGCCGGTGCCGACAGGATCGTCACCCGGGCCGACTTCCTTGGCGATTTCATCGAGACGAACGGCGGTGCCGACACCATCACGGTGAAGGGCGGCAAGGACGTGGTCCTGGCCGGCGACGGGATGGATACGCTGATCGTCGACTGGTCGGGCGTTACCGATTACAGTTTCGGCAGTTACGAGTTCGCGGGCGATCTGGTCAATGGTTATGCCGGCACCTACCGCTCGGACCCGGATTATGCCGACCGTAACCGGGTCGATTTCTCCGGCATCGAGCGATTCGACATCAAGGCCGGTAACGGCAACGATGGCATTGTCACCGGCGACGGCGACGACAGAGTGGCGGCCGGCCTGGGGAGCGACACCATCGTCACGGGCAAGGGCGCCGATGTCGTCGACGGCGGGGTGGCGGGTGCCGACCGCTGGCACGCCGACAAATCCGATGCAACGCTGGCCCTGACCATCGACCTCGATCGGTCATCCTCCAGCTACCGTCTGACCGAGGGGGGCGCATTGGGCTCGGTCAGGGGGATCGAGGCGCTGGGGCTCGGGAACAGTCCAGGCAACCGCTTCGCCACCGGCGCCGGCGCCGACAGGATCGTCACCCGGGCCGATTTCCTCGGCGATTTCATCGAGACGAACGGCGGCGCGGACACCGTCACGATCAAGGGCGGCAAGGACGTCGTCCTGGCCGGCGACGGGGTGGATACGCTGATCGTCGACTGGTCGGGCGTTACCGATTACAGCTTTGGCAGCTACGATTTCGCGGGCGATCTGGTCGCCGGCTATGCCGGTACCTACCGCGCCGACCCCGACTACAACGACCGTAACCGGGTCGATTTCACCGGCGTCGAACATTTCGACATCAGGACCGGTAACGGCAACGACGGCATCACGACCGGCAACGGCGACGACAGGCTCTCCGGCGGGGCGGGCGACGACACGCTGTCGTCCGGCAAGGGCAATGACGTCATCGACGGCGGTCTGGGCAACGATCGCTGGATTGCCGACAAGTCGGCCCTGACGGAGTCGCAGGGCTTCATCCTGAACCTGCGCAGCGCCACCGCCTCGACCTATGGCACCGGCGGATCGGTCAAGGGCATCGAAATGCTGACCCTGACCACGGGGGCGGGGGCCGACGTCATCACGACACTGGCCAGTTTCCTCAACGATTCGATCGACACGGGGGCGGGCAACGACATTGTCACGGTCGCCGGTGGCAAGGATGTGGTGTCCATGGGGGCGGGCACGGGCGATACGCTGGTGATCGACTGGTCGGGTACGGCCGGTTATGGCTTCGGCAGCTATGATATTGTAGGCACCCTCGCCGGGGGCTACAGCGGCTCCTATCACGCCGATCCTGATTACGGCGACCGTAACCGGGTCGATTTCTCGGGGGTCGAGCATTTCGACATCAAGGGGGGCAGCGAGGGCGACGCCATCGCGACCGGGGATGGCAACGACACCCTGAACGGCGGTGGCGGCAACGACACGCTGTCGTCGGGCAAGGGCAACGACGTCATCGACGGCGGCGCCGGCAACGACCGCTGGGTCGCCGACAAGTCGGCGCTGACATCGGGACAGGCATTCGTGCTGGACCTGAACAGCGCCGGTGCAGCAACCTACGGCACGGGCGGGTCGGTGCGCGGCATCGAAATGCTGACCCTGACCACGGGGGCGGGGGCCGACGTCATCACGACGCGGGCCGATTTCTTCGATGACACGGTCACCACGGGCGCGGGCAACGACACCGTGACCGTCGCCGGTGGCAAGGATGTGGCGGCATTGGGGGCCGGCAAGGGCGACACGCTGGTGGTCAACTGGTCGGCGGTGTCGGGTTACGACATCTATAGTTACGACGTCACGGGCAGTCTGGCCACGGGCTACAGCGGCACCTACCGCGGGGATCCCGACTATGGCGACCGCAATCGGGTGGCGTTCTCGGGTGTCGAGCGCTTCAATCTCTGGACCGGCAATGGCAACGACAGCCTCAGGACGGGGGATGGCAACGACATCCTGAACGGCGGCCTGGGCAATGATTCGCTGTTCGGCTTCGGTGGTGCCGATACCTTCGTGTTCAGCACCGCGCTCGGCGCCGGGAACATCGACAGGATCATGGATTTCAGTGTGGCGTCCGCGCCGGTCCACGACCTGATCCAGCTTTCGTCCGCCATCTTCAATACGCTGGCGCTCGGCGGCCTCGCCGCCGCGGCCTTCAAGGATATCTCGAACGGGGTCGTGGATGACAGCGACCGCATTCTGTACGACGGCGCGGCGGGTACGCTCTTCTTCGACGAAGACGGGTCGGGCGCCATCGACATGATCCAGTTCGCCACGCTGGACAACAAGGCCGCGCTCAGCAGCCTGGACTTCGTGGTGGTCTGACGCATGGGGGGGCCGACCGGCAAGGTCGGCCCCCGCTTCCAGTCCATGCCTCAGCCCGCCGGGAGCGGGGGTGTGAGGGCTGGATTGTGTGTGCCGGCGATGACGCTCCGGCACCGGCGCCCGGGGTCGAAGCGGGCGCCTCTTTCGAGAGAGATGGGTTTCCAGGGCAATTCGTGGAAACGTCCTCCGACAAACCCCCATTATCGAGGCCAGGTGCGCTTTCGCGCCGTTTCGCGTTTGTTCCGACCGAGCCCGTGGCGCTTCTCCAGAAGGCGTAAATGGGGATTCATTGCCGCCATTTACCCTGTCCGCCCATTGACCGCCCATCTTTACCCATGATATCCCAGATCATCCCATCTCGCAGGCGCGACAAGCCCCTGACCCGTCGCAGCGCGCGGGGTGGACCGGGGGCATTCGATGCTGGCGTTGTTCACGTCCACATACACCAACAAGGTGGACAAGAAAGGGCGGGTTTCCGTCCCGGCGCCCTTCCGCTCGCTCGCCGCGTCCCAGGGCTTCAACGGCGTCTTCGTCTATCCCTCGCTCGACTATGCCGCCATCGACGGCTCGGGCGCGGCCTATTTCGAGCGCCTCGCCGCCATGGTCGACGAACTGCCGCCCTTCTCGGAGGAGCGTGAAGCCTTCTCGACCGCCATCTTCGGCGCCTCGCACCAGCTCGGTTTCGATCCGGAAGGCCGCATCATCCTGCCGGAAAACCTGATCGCCCATGCCGGCCTGTCGGAAGCCGTGGTCTTCGTCGGCCTCGGCCAGCAGTTCCGCATCTGGGAGCCGACGGCCTTCGCCGAAATGAACGCCAAGGCCGCCCAGATCACCCGCGAAACGCGGACCCGCCTGTCCTGGCCGGCCCGCGCGCCCGCCACCGGCAATGGCGGCACCAACGGGGGAGGCGCGGCATGAGCGACATGCTGAACACCGACGGCCCCCATATCTCGGTCCTTGGCCGCGAAGTGGTCGAGGCGATCGCGCCCCAGCCGGGCGAGACCATTGTCGACGGCACCTTCGGCGCCGGCGGCTATGCCCGCGCCTTTCTCGGCGCCGGCCCCCGGCTCGTCGTCGGCATCGACCGCGACCCGACGGCGGTGGCGCGCGGCCGCGCCTTCGAGGCGGAATTCGGCGCGCGTTTCGCCATGCTCGAAGGCTGCTTCGGCGACATGGAAAGCCTGCTCGCCGCGCGTGGCATCGACGGTGTCGACGGCGTCGCCCTCGACCTCGGCGTCTCCTCCATGCAGTTCGACGAGGCGGAGCGGGGCTTCTCCTTCCGCGAGGACGGCCCCCTCGATATGCGCATGGGCGGCCCCGGCCGCACCGCCGCCGATATCGTGAACGAAACGGCCGAGGAAGACCTCGCCAACATCATCTACGACTTCGGCGAGGAACGCGCCTCGCGCCGGATTGCCCGTTTCATCGTGGCGGCCCGGGGCGAAGCCCCGATCACGCGCACGCGCACCCTTGCCGACATCGTCGCCCGCGCCATCGGCCGCGGGGCGGAGCGCGACCGCATCCACCCCGCGACCCGGACCTTCCAGGCCCTGCGCATCGCCGTGAACGACGAGTTGGGCGAGCTTGATCGCGGCCTCGCCGCCGCCGAGCGCCTTCTGCGGCCGGGCGGTCGTCTCGCCGTCGTTTCGTTCCACAGTCTCGAGGACCGGGCCGTGAAACGGTTCCTGTCCAAGCGTGCCGGGGCAGAGGGTGCTCCGTCGCGCCATGCGCCCGTTCGTGCCGGCGGACGGGCGCCCAGTTTCGACCTGCTGTTCCGCGGCGCCGCCAAGCCGGGCGACGACGAGATCCGCATCAATCCGAGGGCCCGCTCGGCCCGCCTGCGTGCGGCGCGGCGGACCACGGCCCCGGCATTCCCCATCACCGAGGAGGCCCGCCGATGAGCCGCATCCTGACCCTGGCCGCGATCGGCCTCGCCGTCGGTACCGCCGCCACCCTCTATCAGGTGAAATACGAGGTTCGCCTGCTCGAACAGGAAGCGCGCGAATTGCACCGCGGCGTGACCCGCGAGCGGCAGTCGATCCAGGTGCTCGACGCTGAATGGGCCTTCATGAACCAGCCCTCGCGCATCCAGGATCTGGCCGAGCGCTATCTCGACCTGAAACCGGTGAAGCCGACGCAGATCACCACGATCGACCGTCTGCCCCTGCGCCCGGTCACGCCCGATATCGCCCCCGGCTCCGCCACCCCGGGTGACGGGCTGGTCGCCTATGCCGTGCCGCCGTCCGCCAGCGCGCCGTCCGGCGTGCCGATGCCGACCCTGCGGCCCCAGGCCGGCCGCGCGGCCCCGGCCCGGGTCGAGCCTGCCTCGGCCCCCGCGGCCGCCAGCCCGCAGAAGCCCGCCCCGGCGATGGCCCCGGCCGCCGCCAAGCCCGCGCCGGCCAAGCCCGCCGCCCCGGCGGTCCCCGCCACCGTGCCGGCGCGCAGCCCCGCGCCCGCGCCGGCTCCGGCGCGTCCGGCGGCGCCCCCGGTCACGCGGACGGCCGAAGTGCCGCGCGCGACGCCGGTCTCGGCGACGTCCTACGACGATCAGACCATCGCCGATATCGACAGCCTGTTCGCCAATGCCGAAGCCAGCTATCCGACGGGGCGCCGATGACCGAGATGGATCGCGAACCGCTGAACGTCGGGCGACAGCCGTCCCTGACCCAGGTTCATATCCCGGAAGGCGTCACGCTTTATGTCGGGCCGCGCACCGGCCAGACGGTCATGCTCGACGGTCAGGCCAAGACGGCGATCGAGATCGGCCGCAGCCGGCTGATGATCCTCGGCGCCGTGTTCTGCTTCTGCTTCCTCGCGCTTAGCCTGCGCCTGTTCGACCTGACGATCCTTAGCCAGCCGGACGACAGCCGCGCCGCGACCTCGGGCGAGCCGATCGCCGAACGCGCGGCCATCACCGACCGCAACGGCACGGTGCTGGCCACCAACCTGACCACGGCCTCGCTCTACGCCAACACGACCAAGCTGATCGACGTCGACGAGGCGGTGTCCAAGCTGATGCGGGTGCTGCCCGACCTGTCGCGGGTCGAGCTCGATGCCAAGCTGCGCTCGGGCAAGAGCTTCGTCTGGATCCGCCGCAACCTGACCCCGCGTCAGGAATACGAGGTGAACAGCCTCGGCCTGCCCGGCTTCGCCTTCCAGCGCGAGGAGCGCCGGGTCTATCCCTTCGGCCGGCTGGCGGCCCATATCCTCGGCTTCGTCGACATCGACTCGAAGGGCATCTCGGGCATCGAGGCCCGCTTCGACGAGGACCTGCGCGACCCCTTGCGCGCCGGCAAGCCGCTGCAGCTGTCGATCGACATCCGCATCCAGCACGCCGTGACCGACGAGCTGGCCAAGGCGATCCAGACCTTCCGCGCCATCGGCGGCGCGGCGCTGGTGCAGGACGTGCGCACGGGCGAAATCCTCGCCATGGCCTCGCTGCCCGATTTCGATCCGAACAACCCGCGCGACGCAACGCCCGAGAACCGCTTCAACCGCGCCACCCTCGGCACCTACGAGATGGGTTCCACCTTCAAGACGTTCAACACGGCGATGGCCCTCGACAGCGGCGTCGCCAAGCTGACCTCGTCCTATGACGCGACCCATCCGATCCGCATCGCCCGCTTCACGATCAATGACGACCATCCGAAGTATCGCTGGCTCTCGGTGCCGGAAATCTTCATCTACTCGTCCAACATCGGCTCGGTGAAGATGGCGCTCGACGCCGGGGTCGACACCCAGCGCGCCTTCCTGACCAAGCTGGGCATGACCCGCCGCCTGTCGGTCGAACTGCCGGAGACGGGCTCGCCGCTGGTGCCCAATCCCTGGCGCGAAATCAATGCGATGACCATCGCCTTCGGCCATGGTCTGTCGGTCACGCCGCTGCATCTGTCCACGGGTGTTTCCGCCCTCGTCAACGGCGGCATCTATTTCCAGCCGACCCTGCTGCATCCCGACAGCGCCCATCCGCCCGCGGGCGAGCGGGTGATCTCGTCCAAGACCTCGGCCGCCATGCGCAAGCTGATGCGCCTCGTCGTCACCATGGGCACGGGCAAGAAGGCCGACGTTCCGGGCTACTGGATCGGCGGCAAGACCGGCACGGCGGAAAAGGCCGCGGCCGGCGGCTATGCCCGCAAGGCGCTGCTGTCCTCCTTCGTCTCGGCCTTCCCGATGACCGAGCCGCGCTATGTCGTGCTCGTCATGATCGACGAGCCGAAGGGCACCAAGGAAACCTACGGCTATGCCACCGGCGGCTGGACGGCGGCCCCCACGGTCGGCCGCATCGTCGAACGTATCGCGCCCATGCTGGGCGTCCTGCCGACCGACGGCCCCGATCCCGCGACCGAAGGCGGCGTGCTGATCAGCGCGTCGACCGACAAGGACTGAAGGACAGAGACATGGCGACGCAACGCCTCGCCGACCTGATCCCGGACCTTGTCCCAGGTCCGGCGGTCGGCGCCACCGACATTTCCGCGATCACCGCCGACAGCCGCGCGGTCGTGCCCGGCGCCCTGTTCTTCGCCCTCGCGGGGAGTCGGGACGACGGCCGGCGCTATGTCGCCGACGCCATCGCGAAGGGCGCCGCCGCCATCGTCGCCGCCTCGGCCGACGGGATCGAGGTCGGGTCCGTTCCCGTGATCGCCGCCGCCGACCCGCGCCGCGCCCTCGCGCTGGCTGCCGCGCGCTGGTTCGGTGCCCAGCCGTCGACCGTCGTCGCCGTTACCGGCACCAATGGCAAGACCTCGGTCGCCAGCTTCACCCGCCAGATCTGGGAAGCCACCGGCCGGCCAGCCGCCGCCATCGGCACCCTGGGCGTGACCACGGCGGCGGGCGATGCCCCCCTCGGCGCGACCACGCCCGATCCGGTCGTGCTGCACCGGGTGCTGGCCGATCTCGCCGCCCGCGGTATCGACCATGCGGCGATGGAAGCGTCGAGCCACGGTCTCGATCAGCGGCGGCTGGACGGCGTCCGCCTGTCGGCCGGCGCCTTCACCAATCTGACCCGCGACCATCTCGACTATCACCACGATTTCGGCAGCTACCTCGCGGCCAAGCGCCGGCTGTTCGACACACTGCTGCCCGCGGGCGCGCCCGCCATCGTCAATCAGGCGGGCGAGCCGGGCGTCGCCATCGCCCGCGCCGCCCGCGAGGCCGGCCTTCGCCTCGTCACCCTGGGCGGGGAGGGGGCGGATATCGCCCTCCTGCGCCGCCAGCCGACGGCGGCCGGACAGGCCCTGCGCCTGTCGCTGTTCGGCGAGATGTTCGAAGTCGAATTGCCGCTGGCCGGGGATTTCCAGGCCGCCAACGCCCTCGTCGCCCTTGGCCTTGTCGTCTGCACCGGCACCGATGCCGGCGCTGCGGTCGGCGCCATCGCCGGCCTGCGCGGCGTGCCCGGCCGGCTCGAACTCGCCGGGGTTCATGCCAGCGGCGCCCCGGTCTTCGTCGACTACGCCCATACGCCCGACGCGCTGGAGCGGGTGCTGGCGGCCCTCCGCTCCCACGTCGAGCGGCGCCTGATCGTCGTCTTCGGCTGCGGCGGCGACCGCGATCCCGGCAAGCGGCCGGAAATGGGCCGCATCGCCGCCCGCCTCGCCGACCGGGTGATCGTCACCGACGACAACCCGCGCAGCGAAGAGGCGGCGACGATCCGCGCCGCGATCCTCGCCGCCAGCCCCGGCGCGGTCGAGATCGGCGACCGTACCGCCGCCATCGCCGCCGCCGTCTCCGACCTGTCGGCGGGCGATGTCGTCGTCGTCGCCGGCAAGGGCCACGAGCAGGGTCAGATCGTGAAGGGCGAGACCCGCCCCTTCGACGACCGCGCCGTCGTGCGCACGGCCCTGCGCATCATGAGGGGAGGGGCGGCATGAGCGCGCTCTGGACGTCGGCCGAGATCGCCGCCGCGACCGGCGGCAAGGCGCTGAGCGATTTCGACGTCGCCCATGTCGTCTTCGATTCGCGCAAGGTCGAGACCGGGGATTTCTTCGTCGCCCTGTCCGGCAGCAAGGTCGATGGCCATGATTTCGTCGCCCGCGCCCTCGCCGCCGGGGCGGCCGGCGCCCTCGTCACCCATGTGCCCGAAGGCGTGGCCGAAGATGCCGGCCTCGTTATCGTCGCCGACACGATGGTCGGGCTCGAGGACATGGCCCGCGCCGCCCGCGCCCGCGCCGATGTCGTCGCCATCGGCGTCACCGGCAGCGTCGGCAAGACCGGCACCAAGGAGGCGCTGAAGGTCGCGCTGGCGCCCAGTGGGCCGACCCATGCCTCGGTCGGCAGTTTCAACAATCACGTCGGCGTGCCGCTGACACTCGCCCGGATGCCGCGCGAGACGCGCTATGGCGTGTTCGAGATGGGCATGAACCACCCGGGCGAACTGACGCCGCTGTCGCGCCTCGTCCGGCCGCATATCGCCGTGATCACCACGGTCGAGCCGGCGCATATGGAATTCTTCCCCTCGGTCGAGGCGATCGCCGACGCCAAGGCGGAAATCTTCGCCGGGGTGCCGGCGGGCGGTGCCGCGGTGCTGAACCGCGACAATCCGCATTTCGACCGGCTGGCCGTGGCGGCGGCGGCGCGGGGCCTGCATGTCGCGGCCTTCGGCACGGCGCCCGGCTGCCATGTCCGCCTGCTCGACCTCGTGCTGAAGCCCCATATGGTGGTGGTCGACGCCATGGTCGGCAGCCGCCACCTGACTTACAAGATCGGCACGCCGGGCCGGCACTGGGCGATGAATTCGCTCGCCGTCATGGCCGCGGTCGAATTGTCGGGCGCCGACCTCAGCCTCGCCGCGCTGGCGCTGGCCGAGATGAAGCCGCCGGCCGGTCGTGGCCGGGCCCATGTCGTCACCCTCGCGTCCGGTGGCAGCTTTACCCTCGTCGACGAAAGCTATAACGCCAGCCCCGCCTCGATGCGGGCGGCTTTCGCCAATCTCGCCCTGTCCGAACCCGGGCCGCGCGGCCGGCGCATCGCCGTGCTTGGCGACATGCGCGAACTGGGGGCCGACGCCGATGCCCTGCACGCCGGTCTCGCCGATGCGCTCGTCGCCTCGGGCGTCGATCTCGTCTTCGCCTGCGGCCCCCATATGAAGGCCCTCTACGAAGCCCTGCCCGCCCCTATCCGCGGCTGTCACACATCCGACTCGACGAGCCTGGCGCCCTATGTGTCAGAGGCGGTTCGTCAAGCAGATGTTGTGGTGGTGAAGGGATCTTTGGGCAGTTATATGGCTTCGATCATCGCTACACTACTAAAGCTTGATTCGGCTGATTCGGCCCCGTGAGGGCGTCGGACAGTCTTTGGGAAGCGTCATGCTGTTCAACCTCCTGGCCCCGCTGGCCGACCAGTTCGCGGTTTTCAACCTCTTCCGGTACCTGACCTTCAGGACCGGCGGGGCGACCCTGACCGCCCTTCTGGTCGCCTTCGTGCTTGGCCCGCGTCTGATTTCCTGGCTGAAGACCAAGCAGGGCAAGGGCCAGCCCATCCGCACGGACGGGCCGAAAACCCATCTGAGCAAGCAGGGTACGCCGACCATGGGCGGCTTCCTGATCCTGATCGGCCTCGTCGTCTCGGTCCTGCTCTGGGCCGACCTGTCGTCGGGCTATGTCTGGGCGGTGACCGTGGTCACCCTCGGTTTCGGCCTGATCGGTTTCGCCGACGACTATCTGAAGGTTTCCAAGGTCAATCCCAAGGGCGTGCCGGGCAAGCTGAAGCTTCTGCTCGAGGTCGTGGTCGCGACCGGCGCCGTCGGCTGGATCGTCGCCATCACGACGCCGGAACATTCGACCGCGCTGGCGATCCCCTTCTTCAAGGATCTGCTGATCCAGCTTGGCTGGTTCTTCGTTCCGGTGGCGGTCTTCGTCATCGTTGGCGCCGGCAATGCCGTCAACCTGACCGATGGTCTCGACGGACTCGCCATCGTGCCCGTGATGATCGCGGCCGGGGCCTTCGGCATCATCGTCTATCTGGTCGGCAACTTCCGCTTCGCCGATTACCTGCAAATCCACCATGTCGCCGGGGCGGGTGAACTCGCCGTGTTCTGCGGCGCCCTCGTCGGCGCCGGTCTCGGCTTCCTGTGGTTCAACGCGCCGCCGGCCATGGTCTTCATGGGCGATACCGGCAGCCTCGCCCTTGGCGGTGCGCTCGGCGCCATCGCCGTCGCGGTGAAGCACGAACTGGTGCTCGCCATCGTCGGCGGCCTCTTCGTGCTCGAGACCGTGTCGGTCGTCGTTCAGGTCATTTCCTTCAAGCTGACCGGCAAGCGCGTGTTTCGCATGGCGCCGCTACACCATCACTTCGAACAGAAGGGCTGGTCGGAGCCGACCGTGGTGATCCGCTTCTGGATCATCGCCGTCGTGCTCGCCCTGGTCGGCCTCGCCACGCTGAAGCTGAGGTGAGGCCATGATCGTCGCCGACAGTTTCCGCAACCGCAAAGTCGCCGTCTTCGGCCTCGCCCGGACCGGGATTTCGGCCGCGAAGTCGCTGCTGGCCGGCGGGGCGACGGTGCTGGCCTGGGACGACAAGCCGGCGTCGCGCGATCACGCGGCGGCCGAAGGCGTGCCGCTGGCGGACCTGCGGGCGGCGGACTGGCCGGACATTGCCGCCCTGGTGCTGGCGCCGGGCGTGCCCCTGACCCATCCCATGCCCCACGACGTCGTCAGGCTGGCGCGGGCGGCGGGCGTTCCTGTCATCGGCGACATGGAACTGTTCGCCCGCTCGTCCCAGCGTCTGCCCGGTACCCGGGTGATCATGATCACCGGCACCAACGGCAAGTCGACGACGACGGCGCTGACCGCGCATCTGCTGGCGGTGGCCGGCGTTCCCGTCGCCGTGGGCGGCAATCTGGGCACGGCGGTTCTCGATCTCGATCCGCTGCCGGCGGGCGGGGTCTATGTCTTTGAAATCTCGTCCTATCAGATCGACTTGATCGACACGCTGGTGCCCGATGTCGGCGTTCTGCTGAACATCACGCCCGACCATCTCGACCGCCACGGCGGCATGGACGGTTATGTCGCGGTGAAGGCCCGACTGTTCCGCGATCAGGGCGCTGGCCAAACCGCGGTCGTCGGCATCGACGACGCGCATGTCGCCGGCATCGCCCGCGACCTCGAGGGCAGGGGCCGCAAGGTGACCGAACTCGCCATCGGCCGGGTGCTGGCCTCGGGCGTCTCGGCCGAAGGCGGCACGCTTTATGAGGACGGCGAGGCCCTGTTCGATCTGACCACGCTGCCGCGCCTGCCCGGCGCGCACAATTGGCAGAATGTCGCCGCGGCTTTCGCCGCGCTGCGCGCTGTCGGCCTCGGCCGCGAGGCGATCCTGGCCGGGCTCGCCAGTTTCCCCGGTCTTGCCCACCGGATGGAACTGGTCGGCCAGCGCGGCCCCGTGCGTTTCGTCAACGACAGCAAGGCGACCAATGCCGATGCCGCGGCCAAGGCGCTCGCCGCCTATGACCGCATCTACTGGATCGCCGGCGGCAAACCCAAGGCGGGCGGCATCACCACCCTCGGCGCCTATTGGCCGCGCATCGCCAAGGCCTATCTGATCGGCGAGGCAGCGCAGGATTTTGCCGCGACCCTGGCCGGCCATGTTCCGGCGACCGTCACGGTCACCCTTGAAGCCGCGGTCGAGGCCGCGGCGCGCGACGCACAGGCGAGCGGCGATGCCGCGCCCGTCGTCCTGCTGTCGCCGGCCTGCGCCTCCTTCGATCAGTTCAGCGATTACGAGGCGCGGGGCGATCGCTTCCGCGCCCTCGTTCAGGCTCTGGGGGCGGCGGCGGCATGACGACCTTCACCTTCGCCCGCACGGATAACTCGGTCGTCGGCCGCTGGTGGTGGACCGTCGACCGCTGGGCGGTGATCGCGCTCACGCTCCTCATCATCATGGGGCTGGTGCTGACCCTCGCCGCCAGTCCCGCGGTGGCCGAGCGGATCGGCGTCGATCCCTTCCACTTCGTGCGCCGGCAGGTCGCCTTCCTGGTGCCGTCCATCGCCGCCATGTTCGTGATCTCGCTGATGAATGTCGATCAGGTGCGGCGCCTTGCCTGTTTCGCCTTCGTGCTGACCCTCGCCGCGCTCGCCGCGACCCTGGTGATCGGCGCGGAAATCAAGGGTTCGCGCCGCTGGATCGGGGTTGGCTCGCTGTCGGTGCAGCCGTCGGAATTCGTGAAGCCGGCCTTCATCGTCGTTTCGGGCTGGCTGCTGGCCGAGCGTCAGCGCCATCCGGGTTTTCCGGGCGGCATCCTGTCGGTGCTCGCCTATCTTGCCGTCGTCGCCATCCTGCTGATGCAGCCCGACTTCGGCCAGACCCTGCTGGTTTCGATGATGTGGGGGACGCAGCTCTTCGTCGCCGGTCTGCCCATGGTGATCGTCTTCGCCCTGGCCGGCCTTGCCACGGTGGGCATTGTCGGCGGCTATCTGCTGCTGCCCCACGTCGCCTCGCGCATCGACCGCTTCCTGAACCCGGAAGCGGGCGATACCTATCAGGTCGACCGTTCGATGGATGCCTTCATGTCCGGCGGCCTGTGGGGCCGGGGCCCGGGCGAGGGCACGGTGAAGCGCATCCTGCCCGACGCCCATACCGACTTCATCTTCGCCGTCGCGGGCGAGGAATTCGGCATGATCGCCTGCCTTGCCCTCGTGCTGCTGTTCGCCTTCATCGTGCTGCGACTGCTCGCGCGACTGCTGCAGGAAACCGATTCCTTCGTCGTCTATGCCGGCACCGGCCTTGTCTGCCAGTTCGGCCTGCAGGCCTTCATCAACATGGGCGTGAACCTGCACCTGCTGCCGGCCAAGGGGATGACGCTGCCGTTCATTTCCTATGGCGGTTCGTCCATGCTCGCCCTCGCCTTCGGCATGGGCATGTTGCTGGCGCTGTCGCGGACGCGGCCGGGCCTGGGAGGTTACCGGTGAGCGCGGCGACCGAGCGGGGCCTCATCGTCCTTGCCGCCGGTGGCACCGGCGGCCATGTCATGCCGGCGCAGGCGCTGGCGGCAGAATTGCGCCGCCGCGGCCGCCGCGTCGCCGTGATGACCGACGTGCGGGGCGAGAAATTCCGCGCCGGCTTCGGCGACGTGCCCTTCGCGGTCCTTCCCGCCGGCACATTCGCCGGGCGCAGCCCGCTGGCGAAGCTCCGCGCCGTCGTCGATATCCTGCGCGGCACGCTTGCCGCGCGCCGTCTGCTGAAACGCTGGGGTGCCGTCGCCGTGGTCGGTTTCGGCGGCTATCCCACCCTGCCGCCCATGCTGGCCGCGGTCAGTCGCCGGGTGCCGACCTGCCTGCACGAACAGAATGCCGTGCTGGGCCGGGTGAACCGCCTGATGGCGCCGCGCCTGTCCGCTCTCGCCATTTCCTTCGCGAAGACGCTGGGCCTTTCGGCGCGCGACGCGGCGCGGGCGGTCTTCACCGGCAATCCGGTGCGGCCCGAGATCGTCGCCATCGCCGCCAAGCCCTATGCCGAACCGGCGGCCGATGGCTTGTTCCGCCTGCTTGTCCTCGGCGGCAGCCTCGGCGCCCGGGTGATGAGCGAGGTGGTGCCCGCCGCCCTCGCGTTGCTGCCGCCCGCGCTGAAGTCCCGCCTGCAGGTCACCCAGCAGGCGCGGGACGAGGAAGCGGTGGAGGTCGCCGCCCGCTACCGGGCCGAGGGCATCGCCGCCGAACTCGCGCCCTTCTTCACCGATGTGCCGTCGCGTCTCGACTGGGCGCATCTGGTGATCGCGCGGGCCGGGGCCTCGACCGTGGCCGAGCTTGCCGCCGCCGGCCGCCCGTCCATCCTCGTGCCGCTGCCTTCGGCCGCCGACGATCACCAGACCGTGAACGCCGCCGCCCTCGTCGACGCGGGCGCCGCCTTCGCCGTGACGCAGGCCGACTTCACCCCGGCCGAACTCGCGAAACGCCTGCAGCGCCTGGTCACCGTGCCGTCGCGCCTCGCCGATGCCGCGCAGGCCGCGCGCGGCCAGGCCCGCATCGACGCCGCCGAGCGGCTGGCCGATCTGGTCGAAGGTCTGTGCCGCGACCCCCTCAAGTCTCTTTCCGAAAGGGTAGCCGCATGAGAGCGCTGCCGCTCGACATCGGGCTCATCCATTTCGTCGGTATCGGCGGCATCGGCATGTCCGGCATCGCCGAGGTCATGCATAACCTCGGCTATCGCGTCCAGGGTTCGGACATGGCCGACAGCGCCAATGTGAAGCGCCTGCGCGAGGCGGGGATTCCCGTCGCCGTCGGCCATGCCGCGGAAAATCTGGGCGAATCCCGCATCGTTGTCATTTCCTCGGCGGTGAAGCCGGGCAACCCGGAACTCGACGCGGCGCGCGCCCGCCTGCTGCCGGTGGTGCGCCGGGCCGAGATGCTGGCCGAACTGATGCGCCTGCGCTGGTGCATCGCCGTCGCCGGCACCCATGGCAAGACGACGACGACCTCGATGATCGCCGCCCTGCTCGATGCCGCCGGGCTCGACCCCACGGTGATCAACGGCGGCATCATCAATGCCTATGGCACCAACGCCCGTCTCGGCGCCGGTGACTGGATGGTCGTGGAGGCGGACGAGAGCGACGGCACCTTCACCCGTCTGCCGGCGACCATCGGCGTCGTCACCAACATCGACCCCGAGCACCTCGATTTCTACGGCACTTTCGACGGCGTGAAGGACGCCTTCCGTCACTTCGTCGACAATGTGCCCTTCTATGGCTGCGCCGTGCTCTGCATCGACCATGCGGAAGTGCAGGCCATGATCAGCCGCGTGCCCGACCGCCGCATCGTCACCTACGGCATGAGCCCGCAGGCCGACATCCGCGCGATCAACGTCCGCTTCGCGCAGGGCGGCGCAACCTTCGACGTTCAGGTCACCGACCGCCCGACGGGCGAGAAGCGGGTGATCCGGGAATTGCGCCTGCCCATGCCGGGCAAGCACAATGTGCTGAACAGCCTGACCACCATCGCGATCGCCCGCGAGATGGGCTTCGACGACGAGGTGGCGCGCAAGGCCCTCGCCACCTTCGGCGGGGTGAAGCGGCGCTTCACCAAGACCGGCGAGACCAATGGCGTTACCGTGATCGACGATTACGGCCACCATCCGGTCGAGATCCAGGCCGTGCTCAGCGCCGCGCGCACGGCCTATGCCGGCCGGGTGATCGCGGTCGTGCAGCCGCATCGCTACAGCCGGCTGCACAGCCTGTTCCTCGAATTCTGCACCTGCTTCAACGATGCCGACACGGTGATCGTCGCCGACGTCTATGCCGCGGGCGAGCAGCCCTTGCCCGGCGTCGACCGCGATCATCTGGTCGAGGGGCTGCGCGCCCATGGCCACCGCCATGTCGTTCCGCTGCCGGGGCCCGATCACCTCGCAGGGGTCGTCGCGGAAATCGCCCGGCCGGGCGATCTCGTCGTCTGCCTCGGTGCCGGCAACATCACGCAGTGGGCGGCGGCCCTGCCGGGCCAGCTCGCCGCGCTGGCCGCGACCGCGACCGCGACCGCGGAGCGGGGCCAATGATGACCGCGCCCGTCACCCCCACCCTGGCCGAGCGCCTGCCGCCCCTGAAGGGCCGGGTCTCCCCGGGCGCGCCCCTGTCGGGCGTGACCTGGTTTCAGGTCGGCGGCCCGGCCGAGGTGATGGTGCGCCCGCGTGATCTCGAGGATCTCGTGACCCTGCTGCGCGGGCGGCCCGAAGGCGTGCCGCTGCTCACCCTCGGCGTCGGCTCCAACCTGCTCGTCCGCGACGGCGGACTCGACGGGATCGTGCTGCGGCTGGGCCGGGGCTTCGCCAGCATCGCGGTCGAGGCGGGGGCAAGGCTTCGCGTCGGCGGTGCCGCGCTCGATCTCAATGTCTCGCTCGTCGCGCGCGACGCCGGCATCGCCGGGCTTGAATTCCTGCGCGGCATTCCGGGCACCATCGGCGGCGCCTTCCGCACCAATGCCGGGGCTTATGGCGCCGAACTCGCCGATGTCCTCGTTGAGGCGACGGTGGTCGACGGCGCGGGCGAAATCCGTGTTCTGAAACCCGATGCTTTCCATTTCAGCTATCGTCACAGCGATTTCCCGGCCGACTGGATCGTGACCGAGGCCGTGCTGCAGGGCCGCGCCGGCGATATCGCCGCGATCGCCGCCCGCATGGACGAGATCGCCGCCGCGCGCGAGGCGGCGCAGCCGGTGCGCAGCCGGACCGGCGGCTCCACCTTCAAGAACCCGCAGGGTCACAAGGCGTGGGAGCTGATCGACGCCGCCGGCTGCCGGGGCCTGCGCCGGGGCGGCGCCCTGGTCTCGCCCCTGCATTGCAACTTTCTGATCAACGAGGGCGAGGCGAGCGCCGCCGACATCGAGGGCCTGGGCGAAGAGGTTCGCCGCCGGGTATTCGAGACCTCGGGCGTAACGTTGGAGTGGGAAATCATGCGTCTTGGCCGTCACGGCGCGCAGCCGGCGGAGGTGACGCGATGAGCGCCGCGCTGCATGTCGCCGTCCTCAAGGGCGGCCTGTCGACCGAGCGGGAGGTGAGCCTGAATTCGGGTGCTGCCTGCGCGCAGGCGCTGCGCAACGCCGGCTTCCGCGTGACCGAGATCGACGTGGGCGCCGATCTCGCGCTGCGCCTTTCCGAGGTGAAGCCCGACGTCGTCTTCAACGCGCTGCACGGCCGTTTCGGCGAGGATGGCTGCGTGCAGGGCGTGCTCGAATTGATGCGCATTCCCTATACCCATTCGGGCGTGCGGGCTTCCGCCGTCGCCATGGACAAGCCGGCGACCAAGGTGGTGCTGGCCGCCTGCGGCCTGCCGCTGGCCGAGGGTGTCGCCACGACGGCGGGCGAGGCCGCGGCCGGCCACCTGATGGCGCCGCCCTATGTGGTGAAGCCGACCAATGAGGGTTCTTCGGTCGGGGTGCATATCGTGCGCCCGGGCGACAACCGTTACCCCCAAGGTCTCACCGAAGGCTGGACGGCGGACAAGCCGGTGCTGGTCGAACGTTTCATCCCCGGGCGGGAGTTGACGGTCGGCGTGATGCACGACCGGGCGCTGGCGGTCACGGAAATCCTGCCGGCCACGGACTTCTACGATTACGAGGCGAAATATGCCGCCGGCGGCTCGCGTCATGTCGTGCCGGCGCAGCTGCCCGAAGGCGTGACCGAAAAGGCGATGGCGCTCGCCGTCGCCGCTCATCGGGCGCTGGGCTGCCGTGGCGTCAGCCGCATCGATTTCCGGTTCGACGACGCCAGCGGCGAACTCATCGTGCTCGAAGTCAACACCCAGCCGGGCATGACCGGCACCTCGCTGGTGCCGGAACAGGCGGCCCATTGCGGCATGAGCTTCGAGGCGCTGGTGACCTGGATGGTGGAGGATGCGTCATGCGATCGCTAGGCGGCATGGTCGGCGGGCTCTTCGGCCAGGGCAAGGCCCCGAAGCGCCGCAAGCGCCGGGTGATGGAAGCGAAGCCGCGTCCCCTGGGCGAGGCGGTCGCCCGCGGTATGCCCGGGCTTGCCCAGCTCGGCTGGCGCGGCCGGACGGTGCTCGGCCTCGCCGGGGCCTCGGTGCTCGTCGTCGGCGTGCTGGCGCTGGCCGGGCGGCTCGATGACGTGAAGGCCGATATCGGCGCGCGGCTGTCTCGTCTCGCCCGGGGCGAGGGCTTCATCGTCGACAGCGTGACCGTCTCGGGCCGCAGCGTGGTCAAGGCCGGCGACGTGCTCGCCGCCCTCGACATCGAGCGGGGCGACGACATCCTCTCGCTCGATCTCGGCGCGGCGCGCGAGCGGTTGCAGAGCCTGTCCTGGGTCCAGTCCGCCTCGATCGAGCGGCGCCTGCCGGATTCCATCCATGTAACGCTGGTGGAGCGCCGGCCGATGGCGCTGTGGCAGACCGACGGCAAGATGCATCTCGTCGACCAGAACGGCATCGCCATCGAGGGCGAGGGGGCGCAGCTCGCGCTCTATGCCAAGCTGCCGCTGATCGTCGGCGATGACGCGCCGCGCTATGCCGCCGAACTCATCGACCTCCTCGCGCGGGAGCCGACGATCGGCAAGCGCGTCGAGGCCGCGATCCGCGTCTCCAAGCGGCGCTGGAACCTGAAGCTGGACAATGGCGTCGAAGTCCGCCTGCCCGAGGAAGGCATGGCCGAGGCCTTCGAGCGGCTGGCCCGGCTGGAGCGGACCGACCGCCTGCTGTCGCGCGACATCACCGTCGTCGACCTGCGCCAGTCCGATCGCCTGATCGTCCGCCTGTCGGACGGCGCGGTGCAGCAGATGGCTGTGCCGCCCGCCAAGAACACCTGAGAGAAGGACGCCCAGAGAGCCATGGCCGCCGCCCGCAACGCCCTGATCGCAGCCCTTGACGTCGGAACGACCAAGGTTGCCTGCTTCATCGGTCGCATCGACGCGACCGGGCAGGTGCGCGTGATCGGTGTCGGCCATCACGCCAGCCGGGGGATGCGCTCGGGCACGGTCACCGACATGGAGGCGACGGAACACGCGATCCGCGCCGCGGTCGAAACCGCCGAGCGGACCGCGGGCGAGACCATCCGCGACGTCTTCGTCTCCTTCTCGGGTGGCTTGCCGCAGTCGCATACCATCGGGGTCGAGGTATCCATCGCCGGACACGAGGTCGGCGACAACGACATCCGCAAGGTGCTGGAACAGGGCAACCGCGTCCGCGCCGAAACCCCGGACCGCGAGCTGATCCACGCCATTCCCGTCGGCTATACCATCGACGGCTCGCGCGGGATCAAGGATCCGCGCGGCATGTTCGGCGAGCGTCTCGGTGTCAATATCCACGTCGTCACCGCCCAGTCGGGGCCGATCCGCAATCTCTCGGTCTGCATCAGCCGGGCGCATCTCGGCGTTTCGGGCATCGTGCTCGCGCCCTATGCCTCCGCTCTCGCCTGCCTGGTCGAGGACGAGATGGACCTCGGCATCACCCTCATCGACATGGGCGGCGGCGCGACCTCGATCGCCGTGTTCTATGACGGCAGTCTCGTCCATACCGCGGTGCTGCCCATCGGCGGTGGCCATGTCACCAACGACATCGCGCGAGGCCTGCTGACGCCGACCGCCCACGCGGAACGCATGAAGACCCTGTTCGGCAGCGCCGTGCCCGGCGCCAACGACGACCGCGAGGTGATCGACGTGCCCCAGATGGGCGAGAGCGATCATGGCGCCGCCAATCATGTGCCGCGCTCCGTCCTCAACGGCATCATCCGCCCCCGGATCGAGGAAACTTTCGAGCTGGTGCGGAACCATCTGCGGGACAGCGGATTCGACAAGGTGGGTGGGCGCAAGGTGGTGCTGACCGGCGGCGCGTCGCAGTTGCAGGGCGTGCGCGAACTCGCGGCCGGCGTCCTCGACAAGCAGGTGCGCATGGGCCGGCCGATCCGCCTTTCGGGCCTCGCCGAATCGACTGGCGGGCCGTCCTTCGCGACCGCGGCCGGGCTTCTCGCCTATGCCGCGCGGGCGCCGATCGAGGCGGTGCTGGGGCCGGACGATACGGGCGGAACCGGGCGGGTGCGCCGCATCGGGCGCTGGCTGAAGCAGAATTTCTAAGTTTGTAACCAATCGGGCAACACCGGCCACAAGGCCACTTGGTAAGGAGAGCAACATGACGATTTCGCTGGGTGTGCCGGAACCGGCTGAGCTCAAGCCGCGGATCACCGTGTTCGGTGTTGGGGGCGCGGGCGGCAACGCGGTCAACAACATGATCGAGGCAAAGCTGGAGGGCGTCGAATTCGTCGTCGCCAACACCGATGCCCAGGCGCTCGCCAACAACAAGGCGGCGCGCAAGATCCAGCTCGGCGGCGAGGTCACGCAGGGCCTCGGCGCCGGCTCCAAGCCGGAAGTGGGCCGCATGGCCGCCGAGGAGACTCACGACCAGATCGTCGAGGCCCTGGCCGGCTCGAACATGGTCTTCATCACCTGCGGCATGGGCGGCGGCACGGGCACCGGCGCGGCCCCGGTCGTTGCCCGCGCGGCGCGCGAGCAGGGCATCCTGACCGTCGGCGTGGTCACCAAGCCGTTCCAGTTCGAGGGCAGCCACCGGATGCGGACGGCTGAATCGGGCATCAAGGAACTGCATCAGTATGTCGACACGCTGATCATCATCCCGAACCAGAACCTGTTCCGTCTCGCCAACGAGAAGACGACCTTCGCCCAGGCCTTCGCCATGGCGGACAACGTGCTGCACTCGGGCGTGCGCGGCGTCACCGACCTGATGATCATGCCGGGCCTGATCAATCTCGACTTCGCCGACGTGCGCACGGTGATGTCCGAGATGGGCAAGGCCATGATGGGCACGGGTGAAGCCTCGGGCGACAAGCGGGCGATCGAGGCCGCCGAGGCCGCGATCTCCAACCCGCTGCTCGACGATGTCTCGATGAAGGGCGCCCGCGGCGTCCTCATCAACATCACCGGCGGCATGGACATGACCCTGTTCGAGGTCGACGAGGCGGCGAACCGTATCCGTTCCGAAGTCGATCCCGAAGCCAACATCATCGTCGGCTCGACCTTCGACATGGAAATGGAAGGCCGCATCCGCGTCTCGGTCGTCGCGACCGGCATCGAGGCCGAGGCGAATGCCCAGCCGCGTCCGGCCCAGCCGGTGGTGACCACCACCGCGACCGCCCGCCCGACCGCCAGCGCCGCCGCTCCCGCCATGCCGGCCTCGCCCGTGCTGCGTCCGGCCGCCGTCGCCGCCGCGACCATGGCCGCTACCGGCCAGGCCCCGGCCCTGCAGCCGGCCCCGGCCGCCGCGGTCGCGCAGGCCCCGGTGTTCGAGGCCCCGGTGTCCCAGCCGCAGCCGATGCCGGCGGTCGCCGAAGCGCCGGCCCCGGTCTATCCGCCGCAGCCGGCCTACCAGCAGCCGGTCTATCAGCAGGCGCCGCAGGGCGGTCCGCGCGTCGATCTGGGCGGTGCCCAGCCGATCCGCGAACAGGTCGAAGCCGCGCCGGCCAAGCGTGGCGGTTTCCGTTCGCTGCTCGACAAGATGACCGGCAACGCGTCGCGCGCCCAGGCGCCGCAGCCGCAGCCGCAGTACCAGCAGCCCCAGCCGATGGCGCAGGCCCCGCAGGCGCCCTATGGCTACGCCCGTCGTCCGACCTATGCCGGTCAGCCGCAGGCGCAGGGGACGGCGGCCCTGTCGGTCGGTCAGGCCCAGCCGCAGGCCCCGGCGCCCCAGCCCATGCTGCAGCAGGTCACCCAGCCGCAGCAGCCCCAGGCGCCCGCGCCGGTGCAGCAGAACCCCTCGCTGCTCGGCCGGATGGAAGGCGCCGAGCGTCAGGCCCAGCCGCGCAGCGCCGACGACCAGCTGGAAATCCCGGCTTTCCTGCGCCGTCAGGCCAACTGACGCATCTGTCACGGAAGGTTGCAAAGCCAAGCGAAATCAAAGGCTTGCATCTGTAACCTTCCGTAACAAAGAGTGATTTGAGTCTGCCGGTGCCAGGACTTACATCTGGCACCGGCAGTTTTTTTGCAGGTGCTCAGAGTCCGTTGATTCAGTGGCCTGCTTTTGGACGAGGTTTCCGGTGATCGCTCTCGAGGCACAGAAGACGGTGGCGGCCAGGGTTTCGCTGGACGGCGTCGGCCTGCACACCGGCGCACCTGTCCGCGTCACCCTGGTGCCGGCGCCCAGCGACCATGGCATCTTCTTCCGCCGCACCGATGTCTCGGACCGGGACAACATGGTTCCGGCGCTTTACGACCATGTCCGCGATACCACGCTGTGCACGGTTCTCGTCAACGGCGCCGGGGTTTCCGTGCGCACGGTCGAGCATCTGATGGCGGCCCTGTCGGGTCTGCACATCGACAATGTGGTGATCGAGATCGACGGGCCGGAGCTGCCGATCCTGGACGGCTCGGCCCAGCCCTTCGTCGAGATGATCGAGCGCGTCGGCACGCGTAACCAGCGCCCGCCGCGCCGTGCGATCAAGATCCTGAAGCGGGTCGAGGTCGTGGTGGACGGCAAGATCGCCGCCCTCGTCCCGGGCGAAGGGTTCGGAATCGACTTCGAGATCGACTTCCCGTCGAAGGCGATCGAGCGCCGCAGTGGCTCCTACGATCTCGGCAACGGCGGTTTCGCCGAGCTTCTGTCGGGCGCGCGCACTTTCGGCTTCCGGGCCGAGGTCGAATATCTCCGCTCCAAGGGCCTTGCCCTTGGCGGCAGTCTCGACAATGCGGTGGTGGTCGACGGCGACGCGATCATGAACCCGGAAGGCCTGCGCTTCGACGACGAATTCGTCCGTCACAAGGCGCTCGACGCCCTTGGCGATCTCTATCTCGCGGGCGCGCCGATCATCGGCCGCTTCGAGGGTTACAAGTCCGGCCATGCGCTGAACAACAAGCTGCTCTATGCCCTGTTCGCCGACCGGACCGCCTGGACCTATGTCGCCGCGGTCGAGGAAGTCGAGGGCCAGAGCGGCGCGGCCTGGGCCGGGGCCAGCGTGGCCGCCCCGCTCTGAGTGGAATTCCCGATGAAAAGGGACGGCGGTCGCCTCGGCGGCCGCCGTTTTCGTTCGTGGGGCGGGGATTCCGGGGGGAATCCGGGGGGATTCTCTGTGGTTGGCGTGCCGCTGTCGCTGGTGTAGCGTGACGCCGTTTCCATGGCGGTCGCCCGTGCTGCGGCTGTCTGATTCTTGCTGTTTGGATAGCCGGAGGCCGTGACGCTCGTGTCGCCCATTGGTACCTTTGCGCGCCTACGTTCCGCGGCTCTCGCCGTCGTCGTCGCCACCCTCGCCGCCTGTTCCAACAACAGCGAGCCGGAAGCCTACGTCGAAAAGCCGGTCGAGCCGCTCTACAACGAAGCGGCCGATGCCCTCGCCGCCGAGCGCTACAACAAGGCCGCCGATCTCTTCCTCGAGGTCGAGCGCCAGCACCCCTATTCGATCTGGGCGACCAAGGCGCAGCTCATGGCCGCCTTCGCCTATTATCAGGCCGAGAAATACGCCGAGGCGATCGACACGGCGCAGCGCTTCATCCAGCTGCACCCGGGTAACAAGGACGCGGCTTACGCCTATTACCTCGTCGCCGTCTGTTACTACGGCCAGATCGTCGACGTCGGCCGCGACCAGAAGAACACGGAACTGGCGCTGGCGGCGCTGTCGGAAGTGGTGCGCCGCTTCCCCGACACGGATTACGCCCGCGATGCCCGCCTGAAGCTGGACCTGACGCGCGACCATCTCGCCGGCAAGGAAATGGAAGTCGGGCGCTATTACCAGAGCCGCAAGCAGTATCTGGCGGCGGTCAACCGCTACCGCACCGTGATCGAGAAGTACCAGACCACGACCCATGTGCCCGAGGCCCTGCATCGCCTGGTCGAGAGCTATCTCGCCATCGGCCTGACGCGGGAAGCCCAGGCCGCTGGCGCCGTGCTCGGCTACAATTACCCGGGCAGCAGCTGGTATCAGGATTCCTATGCCCTGCTGACCAATGCCGATCTGCGCCCGCTGGCGGATTCCGGGTCGTGGATCACCCGGGCGTTCGATCGTACCCTCGATTCCGTGTTCTGATCTTGGGGGGCGGGCCGCGAGGCCCGCTTCTGCGCCGCCATGCTGCTTCGACTCGCCATTCGTGACGTGGTGCTGATCGAGCGCCTGGACCTCGATTTCGCGCCCGGTCTGACCGTGCTGACGGGCGAGACCGGCGCCGGCAAATCCATCCTGCTCGATTCGCTCGGCCTTGCCCTTGGCGCGCGGGCCGATTCCGGTCTGGTGCGTCCCGGTGCCGATCAGGCGGTGATCAGCGCCGAATTCGCCCTGCCGCCCGGCCATGCGGTCGAAACCCTGCTGCGCGATCAGGGCTGGCAGACCGCCGATACCCTCGTCTTGCGCCGGATCGTGACCAAGGACGGACGCAGCCGCGCCTTCGTCGATGACCAGTCGGCCAGCGTCGGCCTGCTGGCCCAGATCGGCGCCCTGTTGATGGAGGCGCATGGCCAGCACGACGACCGGGGCCTGCTCAATCCCGCCGGCCACCGCGATCTGCTCGACGCCTTCGCCGGTCACGCCGCCCTGCTGGCCGCCGTGCGCGAAGCCCATGGCGCCCATGCCCGTGCCGCCGCCGATCTCGCCGCCGCCGAAGCGAAGCTTCAGGACGCCCGGCGCGACGAGGAATATCTCCGCCATGTCGTCGCCGAACTCCGCCAGCTCGGTCCCGAGCCGGGCGAGGAGGAGAAGCTGGCCGCTGAACGCCATCTGATGCAGGAAGGCGCACGCGCCGCCGGCGACCTCGACGAGGTGGCCGGGATGCTGGCCGAGAGCGGCGGCATCGAGACCAGGCTGCGCGCGGCCCAGCGCCGGCTGGAGCGGGCGGCGGGCCGTCTCGGCCCCCAGCTGGAAGGGGTGCTGAACGCCCTCGACCGCGCGGCGCTGGAGGCGGAGGAGGCGGTCTCGGCCCTGTCCGCGGCAAGGTCCGCCATCGCCTATGACGAGCGCCGGCTCGAGATCGTCGAGGAGAGGCTGTTCGCCCTGCGCGCCGCCGCGCGCAAGCATCATGTCCAGCCCGATGCCCTCGCCGGCCTCGCCGCCGAGATGGAGGGACGGATCGCCGCCCTCGATGCCGGCGAGGGGCGGGTCGGCGTCCTCGCCGCCCAGCGCGACGAGAGCCGCCGGCATCTGGTCGCTGCCTGCGCCGCCCTCAGCCGCGCCCGCGTCGAGGCCGCCGCGCGCATGGACGAGGGCGTGAACGCCGAACTCGACGCGCTGAAACTGGGCAAGGCCAAGTTCCGCACGCGGGTGGAGCCGCTGGGCGATGGCCAATGGACCGCCGACGGCGCCGACCGCGTGACCTTCGAGGTGGCGACCAATCCCGGCGCGCCCTTCGGCGCCCTGATCAAGATCGCCTCGGGCGGCGAACTGGCGCGTTTCATCCTGGCGCTGAAAGTCGTGCTGGCCGGGGCCGGCACGGCGCCGACCATGGTCTTCGATGAAGTCGACCGCGGCATCGGCGGCGCCGTCGCCGACGCGGTGGGCGACCGTCTGGCCCGCCTCGCCGGCAATGCCCAGGTGCTCGTCGTCACCCACAGCCCGCAGGTCGCGGCGCGCGGGCGCCAGCATTTCCGCATCGCCAAGGAAACCGATGGGGTGACCACGCGGACCGAGGTGGTCACCCTCGACAAGCCGGCGCGGCGCGAGGAAATCGCGCGGATGCTCTCGGGCGCGGAAATCACCGCCGCCGCCCGCGCCGCCGCCGACGCCCTGCTGAAGGCCGCCCGCTGATGACCCCGGACGACATTCGCGCCGAACACGCCCGCATCGCCGCCGAAGTGCGGGAGCACGACCGGCGTTACTACGAGGATGACGCCCCCACTGTCTCCGACGCCGAATATGATGGCCTGGTGGCCCGGCTGCTGGAGATCGAGGCGGACTACCCCGACCTGAAGGCGGGCAGCCCGACCGAGACTGTCGCGGGGCAAGCAGCGGCGAAATTCGACAAGGTCGCCCATGCGCGGCCCATGCTCAGCCTCGAGAAAGTCTTCACCGAGGAAGACGTCCGCGCCTTCGTCACCGGTGTCCGCCGCTTCCTCGCCCTCGGCGAGGAGGAGGTCGCGCTCTATGCCGAGCCGAAGATCGACGGCCTGTCCCTGTCGTTGCGCTACGAGAAGGGGCAACTCGTCCTCGGCGCGACGCGGGGCGATGGCCGGGTCGGGGAGAATGTAACGTCAAACGTCCGGACCATCGCCGGCATTCCCCAGGCCCTGCGCGGCGCGCCCGACATCCTCGAGGTGCGGGGCGAGGTTTACATGGGACGCGCCGATTTCCTGCGCCTCAATGCGCGGCAGGAAGCGGCGGGCGAAAAGGTCTTCGCCAATCCGCGCAACGCGGCGGCGGGTTCGCTGCGCCAGCTCGACCCGGCGATCACGGCGGCGCGGCCCCTGCGTTTCTTCCTGCACGGCTGGGGCGAGGTTTCAGCCCCCCTGCCGCCGACACAAGAACAGGCGATGCAATGGCTGGGCGGGTTCGGCCTGCCGCTGAACCCGCGCGCGCGCCTCGCCCCCGATATCGGCGCGGTGATGGCCACGTTCCGCGAACTGGAAGCCGAGCGGGCGAGCATCGACTACGACATCGACGGCGTCGTCTACAAGGTCGACCGGCTGGACTGGCAGGACCGCCTCGGCATGGTCTCGCGCGCGCCGCGCTGGGCCGTCGCCCACAAGTTCCCGGCCGAACAGGCGCGGACCACGGTCGAGGGCATCGACATCCAGGTCGGCCGGACCGGCTCGCTCACCCCGGTGGCGCGACTGGTGCCGGTCACCGTCGGCGGCGTCGTCGTCGCCAACGCGACCCTGCACAACGAGGACGAGATCGCCCGCAAGGATATCCGCGTCGGCGATACGGTCGTCGTCCAGCGCGCGGGCGATGTCATCCCCCAGGTGGTGCGCGTCATCGCCGAATTGCGACCCGAGGGCGCCGCGCCCTTCACCTTCCCCGACCATTGCCCGGTCTGCGGTTCGACCGCAACGCGGGAGGAGGGGGAGGTGGTGCGCCGCTGTACCGGCGGCCTGACCTGCGAGGCGCAAGCCGTCGAACGCCTGCGCCATTTCGTCAGCCGTCAGGCCTTCGATATCGAGGGTCTGGGCGAGAAGCAGGTGAAGGCGCTGTGGGACTGGGGCCTGATTTCCCATGGCCCCGCCGACATCTTCACGCTGGAGGAACGGGACGCCGGCTCGCTCACGCCGCTGCGCGCGCGCGATGGCTGGGGCAGCCAGTCCGCCCGCAAGCTGTTCGAGGCGATCCGCGAGAAGCGCAGGGTGCCGCTGGCCCGGCTGCTGTTCGCCCTCGGCATCCGCCATGTCGGCGAGCGCAACGCCAGCCTGATCGCGCGCCATTTCGGCGGCATCGAAGCCTTCACCGCCGCCTGCCTCGGCGATGAGGAGGCACGGGCGGCCGCGCTTGCCGAACTTCTGACCGTCGATGGCCTCGGCCCCATCGTGGTCGAGGCTTTCGGCCAGTTCCTGGCCGAGCCGCATAACCAGAAGACCCTGCGCGATCTGCTGCCCCTGCTCGACGTCCAGCCGCCGGAGGCGCGGGCGACCGACAGCCCGGTGGCCGGCAAGACCGTGGTCTTCACCGGCACATTGGAGCGCATGACCCGCGACGAGGCCAAGGCGCGGGCGGAAACCCTGGGCGCCAAGGTCTCGGGGTCGGTTTCCAAGAAGACCGACATCGTCGTCGCCGGCCCCGGCGCGGGCTCGAAACTCGCCAAGGCGGCCGAATTCGGTGTTCAGGTCATGACCGAAGACGAATGGCTGGCGCTGATCGGCGGTTGAAGGCCGGCGGGGAGACCGCCCCAATTACGCCACGTTCCGGGCGTTTCTCGGGGCTGACGCCGGCCCTCACCGGCAAAGCCCCCTCTGGCACCGGCCATGCGCGACGATCGGTCCCGCCGGCTCCCCCCCCCCCCCCCCCCCCCCCCCCCCCCCCCNTGGGTCGCGCTCAGCCATCTCGCGCAGGAAATCTCCTATGACGACGTGATGGCCGCCCTGCGCGCCACACCCTCATGGCAGGTCGCCGTGGCGCTCGGCTGCACCGCCGTCAGCTTCCTCGCCCTCACGCTCTACGACCGCTCGGCGCTTTCTTACGTCGGGGCGCGCATTCCTTACGGCGTCGTCTCGGTGGCGTCCTTTTGCGCCTATGCCGTCGGCAATACGATGGGCTTCGGTCCGCTGACCGCTGGCGCCATCCGCTATCGCTTCTACACGCCCTATGGTCTCGAGCCCGAGGATGTGGCGCGCGTGATCGCCTTCGTTACCGCCGCCTTCGGCATCGGCCTGCTGTCGACCACTGGCCTCGGGCTTCTGATCGCGGGCGCGGCGCCGGGGCTCGACATGCCGGAGGCGCTGCTGCGGCCGGCGGGGGCGCTGCTGCTCGTCGTGCCGGCGGTGCTGCTGATCGCCGCCTTTCGCGGCGGTGCGCTCCGCTTCCGCCAGCACCGGCTGGAGACGCCGGCGCCGCGCCTGATCGTCCAGCAGCTGGCGGCGACGGTGATCGACATCACGGCCGCGGGCAGCGCGCTGTGGATCCTGCTGCCCCCCATCGACGTCGGCTGGACCGGTTTCATCGCCGTCTATGCCGTCGCCATCGGCCTTGGCGTGCTGTCCCATGTTCCCGCCGGTCTTGGCGTGTTCGAGACGGTGATCGTCGCCCTCGTCGGCGCGCAGGCGGATACGGGGCAGGTGCTGGGCGCCCTTCTGCTCTATCGCATCGTCTATCATGTCGTGCCGCTGCTGCTCGCGGCCGTCGTCGTCAGTCTGCTGGAAACCCGGCGGGCGGCCGCGCGCCTCGCCACCAGCGGGTTGTTCCGCGAAGGCGTGCGGGTGGTGCCGCCGGTCATCGCCGCGCTCGCCCTGCTGCTCGGCGGGATGCTGGTGTTCTCGGGCGTGACTCCGGCCGAGGATGCGCGGCTGGACCAGCTGGCCGTCCTGCTCTCGCTGCCCATCGTCGAGGGCGCGCATTTCATCTCCTCGATCCTCGGCCTTCTGCTGCTGGTGACGGCGCGCGGTCTCGCCTACCGGCTGGATGGGGCATGGTGGGCGGCGGTGGCGATCACGCCGATCGCCATGGTGCTGTCGCTGATGAAGGGCATCGCGCTGACCGAGAGCACCCTGCTCGGCATCCTGCTCGTCCTCCTCCTGCTGGCCCGGGACTCGTTCAAGCGGCCGGCGCCGCTCCTGCATCAGGTGCTGGGCGGGCGCTGGCTGATGACCATCGCGGTGCTGCTGGTCAGCGCCGTCGCCGTGCTGTTCTTCGCCTACAAGGACGTCGACTACGCCCATGAACTGTGGTGGCAGTTCGAATTCTCGGCCGAGGCGCCGCGCGGCCTGCGCGCCCTGCTGGGCCTCACCATCCTCGCCCTCGGCCTTGCCGCCTGGTCGCTGCTACGTCCGCTGGCCCCGCCCGCGACCGAGGCGAGCGACGACGAGATCGAGAAGGCGCGGGCGATCTTCGCCGCCCAGCCCGACACGCAAGGCCAGCTTGCCCTGATGGGTGACAAGAACCTGATGTTCTCGGCCGATGGCAAGGCGTTCATCATGTATGGCCGGCAGGGGCGCTCGTGGATCGCCCTGGGCGATCCGGTGGGCGAGCGTTCGTCCTGGCCCGAACTGGTCTGGCGCTTCGTCGAGACCGCGCGCGGCGCGGGCGGCCGGGCGGTGTTCTATCAGGTCGAGCCGCCCCACCTGTCGCTCTATGCCGATGCCGGGCTGACCGCCTTCAAGCTGGGCGAGGAGGCGATGGTCGAACTCGCCGGCTTCGAGCTGAAGGGTTCGAAACGCGCCAACCTGCGCCATGCCTACAACAAGGGCCAGCGCGACGGCCTCGTCTTCGAGATGATCCCGCTCGAAGCCGTGCCATCCCATATGGCCGAGCTGCGCGCGGTGTCCGACGAATGGCTGGCGCTGCACAATGTGCGGGAGAAGCGTTTCTCCCTCGGCGCCTTCGATCCCGCCTATGTCGCCTGCCAGCCGGTCGCCGTGCTGCGGCGGGAAGGCAAGGTGGTCGCCTTCGCCACCCTGATGCTGACGACACTGAAGGACGAGGTCAGCGTCGACCTGATGCGCTTCGCTTCCGACGCGCCGACCGGCAGCATGGATTTCCTCTTCATCAGCCTGTTGCTGCATTTCAAGGAACAGGGCTATGGCCGTTTCAATCTCGGCATGGCGCCGCTGGCCGGCCTGCCCGAGAGCAGCGCCGCGACCCTGTGGTACCGGGTCGGAAGAGCGGTGTTCGAGCATGGCGAGAGGTTCTACAATTTCGCCGGCCTGCACAGTTTCAAAGGCAAGTTTTCCCCGGTCTGGGAGCCGCGCTATCTCGCGGTCTCGGGCGGCATGAACCCCATGATCGCACTCGCGGACATCACGGTGCTGATCAGTGGCGGCTGGCGCGGCGTGGTGGCGAAATGAGACTGAAAACCCTTCTGTTGAGCCTTGCCCTCATGATGGGCGCGCAGGGGGCCCGGGCCGAGGACATGACGGTCGACGGCGGCCTGCTCGGTCAGGTCCGGGTGCTGCCGGCGGCTGCCGATGTGCGCGCCGTCGCCCTGCTGATCTCGGACCGGCAGGGCTGGGACGCGACCGCCCAGGCCGCCGCCGACCGGCTGACCGCACAGGGCATCGCCGTGATCGCGGTCGATCTGCCCACCGTGCTGGCCCGCACGGCCAAGGAACAGGACGCCTGCGTCTCGCCGCAATGGGCGGCGCAGGACCTCAGCCACGAGGTGCAGCGCCGGCTCTCGCTCTCGACCTATCATCTGCCGTGGATCGCCGGCATCGGTCAGGGCGGCGGCTTCGCCCTTGCCCTGGCGCAGCAGGCCCGGGCGGCGACCTTCGCCGGGGTGATCGCCGTCGACAGCGCGCCGCTGGCCGCCGGGGACAAGCCGCTGTGCCCGGCGGGCGCCGTCGCCGATGTGCCGGGCATCGCCCTGTCGTCCCAGCGCCGCACTTTCAACGATGCGGTGCAGGCCCGCGCGGGTATGACGACGGTCGCGCCGGCCAAGGTCTCGCTGCCGCCCGCCGTCGCCCTGGCCAGCCGGCTGACCGGCCTCGTCGACGCCGGCAAGGGGGTGGAGGATCTGCCGCTGGTGGAACTGCCGGCCAAACCCGCCCATGGCGTCATGGCCATCGTCTATTCGGGCGACGGCGGCTGGCGCGATCTCGACAAGGATGTCGCGGAATATCTGCAGGCCGAAGGGGTGCCGACCGTCGGCCTCGACATGCTGCGCTATTTCTGGACGAGGCGCAGCCCCGAGGACAGCGCCGCCGACCTCGCCATGATCATCGAAACCTACCGTCGCCGCTTTGGCGTCGATAAGGTCGTGCTCGTCGGCTATTCCTTCGGCGCCGACATCATGCCGACGCTCTACAACCTGCTGCCCGAGGCGGATCGGGCGGCAGTGGTGCAGCTCTCCCTGCTCGGCCTCTCGGAAGAGGCGAGCTGGGAAGTCTCGGTCGGCGAATTCCTCGGCGACAGCACGGATGCTGTGCCGACCCTGCCCGAGCTTGAAAAGATCAAGCCCGGCCTCATCCAGTGCATCGACGGCAACGAGGATGACGACGCCATCTGCAAGGAATTGCACGACAAGGAAGGCGTCGAGGTGGTGACCATCGACGGCGGCCATCATTTCGACGGCGACTACGACCACCTCGCCCAGATCGTGCTGGACGGTGTCGCGCGCCGGGCGGACGCCAAACCGTGAGGGTGACATTATCGGCGTGACATCCGCCGTTCACTTCTCGTCATGCCGGCGAAGGCCGGCATCTGGGGCCGGGTAGGGCACCTTCATCGTCGAAAGGCCCCGGCCTGCGCCGGGGCGACGAGGGACTGGGGGCGTTCAATCCGCAAGGGGCGTGAGGGATGTAACCCGTCACCCCCAGGCCCCGATGTGAACGGCGGCGGCCTCGTCCTCCAGCAGGGGGCCGATCACCTCGACCGGGCGCTGGCCAGCGGCGAAGACCGTGCGGCAGGGCAGGTCGAGGGTGGGATTTTCCGGGTGGTTGCCGGTGATCACCTTCAGCCGGCTTTCCGAGAGACCGTAGACCACCCGCCGGATCCCCACCCAATAGGCCGCGCCTGCGCACATGGCGCAGGGCTCGGCCGAGGTATACATGGTCGCCCCGCGCAAGATTTCCGGGGCGAGGCTGGTCGAGGCGCGGGTCATCAGCACCCGCTCGGCGTGACCCGTGGCGTCATGGTCCGGCATATAGGCGTTGTGCTGGATCATCAGCACCTCGCCGTCGGCATCCGCCAGCAGGGCGGCGAAGGGATGCATGCCCTTCGCCCGCGCCGCCGCCGCTTCCTCGAAGCAGAGGCGCAGCAGGGCCTCGTGATCGGGTGCCGCGCTCATGGTTACGAGGCCACCGCGTCCGCCTTGGCGATCCGGGCGCGCGTGCGCATCAGCACCAGTTCCTCGGCCGCGGTCGGATGGACGGCGACGGTGCGGTCGAACTGGGCCTTGGTCGCGCCCATCTTCACCGCGATGCCGAGGGCCTGGATGATCTCCGGCGTGTCGTCGCCGATCAGATGGGCGCCCACCACCCGGTCCGAGCGCGGCTCGACGATCAGCTTCATGTAGGTGCGCGTGGCCCTGCCGGTCAGCGTGTGCTTCATCGGGCGGAAACCGGCCTCGTAGATATCGACCGTGCCGAAACGGGCGGCGGCCTGCGCCTCGGTCAGGCCGACGGTGCCGATGGCGGGCTGGCTGAAGACGGCGGTCGGCACGTCGTTGTGATCGGCAAGGCCGGGCCGGCCGCCGAACACCGTGTCGGCGAAGGCATGGCCTTCCTTGATCGCGACCGGGGTCAGGGCCATGCGATCGGTGACATCGCCGACGGCATAGATGTTGGGCACATTGCTGCGGGAATAGAGATCGACCTTCACCTCGCCCTTCTGGCCGAGCACGACGCCAGCGTTCTCGAGACCGAGACCTTTCGTGTTCGGCCGTCGGCCGGTCGCGAACATGACCGCGTCCGCCTCGATGGACGTGCCGTCGGAAAGGTGGAGGACGAGGCCCCCCGCCACCTTGTCGATCGCCGTGGGCGAAGCGTTGAAATGCAGGGCGATACCCTTCCGGGCATATTCGTCGCCAAGGTGGCGGGCGATGTCGTCGTCGAAGCCGCGCAGCAGCTGGCCCCTGCGGTGCACGATGGTCGTGTGGCTGCCGAGGCCATGGAAGATGCCGGCGAATTCGACCGCGATGTAACCGGCACCGACCACGACGACCCTTTTCGGCAGCGCGGGGAGATGGAACGCCTCGTTCGAGGTGATGGCAAGGTCGGCGCCCGGAATGTCCGGAACCTCGGGCGTGGCGCCCGTGGCGATCAGGATATGGGCGGCGGTCACGCTCTGGCCCGCGACCTCGACCGTGTGGGCATCGACGAGCCTGGCCCGGCCTTCGAGGAGGGTGACCCCCGCGCCCTCCAGCCCCTTGAGGTAGAGGCCGTTCAGGCGGTCGATTTCCTTGTCCTTGGCGGCGATCAGCGTCGGCCAGTCGAAGGTGACCGGGCCGGTCACGTTCCAGCCATAGGCGGCGGCATCCGCGATATCCTCGCCATAGTGGGAGGCATAGGACAGGAGCTTCTTCGGCACGCAGCCGCGGATGACGCAGGTCCCGCCGACGCGATATTCCTCGGCGATGGCGACGCGGGCGCCGTGGCCGGCGGAAATCCGCGCCGCCCGCACGCCGCCGGAGCCGGCGCCGATGACGAAGAGGTCGTAGTCGAAGGGATGGGCATTATTGGTCATGGTGCTGTTCCCGTGCCGCCCGTCAGCGGTCGATGCCGCCGAGGCAGAGGTATTTCATCTCGACATAATCGTCGATGCCGTGGGACGAGCCTTCGCGGCCGATACCGGATTCCTTCACCCCGCCGAAGGGCGCGACTTCCGTCGAGATGAGGCCGGTGTTGACGCCGACGATGCCGTATTCCAGCGCCTCGCCCACGCGGAAGATACGCCCGACGTCCCGGGCGTAGAAATAGGAGGCAAGGCCGAATTCGGTATCATTCGCCATGCGGATCGCCTGTTCCTCGTCGGAAAAGCGGAACAGCGGGGCGAGGGGGCCGAAAGTCTCCTCGCGCGCGACGGCCATGGCGGGGGTGACGCCGGTCAGCACCGTCGGCTCGAAGAAACTGGCGCCGAGGGCGTGGCGCTTGCCGCCGGTCGCGATCCTGGCGCCCTTGGCGAGGGCATCGGCGATATGTTCCTCGACCTTGGCGACCGCCTTCATGTCGATCAGCGGGCCCTGCGTCACGCCCGGCTCCACGCCATTGCCGACCTTCAGCGCGGCGACGGCGCGGCCCAGCTTCTCGGCGAAGGCGTCATAGACGCCGTCCTGGACGAGGAGGCGGTTGGCGCAGACGCAAGTCTGCCCGGTGTTGCGGAATTTCGAGGCGATGGCGCCTTCGACCGCGGCGTCGAGATCGGCATCGTCGAAGACGATGAAGGGCGCGTTGCCGCCGAGTTCCAGGCTGACCTTCTTCACTGTGCCGGCGCATTGCGCCATCAGCAGCTTGCCGATTTCGGTCGAGCCGGTGAAGGTCAGCTTGCGCACGGTCGGGTTCGCGGTCATCTCGCCGCCGATCGCCGTGGCGGCGCCGGTGACGACATTCAGCGTGCCCGCGGGCAGCCCGGCCCGGACGCCGAGTTCGGCGAGGGCGAGGGCGGAATAGGGCGTCTGGGTCGCCGGTTTCACCACGACGGTACAGCCGGCGGCCAGCGCCGGGCCGATCTTGCGGGTGATCATGGCCGCCGGGAAATTCCACGGCGTGATCGCGGCGACGACGCCGACCGGCTCCTTCATTACGATCAGGCGCTTGTCGGCGGCATGGGACGGGATGGTCTCGCCATAGATGCGCTTCGCCTCTTCGCCGAACCATTCGAGGAAGGCGGCGGCATAGGCGATTTCGCCCTTCGATTCGGCCAGTGGCTTGCCCTGTTCGGCGGTCATCAGCAGGGCGAGGTCGTCCTGATTCGCCATCATCAGGTCGGCGAAACGGCGCAGCACGAGGGCGCGTTCCTTGGCCGTCTTGCGGCGCCAGGCGGGGAAGGCGATGTCGGCGGCGGCGATGGCGCGCGCGGTCTCGGCCTTGCCGGCCTTGGGGACAGTGCCCAGGGTTTCGAGGGTCGCCGGGTTGTTCACCGCGACGACGGCGCCGTCGTCCGCGTCCACCCATTCGCCGCCGATGAAATTCTGCGTGCGGAACAGGCTGGGGTCCTTGAGCGCGACCATGTCATCCTCCCTTGATCTCGATCTTCATCTTAAGACCGGGCGGGCCGGCGGCGGAAGCCCCGCCCCCTTTCATCCGGGGCGACAAAGGCGCATATCAGGGCCGTGCCTTTCGGGGAGTCGCCGTGTCATGGCCCGCCTTGTCCGTCTCGCGTTCGCCGTGCTTGCCATTCTTGCCGCCGTGCCCGCCGCGCGCGCCGACCTCGACGTGATCCGCGACCCCGCGGAACTGCAGGGCCGGTTCAGCGACAAGACGGTCTATGGCCGCTTTCCCTCGGGCGACAATTTCCGCGAATATCATGCGCCGGACGGGCGTACGGCCTATTTCCAGCTGCAATGCCTCCACGCCGGCACCTGGTGGGTGACCAGCCTGCCCCAGGACTTCGGCCAGATCGCGGCGGGCACGCCCGTCATCTGTTACGACTACCCGACCCTGAACGACAAGGGCGACCCGTCCTGTTTCGCTGTCGGCGGCCCCCCGGGGCGGGAGCGGTTTTACCCCATCGGCGGCAATCCCGATTACACCGGCATCCCGAGCGCGACGGTCGAGCGCCTGCTGCCCGGCAATCCGGACAATCTCGCCCTCGATCAGGAAGGCTGTCCCGGGGTCTGAAGCGGCTTTTCCATGCGGAAATTGGTCAGGATCTGACCGCGCAGCGGCACCTGCCGCGCGGCGAGGGCGGCAAAGCCCATGGCTTCGAACAGGGGCCGCGCCGTCAGGCTGACATGGGCGGACAGGCGGGGCAGGCCGGTGGCCCGCGCCGCGTCCTCCATGCCTTGCAGCAGCAGACGGCCGGCGCCCTTGCGCTGGTGGTCGGGGTGGACGAACAGAAGGTCGATGTGGCCCTGGCCGTCCAGCGCGGCGAAGCCGGCGATGGCCTCGCCCTCGATCGCGACGAGAACAGTCTGGCGGCCGAGGCGGGCGCCGAAGGCGGCGATATCCATCTCGTCCGGCGCCCAGGCGCGCACCTGCTCGTCGCTATAGTCGCGCCGCGCGACCTTGCGCACGCTGTCGCGGAACAGGGCCATGAGGGGCCCGACATCCTCGGGCGCGAAGGGGCGAAGAGCGAGGCTGTTTTTCAAATGCAATTTGAAACTCCTCGCGCGGGTTCCGCCCGACATTTGGGGTGACGGCGCTGCCCGGCCGCATTGTAATCACGGCCTGAAATCAGGAGATTCACCTTGAGCAAACTTCGCATCACGGCCGGCCCCTTCACCTTCGATGCCCGTTTCGAAGAAGAACTGGCACCGCAGACCGTCGCCGCCTTCAAGGCGCAGATGCCTTTCGTCAGCAAGGTGGTGCATGTCCGCTGGAGCGGCGAGGGCGTGTGGATGCCGCTCGGCGATCATCAGTTTGGCGTCGGCTACGAGAATCACACGTCCTATCCGGCGCCGGGCCAGATCATCCTCTATCCGGGCGGCATTTCCGAGACCGAGATCCTGCTGGCCTATGGCGGCGTGCAGTTCGCCTCCAAGGTCGGCCAGCTCGCCGGCAACCACTTCATCACCATCACCAGCAACCTCGACGACGTGGTGAAGCTGGGCAAGATGACCCTGTGGCAGGGCGCCCAAGATATCCGCTTCGAGCTGGTCTGAGCCTTATCCGACGGTGGTCCGCCTTGCCGGCCGCATCTATCCGGATTATATATCAGGGTAGATCGTGGAGACCGGATTGAGCAGTTCCGCCCAGAAAAAAGCCATCGCCGCCTACCGCGCGCGCCTTGCCGCGCGCGGTGTCACGCGCTTCGAAGTCATGGCGCCCGAGACGGATCGCGCCTTGATCCGCAGCCTCGCCCGGCGACTGGCTGAAGAGGGACCGCAGGCGGACGAATTGCGTGAGACCCTCGGTACGCTCGTCGCCGAGGAAGAACCGAAGACAGGCGGCATTCTGGCCGCGCTTCGCCGCTCCCCCCTCGTCGGGGCCGACCTCGACCTCGATCGTCCGAGGGACGAAGGGCGGATTGTCGAATTGTGACGCGCTATCTGCTCGACACGAACATCGTCAGCAATGCCGTCAAGCCGGCGCCGTCTTCGTCCCTGCTGATCTGGATGGCGGCGCAGCGGGACGATGACCTGTTCATCTCCGCCCTAAGCGTGGCCGAAATCCATCGTGGTATTCTGGCCCTGCCGGAAGGCCGCCGGCGCGAGGCGCTATCGGCCTGGTTCGCGGGGCCGGAGGGACCGCAGGCGCTGTTCCCGGGCCGTATCCTTGCCTTCGATACGAGGGCCGGCCTGATCTGGTCGCGGCTGATGGCGGAAGGCAAGGCGGCCGGCCGACCGCGCAGCGCCCTCGACATGATCGTGGCGGCCACGGCGGAAGCGCATTCCTGTGTCGTCGTCACCGACAACGAGCGGGATTTCGCCGGTCTTGCCTTCGTCAATCCGATGCGCGGCGCCTGAGGGCGCCCGTCACCGATAGAGATCGCCCCTTGTCGGCGGCAGCTCCAGCGGGGCGTTCTTCTGGTGGCGGGTGGCGACGGTCTGGAACAGGCGGATGGTGCCGTTCTTGAAGGCGAAGGACACCCCGGCGAGATAGGCGACCCAGAGCCGGTATTTCGCCTCGCCGACGAGGGCGATGGCTTCGTCCTTGCGGGCGGAAAGGCGCTGGCACCACAGGCGGGTGGTCTGTGCGTAATGTTCGCGCAGGCCCTCGACGTCATGGACCTCGAAGCCGGCGGCTTCCATGCTCTCGACCGAATGGCCGATATGGTCGAGTTCCGAGCCGGGGAAGATGTATTTCAGGATCAGGCGGTTTTCCGGCCTGATCTTGCGGAAACGGCTCTTGTCCGCCTTGGCCCGCCGCGTGATGCCGTGGTTCAGCAGGATGCCGCCCGGCCGCAGCAGCGATTTCAGCTTGCCGAAATATTCCGGGTAATTGGCGATGCCGACATGCTCGTACATGCCGATCGAGGCGATCTTGTCGTAAGTCCCGGTCAGCAGCCGGTAATCCTTCAGCTCGATGGTCACCTTGTCGGCGATGCCGAGGTCGCGCATCTTCGCCGTGGCGAAATCATGCTGGTTGGTCGACAGGGTGACGCCATGGGCGATCACGCCGTAATGGCGCACCGCATGGGCGATCAGGCCGCCCCAGCCGCAGCCGACGTCGAGGAAACGCTCCCCCGGTTTCAGGCGCAGCTTGCGGCAGATATGGTCCAGCTTGTCGACCTGTGCCTGCTCGATCCCGTTCGACCAGTCGGTGAAGTAACCGCAGGAATATTGCATCTCGGGATCGAGGAAGAGCCGGTAGAAATCGTCGCTGATATCGTAGTGGAAGCGGATGTAATCCTGATTGTGGCGCTGGTCCGAGGCGACGCGGGCCGCCTCGTCGTCGCCGTAAACATGGCGGGAGGCAAGGTCGCCCGGCGCCCGCGCCAATGCCCACAGCGAGCGGGCGAGGGTGCCCTTGTCGAGGTCGCGCCACTTCAGCTTCATGCGCCGCTTCTGCGCCGCCTCGACGAAGTCGATCAGGTCGCCGCCGACGAGGTCGACATGGCCTTCCGCGTAATGGATGACGAGGTTTTCCAGCGTCGGCTTGCGCAGCAGGCGGCCGATGGTCGCCGCCGAATCGAATACCACCTGATAGCGGGTGTCGGCATGGGGGCCGAGGGGGATGACGCTGCCGTCCCACAGGCGGACGGCGATGCTGCCGTCCAGTTTCTGCGCGACACTCTCGAACAGCTGGCGGGCGGCAAGCAGACGCTTGGCTTCGGCGGAACTGGACACGGACGGCAACTCCCCTCGCTTCCCGTTTATTGTGCCACGCGCGGCGCCCTGGCGCAGCCTGTTCGGGCGGCTTATTCGCGCGGCACTGGCGGCAGAAGCTCCGCCACCTCCTCGGCGGCCCGCTCGCCGGCCGCGACGGCGCCGTCGATATAGCCGATCCAGCGCGTCGCGGTTTCAGCGCCGGCCCAGTGAATGCGGCCGCGGGGGACACGCAGGGCGCGGCCACAGGCGGTCAGCGTGCCGGGGGCGGTGAAGCCGGCATAGCCGCCCTGGCTCCACGGGTCGGCAATCCAGTTCTTGTCGACATAGCCGATCGGCATGGCCGCCTCGTCGCCGAAGTAGCGGCACAAGCTTCGCACCGCCGCGTCGCGCCGCGCCGTCTCCGGCAGGCCCGCGAAGGCGCGGCCGTGTTCGCCGACGAAGAAACCGACGAGGAAACCATGCGGGCTGCCCGGGGGCGTGGCGTCGGCCACCGGGCCGAACGGGCCCTGCTCGCCGATGGCTTCGCCCGACCATCCGCGGTCGCGCCAGAACGGGCGTTCGTAAGCCACCAGTGCCTTGATCACGGAACCCATGGGCATACGGGCCTGCAGCTGCAGGCGTGCCGGCGGCAGGGCCGGCTGGAAATGGATACCCGCCGCCAGCGCCGGCGGCAGGGCGACGATCAGGCGGTCGGCGGTCAACGCGCCGCCGGCATGTCGGACCAGCACGCCGGTTTCAGACTGCTCGACGGCATGGACGGGCGCGTTCAGGGTCAGTGCGCCGGGTGCCAGGCGATCGGCCAACCGGGCGGCGATCTGGAAGGCGCCGCCCCGGATCCGGGAATGCTGCGCGCCCTCGCCATGGACCTCGGCCTGAATTTCGATGGAGCCCGCGCCCGCGATGGAGCCGAGAACGCAGAGCATGGAGATTTCATGCGGCTCGCAGGTGTAGATGGCGCGCGCGATGATCTTCATCAGACTGCGTGCGCCCCTGGTGTGCAGATGGCGGCGCATCCACTGATCCATGGTGATGCGGTCCCAGATGGCGGCATCGGGGGCATCCCACGGGGCCGCCGGATCAATCGAGCGCGCGGCCCGGTTCAGGGACCGCATGGCGAGGCCCGCGTCGGCGAGGCCGAGCAGCGACATGCGGGGCACCGTGCCGGTGTAGCCGCGCACCCGGCCGTCGATCTCCATCAGGCGGCGGCCCTCGGCATATTGCGGGTAGGTGTCGAGGCCCAACTCGTCGCAAAGCGCGAGGACCCGGGTCTGGCCGGGGCCGACCCATTGGCCGCCCAGATCGACGGCCTCGCCGCACAGAAGGCCCCCCATGGTGCGGCCGCCGACCCGGTCCCGCGCCTCGAGGACGTGCACGGCGAGCCCGCGCTCCGTCAGGCGCTGCGCCGCCCGAAGCCCGGACACGCCGGCCCCGATGACGCACACGTCGACTCGGTCTCCGGGCTTCGTGCTAAGCTCGGGGCCATGCAGGGGCGCTTTGGCGCCGGTCTGATCAGGGGACATGATGCGGGTTCCGATATTTTCATATACGCGTATATTTTATCGCACATGAGCAGCCCCGATGCCAAGCCCCGTGGCCGGCCCCGCAAGACGGCCACGCATGAGGAGGAGATGCGGCAGCGCATCGCCGCCGCCGCGCGCGAGCTGTTCCTGCGGGACGGCGTGGACGCCGTGTCGATGCGCAATATCGCGGGGGAGGTGGGCTGCTCGCCGATGGCGCTCTATCGCTATTTCGCCGGCAAGCAGGAAATCCTGTGGCAGGTCTGGGACCTGTTCTTCGGCGAGCTTTTCGCGCGGCTGGAGCGGATCGAGGCGGAGACGCCGCGTGCCCGGCTGGAGGACATCGCCCTCGCCTATCTCGATTACTGGATCGAGCATCCGGGGCGCTTCCTGATTGTGTTCCTGCAGAAGGACGTCGCCCCCGACGGCACGAGGAACTATCTGGCGTCGTCGGGGATCGTCGAACGCTTCGATCTCATCGCCCGGGTGGCGGCCGACGCGAGGGCGCAAGGCGATCTTCTGGGGGCGGAGCCCGACGCGATCGCCCGCGGCCTGCTGTGCGTGATGCAGGGGCTGGCGCTGAACCTGATCACGATCCCGGAATATCCGTGGGGCGACGCCCGCGCCCTCGGCCGCATGACGGTCCGGAGCTATCTGGCCGGACTTCGGCCTGCCGCTGACTGAGGCGCCGTGCCGCCTCGCGGTGGCCTATTCCACGGTCACGGATTTGGCGAGGTTGCGCGGCTGGTCGACATCGGTGCCCTTGGCGACGGCGGTGTGATAGGCGAGCAACTGGACCGGGATCGCGTAGAGCACCGGGGTGACGAAAGCATCGACCATCGGCAGTTCGATGATTTCGGCGGCATTGCGCCCCTCGGTCTCGATGCCGGCGGTATCGGACAGCAGGACCACCCGGCCGCCCCGCGCCAGCACTTCCTGCATGTTCGAGACCGTCTTCTCGAACAAGGGCCCGTGGGGGGCGAGCACGATCACCGGCACCGCCTCGTCGATGAGGGCGATGGGGCCGTGTTTCAGTTCGCCCGCGGCATAGCCTTCGGCGTGGATATAGGAGATTTCCTTCAGCTTCAGCGCGCCTTCGAGGGCGATGGGGAAGATCGCGCCCCGACCGAGATAGAGCACGTCCCGCGCCTCGGCCAGCCAGAGCGCGATGGCGCGGATCTTCTCGTCGTGATTGAGCACCTCGAGCGCCCGCGCCGGCACTTCCGACAGGGCGGCGCAGAGCCGCGCTTCCTCGGCCGCGTCGATCGTGCCCCGGCTGCGCGCGACGGCGAGGACGAGGCACATCAGGACGGTCAGCTGGCAGGTGAAGGCCTTGGTCGAGGCGACGCCGATCTCCGGCCCCGCGAGAATGGGCAGCACGAGGTCCGCCTCCCGCGCCATCGAGGATTCGGGGACATTGACCAGGGCGACGATGAACTGATTTTCGTCCTTCGCGTAGCGGAGCGCGGCCAGCGTGTCGGCAGTCTCGCCCGATTGGGAAATGAACAGGGCGACGCCGCCCTTCGGCATCGGCGCCTCGCGGTAGCGGAATTCGGAGGCGATATCGACCTCGACCGGCAGGCGGGCGATCTGCTCGAACCAGTATTTGGCGACGAGCGCGGCGTAGGACGAGGTGCCGCAGGCGACGATGGTCAGGCGCGGCACCGCGGCCCAGTCCGGCCCGCCCTCGGGCAGGCGGGGCCGCCTTGTCGCCGGGTCGAGATAGGTCGCGAGGGCATCGCCGATCACCTGCGGCTGCTCGAAGATTTCCTTCTGCATGTAGTGGCGGTAATTGCCCTTCTCGATCATCGCCGGGGACAGGGCGACGGTGCGCACGGCCCGGGTCACCTCACGGTCGTTGGCGTCGAAGACGGTGGCGCCTGCGTGGGAAAGCACCACCCAGTCGCCTTCCTCGAGATAGAGCACCTGGCGGGTCCAGCTCGACAGGGCCATGGCGTCGGAGCCGAGATACATCTCGCCCTCGCCGAAGCCGACGGCGAGCGGACTGCCGCGCCGCGCGCCGATCAGCAGCCCGTCGTGCCCGGCAAAGAGGATGGCGAGGGCGAAGGCGCCGCGCATCAGCTTCAGCGCGGCGGAGACCGCCGCCTGCGGCGTCAGGCCCTGTTCCAGCCCGTCGGAGACGAGATGGGCGACGACTTCCGAATCGGTCTCGCTCTCGAAGATGTGGCCGCGGGCGACGAGGTCGTCCTTCAGCTCGCGGAAATTCTCGATGATGCCATTGTGGACCACGGCGACATGGGCCGTCGCGTGCGGGTGGGCATTGGTCGTCGTCGGCGCGCCATGGGTCGCCCAGCGGGTGTGGCCAATGCCGGTGACGCCCGGCAGGGGCTGGCTGACCAGCAGGTCGGTCAGGCGGGACAGCTTGCCCTCCGACCGGCGTCTGGTGATCGCGCCGTCGACCAGCGTGGCGAGGCCGGCCGAATCATAGCCCCGATATTCGAGACGGCGCAGACCCTCAACCAGGCGCGAGGCCACTTCGCTTTTGCCGACGATACCGACGATGCCGCACATGGAACCGGTCCTTTACCTGGATTTGCGCATGAGGGCGCGGAAGCGGGCGGCCCAGCCCGCCTTGTGCACGGGCCGCGCCCGCTCGATGTAGAGAGCGTCCGCCGCGACATCCTCAACGACGACCGAGCCGGCGCCGATGATGGCGCCGTCGCCGACGCTCACGGGGGCGACCAGCGCCGAGTTGGAGCCGATGAAGGCCCCGGCGCCGATCACCGTCTTCGACTTGTTGAAGCCGTCGTAATTGCAGGTGATGGTGCCGGCGCCGATATTGGCGCCCGCGCCGACCTCGGCATCGCCGAGATAGCTCAGGTGATTGGCCTTGGCGCCCTCGCCCAGTACCGCGTTCTTCAGCTCGACGAAATTGCCGACATGGGCGCCCGCGCCGACCTTCGCCCCCGGCCGCAATCGGGCGAAGGGGCCGATGATCGCCTTTGGCGCCACCGTCGCCCCCTCGACATGGCAGAAGGCGTTGATGCGCACGTCGTCGCCGATGACGGCGCCCGGGCCGAAGACGACCTGGGGGCCGATGGTCACATCGCGCCCCAGCACCGTGTCGGCCATCAGCCGGACCGAGGCCGGATCCTCGAAACTGACGCCCGCTTCCATGTGGCGGCGGCGCAGGCGGGCCTGGCAGATCGCCTCGGCCTCCGCCAGCTCGACCCGGGAGTTGACGCCCAGCACCTCGTCCGCCGCGCCCTCGACGACGACGGCCGACAGTCCGTCGGCCCGGGCAAGGGCGACGATGTCGGTGAGGTAATATTCCTTCTTGGCATTGTCGTTGCCGATCCGGCCGACGAGGTGGGCCAGGTGCGCGCCCGAAATCGCCATCACCCCGGCGTTGCACAGGCCGATCTTCAATTGCTCTGCGCTCGCGTCCTTGGCCTCGACGATGGCGTCGAGCTGCCCGTCCGCATCAGTGACCAGCCGGCCATAGGCCCCGGGCTCCGGGGGCCGAAAGCCCAGCACGGCGACGGCGACGTTGGGCGCTTCCAGGGCGGCGCGCAGGCGCAGCAGGGTTGCCGCCTCGACGAGGGGGGTATCGCCGAACAGGACGAGCACGCCGCCCGTGAAGCCCTCGAGGGCGGGCAGGGCGCAGGCGACCGCGTGGCCGGTGCCGAGCGGCGGGTCCTGAATCGCGATGCTGGCCCCCGGCAGGCTGTCGGCGACGGCGGAAAGACCGGGGGAGAGCACGACCACCAGCCTGTCGGCGCCGCAGGCTTTCGCGGCCCCGGCGACATGGTGGATCATCGGTCGCCCGGCGACCGGATGCATGACCTTGGGCAGGGCCGATTTCATCCGCGTGCCCATGCCGGCGGCAAGGATCACCGCCGCGGTCGGCAGCGAAGCGGTCGGCGAGGGGGCGGCGGTGTCGGCGGGCATGGCGGTACTCAGGTTCGGGCAGAATCGCGAGCGACAAGGTGCCACAGCCGGCACTTGCCGTTACAGTCACCTTTTGTTTCAAAGTTTTGCGCCCGCGCGGCAAACTGGTCCGATCATGTCGTCCTGCGAAATCCTGCCCTTCTCCGCCACCCTGCCCGACACGGTCATCTTCGATCTCGACGGTACCCTCGTCGACAGCGCGCCCGACCTGACCGGGGCGCTGAACGCGACCATGGCCAGCCTCGGCCTCGCCGCCCTGCCCGAGGCGGAGGTGCGCCACATGGTCGGGCACGGCGCCCGCAAGCTGATCGAGCGCGGGCTGGAGGCCCATGCCGTGCCGAAGTCGGCGGGCGAAATCGACGCGCTGGTCGATTACTTCATCGGCTATTACGCGGGCCATGTCGCCGATCATTCGGTGGCCTTTCCCGGCGTCGTGGCGACGCTGAACTGGCTGCGGGCGCGGGGCGTGCGGCTGGGCGTCTGCACCAACAAGCCCGTGGTGCTGGCGAAACAGCTGATCGTCGCCCTCGAACTCGACGAATTTTTCCCTGCCGACGCGATTCTCGGCGGCGACAGCCTGACGGTGAAGAAGCCGGACGGAAGGCATCTGATCGCCACCATCGAGGCGCTTTCGGGCGATCTCGACCGCGCGGTGATGGTTGGCGACAGCGCGACCGACCTCAATGCCGCGCGCGATGCCGGCGTTCCCGCCGTTCTCGTCACTTTCGGCTATACGCCGATCCCGGCACAGAAGCTCGGCGCCGACGCGGTGATCGACCATTTCCGCGAATTGCCTCATGCCCTGACCCAGGTGCTTGACAGGACCGGCGCCCGCCACTAGATATTCGCGCCTCGACGAGATGGGCGCGTAGCTCAGCGGGAGAGCATCGCCTTCACACGGCGGGGGTCACAGGTTCAATCCCTGTCGCGCCCACCATCTCGTCTCCATCCCTACATTCGGTCTATGAAGACACGACGGTGCCTCGGGCATTGCCGATCCTGACGGTGCGCTTCCGGCGCATCGGGATTCCGGCCTGCGCCAGCGCGATGAGCGAGGGGCAGGCCCCTAGGACACCGGCTTTTTGGTCGGGGCGGGGGCCGCGGGCTTCGTGGCGGCGGGTTTCGGCTTCGCCGCTGGCGGCTTCTTGCTCGGTGTCGGCTTGGTCGCCGCGGGCTTGGCCGGTTTCGGCTTGGTCGCCGCCGGTTTCGTCGGTTTAGGCTTGGTGGCGGCGGGTTTCGCCGGCTTGCCCGGCTTGTGCGCGGCCGGCTTCTGGGGCTTGCCGGGCTTTTGGGGCTTGCCGGGCTTTTGGGGCTTGCCGGGTTTGGTCGCCACGGGTTTCGGCTTTGCCGGCCGGCTGTCTTCGGTTACCACCGGGCGACTGGCGCCCGCCGTCTCGAAACCGTCGCGCCGGTTGTAGACGAGGGCGGTCATGTCCGGCCCCGCCGCGTGAAATTCGCGCGGATCATAGACCGAGAGCGAATTGAAATCGGCAGCGTAGAAACAGGACAGGCCGGCCTGACGGCAGGTCTCGTCGATCATGGCCGCCCGCTCGCCGGTGCCGCTGGCGGCCAGCGCCACCCGGCGGCTGGACAGGCCGCGGTCGATGGAATTGGTGCTGAAGAAGACCTTCATGCCGTCGGAGGCGGCGATGGCCTCGAGCACGGTTTGCGCGCTGCCCGCGCCGGGCGGCGATTGGCGCCCGGCCGCCGGCATCGGGTCGCCGCTGAGGCCGGGGGGCGCGCCGGCGCCGGCCGGCCCGTCGCCTTCCGCGATGCCGGGCGCGATCGTCAGCGTGTCGGCCTGATCTTCGGCTTCTTCGAGTTCGGCCTGTTCGGCATGGCCCGAAGGAGGGCTGGCAGGGGGTGCAGCGACGGGTTTCGGGGCATTGACGATGGGCGCGGGCACACCGACTGCGGTCGTGAGCACCGAGCCGCGGGATTGGCCGAGTCGATTCTTGGAGCAGGCTTCGAGCGCGGGGACCAGGGCCAGCAACAGGAGCAACGGCCACAGATTCGCCCGGCGCCAGTCTGTCGCCCTATTGTTGTTCTTGTTGACCATCACGCTGCCCCTCGGCGCCGCGGACCCGATACGTTGCCATCCGTACCGTTGTTCGGCCCCGACGCCACTGTCACAAGGTCGCGCCTGTTACCGTCGGACGCAAACGGGAATTCGCCCGGATAGTCCCAAATCATGGCCTATTCAGGGCATCGCCGGGCATGGGCGCATCGGGGTCGAGGACGAAGGCGGCGATGTCGCGCCACACCCGCGGACCCTGACGGTCGCGCAGCAGCAGATGGTAGCCTCTGTCATACCAGTTTTCGCGATAGCGCGGATTGTCGCGCCGCGCCCGCGCCGTCAGGGCGGCGATGGCGGGGAAGCGCACCACCTCGTCCCGCAGGCCATAGAGCAGCAGCACGGACCGGTCGCGCGGCACGCCGGTTTCGGCCGCCGCCTGCATCAGCCGGACCAGACCGAGCACGGCATCGGTCCGCGTGCCCTTGATCATCAGGGGGTCGCGGCTCATCGCCGCCATCTCGTCGCGATTGTCGGTCGGGGTGATTCTCAGGCCCTCGGGCGGGGTCATCGGATTCCACGGCATGAGGAAGGCCATGGTCTCGAGCAGGAACGCGCCCGGGAAGGGGATATCCTCGGCCCGCCACACCGCGGGGGCGAGCAGGATGCTCCCGGCGACCGGCAATCCGGGATCGCGGCCGAGGGCGCGCATGGCGACGGCGCCGCCCATGCTTTCGCCCATCAGATAGAGCGGCACGCCCGGATGGCGCCGGGCGACGAGACGGACCATGGCCCCGGCATCGGCGACGAGGGCGTCTTCCCCCGGCCACAGGCGGGCGGTCGCGCTGCGGCCGAAACCCCGCTGATCATAGGCATAGGTGGCGATGCCCCGACTGGCCCAGAAGGGCGCGGGCAGGGCGAAGGCATGGGCGTAATCGTTGAAGCCGTGCAGGGCGAGGATCACCGCCCGGACCGGCGCGCCCGCCGGTGGCCGCCAGATCGTCACCGGCAATCGGGTGCCGTCGGCGGCGGTAAAGCCCTCGCCTTCGTCCAGCCGGGCCGGCCCCTGCCCGGGACCAAGACCGGTCACGGTCGCGCCGCAGCCGGCCAGCAGCAGGGCAAGCGCACAGGCCGCAAAAAGGCTTGGAATCGACTTTGTCGACAGTCGCAACGGCGGCACCGATTGACCCTGTGGGGAAACCATCCCTAACATCGGGCGGGGCCGGGGCAAAGGGTGCGATGGTGTCTCTGTGTTTCGATGTCGCCGTGGTCGGCGGCGGCGTGGTGGGCTGTGCCATTGCCCGGGAATTCGCCCTGGCCGGGGCTTCCACCGTCCTTCTTGAAATCGCGGGCGATATTCTCGCGGGCGCCTCCAAGGGCAACAGCGCGATCCTGCACACGGGCTTCGACGCCGTGCCCGGTTCGCTCGAAGCGCGGCTGGTGGCGGAAAGCCACGCGCTCTATCTCGATCTGCACCGCAAGCTGAACCTGCCCTTGCTCGAGACCGGCGCCCATCTCGTCGCCTGGACCGAGGATCAGGAGGCGCAATTGCCCGCGATCCTCGCCGCCGCGCATGAGAATGGCGTCGCCGATGTTCGCATCCTTACGGCGGCGGCGGCGCGGCGGCGCACCCCGGCGCTGGGCCCCGCGGCGCGGGCGGCGGTCGAGATTCCGCGCGAGTATGTCATCGACCCGTGGAGCGCGCCGCTCGCCTATCTCACCCAGGCGGTCGAGAATGGGGCGACGGCGCTGTTCGGCGCGGGCGTCACCGACGGCCGCTTCGATGGCGCGGTCTGGCGCCTGCAGACCGGCAGGGGCGAGGTGCGCGCGCGCTTCGTCGTCAATGCCGCCGGCCTTTACGGCGACTGGCTGGAGCGCAGCCTGCTGGGCGCCAGCCGTTTCGCCATCCACCCGCGCAAGGGCCAGTTCGTCGTCTACGACAAGGCGGCGAGCAAACTGCTCGACACCATCCTGCTGCCGGTGCCGACCAGCCGGACCAAGGGGGTCGTGGTCTGCCCGACCATCTTCGGCAATGTCCTGGTCGGCCCGACCGCCGAGGAACAGGACAGCCGCGCCGACAGCAGCACCGACGAGGCGACCCTGCGCCGCCTGAAGGCGGAGGCGGAACGCATCCTGCCCGGCCTCGCCGGGATGCCGGTCACCGCGATCTATGCCGGGATCAGGCCCGCGACCGAGGAGAAGGACTATCGCATCTTCGCCGATGCCGAGCGGCACTGGATCACCGTGGGCGGCATCCGCTCGACCGGGCTGACCGCCGCCCTCGGCATCGCGCGCCATGTCCTTGGTCTCCACGGCGGGGCCTTCACACCGCCGCCGGAGATCGTCTGGCCGCAAATGCCCAATCTCGCCGAACATCTGCCGCGCGACCATCAGGCGCCGGGCCGGGGCGAGATCGTCTGCCATTGCGAACTGGTGACAAGGCGCGAGATCGAGGCGGCGCTGGAAAGTCCGCTGCCGCCGTCCGATCCCGCCGGGCTGAAGCGGCGGACCCGGGCCATGATGGGGCGCTGTCAGGGCTTCCACTGCGCGGCGCGCCTCTCGGCGCTCGTCGATGCGCGGCTGTCCGTGCCGCTCGGCGCGGGGCCGCTGTCATGAGCGAGGATATCGTCTGCGATGTCGCCATTGTTGGCGGCGGGCCGGCGGGCCTCGCCGCGGCGGCGGAGCTGCGCCGGCTGGGTGCCGGCCGCATCGTCGTGTTGGAGCGGACGTCGGCGGCGGGCGGGATGCCGCTCACCTGCGTTCATTCGCCCTTCGGCCTGCGGGAATACGGCAAGCTGATGAGGGGGGCCGCCTATGCCCGCGAACTGGTCGAGCGGGCGGACCGGGAGGGCGTGGAAATCCGCACGGGGACGGCGGTCTTCGCGCTGCATCCGGGCGGGGTGCTGGCGGCAGGCGACGCCGAGGCGCCCTTTACGGTGACCGCCCGGCGGGTGCTGCTGGCCACGGGCGCGCGGGAAGCGCCGCGCTCGGCCCGGCTGGTCTCCGGGGCGCGGCCCCTCGGCATCTTCACCACGGGCGCGTTGCAGAATTTCATTCATGCCGAGAAGCGCCTGCCGTTCCGTGCCCCGCTCGTCGTCGGCAGTGAACTCGTCTCCTTCTCCGCCCTGATCACCTGCCGTCAGGCGGGCATCCGGCCGGTCGCCATGATCGAGGCGGGCCAGCGCACCACGGCGCGTTGGCCGGCGGGCCTGCTGCCCCGGCTGCTGGGCGTGCCCTTGCTGCTCGACGCCCGTATCACCAAGATCGCGGGCGGCCCGCGCGTCACCGGTGTCGAGATCGAACATGCCTTCCACCGCCGCAGCCTCGATTGCGACGGCATCCTGTTCACCGGGAAATTCACGCCGGAGGCGAGCCTCGCCCGGCTCGGTCCTCTCGCGGTCGATCCGCACAGCGGCGGTCCGATCATCGACCAGTTCGGCCGGTGCAGCGATCCCGCCTATTACGCCGCCGGCAACATGCTGCATCCGATCGAGACCGCCGGTTTCTGCTGGCGCGAGGCAGTGGCGACGGCAAGGCGCATATACGACGATCTGGCCGGCCTGTTGCCCCCCGCCGCCGGGGCGATCCCTATCGAAATCGAGGCGCCGCTGTCCTATGCCGTGCCGCAGCTGGTGGTGCCGGCGCCCGCGGGCGAGACCCGCGCGATCCAGCTCCGGGTGAGTGAGGCGGCGCGCGGCCGCCTGTGCCTGCGTGCAGGCGACCGGCTGCTGTGGTCGCGCCGGCTGTCCGCCCTGCCGGAGCGGCGCATCCTCGTCCCCCTGCCGGGCGAATCGCAGATCGCCGATGCCCGCCGCCTGCGCCTGACCCTCGAGCCGGCGGGAGGGGGCAAGCCATGACCCGGCGCATCGCCGCCATCGACCAGGGCACGACCTCCACCCGCATCCTGGTCGCCGAGGGGAACAGGGCCGAGGTGGTCCACGCTCTCCCCCACGAGCAGCATTACCCGGCCCCCGGGCGGGTCGAGCACGACCCGGAGGAGCTGATCGCGAATATCGAGGCCTGCCTCGCGGCGGCGGGGCCGCTCGATGCCATCGGCATCGACAATCAGGGCGAAAGCTGCCTCGCCTGGGACGCGGTGACCAGGCGCGCCCTTTCCCCCGTCATCGTCTGGCAGGACGACCGCACGGCCGATGTGACCGAGGCGCTGAAGGCCGGGGGACACGAGGCGCTGACGCTGGAGCGGGCGGGCCTGCCGCTCGATCCCTATTTCTCCGCTTCGAAGCTGGGCTGGATCATGGCCCATGTGCCCGAAGCCGGGGCGGCGCTGGCGGCGGGGCGGCTTCGCCTCGGCACGACCGACGCCTTCTTCCTCGACCGGCTGGCGGGGCGCTTCCAGACCGATGTCACCACGGCCTCGCGCACCTCGTTGATGAATCTGGCGACCGGCGATTGGGACGACGCGCTCTGCGCCCTGTTCGGCGTGCCGCGCGCCGCGCTGCCGCCGATCCGCCCCACCGTTGCCGATCATGGCGCGATCACGGTCGCCGGGCGGCCTGTGCCGGTCACGGCCTCCGTCGTGGACCAGCAGGCCAGCCTTTATGGCCATGGCTGCCGCGAGGCGGGCGATGCCAAGGTGACCTTCGGCACCGGCGCCTTCGCCCTTGCCGTTACCGGGCCGACCATGCGCCGGGCGCCGGGCGAGGGGCTGCTGCCCACCATCGCCTGGCAGCGCGCGGGCGGCGCCATCACCTATGCCCTCGACGGCGGGGTCTATACCGCGGGCTCGGCCATGGACTGGGCCAGGCGGCTGGGGCTGTTCGCCGATTACGCCGACATCGACGATTTCGAGGGGCCGCCCGCCATCGAGCGCGGTCTCGTCTTCGTGCCCGCCCTTGCCGGTCTCGCCTGCCCGCACTGGCAGCGCGACGCCGCCGGCCTGTGGCTGGGGCTGACCCTCGACACGGGGCCGCGCGATCTTGCGCGCGCGGTTCTCGAAGGCGTCGCCCTGCGCACGGCGGAGGTCGTCCACGCCATGGCCGGCCATGTCCCGCTGGGGGCGGAGGTCTCGATCGACGGCGGCATGGCGCGCAACGCCTACTTCTGCCGCTTTCTCGCCCTTGTGCTGGGCCGGCCCGTGGTGGCCCGGGGCGCGGGGGAGTTGACCGCGCTCGGCACCGCGCTGCTGGCCGGGGCACCGGACGACCTGACGCTGGCCGGGGCGGGGCCGGATCGCCGCAGCCTGCCCGAGGGGGATGGCGCCCCCGCCCGTGCCCGTTTCGCCGAAGCGATCCGCATGGCCCGGGCCTGGGGCCGCCACGGCCTCTGACCCCGACTGCGGCGAGAAGCGGCGGGGGTCCACGTTGACATCGGGCAGGCCGCGTCTTATCTGTCCCATGCCCGCCCGGGTGCCCATAAGGGGCCCGGCGACAGGAATTCCGGCGGGGCTGCAGCCCCGCGTCACCTCATGCGCCCGTCAGGCCCCGGCCGGGCTGACCGGCAGAAGAAGGTTGCCTCATGCTCGGCATCGGCTCGCTCGCCAAACGGCTGTTCGGCAGCGCCAACGATCGTACCGTCAAGCAGCTGCGCAGCCGGGTCGCCGCCATCAATGCGCTGGAAGCCCAGATTTCCGCGCTGTCGGACGCCGACCTGAAGGCCCAGACGGACAAGTTCAAGGCCCGCCTCGCCGCTGGCGAGACCACGGACGATCTGCTGGTCGAGGCTTTCGCCACCGTGCGCGAGGCCGCGAAACGCACCCTCGGCCAGCGCCATTTCGATGTGCAGCTGATCGGCGGCATGGTGCTGCATTCGGGCAAGATCGCCGAAATGCGCACCGGTGAAGGCAAGACCCTGGTCGCGACCCTCGCCGCCTATCTGAACGCGCTCGAGGGCAAGGGCGTCCACGTCATCACCGTGAACGACTATCTGGCCAAGCGCGACGCGACCCAGATGGGCGCGGTCTACGGTTTCCTCGGCCTCTCCACCGGCGTCATCGTCAATGACCTGACCGACGAGGAGCGGCGCGAGAATTATGCCGCCGACATCACCTACGGCACCAACAACGAATTCGGCTTCGATTACCTCCGCGACAACATGAAGTACCGGCTGGAGCATCTGGTCCAGCGGCCCTTCCATTACGCGATCGTCGACGAAGTCGACTCGATCCTGATCGACGAGGCGCGCACGCCGCTGATCATTTCCGGCCCGACCGAGGATAATTCCGACCTTTATCGCCGGATCGACGCGCTGATGCCCCAGCTGGTCGAGGCCGACTACGAGAAGGACGAGAAGCAGCGCTCCGTCTCCCTGTCCGAGGAAGGGCAGGAGAAGTTCGAGAAGCTGCTGCTGGCCGGCGGGATGCTGAAGACCAGCAATCTCTACGACGCCGAGAACGTCACCATCGTTCATCACCTGCAGCAGGCGCTGCGCGCCCATGTCCTGTTCCGGCGCGACCGCGACTATGTGGTGAAGGACGACAAGGTCGTCATCATCGACGAGTTCACCGGCCGCATGATGACCGGCCGGCGCTATTCCGAGGGCCTGCACCAGGCGCTGGAAGCCAAGGAACACGTCACCGTCCAGAACGAGAACCAGACCCTCGCCTCGATCACGTTCCAGAATTATTTCCGGCTCTATCCCAAACTGTCGGGCATGACCGGCACGGCGGCGACCGAGGCGGCCGAATTCGGCGAGATCTACAAGCTCGACGTGATCGAGATCCCGACCAATGTGCCGGTGATCCGCAAGGACCTCGACGACGAGGTCTATCTGTCGATGGGCGACAAGTTCAACGCCATCGTCCTCCTGGTCGAGGAATGCCGGGCGCGGCAGCAGCCGGTGCTGGTCGGCACCGTCTCGATCGAGAAGTCCGAGCTTCTGTCGGCCCATCTGAAGAAGAAGAATATCCCGCACCGGGTGCTGAACGCGCGTTTCCACGCGCAGGAAGCCGGTATCGTCGCTCAGGCGGGCCAGCCGGGCGCCGTCACCATCGCGACCAACATGGCGGGCCGCGGCACCGACATCCAGATGGGCGGCAACCTGTCCATGCTGATCGCCGAGCTGCCCGAGAGTGACGACCGCGAGGCGCTGATCGCCGAGATGCGGGCCAAGCATGCCCGCGACAAGGAAATCGTGCTGGCCGCTGGCGGTCTCTACATCATCGGCACCGAGCGGCACGAGAGCCGGCGCATCGACAACCAGCTGCGCGGCCGGTCGGGCCGTCAGGGCGACCCCGGCGCGTCGAAGTTCTTCCTCAGCCTCGAAGACGACCTGATGCGCATCTTCGGCTCGGACAATCTGAGCCGCATGTTGCAGCGCCTCGGCCTCAAGGAAGGCGAGGCGATCATCCATCCCTGGGTGAACAAGGCGCTGGAAAAGGCGCAGCAGAAGGTCGAGGCGCGCAACTTCGACATCCGCAAGAACCTGCTGCGCTATGACGACGTGATGAACGAGCAGCGCAAGGCGATCTACGGCCAGCGCCGCGAATTCATGAACACCAATGATGTTTCGGACGTCGCCCTGTCGATGCGCGAGCACACGGTGAACAACCTCGTCGCCTCGCATATCCCGGCCGGTTCCTATTCCGAAGCCTGGAACGCGCCGGGCCTCAAGGACGAGGTCGCGCGCATCTTCACCCTCGACCTGCCGGTGCCCGAATGGGCCGCGGAAGAGGGCATCGCCGAGGACGAGATCCGCCACCGCCTCGAGCATGAGGTGACGGCCTTCTTCAAGGCGAAGGAGGAGCGGTTCGGCGCCGAGATCATGCGCATGATCGAGAAGAGCATGCTCTTGCAGATTCTCGACCAGTGCTGGAAGGAGCATCTGCTCCAGCTCGATTACCTGCGTCAGGCGATCGGCCTGCGCGCCTATGGCCAGCGCGACCCGTTGCGTGAATATCAGCAGGAAGCCTTCGGTCTCTACGAGGCCATGCTCGACCGCATCAACGAGGATGTCACCCGCATCCTCGCCCATGTCGAGGTCCGGGTGGAGCAGCCGCCGGAGCCGCTGCCGCCCGAGCCGGTCAATCTGTCGCCGGTGCATGACGATCCGCTGACCGGCGAGAACGAGGCACGGCCCCTGCCGATGCCCGATCCGGAAGGGATGCCCTTCAGCGACCGCGTTCCGGCCGCCAATTGGGGCAAGGTGTCGCGCAACGCGCTCTGCCCCTGCGGCTCGGGCAAGAAATTCAAGCATTGCCACGGCGCCCTCGCCGGCTGATCCCTCCCATGTTCCAGGCCGCCCCTTTGCAAGGCGGCGGCTTGGGGCCAGAATGACACGGTCCATCGCACCCCCCGGAGACCGAGATGCGTATCCTGCCGATCCTTGCGTTGCTGGCGCTCGTCGCGCCGGCTCATGCCCAGCAGGCCCCGGCGGAAGAGCCTTTCATCCCGCAGGCCCCGGCGACGACCTATCCCGACGCCCAGTCCGTGCCGAGCCAGAGCATCACCGAGGATCGCCCCTGCGAATGCGCGATCGCGCAGGGCGCCTGCACGGCGCAGGTCAAGGTGACCGACGTCGGCCGGCGGCGCGACAATGTGGGCGCCGATATCGCCTATTTCGTCGAGATCACCTCGACCGACAAGCGCTGCTCCACGGTGAATTACCGTCTGAAGCTGGTCACCCCCGAGGGCCGCTCGGAAGAGCGGGCGTTCGAGGCGATCTTCGATCACGGCGCCTATGAGGCGGGCGGCCAGCTCCGCTCCAACCTCAGCCCCGATTCGCGCATCGTGCCGAGCGGCGTCACCTGCTTCGTCTGCGCCGAGAACTGAGCGGCGCCTTCCGCGCCTTCAGTGCTGGACGCTGTTCGAGAAACCGGTGACGACGATGACACCGGCGACGATCAGGCCGACCCCGGCCAGCGCCGGCAGGTCCAGCTTCTGCTTGAAGACGACGAAGCCGATGATCGTAATCAGCACGATGCCAAGGCCCGACCAGATCGCATAGGCGATGCTGACCGGCACGATCTTCAGCGCGTGCGACATCAGGTAGAAGGACGTCAGGTAACTGATGGCCATGAGCCCGGTCTGCAGCGGCCGGGTGAACTGCTGCGACGCCTGCAGGAAACTGGTGCCCGACAATTCGCACAGGATGGCGGCGCAGAGGAAGGCGTAGGCCTGAAACAACGGGGACATCACTCGGCCTCCGGGCCGTCGAGGGTGAGGGTGCGCAGGCGGGCGATGATGGCGGCCCGGCGCGAAGGGTCGGAATTTTCGCCCGACATGTCGGAGAGCCAGATGCCGTCGGCGGCGAGGCGCACGATATCGAACAGCACCGATTGCCCGGTCTCGTCATGGCGGGCGAGATGGGCCGCCAGCCAGCGACCCCAGCGGTCACGGAATTCGGGTTCGGCGAAGAGCATGACGGAGAGCAGGCCCCAGACCCGCTCCCGCTCGGTGACCTCGACCCCGGTCATGACCTGAAGATAGGCGCGGGAGAAGCGCCCGGCGACTACGGGGTCCGCCGCCAGCTCCGCCTCGATCCGGCGGTCGCAACGGCTCAGACATTCCTCGCACAGCGCCTCGAGCAGGGCCTGCCGGCTGGGAAAATGATGCAGCAGACCGCCCTTGGAAACCCCGGCCGCCGCCGCCACCGCATCCAGCCGCAGATTGCCGACCCCCGCCCGCACCGACAGGGTGGCGGCGGCATCGAGCAATTGCTGGCGCAGCTCGATCGGCTGCTTCTTGCGGCGATGGGCTTCGGTCATCGTTGAAACATACCAACTGGACGGTATCATGTCCAGCGGACCAAAACCCGCGCGGATAGTCCCCCTGCCGGGGGACTCAGCCCTTCTTCTTGCCGGCGCCGATCCTGGGTTCGGTTCCCGCCAGGATGCGGGCGATATTGTCCTTGTGGCGGATGAAGATCAGCACGGCGCAGAACAGGGCGAGACCCGCCCGCGGCTGATCGGCGAGGAAGAGGGCATAGACCGGGCCGAGCGCCGCCGCGACCAGCGCGGAGAGCGAGGACATGCGGGTGAGCGCCGCGGTCACCGCCCAGGTCGCGCAGCAGGCGAGGCCGACGGGCCAGGCGGCGGCGATCATGGTGCCGAGGAAGGTGGCGACGCCCTTGCCGCCCTTGAAGCCCAGCCAGACCGGGAAGCAATGGCCGAGGAAGGCGGCGCCGCCCGCGATCACGCCCATCATCGGCGTCTCGAACAGGGCAACGGCGATCAGGACCGCGATCGCGCCCTTGCCGCTGTCGAGCAGCAGGGTGGCGAGGGCGAGGGGCTTGTTGCCGGTGCGCAGCACATTGGTCGCGCCGATATTGCCCGAGCCGATCGCACGGATATCGCCGTAGCCCGCCAGCCGCGTCAGCACGAGGCCGAAGGGGATCGAGCCGAGCAGATAGCCGCCGAGGGCGACGAGGCCGATGGCGATGGCCGCGGCGGTGGCGAGGTCTTCCATGGCGATGCCGTTTCCCCGGTTAATGCGTGGCGTCGAAAACCTTCAGCCCGTCGACGACGGTCATCAGCACCTTGCCGGTCAGCGGCAGGCCCTCATAGGGCGTATTCTTCGATTTGCCGCGCAGCTTGTCGACATTGACGCGCCAGGGCTTGTCGGGATCGAACAGCATGAGGTCGGCCTTGGCTCCGGTCCGCAGCGCCCCGCGCGAGGCGAGGCCGAGCAGCTTGGCCGGCGCCGCCGTCATCTTGTAGAGGATGTCGTTCAGCGACAGGCCGTGGTCGTGATGCAGGATGAGCGAGACCGCCAGCATGGTCTCCAGCCCGGCGGCGCCGAAGGCGGCCTGGCCGAAGGGCAGGCGCTTCGATTCGACGTCCTGCGGCATATGGGCGGAAACGATCACGTCGATGGTGCCGTCCTTGATGGCGGCGATCACCGCCTGACGGTCATCCTCGCTGCGCAGGGGCGGCGAGACCTTGGCGAAGGTGCGGTAGTCGTTCACCGCGTTCTCGTTGAGGGCGAAATAATGGGGCGCGGTGCCGCAGGAAACCTGCAACCCCTTCGCCTTCGCCCCGCGCACGACATCGAGCGTATCGCCCGCGCTGACCAGCGCGACATGGTAGCGCGCGCCGGTCATGGCGACGAGGCGGACATCCCGCTCCACCACCAGGGCTTCGGCCGCGACCGGAATGCCGGCGAGGCCGAGGCGGGTGGCGACGTCGCCTTCGTTCATGGCGCCGTCCTTCGACAGGGACGGATCCTCGGCGTGCTGGATCACCAGCTTGCCGAACAGGGTGGAATAGGACAGGGCGCGGCGCATCACCCGGGCCGAGGCGACCGCCCGGTCGCCATCGGAAAAGGCGACGGCGCCGGCTTCGATCAGCAGGCCCATTTCCGACATTTCGGCGCCCGCGAGGCCCTTGGTGATCGACGCCATGGGCTGGACCCGGACGAGGCTGTTCTCGCGCGCGCGGCGCTCGACATATTCGACGATGGCCGGCTCGTCGATGGCGGGTTCGGTATTGGGCAGGCAGATCAGTGTGGTGATGCCGCCCGCCGCTGCCGCCGCGCTGGCCGAGGCGAAGCTTTCCTTGTGCTCCGCGCCCGGCTCGCCGACGAAGGCGTGCATGTCGATAAGGCCGGGGGCGAGGCAATGGCCGCCGCAATCGACGACCTCGATCCCCGACGGCACGCCGCCAGCGAACAGCTTGGGCCCGAGGTCGGCGATCTGGTCGCCGGTCGTCAGCAGGGCACCCATGGTGTCGAGCCCGGAGGCGGGGTCGAGCAGGCGGGCGTTCAGATAGGCGACCAGCTTGCCCTTTTCGGCGCCGGGATTGGCGGGTCGCTTCACGATGCCGCTCCGATGTTGGGAAGGTGACGGGTCAGGGCTTCGAGACAGGCCATGCGCACGGCGACACCCATCTCGACCTGCTCGCGGATGACCGAGCGGTTGATGTCGTCGGCGACCAGACTGTCGATCTCGACGCCGCGGTTCATCGGGCCGGGGTGCATGATCAGCGCGTCCGGCTTGGCCAGGGTCAGCTTTTCCTGGTCGAGGCCGTAAAGCTGGAAATATTCGCGTAAGGACGGGACATAGGCGCCCTGCATCCGCTCCATCTGCAGGCGCAGCATCATGACGATGTCGACGCCGCGCAGGCCCTTTCGCATGTCGTGATGGACCTCGACGCCAAGCTCGTCGATGGCCCGCGGCATCAGGGTGGGCGGACCGATCACCCGGACCTGCGCGCCCATGGTGTTGAGGAGGTGGATGTTCGAGCGCGCGACGCGGGAATGCAGGATATCGCCGCAGATGGCGACCACCTGGCCGTCCAGCCGGCCCTTGCGGCGGCGGATGGTCAGCGCGTCGAGCAGGGCCTGGGTCGGATGCTCGTGAGCGCCGTCACCCGCATTGATCACGGCGCAGCCGACCTTCTGGGACAGCAGCTGGACCGCGCCCGAATCCTGGTGGCGGACGACGAGCACATCCGGGTGCATGGCGTTCAGCGTCATCGCCGTGTCGATCAGCGTCTCGCCCTTCGAGACCGAGGAGCGGGCGACCGCCATGTTGATGACGTCGGCGCCCAGCCGCTTGCCCGCCAGCTCGAAGGAGGTCGAGGTCCGGGTCGAGGCCTCGAAGAACAGGTTCACCTGGGTCCGGCCCCGCAGCACCGACTTCTTCTTGTCGACGGCGCGGTTCTGCTCGACATAGCCGTCGGCGAGGTCGAGCAGATAGGTGATGGCGGGCGGATACATCCCCTCGATCCCGAGAAGATGTCGGTGCGGGAAGACCGCTTCGGCAGAGTCGCTCATAAGCCCCGTTCTATACGTTGGGGCCGGTCGCCCCGCAAGCGGAAGACCGGAGACGCCCACCTCACCCCGTTTACCCGCCGCGCCGCCAGTTCGCGGCGGCGTCGAGGTAACCCTGCAGGATGTAGGTCGCGGCCAGCTTGTCGACGAGTTCGGCGCGGCGGGCGCGGGTCATGTCGGCGTCGATCATCATGCGGGTGACCGCGGCGGTCGACAGGCGCTCGTCCCAATAGGTGAGGTTTAGCTCCCGGCGCTTCAGCACTTCGGTCGCGAAGGCGCGGGTGGCCTGGACCCGCGGGCCGGCCGTGCCGTCCATGTTCATGGGCAGGCCAAGCACGATGCCCGCCACCTGATGCTGGTCGATCAGGGCAAAGAACCGCTCGACGTCGATCGAGAATTTCACCCGGCGGATCGTCTCCAGCGGGCTTGCCACCGTGCGCGAGGTGTCGGACAGGGCAAGGCCGATGGTCTTGGTGCCGAGATCGACACCGAGAAGACGGGCGGAGGCGGGAAGCGCGGACTCGAAGTCCGCGTTGTCGAGAATGGCCATGGCCGCCTTATACAGGCCCGCGCGAGGCCGCACCATTCTCATAGGGCGCCTTTAGGCCGGCTGGCGCGACCATGGCGCTCCCGATCCGGAGTTTCGCCATGGATTTCATTCTTGTCGCCACCGTGATCGCCTTCTTCGTCGCAGCCGGTGCCTATGCCGCCGGCTGCGAGCGATTGTAGGGAGGCGGTCATCATGAGCGTGGAATATGCGCTGGGCGGCGCCGTCGCCGCCTTCCTGCTGGTCTATCTCGTCATTGCCCTGCTCAGGCCCGAAAGGTTCTGACATGACCCAGAACGGTCTGTTCCAGATCGCGCTGTTCTGCGCGGTCGTCCTCCTCCTCGTCCGGCCCATGGGCGGCTATATGGCCCGTCTGTTCGCGGGCGAGAAAGTGTTCCTCTCCCCCGTCCTCGCCCCGGTCGAGCGCGTGCTCTACCGGGCCGCCGGGATCGACGGCAAGGCGGAGCAGCACTGGCTGGCCTATGCGGCCTCCATGCTGTTGTTCAACCTGCTCGGCCTGCTGATCACCTACATGGTGCTGCGCTTTCAGGACGTGTTGCCGCTGAACCCGCAGAACCTGCCGGCGGTGCCGGCCGACCTCGCCTTCAACACGGCGATCAGCTTCACCACCAACACCAACTGGCAGGCTTACGGCGGTGAAACCACCATGAGCTACTTCAGTCAGATGGTCGGGCTCGCGGTACATAATTTCACCTCGGCTGCCACCGGCATCGCGCTCGCGCTCGCCTTCATCCGCGCCTTCTCGCGGGCGAGCGTGGCCAGCCTCGGCTGCTTCTGGGTCGATCTGACCCGTTGCCTCCTCTATGTCCTGCTGCCGCTGTCGCTCGTCCTCGCGCTCGTCCTCGTCTGGCAGGGGATGCCGCAGAACCTCGATCCTTACGTCACCGCGACCACCGTCGAAGGCGCGCAGCAGACCATCGCGCAAGGCCCGGTCGCCTCGCAGGTCGCGATCAAGATGCTGGGCACCAATGGCGGCGGCTTCTTCAACGCCAATGCCGCGCATCCTTACGAGAATCCGACGCCGCTCTCCAACCTCCTGCAGATGGTCGCGATCTTCGTCATCGGCGCGGGGCTGACCAATACCTTCGGCCGCATGGTGAAGGACGAGCGTCAGGGCTGGGCGATCATGGCCGCCATGGGCGTGATCTTCCTCGCCGGCGTCTTCATCGCCTATGGCGCGGAAGCGGGCGGCAATCCGCTGATCCAGGCGCTCGGCGTCGAGGGCGGCAACATGGAGGGCAAGGAGGTTCGCTTCGGCATCGTCAACTCCGCGCTCTTCGCCACCATCACCACGGCGGCGTCCTGCGGTGCGGTGAACGCCATGCATTCCAGCTTCATGCCGCTGGGCGGTCTCGTGCCGCTGCTCAACATGCAATTGGGCGAGATCGTCGTCGGCGGTGTCGGCGCCGGGCTCTACGGCATGTTGCTCTTCGTCGTGCTCGCGGTCTTCATCGCCGGCCAGATGGTCGGGCGGACCCCCGAATATCTCGGCAAGAAGATCGAAAGCCGCGAAGTGCGCCTGACCTTCCTCGCCCTTCTCGTGCTGCCGCTCGCCATGCTCGGCTTCACCGCCCTCGCGCTCTTGTGGCCGGATGCCTTGAAGAGCCTCGCCAACGCCGGCCCGCACGGTTTCTCGGAGGTGCTCTACGCCTATACCTCGGGCGCGGCGAACAACGGCAGCGCCTTTGCCGGCCTGTCGGCCAACACGCCCTTCTACAATGTGACCATCGGCATCGCGATGCTGATCGGCCGCTTCCTGATGATCGTGCCGATGCTGGGCGTCGCCGGAGGCCTCGCCGCCAAGAAGCGCCTGCCGCCTTCGGCCGGGTCGTTCCCGACCCATACCCCCCTGTTCGTCGGTCTGCTGATCGGCGTCGTGCTGATCGTCGGCGGGCTGGAATTCATGCCGGCCCTGGCCCTCGGGCCCGTGGTCGAGCATTTCGCCCTCGCCGCCGGCCAGATGTTCTGAGGTCAACCATGTCCATCACCCCTGACACCCGTGGCCGCTCGATGCTGGACGGCGCCATTCTCGGCCGGGCACTGCTCGACGCGGTGATCAAGCTCGACCCGCGCAGCCTGATCCGCAACCCGGTCATCTTCGTCGTCGAGGTCGTCTCGGTGCTCGTCACCGCGATCTTCATCCGCGATCTGCTGGCGGGCGGCGCGGCCGGCTTCTCGGGCCAGATCGCCGCCTGGCTGTGGTTCACCGTGCTCTTCGCCAATTTCGCCGAGGCGGTGGCGGAAGGCCGGGGCAAGGCCCAGGCGGCGTCCTTGCGCAAGAGCCGGTCCGAGACCATCGCCAAGCGGATCGACGAGTCCGGCCATGTCGAGGCCGTGCCGGGCACCAGACTGCGCGCGGGCGATGTCGTCCTCGTCGAGATGGGCGACGTCATCCCCTCCGACGGCGAGGTGATCGAAGGCATCGCCTCGGTCGACGAAAGCGCGATCACCGGCGAATCCGCCCCGGTGATCCGCGAATCCGGCGGCGACCGTTCGGCCGTCACCGGCGGCACCCGCGTGCTCTCCGACCAGATCAAGGTGCGCATCACGGCGGCCGCCGGCAGCACCTTCCTCGACCGCATGATCGCCCTCGTCGAAGGCGCCAAGCGGCAAAAGACGCCGAACGAGATCGCCCTGTCGATCCTGCTTTCGGGCCTTACCCTCATCTTCGTCATCGCCACCGTCACCATCCAGCCCTTCGCGCTTTATGCCGGCGGCTCGGTCTCGGTCGTGCTGCTCGCCGCGTTGTTCATCACGCTCATTCCGACCACCATCGGCGGGCTTTTGTCGGCGATCGGCATCGCCGGCATGGATCGGCTGATCCGTTTTAATGTCCTTGCCACCTCGGGCCGGGCGGTCGAGGCGGCGGGCGATGTCGACACGCTCCTCCTCGACAAGACGGGCACGATCACCCTTGGCAACCGGGTGGCGAGCGAATTCGTCGCCATGCCCGGCGTCGATCTTTACGACCTCGCCGGGGCGGCCCAGCTCGCGTCCTTGCGCGACGAGACGCCGGAGGGGCGCTCCATCGTCGTCCTCGCAAAGGAGAAATACGGCATCCGCGCCCATGAGATGGGCGAGCTGAACGCCCGTTTCGTGCCCTTCACCGCCCAGACCCGGATGAGCGGCGTCGATCACGGCGAGGTCTCGATCCGCAAGGGCGCGGTCGAGGCGATCCTGAAGCTGGTCGGCACCGGCCCCGTCCCCAAGGAATGGACCGAGGCGGTGGAGCGCATCGCCCGGGCCGGCGGCACGCCGCTGGGCGTTGCCCGCAACGGCAAGCTGCTCGGCGTTGTCTATCTGAAGGACGTGGTCAAGGGCGGCATCCGCGAGCGTTTCGCGGAACTGCGCGCCATGGGCATCCGCACGGTGATGATCACCGGCGACAATCCGCTGACCGCCGCCGCCATCGCGGCCGAAGCCGGGGTCGACGACTTCCTGGCCGAGGCCTCGCCCGAAAACAAGCTCGCCCTCATCCGCAAGGAACAGGGCGAGGGGCGGCTGGTCGCCATGTGCGGCGACGGCACCAACGACGCCCCGGCCCTCGCCCAGGCCGATGTCGGCGTCGCCATGAACACCGGCACCCAGGCCGCGCGCGAGGCCGGCAACATGGTCGACCTCGACAGCGACCCCACGAAGCTGATCGAGATCGTCGGCATCGGCAAACAGATGCTGATGACCCGGGGCAGCCTGACCACCTTCTCGATCGCCAACGACGTCGCCAAATATTTCGCGATCATCCCGGCGATGTTCGCCGCCACCTATCCGCAGCTCGGCGCCCTCAACATCATGAACCTGGCGACGCCGGAAAGCGCCGTGCTGTCGGCCATCATCTTCAATGCCCTGATCATCGTCGCGCTGATCCCGCTGGCCCTGCGGGGCGTCCGCTACCGCGCGGTCGGTGCCGCCTCGCTGCTGCGCCGGAACCTCGCGATCTATGGCCTCGGCGGCGTCGTGCTGCCCTTCGCCGGCATCAAGGCGATCGATCTTCTCGTCGCCGCCCTCGGGCTCGCCTGAAGGCGGAGGAGGTAACATCATGCTCTCGCTCATTCGTCCCGCCCTCGTGCTCGTCGTCGCCTTCACCGCGATCACCGGCGCGCTCTATCCCGCCCTCGTGACCGGCATCGCCGAAGGCGCCTTTCCGCGGCAAGCGCACGGCAGCCTGATCAAGGACGAGACGGGCCGCGTCATCGGCTCCAGCCTGATCGGCCAGGGCTTCACCGGGTCGCGCTATTTCCACGGCCGTCCGTCCGCGGCAGGCAGCGCGGGTTACGATGCCGGCGCCTCGTCCGGCTCCAACCTCGGGCCGACCTCGAAGCCGCTGATCGACCGGGTGAAGCAGGGTGTCGATGTCGCCCGGGCGGAGACCGGGGCCGAGCGCCTGCCGGTCGATCTCGTCACCGCTTCGGGCAGCGGCCTCGATCCCCATGTCTCGCCCGCCGCCGCCTATCTGCAGGTCGAGCGGGTGGCGAAGGCGCGGGGCCTCGACCCGGCCCGGCTGCGGTCGCTGGTCGACGCCCATGTCGAGGGGCGCCAGCTCGGCGCCCTCGGCGAGCCGCGCGTGAACGTGCTGCTTCTCAACCTCGCCCTTGATAGATTGACGCCCTGACCCGGAAAAGGCGACTCACGACGTGCAGGACGAAGACGCCCGCCCGGCCCCGGACGCCCTCCTCGCCGAGGCGGCGGCCGAGCGGCGCGGCAAGCTCAAGGTCTTTCTCGGCGCCGCCCCCGGCGTCGGGAAAACCTATACGATGCTGGAGGCCGGACAGGCCCGCCGGCGCGAAGGCATCGACGTCGTCGTCGGCGTGGTCGAGACCCATGGCCGGCGCGAGACCCTCGCCATGGTCGCCGGCCTCGAGGTCCTGCCCCGGCGCGAGACCGACTATCGCGGCCGCCGGCTCGAGGAGATGGACCTCGACGCCGTGCTGGCCCGCCGGCCCCGCCTCGTTCTCGTCGACGAGCTGGCCCATACCAATGCCCCGGGCAGCCGCCACCCCAAGCGTTACCAGGATGTCGCCGAGCTGCTCGATGCCGGCATCGACGTCTACACGACGCTGAACATCCAGCATCTCGAAAGCCTGAACGACGTCATCGCCCAGATCACGCGGATCAGGGTGCGCGAGACCCTGCCCGACAGCGTGCTCGAGACCGCCGACCAGATCGAACTCGTGGACCTGACGCCGGAGGATCTGATCAAGCGCCTGCGCGAGGGCAAGGTTTATCTGGGCGATCAGGCCAGCCGGGCGCTGCGCCATTTCTTCTCGCCCGGGAACCTGACGGCGCTGCGCGAACTCGCCCTGCGGCAGGCGGCGGCGCGGGTCGACGATCAGGTCGTGCAATACATGCGCGCCCATGCCATCGCCGGCCCGTGGCCGGTGGGGGAGCGGCTGATGGTCTGCGTCGGGCCGGGGCCGTCGGCGCCGCGCCTCGTCCGCGCGGCCAGCCGCATCGCCGAGCGGCTGCACGCCCGCTGGTACGCGGTCCATGTCGAGACCCTGCACGAACAGCGGCTGGACGAGGCGGCGCGCGACCAGATCCACGCGACCTTGCGCCTCGCCGAGCAGCTGGGGGCGGAGAGCCTGAGCCTGCAGGCGGCCGATCCCGCCGATGCCATCGCCGCCGCCGCGGCGGAGCGGAACGTGACCCGTATCGTCATCGGCCAGTCGCGGCGCAGCCGGTTGCAGGCGATCCTGCGCGGCTCCCCGGTCGACCGGCTGCTGCGCCGGGTCGGCCCGGTCGAGGTCCATGTCCTGCCCGACATCGAGGGCGGCGAGGCGATGCCCCGGCCGCGCTGGCGCCGTTCCGGCCCGATCGACCCCGGTCCCTTCGGCTGGAGCGGGTTGATGGTCGCCGGCATCACCGGCCTTGCCCATCTGGTCGCCGGGGCGATCGGGCCGGGCACGCCGACGCTCGCTCTCCTCTATATCGGCGCGGTCACGGCGTCCGCCCTGTCCTTCGGGCTGCTGCCCTCGCTGTTCACGGCCTTCGCCGCGACGCTGGCATTCAATTTCTTCTTCATGCCGCCGCTCTACCGCTTCACCGTGGCGGACCCCGGCAACATCCTGACGCTGGTCGTCTTCCTCGGCATCGCCGTGCTTCTGTCGGGCCTCGCCGCGCGCACGCGCCTGCTGGCGGAGCGGGCGCGGCGGCGGGAAAGCGATGCGGCGACGCTTTATGCCTTCGCCGCCAAGCTGGCGGGGGTGCGCCTGCTCGACGATCTCCTGTGGGCGGTCGTCCATCAGCTCGCGCTGATGCTGAAGCGCGGCGTCGTCCTCCTGATGCCGGACGAGGACGGTCATCTGCTGGTGCGCGGCGGCTATCCGCCCGACGACCGCCTGACCGAGGCGGAGCGGGCGGCGGCGCAATGGAGCTGGGATCAGGGCCGCCCGGCCGGACGCGGCACCGATACGCTGCCCGGGGCGGAGCGATGCTTTCTGCCGCTGCGCACGGCTTCCGGCTCGGTCGCGGTGGTCGGCCTCGACGGGCCGGCGCCCTCGGGCGACATGCGCCGCCTGCTCGATGCCCTGTCCGATCAGGCAGCGGTCGCGATCGAGCGCATCCGCCTCGCCGACGATCTCGACGAAGCGAGCGTGAAGGCCCAGTCGGAACACTTCCGCGGCCTCCTCTTCACCTCGATCAGCCATGACCTGAGAACGCCGCTCGCCAGCATCATGGGGGCGGCCACCACCTTGCGCCGCGACGGCGGGAAACTGGCGGCCCCGGCACGGGACGATCTCCTCCTCTCCATCGAGGAGGAGGGGGAGCGGCTGAATGCCTTCGTCGGCAATCTGCTGGACATGACGCGGCTCGAATCAGGGGCGCTGGAGCCGCGGCGGCAGTGGATCGCCATGGCTGACGTGGTCGCCACCGCGCTGCGCCGGGCCGAGCGCCTGTTGAAGGGCCACGAGGTCAGGCTGACCGTCGAGCCCGGCCTGCCGCCGCTCCGCCTCGATCATGCTCTGATGGAACAGGTGGTGATCAATCTGTTGGACAATGCCCGGAAATTCGCGCCCGCGGGCACCGACATCCGCATCGACATCCGCCGCCGGGGCGATGTCGTCGAAACCGATGTCAGCGACGAAGGCCCGGGCATTCCGCCAGCCGAGCGGGCACAGGTATTCGACAAATTCTATCGCATCCGGGGCGGCGACCGGCAGGTCGCGGGCACCGGCCTTGGCCTTGCCATCTGCAAGGGCTTCGTCGAGGTCCATGGCGGCAGGATCGAGGTCCGGCCCGGCCCGGGCGAGCGGGGCACCACGGTGCGGTTCGGCCTGCCGGTCGATCCCATGGCGCCCCTGCCGCCGGAGGGGGGCGAGGATGACTGAACCCGTCGTGCTCATCGTCGAGGACGATGCCGCCGTCCGCCGCGTGCTGCGCGCGACCATCGAGGCCCAGGGCTGCCGCGTGATCGAGGCGGCGACCGGTGCGGATGCCCTGCGCCGCATGGCGGGGGAGCGACCGGACCTCGTCCTCCTCGACCTCGGCCTGCCGGACCGGGACGGGCTGGAGCTGATCCGGGAATGGCGGGGCTGGAGCGCGGTGCCGATTCTCGTCCTTTCCGCCCGGGGCGACGAGGCGACCAAGATCCGCGCCCTCGACCTCGGCGCCGACGATTATGTGACCAAGCCCTTCGCCGGGGGCGAGTTGCTGGCCCGGTTGCGCGCGGCCCTGCGCCGGCACGAGCGGAACAGTCCGTCGCCCGTGTTCGAGAGCGAGGGCTTGCGCATCGACGCCGCCGCCCGCGTCGCCACGAGGGACGGACAGGCGGTGAAACTGTCGCGCCGGGAATGGGACGTGCTGCGCCTTCTCGTCCTCGATGCCGGCAAGGTGGTCGGCCACCGTTCCATCCTGGAAAAGGTCTGGGGGCCGGCCCAGGCGGAGCAGAGCCAGTATCTCTGGGTCTATGTCGGCCATCTGCGCGAGAAGCTGGAGCCCGATCCGGCCCGTCCGCGCTTCATCCTGACCGAGCCCGGCATCGGCTATCGGCTGGTGCGCAGCGAAGACGAACAAGGGTAATCCTTCTGCCCTAATCCTGCCTTTTCTTTCGGTTATGGCCTTGTTCCACGGGGTGCAGGGACGACTTGCGGAGAGTCGCGCCAGGCGCCATGATCCGCGCCTCTCCAAGGCCGTCCGGCCCTTCTGTTGGTCCCTATCGGGGTTATCATGCAACGTCTGAATATCGCGTGCCTTCTCGCCCTCGGGCTGGTTTCCGTCCAGCCCGCCTTCGCGGAAGGCACCGCGGCCACGCCCGCGCCCGCCGCGGCCCCGGCCGAGGATCCGGTGGTGGCCCGCGTGGGCGACCAGGAAATCCATCGCTCCGAGGTGGTCGAGGCCTACAAATCCCTGCCCGAGCAGTTCGCGCAGATTCCGATGGACGCGATCTTCGGCGAATTGCTGCAGCAGCTCGTCGACCGCCGGGTGATGGCGCTCGACGCCGCCAAGAAGGGCTATGGCGACGATCCCGAGGTGAAGCGCAAGGTCGAGCTCCTCAAGGAGCGGGTGATGGAGGAAACCTATGTTTCCCGCGAGATCGAGGCGAGCATCACCGACGCGATGATGAAGGCGAAATACGACAAGATCATCGCCGACAATCCGGCCGAGGAAGAGGTCCGCGCCCGCCACATCCTCGTCGACTCGGAAGAGGAAGCGAAGAAGCTGAAGGCCGAGCTCGACAAGGGCGCGGATTTCGCCGAACTCGCCAACAAGAATTCCAAGGACGCGCGTGACGGCTCGGGCGGCGATCTCGGCTATTTCACCCGCGAGCGCATGGTGCCCGAATTCGCCGAGGCGGCTTTCGCGGCCGAGGTCGGCAAGGTCGTCGGCCCGGTGAAGAGCCAGTTCGGCTGGCATCTGATCCTGGTCGAGGACAAGCGCAAGCAGGCGCCGCCGCCCTTCGAGGATGTGAAGCCCCAGCTCAAGGACATGGTCGCGCAGGAATTGACCGCGGCCCGCGTCGACGAGCTGAAGAAGGGCGTGAAGATCGAGCTGCTGAACGCCGATGGCTCGGTGCAGCGGCCGCAGATCGCCCCCGCCCAGTAAGTTCCGAACAGAGATAGTACCCGAGAGCCCGAGGAGAGTGTCCATGGCCGGTGGGAAAGCCCATCCCGTATCGCCGCTTGCCCCCGAAGCAATGCCCGAGTTGCCGGCCATCGCCGGCATCGAGGTCGGCGCCATCGAGGCCGGGGTCCGCTACAAGGGCCGTACCGACCTGATGATGATGCGCTTTGCCATCGGCACCTCGGTGGCGGGCGTCTTCACCACGTCGAAATGCGCCTCGGCGCCGGTCGACTGGTGCCGCTCCATCCTCGACAAGGGCAATGCGCGGGCGCTGGTGGTCAATTCCGGCAACGCCAATGCCTTCACCGGCAAGGCTGGCGCCGCCGCCGCCAAGACGGTGGCGGTCGCTGCCGCGAAACTGGTCGGTTGCAAGGCGGACGCCGTCTTCATGGCCTCGACCGGCGTCATCGGCGAAGTGCTGCCGGCGGAAAAGGTGACGGCGGCGCTGCCCCGCCTCGCCACCACCCTGAAGCCGGAGCGCTGGGACGAGGCCGCCCGGGCGATCATGACCACGGACACTTTCCCCAAGGCGGCCGTGCGCAAGACCGAGATCGACGGCAAGCCCGTCACCATCGTCGGCATCGCCAAGGGCTCGGGCATGATCGCGCCCGACATGGCGACCATGCTGTCCTTCGTCGCGACCGACGCGACGATCCCGGCCGACGTGCTGCAGGCCCTGCTGGCCAAGGCGACCGACAAGTCGTTCAATTCGATCACGGTCGACGGCGACACCTCGACCTCGGACACGCTGCTCGCCTTCGCGACCGGCAAGGGCGTCACCCACAAGCCGGTGACCAAGCTCACCGACGTGCATTTCCGCGCCTTCCGCGCCGCCTTCGAGGACCTGCTGATCGAACTCGCCCAGTTCGTCGCCAAGGACGGCGAGGGCGCGCAGAAATTCGTCACCATCACCGTGACCGGTGCCCAGTCGCCGAAGTCGGCGCGCAAGATCGCCCTCTCCATCGCCAATTCGCCGCTGGTCAAGACCGCGATCGCCGGCGCGGACGCCAACTGGGGCCGCATCGTCATGGCCGTGGGCAAGGCCGGCGAAAAGGCCGACCGGGACAAGATCACGATCAGGATGGGCGGCAAGCTCGTCGCCGAGAAGGGCGCGGTGCACCCCCGCCACGACGAGGCGGCGGCGACCGAGCACTTCAAGGGCCGCGACATCCAGATCGAAGTCGACGTCGGCATCGGCAAGGGCGAGGCCACGGTCTGGACCTGCGACCTCACCCACGGCTACATCGACATCAACGCCGATTACCGGAGCTGAGATCGGCGAAGGGGTCGACGACGCGCAAACCGTCGAAGACCCGGCCGTTCTGCAGGTCTTCGCTGTAGAGCACGTCGCAGCCCGCACTTTGGGCCGCGACGACGACCAGCGCGTCGTGGAACGACAGACGGTGCGTGGCCGCCAGTTGCCGCGCACCCTCGTGCATCTCGAGAGTCAGCGGCATGGGCGGCGCCACGACGGCCAGCACGTCCGAGACCGCCTCGGCGACATCTCCCCAGCTGCGGCCCCGCTTGCGCACAGCGACATTGGAGAATTCGTTCAGGATCTGAACGCTGATCGTGCCGCCCGCGGCGAGCAGGGCCCGCGCCCGTTCCGCCTTGGGGCCGGCCTGCTGGGCGTAGACGATGATATTCGTGTCGAAAAAGGGCTTCACCGCTCGTTCGCGTCCTCGCGGCTGAAGCGCGCTTCGGGCCAGTGGCGCGCGGCCATGCGGGACAGGGCGGCCGCTGCCCGCTCGCGCTTTTCGACCGCGATCAGCCGGTCCTCGCTCGCGACCACCTCCAGCTCATCGCCGGGCTTCAGGCCGAGGCGCTCGACCAGGGCCTTGGGCAGCCGCACGGCGAGGCTGTTACCCCATTTCGCGACCTGCATGATCGACCCTCCGCGCGATGTCTTCCGCAAGACTGAATCCATGTCCTCGTCGCCCCGGCGTCTTCGGACGAGGGAGGCGCCTCCGCCGGCCCAAGATGCCGGCCTTCGCCGGCATGACGAGCAGGGGCGGGGGCCTTTGCCGTATTCGAAATGACTTTGGCCCATATTTCGCCCGATGTATATCCTCAATAAGATATACATCGCGAGGCGCCTTGCGAGCCGGCTCCACCGCTGCTATATCGGCATTCCTAAACCCCTTTGAATTCAATGGGATATGACCGTGTCCAAGATCGTGCTCGTCGTTGCCGCGGTGCTGGTCGATCCCGACCGGCGCATCCTGCTGGCGCAGCGTCCCGCCGGCAAATCGCTGGCCGGCCTCTGGGAGTTTCCCGGCGGCAAGGTCGAGCCGGGGGAAAGCCCGGAAGCGGCCCTGATCCGCGAGCTGGACGAGGAACTGGGCATCACGGTGCGGGAGCCCTGCCTTGCCCCGCTGACCTTCGCCAGCCATGCCTATGAAGCCTTTCACCTCCTGATGCCGGTCTATGTCTGCCGGCGCTGGGAAGGGATGCCGCAGGCGCGCGAACATGCGGCGCTGGCCTGGGCGCCGCGGATGCGTCTTGGCGACTATCCGATGCCACCGGCCGACCTGCCGCTGATTCAGGCGATCCAGGACCAGATCTGAGGTCTTGAATCCATGGCGATCGCCCCGATCTAGCCTTCGGGGGCCTCGCCGTGGAGTGACAGAATGTTCGACGCCAAATCGCTGCTGGACCGGGTTCTCGGTTCGGATATCGGCCGGAGCACCAGGGGCCGGCTGGACCGCATGGACGGCAGCACGGGCTTTGCCTCCGGCGCCGCCGCGGGCGGCCTGCTTGGCCTGCTGCTCGGCTCCAAGTCCGGGCGCCATCTCGTCGGCGATGTCGCCAAGGTGGGCGGGGCGGCCGCGCTCGGCTATTTCGCCTGGAAGGCCTATCGCAACTGGCAGGACGGCAAGGCGCCGGGGCCGGTCGTCGCCGATCCCGCCGGCCTGCCGCCACCGGAATTTCATCCGGGCACGCTTGGTGCCGACGGCAAGCCCTTCGCCCTCGCCCTGCTGACCGCCATGGTCGGCGCCGCCAAATCGGACGGTCATGTCGATCCATCCGAACAGAGCCGGCTCTTCGCCGAGGTCGAGCGCCTCGGCCTCGGGGCGGAGGAGAAGGCGGCGGTATTCGACCTGCTGGCGCGGCCCGTCGCCATCGACGAGATCGCCCGCGCCGCGGCCTCGCCGGAACAGGCGGCGGAACTCTATCTCGCCGCCCGTCTCGCCATCGAGCCGGACCAGCCGGCGGAACGCGCCTTCCTCGACGGGCTGGCGGCGCGGCTGCGGCTGGAGCCGGGCCTCGCCGCCCATCTCGACGCGCAGGTCGCCGCCAGCGCCTGACCCGTCAGCCGAACAGATCGAAGGCGAGGCGGCCCGATTGGCGCCAGCCTTCGATCTCTACCCGCGCCGCCTCCCGCGTGCGGCCACCGAAATCGACCAGCACGTCGGCCAGCGCCGCCTCGACGCCCAGGCCGAGGTCGCTGCGCCCGCAGACCCGGACGAAGGCGCCGTCCTCGACCAGCCAGCGGCACAGCTCCCGCCCTTCGGCGCGCATCCGGTCCTGGACATGCAGCCGTTCTCCCTCCCGCGAGAAGGCGGTGGACAGGCGGGTGAGCGTGCCGTCGGCCAGGTCCGCTTCCAGTCGCGCCCGGTGCAGGAAATCGCCCTCCTGCTTGCGGCAACCGAAGATCAGCCAGCTCGGTCCCGCGTCCGCGCGGCCGCGTCGCTCGTCGATGAAACCGATGAAAGGCGCGACGCCGCAGCCACCGGCGATCATGACGAGCGGGCGGGCGAGGTCGGCGGGGGCACGGAAGGCTTCGTGCCGGTGCAGGGCGGCTTCGATCCGGCTGCCCAGGGCAAGCCCGCGGCAGAGAAGGCCGGAGGCGAGGCCGAAGTGTTCCTGCCCGTCGGCGTCCCTGTAGCGGGCGAGGCCGACCGTCAGGCCGATCCGCCTCGGCTCGGCGCTGCCGATCGAATAGCTGCGCGGGGCGGCGCCGGGCGGCGCGAACATCAGAAGATCGCCCGGACGGTAGTCGAGGTCTTCGTCGGCCGTCAGCACGATGTGCCAGCTTTCCGACACCTCGTCATCGTTTTCGGCGGTCAGCAGCGTCCGGCTTTCCAGCGTCAGCGACAGTTTGCGATCCGCCGCCGGCAGCGCGCCGAGTTCGAGGCCCGGAAACTGCGCGTCCAGCCAGTCGCGCCAGGTCGCGGCCGGGTCGCCATCGGCGCAGGCCATGGGCGCGGCCGGGCGGGCACCGGCGGCGATCAGGGCTTCGTCCAGCCGATGGGCGCCGCCGCAGAAATGCGCATAGCGCCGGTCGCCGAGGGCGAGCATCCGGTAGCGGACGCCGTCCAGCCGCCGCGTGCCGAGGGCGGCGAGGAAACGCCGGCCGCTGTCCGGCAATTCGCCTTCGCCCGTGGTCGAGGCGATGAGGAGGACGGTCTCGTAACCGGCGAGTTCAGCCGGATCGACCGCGCCGAGGGCTGCGCAGGCGACAGGATCGCCCCGGCGGCGCAGGGCTTCCGCACTCGCATGGGCCAGGGCGGCGGCGGTGCCGGTATGGCTGGCATGGGCGATCAGGATGCGGGCGCCCTGATCGCTGCTGCGCGCCCGGTCGGCCCGGCGGCGGCGCCACCACGACAGGATGCCGGTCGCGGTCAGGCCGAACAGCACGGCGGCGCCGACGGCGTTCAGAAGGCCCGACCAGGCGCCGGCCCAGGTCCCCTCGTGCAATTCGCGGACGAGGCCGGGGCCGCCGGTCAGGGGCGCGATTTCGGTCGCCGTCGCGACATAGGTCGCGGGCGCGCTCGTCGTGATCAGCACGCGGCCCTGACGGAAGCTGCGGGCGAGCGTGAGATCCGAGAGGTCGACGCTGTCGGCCGCGCGGGTCAGGGCGGCAACCGGCGTGGTCGGCCCGCCCGTCGCCGGCGGCAGGCTGGGGCCGCCGATGCCGAGGGTCATCAGGACGCCGGTCAGCGGCAGCATCAGGACGAGCGGCAGGGCGACCCAGCCCGCCACCCGGTGCCAGCCCATCAGGCTGTTGGCGAAACGCGGCCAGGCCAGCAGGGGGCCGATGACGGTGATGGCGAGCATGGCCCAGGCCGCGATCTCGACCAGGATGCCGGCGCCGATCAGCAGATTGCGGTGCAGGCCCTCGACCGTGTGGAAGAAATCGAAGGGCGGCGGCGCCTCGCGCAGCAGCTGACCGCCTTCGAGGGCATAGGTCTGCCACAGGCCATCGCGGACCAGGGTGACGGCGCTGCCGCCGTCCGCCGGCATGACCATGGTGGCCTTGCCTTCGGGGTCGGCCCCATTGATGGTGCGAAGGAGGGCGGCGCTGTCGATCCTTGTGCTGTCCGCGGGGGCGAGACTCTCCGTCACCGGCACGAAGGCGAGAATGCCGCCGGTCAGGGTGACGAGCAGCAACAGGGGCGCGAGCCCCAGCGCGAGCCAGCGGTGCAGCCAGACCAGGCGCCGCTTGATATCGGTGAAAACCATGAAGACGATCCTGCCCAATGACGCAAATGACGCGGCCAATATCGCATCCCGCGACTGAGCCGAAGCTGAACCGGCCGTTCAGGCGCCGTTCAGCCGGCAGGGGCGATACTGCCGCCATGCGTATCCTGCTCGCCCTTTTTTTCGCGCTCATGTCGGCGCCGCTTCCGGCCCTTGCGGATGAGGATCACGACCGTGCCCTCGAGGCATTGCGCGACGGGCGCATCCTGCCCGTTGAGGCGATCATCGCTGCCGCCCAGAAGGATTTCGGCGGCGACATCCTCGATGTCGAGCTGGAGGACGAGGACGAGGGCTTCGTCTATGAAATCAAGCTGATCGCCGCCGATGGCCGGATCATGAAGCTGGACTATGATGCGGCGAGCGGGCAATTGCTGCGCGTTCGCCAGCGTCATGGGGGATATCACTGAACATGCGCGTTCTCGTCGTTGAGGATACGCCTGCCCTTGGCGAGCAGCTGGTGATGCGCCTGACCGCCGAATCCTACGCTGTCGACCTTGCCCGCGATGGCGAGGAAGGGCGTTTTCTCGGCGAGACCGAGCCTTATGACGCGGTCATCCTCGACCTCGGCCTGCCGCGCATCGACGGTCTGTCGGTGCTGCGTCACTGGCGGGGCAAGGGCATCGACACGCCGGTGCTGATCCTGACCGCGCGCGATGCCTGGCACGAGAAGGTGCAGGGCATCGACGCCGGGGCCGACGACTATCTGGCCAAGCCCTTCAACATGGAGGAGTTGCTGGCGCGGCTGCGCGCCCTGATCCGCCGGGCCAAGGGCCATGCCAGCGCCGCGCTGACCTGCGGGCCGGTCACCCTCGACACCCGCAGCGGGCGGGTGACGCTGGACGGCGCGCCGGTCGAACTCACCGCCTATGAATACAAGGTGCTGGACTATCTGATGCACCGGCAGGGTCAGGTCATCTCCCGCGCGGAACTGACCGAGCATGTCTATGCCCAGGATTTCGACCGGGACTCCAACACGATCGAGGTCTTCGTCGGGCGGTTGCGGCGCAAGCTCGGCAACAGCCTGATCGCCACCGTGCGCGGCCTCGGCTACCGGCTCGAGGCGCCGTGAGGGCGCCGCGCTCGCTTCGCTTTCGCCTGCTCGCCGGGGCGGCGCTGTGGATCGCGCTGGCGCTGGCGGCGGCCGGCGTCGGCCTGTCGACGCTGTTCCGCGATCATGTGATCGCCCGCTTCGACATAGAGCTGGAACATCACCTCGACCAGCTCGCCGCCAATATCGACGTCGGCCCCGATGGCAGGCCGGTGCTGCCCCAGGCCCTGAGCGATCCTCGTTTCCAGCGGCCGCTCTCCGGCCTTTACTGGCAGGTCCAGGCGGGGGATGCGGTGCTGCGCTCCCGCTCGCTGTGGGATGTCGTCCTCGACCTGCCGCCCGACCCGGACAGCACGGCCCATCGTCACAATGTGATGGGGCCGCAGGGCCAGCACCTCGTGGTGATCGAGCGCAGCGTGACCCTGGCCGACACGGGGGCGGGTTTGCGTCTCGCCGTGGCCGCCGACAAGTCGGAACTGGGCACGGTCATGCGCGCCTTCAATGTAACGCTGCTCGGTTCCCTCGGTCTTCTGGCGGCGGCGCTGATCCTCGCCGCCGTCGTGCAGGTGCAGGTCGGGCTGTTCCCCCTGTCCCGCCTGCGCCGGGGCCTCGCCGAGGTCCGGGCCGGAAGGGCGGAGCGGCTGGGCGGCACGCTGCCTTCCGAAGTGCAGCCACTGGTCGATGATCTGAACGCGCTGCTGGGCCATGCCTCCGACGTCGTCGCGCGCTCGCGGCTCGAAGCTGGCAATCTGGCCCATGCGCTGAAGACCAATCTCGCGATTCTCGCCAACGAGGCCTCGGCCCTCGACGAGGCCAAGGCCGGACCCATTCGCCGCCAGATCGAGTTGATCCGCCGCACCATCGACCATCACATGGCCCGGGCGCGCGCGGCCGCGACCAAGGGCGTGCCGGGCAGCAGCACGGCGGTCGAAGGCGCCGTCGCCGCCATCGTCCGCGTCATGCGCCGGCTTTACGAGGAACGCGGCCTCGCGATCGAGGCGCAGGTGCCGCCCGGTCTCGTCTTCGCCGGGGACCGGCAGGATTTCGACGAAATCCTGGGCAATCTGGTCGACAACGCCTGCAAATGGGCAAGGGGCCGGGTCGCGATCGGCGCCGGCAGCGAAGCCGGCATGATCTGGCTCGCGGTCGACGATGACGGACCCGGCCTTGCCGACGCGGAACGGGAAGCGGTGCTCAGCCCCGGCGTCCGCCTCGACGAGAGCGTGCCGGGCGCGGGCCTTGGCCTTGCCATGGTGCGGGAATTCGCCGTGCTCTATGGCGGCCGGTTCCATCTCGGCCGCTCCGCCCTCGGCGGCTTGCGGGCCCGGGTCGATCTGCCGACGCTTCCCTGATCAGTCGTCCTCGTAGAAGCCCTGGTCCGCGCCCTTGTGGCAGGCGGCGCAATTGATCTTGCTGCGCACCTCCGGCCGGGTGAAGCGGCTGGGCGAGAAATCGTGTTCGTGCCGCCACCAGCGTTGCTCGGTGATGCGCAGCAGGGCGGGATCGCCCCGCCCGGCCCCGGCGACCAGATAATGCTCGATCGACGCTGCGGTGGCGGCGGGCAGGCTGGCATCCTCGCCGAAGTGATCGGACAGGTTGCCCATGATCGCGCGCCAGCTGCCCGCCGGCAGCAGGGCGGGCTGGAAGGCCATGTGACATTCCCCGCATTCCTTCAGGGTTTCGGCGTGGCGCACCGGCGGCACCCATTCGCCCTCGTCGGCGAAGGCGGGGGAGACGGCCAGCAGGGTCAGCGGCAGGGCGAGGCACAGCAGATGGGGGCGCAGGGCCATGATCATTGTCCCGACAGATAAGTGATGAAATCGCCCTTTTCGAGCGGGGTGCAGTCGCGCCCGAGCACGGCGGGGCAGTCGCGGCCGAAACGCTTCTCGACCTCGGCCAAGGAGGTGAAACGATCCGGCGTCTGGCTGACCGCCATGGGCGGGATGTCGCGTCCGGTGCGGTAGTGATGGCCGACCGCGCGGGGATCGGGCGTGTGGCAGGTGGCGCAGGCCGGCGTCTCGGGCTTGCCGCCGGCATGGGGGCCGAGGAACAGGGGGCGTCCCCTCTCCGCCGAGAAGCCGGCGAAGCCGGGGCCGGCGGCCGCGGCGTAACCGTCGAGGATATCCTTGCGGGCCGCCTCGTTGCCGGCTGCCGAGGCCGGCACGGCGGCGCAGATCAAGAACAGGAGCAGAAGCGGGGAGATTTTCTTCACGGCAGCACCTCTCGGGTATGGGGCGCGGGGGCGACGCGCTTCAGGCCGGCGAGACCGAAGGCGAGGGCGATATGGACAAGGGCGAGCATCAGGGCGAATTCGCCCAGCGCCTCGTGCAGGTCCTCGACCGGCTGGACCCAGTCGGCGACGGCGCCGGTCATGGCGGCACCGGCGGTGCCGATCAGCATGGCGACGGCGATGAAGGCGAGCAGCGGGCTGCGCGCGCGAAAGGCGGCACCGTCGAGGCGCAGCAGCCGCGCCAGCCAGTCGCCGAGCGCGGACAGGGACGGCCGGGGCAGGCGCAGGGGGCTGCCCGTCGGCGCGACCAGCGCCATGGCGAGGCGGGCGGCGAGGGCGGCCAGCACGGTGTAACCGGCGAAGACATGGATGCCGTAACTGTCTTCCCCGCCCGAGAGATAGGCGACGAGGAACGAGCCGCTCATGATCGCGTGGAAGCCGAGCAGCAGACGCATCTCGATGGGTTTCGGCCTTCGCCGGGGGGTGTCAGTCGCGGTCATGATCGCCCGCCCCCGAAACGATGTCGGCCAGCGACGCCGGACCATAGCGCAGGGCCTGATAGGTCGCCCCGGCGAACACGACGAGGCTGGCGACCACCAGTCCCTCGATCATCATGCGTTTCAGCATCGACTGCCTCCATTCAACTCGGGGGCAGTATCGCGGGGCGGGACTGAGCCTTTCCTGAACCGGTCGTTCAGCTGTCGTTCAGGTCACGACCTCGATCTCGGGCGTGCCGCCGATCTCGAGCCGGATGCGGCCGCGCTCGGGGCGCAGCAGGCGGAGGGGCGCCTCATGTTCCTCCAGCCGGCGGCGCAGCAGGATCAGGCGGGTCTCCAGATTGTCCTTCACCTCGGGCAGGCGCAGGCGGGGATCGACGCGCAGTTCCCGATTGGTGAAATCGCTCCGGCCCTCGTCGAGGTGCAGGCGCAGGAAATGGTGCAGCAGACGGCCGGAAATGCCCCGGATCAGGTAATCCTCGCCGATGAAGATACTGTCGTCGAAGGGGAAGTAACGGATGCGGATACAGGGGCCTCTGATGCCGGTGCCGGCGGGTTTCTGCGCCGTCGCGCCCTCGGCCGCCAGGTCGTGCAGGGCGAGGGCCGCGCCCAGCTGGCCGGCGACGAGACCGAGCGCATCCTCGTCCGCCCGGGTAAAGGCGAAACGCGCGGCCGCTTCCGCCAGCAGGACACCGGTCAGCTCGCCCCGGCCGATCATGGGGGCGGCCATCTGGCTCAGCGGATCCCCGAGGCCGGGATAGGGAATGGCGGCGCGGGGCAGGGGCCTTTCCGCCCGGGCGGCCTCGGCATAGCGCCGGCCCCGGCTCATGTCGGCGAGGCGCAAGGGGCGCAGGGTGGCGGCGACGGTTCCGGCGACCCCCTCGCCCACGGCGACTTCCGCCCCGGTGCCCGGGGTCTCGTACCCGCGGCTGGCGATCACGGTCAGGCGGGCGCCGCCCTCGTCGGGGATCAGCACCATCAGGTGCGGGAAGCCGAAGTCCCGATGCAGGCTGTTCAAGGCGAGGTCGATCATCGCGTCGGCGTCGGCCTCGCGGGCAAGGGCGCCGGCGAGGCGCGCGGCGGCGGCCAGCCGGGCGGCGGCATCGGGCGGTGCTGGCGGCGCCTCCTCGTTCACGCCGACGGCAGGCACGGCTTCGCAGCGCAGGACCCGGTAAAGGTCGGCGCTGCGCAGGGCCATGATGTCGGACATGCCCTGCCGGGCCGACATGGCGCTCAGATGGTCCGACATGCGGTCGAACAGCTCGCCCTCGCGGCTCGACGAGACGAAGGCGATATCGAGGCGATATTGCCGGCCGCTGCGCCCGTCGACCAGGATCAGCGCCGCCGTGCCCCGATCGCGGACATTGGCGGCGGTCTTGCTGAAATACTGGTTGGACAGGGCGACGTGCTCTTCATCCACGTAGTGGACGTGGGAGAGATAGGAGATGTTGGGCACGCCCGCCGCATCGACCGTGGCGATGATCGAGGGGATCACCCCCTCGAAACAGGCGTGCAGACTCTGCAGGGGCACGGCGGTCATGGGCACTGCTCCAGCCGCGTGCCGGCGCGCGGCCCCGGCGTCTGCACGAAGACGTCGGTCGGGCGGTAGCGCAGGCACCAGAGGTCGGCATCGGTCAGCCAGAAGCCGATCTGCCCTTCGGTGACGCCGAGCGCGGTCAGGACGCGGTGGATGTCGCGGTGGTAGGCGTGGGTGAAGGCGCGGTCCCCATCGCTCGCCGGGGTCACGGCCTCGATCACGCCCTTGATCTGGAAGGTGCGGTAGTCGTCCGGGGCGACAAAGGTCACCGCCAACGGGGCGCCGGGCGCCAGATTGGCGATCAGATCGGGCCATTGCGCCCGCGAGACCATGGTATCGAGGAGGTGCCCGTCCGCCGCCCGGCGGGTGCCGACGCCCCGGCCGATGGCGGGATGGAACCCCTGATCGCGCGAGGCGAGGATGGTCATCACCGCCCCTTCGACGAACTCGGCAATGGCGTTGTCGATCACCCCTGTCCCCCGGTCTGTGCCCGCGCGAACAGATTAGCCGATAGCGAAAATTTAGGAAAAGCGAACAGCACTTAGGAGGCATTTAGGAAGCGCCGGTCCGGGACGTGGCCTATCTGGATGGTCATCGCAACAACAGCCCCCACGGGGGACAGGATGACGGTCATGCCGCGTTACGATTTCTACGGTCCGATCCACAAGGGCCTTCGCCTCGGTCTCTCCCGGCTTATGCTGCGTCTCGGCAGTCAGGACTTCACGGATTCCGTGAGCGCGGCGGCGCTGCTCGCCGATCTGCGTGCCCAGCTGGCGCTGTCCGCCGCCCATCTGGAGCACGAGGAAACCCATCTGCACAAGGCGCTGGACGCCCGCCTGCCCGGCGCGGCCCGCACCCTCGAGGATCAGCATCGCGGCCACCAGACCCGCTTCGCCCAGCTGGCCCGCCTGATGGCCGCCCTCGAAGCGGCGCCCGTCGCCGAGCACCCGGCCCATGGCCACGGTCTTTACCTCGCCTTCTCGGCCTTCGTCGCCGAGGATTTCCACCACATGCACGAGGAAGAGGCGGTCACGGGGCCGATCCTGCATCGGCTGTTCGCCGACGAGGAATTGCAGGCGATCGAGATGACGATCATCGCCAGCCTGACGCCGGACGAGAATATCGCCTACATGCGCCTGATGCTGCCGGCCATGACCCCGGCGGAACGCGCCGGTCTGCTGTCCGGCATGAAGGCGGGCGCCCCGGCCGAAGCCTTCGCCGCCGTCATCGAGCTCGCGGCGAAGCCCAGCCTGCCGGCGCGGGACTTCGACCGCCTCGCGGGCGAACTGGGCATCGCAGCCTGAAGGTCGGGTGGAGCGGGGGCCATTCTGCATCTCCCTCTCCGCCCTTCAGGGGGGAGGGAGAGGGCCGGGGTGAGGTGGGCCGGGCCCTCAGGGCTTCTCGCCCGCAGGCACCTCGACGGTGCCGAGGGCGTCGGCGAGGCGGTGGGTGGCGGAGCCCCGGCGTTTCGCCACCGGCTGACCCTCGCCGGGGGCCCAGCCCGACAGGGTGACGATCTCGAAGGTCGCGGGGATGCGGCCGTCCGCATCGGCGAAACGGTCGCGGTATTCTTCGGCGAGGGCGAGGATCGTCTCGCGCCGCAGGGGCCGGCGGCGGCGGGCAGCGAGGGCGTTCTGCTCCCCCATGCCGCGCAGGTCGCGCATCAGGCCGAAGACATCGCCATAGGTGACCGTGATCGTCTCCAGGTCGACGACCGGCATGGCGAAGCCCGCGCGCTGCATCAGCCCGGCGGCGTCGCGCAGGTCGACGAAGGGCGAGACATGGAGCGAGGCCGCCCCCTCCACCCGCGCTTCGGCGGCGAGGAAGGCCTGACGCAGCTCGGTCAGGGTGCCGCCGCCGATCAGCGAGGCGACGAAGAAGCCGTCGGGCTTCAGGACATCGCGGATCTGGACGAGGCTGCCCGGCAGATCGTTCACCCAATGCAGCGAGCCGGCCGAGGCGATGAGATCGAAACTCCCCCCGGCGAAGGGCAGCCATTCCTCGTCGGCGGCGAGGGCGAGGCCGCCCGCGCGCCGCGCCATGGCCGGCGACAGATCGGCCGACACCAGGGTGTCGATCCGCCCGGTCGCGCCGAGCAGGCGGCCAAGGACGCCGTCGTGGCAGCCGAGATCGAGGGTGAGGGGGAAGCGGCGGTTCACATCCTCGATCCGGTCGATCATCCGTTCGGCGATTTCGCGGAACAGGAAATCATGGGCGGCGAGGCCGGTGGCGGCGCGGGCGCGGTTGCGGGCGACGGCACGGCGGTCGAAGACGAGAATATCGTCGGGCGCGGCGGTGGGCGTGCGGGGCGGGGCTGCGGACATGGCCCTGATATGGCACGATGGCGCCATGATCGCGAGAGGGATGCAGCGGCAATTTCGGCGGGGCTTCACCGGCCTCCTCGATTTTCTGTTGCCGCCGGCTTGTCTTGGCTGCGACGCAGCCGTCGACGCGCCCGGGCGCCTGTGCCCCGAGTGCTGGCCGAACGTCGGCTTCATTACCGCGCCGCAATGCGCCTGCTGCGGCCTGCCGTTTGAATTGCCGGTGCCGGCGGGGACGCGCTGCGGCGGCTGCATCGCCCATCCGCCGCCCTTTACCGTCGCCCGGGCGGCGGCGCGCTATGGCGGGCCGATGCGTGAACTACTGCTGCGCTTCAAACATGCCGACCGGCTGGACCTCGCGCCCAGCCTCGCCCGGTTGATGGCACAGGCGGGGGTGGAGGCGCTGGCCGACGCTGACGCGCTGGTGCCCGTGCCGCTGCACTGGCGGCGGCGGCTGATGCGGCGCTACAACCAGTCGGCCGAACTGGCGCGGGCGATCTCGCGCATCGCCCATGTGCCGGTGCTGCCGCAGGCCCTCGTCCGGGCGCGGCCGACACCGCCGCAGGGCCGGTTGGGGCGCCTCGCCCGGCTGCGCAATGTCGCCGGGGCCTTTTCGGTGCCAGCGGGGGCGAAGGGGGGCATCGCCGGCAAGCATCTGGTCCTCATCGACGACGTGCTGACCACCGGGGCCACAGTCTACGCCTGCGCCCGGGTCCTGAAGGCGGCGGGGGCGGCGCGGGTCGATGTCCTGACCGCGGCGCGGGTCATACATGACGGCGATGGGACTTGAGGATCCTTTCGCACTGCACCACGTTAACAAGGAGCATTCGCAGGAGACCGCCGTGACCGACGTCACCATCTACACCACCCAGATCTGTCCCTATTGCTACCGGGCCAAGCAGCTGCTGCAGTCGAAGGGCGTCGCCTACAAGGAAATCGACGTTTCGATGGATGCCGCCCTGCGCCGGGAAATGACGGAAAAGGCGGGCGGTCGGCGCACCGTGCCGCAGATCTTCATCGGCGGCACCCATGTCGGCGGTTGCGACGATCTTTATGCCCTTGATCACGCCGGGCGGCTGGATACGCTTCTCGCCGCCCACTGATCCGGCCGGAGTCGTCATCCCATGTCCGTCTTGCGTGTCGCCTGCGTCCAGCTTTGCTCCGGACGCGATGTCGCGGCCAATATCGAGACCGCCTCGGGTCTTATCCGTCAGGCGGCGGCCGCGGGGGCGAAACTGGTGGCGACGCCCGAGATGACCTCGCTGATGGAGCGGGACAAGCGCGCGATGCGGCCCAAGGTGAAGACCGAGGCCGAGGATAGCGCGCTGGCCGCTTTCCGGGGCCTCGCGGCCGAACTCGGCATCGACCTGCTGATCGGCTCCCTGCCCATCGACATCGGCGAGGCGCGGCTGGCCAACCGGGCCTTCCTGATCGGGCCGGACGGCGCGATCAAGGCGCGCTACGACAAGATTCACATGTTCGACGTCGACCTGCCCGAAGGCGAGAGCTTCCGCGAGAGCGCCGGCTATCGCCCGGGCGAGGCGGCGGTGCTCGCCGATGTCGACGGGGCGCGGCTGGGTCTGACGATCTGCTACGACATCCGCTTCGCGCCGCTCTATCGCCGGCTGGCGCAGGCCGGGGCCGACATCATCGCGACGCCGGCCGCCTTCACCAGGGTGACGGGCGAGGCCCATTGGCATGTGCTGCAGCGCGCCCGCGCGATCGAGACCGGCAGTTTCGTCATCGCCCCGGCCCAGACCGGCACCCATGAGGATGGCCGCCAGACCTTCGGCCATGCGCTGATCGTCGATCCCTGGGGCCGGGTGCTGGCCGATGCGGGCACCGAGGTCGGCATCATCGTCGCCGATCTCGACCTGTCGGAGGTGACCACCGCCCGGGGACGTATCCCCGCGCTCCAGCACGACCGGCCGTTCGAGGGGCCGTGATGCGCCGCGCCCTGCTGCTCGGCCTGGCGCTGGCCGGCGGTTTCGCGCCCGCCGCGCTGGCCTTCGATTGCGCCAAGGCGAAAGCGCCGGTCGAGTTGGCGATCTGCGCCGATCCCGCCCTGAAAGCGGCCGACGACCGCATGAGCGCCGCCTACGCCACGCTGCGCGGCGCCTCGGACGAGGCGCAGCGGACGGCCTGGCGCGGCGATCAGCGCGACTGGATCGAGCGGCGCGACGGCATCTGCGCCCAATACGATCAAGGTCAGGAAACGAGCTTCGATCGCGCCTGCCTCAAACGCATGACCGAGGAACGGACGCGGGAATTGTCCGCGACGGCTGAAACCCAAGGACCGGGGGCGCCGCGCTTCCTGCCCGTGCTGACCCGGGTCGACGACGCGGCGGCGCAGATTTCGGTCTCCATCCTGCGGCCGCGGGCCGTCGATGACGCCTTCGCGCCATTGAACGCGGCTCTGGAGCAGGCGGCTGATGCCAGCGAGGCGGAGATCGGCGGCGGCGAGGGGCCTTACGGCCGCACCGTTTCCTATCGCATCCTCTATGCCTCGGCCCGCTTCGTTTCGGTGTTCTTCGACATCTACGAATATACCGGCGGCGCCCATGGCATGAGCTATGGCCGGGCGGTGAATTTCCTGCCGGCGGCGGGCCGTGCCCTTGCCTTCGACGATTTCATCGACGAGGCGGGGCGAAAGGCCCTGATCCCCCTGTGCCGCGACAGTATCGCCGCGGAGAAGCGCGAACGGGGCGTGCCGGACGAACTGATCGCGCCGTCCCTGACCGACGAGGCCCTGGGCGACGGCATCGACGTGCTGCCGGCCTGGAGCTTCGACGCGAAGGGGGCCCGCATCCGATACGACGCCTATGCCCTCGGCGCCTATGCCGAAGGTTCTTACGACTGCGCGATCGGCTGGACGGCGTTGAAGCCCCTCCTCAAACCCGGCGCCCCGCTGCCCTTCGACTGATCCCCCCTTGTCAAACGGCGGGCGGCTTGTCACATCAAGAGCATGATCGTCTATGACCTCAGCTGTTCGGCAGGCCACGTCTTCGAGGCCTGGTTCAAGGACAGCGCCACCTATGAACGGCAGGCCCGGCAGGGCAAGGTCGTCTGCCCGACCTGCGGTGTCACCACGGTGACGCGCGGGCCGCAGGCGACTCAGGTCGCGACCGGGGTTTCGCGCGACCGCTCGGTGAAGGCATCCGAGAAACAGGCGGAAATGCGCGCTGCGCTCCGCGAGCTGCGCTCGGCGGTCGAGAGCAATCTCGAGAATGTCGGCAGCAATTTCGCCGAGGAAGCCCGCAAGATTCACTACGGCGAGGCCGAAGCCCGCGGCATCTATGGCGAGACCACGGTCGAGGAAGCCAAGGCCCTCGACGAGGAGGGAGTGCCGGTCGCCCGCATTCCCTGGATCGACCGCGAAGACGCCTGAGCGGCGATCACACGGGCCGGACGGCGAAGGCCATGTAGTTGACGTCGACATCCCGGCCGAGGCGCCATTCGTCGCTCAAGGGATTGTAGGAGACGCCGGCGCAGTCGGTGATCTCCATGCCGGTCGGGCGGAGCGCGGCGGCGAGTTCGCTGGGGCGGACGAATTTCTGGTACTTGTGGGTGCCGCGCGGCAGCCAGCCGAGGACATATTCGGCGCCGACGATGGCAAGGGCGAAAGCCTTCATGGTGCGGTTCAGCGTCGCGGTCACCATGACGCCGCCCGGCTTCACCATCGAGGCGCAGGCCGCCATGAACAGGTTCAGGTCGGCGACATGCTCGACCACTTCCATGTTGAGGACGACGTCGAATCGCTCACCCGCCGTCGCCAGGGCCTCGGCGCTGGTGTGGCGGTAGTCGATGGAAAGACCGGACTGCTGCGCGTGCAGTGCCGCCACCTTCACGTTCTTTTCGGCGGCATCGGCGCCGACGACCTCGGCGCCCAGCCGGGCCATGGGTTCCGACAGAAGCCCGCCGCCGCAGCCGATATCGAGGAAGCGAAGCCCGGCGAAGGGTTTCGGGTCCGCCTCATTCCGGCCGAAATGTGCCCCCAGTTTGCCGCGCAGATAGGTCAGGCGCGTCGGGTTGAACTTGTGCAGCGGCTTGAACTTGCCGGTGGGGTCCCACCATTCGTCGGCGATGGCGGCGAACTGGGCGACTTCGGCGTCGTCGATGGTGGTGCGTTGCGCGGTTTCGCCGGACATGGACTTTACCTCTTCGTCGCCGCGCCCTCCGATCGGGAAGGGCGCCTTGCCTAAGGACCTGACGGGGGATATGTATACGCGCCTTTTACGGCCGGCCAGCCCCAAGCTGCGTTCCGGCCCCGAGCGAGACTAGATCTGGAGTAGCACGCGCATGGCCCGCCTGGTCCTGAAATTCGGCGGCACTTCCGTCGGCAATATCGAGCGCATCAAGAATGTCGCCCGCCGGGTGAAGGCCGTCGTCGATGCCGGCAATGAAGTCGCCGTGGTCGTTTCGGCCATGTCGGGCGAGACCAACAAGCTGGTCGGCTTCTGCCGCGACATTGCCCCGCTGCACGATGCGCGCGAATATGACGCGGTGGTGGCGAGCGGCGAACAGGTGACGGCGGGGTTGCTGGCCATCGCCCTGCAGGAACTCGGCGTCTCCGCCCGCTCCTGGGCCGGCTGGCAGATCCCGCTCGAGACCGATGGCGCCCATGGCTCGGCCCGCATCATGCGGATCGACACCGCCGAGATCGAGCGCCGGATGAAGGAAGGCCAGGTCGCGGTCATCGCCGGCTTCCAGGGCATCGGCCCGGACAAGCGCATCACCACGCTCGGCCGTGGCGGCTCCGACACCTCGGCGGTGGCGCTGGCGGCGGCGATGAAGGCTGACCGCTGCGACATCTATACCGATGTCGACGGCGTCTACACGACCGATCCCCGCATTGTCGAAAAGGCCCGCAAACTCGATAAGATCACTTACGAGGAAATGCTGGAAATGGCCTCGGTCGGGGCCAAGGTCCTGCAGATCCGCTCGGTCGAGATGGCGATGAAGCATCGCGTCCGCGTGCAGGTCCTCTCCAGCTTCGAGGACAAGCCCGGCACGCTCGTTGTTGACGAGGAAGAAATCGTGGAACAGGAACTCATTTCCGGCATCGCCTACAGCCGCGACGAAGCCAAGGTGACCGTGCTCAAGGTCGCGGACCGGCCGGGCGTCGCCGCCGCCGTCTTCGGCCCGCTGGCCGATGCCAATGTGAATGTCGACATGATCGTCCAGAACGTCGCCGATGACGGCAAGACGACGGACGTCACCTTCACCGTCGGCAAGGCGGACCTCGCCCTCGCCATCAAGGTGCTGGAAGACAATCGCCAGCAGATCGGTTTCCGCGACCTGCACACCGACGGCAATGTGGCCAAGATTTCGGTGATCGGCGTCGGGATGCGCTCCCACGCCGGCATCGCCCGCCAGATGTTCACCACCCTGGCGGACAAGGGCATCAACATCCAGGTGATCTCCACCTCGGAAATCAAGATCAGCGTCCTCGTCGCCGCGGAATACACCGAGCTTGCGGTCCGTGCCCTGCACACGGCCTATGGTCTCGACGCGGTCGCCTGACCGTTCGCGGCGATTCGGACCCTACAGAATGAAGGTGGCGTGATGACCCATACGGCCGGCGGACTCGAGGTCCTGAACCGACTGTGGCAGAGGGGCCGGGATTTCCTTGGCACCGAGACCGCGATCATGGGCGGCGCCATGTCCTGGGTGTCGGAGCGGCATCTGGTCGCCGCCATCTCGAACGCGGGCGGCTTCGGCGTCCTCGCCTGCGGCGCCATGTCGCCCGAGCTGCTGGAAAAGGAAATCGCCGGCACGCAGGGCCTGACCAGCAAGCCCTTCGGCGTCAACCTGATCACCATGCATCCCCAGCTCGACCAGCTGGTCGATGTCTGCATCGCCGCGAAGGTCGGCCATGTCGTCCTCGCAGGCGGGTTGCCGCCCAAATTCGCCATCGACAAGGTGAAGGCGGCGGGCGCCAAGGTGATCTGCTTCGCCCCGGCGCTCGCCCTCGCCAAGAAATTCGTCCGCTCCGGCGTCGACGCGCTGGTGATCGAGGGCATGGAAGCGGGCGGCCACATCGGTCCCGTCTCGACCGCCGTGCTCGCGCAGGAAATCCTGCCCGAGATCCGGGATATTCCGGTCTTCGTCGCCGGCGGCATCGGCCGGGGCGAGGCGATCGTCATGTATCTCGAATTGGGGGCGTCCGGCGTGCAGCTCGGCACCCGTTTCGTCTGCGCGACCGAATCCATCGCCCACGCCAATTTCAAGAAGGCCTTCATCCGGGGCGCCGCCCGGGATGCCATTCCGTCGGTCCAGCTCGACGCCCGTTTTCCCGTCATCCCTGTTCGCGCCTTGCAGAATCAGGGCACGCGCCGCTTCATGGAAATGCAGGCCGATGTGGTCGCGCGCTTCAATCGTGGCGAAGTGGACAAGGACGCCGCCATGCTGGAAATCGAGCACTTCTGGGCGGGCGCCCTGCGCCGCGCGGTGATCGAGGGTGACGTCGAGAATGGCTCGCTGATGGCGGGCCAGTCGGTCGGCATGGTCACCCGCGAACAGCCGACGACCGAGATCATCGCCGAACTGGTCGATCAGGCGGCGGCCGCGCTCGATGCCCGCATGTCGCTCCATACGGTGGCGACATCGACACCGCTGAGGGCCTGATGGCGATGGGCGCTGTCGGTGGCCCGCGTGCCCTCCTTCGGCGCCTGCGTGAAGTCATGGCGGGGCCGGGGTCGGCCCAGGATCGTCTCGATCGCATCGTGCGCAACATCGCGGCCAACATGGTCGCCGACGTGTGCTCGATCTATCTGTTGCGGGCGGGCCGCCGGCTCGAACTCTTCGCGACCGAAGGCCTGAACCCGGACGCGGTGCACAAGGCGACCCTGCGGGTGGGCGAGGGCCTCGTCGGCACCATCGCCGATACCGCGCTGCCGCTCAGCCTGCCGGACGCCCAGTCGCATCCCAAATTCGCCTATCTGCCCGAGACCGGCGAAGAGATTTTCCACTCGCTGATGGGCGTGCCCATCATCCGGGCCGGCCGCGTCGTCGGCGTGCTCGTCGTCCAGAACCGCACCATGCGGGAATACGACGAGGACGAGATCGACGTGATGCAGACCATCGCCATGGTCCTCGCGGAACTCGTCGGGCAGGGCGATCTGGTCGATCCCGCCGAATTCTCGGAGAGCGAGGCGCGGCGGCGCGAGCCCTATACCTACGATGGCGTCGGTCTGGCCGAGGGCATCGCCATGGGCGTCGCGGTGCTGCACGAGCCCCGCGTCGCGGTGGAGCGGCTGATCGCCGAGGACGCCCAGGCCGAGCTGAATCGCCTCGCCGTCGCCATGGCCTCCTTGCGCAAGCGCATCGACGCCATGCTGGCCGACCAGGACATGGTGCCGGCGGGCGAGCACCGCGACGTGCTCGAGACCTATCGCATGTTCGCCCACGACCGGGGCTGGCGCGACAAGATCGAGGAAGCGATCCGCTCCGGCCTCACCGCCGAGGCGGCGGTCGAGCGGGTGCAGATGGAAACCCGCGCCCGTATGGGCCAGATCACCGATCCCTACCTGCGCGAGCGCCTGTCCGACCTCGAAGACCTCGCCAACCGGCTGATGCGCCATCTCGCCGGCAAGACCGAGACGGCGGCGGGCGAAGTCCTGCCCGACGAGGCGATCCTGGTCGCCCGCAGCATGGGGCCGGCCGAGCTGCTCGATTACGACCGCAGCCGGCTGAAAGCCGTGGTGCTCGAGGAAGGCTCGCCCACGAGCCATGTCGCCATCGTCGCCCGCGGCCTCGGCATTCCCGTGGTCGGCGGCTGCGAGCGCGTGCTCGAGCGGGTGGAGCCGGGCGATATCGCCATCGTCGACGGCGACACCGGCCAGGCGATCTTCCGCCCGACGCCGGAAGTCGCTGCCGCCTTCTCGGAAAACCTGCTGATCCGGGTCGAGCGCAAGGCGGAATACGCCGCGCTGCGCAACATGCCGGCGACCAGCCGCGACGGCGTCGATGTCCAGCTCTACATGAACGCTGGACTGACCGTCGACCTGCCCCATCTCGACGAGACCGGGGCCGACGGCATCGGTCTGTTCCGGACCGAGCTGCAGTTCATGGTCTCCTCGACCATGCCGCGCCTCGCCGCCCAGATCGAACTCTATGCCCATGTGCTGAACGCGGCGGGCGACCGGCCGGTGATCTTCCGCACGCTCGATGTCGGCGGCGACAAGGTCTTGCCCTATATGGTCGGCCAGCGGGAGGAGAATCCCGCGCTCGGCTGGCGGGCGATCCGTCTCGTGCTCGACCGGCCGGCACTGCTGCGCTATCAGCTGCGCGCCCTGCTGATCGCGGCGGGCGGGCGCACCCTGTCGGTCATGTTCCCCATGGTCGCCGATGTCGCCGAATTCCGGCAGGCGCGCCAGATTCTTGAAGTGGAACGCCGCCGGCTGGAGCGCATGGGCCAGACCCTGCCGGTGAACATCAGGATCGGCACCATGCTCGAGGTGCCGGCGCTCGCCTATCAGCTGCCGGCGCTGCTGCCGCTCGTCGATTTCATCTCGGTCGGCTCCAACGATCTGCTGCAGTTCTTCTTCGCCGCCGACCGGGGCAACCCCAAGGTGTCGAGCCGCTACGATCTGCTCGCGCCGTCCGCCCTGAAGCTGCTGCGCGACGTCTGCGCCGCCTGCACGGCGGCCGGGGTTTCGATCTCGCTCTGCGGCGAGATGGCCGGGCGGCCGCTTGAGGCGATGGCCCTGATCGGTCTTGGCTTCCGCTCGGTGTCGATGAACGCGGTTTCCATCGGTCCGGTGAAGGCGATGCTGCGCAGCCTCGATGTCGGCCAGTGCCGCGCCTATATCGACACGCTGATCGAAGGGCCGGACCGGACCCTGCGCGGCAAGCTGGAGAGTTTCGCCCGCGATCACGGTGTCCGCATCTGACGCTGCGGAGTAGCGGCAACAGCGTCACTTTACCCGGCGTTACGGGTGTTAACCGAGTTGCGTTAACGCCGCGACCTTCTTATGGTGACGGCAGATTTCCGAGCGTAGTGGCATCTTCCCGATTGGCCGGCTAGAGGAAACCCCCAGGCCCAATTCGGTACCGCGTATCGGCCGGGGTGTTGCGAGAGTTTCGATGGCACTGGGCAAACGTAAGCCGTATCTGGTTTCTTCCGACGACCAGCACTTCGTGCCGCCGGAACAGGAACTCTATTACACGGGCGTCGGCGCGCAGCTGCGTGATGCCCGCCTGTCCTATGGCCGGACCACGGCCGAAATCGGCCAGGTGCTGCGCCTGAAGCCGGCCCATCTCGATGCCCTGGAGCGGGGCGAGATCGAGGGGACGCCGGGCCTGACCTACGCCCTCGGCTACCTGCGCTCCTACGCCCAGTATCTCGGTCTCGACGGCGAGGCGGCGGTGGTCGCCTTCAAGGCGGAATTGAACCGCGAACCGGAAAACCGGCCGCTGGTCTTCCCCGCGCCGGTGCAGGAAGCCAAGTTCCCGACCGGCCGCGTGCTCTCGCTCTCGGTCGTGCTCGCGGTGCTGGTCTACGGCGCCTATTACTATATCTCGCGCTCCAATACGCCGCTGGCCGAGGTCGTGCCGGCGGTGCCGGCCGAACTGGCGACCGTGCCCGAGGCGCCGGCGGCGCCTGTCGCCGCCACGCCGGAAGCCGTGCCCCAGCATGATCCGACTGCGGCCCAGGCCGCGCCGCTGCCCGCGGTCGACGTGCCTGCGGCCGCCCAGCCGGCGCCCGTCGCCGCCACGGTGCCCGCGCTGACCGTCGCGCCGGGTGCGCCGGCCGTGCCGGGGGCCTTGCCCCATGTGATGCCCGCGCCGCCGGGATCCGTTCCCGCGCCGATGCCGACCGATGTCGCCGTGCCGGCGCCAGCGACCGCCGCCGTTGGAGCGGTTGCCGCCGTCGCGCCCCCGGCCGCCGCCATCCCCGCCGAGGGAAGGGTGGTGCTGAAGGCGAGCGCGTCCGCCTGGGTCCAGATCGTCGGTGACAATCAGGAAGTGATCTTCACCCGCATCCTGCGTGCCGGGGACACTTATGTCGTGCCGGCGCGGCCCGATGCCCTGCTGGTGACCGGCAACGCGGGCGCGGTGGAAATCGAGCTGGACGGCAAGTCGCTGGGGCCGCTCGGCACTCTTGGCCAGGTTCGCCGCAATATTCCGCTCGACCCCGAGAAGCTGCTGAACGGCGCGGCCAAGCCGCCGGCCTGAGGACGGATTCCATCCGATGAGCGTGCGCGCCTATCGCCAGATCATCCGCCGCAAGTCGCGGCAGATCATGGTCGGCAATGTCCCGGTCGGCGGCGATGCCCCGATCTCGGTCCAGACCATGACCAACACGGTCACGTCCGACGTCGAAGGCACCATCGCGCAGATCCGCGCGGCCGAGGCGGCGGGCGTCGACATCGTGCGCGTGTCCTGCCCGGACGAGGAGTCGACAGCGGCGCTGAAGGCGATCGTGAAGGCCGCCAGGGTGCCGGTCGTCGCCGACATCCATTTCCATTACAAGCGCGCCATCGAGGCGGCGGAGGCGGGCGCGGCCTGCCTGCGCATCAACCCGGGCAACATCGGCTCGGCCGCCCGCGTGCGCGAGGTCGTGAAGGCGGCCAAGGACCACGGCTGTTCCATGCGGATCGGCGTCAACGCCGGCAGCCTCGAGCGTGAATTGCTGGAGCGCTATGGCGAGCCCTGCCCCGAGGCGATGGTCGAATCCGCGCTCAATCACGCGAAAATCCTTGAAGACAACGACTTCCGCGAATTCAAGATCAGCGTGAAGGCGTCGGACGTCTTCCTCGCCGTCGCCGCCTATCAGGGCCTCGCCGAGGCTTGCGACTATCCCCTGCACCTTGGCGTGACCGAGGCGGGCGGCCTCATCACCGGCACGGTGAAGAGTTCCATCGGTATCGGCTCGCTGCTCTGGGCCGGCATCGGTGACACCATCCGCGTCTCCCTCTCGGCCGAGCCGGTCGAGGAGGTGAAGGTCGGCTTCGAGATCCTCAAGGGGCTGGGCCTGCGCCATCGCGGCGTCTCCATCGTCTCCTGCCCGTCCTGCGCCCGCCAGGCGTTCCAGGTGATCAAGACGGTGGAGGTGCTGGAAAAGCGCCTCGCCCATATCTCGACCCCGATCACCCTGTCGATCATCGGCTGCGTGGTGAACGGCCCCGGCGAAGCGCGCGAGACCATGATCGGCGTCACCGGCGGCGGCAATGGCACGCATATGGTCTATGTGAACGGCGTCACCGATCACAAGATCGACGACGGCCGCATGATCGACCATGTGGTCGGTCTCGTGGAACAGCGCGCCGCCGAGATCGAAGCGGCCAAGGCCGCGGCCGCAGCGGCCGAATAGCGACCACAATCCGAGTTTGCGGCCATGGCGGGAAGACCCGCCGTGGCTTTTCCCGTTGAACAGAAGACAGAGGAAGATCATGGCAGCTCTGCAGCCCGTCCGCGGCACGCACGACCTCATCGGCGAAGAGGCGCGGCGCCATGACCATATCGTCCGCACCTTCAAGGCGGTCGCCCATCGTTATGGTTTCCAGGACATCTCGACCCCGATCTTCGAATTCTCGGAAGTGTTTCACCGCACCCTGGGCGAGACTTCGGACGTCGTCTCGAAGGAGACCTATACGTTCACCGACCGGGGCGGCGAATCGCTGACCCTGCGTCCCGAGATGACGGCGGGCATCGCCCGGGCCTTCATCTCGGGCGGTCTTGCCAAGGATCTGCCGCTGAAACTGTGCGGCCACGGCCCGATGTTCCGTTACGAGCGGCCGCAGAAGGGCCGCCTGCGCCAGTTCCACCAGGTTGACGCCGAGGTCTTGGGCGTGCCCGAGCCGCAGGCGGATATCGAGGTGCTGGCGCTCGGCGCCGATTTCCTCGGCGCGCTCGGCCTGGGCGACCGGGTCGAGCTGAAGCTGAACACCCTCGGCGATACCGAGAGCCGGCAGAACTACCGTCAGGCCCTGATCAATTATTTCTCGGCCTACAAGGAGCAGCTGTCGGAAGACAGCCTGAAGCGTCTCGACCGCAACCCGATGCGCATCCTCGATTCCAAGGACGAGGGCGACCGCAAGCTGGTCGCCGACGCGCCCCGCCTGCACGACTATCTGAACGAGGCCTCGCGGACATTCTTCGACAAGGTGCGGCGCGGTCTCGATGCCCTTGGCATCGGCTATACGCTGGACGAGCGGCTGGTGCGCGGCCTCGATTACTACAGCCACACCGCCTGGGAATTCGTGACCACCGATCTTGGCGCGCAGGGCACCGTGCTCGGCGGCGGGCGCTACGACGGGCTGATCGCCCTGATGGGCGGGCCGCAGACCGCCGGCATCGGTTTCGCCGCCGGTATCGAGCGCCTCGCCATGATGATCGAGCCGCCGGCCGCGCCAGCCCGCGCCGTCGCCATCGTACCCATCGGCGAGGCGGCGGAGCTGCCGGCGCTGCAGATCGCCCGGCGCCTGCGCCAGGCCGGTTACACGGTCGAACAGGGCTATCGCGGCAATGTCGGCAAGCGGCTGGAGCGCGCCTCCAAGGCCGGGGCCCGCGTCGCCATCCTCATCGGTGACGACGAGATCGCCGCGGGCGTTGTGAAGTGCCGCGACCTCGACACGCGGGCCGAGACCATGCTGGCGATCGACAGCCTGGAGACGGCGCTGGCGGACCATCGCTGATGAAGCTGCGCGACGACCAGCTCGACCGCATCCTGCTGCGCCATGAAGCCCTCGGGGCCGAGCTGTCGAGCGGCAGCCTGGCCGCCGCCGACTTCACCCGGGCGTCGAAGGAACTGGCCGAGCTGGAATCGCTGGTCGAGACCATTCGCACGTTCCGGGCCCGGCGGCAGGAACTCGCCGATCTCGAAGCGATGATCGGCGATCCCGACTCGGATCCCGAGATGAGGGCTCTCGCCGAGGCGGAGCGGGACGAGGTCGCGGAAAGCCTGCCGAAACTGGAGCGGGCGGTCGCCATCGCCCTCCTGCCCAAGGACGCGGCGGACGAGCGTTCGGCCATTCTCGAGATTCGCGCTGGCACCGGCGGCGAGGAAGCGGCGCTGTTCGCCCGCGACCTGTTCGGCATGTACACGCGCTATGCCGGGCTCCATGGCTGGCGGGTCGAGCTGATGTCGGAATCGGAAGCCGAACACGGCGGTTACAAGGAAGTGATCGCCTCGATCACCGGCGCAGGGGTTTTCGCCCGGCTGAAGTTCGAATCGGGCGTGCACCGGGTCCAGCGCGTGCCGGCGACCGAGGCGGGCGGCCGTATCCACACCTCGGCCGCGACCGTCGCGGTGCTGCCGGAAGCCGAGGAGGTCGATATCGCCATCGACGAGAAGGATTTGCGGATCGACGTCTTCCGCTCGTCCGGCCCCGGCGGCCAGTCGGTGAACACCACGGATTCCGCCGTTCGCATCACCCATCTGCCGACCGGCATGGTCGTCCAGCAGCAGGACGAGAAGAGCCAGCACAAGAACAAGGCCAAGGCCATGAAGGTGCTGCGCGCCCGTCTCTACGAGATGGAGCGCGAAAAGGCCGATGCGGAGCGCGCCGCCGACCGCAAGGGCCAGGTCGGCTCCGGCGACCGCTCGGAGCGCATCCGCACCTATAATTTCCCGCAAGGGCGGGTGACCGACCATCGCATCAACCTGACCCTTTACAAGATCGACCGGGTGATCGCGGGCGATGCCCTCGACGAGGTGATCGAGCCGCTGATCGCCGCCGACGAGGCGGAGCGCCTCGCCGCGCTCGACGGTCAGGGCTGAACGGGGCCGGCCGCCGTGGTGCCGACCATCAAGTCGCTGGTCCAGGACGCGGTCCTGCGATTGCGCCTGTCCGGGGTCGAGGGGCCGCGGCGCGACGCGGAACTGATCGTCGGCCATGTCCTTGGGCTGGAGCGGGCTTCGGTCATCGCGAGGGGCGACGATCCGGTGGAGCCGGCAGCGGCGGCGCGCATCGAGGCGCTGGCGGCCGAGCGGGCCGGGCGCCGGCCCATGGCCCAGATCCTCGGCCGGCGGGAATTCTGGTCGCTGAACTTCAAGGTGACCGAGGCGACGCTGGACCCCCGGCCCGATACCGAAACCCTGGTCGAGGCGGTGCTGGCGGTGATTGGCCTGCGCCGCTGGCAGGCCTTGCGCATCCTCGATCTCGGCACGGGCACGGGTTGCATTCTCGCCGCGCTGCTGACCGAATGTCCGGCGGCGAAGGGCGTGGGCGTGGATCGTTCCGCCGCCGCCGCCGCGGTCGCGCGGGAGAATATGTCGGCGCTTGAGCTCGGCGGCCGGGCCACCATCGTCGAGGGTGACTGGTGCGCCGACCTGTCGGGGCCGTTCGACGTCATCGTCTCCAACCCGCCCTATATCCCGGAGGCGGACATGGCCCGCCTCGCCCCCGAGGTCCGCCTGTTCGAGCCGCGGGCTGCGCTAACCCCGGGCGGCGACGGACTGGGCGCCTATCGCCTCATCATCGGCCAGGTCGGCGCAGTCGCCGCGCCCGGCGCCATCGTCGGCTTCGAGGTCGGCATCGGTCAGTCGGAGGCGGTGGCGGCGCTCATGGTGGCGGCCGGACTGGGGCCGGTGACCATTCGCCCGGACCTTGCCGGAATCGGTCGCGCGGTGCTGGGGCGCGCCCCGGGTTAGGGTCATGCCGCGCGTGGGGCAGGCATGTGCGGCATGTTGCGCGGGAAAGCCAAAAACCCCTTGGAAATCTGCGCTTTGCCCGCTAGGTTCCGTCTTGGAGATTGCGCGGCGACATGAGCCGCGGTGGGATGGGCAGCAATCTCCCCGATCATCCCGGCACCGTTGATGCCACTCGTACCGCCTTCGCGGCCACGGGTCCTGCAACCGATGCCTGCCCCGACTTCCCAGACGGAATCGACGAAAGTACCGATCGTCCATGAGACCAGGACAGCACAACAAGCGCCCGCGTGGCGGTCGCCAGAACAACAATGGCGGCGGCAACGGTGGTGGTGGCGGCGGCGGCGGTCGCAAGAGCGGGCACGGCCCGAACCGCACCTATGATTCGAACGGCCCGGACGTGAAGGTGCGCGGTACCGCGAGCCATATCTTCGAGAAATATCAGCAGCTCGCGCGGGATGCCCAGTCCGCCGGCGACCGTATCGCCGCCGAGAACTACCTGCAGCACGCCGAGCATTATTACCGGCTGATGCTGGCCAACAATCTGATCAACCCGCGCGGCGCCGGTGCTTCCGGCGGTCAGGGCGGTCAGGCCCAGGTGCCCGGTCAGGGCGGCCAGCCCGAAATGCCGCCCTTCGATCTGTCGATGGCCAATATCGGCGACGACGAGACCGAAATCCCCGAGTTCGACATGGACAGCGATCGCGTCAACGGCTGATCGCCCATGCGGAACTGAAACACCCGGCGCCGAAGCCTTGGCGCCGGGTGTTTTCATATGGGGCGGCTGCCGTCACATTGGGGGGCGTGAGCGGCGGAGGGGAAAGCATGGCGCGCTGGTTGTGGATTCTGGCGCGGCTGCGCCGGCAGCTCTGGGTCCGGTCGAGCCTCTATGGTCTCCTGTCGATCATCACCGCGCTGATGGCGATCGTGCTCGATCCGCTGATCCCGGCGGATGCCGCCCGCGGCCTCGGCGCGGAGGCGGTCGGCTCGATCCTGTCCATCGTCGCCTCCTCCATGCTGGCGGTGACGACCTTTTCCCTCGGCATCATGGTTTCGGCGGCGGCGACGGTCGCCAGCGGCGCGACCCCGCGTGCCGCCAGTCTCCTGGCCGAGGATGCGGTGGCGCAAAGCGCGCTTTCGACCTTTCTCGGCGCCTTCCTGTTCAGCCTCGTCGGCCTCGTCGGCCTGAATGCCGGGGTTTACGGCGCCGGGGGGCAACTCGTCCTCTTCGTCTCGACCCTGTTCATGCTCGGCCTCGTCGTCGTCAATGTGCTGCGCTGGATCAGCCAGCTGACCGTGCTCGGCCGGGTCGGCGAAGTGGTTGACCGGGTGGAGGAGGTGGCGATCCGCGCGATGGCCGATTATGCCGCCGATCCCGCCATGGGCTGCGAGCCTCTGTTGCCCGAGGACTGCGAGCGCGCCCCCGACGGCGCGGTGGCCGTGTTCTGCCCGGTGGTCGGCCATGTCCAGCACATCGACGTCGCGGCCCTGTCGGCCATCGCGGAAGCCGCGGGGGCGCGCATTCGCGTGGCGGCGCGCCCGGGCGCCTTCTGCGTTCCCGACCGACCGCTGGCCTTCGTCTTGGGGGCGGAAGGCGATGATGGCATCGGCGAGCGGGTGGCCCGCTGCTTCACGGTTTCGGACAGCCGGTCCTTCGACCAGGACCCGCGTTTTGGCCTCGTCGTCCTGTCGGAAATCGCCAGCAAGGCGCTGTCGCCCGGCATCAACGATCCGGGCACGGCCATCGACGTCGTCGGCACGCTGGTCCGCGTGTTGCTGCCGGCGGCCGGGGTTCGGGCCGGGGCGGTGATCCGGCCGCGCCTGTCGATGCCGGTCATCGCAGCCGAAGACCTGTTCGACGATGCTTTCGGCGCCATCGCACGCGACGGCGCCTCCCTGGTCGAAGTGGCGATCCGCCTGCAGAAAGTGCTGGATACGCTGGCCGCCGTGGATGACCGGCGTTTCGCCGAGGCCGCCCGGCGCATGGGAGAAGAATCGCTCGAACGGGCCATGGCGGCCCTGCCGTTCAAGGGCGACCGGCGCCGCCTTCGCCTCGACCGGCGTTTTGCCGAGAGTTGACGTCGGTCAAGGATTCCCACCCCCTTGTGTTGCACGATGGCAACACCATATGGAGGTCGACGGACGGCGGACCTTACATCCGCCGCGTAAGGAAAAGGGGATCCGGGATGGATTTCGAGAAATACACCGAACGGGCGCGGGGCTTCGTGCAGTCGGCGCAAGGGCTGGCCCTGCGCAGCGGTCACCAGCGGTTCACGCCGGAACATCTGGCCAAGGTTCTGCTCGATGACGAGCAGGGGCTGGCCGCGTCGCTGATCAAGGCCGCGGGCGGCCGGGCCGACGCTTCCCTCGCCGGGATCGAGGCCGAACTCGCCAAGCTGCCCAAGGTCGAGGGCCAGGGCGCGGGCCAGCTTTATCTCGCGCCCGAGACGGCGCGGCTGTTCGAGAGCGCGGAACAGATCGCCAAGAAGGCGGGCGATTCCTTCGTCACCGCCGAGCGGCTGCTGCTCGCCCTCGTCATGGCTTCGGGCACGCCCGCGGCCGATGTCTTCAAGAAGGCGGGCGTGACGCCCCAGGGCCTGAACAAGGCGATCGACGATCTGCGCAAGGGCCGCACCGCCGACAGCGCCTCGGCCGAGGATTCCTATGAAGCCCTGAAGAAATACGCCCGCGACCTGACGGCGGCGGCGCGTGACGGCAAGCTCGACCCGGTGATCGGCCGCGACGAAGAGATTCGCCGCACCATCCAGGTCCTGTCGCGCCGGACCAAGAACAACCCGGTGCTGATCGGCGAACCGGGCGTCGGCAAGACCGCGATCGCGGAAGGCCTCGCGCTTCGCATCGTCAATGGCGACGTGCCCGAGTCCCTGAAGCACAAGCAGCTGATGGCGCTCGACCTCGGCGCGCTGGTCGCGGGCGCCAAATATCGCGGTGAGTTCGAGGAGCGGCTGAAGGCGATCCTGAACGAGATCACCGCGTCGGGCGACATCATCCTCTTCATCGACGAGATGCATCAGCTGGTCGGCGCCGGCAAGACCGATGGCGCCATGGACGCGTCCAACCTGCTGAAGCCGGCGCTCGCCCGCGGCGAGCTGCATTGCGTCGGCGCGACCACGCTCGACGAATACCGCAAGCATGTCGAGAAGGACGCGGCGCTGGCCCGGCGCTTCCAGCCGGTCTTCGTCTCCGAACCGACGGTCGAGGACACGATCTCGATCCTGCGCGGCCTGAAGGAGAAATACGAACTGCACCACGGCGTGCGGATTTCGGACGTCGCCCTCGTTGCGGCGGCGACCCTGTCCAACCGCTATATCACCGACCGTTTCCTGCCGGACAAGGCCATCGACCTCGTTGACGAATCCGCCTCGCGCCTGCGCATGGAAGTCGATTCCAAACCCGAAGCCCTCGACGAGATCGACCGCAAGATCATGCAGATGCAGATCGAGCGCGAGGCCCTGAAGAAGGAAGACGACAAGGCCTCGAAGGAGCGCCTGCAGAAGCTCGAGAAGGACCTTGCCGAGCTGGAGCAGGAGTCGGCGGGCATGACCGCGCAGTGGCGCGCCGACAAGGAGAAACTGTCTGACCAGCAGAAGCTGAAGGAACAGCTCGATGCCGCGCGTTCGGAACTCGAACAGGCGCAGCGCAAGGGTAACCTCGCCCGGGCCGGCGAGATCGCCTATGGCGTCATTCCCGACCTCACCCGCAAGCTCGAGGAGGCGCAGGCTGCCGGTGACCAGTCCAACCGTCGCGAGGCGGTGACGGAGCAGGATATCGCCGCCGTCGTCTCGCGCTGGACCGGCATTCCGGTCGACAAGATGCTGTCGGGCGAGCGCGAGAAGCTGCTGAAGATGGAACAGCTGCTGTCCAGCCGCGTGGTCGGCCAGCCGGAAGCGGTGACCGCGGTCGCCAATGCCGTCCGCCGCGCCCGCGCCGGCCTGCAGGACGCGGCGCGTCCCATCGGGTCGTTCCTGTTCCTCGGCCCGACCGGTGTCGGCAAGACCGAACTGACCAAGGCCCTCGCCGAATTCCTGTTCGACGACGACACCGCGATGGTGCGCATCGACATGTCGGAATTCATGGAGAAACACGCGGTCTCCCGCCTGATCGGCGCGCCTCCGGGCTATGTCGGTTACGAGGAAGGCGGCGTGCTGACCGAGGCGGTGCGGCGCCGGCCCTATCAGGTCATCCTGTTCGACGAGGTCGAGAAGGCGCATCCCGATGTCTTCAACGTGATGCTGCAGGTGCTCGACGACGGTCGCCTGACCGACGGTCAGGGCCGCACGGTCGATTTCCGCAACACGGTGATCATCCTCACCTCCAACCTCGGCGGCGAATATCTCGCGGCGGAGGATGCGGACCAGCACCCGGGCCGCACCCGCGATCTGGTGATGGGCGCGGTACGCGCCGCGTTCCGGCCTGAGTTCCTGAACCGGCTGGACGAAATCGTCCTCTTCAACCGGCTGGGCCGGGGCGAGATGACGGGCATCGTCGAGATTCAGCTGGGCCGCCTGCGCAAGCTGCTGGCCGAGCGGAAGATCGCGCTGGAACTCGATCAGGCGGCCAAGGAATGGCTGGGCGAGGCGGGTTACGACCCGGTCTATGGCGCCCGGCCGCTGAAGCGGGTGATTCAGCGCAACCTGCAGAACCCGCTGGCCGAGCTGATCCTTGAGGGCGAGGTCGTCGAGGGCGACACGGTGAAAGTCTCGGCCGAGGCCGGTCAGCTGGTGCTGAATGGCCGCGTGGTCGATACGGACGCCGACGTCCTGAAGAAGAAGCCCGGCGCCGCCTTCGTCTCGCAGGTCGAAGGCAACGCCTGACATCGCCTGACGGGCCGCTCTCTCTCCCCGGGGGGGCGGCCCCGCGCGCCGTTCAGCGCGGGAAACAGCGCCGGAAATCGGCCATCAGCCGGCGGTTGCCCTTCAGGCGCAGCCTGCCCGTGGCCATCGCCCGCAAGGGATGGCGACGTCCGGCGAGGATGGCCAGCCAGCTTTCCGAATCCGCCTCGACCGTCAGTCCGGCCTCGCCCCGCAGGCCCGGCCGCACGTCGAGGCGGCCGCCCTTTATGCTGATCGTCGCCTCCGCCGTTTCCTTGCCGGTGAAGCGGAAGTGGAAGGTCGCGTCGATCCCCTTGGCCTTGCGCCACTGAAAGCCGAGACGAAGGCCGAACAGAAAGGCGCGGATCGAGGTCGGCGAGACGGCCGCGCGCACGATCCTGATCCGCTTTTGCGGGAAACGTTTGGCGACCCAGTCCTGCGCGTCGGATTTGTCGATCACATAGATCGTTTCCGCCTTGTCGCGCAAAGGATGGGCGATGCGCTCGATGAAGCCGCGCCGGTCGTCGAGATAGGGGCCGATCACCTCTTCCCCCGCCGGGCAGACCGACAGGCAGTAAGCGGCCTTGTAGCCGGGCTTGTAGGACAGGCTCTGCCACATCGAGACGGTCTCGCCCGGCTCGACGCGGCTGTTGTAATCGTCGGCATTGCGGCTGTCGGCGATCGTCTCCACCCATGATTTGAAGCCGCCGAGGAAATCCCGGTAATTATGGGTGTAGCAGGCGGTGAAGTTGAATTCGCCGCCGGGACCGATGGCGCCGACCGGGCAGGCCGCGACGCAGAGATTGCAGCCAAGGCAGGGGTTGTAATCGAGGGGCTTCGCCTCGTCCCGCAGTTCCGCCGCGATCAGTACCGTGCCCAGCAGGATGAAATTGCCGAAGCGGGGGTGGATCACGTTGCGGTGGATGCCCATGCGGCCCATGCCCGCCGCCTCGGCGATGGGCTTGTGGCCGACCACCCAGGTCTTGCCCGGAAATTCCTGCACCTCCATCGGGAAGGCGGCCACCGTGTTCAAGGCGGCGATACCCTGTTCGCCCAGCCGGCGGACGAGGCGGCGGCAGACCGCGTTCACGTCGTCATAACCTTCGTGGAATTCGGCATTGGCGATGGAGCGCACACTGCTGCGCACCGGTGCCTCGTTCATGCGGCAGACGATGGCGAGGACCACGCGGGTCTCGGGAAAGCAGCGCAGGATGTCCGCCCGCTGATCGGCCAGCGCCGGATTGTCGATCGACAGGGCCCCGGCATCGTCCGCCCCGGCCTCGAGCGCGGCAGCCCGGAACCAGGCCTGATCCAGCAGGGGCGGCGGCGCGGGCGCGGGGCGGTCCCGCAGGCGGGCGATGGTCGGATGCTCGTCGAGGCTCATGGTGGCTCCTTTATATTATGAACATCATATTACAAGGCGCGAAGCATGGCCGAAGCAGGCCGCGCCTTCCCCGGTGTTCAGCTCAGAATGGCGGTGGCGGCTTCCGTAAGCAGGCGCTGGCCGGCTTCGGCATCGGGCATCAGGCGGGCCATGGTCAGACTGCCGATCATGGTGGCGAGGATGACGGGGGCCTGTTCCGTCGGGCGGCCCAGGCCCTCCAGCCCCTCGGCGATCAGGGCTGTCAGCCGTTCGTGATGAAGCCGCAGCCGCTCCCGTGTCTCCGGCGGCAGGCGGGCGATATCGCTGCCGAGGGCGGCGAAGACGCAGCCGTCGCCCGGATCGTCCAGATGCGGCCGGCTGAGATAGCTGCGCACGACCTTGGCCAGGCGTTTTTCCGGCGGGACCGCGGCGGCAAGATCGCGCAGACGGCCGATGGTATGGTCCAGCGCGGCGGACAGGGCTTCCGCGACCAGGGCCTCGCGCGATGGGAAATGAGCATAGAAGCCGCCGTGGGTCAGGCCGGCATGGCGCATGATCTCGGCAAGGCCGACACCATCCACGCCCCGCCGACGCAGAAGCACGGAGGCTTCCTGCAGGATGCGTTCGCGCGAGCGTTCCTTGTGGTCGGTGGAATAGCGCATGGCGGTGTCCGGGGGCTTTATATTATGGTGATAATATAAAGCCCCCGGGGCACGGTCAATGCGGATGCGGTCAGTCCCGCTTGGGGCCTTCGGTCTTTTGCTCGGCGACCATGACCGACAGGATGGGCGCTTCCGCCAGTTCGCCGTCGATCTTGCGCTTGCGGGCGTTGAAGGCCGCCAGTTCCTTGCCGGTCAGGCGGCGCCCGGTCTGGAACTTCACGCCCTGGGGATTGATCTGGGCGCCCGCGGTCAGGATCTCGTAATGCAGATGGGGGCCGGTTGAGCGCCCGGTGGTGCCGACATAGCCGATGGTCTGGCCCTGACGCACCCGGCTGCCCGGCTTCAGGCCGCGGGCAAAGCGCGACATATGGGCATAGGCGGTCGAATATTTGCCGTCATGACGGATGCGGACATAATTGCCGTAGGATCCGGCCCGCCCCAGCTTGTCGATGGTCCCGTCGCCAGCGGCCAGGATCGGCGTCCCCGTGGGGGCGGCGAAGTCGATGCCCTTGTGCATCTTGGAATAGCCCAGCACCGGATGGCGCCGCATCCCGAAGCCCGAGGAAATGCGTGCGCCGTCGATGGGAGTGCGCAGCAGCGCCTTGCGCACGCTCTCGCCCTTGGGGTTGAAGAAGTCCGGAATGCCGTCATCGCTCGGGGCGTAGCGATAGATGGGCAGGCTGCCGTCCTGGATGGTCAGGCGGGCGAAGAGGATGTCACCCCATTTCAGGGTACGGCCTTCCGGGTCCTGATGGCGCTCGACCAGGACGTCGAACTGGTCGCCCGGGTGGATGTCGCGCTGGAAGTCGACGTCATAGCTGAACATGCGGATGAGTTCGGTGGTGACCGAATCCGGCAGGCCGGCCCGCGCGGCCGAAGCGAAGAGCGAATCGTCGATGCTTCCGGTGACCCGCGCGAGGGCGAGGGTCAGCTCTGTCCGTTCCTCCTGCGCGCTCAGCTTGTCATCGTCGCCCCGCACCAGGCGGACACGGCGGTCGACATCGGTATCGAAGGCGAGTTCGGCAAGACGGGGCCGCTCCGCGCCGTCTGGGCTGTCGCTCTCCGGGCGCAGTAGCACGCTGATTTCCTGGCCGACGCGCAGGTCGCGCGGATTGAACAGCGGGCGCAGGGTCTCGACGGCATCGAATGCCTCGGCCCGGTCGAGACCGGCGCCGGTCAATAGCGTCATCAGGGTATCGCCCGCCTCGACGCGCAGGATGTCCGGTGTCGGCCCGGTGGCCACATCGTCGGCCGCAGGGGGCTCCACCGTCGGATCGGCACCGTCATCCGGTGCCCGCAGCGTGCCGTCATCGGCGACGACATTATCCGCGTCGGCGGGATCGGCATCGGAAAGCGAGCCTTCGGGCGCATCCTCGAAGGCGACGAAGGCGGTCGAGACGTCGTTGAAGGACACGAGACTGGCGACGCCAATCCCGGCCCCAAGGCCGATTCCGGCGGCGAGTGCGACGGAGAGGAGGAAACGGCCCAGAGTCGGCCTGGCCCGCTGCTCGTGAGAGTGATGAACGATGGTCTCGAGCAGGGGATTGGCGTGACCCCGGCCTTCGGACTCATCAGAAAAGGGAAAATGCGGGGATGACAATTGCCGAAGCCTTCGAGCGAAACGCAATAACGGGGGAGGGGGGCGCCGAAGCGCGGTGAAACCTTCGGCCCGCCGATCCGCGAGGTCAACATTTCTGTCCGCTGTATGTGGAAAGGTGATCAGCCCCAAGGGATGGTGGGCCCGAAAAAACCTGGAAAATAAGGCTTGCGACTCGCCGAAATGAGTCCTACAACCCGCGCCTCGCCGACGGAGACCTGGTGACGGGTTGAAGGCGGTGGGGCTGGCGGAGAAGCCTTTCAGATCCCCCGATGATGGGGCGAAGAAGAAAGGGGTTGACGCTGGTGGGGTGGCTTGGGTAGAAGCCGCGCCTCGCGATGTTTCGGAGGTAACTTCGGGTGTCGCAGTGAAGACCGGTGATCTGGTTCGCGAGAGCTGAGAAAAAGCGGTTGACACAGGGGAGCGGGTTTGAGTATAAGCCGCACCTCGCGACGCCGGGTGGTAAC
>NZ_QGLE01000030.1 GCF_003173035.1 Zavarzinia aquatilis
CGGCCAGTCTGTCGTCCCTCATCGCGGCCGTGGTCGGTGGCAACCAGACGCTGGCGGGCCTGCTGTCGAGCTTTCTGCAGACCACTGCCGAGCAGCAAGCCGCGCTCGATGCCGAGGCGGCCGCCAAGGCCCAGGCGGCCCGGGTCGCGGCCGCGCGGGCCGCCTATGACACCAAGGTCTCAGCCGTGGGCGATGCCGCCAGCAATACGGCGGCGTCGGTCACGGCGCGGGGATCGGGCATCGCGAAGGCGGTCGACGATGGACATCACCTGCGGGCTGTCAGCCAGGACTACGACGCCGGCAGCGACACGCTGTCCGCCGTGGTCAAGGAAACTGGCATCGGCGCAGACACCAACGTCCCCCGTGTCGAGGCCCTCGCCGGCATCCTCGCCGATCTCGGCCGTCAGGTGCAGGACATCGTCGGCGGCGCGCTCCCGGGCTTTAAGCTGACCATGCGATCCCGGGGCGTCTCCTCGGGTGACAGCTATGGCATCCGCCTCGCCATGTATAAGCCCAGCGGCGGCTACACCACCAAGCTGATCGACGATCCCAACGGCCTTGCCGCCGCCGAGACGGCCTATCTGTCCAGCCTCGCCGGGACGATGAGCGGCCTCGACGGCGCCTCGCTCTCCGCGCTGCGCAAGGTGGATTTCAGCTCGCCCAGCGCCGGCATGAAGGCCCTGGCCGAGGCGATCGAGACGGCCCGAAATCCCTTCGTGGCGCCGACGCAGGCCCTCGAAGCCGGCGGCCTGGTCGGAAACGGTATCTGGAACAAGGACAGCGTGCTGGCCCGCTATGCCGGCGGCGGCACGATCGCGCTCGCGGGCGGCGAATGGGTAACGCGGGCGAGTCAGGTCACGCCCGCAACCCGCCCGCTGCTCGAAGCCATCAATGATAATGGGCTGGACGGCGCGCTCCGTACCCTCCGGGTTGGCGCCGATCGCGACGCCCGCCGCGCGGTCGAGGCCGCCGGCCGGGCCGCGATCGTGCAGCCCGTCACCGTGGTCCTGCCACCCCCGGCGGCAGCGGCACCGACCGTGCAGGCCGCGGCCGGCGGCGATGCCGGCACCGCGAGCGAGATCGCCGCCCTCCGACGCGATATCGCGGGGCTGGCCGAGTTGCTGCGACAGGTGGTCGACGTGCTGGCGGCCGGCCAGGCCGGAGCCGCCGATGACGCCGCCGCCCTGCGGCAGGAGGTGCACAGCCTCGCCCGCGAGGTCGCGGTGAGCAACGCGCAGGTCACGCGCCTGGCCGCCCGGCGAGGTGCCGCATGACCGCGACCCGCGTCGTCCTCGCCGAGGTGACCGCCACCGATGGCGTCACCACCGAGACCTTCAGGTGGACGGATACGCCGATCCGGCCTTTCAATGTCGGCGATGGCGCCCGCCCCAACGCGGTCTGTGACGCCCGCATGATCGAGGGCGGTGATGTGAGCCAGGACCTGTACGCCGATCTCTCCCGCCTCGAAGGTGCGCTGGGGGCTGGGGACCTCGTGATCTCGAACGCCGATGGCGCCCTTTCCGGCTATCGCGCCTGGCGCTGGCAGGACATCGCCATTTACCTCGGTCGAGCCGCCCAGGACGGCACGCCCGACGCCTTCGCGGCGTGGACCTGCATCCTCAAGGGCCGAGTCGAGCGCCCGGTGTGGGAGGTCCGCACCGACGGTCCCTCGCGCCTCCGCCTCTCGATCCACGACAAGCGTGCGGACCTCGAACAGGACGTGCAGGCGCGGCTTTATCAGGGCAGCAATGTCGGCGCGACCGGCTATGAGGGCGGGGCCGATGATCTCAAGGGCAAGCCGGTCCCGCTCGCCCTGGGCGACCTGACCCGGGCCAATATCTCGCCGCCCTGGGTCAACGGCTCGACCCTGACGCTGCAGCTTAACGACGGTGGCGATTATGACGCCGAGACCCTGCGCGATCGTGGCGCCGACGCCAACATGACCCGCGACGCCGACCTGACCGGCGCGGCTTTCGACGCGGCCGCGCCAGCCGCCACCCATTATGTCCGCGACCGCACGCGAGGTCTCCTGAAGCTGGGCGGCACACTGGGCGGCACCGTGACCGCCGGCCTGCGCGGCACCATCGGCGCGGGCGGTTATACCGCCGAGGCCCCCGCCCTGATCAAGCGCCTGCTGGAGCGGCGGGGCTATGCCGGCGGCGAGATCGGCGCCAGCTTCGGCACGCTTGCCGCGCCCGCCGCCTGCGGCTTGTGGCTGGACAGCCCGGTAACCTATGCCGAGGCCATCGGCCAGCTCGCCCGGGGCTTCGCGGGTTACGTGCTGCCCGATCCCCTCGGTGTCTGGCAGGTCGGGCGCCTTGCGGCGCCGGCCGGGCCGGCGGCCCTCGCCATCGACCAATATGGCGTCCGCTCGATCGAGGTCGACGACAGCGATGCCCTGGTGCCGGCCAAGAAAATCACCGTCAGATATGCCCGCAATTACACGATGATGCGCGAAGCCGATCTCGCCGGCTCGATCATCGGCACGGCCCGCGCCCGGGAGCTGGCCGAGGAATGGCGCACCGCTGTCTGGAGCTCGCCGGCTGTGGCCGCCGCCTGGCCGACCGCCCGTGAGCTGACGATCGACACGCCACTGGTGGCGGAGACCGATGCCCAGGGGCTGGCGGATAGCCTGGGCGCCCTGTTCGGGCAGGTACGCGAATCGTGGCGGGTGGTGGTCGAGCTCGACGCCGCCGCCCTCGCCCTGCGTCTGGGGGACGACTGCGTGCAGCTCGACTACCCGCGCCAGGGGATTTCCGGCCTCTATCGGGTAATCGGCAAGCGCGTCATGGCGCCCGCCCGTCATCTCGTCACGCTGAGACTGTGGGGCTGACATGGCGCGCGGTGCGATCCTTCACGACAATCTGGTTCAGGACCCCGGCGTCGCCCTTTCCGGCGGCACCTGGGCGTTGCCGCTGGCCAACCTGCTGGACGCGCGCATGATCGCCCGGCCGGCGCGGTGCACCGCGATCGCCAACCCCGCCAACACGCGGATCGAAGTCGATCTCGGCAGCCTCAAGGCGATCAGGTGGATCGTTCTCTGTCATCATACCCTGTCGCTTCAAGCGACTGTGGCTTATCGCGCCTCGACCACCTCGGGTCACACCGGCGACGTGCTGTCGGTCGCCTCGCAGCTGGTGCTGGGTCGCATCGTTTCCAGTCTCTCTTTGCCATGGGAAGAACCCAACTTCTGGACGGGTCAGCCGCGTGTCAAGGACATCGCCGGTTACAGTCGTCATCTGGTCCTGCCGCTGGGCGGCGGCACCGTCGCCCGCTATTGGCGGATAGACCTGAACGACACCGCCAACACTGCCGGGCAGGTCGATATCGGTTATCTCATGATGGGGGACCCGATCGTCGCTGAATATAATTTCGACCTCGGCCGCTCGCTCGGCCGGCGCTCCCGCTCGATCATCGACGAGACCCCCGGCGGCGGGATCATTGTCGATCGGCGGCGCATCGCCCGCAGCCAGGCCATGACCTGGTCGATGCTTTCGAAGGACGAGGCGATGCGGCTTTACGACATGGTGGTCAACCGCGACACGATCGACCCCGTGCTGTTCGTCCCCGATATCGACGATACCGGGAACCTCTTCCGCGAAGCCTGGCCCGCCCGCATCACGGGCGGCGGTGAGCCGCGACGTCTCGACCGACGTTTCTGGTCAATTTCACTCGAACTGCAAGAGGTGCTGGCATGAGCGGCTTGACCGCCCTCGAAGAGGCGGCGCGGC
>NZ_QGLE01000032.1 GCF_003173035.1 Zavarzinia aquatilis
AACGGGCGAATGCGGGACGAGCTTCTGAACGAGACCTTGTTCTTCGGCTTGCGCCATGCCCGCGCGGTCGTTGCCGACTGGATCGAGGACTACAACACCGAGCGGCCACATTCCTCGCTCGGCTATGAGACACCGGCCGCCTATGCCGCCGGCCTGCGCAAGCAATGGGAGGGGCATGCCCCTCCCATTGCTTCATTCTCCACGGTGCGTAATTCTAACCACAGGTCTCTGCTTCCTGTTGGATGAACCATGGGGGTCAGGTCACTCCGATGCATCGTATCCAAACAACAGGAAAGAACGGCCTAAGCACGAGCTGCTGGAAAAAACGAGCAATCGCACTTGGACGGTGATTGTGAGCTTATGGAACAGACCTCGCCAACAAGAGGCCCAAAATGAACGCGATGCCGCAGATCGAGTTTAGACTGATCGGAAGGAAGGAAAACCCCATCGATGGGCGCCCCAACACCGTTTACTTGAAAATAGACCACTGGAACGACTACTCATTTGTTACGATGTTTGAGGTCTTTGCCTACGATGAGAATGCAGCGCCTCATAGATTGCCAAATATAAAAATTGGCTTCGTTGGACAAACTGTCAATGTATCGACGCACGCAACGCTTGAAAAATCATTCACCCACCTCCCACAAAATTACTTCAGCGTCGCAACAGACATAGATTTTTACAAGACCCTGGCACGAGATTTTCCGCAGGCATGGAGAACCGCCTTTCTGACAAACCTTCGAGATGTTGTGCATGATCCAAGCATTCTTGATATCGCAAAGTCAGAAAACGTATTTAAGACATCGCATCTTCGCAGTGTCAGCATTAACTCGATTGTCTCGCAGTTCCCTAGGGTACTTGCGGGCGATGCCCCACCAACGGACTTTCTATTTCACTTCTCACTTCCCAGTTCGGAGAAATTTGCAGAGTTTGATCTTGAGTTTCGGGTCGAAGCTGGATCGCTGCCGAGCACAAACATCCATGCCATCATTGGACGGAATGGTGTTGGAAAAACCACGCTTCTCAAACACATGGTCAAAGCAATAGCTGGGCAGTCAGAGTTGGGAGCCAGATTTTACGAGCCCGGACTTTTTGGGGCGGGAAGAAAGGCATTAGGGAAAGACTTTTTTGCAAACTTGGTATCGATTGCATTCAGTGCTTTCGATCCATTTGACCTACCGGCAGCCGACGAGAACCCCTCTGACGGGACTCCATATAGTTACATTGGCCTGACGGATTATTCTGGAGAGGACGGCTCAATTCTCAAATCGCGCGATGAGTTGCATTCTGAATTTATTGACGCGCTGCGCTTTTGCCTAAGCGAGACTGTCCGGCGGCAGCGCTGGCTTAATGCAGTGTCAGTTCTTGAAAGCGATAGCAACTTTGCAGACATGAAGCTACTTGAGCTAAGCGAGATTGAACCTGACGACTTACCGGCGCGCGCTGGGAAACTAGTCTCTCGAATGAGCTCTGGCCACGCAATCACGATTCTCACGATTACTCAGTTGGTTGCGAAGGTTGAAGAAAAGACACTAGTGCTGATTGATGAGCCTGAGAGTCACCTTCATCCTCCACTTCTGTCGGCGCTCGTAAGGAGCTTAAGTCAACTGCTTTACAAACAGAATGGAGTTGCAATTGTCGCAACTCATTCGCCGGTCGTGCTGCAGGAGATCCCAAGCGCATGTGTCTGGAAGCTCTACAGAACCAGAGCATCATCCGAGAAATCCCGGCCAAGTATAGAAACATTCGGCGAGAATGTCGGAACGCTCACGCGCGAAGTTTTTGGACTAGAGGTAGAGAAAGCTGGGTTCCACACCCTCTTGCGCCAAGAGGTTGATTCTGGCGGAAGCTATGAAACGATCGTGGGTCGATTCAAGGGGAGCCTTGGACTTGAAGCACATGGTATTCTACGAGCGATGGTTATTAGCCGTGACGCAGGCCAAGACAGGCAATGAAGAAACTATTACCGCCTGCTCATCAGCCGCTTGAGCTGTTCGATGCCTGCGTAGCTGAGATGGAAGAAGCGGCGCGTGCTGCCTTTGTAGCAAGTAGGGATCAGATCGACGCCTCGGCGGTTGCATTTAGGGACCACTCCGCGACAAAAACTTGGTCTCTTCTACCCAGAGCAAGACATGGGCATCGGGAAGACATCATCGCAGGGGTTCTTACCAAGGGCGCGCTGATGGATTTGTATGACGAGGGCGTAGTCAAGAGCTCTGGTCAACCCCGCAAAATCTACGACGAGATACTTGTTGCTGCACAGGGAAGTTGCCCCTATTGCGCAGGGATTGGAACTCCCAGAACACTCGATCACTATCTACCAAAAGCCAAGTTTCCGGCGCTATCAGTGCACCCGCGCAACCTCATTCCGGCTTGCAGGGATTGCAACACCGATGCTGGGGCGGGCTTTTCGTTGTTGGAAGCCGAACAGCCAATTCATCCCTATTTGGACAAGGACTCTTTCTTTGTCGATCGATGGGTTCGGGCAAGGGTTATTAGATGCACTCCCATAGTTGTCCAGTTCTTCCCTAGTCCTCCTGAACATTGGGAGGTGGTTGATAGGCGGCGCGCAGAGAAGCACTTTCTGGACTGCAAGCTGCAAGATAGGTTTGGTAGCCAGGTTGCCGGAGAGCTAAGTCCACTCGTTCTCCAGCGCCAGTCGAGTCTGGCGGTGTTCTCACCAGCGCAGTTCGAAGCGCACCTGAGGATCGTAGCTAATGACCCTAAGCTGCTCCTCAACGGTTGGAAGCGAACAATGTACTTGGCGTTAGCAGATACGCCATGGTTTTGTAATGCAGACTTCAATGGGAATTGGCTGATTGACTAGTGGGGAGCGCTTCCATCCCGATTGGCTCAGGCAATGTTTGACCTCGGCAGAGCTGCGTTTCCTACCAAGCGCGTTCTGTTGCGGTTTTCGCGTGTTCTTGATCCTGCCCGACCACTATCCTACTGGAAACGCACGCAGAATTCATCCGTTTGTTGACCTATTGTTGACCTGCCGCGTGGAACGCAAAGAGCCCCGCTGTATGGCGGGGCTCAAGGCATTGATCTGTATTGATAAAACTGGTTGCGGGGGCCAGATTTGAACTGACGGCCTTCAGGTTATGAGCCTGACGAGCTACCGGGCTGCTCCACCCCGCGCTGGGTGTGGGGGGACATTGTGGGTTCTCTGTATGCTTTGCAGGCC
>NZ_QGLE01000033.1 GCF_003173035.1 Zavarzinia aquatilis
ATCCGCACGCGGCCATGTCACCTCGCGGATATTGGGGTCGTAGACCACCTTGATCCGCGTGACCTGCGGCGGCAGGGGGCCGCGCCACGCGGCCTCGACCAGGCGATAAGTCGAGGGCTTGCCGCCCGCGCCCTTGACGCGGAAGGCGACGTAGCCGGCCTTGACGAGATATTGGAGGTACGATTTCGCATCGACCTCCGAAATCCCAGAGGTCACATGAAGGTCGCGGATCGAGAAGACCTTGAGCGACCGCATGGCCCGCCAGGCGGCGGCACGGGCGCTGCCCTGCTGCACCGGATTGCCGTCCACATCGACACGCGGCGTGCGCCGCCCCGGATCGTTGGCCAGCTCATACCGGGCGGGCTGCCCCTTGCCGCCGCCGTGGACCGACAGGATGCCGGCGGCGACGAGGCAATTGGCGTAATGGCGCGCCGATGTCGGGTCGAGGCGGGCTGGCGCCGCGACATCTTCGAGCACGAAGGCGCGGAGCTCGCGGATCTTCGCCCACATGATGTCGCGTGGCATCCCGCGCCCCGCCGCTGCCATGGCGGCCGGGCTCTTCTGGCCCGCCGCCGGCTTGATGAGCATGGCGGGCGCCATCACAGCTTCCTCGTCGGCGCTTCGCCGGTGTCGAGGCTGCGCCCGCCCCACCAGGAGAGATCGGCGCGCTCGACGCCTTCGCGGATCGCGACCTGTTGCACCTGTTCGAGGTTGGACACGATTCGGCGGGTGCGGCCCCGCCGCTGCTCAACGATATGGCCGAGCAGATCGTCGGCGACCTCGATGCCGTCGACATACATCTCGGCCAGCTGGCGGGCGTCGGCCAGCGACGCCGGCTGCGCCGGCACCCAGACCAGCACCCGGTTATGCACCCGCTCATACCGCTTGAGCTTGGTCGGCAGGGCCTCCTCGCCGATCAGCACGATCGGCGCTTCGGACACCATGTGCAGCTCGCGCACCAGCTCGATCATGCCCTTGTCGACGAGAATGTCGGCCTCGTCGATCAGCAAGGTCGGCTGATAGTCCCGAAGGTGATCGCCGATCGCCTGCGCCATCTTGGCGATGGTCTTGGCCGGTATCAGGCCGAGGGCTATCGAGACGGTTTCGAGGAAGTCGCGCTTGCCCCAGCTCGACCGCGCCTCGACATGGACGGCTGCTTGCGTCGCCGCCGCCGTGGCGCAGGCTACCGTCTTGCCGAAGCCGGACGGGCCGTACATGCAGCCAAGGCCCGAGAGGTGATCGTTGCGCTTCCGCAGCCGCTCGATCGCTTCGAGCAGGCCCAGCACATTCCGCAGCATCGCGGCGGCCGGCTTGCCAATCTGTTGATGTCGTGTCACTTTGCAGTCCTCACATTTGGTTCTTGTTCAGCCCCGCCCGGTTGCCGCCGGGCGGGGTTACTCATGCCGACCTGCCGCCGGCCACCAGACCCTCCGCTCTCCATTTCTCGACGTTCAGTGCGGTCACCAGCTCGGCGTCCTTCCCGTAAGCCGTGTGCCAGCGGCGATCCCGCGCCTCGACCTCGGCCCCGGCCTTGATCAGGGCGTCCAGTTCCTTCCAGCGCGCGACGCGGCGGGTCTTGGCCTCGTCCTCGGCGTCCACGGCGGACGGAGACTTGCCCAGGGTGATGATCTGCGCAGGCTGGCGCGGCCCTGCGGCCTCGGGCGCCAGCGGCATCGGCCGCTCGCTGCCCGCCGCATCGGCGGCGGCCTCCAGGGCCGGTGTGCTGTAGGCCTCGGCCGGGCGCGGAAACTCCACGACCGGCGGCAGGGCCTCGCGGGCCAGCTCGGCCGCGACCTCGTGCATGGGACGGAGGCGCCGGGTGACGGATTGCAGGCGCTTGCGCAGGCTGGCGGTCTCGGCCCGCTGGTCGGCCCGCGCCTTGGCGGCGACCTCGGCCCGGGAAATGCCCAGCCGCTCAGGGTTCTCGGCCACGCACACGAAGGCGTCATCCTCGGCGGTGTAGACGTAAATCCGGCCCATGTCGGTCGGGTCCAGTCGCACCCGGACCTTGTGGCCGACCACCAGACCCGGCCCCCAGAAGCTGGCCTTTTCGACCGAAACGCCCTTCTTGGTGACGACGCGATAGCCGGCGCCCGAGGGCAGATCCATCAGCAGCAGGTCCAGCGCGCGGGGATCGCTTATCCGCCGGATTTCGCCGGCATAGGAGCGGGCGCGCTCGGCCGGGGTCAGCCCGTCGAGGCCGGCATGGGGACGCTGCGCGTAATCCTCGGCGCACCAGGCGTCGAGGCGGCGCTGCAACTCTTCGCCGGTCAACGAGACGCAGAAGGCGTCGTGATCGTCTTCGCCGA
>NZ_QGLE01000034.1 GCF_003173035.1 Zavarzinia aquatilis
ATCCGCACGCGGCCATGTCACCTCGCGGATATTGGGGTCGTAGACCACCTTGATCCGCGTGACCTGCGGCGGCAGGGGGCCGCGCCACGCGGCCTCGACCAGGCGATAAGTCGAGGGCTTGCCACCCGCGCCCTTGACGCGGAAGGCGACGTAGCCGGCCTTGACGAGATATTTGAGGTACGATTTCGCATCGACCTCCGAAATCCCAGAGGTCACATGAAGGTCGCGGATCGAGAAGACCTTGAGCGACCGCATGGCCCGCCAGGCGGCGGCACGGGCGCTGCCCTGCTGCACCGGATTGCCGTCCACATCGACACGCGGCGTGCGCCGCCCCGGATCGTTGGCCAGCTCATACCGGGCGGGCTGCCCCTTGCCGCCGCCGTGGACCGACAGGATGCCGGCGGCGACGAGGCAATTGGCGTAGTGGCGCGCCGATGTCGGGTCGAGGCGGGCCGGCGCCGCGACATCTTCGAGCACGAAGGCGCGGAGCTCGCGGATCTTCGCCCACATGATGTCGCGTGGCATCCCGCGCCCCGCCGCTGCCATGGCGGCCGGGCTCTTCTGGCCCGCCGCCGGCTTGATGAGCATGGCGGGCGCCATCACAGCTTCCTCGTCGGCGCTTCGCCGGTGTCGAGGCTGCGCCCGCCCCACCAGGAGAGATCGGCGCGCTCGATGCCTTCGCGTATCGCGACCTGTTGCACCTGTTCGAGGTTGGACACGATTCGGCGCGTGCGGCCGCGCCGCTGCTCGACGATATGGCCGAGCAGATCGTCGGCGACCTCGATGCCGTCGACATACATCTCGGCCAGCTGGCGGGCGTCGGCCAGCGACGCCGGCTGCGCCGGCACCCAGACCAGCACCCGGTTATGCACCCGCTCATACCGCTTGAGCTTGGTCGGCAGGGCCTCCTCGCCGATCAGCACGATCGGCGCCTCGGACACCATGTGCAGCTCGCGCACCAGCTCGATCATGCCCTTGTCGACGAGGATATCGGCCTCGTCGATCAGCAGGGTCGGCTGATAGTCCCGAAGGTGATCGCCGATGGCCTGGGCCATCTTGGCGATGGTCTTGGCCGGCATCAGGCCGAGGGCTATCGAGAGGGTTTCGAGAAAATCTCGCTTGCCCCAGCTCGACCGCGCCTCGACATGGACGGCCGCTTGCGTCGCCGCCGCCGTGGCGCAGGCCACCGTCTTGCCGAAGCCGGACGGGCCGTACATGCAGCCAAGGCCCGAGAGGTGATCGTTGCGTTTGCGCAGCCGCTCGATGGCTTCGAGCAAGCCCAGCACATTCCGCAGCATCGCGGCGGCCGGCTTGCCAATCTGTTGATGTCGTGTCACTTTGCAGTCCTCACATTTGGTTCTTGTTCAGCCCCGCCCGGTTGCCGCCGGGCGGGGTCACTCATGCCGACCTGCCGCCGGCCACCAGACCCTCCGCTCTCCACTTCTCGACGTTCAGTGCGGTCACCAGCTCGGCGTCCTTGCCGTAGGCCGTGTGCCAGCGGCGATCCCGCGCCTCGACCTCGGCCCCGGCTTTGATCAGGGCGTCCAGTTCCTTCCACCTCGCGACGCGGCGGGTCTTGGCCTCGTCCTCGGCGTCCACGGCGGACGGAGACTTGCCCAGGGTGATGATCTGCGCCGGTTGGCGCGGCCCTGCGGCCTCGGGCGCCAGCGGCATCGGCCGCTCGCTGCCCGCCGCATCGGCGGCTGCCTGCAGGGCCGGTGTGGTGTAAGCCTCGCTGGGGCGTGGAAACTCCACGACCGGCGGCAGGGCCTCGCGGGCCAGTTCGGCCGCGACCTCGTGGAAGGGGCGGAGACGGCGGGTGACGGATTGCAGGCGCTTGCGCAAGCTGGCGGTCTCGGACCGCTGGTCGGCCCGGGCCTTTGCGGCGACCTCGGCCCGGGAAATGCCCAATCTCTCGGGGTTTTCCGCAACGCAAATGAAGGCGTCGTCGGCGGCCGTGTAGACGTAGATTCGGCCCATGTCGGTCGGGTCCAGTCGCACCCGGACCTTGTGGCCGACCACCATACCCGGCCCCCAGAAGCTGGCCTTTTCGACCGAAACGCCCTTCTTGGTGACGACGCGATAGCCGCCGCCCGAGGGCAGGTCCATCAGCAGCAGGTCCAGCGCGCGGGGATCGGCGATGCGGCGGATTTCGCCGGCATAGCTGCGGGCGCGCTCGGCCGGGCTCAGCCCGTCGAGGCCGGCATGGGGACGCTGCGCGTAATCCTCGGCGCACCAGGCGTCGAGGCGGCGCTGCAACTCTTCGCCGGTCAACGAGACGCAGAAGGCGTCGTGATCGTCTTCGCCGA
>NZ_QGLE01000036.1 GCF_003173035.1 Zavarzinia aquatilis
AAAGCCGCCGGCGACCTTGCCGATCCCGCCGCCAGAGAGGGCTGCGCCCGTGAGCTGGGCGACCGTCGAGCCGGCCGAGCGCATCACAACGCGCGGGAGGCCGCCGGTGTCGACCATCGCCCGCACCGTATTGGCGGCGGTGCCGTCGCAGAGGGCGGCGACGAAATACGACTGCGATACGCCTGACTGCGACGGATAGGGGTGATCCGCCGCCCACTCGGCGACGAGGCCCGCGGCGGCGGGGTTATAGAACAGGCCGGCGAAGGGATAAGTGACGATTTCGGCGGCGCGGGTGGCGGTCGCTGCGACCGTCGGGATGTACGAAGTCGGATAGGCGCCAATCTCGGCCTGCGCATTGACGGCATAAAGGCCGGACAGGCCGTCGCCCATGAACGCCGAGGTCGATGAATCGTCGAGGATCTCGACCTCGACGGTGCCGCTTCCCGCGCTTGCGCAGGTGCCGACCACCCAGACGCGGTACCAGCCCGCGCCCCGGGCCTGGCAGCCCCCCCGGATTGCGCCCGCGCCGGTTGCGACGAGGCTGCCGAGAACCAGATCCACATCAACGTAAGTGTATCCCCCGAACTGCGCTGTTGGCAGCCTCACTCGCGCCCTGCGGCGCTCGCCACGGGAAAGATCGACCGACCAGCAGTAGTCCTGACCCGCCGTAAAGGCGATATTTTGCCCGCAGTAGTGACGGACAGCGGACGCAGCCTCGACCAGTTTGTCGGCGATCATTGTGCCCTGGGGCGCGGCGGCCGCGTTGGCCGTCACCGTACACGCGGATTTGGTCCAAGCCGCGTTATCGAGCGCTTCCGACCGCAAGGCGAGGTTGGTGCGGGCACCCTCGATCAGCAGGCCGCGCCGCTCGCGCGTCAGCGGGTCATACCCGATGCGGGGCTCGTTGACCTGGGCGGTCTTGAGCACGCCATCCCGGTCGATATAGGTGCCGGTGGAGGCCCGGGTGAAGCTCAGGCGCGGGTCGATCAGCGCCGAATGCACGAACTCAAGGTGGACGGCGGGGGGCATGGGCATGGTCAGATCACCTCGAAGTTGGTCGGGCTCGAACAGACGAGCGTGACGGCGGTCTCGGCCGCGACGGTGAGATCGGCGGCCACCCGGTTGATGGTGTCGCCTGCGGATCGCGCGATGGTGAGGGCCGTGGCCCCCGACCGCTTGACGGTGACCCGCCAGGGATCGCGCAGCGCGGCGGCGGGGGGGAGCGTCACGGTGATGCTGCCGGCCGTGACGATGATGGTCTTGAGGCAGTCGGCCGAAGACAGAACGAGGCTCGCGTTGATCTCGATCACCGGGCCGAGGCGCAGGGTCTCGGCCGCCAGATAGGCCGCACTGCCCAATTGATGATGGCGGACCAGATCCAGCGCGCCCCAGCCGAGGCCGGTGGCGGAGGCCGCCAGGGCGGTCAGGACCGCGCTCAAGGGCTGCTTGCCGGCGAGGGCCGCCGTCCGCGTCAGGTCGTGCCAGGACGCCGCGCCGAGCGCGGCCGAGAGGCATATCCACGGGGTGGCGGGGCCTGTCGACGTGTCCAGCCAGAGCGAGCCGAGCCAGGCGCCAATGCTCTGATCATCGGCGGCGGCGGGCGGCCGCCCCTCCGTGAAATGCATGACCTGGCCCGCCGGGATCCTCATCAGATGCTCCGCCAGCCCGCCGCCGCGCGGAATATGCGCCTGGAGGTCCCCGCCGCGAGGGCGAGAGGCCCGGCGCCGCCGTCGATGGTATCGCCGGCCACGATCGAGACATTGGCGGACGTGACCCCGTGGATGTTCTTGACCTCGCACCACCAGCCCGTCCGGCAGGCGGCAAAGGCCGGAAGCGTGATCGCGTCCGCGTTGCTGAAGACGATGGCGCCGGTCTGGTGGGGCGA
>NZ_QGLE01000037.1 GCF_003173035.1 Zavarzinia aquatilis
CCCTCGGCGACGTCGACAACCGGACCGCGACGACCCTGACCTTCACCACCGACGCCGACGATCACGACCTGCTGGCCAATACCGCCGCCACCGGCAACCTCATCCTCATCGGCGACGGCAACGACAACGTCCTGCGCGGCGGCAACGGCAGCGACACCCTGAGTGGTGGCGGCGGCACCGACACGCTCGATGGCGGGGCCGGCAAGGACAGCGCGGTATTCGACGCCAACTTCGCCGATGCCACCATCGAAAGCGGCTCGGGCACCTCGTTCCTGGTCACCATCGGCGGTGTCACCACCACGGTCGAAGGCGTTGAACGCCTGACGTTCAACGACGAGAGCGTGGTGCTGGTCGGCGGCAGCAGCGGCATCGCCAGCCTGCAGCAGGGAGTCGACGCCGCGACCGCGGGCGATGTCCTCGTGCTCCATTCCGGCACCTACGAAGGCAACACCACGATCGCCAAGGAACTGACCGTCCTCGGCGCCAATGCCGGGATCGCAGGCTCCGGCGCTCATGGCACGGGGTCCGTTGTCCACGGCCAGATCCTGATCAGCTCGACCGCCCCCGTGGTGATCGACGGCCTGGAATTCCTCGCCGATGCGACCAGCAACGCGGGGGGTCAGGGCAATGCCCAGCTGCGCATCACGCAGGGCGGCAGCGGCACCGGCCACGTCATTGCCAACAACCTGTTCTACAGCACGCTGACCAACGGCGGCGCGATCGACGCCTATGCCATCTTCCAGGGCCCCATCGCCTCCGGCGCCGTCACGATCGAGGACAACACGATCACCGGCGCCAACACCAACAAGTACAGCACGGCGCCCTGGGGCCGCGGCATCTGGTCGGACGGTGGCGGCGTCACCCTGACGGTGGAGGGCAACACGATCGGTTCCGCCCGTACCGGCATCAACTTCGACAGCCCCGGCACCACGGTCGAGGTGACGGGCAACGTCTTCACCGCTAACGGCACGGGCATTTCGCTCGGCCTCGCCAGCGGCCTGATCGACTGGATCACCAACAACAGCTTCGCGGACGTCGATACCGACATCAACGGCCGCAACCTGTCGGGCGGTTACCAGATCGACCTCACCGCCAGCGGCAACACGGGCACGGGCGTGGCGCCCGGCTTCCTCGTCCTCGGCGGCGACGGCAACGACGATCTGACCGGCTCGGCCGGGGACGATGTGCTGGTCGGCGACAATTCGGGCGGCGGGGCGCTGGCCACCCCGGGTCCGGCGCTCGACGCCAACACGCTCGACGGTGGCGAGGGCAACGACATCCTGCTGGGCGGCAACGGCGTCGACACCATGATCGGCGGCCTGGGCGACGACCAGCTGGACGGCCGCGGCGGCGCGGACACGATGTCGGGCGGTGTGGGCGACGACAGCTATGTCGTCGACGATGCCGGCGATACGGTGATCGAGGCGGCGGGCGAAGGCAACGACACGGTCTCGACCAGTGTCACCTACACGCTGGCGGCCGGGCAGGAAATCGAGACCCTGCAGGCGACCGGCACGGGGAACATCGCCCTGACC
>NZ_QGLE01000038.1 GCF_003173035.1 Zavarzinia aquatilis
TGCCGCCGTTGAACGCGACGCCGTCGTAGGTCTTCGTCGTATTGGCAACGGTTACCATCAGCGCCGCCTGGTTCACCGTCAAGCTGCCCGCGACATAGGTGATGGCATAGTTGCCCGAGCTCAAGCCCCCGGCCGTGATCGTGTAGCTCCCGGCATTCACTGCGCCCTGCGCCGTGCCGCCGTAGCTCAGCGTCCCGCCCAGGTCGCCGACGCCTTCACCCGCCACGAAGCCCGCATAGGTCACGCCGCTGCCACCGTTGAACGCGACGCCGTCGTAGGTCTTCGTCGCGTTGGCAGCGGTCACCGTCAGCGCCGCCTGGTTCACCGTCAAGCTGCCCGCCACATAGGTGATGGCATAGTTGCCCGAGCTCAGCCCCCCGGCCGTGATCGTGTAGCTCCCGGCATTCACCGCGCCCTGGGCCGTGCCGCCATAGCTCAGCGTCCCGCCCAGGTCACCCGCGTCCTCACCCGCCACGAAGCCGGCGTAGGTCACACCGGCGCCACCCGTGAAGGACTGGCCGTCATAGGTCTTCGTCGCGTCGGACGCCGCCACCGTCAGCGCCGCCTTGTTCACCGTCAAGCTGCCCGCCACGTAGCTGATGGCGTAGTTGCCCGAACTCAGGCCGCCGGCCGTGATCGTGTAGCTCCCGGCATTCACCGCGCCTTGCGCCGTGCCGCCATAGCTCAGCGTCCCGCCCAGGTCGCCGACGCCTTCACCCGCCACAAAGCCCGCATAGGTCACGCCGCTGCCACCGTTGAACGCGACGCCGTCGTAGGTCTTCGTCGCGTTGGCAGCGGTCACCGTCAGCGCCGCCTGGTTCACCGTCAAGCTGCCCGCCACATAGGTGATGGCATAGTTGCCCGAGCTCAGCCCCCCGGCCGTGATCGTGTAGCTCCCGGCATTCACCGCGCCCTGGGCCGTGCCGCCATAGCTCAGCGTCCCGCCCAGGTCACCCGCGTCCTCACCCGCCACGAAGCCGGCGTAGGTCACACCATTGCCGGCGTTGAAGGACTGGCCGTCATAGGTCTTCGTCGCGTCGGATGCCGTTATCGTCAGCGCCTTGCGATCGATGCTCAGCGTCCCGCTGACATAGCTGATGGCGTAGTTGCCCGAAGTCAGCCCCCCGGCCGTGATCGTATAGCTGCCGGCATTCACCGCGCCCTGCGCCGTGCCGCCATAGCTCAGCGCCCCGACTAGGTCACCTGCGTCCTCGCCCGCCACGAAGCCGACATAGGTCACGCCGACGCCACCCGTGAAGGCCACGCCATCGTAGGTCTTCGTCGCATTGGCAGCGGTTACCGTCAGCGCCGCCTTATTCACCGTCAAGCTGCCCGCCACATAGCTGATGGCGTAGTTGCTCGAGCTCAGGCCGCCGGCCGTGATCGTATAGCTGCCGGCATTCACCGCGCCCTGCGCCGTGCCGCCGTAGCTCAGCGTCCCGCCCAGGTCGCCGACGCCT
>NZ_QGLE01000039.1 GCF_003173035.1 Zavarzinia aquatilis
GCTTCTGGGCCGAGGCCGGCAAGCGCCTCGACTGGATCAGCCCCTACAGCCCCGGCGCCGTCAAGGATGTCTCCTTCGGGCCCGGCGATGTGCACATCCGCTGGTTCCATGACGGCACCCTCAATGTCGCCGCCAATTGCCTCGACCGCCATCTCGCCACCCGCGGCGACAAGGTCGCCATCCTGTGGGAAGGCGACAGCCCGGCCGATTCCCGCGCCATCACCTATCGCGAGCTTCACGCCGAGGTTTCGCGCTTCGCCAATGCCCTGCTCGGCCTCGGCGTCACCAAGGGCGACCGCGTCACCATCTATCTGCCCATGATCCCGGAAGCCGCGGTCGCCATGCTGGCCTGCGCCCGGATCGGCGCCATCCATTCCATCGTCTTCGGCGGCTTCTCCCCCGACAGTCTCGCCGGGCGCATCGTCGACTGCGGCTCCAAGGTCGTCATCACCTCGGACGAGGGCCTGCGCGCCGGCAAGACCGTGCCCCTCAAGGCCAATACCGACAAGGCCCTGGAGCAGTGCCCGGATGTGACCGCCGTCGTCGTCGTCCGCCGCACCGGCGGCAAGATCGCCTTCGCCGAGGGCCGCGACCGCTGGTATCACGAGCTGATCGCCGAAGCCGATCCGGTGAATGTGCCCGCCGCCCAGAATGCCGAGGACCCGCTCTTCATCCTCTATACCTCGGGCTCGACCGGCAAGCCCAAGGGCGTGCTGCACACCACCGGCGGCTATCTCGTCTATGCCTCGATGACCCATGAATATGTCTTCGACTGCAAGGATGACGACATCTACTGGTGCACCGCGGATGTGGGCTGGGTCACCGGCCACAGCTATATCGTCTATGGCCCGCTCGCCAATGGCGCCACCACCCTGATGTTCGAGGGCGTGCCGACCTACCCCGATGCCTCGCGCTTCTGGCAGGTCATCGACAAATACAAGGTCACCATCTTCTACACCGCGCCCACCGCCATCCGCAGCCTGATGCGCGAGGGCGAGGCCCTGGTGAAGGGCACCTCCCGCGCCTCGCTCCGCCTGCTGGGCTCGGTCGGCGAGCCGATCAACCCCGAGGCCTGGCACTGGTATCACAAGGTGGTGGGCGACGAGCGCTGCCCCATCGTCGATACCTGGTGGCAGACCGAGACCGGCGGCATCCTGATCACGCCGCTGCCCGGCGCCATCGCCCTGAAGCCCGGCTCCGCCACCCTGCCCTTCTTCGGCGTCGCGCCCCAGGTGGTCGACGCCGAGGGCAATGTGCTCGAGGGCGCGACCGAGGG
>NZ_QGLE01000004.1 GCF_003173035.1 Zavarzinia aquatilis
CGCGGTGAATGCCGGCAGCTATACGATCACGGCCGGTGGCCTGAGCTCGGACAACTACGCCATCAGCTATGTCGGCGGGACGCTGAACGTCGATCGCAAGGCGCTGACGGTAACCGCTGCCAATGCGACGAAGACGTATGACGGCGTGGCCTTCACGGGCGGCGCTGGCGTGACCTACGCCGGCTTCGTGGCGGGCGAGGACGCGGGTGACCTGGGTGGAACGCTGAGCTACGGCGGTACGGCGCAGGGCGCGGTGAATGCCGGCAGCTATACGATCACGGCCGGGGGGCTGAGCTCGGGCAACTACGCCATCAGCTATGTCGACGGGACGCTGATCGTCGATCGCAAGGCGCTGACGGTAACCGCTGCCAACGCGATGAAGACCTACGACGGCGTCGCGTTCAACGGCGGCAATGGCGTGACCTACGCCGGCTTCGTGGCGGGTGAGGACGCGGCTGACCTGGGCGGGACGCTGAGCTACGGCGGCACGGCACAGGGCGCGGTGAATGCCGGGAATTACACGATCACGGCCGGGGGGCTGAGCTCGGGCAACTACGCCATCAGTTACGTCGGCGGGACACTGAGCGTCGATCGTAAATCGCTGACGGTGACGGCGTCCGACGCGACGAAGACCTATGACGGCCAGTACTTCACGGGCGGCGCCGGCGTGACCTACACCGGTTTCGTGGCGGGTGAGGACGCGGGTGACCTGGGTGGGACGCTGAGCTATGGCGGCACGGCGCAGGGCGCGGTGAATGCTGGGAGCTACACGATCACGGCCGGGGGCCGGAGCTCGGGCAACTATGCCATCACCTATGTGGCCGGCGCACTCGCGGTGGATCGGGCGTCCCTGACCGTCACGGCCGAGGATGCCGAGAGGTTCGAGAGCGAGGGCGATCCGGTGTTCACGGCGCGTTATGACGGCTTCGTGGCCGGCGAGGGGAGCGAGGTCCTGATGGGCAGCCTCGTGTTCGAGACGGCCGCGGATGCGGGGGCAGCGCCCGGGGCCTATGCCATCCATGCATCCGGCTTGTCGGCCGGCAACTACGACATCGCCTATGTCGACGGTGTGCTGACCATCTTCCCGGACCCGGCGACCGAACTGCCAGACGCCGGTGTGATCGAGACCATCACCCAGAACGACGTGCATCGCCGCTTCCTGGCGCGGCCCCTGACACCGCTCGCCGCCCTGCCGATCGACCTCGGCATGCTCCATATCGAGATACGGGGGCAGCCGCTCTTGATGAATCCCTATTTCAGGTCGCTGCTGCAGTTCGGTGCCGCCGCCGCCGGCAGTCCGATGGTGGGCGATGCCGAGGGCCGGAGGGGCTGGCTGCAATGACCAGGATTTTCAAGGCCCTGTCTCGTCCGGCCGCGGTGGCGTTGCTCGCCTTTGCCGTGATGCTTCCGGCCGCCGCCGGGGCGCAGACCCTGCCGTCCGGTGCGGCGCCCGACCGCATCGAGGATCGCATCCGCCTGCCCCCCGTGGTGACGCCGCCCGCAGAGCCGATCGATATTCCCGAGGTCACGCCCCAGGCGGCGCCGACCGGCGCGGAAGCCGTCACCTTCACCCTGAAGGCCGTCGATCTGGTGGGTAATTCGGCCATCGCCGGCGAGACTCTGCTCCCCTTCTTCGCCCCCTACCTGGACCAGGAAGTGTCCCTGGCGACGCTCTACGAGATCGCGGCGGCGATTACCGCCGCCTATCGGGACGCCGGCTATGTCCTGAGCCAGGCGGTGGTCCCCGCCCAGCGCATCACCGATGGCCGTGTCCGGCTCCAGGTCTTCGAAGGCTATGTCGACAAGGTCACGATCCAGGGTGAGGACCCGTCGGGCCGGATCGCGGCGATGGCGGCGGAGATCGCGGCCTCGCGGCCTCTCAGCAGTACCGTGCTGGAACGCTACCTGTTGCTGCTCCAGGATATCGCCGGTCTGTCGGTCCGGGCCATCCTGACGGCGTCGCCCGACGTCCCCGGGGCCGCCGATCTGACCCTGGTGCCGGCGCGGGACGAGCTGCAGGGCTATGTCTCGATCGACAATCGCGGCACGCCCAGCCTCGGCCCCTATCAGGCGACGACGGCCCTGACGATGAACGACCTTTTCGGCTGGGATGGCCGCGCCACCGTTACCCTGTTCACGGCCCCGATCGACGACGAGCTCCTCTACTTCTTGGGGCGGGTCGAGCAGCCGCTCTGGCACGACGGCATGGTGGTCAGCCTGGCGGCGTCCTACAGCCGGACCCGGCCGGGGGCCGCCCTCGAACCCTTCGACAACGAGGGCGAGGCGAAGTCCTTCGATTTCGGCCTCGATCAGGCCATCATCCGCTCCCGCGGGCTGTCGCTCGCCGCGGGTATCGAATTCAACTGGCGGGACTCGACGGCGGATTTCTTCGCCAGGACGTCGCCTGTGAATCTCTACGACGACCACCTCCGGGTCCTGCGGGCCAATCTCGATCTGAATTTCGTCGACGGCTGGTCGGGCACCGACGATCTTTCCCTGACCCTGTCGCAAGGCCTCGGTGTCGCGGGGGCCAGCGACCGGGGCGATACGAATCTGTCGCGCGCCAACGGCGATCCCCGGTTCACCAGTCTCAAGGGCGAATTCGGACGGGTCCAGCCGCTTGGGGCCGTCTTCGCCCTGTCGTTCCGGGGCGCCTTCCAATTTGCCTTCGATCCCCTGCTGGCCTCGGAGGAAATCGGTTTCGGCGCGACCAGCTTCGGCTCGGCCTTCGAATCCTCGAGCATTTCCGGCGACAGCGGCCTGGGCTTGCGCCTGGAGGCCATCTGGTACTGGACATTGCCCCCCGAAGATGCCGGCGGTCTTCAGGTGCAGGGGCAGAGCTATGGCTTCGCCGACGGCGGCTTGATCTGGCAGCGCGATTCTGGTGCCCGGGAGCGAGGCCACGACAGCCTGAGCTCCGTCGGGCTGGGCTCGCGCCTGCAACTGCAACCGGGACTTTTCGGCGGCTGGGAGCTGGCCTTTCCCGTCGTCAATCCCGCCGACACGCCGAAGCCGGACAGCGGCCGGCTCTTCTTCCAACTGGGAGCATCCTTCTGACATGACATCAATGTTCCGCTCGGCGCGTTTCGGGATTGTCCCGGCCGTCCTGCTGCTCGCCCTCGGCGCCATGCCGGCGGGTGCCGCCGAAACGCCGCCGGACATGGAGACGCAGACCTTCGGCAACTGGACCCTGCGCTGCCTCGCCCAGGGCCAGCCGGAAGTGCCCTGCGACATCGTCCAGGCCGCGAACGACAGAGCCACGGGACGGCAGATCATGCAGACGTCCTTCGCCTATGTGGCGACGGAGAAGAAATACATCGGCCAGATCGTGCTGCCCCTCGGCTTCCTGCTGAAGCCCGGCGTGTTGATCCGGATCGACGGGGGGGCGGATATCGCCGACTGGCCCGTCACCCGATGCGAACCCCAGGGGTGCGTCGTCGAAACCCTGCTCGAGGCGAATGCCCTCGAGCCCTTCCGCCGGCACGACGACGCGACTGTCATCGTGCTCGACCAGCAGGGCAAGCCCCTGGCCTATCCCTTGAGCTTCAAGGGCTTCGCCGCCGCGCTCGATGCCCTGACCGCCAGACTTGCCGCAACCGCCACCAAGACCAAGTGAGGCCATGATGACCGTCACCACCGGAACCAAGACCGCGGAAGTCGAATCCGCCGACGCCCGTCTGCCGCTGTTCTACGAACGGCCCGAGATCCTGGATTCGGGCCGCCATGGCACCATTGCCCTCCAGCCGCTGACCGATTTCGGCTTCGCCCGCAAGACCAATTCCCTGCCGGTCACGGCCGAGGAATTCTTCGAGATGGCGGGCCATTATCCGATCGTCTTCGTGCCCGGCGCCGAGGCGGCGCCGGTCGTCGTCATCGGTCTCGGCGGCGATCACAATCTCTTCGTCGAGGCGGACGGGCGTTGGGCGCAGGGCCATCCCGTTCCGGCCTATGTCCGGCGCTATCCCTTCATTCTGTTCGAGCCCAAGGGCGGCGAACGGTTGCCGCTGTGCGTCGACATGGCGGCCGGCGTGATCGGCGAGAAGGCCGAAGGCGGCGAGGGCGAACCCCTGTTCGACGGTGCAGGGCCGACCGCGGTCGCCAAACATGCGCTCGCCTTCTGCGAAGACTATCAACGCCAGATCGTCGCGACGCGGGCGCTGTCGGCCGCGCTGATGGAGGCGGACCTCCTGGTGGAACGCAAGATCACGATCGCCGCGGGGGCGGGCGGGCGGCACGAAATGGTCGGCCTCCTGATCGTCGACGAGGAAAAATTCAATGCTTTGCCCGACGACACTGTCCTCGCTTGGCGCCGCAACGGCTACCTGGCGGCCGTCTATGCCCATCTCCTGTCGATGCGCCGCTGGCCCGATCTCGCCCTGAGGTTCGAGGGCACGGTCGCCAAGCCGGCGACGACGAACTGACAAGGCTGTTAACAAGCATGAAATAGGGATGCCATTACGGGGGTGGTCGCGGCGCAGACGGTGCCGGGGACAGGGGCACCGCCTCATGCGACGGCGTCGAAGAGCAATTTGCGATGACATCTGGCCCCCGCAACCAAATTCAGCCCACGGGCGAAAGCCCGTGGGCTTTTGCTGTCCCTGACCTCACGCCCGCAAACTCTGGCCGGATGCGGGACAAGCTTCTGAACGAGCCCCTGTTCTTCAGCCTGCGTCACGCCCGCGAGGCGGGTGCCGACTGGATAGAGGATTACAACCCCGAGCCGCCATGGAGCATCAGCGATTGTGGATGAAGCTCGTGATCAGGTCGCCAACCAGTTCGGGGGCTTCGTGGTGAGGGCCATGGCCCATGCGGGGCAGGACGAACAGATGCAGGCTCTCCCAGTCACGGACGAGGGGGTACCAGTTTGGCGTCGGAAAAACGATCTCGTGGTCGCCGGCGATCACCAGGATCGGAATGCCGGCCCGGGCGAGGAAATCGCGATAGCCGGCGGTGTCGGGGAACAGGTCATCGGCGCTGCGATCCTTCAGCAGACGCAGATAGACCTCGGGAGCGATCGGCGGGCTGCGGTCGGCGCCGCGCGCCGCGATGCGAAGATGCGAGGCCGCCGCCGCCGCCCGGCTGCGCGCCGAGAGGGGCTCGAAGAAGAGCACGGTCTCGTCTTCGAGATCGTTCTCGGGCTTCAGCGCGCGCTCGAAGAAGATGGGGTCGGGCGCATGTTCGAGCCGGCCCGGCGGCGTGGTGCCGATGAGGATGAGATGGCTCACGCGCTCGGGCACCAGCGCGGTCACCACCTGGGCGGCCATGCCGCCGAGCGACCAGCCGCCGATGACGAAACGCTCGAGACCGAGGGCATCGGCCAGGTCGATGGCATCGCGCGCCAGGGCTTCCGCGCGATAGCTGGCCTCGCCCGAAGATTGCCCGAGGCCGCTGTAATCGAAGGTGATCACGCGGAAATGCGCGGCGAGACGGTCGAGGAAGGCGGGATCCCAACTGTCCAGCACGCCCCTGAAGCGCAGGCAGAGCAGGAGCGGCATGCCCGTGCCCAGCTCGCGATAGGCGATGCGGCGCCCCCCGATCTGGGCGAAGCGGGTGGCGACGGTGGTCGCCGTGACGGTCGATGCGGTCGTGTCCATGGCGGGCTCCCTCGGGATATCGCGTGCTGCCGGCCCTCACTGTGAGGGCGACCGGGCGAGGCGGAAATTCTCCGATCGCTTGGCGGAGCCATACCAAGGTGTGATCCCGGCAATCCCCGGTCCGATGGCGCGGGCGGGCACCCGCGAGCAATGATTCGGCCCTGCACCGGCGACAGCCCCTCTCCCTGACCGGTGCGATCGCGCCTTGGTTCCGCCCGGACCGCTGCGCGACGGGCGGGCCGGCCAGATCATCCCCCATGGCCGGCTCGCCCGGCCTTTCCGCCGGGGCTGGCTGCCAAACCAAGGTATACTTGCCCGGACATCCTCCCCCTCCCACCATGGCACTTGCGTCGAGGACGGTGGCTGTCGCCGGACGCGCTCCGGAAAGGTTCCGTCATGGCCGTCGTCGTCTCTTTCGCCCGTCCGACCCCGGCCCTGCCCACGGCTGTCGCCGGGCACGCGGGCCGGGACGGACGCTGGTAATGGCGGTGGCGGCGCTGATCGTCGCGATCGTCGACGACGACGACGGGTTGCGCCGGGCCCTGTCGAGCCTGCTGCGCGCGGAGGGCATGGCCGTCCGCGCCTTCGAGAGCGCGGAAGCCTTTCTGGCGGCCTCGGCGATGGAGATGCCGGATGCCGTTCTGACCGACATCCAGATGCCGGGCATGAGTGGCCTCGACCTGCAGGACCGCCTGAGCCGCCTGCATCCAGGCTTGCCGGTATTGGTCATGACGGCCCTGCCGGATCGACCCCTGCGCGAGCGGGCGCTGTCTTCCGGCGCGGTCACGGTCCTCGATAAGCCAATCGACGCCGATCTCCTGCTCGCGCGATTGCAGGGCTTGGCCAACAGGGGGGAAGACTGATGGCACGGATCGCATATCCTCTGGCATCATCCGCCGCATCGGCGCGTTCGCGAGGTGTCGACATGACCGGGACCGAGGCCATCGTCCACATCGTCGACGACGATCCTTCCATGCGCACGGCGGTCGCCGCGTTGCTGCGCTCGGTCGGGATGCGCTCGGCGACCTATGAATCCTGTCTCGATTTTCTCGCCGCGGCGCCATCCGACGTCGCCGGCTGCCTGCTGCTCGACGTGCGGCTGCCCGGGCTGTCCGGGCTCGACTTCCAGGCGCGGATGCGCGAACTCGGTGTCGAGTTGCCGGTGATCATGATCACCGCGCATGGCGACGTGCCGATGACCGTGCGCGCCATGAAGGCGGGCGCGGTGGATTTCCTGCCCAAGCCCTTCCGCGATCAGGACCTGCTCGACGCGGTCAATGCCGCGATTGCCCAGGATGTCCGGCGCCGCGCCGCGGGGGACCAGATCCGGGCCCTGCGCGCCCTGCACGAGAGCCTGTCCCTGCGCGAGCGGCAGGTGATGGCGCTGGTCACGGCCGGCCTGCTCAACAAGCAGGCGGCCCATGAACTCGGCCTCAGCGAGATCACGGTGAAGATCTATCGCGCCGGCGCCATGAAGAAGATGGGCGCGCGCACCCTGGCGGAACTGGTGCGCATGGCGGAGCGTCTCAATTCAGGGGATGGCCGGCCCTGACCTCCGCGGTGACGGCGCCGGACAGCGGGGGCAGGCTTACGGTGAAACGCGCGCCCTCGGCGTGATTTTCCGCGCTGATGCTGCCGCCATGGGCCTGGACGATCGACCGGCAGATCGAAAGCCCAATGCCCATGCCTTCGGGTTTCGTCGTGAAGAAGCCATTGAACAGAAGGTCCAGATTCTCGTCGGCGATGCCCGAGCCGGTATCGGCGACGCTGATGCGGATCTCGCCGTCGCGCCCTCCGCGGGTCGAGACCGTCAGGCGCTTCGGCTTCGGACCGTTGCCGGCCATGGCATGGATGGCGTTGAGCGCCAGGTTGACGATCACCTGTTGCACCTGGACCCGGTCGCCGGTGAAGTCCGGAATATCCTCGCCGAGGTCGAGCGCGAGGTCGACCGCCTTCGACTGGCATTCGTGGCGCACGATCAGCAGCGAATCCTCGACGACGTCGTTGATCGCCAGCGGCGACAGCACGGGATCGCGTTTCAGGGCCATGCCGCGGATGCGCGCGATGATGTCGCTGGCGCGCTGGGCGTCGTCGACCATCTGGCGGGCCAGGGTGGCGACCTCGGTCAGGTCGGGCTCGCGCCGGTTCAGCCAGCGCAGGCTGGCCTGGCCGAGCGCGGAAATGGCCGCCAGGGGCTGGTTCACCTCATGGGCGATCGAGGCGGTCAATTCCCCCAGGGTGGAGATGCGGGCCGCGTGCGAGAAATCGGCCTGGGCCTGACGCAGCCTTTCCTCGGCGCGCTTGCGGTCGTCGATGTCGACGGTGGCGATCACCGTGACGCCCAACTCCTGCAGTGCCGGCGGGTAGGAGATGGAAAAGGCGACGTCGATCTCCTGACCGGCGAGGGTCATCATGCGCGTCTCCTCGAAATGGCCGCCGCGTCCGGCCCAGCGCGCCTCCAGCGACCGGCGGAACGGGCCCGGGTTGCGATGCCAGTAGCGATAGGCGGTGGTGCCCGCGAACTGGTCGGCATCGCGCCCCCCGCACAGGCGCACGGTCGCGGCATTGACCTCGCGCACCGTGACCGATTCCATGCAGTGGCGCAGGAATTCCGGGTGCTCGTCGAGGTAGGCGGAAAGATCGGCGATGCCGGCCCGCTTCAATCCGGCCAGCAGCCCGACGAGACGCGACGTGTCGCATTGCCAGAGCGCGACGGGCATGTGCCGGAACAGGTCGCCATAGCGCCGCTCGCTCTGGCCAAGGGCGCGGTCGGCCTTCTTGCGCTCGCTGATGTCGACGAAACCGACGACATTGATGCCCCGGTCCATCAATTCCGCCGGGAAGGACATGGTGTAGATGACGTCGACGACATTGCCGGCCCAGGTATCGACCTGCGTCTCCTCGGTGTAGGACGGTCGGCCGGTCAGGCGCGCGATCAGCGAGCGGCGGATGGTATCCGGGCGCTGCTTCCAGCCCCAGGCGATCGGTCCCTTCATGGCCTCGACCGACGGGCATTCGAACAGGCGCAGGGCCTCGGCGTTGGCGCCCTCGATCCGGGGCAATTGCAGCGCCTCGTCGATGAAGGCCGGATGGTCGCGGATATAGGCCGGCAGATCGTCGATCCCTTCGGCGCGCAGGGCCGCCAGCCGGGCGAAGAGCGGCTTCATGTCGAGCTGGAACAGGGCGACCGGCATGTGATGGAAGAGATCGCGATAGCGATGTTCGCTCAGCGCCAGCTCGCGGTAGGCGCGCTTGTGGTCGCCGATGTCGAGCAGGCTGATCAGCACATTCTCGCCGCGCGGCCGGGCCGGCGTGGTCCAGGTGGTGAATTTCACGTCGATCAGGCCGCCGCGCGCGGTCGACAGGCGCAATTCGACCGCGTCGAAGCGACGGTGGTGGAAACGGCTGACGAAGGCGCGGCGGAAGGCCCATTCACTCTCCGCCGGCACGAAGGGCCCGGCCGAGCCGAGCACGGCCTGGCGTGACGGCGCCTCGAGCAGCTCCGACGCCTTCTCGTTGGCGTCGACGAGGCGGATCGCCTCGATGCCCCGGCGCACCAGCGCGGGCTCGGCATCGAAATGACGATCGAGATCGGTCACCCCTGCCGCCCGCAGGTCTTCGAGCAGGTCGTCGACCGCTTCCATGTCGGCCTCGAGATAGCCGACGGCCATGGCCTCGAACAGACGGCGGTAACGCTCCTCGGTGCGTTTGCGCTCGGCCTCGGCCTTGCGCCTCTCGGTCAGGTCGATGACGCCGACCAGCACCGTGCCCTTGGCCTTGTGCCCACTCGGCCAGCAGACGGTGAAGAGGGCGTCGATGCGCCGTCCGTCATAGGCGGTGACCACGGTTTCGGTGCTGTAGCGGTCTTCGCGGCGGGCGGCGGCGATCAGGGATTCGGCGAAGACATGGCGGCTGTCGGCGGGCCAGGCCCAGCTCATGGGGCCGGACAGGATCACCTCGCGCGGGGCGCCGAACATCTCGGCGGTGGTTTCGTTCACGTCGATCACAGCAACCGACTCGATCGCCGCGTCGATGAAGTCGGGGTGGCTGCGCAGGTAACCGGGTACGTCCTTGACGCCGGCGGCGACCAGTTCGCCAATTGCCTTCCGCACGCGCGAGAAATCGAGTTCCCAGAAGGAAGCCGCCATGGCGTGGAAGATGTTTCGATAGCGGTGGGCCTCGATCTCGGAGGCGCTGGCGTCCTCGGTGTCGCGGGTCCATTCGGCGATGCCAACGGCCTTGCCCTCGGCATCGCGGCGCAAGGCTGCCCGGATCGACAGGCGGCATTCCCGCCCGTCTGCCCTCGTGCGGTAGATCTCGCCCTCGAAAGCGCCCTGGGCCAGGACCATGTCGCGCAGCGCCTCGAGACCGAAGGGGTGGCGCGAGAGCAGCAGCCGGTCGATGTCCTCGCCGACCGCGACCGCCGCCGGCCAGCCGTAGAGCCGGGCCGCGCCGGTGTTCCAGCTTCCGATGCGACCGTCGAGGCCGCGCAGGACGACGGCGTCGGGCACCAGTTCGGCAAGGGCAAGGATGCTGTCGAGGCTCACCGCTGCCGCTCCTGTTCGGGAAGGATACTTTCGTATAGGGCGGACAACCCTATCGCCATATTCAGCATCGGGCATCGCCCCCGCATTGTCGAAGGCCTACCGAGACCTTCGACGGGGAGACGATCACGATGCCCGACAGCACGCCTTCGACCGAGGAAATCTTCATCCCCGAAACCGCGCCCCGGATCTTCGCCCGGGTCTGGCGCCCGGCGGCGGCGCGCGCCGTGATCGCCATCTGCCACGGCGTCAATTCGCACAGCGGCCAGTATCTCTGGGCGGCGGAGCGCATGGCCCGCCTCGGCTTCGCCGTCTACGCCCTCGACCTGCGGGGACGCGGCCGCTCGGACGGGGAGCGCTTCTTCGTCGAGCGTATCGACGACTATGTGGCCGATCTCTCGGCACTGATCGCCTTCGCCAAGGCGCGCGAGCCGGGCCTGCCCGTCTATCTGCTGGGCCATTCGGCGGGCGGGGTCGTTGCCTGCAGCTATGCGCTCGACCATCAGGTCGAACTCGCCGGCCTGATCTGCGAGAGTTTCGCCTTCCAGGTGCCCGCGCCCGCCTTCGCCCTCGGCCTGATCAAAGGGATCAGTCACATTGCCCCCCGGGTGCCCGTCCTGCGCCTTCGGAACGAAGATTTTTCGCGAGATCCGGCCGTCGTCAAGTCATTGAACGCGGATCCCCTCATCGCGGGTGAAAGACAGCCGGCGGCGACCGTCGCCGCGCTCGTCCGGGCCGACGAGCGTCTGCGCCGGGATTTCCCGCTCGTCCGCCTGCCGGTGCTGATCCTCCATGGCACCGCCGACAAGGCGACCGTGCCCGCGGGCAGCCGCTTCTTCCACGAGACTGCGGGGGCGGCGGACAAGACGCTGAAGCTCTACGACGGTCATTTCCACGACCTGCTGGCCGACCGGGGGCGGGACGAGGTTCTGGCCGACATCCTGGCCTGGATCGAGGCCCGGCTGCCGCGCCTCAAGGCGGCCTGATCCCTGACGAGACCGGAAGGACCGACCCCATGACCAAACCCCATCTCACCCACGCGAATGGCGCCCCCGTCGCCGACAACCTGAACATCGAAACCGCCGGATCGCGCGGGCCGGCGCTGCTCCAGGACATCTGGCTGCTCGAGAAGCTGGCACATTTCGACCGCGAGGTGATCCCCGAGCGCCGGATGCACGCCAAGGGCTCGGGCGCCTACGGCAGTTTCACCGTGACCGCCGACATCAGCCGCTACACGAAGGCCAGGGTCTTCGACGGCATCGGCCGCAAGACCCCGGTCTTCGTCCGCTTCTCGACCGTCGCCGGCGAGCGCGGCGCGGCCGATGCCGAGCGCGACATCCGTGGCTTCGCGGTGAAATTCTATACCGAAGAGGGCAATTGGGACCTGGTGGGTAACAACACGCCGGTCTTCTTCTTCCGCGACCCCTTGCGCTTTCCCGATCTCAACCACGCGGTGAAGCGCGATCCCCGCACCGGGATGCGCAGTGCCGCCAACAATTGGGACTTCTGGACCCTGCTGCCCGAGGCGCTGCATCAGGTCACCATCGTCATGAGCGAGCGGGGCATCCCGAAATCCTATCGCGCCATGCATGGTTTCGGCTCCCACACCTTCAGCCTGATCAACGCGGCGGGGGAACGGGTCTGGGTGAAGTTCCACCTGCGCTGCCGCCAGGCGATCGAGAATTTGTCGGATGACGAGGCCGCCGCACTGATCGGCCAGGACCGCGAGAGCCATCAGCGCGATCTCTTCGAGGCGATCGAGCGCGGGGAACGCCCGGCCTGGACCCTGTGCCTCCAGGTGATGACCGAGGAACAGGCGCGCGGTCACCGGCACAATCCCTTCGACCTGACCAAGGTCTGGCCGAAGCGCGACTATCCGCTGATCGAAGTGGGCGTGCTCGAACTCGACCGTAACCCCGACAATGTCTTCGCCGAGGTCGAGCAGGCGGCCTTCAGCCCGGCCAATATCGTGCCCGGCATCGGTTTCTCGCCCGACCGCATGTTGCAGGCCCGGCTGTTCTCCTATGGCGATGCCCAGCGTTACCGGCTGGGGGTCAATTTCAACGCGATCCCGGTCAATGCGCCGCGCTGTCCCGTCCATGCCTATCACCGCGACGGCGCAATGCGGACTGACGGCAATCTGGGCGCGACGCCGCACTACTATCCGAATTCCCGCGGCGAATGGGACGTCGCCCCCGGCGCCGGCGTACCGCCCCTGCCGCTCGACGGGGTCGCGGGCCATTGGGACCACCGGCTGGACGATGACCACTACGAACAGCCGGGCGCCCTGTTCGAGCTGATGACGGTGTCCGAGCGCAAGTCCCTGTTCTGGAACACGGCCCGTAGCATCGCCGACGCCGACCTCGCGACCAAGCGGCGCCACATCGCCAACTGCGCCAAGGCGCATCCCGCCTATGGCGCCGGGGTCGCCGCCGCTCTCGGTCTGTCGGTCGAACAGGCCGCGGAATAGGGGCCTGAAACGCGACGCCCCGCCCCGGGGGACCGGGGCGGGGCGTTTCGGCGTCCGGCGGTCAGAGCGCGTCCAGCAGGGCCCTGGTGGTCAGGATGGCATGGGCGAAGGTCGGGCCGTTGATCTCGTGCGCGCATTGCAGGGCGAGGGGGCTCGCCGCCGCCGTGGCGTCGCGCACCAGGGTCACATGGTAGCCGAGTTCGGCGGCGAAACGGCCGGTCGCCTCGATGCAGGTATTGGCGATCAGGCCGATCAGGATGACATGGGTCACCTTGTGCTGCTTCAGCAGCATGTCGAGGTCGGTATTGGCGAAGCCGCTGGCCCCCCAATGTTCCTTGACCACGGTATCGCCGGGCCGCGGGGCGAAATCGGGAAACCATTCGGCGCCCCAGCTTCCCTTGGCGAAGACCTGATGCCGCGCCGCGCCGAGCTGATAGGGCGAGGGATGATCCCAGTTCTCGAGGTCGCCCGGCACCCATTGGCGGTGGGGCACGATGAAGACCGGCAGGCCGGCCGCCCGGGCGGCGGCGAGGACAGCGCGGAGATTGTCGTGCAGCTGCTGGGCCTCGGCGACCTCCTTGACCAGTGGCCAGAGCTTGCCGCCTTCCGCGAGGAAGTCGTTGTAGGGGTCGACGAAAAGCAGGGCGCTGCGCGCCGGTTCGTAGCTCGGGGTGTCGGATCGGGACATGGAGGCGCTCTCCTGGAGGGGTGACGAAGGGGCTTCGCCGCCGGCCATTGTCCGATCGCTGTGGGTTACGCCGCAGTCCTACACTCGTGTCACCGCGCCATACTTAGGTTTGCTCCGAACGCTCCCCCGTCTGATTGAGCGCGGGGGGCGTCGGCGGCGATCCTTGCTCGTCGCCGGATGAGCCGGTGACAGGCGAGTGCCGATGGCTCGGCGCCGCCGGACGAGCCGCTCATGCCTGACGGAACCGCGCCATGACCGATACAGCCGAAGCCCATATCACGCGGCGCACCGCCCTCGTCGGCGGTCTGTTTGCCGGGGCGGTCGCCGCCGGCCTGCCCACGCCGCTTTTCGCCAGCACCCAGAAGGAAGGGGACAGCAAGATGCCCAAGATCACCACCAAGGATGGCACCGAGATCTTCTACAAGGACTGGGGTCCGAAAAGCGCGACGCCCGTCGTGTTCCATCACGGCTGGCCGCTCAGTGCGGACGACTGGGACAACCAGATGATGTTCTTCCTGCTGCAGGGCTATCGCGTGATCGCCCATGACCGGCGCGGCCACGGTCGTTCGACCCAGACCTTCGCCGGCAACGAGATGGACACCTATGCCGCCGACGTCGCGGCGCTGACCGATCACCTGGATCTGAAGGGCGCGATCCATGTCGGCCATTCGACCGGCGGGGGCGAGGTCGCCCATTACGTCGCCCGCGCCAAGCCCGGCCGGGTCGCCAAGGCGGTGTTGATCGGCGCGGTGCCGCCGATCATGGTCAAGTCCGAGAAGAACCCGGGCGGCCTGCCGATCGAAGTCTTCGACGGTTTCCGCGCCGCCCTCGTCGCCAATCGGGCGCAGTTCTTCCTCGATGTGCCGGCGGGGCCCTTCTACGGTTACAACCGCCCGGGGGCCAAGGTCAGCCAGGGCGTGATCGAGAACTGGTGGCGGCAGGGCATGATGGGCGGCGCCAAGGCCCATTACGACTGCATCAAGGCCTTCTCGGAAACCGATTTCACCGAGGACCTGAAGGCGATCGAGGTGCCGACACTGGTCATGCATGGCGATGACGACCAGATCGTGCCCTATGCCGATTCGGCGCCGCTCTCGGTCAAGCTGCTGAAGAAGGGCACGCTGAAGACCTATGCCGGCCTGCCGCATGGTCTGTGCACGACCCATCCCGAGGTGGTCAACCCCGACCTGCTCGCCTTCTTCAAGAGCTGAGGCCCGGTCTGTCGCCGGCCGTCCGTGCTCGGGTACGGCCGGCCGGCGGTGGCGCCGACACGACAGAATTCCCGCCTGCCGCCGACCAGGGGAGCCTTGCCATGATGGAACCAAGCGATGCGGGGGCCGGCGCGCTGCCCGAACTCTTCACCTCGATCGCCACGGCCGAGATCGACGTCGCCTTCGACAGGATTGACCTGACGGACTGGGTCTTCGGCCTGTCATCCGCCGAATATGAAATGTGTTCGGCCGACCATATCGCCTGCGCCTCGACCACGGCGCCGGACGGCCGGCGCCTGTCGATCAATGTCGAGGCGATCGGCGGTGACGTCCTGATCCAGCGCTATGTCGAGGACGTCTCCTCGCCGTCGCTTTGCCGCCTGCGATCCACGTCGGATCTCCTGCACCGGCTGGGGCCGGCGACGATCGGCATCGTCTGGGAATTCTCCGTCGAAGCCCTGGCCGGTAACCGCTGCCGTTTCACGAACAGGATCGTCGGCAGCGCGACGCCCGAACTGCTCGACCTGTTCGAGCGGAACGCGGTGCCGCTGTCGGCGGCGGCGGCGCAGATGCAGTCGCTGACCGATGTCCACAACGCCGGCGAGACGCCATGGTTCGCTCGGAACATCGCGGCGAAGGCGCGGGGCGCTGCCGGCGAGGGGCGGCCGGTTCCACCCCTCGATCTCGACGCGCCCCTGATCGGCGTTTCGCGCTGTACGGCACCTGTCGACGTCGCGATCGACGACATCGACCTTTCGGCCTGGCTGTTCTCGCTGACCGACGCGGACTATCGGGCATGTTCGGTCGCGCATATCGCCGCCGGGGGAAACGTCATGGCCGACGGCCGGCGGTTCTCGCTGAATGTCGAGCGGCCGCGGTCGCTGCTGGTCCAGAAGTACCAGGAGGTCGAAAGCGGCCGGACCCTCTGCCGTGTCGTTTCTCCGCGCTCGGACATGTTCACGCCCCAGGGAAGAAGCAGCCTCCACGTCACCTGGGAACTGCGGCTGGCGCCGACAGGCCCGGATAGCTGCGCCCTGACCAACCTCGTCGAATTGCGCAGCACCCCGGAATTCGAGGCGGGGCTGGCCGCGGCCGGCCTTTCGATGGAGACGGTGAAACCGCCCCTTCTCGCCGCCCTGTCGGCCCATAACGCAGAAGAAACCCCGAACTTCGCGGCCGACCTCTCGATGAAGGTCCGCCCGCAATGTCGCGGGTCGTCGTGAAACATGTAAATCGACAGGCGTTCAGGCCGCCGCCTCGAACCGCAACTTGACATGAAATCCAGCCCCGTGACCTGACGCCCGCGCGCTCATCCAGGGGGAGGCGGAGACCGGCGGTTACAGCCACGCATGGCAGGAACGGAATGCCGCTTCCCTTGCTTGCGCAGGCCGGCGGCGTAGGCTGCCGGTGTCTCCTGGCCGAGCGACGAATACGGCCGCTCGGTGCTGTAAACAAGGGCTCGTCCAGAAGCTCGTCCCGCCTCCGGCCGTTAGAGCTTTGGCGTTCCAGCGCGCCGGGCACGGCATGACACCCGCAGGATCCCCGCCCGGTCGACGCGCAGGTCAAGCGGCAACCGGATCATAGCTCGAGATAACGTCGCCAGATCGACTTGCCCAGACGGTCGTAACCGTCCATCGCCGCGATGAGGGGCGAGAGCGTGTCCTGTGCACGGAGCGCCGCGGGCAACAGCGGATCGCGGATGATGGCGCGCACGGCCTCGCGCCCGACCAGCAGTGTTTCGGCCGCGGCCTCGACCAGCGGCAGGTTGGGCACGCGGCCGGCGCTCGACACCAGTCGCGCCGTCAGTCCGGATTGGGCTGTCTGCAATTCCGCCACGGGCCAGAGGGTCGTGAAACGGGCCTGCCGCGCATCGTCGAGGGCCATGGCCTCAACCACCAGCAGGCTGGGCGCGCTGCCAAGCACGGTGAGCCTCTGGCGCATGGCCGCCGCGCCGCCTTCCAGATTGTCCGGCCGGGTCCAGATATTGGTTTCGGCCTCGGCGAAACCTTCGAGTTCCAGGGCCTGCATGGTGTGGCGCCAGGTCGTGCGATTGGCGCGTTCGGCGGGGCCGGCGAAGGCAAGCAGCCAGCCCCCGCCCCAGGGCCGGCAACGCCGCTGCACGTCGCGCCAGCCCATGACCCGGTGTTGCAGGGGCGCCGCGCCGGCACCGATCGTGTAACGTCCACGGTCCACGGCGCGCACGCGCCCCTCCTGGCACAGGCGGGTAAGGGCGGTGCGGATCCCGGTTGCCTCCAGCCCCAGGGCGGTGCCGGCGCGGATCAGGTCCCGCGTCGAGAAATCGGGCGGCTCGCCCGTATCCAGCAGATCGAGGATCAGGGTTCGCGCGCTGATGGCGGCGCGACCTTCCGTCAGATATTCGTTGCTAATCGTGTCCATCTTAGACAAAGTCTGTAACAAATAAATGAGGGGGAGGGAACATGCAGCCTTTGAGCGGCATAAGGGTCGTCGATCTTACCAGCGTGGTCGCGGGGCCTCTAGCAACCAAGCTCATGGCCGAACAGGGCGCCGAGGTCTGGAAGATCGAACCGGTGGAAGGCGACCGATCCCGCATGGTCGGTTTCGCTCCGGTCGCGGGCTTCAGCTCGACCCACCTCGTCGTCAACGCGGGCAAGCAGTCGGTGGCGCTGGATCTGACGCGCGAGGAAGGGCGGGCATTGCTGCGCCCGTTGATCGCCCGAGCCGACATTCTGATTCATAATTTCCGGCCTGGCGTGATGGACCGGATGGGGCTCCCGGTCGAAACGCTCTGGTCGATCAAGCCCGACCTCGTCATCGTTCGGGTCGCCGGCTTCGGCCAGCAGGGCCCGATGAGTGGCGACAGGGCCTATGATCCGGTCGTCCAGGCGGAATCGGGCATGGTGAGCTGGACCGGCGAGGGTCCGGTTCTGGCGCCACAGTGGATCTGCGACAAGGTCTCGGGCCTTTACGCGGCGCAGGCCGCGATGGCGGCCCTCGTCGCGCGCGAACGGACCGGCAAGGGCAGCGTGGTCGACATCTCGATGCTCGAAGCCGCGGTCGCTTTCGGCTGGATGGACATTCATGGCGCGGAAGTGGTGGTCGATCGGTCCGAGCCGGTGGCCGATGTCGCCATGGTCTATCGGCCCTGGGCGACCGCGGACGGCTGGATTGTCGTCGTCATGCTGTCGCAGGAAGAGTTCGCCGGCTGGTCCCGGGCCATCGGCATGCCGGACCTGCTGTCCGATCCCCGGTTCGAGACCATGCGGCTGCGCTTCCTGAACTGGGCTGAATTGCGTGACCGCTGCAGCGCGGCGGTCGCGGCGCTCACGACCGACGAGGCCCTGTCCCGGCTCGGGCGGGAAGGGGTTCCGTGCGGACGGGCCAATCGCTCCACCACGCTGCCCGATCACGCCCAGTTGCGGCATGACGATTTCCTGCCGGTGACGGTTCATCCCGAGGCCGGGCGCATCCGCCGGGCGAGGCCGGTCGCGCGCTTCGACGGTATGCGCGGGCAGGAAGACCTGTTCGCGCCAGCCATCGGCGAGCATACGCGGGCCGTGCTCGCGGCGGCCGGGGTCCCGCCGCAGGAGATAGAGGCCTCCCTCGCCTCCGGGGCCGCCCTTGCCAAAGGAGAGATCGGCAAATGACATACGAAACCTTGCTCTACAGTGTCGAGAACCGCACGGCGACCATCACCCTGAACCGCCCCGATCGGTTCAACGCGATCGCCGGCCTGATGCCGAGGGAAATCCGCGCGGCGGTCGAGCGGGCGGAAGCGGATCACGATGTCCATGTCATCGTGCTGCGCGGGGCCGGCCAGGGCTTTTGTGGCGGCTACGATCTGAAGCATTATGCCGAACGCACGGGCGAAATCAGCGGGTCGCAGGACATGCCCTGGGACCCGACCCTCGATTTCCGCATGATGTGGCGCAATACCCAGGACTTCATGGCACTATGGCGGTCGAGCAAGCCGACCATCGCCCGCGTCCACGGCGCCGCGGTCGCGGGCGGATCGGACATCGCGCTTTGCTGTGATTTCCTGATCATGGCCGAGGATGCCCGCATCGGCTATCCGCCCGCCAGGGTCTGGGGCGTGCCGACGCCCGCGATGTGGGTCTATCGCCTGGGGCCGCAGATGGCGAAGCGCATGATGATGACCGGTGACCTGATCGACGGCCCGGAGGCCGTGCGCATCGGCCTCGCGCTCGAGACGGTGCCGGAAGCGGACCTCGATGCCGCGGTGGAGCGCCTGGCGGGCAGGCTTCGCGGCGTGCCGAAGAACCAGCTGATGATGACCAAGATGGTGGTGAACCAGGCTTACGAAAACATGGGCCTGAACAATACCCAGATGTTCGCTACCTTCTTCGACGGTGTGTCGCGTCATTCGCCCGAAGGAATCTGGTTCCGCGAGCGCGCGCAGGAGGTCGGCTTCAAGCAGGCGGTCGCGGAGCGGGACAGCGGCGATCCCATCGCCAGCCAGGCATCCAAGCGCCTCGCCGATGCCGATTGAGGGAGAGAGATCATGTCCAGCCTGAAACCTCTGAGCCATCTCGAGACCCACGAGGTGTTCAACCAGCCGCCGCCCTTCGAGGGGGTGAACCTGTTCACCGGCGATCTCGCCCTGGTCGAGGCGCTGCGCAAGGCCGGCGGCGGCACCCATGAGGCCCGGCTTGGCGCGCTCGGTGCCCAGGCCGGGACGGCCGAGGTGATCGACTGGGGTTACGAAGCCAATCGCAAGACGCCGGAACTGGATACTTTCGACCGCTACGGCCGGCGTATCGACGAGGTGCGTTTTCACCCGGCCTATCACCAGTTGATGGCCTTCGGTCTCGACAATGGCTTCGCGTCCATCGCCTGGGACGGCTCGCCCGCCGGGCATGTCGGCCATGCCGCGATCCTGTTCCTGGCCGGCCAGGCGGATTCCGGCACCATCTGCCCGATGACCATGACCTATGCCGCCGTGCCGGCGCTGCGGGCCGAACCCTCGGTGGCCGAGGTCTGGGTGCCGCGCATCCAGGCCGGCCGCTACGATCCCGCCGCGCGCCCTGCCTCGGAGAAGGCCGGCGTCACCATCGGCATGGCGATGACCGAGAAGCAGGGCGGCTCCGACGTTCGCGCCAATACCACGAAGGCCGTGCCGACGGACGAGGATGGCTGGTACAGCCTGACCGGCCACAAGTGGTTCTGCTCGGCCCCCATGTGCGACGCCTTCCTGACCCTCGCCTATGCTCCCGGCGGCATGACCTGCTTCCTGGTGCCGCGCTGGCTGCCGAGTGGCGAGCGCAACGCCGGCTTCCGGGTGATGCGCCTCAAGGACAAGCTGGGCGACCGTTCCAACGCGTCGTCCGAGATCGAGTATCACGGCGCGCTGGCCCAGCGCCTCGGACCCGAGGGGCGCGGCGTCGCCACCATCATCCAGATGGTCCAGCACACAAGGCTCGACTGTGTCGTCGGCTCGGCGCAGATCATGCGCGGCGCCGTCGCCCAGGCGCTGTGGCATACCGCCAACCGCTCGGCCTTCCAGCGCCGGCTGGTCGACCAGCCGGCCATGGCGGCCGTGCTGGCCGATCTCGCGCTCGAGAGCGAGGCGGCGACCACGCTTGGCTTCCGGCTCGCCCAGGCTTTCGATGCCGAAGATCCGATCGCGCGCCTGCTGACGCCGGTCGCCAAATACTGGGTCTGCAAGCGCACGCCCGGTGTCGTCTACGAGGCGATGGAGTGCCACGGCGGCGCCGGTTACATCGAGACGGGGCCGATGGCCCGGCTGTTCCGCCAGTCGCCGCTGAACGCGATCTGGGAAGGCTCGGGCAATGTCATCGCCCTTGACGTGCTGCGCGCGATGGCGCGCGAGCCCGAGGGCGTGGTCGCTCTCCAGCACTATCTCGCCGCCCAGACCGGCAGGAACGGCGACTACGACCGCTGGCTCGGCGCCATCGACCTTGACGCCGTCACCGAGGGCAACGCCCGGCTGCTGGTCGAGAGACTGGCCCTGGCCGCCCAGGCTGCCGTGCTGCTCGAATGGGACAATCCTGTGGCCGATGCCTTCTGCGCCCTCCGCCTGCGCGAACGCGGCAGCATCTACGGCGCCTTCGACAGCGCCATCGACACCCGCGCCATCATCGACCGCGCCATGCCCCGCGCCTGAGGGGCGCTGCGCTTTCACGAACCGGCCACGGTCGTGGCCACGACAGAAAAGGAAGGGACGGATCTTCGACCCGCCCCTTCCCCCCTGTCACACTAAGACTGATCCGCGCACAAAGACAGGCTTGGTGTGAAGCTTCGGCAACTCTTCCGGCAGGGTCTCCCAGTCGAGGACATGGCTGACGATCCGGCGCGGGTCCACCCGCCCGCTCTGTGCGAGATCGAGGGCATGGGGAATGTTCACCCGCACATTGTCCCGACCCACGCGCAGGTTCACGGCGTTCAGGTACATCTGGAACAGCGGCAATTCCCCGGTGATGAAGTGGTTGCCCGCGCTTTCGCACATGCCTTCCGGCTCGAGGCAGCAGCAGGCCGTCGCGAGATGCTTGGTGTTGCCGGTCGATTCGATGGCGATGTCGAATACCTGCTGTCCCGCCTCGATCGCCTCGGCCGTCTCGGCGCCATAGCTTTCGGCGATGGCGCGGCGTCCGGCATCGGGATCGACATAGAGCCGGCGCGAGGCGCCGAGGGCACGCGCGATGTCGCAGACATAAAGGCCGATACTGCCCCGGCTGAGGATGAGCACGGTGGCGCCGGGCTTTCGTTGCAGGTGCGGCGCGACGAGGCGCCACGCGAGCGAGAAATTATCGCTGGCCGAGGCCATGGCGATCGGGTCCAGCCCGGCGGGCAGGGGGACCAGCATGGTGTCGGCATAGGGCACGCGGACAAGATCGGAAAACAGCCCGCCCCAGTCACCGCCGATGGGCGCGCCGAACATGGCGAGGCGCGGCACCTGCCGGCAATGGGCGGTCAGTCCCGCGCGGCAGCGGTCGCAGCGGCCACAGGAAATGTGCCACGGCACGACCACTAGATCGCCCGGCCCGACATGGGTGACGCCGGGGCCGGTCTCGACCACTTCGGCGACGCATTCATGGCCGATGGCGAAAGGCGGCGGGGTGGGCGCGCGGCCACCGATGATGGACTTGTCGACGTCGCAGGTCGTCGCCGCGACCGGTTTCACGATGGCGTCGTAGCGGGACTCGATCCTGGGGTCGGGGCGTTCGCGCCATTCGACCTTGCGGTCACCGATGTAGACCAATTCTCTCATGTCGGGCACCCGCCGCAAAAAACATCCGCGTGGTCGACCCCGGCCCGCTGTCTTTCGGGTTTCGGGGGCAGGCGATGTGACCGGACCCGGTTCATTCGGGCCCGGTCGCAATGATGAAGGTTACTGTCCGGTGAAGGCGGGCGGGCGCTTCTGCATCATGGCCATGGCGCCTTCCAGCGCATCGGCGCTTTTGGCCAGCTGGGCCTGCGTCGCGTCGAGGGCGTCGAAGGCTGCGGCTTCCCCGGTCTGAAGGTAGCGCAGGGAGGATCGCTTGGTCTCGCGAACGGCGAGCGGGGCGTTGGCGGCGATCCTGCTGGCGACATCCAGCGCGCTGGCCATGACCTCGGCCGCCGGCACGACTTTCTGCACGATGCCGATCCGGTAGGCGGTCGCCGCGTCGAACTTGTCGCCGGTCAGCAGATATTGCATGGCGTTGCCCCAGCCGGCGTTCTGCAGCCAGCGCACGGTACCGCCGCCGGACACCATGATGCCGCGCGCGACCTCGACCTGGGTGAACATGCAGTCGTCGCCGGCGATCACGATATCGCACGCCAGCATGATCTCGATCCCCACGGTGAAGACGAGGCCCGATACGGCCGCGACCAGCGGCTTGGTGCAGCGCGCCTTCAGTTGCAGGGGGTCGATGCCGGAAAACACGGGGGCGGGCTGCTCGCCGGCCATGATCGGCACGAATTTCATCAGATCGAGGCCGGCGGTGAAATTACCGGCGTCGCCATGGACGATGCCGACCCGGAGTTCGGGATCGTTTTCCAGCCGGTCGAGGGCTTCGGCAAGGCCGGCCATCATCTCGGGGGTGAAGCTGTTCTTCTTTTCCGGCCGGGAGATGCCGATCTTCAGGATGTGACCCTCGACCGAGGTCACGATACGTCCATTGTCACTCATCTGCTTCTCCTCGTTGATTATCGGGCGGTATCGGCGGGGCTTGCGATGGGGCGCCAGACCGGCCAGGGGAAGGGCGGCGCGCCCGGCTCTTCAGCGACCCTGAGCGCACGGACATTCCAGGCGATCATGTTGTAGAGGCCGGCCAGGGTAACGACCTCGATTACGTCCGCTTCGCTCAGTGTCCGGCGGGCCATGGCGAAGCTCTCGTCGCTCACGTCGTGACGCTCGACCAGATCGTCGATCAGGCGGACGATCGCCTGCTGCCGCTCGGTCCAGAGCGCCGGGGTCAACGGGCTGCGAACCGTGTCCTCGATCTGTGACGCGGTCATGCCGCCGGTCTTGCCGAAATAGGCGACATGCACGCCCCATTCATGGGCGGCGCCGAGGCGGCCCGTGATGCGCAGGATCACCAGTTCGCGTTCCAGATCGCTGATCTGGCCGGTGTGCATCAGGCCGCGGCGCGACAGCAGGGGCGCTTCGGCGAAGGCGAGGAAGACTTTCTCGTTGCGGGCGACCGTTTGATAGAGGCCGGGCACGGTGAAGGGCGGTGGCACCGCCTTCGCGAAGGCGGCCGCGATGTCGGGGCCGGGCGGCGATGGCAGGGGGGCGACCCGGGGCGGGGCGTGCCGGCTTGTCTTCGAGTCCATCCATTTCCTCCCGACGAATAAAGACTGTTCGGTCTGTTTTTGGGCACGCGAAACTCCGGCCTAGCAGAGCGCCCGGCGGATCGCTTCGATGCGGGCCGGCGTGAACACCCCGCTGTCGAGCAGGTCGAGGATAGACAGGACATCCCCGCGCGAGCCCCAACTGCCTTCGTCGATGATCTGGAACGTCACCCACCAGGTCGGTGGCGGCTCGGGCAGGCCCAGGACCTCGGCCGCGCCGTTCAGGATGTTGCGGATCACTTCCCGCCGGACCTCGGCGGGCCAGGCCGCTGCCATGACCTTGATCTCGAAGGTGATCACGTCGAGCGGTATCGGGTACGCGGACAGCAATTTGCCGCCAATCGCCATGTGATCGCGCGGCAGCTCCGTGAACTGGACCTGGAAGCCGACGCGGGCGGCGGCCACCTTCTGCCCGACTTCCGGGACCAGGACGGCGTCGGTCAGCACTTCGGCCAGCCGCGCCCTGTCGCCAGCGGTCAGTCGCGCATCGGGCGCAGTCACGCGGATGATGGTCATGTTCCCTCCGTCAGTCCGTATTTAAGACCGTTCGGTCTTAAATACGCGAAGGCGGTCAGGCGAGCAAGGCCGATTTCATATAGGCCTCGATCATCTCGAGGGCGGCTTCACCGGGCAGGCGCGCGCGCTGGACCATCGTCAGCATCACGGCACCCTCGAGGGTCGCGACGATGGCGAGGGCGGCCCTGTCGGGGGCGATCTCGGGCCGAACGCCGCCCTCGGCCTGCCCGGCGGCGAGCAGGCGAGCAATGATCTCCGCCATGCGATCGAGGGACTGGCGCGCCCGGGTCCGCAGCCATTCCGGCCCGTTCGCGCCTTCGACGGCCCCCTTCAGCAAGGGGCAACCGCCGCGCAGGGGAAAATGGCGGCCGTAATCCCGATAGGCGGCGATGAGCCGAAACAGGCGCTCGACCGCCCGGCCCGGGCCCCGTTCGATGTCGAGCATGAAGCGCAGTGCGAGCTCGGTCGCATGGTCGTAGGCGGCCATGGCGACCTCGTCGCGGCTGGCGAAATGATTGTAGAGGCCGCCCTTCTGCAAACCCGCCGCGGCCAGGATGGCCGAGACCGGGGTGGCGACATAGCCGTCGACATTCATCAAGGCCGCGGCCTGCCGAATGATGCGGGCACGGGTGTCATCGCCTTTGGACATGGCTGCCATCGCTAGAAAAAGGACCGTTGGGTCTTTTCGTGCGCTTTCCGCTTTCAGTCAAGGCACAAGGCGACCAGGCGTCGCGTTTCCACCGACCGCAAAATATTCATTTTGCCAATTTCGGAAACCGGTTCACATCGCTGCCCGATTTCTGGAGAAGCTGGCGCGCGACCTCACCCTCAAACGGTGCCTGATCACGCCATCTTCATGACGCCCCGGCCGCTTCCGCCCGTCCACTCGACATCCGACGACGTCTCTCGGGTGGATCGAAAGATTTCGGCATCACGCCTTCGAATGGCCAAACAGGCGCCGTGCCGTCAGTCGGGCCTGACCGCGACCGTTGCCGCCGGGTCCCAGCCAAGCTCCACCGTGGTGCCTTCCGCCGGCAGGGCCTGCGCATTCTCGATCCCGAGATTGAGGGCGAGGGCCAGTCCCGAGGCGCAGCGCAACGAAACTTCGGCGTGGGTGCCAAGGAAGATGGCGGTTTCGACCGTGGCCTTTCGGCTGTTGGGGCCGGGGCCGAGCATGAGTTTCTGCGGGCGGAGGGCGAGGAGGAGGCTGTCGCCGATCCCGGCCGGGCGGGTCCCCAAGGCATGGACCACCGGGCCGTCGGCGGTGTCGAGGGTGGCGATGCCGGCGTCGATACCCGTCACCTTGCCTTCGATGAAATTGCTCTTGCCGAGAAAGTCGGCGACGAAGCGGGTCTCGGGCGCGTCATAGAGCGCGCGGGGGGCGCCCAGCTGTTCGATCTTGCCGGCGCGCATGATGGCGATCCGGTCGGACATCGCCATCGCCTCTTCCTGATCGTGGGTGACGTTGACGAAGGTGCGGCCGAGGCGGCGGTGCAGCTGGCGCAGTTCCAGCTGAAGGTCGTGGCGCAGCTTCTTGTCGAGGGCCCCCATCGGCTCGTCGAGCAGGAGCATCTTGGGCGAGAACACGAGGGCGCGGGCGAGGGCCACGCGCTGCTGCTGCCCGCCCGAAAGCTGCTTGGGCAGGCGGGTGGCGAGATGGCCGAGTTGCACGAGGTCGAGGGCGTCGCGCACCTTGGCCGCGATCTCGGGTTTGCCGAGGCCGCGCACCTTCAGCGGATAGCCGACATTGCCGGCGACAGTCATATGGGGGAACAGGGCGTAACCCTGAAACACCACGCCGAAATCCCGCTTCTCGGGCGCAAGGGCGGTGATCGAGCTGCCGCCTACGAAAATGTCGCCGTGGGTCGGCTCGACAAAGCCGGCGAGCGCCATCAGGAGGGTGCTTTTGCCCGAGCCGGACGGCCCGAGCAGGGTGAGGAATTCGCCCGCCGCGACGTGGAGGTTCACATCGTCGAGCGCGCGGAAGTCGCCGTAATATTTGGAGAGGCCGTAGAGGCGGATATCCTGGCCGGCGCTTTCGTCCGTCATGACACGTCCTTGGGTTTGGCGCGGGCGAGGTCGCGCAGCAGGTAGATCGCGGCGACGATCACGGTCGCGCCGATCATCAGGGTGGAAACCGCGGCGACCGCGGGGTCGATATTGTCGCGGATGTCGGACCAGATCTTGCGCGGCAGGGTATAGACGCTGCGCGACGAGACGAACAGCGTCACGATGATCTCGTCCCACGAGATGACGAAGGCGAAGAGACCGCCGGTGAGGAGGCCCGCCTTCACATTGGGCACGATCACGTCACGCACGGTGCGGAACGGCCCGGCGCCGAGGCTGCGCGCCGCCTGGGCGATGCGGGGGTCCAGCCCCTCGAGCGCGGCCGAGACGGTCATGAAGACGAAGGGCATGCCCAGAATGGCGTGGGACAGGATGACCCCGAACACCGTGTCGAACAGCCCGAGGGTCACCCAGGCGCGCGACAGGGCGAGGGCGGTGACGATGGGCGGCACGATCATCGGCATCAGGGCGAGCACGCCGATGATGCGCGCGGCCCGGCCGCCGATCCGCCACAGACCGATGGCCGCCGCGCCGCCGGTGAAGGTGGCGATCAGCGTGGCGCCGATGCCGACCATGGCGCTGTCGCCCAGCGCGCCCAGCCAGGCATCCTCGGTAAAGACGCTGGCGTAATGGCGCAGCGAAAGCTCGCCCTGCGGCATCGACAGAAATCGCTCCGGCGTCAGCGACAGCGGCACCGAGATGAACATGGGCGCCAGCAGGAAGCCGACAACGATCCAGGCGATGGTGACGCAAAGGATCAACCCGGGGGTAAGGCGGCGGGTCATCAGCCGAAGCCTTTCTTCAGGCCGACCGTCTTCGCCATGATCCCGATCAGGACGAGGGTGAGGACGAGAAGGACGACCGACTGCGCCGCGCCGAAGCCCCAGCGCACGGTCTGCAGGATGGCGACCGAGACGGATTCCGCCAGCATGACCACGCGCCCGCCGCCGAGAATGGCCGGCGTCACATAGAAGCCGAGGCCGAAGACGAAGACGATCACCGTCGCCGCGAAGACGCCGGGCAGGGTCAGCGGCAGATAGACCTTGAGGAAGGTGGTCACCGCCCCGGCGCCGAGGCTGCGCGAGGCGAACAGGAGGCGCTGGTCGATGCCGCGCATCACCGCGAAGATGGGCAGCACGGCGTAGGGAATGAGGTAATGCACCATGCCGATGACGACGCCGAGTTCGTTACGGACGAGGGCCAGAGGCTGGTCGATGGCGCCCGACTGCATCAGCCAGTCGTTCACCGGCCCCTGGTCGCGCAGCAGCACGAGCCAGGAAAAGGCCCGGATCAGCACGGAAATCCACAGGGGCACGAGCACGGCGACGACGAGGATGCGCTGATGCGTCTCCCGGACATGGGCCATGGCGAAGGCGACGCAGAAGCCGAGCACGATGGAGATCACCGTGGTGATCGCGCAGAGGCGCAAGGTCGTCAGCAGCACCTTCAGCGGGCCGCTGGCGGTCGCGATCCGTTCGTAATTGTCGAGGCCGGGCTTCGGATCGCTGACGCTGAGCAACAGGACATTGCCCAGCGGCAGCAGGTAAAGGCAGACGACGAGGATCAGGATCGGCGCGACCAGCCACCAGTGCGGATCGAGATGGCCCCGCGCATCGCGCAGGGCCACCCGAAAGCCGGTCGGTCGTGCCGTCTTGTCAGCCGGCGACGGCATCGAGCCAGGTGTTCAGTTCGGTGTCGTAATGATCCGCATACCACTGCTCGTTGCGGATGATGCCGACATCGAGATGCGAGGTCGGGTTGAGGCGCTTCTGTTCCTCGCTCAGCAGGGCAAGGGCGGCCGGATTGGCCGGGCCGTTGCCCATGGCGTCCAGCAGCTTGATCTGCTTCTTGGGGTCCTGGGTCGAGGCGATGAACTTCTGCGCCGCGGCGACATTCTTGCCGCCCTTCGGAATGCACCAGGCGCCCGGGCTGGCGATCTGCTGGTTCCAGATCCAGCCCACGCGGCCCTTGGTGTCGCGCTCCAGCACGGAACAGCGGGTGTTCCAGATGTTGCCCATGACGACTTCGCCGTCGAGGAACAGCTGCTGGCTCGACGCGCCCGAATCCCACAGGACGAGGTTGTCGCCGAGCGACTTCACCATCTCGACGACCAGCTTCATGTCGATCGGATAGACCTCTTCCGGCTTCTTGCCGGCGGCCAGCATGAAGATTTCCGGCATCCCCATGAACCATTTCCACAGGGTGCGCTTGCCCGGGAATTTCTTCAGGTCGAAGAAGTCGGCCCAGCTGGTCGGCGCTTCCGGCAGCTTGGTCTTGTCATAGGCGAGAACGTAGGAATAGACGTAGTTGCCGGCCGAGAGCGGGAACTTGTTCCACTCGAAATAGCCCTTGGGATCGACCACGGAATAGTCGATCGGCTCGAGGTAGTCGGGGCCGAGCTGCAGGCCATAGAAGCCGTCGCCGTCCGACACGTCCCAGATCACGTTCTTCTCGTCGACCATCTTCTTGATGTTGCCCGGCAGCGGCCCGGCGCCGTCGATATTCACCTTGGTTCCCGTCGCCTCGGCGAAGGGCGCGGTCCAGGCGTCCGTATAGGCCTTGACCGCGTCGCCGCCGAAGTTGGAAATCGTGATCTCGCCCGCCGCCATTGCGCGCTTCGCGCCGAGGCCGACGCCGGCTGCGGAGACGCCCAGAATCGCGCAGAGGCTCAGAAAGTCGCGCCGGTTCACCCGGCCGCGCGCGTAAAGGTCCTTGGCGATCGCAAGGGAATCCTCGCGGTGAAGGTCTCGATCCATGCCGCTCTCCACATCTATTGCCTGGCCGCCTGTCGTCCGGGCATGATCACTTTTTAATGCACTTATGTTGCACCGCACGATGATGAAAACCAAACCTTTAGTTAAGTGGAGTCGAAACTGAAGAAGATGACCACCGCCGCGCGGACCCAGCAGGTCTTCCGCGGGGCGATTTCCGACGGCGATCTGCGCCTTTTGCGGGTCTTCCGCACCGTGGTCGAAAACGGCGGTTTCACGGCGGCGGAGGTTGCCCTGAACAAGTCGAAATCGGCCATCAGTCTCGACATCGGCCATCTCGAGCAGCGCATGGGCACGAAACTCTGCGTGCGCGGCCGGGCCGGCTTTCGTCTGACCGACGAAGGACAGATCGTCTATCTCGCCTCGCTCCAGCTGTTCAACGACGTCGAGAAATTTCGCGACCGGGTGGCGACCGCTGTCAAGGCCCTGACCGGCCGGGTCTCGCTGTTGCTGGTCGATAATCTCGTTTCGGTCGCGGCGGGGCCGATGACCCGGGCCATCGCCGAATTCGTCCGCCGCCATCCCAAGGTGGAAATCACCATGGAATCGGCGACCCCGGCCGGGGTCGAACAGGGCATCCTGGAAGGCGAGGCCGATCTCGGCGTCTCGGTCGTGCCGCGGGAAATCGCCTCGATCGAGATGATCCCGCTGTTCCGCGAGGAATTGCGCCTCTATTGCAGCCGGGGCCACGAACTCGCCCAGCGCGGGCTGGCGGGCCTGACGCCGGACGAGGTGCGGCAGCATCGGCTGGTCATGCCCGGCGTGACCGAGGACCCGGGCTTCGGCGCCGTGGTCGCCGGCTTTCCCAAGGATGCCAAGGCGAGCAATATCGACTGCCGCATCCTTCTCGTGCTCTCGGGCGCGTTCCTCGGCTTCCTGCCGCCTCATTTCGCCGATCCCTGGATCGAGAGCGGCGAACTGGTGGAAGTGATGCCGGAGCATTTCCGGACCGAGAACACTTTCTATGTGATGTTCAAGAAATCGACGCGGCAAAGCGCGGCCGGCTCGGCCTTCCTCTCCATCCTGCTCAGCCATTTCGAGAAGGCCAAGCGGATGGAGGTGACCAAGCTCGGTCAGCTGGTCTAGGGGCGGAAGGCGCCCTTGCCGGCACGAGATCCCGGCCTGCGCCGGGATGACGCTTTTTTTCAGAAGTCGTCACTCCGGCGAAGGCCGGAGTCTTGACACGAGTAAGTCTCCGCTCACGCCTCGGCGAACAGGCGGCGGGCGTGGTCGCGCAGGATCAGGGCATCCTCCGCCCGGTCCGAGAGTTCGAGCCCGTCCGCCCCGGTGATCGCATAGTCGCGGGGGCCGAGTTCGCACAGGAAGATCAGCCGCTCGTCCGCGCCCGCGCGCTGTTTCCACAGGCGGAAGCCTTCCTTCCACCAGCCGAGGAAGAGATCGAGCCAGGGCTTCGTCTGCGGGAACTGCACCGGTAGCTGGACCTGACAGCGGCTGGCGATGCGGCCCTGGAACGAGTCGGATCGGGCGAGCAGGCGGGTGATCTGGCCGTGATATTCGCCATAGAGCGGGAACGTCATCTCCCGCCCGACGACATAGTGCGACAGGTCGGCGGCGAGGCGCATCTCGGGGATCGCGTCGAGCAGTTGCAGGGTCGCGAACATGTCGTTGGTGATGCAGTTGCGGTGCGTCTCGAACTGCAGGGGCACGCCTTCCTCGGCGGCGAGGCGCAGCCAGTCGCGGATGACCGGGATCATGCCGTCGACCGAAACCGGCATCACCTGACCGACGACGACGACGAAGGGCGCGCCGATGTCCTTGGCGAGGTGCAGCGCCGGGCGCAGATCCTCGATCGACTTCGGAAAGGCGGTCAGCAGCCCGCCGAGGCCGGTGCGCGCGAAATGCGGCACCGTCTCCTTCGCCTGTTCGAGGGTGAGGGCGCCGAGGTCGATGGCCATGCCCTCGTAGCCCGCCGCCTTCACGGCATCGAAACGCTCGCCCACCGGGGTCTCGGGCACGCCCGGCAGGCGCAGCTCGGTCGCCCACAGGGCCTGATAGACGGCCAGCTCAGGCATTGGCCGTCACCTTGGCGTCTTCGCGGTTGGTGTGGTCGACGATCCAGGGGCGGTCCATCGGATAATCGGCTTCGGTATGGCCGGCCAGTTTCTTCATCACCTGCCACTGGAAGCCGAGATAGGTCATGGAATAGGGCTTGATGCCGTTGCCGTCGAAAATCTCGGCGTGCAGCTGCTTCAGCTTCCAGAACGGCACGCCCGGGAAGGCATGATGGGCGGTGTGATACTGCATGTTCCAGCAGACCCAGCGCAGCAGGGCGTTGGTGCGGGTCGAGCGGGTGTTGGTCAGGATGTTCTGCTCGTGCGACAGGCCAAGGTGCTCGATGGTGTTCTGCAGCTGATGCGCCCATTTGGTCAGCAGCAGCGGCGCCAGCCAGTATTGCACGGCGGCCCAGCTGCCGAACCAGACCGAGACGGCGGCAATGACGAGGTAGCCGAGCATGTGCAGCCGCGCCTCGAGGATCACGTCCTTGCGGCGGATTTCGGGGATATAGGGCTCGATCACGATGCCGAAGCAGAAGCGGACGATGCGCGAGATGCGCGAATACCAGTAGCTCGGCCCGAGAAACCACATCAGATAGCCGAACAGGGAATAGGGCCCGCGCACCAGCTCGCCATCCTTTTCCCAGTCCTGGGTGTGGCGGTGATGGGCGGTGTGCTGGATCTGGTCGAAATCGCGCGGGTACAGCAGGACGAAACCGGTGAGCCGGCCGAAGATCTCGTTCAGGCTGCGCGTCTTGAACACGGTCCAGTGCGACAGCTCGTGCTGGCCGGCATAAAGAAAGTTGAGCAGGGCGCCGTGGATCAGGAAGGCGGGAACCGCCCACCAGCTGCCCCAAGTCTGCGACAGCAGCCAGCCGGTGGCGAGGATCGCGGCGACATGGCTGCCCAGCTGAAGCGCGCCGATGCCGTCGGAGCGTTGGGACAATGCGTGCAGCCGCGCCGGCTTGATCAGGGTTTTGCGAACGAAGACTTCATCCATGGCGCCGGAACTCCTGGCTCGAACTGGAACAATGCCAGAATGATCCTTCAGCGCGCCGCCTGTGGAAATCCGAACGCCGATAATGTCACTTGAGTAAAAACTGAACCAATCACAGCGCAGGCGGCGCCGGCCGGCTGGCGACATAGAAGGCGCAGGCCAGCATCAAGGCGCCGACCCCCGCCGCCAGCCACAGGCCCGGCCGGCTGCCGATCAGGAACACGCCATAGCCGACGGCCATGCCCGACAGGGCGAAGGTCTTGCCCCGGCGCGAGATGGCGCCATAGCGTCGCCAGTCGCGTAAAGTGGGGCCGAAGCGCGGGTGATCCATCAGCCAGGCTTCGAGCCGGGGCGAGGAGCGGGCGAAACAGGCCGCGGCGAGAATGAGGAAGATGGTGGTCGGCATCACCGGCAGAAAGGCGCCCAGCACCGCGAGCCCCGTCATCACGAGCCCGAGCACCAGGAAAAAGCCGCGCCTTGCGCTGTCCATACCCGTCACCGTCGATCGTCGCACCGGCCGCCGGCCGCTATCGCTGGACTGGACCATAAACCCGCCCGCAGGCCAAGCGTTACAGCTTGTGCCGATCACCCGGGCTATTCGGGCGGGCGCCGCATCAAGACGCGGCGCGGCGGCTGACCCTCCAGCGTGCCGCGCCACGAGCCGTCGCCGACCGGCTTCAGGTGGAAGACCTGTTCGTCGGCGACATCGGCGCTCGGGTTGAAGCTGATGATCAGGCCGCCGTCGACCAGCACGATATCGGTGATCTCGGCGGTGACGCCGTCCCAGTCGCAGGCGGTGGCGGGATCGGGACAGAGGCCGGGCAGGGCGGTGAAGACGCCGGCCGCGCGCGGCTCGTCCGCGCCATGGGTGATGTCGAGGGCGACCAGCGGCATGTCGCCGCCGTCGTCGAGCACGATGCGCCAGCTGCCGTCGAGTTCGCCCGGCACCGCGACGTCATTGGCGACGCCGGGGGGCAATTCGTCCTCCGCCGGGGTCGGCGAGGCGATATTGGGGGGCGGCGCCGTCTCCGCCGCCAACGCGGCGGGGGACAGGACAAGCAGGGCGAGCGCGGCGAGGGCAATCCTCAAGGCAGCACCCGGTCCAGCCAGGCCGAGGCATCGGCCGCCATCTCTTCCCAGCCCGGTTCCGAGACCATCCAGTGGCTGAACCCATCGTAGAGCCGGAAGGCGGTCTTGCCCTCGGTGTCGCGGTAGCGGTCGGCGATGCGCTTGACCGTGCGGGCGGAGTTCACCTTGTCGGCGCTGCCGGCGAGGGCCAGCACCGGGCATTTCACCGTCCAGGGCTCGACCCGGCTGGCCCGGCGCATATCCCAGGTCGAATGCATGATCTCGAACACCGCGCGACCCGATTCGGGCACGAAGCGCGAGAAGATCTGGCGCCGTTCCTCGCGCGGGAGGCGGTTCAGCGTATGGTCGGCGGCGACGCGGTAGACGGGATGGATCGGCCCGTCCCAGAACACGCCGAGGGTGGCGACCATGCCGACCGCCGACAGAATCTCGAAATCGGTCGACGGAATGACACCCCAGGGCGGGCTGGGGGCCAGCAGCACCGCCGCCCGGGCGAGGCCGCGCCCGGCCAGCATCTGGGCGATCAACCCGCCCATCGAATGGCCGACGATCACCGGCTTGTCCGGCAGCGTCCGGATCAGCCGGGCCAGGTCGTCGGCATAGTCGACGAGGCTGGTGCGGCCGAGGTCCGGATGCGGCCGGCCGTGCGCCGGCGTGTCGTGATGAAGCAGATTGGGCGTGTGGCAGGTCCAGCCGGCGGCGGTCATCGCCTCGGCCCAGCAGGCCATGGCCCAGCCGCCGGTGAAGGCGCCGTGGATCAGGACCATGTGGCCCTTGTCGCCGCTCATCGCGCCGCCCCCCCGAACAGCGGGGCGAATTCGGCGACGATCTCCTGATAGAGGTCGCGTTTGAACGGCACGATCAGGTCGGGCAATTGATGATGCTCGACCCAGCGCCAGGCGGCGAATTCCGGGTGGCTGGTCGCGATGTTGATGTCGGCGTCGGTGCCGAGGAAGCGCATGGCGTACCACTTCTGGCGCTGCCCGCGGTAGCGACCCTTCCACACCTTGGGGATCAGCTCGAGCGGCAGGTCGTAATTCAGCCAGCCCGCCGATTCCGCGATGATTTCCGCCTTCTCGGTGCCGATTTCCTCGCCCAGCTCGCGCATGGCGGCGGTTTGCGGCTCCTCGCCGTCGTCGATGCCGCCCTGGGGCATCTGCCAGGCCTCGACCAGATTGTCGATCCGCTGCCCGACAAAGACGAGACCCGCGGGATTGATCAGCATGATCCCGACGCAGGGGCGATAGGGCAGGGCGTTGATATCCATCATGTTACTCGGCATACGGAAAGGTGGGGCGGGCGGGTCATTCGGTGGCGATCGTGTCGGCCAGCGCCGAAGCCGGGGCGAGGACGAGGCCGCGCGCCTCCAGCCCGGCGGCCCAGCTGGCGATACGCTCGATCGAGCCAGGATAGTCGGAGGCAATGCCGATGGCGGCGCCGTTCTGCCGCGCGAAACGCTCCAGCTCGGCGAGGCGGGCATCGACGGCCGCACGGGTCGGCGTCGCGTCGATGAAGCGGGTGGCGACGGCGCGCGGCAGGCCCATGTGGCCGGCGACGGCGGGAATGGCCGACTGCTCGGCGGTGCGGCTGTCGACGATCATCAGCCCGCGCGCCTTCAGCAGCGTCGCGGTTGCCTGAACGGCCCCGGCGTCGGCGGTGTAGCGCGAGCCCATATAGGTCATGACGCCGACATAACCCGTGGTGCGCGCCAGCGTCCATTCGAGGCGCGAGCGGTTGTCGGCCGCGGACAGATTCGTCATCAGCGCCTTGGGGCCGGGATCGCTGGTCGGGAAATCGACCGGCTCCATCGGCACCTGGATCAGCAATTCGTGGCCGCCGGCCCGGGCCCGCGCCGACCATTCGTCGAGATTCCGGGCATAGGGCGTGAAGGCCAGGGTGACATCGGGCGGCAGCTTGTCGATCGCCTCGGCGGAGGTCGATTCCTTGAGACCGAGACCGGCGACGATGATCGCGATGCGCGGCCGGGCGGTCTTGTCGCCGAAGGGCCGCGCATAGACCTGCCAGGGCTGGCGCCCATCAGGCCCGACGACAGGCAGCAGACCGTCACGGCCGTTTTCCACCAGGGCGGGATCGGGCGCGGGCGCCAGGGCAATGCCGCCGGGCGAAGCCGCCGGGGCCGATACCGGGGCGTCCCCGGCATCGGTGGACGGCGCCACGGGCGCGGGGGCCGGCTCGGTGCTTGCGGGTTGGGGGGCGGGGGCCGGAACAGCCTCGGGCGCAGGCGCAACGCCCTGCCCGTCGTGCTGGACAGGGGCCTCCGCCGGCGGGGGCGGAACTGCTGGCGCCGCGACCGGCTCGGGCGGCGGCAGCACCTGTTCGGGGGCGGGCGCGGCGTGGGGAACGGCGACTGCCGGCTCCGCCTCGGCGGCGGCTTCGGCCTTCGGGGCGGGGGGCAGGGCGACGATGACGCCGCCGCCCGGGCCGTCGCTCCCGGTGACCGCGGCCCAGGCAATCAGCCCGCCGATCGCGGCCACCGCGAGCATGACCGCCAGCGGCAGCACGGCGGGCCGCCGCGACGGCGCTCCCGATACCGGGCGATCTGCGGCGGGCGGTGCCGCCGGGCGATCCTGCTCCGGGTTCACCGCGGCGCCGTCAGTTGGCGATCTTGCCGTCGACCACCTTCAGCGTGGCGATCTGGGCGAGCGCCTGGTCGAGCTGCACGTCCTTGGCCCGGTCTTCCGGGATTTCCTCGGCGCTGCGCGGCGCCTCGGTCGCGCCGCCGGCCCCGTTGCCCTCGCTGTCACCCTGCAGGTGGTTGGGCAGATCCGCTTCCGAGCGCATCTGCGGCACGTCCTCGGGCTTGGCGCCGTCGGGCAGGGGCTGGAGCACCTGCTTGTCCGGCTCGATGCCCTTGGCCTGGATCGAACGACCCGACGGCGTGTAATAGCGGGCCGTGGTCAGGCGCAGGGCGCCCTGGTTGGGCAGCGGGATGATGGTCTGGACCGAGCCCTTGCCGAACGACCGGGTGCCCATGATCAGGGCCCGCTTGTGGTCCTGCAGGGCGCCCGCGACGATTTCCGAGGCCGAGGCCGAGCCGCCGTTGATCAGGACGACGACCGGCTTGCCGGCCATCAGGTCGCCCTGGGTGGCGCTGTAGCGCGAGACGTCGTCGGGCTTGCGCCCCCGTGTCGAGACGATTTCGCCCCGGTCGAGGAATTCGTCGGAAATCGCGATGGCCTGGTCGAGCAGGCCGCCCGGATTGTTGCGCAGGTCAAGGACGACGCCCTTGACCTTGTCCGGGCCGATTTCCTTGGACAGATCGGCGATGGCCTTCTTCACCCCGGCGTCGACCTGTTCGTTGAACTGGGTGACGCGGACATAGATCACGTCGCCCTCGCGGCGCGAGCGGACGGCGCGGATCTTGATCACGGCGCGGGTCAGGGTCAGGTCGAAGGGCTTGGCGATGCCTTCGCGCTTGACCGAGATGACGATCTTGGAATCCACGGGCCCGCGCATCTTCTCGACCGCTTCCTGCAGCGTGAGGCCGAGCACGTCCTTGCCGTCGAGCGAGACGATATAGTCGCCGGTCTTGAGGCCCGCGCGGGAAGCGGGGGTCTCGTCGATCGGCGTCACCACCTTGACGAAGCCGTTTTCCATCGTGACCTCGATGCCGAGGCCGCCGAATTCGCCGCGGGTCTGCACCTGCATGTCGCCGAAGGCCTTGGCGTTCATGTAGCTGGAGTGCGGGTCGAGCGAGGCGAGCATCCCGTTGATCGCGGCTTCCACCAGCTTCTCGTCGGTCACTTCGTCGACATAGTCGCTCTTGACCCGTTCGTAGACGTCGCCGAACAGGTTCAGCTGACGATAGGTCTCGGCGGAGCCGGCCTGCACGCACATGGGAATGGCTGCACCCGTCGCAAAGGCGAGGAAGGCCACGACTGCTCGATTCATTCGCATCATCCGCTTACCCTAGTCGCACCGGATATCAGCCAGGGGGTCAGATCCACCGGCTCTCCGTCGTGCCTCAGCTCGACATACAACACCGGCCGGGCGCCGTCACGGGCGCTTTCCATCTGACCGACCGGTTCGCCCGCCAAAACCTTCTGACCGACCGTCACGTCGATCCGTGCCATCCCCGCAAGCAGCAGATGATACCCGTCGCCTTGCGACAGGATCAAGAGCTGCCCGTAACCCGAAAACACTCCGGCGAAGGCGACATCCGCCGCCGCGGGCGCCGTGACCTGCGCATCGGGCCTGGTCGCGATGCGGAACCCGCGCGAGGTCAGGCCATTGGCCTGGCGGTCGCCGAACCGGGTGGTGATCTCGCCCGCCGCCGGCCAGGCCAGCTTGCCCTTCAGGCTGGAAAAGCGGGCCATGACCGCGGGCCGCGCGGGCGCCGCCGGGGTCGCCGGTTCGGCGGTGACGGCGGCGACCTGCCCGGGCTTCGACGCCGCGGCCTGTTCCGCCTCTTGCGCCGCCGCGCGCTCGGCTTCGGCGGCGGCGGCGGCGGCCTCACGCTCGCGCCGCGCCTTCTCGACCGCGGCCAGCAGGTCCTCGACCGATTTCGCCTTGGCCGCCAGCTGGTCGACCCGTTTCGTCTCGGCCTCGACCAATGTGTCGAGGCGCTTGCTGTCCTCGGCCTTTTTCGCCAGCAGCCGGTCGATTTCCACCCGCTCGTCCGCGAGCGAGGCGAGGGTGGCGCCCAGCCGCACCCGGTCGGTGGCGAGGCGGGCGCGCAGCGCGGTCAGCGAGGCGAGATCGCGGCTCAGGGTGACGGCGCGGCTGCGCAGCTCGGGCACCAGATCGCGCAGCACGGTGCCGGTATGGGCCAGTTCGACCGCAGTCTGGCGCCGCGCCATCAGGAGGACGGGGGGCCGGCGCGACAGGCGGGTGAGGGCGCCCAGCAGGCGCGACAGGGCGGCGCGGCGATCCGACAGGGCGGCCAGCTTCTCGGCCTCCGAGGCGCCGAGTTCCGCCAGCCGACGCTCGATCGCGTCGGCGTCGGCCTCCTGCTGGCGCAGGGTGGCGGCGCGCTGGACGAGCTGGGCCTTCAGCGTGGCGACCTCGTCGGTCAGGCGGGCACGCTCGCCCGCGACTTCGGCCTGACGCTTGCGCGCGGCCTCCAGTTCCGACTGGACGGCGCGCAGGTCGTCCGGGCTGGCGTCCTGACCGAGGGCGGTGGCGCAGGGGCCGGCCGCCAGGGTCAGGGCAAGGGCGAGGGTCAGGCCGGCCTTAGGCGCGGGCACGGCGTTCGGGCAGGGCTGCGGCGTCGGCCTGGGCCGGCACCAGCAGGCTGTTCCCGGTCATCGCCGCGGGCTGCGGCAGACCGAGGAAGGGCAGCAGGGTGGGGGCGATATCGGCCAGCCGGCCGTCGCCGAGGGCGACCTCGCTCCGCGCATTGAACAGGAAAGCCGGCACCAGATTGGTGGTGTGGGCGGTATAGGCGCCATGGGTTTCCGGGTCGACCATCTGTTCGATATTGCCGTGGTCGGCGGTGACCAGCATGACGCCGCCGGCCGCCTCGACCGCCGCCGTCAGCCGGCCGAGGCAGGCGTCGATGGTTTCGACCGCCTGGATCGCCGCGTCCATGATGCCGGTGTGGCCGACCATGTCGGGATTGGCGAAATTGACGACGATGAGGTCGTAAGTCTTGCCGGCGATCGCCTCGACCAGCCGGTCGGTCACTTCCCGGGCCGACATCGCCGGGGCGAGGTCATAGGTCGCGACCTTGGGGCTGTTGATCAGGATGCGATCCTCGCCCTCGAACACCGTTTCTTCGCCGCCGTTGAAGAAGAAGGTGACATGGGCGTATTTCTCGGTCTCGGCGATGCGCAGCTGGGTCTTGCCGGCCTTGGCGACCACGGCGCCCAGCGGGTCTTCCACCCGCTCAGCCGGGAAGATGGCCGGCACAAAGCCGTTCAGCTGGCTGGAATATTCGACCATGCCGGCGATGCCCGCGAACTGCGGCAGGCGCGCCCGGGGGAAACCGTCGAAATGGGGATCGAGCAGGGCGACGAGGATTTCACGCGCCCGGTCGGCGCGGAAATTGGCCATGATCAGGCCATCGCCATCGTGCATCCCGCGATAATGGCCGATGGCGGCCGGCTTCACGAATTCGTCGGTCACGCCCTCGGCATAGGAGGCTTCGATGGCCGCCCGCGCGCTGGCGGCGGCGACACCCTCGGCCTCGACCATGGCCTTGAACGCGAGGCCGACGCGGTCCCAGCGCTTGTCGCGGTCCATGGCGAAATAGCGGCCCGAGACGGTGCCCATGCTCCAGTCCGGCACGCCATCGAGGGAAGCCTCGAAATCGGCGAGGAACTCGAGCGCGCTCTTGGGCGGCGTGTCGCGCCCGTCGAGGAAGCCGTGGACGATGACCTTCAGGCCATGGCCCGAGGCGATGCGGACCAGCGCGGCCATGTGGTCCTGATGGGAATGGACGCCGCCGGGCGACAAGAGGCCGAGAATATGCAGGGCGCCGCCTTTGGCCTTGGTCGCCTCGATCGCCTTCAGCAGCACGGCATTCTCGGCCAGCGTGCCGTCGGACACCGCCTGGTCGATGCGCGGCAGATCCTGCATGACGACGCGGCCGCCGCCCAGATTCATGTGGCCGACCTCGGAATTGCCCATCTGGCCTTCCGGCAGGCCGACCGACAGGCCGGAGGTGCGGATCAGGCTGTGCGGGCAGGTTTCGAGCAGGCGGCTGTAGTTCGGCGTCTTCGCCTTCGCGATCGCATTGTCGTCCCCGCCCTCGCGCCAGCCCCAGCCATCGAGGATGCACAGCACCACCGGCTTCTGCGGGATCACGGAAAGGGTTGCGTCGGTCATGGCGGGGAACCTTGGTAACGATCAGGACTTAACAAATAACTCACGCCCGGTGATATGGATGCCCGTCGATGATGGTGGCGGCGCGGTATAGCTGCTCTGCAAGCATCGCACGGACCATCAGGTGGGGCCATGTCGCAGGGCCGAAGGAATAGCAGAAGGCCGCCTTCTTGCGAATATTCTCGTCGTGCCCGTCGGCGCCGCCGATCAGGAAAGCCACTTTCCCGGCGCCCTGATCGCGGAAACGCTCCAGCTTGCCCGCCAGGGCTTCGGACGACAGCACCTCGCCCCGTCCGTCCATGGCGACGATGGCCGCGCCGGGGGGCACGGCCGCCAGCAGCAATTCGCCCTCGCGCTTCTGGCGGGCGGCGCCCGCCATGCGCTTCTCCTCGACCTCGACCAGCTCGATGGCGGGTTTCAGCCGCGCCGAATAGGTCTCGAACAGCAGGCGTTCCGGGTCCTTGGCCCCGAACCGCCCGACCGCGAGGATGGACAGTCTCAGGCCCAGCATCTTCGGTCGTCGCCGGCGATCACTCTTCGCCGGGGCGGAAATCCGCCTGCCACATCTTCTCCAGCTTGTAGAAATCGCGGACTTCCGGCCGGAACAGATGGACGATGACATCGCCCGCGTCGATCAGCACCCAGTCGCCGGCCGACTTGCCCTCGGTCCGGCAGGGGCCCAGCTTCGCCTCGTCCACCGCCTTGACGACGTAATCGGCGAGGGCGGTCACCTGACGGCCCGAACGGCCGTTGGCGATCACCATGTAATCGGCGATGGACGACTTGCCGGCGAGGTCGATGCTCAGGATTTCTTCCGCCTTGTTGTCGTCCAGCGTCTTCACGACGAGGTCGAGCAGGGCGCGGGCGGCATCGCTGGCCGGGGCCGGCTTCTTCTTCGCCCGCGACTTCGGCTTCTTGCGCTCGGCTTCCATGTCGACGGCGATCAGCACCGCCTCGGTCTCGGCCGGGGCGGTCTTGCGGACGCGGATGCGCTTCGGCTTCTCGGCCGGGGCTTCCGCCTCGGGCTCGGGCGCCGCATCGGCCTTTTTGGCGCGGACGCGCTTCGGCTTTTCCGCCGGGGCCTCGGCCTCGGCTTCGAGCGGGGCGGCGGCTTCGGCCTTTTTGGCGCGGCTGCGCTTCGGCTTTTCCTCGGCGGCGGGCGCCGCTTCGGCTTCGGCCGCCTTCAGGCGCTTGGCCGGTTTCTTCTTGGGTGCGGTGTCTTCGGCGGGGGCGGCGATGATCGCGTCCTCGACGGTTTTCTTGCGCGGAGCCAGGGTCGGGTCCTCCTAGAGATCCGCGGCCCGTGCGGCGGCGCGCAGGGCGGTGGCGGATGCGGGGTTCAGTTTCATGGTCACGAAGGCCCAGGCCGGGGGCCGGTCGTATTTCAAATGGCGGCGGGCGTTGCCGCCGCGCCGCACGGCGGCGAAGCGATGCGCGGCCGGGCCGCCCAATGCCGCCAGAGAATAGGTAGGCCGGTCGAAGACGGCAACGGCGACATCGCCGAAGATGCGCCGCCAGTCGCGCCAGCGATGAATGGTGGCGAGATTATCCGCCCCCATCAGCCAGACGAAACGCGCCCTCGGGAAACGCTTCCGCAGGGCCCGGATGGTCTGGGCGGTATAGACTGTGCCCAGCCGCGTCTCGATATCGGTCACCAGCACCCTGGGGTGGCGGGCGATGGCCCCGGCCGAGGCGAGACGGGCGGCCAGCGGCGCCATGTCCGCCGCCGATTTCAGCGGGTTCTGCGGCGAGACCAGCCACCACACCCGGTCGAGGCCGAGATGGCGCAGCGCGGCGAGGCTCAGGTCCCGGTGCCCGTCATGGGCGGGATTGAACGAGCCGCCGAACAGGCCAATGGCAAGGCCCCGCGCTTCCCCCGCGATCTTCAGACGGCCGAGGCTCAAGGTCGGATCTGGCCCGTGCCGCGCACCAGATATTTCATCGTGGTCAGCTGTTCGGCGCCGACCGGGCCGCGGGCGTGCAGCCGGCCGGTGGCGATGCCGATCTCCGCCCCGAAGCCGAATTCGCCGCCATCGGCGAATTGGGTCGAGGCATTGAGGGCGACGATGGCGGAATCGACCCCGGACAGGAAGGCTTCGGCCGCCGCCGCGTCCTCGGTCACGATGGCGTCGGTGTGATGGCTGCCGTGGCGCTCGATATGGGCGATGGCGTCGCTAACACCATGCACCAGCTTCATGGCGACGATGGGCTCGAGATATTCCGTGTCCCAGTCGGCCTCCGCCGCCGGCTTCACCCGGGGGTCGACACCTTGGGTCGCCGCGTCGCCCCGGACTTCGCAGCCGGCGTCGAGCAGCATCCGGGCGAGCGGGGCGAGCTGGTCCTTCGCGGCCTCGTCCACCAGCACGGTCTCGGCCGCGCCGCAGACGCCGGTGCGGCGCAGCTTGGCATTGCGCACGATGGTCAGCGCCTTTTCGGGATCGGCGCCGCCGTCGACATAGACATGGTTGTTGCCGTCGAGATGGGCGAGCACGGGCACCCGCGCGTCGGACTGCACGCGCGCGACCAGCGACTTGCCGCCGCGCGGCACGATCACGTCGATCAGCCCCTGCGCCGTCAGCATGGCGCCCACGGCCGCGCGGTCGGCCACCGGCACCAGCTGGACCGCGTCCGCCGGAACACCAGCCGAGGCCAGCCCCGCGACAAAGGCGGCATGAATGGCGCGCGACGAATTCAGCGCCTCCGAGCCGCCGCGCAGGATGACGGCATTGCCCGAACGGACACAGAGCGCGCCGGCATCCGCCGTCACATTGGGCCGGCTTTCATAGACGATGCCGATGACGCCGATGGGCACCCGCACCTGCTGGATGCGCAGGCCATTCGGCCGCTCCCATTCGGCGGCCACGGTATTCACCGGATCGGCGATCCCGGCGACCGCCTCGACCCCGGCGGCGATGCCCTCGATCCGGGCCTCGTTCAGCATCAGGCGGTCGAGCAGGGCATGGGTCAGGCCCAGGGACCGGCCGCGTTCCATGTCGATCGCATTGGCGGCGAGAATGGCAGGGGCGGCGGCGCGGATGGCGGCGGCCCCGGCGCGCAGCGCGGCGGTGCGCGCCTCCGCGTTCAGGCTGGCCAGCACGCGGGCGGCGGCGCGGGCGCGCTTCGCCATGTCGGTGACGAGGCTTGCGGCGTCGAGGGCGGTTTCGGTCTTTTCGGCGGTTGCGTCGCGCATTTTTCTATCCGTCGATCGCGAGATCGTCGCGGTGGATCATCTCGTCCCGGCCACGGTAGCCGAGGATATGCTCGATTTCACCGGATTTGTGCCCGGCGATGGCGCGCGCGTCCTCGGCGCCGTAAGCGATCAGGCCCCGGCCCAGCGCCCGTCCCTCCGGGCCGACCACCATCACGGCATCGCCCCGGCTGAACTCGCCCTCGACCGCGCGGACACCCGCCGGCAGCAGGCTCTTGCCTTGGGCGAGGGCACGCGCCGCGCCTTCGTCGACCACCAGCCGGCCCTTGGGGCCAAGGCTGCCGCCGATCCACATCTTGCGCGCCTGGCGCGGGCTGCGGTCGGCGAGGAACCAGGTGCAGTTGGCACCGCTCTCCAGCGCGGAAATCGGCCGCTCGACCTGGCCTGCGCAGATCACCATGGAACAGCCGGCGGCCAGCGCGACGCGCGCCGCCTCGACCTTGGTGATCATGCCGCCGGTGCCGACGCCGGAGACCGGCTCGCCCGCCATCGCCTCGATCTCGGGCGTGATGCCGGTGACGACATCGAGCCGGCGCGCGCTCGGATCGGTGTTCGGGTTGGCGGTATAAAGGCCGTCGATGTCGGAAAGAAGGACCAGGCAGTCGGCGGTGGCGAGTTCGGCCACCCGGGCCGCCAGCCGGTCGTTGTCGCCATAGCGGATTTCCGAGGTGGCGACCGTGTCGTTCTCGTTGATCACGGGGACGGCGCCGAGGCGCAGCAGGGTCGCCATGGTGCTGCGGCCGTTCAGATAACGCCGCCGGCTCTCGGTATCGTCGAGGGTCAGCAGGATCTGCGCCGTGGTCAGGCCGTGTTCGCCCAGCACATCCTGCCAGGCATGGCTCAGGCGAATCTGGCCGACGGCGGCCGCCGCCTGCTTTTCCTCGAGTTTCAGCACGCCCTTGGGCAGGCCGAGATGGCGCCGGCCGAGGGCTATCGCTCCGGAAGAGACGATGACGACATCCTGGCCGCGCGCCTTGATCGCGGCGACGTCGGCGGCGATACCTTCCAGCCATTGGCGGCGCAGCTTGCCGCTGGCCTGATCGACCAGCAGGGCCGAGCCGATCTTGACGACGATGCGCCCGGCCGCCTGCAGGCGGTCGCGGCTGGAAAGGGGATTGGTTTCGACGATGCTCATGACGCTGCCCCGGAGGCGGGATGACACGGGTAAGGGTTCAGTCCTTGCCGTGCGTCACGGTCGCCACACCTCGGGCTTGCCGGGGACATGGTCGGGGCGGGCTTCCAGGGCTTCCTGCGCGCGCTGCTCGTGGATGGGCGCGATGGCGGTGCGCAGCAGATCGGTGATGCCCTGGCCGGTCTGGCCGGAAATAATGTGGATCGCCTTCCGCGATTTCCGGGCGGAACGGGCGATGGCGCCGGCCTTTGCCTCGATCTCCTCGGGCGACAGGGCGTCGCATTTGTTGAGGGCGATGATCTCGGGCTTCTCGATCAGCCCCTCGCCATAGTGGCGCAGTTCGCGCCGGATCATGCGATAGGCTGCCTGCGGGTCTTCCTGCGTGCCGTCAACGAGGTGGATCAGCACGTTGCAACGCTCGACATGCGCAAGGAACTGGGCGCCGAGGCCGACGCCTTCCGACGCGCCCTCGATGAGGCCCGGCAGGTCGGCGAGCACGAATTCATCGCCATCGACCGCGACGACGCCCAATTGGGGCTTCAGCGTGGTGAAGGGGTAATCGGCGATCTTGGGCCGGGCGCGCGAGGTCGCGGCGAGGAAGGTCGACTTGCCGGCATTGGGCAGGCCGATCAGCCCGGCGTCGGCGATCAGCTTCAGGCGCAGGATGACGGTCATCTCGATCCCGGGCTGGCCGGGATTGGCATGGCGCGGCGCCTGATTGCCGGGGCCCTTGAAATGGGCATTGCCGAAGCCGCCGTTGCCGCCCTTGGCGAGGACGATCTTCTCGCCCGCCTTGGTGAAATCGTAGAGGATTTCCTCTTCGTCCTCGTCGAGGATCTGGGTGCCCATCGGCACTTTCAGCACGATGTCGGCGCCGGCCGCGCCGTGGCGGTCCTTGCCCATGCCATGGATGCCGGTGCCGGCCTTGAAGTGCTGCTGGTAGCGATAGTCGAGCAGGGTGTTCAGGTTCTGCACGCATTCGATCACGACGTCGCCGCCGCGCCCGCCGTCGCCGCCGTCCGGGCCGCCGAACTCGATGAATTTCTCGCGCCGGAACGAGACGCAGCCGGCGCCGCCGCTGCCGCTCTTCACATAAATCTTGGCGTAATCGAGGAATTTCATCGTGGGTAAACCTGAAAAAGGAAACGGGCCCGGCGCGATCACGCCGGACCCGTCAATTCCCGCTTCATCGCCGCGGGTCCTTGCGGGCCGCGGCAGGGGCGCGGCAGATTACTCCGCCGCCACCGGGAGTTCTTCGACCGAGACATAGGTCCGGCCCAGCTTGCCGATGGCAAACTTCACCTTGCCGACGACCAGCGCGAAGATCGTGTGATCCTTGCCGAGGCCGACGTTGGCGCCGGGATGGAACTTGGTGCCGCGCTGACGGATGATGATGTTGCCGGGGATCACGGCTTCGCCGCCGAACTTCTTGACCCCGAGGCGACGGCCGTCCGAATCGCGACCGTTACGGGACGAGCCGCCTGCTTTTTTATGAGCCATGGTTTGCTCCTATCTCTCGTAACCGCGCGATCAGGCGACGGCGATGCTGGTGATCTTCAGGACGGTCAGGTCCTGGCGATGGCCGTTCTTGCGGCGCGAATTCTGGCGGCGACGCTTCTTGAAGACGATCAGCTTCGGGCCGCGGGCCTGGCCGACGATCTCGGCGGTGACCGTGGCACCGGCGACCGTGGGCGCGCCGATGGTGACATTCTCGCCCTCGCCGACCATCAGAACCTGGTCCAGCGACAGGGAGGCACCGGCTTCGCCTTCGAGGCGTTCGACGGTGATGACTTCGTTCTCGACGACCTTGTACTGCTTGCCGCCGGTCTTGATAACCGCAAACATTCGACCCAGTCCTTCTTGCACAGGCTATTCCGCCTGCTGCCGTCTTCCGCGGCAGGGGCCCGACTGGAGCCCATAAGTTAAAACCACGGCGGACGCCTGCCCACCGCGAGACGGCGCACTATAGCGATGAAGATGGGGGAGTCAACGCCTGATCAGCGGGCCTTGGACAGCGCGTCGAAGTCTTCGGTGCGGAACAGCGCCCGCTTGACGCTGACGTTGTTGGCTTTGTCGACAGTGCCGGTGAAAACGGCCGGGATGGTGTCGGACAACGCGATGGGATCCCTCCGCTCCGCGCCGGGCGCGGGGTCGAAGTTGAGCACCACATGGACATTGGCCGTGGCGATGAAGCGCTCGCCATCGTTCGCCATCGTGACATAGACTGGTTCGATCACGCGCGTTTCGGTGCGGCTGGACAGCGTGTCCAGCTTATCCTTCCAGTCCGGCAGATTGGCCATTCGCTCGATATCGGTAACGGCCCGCCGAACCAAAGACCTGGGATCCTCTGGACCTGCCGTATTGCGCAAGGCGCTGTTCATCGCCATCCGACTGCCAGCCTTTCGCAACGACAGGTGCGATTCAGCGCACCACCATCAAATGAGCCCGCTCCCTGAACCGAGGCCTATGCCCCGCTCATGACGCCAGCGAAGAGTATGGCACAACGCATCGAGATCACAATAGATCACCGCCCGATCAATGCCGATATAGTGCAGTCGCCGTTGGAAAAAAGGCTTCATGGCACTCGGTATTTGAAATTTTTCCGGCGGATTCTTTGGGCTCCAGGGCATGAACGGGTCGCGATGGATGGTGAAAAAGCCTCGCTGCGCCGAAAGGCGGGGCGCCGCTATGGAAGGGGAGAGAAGCGCGACATCGTGGTCGATGCCGAAGGGGCTTGACTGCGCGTGCGATGCGTCGATCTGCGGGATGCCGATCTTCGACAGCGCGACGACCTCACCCGGGAAGTCCCGGGACTCCGTCGAGGGCTCGATCGCGAAATAACAGGCGATCAGGGGATTGCTCGTCCAGTCCAGCAATCGGGTCGGCAGACCGTGGTGCTGTGCGAGCGCGAGCCAGGCCCAATCGTCCTTGGGTCTGCCGTCGTCGAAGAGATGGCTGAGCCGGCGGAACTCGAGGAACAGCGACTGCTCCTCCTGCAAGAGCGTGCGTTTTTCAGCGTCGCCGCCGACCAGGGCCTCGATTTCCAGCCGCCGTTCCTTCGCCTTCCCCCGGCCGATGGAGGGCTTCAGTTCATAAGCCTTGTTGGAATGTCCCCGGAACAGCCATGGGTCGCCGCTATGCGCGTCCACCCATTCGAGAAACTGGCGCCAATGCTGCGCGGCTTCAAACTTGGCATCTCTCGAAGGGTCGGGCACGTCTTACCCCGAATGATTGCATCGCCGGAAAGTAAACCAACCCCGTGGAGGGGCTTCAATCGGAAATGCCGGTCGGCAGCGGATTACGGCAGCCCCAGCCGGACAGCACGGCGGCGACCGCCTCGGCCGTGAAGTGGCGGGCGGCCTCGCGGTCGTAGCCCTCGGCCAGCAGGGCATCGTAATCGGAAAAGCCGTGGCGGGCATAGGCGACCAGCGCCGCCCAGGCGGCGACCGGCGCCGGGGCATGGGCCATCTGGCGCGAGCCCAGCGCCCGGTCGATCACCGCCGTTCGGTCCTTCGCCGGCAGGGCCGGGGCCTCGATATCCAGCGCCCGCCCGATCGCCTCCGCCCGTTTCACCCGATGCCTCCCGCCAAGCCCGTCGCCAGCCTACAAAAAACCCTTTGCAACCGGCACTGTCCTCGGCTATCTCTCCCCGCCTTGACGACCCGATGTCTCGCGGAGAGGTGCCAGAGTGGTCGATCGGGGCGGTCTCGAAAACCGTTGTACCTTCGCGGGTACCGTGGGTTCGAATCCCACCCTCTCCGCCACTTCCCCTTGATCGTTTTGCGGTTTCGGCCTTCCTGAAAGGCGCCGCGCAGGGTGTGACCGCAAGCGGCGCCTCGTCGGCGTCAGGTCGGGCCGCCCGGTCTGCCATGTAATGAAGCCCGATGGAATGAAGGTGCGGGCCGTCCCGGACAAAAGGGACGGTGCCTGCAGGCTCGGATATGGCGACTGCGTCCGGCGTGGGTATCGCGAAGGTCGGCATCACATCGGCCTTGCGGCCGGCTGACGCTGTCGGTTCAGGGGGCTGGCCATTGAGCGAGACCGAAGGCGTGAGCCGGGCTCGCGGGTCAAGCCACGCCGTCCCGGACGATTCGGATCGTCGGCGCTAACGCATTGCTTTCAAAGGTATGATTGGCAAAGGGATGATTGGCGCGCCCGAAGAGATTCGAACTCCTGACCCTCAGATTCGTAGTCTGATGCTCTATCCAGCTGAGCTACGGGCGCGCTGTCCATCATGCGGCGTGGCCGCTTCGGAGGCCGGGAAGCTAGCCGAAGGGGGCAGGGCTTGCAACAGGGAATTTTCGGGAATTTTGTGGCCGTCGCGGCGCCCCTGTGTCGCTCGCCGGGCGGTGTGGCCAGACGAGGGCGCGACTTAATGGCAACGATATGGAATCTTTCGGTTTTCGGCGCTTGTCGCCCCATGGCCCTTGTGGCTAGTATCGCTCCCGGCTTGAGGGGGCTGCTAAGGGTGCGGTCGGGCTGGGTGCGCGGGTTTTTCCGATTCGGCGCCTGGCCGGACTAGGTTGGCAGCAGCCCGGCTGTTGGAGAACGAGTGAACCGGGATGGCTTTCGCGACCGAACGTGCCGTTGATTTTGCCGTGCGCCCCGCGGCCGCGTCCTTGCTTTCGCAGGTGCGGCGCAGTCGCTTCCGTCCCGTGGCCGCGCTCGTGCTTTCCGCCGTCGCCCTCGGCGGTTGCTCGTGGTTCGCGCCGACGCCGCCCGTCGGCAATACCGGCCTGCCGAGCGATTTCGAGATCACCTCGACCGGAACCATCGTCGGCCGCAAGGTCGAACAGCTGCAGAGCGATCTCGGCCGCCTGAAATCCGCCGTCGATGCGCAGCAGCAGAATTACAACGCCCTGCTGTCGCAGACCGTGCGCTCCTCCGAGGCCTATCACGGCGTCGTCGCCGCGGTGCAGGCGCGGCTGCAGCTCGGCACGACCCCGGGCAACCCGCTGCTGGTCCAGCAGTGGAACCAGGCCCAGCGCGAGCTGGACAATGTCACGGGCAATGTGACCGCCCTCGGTCAGCTGGCCAGCCAGGTGTCCTCGTCCTCGACTTCGGCGGCCTATCTGCTCGATTCGACCCGCGCCGCCCTTGGTCTGTCGGGTGGTATCGACCAGGACCGCATCGCCCTCAACCTGATCGAAGACGATACTTCGCGTCTGCTCGTCCGCATCGACCGGCTGATGACCGCGCTGTCGGACCAGATTTCGCGCCAGACCGTCTATGTCTCGGGCGAGCGCTCGAATCTGACCACCCTCGCCCTCGCGATCAAGAACGGCGAGCTTTATGGCGATTCGATCGCGACGCGCACCTTCACGCCCAGCCGGGTGTCCGCGACGCCGACCTTCTACGAGGCGCCCCCGGCCGCCGAGGCGGTGCTGGATGACCGCCGGCCGCTCGTCGTGATCCGTTTCGACCAGCCGGGTGTCGCCTATCAGCAGGCGCTCTATACCGCCGTCTCCAAGGTGCTGGAGCAGCGGCCGCAGACCGGCTTCGATCTGGTCGCGGTCAGCCCCGCCGGCGGCAGCGCGTCGGAAGTCGCGATGAATCAGAACAAGTCGAAGCAGAACGCCCAGGGCGTGCTGCGCACCCTGACCGACATGGGGCTGCCGTCCGACCGTGTCTCGGTCGCGGCCACCACGAGCGCCGATGCCGCGGTGCCGGAAGTCCGGCTCTATATCCGCTGATCCTGCCCCGGCGCTTCCGCGCCGGGCTGCTGCATCTCCCGACTATTCCGACGGACCCCAGCTGTCCCGATATGACCGCAGTTCGCCGAGGCTTGCCGCTTCGTAGACGCCGCGCGCCACCGCCCGGGCCAGGCAATCCGCCGCCAGATGGCCCAGCCGCGCGATGGCAAGGGCCGGGGGGGCATCGAGCGGCCGGCGCCCGGTCGAAACGGCGAAGACCGTGTCGCCGTCGAAGGGCGTGTGAGCGGGGCGCAGCGCTCGGGCCAGTCCGTCCTGCGCCTGCATGGCGAAACGCTTGGCCTGCGCCTTGTCCAGGCTGACATTGGTGGCGACGATGGCGATGGTGGTGTGGCCGCCCATCACCACCTTGCCGTCAGCGGGCAGATCGTAGTCGGGCGGGCGCACGGCCTCGGCCCGGCCGGGCTTGCGGCCGCCGAATTCGTCGCCCCATTCAAAGGGGTGCGCCCAGAACACCGGACTGCCCGGCATCAGCGCGCTGCCGACGGCATTGACCGCGACCAGCGCCCCGACCTCGATGCCGTCGACGACGACGGAGGCGGAACCGAGCCCGCCCTTCAGCCTGCCGCAGACCGCGCCATAACCCGCGCCCGCATTGCCGAGGGCGAAATCGAGCCCGACGGCACGCAGCGCGTCCACGCCCAGCCGGCGATAGGGTGGTTCCAGTCCCCAGGCCTTGTCGCCGCCATTGCCGAGGTCGAACAGGATCGCGGAGGGCACCACGGGCACCCGCATGGGCGCGCTGCCGATCTCGATGCCGATACCGGCGGCCGAGAGCGCGGCCGTCACCCCGTCCGCCGCGCCGAGCCCGAAGACGGAGCCGCCGGACAGCACCAGGGCATGAAAATCGCTGAGGAAATTCACCGGATCGAGACTGTCGGTCTCGCGCGTGCCGGGGGCGCCGCCGCGCTGATCGACCGCCATCACCGCGGGTTGATCGGGCAGCAGCACGGTGACGCCGCTGCGCCGCGCGAGGTCTTCGGCGTTGCCGACCCGAAGGCCGGACACATCGGTGATGAGGTTGCGCGGGCCGGGGACAGGGCCCAGGCGTTCGTTCACTTCGCGCCGAGCCGTTCGGCGACCTCGGCGGCGAGGGCGCGGATTTCCTCGGCCGCCGGGCTCTTGCCCTGCGCCTCGGTGACGCCGAGACCGTCGAGCAGGCTGGCGGCGAAGGCGGTACGATTGCCGAGGCGGGACAGCGCCACCGGATAGCCGGCCTTGGCGATTTCGCGCAGCACCTGTTCGTTCAGATTGCCGCGGGGCGAGACGCGGTTCAGCACCAGCATGAAGGGCACCTTGCTGGTGCCGGCGAGATCGAGCGTCGGCTTGGTCGCCCACATGTCCATGGGCGAGAGCTGCATCGGCACCAGCATCAGGTCGGCGGCGCGGATCGCGGTCTTGGCGGTCGATTCCGTGTGGGGCGGGCTGTCGACCACGACGATGTCACCCTCGCGCCGGGCGCGGTCGATCTCGGTCCCGGCCTTCCAGCCGGGTGCCGCCTTGACCGGAATGGCGACATTGCCGACACCGAAGGCCGCCCGCACCCGCACCCAGGCGGCCAGGCTCTGCTGCGGGTCGGTATCGACCACCACGACCCTGTGCCCGGCTTCCGCCAGGGCGACGGCGAGATGGGCCGCCACCGTCGTCTTGCCGGCGCCGCCCTTCTGCTGCGCGACCGTCACCACCTTCGCCATGTCGTGCCCCCGATTCGTCGCCATATCCCTTGGTTGCGTTGCAGGATAAGACGCCCTGTCACGAGATAGAAGCGAAACAGGCGCCCCGGGGACACGGAGTCGCGGTCAGACGAACTCGAAGTCCGATGCCGCGATGGTGAAGGCAGCGGCGCTGCGGATTTCGATCACGCTGGTCGGATCGGCCAGCAGGGTCAGGGTCACCACCGTGGTGCCATCGCCCGCGATGGCGAAATCCGACAGGTCGTCGGCGACGGTGCCGGTGACGCGCAGGAGGTCGATGCCGTCCTCCCAGTCGGTGATGGTGTCGTGGCCGAAGTCCCGGGCGGTGAACAGGAAACGGTCGAGCTGGGTGCCGCCGGTCAACGTGTCGTCGCCTTCCTCGCCCCGCAGGAAATCGCGGCCCGAGCCACCGGACAGGGTATCGTTGCCGCGCCCGCCGAACAGCGTGTCGTTCTCGCCGCCGCCAAACAGGCGATCGTCGCCGCGCCCGCCGCGCAATGTGTCCTGGCCGCCCTGGCCTTCGAGCTTGTCGATGTCGTCGCCGCCGATCAGCTCGTTGCGCCCATCGTCGCCGCGCAGGACGTTCCGCCCCGTGGCCGAGCCGAGGATGTTCTCGATCCCGCTGAAAGTGTCGCCTTCGGCGTCGCCGGTGCCCGCTCGCGCACCGTCGAGCGAAACGGTGACACCCGCCGAATCGGCATAGCTGGCGGTGTCGACGCCATCGCCGCCGTTCAGGGTGTCCGCCCCGGCGCCGCCGGCCAGCACGTCGTCGCCGCCGTCGCCCTGCAACGTGTCGTCGCCGCCGCGGCCGTCCATCAGGTCGGCATCTCCGCCGCCCGACAGCGTGTCGCCGTCCCCGCCGCCGCGCAGGGTGTCGGCGAAGTCGGAGCCGACGAAACTCTCGATCGAGCGATAGGTGTCGCCGGTGGCGAAGCCGGTGTTCAGGCTGCCGTCGGCGAGATCGAGGGTGATGCCGGCCGTGGCCAGGAAATAGCTGGCCCGGTCGGCGCCCTGGCCGCCGTCGAAATTCTCCCGGCCGGCGCCGGCGATGAAATTGTCGCTGCTGCCGAGGCCCTCGAAGCTGAGATCCTGATCGCCGCCGATGAAGATGTCGATGAACTGGCTACCGCGGAACGCCTCGATCGAGACAAAACTGTCGCCGGTCGCGTCGCCGCTGGTGAACTCGGGCGCGGTCCGCAGGTCGAGGACGACGCTGCGGATCGAGTTTTCGTAAGACGCGGTGTCGAAGCCGTCGCCGCCGTCGAGCGTATCGCCGCCGATCCCGCCGATCAGCACGTCATTCTCGCCGCCGCCCTGCAGCGTGTCGGCGAGATTGCCGCCCACCAGCGTGTCGGCGCCGCGCCCGCCGCGCAGGGTCATGGCCTGATCCACAGCGCCGCGGATTTCGTCGTCGAACGCCGTGCCCTCGATGATCTCGACGCTGACGAAGGTGTCGCCCGCCGCATCGCCCCGGCCAAAGCCGGCATCGTTCATGTCGAGGGCGATGCGCGAGGCCGCGCCGGCATAGCTCGCGGTATCGGTGCCGTCGCCCCCGTCGAGTGCATCGGCGCCGCCCGCGCCGATCAGCGTGTCGTCGCCCGCGTCGCCGAACAGCTGGTCATTCCACAGCCCGCCATCCAGCCGGTCGTCGCCGCCGTCGCCGTGCAGCACGTCGTCGCCCGACTGGCCGATCAGCGTGTCACCGCTGGCGCCGCCGTCGAACCGGTTGCCGGCATCGTCGCCGGACATGACATCGGCGAAAGCCGAGCCGACCCAGCGTTCGATGCTGAAGAATGTATCGCCCGCCGCGTCGCCCGAATTGGCTGCCGGCGTCGCCAGATTCAGCGTGATGGCGAAGGCGGCCGTCTCGTAGGACGCGGTATCGAAACCGTCGCCGCCCGACAGCTTGTCCTTGCTGCCACCGCCGATCAGCGTGTCGTCGCCGCCGAGGCCGGAAAGTTCGTTGATACCCTTGTCGCCGATCAGACGGTCGTCGTGAGACGAGCCGATCAGATTCTCGATGCTGGTCAGGATGTCGCCCGCGGCCTCGCCGGTGAAGCCCTGGCCGAGGGTAAGGTCGACATGAACCGGCTTTTGCGACAGGCGATAGGTCGCCGTGTCGGTGCCGACCCCGCCATTCAGCCGGTCGCCGCCGGTGCCGCCCATCAGGATGTCGTCGCCGTCGCCGCCCTGGATGTCGTCGTCGCCGCCGTTGCCGCGCAGGTCGTCCGCGCCGCCGAAGCCGCGCAGCCGGTTCACATTGTCGTCGGCCAGAACGAAGTCGCCGGCCTCGGTGCCGTCGACATTCTCGATGCCGAAGATCGTGTCCGACAGGCCCGAGGCGGAAGCATTGCCACCGCTGCCGAAATCCTGCAGCGAGACGCTGACCGGCCCCGCGATGTCGCGATAGCTGACGGTGTCCGTGCCCGTGCCACCGTCGATCAGATTGATGCCGAGGCCGCCCGCCAGCGTGTCGTCGCCGGCCAGGCCGAACAGGTCGTCGTTGCCGTCCCGCCCCTCGAAGACATTGGCGACCGCCTTGCTCTCGCCCTTGATGATGTCGCGGAAGCGCGAGCCGATGACATTCTCGACACTGGTCAGACGGTCGCCTTCGGCGAAGCCGCCAGTGCCGGCGCTGCCGTCGGTCGAGATGGTGACGCCGGCGGTCGAAATCTGGTAATCGGCCGTATCGGTGCCGGTGCCGCCGTCCAGCCGGTCGGCGCCGCCCCGGCCGTCCAGCACGTCATTGCCGCCGAGGCCCTTCAGGATGTTGGCGCCGTCGCCGCCGCCGAGAAAATCGCCGAACGCCGAGCCGGTCAGATTCTCGATGCTGATCAGCCGGTCGCCCAATTCGTCGGAATTGCCGATGATGATGTTGATGTCGGCGGTCCGGATCGACACCGATACGCCGGTGGGCGCGCTTTCGTAGCTCGCCGTGTCGTTGCCGTCGCCGCCGTCGAGCGTGTCCGCGCCGCCCCGGCCTTCGAGGATGTCGTCGCCGCCGAAGCCGCGCACGGTCTGTGCCGTGTTGTCGCCCCGGAATTCGTCGGCCTGGGCGCGGCTCGCGTCCATCTCGAAAATCTCGACGCTGCTGTAGCTGACGTCGGCGATGCGGTTGTTGGCGCTGTTGGTGAAGGCGAAGCCGGAACGGCCGGCCTCCATGTCGACGAAGACGCCCTTCACGCCCACGGGGAACAGGGGTTCCGAATCGCTCGGCTCCTCGTCGCCGGTGCCGGCGATGTCGTAGCGGACGATGTCGGTGCCGCTGCCGCCGAGGATCGTCTCGCTGCCGGCGTCGTCGAACAGGATGTCGTTGCCCGAGCCGCCGTCCAGCGTGTCGTTGCCGAGGCCGCCGTGCAGGATGTCGTCGTCGCCGTCGCCGAACAATCTGTCGTCGCCGCCGTCGCCGAAGATTTCATCGTCGCCCGAGCCACCGTGGAATTCGTCGTTGCCGCCGCTGCTCCAGGTGCTGAAGCCATGGGCGGCGAAGTTGAAGGCGACGCGGGCGGGGCCGCCGCTCCACGCGCCGTCGGCGATGAAATCGTCGCCGCCGAAGCCGAAGACGATGTCGTTGCCGCCCCGGCCGTAGATATCGTCGGCGCCGCTGGTGACGCCGTCGGCGCCATCGAGCGTTTCGGCCGAGGTCGTGCCGCGAATGTCTGCCATCGTCTTCTCCCCGATCTTGCGGTATCTGGAGCGCCCGCCCTGCGACAGGCAGGGAGTCCCGTTGACTGTCGCGTGCGCGGCAGGTCGGAAAACGGACGGTCTCCAAGCATACTGCCGGCCCCTGGGCTCCCCCCTTGCGGCCGGCACGTTAGAAGTAATGCCGGGAGCGGCGCTCGGCAACCGGGGGCGGGGCGTCGGGGCGTGACCCTGGTCACATTCGCATCGAATGTCCGGGGGCGGGGACTCCGGTTGACTTCGGCGCCAAGCCCCCTTATAGACCGTGGCTCGTTTCGGCAAGGCGCGGACCGCGTGCCCTGCCGGCCCATGATATATGGAGTAATCCGGTGAAGCGGACCTATCAACCCAGCGCCCTGGTGCGCAAGCGCCGTCATGGCTTCCGTTCGCGCATGTCGACCGTCGGTGGCCGGCTGGTGATCGCCCGCCGTCGCGCCAAGGGTCGCAAGCGTCTTTCGGCCTGACGGCCATGCCGGCCATCGACGGGCCGGCCTTGACGGATTTGCCGCAGCCGCATGAGCGCCCCGACCAAGGGGCATTCGTGCGGCTGCGGCTTGTTCGCTTGAAGACACGGCAGGAGTTCTTGGCGGTGGCTGGGGCAAGGCGCAAGTTCACGACCCCGGGCCTGATGCTTCAGGCCATGGCCCGCGCCGATGCCGATACGGCGGAAGCGAGGGTCGGCTTCACCGCGTCGCGCAAGGTGGGCAATGCCGTGGTGCGCAATCGCTCCAAGCGCCGTCTGCGCGCCCTTGCCGCCGAAATTCTGTCCGCCCGCGCGGCCGGCGCGACCGATTATGTCCTGGTCTGCCGTCAGGAAACCGCGGTGCGCCCGTTCGACGAATTGCGCCGCGACCTGACGACCGCGCTCGGCCGGCTGAAGCTGTTGCGGGACGCGGCGCCATGATCGGCCGGCTGTCCGCGCTCGCCACCGCGCTGCTCAGCCTGCCGGTGCTGATCTGGCGCTATCTGATCTCGCCCGCCCTGCCGCCGGCCTGCCGCTACATGCCCAGCTGCTCGGAATATGCCCTCGATGCCCTGCGCATCCATGGTCCGGTCCGCGGCAGCCTGCTGACTGTTCATCGCCTGTGCCGCTGCCATCCGTTCGGCGGCCATGGCTACGACCCCGTGCCGCCCCCGGGCGCGGGCCGTTTCGCTTGCCGCCCTGCGGCATCCCCCTCCATCACGCCCACAGGTGCCGGTGATGCCCGATAATCGCAATCTGATCCTGGCGGTCATCGCCTCGGTCCTGATCCTGCTCGGCTTCAACTATTTCATCGACGCGCCGCGCCAGCGCGCGCGCCAGGAGGCGGCCGCCACCGCCGCGGCCACCGCCCCGGCGACACCGGGCAGCAGCAGCGCCAATGCACCGGCCGCCGCAGCCGATCCGGTCGCCCTGAACGCCGTCGGCCCCGACGTGCCGATGGAGCGTCCGGCGGCCCTCGCGCTCAGCCCGCGCCTCGACATCGAGTCGGCGCGCCTGCATGGCTCGATCGCGCTGAAGGGTGGCCGTGTCGACGACGTGACCCTGCGTGACTATCGCGAGACCACCGATCCCGCCAGCCCGGAGATCAAGCTGCTCTCCCCGCTCGGCTCGATGACGCCCTATTTCGCCGAATTCGGCTGGGTCGCCCCCGCCGGCAGCACGGTGAAGCTGCCGGACGCCGATACCCTCTGGTCGGGTTCGGGCAAGCTGACCGAGAAGACCCCGGTCACCCTGACCTGGGACAACGGTCAGGGCGTCGTCTTCACCCGCGTCATCGCCCTCGACGAGAACTACATGTTCACGATCGAGGACAAGATCGCCAACAACACCGGTGCCCCGCTCGCCCTGTTCCCGCGCGCCCTCGTCGCCCGGGTCGAGATGCCGGCGACCGAAGGCCTGTTCATCCTGCACGAAGGGCCGATCGGCATCCTGAACGGCAAGCTGGAAGAACACGACTACAAGAGCATGAAGGAAGAGGCGGTCCCGCCCGCGACCACCAAGGGCGGCTGGATCGGCATCACCGACAAATACTGGCTCTCGGCCATTGTTCCTGACCAGTCGGCGGAAGTGACGGCGAAATTCGCCCATGCCCGCTATGGCGACCGCGACCGCTTCGAGGTGAATTACACCGGCGGCGCGCTCGATGTCGCCGCGGGCGCCAGCTGCACGGTCACCCACCGCCTGTTCGCGGGCGCCAAGATCGTCGACCTGCTGCAGTCCTATCGCGACAAGCTGGGCATCGAGCGGTTTGAATATGCCGTCGACTTCGGCTGGTTCTTTTTCCTCACCAAGCCGATCTTCGTCATCCTCGACCAGCTGTACCGCCTCGTCGGCAATTTCGGCGTCGCCATCCTGATCCTGACCCTGGTGATCAAGGGCCTGTTCTACCCGCTGGCCAGCAAGTCCTACCGGGCGATGAACAAGATGAAGGACGCGCAGCCCGAGATGCAGCGCATCCGCGAGCAGTTCGCCGACGACAAGGCCCGCCAGCAGCAGGAGCTTATGGCGCTCTACAAGCGCGAGAAGATCAATCCGCTGGCCGGCTGCCTGCCCATCGTGATCCAGATCCCGGTGTTCTTCTCGCTCTACAAGGTGCTTTACGTCACCATCGAGATGCGCCACGCGCCCTTCTTCGGCTGGATTCAGGATCTGTCGGCGCCCGATCCGACCCATATCCTGAACCTCTTCGGCCTCATCCCGTGGGATCCGCCGGGCTTCCTCGCCCTTGGTGTCTGGCCGATCCTGATGGGCATTTCGATGTTCCTGCAGCAGCGCATGAACCCGGCGCCGCCCGATCCCATTCAGCAGCGCATCTTCATGTTCATGCCGATCATCTTCACCTTCTTCCTGGCGTCCTTCCCGGCCGGTCTCGTCATCTACTGGACGTGGAACAACCTGCTGTCGATCGCCCAGCAGTGGGTGATCCGCCGCCAGACCCCGGCGCCGGTGGCTGTCGCCGCGACGGGCGCCGCCCCGGCGGCCAAGACCCTGCCGGGCCGCTCCGGCTCGCCCACCGGCGGTCGTCCGCCGGGCAAGCGGTGACCGACAAGCTGCGGCCCGAGGATGGCGCCGCCACGCCCGAGACGATCGAGGCGGGGCGGAAGCTGTTCGCGGCCGAATGCCAGTTCACCTGGGGCGCCAGCAAGCTCGCCGAGCTTCCGCCCCCCGGCCTGCCCGAGATCGCCTTCGCCGGCCGCTCCAACGTCGGCAAGTCGTCGCTGGTCAACGCGCTGACCGGGCGCACCACGCTGGCCCGTGTGTCCAACACCCCGGGCCGCACCCAGCAGCTGAATTTCTTCAACCTGGGCGACCGGCTCAGCCTCGTCGACCTGCCCGGCTATGGTTTCGCCAAGGTCTCCAAGGACAAGGTCGCCCAATGGGTCGACCTGACGGAAACCTTCCTTGCCGGGCGGCCGAACCTGAAGCGTGTCCTCGTCCTGATCGACAGCCGCCACGGCCCCAAGGCGCCGGACGAGGCGGCGATGAAGCTGCTCGACAAGTCGGCCGTGTCCTATCAGATCGTGCTGACCAAGACCGACAAGCTGAAACCGGCCGAGCTGGAAGCCATGACGAAAAAGGTCGCCGAGGCGATCCGGCCCCATGTCGCCGCTCATCCGGTGATCATGCCGACCTCGAGCGAGACCGGCGCCGGCATCCCGGAATTGCGGGCGGCCCTCGCGGCGCTTGGAATTCCGGCCGCATTGGGTTAAGCGAAGCCCATCCTCCGTGACAAGGAAGCCGTGATGAGTGACAAGCCGGATACCGCAGCCGCCGAACGGGCCGACCTGAAACTGCGCACCCGCTGGCTGCATTCCGCGGCGACCATCACGGAAGCGCTGCCCTACATGCGGCGCTATGCCGACAGCAGCTTCGTCGTCAAATACGGCGGCCATGCCATGGGCGACGACGCGGCGGCCAAGGCCTTCGCCCGCGACATCGTCCTTCTGAAGCAGGTCGGCATCAATCCCATCGTCGTCCACGGCGGCGGCCCCCAGATCGGCAAGATGCTGGAGCGGCTGGGCATCAAGTCGTCCTTCATCGACGGCCTCCGCGTTACCGACCAGCCGGCGGTCGAAGTCGTGGAGATGGTCCTCGCCGGCTCGATCAACAAGCAGATCGTCGGCGCGATCAATGCCGCCGGTGGCAATGCCATCGGCATTTCCGGCAAGGACGGCCCGCTGATCCGTGCCCGCAAGCTGACCAAGACCAAGCGCGATCCCGAATCGAACATCGAGAAGGTGCTCGACTACGGTTTCGTGGGCGAGCCGGAATCGGTCGATCCCCGCGTGCTCTATCTGTTCGAGCGTTCGGACTTCATCCCCGTGGTCGCGCCCATCGGCATCAGCGAGGATGGCGATACCTACAACATCAACGCCGATACCGCGGCGGGGGCCATCGCCTCGGCCATGCGCGCCTCGCGCTTCCTGCTGCTGACCGATGTGCCGGGCGTGCTCGACAAGGACGGCAAGCTGATCGACCGCATGACGGCACAGCAGGCCCGCGCCCTGATCGCCGACGGCACCATCCATGGCGGCATGATCCCCAAGGTCGAAACCTGCCTCGATGCGGTCGACAACGGCGTCGAAGCGGCGGTGATCCTGGACGGCCGCACACCCCATGCCCTGCTGCTCGAAACCTTCACCGCCCACGGCGCGGGCACGATGATCGAGAATCCGGCCTTCGCCGGGCGCGGCACCGAACGCCAGCCGGGCTGAGGCGCTTCGGCGGCGCTAGTCGCCGAAGATCGACCAGTTCATCCGCCGCGACACAAGCTCGAGCGCGGCGGAGCCGAGCACGGAATTGCCCTGGGCGTCCAGCCCGGGCGACCAGACGGCGATAGACGCCTTGCCCGGGACCACGGCCAATATGCCGCCGCCCACGCCGCTCTTCGCCGGGATGCCGACGCGGAAGGCGAAATCGCCCGAACCGTCGTAATGGCCGCAGGTCAGCATCAGGGCATTGATGCGCTTCGCCCGTTCGGACGAGATCACCTTGCCGCCGGCCGTCGGATGGCGCCCGCCGAAGGCGAGATAGCGCCCGGCCATGGCCAGCTGGCGGCAGCTCATGGCGATGGCGCAGTGATGGAAATAGACCCCGAGCACGAGATCGACCGGGTTGCGCAGGTTGCCGCAGGCCCGCAGGTAATTGGCCAGCGCGGCGTTGCGAAAGCCCGTGGCCTGTTCCGAACGGGCGACCGCGCTGTCGATATGGATGCTCTCGTCATCCGACACAAAATGCAGGAAGCGCAGGATCTCGCCCAGCGCCACCTTGGGCGTGTGACCGGCCAGGATCGCGTCGGCGACGGCGATGGCGCCCGCGTTGATGAAGGGATTGCGCGGAATGCCCTTCTCGTATTCCAGCTGGACGATGGAATTGAACGGGTTGCCTGACGGCTCCCGCCCGACGCGCTGCCACAGGGCATCGCCGACCTTGCCGAGGGCGAGGGTCAGGGTGAAGACCTTGGACACGCTCTGGATCGAGAACAGCGTATCGCCATCCCCGGCGACATGCGTGTCCCCATCGGCACCGACGACAGCGATGCCGAAGCCCGCGGGGTCGACCCCGGCCAGTTCCGGGATATAGCTGGCGACGGTGCCGCGCTCCTCGCGGGCGGCCATTTCGGCCGCGATGTCATGAACGAGTGAGTTGAGATCGACCAAGACGCAACCTTCCGCCGTCCGGCGCCTGCGATGGGCAATTTTCCCATCGGCTTACCAAATCTTAGGAAAGCCCGGCCGATAGTCGTCGGCAACGGATTTCAGGTCGAGGGATCATTCTCCATGTTCGCACGCCGCAGGGAAGCCGAAGCCGTCGCTTCTGCCGAACTTACCGAAGTCAAGGGCGAGCTCGCCGCCCTCAAGCAGATGCTCGATTCCATGCCGGTCAACGTCATGATGTGCGAGCTGAAGGACTTCTCCATCACCTATCTCAACAAGACGTCGATCGAGACCCTGCGCAAGCTCGAGCATCTGCTGCCGGTGAAGGCGGATCAGCTGCTCGGCCGCTCGATCGATATCTTCCACAAGAACCCGAGCCACCAGCGCCGGCTGCTGGCCGACCCGAAGAACCTGCCGCACCGTGCCCGCATCAAGCTCGGGCCCGAGACGCTGGATCTTCAGGTCTCGGCGATCTATGACGCGACCGGCAAATATCTCGGCCCCATGCTGACCTGGTCGATCATCACCGATTTCGTCCGCCAGGAGCGGGACACCAAGCGCCTGATGCGCATGCTCGACGACATGCCGATCAACGTCATGACCGCCGACAAGGACACGCTCGAGATCAACTACATCAACCGCACCTCGATCAATACCCTGCGCGCGGTCGAGCATCTGCTGCCGATCAAGGCCGACAAGGCACTCGGCACCTGCATCGACATCTTCCACAAGAATCCGTCGCACCAGCGCCGGATGCTGGCCGACCATCGCAATCTGCCGCATTCCGCCAAGATCAGGCTCGGGCCCGAGACGCTTGACCTGCGCGTTTCCGCCATCATGGATGATGACGGCAGCTATATCGGCCCCATGGTCACCTGGTCGATCATCACCAAGACCGTGCAGGTGATCGACAGCTTCGAGCAGAATGTGAAGACCGCGGTCGAATCCGTCGCCGGCTCGGCCGACGAGATGCGCGGCGCGGCCGAAGTCATGTCCAACGTGGTGCAGGAGACGGTGGTCCAGTCCGAGACCATCGCCGCCAACGCCAACGAAGCCTCCGCCAACGTCCAGACCGTCGCCGCCGCGACCGAGGAACTGGCCGCTTCCGTCGCCGAGATCGGCCGCCAGGCCACCCAGTCCTCGACCGTGGCCCAGGCCGCGGTGACCCAGGCCGAAAAAACCAACGTCACCGTGAAGGGCCTCGCCGAGGCGTCCGAAAAGATTGGCGCGGTGGTCAAGCTGATCAACGACATCGCCGGCCAGACCAACCTCCTCGCGCTCAACGCGACGATCGAGGCGGCCCGCGCCGGCGAGGCTGGCAAGGGCTTCGCCGTCGTCGCCTCGGAAGTGAAGAACCTCGCCAATCAGACCGCCAAGGCGACCGAGGAAATCGCCGGCCAGATCACCTCGATCCAGGGCGCAACCCACGACGCGGTGGGCGCGATCACGGCGATCACCCAGACCATCGGCCAGATCAACGAAATCGCTGGCGCCATCGCCGCCGCGGTCGAGCAGCAGGGCAGCGCGGTGCACGAGATCAGCCGCAACGTCCAGGAAGCAGCCGGCGGCACGCGCGAAGTTACCAATAATGTCGGGATGCTGAGCCGCGCGACCAGCGAATCCGGCGCCGCGGTCGGCAAGGTCGCCAATGCCGCGACCTCGCTCGCCGATCAGGCGGCCCTGATGCGCCGCGAGGTCGACAAGTTCCTCGAAGAGGTGAAGAAGCTGTAACGGCGACTTCACGGCACAAAAAAACGGCCGGGCAATCGCCCGGCCGTTTCGTTTTGCGCGAGGTGCGAAATCAGCCGCGGCGCTCGACCATCATCTGCTTGATGCCGGCGATCGCCTTCGCCGGGTTCAGCCCCTTGGGGCAGGTGTTGGCGCAGTTCATGATCGTGTGGCAACGATAGAGGCGGAACGGATCCTCGAGATTGTCGAGGCGCTCGCCCGTGCCTTCGTCGCGGGTGTCGACCAGCCAGCGGTAGGCCTGGAGCAGGATGGCCGGGCCGAGGTAACGGTCGCCATTCCACCAGTAGCTGGGGCAGGAGGTCGAGCAGCAGGCGCAGAGGATGCACTCGTAGAGACCGTCGAGCTTCTCGCGGTCGTCCTTCGACTGCAGGCGCTCGCGGGTCGGCGCCGGGGTCTGCGTCTGCATCCACGGCTTGATCGAGGCATATTGCGCGTAGAAGTGGGTCAGGTCCGGCACCAGATCCTTCACCACCGGCATATGCGGCAGCGGATAGATCTTCACCTCGCCCTTCACGTCCTCGATCGCCTTGGTGCAGGCGAGCGTGTTGCCCCCGTCGATGTTCATCGCGCAGGAACCGCACACGCCTTCGCGGCAGGACCGGCGGAAGGTGAGGGAGGGATCGACCTCGTTCTTGATCTTGATCAGCGCGTCGAGAACCATCGGCCCGCACTGGTCCAGATCGACCTCGAAGGTATCGAGGCTGGGATTCTGGCCCTTGTCCGGGTCATAGCGATAGATCTTGAACGCCTTCACGCGCTTGGCGCCCGTCTTGGCCTTCACCGTCTTGCCGGTGCCGACCTTCGAATTCTTGGGCAGTGCAAATTCGACCATTGGCCTTGCCTTTCTATCCCGCCGCGTCAGTACACGCGCGGACGCGGCGTGATGTATTCGATCTCGTCGGTGAGCGTATAGGTGTGCACCGGACGGTAGTCGATCGTCACGTTGCCCTTCTCGTCCGCCCAGGCGAGGGTATGCTTCATCCAGGTCTCGTCGTTCCGGTCGGGGAAGTCCTCGCGGGCATGGGCGCCGCGGCTTTCCTGACGGTTGGCGGCGCCATGCATGGTGACCATGGCCTGACGCAGCAGATTGTCGAGTTCCAGGGTTTCCTGCAGGTCGGTGTTGTAGATCATCGAGCGGTCGGTCGTGCCGATGTCGCCCCACATGTTCCACACTTCACCGATCAGCTGCTTGCCTTCCTCCAGCACCTCGCCGGTGCGGAAGACGGCGCAGTTGTTCTGCATCACGCGCTGCATCTTGCCCCGGACCTGCGCGGTCGAGGACGAGCCCTTGGCATGGCGCAGGTCATCGAAGCGGTTCAGCGCGAAATCGGCCGAATCCTTGGCCAGGTCCTTCTGCGCTTCGCCCGGCTTCACGATCTCGGCGGCGCGGATCGCGGCGGCGCGGCCGAACACCACGAGGTCGATCAGCGAGTTGGAGCCGAGGCGGTTGGCGCCATGCACCGAGACGCAGGCCGCCTCGCCGATCGCCATCAGGCCGGGGATCACCGCATCCGGGTTGCCGTCCTTCAGGGTGACGACCTCGCCGAAGTAATTGGTCGGGATGCCGCCCATGTTGTAGTGCACGGTCGGAATGACCGGGATCGGCTGCTTGGTCACGTCGACACCGGCGAAGATCTTGGCCGATTCCGAGATGCCCGGCAGGCGCTCGTGCAGGATCTTCGGATCGAGATGTTCGAGGTGCAGGTAGATGTGATCCTTGTTCGGGCCGACGCCGCGGCCCTCGCGGATCTCGATGGTCATGGCGCGCGAGACGACGTCGCGGGACGCCAGATCCTTGGCCGAGGGGGCGTAGCGTTCCATGAACCGCTCGCCCTCGGAGTTGCGCAGGATGCCGCCTTCGCCGCGCGAGCCTTCGGTGATCAGGCAGCCCGAGCCGTAGATGCCGGTCGGATGGAATTGCACGAATTCCATGTCCTGCAGGGCCATCCCTGCGCGCAGCACCATGCCGCCGCCGTCGCCGGTGCAGGTATGGGCCGAGGTCGCCGAGAAGAAGGCGCGGCCATAGCCGCCGGTGGCCAGAACGACGATCTTCGCCCGGAAGCGATGGATCGAGCCGTCCTCGAGGCACCAGGCGATGACGCCCCGGCACTCGCCGTTCTCCATGATCAGGTCGAGCACGAAATACTCGATGAAGAACTGGGCGTCGAAGCGTAAGGACTGCTGGTACAGCGTGTGCAGGATGGCGTGGCCGGTCCGGTCGGCGGCGGCGCAGGTGCGCTGGGCCTGGCCCTTGCCGTAATGGGTGGTCATGCCGCCGAAGGCGCGCTGGTAGATCTTGCCTTCGGGCGTGCGCGAGAAGGGCACGCCGTAGTGTTCGAGCTCGATCACGGCGGCCGGGGCCTCGCGACACATGTATTCGATGGCGTCCTGGTCGCCCAGCCAGTCCGACCCCTTCACGGTGTCGTACATGTGGAAGCGCCAGTCGTCCTCGCCCATGTTGCCGAGGGCGGCGGAAATGCCGCCCTGCGCCGCCACGGTGTGGGAGCGGGTCGGGAAGACCTTGGTGATGCAGGCGGTCTTGAGGCCGCGCTCGGCCATGCCGAAGGTGGCACGAAGGCCGGCGCCGCCGGCGCCGACAACCACGACATCATAGGTATGGTCGATGATGGAATAAGCCTGGGTCATGGACGTCACTCAGATCGCGATTTTGAGGATCGAGAAGAGGGCCGCGACCGCCAGGGCCACGGTCGCGAAATTGACCAGCAGCTGGACCACGATCTTGGTCGACTCGGTGTGGATATAGTCTTCGATCACGACCTGGGCACCCAGCTTCAGGTGCCAGAAGCCGACGCCGACGAAGAGGCCGAGCAGCACGGCGACGAGCGGCTGCGCCACCCAGGCGGTGAAGACTTCATAAGGGCTGCCGGCGAGCACGACCAGGCTGGCGACGAACCAGATGGTCAGCGGCACCAGGGCGATCGCCGAGACGCGCTGCAGCCACCAGTGATGGGTGCCATCCTTGGCCGAGCCGAGGCCGCGAACGGCGCCCAGCGGCGAGCGGAGCGAGGAACGGGGGGAAGCCATGTTCTTTATCGTCCTCAGAGAATGAAGGCCAGCAGCCAGATGACCACGGTCAGGATCACCGAACCGGCGACCACCGCGACCGAAGCCTTGTGCGAGACGACCTTGTCGAAGCCCCAGCCGGCATCCCAGAACAGGTGCCGCAGGCCGTTCAGCAGGTGGAAGCACAGCGCCAGCGTGAAGCCGAACAGGATAAGGAGGCCGAGGAAGGACCCGGCGAACCACTGGAAGCCGGCATAGGCCTCGGGGCCAGAAGCGGCGGCGACCAGCCACCAGGTCAGCAGCAGGGTGCCGAAGCCAAGGCCGACGCCCGTGGCACGGTGGGTGATCGACGCAATTGCGGTCAGCGGCAGGCGGTAGACCTGGAGATGCGGCGAAAGCGGACGCTCGACTTGAGCCATCGCTGGTCCTCTTTTTCTGAAGGTCGAACCCCCGCCCGACCTGGGAACTGCCCTTGCAAGGGCTGAATGCCGGCGGACGCGAGGTCCGCAGGCGGCCTGATACTAAAGGCGGATCACCGCCAGTCAACGAAACCTAAGTCAAAAGTCCCAAAACCCATTTTCATCGTCATCCCGGCGAAGGCCGGGATCTTTCGAAGATTGGCTTCGGCGCCTTTTCGTCGCGAGGTCCCGGCCTTCGCCGGGACGACGCATCCCTATGTCAGCGGCGCGGGATCAGCACCCAGTAATCGAAATCGAGCACGACATTCTCGCCCGACTCGGGGAAGTCGGCGCAGGGCAGGTTCTTGGTCGCCAGGGTGCGGATGCGCAGCGCGCCCACGTCCTTGCGGCCCTCGATCTCGGCCTTGTCCTTCACTTCCGACCAGGCAAAGACGGTATCGCCCGCGAAGGTCGGCGCGGCATGGCGGCCGCCGTTGATCGCCGCGACGAAAACCGCGTTGCCGAGACCGTTGAACGACAGCGCCCGCGCCAGCGAGATGATGTGGCCACCGTACATCAGGCGCCGGCCGAAACGGCCGTCCTTCTCGGTGAACTGGTTGAAATGCACCCGCGCGGTGTTCTGGTAGAGGCGGGTCGCCATCATGTGCTCGGCTTCCTCGATCGTCATGCCGTCGACATGGTCGATCTTCTCGCCCACCGCATAGTCATCCCAGAGGTGGGGCGAGCCGGAAAGCGCGGTATCGAAGCTGGACAGGTCGAGGCCGGCCGGCACGGTCAGGAAGTCGGGCGTCACCACCGGCGCGAGTTCGGGCACCACGGCCTCGGGCGCCGGGCTCGCCTTGTCGCGCTTCCGCACCATCACCCAGCGGCAATAGTCGAGCACGAGGTCGCCCAGATCGTCGCGGCCCGTCGAGCGGACGTAGACGGTGCCGGTTTCCTTGTTCGAGTTTTCCTTGAGGCCGATCACGGTCGAAACCGTGGACAGGGTCGTGCCCGGCGCCACCAGCTTGTGGAAGCGCCCCTGCGCGTAGCCGAGATTGGCGACGGCATTCAGCGAGACATCCGGCACGGTCTTGCCGAAGACGACGTGGAAGGTCAGCAGATCATCGACCGGCGCGCCCTTCAGCCCGGCCGAACGGGCGAAGGCGGCGGAGGACTGGACGACGAAGCGGCTGCCGGTCAGCGCGGTATAGAGCGCGACGTCGCCGTCGGTCACCGTGCGCGGCGTCGCGTGCACCAGTTCCTGGCCGACCTTGAAGTCCTCGAAGAAATTGCCTTTGGCGGTCTTGGGGGCGGTCTTGGTGGTCATCTCGTCACCCCCGGGCCGCGATGGCGTCGGCCAGGGCGCAGATGCGCTTGGCATTCTCGACGTGCAGGTTCTCGATCAGCTTGCCCTCGACGAGGACGACCCCCTTGCCCTCGGCCTCGGCCGCGGCGAAGGCGTCGATGATCTTGCGCGACCAGGCGATCTCGCCCTCCGACGGGGCGAAGACGACATTGGCGCCCTCGACCTGGCCGGGATGGATCAACGTCTTGCCGTCGAAGCCGAGTTCGACGCCCTGCAGGCAGGAGGCGCGATAGCCCTCCTCGTCCTTGAGGTCGAGATAGACGCCGTCGAGGATCGAGAGGCCATAGGCGCGCGCCGCCAGCATGGTGATGCCGAGCGAGGTGAGCATGGGCAGGCGCATCGGCGTGTGGCGCGAATGCAGGTCCTTGGTCAGGTCCGAGGTGCCCATGACGAAGCAAGTGAGGCGCTTCGAGGAAGCGGCGATCTCGGCCGCGCGCAGAATGCCCAGCGGGGTTTCCATCATCGCCCAGATCGTGGTCGAGGCCGGCGCGCCGACCTCGTTCAGCAGGGCCTCGGCCTTCAGGATGGTCGCCGGGTCTTCGACCTTGGGCAGCAGGATCGCGTCGGGGCCGAGCGGGGCCAGCGCCTTGATGTCGTCGATGCCCCAGGGCGTTTCCAGCCCATTGGTGCGGACGATCACCTCGCGGAAGCCATAGCCGCCGGTCTTCAGCGCCTCGGCGATCTGGTTGCGGGCCAGCTCCTTGGCATCGACCGCGACCGCATCCTCGAGATCGAGGATCAGACCGTCCGCCGGCAGGCTGCGCGCCTTGTCGAGGGCACGGGCATTGGCGCCCGGCATATAGAGGACAGAGCGGCGCGGCCGGACAGTGCTCATGGTTTCCCCGTTCGATCGGAAAAAAGATGACGAAAATTGGGCTGACTATAGTCAGCGGACGACGACAGGCAAGGCTGCAACGCAGCAAAAATGCGGCGACACGGCGGCGGCCCGGTCCATCACGACTTGTCCGGCCATCCGCAGGCCGCGCGCAGCGGCTTGGCCGCCTCTTCGAGACCCGAAATCGGAAACTCCACCGTCAGCTCCGATTCGTTGTAGGGCATGGCGCGGATCAGCAGCCGGTCGTGGCCGAACAGCTTGCGCAGCCAGGGAATGGCGCTGCCGCCATCCCAGAGGCCCAGCGCCTCATTGTCGCTGGAAACGGCCATGTTGATCTTCTGCGCCTTTTCCCCGTCGATACGGTAGGTGACCCTCCCGCCCCCCTGATGGTCGGACATGAAGAAGCCGGCGAAGTCGACCCAGGCCGAGGTCGTGCCCTCGCGGCAGGCGATGAACAGGAGCGCGGTCACGCTGTCGCCGTAGCGCCCGCGCATCGGCTCGCTCGCGTCCAGCACCATGAAGACATTCTTGCTGTCGTCGATCTTCGAGGTTTCCTCGGTCACCACCCATTTCGAGCTGGTGGGAAGAGCCTTCGGCGGCGCGGGCTGGAAAACGCGATCGAAGCAGGCGAGACGCTCCACGCTGTTCTCGATTTTCGCGCAGGCGGCGGGATCGCCCTCGGCGGCGGCCTGGGCCGTGCTCAGGCCGACCGATACGATGACACCCCCCGCGAGGGCCGATAGACTGCGCATGTCCTCTCCAATCGTCACAATACATCCGGCGCGAATGCCTTTGCCCGCGAGACTAATCGGGAAATCCTTGGCGAAAGTTGAATGATGCGACCGCCCTCCGTGCCGACCGTCCTCTCCTTCCAGTCCCGAGTCGCGGCGGGCCATGTCGGCAGCGCCGCCGCCAGTCCCGTCCTCCAGATGCTGGGCTGCGAGGTGATCGAGGTGCCGACGGTGATCCTTTCCGCCCATCCGGGCCACGGCCGGCCGGGGGGCGGGGCGCTGCCGGCGGCCCTGCTCGACGGCATCGTCGACGGGCTGGAGCGGGTCGGCCGTCTCGACGGGATCGACGGCGTGATCGTCGGCTATCTCGGCACGGTCGAGAATGGCGCGGTCGCGGCCCGCGCCGTCGAACGGGTCCGGGCGCGCAATCCGAAGACCAGCGTGCTGGTCGATCCGGTGATCGGCGACCGCGATGGCGGGCGCTATGTCGCCGACGGCATTCTCGAGTGTTTCCGCGACCGGCTGATCCCCCTTGCCGATATCGTGAAGCCCAATCATTTCGAGCTGGAAGCCCTGACCGGCCGGCCCGTCGCCACGCTCGACGAGGCCGCCGGGGCGCTGGAAGCCCTTAAGGTGCCGTTCCCCCTCGTCACCTCGCTGGACTGGGGCGGCGACCTCGCCACCCTCGCCCTGATCGGGGGACGGCGCCTGATGGCGCGGACGAAACCGGTGGCGCTGCCGCCCCATGGCCTCGGCGATACGCTGGCCGCCGTCCTGATGGCGCATCTCGTCCGGGGGCTGGCGGCGGAGGCGGCGCTGGCGCGGGCCATCGGCGCGGTCGAGGCGCTGATCGGGGCGAGCCGCGCCCTTGGTCTCGACGAATTGCCGCTGGTCGCTGCCGCCCCGCTCGTCACGCATGGCCCGCCGCGCCCGCTGGTCCCCGTTTAAGCCGGTCCTCTGTTGAGAAAGGCGCGGAAGCAGCCTATATAGCGGCCATGGACGGCATTCCCTTTATCAAGATGCATGGCCTCGGCAATGACTTCGTCATCATCGAGAGCCGCAACTCCCCCGTGGAGATCAACGTGGCGCTGGCGCAGGCGATCGCCAACCGGCGCACCGGTGTCGGCTGCGACCAGCTGATCGTGCTGGAGTCGTCGGACAAGGCCGATGCCTTCATGCGCATCTGGAACCCGGATGGCTCGGAGGCCGGCGCCTGCGGCAACGCCACGCGCTGCGTCGGTGCCCTGCTGATCGCCGGGGCCCGCCGCAACGAGGTGGTCATCGAGACGGTCTCGGGCCTCCTGCGCGCCTCCTCCGCGCCCGACGGCTATATCACCGTCGACATGGGCGAGCCGCGCCTCGACTGGGAGCAGATCCCGCTGGCGCGCGCCATGGACACGGTAAAGCTCGACTATGCCGCCGCCCCCGGCATCGCCTCGCCCGCGGCGGTCAGCATGGGCAATCCCCATGTCGTCTTCTTCGTCGACGATGCCGAAAGCGTGAAGGTCGAAGCCCTCGGCCCCGCGATCGAGCATGATCCGCTGTTCCCCCAGCGCACCAATGTCTCCTTCGTCTCGAAGCAGCAGGATGGCTCGCTCCGCGTCGTCGTGTGGGAGCGCGGCGCCGGCCGGACGCTGGCCTGCGGCACCGCCGCCTGCGCCACGGTCGTCGCCGCCACCCGCCGCGGTCTCGTCGACCGCAAGGCGGTGATCTGGATGGATGGCGGCCGCCTCGACATGGAATGGCGGGAGTCGGACGGCCATGTGATCATGACCGGCCCCATTGCCGTCGCCTTCTCGGGCGTGATCGCCCTGCCGCCCCGGGTGAAGGCCGCCTGAGGCCCCATGTCCGCCGGGATCGAGGTCATCACCTTCGGCTGCCGCCTCAACGCCTATGAATCCGAGGTGATGAAGCGGCACGCCGAAAACGCCGGCCTCGATCATGCGGTCATCGTCAATACCTGCGCCGTCACCTCGGAGGCGGTGCGCCAGGCCCGCCAGGCCATCCGCAAGGCCCGGCGCGAAAACCCGAAGGCGAAGCTGATCGTCACCGGCTGCGCCGCGCAGGTCGAGCCCGAGCGTTTCGCCGAAATGGCCGAGGTCGATCAGGTCGTCGGCAACATGGAAAAAATGGCGGCCGAGACCTGGTCGCCCGATTTCGGCATCGGCGAGACCGAGAAGGTCCGCGTTGCCGACATCATGGCCGTGCGCGAGACCGCCGGCCATCTGGTCGAAGGCTTCGAGGGCCGCGCCCGCGCCTTCGTCCAGGTCCAGAACGGCTGCGATCACCGCTGCACCTTCTGCATCATTCCCTATGGCCGGGGGCCGTCCCGCTCCGTGCCCATGGGCGCCGTGGTCGACGAGGTCCGCCGCCTCGTCGCCGCCGGCCACAACGAGGTGGTGCTGACCGGCGTCGACCTCACGTCTTACGGCGAGGATCTGCCGGGCACCCCCAGCCTCGGCCAGCTGACCCGCCGCCTGCTGAAGGCGGTACCCGAATTGCCGCGCCTACGCATTTCCTCGATCGACGCCGCCGAGGCGGACGAGGACCTGATCGCCGCCCTCGCCGAGGAAGAGCGGCTGATGCCGCATCTCCACCTCTCGCTCCAGGCCGGCAATGACCTGATCCTCAAGCGGATGAAGCGCCGTCACCTCCGCGCCGACGCCATCCGCTTCGCCGCCCGCCTGCGCGAGGTCCGGCCGGATATCGCGCTGGGCGCCGATTTCATCGCCGGTTTCCCGACCGAGACCGAGGACGCCTTCGAGGACACGCTCCGCCTCGTCGACGAGGCGGGCCTGACCTATCTCCACGTCTTTCCCTTCTCGCCCCGGCCGGGCACGCCCGCCGCCAAGATGCCCCAGGTCGGCCGCGCCGTGGCCAAGGCCCGGGCGGAGCGCCTGCGCGCCAAGGGCGACGAGGCGCTGCACCGCTTCCTCGACGGAAGGATCGGACAGACCGAACAGGTCATCGTCGAGACCCCGGACATCGCCCGCAGCGCGCATTTCGCCGCCGTCCGCCTGGCCGCGCCGGCCCGGCCGGGCGATATCCTTCGCGTTACCATTGGCGCCCGCGCGGGCGCGGAGCTTGTCGCCGCATGACCGATATCGAAAACGAAGGCACGGGCGAGAAGAAATCGGGCTGGTTCGGCCGTCTGAAGGCGGGATTGTCCCGCTCCTCTTCCTCCCTCGGCCAGTCGATTTCCGGCCTGTTCAAGAAGCGCAAGCTCGACGACGAGACGCTGGACGAGCTGGAAGAAGCCCTGATCCAGGCCGATCTCGGCGTCGCCGTCGCGACCGAAGTGCGCGAGGCCCTGTCCAAGGGCCGCTTCGGCAAGGAAATCGGTGATGACGAGGTCAAGGCCGTCCTCGGCGGCGAAATCTCGCGCATCCTGAAATATTCCGAAAAGCCGCTGGTGGTCGAAGCCAGCCGCCGGCCCCACGTCATTCTGATGGTCGGCGTCAACGGCAGCGGCAAGACGACGACCATCGGCAAGCTGGCCAGCCGCTTCAAGGCGCAGGGCCTCAAGGTGATGATGGCGGCGGGCGATACCTTCCGCGCCGCCGCGATCGAACAGCTCGCGGTCTGGGGCGAGCGTTCGGGCGTGCCCGTCGTCACCCGCCCCGCCGGCTCCGATGCCGCCGGCCTTGCCTTCGATGCCCTCGAACAGGCGAAGCGCGAAGGCTATGACGTGCTGCTGATCGACACCGCCGGCCGGCTGCAGAACAAGGAAGGCCTGATGGCCGAACTGACCAAGATCGAGCGGGTGATCAAGAAGCTGGACGAGAGCGCGCCCCACGACACCATCCTGGTGCTGGACGCGACGACGGGCCAGAACGCGGTCAATCAGGTCGATGTGTTCGAGCGCGTGGCCAAGATCACCGGCGTCATCATGACCAAGCTGGACGGCACCGCGCGGGGCGGCGTCCTCGTCGCCGTGTCGAAGAAATACTGGATGCCGATCCACGCCATCGGCGTCGGCGAAGGCATCGACGACCTGCAGGACTTCAACGCCGACGCTTTCGCCAAGGCGCTGGTCGGCACGGCGGAAAGGGCCTGACCATGGCTTCCTCCGCCCCGACCGCGCACAAGAGCAAGATCAACCCGCTGCTGCGCCTCGTCCTCGAGGCGGGGCCGCTCGGCGTGTTCTTCTTCTGCAATTCGCGCTTCGGCATCTTCACCGCGACCGGCGCCTTCATGGCCGCGACCGTGGCCGCCCTTGGCGTCAACTGGGCGCTGGAGCGGCGGCTGCCGGTGATGCCCCTCGTCTCGGGCATCTTCGTCCTCGTCTTCGGCGGACTCACGCTCTATCTCGAGGACGAGCTGTTCATCAAGCTGAAGCCGACCATCGTCAACTGCCTGTTCGCCGTCATCCTGCTGGGCGGTCTCGCCACCGGGCGGGCGCTGCTGAAGCCGCTGTTCGGCGCCGCCTTCCAGCTGGACGACGCGGGCTGGCGCAGCCTTACCTTCCGCTGGGCGCTGTTCTTCATCGTGCTCGCCATCGTCAACGAAGTCGTCTGGCGCAATTTCACCACCGAGACCTGGGCCGCCTTCAAGGTCTTCGGCATCATGCCGCTGACCATCCTCTTCACCATCGCCCAGATGCCGCTGATCCTGCGCCACCAGCTGCCGGAAGAGCCGCCGGCCGCGTAATTGCCCCCGTCGCGTTGATTGACCCTGTCGCGGCAGGGGTGAAGCGCATTATCCTCGGGTACCGGCGCGGGGATGAAGGGGACGAGGATGCGTTTTTCCGTCTGTCACCAGAGCCTGTATCGCTATTCCCTGCCGATCCGCCTCGGCACCCATGTCGTCCGCCTGTCGCCGCGCCTCGACAATGCCGCCGCCATCCAGCGCAGCCTGATCGTCGATCCGCCGCCGAGCTTTCGCGACGACAGCCTGGACCGTTTCGGCAATCCGGTGACGACGCTGGATTTTTCCGGTTACACCAGCCATCTGCGGATCGAAAGCCGGTTCGAGATCGAGACTTTCGTGCCGGTCTCCCCGGCCGGCTTCGCCTTTCCGCCCCTGCCCTGGCCGGCACCGGCCGAGCCCTGGCTGACCGACTATCTGGCGGGCGATCCGGTCGCGCCCAGCGTGCAGGATTTCGCCGCCGGCCTCGCGCAGGACGTCGGCTGGGCCGCGGTGCCCTTTCTCGAGCATCTGAACCGGACCCTGTTCACCCGCACCGATCGCCACATCCGGGTCGACGGCGCGGCGCAGGACCCGGCCCACACGCTGGCCAGCGCAAGGGGGGCCTGCCGCGACCTGACCGTGCTGTTCATGGCGGCCTGCCGCTGGATGGGCATTCCCGCCCGTTTCGTCAGCGGCTATCAGGCGCAGGCGGAAAGCGTCGACGGCCGCCGCCACCTGCACGCCTGGCCCGACGTCTTCCTGCCCGGCTTCGGCTGGACCGGTTTCGATCCGACCCATGGCCTGCCGGTGACCGACGGCCATGTCCCGCTCTGCGCCGCGCCCGGGCAGGCGGAAACCATGCCGATCGAGGGCGGCTTCTGGTTCGACGGCACCGAGATTACCTCGACCCTCGATTACACGGTCGAGATCGACACCAGGACCTGAGCCACCGTCCGCTCAATCCCTGAAGTCGAGGCGAAGCTCGGCCGCCGCGCCGGCCTTTCGGGTGCGGGCATTGTCGGCGAGGCGGTTGATCAGATAGCCCGCCATGCGCCGGGGCGCCTCGCTGTCCTCCAGCATTTCCTGATGTCCCGGCGGATGGGTCGCCAGCACGGGCAGGGCGCCGCGATAGCGGATGAAGATGGTCAGGTTGAATTCGTCCTGCCGGGTTTCCAGCTCGATGGTGCCGGCTTCGGGCGCCAGCAATTCGCTGTCGCGCAGCAGCTCGAAGGCTTGCCAGCACGCGAGTTCGGCTTTCTTGACCACCTCGTGGCGGGCGCCCCACAGCCGCCCTTGCGCCTCGATGAAGGCGATCATGTCCTCGAAATGGGTGTCGGCGACAGCGAAGGACCGGCGGGTGCGGCGCTGGATGCCGACGCGGAACAGGGCCTGCAGCAGGACGGCGATGGTCAGGGCGAGGGCGAATTGCGAGAAGGCGATATATTGCGCGCCGGGCCACAGGCGCTCCAGCTGGTCATGGATGTCGGCATAGGTCAGGCCAACCAGCAGCGCGATGCCGATCGCGAGCGTACGCCGGTTGTCGAGCATCCGCGAGCCGATCATCTGGATGCCGCCGACGGTCGCGAAGGACGACAGGAACAGGAACAGCGCCCCCAGCACTTCCGGCGGTACGATCATCCAGGCGACGATGATCTTGGGGCACAGCGCGACGAGGAACAGCAGGCCGGCGGTCCAGATCGCCAGATGCCGGCTGGTGCAGCCCGAGGCGAGGGCAAGGCTGGCCGCGCCGCCGCTGGCCGCCATGGGCATGGCATTGATCAGCGAGGCGAAGACCTGGGCGATGCCCTCGGCGCGCACGCCGCGGCCGACGGAATCGAGGTCCGGCCGCTTGAAATCGGCATCGTTGAAGCGCTGGGCGACCGTTTGCACCCCCATCGAGGTCAGCGACAGGGAAAAGCCGGTGATCACGGCGGGGATCACGGCGGCGCCATCGAAATGCCAGCCGAACTGCTGGAGTGTCGGCAGGCGCAACAGGGCGGCCGCATCGAAGGTGGCGAGGTCGACCGGCGTCAACATGCCGGCGAGGGCGGAAAGGGCGAGGCCGCAGCCAAGGCCGGTCACCGTCGCGAACAGTTTCAGGCCGCCCCGGCCCCAGACATTGCAGGCGATCATGACCGCGAGGGTGGCGCCCGCGACGGCGGCGCGCCCCGGCTCCGGCGGCCCTTCCGCCGGTCCTGAAAAGATCAGCTTCAGGCCGATGATGCCGATGCCGGCACCGATCAGCAGCATGGCGAGGCCGGCGATTTCGACGGTGAAGATCGCCCGCAGGCGCTTGATCAGGTAACTGAACAGGATCATCGACAGGCCGCTGACCGCGAACATGCCGAAGCCGCCGCCCAGGCCCGTATGGGCAAGCCCGAGGCCGAGCACCGGCAGGACCGAGGTGGTGCCCTGTACCGGCAGGAAGATGCCCGCGCCGATGCCGAAACGGCCCCAGGCCTGCAGCAGCAGGGCGACGGCCGAGTAGATCAGGCCGCAGGCGGCGAGATTCTGGAATGCCGCCGCGTCCATCCCGGCGCCCCGGGCGAAGACGGCGGGCACCCCCATCAGCGCGCCGAGAAACGCCACCTGTTGCAGGGCGAGGCCGAAGGCGAAACGGGGCGGCGGAATCTCTTCCAGCCAGTAGAGCAGCGTATCGGGGCGGCGCATGGGGTTGTCGGAACCGAAGATGTCTCAGAGCACGGGGAACAGGCGGGTCTCTCCCGGTTTCGTTTGCCACAGGTCGCCGGTCTCGAGATCGAACCACCAGCCGTGCAGTTGCAGGTCGCCTGCCTCGACCCGCGCCTTCAGCCAGGGATAGGTCAGAAGATTGTCGAGCGAGCCGGCGATGGCCGCCCGCTCCACGAGGGCCGGATTATCCTTGAGCAGGTCGAGCGAGATTTCCCGCCGCCCGCCATTGCCATCGCTGGTGACATGGATCCGACAGGCGTCGAGCGCCAGCTCGACCCAGTCGTTGATGAAGTCGCGCGCCATGCGCTTGCCTTCGGCGCTGCCGATCAGGGCCTTGATGCCGCCGCAATGGGCATGGCCCATGACGACGATGTGATCGACCTTCAGGTCGCGCACGGCATATTCGATGGCGGCCCCGGTGCCGGGCAGCGACGCCCCCTGCCGGTAGGGCGGCACCAGATTGGCGACATTGCGCAGGGTGAACAGCTCCCCCGGCTCGGCGCCCGACAGCAGGGCGGGATCGACCCGGCTGTCCGAACAGGAAATCATCAGTGTCGCGGGGGCCTGACCGTCCTCGACCAGTGACCGCATGAGGCCGGGTTCGGCGCCGTAATGGCGTGCCTTGAAGGCACGGATGCCGGCGGTGAGATGGCTGATGTCGCGGCAGGTGCAGCCGGCGGCTCGATCCTCGTTCAATCTGTCCCCCTGAAGCTGTCGATACATGTTCCGTCGCCCGGCCGTCACAGGGCCCGGGCGGTGACCAGGAAACCGTAACCAAACCGGGCCGGCGCCAGCGCGCAGGCGCCGTCGTCCAGAAGGCCGAGCAGGCGCGAATGGGTGACCGCGCTTTCTGGCAGCAGGCTCTCGCTCGTCAGCCACTCGATGGCGAAGCCCGCTTCCGCGAGGTCGCGCCGGATCTCGGCCCCGGTGAAGAGGTGGTAGAACAGGGGGATCGCGCCCTGTTCCAGCGGCCGCTCGTAGCGGATATCGCCCGGCTCCAGCGCGCCTTCGGCGATCAGCGGCCGGCAGGCGCGCTGACGGGCGCGGAAGCGCCGCGCCGCGTTGGGCAGGCCCAGCACCAGCCGGCCTTCAGGGGCGAGCGCGTGGCGAAGCTGGGCCAGGAGCTCGATTCGGCTCCGACGTCCGGCGACATGGCCGAGCACGCCGAAGCCGAGCAGCGCGACATCGAAGCCGCCCTGCGCCAGCGCGCGCCGGTAGGTCTCGTCGTCGGCGTCGCACACCTCGACGCGCCCGGCAATGCCCATCGCGCTGGAGGCCGCGCGAAGATGCTGGCGCGCGACGGCGCTGATATCGACCGCCAGCACTTCGGCGTTTCGACGATGGGCAAGGTCGAAGCAATAGCGCCCTTCGCCCGCGCCATAATCCAGCAGGCGCCCGCCCACCGGCAGCAAGCGGTCGAGCAGCCGCAGGGTGCGCCGGTTCGGCCGGGGATAACGGGACAGATAGACGCCGGAGGAGAAATAGGCGTCATAGCTGCGCCCCATGTCGCCACGCTCCAAGGCCGTGCTCCAGCTGTTTCGATCGAGGGTGAAGGACAAGATGGTCTTCCTAATCGGGGGGGGCCGGGGGCGGGTCAGTGATCGAAATGCAGGCGCATGAATGACCCGCCGCCGGCCGTGTCGGCACCACATGTGGTGCGGTCGGCAAGCCGGTGGACGAGCACGGTCGAGACCTTGGCGATGGCGCCGTCGATCGCCTCGTCTCCGCCGTCGAGGACGCCCGACAGATCGGGCAGGGTGCTGTCCGGCAAGGGCAGCGGGGGGCCGCTGTGGAGCAGTTCGATATCGAAATTCAGCTCGTCGAAGCGCCCGGCGACGGCGGTCACCCGGCGGCCGTCGCCGGCCGCCTCGATGGCTTCGACCGCCTCGACCGCCGCTTGTCCGGCGCGGCGCACGACATCGCGCCGGGCGGCCCAGGCGCCGCCCATGCTCTCGATGAAATCCGTGACCTCGAGCGCGGTGCCGGGGGCCTCGGCCGGGATGTCCAGGCGGCCCGACTGGCGGATGCCGAGGCGGAACAGCTGGTTCAGCACGATGGCGAGCGCGCCCGTGACGATGAAGCCGCTGCCGACGAGGTGGTGCAGCGATGGTGGGGCATGGGCGGCCATGCCCGGCATCAGCATGACCGCGACGCCGCCGACCAGCGACAGGCCGATGATGAAGACGCCCCTGGTGTCGAGCTGGCGCGAGGCGACGAGGTCGATACCCGCCGCGATCAGAAAGGCCGAGGAGTAAAGCTCGATGGCGCCGATCACCGGGGTCGGGATCAGGGTCAGCGCCATGGTCACCTGTGGCAGCAGGGCAATGACGCCCAGCAGCGCGGCGATGACCAGCCCGGCATAGCGGCTGGTCGCCCGGCTGGCATGGCACAGGCCGATATTGGCCGAGGAGGTGGCGGTCGCCATGCCGCCCAGCAACCCGCCCAGGAAATCGCCAATGCCGGCGGCGAGAATGCCGCGCCCGGCCTGTTTCATGTCCGGTCGGCGCCAGTCGGCGTCATCCATCCGGTCCATCAGGATGAAGCTGCCGATGGCGTCGATCTGCACCAGAAGGGCGGCGAAGGCGACCGCGATCAGGGCGCCGGTCGGCACGTCGAACACCGGGGTGACGATGGTGGGCAGGGCGACGGCGGGCACGCTCGCCAGCGCCTCGCCCCCCGAGAGGCGGCCCAGCGCCAGGGCGGTCAAAACCCCGCCCAGAATGCCGATCAGCAGCGAGAACAGTTTCAGCCGCTGCCCGCCCCAGATCGACAGGCCGATGACGAGGCCAAGGGTGACCGCGGCGATGACGAGGCTGGCGCCGTCCGGCGCCATGTCGGGACCGAGGCCGGCGGCGTGGGTAAAGGCGCCCTGTACCAGCGACACGCCGCCGATCAGCACGACGAGGCCGACGACGATGGGCGGAAACAGGCCGCGCAGGCGCGCGGTCAGCGGCGCGACGGCAAGGGCGACGAGGGCGCAGGCGATGGTGATCGCGGTCATGCCGCCGGGGCCCGTCTCGGTCAGGATCGGCGCCGCTTGCGTCACCAGCAGGGGCGCCGGAATATGGACGATCAGCGCGCCCGAGCCGATCCGGCCGCCGAAGGCCTGCAGCGCGGTGCCAAGAGCCATGGTCAGGATGGTGACCGCCAGCAGGGTCCTGGTGTCCTCAACCCCGAAGTTGGCATTCTTGGCAAGGGCGAGGACATAGGCCGACAGACCGAGCGCCATCGCCACATGCTGGAGACCGAGGGGCAGCAGGGTCGAGAGCGGCGCGGTCTCGTCGGCGGCGAGGGCAAGGTCGCGCGGGCGGCGCCGGGGGCGCGACGGAGCCAGGCGAAAGGCCATCATCGCCCCAGGCCCCGGATGCCCCGCCACCGACCGATATACGCCATGCCGCGCTCCCGCCTGAACCCGTCGCGGCACCTCTGCCGCCGCCCATTCTCATTGTATCCATTATTGTGCTAATTTTTACCACTACGGATGCATTTTGGTCGGCGTGGATCAAGCAAGGGCGAGAGTACGATGAGCATCACATTCGAGACGGCGGGTCAGACGGTGGTCGCCAGCCTTCAGGGGCGCCTCGACAGCACCAATTCCCCGGCGGTGGAGGCCGAATTGGTCGGCCGCATCGGCCCGTCGGGCTTCGTGCTGGATTTCTCGCGCCTCGACTATATTTCGAGCGCGGGCCTTCGGGTCGTCCTCGTCGTCGCCAAGCGGCTGAAACAGGCGGGCGGCGGCTTCGTGCTGGCCGGCCTGCAGCCGCATATCCGGGATGTATTCGAAATCTCCGGCTTCCTCGGCATTCTCGACGTCGCCGGCACCAAGGCCGAGGCGCTGGCCCGGTTCTGAGGCGCTGGCCCCCGTCCATCGGGCGGGGGCTTGCGGCCCAAACGCGGACGAACGGCGTATCGCGCCGCGAGGCGTGCTGGCTTCTCGAATGTTCGGAGCGTGTTCCGGATTTCAGCGAACGGCGAGCTTGCGCCGTTGGCGTCCCCAAGGGACGGCGAACTGTGTGCAGACATCATATTGAAATATATAGATATTTGGCGATTTTTCCTGTCTTGGAAATTCTCTCGATACCATGAAAAATACCATGATTCTTCATGGATGTTGGCGCACACGGGCGCACAACGGCGGATTCTCCTTCCCCTCATTTTTGAGGAAAAGGCCCGGTAGAGGCACCCTCAAAACCTCCACCGGTGGCCAGAGGAGGGGCGAAATTTTCTCAAATACGCCGGAAGGGTCACCCTCAAAACCCTCAAAACCTCCACCGGTGGCCAGAGGAGGGGCGAAATTTTCTCAAATACGCCGGAAGGGTCACCCTCAAAACCCTCAAAACCTCCACCGGTGGCCAGAGGAGGGGCGAAATTTTCTCAAATACGCCGGAAGGGTCACCCTCAAAACCCTCAAAACCTCCACCGGTGGCCAGAGGAGGGGCGAAATTTTCTCAAATACGCCGGAAGGGTCACCCTCAAAACCCTCAAAACCTCCACCGGTGGCCAGAGGAGGGGCGAAATTTTCTCAAATACGCCGGAAGGGTCACCCTCAAAACCCTCAAAACCTCCACCGGTGGCCAGAGGAGGGGCGAAATTTTCTCAAATACGCCGGAAGGGTCACCCTCAAAACCCTCGAAACCCCGATTTCTGGATCAGGCTGGGCTGTGACAGTCGCGACACTTCGAGGTGAGGCAGCTGCGCACCATGAGCAGGGGTATTACGATGAGGCCGTGAAACCGGGGCCGGCTGAAAATTCAGCCGATCCTCATGGCCGGAGCCGGGGTCGGCCCAAATATGGGCATACCCTTTCCTCCATCGGAGGAAACCTCGCCGGCCAGTCCCCCCAATAGGGGACCACCCCAGATTTGGGGCGGCGCGGCCGTGGATGGTCTCGTTCCTGGAAACGAGGCCCCAACAAAGTCAGGATAGCTGATCGAGTTCGGTGCGGGTGACTTGCGGTCACGTGCAAGGGCGCAAAGAAAAGACCCCGCAGGCTTGTTATCGCCGGTGCGGGGCCTGTCACCTCGCGGTGATCTTAAGGCTCAGGAGCGTTTGATCTTCGGCAAATCCTGTCGACCGGACACTTCCGGCCCGTCATGGGGAAGAACAAACTGCGCCTGCTGCTTGAGCGTCATCACTCCAAGCAATCCCGTCATCGGACGGGCTGGGCCATCCTGATAGGGGTCTTTGGCGGCCATTGTCCGCCCACGATCAACCTTTTCGGCCAGTGCCATGTCACACCTTCCGATAGCAGTAGCGAGGCCCGCTCTTAGGCTGCACTAAGGTAAAGCCAAATCCTTCATAACGGCTTATCAAGCCATCAACGGGATCAATAATCTTGAGTTCCGACCGACCGAGCGCCTGGCTTTCCCTACAGCTCGCCCCCAAACAACCCAGCCGGCGCAAATGGGCCTTCATCGCCTGACTCAATCTGACGCGCCCTTCCGCAGCCTGACCCCCGGCCCTTCGCCGTTCTGTTCGATGAAGATCACTCCGGCAGATTCGAGGGCGGTACGGATGGCGGCGAGGGTGGCGGGATTGGGAACCCCCTGGCCATTCTCGAAGCGGGTAACGGTAGCGATGCCAACTTTGGCGGCTCGCGCAAGATCGCGAATTCCCCAATCAACTGCCGCTCGGGCCATTTTGGATTGTATAGGTGTAATCATATGATGACACTATCATCATTCGATGCTTGACGCCACCAGCGCAAACGTGATTACCCTGTAATCATCGCTTAAGCGATCGGTCCGGCGGGAAGGTGGAAGCTCCCATGCCGGACCTGACCACAACCTGAATGGATAGGATTCGGATCATGGCTGATCGCGACAATACCCTCACTTTGCCCGCTGGCAACCGCCAGCCGGTCTATATCCCGCCGCCGGCCCCGCCGCGCCCGCGCCTTCACCGCCTCGCCCGCGTCCTGGCGGCGCGGATTTTCCTGGCCCTTGCCGGTCTTGCGACCGCCGCCGCCGCATGGGCGATGCCGAACGTGGAGGGCTGAACCATGAACAAGTGCGAATTGCTGGACCTGACAGACGAAATCGGCAGCGCCCGGACTCTTGCCGTTGCGCTGCAGGCCGCGGCGGCAAGCCTGCCGGACAGGCGCATGATGAGTGCATTGGCCGAGTTGGGGTCTCTGATCGAAGCCCGTCTCGACAGTGCTGTGGGGACGCTGAATGCCCGCATCGAGGCAGTGATTGAGGGGGAGGCTTAGACATGAGCTACGACCGAGACCTTGCCCTGGAAACGATTGCGGGCATCGACCGGCTTGCCAAGGCAATCGAGCTTACCGCCAGCGTGCTCACCGACATCAAGCCGAAAGAGGCGATTTCTTCACTGGCGGTCATGGTGACGGACGAGACGGAAACCTTGCGGAACTGGATCGCCCGCCGCTTTGGGGGAGACGGCCATGGCGAAGCCTGATCCGATGCCGATCCCCCGCCGCCGCAAGGGGCCGGATATGAGCCTGACCAATCGCGGCCGGCAGCGTCTGAACCGGCAAACCCGCCTGCGAATCGAAGCCTTAGTCGAGACCTTGATTGCGATCCTGGACGAGTCGGACGGTGATCCCGACGAGGAAGTGAGCGACGCGCCGGAAATGGACGACGCAGATAGCGGCGCCATGATTGATGAGCCGCTATTCAATGAACGACTGCATCGCGCGCTCCGCTTTCATGTGCCCGGGCGGACGGTCGAGAGTGATGGGACCGTGCGAGTTGACGGCGCGGTTATCGGGCGATGGCGGCGGCTGTAGCGGACGGGCGTCGGGTCGAAGATTGACGGGCCCGTGAGCGAAGCAAATGCCCGCCGCCCCGATGCGGCCTAAATTTTCAAATGACGTGAAACGTCATTTAACCCTTGCGCACCTCCAAATGACGTATTAGGTTATTTTAGGTCAAAGAGGCGCGTTTCATGTTGGATCGAGACAAGGTCGTCAATTGGTGGACGGGGCGGATATCCGATCAGGAACTTGCCGAATGGACTGGCATGGCCCCTCGCGCCGTGGCAATCGTGCTGGGCTTGCCCTCCATGCGCGCCGGCGTCACTGGTGGAGGCCGGGGCAGTCGTCACGTCCGCCGCATCAATCCGAAGACGAGGAACGCCGTGGCAATTGTTCACGCGCTCAGTGAGGCTGGCTTGCCACTGGAACTTGCCGCCAACATCATCGGCGCGACGCCTGCGATTGCGGCCATGCCGACAGAAATCGTTGATTATCGAGATCCGAGCTACGGTATTCGTTCCATGATGTCGGTCGATCCGAAAGGAAACTGGCTCCTGACCGACATGGTGCCCTGGCATGTGTGGGAGCGCTTTGTCTTTCCCTGCTACAGCATCGACAACCCAAATCCGACAGCCGGCGATATCGTGAACGTGCCTTATGACGCCTTCGAGCCGAACACCGAGCGCGGGACGATGCGGGTCGACCGTTCAGCCCAAGGATTGCCCAATGTCGAACTCAAACCCTTGACCGAAAAGCCGGTCTATGCCGGCGAAGTCGACCCCCTCGGTCTTTACGCCTACGAGAACTACCGGACCGAGGCGCTGCCGCGTTTTGATGACCATGTTCTGATTGTGAATGGACGATGGATTTTCACCAAGAGCCCCGATCCAAGCCCCATGGATACCATGAGTGACCTCATGAGTGGCATATCAGACGGCAGCAATCCGATTGAATACGACCTCGACCCCGTTTCAGTGATCGAGGCCGATAGAAAGACCGTCAGAGCGATTGGCTTTGGCCGGGACCAAGAAGAACAGAATCGCGCCCTATATCACCTCGACAACTTCGACAGTCTGCTGAACGTGAATGCCACGCTCGCCTTGAGGAAAATGAAGCGGAGGGCATACGGCCTGCCTGTATCTGAGCCTTCCGCTCCATTGCCCTGGGATGAGCGCGTCAAGATCGCTCAGAAATACCTGCCGCCCACGCTTGGCCATTTGAGCACTTAGTAGTTACAGAGCCTGCCTAACTAGTCGGGAAGCACGCGATTTCCCGAAACGCCACCACCTTGCCTCGAAGGAGCCATCGAATGCCGCACGAACGCCCCGAAGCCCTGACAATCGAGCAGGTTTGCAACCTTCTCGGTATCAGTCGTTCCACCGTCTACAAGCTGGCTGCTGCCGGCCAGTTGACGAAGCTGAAGCTGGCCGGCTGCACCCGCTTCCCGCGCGATCAGGTCGAGGCCCTGGCGAAGGGTGCGGCCCATGGCTGAAGCGATGATCGCCGAAATCGTGAAGAACCGCCGGGAGACCGTCCGCGTCTCCCTGTCGGAATACGAGGGCCACGACCTCGCCAATCTTCGGGTCTGGTTCCGCGCGGAAGACGACCAGATGCGCCCAGGCAAGGCTGGCCTGGCCTTGCGTATTGACCGCGTGCCCGCCCTGATCGAGGGGCTTCAGGCCCTGATGATCGAGGCCGGCAAGCGCGGCCTGGTCGAGGGCTGATTCCATGTCCGGCCGGCGCTTCGACATTGCCGCCATCAAGTCCAGGGTCGTCATGTCCACCGTTGCCGCCAAGGCTGGCGTGAAGCTGGATCGGGCCGGCGCCGGCAAGTTCATGGGCTGCTGCCCATTTCACGATGACCGCACCCCCTCGCTGGCGATAGACGACGGGAAGGGGCTGTGGCGTTGCCATGGCTGCGGCGCGGGCGGTGACTGCTTTGCCTTCGTGCAGAGGATCGAGGGCCTGCCTTTCATGAAGGCGGTTCGCCTGCTGGCGGAAGATGGCGATGTTCAAGTCGCTGCCCAGCCCCGGAATGCTCGACCCATCGGGAATGATGACAGTCGTCTGGTCGAGATCGCCCGGCGCATCTGGGAAGAGACCGGCCCGCACGGCATGGTGACCGCCTATCTGCGCGGCAGGGGCATCGCAATATCGCCGCCGGCCACGCTGCGCTTTCACCCCGCGCTCTTTCACCGCGCCACCGGGTTGAAGCTGCCGGCGATGGTGGGAGCGGTCAACATCTGGCCAAGTCGCGAGATCACAGGAATTCACCGCACATGGCTGACCGAGGATGGCCGCAAGGCCCCGGTGAGCAGCAACAAGATGACCTTGGGAAACTGCAAGGGCGGAGCCGTCCGCCTGGCACCGCCCGGGCCTGTGCTGGTGATCGGTGAAGGGGTCGAGACGGTGCTGTCCGTGATGCAGGCAACCGGCCTGCCGGGCTGGTCCGCCATGAACGCCAGCAACCTGTCCGCCATCGTGCTGCCGGACGAAGCCCGCGAAATCATCATTGCCGCCGACAACGACGCCAGCGGCACCGGCGAACGCGAGGCACGCAAGGCGGCCGACCGCTTCACCGCAGAGGGCAGAATCGCCCGGATCGCCATGCCGGATCATCCCGGCATCGACTTCAACGATATCGTGCAAGAGGCCGTGGAACATGCTTGATTTCAATGCCGCCACGCCCGATGGCAACGAGAAGATTCGCCGGTTGATCGCCGCCGCGCCGGCCCATGAACCGGGGTCATCTTGGCCAGTACCCAAGCCCCTGGTCTCGACCTTGCCCGCAGTGGCCCGATTGGAGCCGGAGATGCTGCCCGACGCTATCCGGGGATATGTCCTCGATGTGTCGGCGCGGTCGCAATGCCCGGTCGATTTCGTCGCGGTTTGCGCGCTGGTTGGTCTCGCCTCGATGCTGGGCAACAAGATCAGGATCAGGCCGAAGCAGTTCGACGACTGGACCATCGTGCCGAACCTGTGGGGCGCGATCATCGGCCGGCCCTCCGCCATGAAGTCGCCCTCCATGACAGCTGCGCTGGCGCCGGTCTATGCCCTTCAGGACGAGGCCCGGAAGAATTGGGAGGCCGATTGCGCCGCCCGGAAGATCGACGCTGAAGTGGCCGATATCGCCAAGGGCGCGGCGAAGAAGAAGGCGAGAATGGCGGCCGAGAAGGGCGACCTCGATCAGGCTCGGGATTTGATCCAGGGGGCCGGCGGCGACAATGACGAAGACCCGCCGCAACCCCGTTTCATCATCAACGATGCGACGGTCGAGAAGCTGGGCGAACTGCTGAACGAGAACCCCAACGGCTTGACGCAGGTTCGTGACGAACTCGCCGGCTGGCTGGGCCGGATGGAATCCGAGGAGCATTGCACCGACCGCGCCTTTTATCTCGAAGCCTTCAACGGCGACAGCCCCTTCACCTATGACCGCATCGGACGGGGAACCATCCAGATTGCGGCCTGCACCCTGTCGCTGATCGGGGGCATTCAGCCTTCCCGCCTGGCGCCACTGGTGCGCGGCGCGCTGACCGGGGCCGGCAATGACGGGCTGATCCAGCGCCTTCAACTGGCGGTTTGGCCCGACGACAGCAAGGATTGGACGTGGATCGACCGCCGGCCGGACGAGGCGGCGCGCGAATCCTATTTCCTTGCCTTCCGGCATCTGCACGCCCTGGCCCCGGTGGACCTTCCGGCCAGTGCTGAAGACATGCCGACAGTGATGCGCTTCGACGAAGAGGCTCAAGGGCTGTTCCGGGAATGGATGGAGGAAATCCAGATCAGGGCACGAGCCGGCGGTCTGCCTTCGGTGATGGAAAGCCATATCCTGAAGATGCCGAAGACGGTGGCCGCGCTTGCCCTGTTGTTCGAGCTGCTGGACGGGGAGCGGGTCGTGGTTGGCAAGGTCGCCACGGCCCGCGCGCTAGATTGGGCTGATTATCTCGAAAGCCATGCCCGCCGGGTCTACGCCGCAGGCGAAACAATGATCGAGGATGGCGCCCGGCTGATCTGGTCGAGGCGCAAGCAATTGCCCGACGCCTTCACTGCGAGGGACATCCACCAGAAGGCATGGGCCGGCCTGACCGACCGCGAGACGGTGGGGGACATTCTCGAAATGCTGACCGACCTGCAATGGGTCGGGGCGGAACGAAAGACCGACAGTGCCGGCGGCCGACCGACGATCACCTATTCGTGGAATCCCCGGCTGATTGGCAAAGAGGGCTGACCATGGGCCGATGGATGCAGCGGGTAACCGAGAGACCGAAAATCGAGAACATCCCGGATACGGAACCCTCAAAACCCTCGAAAGCAGGTTTTGAAGGTTTTGAGGGTGGCGCATCCGGCCTTTCTGAAAAAATCGAGTTGGGTTTTGAGGGTTTTGAGGGTGCCCTCAAGGGCGCATTTGAAGAATTCGCGGCACCCGATCCCGCCGAAATCGTGGAACGCGCCGCCCTGATGGAAGACAGTGGTATCCCCCGTGGCTGGGCTGATGGCCTCGCGCGCCTGGCGTCGATGCCCCCGCCCGAGGAATGGGGCCGCGACTGGCGATCCGTCCGGGACGGCATCCTGCGCTTCGCCGACCGCCTCGCCGCTGACCCTTGGGCTGCCAAGGCGCATCGTCTGGGCTGGACTGCTGCCGACCTGTTCGGTGTCAATGCCGCCGCCCCTGCCGCCCGGCTGGACTGCCGGGGTGCCGCCACCTTCATCGGCGACGCGGAAATCTATCTGATCACCGATGAGGCCATCGTCGTCGGCAACACCACCGGCAAACGCTTGCGTATAACCCGGCCGAAAACGAAAGGCGGAGTGCCTCTCTGGGAGGTCCGCTGATGCTGGACCGCCAGAAACTGGCCAAGATTCTGGCCCGCGCGGAAAGCGATCATGACGCAGAAGCACTGACGGCCGTGCGCATGGCGGTCAAGCTGGCAAGAGGCGCGGGCATGACCTTGGGCCAAGCGGTCGAGGGGGGAGCGGCGGCGGCCCAGATCAGAGAGCCGCGATCCCAAAGCGCGCAAGTCGATCAGGGGACTTGGGATCGGGGCTATTGGGCTGGGAAAAGGGCCGGGGTGGCCGAAGCGTTCGGCCCGATGGAACATGAGCGAGCCGGATTCCGGCGCCACATTGACGCGCTGGAAGCGGAACTTGAGCAGTACCGTCCGGCCCTTGACTGGAAGGCTTTGGCCCGTGCCTATGCCGAAGAAGGAAAACGCTGGGGGTCCGCCAAAGCAAAGGCAATTGCAGGGCGTGCCCTGAGAAATGAACTGACCGTCGAGGACAAGATTACCCTTCGTCACTTTGCCGGAAATAAAAATCAATAGTGCCGTCTGTAACTGTTCGTATGTGTTCTTGGGCGTATATCTGCGCGCTTAAATTATGTATTTGAATTGACCGAAGTAGCGCGAGTCCTGATCTGATGGGTTAGGGACACGCGCAATGAAATTCAACCTTTTCAAGAGCTGGCTTCGGCCGGCGGAAACCCGATCCCTGGCGACACCCTCGCCGGAGATGCTGGCCCTGTTCGGTGCGGGAACCACCGCCGCCGGCATCGCCGTCGGTCCCGAGACGGCCCTACGATCCCCGACCGCCGCCGCCTGCGTCCGAGCGATTGCCGAGACCATCGGTGCCCTGCCGATCCATGTCTTCCAGCGCACCGATGCCGGCCGGGAACGGGACACGGCCCATCCGGTCGCCGGCCTGCTGGCAGGAGACGCCAATCCCTGGACATCCTCGGTCGAGTTGCGAACCGCCCTTCAGGTCGATGCGCTGCTGCACGGCCGGGCCTTCGCCCTGTTGATCAAATCCGGGGGCCGGGTGCGTGAGCTGCACCGGCTTGCGCCTTCGGCGGTGGCGGTCGAGACCGACGACGAGACGGGCGAACCGCTCTTTCGGGTCAACCTTCGGGCCGGCGGACAGAGGACCTATTCCTGGTCGGACATCCTGTTCCTGCAAACCCCCGGCGGCACCATCGACCGGCCCATCAACCTGACCGATCTGGCCCGGGAAGCAATCGGTCTCGACCTCGCCATGGCGGAACATCAAGGCCGGCTGTTCTCGTCGGGCGCGCGGCCCTCTGGTGTCCTCGAATACGGCAAGGCCCTGTCGCCAGAGGTGGTCAAGCGTCTGCGAGCGTCCTTCGATGCCCAGCACGCCGGGGCCGGAAACAGCGGCAAAACACTGATCCTCGAAGACGGCATGGTGTTCAAGTCCATGCAGTTCAATTCGGTGGACCTTCAGTTCCTCGAACTTCGCCGCTTCGCCGTGCAGGAGATCGCCCGGACCTATCGCGTGCCGGGCACGCTGATTGGCGATCTGGAACGGGCGACGTGGCGGAATGTCGAGGAGCTTTCCCGCCAGTTCCTGACCTTCACGCTTCTGCCCTGGCTGGACATATGGGAGGCGGCCCTTGCCCGCGTCCTGTTCACCCCCCGCGAACGCACGACCCGCTTCCTCGAATTCGTCACCGACGATCTGCTGCGCGGCGATATCACTGCCCGCTTCACCGCGCTGGGGCAGGCCGTTGGCGCCCCCTGGATGAAACCGAACGAAGCCCGCGCGCTTGAGAACCGCCCGCCCGTTGAAGGCGGCGATGAGCTGGTCAGGCAGGCGGGCCAGACCGGGGCGAACATCCGGCCTTTGGTCAAGGATCAATCACAATGACCGAAGCCCGCGCCCTCGACCTTCTAGAAGTCCGATTCGATGCCGGCGACGATACTGGTTTGATCGAGGGTTTCGCCGCCCGGTTCGACGAGGCGGACAGCTATGGCGACGTTATCGAGCGCGGCGCCTTCGCGGCCTCCCTCGCGGAACATCGGGCCGCTGAAACCATGCCCGTCATGCTGTGGTCTCATGATCCAGCCGACGCTATCGGCAGGTGGGACGCAATCGAGGAAACCGGCGAAGGCTTGAAGGTTCGGGGCCGCTTGAACCTCGACGTTCAGCGCGCCCGCGAGGCGCGCTCCCTGATCCAGTCTGGCGCCGTGTCCGGTCTGTCGATTGGCTTTCGCGTGCGCAAGGCCCTGGCGGGAGCCGGCGGCGCCCGCACCGTGCGCGAGATCGAGCTTCACGAAATCAGCATCGTGTCACTGCCGGCGGCCAAGCGCGCCCGGGTGACGAGCATTCGCAGCGCCGACGTGTCGGCAGAACAGGAGGCCAGCATGGCCGAAGTGCAGACCGGCGCCGCACCGGACAAGGGCGGCAATGAGGAAATCACCCTTCAGGCAGTGGCCGAACGGGTGGACAAGATCGAGGAAATCCTGACCCGCAACGAAATCCGGTCGCAGCGGCCGGGCGCCCAGACGAAAGCCGAGGAAGGGATCGAGGCTCGAGCCTTTACCGGCTTCGTCCGTCGTGGCCGCGAGGCGCTGGCGGTGGATGAAGTCCGCGCCCTGGTGGTGGCGGATGACACGGCCGGCGGCTACCTCGCCCCGGCGGAATTCCAGAAGGAGCTTTTGCGCAACCTGGTCGAGGTCTCGCCGGTGCGTCAGGCTGCCCGCGTGTCCAGCACCGCCGCCGGCTCGGTGATTCTGCCGAAGCGCAGCGCCGCCCCCACTGCGTCATGGGTCGGCGAGACCGAGGACCGCCCTGAAACCGCGCCGGCCTATGGTCAGGTGGAAATCTTCGTGCATGAGGCGGCGGCCTATATCGACGTGTCGACCAAGCTGCTCGAAGACTCCGCCCTCAACGTCACCAATGAACTGGCCTTCGACTTCGCCGAAGAGTTCGGCCGGATCGAGGGCCTTGCCTTCCTCAAGGGCGACGGGGTGAAGAAGCCTCGCGGGCTGATGGCCCATGGCGATGTGGCGAGCGTTCCCAACGGTCACGCGACCAATCTGGCGTCGGATGCGCTGATCAACCTCATGCACGCGCTGCCGGCCTTCTATCGCAACCGCGGGGCCTGGCTGATGAACGCCGGCACCATCGGCACGGTGCGCAAGCTGAAGACCGGCGGCGGCGATTACATCTGGCGTGACGGGCTGGCGGACGGCAATCCCCCGACCATCCTGGGGCGCCCGGTGATCGAAGCGCCGGACATGGATGCGGTGGCCGACGGGACCTATCCGATCCTGTTCGGCGACATCCAGTCCGCCTATCGCATCGTGGACAAGGTGGCCGTGTCGATCCTGCGCGATCCCTACAGCCAGGCGACCAAGGGCCTCGTCCGCTTCCACGCCCGGCGCCGCACCGGCGGTGACGTGGTGAAGGCCGAGGCCATCCGCAAACTGAAGATGGCCGTGAGCTGAGGAGACCTGTCATGCGTGATCTGACCCATTCCATCGGTCCGGTGCAGGCGGTAAAGCCCGTCGTCCTCACCGCCACCGACACCAGCGCGGCCGTCGACCTCGCGGGCTTCAACGCTGCCGGCATCGTCGTGTCCACCGGCGCCATCGCGGGTAGCGGCGACTTCACCGCCAAGCTGCAGGAGAGCGACACCACCACGTCCGGCGACTTCGACGATGTGGCCGCTGGTGATCTGATCGGTTCCTTTCCCGCGTCTCTCGCGGCGGACAGCACGGTGAAGGTCGGCTATGTCGGCAACAAGCGGTATGTCCGCACGGTGGTCACCAAGAACAGTGGCACGTCCATTGCCGCCTCGGTGGTGGTGATCAGGGGCCATGCCGACACCCGGCCGGTGGCCTGATGCTGACCGTTATCACCCCCGCCAGCGGCACCGCCTTGACCACGGTCGAGACGGTAAAGGCCGGTCTCGACCTGACGGGGGCCGATGACGACGCATGGCTTGCCGATACCATCGACCGGGTTTCTGATCGGATTACGGGCTGGTGCGGCCGGGTATTCGGACAAGAGACGGTGCGGGAGACATTCCGCCTCCATCGCCCCTTGCCGTCCTTGATCCTGTCGCGCTGGCCCGTGGCTTCGATTGCCAGCGCAGTCGAGGACGGGGCGCCCTTAAGTCCTGATGCTTTCGAGATTTCGGCCTCGGACGGCATCCTGTACCGCCTCAATGCCAAGGGCCGATACCTGTCGTGGCCCCCGGCAACCGTGGCGGTCGAATATACGGCCGGCTGGCTACTGCCGGGGCAGGCTGGGCGCAATATGCCGGGCGACATCGAACAGGCGGCCATCGACTTGGTGACGCGGGCCTATCGTGCCCGGGGACGCGACCCGGCCTTGCGGTCGGAGGATGTGCCCGACGTATATGCGGCCTCCTATTTCGATACCGCCAAGGCCTTCGACAACGGTCTGCCCCCGGACCTGGCCAGCGCACTGGCCCGCTATCGAACGCCAGGGGTGGCCTGATGCCTATCGCCGCCCCTCGCGTATGCAAATGTGGCGCCGTCGTGCGCGGCCGGTGCCCGTCCTGCACGCGGGCTTACGACCAGACGCGGGGCGGTGCGCGGCGACGTGGTTATGACCACCAATGGCAACGGGTGCGAGCTGCCTTCCTTGCGGCGCATCCGGTCTGCTGTGTGGCGGGCTGCGGCAAACCGGCGACCGATGCCGACCATATCCAGAGCGTGCGGGATCGCCCCGACCTGCGGCTTGCCCCCTCGAACCTGCGGCCGATGTGTCACGCGCACCACAGCCAGCGGACGAGCCGGGATCAGGTGCCCAGAGGGAGGGTCTGAACTTGGCCTGCCTGGGGGTGGGGACCGACCGGGGGTCGAATTCCAGACAGAGGTCAAAATGGGGTTTTTCAGGCGAGAGATCAGGCGATGAAGGGACGGAAGGGACATCTGGCACTGGTGACGGGCGATGCCTCGCCCTCTCGCTGCCCTGCGCCGCCGCCTTACCTGTCCGACCAGGCCAAGCGGGAATGGAAGCGGGTGGCGACCGACCTGCACAAACGCCGCCTGCTGGGGCCGGACATGCTGGCCACACTCGAAAGCTACTGCATCGCGGTGGGCATCGTCCGCGAGACCGAAGACATCATGCGGGCAGAAGGCCGAATGATGGCAAGCGAGGAGGGCCCGAAGCCTCACCCGGCATTCAGGATGCAGTCAGCCGCGATGCGCGAGGCGCGGCTTCTCGCCGCTGAACTGGCCTTGACCCCGCACCGGCGCGGCAAGAAAGGCCCCGAAGGGATGGGCGATGACGACGACCTTTCCGACCTGGGTCTTTGATCAGTCCGAGATTCCCGACCCGCACGGCTATGGCGACCGGGCGGTGCGGTTCCTGCGCGCCCTGAAACACCCAAAGTCCCGACAACCCGGCAACGGCTTCGAGGTATCGCCCTGGCAGGAACGCATCGTTCGCCGGATCTATGGCCCCTGCGATGAGACCGGCCGGCGCCTGGTGCGCACGGTCTTCATGCTGCTGCCGCGCGGCAACCGGAAGACGGCCCTTGGAGCCGCGCTGGCCCTGCTGCACACATTCGGCCCTGAACGAGTGCCCGGGGGTCAAGCCATCGCCGCCGCGGCTGATCATAAGCAGGCCCGCATCTCGTTCGAGGAAGCTGTTGGCATCGTCCGGGCTGACAGGCGTGTGGAGCGCGCAACCTCGGTGGTGGACTATAAGAATAGGCTCACTCACCCCAAATCTGGGGCCTTCCTCGAAGCCATCGCGGCCGATGCCGGCACCCAGCACGGTCGAACCCCCACCTTCGTCCTGGCGGACGAACTTCACGCCTGGAAGAAGCGCGACCTATGGGATGTGCTGCGTACCGGCCTGGTCAAGGTCTCGGGATCGCTGCTTGTGGTGATCACCACCGCCGGCCGGGGCCAGGAGAACATTGCCCATGACATCTATGCCTATGCCCGGAAGGTGGCACTAGGCGAGGTGATCGACCCTGGCTTCCTGCCCATCCTGTTCGAGACGCCGCGCGATGCCGATTGGCGCGATGAAGACGTGTGGCGCGCGGTCAATCCGGGTCTGCCCTATGGCTTCCCCGACATCGAGGGGCTGCGCCAGCTGGCCCGCGAGGCAGAGAACCGGCCGGCTGATCGCGAAGCCTTCCGCCAACTGCACCTGAATGTGTGGCTGGATCAGAGCGCCGATCCCTTCGTTGACATGGCCATCTATGACCATGGCGCGGCGCCGGTCGATCTGGATGAACTCGCAAGCCGGCCTTGCTGGTTGGCGGTGGACCTATCCAGCAATACCGACCTGACCGTGGTGGTGGCCTGCTGGCGCGCCGAAGATGATGGCTTCGTGGTCTGGCCTTGGTTCTTCTGCCCGGCCGACAATCTGCGCAAGCGGGCGGATCGGGACATGGTGCCCTATCCCCTGTGGGCGGAAGGCGGCTTCATCACCCCGACACCCGGCAACGTGGTGGACTATCGCGCCGTCGAGGACACGATTCGCGACTTGTGCACCCGGTTCGACGTGCGGGAAATCGCCTTCGACCCGCACCTTGCCCAACAGATGATGAACAACCTTGGGAGTGATGGCTTCCCCGTGGTCGCCATGCGCCAAGGCTGGATCACCATGGCCCCGGCGGTAAAGGAGTTGGAGCGGGCCATTGCCGGCGGCCAATTCCAGCACGGTGGACACCCGGTGTTGCGCTGGAACTTCGACAATGTGGCGGTGGAGACCGACCGCGCCGGCAACCGGATGATGACCAAGGGCAAGAGCCGAGACCGCATTGACGGGGCCGTGGCATCGGCCATGGCCGTGGCCCGCGCGGCAGCGGCCGGTTCCATGAGATCGGTCTATGAGACCGACGAGAGGAGGGAGGGGTTCGTCTTCATTTGAACCCTCGCCGGCGGGGCCTTGCTTGAGGATAGCCGGAAGCGCGCAAAGTCGGGAGTGGCGCTGCGATAACAACCCCGAACGCTGGCGGCAGGTCTCTCCCTCGCGTGGCCGGAAGAGGGCCGGGTCGCCTATGGGCACCCGGCCTTTCGCATCTTGTAAAACATAGGTTTCGAGGGTTTTGAGGGTGCCTCTACCGACCTGCCACGAAAATTTCGGGAAGTTTTGAAGGTTTTGAGGGTGGCCTTATCGAGCCTTTTCCGAAATTTCAGCCTTCGCGACGAGGGCATCCAGATAATCGGCCCATGCCTGCATCATCTTTCGCCGCTGTTCCATGTAGGTCGCCCGGCGATAGGCCGCCTTCACCTGATCGGGTTCCTTGTGGGCTAACTGCCGGTCGATCCAGGCCGGATCGAAGCCCTGCTCAGACAACAGACTATCGGCCATGGCCCGGAAGCCATGGGCGGTCATCTCGCCAGCGAAGCCATTGCGCTTGATCGCCATCAGGGCCGTGCCCTCGGAGATATGGCCTGTCTTCGAGCGGTCAGAGGCGAAGACATGGGCATTCCGTCCGGTGACCGGCTTCAACCCCTTCAGGATCGCCACCGCTTGGGTGGACAAGGGCACGGTGTGTTCGGCGCGGGTCTTCACCCGTTCGGGAGGAATGGTCCATGTGGCCTTGTGCAGGTCGATTTCCGACCACCGGGCACGGCACAGCTCTTTGCCCGGCCGGGTAAAGACCAGGGGCATGAATTTCAGCAGGGCAACCACCACAGGGTCACCGCGATAGGCATGGATCATGAGCATGAGGTCAGTCACCCGGTCGGGATCGGTGACGGCGGCATGGTTCTTTGTGGCGTGCCGGCGAACAGCCCCCTTCAGGCTGGGCACGGGGTCCGCCGTCACCCGCCGGCCGCTCTGGATGGCATAGCGAAAGACCTGCCCGCACTTCTGCAGGATGCGCCGCGCGGTCCTGATCCCCTTGGCCTCGATTTCGTCGGCGAGGCGCAGCAGGTCCGGGGCCTCGACTTCGGCAACCGCCATGGCGCCGATGACCGGGAAAGCGTGGGTTTCCATCATCGAGAGATTGCGGGCATGGGTGCCGGGGTCCAACTCCTTGGCTTCCCTTTCCAGCCATTCGCGGGCCACGGCCTCGAAAGTGGCGATACCCATACCTGCCGTTGCCCGCTTGGCCTGTTGCTTCGCGGCGGCGGGGTCGATCCCCTCCGATAGCAACCGCCTTGCCTCCCTGACTCTTTCCCTGGCATCGGCAAGGGAGACGGTCGGATAGGCCCCGAAGGTTGTGGTCTTCTGTTTGCCGGCGAAGGTGTAGTTCAGTCGCCACAGCTTCGACCCGCTAGGACTGACCAGGAGGTAGAGACCGGCGCCATCCGCCTTCTTATAGGGGGTCGATTCGGGCTGAAAGGCGCGGATCGCCTTGTCTGTCAGGGCCATCATGGTATCGGCGCCCATGGTATCGGCGCCGCCTCAGGGATTCGATACCATGACCCTGCCGCGATACCATGGATCATACCATGGAAATTTCTGGCTGCGGGCGCACGGATACGGACACCGACGCACAGGCTAAGGGGAAAAAAGCTAGGTTTTCTGGGGGTTTCTGGACGGATACGCACAAGGGCGAACGTCTGCAAATAGCCAGTTGGCGTCCCCAAGGGGATTCGAACCCCTGTTACCGCCGTGAGAGGGCGATGTCCTAGGCCTCTAGACGATGGGGACCAGAGCCGGGAGAGGCGGGTTAATAGCCGCTCCCGGCGTGCCGATCAAGTGTTTTCTGCGGCAGGCGGCAAGGCCGCGGCCAGCAGGGCGTCGATGCTGGCGAGGTCGGTGTCGAAAGCGGTGACGAAACGGTAGAGGCCGGCCTCGCTCGCCGGGTCGGCCGGTGGCGCGCCCCAGGGGTAGAAGTGATAGCCGGCGCGCAGCAGGCGATCGGCGATCGCGAGCGGCAGGCGCACGAACAGCTCGTTGCCATCGACCGGGTGATCGAGGTCGACCCCCGGCAGGTCGATGAGGCCAAGGGCGAGATGGCGCGCCGCCTCATTGGCGTGGGCGGCATTCTTCAGCCACAGGTCGTCGTCGAGATAGGCGAGGAGCTGGGCCGAGAGGAAGCGCATCTTCGAGAACAGATGGCCCGCGCGCTTGCGCCGGAACAGGAAATTCTCGGCAGAAGCAGGGTCGAAGAAGATCACCGCCTCGGCGGCGAGGGCGCCGTTCTTGGTCGCGCCGAAGGACAGGGCCTCGACCCCCGCCTTCCAGGTCACCTCGGCCGGGGTGCAGCCGAGGCTGGCGACGGCATTGGCGAAGCGGGCGCCGTCCATGTGCAGATGCAGAGATTCGGTGCGGCAGAAAGCGGCAATGGCGGCGATCTCGGCCGGGGCATAGACCGTGCCGCATTCGCTCGCCTGGGTGATCGAGACGACGGCGGGTTGGACCTGATGCTGGTCGCCCTTGCGGAGGGGCGCGATGCGGGCGGCGAGGGCGGCCGGGGTCAGTTTTCCATCCGGCGCCGGCACGGCCATGATGCGGGCGCCGGTCATCGCCTCGACCGCGCCGCATTCGTCGACCTCGACATGGGCTTCCGCTCCGGCCAGCACGCCGCCCCAGGGCGGGGTCAGGGCCGAGAGGGCAAGGGCATTGGCGGCGGTGCCGGTCGCGACTGGATACACCGCGACTTCGCGCTCGAAGACCTCGCACAGGCGCTTCGTCAGGGCCTCGGTCAGCGGATCGGCGCCATAAGCCGGCATCGGCCCGGCCGCCGCCGCTTCCGCCAGCGCGGCGACGATCTTCGGATGGGCGCCTGTGACATTGTCGGACGAGAAATTCATGGGCAAACCTCGAGATACGCTTCGCAAAACCCGTCCGGCCCCGGCCACCAGGCCCGGCAGGCGCCGTCCGCCCCGACGATGAGCCAGACCAGACTGTGATCATAGGCGCCTTCCCGGTCGCGGGGCGAGGGGATGGGCGCGCTGGCAGGATGGGAATGATAGAGCCCGACAATACGCCGGCCGACGGCCCGCGCCTCGCGCTGCAGCTTCAGGTGCAGGGCGGCGTCGATCTCGAAGGTGTCGAGCGCACCGTCCGGGGCGAGGTTGGGCGAGGGCAGGGCTTCGTCGGCGAAGGCGTCCCCCCTTTCAGCGTCATCCCGGCGCGGGCCGGGATCGCGGGACGGGAAGGGCGCCTCTCTCGTCCAAAGGCCCCGGCCTGCGCCGGGGCGACGGGTTTCAGGGGGCAATCCTTCGGCGGCGGGACCGAGCAGGAAACCGCAGGCTTCGCGCGGGTGCTCGGCCGCGGCATGGGCGCGCAGGGCGGCGAGCGCGGCGGCCGAAAGACGCAGCGCCCGTGCCATCGGTCAGGGGGCGCCGGCGGTCAGGGCGGTGCTGCCCACGGCCTGCCCGGTCGCTGGGTCGATGAAGAGCAGGCGCTCGGCACCGGAGGCGGCGCGCAGGCGCAGGACCAGCCGGTCGCCGGCGCCTGTCGTCTCGATCAGGGTCTCGCCCGCCGGAATCTCGATCGCCGCCGCGATGGCGCCTTTTTTGCCGCCTACCTTGGTCGCCAGCCCGTAGATGAACAGGGCCATCATGACGAGGAAGATGACGCCGAGGATGATCACAACGGCCTTGAGGCCACGGGGGTTGCTGGGCAACTCTTCAGCCATGATGGATATGCTCGCGACGCTTCATAATCTGGTGGTGCAGGATGCCGCAGGCGGTGATCGCCTGGATCGTTTCCTCGCCACGGCCACCGGCCTGTCGCGGGTGCGACTGAAAGGCCTGATCGAGGCCGGCCGGGTCACGGTCGACGGGGCGACCATAGAGGACGCCTCGGCCAGGGTCAAACCGGGTCAGTCGGTGGTGCTGGGCGTGCCGCCCGCCGCGCCGGCCGCCCCGGTCGCGCAGGCGATGGATCTGGTGATCCCTTACGAGGACGAACATCTGATCGTGGTCGACAAGCCGGCCGGGCTCGTCGTCCATCCCGCGCCCGGCAATCCGGACGGCACCCTGGTCAACGCGCTGCTCGATCATTGCCGGGGCAGTCTCTCCGGTATTGGCGGGGTGGAGCGGCCGGGCATCGTCCACCGCATCGACAAGGACACCTCGGGCCTTCTGGTCGTCGCCAAGACCGAGGCGGCGCATCATGGCCTCGCCGATCTGTTCGCCCGCCACGATCTCGACCGCGGCTACAAGGCCGTGGTCTGGGGCAGTCCGGCAAGCAACGAGGGCACGGTGGACCGGCCCATCGCCCGTTCGCGCTTCGACCGCAAGAAGATGGCCATCGTCGAGGACGGCAAGCCCGCGATCACCCATTGGCGGGTGGAGCGACGCTTCGGCCGGCCGCCGTCGGCCAGCCTGCTCGACTGCCGGCTGGAGACCGGGCGTACCCATCAAATCCGGGTGCATCTGACCTCCCTCGGCCATGCGCTGGTCGGCGATCCGGTCTATGGCCGGGTGCCGCGCGGCGCGCCCAGCGCGGCGGCGGCTTTCGACAGGCAGGCGCTTCACGCATGGCTGCTCGGCTTCCGGCATCCGATCAGCGCGGAACTTCTGCGATTTGAGAGCGAACTCCCAAACGATATGTCGGATTTGCTTGACAGTCTGGAATCTATCTAAACAATGACGATATCCGATTGCCTCACTCAGGTATTGCGCGACCCCGCCGATTTCCCGACTGTTGGGGCAAGCACATTTCCCGGCCGACGCCAGGAGGTAAACCCATGAGCGTTCCCTCGACCATGAAAATGCCGGCCCTGCCCGACGAAGGCAGCCTCAGCCGCTATCTCTCCGAAATCCGCAAGTTCCCGATGCTGGAGCCGGAGGAGGAATTCATGCTGGCCAAGGCCTGGCGGGAGCATGGCGATTCGGAAGCCGCGCACCGGCTGGTGACCAGCCACCTGCGCCTCGTCGCCAAGATCGCCATGGGGTATCGCGGCTATGGCCTGCCGGTGTCCGAGCTGATTTCGGAAGGCAACGTCGGCATGATGCAGGCGGTGAAACGCTTCGAGCCGGACAAGGGCTTCCGCCTCGCGACCTATGCCATGTGGTGGATCCGGGCGGCGATCCAGGAATATATCCTGCGCTCGTGGAGCCTCGTTAAGATCGGCACCACGGCGGCGCAGAAGAAGCTGTTCTTCAACCTGCGCCGGATGAAGGGCAAGCTGGCCGCGCTGGAAGAGGGCGATCTGAAGCCCGAGCATGTCGCGCAGATCGCCCACAAGCTGGCGGTGACCGAGGCGGACGTCGTCTCGATGAACCGCCGCCTCGCCGCGCCCGACCACAGCCTGAACGCGCCCTTGCGCGTCGACGGCGAGGGCGAGTGGCAGGACTGGCTGGTGGACGAGACGCCGGACCAGGAAGTCCGCCTTGCCGAGCGCGAGGAAATGGATATCCGCCGCGGCCTGCTGAAAGACGCCATGGGCGGCCTGACCGAGCGCGAGCGCGACATCCTGCAGCGCCGCCGTCTCGTGGAAGAGCCAGTGACGCTGGAAGACCTGAGCCAGGAATACGGTATCAGCCGCGAGCGTGTGCGCCAGATCGAGGTGCGGGCGTTCGAGAAATTGCAGAAGGCGATGCGCAATGCCGCCCATGGTCAGGCGCGTCCCGCGCTGATCGGCGCCGCCGCCGACTGACCTTGCCCTGATGGGCAGCGCCCCCGGCCTCGGCCGGGGGCGGAACCCCGCCGATCAGTAGATCGAGAAGGGGAAATACTTGTCGTTGATCGTCTTGTAGGTGCCGTCCTCGAGGATCTCCTTGATCGCCTTGTTGAGGGCGAGGCGGAGTTCGTCGTCACCCTTGCGCACGGCGATGCCGACGCCGTCGCCCAGGATTTCGCGCGGCTCGTACATGGCGGGGCCGACGAAGTCGAATTTGGCGCCGGCTTCGGTCTTCAGCCATTCGGCGGTCACCAGCTTGTCGACGAGGGCGGCCTCGACGCGGCCGGCCGACAGGTCGGCGTAAAGCTCGTCGACGGTCGCGTAGAGCTTCACCGTCGAGTCCTTGTAGACCGCTTCCAGCATGTTGGCCTGAATGGTCGAGGACTGGGCGCCCAGGGTCTTGCCCGCCATGGCCTTGGCCGAGGCGTCGCCGACGTCGGTGCCCTTGGCGGCGACGAACTGGGTCGGGGTGTTGTAATATTTATCCGAGAAGTCGACGACCTTCTTGCGTTCGGCGGTGATCGACATCGAGGCGACGATGGCGTCGTACTTCTTGGTCTGCAGGGCGGGGATGATGCCGTCCCAATCCTGCGCGACGAATTCGCACTTCACCTTCATCTTGTCGCACAGGGCCTTGGCGATATCGACGTCGAAGCCCTGGAGCTTGCCTTCCGAGTCGATGAAGTTGAACGGGGGATAGGCGCCCTCCGTCCCGATGCGGACGACTTTCTCTTCCGCCGAAGCGGGCGCGGTACCGAGGCCGATGGCCGCCAGGATGGTGGCGGCGGCCGCCAGGACGCGCAGGCCGCTGTTCGTGCGAAGGCCAAAGAACATGTTCTGATCCCCCAGAGGTTTCGGACGCCGCCAGCGTCGCGCGCTTGGACAGGGAGATCAAGCGCCTTGGGTGTTTTCCGCGTTCGGTGCCGGGGCCGTCGCCCCGGTGGCGTGGAGGGAAGCCTCGGGCGAGGTTTCGGCGGGGACGTCGGGCGTTGCCGCGGCGACGGGCGCGCTGGTGGTGTCGGGGGCGGTCCCGGAGGCGGTGTCGACCTCGCTCCCGACCACGGGATCGTCGACGGCGCGGCGACGGCGTCGCAGCAGCACCACGACGATGGCGCCGACGCCGCCCAGCAAGCCGCCGATGACCGCGCCGACCAGCGCGGTCGAACCCATGGCCTGCCATTCGCTGCGATTCGGCACCGGCAGGGCGGCCGGCATGGCACTGTCGTCGTTGGTGAACTGCAGGTCGGCCATGCCTTCGGACATTTGCCCGATCAGGGTCTCGAACACCGACTTGCCGGTGGCGGCGCTGCCGTCATAGGCGCTGAACAGATTGATGTTCACCGGAATCTGCCGGACCAGCCCAACCCCGGCGACGCCCGCGACCATGGTCTTTTCCGTGCCGCGCCCCTGCAGGCTGGTGGTGCCGACATAGATCGCGAGTTCGTCGCGGGCGATCACCGCGAAGACGGGCTTCGGCGCGTCGGACGGCTTGCTCGCCTTCGCCTGGGCTTCGCCGTTGGCGGCCACTTCCTCGATCGTCGCGGTCGGAAAGGGCTTGGCGACGGCATTCAGATAGGACGGTCGCGAATCGGTCACCCGCTCGATCTGGGCGCCCTGGGTCAGCAGCAGGACCTGGCCGAAGTGATCGAGCACGGCGCGGTCGCCGTTGCGCAGATCGACCAGTTCGTTGCAGTCGCCGAAGGCGAGGGCGATGCGCATGGTCTCGCTCACGGCGCCGCGCATGGCGAGGATCAACTGCGCTTCGGCCGGCCGCGATTCGTCGAGCACGCAATAGCCGGCGAGGGGCGCGATTTCGAGGGTTTCGCCATTGCCAATGTCGACCCCGACCGCCTCGGCCGCGCGCGGCAGCAGCACGGTGGCGGCAGCGAGGCCGGCGCCCAGGGCCAGGGCTGCGGAGAAGCGGGAGCGGAGGCGCATCATCAAGGCGGGAACCATCGGCCGGCGGAACACGAGTCGGTCGGCTTGCGGCCGACATTCGCGCAACGTTACCTTTGGATCAGCGCGTGGAAAGACAAAAAACGACCGCATCGCGCAAGAGGGAGAACAAATTGACCGGCTTTCGTGACATCGCTTCCGGGCTTCGCTTTCCGGAAGGCCCCGTCGTCCTGCCCGACGGCGACATCCTCGTCGTTGAAATCGAACGCGGCACCCTGACCAGGGTCGCGCCGGACGGACGGCTGAGCGTGGTCGCCCATTTGGGCGGCGGCCCGAATGGCGCCGCCCTCGGCCCCGACGGCTGCGTTTATGTCTGCAACAACGGCGGCTTCGAATTCGCCGACCTCGGCGGCGTGCTGGTGCCGGGCCATCAGGCGCATGACTATGGCGGCGGCTGCATCCAGCGCGTGGACCTGTCGACCGGCAAGGCCGAGGTGATCTACACCCACGCCGGCGACATCGCCCTGAAAGGGCCGAATGACATCGTCTTCGATGCCCATGGCGGCTTCTGGTTCACCGACCACGGCAAATCGCGCGACCGCGACCGCGATACCACGGGCGTCTTCTACGCCCGGCCTGACGGCAGTTTCATCGAGGAAGTGATCTTCCCGTTGCAGGCGCCGAACGGCATCGGCCTGTCGCCCGACGGCGACACGCTCTATGTCGCCGAAACCTTCACCGGCCGGGTGTGGTCCTTCGCCGTCACCGGGCCGGGGCGAATCGGGGGCGAGCCCGGCATCCTTGGCCACCCCGGCAATCTGCTGCTGGCGCCGGGCGGGCTCAATCTGTTCGACAGTCTCGGGGTCGACGGCGAGGGCCATGTCTGCGTCGCCACCCTGATCAACGGCGGTATCACCACCGTCTCGCCCGACGGGCGCGAGGTGGCGCATATTCCCTTCCCCGATCCGCTGACCACCAATATCTGCTTCGGCGGTCCGGATCTGCGCACCGCCTATGTCACCCTGTCGGGGACGGGGCGGCTGGTGGCCTGCGACTGGCCGCGCAAGGGATTGCGGCTGAATTACGCCTGATCGTCGGCCTTCCCCTTATCACCGGAGGGGGCGCGGCGGGCGATGGACGGCCGGGAGAGGTTTTTTCCCGGCCGCTTCCTGGAAATGTCACCGAATTGGTATATTCTTCGGCCATCGGGCATTGCGCGACAAAATGGCGCGCCATCATACAGACCTGACAAATAGTCAGCATAAGTCATTGGGTTGGCGCCACTTTTCCCGTCGTGGCATTTACGCCACAGTTTGCGATGCACCCAAAGCCTCAATCAATCCACAAGACTTGACACCGTTTTGGGAACGGTGTCGGGTAAGGGTGTCATGCGGCATTCGCAATGCTGCAATGCAATAAAGCGGAAGCGCCAATAACAATTCGGGGTCTGGAGCGGGGCACCGCGATCCAGAGGGTGGGAGGCCAAGTTGAAGAATTCACACGAAATTCGTGCGCGTCTGGCGTTCGGTGGCAGCTTCGCTGCGCTCATGGCGGCCGCGCTTCTCTCGAATCCGGCGGCTGCCGCCGAATTCCAGGCCGGCGATGTGGCGATCACCACGCAGGTCACGATTTCCGCCGGTTTCGGCATCCGCACGCAGGATCGCGACGCCCAGCTGATCTGCCCGCAGAACTATGCCGGCGGCAGCGCGACCACCTGCAACGGCGACGACGGCAACCTGAATTTCGACAAGGGCGATATGGTCTTCGCGCCGGTCCGCGCCCAGGGCGAGGCGACGGCGCAGTGGCAGAATTTCACCTTCTATGTCCGCGGTCAGGCCTATTACGACGCCGTCTATGACAATGGCGACTTCTCGACCCAGGGCGGCGTCGCCGTTCCCGGCTACCGCGACATGTCGGGCCGCCAGTCGGATGCCGCCAGCAATGTCTCGTCCTTCGACTACGAGCTGATGGACCTCTGGGTTCGCGGCAATTTCGACATCGGCGACCGTCAGCTCTCGGTCAAGCTCGGCCAGCAGACCATCGGCTGGGGCGAAGCCGCGGTGACCCCGCTGTCGCTCGCGCAAGTGAACTCCTCCGACCAGTCGAAGCTGCGCGTGCCGGGCGCCGAAATCCGCGACGCCGTGCAGGCCATGCCGGCGATCGACATTTCCTATGAACTCGGCGCCGGCCTCAGCGTCGAAGCCTTCTACCAGTTCGACTTCCGCAAGTCGGTCACCGATCCGCAGGGCAGCTTCTTCAGCACGACCGACATCGGCGGCAAGGGCGGCGTCGGCTTCGGCGTCAAGGGCGACTACGACATCATTCCGCCGAACGCGACCAATTTCGCCACCGGCAATGTGCCGCTGTCGGTGCCACAGGCAAAATTTGAAAGCAATTCGGACGGCAAGAACTGGGGCGCAGCGGTGCGTTACTACTCGCCCGAGCTGAACGATACCGAATTCGGCTTCTATTTCGCCAACATCCAGCCGCGCAGCCCGGTCCCGGTGTTCTACATCGCCGAGGACGACAAATACATCAACACCGCGGTCGAGGCCGGCACAGCCCTGCCGGGTCTCATCGCCAAAGAGGTGGCTAATTACGCGGCGACGGGGAAGACGCCCGCGGAGATCGCCGCCTACCAGACCTTCCTCGCCACCAATGCCAAGGCGCAGGGCGGCCTGATCGTTCAGGAGAATGCCCGCAACAGCAAGATCGTCCTGGAAAACCCGGGCGAAGTGCAGATGGTCGGCGCCAGCTTCAACACCAATCTCGATGCCCTCGGCATCTCGCTCGCCGGCGAACTCGCGCTGCAGCACGATCTGCCGGTGCTGATCGACGGCGAAACCTGGGCGACCGACTTTTCCTGCGGTCTCTACGGCGCTGTCCTGACCGGCGGTGTTCCCCTGCCCTGCAGTCATCCTGCGATTGGTCTCAAGAACCAGCTGAGCGACTACCTCGGCTCGACCACCAATCGCCCCGGCGCGCGGGTCGCGGGCTATCTGCTTGAGGACGTCTATACTTACGTCCTGCGCAGCATCAAATCCTTCGGCTCGACCGACACGCTGCCGTCGTTGATCGGCGCCAATTCCGCTTCGCTGCTGCTTGAATTCGGCGGTGTCTATATGGACCTTCCGGATCCCGGCGTGCTGACCATGGACGCTGGCGGCACGGGCACCATCGGCGACGGCAGCAGCACCGATCCCCGCGCCAGCAAGCTCAGCGGCGCGACCGAATGGTCGGGCGGCCTGACCATGGCGCTGTCCGCCAGCTACCCGGACGCGATCCTGGGCGCGAACCTCACCCCCGCGCTTCGGGTGCAGACCGGCCTCTTCGGCATTACGCCGCTGACGGGCGGTTACACCCGGGAGGCGACCGCGGTGACCTTCGCGCTCGACGCCGACTATCTGCTGCAGTGGAAGGGCTCGATCGGTTACACGACCTACTTCGGTGCCGGCCGTCAGAACCTGCTGAACGACCGCGACTTCTTCCAGATGACGCTCAGCTACTCGTTCTAAGACTGGGGGGGAAGGGATCTGCCCTGATCCTGAAAGACATAACGATAAAAAGACATCGGGCCGCGCGCTGCGCGGCCCAAGCGGGAGACATCGCATGAAACGTATCGCGTATCTTGGGCTCACCCTCGGTCTCGTCGCCTTCGGCGCCGCGGCCCATGCCGCCGGCGGCGCCGATCAGGTTGCCCGCATCGGCGTCGATCTCACCCCGATGGGCGCTGTCAAGGCGGGCAATGCCGACGGCACGATCCCGGCCTGGGATGGCGGCCTGAAGGCGCCGCCGGCGGGCTATGCCCCCGGTCAGCGGCTGGTCGATCCCTTTCCGGGCGACAAGGTGAAATTCACCATCACCGGGCAGAATGTCGATCAATATGCCGCCAAGCTCTCGCCCGGCCAGATCGCCCTCCTGAAGACCTATTCCACCTACAAGATGAATGTCTACGAGACGCGGCGCAGCTGCTCGTATTCGCAGAAGGTCTATGACGCGACCAAGAAGAACGCGACCTTCGCCAAGCTCTCGGCCGACGGCAACGGCCTCGAGGAAGGCCTCGTCGGCGTGCCCTTCCCGCTGGCCACGGAAGGCATCGAGTTCTTCTGGAACCATCGCTTCCGCCCGCATCTCGGCTTCAAGTTCAAGCGCGCCTTCGCCCTCGCGGCGGTCAATCGCAACGGCGACTACACGCTGGTCAAGAGCCAGGACGAAGGCATCCTGCACTACATGGGCCCGGGCCTGCGCACCGAGGGCGATGCCACCAGCCTGAAGCAGCTGAACAACGTCTGGATCACCTATCTGTCGATGACCACGGCGCCCGCCCGCATCGCCGGCTCGATCATCCTCGTGCTCGACAACATCAACGACGCCGATGGCCCCCGTCAGGCCTGGCAGTACAATCCCGGCACCCGCCGCGTGCTGCGCGCCCCCGACCTCGCCTTCGACAATCCGGGCACCAACGCCGACGGCCTGACCACGATCGACCAGTTCGACGTGATGAACGGCTCCCCCGAGCGTTACACCTGGAAGAACAACGGCGTGAAGGAAGCCTATATCGGCTATAACGCCTATAAGGCCAACGCGACGAAATACGCCGACTTCCTCACCGCGCAGCATCCCAATCAGGACGTGATGCGTTACGAACTGCACCGGGTGCACGAGGTCGAGGCGAACCTGCGCGAAGGCGCCCGCCACGTCTATGCCAAGCGCGTCTTCTTCCAGGACGAGGACAGCTGGACCTTCGCCAACGTCTCGCTCTACGACAGCCGCGGCCAGCTGTGGCGGGTCCAGGACGCGCCGATCATCAACTATTACGACGCGCAGTCCTGCAATCAGGCCTTCGAGATCGACTACGACCTGCAGTCGGGCCGTTATCTCGCCCAGACCATGAACATGGAAGAGACGCCGATCGACACCAACGCGACCGAGCTGCAGCCCGAGCGCTACACCCCGGATGCCATCCGGCGTCTGTCGACCCGCTGATCGCAGCGCCATCGCGTGTCATGGGGCGGCCCTTCGGGGCCGCCCTTTTCTTTGCCCGCAGATCCCTCCGCATTGGTCGCTGTTGCCGGGAAAACGGCGCCATCAGGGCGCGACAATCTGACGCAAGTCGTGAAAGAATTCGCACCAGAAGCGAGAAAACTCGCGGCGGGCACGGCAGGCGGACGTAAAGAGTTCCGTCCGACAGATAAGCCGGCACCGCAACCTGGGGGGGCGCGATGACGGTGCGGACGAAAGCCCGGCGCGGGGGGCGCGGGTTGTTGCGGTCGGTATCGGGGGCCGGGGTCGGCGGTGCCTTGCTGTCCGCGGGACTGGCAGGCGCGATCGACCTCGAGTGGGGGGAGGTCTCGGGCAGCATCATCACGTCCCTCTCCGTGGGCACGCAGATGCGCCTCGCCGACCGCGATCCGCGCAATATCGGCTACGCCAACGGCGGCCGCAGTCCGACCGCCGGCAATGACGACGGCAATCTGAACTTCGATCAATACGATCTGCTGACGCTGATCGGCACGGCGACGAGCGAAGTCAGCCTGCGCTGGCGCGACTACGGCCTCTATGTCCGGGGCACCGCCTTTTACGACTATATCGCCGACAACAACGATCTGGCCGACAACGGGCCGGACACGAGACGGTGGCGCGGCGAATATTCGATGAATGGGCAGGAGAAGGCCCGTTACGCCGCCCGGATGCTCGACTACTACGTCTCGGGCCATTTCGATGTGCTGGGCCATGACCTGTCGGTCCGCCTCGGCAGTCAGGTGCTGAACTGGGGCGAGGCCCTGTTCACCATCAACGCGATCTCGGTGATCAATCCGATCGACGTCGCCCGCATCCGCGTCCCCGGGGCGGAGTTGCGTGACGCGCTCATTCCCATCCCCATGATCTCCGCCGCCTATGAATTCGGTGGCGGCCTGTCGATGGAAGGCTTCGTCGCCTTCGATTTCGAGCCCTACCGGCTGGAGGCCTGCGGCAGCTTCTTTTCCGCGACCGACACATTCTGCAATGGCACGCAGGGCGTCGGTGTCGGCACCGATTTCCAGGATGCCCGTTCCTATTACAAGGGGCGCGACGATCCCCAGGACAATGGCGCCGAATACGACGGCATCTCCGCCGACTTGCCGACCGACGACGAGGCCGCGGGGACCGACTGGGGTATCGCCCTGCGTTACTATTCGCCCGAACTGAACAACACGGAATTCGGCCTCTATTTCATCAATTATCAGAGCCGGCTGCCCTCGATCCGGGTCTATTCCGACTATCGCAATCCGCAGACCGGCACGCTGAACGGCCTGCCCTATCTGGCCGAGCCCTTCGGCACGCGGCCCCGCTCGACCGTGCTCGACAATCTCGATCACGGCAGCCTGACGCTTTATTATCCGGACGACGTCCAGCTGCTCGGCCTTTCGTTCAACACGACGATCGACAGTCTCGGCGTCGCCCTCAACGGCGAGGTCTCGTGGAAGCACGATGTGCCGGTGTGGATATCCGAGCCGGTGCTGACCTTCACGGTCTACAATTATGCCGGCGGCAATCCCCTGCTCGCGGGCGAGGCGCTGGGCTTCGCGCCCTATGTCGAGACCGGCTATCCCTTCGACGAGGATCCGCAAGGCCCGGTGCGTCTGACCCTCGACGAGCGCCACGACATGTGGAACGCCAATCTGCGGGTGACCCGCATCCTGCCCACGACCAACGCGCTGGTCTCCCTCCTCGGCGCCAATGCGGCGACCATCCTGATCGAGGCGGCGGCGATCTATGTCGATATCGACCCGGACGGCCCTTACGACTATGCCGCCTACGGCCAGAACGGCTTTACCGGCTTCCACACAAGGCCGCTCGCCGCCGCGCCGGGGGTGGTGGCGCAGCCGTCGGTCAGCCTGCCCGAACAGGGCGACCCCCGTATTCCCGCGACCTGGAAGCCGCCAACCCAATGGTCGGGCGGCGTCCAGGGCCTGATCTTCGCCGACTATCCGGACGCCTTCGGCAGCGGGGTCAATATCACGCCTTTCCTCGCCTTTTCCACCGGCCTGTTCGGGACGACGCCGGCGCCCAATCCCGGCTTCACCAAGAGCCTGAATTCGCTCTACCTCGGCTTCAAGGCGGATTACCTCGGCATCTATTCCCTGCAGGTCGCCTATTTCAAGAGCTGGGGCGCGGGCGGCGGCGGGGGTGGTTCGCGCAACCCCTATATCGACCGCGACTTCGTCGGCATGACCCTGTCCTGCGTCTTCTGACGCCGGGGCCGGGCGGCTCTCCAGGGCAGGGTAAAGGCCGGGTTAAAAAATGACGCCGATTACGATCCGGCCCCTCCATAGCTGACAAATCTGACGGTATCTCCGGAACGGGGGCATTATTCCGGCTCACGGATTTATTTTGACGCGACAAGGCGCCCTCGCTATGCGTAAACGGAAAGGCCCGACGAGACGAAGCGGGCGCCGCGTTCATTCAGGCATATCGGATGAACCGGTCAGTTGCGTGCAGGAGGGGAGCCGAGGTCATGGGTACCGCCATTCGCGGTGCAGCCGGGGGGCAGAATGCGCCCTCGTGTGCATCGAAAAAAATGACGCCACACACTGAATCCAAGCGTCGTCGGGTCACCCCCGCGACGATGACGGCCCTTGTCGTCCTGTCGCTCGCGGTGCCGGCCTTCGCCGTCGAATTCGACCTGACCGACGAAATTTCCGGCTCGATCATCACCTCGCTGTCGACCGGCCTGCAGATGCGCGTCGCCGACCGCGACCGGCGCAACTATGGTCTCTACAACGGTGGCCTCAGCCATTCGGCGAGCACCGACGACGGCAACCTGAATTTCGACAAATACGACGTCTTCTCGCAGATCTCGACGATCTCGTCGGAAGTCAGCCTGAAGTGGCGGGATTTCTTCCTCTATGCCCGCGGCACGGCGTTCTACGATTCCATCGCCGACATGAACAATCTGTCGGAGAACGGCCCGGAAGAGCGGCCCTATCGCGGCCAGTATAATCCGAAGGCCCAGGAAAACGCGCGTTACGACGCCGAGATGCTGGACTACCTCGTCGGCTACAATTACCAGCTCGGCGACCGCTACGGCGTCGTGAAGATCGGCAACCAGGTGCTGAACTGGGGCGAAGCCCTGTTCACCATCGGCGGCATTTCGGTCATCAATCCGATCAATGTCTCGAAGATCCGCGTGCCCGGCGCCGAACTGCGCGACGCGCTGATCCCCGTGCCGATGATCTCGAACTCGATCGACCTGTTCCAGGGCGTCTCGCTCGAGGCCTTCTACCAATGGGGTTTCGAGCCCTTCAAGCTCGAGGCCTGCGGCAGCTACTTCTCCTTCACCGACGCGCTGTGCGACGGCGCCGAAGGCATTTCGGTGCTGACCGATTACGGCGATGCCCGCTCGTACAACGCCGGCACCGGCCAGTCGACGGCCTCGTTCGACGTGCCCGCCTCGGTGGGCGGCCCCGACCTCTATTCCGTCAACATGCGGCTGCAGGACGACCAGCCGGATTCGGTGAACGACTGGGGCGTCGCCCTGCGCGCCCTGGTGCCCGAGCTGAACAACACCGAATTCCAGCTCTATTACATGCGCTATACCAGCCGCCTGCCCTCGCTGCGGGCCGTGGTGCCGCATGATGCGCCGGGCACCGGCCATGTCAGCGGCACGGAACTGGTGACCAATGCCCCCGCCCTGCTTGGCGGCGTGCTGAACGGCCTCGGCGTCGATCAGCTCGACGGTCTCGTCACCACGCTGAACAGCCTGCTGAATTCGCCGGTCGGCTCGTCCGTCGCGGACCTCGTCGCCGCGCTGGCCGATCCGCTGGCCCAGCCGCTGGTCGATGCCCTGATCGACAATGGCTCGGGCGGGGTCTATGGCACCTATCCGCGCTCGGCCGTGCTCGAGAACCTGAACAACACGGTCCTGCACAAATATTATCCGGGCGGGATCGACATGGTCGGCTTCGCCTTCAACACGCTCGAGGAATGGACCGGCGTCGCGATCAATTTCGAGCTGTCCTACAAGCACAATGTGCCGGTCTTCACCTCGGAAACCAATTTCGTCGTCACGACCTATAACGCGGCGGGCGGCGTGCCGATCGACCCGGTGACCAATGCGCCGATCACCGCTCTCGGCCTGCCGGCGGAAAACCCCGGCATCGCGCCCATCGTGAATGTGCCGGGCAGCCAGACGCCGGACCTGACGACCAGCGGCCCCAACACGATCTATCTCGACAAGCGCCAGGACATGTGGCTGGCGTCGATGCGCTTCACCAAGCTCTTCGCCTCGACCGACACGCTGACCAGCCTGCTCGGCGCGTCCTCGGTCACGGCGCTGGTCGAATTCGGCGCGCTCTATTTCGACCTGCAGAAGGATGTGAAATACGCATCCTACGGCCAGTTCGGCTATTCGGGCTTCGGCACGTCGCCGCTCAATGTCGGCGGCCTGACCGTTGTGCCGACGCTGATGGCGACCGATCTGCCGCCCTATGGCGACTACGGATTCTACTTCCCCGAGACCGGCAAGGCGCCGACGCGCTGGTCCGGTGGTGTCCAGGGCTTGATCTTCTGGGATTACCCGGACATTTTGACGGGTGTCACGCTTACGCCCGCCATTGGTTTCTCGTCCGGCCTGTTCGGCATCACGCCCTCGCCGCACCCGGGGTTCACCAAGGGCGTCAACTCGGTAAACCTGCAGCTCAAGGCGGAGTATCTGAGCAACACCTCGGTCATCCTCAACTACTACAAGAGTTGGGGCGGTGGCGGCGGTGCGGCAGGGTCGCGTAACCCGTATATCGACCGCGATTTCGTCGGCCTGACCTTCAACTACCAATTCTAAGAAAAGCGCCTCACGCTGCCCAGGAGGAGACAAGAATGAAACGCGCAACGGCCGCCCTTGCCGGTCTGATGCTGGCGGGTATCGCCGCCTCGTCGGCTTTTGCCAAGGTGCCGCAGTCCGAGGTCGATCGCCTCGGCAAGGATCTGACCCCGCTGGGCGCGGTCAAGGCGGGTAACGCCGATGGCTCGATCCCCGCGTGGGCCGGCGGCATCACCACCCCGCCCGCCGGCTACAAGCCCGGCGGCAAATATGTCGATCCGTTCCCGAACGACCAAGTGAAGTTCGTGATCGACGGCAAGAATGTCGATCAGTACAAGGACAAGCTGGCGGTCGGCGCCGTCGCCATGCTGAAGCTCTATCCGACCGCGAAGCTGAAGGTCTTCGAGACTCGCCGCACCTGCTCGCTGCCGGAACGTGTCTACGAGGCGAACAAGCGCAACGCCGCCACCGCGACCCTGACCGAAGACCAGAACGGCCTCAACGACGCGCTGCTGGGCAACCCGTTCCCGATCCCGACCAATGGTGTCGAGGCGATCTGGAATCACCGCCTGCGCTATCGCGGCTTCAAGTTCCGCCGCTATTTCGCCTCGGCCGCGGTGAACCGTGATGGTTCCTACACGATCTTCAAGAACGAAGACTTCGGCATCCTGCACTACAACGGCCCGGGCCTCGCCACGGTCGGCGATGTCAGCGACATCAAGCAGCTGAACAACATCGGCATTTCCTACATCAACATCACGACCTCGCCCGCCCGCCTTGCCGGCAGCGTCGTCCTCGTGCATGACACGATCAACGCCAAGGACATGCCGCGTCAGGCCTGGGTCTATAACCCCGGCACCCGCCGCGTGCTGCGCGCCCCGGAACTGGCCTACGACAACCCGCTGTACAACACCGACGGCCTGGCCACGACCGACCAGTTCGACATGTATAACGGCGCGACCGACCGCTACAACTTCGAGCTTCTGCCGAAGAAGGAGCTGTACATCGGCTACAACAATTACGCGGTCAATGTGCCCTACAAGGACCTGCTGACCCCGAACACGTTGAACCCCGATTACGGCCGCTATGAACTGCACCGCGTCTGGGTCGTCGATGCCAAGCTGAAGGAAGGCACCCGCCACGTCTTCGGTCGCCGCACCTTCTATCTCGACGAGGACAGCTGGAACATCGCCCAGGTCGACCTCTACGATACCCGCCAGCAGCTGTGGCGCTTCCAGGAAGGCCCGATCTCCAACGCGTATGAGCTGCCGCTGTGCACGTCGGCGGTCGAAGTGACCTACGACCTGCAGTCCGGCCGCTATATCGTCTTCGCCCTGAAGAACGAGGAAAAGCAGTTCAACCTGAACGCCCAGGACGTCGATCCGGCCCAGTTCACGCCGGACGCCATCCGTCGCCTCGGCACGCGCTGAACGATTGACACCACTTTTGGGGGAGGGCGCAGCCTAGGCTGCGCCCTTTTTCGTTGATCGGTCCCGAATTGGGGAAAACGGCCCCTTTCTATCCCGGCGGGCCGGCGCTTCAATCAAGTGACAAACAGTCCGTCGAGAGCCGACACAAGATCGGCCAAGGGAACGACGGCCGTGACCATCGCGAAATGCCGGCAAAACGAAATGCCAGCACAAGGCACCAAGGTGGCACGAGGGAACGGAGGAAGCGGATGTCGGTCTGGGAACGGCCGGGATCACGCCAAAGGGGGGAATAAAAATGAGCATTGCGCCACGACGCGCAACGGTTCGTGCCTGCGCGCCCGCGTCTCGCACGGTCTTCGGTCAATTCGCTCTGCGTCTCGGTACCGCTTCCGCGGTCGCGGCTCTCGTCACCGGGATCGGCGCCACGGCCTATGCCTATGATTTCGACGTCACGGACGAGATCAGCGGCTCCATCATCGTCTCGCTGTCGACCGGGGCGCAGATTCGCATGGCGGATCGCGATCCCCGGAATTACGGCTATTACAACCGTCCCGAAGCCGATCAGGGCACGACCGGCGGCCTGATTTCCGCCGGCAATGACGACGGCAACCTGAACTTCGACAAATACGACGTGATCAGCCAGATCAGCCAGGCCTCCGCCGAGCTGAGCCTGAAGTGGAAGAATTTCTTCCTCTTCACCCGCGGCGTCGCCTTCTACGATTCGATCGCCGCCAACAACGATCTCGCCGACTGGATGCCCGAGCAGCGGCGCTATACCTCGGGCCGTTATCCCGACGGCGCCGACAACAAGGCGGATTGGGACGCCAAGATCCTCGACTATTACATCGGCGGCAATTTCGATGTCTTCGACCGCAATCTGTCGGTGAAGGTCGGCAGCCAGATCCTGAACTGGGGCGAGGCGCTGTTCACCATCAACGGCATCTCGGTCATCAATCCGATCGACGCCAGCAAGATCCGCACCCCCGGCGCCGAGCTGAAGGACGCGCTGATCCCGGTGCCGATGATCTCGGCCAGTTACGAACTGGCCAGCGGCCTCTCGCTCGAAGGCTTCTACCAGCTCGACTTCGAGCCCTATCGGCTCGACGCCTGCGGCAGCTTCTTTTCCTTCACCGACAATTTCTGCGACGGGGTGAAATATTCCTCGAGCTTCACCGACCCGCAGGACAGCCGTTCCTATACCTCGGGCACGGGCATGAACCCGCGGGATTACGACGATCCCAACAGCGTGATGCTGGCCGCGAACGGCCCGATCCAGGTGCTCGACGATCCGGATGTGAACGACTGGGGCCTTGCCCTTCGCTACTTCTCGCCCGAGCTGAACAATACGGAATTCCAGCTCTATTACGTCAACTACACCTCGCGCCTGCCCTCGCTGAGGGCCGAGGCGCCGCAGCAATATGCCGACGGCACCGGCCAGCTCAATCTGGCGGCGCTGCCCGCCCCCCTGGTCGACGACCTGCTCGACAAGGTGGCGCAGGGCCAGCTGGACGCCCTCAGCTCGGCGATTTCGGCGCTGCTCGGCGGGCCGATCACCGATCTCGGCGGGGCGCTGACGGGACCGATCACGTCGCAGCTGGTCGACCCGCCCTATGGCACCGCGCCGCGTTCCGTCGTCCTCGAGAATCTCGAGCGCGGCAATCTCTACATGTATTATCCCGAAGACATCGACATGGTGGGCTTCGCGTTCAACACGACCTATGACCCGCTCGCCGTCGCGATCAATGCGGAAGTCAGCTACAAGCACGACGCGCCGGTGTGGATTTCGGAACCGGCCTTCCTCGCCGGGGTTTACGACGGCGCGGGCGGCGTGCCGATCGACCAGGCGACCAAGGCGCCGACCCCGCTCGGCATCCGCAATCCGGGCATCGCGCCGCTGCTCGACACCGATTTCCAGCAGTTCGACAATGATTTCCGCTCGGGACGCACCCTGAACCTCGACGAGCGTCACGACGTCTGGCAGGCGGCGATCCGCTTCACCCAGATCCGCGGCGGCACGGATTTCATCACCAGCCTGCTCGGTGCCAACCAGCTCTTCGCTCTCGTCGAATTCGGCGCGCTCTACATCGACCTGAACAAGGGCACGCAATATGCGTCCTATGGCCAGAACGGCTTCTCGGGCTTCCGCACCCGCTCGCTGTCGCTCGGTCCGGCCTCGGTCATCGACCCGATCGACGCCACCTCCCTCGGGCCCATGTTCCCGGAAACCGGCAAGGGCCCGACGCGCTGGTCCGGCGGCGTGCAGGGCCTGTTCTTCTGGGACTATCCCGACATCATGAGCGGCGTGACCATGACGCCGTCGATCGGCTTCTCGCACGGTCTGTTCGGCACCACCCCGGCGCCCAATCCGGGCTTCACCAAGTCGGTGACCTCGATGAACTTCGGCCTGAAGTTCGATTATCTGAACAGCTGGGCGCTCAACGTGAATTACTTCAAGAGCTGGGGCGGCGGCGGCGGCCCGGGCGGCGCCCGCAACGCCTATATCGACCGCGACTTCGTCGGTTTCAGCGTTTCCTACATCTTCTGATGGCGGGGCCGGCCGCGGTTTCATGGCGGCCGGCCTTTTCGCGCGGCGGTGTTTCGTTGAATTATCTGTCAGTTCGCGCTAGAAGCCAGAGACCAAAAGAAAAGATCAAGTCTGGGGAGAGCCTGATGTCCGATTCTCGCGTCCTGTTGCGCCGTCTGGTCGCGCCGGCTTTCCTGTTGGCGTCGCTCACGGGCGCGCCGGCCTTCGCGCAGGACAGCGCGGCCGGTGGGGACAATCTCGCGCCTTTCCCGGCGAAGATGGAGCCGATGGCCGCGGACACGCTGATCAATGCCGTGACCCCGGTCGGCGGCAAACTGGTCGCGGTCGGCGCCTGGGGCCATGTGCTGATCTCGGAAGACCAGGGCAAGACCTGGGTCCAGATGCAGACCCCGGTCAACGTCACCCTGACGTCGGTGCGTTTCGTCGATGACAAGCTCGGTTTCGCGACGGGTCATGACGCGGTCATCCTGCGCACGGAAGACGGCGGCAAGACCTGGGCCATCGTGCAATATGATCCGGCGGCGGAAACGCCCCTGTTCGACATTCACATGACCGACGCGCAGAACGGCTTCGCCGTCGGCGCCTATGCCCTGATGATGACCACCAGCGATGGTGGCAAGACCTGGGTGAAGAAGCCGCTCGGCGATCTCGATTTCCATCTGAACGCCATCGCCGCGGCCAAGGACGGCAAGCTCTGGATTTCGGGCGAGGCCGGCCATGTCTTCGTCACCGACGCGGCGCTGAGCCAGATTCAGGATATCGAGACCCCCTATTCGGGTTCGTTCTGGAACGTGCTGCCGCTGTCCGACGGCTCGGTCATCGCCATGGGGCTGCGCGGCAACATCTGGCGCACCACCGATCAGGGCGCGACCTGGACTCAGGCCGCGGTCGATACCATCGCCTCGATCCAGTCGGGCATCGAACTGAAGGACGGGCGCGTGGTCCTCGTCGGCCTCGAGGGCACGGTCCTCGTCTCCGCCGACAAGGGGGCCAGCTTCAAGCCGCTGAAGCGCGGCGAGCGCACGGCCCTGACCGCCGCCCTGCAGCTGGCCGACGGCAATGTCCTGCTGTTCGGTGAAAGCGGCGCCGACGGCAGCCTGTCGCTCGAAGCCCTGACCAACTGATCGGCCGGCCGGGTTCGCGCCCGGCCGCTAGACCCGCCGCATGGTGGCGTGGGTGATCAGCACTGACGCCCCGCCCTCGCCATAGAGCTTGTCGGTCGCCTTCTGCAGCAGACGGGTCAGGCGTGGCACGTCCAGCGATGACTTCATGTCCAGCTGATCGACATAGGGGTCGAGGCAGCGCAGGTAGGAATCCCGGACCAGGGGAATTTCCCGCGCGATCCGTTCGCGCAGCATCGCATCGCCGACATCGAGATTGGCGACCACGGTCATGATCGCCCGGACCTTGCCACGGCGCACGACGCTGAGATTGAATGGCGCCAAGATCACGACGTTGCCGATGACATCGACGCCGTCACGCGCCGCTTCGGCCCGCGCATGGCCACGTGCGATGACGGCGAAGGCGGCACCGAGGGCAAGGGAAAGGACGTGGCGGCGATGAAGGGGGCAGGACATGGCGGCCAGTATGGCGGGCGAAGGTTAACGGCTTCCTTGTGTGTCGCGGCGTTTCTGCCGCTGTCCGGTGCCGCCGCCAGCGAGGTCGGGGCGACCCTGTCCGTCGATCCGGCCCGCCTGCCGCTGCCCTATGCGACGCCCAGTGCCTATAACGCCCCGCGCGAGGTGGATTTGCCGGCGGGGGCCTTGCCGCAGGTGCCGCCCGGTTTTGTCGTCTCGGTCTTCGCGGATGGCTTCGACCATGCACGCGCGCTCGTCGTCGCGCCGGATGGTGCCGTGCTGCTGGCCCAGTCGCGGCCCGGTGTCGTCACCCGCCTCGTCGATGGCGACAAGGATGGCCGAGCCGAGGCACGGGGCGATATCGTCACCGGCCTCGACCTGCCTCATGGCCTTGCTTTCCAGGGCGACCAGCTCTTCGTGGGCGATGCCTATGGCGTCTGGCAGCTCGATTATGCCGGCGGGGCCGGAGGCAAGCCGCGGCGCATCACGGCGGAGGGCGCCTTCGGCGAGACCGGTGGCCACTGGACCCGCAACATCGCCTTTTCGGCCGATGGCGCCGATCTCTTCGTCGCCATCGGCAGCGAGAGCAATATCGCCGAAGAAGCGCCGCCCCGCGCCACCATCCAGCGTTTCGCCGCGCGGGGCGGCGCCGGCACGACCTTCGCCACGGGCCTGCGCAATCCGGTCGGTCTCGCGGTCAATCCGGTGACCGGCGTCCTGTGGACCGTGGTGAACGAGCGCGATGGCCTGGGCGACGAACTGGCGCCCGACTATCTCGCCTCGGTGGTCGAGGGCGGCTTCTACGGCTGGCCCTATGCCTATGTCGGCATTCCCGATCCCCGTTTTGGCGACCGGAGGCCCGATCTTGTCGCCGCCAGCCGGCTGCCCGAAGTCCTGTTCCGCAGCCATTCGGCGCCCCTCGGCCTCGTCTTCTACACCGGCACGGCCTTTCCGCCCGAATATCGGGGCGATGCCTTTATTGCCCTGCACGGCAGCTGGAACGCGGGCAGCCCACGCGGCTACCAGGTGGCGCGGGTCGATTTCGACAAGGGCGTGCCGGTCGCCAATGAATATCAGGTCTTCGTCGACGGTTTCCGCGGCGATACGGGCGAGGGCAAGCGGGCGGAAGTCTGGGGCCGGCCGGCGGGACTCGCCGTCGCCGCCGACGGCGCCCTTCTGGTCGCCGACGACGTCGCCAACGTCATCTGGCGCATCGCTTACGAGGGCAAGCCATGACGCCGTGGAAGCGCCTTGCCCGGCGCACGGTCTACGAGCGCCGGCCCTGGCTCGCGGTCCATGTCGACCGGCTGGAATTGCCCGGCGGCCGCATCGTCGAGGAATTCCACCAGGTCGAGGTCGCGCCCTATGTGATCGTCCTCGCCGAGACCCCGGCGGGCGAACTCGTGATGATGGAGCAATATCGCCATGGCGTCGGCGGCCTGTGCCTGTCGCTGCCCGGCGGCATGATCGACCCGGGCGAGGAGCCGGAGGTCGCCGCCCGCCGCGAGCTGCTGGAAGAAACCGGCTACCGCGCCGAGCACTTCCGCCTGGTGCAGACCTATGTCGCCATGGCCAACATGGGCGGCTGCACCGCCCATCTGTTCCACGCCGCCAACGCCGTGCCGGTGACGGCGCCCGATTCCGGCGATCTCGAGGAAGCGGAACTCCTCACCCTGTCGCGGGGGGACGTCCGGGCGGCGATCCAGGCCGGGCGCCTGCCCATCGCCAACATCCTGATGGCCGCCGGCCTGTGGCTGGCCGGGTTCTGAGACCCGTCACTTCATGAAGACGTGATTGCCGATCCGTACCGTCTTGTCGAGGTTCTTCGCCCAGCGCGGTTTCTTGCGGTACTGGAGAACGGAGTAGAAGGAATGGGCGCCGCCGGTCGGGTCCTTCACCGTGTCGGTCAGGACCGCTTCGGCCATGATGGCGGCGTTCTGCCAGCGCTGGGTGGTGCCGATCACGGTCGCGACATCCTTGCGGGCGACCTTGCGGGTCCAGCCGAACTGGCTCTTCTCATAGACGACGTCGCAGATGGTGGTGCCCGGCGGCCGGTCGTCCAGCCGGTTCAGGACGACATGGCCGACAGCGGCCAGGCCCTCGGCGCCTTCACCGCCCGCCTCATAGAACATGGCGGCGATCAGGCAGGCGCGGTCGTCGGAGGCGACGGCGGGGGCAAGCGTTGGCGGGGGCGGGACTTCGGCCACCACGGCGACGGGCGGCACATGGGCGGCGTCAGGCGCGGCGACGCAGCCGGCGACCGCCATGGCGGCGGCGATGATGACGATATGGCGCATTCCGGCCCTCCCTGTCGGCTTTACTGACAGGGAGGGGGGAGGGACGTCAACTGCTCAAAGCTTGGAGACGTCGCGGACGGCGCCCCGGGCGGCGCTGGTCACCATGGCGGCATAGGCCTTCAGCGCGGGCGTGACCTTGCGGGCGCGGGGGGCGGCCGGCTTCCAGGCGGCCGTGCCCTTCGCGTCCATGGCGGCGCGGCGGGCGGCCATCACCTCGTCCGACACGTCGACCCGGATGATCCGGTTCGGAATGTCGATGACGATGGTGTCGTCTTCCTCGATCAGGCCGATGGCGCCGCCTTCCGCCGCTTCCGGGCTGGCGTGGCCGATGGACAGGCCCGAGGTCCCGCCCGAGAAGCGGCCGTCGGTCAGCAGGGCGCAGGCCTTGCCGAGGCCCTTCGACTTCAGGAAGGTGGTCGGGTAGAGCATTTCCTGCATCCCCGGGCCACCGCGCGGGCCTTCATAGCGCACGATGACGACATCGCCCGCCTTCACCCTGTCGCCGAGAATGCCTTCGACCGCCGCGTCCTGGCTCTCGAAGATGCGGGCCGGGCCGGAGAAGGTCAGGATCGAGGCATCGACGCCCGCCGTCTTCACGATGCAGCCGTCGAGCGCGATGTTGCCATAGAGCACGGCAAGGCCGCCGTCCTTGGAGAAGGCATGGCCGACGTCGCGGATGACACCCGCCTCGCGGTCGAGATCGAGGTCGGGGAAGCGTTTGTCCTGGCTGAAGGCGACCTGGGTCGGCACGCCGCCGGGCGCCGCGCTGAACAGGGTGAGCACGTCTTCGGACGGCTGGCGCTTCACGTCCCATTTGTCGAGCGCCTTGCCGAGGCTGGAGGCATGGACGGTGCCGACGTCGCGGTGGATGAGGCCGCCGCGATCGAGTTCGCCCAGGATGCCCATGATGCCGCCGGCGCGGTGCACGTCCTCGATATGGACGTCCTGCTTGGCCGGGGCGACCTTGCAGATGTTGGGCACCTTGCGCGACAGGCGGTCGATGTCGAGCATGGTGAAATCGACCTCGGCTTCCTGCGCCGCGGCGAGGAGATGCAGCACGGTATTGGTCGAGCCGCCCATGGCGATGTCGAGGGTCATGGCGTTCTCGAACGCCTTGAAGGTCGCGATGGAGCGTGGCAGCACACGCTCGTCCTCGCCCTCGTAATAGGAGCGGGCGAGATCGACCACCAGCCGGCCGGCCCAGAGGAACAGCTCGCGCCGGTCGGCGTGGGTGGCGACGATGGTGCCGTTGCCGGGCAGCGACAGGCCGAGCGCCTCGGTCAGGCAGTTCATCGAATTGGCGGTGAACATGCCCGAGCAGGAGCCGCAGGTCGGGCAGGCCGAACGTTCCATCTCGAGGGACTCGGCGTCGGACACGGTGGGGTCGGCACCGGCGATCATGGCGTCGATCAGGTCGACCGCCAGCTCCTTGCCCTTCCACTTCACCTTGCCGGCCTCCATCGGCCCGCCCGAGACGAAGATGGTCGGGATGTTCAGGCGCATGGCGGCCATCAACATGCCCGGCGTGATCTTGTCGCAGTTGGAGATGCAGACGAGGGCGTCGGCGCAATGGGCGTTGACCATGTATTCGACCGAATCCGCGATGATGTCGCGCGACGGCAGGCTGTAGAGCATACCGTCGTGGCCCATGGCGATGCCGTCGTCGACCGCGATCGTGTTGAATTCCTTGGCGATGCCGCCGGCCTTCTCGACTTCCCGGGCGACCAGCTGGCCGAGGTCCTGCAGATGGACATGGCCCGGCACGAACTGGGTGAAGGAATTGGCGATGGCGATGATCGGCTTGCCGAAGTCCTTTTCCTTCACGCCGGTGGCCCGCCACAGGGCGCGGGCGCCGGCCATGTTGCGGCCGTGGGTCGAAGTCTGGGAGCGATAGGCGGGCATGGTGATCCCCTGGCGTATTTCTGTCGGTCGGAATGCAACACTTGGGCGCCTCGCGCAAGCGCGATCACCGAATTCCCGCCTTCTGCCCGTGTCGGGTCTCGACAGACGGTCAAAGCTGCCCTGTCATGAGGGGGTGATGCGCATGAGGGAGATTGCGGTGGAACATGAAGTCCCCCCGGACCCGCGCGACCTCGACCTCGAGGCGAGGATCGGGCGCCTCGCCCTGTGGCCGCTGGGCAGCGAGGATGGGCGCACGGTCACGCTGGGCGATGCCGTCGCCGCGCGCGGCGACGAGGTCGGCGCCATCTGCAGGCGCATCCTGCGTACCGACGGCGGCACGGCGGAGCTGGCCAATATCCTGCGCGGCGTCAGCCTCGACGGCGAGGCCTGCCCCGATCCCGAGGGGATCGCGCTGGCCATCCTGTCGTCCGTGCGCAACGGGCGCAGCGGCTACGAACGCCCGGCCAACCGGCTGGCGCTGGCGCTGATCCTCATTCCGGGGGCGATCGCGGGCCTCGGGCTCGCGGGGGGCGTCAGCCCCTATCTGCTGCTGCTGGTCGGCGCCGGCTGGATCGCCGGCTGGAGACTGCTGCGGCGGGTTTGATCCCCGCCGCGCGTGTCAGATCTTCTTGCCGAAGTACCTCATGCTCATGAGGAAGGCGAAGGCGAGGAACAGGAAACCTTCGACATAGGCGAGCTGATCGGTCGACTTGGCGGCCAGAAACACGCCGAACAGGGCGATCAGCAGGAAGGCGAGACCCATCAGCACCGGGGCGATCAGGCCGCCCCGGCCCTCGACGGCGTCGAGGTCGCTGGGGAGGGTGACATGGGAGAGGCTCATGCTGGAACTCCGGAAAATGATGGCCGGATGATAGCGGGCGGCGCGCGCCATGCCGTGATCTGGATCAAGTCCAGTTCACGGCGCGTCCATCAGCGCAGCCAGACCACCGGCCCACCGTCGTTGGCCGGGCTTTCCGCCTCGATCAGGGCCGCGCGGCCGGTCCAGGCGCCGTCGTCGCCGGGGCGATAGCCGGCCGGCCACAGGCGCCGCGCCGCGATCTCGCCGACCAGGATGTCGATCAGCGGCAGCGCGGTTTCGACCCCGGCGGCGTCGCGCAGCACCAGCACGGCCCCTGCCGGCCCTCCTTCCGCGGTCGCCCGCGCTTCGATCCCGGCCACGGTCAGGCCGGCGGCGCCGTCGGCGGGCGCGGGCAGGCGGGGATCGAACGGCCGGGCCTTGGGCGCGGTCAGCCAGGCCAGGGGCTCGCCCGTGCCCGCCAGCCCACCCGACCGTTCCAGCCGCGCCGCGGTCTGCTGCCGCTGACGCTCGAAACTGTTCAGCAGGCGGCGCTCCAGACCGCCGCCAGCCGGGGCGAGGGAGAGGCCGGCGCCGGTCACGTCGTACCAGACGCCGGTGAAATAGTTGGCCTCCTCATCGCTGCGCCAGCGGGTCGCCAGCAGCCGGCAACCGGGCGCGCCGTCAAGGCGGGGGGCGAAGATATCGGGGCCGAATTCGGCGATATCAAGGGTGGTCGCGGGCCGGGCGAAGGCGTCGCCGGGGCCGGCGAGCGTGACCTGCCAGGCCGAGACTCCGAGGCCGTTGGAGATGGATCTCAGCCGCGCCATCACGATGTCCCCCCGGCCGTCGCCGTCGACATCGCCGGTGAAGGCGCGGAAGTCGCCGGGGCCATACATGCCCGAAACCTGCGCCGGGCGGGCGGAAACCGTGCCGTCCTTGGCCTGCAGGTAGTCGATGGCATCGCCGTCGCCGTTCAGGCAGCCGCACAGGGCGGCCTCGCCGAGTCTCGTGCAGGCGGCGCTGTTCGGCGCGCAGAAGGCAGGCGACGCCGTTGGCGGCGTCGGCGTGGCCGCCGACTCGATACGGCAGGCGGCGACGGCTTCACCCCCCGCCAGCGCGAGGGCCAGAGCCAGAAAAACCAACGCCTTCATCAATTTCCCCCGAAGTGGCGCGACCAGTTTAGCCGCAGCAGCCGGAAAGGCGGTGATCCGCCTCACAACGGCGATTTGTCGCAAGCCGACTCCGCGCCTCGCGTTCCGGACGTGATCTGGATCAAGGCGGCTGATCACGCCTATGCCCAAATTCCGTCAAAGTTCGCAAGGTCGCCAATGAGGGGCAAGACCATGACCATATCAACTGCGTTGTCACCGGGCCGTGTGCCCGACGCACCCGTCGCCTACCGCGACGACGTCGTGCGCTGGTTCATGATCGCGGCCGTGTTCTGGGCCGTCGTCGGGATGCTCGTCGGCGTCATCATCGCCGCCCAGCTCACCTATCCCGCGCTGAACCTCGGCCTGCCGTGGACCAGCTTCGGGCGGCTGCGGCCGGTCCACACCTCGGGCGTCATCTTCGCCTTCGGCGGCTCGATGCTGATCGGCACCTCCTTCTACATCGTGCAGCGCACCTGCAAGGCACGGCTGTTCGGCGGCTTCGCCCCCGAATTCGTGTTCTGGGGCTACCAGGCCTTCATCGTGATGGCCGCGCTGTCCTATGTGCTGGGCGGGTCCCAGTCGAAGGAATATGCCGAACCCGAATGGTACCTCGACATCTGGCTGGCCGTCGTCTGGGTGACCTATCTCGTCGTCTTCGTCGGGACGATCATGAAGCGCAAGGAGCCGCACATCTATGTGTCGCTCTGGTACTTCCTCGCCTTCATCATCACGATCGCCGTGCTTCACATCGTGAACAACCTGGCGATCCCGGTCTCGTTCTTCGGCTCGAAGAGCTACTCGCTCTTCTCGGGCGTGCAGGACGCGATGACCCAGTGGTGGTACGGCCATAACGCGGTGGGCTTCTTCCTGACCGCCGGCTTCCTCGGCATGATGTACTATTTCGTGCCGAAGCAGGCCGAGCGGCCGATCTGGTCCTATCGCCTGTCGATCGTCTCGTTCTGGTCGCTGATCTTCGTCTACATCTGGGCCGGTCCGCACCACCTGCACTACACGGCGCTGCCCGACTGGGTGCAGACCCTGGGCATGACCTTCTCGATCATCCTGTGGATGCCGAGCTGGGCCTCGATGGTGAACGGCGTCATGACCGTCTCGGGTCGCTGGGACCGTCTGCGCACCGACCCCATCCTGCGCTTCATGATCGTCGCCGTCGCCTTCTACGGCATGTCGACCTTCGAAGGCCCGCTGATGTCGATCCGCGCGGTGAACGGCCTGTCGCACTACACCGACTGGACCGTCGGCCACGTGCACTCGGGCGCCCTCGGCTGGAACGCCTTCATTTCCTTCGGCGCGCTCTACTACCTGTTCCCCAAGCTGTGGGGCCGCAAGGCGATCTACAGCCAGTCGGCGATCCGCCTGCACTTCTGGCTCGGCACGATCGGCATCGTCCTCTACATCACCTCGATGTGGGCGTCGGGCATCATGCAGGGTCTGATGTGGCGTGCCTACGACAGCCTCGGCTTCCTGCAGTACAGCTTCGTCGAGACGGTCGCCGCCATGCATCCCTACTACGCGATCCGGACTGTCGGCGGCCTGTGCTTCCTGTCGGGCGTGCTGATCATGGCCTGGAACCTGTGGAAGACGGCGACGGCGGGTGAACCTGTCGAAGCCCAGCCCGCGACGCCTGCCCTGCAGCCGGCCGAGTGAGGAGCAAGACCATGGCAAACATCTATTCGATCCATGACGCCCTGCAGAAGCACTCCATCAAGCTGATGGTCGGCATCGTCGCGGCGGTTTCGGTCGGCGGTCTCGTCGAGATCGCCCCCCTGTTCCTGATCGAGAACACCATCGAGAAGGTGGAAGGGATGCGTCCCTACACCCCGCTGGAACTCGCCGGGCGCAACATCTACATCCGCGAGGGCTGCTACCTGTGCCACAGCCAGCAGATCCGTCCGTTCCGTGACGAGGTCGACCGCTATGGCCACTACAGCCTCGCCGCGGAGTCGATGTACGATCATCCGTTCCAGTGGGGCTCCAAGCGCACGGGTCCGGACCTTGCCCGCGTCGGCAACAAATATTCCGACGACTGGCAGGTCCGCCACCTGATCCACCCGCAGAGCGTGGTGCCTGAATCGGTCATGCCGTCCTATGCCTTCCTGGCGACGACCCCGATCAGTGGCGACGAGATCGCGGAACACCTGAAGACCCTGCGCCTGACCGGCGTGCCCTATACCGACGATCAGATCGCCAATGCGGCGGCCGACTTCGCGGCGCAGGGCAATGTCGATGGCGCCGGGGCGGAATTCGATGCCCGCTGGCCCAAGGCCGCTTCGCGCGACTTCGACGGCAACCCCGAACAGCTGACCGAGATGGACGCGCTCGTCGCCTATCTCCAGATGCTCGGCACGCTGGTCGATTTCCCGAAGATCGTGCCTGACGCCGACTTCAACCGCTAAGACCGGGGAGAAACGTCATGAATTACTATGACGCTCTGGTGTGGAGCCGGATCATCGGCATCCTCATCTTCTTTGGTCTCTTCATCACGTTCGTCCTCTGGTCCTACCGGCCCGGCGGCAAGCGCATCTATGACGCCGCGGCGCGCATTCCCTTCGAGGACGCGCCCGCCCATGGTGCGAAGGAGATCTGAAACATGGCCGAGAATCGCAAATACGAAGTCGACCCGGTCACGGGCAGTCCGATCCATCCCTATACCTGGGACGGCATCGGCGAACTCGAGACCCCGCCGCCGCGCTGGTGGGTGCTGACCTACGCGGTCTGCGTCCTGTTCGCCATCGCCTGGTGGGTGGCCTATCCGGCGTGGCCCTATATCGCGGGCTACACCAAGGGCGTGCTCGGTTACTCGACCCGCGCCGACGTCGCGGAACAGCTGGCGGCCGCCAAGGCGGCCCAGGCGCCGATGAACGACAAGCTGGCCAAGCTCGACTACGCCGCCATCGCGGCCGACCCCGAGCTGATGACCTTCGCCACAGCCGGCGGCAAGGCCCTGTTCGGCGAGAACTGCGCGCAGTGCCACGGCTCGGGTGCCGCCGGTAACGTCGGCTATCCCAACCTGCTCGACGACGACTGGCTGTGGGGTGGCGACTATGCCACGCTCGAAGCCACGATCATGCATGGCGTGCGCTCGACCGTCGACGCCGACACGCGCCAGTCGCAGATGCCCGCCTTCGGCAAGGATGGCATCCTGACCCGCGAGCAGGTCGACGATGTCGCCGCCTATGTCCTGTCGCTGGCCGGCACGGCGCCGGCCGACGCCGCCGCGGCGGAAAAGGGCAAGGCGGTCTTCGCCGACAACTGCGTCGCCTGCCACGGCGATGCCGGTCAGGGCCTGCGCGATTTCGGCGCACCCAAGCTGACCGACAGCATCTGGCTCTATAGTGGTGATCCCAAGGCCGTCGCGGCCCAGATCTGGAACCCGCGTCACGGCGTGATGCCCGCCTGGGCCGGCCGCCTCGATCCGCTCGCGATCAAGAAGCTGGTCATCTATGTGCATGGCCTTGGCGGCGGTGAGTAACGAAGAGTAGGAACGATGAGCACGACCGTGAACCCCCGTATGCCTCAGACGATCGACGAAGCCGATATCCCGGTCTGGTCGCATCGCCCGAAGGTGACACCCAAGAAGGTTAAGGGCCCGATCCGGAACCTGAAGTGGCTGGTCATGGCCGTGCTCCTCGGCATTTACTGGGGGGTGCCGTGGCTTCGCTTCGACCGCGGCCCCTTCGCGCCCGATCAGGCGATCCTGATCGACATGCCCGGGCGCAAGGCCTATTTCCTGTGGTTCGAAATCTGGCCGCAGGAAGTCTATATCGTCACCCTGCTGCTGATCGTGGCGGCCATCGGCCTCTTTGCCGTGACGGCCATGCTCGGCCGGGTCTGGTGCGGTTACACCTGTCCGCAGACCGTCTGGACCGATCTGTTCATGACCGTCGAGCGCTGGATCGAAGGCGATCGCGCCCAGCGCATCAAGCTGGACAAGGCGCCGTGGAGCGTCTCCAAACTCGGCAAGCGTCTGGCCAAGCACGCCGCCTGGCTGTTCATCGGCATGATGACCGGCGGCGCCTGGATTCTCTATTTCAACGACGCGCCGACGGTGGTGCCCGAATTCGTCACCGGGCAGGCCGGTTTCGCGGTCTATGCGACGGTCGGCTTCCTGACCTTCACCACCTGGCTGATGGCGGGCGTCGCGCGTGAAAACGTCTGCATGTACATGTGCCCCTATGCCCGCTTCCAGTCGGCCATGTTCGACCAGGATACGCTGGCGGTCACCTATCACACGGCCCGGGGCGAGAAGCGCGGCAAGCACAAGGCCAATGAAAGCTGGGAAGGCCGCGGTCACTGCATCGACTGCCGCCAGTGCGTCGAGGTCTGCCCGACCGGGGTCGACATCCGCGAAGGCCTGCAGATGGGCTGCATCTCCTGCGGTCTCTGCGTCGATGCCTGCAATTCGATCATGGACCGCGTGGGCCTGCCCCACGGCCTGATCGCCTATGACACCGAACGCAACGTCGAACTGATGGCGGCGGGCAAGCCGCGCAAGTGGAACTTCTTCCGCCTGCGCACCGTCGGCTATCTCGCCGTCTTCGCGGTCGCCGGCATGGGCGTGCTCTATGGTCTCGTCAGCCGGGCGCCGCTCGACGCCGCGGTGATCGCCGACCGCAACCCGCTCTATGTCCGGCTGTCGAACGGCGACCTGCGCAACGGCTTTACCGTGAAGGTGCTGAACAAGTCGACCAGCCCGCATACGGTGACGCTGTCGCTCACCGGCCTTGAAGGCGGCGAGATCGTCGTCCCCGGCCATGAGGGCGAGGCGGCGCCGTCGGTCGAGGTCGCGCCCGATGCGGTCGCCGCGATCCGCGCCTTCGTCAAGCTGGCGCCCGCCAACTGGAAGGGCGAGCCGATCGACTTCGAGTTCACGGTCACCGATCCGACCCGGGACCTCAGCGTCTCCGTGCCCACCCGCTTCGAAGGACCCACGAAATGACCATCGCCAGCGAGATCGTTTCCCGACGCGGCCTGACCGGCGGCAAGGTCGCCCTGATCCTCGCCGGGTTCTTCCTGACGATCACGGCGGTCGACGTCGTCATGATCACCTCGGCCCTCAACAGCCAGACCGGCCTCGTCGCCGAACATCCTTACGAGCGCGGCCTCGCCTTCAACGACATCCTCGCCCGCGAGGCGGCGCAGGATCGTCTGGGCTGGAAACTGGGTGTCGCGCTCGAGGGTGGCCGGCTGTCGGTCGCCATCGACGATGGCCAGGGACAACCCGTCGCGGCCGACCGGCTGGCGCTTCGCCTGCTGCGGACCAGCGACGCGCGCCTCGATCGCACCCTTGAAACCGTGCCGGCGGGCGAGGGGCGTTTCGAGGCCGAAATCGCCGGGGTCGAACCCGGCCTGTGGCAGGTCGCCGTCACCGTCTATCGTGGCGAGGACCGTCTCGACCGCGTCGAAACCCTGGTGATCCCATGAGCATCGCCGTCGACCATCCGCGCGCCATTCCCCCGGTCGAGACCAAGGGCGGGGTGAACAGCACCATGCTGGCGATCGACGGCATTCATTGTGCCGCCTGCGTCCAGCGCATCGAGCGGACCCTGGCGCAGGACCCGGACGTGGTTTCGGCTCGGGTGAATTTCACCACCCGCCGCCTCGCCCTGTCGTGGAAGGGCGCGCCCGAGCACGCGGTCGATTACATCGAGCGCCTGGACGACATGGGCTTCACCGCCCGGCCTTTCGATACCGGGGTGCTGAATTCGGCCGACGCCGCGAGCGACCGCAAGCTGATGCGGGCGATGGCGGTCGCGGGCTTCGCCGCCGGCAACGTGATGTGGCTGGCGATTTCGGTCTGGGCCGGCGTCTTCGCCGACATGGGGCCGGCCACCAAGGGCATGTTGCAATGGCTGCAGGCGCTGATCGCCCTGCCGGCCATCGCCTATTCGGGCATGACCTTCTACACGTCCGCCTGGAATGCCGTGCGCCGCGGCCATGTGAACATGGATGTGCCGATCTCGATCGGCGTCATCCTCGCTGCCGGCATGAGCGTCGTGCAGACCGTGATCGGCGCCGACGACGTCTATTACGATGCCGCGATCTCCCTCGTCTTCCTGCTGCTGGTCGGCCGCTTCCTCGACCAGCGGGCGCGGGGCCGGGCGCGCGAGGCGGCGGCGCATCTGCTGTCGCTGACCGTGACCGAGGTCACCCGCCTGACCGACGACGGAAGGGCCGAACTCGTCGATATCGAAAGGGTGCGCCCGGGCGATCATCTGCTGGTCGCCGCCGGTGCCCGCCTGCCGGTCGACGGCGTCGTTTTCGCCGGCCGTTCGGCCATCGACACCAGCACCCTGACCGGCGAGAGCGTGCCCGCGACCATCGGCGTCGGCGATCAGGTCTTCGCCGGCACGATCAACACCGGCAATGCCCTGACCGTGGAGGCCCGGGCCATCGGCGGCGATACGGTGCTGGCCGAAATCGTCCGCTGCATGGAATCGGCGGAACAGGGCCGCGCCCGTTTCGTCGTGCTGGCCGATCGCCTGGCCCGGCTCTATGCCCCCGTGGTGCATAGTCTCGCCGCCATCACCTTCGTCGGCTGGTGGCTGTGGCCGATGTCCGCGCCCTGGACCGAGGCGCTGCTCCATGCCGTCGCCGTCCTCATCATCACCTGCCCCTGCGCCCTCGCCATCGCCGTGCCGGCGGTGCAGGTCGCATCGTCCGGCCGACTGTTCCGCCGGGGTATCCTGCTCAAGAGCGCGACCGCGCTGGAGCGGCTCGCCGATATCGACACGATCATCTTCGACAAGACCGGGACGCTGACCGAAGGCCGGCCGGAACTGGTCGAGAACCGCGATCTGCCGGCCGCCGCGCTCGATCTCGCTTCCGGCCTCGCCGCCGCCTCGCGCCATCCGCTGGCCCAGGCGCTGCGCCGGGCCCGGCCCGATGCGCCGACGCAAGGCGGCGTGATCGAATTCCCTGGCGACGGGCTCGAGGCGACGGTGGACGGTCGCCTCATCCGCCTTGGCCGGCGTGGTTTCGCCGCGCCGGAAGCGCCTGAACACGACGATGGCGATGGCGAGATGTGGCTTGCCGGCTTCGGTCCCGCGGCCTTGCGTCTCGCCTTCCGCGACCGGCCCCGCGTCGACGCCGCCAGGGTGGTGGCCGAGTTGTCGCAGCGTTACCGTCTCGTCCTGCTCTCGGGCGACCGGCCGGCCGCTGTCGCGCAGCTCGCCGAGACACTGGGCATCAGGGATTGGCGCGCCGGTCAGCGCCCGGCCGACAAGGTCGCCATGATCGAAGGCCTGAAGGCCGAGGGCGGCAAGGTGCTGATGGTCGGCGACGGCATCAACGATGCCCCGTCGCTCGCCGCCGCCGATGCCTCGATGGCGCCGAGCGCGGCCGCCGACATCAGCCGCACCGCCGCCGACGTGCTGTTCCAGGGCGCGGGGCTCGCCGCCGTGCCGGCCACCCTGTCGGTTGCCCGGCGCTCGCAGGTGCTGGTGCGCGAAAACCTCGGGATTTCGCTGCTCTACAATGTCACACTGGTGCCGCTCGCGGTGCTTGGCGTGGTCACGCCGCTGCTGGCGGCGGTCGCCATGTCGGTCTCGTCGCTGACCGTCATTCTCAATGCGCTTCGCCTCGGCAAGGCCGGGCGCGAGGATCTGACCCGCGGAGGTGCGGCATGACCGTGATGATCTATCTGCTGCCGATCGCGCTGATGCTCGGTCTCGGCGGTCTCGCGGCCTTCTTCTGGGCGATGAAATCGGGCCAGTTCGACGATCTCGAAGGCGATGCCCAGCGCATCCTGTTCGACGACGAGGATCAGGTTCCCGGTCGTCAGGGCTGATCCCGCTCTTGTGCCCGCTGCCCGTGCCGGTTATTCCCAACCGGCACCGGTGGAGGCTTTGATGGCAATTGACGGGATGCGGGCATGAGCGGCCCGCTCGACGCTTATGCGGCCCTCGTGGCGGAAGGCACGGTCGAATCCGACCCCGCGCAGCGCCTCGCCATCGAGAAGCTCGAAATCCTGCACCAGCGTCTTGCCCTGTGGTCCCCGCCCGAGGCGCGGGCGGCGCGCGGCCTGTTCGGCTGGCTGACCGGCGCCCGCAAGAGTCACGAGGAGCCGCCCCAGGGCCTCTATCTCTATGGCGGGGTCGGGCGCGGCAAATCCATGCTGATGGACCTGTTCTTCCGCGGCGCCGCCGTCGAGAAGAAGCTGCGCGTGCATTTCCACGCCTTCATGCAGGACGTCCACGCCGCCATCAACGCCCATCGCCGGCTGACGGATGCCGAGCGGGCGAAACGGGGCGGCGACGATCCCATTCCCGTCGTCGCCCGGGACATCGCCGCCGAGGCCCGGTTGCTGTGCTTCGATGAATTCCAGGTGACCGATGTCGCCGACGCCATGATCCTGTCCCGCCTGTTCCATGTCCTGTGGCAGGAACAGGTGGTGGTGGTCGCGACCTCGAACCGCGCCCCGCGCGAGCTTTATCTGGGCGGGCTGAACCGGCCGCTGTTCCTGCCCTTCATCGACGAGCTGGAGGCAACGCTCGACGTCCTCCATCTCGACGGCGCGCGCGACTGGCGGATGCAGCGCCTCGCCGGCCATCCGGTCTATTTCAGCCCGCTCGGCCCCGAGGCGACCCGGGCCCTCGACGCGGCCTTCGCCGACCTGACCCGAGGCGCCGGCGCCGCGCCCTGCATCCTCGACGTGCAGGGCCGCAAGGTGACGATTCCTCACGCCGCCTATGGCGTCGCCCGAGCCCGTTTCGCCGACCTCTGCGCCGCCGCCCTTGGCCCCGCCGATTACCTGACGATCTCCCGCGCCTTCCACACCCTCGTGCTCGACGACGTGCCCAGCCTCACGCCCGAGAAGCGCAACGAGGCCAAGCGTTTCGTCACCCTGATCGACGCCCTCTACGAGGCGAAGACCAAACTCGTCGTCTCCGCCGCCGCCCCGCCCGAAACCCTCTATCCCGAAGGCGACGGCGCCTTCGAATTCGAGCGCACGGTCAGCCGCCTGAACGAGATGCAGTCGGACGAATATCTGGCGCTGGGCCATGGGGCGGGGTGAGAAATGTCGGTGCGATCATTTCGATTGTCGGAGTCATTCCTGAGCCGTCGATGCCGGATGCGGCCATGGGGGGCGGCACGCGCCGGCCTCCGGCTTCCGAAGGTCGTCCGATGATCGGATGATCTGCGGGATTCGATCATCCAATGGTCGAAACGAATGCCCGAGCCGGTCTTTGCGACCTTCGCCAACCTTGTGGAGTGCGGCAAATCGCGCTAGGTAACGGCCCCACGGGAGCCGGGAGGAACCAGGGGGTATGGCGCGTAACAAGATCGCCCTTATCGGTGGCGGTCAGATCGGGGGCACGATTGCCCTTCTTGCCGGTCTGAAGGAGCTGGGAGATGTCGTCATCAGCGACATTCTCGACGGCGTTCCTCAGGGCAAGGCGCTCGATATCGCCGAATCCTCGCCCATCCTCGGTTTCGACGCGGACTTGTCCGGTGGCCGGGGACATGCCCAGATCAAGGATGCCGATGTCGTCATCGTCACCGCGGGCGTCTCGCGCCGGCCGGGCATGAGCCGGGACGATCTCCTCGCCGTCAACGCCAAGGTCATGTGCGCCGCGGGCGCCGCCATCGGCAAATATGCGCCGAATGCCTTTGTCATCGTCATCACCAACCCGCTCGACGCCATGGTCTGGGCGCTGCAGAAGGCTTCGGGCCTGCCGCCGCGCAAGGTCGTCGGCATGGCGGGGGTGCTGGACAGTGCCCGGTTCCGCTGGTTCCTCGCCGAGGAATTCAAGGTTTCGGTCGAGGATGTCACGGCTTTCGTGCTGGGCGGCCACGGCGAAGCCCTGGTGCCGCTTTTCCGCTATTCGACCGTCGGCGGCATCCCGCTGCCCGATCTCGTGAAGCTGGGCTGGACCACGAAGGACCGGCTGGACGAGATCGCGCAGCGTGTCCGCGACCAGGGAACCGAGGTCGTCGACCTGCTGAAGGTCGGCAACGCTTCCCCCATCTACGCGCCCGCCGCGGCCGCGATCGAGATGGCGGACAGCTACCTCAAGGACAAGAAACGAATCCTGCCCTGTGCGGCCCATCTGTCGGGCCACTACGGGGTGAAAGACCTCTATGTCGGTGTACCGGTGGTGATCGGTGCGGCCGGCGTCGAGAAAGTGGTCGAAGTCACCCTCGGTCCGGCCGAGAAGACGGCTTTTCAGAAGTCCGTCGCCTCGGTCCGAACGCTCGTCGACGTCACCCGCAGGCTGGAGCCGTCTCTGGGCGGCCAAGCCATCGCGGCGGCGGCGGCGAAGAAGGTGAAATCGGCCGCGAAGAAGACGAAGTGAGTTGTCGGGCCATGCTGGTTGCGCGGTGCAATCTCGGTGTTATAACTGCGTCGCCGCGCATCCATCACCGCTTGACAGCGGCCCTCCCCGGAAGCCAACCCAGGATGCCCCATGAACATCCATGAATATCAGGCCAAGGCTCTCCTGGCCAAATACGGTGTCGCCGTGCCCAAGGGCGGCGTTGCCTACACCCCTGAAGAGGCCGAAAAGGTCGCCAAGGACCTGCCCGGCCCCGTGTGGGTCGTCAAGGCGCAGATCCACGCCGGCGGCCGCGGCAAGGCCGGCGGCGTCAAGGTCGTGAAGTCGATCGAGGACGTCAAGGCGGCTGCCGCCAAGATGCTGGGCATGACGCTCGTCACGCACCAGACCGGCCCCGAAGGCAAGGAAGTGAAGCGCGTCTACATCGAAGACGGCTCCAAGATCGCCCGCGAGCTTTATCTCGCCGCGCTCCTCGACCGCAAGACCGGCCGCATCGCCTTCATCGCCTCGACCGAAGGCGGCATGGACATCGAGACCGTGGCGCACGACACCCCGGAGAAGATCCTGGGCCTGCCGATCGACCCGGCCGCCGGCATCCAGGCCTACCACGGCCGCCGCATCGCCTATGCCCTGAAGCTTCAGGACAAGCAGGTCGGCGCCTGCGTGAAGCTGGTGCAGTCGATCTACAAGGCGATGAACGAGACCGACGCCGGTCTCCTCGAGATCAATCCGCTGGTCGTGACCGAAGCGGGTGACCTCATCGCCCTCGACTGCAAGATGAACTTCGACGACAACGCCCTGTTCCGTCACAAGGACATCCAGGAACTGCGCGATCCGGACGAAGAAGATCCGATGGAACGCGAGGCGGCCAAGCACGAGCTGTCCTATGTGAAGCTCGATGGCAACATCGGCTGCATGGTGAACGGCGCCGGTCTCGCCATGGCCACCATGGACATCATCAAGCTCTACGGCGGCGAGCCGGCGAACTTCCTCGATGTCGGCGGCGGCGCGACGCGCGAGCGTGTGACCGAGGCCTTCAAGATCATCCTGTCGGACCCGAACGTCGAGGGCATCCTCGTCAACATCTTCGGCGGCATCATGCGTTGCGACGTCATCGCCGAAGGCGTGATCGCGGCGGCCCGCGAAGTGTCGCTGTCGGTGCCGCTGGTGGTTCGCCTCGCCGGCACCAACGTCGAACTCGGCAAGAAGCTGCTGGCCGAGTCCGGTCTCCCCATCACCTCTGGCGACGATCTGGCCGACGCGGCCGCCAAGGTCGTCAAGGCCGTGAAGGAAGCTGCCTGATGTCCGTCCTCGTCAACAAAGACACCAAGGTCATCTGCCAGGGCTTCACCGGCGCGCAGGGCACCTTCCATTCCGAGCAGGCGGTCGCCTATGGCACCAAGATGGTCGGCGGCGTCACCCCGGGCAAGGGCGGCACCACCCACCTCGGCCTGCCGGTGTTCGACACCGTCTATGACGCGGTCGAGAAGACCGGCGCCAATGCTTCGGTGATCTACGTTCCGCCGCCGTTCGCGGCCGACGCGATCCTCGAGGCGATCAACGCCGAGATTCCGCTGATCGTCTGCATCACGGAAGGCATTCCGGTCCTCGACATGGTCAAGGTGAAGCGCGCCCTCCAGGGCTCGAAGAGCCGCCTGATCGGGCCGAACTGCCCCGGCGTCATCACCCCCGGCGAATGCAAGATCGGCATCATGCCCGGTCACATCCACCAGCGCGGCAAGGTCGGCATCGTGTCCCGTTCGGGCACGCTGACCTATGAGGCGGTGGCGCAGACCACGGCGGCCGGCCTTGGCCAGTCGACCTGCATCGGCATCGGCGGCGACCCGGTGAACGGCACGAACTTCGTCGATTCGCTCGAGATGTTCCTGGCCGATCCGGAAACCGAGTCGATCATCATGATCGGCGAAATCGGCGGCGACGCCGAGGTGATGGGCGCCGAGTTCCTGAAGGCCAACAAGGTGAAGAAGCCGACCGTCGGTTTCATCGCCGGCCGCACCGCCCCTCCGGGCCGCCGCATGGGTCATGCCGGCGCGGTCATCTCGGGCGGCAACGACACGGCCGACTTCAAGGTCGAGGCGCTGAAGGCCGCGGGCATCCGCGTCGCCGATTCGCCGGCGGCGCTGGGCACCACCCTCGTCGACCTGCTGCGCGGCTGATCGCGGTGGCCGGCTGCCATGCCGGCCCTGCAAGGCTGGAGGCGGCGCGCATCTTGCGCGCCGCCTCTGCGCATCTAGAGTAGTTGGCCCGCCATTGGTCGAAAGTGGCTATTAGCGGGTTGATTAAAGCAAGAGAACGACCAATTTTAGGGGCGCGCGACGTTACCCGGCATGCAATGTGCCGGCCGGTCGCACCAGGAAGATTTCCCGGCCCCGGATGACGGACCCTCGCGGTCGGCACCCGACGGGATCAGGCGTGGTACCCGGTGACGGATAGGGCGTCGCCGGCGGTTCAGGCAACGGCTTCGCGGCCAAGCAGAGAGAGCGGCCAGAAACGGTCGCGGCTTGACATCATGACGACCCAGCTCGACGAACTTTCGTTCCTCAATGGCGCCAACAGTGCGTTCATCGAGGATCTCCTTGCCCGTTTCCAGAAGGATCCCGCTTCGGTCGATCCCTCCTGGGCGCGCTATTTCGCGGCGATCGGCGACAGCCTCGCCGCGCCGACCGGCCCCAGCTGGCAGCGGCCCGACTGGCCGATCGTGAAGAACGGCCTCGAGGACGACGAGAAGCCGGCCGCCCCCAAGGGCAAGGCGAAACCGGAGGCGGCCCCTGCCGCGGCTCCCGCCGCCGGGCCGAGCCCCGCCGACATCCGCGCCGCCACCCTCGATTCGGTGCGCGCGCTGATGATGATCCGCGCCTATCGCATCCGCGGCCATCTGATCGCCAATCTCGATCCCCTCGGGCTCGAGCCGCCGAAGCACCATCCGGAGCTGGAGCCGGCGTCCTATGGCTTCACCGAAGCCGACATGGACCGGCCGATCTTCATCGACTTCGTGCTCGGCCTCGAAACCGCGACGGTGCGCGAGATCATCGACATCCTGCGCCGGACCTATTGCGGCAATGTCGGCGTCGAGTTCATGCATATCTCCGATCCGGCCGAGAAGTCCTGGATCCAGGAGCGCATCGAAGGCGCCCACAAGGAAATCTCCTTCACCGTCGAGGGCAAGAAGGCGATCTACAACAAGCTGGTCGAGGCCGAGGGCTTCGAACACTTCCTGAACAAGCGCTTCACCGGCACCAAGCGTTTCGGCCTCGACGGCGGCGAATCGCTGATCCCGGCGATGGAAGGCATCATCAAGCGCGCCGGCAACCTCGGCTGTAACGAGATCGTGCTCGGCATGGCCCACCGCGGCCGCCTGAACGTGCTCGCCAACGTCATGAGCAAGCCGTACATGGTGATCTTCTCCGAGTTCCAGGGCGGCACGGCCAATCCGGACGACGTGCAGGGCTCGGGCGACGTGAAGTATCACCTCGGCACCTCGTCCGACCGCGAATTCGACGGCAACAAGGTCCATCTGTCGCTGGCCGCCAACCCGTCGCATCTCGAGATCGTCGATCCCGTCGTCATCGGCAAGGCCCGCGCCAAGCAGTGGCAGAAGAACGACGTCGACCGCATCCAGGTCATGCCGATCCTGCTGCATGGCGACGCCGCCTTCGCCGGCCAGGGCGTGGTCGCGGAATGTTTCGGCCTGTCGGGCCTGCGCGGCTATCGCACCGGCGGCACGATCCACATCATCGTGAACAACCAGATCGGCTTCACCACCGCGCCGCATTTCTCGCGCTCCTCGCCCTATCCGTCGGACATGGCGAAGATGGTCGCGGCGCCGATCTTCCATGTGAATGGCGACGATCCGGAAGCGGTCTGCCATGTCGCCAAGGTCGCGACCGAATATCGCCAGAAGTTCCACAAGGACGTGGTGATCGACCTGTTCTGCTATCGCCGCTTCGGTCACAACGAGACCGACGAGCCGATGTTCACCCAGCCGCTGATGTATTCGAAGATCGCGGGCCATCCGGGCGTGCGCGAGCTTTACGGCCGCCGCCTCGTCGAGGAAGGCGTGATGACGGCGGCCGAGGTCGAGGCCGCGGTCAGCGACTTCTACGCCAAGCTCGATGCCGATCTCGAAGCCTCGAAGAGCTTCAAGTCCAACAAGGCGGACTGGCTCGAAGGCCGCTGGGCCGGCCTGACGGTCGCGCGCGGCGACGTCCGCCGCGGCGAGACTGACGAGTCGATGAAGACGCTGAAGGAAATCGGCGACGTTCTGACGACGATTCCCGAAGGCTTCTCGCCCCATCGCACCCTGCGCCGCGTGCTCGACGCCAAGCGCAAGATGTTCGACACGGGCGAGGGTTTCGACTGGGCGACCGCCGAGGCGCTGGCTTTCGGCACCCTGCTGAAGGAAGGCATCCATGTCCGCCTGTCCGGCCAGGACTCGGGCCGCGGCACCTTCTCGCAGCGCCACGCGGTCTGGATCGACCAGGCCAAGGAAGAGCGTTATCTGCCGCTGCAGAACCTCGGCCCCGATGCCTCGGCCTTCGAGGTTCACGACTCGATGCTGTCGGAAGCGGCGGTGCTCGGTTTCGAATACGGCTACTCGATGGCCGAGCCGAACGCCCTCGTGCTCTGGGAAGCGCAGTTCGGCGATTTCGCCAACGGTGCCCAGGTGGTGTTCGACCAGTTCATCTCGTCGGGCGAATCGAAGTGGCTGCGCATGTCGGGCCTCGTCGTCATGCTGCCGCATGGCTATGAAGGTCAGGGGCCGGAGCATTCATCGGCCCGTCTGGAGCGCTATCTCCAGCTCTGCGCCGAAGACAACATGCAGGTCGCGAACTGCACGACGCCGGCCAACTACTTCCACATCCTGCGCCGGCAGATTCACCGCAAGTTCCGCAAGCCGCTGATCATCATGACGCCGAAGTCGCTGCTGCGGCATCCGCGGGCGGTCTCGAAGCTCGAGGAAATGGGCCCCGGCACCTCGTTCCACCGGGTGCTGGAGGATGATTTCGATCCGGCGGGCGATTTCCCGAAGATCACCGGCGACTTCCGCCTGGCCAAGGACGGGGCGATCAAGCGCGTCGTGCTGTGCACCGGCAAGGTCTATTACGATCTCCTCGCCGAGCGCGAGAAGCAGGGCATCGACGACGTCTATATCGGCCGCGTCGAACAGCTCTATCCCTTCCCGGCCAAGACGCTAGTCAACCTCATCCAGCGTTTCCCCAAGGCGGATGTGGTCTGGTGCCAGGAAGAGCCCAAGAACATGGGCGCCTGGTTCCATGTCGAGCCGTGGCTGGAATGGGTGATCGGCAAGGCCAAGAGCAAGCCGGGCCGCGCCAAATACGCGGGCCGCAGCGCCGCCGCCTCGCCGGCGACCGGCCTCCTGCGCAAGCATCTGGAAGAACAGAACAAACTGGTCAACGACGCTCTGTCGGTCTGATCGAAACTTGGACTTCAGGAAGGCCGAAGAGGCAAGAGAATGACGATCGAACTGAAGGTGCCGACGCTCGGCGAAAGCGTGACCGAGGCGACCATCGGCAAGTGGTTCCGCAAGGTCGGCGAAGCCGTCAAGAAGGACGAGGCGCTGGTCGAGCTCGAGACCGACAAGGTCGCGGTCGAGGTCAACGCGCCCGCGACCGGCGTGCTGACGCGGATCGACGCCAAGGATGGCGACACCGTGACCATCGGCCAGATCCTCGGCGCGATCGAGGAAGGCGCGACGGCGACCGCTGCCGCCCCGGCGGCCAAGCCGGCCGCGGCGCCGGCCCCCGCCCCGGTGGCCGCGCCCGCGCCCGCCCCGGCCCCCGTCGCGGCCCCGGCCGCGGCTGGCGCCACCCCGGGCCCGGCGGCGCGCAAGCTGCTGTCCGAAGCCGGTCTCGATGTCGCCACCGTCCCGGCCTCGGGCCCCGGCGGCCGCGTGACCAAGGGCGATGTCATCGCCGCCATCGCCAACCCGCCTGTCGCGGCGCCCGCGCCCAAGGTGCTGCCGCCCCGCGCCGAAGACCCGCGCGAAGAGCGCGTGAAGATGACCCGGCTGCGCAAGCGCATCGCCGAGCGTCTGAAGGACGCGCAGAACACCGCGGCCATGCTGACCACCTTCAACGAGGTGGACATGACCGCGCTGATGGAAGCGCGCAACCAGTACAAGGACCTCTTCGAGAAGAAGCACGGCGTGAAGATGGGCTTCATGTCCTTCTTCGTGAAGGCGGCGGTGCAGGCGCTGAAGGAAGTGCCGGCGGTCAACGCCGAGATCTATGGCGACGAGATCGTCTACAAGAACTATTACGACATCTCGGTCGCGGTCTCCTCGCCCAGCGGTCTGGTGGTTCCGGTCGTGCGCGACGCCGACAAGCTCGGCTTCCATGAGATCGAGAAGGAAATCGCCCGTCTCGGCACCAAGGCCCGCGACGGCAAGCTGGCCATCGAGGACATGCAGGGCGGCACCTTCACCATCTCGAACGGCGGCGTCTTCGGTTCGCTGATGTCGACCCCGATCATCAATCCGCCCCAGTCGGCCATCCTCGGGATGCACAAGATCCAGGACCGGCCGATGGTGGTGAACAAGCAGATCGTCAGCCGGCCGATGATGTATCTTGCCGTGTCCTACGATCACCGCCTGATCGACGGCCGCGAGGCCGTGACCTTCCTCGTCCGCATCAAGGAAGCGATCGAGGATCCCTCGCGCCTGCTGTTCGGCGTCTGATCAGGCTGCGCCCGCCGTTCCTGCCAAGCTCGGAACGGTCATGGTATCTCCGGCCCCCACCCCGAGCTTGTCGAAGGGTGGGGGTTTGCATTTGAGGCAACGACGATGACCATCGAATTGAAAGTGCCGACCCTCGGCGAATCCATCACCGAAGCGACCGTGGGCGCCTGGTCGAAGAAGGTCGGCGAGAGCGTGAAGAAGGACGAAGTCCTCGTCTCGCTCGAGACCGACAAGGTCGCGGTCGAAGTCTCGGCCCCGGCCGCCGGCGTGCTCGCCGCGATTTCCGCCAAGGAAGGCGACACGGTGGTGATCGGTCAGGTCATCGGCGCGATCGACGAAAGCGGCAAGGCCGCCGCCGCCGCCCCGGCCGCCGCTGCCCCGGCCCCGGCGCCCACCCCGGCCCCGGCGCCCGCGCCCGCGCCGGCCCCCGCTCCCGCTCCCGCCGCCGGCCCCTCGGCCGTCGCTGTCACGGGCGAGGATGCCTATGACCTCGTCATCATCGGCGGTGGCCCGGCCGGTTACACGGCGGCGATCCGCGCCGGCCAGCTCGGCTTCAAGACCGCGATCGTCGAGAAGCGCGGCACCCTTGGCGGAACCTGCCTCAACGTCGGCTGCATCCCCTCGAAGGCGCTGCTGCACGCGACCGAGCTGTTCGACGAAGCGAGTCACGGCTTCGCCAAATTCGGCATCAAGGCGGAAGGCGTCTCGGTCGATCTCGACGCGATGATGGCCCACAAGTCCAAGGTCGTCGGCGAGCTGACCAAGGGCATCGAGTTCCTCATGAAGAAGAACAAGGTGACCTATATCGTCGGCGCCGCCCGCTTCGCCGGTCCCGACACCATCGACGTCGCGCTGAATGGCGGCGGCACCCGCACGATCAAGGCGGCGCGCACCATGATCGCCACCGGCTCGGACGTCTCGTCGCTGCCGGGCATCACCATCGACGAGAAGACGGTGGTCTCCTCGACGGGCGCCCTTTCGCTCGCCAAGGTGCCGGCCAAGCTGATCGTCATCGGCGGCGGCGTGATCGGCCTCGAACTCGGCTCGGTCTGGCGGCGCCTCGGCGCCGAGGTGACGGTGGTCGAATTCCTCGACCGTATCACCCCGGCGATGGACGGCGAGATTTCCAAGAATTTCCAGCGCATCCTGGGCAAGCAGGGCTTCGAGTTCATGCTGTCGCACAAGGTGACGGGCGTGAAGCCGACCAAGAAGGGCGCCACGGTCACCGTGGTCCCGGTCGCGGGCGGTGACGAGAAGGTGCTGGAGGCGGATATCGTCCTCGTCGCGGTCGGCCGGCGGCCCTATACCGACGGGCTCAACCTCGCGGCGGCGGGTGTCGCCACGACCGAGCGCGGCTTCATTCCGGTCGATGCCCATTACGCCACCAATGTCCCGCATATCTATGCGGTTGGCGATGTGATCGGCGGCCTGATGCTGGCCCACAAGGCGGAAGAAGAGGGCGTCGCCGCGGTCGAGATCATGGCCGGCCAGCACGGCCATGTGAATTACGACGCGATCCCCGGCGTCATCTACACCATGCCGGAAATCGCCAATGTCGGCCGCACGGAAGAGGAGCTGAAGAAGGCCGGCATCGCCTACAAGATCGGCAAGTTCCCCTTCACGGCCAATGCCCGCGCCAAGGCCAACGGCCAGACCGAAGGTTTCGTGAAGGTGATCGCCGACGCGGCGACCGACCGCATCCTGGGCGCCCATATCATCGGCGCCGACGCCGGCAACATGATCGCGGAAGTGGTCACCGCGATCGAGTTCGGTGGCGCGGCCGAGGACCTGGCCCGCACCAGCCACGCCCATCCGACCGAGATGGAAGCGATCCGCGAAGCCGCCCTTGGCGTCAACGGCGCCATCCGGCAGATGTGACGCGATGAACGACCGGCGATCCGACCAGAATGATGGCCAGGGCGCCGGTACGCCTGAGCGCGCGTCGGCGGAGGTGATCCCCTTCCGCCGGCCCGCGAAACCCGTGGCCGAGCGGAAATTCGGCAGCGGCGGCCCGGTGATCGGGCCGCGCAGCCGCATCGCCCACAAGCTGCGCATGGCGGAATCCGCCACTTACGGCGCCTTGTTCAGCCTCGTCGCGCTGACACTCGAGGCGCCGCTCTCGGCCTTGCCCTATATGGTGATCGCCCTCGCCCTCGGGGCCGGTGCGTGGTTCAGCCTGTCGACCCGGCGCGGTGCGATCGACAATGGCACGGTGGTGGTCACGGCGCTGGCGACCGCGCTGGCCGGCTGGCTGGCCTATGCCGCGATCAAGAGCGTGATCGGCGGCGGCGGCCTTCTGGCGATCTTCACCGGCTTCGCCAATGGCATGGCCTATGCCATGGTCGTCGGCTGGCCCGCGGCCATCGTGGCCGGCCTGATCACCCGCCAACTCTCGGCGCAGTGGCGGCCACAGGGGCGCCGTTGATCCGCGCGCTCTCCGCCCCTGGTTTCGGCCTGCTCGGCGCCGGGCTGCTCGGCCTCGCGCTGCGGCTCTTTCCGGGCCTTGCCCTCGCCCTGCAGGAAACCGTGCTGCCGGCGGTGCTTGGCACCTTCCTGGCGGCGACGCTCGTCTGGTATCTCGGCTTCGGCAAGGCGCCCGCGCCCTCGCCCGGTCGGGGCGCGGCGCTGGGCGCGCTCGCCGCCGTTCTCGCCAACCCCTTCGCCATCATCTTCATCTCCGCGAGTGCCGATGACCGTGGGGCGGAGGCGCTGGATATGACCGGCGTCATCGTCCTCGCCACCGTGGGCGCGGTCGAGACCGGCCCCATCTCCCTGCCCGTCGCGATCCTGACCGGCGCCTTCTATGCGCTGCTGCTCGGCCTTCTGGTCAAGGACCGGGCGAGCGGGAAGTAGATCGTATTTCTCCTCGGCGAGTTTGGAGTCATCCTGAAGCCCGTGTTATGGGGCAGGGGGGCTTCCATGCGACAGTCGTTCGGTCTTGCCGGTCTGGTGCTTTCCGCGATCTTGCTGGCGGGCATGGCGGCCCGGGCCGACGAGATCGGCCCGCTCGCGGGCAAACGCTTCGGCGCCGGCCCCAAGGTTGTCGTCGTCCTGCTGCATGGCGACGTATCGCGGGGCGGGCCGGCGGATTACCTCTACCCGGTGGCCGAGGGCATCGCCCAACGTCACCCGGGAGCCTCGGTCTACGCCGTGCTGCGGCCCGGTTACGAGGATGCGGCGGGGTTGGTCAGCCCGGGATCGAACAACGGCCGGCGGGATCACTATACGGAAGAGAACAACGATCTGGTGGCGGCGGCGCTTCAGGCGGTGAAGGTGCCGGGGGTACCGCTTGTCGTGCTCGGCCATTCGGGGGGCGCGGCGCAACTCGGCGTCGTCATCGCGCGCCATCCGGGTCTGGTCGACACGGCCATTCTGGCCGCCTGTCCCTGCGATATCCTGCGCTGGCGCGAAATGCAGGGCCGTCGGCCGTGGGACCTCAGCCAGTCGCCGCAAGCCTTCGCCGACGATGTCCCGGCCACCACCCATATCCGCGCCCTGACCGGGACGGCGGATGACAATACCGACCCGGTCCTCGCCGAAGATTATGTCGCCAGCCTGTCCGGGCGGGGCGTCGACGCTGTCTTCCAGCCCGTGCCCGGCGCCGGACATGATTTCAACGGCACCTTCGCCGCGGCGGCGGTCGCCGTGGTCGAGACTGAAATCGACAGGATCAGGTGATCGTCCCGGTCAGTCGTCGCGGCGCCGTTTTTCCGGCAATGCCATCAGCCCGTCAATAGGATGATGAAGATTTCGTCCGGCTCCAGCAAGTCATTCGCGGAAATTTTCACCGTGGATTCTTCAGACGGTACCTGGGCTTCCAGTATTGATTCGCCAAGGACGGTGCGGATGGAGAGTCTTTTGCTCGGCGTCTTCAGTTTTCCGTCAAATACAACGGGGTGCGCAATATTTCCGCTGCTTTCCATAACTTTTATGTTGGTTTCCCCGTCGAATTCACATTTGCAGCCAATTGCGATCGCTGAAGCCGTGAAGGACAGCAGGCCATTGTTCAGGGATGACGGAATTTCCCCACCGAAAGAATCCTCAATGATGATGAGGGAATTCGGTGGTGCCAGCCTTGCGGTCTTGATCATTGATCGGCCCTCGCCCTTGCCCACGCGGCGACCTTGACGTAGCCGCTACGTCCCGCCCCGCGCCCTTGGGTGGGCATCGGCATAGGCGGCGAGCAGGCGGGCGGTGTCGACGTCGGTATAGCGCTGGGTGGTGGACAGGCTGGCGTGGCCGAGCAATTCCTGGATGGTGCGCAAGTCGCCGCCAGCCCCCAGCAGGTGGGTGGCGAAGGAGTGGCGCAGGGCATGGGGCGTCGCATCCGCCGACAGGCCGAGGGCGCCGCGCAAACCCTCCATCGTCCGCTGGACGATGCGGGGCGACAGCGGTCCGCCCTTGGCGCCGAGGAACAGCGGCCCGTCCTTGGTCAGCGGATAGGGGCACTGGCGGACATAGGCGTCGACGGCTTCGCCGACCTGGGGCAGCACCGGGACGAGGCGCTGCTTGCCGCCCTTGCCGGTGATGCGCAGCGTCTCGCGTAAAGGCGCGTCGCGCCCGCGCAAGGACAGGGCTTCGGATATGCGCAGGCCACAGCCATAGAGCAGGGCGAGCACGGCCTCGTCCCGTGCGGCGATCCAGGGCTCAGCGGCCAGCGCGCCGGCCTCGTCGACCGCCGTCGTCGCGGCGGCGGCGCTGAGCGGGCGGGGCACGCCACGCGGCAGTTTGGGCGCCTTGGTCGCGAGGGCGGCGGCATTATGGCCAAGGCCCTTGCGGTCGAGATAGCGAAAGAAGCTGCGCAAAGACGACAAGCCGCGCGCGGCGGAGGCCGAGGCGATGCCGGCGGCGCGCCGCCTTGCCTGAAAGGCGCGGAAGTCCCGGGGGCCGAGGGCGGCAAGGGCGGCGAGATCGGGTAACGCGCCCAGATGATCGGTCAGGAAGCCGAGAAAGAAGCGCAGGTCACGGCCATAGGCATCGAGCGTATGGGCGGATGACCGGCGCTCGCCCTCGAGATGGCGCAGCCAGCCGGCGACAGCGGCGGCAAGGTCCGGGGCGGCCGGCAGCAAGGCTGCCGCCCCGGTGTCGGGACCGGGGCTCAGTGGTCCTGCCGCAGCCACAGCTGGATCAGCCGCTCGACCGCGAGGGCGAGGAAGCCGAGCAGCTCGCTGCCCTGACCGGCCTCGTATTTGGTGGCGTCGCGGCTGCCGAGGGCCAGCAGGCCCATGGGCATGTTGGGCCCAAGGTCGAGGCGGACCAGCGCCTGACTCTGCACCAGTTCCGCGGCCGGGCCGAAGATGCGCGGATCGCCGGGCGTTTCGGCCAGCAGGCTGATGTTGCGGCCAAGGCCCATGAAGGCGTCGATGGTGCCGGGCTCCAGCAGATGCAGGTTCTGCATCGCCGGCCGTTCCACCATGACCTCCTGGCTTTCGATGCCAAGCGCGGCGACGTCGATGCCGATGGCGCCCGCCAACTCCTGCGTGATCACATGGATCAGATGCTCGAAACTCGGCGCCTCGAGCAGGAGGAGGATGGCCTCATGCACCACCGCCTGGGCCGAGACATTGGCCCTGGCCGCCGTGATCACTTCCGACTGGAAGTGGCGCAGGCGGGCATTGTCGGTGCGCAGCCGCTCGACCTGGGCGCGCTGGAAATCGACCACCTTCACCCCGTCGGCGTCGGGCCTTCCGGGCAGGTTCAGATGTTCCAGCACATCGGCATTCTTGGTCAGGAAGCCGGGATGGGCGAGCAGATAGTCCCGCACCTCGGAAGCGGTCAGCCGCCGCCGGGGCAGGGGGGCATCGGGCCGGTCGGTGGTGGTCGCCATGGTCGCGCCGGTTACAGGATCGACTGGCCGGTCTTGGCCCAGTCGGCCAGGAAGGCGGCCAGGCCCTTGTCGGTCAGCGGGTGGCTGATCAGGGCGCGCAGCACCGAGGGCGGCACGGTCACGACGTCGGCGCCCATCTTGGCCGAGTCGATGACGTGGCGGGGGTGGCGGACCGAGGCGACCAGGATCTCGGTCGTCAGGGCTTCGTAATTGTCGTAGATCTGGCGGATCTCGGAGATGAGGCCCATGCCGTCGGTCGCGATATCGTCGAGCCGGCCGACGAAGGGCGAGATGAAGGCCGCGCCGGCCTTGGCCGCCAGCAGCGCCTGCGCCGGCGAGAAGCACAGGGTGACATTGACCAGGATGCCGTCGTCCGACAGGGTCTTGCAGGTCTTGAGGCCGTCCCAGGTCAGGGGCACCTTGACCGCGACGTTGTCGGCCAGTTTCGAGAGCTTGCGGCCCTCGGTCAGCATGGTTTCGAAATCGGTCGCCGTCACCTCGGCCGAAACCGGGCCGTCGACGATCTCGCAGATTTCTGCAACAACGTCGAGGAAGTTACGCCCGGTCTTGGCGACCAGGCTCGGGTTGGTGGTGACGCCGTCGACCATGCCGGTCGCCGCAAGATCCTTGATTTCGCGCACGTCGGCGGTGTCGATGAAGAACTTCATGAATCTGGTATCCGCTGAAATCGTTTCCGATGGGGAGCGCGCGCCGAATCAAGGCCCCGTCCGGCGCGGCGAGCCGATGACCCGTTATAGCGCATGAGCGGCCCGACACGCATCGCCGTTCTCGTCGCCCTGCCTTTCGCCGGGCCGCTGGACTATGCCTGCGCGGAAGTGTTGCCGCCGGGCACCTTCGTCGAGGTGCCGCTGGGGCCGCGCCGGGTGACCGGCGTTGTCTGGGACGGCGCGCCGGAAGGTCTCGTCCCGGCGGCGAGGCTGCGCGCGGTCGCCGCGGTGCTCGACTGGCCCCCGATGCGCGCGCCCTGCCGCCGTTTCCTCGACTGGATGGCGGCCTATACCATGAGCCCGCCGGGCATGGTCCTGCGCCACTTCATCAATGCCGCCAATAACGACAAACCGGCGCCCCTGACCGGCTATCGCCTGGCCGGCCGGGCGCCGGAGCGCCTGACCCCGGCGCGGCGCCTCGTCCTCGATCATCTGGCGGCGGAGGGGCCACAGGCCGCCGCCGCGATCCTGGCGGCGACGGGGGTGAGCGCGGGCGTGCTGCGCGGGCTTGTCGAGGCGGGCGCCCTGCTGCCCGTGGACCTCGACGCGGTCGAGGCCGCGCCCCGGCCAGAGCCGGATTTCGCCCTGCCGGCCCTTTCGCCCGACCAGTCGGTCGCGGCGGATGAAATGGCGGCGGCGGTCGCGGGCAGCAGCTACAAGGCCTTCCTGCTCGACGGTGTCACCGGCTCCGGCAAGACCGAGACTTATATGGAGGCGATCGCGGCGGCGCTGCGCCTTGGCCGGCAGATTGTCGTGCTGCTGCCGGAAATCGCCCTGACCGCCGGGGTGATCGAGCGTTTCGCCGCCCGTTTCGGCGCCCCGCCCGCGGTCTGGCATTCGGACCTGACGGCCAAGGCGCGGCGACGGGTCTGGCGCGGCGTCGCCGATGGCGCGGTTTCGCTCGTCGTCGGGGCGCGGTCGGCGCTGTTCCTGCCCTTTCGCGCCCTTGGCCTGATCGTCGTCGACGAGGAGCACGATCAGGGCTTCAAGCAGGACGAGGGTGTCGCCTATCACGGCCGCGACATGGCGGTGGTGCGCGCCAGCATCGAGGGCTGCCCGGTGGTGCTGGCCAGCGCGACCCCCAGCCTGGAGACCCTGGCCAATGTCGAGGCCGGGCGCTATGGCCATCTGGTCCTGCGCGAGCGTCACGGCGGCGCCAGCCTGCCCGATGTATCCATCCTCGACATGCGCCTGAACCCGCCGGAGCGGGGCAACTTCCTCTCCCCCGTGTTGACAAGGGCGATGGCCGAGACCCTGGCGCGGGGCGAGCAGACCCTGCTGTTCCTGAACCGCCGGGGCTATGCCCCGCTCACCCTGTGCCGGCACTGCGGCCACCGCATCGAATGCCCGAATTGTTCGGCCTGGCTGGTCGAACATCGCAACCGGCGCCAGCTGGAATGCCATCACTGCGGCCATGTCGTGCCGAAACCCCAGGCCTGCCCCGAATGCGGCGAGGAGGACAGTCTGGTCGCCTGCGGCCCGGGGGTGGAGCGGATCGACGAGGAGGTGGCGAATGTCCTGCCGCAGGCGCGGCGGCTGATTCTCGCTTCCGACACGCTGGGCGGGCCGCTGGCGCTGGCCGCCGCCTTCGACGCCATTTCCAACCGCGAGGTCGATGTGGTGATCGGCACCCAGATCGTCGCCAAGGGCCACCACTTTCCCTTCCTGACCCTGGTCGGCGTGGTCGATGCCGATCTTGGCCTCGATGGCGGCGACCTGCGGGCGGGGGAGCGCATCTTCCAGCTCACCACCCAGGTGGTCGGGCGCGCGGGGCGGGGTGAGCGCCCGGGCCGCGCCCTGATCCAGAGTTTCGATCCCGACGCGGGCGTCATCCGTGCCATCGCCCGCAGCGACCGCGACGGCTTCGTCGCCGCCGAACAGGCCGCGCGCAAGCGCCATGGCCTGCCGCCCTACGGCCGTCTGGTCGCCCTGATCCTGTCCGGCCCCGATCAGGCCGAGGTGATGACGGTCGGCCGGGCCATGGCGCGCAGCGCGCCCCGCGACATCGAAGGCTTCGACGTGCTGGGGCCGGCGCCGGCGCCCCTCTCGCTGCTGCGCGGGCGCTGGCGGGTGCGCCTTCTCGTTCGCGCGCCGCGCCGGCTGAACGTGCAGGCGGTGATGCGGCCCTGGCTCGACGCCGTGCCGGTCCCCGGCCGCGTGCGGCTGCAGATCGACGTCGATCCCTATCACTTCATGTAATAAGCAAATCGGAGCAGCCGCCATGACCCTCAATATTCGCGATGCCGGTCCTGCGGACGAGGCGGCCTGGCGCGGCCTCTGGGGCCAATATGTCGACTTCTATCGCGCCGCCGTGCCCGAGGCGGTGACCGCCACCACCTGGTCACGCATCCTCGATCCCCTGGTTCCGGTCTTCTGCCGTCTGGCCGAGGTCGAGGGCGAGATCGCCGGCTTCGCCGTCGGTGTCGTCCATGCCCGTACCTGGTCGATCGAACCGATTCTCTATCTCGAGGATCTGTACGTCGTCCCGCGTGTTCGCGGCCGCAACATCGGCCACGCCCTCATCGAGGATTTGATGGCCCTGTGCCGCCATCACGGCTGGGGCCAGCTGTACTGGCATACCGAAGGCGACAATGCCCGCGCCCGCCGGCTCTACGACCGTTTCGCGCCCGCGGATGGCTATGTCCGCTATCGGATCGCGCCGTGAGGGGCGGGCATTGAATCCGGGTCGGGATGACGTCACCCATCGCTTCCTTCTTGAAATCCGTCGCGTCCTCCCTTGGAATGCCTGTGGCGTTGTCGGACGGCGGCGCCTTGGTTCGCGCGGCGCGCAAATGGCGGTCTTCCCGTTAAGACCATGGTCGAAGAAGTGGCCTTTTTTTGGCCGCAAATTGCACCTTAGACCATTTTGACGCGGCCCTTACGGTTGCGGCGCATCAAGGCCTGTGGTACGAGACGCCTGCTTCAGCGGGCGGGGTTCGTGTGCGCGTCTTTCGCGCCCTCCTTCGTCTTGAGATTTCAACGGCTTAGAGGTGGCCCCCATGGGGCGGCTGCCCGGGGGCAAGGGTCTTGGCAACCTCATCTTCCATCGTTGCGCAGATTGGAGGCCGCTATGCCGGCGCCCTCTTCGAGCTGTCGCGGGAACGCGGCGTCCTCGAAGCCATCGAGGGCGATCTCGCGACGGTCTCGGCGCTGATCGCCGAATCCGCCGAGCTGTCGGCCTTCATGCGCAGCCCCCTGCGCAAGCGCGACGAGCAGTCGCGCGGGATGCAGGCGCTGCTGGCGCGGGCCGGGATCGGCCCCTTCGTGACCAATTTCGTGCTGCTGATGGCGAAGAACGGGCGCCTGTTCGCGCTGTCCGCCGCCATCTCGGCCTTCAAGGACCTGCTGGCGAAGTCGCGCGGCCAGGTGACGGCCCAGGTCGTCTCGGCCGAGCCGCTGAGCTTCGAGCAGGGCGAGAAGCTGAAATCCGAATTGTCTCGCCTCGTCGGCAAGACGGTATCGATCGACGCCAAGGTCGATCAAAGCCTCCTCGGCGGCCTGATCGTGCGCGTGGGTTCGCGCCAGATCGACGGCAGCCTCAAGACCAAGCTCGACCGCCTGGCGGTCGCCATGAAGGGGAATGCATAATGGACCTCCGGGCCGCAGAGATTTCCGCAGTCCTCAAGGACCAGATCGCCAATTTCGGCGCCGAAGCCGAAACCACCGAGGTCGGTCAGGTTCTTTCCGTCGGTGACGGTGTCGCCCGTGTTTACGGCCTCGACGGCGTCCAGGCCGGCGAAATGGTCGAATTCCCCGGCGGCATCAAGGGCATGGCGCTGAACCTCGAAACCGACAACGTCGGTATCGTGATCTTCGGCGATGACCGCGCCATCAAGGAAGGCGACGTCGTCAAGCGGACCGGCACCATCGTGGACGTGCCCGTGGGCCGTGGCCTGCTCGGCCGCGTGGTCGACGGTCTCGGCAATCCGATCGACGGCAAGGGTCCGCTCGTCGACGTCACCCGTTCGCGCGTCGAAGTGAAGGCCCCGGGCATCATTCCGCGTCAGGGCGTGCACGAGCCGATGCAGACCGGCCTGAAGGCGATCGACAGCCTGGTGCCCGTCGGCCGCGGCCAGCGCGAGCTGATCATCGGCGACCGCCAGACCGGCAAGACCGCCGTCGCGATCGACACCTTCATCAACCAGAAGCCGATCAACCAGGGCACGGACGAGTCGAAGAAGCTTTATTGCATCTACGTCGCCGTCGGCCAGAAGCGTTCGACCGTCGCCCAGATCGTGAAGATGCTGGAAGACAATGGCGCGCTGGAATATTCGATCGTGGTCGCCGCGACCGCGTCCGAGCCGGCCCCGCTGCAGTTCCTGGCGCCCTACACCGGCTGCACCATGGGCGAATTCTTCCGCGACAACGGGATGCACGCCCTGATCGTCTATGACGATCTGTCCAAGCAGGCCGTCGCCTATCGCCAGATGTCGCTGCTGCTGCGCCGTCCGCCGGGCCGCGAAGCCTATCCCGGCGACGTGTTCTATCTCCACAGCCGTCTGCTGGAACGCGCCGCCAAGATGTCGGACGCCAATGGCGCCGGCTCGCTGACCGCGCTGCCGGTCATCGAGACCCAGGCCGGCGACGTGTCCGCCTATATCCCGACCAACGTGATCTCGATCACCGACGGCCAGATCTTCCTCGAGACGAACCTGTTCTATCAGGGCATCCGTCCCGCCATCAACGTCGGCCTGTCCGTGTCCCGCGTGGGTTCGGCGGCGCAGATCAAGGCGATGAAGCAGGTCGCGGGCTCGATCAAGCTGGAACTCGCGCAGTATCGCGAAATGGCCGCCTTCGCCCAGTTCGGTTCGGACCTCGACGCCGCGACCCAGCGCCTGCTGAACCGCGGTGCCCGCCTGACCGAGCTGCTGAAGCAGCCGCAGTTCAACCCGCTCCCGGTCGAGGAGCAGGTCTGCTCGATCTTCTCGGGCGTGAAGGGCTATCTCGACAAGCTGCCGGTGGCCAAGGTCGGCGCCTTCGAGAAGGCGCTGCTCGACGAGCTCCGCACCAAACATGCCGACATCCTGGCGACGATCCGCACGGAAAAGGCCCTGTCGAAGGACACGGAAGCGAAGCTGGCGGCGGTGGCCGACGCCACTGCCAAGCGTTTCGCCTGATCCGCGCAGCGTAAGGGACAGCCGCGATGGCGAGCCTGAAGGACTTGAAGCTGCGCATCAACAGCGTCAAGTCGACTCAAAAGATCACCAAGGCCATGAAGATGGTCGCGGCGTCCAAACTGCGCCGTGCGCAGGAGGCCGCCGAGGCTGCCCGCCCCTATGCCGCGAGCATGGAGCAGGTGCTGGCCTCGCTGTCGGCGGGCATCACCCTGACCGAGGACATGCCGAAGCTGCTGACCGGCACGGGCAAGGACGACGTGCATCTGCTCGTCGTCGCCACGGCGGAACGCGGTCTCTGCGGCGGCTTCAACTCGTCGATCGTGCGTCTGGCGCGTCAGCGCATCCAGGCCCTGATCGCCGAAGGCAAGACGGTGAAGATCCTCTGTGTCGGCCGCAAGGGCCGCGACGCCCTGCGCCGCGACTATGCCAAGCTGATCATCGAGACGATCGAAGTGACCGGCGGCATCCGCAAGCAGGGTTTCCCCATCGCGGGCCGTATCGCGGACCGGCTCTTCGCCCTCTATGAGGCCGGCGAGTTCGATGTCGCGACCGTGTTCTATGCCCAGTTCAAGAGTGCGATCGCCCAGATCCCGACCGCCCAGCAGATCATTCCGGCCGCGCTGCCGGAAGGCGATGCCGGCGGCCCGGACCTGAAGGGTGCGATCTTCACCTTCGAGCCGGGTGAAGAGGAACTGCTCGAAGCCCTGCTGCCGCGTAACGTGGCGGTGCAGATCTATCGCGCGCTCCTCGAAAACGCGGCCTCGGAAGAAGGCTCGCGCATGAGCGCCATGGACAATGCGACCCGCAACGCGGGCGACATGATCAATCGTCTGACGCTGACCTACAACCGGACGCGTCAGGCTGCGATCACCAAGGAACTGATCGAAATTATCTCGGGCGCCGAGGCGCTCTGAGGCTGGAATAGGAAGAGGCGGAAATGGCAACGCAGGGACGCATTACCCAGGTCATCGGCGCGGTGGTGGACGTCGAGTTCGACGATCACCTGCCGGCGATCCTGAACGCGCTCGAGACCAACAACCAGGGCAACCGCCTGGTGCTGGAAGTCGCGCAGCACCTCGGTCAGTCCTCGGTGCGCTGCATCGCGATGGACACGACTGACGGTCTGGTGCGCGGTCTGCCGGTCACCGACACCGGCGCGGCGATCACCGTGCCGGTCGGCCCGGAAGTGCTCGGCCGCATCCTGAACGTGATCGGCGAGCCGATCGACGAGCGCGGCCCCATCGGCAACAAGCTGAGCGCGCCCATCCACGCGGTGGCCCCACCCTTCACCGAACAGTCGACCGAGAGCCAGGTTCTCGTCACCGGCATCAAGGTCGTCGATCTGCTCGCGCCTTATGCCCGCGGCGGCAAGATCGGCCTGTTCGGCGGCGCCGGCGTCGGCAAGACGGTGCTCATCCAGGAGCTGATCAACAATATCGCGAAGGCTCACGGCGGCTTCTCGGTCTTCGCCGGCGTCGGCGAGCGCACCCGCGAAGGTAACGACCTGTACCACGAATTCGTCGAAGCCAAGGTCATCGACCTCGAAGGCTCGGGCTCCAAGGTGGCCCTCGTCTACGGTCAGATGAACGAGCCGCCGGGCGCCCGCGCCCGCGTCGCCCTGACCGGCCTGACCATGGCGGAATATTTCCGCGACGAGCAGGGCCAGGACGTGCTGTTCTTCGTCGACAACATCTTCCGCTTCACCCAGGCGGGTTCGGAAGTGTCGGCGCTGCTCGGCCGTATTCCTTCGGCGGTGGGCTATCAGCCGACCCTCGCGACGGAAATGGGCAACCTGCAGGAGCGCATCACCACGACGTCGAAGGGCTCGATCACCTCGGTGCAGGCGATTTACGTGCCGGCCGACGACTTGACCGACCCGGCGCCCGCGACCTCCTTCGCCCACTTGGACGCGACGACCGTGCTGTCGCGCCAGATCGCCGAGCTGGGCATCTACCCGGCGGTGGACCCGCTCGACTCGACCTCGCGCATTCTCGATCCGCGCGTCGTCGGCCAGGAGCACTACGACACGGCCCGCAAGGTGCAGTCGATCCTGCAGCAGTACAAGTCGCTGCAGGACATCATCGCGATCCTGGGCATGGACGAGTTGTCGGAAGAAGACAAGCTGACCGTCGCCCGCGCCCGCAAGATCCAGCGCTTCCTGTCGCAGCCGTTCCATGTGGCGGAAATCTTCACCGGCGCCCCCGGCAAGCTCGTGGCCCTCGCGGACACCATCAAGGGCTTCAAGGCGATCGCCGCCGGTGAATACGACCACCTGCCGGAAGCCGCCTTCTACATGGTCGGCACCATCGAGGAAGCGGTCGAAAAGGCCAAGAAGCTGGCGGCCGAGGCCGCCTGAGGATAGGCAGAGACAATGGCCGACAAGGTACATTTCGAGCTGGTCAGTCCGGAGCGGCGCCTGTTCTCGGCCGATGTCGAGATGGTCGTCGTGCCGGGCAGCGAAGGCGACTTCGCTGTCCTGCCGGACCACGCCCCCTTCGTCGCCCTGCTGCGCGCGGGCGTCGTCGAGGTGCATGACGCCGGCAAGACCTCCGCCCGCCTCTTCGTGCGGGGCGGCTTCGCCCAGGTCACGCCCGCCGGCCTGACCGTCCTCGCCGAGGAAGCGATCGACCTCGCCGTGGCGACCAAGGACGTGCTCGCCGCACGCCTCGCCGACGCCGAAGCCAATCTCGCCGCGGCGGCCGACGATGCCCAGCGCATCCTGGCCGAATCCCAGGTCACGGCCTTCCGCCAGGTGCTGGAAGCCGCCTGACCGGCGATACAAACTTGCGATTGAAACGGCGGTCGGGCCTCCTGACCGCCGTTTTGCTATGCAACAGGGTGTCACTTGCGTGACACCGAAAGCTCTCCTATACCGGGGTTTCGATGAAATCCTGTGCTATCATGCGCGGGTTGCGTAAGTGACAGCAGGAGAGATCTGGCATGAGCCGTCACTGGGGATTGGACGATATCGGATGGGACAAGTTCGACCCGGCCAAGATCGACCCGGACATGGTCATGGCCGTGAAGACCGCCAGCCTCGTCGAGGCTAATTCCGAAGATTACGTCGCCTATCTGCTCAACGTCTTCCGCGCCGAAACCTGGCTGCACGAACCCATCCGCAAATGGGGGCGGGAAGAACGGCTGCATGGTCAGGCGCTGGCCGCCTGGGCCAGCAAGGCCGATCCGACCTTCAATTTCGAGGAGCGGCTGGCCCGTTTCCGCGAAGGCTACCGCCTGCCGCTCGACGTCACGGATTCCGTCCGGGGCTCACGCGCCGGCGAATTGCTGGCGCGTTGCGTCGTCGAATGCGGCACGTCCAGCTATTATTCGGCGATCCGCGACGCGACCGAGGAGCCGGCGCTGAAGCAGATCAGCCATCTGATCGCCGGTGACGAATTCCGTCATTTCAAGCTGTTCTACGACACGCTGAAAGCCTTCGATCCCAAGGACAGCCTCGGCCTTTTCGCCAAGCTGAAGGTCGCCATCGGCCGGGTGAACGAGACCGAGGACGACGAACTGGCCTACGCCTATCACTGCGCCAATTTCGCTCCCGACGCGCCCTACGAGCGTGAGAAATGCATGATGGCCTATAGTCGCCGGGCCTATCGCAATTACCGCTATGGCCATCTGGCGCGGGCGATCTCGATGATCCTGAAGGCGATCGGCCTTGCACCGCACGGCCTGCTTGCCCAGATCGCCCAGCGCGGCGCCTGGTGGCTGATGGCGAAGCGGAACCGCCGGCTGGAGCGCATGGCGGCCTGATCCGGGCACTGTGGGCCTCGAAGCAAGGTTTGACGAAACGGAATAGTGCGCCCGGCCTGCCGGGCGGACCATGGCACATCGCGTTTTCGAGGTTGCGCCATGTCAGATCGTGCTTTCCCCCAGCCGCAGGATGCCGCGGCCATTCCGCGCTATGCCGGCCTGCCGACCTTCATGCGCCTGCCGATGCTGACCGATCCGACGCAGGTCGACATCGCCCTGGTCGGCGTGCCCTTCGATGGGGGCACCACCAACCGGGCCGGCGCGCGCCACGGGCCGCGGGAAATGCGCAATGCCTCCGCCTTCATGCGCAAGATCCATCATGTGACCGGCGTCGCGCCCTATGACCGGGCACGGGTGGCCGATCTCGGCGATTCGCCGGTCAATCCCATCGACCTGATGGATTCGCTGCGCCTGATCACCGAATTCTTCGACGGCCTGAAGCAGGGCGGCTGCATCCCGATCACGGCGGGCGGCGATCATCTGATCTCGCTGCCGATCCTGCGCGCGCTGGCGGCCGACGGGCCGGTAGGCATGATCCATTTCGACGCCCATTCCGACACCAACGACCGCTATTTCGGCGACAATCTCTATACCCACGGCACGCCCTTCCGCCGCGCGGTCGAGGAGGGGCTGCTGGACCCCAAGCGCGTCGTCCAGATCGGCATCCGCGGCTCGATCTACGATCCCTCGGACCTCGACTTCGCCCGCGCCGCCGGCTTCCGCGTCATCTTCATCGAGGAATTCATCAAGCGGACCGCCGAGGACATCATCGCCGAGGCGCGGGATATCGTCGGCGCCGGCCGGACCTATGTCTCCTTCGATGTCGATTCGATCGACCCGGCCCAGGCGCCGGGCACCGGCACGCCGGAAATCGGCGGCTTCTCGACCTTCGAGGCCCAGCGCATGGTGCGCGGCCTCGCCGGGCTCGACATCATCGGCGCCGATGTGGTCGAGGTCTCGCCGCCCTTCGATGTCTCCAACATGACTTCGCTGCTCGGCGCGACCCTGATGTTCGAGCTGCTCTGCGTCATCGCCGCCGGCATCAAGGGCTGACCATGGCCAATGCTTACGACCGGGGGCGCCTCGATCTGCCGTTCACCGGCTTCTGCACCTTCGCCAAGGCGCCGATCTGTCCCGACTGGGATGCGATCGACGCAACTGTGGCGGTGCTGGGCGCGCCGCTCGACATGGGCACGCAGTGGCGGGCCGGGGCGCGCTTCGGGCCGCGGGCGATTCGCGAGGCTTCGACCCTGTTCTCCTTCGGCCATGACGGCGCCTATGATTTCGAGGACGACGTCACCTATCTGACGGCGGATCAGGGCCGCATCGTCGATATCGGCGACGCCGACATCGTGCACACCGACCAGATCCGCTCCCTCGCCAATATCGAGTTCGGCGTGCGCAAGATCCTGGCGGCCGGGGCGATTCCCGTCGTGCTGGGCGGCGATCACTCGGTGAACATCGGCTGCATCAATGCCTTCGAGGGCGAGGCGCCGTTCCATGTCGTCCATATCGACGCCCATCTCGATTTCGTCGACGAGCGCCACGGCGTCCGCTTCGGCCATGGCAATCCCTTGCGCCGCGCGGCGGAGAAACCCTGGGTCTCGGGCCTGACCCAGCTCGGCATCCGCAATGTCTCCTCGACCAACCGGCAGGGCTATGAGGATGCGCGGGCCATGGGCTCGGACATTCTCTCGGTGCGGCAGGTGCGGAAACTGGGGCTGGACGCGGTGATCGCGCGTATTCCCGCCGGCGCCCGCTATTATTTCACCATCGACATCGACGGTTTCGACCCGTCGATCGCGCCGGGCACCGGCACGCCCTCTCACGGTGGCTTCCTCTATTACGAGGTGCTGGAGTTGCTGGAGGCGCTGGCGAAGCGGGGGCAGGTGATCGGCATCGACCTGGTCGAGGTCGCGCCCGACTATGATCACACGGGCGGCACGGCGATCCTCGCCGCCCAGCTGTTGATGAATGTGATCGGCCGGGTGCTCCATCACCGAAGGTGATCGAGGGGACATGACGGCGCCGCCGCCATCCGTTAATTTGCCGTCCATGAATGTGGACAATATCGACCTGCGTCTGCTGCGCGTCTTTCACGCCCTCGCCGAGCACGGCGGTTTCGCTGGGGCGCAGGCGGAGCTGGGCCTGACGCCCTCCACCCTGTCGATCCATCTCTCCAACCTTGAACAGCGCCTCGGCATGGTGCTGTGCGAGCGCGGCCGGGGCGGCTTCCGCCTGACCGAGAAGGGCGAACACGTCCATGTCGCGACCAAGCGCATGTTCGCCGCCCTCGAAGATTTCCGGGCCGAGACGGCGGCGCTGCGCGGGATGCTGATGGGCGAACTCGCCATCGGCCTCGCCGATTCGACGGTGACCGATCCCCGCTCGCCCATCGCCGGCGCGATCCGCCGCTTCGAGTCGCGCCAGAACGACGTGCACCTGCGCCTGACGGTGGACCGGCCGGCCGGCCTCAACCATGCCCTGCTCGACGGGCGGCTGAACCTCGCGGTCGGCATTTTTCCCCATCATGTCGCCGGGGTGGACTACGAGACGCTCTATGCCGAACGCAGCCTGCTCTATTGCGGGGCTGGGCACGACTTCTTCGGGCGCGGTGGGATCGAGGCGGAAGAGGTCGGCAAGGCCCGCTTCGTCGGCCGGGCCTATAGTCTGGAGCGCGACCTCGACGCCATCGGCGCCGCCCGCCACAAGGCCAGCGTCGAGAACATGGAGGCCGAGGCCCATCTGATCCTGTCGGGCTGCTACATCGGCTTCCTGCCCGAGCATTTCGCCGCCGGTTTCGTCGCCGCCGGCCGGATGCAGGCGGTCGACGCGGAACGCTTCACCCTGATGTCCGATGTCGCCCTGGCCATGCCCTCGGCCGGCAAGCCCAACGCCGTCGTCCGCCTGTTCCGCGAAGAGCTTCGCAAGGCCAACGCGGAGGCGTGAACGAAAAGCCCTCTTCTCCGGGGAGGAGAGGAAGAAGAGGCCCCCCTCAGCCGGCGGTGAACTGCCGGTTCACGGCGCCGAGGATGGCCATGGCGGTTTCGACCGCGGTCTCGATCGGCGCGGCATAGCCGGAGCGGACCCAGCCCAGCGCGATCTGCACGACGGCGCCCACCAGACCGTCGGCGAAGAGTTCGAGATCGAGGCCGAGGTCGCGGGCCTTTTCCGTCGCATCGGGCGCGAAGCGCAGCACGGCGAAGGAAGCGGCGCGGATCGTGTCCCAATAGATGCGGTCGACCGCCGGGCTGACGCCGAGGATTTCGACGAGAAAGACCCGGGCCTCGTTCGGATTGTCGCGCAGCAGGGCGTAATAGGTCGTCAGCGTGGTGCGGGCGACGGTCGCCATGTCGTGGCGGGGCAGGGCCGTGATCGCCGCCGTGATCTCGCCGGTCAGCTGCTCCATCACCGCGAGATAGGCGGCGGCCAGCAGGGCCTCGCCATTCTCGAAACTCTCGTAGAAATAGCGCTCGGTCAGGCCGGCCTCGGCGCAGATCGCCTTCACCGTCGCGCCGTGATAGCCGACGGCGCCGTAAACCTTCATCGCCGCATCCAGCAGCTTCTGCCGCCGTTCGGCGCGGCGTTCCTCGTTGCTGGCGCCCTTGTAGGTCCGGCGCCTGTCCATGATCGCATCCATGAAATGGATATTGACATCGCTCGTTGTCAGATGCAATGTCGATATTGACATGAGGCGTTGTCAGATATGCGCCCGCCGGAGGAGATCACGATGACTGCAGCCCTGCGCCACCCGCTGGAAACCAAGCCCGACCATGACGTCGCCATCATCGGCACCGGCTTTTCCGGCATCGGCATGGCGATCGCGATGAAGAAGGCGGGCATGTCGGACTTCGTCGTCCTCGAGAAGGCGGACAAGATCGGCGGCACCTGGCGCGACAATCACTATCCGGGCTGCGCCTGCGACGTGCAGAGCCACCTCTATTCCTTCTCGTTCGAGCCCAATCCCGACTGGTCGCGCATGTATTCGCCCCAGCCGGAAATCCGCGCCTATATCGAGCGGACGGCGCAGAAATACGGCGTGACGCCCCACATCCGCTATGGCGTAACCCTGACCGGCGCCCATTTCGACGAGGATGCGGGCCTGTGGCGCCTGACCACGGCCGATGGCAAGACGATCACGGCGCGGGCCGTGGTTTCCGGCATGGGCGCCCTGTCGATCCCGGCCTATCCGAACATCAAGGGTCGCGAGAGCTTCAAGGGCAAGACCTTCCATTCGCAGAACTGGGACCACGCCTATGACCTGAAGGGCAAGCGGGTCGCGGTGATCGGCACCGGCGCCAGCGCCATCCAGTTCGTGCCGGCGATCGCGCCCCATGCCGGCAAGGTCTCGCTGTTCCAGCGCACCGCCCCCTGGGTGATGCCGAAGCCCGACCGCGCCATCGGCACGCTGGAGCGGGCGGCCAACCGCTACATCCCCGGCTTCCAGCGCGCCTTCCGCGAGGCGATCTACTGGTATCTGGAGGCCCGGGTGTTCGGCTTCGTCGTGAAGCCCAGTCTGATGACCAAGATGGAAGGCCTCGCCCGGCGCTATATCGCCAAGCAGATCAAGGACCCGGTGCTGCGCGCCAAGGTGACGCCCGATTACACCATCGGCTGCAAGCGCGTGCTGCTGTCCAACGACTATTACCAGGCGCTGGCCCGGCCGAATGTCGACGTGATCACCACGGGCATCCGCGAGATCACCGAGACCGGCGTCGTCACCGAGGACGGCCAGCTGCACGAGGTTGACGCCATCATCTATGGCACCGGCTTCAAGGCGACCGACATGCTTTCGGGCTTCTCGATCACCGGCCTCAAGGGCGAGGACCTGAACCGGCGCTGGAAGGAGACCGGGGCGCAGGCCTATCTCGGCACCACGGTGTCGGGCTTCCCCAATCTCTATTTCCTGATGGGGCCGAACACCGGCCTCGGCCATTCCTCGATGGTCTATATGATCGAGAGTCAGATCCATTATGTGATGGAAGCCCTGAAGCTGATGAAGGCCAGGGACTACAATCACCTCGACGTGAAGCCCGAGGTGCAGGCCGCCTTCAACAGGACGCTCGCCGGCAAGCTGGACGGCACGGTGTGGAACAATGGCGGCTGCCTGTCGTGGTACCGCGATGAACAGGGCCGCAACGTCACCCTGTGGCCGGACTTCACCTTCCGCTTCGGCCGGGCCACGGCGAGGCTTAACCCGGCCGACTACGAGGCGACGCCGGCTACGGCGATCGCGGCCCGGCGTGGCTCCCCGACCAGGGTGGCGGCGGAATAGCGCGCGTCACCCCTTGAAATTCTGTCCCGGCGGGGCAAGCTGAATCGCGTCATGTCGCGTCATCCTGCCCCGCCCCCATGTCCCTGACGGATCGAGACCCGGTCGAAGGTCTCGACCGCTGGCGCGCCCTCTTCGTCGCCATGAACCGGCGCGAAACCTGGCATCGCCGTATCACGGCCGGCATCGTCGGTGGTCTTTGGCTGCTTTACGGCGCCGGTGTCGTCCTGACCATGGATGCCAGCACGGGCGTCGGTGCCTTCCTTGGCGCCGCCGGGCTGCTGGTCGGTCTGATGCCGGCGATGCTGCTGACCGGCGGTCTGTTGCTTTCACGCGGCTGGCTGGCCCGGCGTGCCGCTCTCAACCTGCTGGGTCTGCGGCGAACCCCCGCTCGTGATGCCTTCGAGCCGCAGTTGCCGGTCGTCCAGGCGCTGGTCGCCGACATGGATCGTCTGACGTTCGAGACCGACGAGCGGAGACGTCTGGAAAGCCGCTTCGACCGGCTGGCCGGGGTGCTCGCCGCGCTCCAGCATCTCGGGGCGGAAAGCGACCGCGCCCATGCCCGCGAGCTTGCGGCGCAGGTCCCGGGGACTTTGCGTGAAATGACGGAAATCCGCCGTCGCGCCCTTGGCCGCAATATCGCCGGCAGCCTGCCCGCCAGCGTTTCGCCCAGCCTCCTCAGCGGCGACGGGGCGGCGGTGCCGGCGTTGGTCGTGCCTTCGCGCGACAGGCTGGAGGCGGTACTTGGCCGGGCCGGCCAGTCTGACAGCGCGGCAAGTCTCGCCGCCGCGCGCCGCGCCCGTGACAGCGCCGAACGCGCGCTGGCGGCCTTGCGCGGTGACATCGGGCTGACCTTGCGCACCCGCGACCTGCTCGACGGGTTGGCCGCAGAGCTCGAGGTGGCGCTCGGGCGGGAGGCATCGGGCACGACAGCGGATCCTGGGCTGCGTCTCGAGGTCGAGGAGCGCCTGATGAAGGCGCGTCGCGGCGAAGCCTGAGTTCAGGGCCGCGCGGCCATCATGTCGAGGAGGGCATGGGCGGGCATCGGACGGGCGAGACCGTAGCCCTGACCGTGATGGCAGCCGTGATCCCGGGTCCAGGCCGCTTCCGCTTCCGTCTCGATCCCTTCGGCGACCACGGTCAGGCGCATGGCGTGGGCGAGGTCGATGATCCGCTCCAGCAGGCAGGCGGTATCGGGATCGGCCAGCCGCATGACAAAGGAACGGTCGATCTTCACCTTGTCGAAGGGCAGGTCGCGCAACTGGTGCAAATTGGCGTAGCCCGTGCCGAAATCGTCGAGGGCAAAATGAATGCCGGCCCGGCGCAGCCTCTGAATGCTCTGGCGCGCCGCTTCCACTTCCGCCAGCAGGGCGCTTTCCGTGATTTCGATTTCCAGTCGATCCGGCGGCAGGCCGACGCTGTCGAGGATGGCCAGGATGCGTTGGGCGGTATCGGGGTCGTGAAGCTGCAGCGGTGACAGATTGACGGCGACCGGGACGGTCGGCGGCCAGCGCACGGCTTCCTCCGCGGCGCTGCGCAGGACCTGCCCGAAGAGATCGCCGATCAGCCCGAGGTCTTCGGCGATCGGAATGAAGACCGCTGGCGGTATCAGGCCATGGTCCGGTCGCTGCCAGCGGGCCAGGGCCTCGACACAGACCAGATGCCGGGACTGAAGGTCGAAGATCGGCTGAAAATGGGTGACGATCTCGCCCCGCGCGATGCCGCTGCGCAGTGCCCGCTCGGTTTCACGCTGCTCGTGCAGGGCCTGATGGTGCGTGGCGTCGAACAGGGCGTAGGTGTTGCGCCCGGCCGCCTTGGCCCGATAGAGGGCGCTTTCCGCCCGCTGCAACAGGATTTCGCCGCTTTCGCCGTCGCCAGGATAAAGCGCGATGCCGATGCTGACCGTCACCTTGGCCGATAGGCCGGTGCGGTGAATCGGCAGGCCGAGCACGCCCAGCGCGCGCCGGGCGAGGCGGATGATGTCGTCGTCGTCCCGCAGGGGGCCGGCCAGCAGGGCGAATTCGTCCCCGCCGATATGGGCGGCGCGGTCACTCGGGCCGCGGAGGCTGCGCAGCCGATCGGCGATCTGCTGCAGGACCTTGTCGCCGGCAGCCTGGCCCAGGCTGTCGTTCACCACCTTGAAATGGTCGATGTCGAGGATCATCACCACGAGGCGGCCGTCCTCAGGCGCGACGGCGGACAAACGCGCTGCGATATCCTCCTGAAATCCCTGCCGATTGGCGAGGCCGGTCAATGTATCGTAGCGGGCGAGGGCATGGGCCCGCGCTTCGGCTTTCCGATGTTCAGCCTGGGCCCGCCGCACGTCCTTGTTGCGCACGATCAGCACGGCCATCAAGGCGAAGGACAGCACGCTGAAGGTCGTGAAGATCTCGTCGATCTCCCAATGTTCGTGCGCCCGGCTCCACCGATAAAGCAGATCGAAGGCTCCGATGTGGGTGAGGACCGCCTGTGCGACCGCCGTGCCCGCGAAAATCAGGGCATAGATCGGACGAATTTTAAGGGCGGTGACGAATCGGGGTAGCAGCTTCATCGGTACCATCGCCAATTTCGGCGTATTGATTGGTTTGGGATACCGGTATGCCACTTCAGTGGCTTCCTTCCTCTGTCACATTCCACTTTCTGTCCCGCGAGGTAAAGCCGGGTAAAGCCTTAATTCGAGATTGACGTGGCTGGCTGCTGGCTTGCCGAAAGCCGCGCTCTCCGCTATCGTGCCTACAAAATGAATATAATTCAATTTGAGGAGGATGGCGTGGCGGACAATCTGGCGGCTAAACCGCTTCGGATCGGCTGTGCGTCGGGATTCTGGGGCGATTCCCTCGCGGGAACGGCGCAACTGATCGCGCGCGGCGGGCTCGATGTCCTCGTGTTCGACTGGCTGGCGGAAATCACCCTGTCGCTGCTCGCGCGGGTAAAGGCGAAGAAGCCGGAAGCCGGCTTCGTGCCCGATTTCATCGAGGCGATCGCGCCCCATCTCGCCGAAATCAAGCGGCAGGGAATCCGCATCGTCTCCAACGGCGGCGGCATGAATCCGGCGGGCTGCGCGGCGGCGCTGGCGGCCCGGGCCAGGGCGGCCGGCCTCGACTTCCGCATCGCCGTCGTCACCGGTGACGACCTGAAGCCGCAGGAGGCCGAATTCCGCAGCCAGGGCGTCCGGGAAATGTTCACCGGCGCGGCCCTGCCGGAAAAGCTGGTGACCGCCAATGCCTATATTGGCGCGCGCGGCATCGCCGCCGCCCTCGATGCCGGGGCGGAGATCGTGATTACCGGCCGCTGCGTCGATTCGGCGGTCACCCTTGGCCCGCTCGTCCATCATTTCGGCTGGGACTGGCAGGATGGCGACCGGCTGGCGCAGGGCTCGCTGGCCGGGCACCTGATCGAATGCGGCGTACAGGGCACGGGCGGCCTCTTCACCGACTGGCAGGCGGTACCGGGCTGGGACGACATGGGCTTTCCCATCGTCGAGGTTTCGGCCGACGGCAGCTTCATCCTGACCAAGCCGGCGGGGACCGGCGGGCTGATCGCCCCGCTCGCCGCCGCGGAGCAGCTGCTTTACGAGATCGGCGATCCGGCCGCCTATCTGCTGCCGGACGTGACCTGCGATTTCCGCGCCGTGCGCCTCGTCGCGGAGGGGCCCGACCGGGTGCGCGTGTCAGGCGCGCGCGGGCGCCCCGCCAGCGGCATGTTGAAGGTCAGCGCGACCTATGCCGACGGCTTCCGTACCGTCGGCACCGTCACCATCGGCGGCCGCGACGCTGTCGCCAAGGCCGAGCGGACGGGCGCGGCGATCATCGCGCGGGCCAGCCGGCTGATCGCCGAGGCCGGCCTGCCGCCCCTGCTCGAGACCTCGATCGAGGTGCTGGGCAGCGAGGCAACCTATGGCCCCCATGCCAGCGTCGCCGCCAAGTCGGTGCGCGAGGTCGTGCTGAAGATCGGTGCCCGGGCGGCGAAGGCCGAGAGCCTCGACCTCCTCGCCCGGGAGGTCGCGCCGGCGGCGACGGCGACGGCGCAGGGCCTGACCGGCCTCTATGCCGGCCGGCCGGCGGTGCAGCCGGTGTTCCGCAATTTCTCTTTCCTGTGGCCGGCGGTGAAAGTGCCGGCGACGGTGGCCCTGGGCGAGACCGCGTCCGAAGTGCCCAATCCGCCGCCCGTGCCGGCCGGACCGCCACTCTATGTCCCGGCGGTCGATGCCGCGACGGGGGGCGAGGTGGCGGTGCCGCTGATCGCTCTTGCCGTCGGCCGTTCGGGGGACAAGGGCGATATCGCCAATATCGGCGTCATCGCCCGCCGGCCGGATTATCTGCCCTATATCCGCGCGGCGCTGACGCCGACGGCGGTCGGCCAATGGTTCCGCCACCTGCGTCCGAGCAAGGTGGAACGGTTCGATTTGCCGGGCCTCGATGCGCTGAATTTCCTGCTGCACGACGCGCTGGGCGGCGGTGGCGTCGCGTCGATCCGGATCGACCCGCAGGGCAAGGCGCTGGCGCAGATGTTGATGGACATGCCGGTGGCGGTGCCGGTCGGCCTGGTGCCCGGCCATGAGGAGGAGCAGGGGTGATGGAGCGTTTCGGTTACAGCGACGATGAACTTCTGACCCTGCCGCTCAGCTATCGGGCCGATCTGCTGGCGGGCAGGGCCGCGCTCGTGTCCGGCGCCGGCACCGGCATCGGCAAGGCGATCGCCGTCACCCTGGGCCGGCTCGGCGCGCGGCTGGTGATCTGCGGCCGCAAGCCCGAAAAGCTGGAGGCGACGGAGGCCCTGCTGAAGCGGGCCGGGGCGGAGGTTCTGCCCCATGCCCTCTCGATCCGCGATCCGGAGGCGGTCGCGGGGCTTCTCGACGCGGCGAAGGCGCGTTTCGGCGGCATCGACATGCTGGTGAACAACGCGGGCGGCCAGTTCCCGCAGGCCGCCATCGACTTCTCGCCCAAGGGCTTCAACGCTGTCGTCGACACCAATCTGTCGGGCACCTGGTACATGATGCAGGCGGCGGCGCGCCAGTGGCGCGACCGGAGCGCGCCGGGGGCGATCGTCAACATCGTCGCCGTGGTCGGCCGGGGCATGCCCGGGGTCGCCCATACCTGCGCCGCCCGCGCCGGGGTCATCGCCCTGTCGAAGACGGTGGCCACCGAATGGGCGCCGCTCGGCATCCGCGTCAATTGCGTCGCGCCCGGCATCATCGCGACCGAAGGCATGAACGTCTATCCGGACGAAGCCCGCCGCGCGATGCCCGACACCAACCTGATGCGCCGCTTCGGCACCGCCCTCGATGTCGCCGAACTGGTCGTGCATCTGGCCGGCCCCGCCGGCAATTTCATCACCGGCGAAGTGGTCCATGTCGACGGCGGCAACCAGATCTGGGGCGATCAATGGACCATCCCCCGGCCCGACTGGTACACGACACCGCAAGAATCGCCCTTCCCCGGGCGGTAAACCTGCCGGGGTGACGAGGATGAGGAGGGGGGCCGCTCGTGGCGAGCCCCCATCGTCGTCGCGGCGCTCAGAACGCCTTCAGATTGCCGCGCAGGGTCTTCTCGCCATATTCGGTGCGGACGAGGCCGCGCCGCTGCAGGGCGGGGACGAGGCCGTCCGTCACCTCGTGGATGATGCGGCGGTTGACGCCGAGATGGGGCGTGGTGATCAGGAAACCGTCGCCGCCCACTTCCTCCATCACCTCGCCCATGCGGTCGGCCACCGTCTCGGGCGTGCCGATCAGCTCGACCGAGGAGACGAGGCCGCCCGAGGCTTCGGTGACCAGCTGGCGCAGGGTCTTGCCCGAGCCCCACTGCTGGAAGCTGTCGAGCGAGCCCTGTTCGCCATTGGTGGTCAGCTTGCCCGGCAGCGGCTTGTCGAGATCGAAGGCCTTGAAGTCGATGTCGGTGATCGACGAGATCAGGCACAGGTTCATCTCGATGAAGCTGGGGGCCGAGGCCATGCGGGCGTATTTCGCCTGCGCTTCCTCGACCGTTTCCGCGAGGGTCGGCGCGATCAGATAAAGGATCTTCACATCGTCCGGATCGCGGCCGGCGGCGGCGGCCCGCGCGCGGATGTCGTCGCGGAATTCCTTCATCGCCTTGGTGCCCTGGTTCACCGCGACCACGGCATCGGCATATTGCGCGGCGAAGGCGCGGCCCTTGGGCGAGGCGCCGGCCTGGATCAGCGCCGGCACGCCCTGGGGCGAGCGCACGCAGTTCAGGGGGCCGCGGCTCTTGAAGAAACGGCCCTCGTGATTGACCGTGTGGACCTTGCGGAAATCGGCATAGATGCCGTTTTCGCGGTCGCGCTTCACCGCGTCCGGCTCCCACGAGGTGAACAGCTTGATCACCAGATCGAGATATTCATGGGCCATGTCGTAGCGCAGCTCGCGCGGGGGCAGCTCGTCGAGGCCGAAGTTCTGCGCGGCGGCATTCTCGGCGCTGGTGACGATGTTCCAGCCGAAGCGGCCTTCCGCCAGGCTGTCGATGGTCGAGCACAGGCGGGCCAGCAGATAGGGCGGATAGCCGAGGGTCGACAGGGTGGCGACGATGCCGATCTTCGAGGTCGCGCCCGCGATCATGGCGGCGAGCGGGGCGGGATCGCCCTTGGGCACCATGCCGAGGCCGTGCTTCAGCACCGCTTCCGACGAGCCGCCGTAGATTTCCGAAATCGCCAGCTTGTCCTCGAACATGATGTAGTCGAAGCAGGCCCGCTCCAGTGCCTGGGCCATCTCGACATAGAACTTGCCGTTCCAGGGATCGCCGCCGTTCGAGAAGGGGCCATTCCATTCGTCGGTGGCGAAATTGGTGAACCAGCCGAGGTGGAAACGCTTTGCCATGGGACACTCCTTGCAACCGGGCGCAGATGCGAATTGGTTGAAGGAGAGACTGGCAGGGCGCAGTCACGGCGCCAACAGAAGTGCCCGATGGCACTATTCCGGGTGCCGGAACCGACAAGTCTGTTGTGCGGCGCCGCAAGCCGTTCATAGTGATGCTGCATTGCAAGAGCGGCGAGGGCGTCATGTTCCAGGAATATGCGGCACGCGGCCAGATGGAGCCGTGGCAGGACGCGGTCAGCAACGTGCTGTTCCCCGTCGATATCGCCAGCGACCAGCCGTCGGACTTCAATGGCCGGCTGCGCAGCTGGGATTTCGGCGATGTCTCGATTTCCTATATCGCCTCGGGGCCGGTGGCCTATCGGCGCGAGCGGCACCATGTCGCCGCCGACGAGGAAGAGATTCTGCTGCTCTCCTTCGCCACGCGCTCGGAATTCGCCTATTCGCAGGATGGTCTCGACCTCGTCTGTCGCCGTAACCAGTGCCTGGTCGAGCGCAGTCATCGGCCCTCGATCTTCACCCAGGCCGACGCGGTGAATGAAATGTGGGTGATGCGCGTGCCCCTGCGGACAGTGAAGGCCCGCCTCCGGGCTATCGACCTCGTGCCCGCGCTCGTCATCGACGCCGGGCAGGGCGCGGGCGGCTTGCTGCACGACATGGCGCGCCTCGCCCCGCACCGGGTGGCGACCGCGCGAGACAATGTGCGCACGACGGTCGGGCGCACCCTGATCGACCTTCTCGTCGTCGCGCTCGAGGATCAGGTGCGTTCCTTCGATCAGCGCCAGTCGTCGGTGCGTCAGGCGCATCTTGCCCGGATCGAGGCCCATATCCGCCGGCATCTGTCGGACCCCGGGCTCAGCGCCACCGGGATCGCCGCCGCCTGCGGCATCTCCGTGCGCTATCTGCACGATCTCTTCGCCGAGGAGGGGGGGCCCAGCCTGTTTCAATGGGTGCGGGAGCGGCGGCTGGAAGCGGCTCGCGCCCAGCTCGAGGAGCCGGGCCGGGGCGATGCCATCGCCGACATCGCGCTGCGCTGGGGCTTTGGCGATCAGGCGCAGTTCAGCCGCCATTTCCGCCGCCATTTCGGCGTCACCCCGCGCGAACATCGCACGGCGGCCCGCCTGCGCGCGGTCAAGGCCGGCTAGGAACGCCGGTTCTTCAGCTGGACGAGCCGGGCCAGCAGCAGCCCGGTCGCCAGCACGGAAGCGAGCGCGATAGCGAGGATGAGCCCGCCGGCGCCGAGCGCAAGCCCGAGGGCAAGCAGGTAGCCCGCGGGCACCATCACCGCGACATAGGCGAAGAGATGACTGGCGGTGGGCAACCAGGTATCGCCATAGCCGCGCAGGATATTGGCGACGACACGCTGCGCCCCGTCGATCAGCGAGAGAAAGCCGATGCCGGCGACGACGGGAGTGGTCACCGCCAGCAGATCGGCTTCCCCGGTGTAGAAGCCGGCGAAGACCCCGGGCAGCGCCAGGAAGGCGATCCCGACGACCAGCATGACCCCGGTATAGAGCAGGAGCGCGGTCGCCGCCGAACGGGCCATGGCGGCGGGATCGCCTCGTCCCCTCGCTTGCGACACGCGCACCGCCGCCGCCCCGCCGATGCCGACCGCGACCATGAACATCAGCATGTTCAGGTTGATCGAGATCGTATAGGCGGCGAGTTGCAGCGCCCCGGCCCAGCCGGCGAACAGGGTCATCGACGCGAAGGCACCGCTTTCGATGCCAAGACTTAAGCCCTCGGCATAGCCGATGCGGCGCTGGCGCCGGCCGTCGGCCCAGCGATGGTCGGACCAGCGCGGCCGGCCGAGGGCCTGGCGCCCGGGCATCAGGAGGAGGATATAGGCGAGGGCGCCGCCCGCGAGGGTGATGCGGGCGATCAGCGTCGCCAGGGTGACGCCGAAGGCGCCGAGCGCCGGCAGGCCCAATCCGCCATGACCAAGGAGCAGGCCGAGGCCGAGATTGACCAGATTGGCGGCAATCAGCAGCGCCACGCCGACATAGGGCCGGCCCGTCGCCTCGAGAAGGCCGATACTGGCGACATAAACGAGCACCGGCGGCAACGACCAGCCGAACAGGGCGGCGATTTCGCCGGCCGAGGCCGCGAGCGCCGCTTCCTGCCCGAGGGCGAGGAAGATCGTTGGCGCGGCCTGCGACAAAGCGGCCCCGGCAAAGCCGATGGCCAGGGCATAGGCGAGGGCACGGCGCCAGATGCGGCCGACCTCGTCAAGCGCGTCGCGCCCGAAGGCGGCCGCCATTTCCACCGCGCTGCCCATCAGGAGCCCTAGTCCCAGCATCTGGCTGGTCTGCACCAGCATGAGGCCGAGGGCGAAGGCGGCCAGCGGCCCGGCGCCGAAATGGCCGACGATCATGTTGTCGGCCACCAGCATCAGGGTGAGGCCGATGCGCGCCATGATGATGGGCAGGGCAAGGCGGGTCAGCGCGCCGGCCTCGGCCCGGTCGGGGCGAAGGCGCGGGGCCTCGGGGGCGTGGGTGGGGGCGGCGATCCGTGGCGGTGCGTTCATGGCGCCCGGTTAACATGGCGGCGCCCCGGCCGACAGGGGCCGGGGCGCCAAAATTATCGCAAGCGCGCTTTGACGAGATTCAAAGCGTCGCCGGCCGCTCAGCTGGCGGGATTTTTCTTGCGCAGACCGGCCAGCAGAGCGTCGACGCCGCCCGCGCTCATCACACTGGCGAAATCCTCGCGCTGGGCGCTGCGCATCGACAGATTCTCGATCACCACATCGACGATCTTGTAACTGCCGCTGGTCTCCGAGAGGCGCCAGTCGACGGCGACCGGCTTCTGGCCGCTCGGGCTCTGGATCTGGCTGCGCACGACGATCTCGCCGTCCTGCTGCTGACTGCCCAGGGTCACCAGCTTCTCGCCCGCATATTGGGACAGACGGCGCGAATAGGTGCGCACCACATCTTCGGCATAGAGGCGGTTGAATTCGGCGATCTGCTCGGGCGTCGCGCTGCGGCGATAGCGTCCCAGCACGAACTGGCCGATGGTCTCGACATCGAAAGCCGACAGGAACAGCGCGCGGAAGCGGCTTTCCCGTTCGGCGTCGGTCACGCTCTTGTCGGCCAGGGTCGAAATCGCCTGGCCGCCAAGGGTGTCGATGAAAGCCGTGGCCGCATCGCCGGCCCGGGCACCGCGCCCGGTGGAAGCGAGGCCGGCGAGGGCGATACCGAAAGCCCCGAGCCGGACAATGAATTGTCGCCGGGTCGTCATGTCTTGCCTTTCCATACGCTCATGAACTCAACGGCACAAAAGCAGTCGGGTTCCCCATGGTCGTGGGTGAAGCAGCCTGTGGCCGGCCCTCAGCGGGGCGCGGCCTGGCTCATGTCCGCCGTGCCCGAATCGCGATTCTCGATCGCGGCCTGGCGCTGCTGGCGGTAGAGATTGCGGATCGCGGCGTAGAAGTCGATGGACGAAGCCTCGACCTCCTCGATGGCGCCGCCATTGTGAGCGCGGCTGTCGATGATGTCGGCGGCCTTGAGGCCGTAGCCGATTTCTTCCGCGTCGGCCGCCATCAGCGCCCAATTGATGGGGTTGAGGGCAAGGTCGACGCCCACGCCCACGAGATCGCGCGGCGGCCGCGGGCCGAGCAGCGGCAGCACCAGATAGGGGCCTTCGCCCACCCCCCAGCTCGCCAGGGTCTGACCGAAGTCTTCGGTATGGCGCGGATAGCCGATGTGGCTGGCGAAATCATAGACCCCGCCCACGCCGACGATCGTATTGGCGATGAAGCGGGCCGTGGTGACCTTCGCCCGCCCAAAATCGCCCTGCAGCAGGTCGTTGGCCAGAATGACCGGGCTTTCCAGATTGTTCAGGAAATTGCGCAGGCCGGTCTGCACCGGGTCGGGAACGACGCTCTTGTAGATCTCGGCGAAATGCTTCAGCAGCATATAGTCGAGAAAGCGGTTCACTTCGAAGAAATAGCGGTTCAACGGCTCGATCGGGTCGTTGCGCTTGTCGTATTCGGCACGCGCCTCGACATCGCTCGCCGGCGGCTTGGTCGCGCAGCCGCCCATCGCCCCCGCGATGAGCAGAAGCGTCATGCCTGCCGCCACGAGACGGCCGAAACGGCTTCGTCCGCCCCGGACGATGGCCAGTGCCTTGCCGCTGTCGCCAGTCTGTTCCACGAAATCCCCTCCACCTTGCCGGTCCGGGCCCGTCACCGCGCGCCGGCAATATTCCTGCAATTCCGTAACATATGGTTCCCTGTCGGTTAATGGGAATTTGCCCCTGCACGCCGCTGGTGGGGCAATTGCATCCGATTTCGTCGCATTGTGGCAACATCCGGCGGGCGGGGGCAGGGCTGCGGGAAGTGCATTGCCACGACACATAAAGATATGTTTATGTATGCCATGATCTGCCGAGGCCCGAATCCGTGACCGACCTTCTGTCCGCTCTCAAGGGCGCGGCCGAGGCCACGCGCCTGCGCATCCTCGTGCTGCTGGCCCGGGCCGAGCTGACGGTGACGGAATTGACGCAGGTGCTGGGGCAGAGCCAGCCGCGCCTGTCCCGCCACCTGAAGCTGATGGCCGAAGCCGGCCTGATCGACCGTTTCCGCGAGGGCGCCTGGGTGTTCCACCGGCCCGCCGCTGAAGGGATCGGCGCGCGCCTCGCGGCCGAGGTGGTCGCCCTCGCGCGGGCCGACGATCCGGTGACGCAGCGCGATTTCGCCCGGCTCGATTCGGTACTGAAGGCGCGGACCCAGGCCGCCGCCGACTATTTCGCCGCCAACGCCGAAAGCTGGGACCGTATCCGTGCCCTGCATGTCGCTGAATCGGAGGTCGAGGCGGCGCTCGACCGGATCGTGGGGCCGGGGCGGATCGACTTCCTGCTCGACGTCGGCACGGGCACCGGCCGGATGCTGGAATTGTTCGGCGGGCGCGCCCTGCGTGGCCTTGGCATCGACCTGTCGCACGAGATGCTGGCGATCGCGCGGGCCCGGCTCGAGGCGGCGGGGCTGTCGCAATGCCAGGTCCGCCACGGCGACCTGCACGGCATGGCGCTGGGCGACGGTGTCGCCGATCTTGTCGTGTTCCATCAGGTGCTGCATTTCGCCGCCGATCCGCAGGCCGCGATCACCGAGGCGGCGCGTGTGCTTAGCCCCGGCGGGCGTATCCTGCTGGTCGATTTCCTGCCCCATGGGCTGGAGGAGCTGCGCGACCGCCACGCCCATCGCCGCCTCGGCTTTTCCCCGCGCGAGGTCGCGGCCTGGGGCCGTCAGGCGAAGCTTGAATTCCAACTTGTCGAAACCCTGACCGGCGATCCCTTGAGCGTCGGCATCTGGCTGGGCCGCCACGCGGCCGCCGCCTCTTCTGAACGGGCCTGAATCATGACCCTCGACCCCATCGGTCCCCTCAATGTCTCCTTCGAGTTCTTCCCGCCCAAGACCCCGGAGATGGAAGAGGCGCTGTGGCGCACCGTGCGCCGGCTGGAGCCGCTGAACCCGGCCTTCGTCTCGGTCACCTATGGCGCCGGTGGCTCGACCCGCGAGCGCACCCATGCGACGGTGAAGCGCCTCGTCGAGGAAACCCGCCTGAAGCCGGCCGCCCATCTGACCTGCGTCGCCGCGACGCGTGAGGAAGTCGACGCCGTCGCCCGCGATTATTGGGACGCCGGGGTTCGCCACATCGTGGCCTTGCGCGGCGATTCGCAGGTGCCCGGCGCGCCCTATCAGCCGCATCCGGGCGGCTATGATTACGCCGTCGATCTGGTGGCGGGGCTGAAGAAGATCGCCGACTTTGAAATCTCGGTCGCCGCCTATCCGGAAGTGCATCCCGACGCGACGAGCGCCGAGGCCGATCTCGACAATCTGAAGCGCAAGATCGACGCCGGCGCCACCCGCGCCATCACCCAGTTCTTCTTCGACAACGACGTCTATTTCCGTTTTCTGGACCGGGTGCTCGCCGCCGGCATCACCGTGCCCGTGCTGCCCGGCATCATTCCCGTCTCCAACTTCAGGCAGATCGTGAAATTCGCCGCCGCCACCGGGGCCACCATTCCCGCCAGCATGGCGCGCCATTTCGAAGGTCTGGACGACGATCCGGAAACCCGCAAGCTGGTCGCGGTCACCGTCGCCGCCGAACAGGTGCGCGGCCTTGCCGCCGCCGGGGTGAAGGATTTCCATTTCTACACGCTGAACCGGGCCGATCTCTGCTTCGCCCTGTGCCACCTGCTCGGCCTTCGCGCCGCCTGAGGACCAGATCCATGAGCACGTTCCTCGACGCCCTGAACGATCGCATCCTGCTGTGCGACGGCGGCACCGGCAGCCTTGTCCAGGCCATGAGCCTCGACATCGTCCGCGATTTCGACGGGCGGGAGAATTGCACCGAAGTGCTGAACCGCACCCGGCCCGACGTGGTGCGCGAAATCCACCGCGCCTATCTCGCGGCGGGCTCGGACATGGTGCAGACCAATTCCTTCGGCGGCTCGCCCATCACCCTCGCCGAATTCGACCTGCAGGATGAAGCCTTCGAATTGAACAAACGCGCGGGCGAACTGGCGCGGGAAGCCATCGGCGAATTCGCCCATGACGGCCGCCAGCGTTTCGTCCTCGGCTCCATCGGGCCGGGCACGCGGCTGCCCTCCCTCGGTCATATCCCTTACGATCCGCTCGAAGCCGCGCTTGCGGTGCAGGCGGAAGGGCTGATCGCGGGCGGCGTCGATGCCATCCTGATCGAGACCTGCCAGGACACGCTGCAGATCAAGGCGGCGGTCAATGGCGTGAAGATCGCGCGCGCCAAGCTGGGCCGCGAGGTGCCGATCATGGTGCAGGTGACGGTGGAAACCACCGGCACGCTGCTGGTCGGCCCCGATATCGCCGCCGCGGCGACGGTGATCCATGCCCTCGACGTGCCAGTGATCGGCCTCAACTGCGCCACCGGGCCGCAGGAAATGGCGGAACACGTCAAGTTCCTGTCGGAAAACTGGCCGGGGCGGATTTCGGTGCAGCCCAACGCCGGCCTGCCCGAGCTGCGCGACGGCAAGACCTTCTACCCCCTGTCGCCCGACGAGATGCAGCGCTGGGTGCGCCGCTTCGTGCTGGAAGACGGCGTGAACATCGTCGGCGGCTGCTGCGGCACCAACCCGAACCATATCGGCGCCCTCGACGCCATGCTGCGCGAGATCGAGGGCGGCAAGCGCCGTCCGGCGCCCGCCCGCCGCAGCTTCCACTGGGTGCATTCGGTCGCCTCGCTCTATTCGCAGGTGCCGTTCCGGCAGGAGAATGCCTATCTCTCCATCGGCGAGCGTTGCAACGCCAATGGCTCCAAGGCGTTCCGCGAGGCGCAGGCGGCCCATGACTGGGACAAATGCGTCGCCATGGGCCGCGAGCAGGTGAAAGAGGGCAGCCACACCCTCGATCTCTGCACCGCCTATGTCGGGCGGGACGAGGTTTCCGACATGACCGAGGTGGTCACACGGATGCGCGGCAGCGTGAACGCGCCCCTCGTCATCGACTCGACCGAATATCCGGTGCTCGAAGCCGCGCTGAAGCTCTATGGCGGCAAGCCGATCATCAACTCGATCAATTTCGAGGACGGCGAAGTGCCGGCGGCGATGCGCCTGAAACTGGCGAAGAAATTCGGCGCCGCCGTGGTCGCCCTGACCATCGAGGAAGCGGGCATGGCCAAGGGCGCGGCGGACAAGCTGCGTGTCGCCCGGCGTCTCTATGATTTCGCGGTGAACCAGCACGGCCTGCCGCCGGCCGATCTGATGTTCGACCCGCTGACCTTCACCATCTGCACCGGCAACGAGGACGACCGCAAGCTCGGCCTCGAAACCCTCGACGCCATCGAGATGATCGCGAAGGAAATGCCCGAGGTGCAGATCATCCTCGGTCTGTCCAACATCTCCTTCGGCCTCAATGCCGCCGCGCGCCATGTGCTGAATTCGGTCTATCTCGATCACGCGATCAAGCGCGGGCTCACCGGCGCCATCGTGCATCTCTCCAAGATCATGCCGCTGCACAAGATCCCGGCCGAGGAAGTGAAGGTCGCCGAAGACCTGATCTTCGACCGCCGCGCCGAGGGTTACGATCCGCTGCAGGCCTTCATCGCCCTCTTCGCCGACCGCAAGGGCGAGAAGGCGGTGAAGAAGGCGCGCGCCGAGACGGCGGAAGAACGCCTGACCCAGCGCATCGTCGACGGCGACCGCCTCGGTCTCGAGGACGATCTCGAGGAGGCGATGAAGGCCCATCCGCCCCTCGACATCATCAACCGCTTCCTGCTCGACGGCATGAAGGTCGTGGGCGAGCTTTTCGGCTCGGGCAAGATGCAGCTGCCCTTCGTGCTCCAGTCGGCCGAGACGATGAAGACCGCCGTTGCCTGGCTCGAGCCCCATATGGAAAAGGCCGAGGGGCAGGAGAAGGGCACCATCGTCCTCGCCACGGTCAAGGGCGACGTGCATGACATCGGCAAGAACCTGGTCGATATCATCCTGACCAACAACGGCTATCGCGTGGTCAACCTCGGCATCAAGCAGCCGGTCGGCGCCATCATCGAGGCGGCGCAGAAGGAGAGGGCCGACGCCGTCGGCATGTCCGGCCTGCTCGTCAAGTCGACCGTGATCATGCGCGAGAACCTCGAGGAGATGACCCGCCTCGGCCTCGACGTGCCGGTCTTCCTCGGCGGCGCCGCGCTGACCCGGAAATATGTCGAGGAAGACTGCGTCCGCGCTTACGGCGCCGGCCGCGTCGCCTATGCCCGCGATGCCTTCGACGGCCTCGACCTGATGGCGCGCGTGGTCAACGACAATTTCGACGATCATCTGAAGGCGTTGCAGGAAAAGCGCGCCGGCCGGCCGTCGAACCAGAAGAAGCTCGGCGCGCCCACGGAAGCCTCCATCGCGCGGCCCATCGACTTCGAGGAAACGCGGGTCCGGCGCGAAGAACTGGCCAAGGGTGTGACCGTGCCCGTGCCGCCGTTCTGGGGTCCGCAGGTGATCGAGGACGTGCCGCTGAAGGCGCTGGTGCCGTTCCTGAACGAGACCATGCTCTATCAGTTCCAGTGGGGCTTCGAGAAGGCCGGCCGCTCGCTCGACGAATACCGCGCCTATGCCGCGCAGGAGATTCGCCCGATCATGAACCGGCTGGTCGAACAGTGTCAGCGCGAGGGCATCCTGAAGCCGAAGGCCGTCTATGGTTACTGGAAGGCGGCGGCCGAAGGTAACGACGTCATCCTGTTCGACGAGAGCGGCTTGAAGGAGCTCACCCGCTTCGCCTTCCCGCGCCAGGCGCGTGGCGGCGGCCTGTGCATCGCCGACTTCCTGCGCGATGTCTCCAGCGGCGAGCGGGACGTGATCGGTCTCCAGGTCGTCACCATGGGCCAGCAGGCATCGGAAATCGCCCGGCAATGGTTCGCCGAGAACCGCTATCAGGAGTATCTCTACCTGCACGGCCTGTCGGTCGAGATGGCCGAGGCGCTGGCGGAATATGTCCACAGGAAGATCCGGGGCGAACTCGGCTTTTCCCACGAGGACGACCGCGACATCGACAAGATGCTGAAGCAGGGCTATCGCGGCAGCCGCTATTCCTTCGGCTATCCCGCCTGCCCGAACCTCGCCGACCAGCACAAGCTGCTCGCCCTCCTTGGTGCCGACCGCATCGGCATCGAGATGGCGGACGAGGATCAGCTGCATCCCGAACAATCGACCAGCGCCATCGTCCTGCATCACCCGCAGGCGAAATATTTCTCGGTCTGAGGGGCGGGGGGCTTCGGCCCCCCTTTCTCTTGCCCTTGCCGTGGCGGCGGTTTCGTGTTCTTGTTTTGTTCATGAATGCGGAGGGGCCAATGATCGGCTATGTCACCCTGGGCGCCGCGGATTTCGGCGCCAGTCTCACCTTTTATGATGCGGTTCTCGCCGTTCTCGGCCACGAGCGCAGCTTCGCCGATGCGGACAGCGGCTGGGCCGCGTGGGGCGCGGCCACGGGCGCCAAGCTCTTCATCTGCAAGCCCTTCGACGGCAACCCGCCCACGGTGGGTAACGGCAGCATGGTCGCGCTGATGTGCGCGGATGACGAGATGGTCCGCCGCGCCCATGCCGCCGCCCTCGCCACCGGCGGCCGGGACGAAGGCGCGCCCGGCACCCGCGAGGCCTATGGCCCCGATTTCTTCGTCGCCTATGTCCGCGACCCCTTCGGCAACAAGCTGTCCCTCTTCCACGACCATTCGGCGGGGTAGGGGGTCTTCCCGTCACGAGATTCCGGCCTGCGCCGGAATGACGAAGATGTGGTGGGCTTCCCTCTAAACCTCGTCATTCCGGCGCAGGCCGGAAGCTTGCCCCGGAAGGGGTTTCCGAGCTCCGCCCGACAAAATGATGCGCTGCGGAAAAAGCCGGTTGCCCTTTTCCGCAGGCTTTGCTGTAATTGCATACAGAGTTTGGCGGCTAGGGTTCCGGCCGGGAGATTGTCCCGGCGCAGGTCCGAGAGTTGCCGTCCGGCGGGGGAGAAATCCCGACGGATGCACGGCGGGACAAAAGCCCGGGAGGCCTCGGTGACCAGGAATTGGCGTCACTCGGGTCGTGCCAATTCCCCAATCAGGTCGAACGTGGTCTGACCAGTAACGGGAGTTGGCAACTATGGCGCTCAAGGCATTCGTCCCCCCAGTCCCTTCTTCCTCGCAGGTCCGGCGCCGCCGCCCCTTCTGTATCTGAGGGGGGAGGCGACATGCGCGCGATCAACCGTCAGCCGCGCTCCGGCGCCCGCCTGCTCCTGGCGGCCCTGCCCTTCGTGCTGGTGATCATCCTCTATCTGATCGGCTCGGCGCTGCGGCTTGCCGACAATCCGCAGGACAAGCTGCTGCCGGCGCTGTCGACCTTCGCCGATACCATCGACCGCATGGCCCTGACCCCGGATGGCCGCACCGGCGACATCCTGTGGTGGACGGATACGGCGGCCAGTCTTGCCCGCATTTTCATCGCCCTGGCGGCCTCGACCCTGATCAGCCTGATCGTCGGCGTCGCCATCGGTCTGTTGCCCCATGTGAAGGCCTTGCTCGGCTCCTTCGTCGGGGTCGTGTCCATGGTGCCGCCGCTCGCCATCCTGCCCATCCTGTTCATCGTCCTTGGCCTTGGCGAGCCGTCGAAGATCACGCTGATCGTCATTGGCCTCGCCCCGGTGATGATCCGTGACCTCGCCCTGCGCACCGGGGAATTGCCGCGCCAGCAGCTGATCAAGGCGCAGACCCTGGGGGCTTCGACCTTCGGCATCGTCCAGCGCGTGGTGCTGCCGCAGATCCTACCCCGGCTGATCGACAGTCTTCGCCTCTCGCTCGGGCCGGCCTGGCTGTTCCTGATCGCGGCGGAGGCCATTGCCTCGGAATCGGGCCTTGGCTATCGCATCTTCCTCGTCCGGCGCTATCTCGCCATGGATGTGATCCTGCCCTATGTCGCCTGGATCACCCTGCTCGCCTTCCTGATGGATTTCGCGCTCCAGAAACTGCAGAACCGCCTGTTCCCGTGGTTCGCCGCCGCGAGGGCTTCGTGATGACGACGATCTCTGTCCGCAACGTCTGGAAGGAATACGACGAGCGCGTGGTGCTCGAGCGGATCAACCTCGAAATCGAGTCCCGCGCCTTCGTCGCGCTGGTCGGCCCGTCCGGCTGCGGCAAGACCACTTTCCTGCGCATGTTGCTGTCCGAGGAAAGCCCGACCAGGGGCGAGATCCTGCTCGACGGCAAGCCCATCGCCGGCGAGCCGACGGCGGAGCGCGGCGTGGTGTTCCAGCGCTATTCGGTCTTCCCGCATCTGACCGTGCTCGGCAATGTGCTGCTCGCCCTCGAATTCGAGAAAGGCGGCGTCCTTGCCCGCCTGTTCGGCACGGCAAGGCGGAAGGCGGTCGAGGAAGCGCGCGCCATGCTCGATTGCGTCGGCCTTGCCGGCAACGAGAAGAAATATCCGGCCCAGCTGTCGGGCGGGATGCAGCAGCGCCTCGCCCTCGCGCAGACGCTGATCCGCAAGCCCAAGGTCCTGCTGCTCGACGAGCCTTTCGGCGCCCTCGACCCCGGCATTCGCGGCGATATCCACGCCCTGATGCGCCGCCTGTGGAACGAGGAAGAACTCACCGTGGTCATGGTCACCCACGACCTGTCGGAAGCCTTCGGCCTTGCCACCCGCGTCATCGCCTTCGAGCGGCCGCGCCTCGATCCCGTCGACGGCGACCGCTACGGCGCCGTGATCAAGGACGACATCGAAGTCTGGCCGCGCCGTATCGCCGGGCAGCCCAGCCCGCACCGCGACGAAGCCAAAACCATCACCGCCCCCGGCCGGGACGACCCGGCCCAGGATCAGGGGCAAGTCCGGGACGACCTGGCGCTACCGGCTTGAGGGAAACCGAGCCATGACGACGACTGAAAAAACCGCCCGGATCGAGGCCCTGCGTCAGCGGTACCTGGAATTGAAGGCCGCGGGTGACAATCTCGCGCCCAAGGCCATGCCGCCGCTGACCTCGGCGCAGGAAGCCGCCATCGACGAGGCTCTGGTACGCTACCGGGAAGCGATCCCCGGCGGCTGGTACTGGACCGCCCGCGTCGCGCGCGGCGAACGCATCCGCCTCGTCAACACCGAAGGCACGGACGGCGTCGCCTTCTTCATGTGGAATGCGCAAGATACCAGCGAGCGCTATAATTCCGCCGACACGATGAAGCTGCAGTGGACGGCGGCCCTGCCGCGCGGCCGCGTGCTGTTCTCCGACATGGGCCGCGTCCTCGCCTCGGTGGTCGAGGACAGTTGCGGTGCCCATGACACGGTGGTCGGCGGCTCCACCCCCGCCTCCAACGCGGGCAAATACGGCGACGCCGCGTTGCGCAACACGGGCGAGAACATGCGCCTCGCCGCCTCGAAATTCGGCCTCGGCAAGCGCGACCTCGCGCCCGTGATCAGCTTCTTCTCGCCGGTGCAGGTCGATGGCGACGGAAAATTCGTCTGGGTCGACGGCGCGGTGAAACCGGGCGATTTCGTCGAATTGCGCGCCGAGATGGACCTGCTGATCGCGGTGTCCAACTGCCCGCATCCTTTCAGCCCGGGGGCGGATTTCGCGCCAAGGCCGGTCGAGGCGGTGATCTGGCGGGGGCCTGCGCCTGCCGCGGACGACATCTGCCGCACCGCGACCGCCGAAGCCGTGCGCGGCTTCGAGAACACCGATCCCCTGTTCGCGTCCCGCTGAGCCGGGAGGGCCAAGCCATGACCATCATCTGCACCGCGACCGAGAGCCTCGATCCCGCGAAGGCGATCCACGATTTCACCATTCCCGCCACCCGCCCATGGTCCCATGTCGTCAAGCGCGGCCAGATCCTGCGCATCGTCGATCTGGAAGGCTGCCAGGCGGTCGACACGCTGTTCTACAACGCCGCCGATTTCTCGGAGCGTTACAGCGCGCAGGACACGCTGCTGACGCAAAAATCGGCTTATGTCGGCAAGGGCACGCGGCTGATCTCGAACGAGGGCCGCGTCATGCTCAGTGTCGTCGCCGACACCAGCGGCCGCCACGACACCTCGGCCGGGGCCTGTTCCTGCGAGGCGAATACCGTTCGCTTTGGCCACCATACCCGTTACATGCATGCCTGCCGCGAGAATTTCGTGGTCGAGGTGACCAAATGGGGCATGACCAAGCGCGACGTGGTGCCCAACATCAACTTCTTCATGAATGTGCCGATCGAGAGCGACGGCCGCCTCGCCATCGTCGACGGCATTTCGGCGCCGGGCGATCATGTCGACATGGTGGCGGAGATGGACGTGCTCTGCGTCATCTCGAATTGCCCGCAGGTGAACAATCCCTGCAATGGCTTCGATCCGACGCCGGTGCGCGTGCTGATCTGGGACGGGGAGGCGGTGTGACCTTCCCATGTTCAAGAAAATCCTGATCGCCAACCGGGGCGAGATCGCCGCGCGTGTCATCACGACAGCCAGGAAGATGGGCATCGCTACTGTCGCGGTGCATTCCGAGGCCGACCGTTTCACCCTGCCCGTGCTGGCGGCGGACGAGGCGATCTGCCTCGGCCCGGCGCCCGCCAAGGAAAGCTATCTCCGCGCCGAGGCCATCGTGCAGGCCTGTATCGACACGGGCGCCGAGGCGGTCCACCCGGGTTACGGCTTCCTGTCGGAAAACGCCGGCTTCGCCGAGGCGCTGGCGGCGAAGGGCATCCGCTTCATCGGGCCCCGGCCGGAACACCTGCGCGACTTCGGCCTGAAGCACACCGCGCGGGCGCTGGCGGAGGCGGCAGGCGTGCCCCTGCTGCCGGGCACCGGCATTCTGCTCTCGGCCGAGGAGGCGCTGGCGGCCGCCCATGAGATCGGCTACCCGGTCATGCTGAAGAGCACGGCGGGCGGCGGCGGCATCGGCATGTCGCTGTGCCACGACGCGGCCGAGCTGAAGGACCGCTTCGAGGCGGTGCAGCGTATGGCCTCGTCGTCCTTCGGCGATGCGCGGGTCTATATCGAGCGTTTCGTTGCGACCGCCCGCCATGTCGAGGTGCAGATTTTCGGTGACGGCAAGGGTAACGTCGTTGCGCTGGGCGAGCGCGACTGTTCGCTCCAGCGCCGGAACCAGAAGGTGGTGGAAGAGACGCCGGCCCCCGGCCTCTCGCCCGAATTGCGCGCCCGGCTCCATGCCGCGGCGGTCGCGCTGGGCAAGGCGGTCGCTTACGAATCCGCCGGCACGGTCGAATTCATCTATGACGTCGCGCGCGGCGATTTCTCCTTCCTCGAGGTGAACACGCGGCTTCAGGTCGAACACCCGGTGACGGAAACGGTCTTCGGCGTCGACCTCGTCGAATGGATGATCCGCCAGGCGGCGGGCGAGTTGGTGCTGCCGCCGCAAGATGCGCTGGTGCCCAGGGGCGCCGCCATCGAGGTCCGGCTCTATGCCGAGAATCCGCAGGCCAATTTCCGCCCGCAGACCGGCCGCCTGACCGAAGTCGCCTTCCCCGAAGGTATCCGTGTCGATACCTGGGTGGCGACGGGCACGGAAGTCACGCCCTATTACGATCCGATGCTGGCCAAGGTGATCGTCGCTGGCGCGGACCGGTCGGCGGCCATCGCCGCCCTCACTGACGCCTTGGCGAAGACCCGCGTCTGGGGGATCGAGACCAATCTCGCCTACCTGCGCGCTATCGCGGCGGGCGAGGTTTTCGCCAGCGGCGCGGTCTCGACCGCCGCCCTTGGCCGTTTCGTCTTCACCGCGCCGACGATCGAGGTCGTGGTGGCCGGGGCGCAGACCAGCGTGCAGGACTGGCCGGGCCGTCTTGGCCTGTGGGATGTCGGCGTGCCGCCGTCCGGCCCGTTCGACGACCGCTCCTTCCGCCTCGCCAACCGCATCCTCGGCAATGACGAGGGCGCGGCGGGGCTGGAATGCACCCTGAGCGGTCCCACGCTGAAATTCCATGGCGACGCGCTGATCGCCCTTGCCGGGGCGGAGATGCCGGCGACCCTCGACGGTGTACCCGTGGCCATGCTGACCGCGACACCGGTGAAGGCGGGCCAGACCCTCGCGCTCGGTCAGATCAGGGGCGCGGGTCAGCGCACCTATCTCGCCGTCCGGGGCGGCATCGACGGGCCGAAGTTCCTCGGCGCGCGGGCCTGTTTCTCGCTCGGCCAGTTCGGCGGCCATGCCACCGGCGTGCTCAAGGCGGGCGACACGCTGCATATCGCGGCCGAGACCGCGGGCGAGCCCGTGCCGGCGGACGAGACGCCGGAAATTACCCGCGACTGGGTGATCGGCGTCCACTATGGCCCCCATGGCGCGCCCGACTTCTTCCAGGACGCGGATATCGACGATCTCTTCGCCGCGACCTATGAGGTTCATTTCAATTCGGCGCGCACGGGCGTCCGCCTGATCGGGCCGAAGCCGCGCTGGGCGCGGGCGGACGGCGGCGAGGCGGGGTTGCACCCCTCCAACATCCACGACAATGCCTATGCCATCGGCGCCATCGACTTCACCGGCGACATGCCGATCATCCTCGGGCCGGATGGACCCAGCCTCGGCGGTTTCGTCTGCCCGGCGGTGATCGCGCGCGACGAATTGTGGAAGGCCGGCCAGCTGAAGCCGGGCGACAAGGTGCGCTTCGTGCCCCACGGCGTCGCGGCCCCTGCCGTGGTCAGTACGAAGACGCTGGGCAGCCCGCTCCTCGGCACGCTGGACGGCGGGCCGGTGCCGGTCGTCTATCGCCGGGCGGGCGACGACTACTTGCTGGTCGAATACGGCCCGATGGTGCTCGACATCGCGCTGCGCCTCCGCATCCACCTGCTGGCGCAGGCGGTGCGCGAGGCACGGCTGCCGGCGATCATCGACCTCACCCCCGGCATCCGCTCGCTGCAGATCCATTACGACAGCCGGGTGCTGAAGACGGATTATCTGCTGGCGGCCCTGCGCGAGATCGAGCTGGGCCTGCCCCCGGCTGAAGCGGTGAAGGTGCCGAGCCGCATCGTCCATCTGCCGCTGTCGTGGAACGATCCGTCGATCCAGCTCGCCGCGCGGAAATATCAGGAACTGGTGCGACCGAACGCGCCCTGGTGCCCGTCGAACATCGAGTTCATCCGCCGCATCAACGGTCTGCCGTCCGAGGACGAGGTGCGGAAGACCATTTTCGACGCCAGCTATCTCGTGCTCGGCCTCGGCGACGTCTATCTGGGCGCGCCGGTGGCGACCCCGGTCGATCCGCGCCACCGGCTGGTGACGACGAAATATAATCCGGCCCGCACCTGGACGCCGGAAAATGCCGTCGGCATCGGCGGTGCCTATATGTGCATCTATGGCATGGAGGGGCCGGGCGGTTACCAGCTCTTCGGCCGCACGGTGCAGATGTGGAACGCCTGGCGGACGACGCCGGTGTTCACGCCGGGGCACCCGTGGCTGCTGCGCTTCTTCGACCAGATCCGCTTCTTCCCGGTATCGGAGCAGGAACTGGCCGAGGCGCGCGAGGCCTTCCCCCACGGCCGCTATCCGGTGCGGATCGAGGAGACCACGTTCGACTACGCCCGCCACGCCGCCTTCCTCGACGCCGAGAAGCCGGCGATCGAGGCGGCCAAATCCCGCCAGCAGGCGGCCTTCGAGGCCGAGCGGCAGGACTGGAAGGCCAAGGGGCTCGACAGTTTCGTGGTCGAGGACGGCCCCGCGGCCGGCGACGACGACGTGCCCGAGGGCCAGACCCCGGTCGAAGCGCAGGTGACCGGCAATGTCTGGAAGATTGTCGCCGGGGAAGGCACAAATGTCGCCGCTGGTGACATCGTGGTGATCGTCGAATCAATGAAGATGGAAATGGAAATCAGGAGCCCGGTCGCGGGCAAGGTGACGGCCTTGCGCTGCCAGCCGGGCCGGACCGTGCAGGCGGGCCAGATAATCGCCCTGATCGAAGCGGCCTGAGGGGGGGACAAGACCATGACGCTGCCCAAGATGATGACCATCGGCACGCTCGCCGCCGGCTATGAGGCCGGCACGCTCACCCCCCTCGACGTGATCGAGGCGGTGATCGGGCGTATCCAATCCTGGCCGGACCCCGCGGTCTGGATCAGCCGTTTTTCCGACGACGAATTGCGCGCGGCGGCCAAGGCGCTGATGGCGGCCGGCGGTCCCTCGCCGGACAAGCCGCTGTGGGGCATTCCCTTCGCGGTGAAGGACAATATCGACTGTGCCGGGCTCGAGACGACGGCCGCCTGTCCCGCCTTCGCCTATCGGCCGGCGCAGGATGCGACGGTCGTGGCCCGCTTGCGCGCGGCGGGGGCCATTCCGGTCGGCAAGACCAACCTCGACCAGTTCGCCACCGGGCTCAACGGCACGCGCTCCCCCTATGGCGCGCCCCGGTCGGTGTTCGATGCCGACTATATCTCGGGCGGTTCGTCCTCCGGCTCGGCGGTCGCGGTCGGGGCGGGCATCGTCGCCTTCTCGCTCGGCACCGATACCGCGGGCTCGGGCCGGGTGCCGGCCTCTTTCAACAACCTCGTCGGGGTGAAGCCCAGCAAGGGCATGTTCTCGACCACGGGCCTCGTCCCCGCCTGCCGCAGCCTCGACTGCATCTCGGTCTTCGCCGCGACCGCGGGGGAGGCTGATTTCGTCCGCCGGGTCGCCGCCGGCCTCGACCCCGCCGATCCTTTCTCGCGCGATCTGCCGGACGTGGTGCTGCCGACGGAAGGGCTTCGCGTCGGCGTCCCCGTCGGGGCGGAGCGGGAATTCTTCGGCGATGCCGCCAACGAGGCGATCTATGTCGCCGCCATTGAGGCGATGAAGGCGCTGGGCTGTTCCATCGTCGAGATCGACTTCGCGCCCTTCCGCGAGGCGGCCAATCTCCTCTACAGCGGCCCCTGGGTGGCGGAGCGGCTGGCGGCGGTCGAAGCCTTCCACGCCGCTCATGCCGACGCCATGGACCCCAACGTCCGCAAGATCGTCGAGGGCGCCCTCGGCGTGACGGCGGTCGATGCCTTCCGCGGGCTCTATGCCCTCGAAGGCTTCCGCCAGAAGACGGCGGCCACCTGGGCCATGGTCGACATCCTGCTGCTGCCGACGACGCCGCTGTTCCCCAAGGTCTCGGACATGCTGGCCGATCCGATCGGGCTCAACTCCAAGCTCGGCCGCTATACCAATTTCGTCAATCTGATGGATTGCGCCGGGATCGCCGTGCCGGCCGGCTTCCGGCCCGATGGCCTGCCCTTCGGCGTCACCCTGATCGGCCCCGCCTTCTCGGATGCCGCCCTCGCGGTCTGGGGCGACCGGCTGCACAAGGCGGCGGCGACCGGCTACGGCCTCGACACGACGGCGGACCTGTCGGCGATGCCGGCGCCCGAGGGGCCGCAGGTCGAGCGGATCGAGGTCGTGGTCGTCGGCGCCCATCTCTCGGGGATGCCGCTCAATCCGCAGCTGACGGGCGGCGGCGGCGTCCTCGTCAAACGCTGCCGCACCGCGTCCGATTACCGGCTCTATGCCCTGCCGGGCACGGTGCCGCCCAAGCCGGGCCTCCTGCACAGCCCGGGCTTCGACGGGCCGGGGCTGGAGGTCGAGGTCTGGGCCCTGCCGCCCGCGGCGTTTGGCCGTTTCGTCGCCGCCATTCCGGCGCCGCTCGGCATCGGCAAGGTGACGCTGGACGATGGCAGCGATGTCTCCGGCTTCCTGTGTGAGCCCCACGCCCTCGAAGGCGCGGCGGAAATCACCGCGCTGGGCGGCTGGCGCGCCTATTGCGCCGCGAAATAGGGCCTCGGGGATCGTTTCCATAATCGAAACGATCCCTTGCCGCCCCGGGGGATTTTTCCCGTCGCCGTCGGTGCCAATATCGGTACCAACAGCGAATGAGGAGACACCCCCATGACCCGCAATGATATCCGCCCCGTGCGCCACCTGATCCGGGGCGAGCGCACCTCCGATGGCGCCGGCGTCCGACTGACCCGCCTGCTCGGCCACGAGACGGTGGAGGCGGCGGACCCCTTCCTGATGCTCGACCATTTCGATACCGAACGGGCGGACGATTACATCGGCGGCTTCCCCAGCCATCCCCATCGCGGTTTCGAGACCGTGACCTATATGCTCGACGGGCGGATGCGCCATGGCGACAACAAGGGCCATTCGGGCGTCATCGCCAGCGGCGACGTGCAGTGGATGACGGCGGGCAGCGGCATCGTCCATTCCGAAATGCCGGAACAGGAAGAGGGCCTGATGCGGGGCTTCCAGCTCTGGGTCAATCTGCCGGCACGGGACAAGATGACCCCCGCCCGCTATCAGGAAATTCCGGCGGCGACGATCCCGGTGGAAACCCGGGGCAATGGCACCCGCGTCAAGGTGATCGCTGGCGCGACCGGTGAAGGCACGCAGGGGCCGATCGACTCCGGCGCGACCGAGGCGCGTTTCCTCGACATCCGCCTCGCTCCCGGCGCCCGGATCGAGGAAGCGGTGCCCGCCGCCCTCAACGCGCTTCTCGTCGTCTATGACGGCGCCATCGTCGTCGGCGAGGTCGAGAAGGTCGCCGCGGTCAATGTCGCCATCCTGGGCGAGGGCGGCCGCGTCGCCTTCGAGAACGCAGGTCGCGTGGAAGCGGGCGTGCTGCTGATCGCCGGCAAGCCGCTGAACGAGCCTATCGCGTGGGGCGGCCCCTTCGTCATGAACACGCGGGACGAAGTGATGCAGGCCGCCCGCGACTATCAGGCCGGCCGCTTCTGAGGGGGGGCCACCTCTCCCCGTCCCTCTCCCCCCTGAAGGGCGGAGCGGGGGATTGAGCCCTCTCCTCCCGGGAGGAGAGGGTTGGGTGAGGAGGGAAACGTCGCCGGTAGACATTGAGGTATTGGACCCTTTCCTCCCCATTCCGAACGAGCTAAGCAGCCTGAAACGGAGGAGAGACCATGCCCGCCCTTGATCGCCGCGACCTCGATTTCCTGCTGCAGGATGTGCTCGATCTTGACGCGCTGTTCGCCCGCCCGCGCTTCGCGGAACACGACCGGGCGAGCGTCGCCGCCATGCTGGATACCGCCGAGCGGCTGGCCGACGATCATTTCGCGCCCCATGCGGCCAAGCTCGACGCCAACGAGCCGACCTTCGACGGCGAGACGGTCCACATCATCCCCGAGGTGAAGGCCGCGCTCGACGCCTATTGCGCCGCCGGCTTCATGTCGGCCCATGCGGATTACGAGCATGGCGGGATGCAGCTGCCCCACACGGTCTCGATGGCGTCGTCGGCGATCATTTCCGCCGCCAATATCTCGACCGCCGGCTATCCCTTCCTGACCCGGGCCGCCGCCAATGTCATCGCCAAATTCGGCACCGAGGAGCAGAAGGCGACCTGGCTCGGCGCCATGCTCGAAGGGCGCTATTTCGGCACCATGGCGCTGACCGAGCCGGGCGCGGGATCGGGCCTCGCCGATCTGAAGACCCAGGCCGTGCAGGTAGGCGATGGAACCTATCGCATCACCGGAAACAAGATCTTCATCTCGGCCGGCGAGCATGGGCTGTCCGAGAATATCGTCCATCTCGTGCTGGCCCGGATCAAGGGGGCGCCGGCCGGGGTGAAGGGTATTTCCCTCTTCATCGTGCCGAAGATCCTCGGCGACGGCACGCGGAACGACGTCCGCCTCGGCGGGCTCATCCACAAGATGGGCTATCGCGGCACGACCTCGACCATGCTGAATTTCGGCGAGGCGGGTGGCGCCACCGGCTATCTGCTGGGCGAGGCGCACAAGGGCCTGTCCTACATGTTCCACATGATGAACGAGGCGCGGGTCGGTGTCGGCCTTGGCGCGGCCGTCATCGGCTATGCCGGCTATCGTGTCGCCCTTGATTACGCGAAGACCCGTCTGCAGGGGCGCCCGCCCGCGGCCAAGGACCCCAGCCTGCCGCCCGTGCCCATCATCGAGCACGCCGACGTGAAGCGGATGCTGCTGGCCTCCAAGTCCTATGTCGAAGGCGCGCTGGCGCTGTGCCTGCTGGGCGCCCGCCTCGTCGACGACAGCGAGACGGCGGAGACGCCGGAAGCGCGAAGCCGGGCCTTCCAGCTGCTCGACCTGCTGACCCCCATGATCAAGTCCTGGCCGTCGCAATGGGGGCTGGTCGCCAATGATCTGGCGATCCAGGTCCATGGCGGCTATGGTTACACGCGGGAATATCCGGTCGAGCGGCTGTGGCGCGACAATCGCCTGAACCCCATCCACGAGGGGACTTTCGGCATCCAGTCCCTCGACCTGCTCGGGCGGAAAATCTTCGCCGATCAGGGCAAGGCTCTGGCCCTCCTCGCGGAGGAGATGTTGAAGACCATCGAGGCGGCGCCGCCCGCCTTCGCGGAGGAGGCAGGGGCCCTCGCCAATGCCATCGCCCTCGTCTCCGAGACGGTCGCCGTGCTCGGCCGGGCCGCCGCCGGCAACCGGCTGGACGAGGCGCTGGCCAATTCGGCGGTGTTCCTCGAATTGCTCGGTCATGTCGTCGTCGCCTGGCTGTGGCTGCGTCAGGCCAGCGTCGCCGAGGACAAGGCTGCGGGCGCGACCGGCGATCTCGCCGCCTTCTATGACGGCAAGCGCCGGGCCTGCCGCTATTTCTTCCGCTGGGAGCTGCCGAAGATCAGGCCGCAGGCCGAATTGCTGCAGAGCCTGGACCAGACCTGCGCCGACATGCCCGTCGCCGCCTTCGGGTGATCCGGTAGGGACTGGGCATCGTAGAAGGAATACGGCGCGGGAGAGATGCCCCCCTTTCGCGCCGGCCGCAGGTACGGCGGCTCAGTGACACTCCCACCTGCCCCGGGGAGTGAGTGGACCCGCCTCGTCGGCCTGCCCCTTCGGCCGGCGAGGCGGCTTTCCACCGGCCCGAAATCCCGGCGGCTGACCAATGCGCATCCCTGTGAAACATGGCGCCGCCCCCGGACGAAACACCGGACAGGAGGACCCCCGCCATGTCTCTGCCCCTGATCCGCGCCCGCCTGTTCCTGCTCGCATTATTCATCCTCGCGCCCCTGTCGGCGCGGGCCGAGGTCGCCTGGCGCGACTGGTCCCCGGCCGCTTTCGACGCGGCGCGGGCTGAAAGCAAGCTGGTCCTCCTCGATCTCGAAGCGGTCTGGTGCCACTGGTGCCATGTGATGGACGAGACGACCTATGCCGATCCCGCGGTGCAGGATTTGCTGGCACAGCGTTTCGTCGCGGTGAAGGTCGATCAGGACAGCCATCCCGATCTGTCCCGCCGCTACGAGAACTGGGGTTGGCCGGCGCTGATCGTCTTCGACGCCGAGGGGCGGGAACTCTGGCGCTGGCGCGGCTATCTCGAACCGGTGGCTTTCGTCGGCACGCTGGCCGGTCTCGCCGACAGCCCGCAGCCGCTGGCCGAGAGCGGCTTTCGCGCCCTGCCGCCGGGTGCCGCCGAGGGCGGCCTGCCGCGCGCGCTTCTCGCCTCGATGGAACGGCGCTTCGCCTTCGCCTATGACGCCGGGGTCGGCGGCTGGGGCGGGCCGCACAAGTTCCTGCAGGCCGATGCCCTCGATCACGCGCTGTCCGCCGCCGTGGACGGCGACGTCATCGCCGGCCGCATGGCGCGGGAGACCCTGACGGCTGCCCTTGCCCTGGTCGATCCGGTCGAAGGCGGCATTTTCCAGTATGCGGTCGGCGCCTGGAATGCGCCGCATTACGAGAAGATCGCCGGATCGCAGGCGGCGGCGCTGCGCCTCTTCGCGGCGGGCGCGGCCTGGACCGGGGACAAGGCTTACGCCGATGCCGCGCGCGCGGTCGCGCGCTATGCCTCGACCGTGCTGTCCGATCCGGCCGGCGGGTTTTTCACCAGCCAGGATGCGGACCCGGATGTCGCCGCCGGCATGACCGGCAAGGATTATTATGGCCTCGACGCCAAGGGCCGCGCGGCCATGGCGCCGCCCCGCATCGACCGCAATGTCTATGCCAGCGAAACCGGGCTGATCGCCGCCGGCCTTGCCGAAGCCGGGGCCGACCTTGACGACGAGTCGCTGATCGGCCGGGCCAAGGCGGCCGGGCACTGGCTGATCGCGGCGCGGCGGCAGGGCGACGGCAGCTTCGCCCATGGGGAGCGGGACGCGGGCGGGCCTTTCCTGCCCGACACGCTGAACGCCGGCCTCGCCTTCGAGGCGCTCTACGCCGCGACCGGCGAGCGCGTGTGGCTGGCGGCGGCGACCGATGCAGCTGCTGCGCTGCTGCGCCATTTCGCGGATCCCGCTGGCGGTCTTGCCAATGCCGAGGTGACGCTGGTCGCCGCCGGGCCGGTCGGCCGGCCCTTCTTCCATCTCGACGACAATGTAACGGCGGCGCGGCTCTTGCTGCGGCTGCATCACCAGACGGGGGACGCTGCCCTCGGCGCGGCAGCGCGGCGCATCTTCGCCTTCCTCCAGCATCAGGAGGCGGCGTCACCCGGCAGTTTCTGGCCCGGCCTGCTGGTGCTCGACGGCGAGGCGGCGGCTGAGCCGCTGCATGTCGTCGTCACCGGGCGGCGGGGCGAGAGCGCGGCACTGTTCGCCGCGGCGCGGGCGTTGCCCCGGCCCTGGAAACGGGTGGAACTTTATGACGCGGCGGAAGGGCCGCTGCCCAATATCGCGGTGACGCTGCCCGATCTCGGCCGGCCGGCCGCCTTCATCTGCACCGCCACCACCTGTTCCCTGCCGGTGTTCGAGCCGGCAGAGATCGCGCAGACGGTCGAGCGCCTGTCTCAGCCGACGAATTGAGCGCGGGCGTAGCCCTGGAAGAACAGCAGGCTGGTCAGATTGCCGTGATCGACCCGGGCGCGGGCGGCGGCGGCGACCTTGGGCTTGGCGTGGAAGGCGACGCCAAGGCCCGCCGCCTCGATCATCGGCAGGTCGTTGGCGCCATCGCCCACCGCCAGCGTCGCTTCCGGCGCGACGCCATGGCGGGCGGCGAGGCCGCGTAAGGAGTCCAGCTTGGTATTGGCGCCGCAGATCGGCTCGGTCACCGTGCCGGCGAGGGCGCCGTCGGCGATTTCGAGCACATTGGCCTTGTGCTCGTGAAAGCCGAGATGGGCGGCGACCCGGCTGGTGAAGAAGGTGAAACCGCCGGAGACGAGGGCACAATAGGCGCCGTTGGCGGCCATGGTCGCGATCAGCTGGCGGCCGCCTTCGGTGAAGCGCACCCGTTCCTCGAAACAGGTCTGCAGCACGCTTTCGGGCAGGCCCTTCAGCTTGGCGACGCGGGCGCGCAGGGCGGATTCGAAATCCAGCTCGCCGCGCATGGCGCGTTCGGTCACGGCGGAGATTTCCGCCTTCAGCCCGGCGAAATCGGCCAGTTCGTCGATACATTCGACCGTGATCATGGTCGAATCCATGTCCGCGATCAGCAGGCGCTTGGCCCGGCCCGCCGCGTCCTGCGCCAGACGGTCGGCCGGCAGCCCGGCGAGGGCGATATCGGCGATCTTCTCGGCGGCGAGGGCGGACAGCCCGTCGAAGGGCAGGTCCAGGGCTTCCCCGGCCGAAAGCCAGACCGGCTCCCCGGCTTCGGCGCCGGCTTGCGTCAGGGCGAGGGCGAGGTCTGCGCCCAGGGAATCGGGCAGGGGCGCTTCGACAGGGTTGCCGATCACGGTCAGGACGTGGTTCATCGGGGCGAAATCTTCTCGGGAACGCATGAATTGGCCGTCACCGTACTGATCGCCGGGCCGACCGCAAGCGGCAAATCCGGGCTCGCCCTTGCTCTTGCCGCAAGGCTGGGCGGGGTGATCGTCAATGCGGATTCGATGCAGGTCTATGACGGGCTGCACATCCTGACCGCGCGGCCGGCCCCGGCCGACGAGGCGAAGGTGCCGCACCGTCTCTATGGCGTGCTGCCGCCGACCGAAGCCTGTTCGGCGGCGCGCTGGCAGGCGCTGGCGACGGCCGAGATCGCGGCGATCCATGGCGAAGGGCGCCCGGCCATCGTCGTTGGCGGCACCGGGCTCTATTTCCATGCGCTGGTGAACGGTCTCTCCGATATTCCGGCCATCGACCCGGGCATTCGCGCCGGCCTCGTCGCCCGGCTGGCGCGGGAAGGCGCGCCGGCCCTGCACGCGGAACTCGCCGGTGTCGACGCTGATCTGGCGGCCCGGCTGAAGCCCGGGGATTCCCAGCGCATCCTGCGCGGGCTCGAGGTTCACCAGGGCACCGGGCGGCCGCTGTCGTCCTGGCAGGCGCGGGCGCCCGAAGCCGCCGCCGATCTCGGCGACCTGCACAGGCTGGTGGTGGCACCACCCCGGCCCCTGCTGCTCGGGCGCATCCGCCAGCGCCTCGAGGCCATGGCGCAGTCAGGCGCCATCGCGGAAGCGCGGGCCTTCGCCGCCCGCGACCTCGATCCGTTGCTGCCGGCAGCCAAGGCGATCGGCCTGCGGCCCTTCGCCGCCCATGCCGCGGGACAGCTTTCCCTCGACGAGGCGATCGGCCAGGCCGACATCGAGACCCGGCAATATGCCAAGCGGCAGATGACCTGGGCGCGCGGGCGCATGGCCGATTGGCACTGGCCCGATGTCGCGCAAGAAACGGAAAGTTTGGCAGAGGATATCGCACAAAAAATTCGCCAACAGGGGTTGACGACGCAATCTTGAACGATTAGGTTGCCGGCTCCGCGCCCCACGGGCGCGGTTTTGCTGTTTATTGGCCTCTCGCTCGCATTTGCCAAGCGGGCGCCGGCCGGATCGAGGAAGGCATAGTGTTATGGCGCAGAATATGATGACCGGCGCGGAGATGGTTCTCAAGGCCCTGGTCGATCAGGGCGTAGACACGATCTTCGGTTATCCGGGCGGCGCGGTACTCCCCATTTACGATGCCCTGTACCAGCAGGAAGACATCAAGCATGTCCTCGTCCGCCAGGAAGGTGGCGCGGCCCATGCGGCGGAAGGCTATGCCCGCTCGACCGGCAAGGTCGGCGTCCTGCTCGTCACCTCTGGCCCGGGCGCGACCAACGCGGTCACCGGCCTGACCGACGCGCTGATGGATTCCATTCCGCTGGTCTGCATCACCGGCCAGGTCCCGACCCATCTGATCGGCAACGACGCCTTCCAGGAGGCGGACACCGTCGGCATCACCCGGCCGTGCACCAAGCACAACTGGCTGGTCAAGGACATCAAGGATCTCGCCCGCGTGCTGCACGAGGCCTTCTATGTCGCGCGCAGCGGCCGGCCCGGCCCGGTCGTCGTCGACCTGCCGAAGGACATCCAGCTGACGACCGGCCTCTATACCCCGCCGGCCAATGTCCAGCACAAGTCCTATCGCCCGCAGGTCAAGGGCGACCTGAACAAGATCCGCGAGGCGGTCGAGCTGATCGCGGCGGCCGAGAGGCCGGTGTTCTACACCGGCGGCGGCGTCATCAATTCGGGGCCGCAGGCGTCGCAGCTGCTGCGCGAGCTGGTGCGCATCACCGGCTTTCCCATCACCTCGACCCTGATGGGTCTTGGCGCCTATCCGGCGTCGGACAAGCAGTGGCTGGGGATGCTGGGGATGCACGGCACCTACGAGGCCAATCATGCGATGCATGATTGCGACCTGATGATCTGTGTCGGCGCCCGTTTCGACGACCGCATCACCGGCCGGGTCAGTGCCTTCTCGCCCAACTCGAAGAAGATCCACATCGACATCGACCCGTCGTCGATCAACAAGAACGTGCGGGTCGACCTGCCGATCATCGGCGACTGCGGCCATGTCCTCGAAGACATGATCAAGGTCTGGAAGTCCAAGCAGTACCGCCCGAACCGCGCGGCGCTGGAAGCCTGGTGGAAGCAGATCGACGAATGGCGCGCGCGCGACTGCCTGCGCTATCGCCCGTCGAGCGAGATCATCAAGCCGCAATACGCGATCCAGCGCCTGCACGCCCTGACCAAGGGGCCGAACACCTACATCACGACCGAGGTCGGTCAGCACCAGATGTGGGCGGCGCAGTTCATCGGCTTCGAGGAACCGAACCGCTGGCTGACCTCCGGCGGTCTCGGCACCATGGGCTATGGCCTGCCGGCGGCGATCGGCGTGCAGATGGCCCATCCGGACGCGCTCGTCATCGACGTCGCGGGCGAAGCCTCGATCATGATGAACATCCAGGAAGTCGCGACGGCGATCCAGTATCGCCTGCCGGTGAAGATCTTCATCCTGAACAACCAGTACATGGGCATGGTCCGCCAGTGGCAGGAGCTGCTGCACGGCAACCGCTATTCCGAAAGCTACATGCACGCGCTGCCGGATTTCGTGAAGCTGGCGGAAGCCTTCGGCGCGGTCGGCCTGCGCTGCGAGAAGCCCGATGCCCTCGACGACACGATCAACGAAATGATCGCGATCAGGCGGCCGGTCATCGTCGACTGCCGGGTCGACCAGAAGGAAAACTGCTTCCCCATGGTGCCGTCGGGCGCCGCGCACAACGAGATGATCCTCGGGCCCGAGGACGAGGCGCATCGCGACATCTCGGTGGAAGGGATGGCGCTGGTATAAGGCCCGGCGCCGCCTCCCGTCTCGTCGCCCCGGCGCAGGCCGGGGCCTCGTGACGAGGGCGCCCCGGCGTCGAAAGATCCCGGCCTTCGCCGGGATGACGCCGAGCGCAAGGAAACAGGGCGGCCCAAAGATTTCCCAACCGACGAAATTCGAGCTATAAGCCCCGCCAGCCGGGGAAGAAGAGGGCGAAGTGGAACCGATCCGCAGCCATACCATTGCCGTTCTGGTCGATAACGAAGCGGGTGTCCTCGCCCGCGTCATCGGCCTGTTTTCCGGCCGTGGCTATAATATCGACAGCCTGACCGTCGCCAAGGTCGAGGATTCGCGCAATCTCTCGCGCATTACCGTCGTCACCTCGGGCACCGAGATGGTGATCGAGCAGATCAAGGCCCAGCTCGACCGCCTCGTGCCCGTGCACAAGGTCCAGGACCTGACCATCGACGGCCCCTCGCTCGAGCGCGAACTCGCGCTGATCAAGGTGGTTTCGACCGGCGAGAAGCGGGTCGAGGCCCTGCGCCTCGCCGATGCCTTCCGGGCGCGGGTGCTCGACAGCAGCACCCAGTCCTTCGTCTTCGAGATCACGGGCAATACCTCGAAGATCGACGCTTTCATCGACCTCATGCGGGGGCTCGGCCTGGCCGAGCTGTCCCGCACCGGCGTCGTCGCGATCCAGCGCGGCACCGGCGCACTCTGAACAGACAAACACAAACCACAAGGACGAGACCCATGCGCGTCTATTACGATCGCGATGCCGATGTGAACCTGATCAAGGGCAAGAAGGTCCTGATCGTCGGCTATGGCAGCCAGGGCCATGCCCATGCCCTGAACCTTCGCGACTCGGGCGTGAAGGATATCGCCGTGGCGCTCCGCGCCGGCTCGGCCACCGCGAAGAAGGCGGAAGGCGAAGGCCTGAAGGTCTATACCCCGGCGGAAGGCGCGGCCTGGGCCGACGTCGTCATGATCCTGACCCCGGACGAGCTGCAGGCGAAGCTCTACAAGGATGACCTCGAAGCCAATCTGAAGCAGGGCGCCGCCCTCGTTTTCGCCCATGGCCTCAACATCCACTTCAAGCTGATCGAGGCCCGTCCGGACCTCGACGTCTTCATGATCGCGCCGAAGGGCCCCGGCCACACCGTGCGTTCGGAATTCGTCAAGGGCGGCGGCGTGCCCTGCCTCGTCGCGGTGCATCAGAACGCCTCGGGCAATGCCCTCGAAATCGCGCTGTCCTATGCCTCGGCGGTCGGCGGCGGCCGTTCGGGCATCATCGAGACCAGCTTCAAGGAAGAGTGCGAGACCGACCTGTTCGGCGAGCAGGCCGTGCTCTGCGGCGGCCTGACCGCCCTGATCAAGGCCGGCTTCGAGACCCTGGTCGAGGCGGGCTATGCCCCCGAGATGGCCTATTTCGAGTGCCTGCATGAAGTGAAGCTGATCGTCGACCTGATCTACGAGGGCGGCATCGCCAACATGCGCTACTCGATCTCGAACACGGCGGAATACGGCGATTACATCACCGGCCCCCGGATCGTGACCGACGAGACCAAGAAGGAAATGAAGCGCGTCCTCGACGACATCCAGTCGGGCCGCTTCACCCGCGACTGGATGCTGGAGAACCAGGCCGGCACGCCGTCCTTCAAGGCGACCCGCGCCATCCAGGCCCAGCACCCGATCGAGGAAGTTGGCGGCAAGCTGCGCGCCATGATGCCCTGGATCGCCAAGAACAAGCTGGTCGACAAGGCCCGCAACTGATCGGACGCATCGGGGCCGCGCCGGACGCGCGGCCCCGCACGCGGCGTAAAATTCCGACTCCCGACTTGCAAGATCGCGCGTTTGGGGTCATCTATTGCGTCATGCACCTGCGCCGGTCGCAGGTACAGGATTCACATGAACGTGGAAGGACTGTGGTGCGCAGGGTCGACGTGACCCAGTCTGCATGGATGGTCCCCGCGCTGTCAGACGGAGACCTTACATAGCCCGCCCACCCTATCCCCAGGCCATTCCCGACAAGGGCGGCCCGCGCATCAATGACCAGATCACCGTGCCCCGCGTCCGCCTCATCGACGAGACCGGCGAGAACCGCGGTGTCGTGACTTTCGCCGAAGCCCTGCATCTCGCCGAAATGGCCGGTGTCGACCTGGTCGAGATTTCGCCCAACGCCGATCCGCCGGTGTGCAAGCTGCTCGACTACGGCAAGTACAAATACGAGGCCCAGAAGAAGGCCGCCGAAGCGCGCAAGAACCAGAAGGTCATCGAGATCAAGGAGATCAAGATGCGCCCCGGTATCGACCAGCACGACTATGACGTGAAGATGCGGGCGATCCGGAAGTTCTTCGAAGAAGGCGACAAGGTGAAGGTGACGCTGCGCTTCCGTGGCCGCGAGCTCGCCCACCAGGACCTCGGCATGAAGGTGCTGCTCCGCGTCCGCGACGAAACGGAAGAGATCGCCAAGGTCGAACAGATGCCCAAGATGGAAGGGCGTCAGATGACCATGGTCATCGCGCCGAAGTAACCGGCCGCCAACCGCCACATCGAAAGGCCACGAGCCACGGGCTCGTGGCCTTTCGTTTGTTACTCGGACCGTTGCACCCGCTCGATCTCCCGGCATTTCGATGGCATCGGTGGGCGGGTCGTGGGTCACGGGGGCGACCGTGACCATGTCCCGGCTGGCGACGATGGCGCAGGGGCGGTCCTTTATCCCATCTTCCGCGCCGCGCTCGTATTCCCGGTGCCATAAATAGGCGTGGGAAATCACAAGGCCCGGACGAGGCGCCGGCAGGCTCACGGTTTCCAGTCTTCGATGAACTCGTCGAGCGAGGCGAACTCCGACGACACTCCGCTGTCCGCGATGGTCATGATTGTCGCCTTGTCGAGGTCTTCGATCTTGCGGGCCACCCGGCCTTTCAGCGCGGTCTCGAACAGGGCGGCCGAGATCAGGACCGTATGGGCGCGGCCGTTGCGGGTGATCGACACCGGCTCGCGCTGGGCCATATCCTGATAGCGGCCGACATTCTGCTGGAACTCGGTGGAGCTGATTTTCACGGCCCGTCACCCCTCATCTATATTGTCGAGAATAGATAAAGGCAGCGTCATGGCAACGGCCTCAGCTGTAAGCGGTGATCGCAACCTGGCCATTGCCACAAGGTAGTTGCAATGTCAGACTACTCGTCATGCCAGCACTTGAAATAATTTCGTCGGTTGCGTCCACAGTGATGTCGACGGTGGTCGCCACCGTCGCACTCGTGTTTAGCTATCGACAAAATGTTGGGTGGCGACCAGTGGTGCTTGCGACAGACAGCAGTTTGAGTAGCACGAGCGGCTCACATTTGTTCAAGTTTTCTGTCACTATCGAGTTCTGGAATAGACGAAAATATCCCGTTGCCCTGAGGTCTTCGCGAACAAAAGTGACGGGATTAGATATTTTCGATGAAAATTCCGGGGTCAAAGATGATAAATTTGTTGAGAATAACATTGTTTATCAAGAATTTGGAGCTATCGTTGAGCCCAGCGCATCGCATCGATTTGTGATCGAAGTCTTGTTCGGCGAGCAATGTATGGATGCTATGCGTCCATTGTTTGACGTGACCCTTGAGGTATTCGATCCTCATAGAAATAGGCGGAGGGAATTGAAAATTTCTCATAAGATCTTTTATCCAGATTTAGGTTGGAAGAAGTCAGAAGGCGAGCGGCGCGCCGCAGCGGAAGCTTATGAGATAGGCAAGAGCCGTAATGCGTTTGAAGACGTTCTGGATATGATTCAACAGGCGGATAATGACCAAAAAAACCAAGTATAACCGGCTGTAGCCCGTTAGCTGTTAGCCTCGCGGGCCTCACGCCCTCGCCGCTATACTGAACTTCTCTACCAATTTGTCCGTCTTAACTTGATGCAGGCCGCTTACAGAGAGCCGACCCAGCGGGCCGCGAAGTCGAGCATGTAGAAGGTCAACATGCTGGCCGAGAGGCCGCCCGCGACGGTCTGGGTCAGGCTCCAGACCCGGTCGTTCCGCTCGTCGAGGAAATACCAGATCGGGAAACTGGCGATGAAATAGACGGCGTAGATGGCCGAACCATAGGCCAGCATCACGTCCATCTTCTGGTAGTAGAAACTCTGGGCGATCAGCGGGTTGGCCATCGCCTTCGTTTCCATGAAGGCCCAGAAATAGCCGATGCCGAAGACGAGCAGCGGGAACAGCAGGACCCCGCCCGGCAGGGCGCGCAAGCGGCGCAGCACGATGTTGGCCGTCGCGTGATAGGTCATGAAATAGACGTGGGTATAGGCATACATGATCAGCGGCACCTTCTGCTGGCCGCTGCCGACGAGGGCGGCGTCGAGATTGGTGGTCGCGTTCGGATAGACATAGACCATGCCGAGCACGTCGAAGAAATATTCCGAGCCGAAGTAATTGCCGAAGAAGCCGAAGACGATCAGATAGAGGTTGGCCTTGAACCAATAGGCCCGGTGCCACGGCTTGTCGGTGTAACGCCTGGCGATCAGGGCGGGGACGGCGAGTGCCGGCAGGGCGGTGCCGAAGGCATGGAGCAGCAGGGCGGTATCGCCGAAGGTGCGATCCCAGCCCGTCACCATCATCATCGCCATCGACGCCATCCAGAGCGGCGAATAGGCGAGGAAGAACTTCTCGACCCAGGCCTTGTCCGGATTGGCGGAAAACCAGCTGCCCGCCATGGCTCAGCGCCCCATGAGGGCGATGCGGGCGATCGCGAAAGTGTTGCGCAGCTTCTGAAATCCGGACAGTTGCGGATGCAGGCGGCGATGGCCGGGCAGCAGCTGGCCCTTGGCCTGGCGGTGGATCTTCTCCTTCACGACGGGCGAGAGCACACCGGCCCCCGCGAGCTGGAAGAAGCAATCCTTGGCATTGCCGAGGTCGAAGAAATCGCGCTGCCACTGCCATTGCCAGTTGCCGCCATATTCGAACCACGAGCCGCCGATGCCCTCGATCTCATAGAAGCTGCCGTCGGGCCGGCGATAGGGGGCGCGCTGCTTCCAGAAGCCGATGATGGTGCCCCGGCTCTCGTCGATGATGATGTCGTGATAGGGATATTCCCATTCCTCGAACCCCTTCATCTGGTAACCGATGGCGATATCCTCGATCTCCTTGCGGCCGGTGGCGACGAATTCCTCGTTCGGGCCGATGTTCCAGGAATAGATGGCATGGTCGGCATAGAAGGGGCCGAGATGCCTGGTCCAGTCGCCGGCCTTTTCGGCGTCGACATTGGCCTGCAGCCAGCGCTGCATCATCTCTTCCAGTTCGGCGCGCGGATAGGCGCGGTTCGGCGGGGTGATCGAGGCGACGCGCTTGTCGGACATGGGTTCTCCTCCCTTTTTCTTGTGTTCAGGCCGCCAGCCGGCCGGCGAATTTGGCGTCGAGGTGACCTTCGGCGACCAGCCAGCGGATGGTGTCGCCGAAGGTCTCGGCGCCGCTGCGGAAATCCCGGCCCATGCGGCCGAGAATGCGCGCGGACGAGGCTTCGGCCCATTCGGTGACGTAACTCATGGCTTCACCCGAGACCTGCGTCTCGAAGGGCACGAGTTTGCGCAAGGTATCGACGAAGCCGCCCATGGCGCGCAGCACGGCGCCGGGCAGGCGCGGCGCGGCGATGCGCCGGCCGGTCAGCGTCTGGAGCAAGCCGTGGAACTCGGCCCAGGGGTAATAGCGGCCGCCGACGATGAAGCGCGCCGCCTCGAAATCGCCCTGCGGCGGGTTCTCGAGCAGGAAGCGATGGGCATCGGCGAGATCGCGGACGTCGATCGCCTGAAGCCCGGTCGAGGTTTGCGGCACCACCTTCACGAAGGACGTGACGCCATGGTTGGCTTCCGACAGCTTGGGATCGTCGGGGCCGAAGATGCCGGCGGGATAGGTCATCTGGACCGGCCGGCCCTCGGCCTGCATGCGCCGGACATGCTCGTCGCAATCGCGCTTCGAGCGGGCATAGGCATTGGCCGGCCGGCCGAGCGGCGTCGATTCGTCGATCCGCGTGACGCCCTTCTGGAACAGCACCGACAGGCTGGAGACATAGAGGATGCGCTCCACCCCCTGCCGGCAGGCGGTGCCCAGCACGGCGTCGATCCCGGCGAGATTGTTGCGGTAAATCTCCTCCGCCCGCTTGGGATCGACCGAGACCAGGGCGGCGGCGTGGAACACCGCGTCGCAGCCCCGCATCGCCTTGTCCATCAAGGCGGCGTCGCGCATGTCACCCGCGACGATGTCGTCCGGCACCGGGCCGAAGCGGCGGAAATAGCGGCGCAGCGCCTCCGGATCGCGGGCCAGCAGGCGCAGCTCGTGACCCGCCGCGAGCAGGGCGCGCGCCGTGTGCGCACCGACGAAGCCGGTGGCGCCGGTAACGAAAATCTTCATGGCCGGGCCCTGCTCAGTGCCGCTCGATGCGCAGCGCCGCGTTCGGGCAATAGAGGACGGCGGACTGGACCTTTTCCAGTTCTGCTTCGGTCACGGCTTCCTTGAGGATGCGGAGGGTGCCGTCGGCGCCGACGCGGAAATGCTCTGGCGCCTCGCCCATGCACATGGCATGGCCCTGGCACAATTGCCGGTCGACCGCGACGGTGATCGCCGGGCGCGCGACCGGGGCGGCCTCCGCCTTCCGGTGGGCCGGGCATTCGGGCGGCGGCTCCGCTGCCTCCACGGGCCGCGCGGGCGCGGCGGCCGCGGCCCGGCGGCGATAGCGCACGCGGCAGGGCGACTTCGGCTGCACGATCATGTCCGAGTAATTGTCGACGTAGCTCTCGGGCGTATCGACCAGCTCGAAATCATAGCGGCGCAGCAGCACGGCGAAGATCGCCTTGATCTGGAACAGCGCGAAGGCATTGCCCGAGCATTTGTGCTTGCCGCCGCCAAAGGGCTGATAGGCCATCAGGTTGCGGTCTTCCCGCCGCTCGGGCGAGAAGCGGTCGGGGTCGAAACGCCCCGGGTTGCTGAACAGGCGCGACAGGCGGTGAGTGACCGGCGGGCAGGCCCAGACCATGTCGCCGGCCTTGATCGTGTAACCCTTGAAGGAAATATCCTCCATCACCTTGCGCATCAGGATGATCAGGGGCGGGTGCAGCCGCAGCACTTCCTTGACCACGCCTTCCAGTACCGGCATCTCGCGCAGCGAGCCAAAGGTGACGGCGCCATCCGCGCCCAGCAGACGGTCCAGCTCGGCCTCCGTCCGGCCGAGGATGTCGGGGTTCCTGAGGAGTTCGAGCAGGACCCAGGCGGCGGTGCCGGAGCTCGTGTGGTGGCCGGCGAAGATCGCGCCCACGAGAAGCCCGGTGATCTCGTTCTCGTCCAGCGGGGTGCCGTCCTCGTAACGCATGTCGATCAGGGTCTGGAACATGTCGCTGGGCTTGTCGGTCGCCGCCGCGCGCTTGCGGACGATGCCGCCGACCAGTTCCTGCAGGCGTTTCCGTGCCCTGTCGCGGCGACGGAACTTCGGGATCGGCAGATAGGGGAAGTGATAGGCGAGGGGGTGCACGCCTTCTTCGAGGTCGTGATAGATCGCGGCGAATTCGGTGCTCAGTTCGTAGCGGAACTCGCGCCCCAGCAGGCAATGGCTGGCGGTGTTGATGGTCAGCTGCTTCATGAACTCGACCAGCTCGATCTCGCCGCTCTCGCCCCAGGACGCGATGATATCTTCCACTTCCTGCACGATCTTGTGGGAATGGTCGCGCATCGCCTCCATGCGCAGCGACGGCATCAGCATCCGCAATTGCTCGTTCTTCCGCGCGATGGGCGCATCGAACACGAGGCCCTCGCCGAAGATCGGGGTCATCAGCTTGTAGGCCGCCGACTGGTCGAGCTGTTCGTCCGAGCCGCGATAGAACACCTCGCTCGCCTCGTCGCCGGTCAGCAGCACGATGCGCTGGCCCATCAGGGTGAAGGCGGCGATCTCGCCGTGCTCGGACGCGACAGCGGAGACGAAATGATAGGGGTTACGCGCGAAATTCAGCATGTGGCCGAACCAGGGCAGGCCGCCCCGCGCCGTCGGTGGTGTGGCGCCGCCCTTGCGGCCGGCTGTCGCCTGCAGGCTCATTCTTCCCCTCCCCATGCGCGGATGGCGGGGCGGGCGGCTGTTGTTCTTGTCGGCCTGCCCTCGTGCCCCTTGCCATCGCGGCTCGCCTGTGAAACTATACAGATATACTGATAGTGTAAAGTCGTAAAACAAGGAGGTGAAAACCGCGCTGGGTTCCAGGGAGAGCCGCCGATAGACTGTGTGCCCCGATCCGCTCCGGACCAAGGTCATGACCACCCTTCCATCCAAACCGCCCTCGAGCGAAACGAGGCAGCGCGTCCTCGAAGCCGCCATCGCCTGCGTCAGGCAATGGGGTATCGACAAGACCAGCCTGCTCGACATCGCACGTCAGGCGGGGGTGACCCGGCCGACCGTCTACCGCTATTTCACCAGCCGGGAGGACGTGCTCAGTGCCGCCCTGCTGCAGTCCGCGGCGGCGATGGCGCAGCGTCTGGTCGCCCATCTCGACGGGGTGGCCGATCCGGCGGAGCGTTTCGTGCGGGCGATCCTGTTCCTGCTCGACGATGTGCCGAAGGAGCCGCAACTCTCGGTCATGACCCTGTCCAGCCTCGCGACCTATGTCAGCGAGGATGCGCTGATCAACGCCGAAGGTTTCGATCTGTCGCTGCTCCTGATGAAGCAGATCATGACCGGGGTCGACATGGCGGAGGACGCGTGGCGCGAAATGACGGAGGCGACGATCCGCATGTTGCTCTCGCTCCTGAACATGGCGGGGCCGGTCAAGCGCGACGCGGAAGCGATGCGGGGGTTCATCATCCGCCGCATGTTGCCGATGACGGGCCTGGCGCTGAAGTCATAGCCGCGATGCGGTCTGTGGAACGGGTGAAGTCGCGCGCGATATCGCGCGCGGCGGCACGCGGATTTTGTGCATTGCGGTAAGTAATGGCCAAGAAATTACCGGCGTTCCACGCGGCCATATCTTTCGATTCCGGATAATTTATTTTCATCGCTGCGGCAATTAGTCCGGTTAGACGATGCCGATTGCGCCGTCGCCCGCCAACGTGGCCCCAAGTCGAGCCGGCGCAGAAAGCCGGCCGGGGGAAACCAAGCCGGGGGATTGCCATGGACGGCAGCAGCGAACTCAACATCACCGTGCCGACGGAAGACGAAATGCGCGCCCGTGCGCGTGCCCTCGTGCCCTTGCTGCGGGAAAAATCCGACGAGGGCGAGCGCCTGCGCCGCGTTCCCGACGCGGTGATGGCGGCAATGAAGGACGCCGGCCTGTTCCGCATCCTGCAGCCGAAGCGTTGGGGCGGTTACGAGATGCATCCCAATGTCTATTACGACGTGCTGATGACCCTCGGCGAAGGCGACATGTCGGCCGCCTGGTGTTACGGCGTCATCGGCTGCCATCCGTGGCAGATGGCCCTGTTCGACGACCGGGCGCAGGCCGATGTCTGGGGCCGGGACACTTCGGTCCTCGTCTCCTCCACCTATATGATCCAGGGCGATGCCCGCCCGGTCGAGGGCGGTTACATCTTCAACGGCCGCTGGCGCTTCTCGTCGGGCTGCGAGCATTGCGACTGGATCTTCCTCGGTGGCGAGGTCGGGCGCGGCTCCGGCAACATGGACATGCGCACCTTCCTGTTGCCGCGTTCGGATTACGAGATCGTCGATACCTGGGACACGTTGGGCCTGCGCGGCACGGGCAGTCACGATATCGTGGTCAAGGATGCCTTCGTCCCCGAATACCGCACCCATCTGTTCATGGATGGCGTGATGTGCAACAGCCCGGGCAATGCGGTGAACACCCACGGCCTTTACCGGATGCCCTTCCCGCAGGTCTTCATCCGCGCGGTTTCCACCTCGTCGATCGGCGGCTTGCAGGCGATGCTCGACGCTTTCGTGAATTACGCGGCGAAGCGCACCACGGTCACCGGCGCGAAGACGGCGGAAGACGGCACGGCCCAGCTGCTCTGCGCCGAGACCGCCTCGGCCATCGACGAGATGAAGCTGGTCCTGCACCGCAACATCAATGTGATGTATGACGTCGCCTGTGCCGGCGGCTTCACCGAAATGTCGGATCGCTTCAAGTTCCGCTATCAGTCGGCGGAAGTGCCCGAGCGCTGCGCCAACCTCGCCCAGCGCCTGTTCAAGGCCGGCGGTGGCGCCGCGGTGTTCAACAAGCTGCCCTTCGCCCGCATCCTTTCCGATCTTCATACCGGCCGCGCCCATGCCGCCAATCAGGCGGACAGCATCGGCCGCAACTGGGGCGGCGTGATGCTCGGCCTCGAGAATACCGACTACTGGATCTGACGCGATCCCACCTCGTTACCTGTTGCGTATCGACATGCGGCCGGTGTCTCGACCGCGGGCTTTGAACACGCTCCGCCGGCCGTGACCGGCGGGGCGCGCGGGGCGTCGGCAAATCGGCGCCGAAGGGGCAGGGGGGCGCCATGGCAAGCAGGAAGTCGAAATCCGGCCGGACAGCCGGCGCGGCGAAATTCGCCGGGGTGTGGATGCCGGCCGCGGCCTGCGGCCTTGCCGGCTGTCTGGTCGGCGGCACGGGACTTGCCTTCGCCGAGGTCTATCAGCTCGAGAATGGCGCCACCATCGGCGTCAACATGACGACCAGCTATCAGATCGGCGTCCGGGCCGAGGATCCGAACCCTCGCTCCTTCTCGCCCGAGACGGACTATGCCCAGGTCGTCATCCTGCCGCAGCTGCCGATTCTGCCGGTGGTGCCGACCTCGACCCATACGCCGCAGACCTATAACTTCGACGATCCCAACCTGAATTTCGAAAAGGGCGACCTGATCACCAATGCGGTGACCGCCCTTCTCGAGGCCAGCTTCAAATACGAGGAATTCGGCGTCAACCTGAGCGGCAACGCCTTTTATGATTTCGTCTACCACTCGGCCAATTCCAACGACACGGAATTCCCCGACGGTATCAACAAGAGTTACGGCCAGCCGGATCACTTTCCGGGCCAGACCCGCGTCGCCAACGGCGGCCGCTTCCGCCTGCTCGACGCCTTCGCCTATGGCACGTTCCATCCCTTCGACACCGATCTGTCGATCCGGGTCGGCAATCAGGTGGTGGCCTGGGGCGAGAGCCTGTTCTTCGGCAATATCTCGCTCAGTCAGGGCGTCGTCGATGTAACGCGCTCGAACTCGCCGGGCTCGGAGGTGAAGGATATCCTGCTGCCGGTGCCGCAGATCTCGATGAACTGGGGCCTGACCGACCGGCTTTCGGTGGTCGGCTATTATCAGTTCGGCTTCGAGAACAACCAGATGGACGGTGTCGGCAGTTTCTTCAGCCGCTCCGACATCATCGGGCCGGGCGCCGAATTCGCCTATGGCTCGGTCAATCCGTTTCCCGACGTCATCACCGCGCTCGCCTCGGCCTGCACCCTCAGCCCGTCGACGCCGGGGTGCCAGAACATCGCCCTGCCCATGCCGATCTCGCAGCTGCTGTCGCAGGTGATCAGCGACAATCTGCTCGGCATCGCCAATGAGGACACGAAACGCTTCGATGTCGCCTATGCCGGCGAAGTGAAGCCGAACAGCGGCCAGTTCGGTGCCGGCCTGCTCTACGACATCACCGACAATCTGACGGCGGGTCTGTATTTCCTGAAGTATCACGACAAGAACCCGTCGCCGACCTTCGACATCTCGACCATCGACACCGATCCCTTCCGGCCGGGCTCGGTCGGCGGTGCCGTCGCGGGCCTGTGCGGCGGCCTCGGCATCGACTGTTCCGCTGTCGAGGGGCTGGTGAATTCGACGCTCGACAATATCGTGGCGACGGTTGCCCCGCTCTATCTGCCCTACACTTACCGTGTGGTCTATTACGAGGACGTCAAGCTCTACGGCGGCAGCGCGACGACCACGCTCGGCCCGGTCAACGTCGGCTTTGAATTCGCCTATCGCCAGGGCGCGCCCCTGCTGGTCAATGGCGTGATCTCGGGCATCAAGGCGCCGCAGCCGGTGCGCGGCGACTATTGGCAGGCGAACCTGAGCGGGCTCTATGTCGGCGGCTCCACCGCCTGGTGGGATTCGCTGAATCTCGTCGCCGAGGTCAGCCTCAATCACGTCGTTCGCCACGAAACGCTCTATTTTCACGATCAGAACGGCCAGCCGCTGCAGGACGGCAACGGCAACAACATCAACGCCTTCCGCGAGCTGACCGGCGACAGGACGTCCTGGGGCATTCAGGGGCTCGCCGAATTCGGTTACACCGATGTCTTCCCGGGTGGTTGGGACATGGCCATTCCCGTCGCCTTCGGCATCGCTTTCGGTACGCCGGCCGCGCCCGGTGCCCTCGGCGCGCTGTCGGGCACGGGCGATGTCCGCGTGTCGTCGGGCGTGAAGTTCCGGCACCTGAACAATCTTGAAATCGGCGTGATCTACACCGCCTTCTTCGGCTCCTACGACCGGATCGAGCGGCCGCTGGTCGACCGCGACTATGTCATCGCCACGGTCAAATACACATTCTGAACAACGACAAGAAGCAATCGAGGAGGAACGCCATGGATCGCAGGACTTTCGTCGCCGGGCTGGGCGCCGCCGGCTGGGCCGCCGCCACGCCCCGCTTCGGCTTCGCCAAGGCGGCGGCGGACGAGGTGGCGAAACTGGGCACGTCGCTGACGCCGGCGGGCGCGATCAAGGAGGGCAGCGCCGACGGCCTGCTGACGCCCTGGTCAGGCAAATGGCTGGGCGTGCCGCCGGGCATCACTTACGGCGGGACCGGCAAGGTGCAGGCCAACCCTTACGCGGCGGAAAAGCCGCTGTTCTCGATCACGGCGCAGAATTTTCAGCAGTATGCCGATCGCCTGACCGAGGGGCAGAAGGCGCTCTTGCAGAAGAACCCGTCGACCTTCCGCATGGATGTCTATCCCTGCCACCGGGATTTCCGCTTCAGTGACGCGCTGCACGCCAACCTGAAGCTGAACGCGCAGGAAGCTCAGGTCACCCCCGACGGCGAAGGCGTCACCGGGGCCTATGGCGCCCCCGCCTTTCCCTTCCCCAAGAGCGGGCTGGAGCTGATCTGGAACGTGATCAGTATCCCGCGCGGTTTCACCCAGCGCGGCACCATGGACGAGGCCGTGGTCTATCCCGACGGCAACGTCGCCTGGGGCGCGCAGCAATGGGACATCTACGCGACCGCCTATGATCCGACGGTCGCCCGCGCCAGTTTCGACGGCGGTTCCGCCTTCGTCTTCCGCAGCACCCTGAAGCCGGAACGGGAGCGCGGCTCGATCACCCTCGTCCGGGAATATTGGGATTTCGGCAACCGGCCCAGTCAGGCCTGGCAATATGTCCCGGGCACGCGGCGAGTGAAGCAGGTGCCGGAAATCGCCGGCGATTATCCGCTCGGGCCGGGCGGTTTCCACACGGTGGACGACACCGGCCTGTGGACCCAGTCGCCCAAGCGTTATGACTGGGAAATCGTGGGCAAGAAGGAAATCTTCATTCCCTACAACAACTTCCTGATCGAAGACCCGACGGTGAAATACAAAGACCTGCTGGCCAAGGCCCATCTCAACCCCGAGACGGTGCGCTGGGAGCTGCACCGCTGCTGGGTGCTGAAAGCCAGGCTGAAGCCGGGCCTGCGCCACGTCTATGCCGCCCGCACGATCTATATCGACGAGGACAGCTTCAACCCCGCGATCGCCGACATGTATGACGCGCGCGGCCAGCTCTACCGCATGGCGATGAACACGACCTCCTACGATTACGCCTCGCAGTTCTTCCAGCAGCGGATCTGCGTCTATCACGACCTTGTTTCCGGCGCCTATATGGCCGACCGCCTGTCGAACGAGGTGGTCGACCGGATGCGCTACAACGAGGGCGGCCGCAAGGAGAGCGACTACACCCCGCAGGAATTGAAGCGGAAGGGCGTCTGATCCCGGCCGGCGGCTCGTCCATCGGGACGATGCCGCCGCACGCCCGGACCGGGAGAATGCCGCGAAACGACAGGGGGAGAGGCGTGATGGCGACAGGCAAGGGCAGCGGCGATGAGATCGGCGCCGAGGTCTCGGCCGGCAATGCCGTCATGGCGGCGCCCCTGCCGGCGCCGGACCGCTTCGACGCGGATTGCGGCTTGCTGGTGATCGGTTATGGCGCGGCCGGGGCCTCGGCCGCGCTCGAGGCGGCGGAAAGCGGGCTCGACGTGCTGCTGGTCGACCGCTTCGCCGGGGGCGGGGCGAGCTGGCTTTCCGGCGGCATCGTCTATGCCGGCGGCGGCACCCGCCATCAGACCGCGGCCGGCCGGACCGACAGCGTCGACGCCATGGCGGCCTATCTCGCGAGGGAAGTGGGCGATGCCGTCTCGGCCGAGACGATCCGCCGCTATGCCGCGCAGAGCGCGTCCATGATCGACTGGCTGGAAGCCCATGGCGTCGGTTTCGACAGCGCGGAGGCGCCACACGAAACCTCCTATCCGTCCAAGGATCACTATCTCTATTTCTCGGGCAACGAGATGGTGCCGGCCAATCGCGATGCCATTCCGCCCGCGCCGCGTGGCCATAGGGCCAAGGGCAAATGGCTGTCCGGCCGGGCGATGATGGAGGCGCTGATGGCGCGCGTCGGCAGAACGCCCGGCATCGCGATCAGGACCGAAGCGAAGGTGCGCCGCCTGATCGTCGATGATGCGGGCGCGGTCGTCGGCGCGGAATTCATGGCCCTGCGTCCCGGCGGGATCGCCGCCCGGCTGCACCGCTTGCTGGAGCGGCCGGCGCGCATCATCGCCCTGCAGGTCGCGGGTATCTCGACCGTGCTGGTCTCGCTGGCGGCCCTGATCGAGCGGGCCTTCGCCCGGCCATGGCGGGTTCACGCCCGCCACGGCGTCGTGCTCGCGACCGGCGGTTTCATCAAGAACCGGGCGATGGTGGCGCGCCATGCCCCCGAATTCATGCGAGGGTTCCCCCTTGGCTCCTCGGGCTGCGACGGCAGCGGCATCCGCCTTGGCCTTGGCCTTGGCGGGCGGCTGGACAAGGCCAGCCGGATATCGGCCTGGCGCTTCATCAATCCGCCCCATGCCTTCGCCAAGGGCATCGTGGTCGGCGCAGACGGTAGGCGCCTGACCAACGAGGAACAATATGGCGCCCGCCTGGGCGATGCGATGTTCCGCAAGGCCGGCGGGCGCGGTTACGTCATCCTCGACGACGCGCAGCTGCGCGAGGCCAAGGCAGAGATCGCGCAAGGGTCCATGTGGGGTTTCCAGTCCGTGCCGGCCCGCTTCCTGATGCTGGGGGCGAAATCGGCGCCGACGATCGAGGCGCTGGCGGCGAAGCTGGGCATGGCGCCGGCAACCCTCGTCGGCGAGATCGCCGCCAACAATGCCGCCGCCCGCGATGGCCAGCCCGACCCTGTCGGCAAGTCGGACGAAATGCGCGGCGTCATCGCCACCGGGCCGTTCCACGCCCTCGACATTTCCGCGACCAACCGGGTGTTTCCGCTGCCGGTGCTCACCCTCGGCGGCCTCGCGGTCGAGGAGGCGACGGGGGCGGTGCTGCGGGCCGAGGGCGGCGTTGTGCCCGGGCTCTATGCCATCGGGCGCGCGGCCCGGGGCCTGCCGTCCAATTACTACGTCAGCGGCCTTTCGCTCGGCGACTGCGTGTGGACCGGCCGGCGCACCGCCGCCCATGTCGCGGAACAGGCGGCGGCCGAGGCCGCGCCGCCTCAACGCTCGACGAAAGCCTTCTCGATGACGTAATCCCCGGCGGCGCCGACATGGGCCGAGACCTCGAATCCCCGCGCGTCGAGCAGGGCGGAGAGGTCGGCCAGCATGGCCGGGCTGCCGCAGATCATCGCCCGGTCGGTCGCGGGATCGAGCGGCGGCAGGCCGATGTCGGTCCACAGCCGCCCGCTCTCGATCAGGTCGGTGACGCGGCCTTGGGTGGGGAAGTCCTCGCGGGTCACGGTCGGGCGGTAGATCAGCTTCTCCTGCGCGAGGGGGCCGAAGATGTCGTCCGCCGGCAGCTCGCGGGTGAAGAAGTCGCCATAGGCGAGTTCGCTGACGAAGCGGACGCCATGGACGAGGACGATGGTCTCGAACCGCTCGTACATCTCCGGGTCCTTGACCAGGCTGAGGAAGGGCGCGAGGCCGGTGCCCGTGCCGAAGAGATAGAGCCGCCGCCCCGGCTTCAGGTCGGACAGCAGCAGGGTGCCGGTTGGCTTCCGCCCGATCAGGATATCCTGCCCCGGCCGCAGATGCTGCAACCGGCCGGTCAGCGGGCCGTTCTGCACCTTGATCGAGAAGAACTCGAGGAAATCCTCGTGGTTGGCCGAGGCGATGCTGTAGGCGCGGACCAGCGGCTTGCCACCGACCTCGAGCCCCATCATCACGAATTGCCCGTTCTCGAAGCGCAAGGACGCCGGGCGGGTGGTGCGGAAACTGAACAGCGTGTCATTCCAATGACGGACGTCGAGGACACGTTCGGTGCCGAAGGCGGACATGGTGTTATCTCCCGGATCCCAAGGTGATGATGAACAATGGAATTCGTCGCCCCGGCGAAGGCCGGGGCCTTGTGACGAGAAAAGCGCCTATGCCGTCCCGAGATGCCGGCCGTCGTCGGCATGACGAGGGTGCATCTAGAGGCCGAAGCCGCCCGAGACGTTGATCTGCTGGCCGGTGATGTAGGATGCCCTGGCCGAGGCGAGGAAGACGGCGGCATTGCCGATATCCTCAGCCGTTCCGAGGCGCTTGATCGCGATCATGCGCAGGGTTTCCTTGATCCAGCGTTCGTCGAACACGCCGCGCGCCTTCAATTCGAGGAACATGCCGGCCTCGATCACGCCGACGAGCACAGAATTGGCGCGGATGCCATGCACGCCTTCTTCCCGCGCGATGCCCTTGATCAGGGCTTCGTTCGCCGCCTTGGGCGCGACCGACAGACCGTCCTTCTTCGGCCAGCGCAGATGCCCGGCGGAGCCGAGGTGAACGAAGGAGCCGCCGCCCATGGTCCGCATGTGCGGCACGGCGGCGGAGACGCAGTTGAAGAAGCCGATGGTCTCGGTCTCGATCGACTGGCGCCACAGGGCGGGGGACGTGTCGGCGATCGCCACCTGCTCCACCACCGGCCCGGCGGCGAAGACGACGGTATGGATGCGGCCGTGCGAGGCGACCGCCTCGGCGAAGGCGGCCTTCACGCTCGCCTCGTCGGTCAGGTCGACGGCATGGGCGCTGGCCTTGCGGCCCTTCGCGGTGAATTCATCGACCAGTTCGCGCGCGACATCGGCCTTGCGCCGGTAGGTCACCGCGATATCGCAGCCCGCGGCGGCGAAGCCGCGCGCGACCTCGCGCCCGATGCCGCCGCTGCCGCCGATGACGAGCGCGGCACCCGCCGGAAAATCCGACCCCCCCATGAATTTCCCCCTGGTTTCTCGTTGTTCTATCGCGTGGCCGCGTCGAGGGCGGCGAGGTCCTGCCGCACGGCCGGTGTCAGCGCCGTGCCGTCCGGCGTCACCATCTCGACCGCGACAGGGGGCAGGGCGAAGAGGCGCAGGAAATCGGTCTGGATACGGGCGATCACCGTCCCGTGATCCTCGGCCATGCCGCCCGCGACCCAATTGGCGAGGCGGGTCTGCTGCAACGCCATCAACATGCGCGCCTGATCCGGGCCGTGGCCCGCGACCAGCTGGCCGGCGCGGACGCCGAACTCCAGCGCCTGTTCGATCAGGCCGGCGCCCAATTCCCACAGTGCCTGTTCGTCGTCCGACGGCTGAGCGGCGGCGTGATACCACATGTAGCCTTCGCGCAGGATCAGGCGCAGGTAATCCGGGTGGTCCAGCAGGAAGGCGACATTCACCTTCATCATCCACAAAAGGCCGGTCAGCGGCGCCTCCGCCAGCGAGACCGCCTGCAGACGTGCCATGACGGCGTCGAGCATTTCCCGGTCGCGCGTCACCAGCACCGCGTGGTGCAGTTCCTGCTTGCCCGGATGGAACTGATAGAGCGTCGCCAGCGAGATGCCGGCTTCCCGCGCGATGTCCTGCATCCGCGTGCCGGCGAAGCCGTGTTCGGCGAAGACCTTTTCCGCGATGTCGAGGATGTGGTCCCGCGACAGCGCCTGCTTGGCCGCTTTCAGCGCGAGGGCGGCGCCGTTGCGGGGCGCGCGGGCATCGGTGGCTTGCGGTTTTGCACTCATCTCTGCGGCTGACCCTTTTTTGCGACCGGCGCTGTGGCGCGCCGTTCGGGGGATGCTGCAGGCTCCCGCCGAAAAATCAATCTTGCGAAGATAGTAATTGCAATTACTAAAACTGCAAGTCTAATTACAAAGGCGCCCGGAGAGGCGCCGTCAGGGAGAGCGCAGGGGCATGGAGGCATTCGATCACATCGTCGTCGGGGGCGGCTCGGCCGGCTGCGTCGCCGCCGCCTGGTTAGCGGGCAAGGCGCGGGTGCTGCTGCTCGAGGCGGGCGATCCGGCACTGGCGCATCCCGAAACCCTGACCGCCGACGGCTTCAAGGACGCTTTCTCCAACGATGCGCTGATGTGGCACCGCATGTCGGCGCCGCAGAAGGATTGCGGCGGCCGCCCGATCTATGTCGGCACCGGGCGGGGCATGGGCGGCTCCGGCTCGGTCAACGGCATGGTCTACACAAGGGGCGACCGCCGCGATTTCGACGCCTGGCCCGAGGGCTGGCGCTGGGACGACATCGTGCCGGCCTTTCAGGCGGTGGAAAGCCGTCTCGGTATCCGGCCGCGCCCGCCGACCCCCTTCGCCGAATCCTTCCTCGCCGCCGCGGTCGAGGCGGGTTTCGAGCGCAAGGACGGCATGAACGACGGCGATCTCGCCGGTGTCGTCGGCGCCAACGACATGAATTACGCGGGCGACCAGCGCCGCTCCTCCTACCGCGCCTTCGTCCATGACGATCCGCCCGCCGGCCTCACGGTCAGGACCGGCGCGCGGCTTCGCCGCGTCGTCTTCGAGGGCGGACGGGCGGTCGCCGTCGACTACGCGAAGGATGGCAGGGTGGAGCGCGCCCGGGTCACGGGGGAACTCGTCATGGCGGCCGGCGCGCTGGAGACACCGCGTCTTCTCATGCTGTCCGGCGTCGGCCCGGCGGCGGAGCTTGCCCGCCACGGCATCCCCGTGGTGAAGGACGCGCCGGGCATCGGGCGGAACCTGCAGGATCACCCCAATGTCTGCATGTTCTATACCGCGAAGGCGCCCGTCGACTTCCAGTATCCGCAGGTCTACGGCTTCGACGTCGCCGCCCGCAAGGCGGGGGAGCCGCGGGGCGCGCCGCCCGATACCTGTTTCGTCTGCTATGCCGCGCCGGCTTCGCTGAAGGAATCCATGCGGCGGATGGTGCCGGTGCTGGCCCTGCCGGGCCGGTTGCACGATGTCGCCCTACTGCGCCGCCTCTTGCGCGGCGCCATCGAACTCGCGTTCCGTCTGCCGCCCCTCCGCCGTTTCGTCGACAGTCTCTTCGGCATCGTCGTCATCCTGGGCAAGCCGACCTCGCGGGGCTGTCTTCGCCTCGCTTCCGCCGATCCGGACGCGCCCGCGGTGATCGACCTCGGTTACTACACCAGCGCCGCCGACCGCGCGACGATGGAAGCCGGCATCGCCCGGGCGCGTGACATCGCCGCGCGCGGGCCGCTGGCTAGGGCGGGGGCGAAGCCCCTGTCGGCCGGGGCGAAGCCCGTCGCCGGGGCCAGCCTTTGGAGATGGCTGGCGGGCGCGACCATGACCACCTTCCATTTCTGCGGCACCTGCCGCATGGGCGAGGATGCCGACAGTCCCGTCGATACCAGACTGCGGCTGAAGGGCCTCGCCAATGTCCGCGTCGCCGATGCCTCGGTGATGCCCGAGATCCCGGTATCCGCCCTCAACGCGCCCAGCATGATGATCGGCCAGCGCGCCGCGGACTTCATCCTGTCAGGAGACATGGCATGAGCGTAACCCCCTTCGTCCAACCCGCGAACGTGGGGCCGCGTTCCTCGCCGCAGGTCATTCACTGCATCGACCCGGCGACCGGCGCCAGCCTCGGCGAGGTGCCGGTGGCCGGCCCCGACGAGGTGCGCGCCGTCGTGGAGCGGGCGCGGGCGGCGCAGCAGGCCTGGGGCGCCAGCAGTTTCGCGCAGCGCCGCGCCGTGCTCGGCCATCTGACCGACATCATCATCGAGCGGGCGGACGAAATCTGCGCCGCCGTCGCGAAGGACAGCGGCAAGACCCACGAGAATGCCCTGCTGGGCGAGGTCATGCCGGTCCTCAACAAGATCCGCTGGATGATCAGGAACGGCGAGAAGCACCTGCGGCCGGAGCGTGTCTCCTCCGGTCTCCTGATGCACAAGAAGGCGCGGATCGAATACCGCCCGCTCGGCGTTATCGCCTGCATCGTGCCGTGGAACTATCCGTTCCAGAACATCTTCGGCTCCCTCGTCGCGCCCCTGATGGCGGGCAACGCCGTTGTCCTCAAGGCCTCGGAAGCGGTCGCCTGGTCGACCGGCCTGTTCCAGTCGATCATCGACGAGGCGCTGTGCCGCGAGGGCTTTTCGGCCGACACGGTGCGCATCCTGAACGGTTTCGGCGAGACCGGCGCCGCCCTCGTCCGCGCGCGGGTGCAGAAAATCCTCTTCATCGGCTCGGTCGGCAATGGCCGGCGCATCATCGAGGGCAGCGCGGAACATCTGACGCCCACGGTGATGGAATTGGGCGGCAAGGACCCGATGATCATCTGCGACGACGCCGATCTCGATCAGGCGGTGCATTCGGCGCTGGGCGGCTGCTTCATCAACCTCGGCCAGAACTGCATCGCCTCGGAACGGCTGCTGGTCATGGACGGCATCTACGACCGTTTCCTCGCCGAATTCGGCGCGCGCGCGGCGGCGCTGCGTCAGGGCGTGCCGACGGGGCCGGGCCGGCTCGATGTCGGTGCGATCAACACGGTGCAGCAGATGCGGGTGATCGACGAACTGGTGTCGGATGCCTTGGCCAATGGCGCCCGCGCCCTCGTCGGCGGGCGGATGCCCGATCCCGCCGGGGGCCATTTCTATCCGCCGACCGTCCTCGTCGATGTCACCCCAGGGATGCGCATCGCGCGGGAGGAAGTCTTCGGCCCGGTCGCCCTGATCATGCGCGTGAAGGACGACGCGGAAGCGATCCGCATCGCCAATGGCACCGATTTCGGCCTGCATTCCTCGGTCTTCAGCAAGGACCGGGCGCGGGCGGAGCGGATCGCGGCCGCGCTCGACGCCGGGGCGACCTGCATCAATGATTTCGGCCTGTGCTACCTCGCCCAGGACCTGCCGTTCGGCGGGGTGAAATATTCCGGCTTCGGCCGCATGAACGGGCGCGACGGCCTCCGTGCCTATACCAACGCCAAGGCGGTGCTGAGTGATCGCTTCGGTTTCAACGTGCCGCCCAAGCTCTACCCGGTCGCGCCTGGCGACTACGAGAAGGCGCGCGCCTCCATCGGCCTGATGTTCGGCCGGGGCGGCGGGCGGCGCCTCCGGTCGCTTTTCACCCTGATCCGCCTTTCCCTGTTCGCGAGGTCCTGAGCCATGGACACCACTTTCTTCATCGTCTGGGGTCTCATGCTCGCCTTCAACGGCGCGCTGATGCATGGCCTCGGCTGGGCCGCGGAGAAAAGCAGCCTCGCCAAATACCGCATCCGCACGCCGAAGACCTATCAGATCCCGCCCCTGCGGAAATGGCTGAACATCACGCTGAACGGGCTGTTCTCCCTCTGCATCTTCGGGGCCTTCTTCTGGTTCCTGGGCGATGCCTATATCTACCAGGGCCTGCCCGGTCCCGCCGGCTTCATCGGCGAGACGCTGGGCGTCCTCCTCCTCTATGATTTCATGTATTATTTCCTGCACCGCTTCATGCACCACAAGCTGGTGCTGCACTATGTGCACCGCACGCATCACATGGTGCGCTTCCCGACCGCGCCCGAGAGCATCTATCTCCACCCGGCCGAGAATTTCGCCGGCCTCGGCCTTTTGCTGCTCGCGGTCGTCATCCTCGGCCCTGTGTCGGCGACCTCGTTCCTGATCGTGTTCTTCGTCCACGCGGTGATCAACGTGCTCGTCCACTGCAATCTGGTGATCCCGCATCCGGCGTTCCGCCTGCTCAACTTCTGGACCTCGAAGCACGACATCCATCATAACCGCATGAATTACAATTACGCCTCGATCTTCCCCTTCTGGGACCAGGCCTTCGGCACCGACAAATAAGGGCGACAAGACCATGAAGAAGAAAATCCTCATCACAGGGGGGCAGGGCTTCGTCGGGCGGGCGCTGGTCGACCGTTTCGCCGACCTCGGGCACCAGGTCACCTGCGCCGACATGAACGACCGGCCGTTCCGCGCCGACGTGAACTTCATCCGTCTCGATATCCGCGACAAGGCGGGGGTGATGGCTGCCCTCGCCGGCGCGGATTCGGTGATCCACAACGCCTCCCTCGTCCATACCAAGCACAATCGGGTGGAGGATGTCTGGGCGGTGAATCTGGCGGGGACCGAGAACATCCTCGAGGCCTGCGCCGCGCATCATATTCCCCGCCTCGTCTATATCTCCTCGGCGAGCGCGGTCTACGAGGGCGCGGATATCGAGAATGGCGACGAGACGCTGCCCTATTCGACGATCTCCCAGGCACCCTATGCCGACAGCAAGATCGCGGCGGAAAAGAAGGTCCTGGCCTTTTCCGGCACCGGCGGCTGCGAAACCTGCGCCATCCGGCCCCATGTCATCTTCGGCGCGGGCGACAACCGCTTCATTCCGGCGATCCTCGACAAGGCGAAGCGCGGCAAGCTGAACCGGGCGGTGGGCAATCGCGACAAGCTGTCGGACTTCACCTATATCTCCAATCTGGTCGATGCTGTCGTCGCCGCCGAGGAGAAGCTGGGCGCCGGCTCCCCCCTGTCGGGTCAGGCCTATTTCATCACCAACGGCGAGCCGATCGCCTTCTTCGACTTCATCGAGAAACTGATCCTCGAGCTGAAATATCCGCCGATCCGGGGCAAGGTGCCCTATTGGCTGGCCTACGGCGTCGCCGCCATCGCCGAGGCGATCGACACGCTGAAGGGTGGCACGCTGAACGCCGAGAACGGCCTGACCCGGTTCTCGGTCCGTTACATGGTCACGCACCATTACTTCAACATCGCCAAGGCCCGGCGCGATCTCGGCTGGGAACCGAAGGTCTCGCTCACCGAAGGCATCCGCCTCACGGTGAAGGATCTGCTGAAGGCGCAGCCGGACCTGATGGCAGGGCGTTGATTCCGCTTGTTGCCATTCGCCCTGCGAACGCGCATCAAGGACGGGCGCGGTCGCGGGGAAGGGCAGGTCCATGAAGGTCGTCGGTCTCTATCACTATCCGGTCAAGAGCCTGAAGGGCACGGCGCTCAGCGAAAGCGCGGTCGATCCTCTCGGTCTCGCCGGGGACCGGCGCTGGATGGTGGTCGATGGCGATGGCGTGTTCCAGACCATCCGCCAGCATCCGGTGATGATGATGGTCGAGGTCGACAGCCGGCCGGACGGCATCCTGCTGCGCGCCGAGCGGCTGGGCGAGCTGTTCGTGCCGACGCCGGGGGCCGGGGCGCCGCGCCTGACGGTCACCGTCTGGGGTGACGAGGTCGGGGCTGCGGTCGCCATGCCGGCGGCGGGGGCGTTCCTGACCCGGCTGCTCGGAATGCCGGTCCAGCTCGTCTATCTCGACGATGTCGGGGCGCGGCCGGTCGATCCGACCTTCGGCGCGCCGGGCGACCATGCCAGTTTCGCCGACGGTTTCCCCGTACTGATCACGACCGTCGAATCCCTCGCCGCGCTCAATGCCGAAGTGCCGGCGCCGATGGACATGCGCCGCTTCCGCCCCAACCTCGTGATCGAGGGGGGCGCGCCCTGGGCCGAGGACCAGTGGCGCGTGATCCGCATCGCGGGTGTGACCTTCCGCGTGGTGAAACCCTGCAGCCGCTGCGTCATCACCACCCGCGATCCCGACACGGGCGAGCGCAGCGAGACGAACGAGCCGCTGCGCGCCCTCGGCCGGATTCACCGGGCGGCCAAGGGCGGCATCATTTTCGGCCAGAACGCGATCCCGGACGGCATTGGCGTCCTCCGCCTCGGCGATAGGGTCGAGGTGGTGGAAGCCGGGGCCTCCAACCTGCTCTGAGCCCGGGGGATCAGCGCGGCGCGGCGACCGGCAGGACCGAGCCGTCGCGCAGGGACAGCACGGTCTGCGGATAGGGGATGGTAATCCCTTCGGATGCCAGGGTCGCCTTCAGGGTCTTCTGCAGGTCCCAGGTGGTGGCCCAGAAATTCTCGCGCGTGGTCCAGGCGCGGACCAGCAGATCGACCGAGGACGCGCCCAGCGTGGCGACGACGACGACGGGTTCCGGCTCGCGCAGGATGCGCGGCTCGGCCGCGACGACCTCGCGGATGATGGCGATGGCGCGGTCGGCGTCGTCGTCATAGTCGATGCCGATGGTGATATCGAGCCGGCGGTTCGGTTCGCGGCTGAAATTGGTGATCGTGCCGCTCCATACCGTGCTGTTGGGGACCTGACGCCAGATGCCGTCGGCGCTGACGATCACCGTGGCGAAGAGGCCGATCTCCCGCACCGTGCCGCCGATGCCCGCCGCCTCGACCGCGTCACCGACCCGGAACGGGCGGAGGGCGAGCAGCATGATGCCGGCGGCGACATTCGACAGCGTGCCCTGCAGCGCGAGACCGACGGCGAGGCCGGCGGCGCCGAGCACGGCGAGCAGGCTGGCGGTCTGCACCCCGAAACGGTCGAGCACGGCGATCAGCGTCGCGATCAGGATGATGTAGCGGATCAGGGTGGCGACGACCGGGATCAGGGTGCGGTCGGCGCGGGCCGTCCGCTCCAGCGTGCGCTGAATGGCATTCGAGGCCCAGCGCGCCAGCGTCCAGCCGGCGATCACGATCAGCAGCGCGACGAGAAGATTGAGCCCCTGTCCGGCCAGCCAGGTGACGAGAACCGGCGATTCCGCCAGCAGTTTTTCGTAGTCCATCGAACGCACCTCCACGGCTGTCATCTCCATGTAGCAGCCGGGGAGGCGAGGTCAACCCCCGCGGCCGAAACCGCGGGGGCTGGAATGCCGGCGATTACGCGAAGAGATCCGCGTTCATCACCTTGGTCCAGGCGGCGACGAAATCCTTCACGAATTTCGCCTTGCTGTCGTCCTGGGCATAGACTTCGGCATAGGCCCGCAGGATCGAGTTCGAGCCGAAGACGAGGTCGACCCGCGTCGCCGTCCACTTCACCGCGCCGGTCGCCCGGTCGCGGATTTCGTAAATGCCCTTGCCGGCCGGCTTCCACGTATAGGCCATGTCGGTCAGATTCACGAAGAAGTCATTGGTCAGGGCGCCTTCGCGGGCCGTCAGCACGCCGTGCTTGCTGCCACCGTGGTTGGCGCCGAGCACCCGCATCCCGCCGACGAGGACCGTCATCTCGGGGGCGGTCAGGCCCATCAGCTGGCTGCGGTCGAGCAGCAGCTCCTCGGCGCTGACGACGTAGTCCTTCTTCAGCCAGTTGCGGAAGCCGTCGTGGATCGGCTCCAGCACTTCGAAGGAGGCGGCGTCGGTCTGCGCCTCGGTGGCATCGCCCCGGCCGGGGGTGAAGGGCACCGCGATGTCGAAGCCCGCGGCCTTCGCCGCCTGCTCGACACCGACCGCGCCGGCCAGCACGATGACATCGGCGATGCTGGCGCCGCTGGCCGCCGCGATCGGGCCGAGCACGGCGAGCACCCTGGCCAGACGGGCAGGCTCGTTGCCGGCCCAGTCCTTCTGGGGCGCGAGGCGGATGCGCGCGCCATTGGCGCCGCCCCGCTTGTCCGAGCCGCGGAAGGTCCGGGCGCTGTCCCAGGCGGTGGCGACCATCTCGGCGACGGAGAGGCCGCTGGCCGCGATCTTCGCCTTCACCGCGGCGACGTCGTAGGACGTGTTGCCCGCGGGCACCGGATCCTGCCAGATCAGATCCTCGGCCGGGACGTCCGGGCCGATGTAGCGCGCCTTCGGCCCCATGTCGCGGTGGGTCAGCTTGAACCAGGCGCGGGCGAAGACTTCCGAGAAATAGGCCGGGTCCTTCAGGAAGCGCAGCGAGATTTCCCGATAGACGGGATCGACCTTCATCGCCATGTCGGCATCGGTCATCATCGGATTATGGCGGATCGAGGGGTCCTCGACGTCGACCGGCTTGTCCTCTTCCTTGATGTCGACCGGCTCCCACTGCCAGGCGCCGGCCGGGCTCTTGCGCAGCTCCCATTCGTGGTTGAACAGCATCTCGAAGAAGCCATTGTCCCATTGCGTCGGATGGGTGGTCCAGGCGCCCTCGAGACCGCTGGTCACGGTGTAGCGACCATGGCCCGACTGGTTCGGATTGGCCCAGCCCAGGCCCTGCATCTCGACGTCGGCCGCCTCGGGCGCCGGCCCCAGCCGGGCGGCATCGCCATTGCCGTGAGTCTTGCCGACGGTGTGGCCGCCCGCGGTCAGAGCCACGGTTTCCTCGTCGTTCATCGCCATGCGGGCGAAGGTCTCGCGCACCTGGGCCGCGGTCTTCAGCGGGTCGGGCTTGCCGTTCACGCCTTCCGGGTTGACGTAGATGAGGCCCATCTGCACCGCGGCCAGCGGGTTTTCCATGCTCGCCGGATTGTCGAGGCTCTCATAGCGGCTGTCGCTCGGCGCCAGCCATTCCTTTTCCGAGCCCCAGTAGACGTCCTTTTCCGGGTGCCAGATGTCCTCGCGTCCGAAGCCGAAGCCGAAGGTCTTCAGCCCCATGGATTCATAGGCGAGGGTACCGGCATAGGCGATCAGGTCGGCCCAGCTGATCTTGTTGCCGTATTTCTTCTTGATCGGCCACAGCAGGCGGCGCGCCTTGTCCAGGCTCACGTTGTCGGGCCAGGAATTCAGTGGGGCGAATCGCTGGTTGCCGGTGCCCGCGCCGCCGCGGCCGTCGGCCGTGCGATAGGTGCCGGCGGCGTGCCAGGTCATGCGGATCATCAGCCCGCCGTAATGGCCCCAGTCCGCCGGCCACCAGGGCTGGCTGTCGGTCAGCAGGGCCTTCAGGTCCGCCTTCAGGGCGGCGACGTCGAGCGACTTCACCGCCTCGCGGTAGTCGAAACCTTCGCCCAGCGGGTTGGTCTTGGTGTCATGCTGATGCAGGATGTCGAGATTGAGGGCCTTGGGCCACCAATCCATGACCGACGTGCCGGTGGCGGTGATCCCGCCATGCATCACCGGACATTTTGCTTCGCTCATCTGTCGCTTCCCTCGATTGTGGCGGCCTCGATTCGGCGCGCCGCTGGCGGCGTCCCCGTCGGGGTCATGTTTGAGAACGGCGACCGGGTCCGTCTTTGACACCGGTCAGGGGTGAAGGTTACGCAGGGGCCGACAGTCGTGCCGGCCTTGTTTAGAACAATTCCAATGATGCGCGGATTTGGAGCGAAAGCAATCACTTCTTCTTCTCAGGGCGGTCGTTTAAGCGGATAGGCGATCCGGATAAACGATCACGGGCCATCCGGCCCTCAATCGACCGTCAGGTCGATCGCCAACTGATCCTCGACGAGGACGCGCTCTTCGGCCGTCAGGGCACCCTCGACCAGCACGAGGCAATGGTGCCGATGGGCATTCTCGACCAGCCGGCGCAGGCGCTCGGGCTCGCGCTGGGCGATGGCGGCGAGGGCCGGTGTCCAGAGCAGGCGCAGGCCGGTCGGCCGGATGTCGTCATAGGCGATGGCGCCATCCTCCAGCCCGTCGACGGCGAGGCCGACCCGGCGGCAGAAGGGGGCGATGCGCTGGGCGAGATCGGTCAGGCGCGGCCGGGCGGCATCGCGCCCGATGTCCGAAATCATCAGGATCAGGCAGCGGCGCAAGGCTTCCGGCAATGGCCGGGCGAGGGCGAGGAAGTGATCCAGCCCCTGCCGGTCATCGAGCAGGGACAGCGGCACCGGCACGACATGGACGGGCACCCGGGCGCCCGCGCCGTCGAGCGAGCGATACAGCCGGTCGACGACGAGGGCGAGGGGCAGCAGTCCGGTTTCGGGATGGGTGCGGGGAAACACGCCGGCCTGACGCAGCAGGGCAAGGCCGTTGCTGGTCGCACCATCGGTCCCGGCCAGCACGAGCCCAGACTCCTGGCCGCCCCGGCGCCGGATCGGCCTTGTTTCCAGCCGCGCCTCGCGCAGAAGGCGGGCGATGGTGGCGGCGAGGCGCTGCCGATACTGGTCGCGGCCGTCGGCGATTCGCGCCTCGAGGATGGCGGCGGGCGACGGCGTGGCCGCCACCGTCCCGGGCAGCGGATCGGCGGTGCCGAGGATGGCGATGCCCGCCGTCTCGGCATCGCCCAGCAGGTGGCGCAGGATGTCTTCGGCGATGGCCCGGGCACGGCCCGACGCTTCTTCGACGCTGGTCGTCCGGAAGGCGACGATGAAGCTGGTGTCGGCGACGCGGGCGAAGGTCTCGCCGGCGTCGAGGCGCTGTCCGATCATGGTCGCGGCCGTGGTCATCACCCGCTCCGCGACGGCCCGCCAGCGCAGGCCCAGGCGCTGTTTCACCGCATCGACCACGATCACCTCGATCTGGCCCGAAACGCCGCCCGGCGGTGGCCGATCGAGGGTGCGGCCGAGGGCGGCGAGCACCCGCCGCTCGAAATCGCTCAGGCCCGGCGGGGCGCCGGCTTCCGGCGGGTGCAGCACGACGATGCGCAGCCACTCGTCGCCTTCGCGTGCAAGGGGCAGGATCATGGCCTCGCAGCGCAGGGTCTTGCCGCCGGCGACCAGGTCGAGATTTGCGGCCCGCGGTACGGTCGCCGTTGCCTCGGCCTCGCTCCATGCGAGAAGTTCCGCGGCGGGCCGGCCGCTCATCGCCGCCGCCTCGAGTCCGGCCCGGCGGGCAAGATAGGGGTTGATCGAGGCAATGCGGCCCGCCTCGTCGATGACGACGATGCCATCGCGGACATGGCGCACGAGGGCGGACAGGGCCGCCACCTCCTGCCGGTGGCGGTCGCTGGGTTCCGCCTCGGGGGGCGGCATGGCTGGCGGCATTTCCATGACGGACCGCTCTCGTCCCGGTTTTCCTGACCAGCATGGCACCTGCGGCTTAACGGCCGGTTAGTCCCGCCCCGGCTTGACGGGGGCGCGCCTTGCAACCATCATGTTAAAAGAAAATAACTACTTTATGTATATGTTGATTAAATCCGGAGGCGCGATCATGCGGCTGGCGATCATCGGGGCGGGGTTCACGGGGACGCAGACCGCGCTCGAATTGTTGCGGCGGCTGCCCCCGGGCTCGCACATCCTGCTCCACGAGCGTTCGGGCGTGTTCGGGCCGGGTCTCGCCTATTCCACCGCCCATGCCGATCATCTTCTGAATGTGCGCGCGGCGAACATGAGCGCCTTCGAGGACGATCCGTCGCATTTCCTGCGCTGGCTCTGGGCTGGCGATCTGCCTGGCCCGGCGGTGCCGCCGTCGGGCCACGCCTTTATGCCGCGTGGGCTCTATGGCCGCTATCTGGCCGAGACATTGGCCGCGGCCGAGGCGCAGGTCGCCCCGGCGGTCACGGTCGAGCGCAGCGCCCGCCCGGTGATCGGCGTCGACGAGGCGCCGGACGGCGTGGACCTGAAATTCGCCGACGGCGACCGATGTCGCGTCGACCTCGTCGTGGTCGCCACCGGTAACAATCCGCCGCAATGGCCCTTTCCCGAGGGGTTGGCGGCGGTCGATCCCTTCCGCCTGATCGGCGATCCCTGGGACGACGGCGAATTGGGCCGCATCGGCCCCGACGACGACGTTGTCATCCTCGGCACCGGGCTGACGGCGGTCGATGTCGTCACCCTGCTCGGCCGGCGTGGCCATCGCGGCCGCATCACCGCCCTGTCGCGCCGGGGTCTGCTGCCTTCGGTTCACGAACAGACGCGGCCGTGGAAGCCCTTCCTCGTCCCCGGCGAGGATCCGCGCCCGCTCGCCTATCTGCGCCGGGTGCGGGACGAGGTGCGCAAGGCGGCATTGGAAGGCATCGGCTGGCGCAGCGTGATCGACGCCCTGCGCCCGGCGACGCAGGACCTGTGGCGCGCCCTGCCGCTGGCAGAGCGGCAGCGCTTCCTGCGCCATCTGCGGCCATGGTGGGAAGTGCATCGCCACCGCATGGCGCCCCAGGTGGCGGAGGGGATTTTCGCCCTGCGCGATGCCGGGCAATTCGCCGTGAAGGCCGGGCGCATCCGGGGCTGGGCGGCGGCGCCGGAAGGGCTCGCCATTTCCCTCGGCCCCAAGGGCGGCGGCGCGGCGGAGCGGCTGACGGCGGCTTTCGCCGTCAATTGCACCGGCGTATCGGTCGATTACCGGCGCATTTCCGCGCCTCTCGTCCGCCATTTGCTGGACCGGGGCCTCGCCCGGCCCGACAGCCTCGGCCTCGGGTTCGATGTCGACGAGAATTTCGGCCTGATCGCGGCCGATGGCACGGCCAGCCGGCGGCTGTTCGCCCTCGGCCCGCCGTGCAAAGGCGCCCTGTGGGAAATCACCGCCGTGCCCGACATCCGCAAGCAGAGCCGGGCCTTCGCCCTCAGGCTTTTTCCGGATCGAGATCGAGGGACGCCGAGTTGATGCAGAAGCGAAGCCCGGTCGGCCCCGGCCCGTCCGGAAAGACATGGCCGAGGTGGGCATCGCAGCGCGAGCACAGGACTTCGACCCGGGTCATGCCGTGGCTGTGGTCGACCTCGGTCGCGACCGCCTCGCGGCTCACCGGCGCCGAGAAACTGGGCCAGCCGCAGCCGGCGTCGAACTTCGTGTCCGACTCGAACAATTCCTGGCCGCAGCCGATGCAGCGATAGGTGCCCGGGCGCCATTCCTGATCGTAGGCGCCGGTGTGCGGCCGCTCGGTCGCCTTCTGGCGGGTGACGGCATATTGCAGCGGGGTGAGCTGCGCGCGCCATTCCGCCTCGGTCTTCTTTACCTTCTCGCTCATCGGGGGTCTCCTTCAGCCCCCGATGTCGGTATGGCCGGCGACGAGTTCAAGCACCGTCGGCACGTCGCGCGCCGTCGCCCGGGCGATCGCGGTGGCGAAATGGCCGAGGTCGGCGATCCGCTCCGCCGCGCAGCCGAAGCCGCGCGCGACGGCGACAAGGTCCGGCACCACCAGATCGACCGCGACGGGCGTGATGCCCCGCCCGGTCATGTAGTTGCGGATCTCGCCATAACCGCCATTGTTCCACAGGACGAGGATCACCGGCACCTTGGCCTCGACCGCCGCCGCCAGCTCCGCGATGGTGAAGAGCACGCCGCCGTCACCGGCGAGGACGACCACGGGCAGGTCCGGCCGGCCGAGCTTGGCGCCGATCCCCGCCGGCAGGCCGTAGCCGAGCGTGCCGTAGCCGGTCGAGGCGTTGAAGAAACGCCGCAAGTCCCGCGGGTGGAAGAACTGGTTGGCGGCATAGACCGGTTCGGCGGAATCGCCGACCACGATGGCGTCGGGCAGGGCCTTGTCGATCGCCGCCATCACCGGGATGTGACGCCTCGCGTAATCCGGCAACTGCGCCGCCATCGCCTTTCGGATCGCCTTGGCCCTGACGTCGCCGCCGATCTTGGGGATCGTGTGTTCAAGGTGAACCGCGATATCGCGCAAGGACAGTTCGGCATCGCCGAGGATCGGCAGGCTCGCCCGGGGGCCGCGCATCAATTGCTCGGGGTCGATGTCGATGCGGACCAGCTTGCCCGGAATATCCAGCTCGACCGGGCCGGGGTACATTTCCGTCTCGCCGAATTCGGTGCCGACGGCGAGGATGACATCCGCCTTGGCCAGTTCGGCGCGTAAAGGAGCCGCCGCCAGATTCTCTCCCGCCAGCAGGTCGTGATCGGGCGGCAGCAGGCCTTTCGCGTTGATCGTGGTGATCACCGGGGCCGACAGGTGCTCGGCGATCCAGCGCAAGGGCGCGGCCCCGCCGACAGCACCGCCGCCCGCGACGATCAGCGGTCGCGCGGCCCGGCCCAGGATCGCGGCGGCTTCCGCCAGCGGCTGGGGCGCGCCGGCCGGCCGGTTGGGCAGCAGATGCGGGTCGAGGTCGATGGCGGTGCCATCCATGGCGATGACGTCGACCGGGATTTCCAGATAGACCGGCCGCGGCCGCCCCCCGGCGAAGAGGGCGAAGGCCCGGGCGAGGGCTTCCGCCAGCTGGCGCGGATGGTGGATGGTCTGGGCGAAGGCGGATACCCCGGCGGCGAGGGCGCGCTGCGACGGCAATTCATGCAGCCGCCCCTCGCCGGTGCCGAGTTCCGTCGTCGCGTTGACCGAGGCGATGACCAGCAGGGGCACGGAATCGGCATAGGCCTGGCCCATGGCGGTCAGAATATTGGTCAGGCCCGGCCCGGTGATGGTGAAGCAGATGCCGGGCCGGCCGGTCGCCCGCGCATAACCGTCGGCCATGAAGCCCGCGCCCTGCTCGTGCCTTGGCGTCACATGGCGGATCGGCGAGGCGGCGAGGCCGCGATAAAGCTCGACATTATGGACGCCCGGAATGCCGAAGATCACTTCGGTGCCATAGGCTTCGAGCAGGCGGACCAGATTTTCGCCGACAGTCGGCATGATGCGGGGCACTCCTCGATATTCAGACAGATGATGGCATTCGTCGCCCCGGCGCAGGCCGGGGCCTTTCGACAGGGCGGGCGCCCTTGCCGGTGAAAGATGCCGGCCTTCGCCGGCATGACGAGAGGGGGCGCACCGCTTCCGTCATGTTGAAAGCGATCCTATTCGGGCAGGGCCACGGGCGCCAGATCGGCCCAGCGGTCCAGGGGGTCCGGGTTGCCGGGGGCGCTGCCGCCGCCGAGGTGGCGGACGACACCGGCGACGGCGTTCAGCGCCGTCGTCACCGCGCCTTCGGCCCAGCCGGCGGTCCAGGAAATATCGTCCCCGGCGAGGAACAGGCCGGCATGATCGGGGGCTTCGCGGCCTTCGGCGAAATGGCTGAACAGCAGGCGCTGATAGCGATAATGGCCGGGCAGGTTGGCCTTGAAGGCGCCCATGAAATTGGGGTCCTGTTCCCAGCTCACCGTGATCGGCCGGCCGACGATGTGACGGCGGATGTCCACCCCGGGGTAGATCTGGGCGAGGGAATGCAGCATCAGGCGCACCCGCTCGTCGACGGGCAGCGACAGCCATTTCAGGGCGTCGTCGTTCCAGGTGTAGGACAGGCAGATCACGCCCGGGCGCCCCTCGCCCTGGTCGATCAGATAGGTGCCGCGGGTCAGCCGGTCCGACAGGGTCATGCTCATCGTGTCGCGGCCGGTCGCGGGATCGACGTCCTTCCAGAACGGCCGGTCGACCATGACGAAGGTCTTCGACGCCTGCATGTAATGGGTGCGTTCCATCGCCATCCACATGGGGGCGGAAAACAGCCTCTCCTCGCAGTCGATGCGGGCCGACAGCAGCCAGACCTGGCAGGTGATGACGGCGGCGGCGAATTCCTCGGTATTGCCCCAGCGGTCGGTGATGGCGACGCCGCCGCCGATGCCGCGCGCGATCTTCGCCACTGCCGAACGGGGATTGCCGCCGTGAAGCGTGGCGAGCGAGGTGCCGGCGGGCCAATGGGCGATGTCGGCCGGTGCGTCGGCCCACAGGCGGCGCGGCAACTGCTCGATCCCGCCCGTAACGCTGCGATGATCCTCGTCCGCGTTGGTGTAGATGACGCGCAGGATCTCGAGCATCGAATTGGGAAAGTCGGTGTCCCAGCCGCCGGTGCCGAAGCCGACCTGGCCGAAGATTTCCCGGTGGCGCCAGCTCAAGGCCGAGAAGGCTTTCGAGCGGCAGATGAAGCCGTAGAAACTGTCCTCGTCGAGGCGGGCGACCTGCGGGTTCCACAGCGCCTTGATCCGCGCGATGTCGCGCGCCCGGATCGCCGCCTGCATGGCGGTGAAATCGGCGCCCTCGTCGAGGGCCGCGCGCCAGGCTTCCGCCACCTCGGCGAAGACGGGGGGCAGGTCGGCGAGGGTGCGGGCATAGTGCCGCTGGCCGCCCAGCTCGATCACGGTCGAGGGCGTCGCGGGCGACAGCGGATTGGGAAAGGGCGTGGTCTCCAGCCCCATCTTGTCGATGTAATGATAGAGCGCGCGGGACGAGGGCGGGAAACGCATGGCGCCCAGTTCGGCCAGGGTGCCGTCACCACCCGGAAAGGGTTCGGAGCGCAGGCGCCCGCCGATCCGGTCGGCTTCATAGACGACCGGATGAAGACCGAGCTTCATCAGCTCGTAGGCGGCGACGATGCCGGAAATGCCGCCGCCGACGATGGCGATGCGGGTGCCCTTCGCCGCGTCCGGCAGGCGGCCGAGGCCGGCGGGGTGCTTCAGGAAGTCGTCATAGGCGAAGGGAAAGTCCGGCCCGAACATGGTGACGGGCGCGGTCGCCCCCGCTTCCGCCGGGCGATGCGCCGCGGTCACGGCGCGGCCCGGTAAAGGCCGGGCCGGCGGTCGGCCAGATAGGGATTGGCCGCGCGCGCGGCTTCCGCGGCGGGAAAATCGACATCGCCGAGGATGATCTCCTCGCCCCGGCCGGCGCGAGCGAGGTCGACGCCGTCGGGCGCGGCGATGACCGACAGGCCGGCATAGGTCAGCTCGCCCTCGCTGCCGCAGCGATTGGCATAGACGATGAAGACCTGGTTCTCGAAGGCCCGGGTCGGCACCATCTTCTCGGGGATGAAGTCGAAGGGCAGCATCAGCGCGGTCGGCACCAGCACGAGTTCCACGCCTTGCAGGGCATAGCTCCGCACCGATTCCGGGAATTCGACGTCGTAGCAGATCAGGATGCCGGTCTTGATGCCGTCGATCTCGAACACGGGCGCGAGGCCGGCGCCGGGCGCGAAGGCGTTGCGGTCGAGGTCGCCGAACAGATGGCACTTGCGATGATTGACGAGGGCGGTGCCATCCCGGTCGAAGACCTGCGCCGAATTATAGACTTCGCCGGCCTCGCCCACCTCGGGGTAGCCATAGGCGATGGCGATGCCGTGCTTCTTCGCGATCCCGGCGATGGCGCGGGCGGAGGGGCCGTCCGCCGCCTCCGCCGCCGCCGTGGCACCGGCCCGGCCGATGTTGTAACCGCTGAGGACCATCTCGGGACAGACGAGGAGGCGGGCGCCCTGCGCCGCCACCGCCCGGGCCGCGTCGTCGATCCGGGCGAGGACGCCCGCCTTGTCGAGGGGATCGTGCGGGCCCTGATAGGTGGCGATGCGCATGGCGGTGTTCCTCAGCTCAGGGTCAGGACGAGGCGGCCTTCGACCTTGCCCTCGCGCAGGCGGTCGAGGGCGTCGTTGGCGGCCTCGAAGGGCAGGGTCTCGATCTGGCATTTGACGAGGCCGCGCAGGGCGAAGTCGACGGCTTCGGCAAGGTCGAGCCGGGTGCCGACGTTGGAGCCGCGGATCGAGCGCTCGAAATTCGCCGTCAGGCTGATCGAGACCGGGATGCGGTCGGCGTCGGTCGGCGGCAGGCCGACGAAGACGGCGGTGCCGCCCGGGCGCAGCATGTCGAGGCCGGACTCGAAGGCGCGGGGCGAGGTGGCGCAGACGACGACGGCATGAAGGCCGCCCTTCGTCGCGTCCCGCACGGCATCGACCGCGCCGGGGCCGGCCGCGACCGTCACCTCGGCGCCGAGGCTGGTGGCGAGGGCCAGTTTCTCCGCCGCGACGTCGACGGCGACCGGGCGGAAGCCCATCGCCTTGGCATATTGCACGGCGACATGGCCAAGCCCGCCAATGCCGACGATGCCGACGAATTGCCCGGGCCGCGCACCCGATCGCTTCAGGGCGCGATAGGTGGTGACCCCGGCGCAGAGAATGGGCGCGATGGCGGTAAGGTCGGCATCGTCCGGCAGGGCGATGACGAAATCGGCCCTGGCGACGACATGGCTGGCATAGCCGCCGTCGCGGGTATAACCCGTCGCCTCGCCCAGGGCGCAGATGGTCTCCATGCCGTTCAGGCAGGCCTCGCAGCGCCCGCAGGCCCCGCCCATCCAGGCGACGCCGACCGCCTGGCCGACCGAGAGATGGCTGACGCCCGTGCCCAGCTTCGCCACCCGTCCGGTCACTTCGTGGCCGGGGACGAGGGGGATCGAGGGCAGCGGGTTCCAGTCGCCATCGGCGGCATGGACGTCGGAATGGCAGACGCCGCAGGCCGCGACCTCGATCAGAATTTCGCCGGGGCCGGGCTGCGGCATTTCCCGGCACTCGAAGGACAGGGGGGCTTTCAGGCTGCGGATCAGGGCCGCGTTGGGTTTCGTCACGATCAGGCTCGCTTGTTCTTCAGGTTGATGACCTGCAGGCACAGGATCTCGAACATGATCTGGGCGCCGAGCTGGGCGGTATTGGTGGTGGCGTCGTATTGCGGCGCGATCTCGACCACGTCGCCGCCGACGACGTTGATGCCGGCGATACCGCGCAGGATCGCCATCACCTCGCGGCTGGTCATGCCGCCGATCTCGGGCGTGCCGGTGCCCGGCGCGAACACGGGATCGAGGCAGTCGACGTCGAGCGAGATATAGGTCGGGCCGCCGCCGGTGACCTTCTTCACCGTCTCGATGATGGCGTCGGTGCCGATCTTCGAGACCTCTTCGGCGTGGATCACGGTCATGCCGCTGTCGTAGGAGAAGTCCCACAGATATTCGGCGGCGCCGCGGATGCCGATCTGCACCGTGCGCTCGGGGTCGAGATGGCCGGCCAGAACCGCCTCGCGGAACGGGCCGCCATGCTGGAACTTGCTGCCTTCATAGGGACCGGAGGTGTCGCAATGGGCATCGAAATGCACCATGCCCACCGGCCCGTGCTTCGAGGCGATACCGGCCAGGATCGACTGGGAAATCGAATGATCGCCGCCGACCGACAGCGGGATGATCCCGGCGCCGCACAGTTTGGTGAAGAACTGCACGATGTCCTGATGGCAGGATTCGAGGCTGAAGCGGCTGCGGAAGGGCACGTCGCCGATATCGGCCACCTTGGCCTCGGCGAGGGGCACGACCTTCAGGACATGTTCGTAAGGCCCGACGCGCTCGACCGTGCGGACGGCGCGCGGCCCGAAGCGGGAGCCGGCGCGATTGGTGACGCCGAGGTCCATCGGCACGCCGACGAGAGCGATGTCGATGCCGCCGAAATCGGGCAGGTCGGCGGCATCGGGCTTGTATTCCGCGTCGAGGAAGGTGGAGACGCCGGCGAAGGGCATCATGCGCCGCCCGCCCGCCGAGAACTGGACTTCGGCGACGCGCTTGAACTCGTCGCTGAACATCACCTCGCCGCCGGCATTGCCGTATTTGGCGCGCAGGGCGTCGAGCTTCTTGGCATCGAACATGGCAGGTCTCTCCTCAGATAAACGCGGTTACTCGTCCCTGGGCGACCAGGCGCCCATGAGCCGGGGAAGGTCGCCGAAGCGCGCGATCAGGCCGAAGACGGCGGCCGCAACGGCGACGAAGAGAATGCTGACCGCCGCCATGGTCGGTGTGTAGCCATAGCGCAGGGCGTTGAAGATCTTGATCGGCAGGGTCTCGACGGTGAAGCCGACGACCATGTAGGCGACGATATATTCGTTCAGCGACAGCACGAAGGCAAAGGCGAGGCCGGAGACGATGTAAGGCCGGATCAGCGGGAAGACGATGGTGCGCAGCACGGTCTTCTCGTCCGCGCCCATGGTCGCGGCGGCCTCGACCAGGGCGCCGTCGATCGCATCGAACCCGAGGGTCAGGGTGACGAGGGGCAGGGTGACGAAGAAGATGCCGTGGCTGATCACCACGGTCCAGGGCTCGCCATAAAGGCCGAGTTCCGACCAAAAGGCGAGGAAGCCGAGGGCGGTGATCACCGGCGGCAGGATGAAGGGCGCAAGGCCCAGCACCTGCACGATCCGCGCGAAGGGCGCGTGCCAGCGCCACAGGAACCAGGCGATGGGCAGGGCGATCAGCACCGCGAGCACCGAGGCGGAAGCCGCGACACCGACACTGGCGAGGAGAGCCGAGAACCATTCGGGATTGGCGAAGATCTCGCCGAACCACGACAGCGAGAAACCCTCGGGCGGGAAGGTCAGCGACTTCTTCTCGTTGACCGCGACCCCGGCGACGACCGCCAACGGCGCGGCGAGGAAGAGCCCGAAACAGGCGAAGACGAGGCGGCTCGGCCAGGTGCCCATCATGCTTTCTCCCGCTGGCCGAAGAGGAGGGACAGGCCGACGAGGCCGAGGCTGACGAGGACGAGGAACACCGCCATGGCCGAGGCGAAGGGCATGTTCGACTGGTAGATCGCCTGATCGGTGATCAGCACCGACAGGGTCCATTGCTGCGGCCGGCCAAGGAGCTGCGGCAGCAGGTAGGAGCCGAGGGCGAAGACGAAGACCATGATGATCGTCGCCAGGATCGTGTTGCGCAGCGACGGCACAATCACGTTGAAGAAGGCCCGGAAGGGCGAGGCGCCCAGCGTGCGCGCCGCCTCGACCAGCGTCGGGTCGAGCCGCGAGAGCGCGGGATAGAGCACGAGGACCGTATAGGGAAAGGCCTGATAGACCATGCCCGCCAGCACGGCGCCGAAGGAGGGATAGAGCGAGACCGCCTGATCCATGAGGCCGAGGGCGACGAAAAGATTGGTGATGCCCGCCGTCTTCGAGAACAGGGTCGACCAGGCAAAGCCGATGATCACTTCCGACAAGGAGAGCACGGAGAGGAGGAAGACGAGCCAGATCACCTGCACCTGCCGGCGCTGCCGCACGAGCAGCCAGGTGAAGGGAAAGGCCAGCAGCACGGCGACCACGGCGACCAGCGACGACAGGCCGAGCGAGAAGCCGAGCACGCCGCCGAAGAAGGCGGTGAGGAAGCGTTCGTAATTGGCGAATTCGAAGGCCGGCTCGTAAAAGCCGCCCTGCACCCGGTGATAGAAGGAAATCGCGATCATGATGCCGAAGGGCACCACGAAGAAGGCCAGCAACATGCCCGCGGGAAAGGCGATGGGGGCGTAATCCGCCAGGCGGCGCGGGCTGGGCTTGCTCATTTCGCCAGCACCACGCAGGCTTCGGCCGGGAACTCCACCGATACCGTCGCCCCGGCGGCGACGGCGGGCCGGTGCTTGGGCGCGGTCACCGCGACGATCTCCTGGCCCGCGACCTCGGCCCGCACCTCGACCGAGGCGCCGAGATCGCGGATGAAGGTGACGGTACCGGGCAGGCGGTTGGCGCCCTCGCCAGACTCGTGGATCTTCACGTCTTCCGGGCGGATCGACAGCACGAGGTCGGCCGGGATGTTGGCGTCGGAAACATCAAGCGTGCCACCGCCGACGGCGATGCGCCCGGCCCCCGCCGCCGTGCCGGGCAGCAGGTTGGTCATGCCGATGAAATCGGCGACGAAGGCATTGGCCGGCCGGCGATAGACCTCGACCGGCGGCGCCGCCTGCAGGATGCGCCCCTCGGACATGACGACGACGAGGTCGGCCATGGTCATGGCCTCGCGCTGGTCGTGGGTGACGACGATGGTGGTGATGCCCAGCTGTTGCTGCAGCTGCTTCAATTCGATCTGCATCGCCTCGCGCAGCTTGGCGTCGAGGGCGGACAGCGGTTCGTCGAGCAGGAACAGGCGGGGTGACAGGGCCAGCGCCCGGGCGATGGCGATGCGCTGGCGCTGCCCGCCCGAGAGTTTGGACACCGGCCGGTCGGCGACGCCGGGCAGGCGGACGAGGCTCAGCAGCCGCTCCGCCGCCGCGCGCTGGTCCTCTTTCGACTTGCCGCGGATGCGCAAGGGATAGGCGATATTCTCGCCCACCGTCAGATGCGGAAACAGGGCGAGGGACTGGAAGACCATGCCGAAGTCGCGCTGGTGCGCCGGGGTTTCGGTGATGTCGGCATCGTCGATCAGGATGCGCCCGCCGCTCGGCGCGTCGAGCCCGGCGATCATGCGCAGCAGGGTGGTCTTGCCGCAGCCCGACGGGCCGAGCAGGCAGACGAACTGGCCGTGCGGGATGCGCAGGGCGGCGTCATGGACGGCGGTGAAGGCGCCGTAACGCTTGACGAGATGATCGAGAACGAGGCCGGACATGCGAAGTCCTTCAGGGTCGGGATCGCCGCGCCAGGCGCCACGGGAAGAAAAAGGGAGCGGAGGGGGCGAAGATACGCATCATCCCCCTCCGCCCCCGCCCGGCAGGGCCGGGCAGGGCTGGGTCGGCGGACATCAGCCGACGATCAGTTCGGTCCACTTCTGGCTCAGCCAGTCGGCCTTTTCCTGATAGAGGTCGTAACGCGGCACGATCGGCGCGATCTCCGACGAGACGGCGGCGAATTCCTCGGGGGTGAGGTCGGTCAGCTTGGCGTCGATGGTGGGCGAGGTGCCGACTTTCCGCGACAGCAGGGCCTGGATGGACGGCTGGCACATGTATTCGATGAAGACCTGGGCGAGATCGACCGCCTTCGAGGCCTTGGAGACCGCCCAGCTGCCGGAATCGTTGATGCCGCCTTCCTTGGGGAAGGTCGAGCGCACCGGGTGACCGTCGGCGGCGGCAAGGCCGGTGACGTCGTGGTAATATTGGCCCATCGGAATTTCGCCCGACTTCAGCGCCTGCTCGAACTGGGCCTCGTCGCGGTACCACAGTTTCACGTTGGGCTTCAGCTCGGCGATCTTTTCCATCGCCTTCAGGATGCCCTCCTCGGTATCCAGCATCTTGGTGCCGCCGAAGAAGGTGGTCGCCGTCACCTCGAGCAGGAAGCTGTTGGAGACGAGGGCCAGGAGGCCGAGCTGGTCCTTGTGCTTCGCATCCCACAGTTCGGCCCAGCTGGTCGGCGCCTCGGGGAAGACCTTGGTGTTGGAGACGAGGGTGATGTACCACGACACCGCGCCGACGCCGCACAGGCGGCCGTCCGGATAGCGGTTCTGCAGGTGGCTGTGGACATTCTTCGCGCCCGGGATCTTCGCTTCGTCGAGCGGGGCCCAGAGTTCGACCGACTGGCCCTTCAGCATCGAGGTCTGGGAGATCATCGAGACGTCGGCCGGGGCCTGTTTCGCCCGCGCGGCCTGTTCGAGCTGGACGAGCCAGGCTTCACCCGTCGGCTCGGCCACGGATTCGATGGCGATGCCGCTCGCCTTGGTGAATTCCGTGAAGATGTGCTTGTCGAAGGATTCCTTGAAGTAGCCGCCATAGACGCCGACCTTCAGGGTCTTGTCGGCGGCGCGCAGGATGCTCGGAAAGCCGATGGTGGAGGCGGCGAGGGCGGCGGCGCCCCCGGCCAGCACGGCGCGGCGGCTCGGCTTCGCGGGGCTGTTCTTGTGCATGGTTCGATCTCCCGGGACGGCGTCCTGCGATCAGAACAACAGCGACGCCCTTGTGGAAAAATGACGAAGAGTCGAAACTCACTTCGATCATCATCGAAGTTTCGGCAATGGCACTGGATACGACCGACCTCAGATTGTTGCGCGTCTTCGTGACGATCGTCGAGTCCGGCGGTTTCGCCGCGGCCCAGGCCAAGCTGAACCTGTCCCTGTCGACCATTTCCAGTCACATGACAGGGCTGGAGCTGCGGCTCGGTGTCACCCTGTGCCGGCGCGGGCGGGGCGGCTTTTCCCTCACCGCCGAAGGCCAGGCGGTCTATGCCGAGGTGAAGCGCCTGCTCGGCACCATGGATCACTTCGATGCGCGGATGCGATCGCTGCGCGACAAGCTGCACGGCACTTTGTCCATCGGCCTTGTCGACAATACGATCAGCGACCCCCGGGCGCCGCTCGAAAGGGTCTTCGCCCGTTTCGTCGCGGCGGCGCCCGAAGTCCGGCTGAACATCACCAGCGGCGCGCCCGACGATCTGCTGCGCGAAGTCGTCACCGGCACGCTGCATGTCGCCATCGCGTCCTTCCCGCGCATGGTCCTCGGCCTTGCCTACGAAGACCTCTATGCCGAGGCGCAGCGCTTCTATTGCGGCAAGGATCATCCGCTGTTCGGCATTCCCGACGCGGACATCGACGTCGACATGGTGCGCCGGCACCGTATCGTCGGGCGCGACTATTGGGGCGGGCGCGACCTGAAGATTTTCGCCATATCCGGCGCCCATGCCACCGTCTCGGACATGGAGGCGGAGGCGCGGCTGATCCTGTCGGGCGGCTTCCTCGGCTATCTGCCGGAACATTACGCCGCCGCCTTCGTCGCGGCCGGACGCCTGCGCTCGATAAGGCCCGACCTGTTCAGCCGCGAACAGCTGTTCCAGATCGCCCATGATCCCAATAGGGCGGAAAACGCGGCGCTTGATCTGATGCGGCGGATCGTGCTCGAAGAACTGGGACCGCGGGCGGCGCCAAAAAGGACGAGTTGAAATCGACATTCTGGATTTTGGCGGGCTCGACGCCCCGGGCTTCGCCTTCTTCGGCGTCACCATCGTCGCCGCGGCGGTGCTGCGTGCCTTTTCCGGCTTTGGCTTCGCCCTTGCCGCCATGCCGCTGCTCGTCCTCGTGATCGAGCCGGCGCGGGCGGTCGTGCTCTGCGCCCTGCTGTCGCTGACCGCGGGGGTGAAGAACCTGCGGCCCTCGCTGCGGCAGGCCGACCGGGGCCTGCTGAAGCCCTTGCTGATCGGCAGCCTGATCGGCACGCCGCTCGGTGTCCTGGTGCTGGACTGGCTGCCGGGCGATGTCATGCGCCTGCTGATCGGCCTTGGCGTGCTCGGCTCCGCCATCCTGTTGTGGCGGACGGGGGTGATGAGCGGGGCGGGACGGGGCCTTGCCCTGCCGGTCGGATTCTCGGCCGGTTTCATGGGCGGGGCGCTGGCGATCCCGGGGCCGCCCATCGTCGTCTATCTGCTGGGGACGGAGCCTGACGCGCGTAAAGCCCGCGGCACGCTGATGGCCTTTTTCAACGTCTCGGCCTTCATCTCGATCGCCGGCTATTGCGTGACCGGCAAGATCGACGAAATCTCGCCGGTACAGTTCGGCCTCGCCTTGCCCTGCCTGCTGTTCGGCGACTGGCTGGGGGTATGGCTGTTCGAGCGTTACGGCGCCGCGCACCACCGGCGGATTTCGCTGCTCGTCCTCGCCCTGATCGGGGTGACCGCGACTCTCAACGCCCTGCGCTGAGCCTGTCGATGATGCCGGCGGCCCGCCCGAAGGGGGAGCCTTCGCTTGCCGCGATCAGGCCGGCAGCGGCGGCGAGGCCGCGCTTGCCGAATTCTTCCCGCACGCTTTCCGTCAGCCAGGCGGCGCCCTGTTCGGCGCGCTGGGCCTTGCCGGCGCCGGTTTCGGTCAGGTGGCGGAAATGGTCGGCGAGGGCATTCATCAGCCCGTCGACGCCATTGCCCGTGCTCGACGACAGCAGGATGACCGGCACCTTCCAGCCCGTCACATCCTCCGCCAGCGACAGGGCGCCGACGAGGTCGGCCCGCGCTCGCGTCGCCGGGGCGCCGAGGTCGGCCTTGGTGACGACGGCGACATGGGGAATCTCGACGATGCCGGCCTTCATGAATTGCAGCGAATCGCCGGACGCCGGCTGGACGCAGAAGACGACCGTATCGGCGACCTGGGTCACGTCGGTTTCCGACTGGCCGACGCCGACGGTCTCGATCAGCACCCGGTCATAGGCCGCGCGCATCAGCACCATCGCCGGGAAGGTGAGGGCGGCGAGGCCGCCCAACCGGTCGCGCGCCGCCATGGAGCGGACGAAGATGCCCTGATCCTCGGCATCGACGATCAGCCGGGTGCGGTCGCCCAGCAGGGCGCCGCCGGTCCGCCGCGACGACGGGTCGACCGCGATCACGCCGACCGTCAGCCCCTCGCGCCGCCAGCGGTTGATGAGGGCGGAGGTCAGGGTGGATTTGCCCACCCCCGGCGGCCCGGTCAGGCCGATGACATGGGCGCGGGGGTCATTCCAGGCGGCGTCGAGCAGGGCGATGGTGGCGGCGCCATGCGGGTCGCGCTCGATCCTTGCGAGGGCTTTCGCCATGGCGCCCTTGCCGCCGTTCCGCAACTCGTCGAGGGTCATGCGCGCGTCGCCAGATGATGTTTCAGGAGGGGGATGCGGTCGTTGCCCCAGATCACCTTGCCGTCGACGAGGAAGGTCGGCACGCCGAAGGCGCCCTTGGCCACCGCCTCGTCCTGGATCGCCTGCGCGGCCGTCCTGGTGCCGGCGTCGTCGATCAGGGTGGCGAAGGCGATGGGGTCGAGGCCGGCGCCGCGCGCGACCGCGACGATATCCGCCTGGGTGATCTCGCCCGCCCGGTCGGTCACGAAGATTTCCCGCTGCAGGGCCGGCACGAAGCCCTGAAGGGCGCCCATCACGTCGGCGGCGACGCAGCCGAGGTTCAGCAGCGCGGCATCGTATTTCAAGCGGCCATGCGGCTCGCGGAAGGGAATGCCGTAGAGCGCGGCCCAGGCTTCCGCGTCCTGCCGGCGCCATTTGAAATCATACTGCATGGCCGGCGGCGCCCCGTCGAAGGGGGTGGAGCCGCCGCCCCGCGCCTGACGCACCAGGGCGATGGTGGTCACCGGCCGCCAGCGGAAGCGGACGCCGAATTCCGCCTCGAGTTTCGGCAACTGGCTGACCGCCAGATAGGAATAGCGGCTGGAGGCACCGAAGACGAAGTCGATCGTGGTCATGGTCGCGCTCTCCCGTCGGGACGCCGAGGTTCCCTCCTCACCCTGCCCTCTCCTCCCAGGAGGAGAGGGTTTCGTCTCCCTCTCCGCCCTTCAGGGGGGAGAGGGCCGGGGTGAGGTGGGGATCCCGCTCTCTCAGCCTTACTTGTGCAGCGCCGCCTGCGCCGCGGCAAGGCGGGCGATCGGCACGCGATAGGGCGAGCAGGAGACATAGTCGAGCCCGACCTTCTCACAGAAGGCGATGGAGGCGGGGTCGCCGCCATGCTCGCCGCAGATGCCGAGCTTCAGCTTCTCGCGGGTCTTGCGGCCGCGCTCCGCCGCGATGCGCACCAGTTCGCCCACGCCATCCTCGTCGATCGAGACGAAGGGGTCCTTCTGGAAGATGCCGGCGCGCAGGTAGTCGTCCAGGAAATGGGCGGCGTCGTCGCGCGAGATGCCGAAGGTGGTCTGGGTCAGGTCGTTGGTGCCGAAGGAGAAGAATTCCGCCGTCTCGGCGATCTCCCCGCCGCGCAGCGCCGCGCGCGGCAGCTCGATCATGGTGCCGATCAGATAGGGAATGTCCTTGCCCTTCTCGGCCGCGACCGCCTTGGCGACGATGGCGATCCTGTCCTTCAGGATGTCCAGTTCGGCCTTGGTCGCGACCAGCGGGATCATGATCTCCGGCGTGACCGTCGATCCGGCCTTCTCGCCCACCTCGATGGCCGCCTCGAAGATCGCGCGGGCCTGCATCTCGTAGATTTCGGGATAGGTGATGCCGAGACGGCAGCCGCGATGGCCCAGCATCGGGTTGGCCTCGGCGAGGTCGTGGGCCCGCGTCTTGATCACGCTGACCGGCACGCCGGCGGCGGCGGCGACCTCGGCCAGTTCGGCCTCGGTGTGGGGCAGGAATTCATGCAGCGGCGGATCGAGCAGGCGGATGGTGACCGGCAGGCCGGCCATGATCTCGAACAGCTTCACGAAGTCGCCGCGCTGCACCGGCAGCAGCTTGGCGAGGGCCGCCTCGCGCCCCGCCTTCTCGGCCGAGAGGATCATCTCGCGGACGGCAAGGATGCGGTCCGCCTCGAAGAACATATGCTCGGTCCGGCACAGGCCGATGCCTTCGGCGCCGAAGCGGCGCGCAGTCTCGGCGTCGAGCGGGGTCTCGGCGTTGGTGCGCACCTTGAGGCGGCGGACCGAGTCGGCCCAGCCCATCAGGGTCGAGAAATCGCCCGACAACTCGGGCTGCACCGTCGGCACTTCGCCCAGCATCACTTCGCCGGTCGCGCCGTCGATGGTGATGACGTCGCCGCGTTTCAGCACCTTGCCCATGACGGTCATGGTCTGGGCATTGGCGTCGATCTTCAGGGCGCCCGCGCCCGAGACGCAAGGCCGGCCCATGCCGCGCGCGACCACGGCGGCGTGGGAGGTCATGCCCCCGCGCGAGGTCAGGATGCCCTGCGCCGCGTGCATCCCGTGGATGTCTTCCGGCGAGGTTTCGGCGCGCACCAGGATGACCTTGCGGCCCGAAGCCGCCAGTTTCTCGGTATCGTCCGCCGTGAAGCTGATGATGCCCGAGGCGGCGCCGGGCGAGGCCGGCAGGCCGCGCGTCAGGATCTCGCGCGGGGCCTTGGGGTCGAGGGTCGGGTGCAGCAGCTGGTCCAGCATCTGCGGGTCGACGCGCAGGATCGCCGTCTCGCGGTCGATCAGGCCTTCCCCGGCCAGCTCCACCGCGATCTTCAGCGCGGCCTTGGCGGTGCGCTTGCCCGAGCGGGTCTGCAGCATCCACAGCTTGCCGCGCTGGACGGTGAATTCGATGTCCTGCATGTCGCGGTAATGCCGCTCCAGCGTGTGGAACACCTCGACCAGCTGGGTGAAGACTTCCGGCAGGCTTTCTTCCATCGAGGGCTTGGTATCGCCCGCGGCGACCCGGGCCGCCTTCGACAGATATTGCGGGGTGCGGATGCCGGCGACGACGTCTTCCCCTTGCGCGTTGATCAGATATTCGCCGTAGATCTCGGCGGTGCCGGTCGAGGGGTTGCGGGTGAAGGCGACGCCGGTGGCCGAGGTCTCGCCCATGTTGCCGAAGACCATGGCCTGGACGTTGACCGCCGTGCCCCAGCTTTCGGGAATGTCGTTCAGGCGGCGATAGGTCTCGGCCCGGGCATTGCGCCACGAGCCGAAGACGGCGCCGATGGCGCCCCACAGCTGCTCGTTCACGTCGACGGGGAAGGGTTGGCCCAGTTCCGCCGCGACCTTGGCCTTGTATTCGACGATCAGCGCCTTGAGGTCGGCGGTGGTCAGTTCGGTGTCGAGGGTGTAACCCTTCTCTTCCTTGTGGATTTCGAGGATTTCCTCGAAATGATGATGGCCGACGTCGAGCACGACATCGGAATACATCTGGATGAAGCGGCGATAGCTGTCATAGGCGAAACGCTCGTCGCCCGCCTGCCGGGCGAGGCCGGCCACCGTCTCGTCGTTGAGGCCGAGGTTGAGGACCGTGTCCATCATGCCCGGCATCGAGGCGCGCGCGCCCGAGCGGACCGAGACCAGCAGCGGATTGTCCTTGTCGCCGAAGATCGCGCCGACCTTGGCGCCGACATCGGCGACCGCCGCGCGGACATCGCCGGTCAGCGTGTCGGGGTAGGTTTTGCCGTGGTCGTAATAATAGGTGCAGACTTCCGTCGTGATGGTGAAGCCCGGCGGCACCGGCAGCCCCAGATGGGACATTTCGGCGAGGTTCGCGCCCTTGCCGCCCAGAAGGTTCTTCATGTCGGCGCGGCCGTCGGCCTTGCCGTCACCGAAGGTATACACCCACTTGGTCATGACCTTATCCCTCGATACGCGCGAAATCGGCGATCCCGTCCAGGGCACCGCGGATTTCCGCCAGCAGCTTCAGACGATTGACGCGAAGCGCCGCATCGTCGGCATTCACCGTCACCTTCTCGAAGAAGGCATCGACGGGGTTACGCAGCAGCGCGAGCGCCTGCATGCATTCGGCGAAACCCTCTTGCCGCAGCGCCGCCAGCGCCAGCGGCATCGCCTCGTCGAGACGGGCGCCCAGCGCCCTTTCTTCCTCGGCGGCGAAGAGGCTCCGGTCGGCCGGGCCCTGGTAACGCGCGCCGTCCTTCTTCTCCTCGATGCGGAGGATGTTGGAGGCGCGGCGATAGGCGGCGAGCAGATTGCGCCCGTCGTCGGTATCGAGCAGGGATTTCAGCGCCGAGACCTTGCGCACCAGCCGGGTCAGGTCATCCTCGGCGCCGGTGCCGAGCACGGCGTTGATCAGATCATGGGCGACGCCCTGATCCTTCAGCGAGACCTTCAGCCGGTCGTGGAAGAAGTCGAGCAGACTGTCGGCGACCGCGCCGAACAGCGGACGCAGCGGCAGGCGGAGGCCATTCTCGACGATCAGGCGGATGACGCCGAGCGCGGCGCGGCGCAGGGCGAAGGGATCCTTCGAGCCGGTCGGCTTCTCGTCGATGGCGAAGAAGCCGGTCAGCGTGTCGATCTTGTCGGCGAGGGCGACCGAAACCGCGACGAGGTCGGACGGGCATTTGTCGGACGGGCCCTGCGGCTTCCAGTGGTCGGCGATGGCCTCGGCCACCACCGTGTCCTCGCCGTCCTTCAGGGCGTAGTAACGCCCCATGATGCCCTGGACCTCGGGGAATTCGCCGACGACGTCGGAGACGAGATCGGCCTTGGCCAGCAGGGCGGCGCGGGCGGTCTTCTCGGGGTCGGCGCCGATCACACCGGCGATCCGGACGGCCAGCGCGACGATCCGCTTCACCTTCTCGCCCAAGGTGCCGAGCTTCGCATGGAACACGATGCTGTCCAGCTTGCCGACACGGGATTCGAGGGTCGATTTCAGGTCCTGATCCCAGAAGAACTTGGCGTCCGACAGGCGCGCGCGCAGCACGCGCTCGTTGCCCGCCGCGATGGCGGCACCGCCGTCCTTGGCCAGCAGATTGGCGACGGTCAGGAAGCGGGGCGCCATCTTGCCGGTCACGGGATCGCGCAGGGCGAAATACTTCTGGTTGGCCCGCATGGTCGAGGTCAGCACCTCGGCCGGGACTGCCATGAAAGCGTCGTCGATCCGGCCCATCAGCGGCACCGGCCATTCGACGAGGCCGGCGACTTCATCAAGGAGGGCAGGATCGGGAGTCACCTCGAGGCCCGCCTGCGCGGCGATCTTCTCGGCGTCGGCCCAGATGATCTTTTTCCGCTCCTCGGGGTCGATGATGACATAGGCGGCGCGCAGCTTGGCCTGATAATCGGCGAAACCGCTGACCTCGAAAGTCTCGCGGCCCATGAAGCGGTGGCCGGCGGTGACATTGCCGGCCTTGATGCCATGGCCGGTGTCGTCATTGCGGGCGAGGCTGAAAGGCACCACGTCGCCGCCGAACAGGGCGATCACCGTGTGGATCGGCCGTACCCAGCTCAGTTTCGACGATTGACCGTCGGCCTCGGCGCCCCAGCGCATGGATTTGGGCCAGGGGAAATTCCACAGGGCGCCGGTCAGCAGCTCGGCGATCACTTCGGTGGTCGGGCGGCCGCGCCGCTCGATCTCTGCGATATAGAAACTGCCCTTGGGGGTTTCCTGGACCTGCAACGCCTCGCGGGCGACGCCGGCCGAGGTACAGAAACCGGCGATGGCGGCTTCCGGCGCGCCGACGCGGGGGCCGCGCCGCTCTTCCCGCAGGTCGGCCTGCGCGGCGTCCAGATCCTCGATCACGACGGCGAGGCGGCGCGGGGTGGAATAGGCGCGGGCGGCGCCGAACTTGAGGCCGAGGGCGGTGAGGCCGTCGGTGAAGATGCGTTTCAGGTCGTCGGCGGCCTTCACCTGCATCCGGGCGGGGATTTCCTCGGAACGGATTTCGATCAGAAGCTCGGGCATCACTTCGCCTCCTGACCGGCAACGCCCTGGGTCGCGACCCAGGCTTCGCAGCAGCCCTTGGCGAGGGCGCGCACCCGGCCGATATAGGCGGCGCGTTCGGTCACGGAAATCACCCCGCGGGCATCGAGCAGGTTGAACAGATGGCTCGCCTTCATGCACTGGTCATAGGCGGGCAGAGGCAAGGCCTTCGAAAGGAGGGCGGCGCATTCGGCTTCCGCGTCGCGAAAATGCTGGAACAGCACCTCGGTGTTCGCGTGCTCGAAATTATACGCCGAGAATTCCTTCTCGGCCTGCAGGTAGACATCGCCATAGGTGACGCCCCGGCCGTTCCAGTCGAGGTCATAGACCCGCTCCACGCCCTGCACATACATGGCGAGACGCTCGAGACCATAGGTGATCTCGCCGGCCACGGGATCGACGTCGATGCCGCCGACCTGCTGGAAATAGGTGAACTGGGTCACCTCCATGCCGTCGCACCAGACCTCCCAGCCGAGGCCCCAGGCGCCCAGCGTCGGGCTTTCCCAATCGTCCTCGACGAAGCGGATGTCGTGATTGTCGACGTCGATGCCGAGCGCCTTCAGCGAACCGAGGTAGAGGTCGATGATATTGTCCGGGCTCGGCTTCAGGATGACCTGGAACTGGTAGTAGTGCTGCAGCCGGTTCGGGTTCTCGCCATAGCGGCCGTCCTTCGGCCGGCGCGACGGCTGGACATAGGCCGCGTTCCACGGCTTGCGGCCGAGGGTGCGCAGCGTCGTCGCCGGGTGGAAGGTGCCCGCGCCGACCTCCATGTCGTAGGGCTGCATCAGGATGCAGCCCTGCCGGGCCCAATAGGTCTGAAGGGTCAGGATGAGGTCCTGGAAGGGCGGGGCTTTCGCCGCCGTCTGCGCCGACATGAGATGGGCTACCTGAACAAGGCGTGAAGGTGGCCGCACGTTAATGACGCGCCCCCCCTCGGGTCAACCCTGCCCTTCGGCGGCGCTCCCGCCCGGTGAGCGCATGGCGGGGCTGTCAGGTCCGGTTGGTCGGGCAGTCGGGGACGGCGCAGGGCTGGCCGGCGGCGTTATAGGTGCCGCAGGCCGGGCAGCGCACCATGTCGTCCGCCTCGATCACCGGGGCTTTCTTCGGCGCTTGCGGCGGCACTTCGGCGGCTTTCTTGCCCTTCGGGAGAAGGGCGCGCTTGATCGAGACGTAAGCGAGGCCAAGGGCCAGCAGGATGGCGAAGGCCTTGACCAAGAGGCCGAGCATGACCGAACTCCCCTAGAGACCGAAACGGGACCACAGGCCCCGCGCCTCGACCGTCGACAGCGCCTCGCCCGCCAGACCACCCTGTCGGGTCAGCAGGCGGCCGAGGCCGAACATACGCTTCTTCGGCGCGATCGGCACCAGCCGAACCTTTTCGCCCAGTTCCGCCTTCAGGGTCGAGCGAATCTCGCCCAGCCCGTCGATCAGGCCGAGTTCGAGGGCGCGGCGCCCGGTCCAGACGTCGCCGGTGAAGAGATCGCCCGCAGGCTGCTTCAGGCGCAGGCCCCGGCGGCCGGTGACCATGTCCTTGAAGATCGTGTGGATATCGGCCTGCAGGCTCTTCAGATGGACGATGTCGTCCGGGTTTTCCGGCAGGAAAGGGTCCAGCCGGTGCTTGTTGGCGCCAGCGGTATAGATGCGCCGCTCGATCCCCAGCTTGTTTATGGCCTTGTCGAAGCCGAAACCGCCGGAAATCACCCCGATGGAGCCGACGATGGAGGTCGGATGGGCGATGATGCGGTCGGCCGCCAGCGCCAGCATGTAGCCGCCCGAGGCCGCGACATCCTCGCAGAAGGCATAGACCGGCACCTTCTTCTCTTCGGCGAGCAGGCGGATGCGCTCGTGGATCAGGGCCGACTGGGTGGCCGCGCCACCCGGCGAATTGATCACGAGGGCGACCGCCGACAGGGGCTTTACCCGGAAGGCGCGGTCGATCAGCCCGGCGGTGCCGGCGATGGTCAGGCCCTGGCGCAGGCCCCCCATGGCGCCGATCACCCCTTCGAGGCGCAGCACGGCGACAGTGGGCGGACGCTTGCCGCCCAGGAAGGACGGCAGCAGGCGGCGGAGGGCGGTCGAGATGGACATGGGGTGAACATGGGGTGCGGGCGGCGCCGGCTCAAGCCTTATCCGTCAGCGCCGCTCGCGTCAGATCAGGACGCCGCCGCCGCGCAGGATCGCCTCGGCCTCCGGGGTGAAGGCGCCGTCGGCGGCGTGCAGGACGAGGCCGGGGCGCAGCCGCGCCGGGGTGCGCCGGCCCAGCCGGCCGCTGACGATGACGCGCCGCGCCTCCGCCCCCGCCTTCGGCCACAGGGGCAGGATTTCGATGGCGCCGAGTCGGGGCGCGATCAGCGCCAGAATTTCGGGCAGGCGGTCGGCCCGGTGGATGACATGCAGGCTGCCCCTGGGGCGGAGGGCGCGGGTCGCCTCGTCCAGCCAGCGGGCGAGGTCGGCGCCGCCTTCCATATGGGCATCGCGCCGGCTGTTCGCCGGGGCGGTGCCGCGACCCTGTTCGAGATAGGGCGGATTGGTCATCACCGCGTCGAAAGCCTGGCGGGGCAGGCCATCCTCGACCGCGCGGCGCAGGAAGCTGCAGCGGCCCGCCATGTCGTTCAGCGCGGCGCTGCGCTGGGCGAGGGCGAGGGCATCCGCGTCGGCATCGAGCCCGGTCAGGGCGAGGTCCGGCCGCCGCCAGCCGAGGCACAGCAGGGCGGCCCCGCTGCCACAGCCGAGGTCCAGCACGCTGCCGCCCTCGGGCGTGGCGACCGAGGCGGCGAGCAGAACCGGGTCGATCGCCGCGCGATAGCCATCGGCGGGCTGCAACAGGCGCAGGCGCCCGCCCAGCAGCAGATCCTCGGTCACGGTCTCGGGGGGTGTGGCGCCGCTGGTCATGGCCACAGACCGGCGTCCTTCTCGCGCAGCTCGTGGCCAAGGCCCGCCTCGGTCAGCAGGCGGCGGGCCTGTGGCAGATCGTCATCCGCCACCATCAGCCGGCGCGGCACCATGCCGATCGAGCCGTCGATGACGGAAGAATGCGAATCGAGGACGAGAAGGCCGATTCCCTCCGCCTTCAGCACGCTGTCGACGAAAGAAATCAGCACGAGATCGTTGGTCCGGATCAATTCCTGCACCGGGCGGCCCTTCGATGGGTTAAACGGGGGGCGGGGGCGCCGCACCGCTGCGGTTGACCGCCCTCTTGGGGCGCTCCTATGCTGCGTCCGCATCTAACCGGCAGGAGCATGGGTTTGGGCGTGGTCGTATCATTGGAAGAGGGGCGGGACAAGAACGCCCCGGGGGATGCTCCGGACAAGGCACCGGCCAATGCGCTCGAAGTGTTGCTGCGTCTCGTCGCCGAGGATTTCGCCAAGGTCGATACCGAGATCCGCACCCGCATGGTCTCGGACGTGCCGCTGATCCCGGAACTCGCCGGCCATATCATCGCCTCGGGCGGCAAGCGCCTGCGCCCCGTGCTGCTGATCGCCGCCGCGCGGCTGTGCGGCTACGAGGGGGAGCGCCACATCCGCCTCGCCGCCTGCGTCGAATTCATCCATACCGCGACCCTGCTGCACGACGATGTGGTCGACGAATCGGCGCTGCGCCGGGGCAGGGCCACCGCCAATATCGTCTGGGGCAATCAGGCCAGCGTCCTTGTCGGCGATTTCCTGTTCAGCCGCTCGTTCCAGCTCATGACCCAGGACGGCTCGCTCGCCGTTCTGTCGATTCTCTCCGAAGCCTCGGCCATCATCGCCGAGGGCGAGGTGATGCAGCTGACCACCGCCAATAATCTGGCGACGACCGAGGACGACTATCTCCAGGTGATCGCGGCCAAGACCGCCGCGCTCTTCGCCGCCGCGACCCGCGTCGGCGCCGTGGTCGCCGGCCGCCCGGCCGATGACGAACTGGCCCTCGCCGACTATGGCCGCTATCTCGGCATCGCCTTCCAGCTGATCGACGACGCCCTCGACTATCAGGCGGAGGAGGCGACGCTGGGCAAGACCGTGGGCGACGATTTCCGCGAAGGCAAGATCACCCTGCCCGTCGTCCTTGCCTTTGCCGCCGCCGACGAGTCGGAGCAGGCGTTCTGGCGCCGCTGCATGGAACAGCGCGACCAGGCGGACGGCGATCTCGAGACCGCGCTCCGCCTGATGCGGAAATACGACACGCTGGACGCCACCGTCGACCGCGCCCGCCACTACGGCAACATGGCGCGCGCCGCCCTCGCCCGCTTCCCTGACGGGGAGTACCGCCGCGCCCTCGAAGGCGTGATCGACTTCTGCATCGAGCGGGCCTATTGAGATTTCTGAAACAGAGGCTTGAACAGGGCCGGGCACGGTGCTACAAGGCCGGCCTCCCGGTCGGAGTGTAGCTCAGCCTGGTAGAGCACTAGCTTCGGGAGCTAGGGGCCGGAGGTTCGAATCCTCTCACTCCGACCAATCTCTTCACAGAGATTACATGCAAGGCCGCCCTCGGGCGGCCTTTCGCATTTCTGGGCCACTCAGGCTCTTGAGGCCATTCTCGATAATGTCGCCGCCGGCGATCGAAGCGCCTGCCGCGCGACCTGTCCCCACCTGCGCCGAGCCGTGCCCCGACTTGACCGGTGTGGCGTCGGGTCCCCGATCCGCTCTTCCGTCTGATCTTCGGGCGTCTTGTCCGCTGCCGGCCCCGTGGCGCCGAGGGTCTTCAAGTCGGTCGCCGCGGGCGATGCCCAAAATGGGTCATTCGCACCATTCTTGAAGTAGTATTGTAGAACAGATCGGATTGCTCCTTGAAGGCGTGCGCCCATAATGGGCGGATTCCGATAAGATTCGAGATGGGAATCCTCGGAAGACGGCAGAGATCGACGATAAAATGCCGCCATGGCTGCGATTTATTCGAAGAATCATGGTTCGTCTGGGGGGCAGCGGCGGGGCTGCTTGGGGAGGCACGGGCAAATCTGCTGATTTTTACTATTCAAAAAATCATAAAGCTTGATACAGACTGTAGGTCATGGCGTGGGGGCGGCCAGGCAAAATGGTGCCAAGGCCGGGCATCGCGCGCCGAAACGATCTCAGGGGCTGATGATGGCGACTTTCTTATCCACCGTGCCGGTCGACATGACCAATTTCCATCTGCAGACCGCCGGTGCCACGCGCGTCCCGCTGATCGGGATCGGGTCGGCGGCTTACGAAAATTCGTTGACGATGACCGCGTTCAACTTGGTTGGCGTCACCTTGTCGTCCACCCCTATGTCGGTGACGGGCACGGTAGAGAGCATCTACGCCTATCCTTCCCCCGCCTCGCCGCAGCCAGTGGCGCCGGCAGGGACCGTGGTGTCGCTGACCGGTCTTTCGGTCGATAGCGCTGTCGCCGAAGCCTTTCTCACCGCCACGTCGCAGGCGACCTCGCTCGCCTTCCTGAGTTCGGTTCTTTCGGGTGACGACACGATCTCCGGCTCGAATTACAACGATACGCTGTTCGGCGGCGCAGGCGCGGACTCGATCTCCGGGGGCTTGCTGGGGACCGACACCGTCACCTATTTCAACTCGACCGCTGGTGTCTTCGTCAGCCTCGAGACCGGGCTCGGCGCCCGCGGCGATGCCGAGGGCGATAGCCTGTCAGGCATCGAGAATCTGGTCGGTTCGGATTATGCCGACAGGCTGGTCGGCGACGCCGGGGCCAATGTGCTCAACGGCGGCGCTGGCAACGACGTGCTCATCGGCGGCGGCGGTGGCGACACGCTGAACGGCGGCGATGGCGTCGACACCGCCAGCTATGCGACCGCGGGCAATTCCGTGTCGGTCGACCTTGCGGACAGCAGTCAGAATCAAATGTTGGCCCTGGGCGATGTGCTGACGGGCATCGAAAACATCACCGGCTCGCTCTACACGGATTTTCTGTACGGCGACGGCGGCAACAATCGTATCCAGGGCCTCGATGGCGACGACTTTCTATATGGTCGGCTCGGCAACGACACGTTGATGGGCGGCGCCGGCGACGACACGATCAGCGGCGATGACGGCGACGATTCCCTTCAGGGCGGCGACGGCGTGGATGATCTGGCGGGCGGCGAGGGCAATGATCGCCTGAACGGCGGGGCCGGCGCGGATACCATGACGGGCGGCGCTGGCAACGACAGCTACACGGTCGACGATTTCCGCGACCTCGTCATCGAGGCGGCGGATAGTGGCACCGATCGCGTGACGTCGTCCGCCTTCTTCTACACCCTGACCGACAATGTCGAGGTGCTGATCCTTGCCAGCGGCGCGGCCGTCGGTAGCGGCAATGCGCTCGACAACACGGTGAAGGGCAATGCCTCCGGCAATGAACTCTACGGTATGGCCGGGGTCGACACGCTGAAAGGGATGGAGGGCAACGACACGCTCGTTGGCGGCGCGGGTAACGACCGTCTCTATGGCGGTGCCGGCAACGACAGATTCGTGTTCAACGGTCCTTCAGACGGTGTCGATCGTATCGCGGACTGGGAAGACGGCGACTCGATCGTTCTGAACGTCGGGGCCTTCGGCCTGGACGGCATCACCGTCGTCAGTGGCACCGATGCTTCGAGCCTGACCACCGATGGCGTGTTCTACAACACCTCGACCGGCCGGGTTTACGCCTATGACGCCGATGCCGACACGCTGACCTACTTCGCCGTGATCGCGAACAAGCCGGCCGCTCTCGATGCCGGCGACATCAGCGCCATGCTGATCGGCTGAGGCTCGGGCGGGCGGGCGGGGCGATCCCCCGCCCGCCCGACAAGAACCCCGCGTATCGGCACCGCCGCCCTGTGTCGCGACATGATACGGAAATGCGGCTGGAGCGGTGGAATGCCGGTCCATGGGCCACGGGGGAGGGGGAAGCCCTCCCTCAGCCGCCAGCAATTCCTGTCGGCGGTTCCGGGCGGCCCATGTCCGAGCGACAGGGATTGCCCGATGGTCGCCCCTGGCTATCGTCACTCACCATGATCTGAACGGCGGGATCGCGAGGCCCTGTCCCCGACCGTGCGACCGAGACCGCCCATGGCATCGAAAGGATGCCGTGTCTTCGCGGCTCATGCGAGTAAACCAGGAATGTGACGCGATCAGAGGCGCGGAAGCCTACCGGCGACTGTTTACGTCTGGTTAACAAATAGCGGCTGGGCGCATTATTTTTGCATTCATCCGTTATGGTTGAATTTGTTAAGGAATGGGCTGCCATAACCCTTGTGTGCGGAGGTGCTTGGTAAAGAGCCCGAAAGGGGCCGCGCCGAGTGCCACCTGACGAAATCCACATAGGGGCAAATCATGGCGACGTTTACGTCTTCGGTGCAGGTCGATCTGACCCATTTCGAGAATGTGACGACTGGTGGAGCCTACATCCCGTTCCTCGGCTCGGGGGTCGCGTCGTTCTACAACTCCCTCACAAATGTGTCCTTCAATGCGGTTGGCCCGACAGTCTTCAGCCTGATCGGGAGTGCGACGGGTATCGCGACGGATATCCATGTTTATGACGGTGCTCCGATGTTCGTGGCGGGGATGCCCGCGGGCACGACGATCTCCCTGACGGGTATCGCCGCCGATATGACCGATGTGACCAGTTTCCTCACGTCGACGACGTCGATGGCCTCGCTCATGTTCCTGGCCGGTGTGCTGACCGGAGACGATATGATCACCGGCTCGTCCTTCGACGATGTCCTGATCGGCGGCCTTGGCGCCGATACGATCAACGGCGGCATCGGGGTGGACACGGTGTCCTACTTCAATTCGATGACCGGTGTGTTCGTCAGCCTGTCGACCGGGTTGGGCGCGCGCGGCGAGGCCCAGGGCGATGTGCTCACCGGCATCGAGAGCATCGAGGGTTCGAGTTTCGCCGACAAGCTGGTTGGCGATGCCGGCATCAATGTGCTGACCGGCGGCGACGGTGACGACCAGCTGATCGGTGGTGCCGGTGCCGACCAGCTGATCGGCGGCTTGGGCAACGACACGGCCAGCTATTCGACGGCAACATCTGGTGTCTTCGTCGATCTCTTCCTGGGGAGCGGCAGCTCGGGCGATGCGTTGGGGGACGCCTACATCAGCATCGAGAACGTCACGGGGTCGGCCTACATGGACTCGCTGTCGGGCGACGGCGGTGACAATCGCCTTCAGGGGCTCGATGGCGACGACACACTCATGGGCCAGGGAGGCAACGATACCATCCTCGGCGATGCCGGCGCCGACACGCTCATCGGCGGTGATGGCGACGATGTGCTGCAGGGCAGGGCCGACGATGATTTCCTCTACGGCAATGACGGCGCCGATCGCCTGATCGGCGGCACTGGCGCGGACACGATGTCGGGCGGTGTCGGCAACGACATCTATGAAGTCGACGACGTCGGCGACAGTGTCTCCGAAGCTTCCGGCGAGGGCACCGACCGTGTCATTTCTTTCCTCTCGGACTATACCTTGACCGACAATGTCGAAGTGCTGGTCCTGGGCGCGGGGGCCGGCAACGGCACGGGCAATTCGGCCGCCAACACGATCAAGGGCAATGGCGGCGACAATGTGCTGTCGGGCGGCGACGGCGTCGACACCCTCCAGGGCTTCGACGGGGCCGACACGCTGATCGGCGGCGCGGGCAACGATCGTCTCTATGGCGGCGCCGGCAACGACACCTTCGTCTTCAACGGGCCCGCGGGCGGTGTCGATCGCATCGCCGACTGGAATGATGGCGATGCGATCGTCATTGATACCCTCGCCTTCGGCATCGACGTCTCGGGCGGCCTCAGTGTCGCCAACGGCACCAGTCCGGCGGGGCTGGTGTCCGACTGCGTGTTCTACAACACTTCAACCGGCCGGGTTTACGCCTATGACGCCGACGTCGACACGCTGACCGCTTTCGCCGTGATCTCGGCCAAGCCGGCTGCCCTCGATATCACGGACGTCTTCGTCATGGTCTGAAGGATGGGCGGGCAGGGGGCGCCGCCCCCGCCCGCCGCACCGCCGGTCAGAGCAGGGCGAAGGCGGCGAAACCCGCCGCCACGACCAGAACGCCGCCGATCAGCATGGCCAGCTTGTGACGGGCGATGATCGCCCGCGCCTGCGGACCGAAGGCGTAGAACAGCCAGGCGACCAGCAGGAAGCGGGCCCCGCGCGTGATCGCGCAGGAAACGACGAAGGTCAGCAGATTCAGTTCGGCCACGCCGCTGGCGATGGTCACCAGCTTGAAGGGGATGGGCGTCAGGCCCTTCGCGACGATGATCCAGCCGCCCCATTCGGCGAAACGCTGCTGGAACGACAGCATGGCGTCCTGCAGGTGATAGAATTCCACGACCGATTTGCCGATCGTCTCGTAAAGCCCAAAGCCGATGGCATAGCCGGCAAGGCCGCCCAGCACCGACGCGGCGGTGCAGATCGCGGTTGCCAGCCAGAACCGCTCCCGCTTCGCGAGGACGACGGCGGCCAGCACCGGATCGGGCGGGATCGGAAAGAACGACGCTTCCGCGAAGGAGACGACCGCCAGCAGCCACAGACCATGCGGGCCGGAGGCCAGCGCCACCGCCTTGTCGAGCAGCGATTTCTTCTTCGCCGGCGGGGCGGCTTCGGTGGTGCTGGTCATGCGGCTTTCCTGTCGGGGCAGAGCGGCCCCTTATGCCCCGATCAAGGCGAAAGGGCCAGCCCGGGTTCCCGTGTCAGCGGCGCCAGGCCAGATACTGGTCGCACAGATCGACCAGCCGCTCCCTGCCGAAACTCGTGTCGTGGCCGGCGTGCACGATGCTGACCGGCAATTCGCGCAGCCGCTCCATGGTGCGGATATAGGTCGGGATGTCGGCGCCCTTGATGAGGTCGAGCAGGGGGCCGTCATAAAGCGCGTCGCCCGAGAACAGGGTGCCTGTCTTCGCTTCCCACAGGCCGATGGAACCCGGCGAATGGCCGGGCAGGTGCAGCACCTCGAAGGCGCGGTCGCCAAGGTCGATCACGTCGCCCTCGGTCACGATTTCGGTGACGACCGAATCCTGCACCTGATAGGCGGTGGCGTCATAATCGGCCGAGGGGATCGCGGTGATCAGGTCGCCGGAGAAGGGATAGCCCATCTCGGTGAAGGTCCGGGCGAAATCGGGGCCGAGCACGGATTCCAGCAATCCGCCCCGGTCTGCCGGATGGCGGAGGTTCTCGGCCTCCAGTTCGTGAACGATGGTGCTGTCGAATTCGTGGTGGCCGCCCACATGGTCGATGTGGGTATGGGTGGCGACGGCGCTCACCGTCTTGTCGAGAAGGTCGCGCGCGGCCTCGCGCAGCGACGCGACGCCCATGCCGGTATCGACGAAAAGATCGCGGTCGCGTCCGCGCACATGCCAGATATTGCAGCGCATGAGCGGGACGACATGGGGCTCCCACAGCAGGGTGATGTCGTCGGAGATGCGCTTGCGCTCGAACCAGCGGTCGGCGATGGGAAGAAGACTCATGACAGGGTTCCCGATCGGTTTTGCCGATCCTCGCCCGCCGACGCTCCGGGGGCAAGGGTCCGCGGCCCCGCTATCCGGACCGGTGCCCGCGCCGCCAACGGTCCAACACAGGCGCTCGCGCAGGAGCGACGGCTCGTCCAAGGGCAATCTCCGCACCCTGACAGTGTTCCAACTCACGCCCCCGTGAGGGGGCGACGATGTAATGATGATGCGGATCTAGCGTAATCGTCCCGTTCCAACTCACGCCCCCGTGAGGGGGCGACCCCGATACTCGCCGATCTGCTGGCCGTCCCGGCTGAGGTTCCAACTCACGCCCCCGTGAGGGGGCGACATCTGGACTTCGAGAGGGCCGGGCGCGCCGGCCACGTTCCAACTCACGCCCCCGTGAGGGGGCGACGGCCTTTGCCGATTGGGCGGGGCTGGCGCTCGAAACCGTTCCAACTCACGCCCCCGTGAGGGGGCGACCCGATATCCTCGCGCGTCGCCCGCGCCTCGACCGGTTCCAACTCACGCCCCCGTGAGGGGGCGACAGTGCCTTCGCCACCTTCTTCCGCAAGGGTGCCGTTCCAACTCACGCCCCCGTGAGGGGGCGACACATCCCACGTCCACTTGCCCCCGATCTGGGGGAGTTCCAACTCACGCCCCCGTGAGGGGGCGACGCAAGACCCGCATGACGCGCGCGATCCGTCAGGGTCTGTTCCAACTCACGCCCCCGTGAGGGGGCGACAGCCTCGACAACGATATCGCCAAGCACTGCTGGCTGTTCCAACTCACGCCCCCGTGAGGGGGCGACAGGTTTCCGGTTGCGGTGCCGAGACTCGTCAATGTCGCCCGTTCCAACTCACGCCCCCGTGAGGGGGCGACTCGCCGCGAAGGCGCGCAACGACGAGAACATGGCAGTTCCAACTCACGCCCCCGTGAGGGGGCGACAATGGCGGTCAGGGTGACCGCCAAGGCCGCGTGGTTGTTCCAACTCACGCCCCCGTGAGGGGGCGACCAGCCGAGGGCCTGGACGAGCTCAAGGGCTTCCTCAAGGTTCCAACTCACGCCCCCGTGAGGGGGCGACTAATGGCGGTCAGGGTGACCGCCAAGGCCGAATTGTTGTTCCAACTCACGCCCCCGTGAGGGGGCGACTACCAGGCGCCCCTGACCGGGCGCCTTTTTTCATGGGTGTTCCAACTCACGCCCCCGTGAGGGGGCGACGCGACGGACTGCATCCCCTCGAGCACACCAAGGATGTTCCAACTCACGCCCCCGTGAGGGGGCGACGCCATCGCCGCCGCCAGCGAAGGCGGTTCCCCCATTGTTCCAACTCACGCCCCCGTGAGGGGGCGACGTACCTCATATAGATGCCAGCCCGAGTCTGGACGAGGTTCCAACTCACGCCCCCGTGAGGGGGCGACGGGGACGGCCGTGAGCTGGGCCGTGTCCATCGCGGTTGTTCCAACTCACGCCCCCGTGAGGGGGCGACATGGTCGATGGTCATGTCTTCGCCGGCCGCCAGGTGGTTCCAACTCACGCCCCCGTGAGGGGGCGACCGATGCGCAGGACCTCGCCGCGCTCGGTCATGGTGAGTTCCAACTCACGCCCCCGTGAGGGGGCGACTGGCGCAGCCTCTGCAGTCTCTCCGGCGCCTGCCTTGTTCCAACTCACGCCCCCGTGAGGGGGCGACAAGCGATGCGGTCCGGGGCTGTCGACAGTTACGAGTTCCAACTCACGCCCCCGTGAGGGGGCGACCCTGATCGCGGCCCAATTGTCCGCCGTCATGCCGCCGTTCCAACTCACGCCCCCGTGAGGGGGCGACACGATCAGCTTCGAGCCCGGGCGCGTACCCGCCCCGTTCCAACTCACGCCCCCGTGAGGGGGCGACTGCAGTGTTATTCAAGTAAGCGGCTCCGCCGCAGGGTTCCAACTCACGCCCCCGTGAGGGGGCGACACCTGCTTGTCGGGGCAGGCCATTGCTGGTTCCCCCGTTCCAACTCACGCCCCCGTGAGGGGGCGACCTACTATGGCGTGGCTGGGCAGGTCGACTGGCTCAAGTTCCAACTCACGCCCCCGTGAGGGGGCGACATCCCACGACCATTTGCCCGAGACCTTCGGCACGTTCCAACTCACGCCCCCGTGAGGGGGCGACTCCGCCGACCGCAGACGGTGCCCCGGGCAATCCAGTTCCAACTCACGCCCCCGTGAGGGGGCGACGATAGCGCGGCGGCGATCCTCTTCGGCTTTGAGGTTCCAACTCACGCCCCCGTGAGGGGGCGACACGCAGGACGTCGAGCCGGATTTCGCCGAACTCGTGTTCCAACTCACGCCCCCGTGAGGGGGCGACCCCGACATCATAACCGCTTGGAGGCATGGAAAAAATGGCTGCCGCTGCGCGAATGTCTGGCCGTGGTGTACTCGCGGGGCTGGTTTTCGGGGCGTTCGGGGCTGAGGCTGGCGGAATCGGGCGTGCGCGGATATCCCGGGGATTTCGCGACCGCTTGGGGTTCGCGCGCCGTCAGAGGATGAGGGTTCCGTCGGGATCGAGCGGGCGCCTTGCGCCGTGATGCTCGATGTGGCGGGCGCCGCTGCCCAGGAGATAGAAGCGCAGGGAGTCCCTTTCCGGATCCATGAGGCCGAGCAGGCGGCCGCGCAGCATCGCCCATTGCGCCGGGTCGACCTCGCATTCGAAGACCGAGAACTGCACCCTCACACCGTGATCCTGACAGGCTTTGGCGACATGGCGCAAGCGGCGGCGGCCGGCGGCGTCTGCGGTGGCGACGTCATAGGTGACGAGAACGAGCATCTCGTCGCTTCAGCGCGCGGCGAAGGGCGGGTAGGCGTCGAGGTCACCGCGCAGGCAGGCGGCGAGCAGGCGGGCCTGTTCGTGCCACAGGAGGCCGAGCAGCAGTTTCTCGCCCGTGAAGGGGTGGACCATCTCCTCGCGCTTCCGCTCCTGATAGGCGACGAGGACGGTCTTGCGCCCGGCCTCGTCCAGCAACGTCGCGCCGCCGGGCTCGACGCGGAAATCCGCCGCGCTCACCTGTCGCCGGTTGATCAGCGACAGCACGAGGCGGTCGGCGAACCAGGCCCGGAACTCCTCGACAAGATCGAGGGCGAGGCCCGGCCGCCCGGGCCGGTCGCGGTGCAGGAAACCGACGGCGGGGTCGAGTCCCACCCCTTCGAGGGCGGAGCGGGCATCATGGGTCAGCAACGTATAGACGAAGGACAGCAGCGCGTTGACCGGATCGGTCGGCGGCCGGCGCACGCGCCCGGAAAAACTGAAATCCGCCCCCCGGATCATCGCCCCGAACACGGCGAAATAGGCCGCGGCGGCCTCCCCCTCCAGCCCGCGCAGGGCATCGAGGGGCAGGTCTTTCCCGAGACTGCGCAGGCTGCGGCCCATGCGGTCGATCGCGCCCTCGATCCCGTTTACCGTCTCTGGCGGGCTCGTCGTCTGATGATCGCGCAGGAAGCGGCGCAGGACATGGCGCTGGTTCGCCACCTTGCCAATGATGATGGAGCGGGCGATGGCGGTGGCGCGCGCGTCCTCGCTCGCCCGGTATTGCGCCTTGCGCAGCAGGACATTGCCGCTGACCGGCCCTTCGGCCCGGGCGAGAAAGCGGCCGTTCTCGCTCAGCCAGGTGACGGTTACCCCGGCTTCGGCGCAATGGCCGAGCAGGGGCGGCGTCACCGTCACCCCGCCGAAGCACAGAATGCCGTCGACGCCATGGATGGGGATGAGCACCGGGGCGACGCCTTCCCGGCCCACGCGGATCGCCTCGCCCTGGCGCGACAGAAGGGTGCCCTGCGAGGTGATATAGAGCGTGTTGCCCAGGCGGCGCATGTCATGCTTCCTCGCGCAGGCGCTCGACCCAGCGCGCGGCGGAGGGCGCGGCCGAGAGCGTGGGACGGCAGATTTCGGCGAGCGAGCAGTTGCGGCACTTCGGCCCCGGCTCCGCCGCCGGTGTCCGGCCCGAGGCCAGCAGGGCGCGAAGTTCCGCCGCCGCCTGTTCGGTCCGGGCGCGCAGGGCGGGGGTGAAGGCCGTTGCCTCGCGCCGGCGCGGCTCGCCGTAGAACAGGGCGCCTTCGGGCACCGGCAGCCCCGTCATTTCCTCGATGCAGAGCGCCTGGGCGCAGAGCTGCACCCGGTCGGCGTCATGGGGCTTGGCCCGGCCCCGCTTGTATTCGACCGGAAAGGGCGTGTCGGAACCGGCCTCGAATTCGACCACGTCGGCATAGCCGACAAGGCCGAGGCGGCCACAGCGCAGGGGCAGGCTGCGAAAGGCACGGATGCCGGCACGCAGGCTCGTCTCGCCCCCGGTCACCCGCTCGTGCAGCAGATTGCCTTCGGCGGTCAGGCGATTGTCGGCCCAGGCCTGTTCGAGATGGATGAGCGCGCATTGCCGCGGGCAGAACACGAAATGCTGAAGCGCCGACAGGGGGATGAAGTCTTCGTCCTCCATCGCCCCCGGCCCCGCGGCTCAGACCGCGAAACGCTCGAGCGTGACCCCGGGCGGGATCGCCGCCTCGTCGATGCTCACCGTATAGTCGGCGAAGCCGCGCGGCACATCGTCCCGGCCGATGGCTTTCTCGACCTTCACCGTCTCGAACAGCTTGTGGGCCGGGGCGTTGCCGATCGCGCTGTCGTGCCGGAAGACATAGAGTCCCCTCGTGGCCATTTCCCCGCGCGAGGCGGAACGGTCGTGATCGAACATGGTCGCGAAGCCCTGCCACAACAGGGCGAGGTCTTCCTCGGAAAAGCCGGTCTTGCCCGCGAGATGGGGCGAGACGAAACCATGCACGCGGTAAAGGCCATAGGGTACGATCCATTTCTCGCCCATGGTCCTGTTGTCGCCGCGCTGCGCTTCCGCCTCCCGCGTCGTCGTCACCGCCATGCGGGTGATGGCGATGTTCAACGGATTGACCGGGTCGATCGACTGGCCGAAGGCGATCTGTACCGGGCCGCGCACCTGACCGGCGTTGAATTCCGTGGACATGACCGCGCCGAAGGTGCGGATGTCGAAGAAGGTTCGGCACATCCACTGGGTAACGGCCGTTGCCTCCTCCTCCTTCTTCGGGCGCTTGTTCTTCTCGTGCTCGACGTTCAGCGCGTCATAGGCGCGCTTGTGCTGGTCGTTCAGCACCGCGCGCTCGCGGACATAGATGTCGTAACCGGGCTCGCCCCCCTTCACCAGATCGACGAAGTTGCGCAGCTTGCGCTTCAGGCAGACGTCGGTCACGAGGCCGCGCCGGGTTTCCGGATCGACACGGGGCATGTTGCCCATGTCCGGGTCGCCGTTCGGGTTGCCGTTGGTCACATCGAACAGCAGGACGAAATCGACACGGTTCTGCAGGATCGTCATGGGTTTCAGTCCTCGCTGTCCGATTGCTGGTCCTCGGCCTCCGCCTCGCCTTTGGCGAAGCGGCTCTGCCGCTCGTGGTAATAGCCGATGTAGAACAGGCCCTGCTGATGCGGGTCCATCCGGCGGGGAAAACCGGCGGCGCCGTCGATCTTGGCCATCAGCTCGGCGATTTTCCGCGCGAGGTTGTGGGCCAGCCCGCCCTGGTCGCGCTTGGCCTTGCGCTCGTGTGCCTTCTCGAGCCCCAGCAGATAGGGAAAGACGGTGCCGGGCGTCGTCGAGGCCGCGCCGGCGAAACGGTCGCGGATCGTGGGCTGGTCCTTGCCCTGCCGGCCTCGCGAGATTTCCTGCATGTTCTCGAGCACGGCGAAGAGCCGGCCGAGGACATAGCCAATATCGTCAATCGACTCGTCGACGCTCATCGGTATCTCCGGCGTTCCATCCGCGCGGCGGCGGCGTTCGCTGTTGAGGACGGCCTTGATCAGGCCGACGCGGTTGGGCGTGAAGACGCCGTCGCTGCGCAGCCGGTCGAGCACCAGCGGCAGCAGGGATTGCGGATAGCCATGACCCGCCAGCACGGACCGGCCGAGATCGCCCACCAGCTTGTTCAGCCTGGCCCTGGTGCTGTCGTCCTGCCGCGGTTTGCCCTCGGCATCGCGGGGCAGGAGTTCGCGCACCAGATGCCAGAAGCTCGGCACATGGTCCGCCGTCGCCGGATCGGTGAAGAGAATGTCGCGGCAATGCTGCTGCAACCGCCCGACATAGTCGCCCAGCGTGTCGTGCAGGAAAAAGCGGATCTGCAGCCGCGCCGCATTGGGCGCCAGCGCCAGCAGATAGATGCGCACGCCCTGCGCCGGGCCGAGGTTCAGGTCGTCCACCCAGGTGCCCCGGGCGATGCGGGTCATGCCGGCGACGCCGCTGGCCGCGCCCCGCTCGGGCGAGACCGTGGCCGGCTCGTCGTCGTCATCGTTGTCGGGGGCCGTGAAGCCCGACAGGGCGCGGGCCAGTTCGACATCCGCCGCCGTTGCCTTGTCGGCGAAAACCAGCACCATCATGTCGCCGAGCGGAACCTTGTAACGGCTGTGCGGCCCGGTCAGGTGATTGAGCGCGGTCGTATAGGCGAAGGCGGCGCGGGCGCCGACCGGGGCGTTCAGGTTCTGGCTCTTGCCATAGGAGGTGAAGGCATCCTGGTTGAAGGAGACCAGTGCCGCCCCCGAACTCTGCGCCCCCGGCACGCCCTTGATCGCGGGATGGGTCAGGGCGATCGGCTGATCCTCCTCGCCCGTCACCAGGCACTGGCCGCGCGGGCCGTCCTGCTCGGCGGCCCGCTCTTCCCAGGCGCGGCGGATCGCCCCGATGTCGTGGACATAGCGGCCGGTGACCTCGTCCCGGAACACCAGCCAGCCGGTCGCCAGTTCCTCTGCCTTGTCCTTGAGGGCGGCGGCGGCATCCTCCGGGCGCCAGTGGGCGAAGAAGGCGAGCAGGCGCCGCGCCGCCGGCTCGTCCAGCCTGGCCAGAAGGCCCTCGTGCAGGGCCCTCGCCGCCTCGAAGGTCTTGCGGGCGCGTTCCGCGTTACCCTTGCCGTCGAAACCCAGCAGGTAACCGGCATTGTCGCACAGGAAACCGGCCGAAATGCCGACCGTGCGTTTCGGCGGCTGCGGCACGGTCAGCCGCGTGGGCACCAGCTTGGTCGCCTTGCCCCGTTTCTCGGGCGTCAGCAGGGTCAGGATGTCCATCAGGCGCCCGTCGGCGCCGACGGTCAGCGCGCCGACGACGGGCACCTCCGCGAAGCCGAAGCCGGGCAAGGGCTCATCGCCCTCGGCCAGCCGGTCATAGAGGCCGACGAGGCTGGACAGGATCATCGCCGACTCCCGAAGGGCAGCGGCGGCACGGCCAGCACGCCGTCGACCAGCTTGGCCGGGAAGAAATGCGGCTTCGGCCCCTCGGCCGCATCGAAGTCGATATCGTGCAGCATCCAGCCCAGCGGACGCTCGCCCCTCAGGCTCTGGTGCACCTCGAAGGTCTCGCCCTCGGCCACCGGCTCGAAATAGGCGGGAAACTCGCGGCAGCCGAAGCAGGGCATCTGCATGAACTGGCCCCTGGCGATGCGGCGCCGGGCCATTTCGGCGTGCTTGCCCGGATTGTCGTCGCGCCCGGCCCTCGGCGTCATGACGAAATGGGCGTCGATCACATAGGCAACGTCGCGCAGCAGCAGGGAGGCGCGTTGCTGCCGCTCCTCGTCGACGAAGAGGGACAGGTCCACATCCTCGCCCCGGGCGCCCTGGCGCGCCGTGGCATAGGGCAGTTTCTTGCCCACCTCGTTCCGGCGCAGCGTATCGAAGCGGATCGGCTTTAGTACGTGGATGCGGTCGATCACCCAGTCGATCGCCGGCTTCCAGTGGATCGCCTGCAGGATGCCCCGCGCCGCCGAAGGCGTCATCACTTCATAAGACACCCGCTCCGCCTTCATTTCCGGTCGCCCGAAAAGCGCGAAGTCGCCGAACACCTTTACACGCACCCCCGTCGCCATGCGTGTCCTCCGAATTTGATTCGCGAATTGATAGTATCAGCCCGCGAACGGGAATACAGCGTCGGACCAGGGCGTGTTCCCCTACAGCACATTGCCCTCCGACGACCTGACCCCCGCCAGATCGGGCCGGAAGCCGACCGAAATGTCGTAGGCGGGGCCGTCCGCCAACACGACGAAACGGCCCTCCGGGTCGTTGCGGGGATCGAGCACCATGGCGCCGCCGGCCTCGATCAGTTTCTGCCGGCTGAAGACGGAGACGGTGAAGGCCTGCAGCCGGCGCAACAGGTCGAGGGGCAGGCGGCGCGGCAGCACGGGGCTGGCCAGCGCGGCGGCGAGGCGGGCGATCAGTCCCCTGGCTTCGTCGTCGAAGGGCACGATCACCGGCTCGCCGCCGTCGTCGATCAGGCTGAACCGGGAGGCCACGGTGCGGAAGGGCAGGCAGTCGAGGCCCGGGGCCTTCGCCATGTCGGCCCAGCAACGGTCCCGATCCTGATCCTCGTTCAGGGTGAACAGGCGCTCGAAATAATTGTCGATGGCGGCGGGGCTCAGGGGATCGGCATGGTGGCGCAGCACTTCGGCGCCGAGGCCCGCCCGGCGGCGCAGGTCGGCCAGGGGTTTCGGGATCGCGTCCGCCCGGGTGGGATGGAAGATCGCCACATCGCCCAGGGTTTCGCCCTCGCCATGGCGATTGCAACGCCCCGCGGCCTGGGCGATCGAGTCGATGCCGGCCAGGGCGCGCCAAACGTGGGGAAAGCTCACGTCCACCCCGGCTTCGATGACCGTCGTGCTGACCAGACGACAGGGCAGCCCTTCGGTGAGGCGGCCCTTCACCTCGGCCAGCACCGCGCGGCGATGCGCCGGGCACATGGCGGCGCTCAGATGGAAATTCGCGCCGTCGGCGGTCAGGCCATTGAACAGATCCCGGGCATGGGCGCGGCTGTCGACGATGGTCAGGACTTGATGCGCCGCCATCATTTCGGCCACCAGGGTCTCGTCGTCGATGGCCCCCCTGTCGCGCACCGTCACCCGGCGAAAGGCCGCCGCCATGTCGCCGGTCATCGCGGCGGGGATCAGGGGCGCCGCCTGCGGCAGCCGGACCTTCAGCCCCGCGGTCCGGTCGAGACCGGGCAGGGTCGCGCTGCACAGAAGCAGGCTGGCGCCGTAATCCTGCACCAGCGCCTTCAGCGCGGCGAGACAGGGGGCGAGGCGGTCGATGGGCAGGGCCTGCGCCTCGTCGAGCACGATCACGCTGCGGGCGAGATTGTGCAGCTTGCGGCAGCGGCTCGGCCGGTCGGCATGAAGGCTGTCGAAGAGCTGCACCGTCGTCGTCACCACGACGGGCGCATCCCAATTCTCGGTCGCGAGGCGCAGGCGGCTGGGGCCGATACCCTCCTCTTCCCGGGAGGGCGGAACCTCCGCCGCCGAATGGTGCTCCAGCACCACATCGTCGCCCGCCTCCCGCAGCGCCTTGCGGAAGACGTCCGCCGTCTGCTCGATGATCGAGGTATAGGGGATGGCATAGATCACCCGGTCGAGACCATGGGCGGCCGCATGGTCGAGGGCGAAGGCCAGCGACGCCAGGGTCTTGCCGCCCCCGGTCGGTACGTCGAGGGTGAACACGCCGGGCTTCGATGGCGCCCCTTCCCGGCAGGCGGCAAGGATGCGGGTGCGCCAGCCGGCGATGAGGGGGGAGGCCGCGCCCCTGCCCATGCCCGCCATATGCCGCGCGAGCGCCTCCGAGAGGCAGGCCATTTGCCCCGCGGACGGATCGCGGCGCCGACGCCGGGCCTTGCCTTTGTCGTAGAAATGCTCGGTCGCCAGGAAGTCCGCGTCGACGAGACAGGAAAACAACATGCGGATCAGGAAGGCCCGCCGATAGAGATCGTCGCCGAGCCGGCGATCGTCCGCGAAGCCGCGAAAGGCGAGCCGTGCCGCTGTCTTCGTCAGCAGGGGCAGGTCGGCCTTCTCCCAGGCCTCGAACCCATCGGGCAGCCGTTTGTCGAGCCGGCGCAGGCGATCCAGCAGATCGCCGGCACCATCCCCACCATCCGGCAGGCCCGCGTGATGCCCCGCGATACCATAGGCCAGCAGGACGCCGACCTCAGCGCCGAAGACCCGGCGCGCCGCCCAGGCCCCGGGGGTGGCATGGTCGACACTGATCGCCGCCCCCTCGATGCGGCGCTGAAAAGCCGCCGCATATTTGCCGATGTCGTGAAGAAGACCGATGGCATGGCCAAGATCGTCGAGGCCGAAGGCCCTGGCGAAACGCGCGCCGAGCAGCGCCGTCCGGCGCAGGTGATCGGCCAGGGGCTCCCACAGGGCCTTATCCTGCCCTTCCCGACTGTGAGCATAGAACTTCACGGCGATGGCCCGTCTTCATCACGACCTGAAGTCGCATGATGCGCACAGTCGGATGCCGGCGCCAGCCAAAGCCTCGGCAGCCCGGAGAGACACGGATCGTTGCGGATCAGACGATGGCGGAGGGGATGAGATTCGAACTCACGATACGGTTTCCCGTATACACACTTTCCAGGCGTGCGCCTTCAACCACTCGGCCACCCCTCCGCAGGCCGGAGTCGGTTCGTGACCGTCCGGCGAGGGCGGCAATATAGCGAAGTCGCGGCGGGGCGCAACCCCATGTGCGGCAAAGGCCGGTAGGGGCTGGCCGCATTGTCGCCCCATTGTTGAGATTGTCTCCACCCCTTGCCATGATGCGCCGCAGCGAGCCGGGAGGGCGAGCCGATGGTCGGTCGGTTGTTGGGTTGGATTTTCGTCGCGCTGGCCCTGATGTGTCTGGGGGCCGACACGATGGCCATGCTGGAGCGGGGCGAATTCGGCCTGCTCGGCCTTGGCGCATTGTGGGCCGCGCTCGATGCCAATTCGATGATCGCCGTGGGCGACGCCGTCGCGGGCTACACCTTCCCTGAGCTCTGGAATCCCGGCATCACCACCCTGCTGCGGGTGCCCGGCCTGTTGCTGTTCGGCTTGATCGGGGTCTTGCTGCTGATCCTGTTCCGCAAGCGGGAGCGGCCGGCCCGTCTCTTCACATCGTAAGATCGGCGACGAGGGCGCCGAGGGCCGCGACGGCGTCATCGGGCAACAGTTTTGCCTGCAGGCCGCGCTGCCCGCCGTTGACGAAGACATAGGGCTCCAGCAGTGCGCTTTCCTCGATCGCCGTCGGCACTTTCCGCTTCTGGCCGAAAGGACTGATGCCGCCGACGACGAAACCGGTCAGCCGCTCCGCCGCCGGGGGCTTCATCATCGCCGCCGCCTTGCCCCCGAAGGCCGCCGCCAGCTTCTTCATCGAGACCTGGGCATCCGACGGCACGACGACGCAAACGGGCTTGCCGTCCACTTCCGCCATCAGGGTCTTGAGCACCCGCGACGGCGGCTCGCCGATCGCAGCCGCCGCCTGCAGGCCGATGCTGTCGGCATCCGGGTCGTATTCATAAGCAACGAGGTCGAAGGCGACCCCGGCCGCCTTCAGCGCGAGGGTCGCCCTGGTGGTCTTCGACATGGCTCCACTCTTCGCCTAGAGATGCATTCCCGTCATAGGACGGATCGCCCTCCGCTGTCATCACTCGGGGACGGGTTCAGCCGCCGCGCGTAGCCTTGCCTTCGTGGCGGCGGCCCTTTTGGCGGCGAAGCGCCGGCGGATGGTACGGCCGGCCCTGGCCGCGCCATCTTTCTTCAGGGCCGCCCAATTCGGCTCCCGCGACGTCCAGAGCGCGATGAGGTCATCCAGCCGGTGGGGGGCCGGCCCCCCGGCCTTCCAGTTCGCTTCCACCACCTCGATCTCGGCAAAGCTCGTCAGGTGGAGATCCAGCGCCCGGTGACAGAGCAGGCACAGCGGCAGCACCCGGTCGGGCGCCGTGCGCCGGTCGGGCAGATGCGCCATTTCGATCAGGGCGCCGACGGCGAGGCCGCAGCTGGCACATTGCTTCACGCTTGCTTCGGTCATCGCCGCATCCCTGGCGGCGCCGACCCCATGTCGCCACCGTCACGGAAACGGATAGCACCTTTGGCGCGAAAGCCAATAAGGATGAGGGATCAGCGCTTGCGGACGAATTCGGTGCGCAGCACGAGGCCCTTGATGCCGTCGAAACGGCAGTCGATTTCCTCGGGGTTATCGGTCAGGCGGATCGACTTGATCACCGTGCCCTGCTTCAGGGTGGTGCTGGTGCCCTTCACCTTCAGGTCCTTGATCAGCGTGACCTGATCGCCGTCGGCGAGGACATTGCCCGCCGCGTCGCGCACCGCGCCGGCCTCGGCCCTGGCCGCCGCCACCTCGGACGCCGGGCGCCATTCGCCCGTCGCTTCGTCATAGACGTAGTCTTCGTTATCGTCGGCCATCGGCCCTGCCTTTCACGCGTCTTTAGTCCGCGTCCATCTTCAGGGCGGCGATGAAGGCTTCCTGCGGAATCTCCACGTTGCCGACCTGGCGCATTCGCTTCTTGCCCGCCTTCTGCTTGTCGAGCAGCTTGCGCTTGCGCGAGACGTCGCCGCCGTAGCATTTGGCCAGCACGTCCTTCCGCATCGCCTTCACCGTCTCGCGGGCGATGATGCGTCCGCCGATCGCCGCCTGGATGGCGATCTGGAACAGCTGGCGGGGGATGAGGTCCTTGAGGCGCTCGCACAGCTGGCGGCCGCGCGCCTCGGCCCTCGTCTTGTGCACGATCATGGCGAGGGCGTCGACCGGCTCCTGATTGACGAGGATCGACATCTTCACGAGGTCTTCCTCCTGATAGCCGTCGAGGGCGTAATCGAAGGAGGCATAGCCGCGCGAGACCGACTTCAGCCGGTCGTAGAAATCGAACACCACTTCGTTCAGCGGCAGGCGGTAAACCGCCATGGCCCGGTTGCCGGCATAGGTCAGCTCGATCTGGATGCCGCGCCGGTCCTGGCAGAGCTTGAGGATGTCGCCGAGATAGGTGTCGGGCACGAAGATCGTCGCCTTGATCCACGGCTCCTCGATGCGGGCGATCTTCACCGGGTCCGGCATGTCGGCCGGATTATGCATCTCCTCCATCGTGCCATCGGTCATATAGACGTGATAGACGACCGAGGGCGCGGTGGTGATCAGGTCGAGGTCGAACTCGCGCTCCAGCCGCTCCTGAATGATCTCGAGGTGCAGGAGGCCGAGGAAGCCACAGCGGAAGCCAAGGCCAAGCGCGGCCGAGCTTTCCATCTCGAACTGGAAGCTGGCGTCGTTGAGGCGCAGCTTCGCGAGACTGTCGCGCAGCGTGTCGAATTCGGCGGCATCGGACGGGAACAACCCGCAGAACACCACGGGGACCGAGGGCTTGAAGCCGGCCAGCGGCGTGTCCGTCGGCTTCCGCTCGTCGGTGATCGTGTCGCCGACCGAGGTATCGGCCACTTCCTTGATCGCCGCCGTGATGAAGCCCATCTCGCCCGGGCCCAGCTTGTCGACGATCACCTTCTTCGGCGTGAAGATGCCGACGCGCTCGACCAGATGGACCTTGTTGGCGGCCATCATCTTGATCTTCTGGCCCTTGCGGATCTCGCCGTCGACGACGCGGACGAGAATGACGACGCCGAGATAGGCGTCGTACCAGCTGTCGACCAGCAGCGCCTTCAGGGGCGCGTTCACGTCGCCCTTGGGCGCCGGCAGGCGGTGGACGATGGCCTCCAGCGTATCCTCGATGCCGATGCCCGACTTGGCCGAGACCAGCAGGGCGTCGGAAGCGTCGATGCCGATCACATCCTCGATCTGGGCGCGGATGCGTTCGGGCTCCGCCGCCGGCAGGTCGATCTTGTTCAGGATCGGCACGATCTCGAGATCGGCGTCCATCGCCTGATAGACATTGGCGAGGGTCTGCGCCTCGACCCCTTGCGAGGCGTCGACGACCAACAGCGCGCCTTCGCAGGCCGCGAGCGAGCGCGAGACTTCATAGGCGAAGTCGACGTGCCCGGGCGTGTCCATCAGGTTCAGCTGATAGGTCTCGCCGTTCTTCGCCTTGTATTCGAGGCGGACGGTCTGCGCCTTGATGGTGATGCCGCGCTCGCGCTCGATATCCATCGAGTCGAGCACCTGCTCGGTCATCTCGCGCGCGGAAAGGCCGCCGCAGGTCTGGATCAACCGGTCGGCAAGGGTGGACTTGCCGTGGTCGATATGGGCCACGATCGAGAAATTGCGGATATGCGACAGGTCGGTCATGGCCCTGGGGCTCAGCTCCTGAGGGTGGCGCCGGTCGCCTTGGCGACCCCGGCCACGATCTTGGCGGAGACGGCTTCGATGTCCTGTTCGGACAGGGTCTTGTCCTTCGGCTCCAGCCGGACGGCCAGAGCGACGGAGACCTTGCCCTCGGGGACACCGGTGCCGCGATAGAGATCGAAGATCGAGACATCGGCGATCAGCGCCTTGTCGGCGCCCTTGACCGCGCGGATCAGGGCTTCCGCCGCCACGCCATCGTCGGCGAGGAAGGCGAAGTCGCGGCTGACCGCCTGGAAGTCGGACAGCACGAGAGGCCCCTTTTCTTTCGAAGCACGGGCCTTGGCCGCCGGAATGGCGTCAAGGTCGACCTCGAAGAACACCGCCGGGCCTTCGAGGTCCAGCAGCTTCGCGATCTTCGGATGCAGCGCGCCGAAACTGGCGATCACCGTCTTCGGACCCAGCTTGACGACGCCGGACTGGCCAGGATGGGCCCAGGCCGGCGCTTCCGCCGCGACGCTGAGGTTGGCGACCGGCGCGCCCAGTTCGGCCAGCAGGGCGAAGACATCGGCCTTCACGTCGAAGACGTCGACCGGACGGCGCCCGCCCTGCCACTGGCGGGGCGCGGCATGGCCGGTGCGCAGCCCGGCGGCGATGGCCTTCTGGTCCTTCGGCGCGATGCCGTGATAGGTGCCCGCGACCTCGAACAGGGCGACATCCTCGTTGCCGCGGGCGGCGTTGCGCACGGCGGCGGCGGCGAGGCTGGGCACCAGATGCGGGCGCATCACCGCGAGTTCGACCGAGATCGGATTGGCGACCTTCAGCGCCGGATCGGTCCAGCCGAAGGCGGCGGCGTGAGCCTCGGGGATGAAGCTGTAATTCACCGTCTCGACCATGCCGCGCGTCGCCAGCAGGCGGCGGGCCAGGCGGTTGCGCTTCTGCGCGGGCGACAGCGCCGGCACCGGCACGACCGAGGTAACGGGCAGCGGCAGCACCGGCAGCCTGTCGAGGCCGTTGATGCGGGCGATTTCCTCGACCAGATCGGCCTCGCCCTCGATGTCGCGGCGCCAGGACGGCACCGAGACCACCCAGGGCTTTTCCGCCATGGCGACACCGAAGCCCAGCGCCTCGAGGATGCGCGCCATCTCGAATTCGGGCACCAGCATCCCGGTCAGCTGTTCCACCCGGTGGGGGCGGAACGTCTGGTTCGGGAAATCGGCCGGGAAGGCGCCAGCCACCACCACCTCGGACGGCGTGCCGCCGCAGAGGTCGAGGATCAGCCGGGTCGCGAGTTCAAGGCCGTCGAGCGCCGATTTCGGGTCGACGCCGCGCTCGAAGCGGTGGCGGGCATCGGACTGGACGCCGGTGCGCCGGCCGGTCGCCGCGATCGTGTAAGGATCGAAATGCGCGGATTCGACGAAGACATCCACGGTCTCGTCCGAGACCGACGACGGCACGCCGCCGACGATGCCGCCAAGGCCGAGGGCCGCCGCGTCGTCGGCGATCACGACCGTCGCGCCGTCGACCTTGTGGGTCTTGCCGTCGAGGCCGTCCACCGTCTCGCCGTCGCGGCCGAAGCGGACATGAATGCCGCCGGTCAGCTTGCCGGCGTCAAAGACGTGAAGCGGCCGGGCGCGGTCGAAGGTGATCAGATTGGTGATGTCGACGAGGGCCGAGATCGGGCGAAGGCCAATGGCCTCCAGCCGGTTCTTCAGCCAGGCCGGGCTCGGCCCGTTCTTCACGCCGCGGATCAGGCGGCCGGTGAAGATCGGGCAGGCCTTGTCCTTCACCTCGTCGGTCAGGCGGACCGTGACCGGGCAGGGGAACTGGCCGGGAACGGCCGCGATGGCCGGGGTCTTCAGGGTGCCGAGGCCGGCGGCGGCGAGGTCGCGGGCGATGCCGGCGACGCCGAGGCAATCCTGCCGGTTCGGCGTCACCGCGATGTCGATCACCGCGTCGTCGAGGCCGAGGATTTGCGCGAAGGGCACGCCGATCGGGGCGTCTTCCGGCAATTCGATGATGCCGTCATGATCCTCGCCGAGGCCCATTTCGCGCATCGAGCACATCATGCCCTGCGAATCGACACCGCGAATGGCGGTCGGCTTCAGCACCATGCCGTTGACGGGAATGGTGGTGCCCATGCGGGCGAAGACGACCTTGAGCCCGGCGCGGGCATTGGGCGCGCCGCAGACCACCTGATAGGGCGCGCCGTCGCCGGCATCGACCGTGCACAGGCGCAGCTTGTCGGCATTCGGGTGCTGAACCGCGGTCAGGACATGGGCGACGGTGAAGGGGCGCAGGGTCGCGCCGCGGTCGTCCACCTCTTCGACCTCAAGGCCGATGGCGGTCAGCTTCTCGGCGATCTCGGCGGCGGTGGCCGTCGTGTCCAAGTGCTCTTTCAGCCAGTTGACGGTGAATTTCATCGCGACAGCCCTCCGCCCAGGGTCGGCAGGTCGAGCGCGGCGAAACCATAGTGCCGCAGCCAGCGCAGATCGGATTCGAAGAAGGCGCGAAGATCGGGAATGCCGTATTTCAGCATGGCGATCCGGTCGAGGCCCATGCCGAAGGCAAAGCCCTGCCACTCGTCGGGATCGAGGCCGCAGTTGCGGATCACATTCGGGTGAACCATGCCGCAGCCCATGATTTCCAGCCAGTCGTCGCCCTGACCGATGCGGATCGCGTCCTTGGTGCGGGCGCAGCCGATATCGACCTCCGCCGAGGGTTCGGTGAAGGGGAAGAAACTGGGGCGGAAGCGGATCTTCACCTGCTCCACCTCGAAGAAGGCGGCGGCGAAATGCTCGATCGTCGCCTTAAGATGACCCATGTGGATGTTCTTCTCGATCACCAGGGCTTCGATCTGGTGGAACATCGGGGTGTGGGTCTGGTCGCTGTCGCAGCGATAGGTGCGGCCGGGGGCGATCACGCGGATGGGCGGGGTCTTGCCCTTCATCGTGCGGATCTGCACCGGGGACGTGTGGGTGCGCAACAGGACCTTCTCGCCGGTCGCGTTGGGCGGCAGGAAGAAGGTGTCGTGCATTTCACGCGCGGGATGGCCGGGCGGGAAATTCAGCGCGGTGAAATTATGCTCGTCGTCCTCGATATCCGGCCCTTCGGCGAGGGCAAAGCCCATGGCGCCGAAAATCTCGATACATTCCTCGGTCACCTGGGTGACCGGGTGGATGCGGCCGGCGGCTTGCGCGGCGATGGGCAGGGTGACGTCCACGCGCTCCGCGGCGAGGCGGGCGTTCATGGCTTCGTCTTCGAGGGTGGCCTTGCGGGCGGAAATCGCATCGGCGATGCGATCCTTCACCTGATTGACGGCGGCGCCGAAGGCCTTCCGTTCGTCCGGGGCCATGGCGCCCAGGGTTTTCATCAGGTCGGTGATGCGGCCCTTCTTGCCGAGGGCGGAAACCCGGACTTCATCGAGCGCGGCAAGGTCGGCGGCGCCGGTGACGGCGGCCAGAACCTCGGCCTCGAGACCGTTCAAATTACTCATGATCGACCCCAATCCGGCGCCCCTTCGATCTGTCGGGCGCGGTTCCAGCGCCCATCACGATCCATTGGGCGCGGTTGCCCCCGGGGTTATCAAACCCCGGGGACGAATGCCAGTGAATTGGCGGGGGTCAGGCCTCGGTGGGGAGAGCCGCCCGCGCCTGCTCGACCAGCGCCTTGAAGGCGCCGGGCTCGCGGATGGCGAGGTCGGAGAGGACCTTGCGGTCGACCTCGACGCCCGCCTTCGCGAGACCGTCGATAAATCGGCTGTAGGTCAGGCCATGCTCGCGGACCGCCGCGTTGATGCGCTGGATCCACAGGGCGCGGAAGTTGCGCTTGCGGGCGCGACGATCGCGATACTGATACTGAAGGCCCTTTTCGACCTTCTCGATGGCGATCCGGAAGGAGGAGTTACCGCGGCCGCGATAACCCTTGGCCATATCCAGAACTTTTTTGTGACGGGCATGGCCGGTCACGCCACGTTTCACGCGCGACATATCTCAGCCCTCCGTTACGAATTCGGCAGGAAATACTTCTTCACGTTGTCGCCATCCGCCTTGAAGAGGATGGTCGAGCCGCGAAGATTGCGAATCTGCTTGTTGGTGCGCTTGATCATGCCGTGACGCTTGCCGGCCTGAAGCGCCTTGACCTTGCCGGTCCCGGTCAGAGTGAAGCGTTTCTTCGCCCCGCTCTTCGTCTTCATCTTGGGCATTTCAACCTCCTTGATCCGAAGGATCATTAAGCATGGCCCAGGCAGCCCTTTTCGCCCGGCCTCGCGATGGAAGCGGGCTATATAGCGGAGAGTCCCATGGGGTGCAAGCGGATCGGACCGGGGTTCGCGCTCAGATCGGCCCGGTCACCGGCAGCTCGATGCCCTTTTCCTGATAGAAGCGGGCGGCGCCCGGGTGCAGGGGCACGGCGATGCCGGCCGTCGCCCCGGCGAGACTGATGGCGGCGGCGCGCGGATGGCCGGCCGCGAGGCTGGCCGCGTTCTCGGGCGCGAAGAGCGTGCGGGTGATGTCGTAGATCAGCGGCTCGGCCGCTTCGGCGGCGCAGATCCACTGCGCGCCGACATCGACCGTTTCGGTCGCCATCACTGTCGGATAGGCGCCGGACGGGATGAAGCCCGCCATGAAGAAGCGCCCTTCCGCCAGCAGCCGGTCGCGCGCCGGCCCATTGATGGGAATCAGCACGATCCGGCGTTCCGGCGCGATATCGGCGATGCCGGCCGCGGGCACCCCGCCGAGGAAGAAGAAGGCGTCGATCTCGCCGCTGACCAGCGCGTCGGCAGCCTGCGACGGGCCCAGTTCGACCTCGGTCAGTTTCTTCGGCGAAACCCCATGGGCCTTGAGGATCATCAGGGCGTCGCCCCGCGTGCCCGATCCCGCCCGGTCGAGCGAGACGCGCTTGCCCGCGAGGTCCTTGACCGTCGCGATGCCGGCATCGCGACGGGCGACGAGATGCATACTCTCGCGGTAGAGATTGGCGATCACCCGCAGATTGTCGAGCGGCGGCCGGTCGGGGAACAGCTTGCCGGCATGGGCGAGGGCGACCACGTCGGCCTGCGCCAGCGCGGTTTCGACCGCGCGGCTGGCCACCGCCTGGACATTGTCGACCGATCCCTGGCTGGTTTCCGCCGTGGCGACGAGGCCAGGCACGCCGCAGGGCGCGCCGACGTCGCAGGCCGGCAGGCCGGGCGGATGGCTGAGCAGCCGGGCCATGGTCTCGCCCACCGGGAAATAGGTGCCGGCGGCGCTGCCCGTGGCGATGCGCAGGTAACGCGCCTCCTGCGCCCGCGGCGCCCCGCCGCACAGCACGAGGCCGAGCGAGGCGAGCAGCAGGGCACGCCGGCTGGGGACGAGCGGCGATGGCAAGCCGGTTACGGTGTCGGAGCGGTCAGGATGGTCCATGGCTGGCCAGGACAGATGTCCTTAGATCATCCGCCCATGAGATTGCCGGTGCAAGCATCGGCTGCCGGACCGTGCTAGAGTGATTCCACCCTTTGTCGCCAGTGTTGCCCGTAGGCCACCATGTCTGTCGCCCGCCTCGCCCGAATCCTCTTCGTCGCCGTCATCGCCGCCGGCTCGGCCGCGCTTCTCGCCAGCGTCCTGCCGGGCGGGGATCGGGGCACTGTCGCTGCCGCGGTCATTCCGCCGACCGGCCTCGAAGTGCTGGCGACACGGGCGGTGGAGCCTTCGGTCGCCCTCGCCGTCGACAGCCGGGGCGGCGACGAGACCTATCCCGCCTGGCTGTGGCTGCCCGCCAGCGCCGATACGACGGTTGGCCGGATCGAGGAAATCTCGGTCGAGGGCGATGTTCTCGCCCTGTCGGGCTGGGCCGGCGACATGTCGCTGGGCCTGCGCATGTCCGATGTCCTGCTGGTCGCCTGCGACCGGGTGATCGCCACCGTGCCGGTAACCCAGCCGCGCGACGACATCGCCGCCCGCCACCCCAATCTGACCACCGCCGGCTGGTCGGCCCGGCTGGCGCTGGCCGACCTCGGCCCCTGCCGGCGGCCGGATGTCAGCGCCTATGGCGTCGCCCGTTTCGGCAATGTGCTGTTCCCCATCGACGGACTGGTGCCCGCGCCGGCCGGCGCCGGCGGCAGCCTGTCGCCCGGGGTCGGCCTGACCCGGCCGGCCGGGGCCATGCGCAGCCCCGAACGGTCGGACGCCCCGGTGCGGGTGGTCACGCTCGAAGACGGTGGCATCGTGCTGCGCCGCTGCGGCCGCGACCAATGCGCCGTCATCGGCCGACTGCCCGGCGGTCGCCAGCGTCTCGTCATCCTGGACAGCCAGTCTGGCTGGCAATTGGTCGCCAGCGGCGGCGGCAGCGCCGGCTGGGTGCAGACGAGCCGCCTCTACGGCAGCAACTGAACCCGTCAGCCCCAGGGGCCGGGGCGCGGGCGCAGCCGGTCGCGGAACGGCCGGATCAGGGCGATGCCGACCAGGAAGCCGCCGATATGGGCGACCCAGGCGATCTGTTCGGCGCTGGCCGCGCCCGACAGACCGTCGACCAGCTGGAACACGAACCACAGGCCGATGGCGACGAAGGCCGGCACCGGCACCGGAAAGAAGCCGACCAGCACCACCACGGGCTGGCGCGGGAACAGCATCAGATAGGCGCCGAGCACGCCCGATATGGCGCCCGAAGCGCCGATCAGCGGCGCCTTGGACAGGGGATCGGTCAGACCCTCGCCGAAGGCCGCGGCAGCGGCGCAGAACAGATAGAAGGCGAGATAGGGCAGATGGCCGAGGGCATCCTCGACATTGTTGCCGAAGATCCAGAGAAACAGGAGATTGCCGCCCAGGTGCCAGAAATCGCCGTGCAGAAAGGCATAGGTCACCAGCGAGGCGACCGCGGGCACGGCGCCGATGTCATATTGCGGTGGCAGGCCCTCGAACAGGAAATAGGGCACGAAACCATAGCGCAGGGCATCCAGTTCGACATGGCCGAGCGACTGCTGCAGCAGCCAGATGCCGGCACAGACGATCATCATCGTGTTGTTGACGATCGGTCGCCTGCGCGTCGGCAAACCATCGTGCAGAGGCAGGACCACCGGATACCTTTCGCGGAAACTGTCGGGTCGCGAGGATTGTCAGGCCATCGGCAGGCCGATTGCCGAATCTCGGGGCCAAGAGTGTCGAAAATCGGGCGGAATGCCAGCGCGCTATCGCTCGAAATGGGAAACCAGTTCGATATGGGAGGACCAGGCGAACTGATCGACCGGCAGCACGGCGCCCATCCTGAAGCCGGCTTCGGCCAGAATACGCGCGTCGCGGGCGAAACTGGCCGGGCTGCACGAGACGGCCACGATGCGGCGCACCGGACTGTCGGCGAGGGTGCGGACCTGCGCTTCGGCGCCTTCGCGCGGCGGGTCGATCACCACGACATCGCCCGCGTCGAATTCCACCGCCTCGACCGGCCGGCGATAGAGATCGCGGCGAGTCGCTTCGACATGTTTCAGGCCCCGGCCCTGACGCCAGCCCCGGCCAAGGGCGGCGACCGCCGCCGCGTCACCCTCGTAGGCGACGACGGGCATGAGCTTCGCCAGCGGCAGGCTGAAGGTGCCGCAGCCGGCGAATAGGTCGACCGCGCGCCGGTGCCCCTCGCCGAGGCGGGCCAGCACGGCCTCGACCAGCGCCGCCTCGCCGGAGGCGGAGGGTTGCAGGAAGCCGGCCGGCGGCGGCGCCACCAGCGTCCCACCAAAGGCGAGGGTCGGCGCGCCCCGCTCCAGCACGGTCTCGCCGCCCGCCGTGATGCGCGCGACGTCATGGGTGTTGGAAAATTCGGCCAGGGCCTCCCGCGCCGCGAGGTCGAGGCGGATCTTCGCCCCGTCGAGCGCGAGGTCGGTGCCGCCGGGCAGCAGGGTCACGGTCGCCGCCTCGAGGGGCAGGCGCTGGGCAAGCGCGCGTAGGGGCGCGATCAGCCGCGACAGGCCGGGCAGGATCGCCGGGCAGGTCTCGATATCGACGAGGCGATGGGCGCGCCGCTCGTGAAAGCCGAAGAAGATGCGCTTGCCGACGCGCAGCACGGCGAATTTCACCCGCCGCCGCTCGCCCGGGGGCAGGGATTTCGTCGGCAGCACCTCGACATCGTCGAAGCCGCGATGGGCGAGCGCGGTGCGGATACCCTCGCGCTTGAAGGCGGCGATGGCCTCCGGCGCCAGATGCTGCAACTGGCAGCCGCCGCAGCGGCCGAAGACGGCGCAGGCGGGCTTGACCCGCTCGGGCGACGGCTCCAGCACCGTATCGAGCACGGCCGACTTGCCCTCGGGCATCACCCGGACCAGCTCGCCCGGCAGGGCGAAGGGGACATGGAGCGGGCCTTTCGGCCCCTCGATCACGCCGTCCCCTTGCGCGCCGAGGCGGATCACCCGGGCTTCGATCATTTCAGGCATCGCGCTTCGCCCCGATCAGGAATTCCACATTGCCCTCCGGCCCCTTGATCGGGCTTTCGGTGATGCCGAGCACGCGCCAGCCGGGCCGCGCCGCCAGCCAGGCGGCGATCCGGTCGCAAACCTCCTGGTGCAGCTCGGGTTCGCGCACCACGCCGCCCTTGCCGACCCGGCCACGGCCGACCTCGAACTGCGGCTTGATCAGCGCGACGAGGTAGCCGCCCGGCTTCACCAGATCGAGCGCCGCCGGCAAAACGGTCTCGAGGCCGATGAAACTGGCGTCGCAGACGACGATATCGACAGGCTGGGGGATGATCGCGGCGTCCAGGCTGCGGGCGTTGGTCCGCTCCAGCACCGTGACCCGCGCGTCGGTCCGCAGCTTCCACGCCAGCTGGCCGTGGCCGACATCGACGGCATGGACATGGGCGGCGCCCCTTGTTAGCAGCACGTCGGTAAAGCCGCCCGTCGAGGCGCCGACGTCGATGGCGACGAAGCCCGTCGGGTCGATGGCGAAGGTGTCGAGGCCCTTTTCCAGCTTCAGCCCGCCGCGTGAGACCCAGGGGTGGGGCTGGCCCTTCACGTCGAGGGGGATATCCTCCGCCACCTTGTCGCCCGCCTTGTCGAGCCTTTTGGTGCCGGTGAAGACATGGCCCGCCATGATGACGGCCTGCGCCTTGGCCCGGCTTTCGACGAGGCCGCGGTCGACGAGCAATTGGTCCAGCCGCACTTTCGCCATCACGCCCTCTCGATCAGGTCGCGGTAGGCGGGAATGCGGTGCCGGCCGGCGAAGCGCCGGACCATCAGCACCGCGAAGGCGCCGACGGCGGCGACGAAGCCCCACCAGATGCCCTCGCCGCCAAGGCCGAAGGGAAAGGCCAGCGCCCAGGACAGGGTGAAGCCCAGGCCCCAGTAGCACAGCATGGCATAGAGCATGGGCACCCGCGCGTCCTGCAGCCCGCGCAGCAGATTGACGGCGACGACCTGTGCCGCGTCGACCACCTGGAACAGCGCGGCGAGGACGAGGAAACCGCTGGCATAGGTAAAGACAGCGGCATTGCCGCCGCTGGTCCGATCGGCGAGGAACAGGCCGGCCAGATCCTCGCGCCAGAACAGCATGACGAAGGCCATCGCGCCCATGAAGCCGCAGCCGAGGGCGAGGGCGGTCCAGCCGGTGCGGGTGATGGCGGCGGCGTCATGGCTGCCGGCGGCGATGCCGATGCGGATCGCCCCCGCCTGCCCGATGCCCAGCGCGAACATGAAGGTGACCGACGCGATCTGGATCGCGATCTGATGGGCGGCCAGCGCCAGCGGCCCGATCAGCCCCATCAACTGCGCCGCGCCCGAGAACAGCAGGACCTCGAAGGTGATGGTGAGGCCAATGGGCGTGCCGAGGCGGACGACGTCCATCAGCTTCTGCCGGTCGGCCCGCCAGAAACGGCCAAGAAGATGGAACCGCCGGAACCGCCGGTCGAGGGCGACGAAACCGGCGAGCGCGGCCAGCGCCAGCAGGCCCGAGGCAACCGAGCCGAGACCGGCGCCGACGACGCCCAGCGCCGGCAGGCCGAAATGGCCGAAGATCAGCACATAGATGAAGACGCCGTTCACCGGCACCTGCAACAGCGCGATGACGAGGGCGGCGCGCGGCCGGTCGTAGGTCGCCATGAAATTGCGCAGCACGACATACCAGGTGCCGGTCAGCAGGATGGGCGAGACGGCGCGGACGTAACGCTCGGTCTCCACCGCCAGCCCCTCCTCCTGCCCGATCAGGCGCAGGAGCACGCCGATGTTCCACAGAAGCGCGATCACCGGCAGGCAGACGAAGCCGGTGGCCCAGAGGGTCTGGCGGACGATGCGGCGCACTTCGCGCATGTGATGGCGCTTCGCCCCGACGGCATAGGCCATCAGCGGCACCGCCCCTTGGGCGAGACCGATCAGGAACATCATCGGCACGATGATCACGGAAAAGCCGAGGGCGGCGGCGGCCAGCGCCTCCGGCCCGACCCGGCCGAGCATGATGGTGTCGGTCGTCAGCATGGCGACGCCCGCCAGCTGGCCGAGGGCGAGCGGCAGGCCAAGGGCGATCAGCGCCCGGGCTTCGGCCATGACGCCGCGCCCGCTGCCCGTGGGCAGCGCCGTCTGTCCCATCCCCCCTCCGGCCACTGCCGACATTGTACCTCTCCACAATCGAGCCGGGCACTATGACCAAGGGGCTTCGACTTGGAAAGGGGGCCGTGGGCAGGACTGCCTTGCGCGCGGGCGACAAGCGGCGCTAAACCCTTGGCTCCCGATCCCGAGCGGAGCCGCCATGCCCTATGCCGTCAAGGAGCTGTTTCCGACCCTGCAGGGCGAAGGCGCGCAGGCCGGCCGTGCCGCCGTGTTCTGCCGCTTCGCCGGCTGCAACCTGTGGTCTGGCCGCGAGGCCGACCGGGCGGAGGCGACCTGCCGTTTCTGCGACACGGATTTCGTCGGCACCGACGGCGAAGGCGGCGGCAAGTTCCCCGACGCGGAAACCCTGGCGGCGGCGATCGAGGCGTGCTGGGGCGAGGAACGGGCCTATCGCTATGTCGTCTTCACCGGGGGCGAGCCGCTGCTCCAGCTCGACGAGGAGTTGATCGAAGCGATGCACGGGCGCGGTTTCGAGATCGCGATCGAGACCAATGGCACCACGCGGCCACCTTCCGGCATCGACTGGATCTGCGTCAGCCCCAAGGCCGGCGCCAACTGGTCCTTGCGCCGGGGCGACGAACTGAAGCTGGTCTTCCCGCAAGCAGGCCTGATGCCGGAGGCGGTGGAGGAGATCCTGAAGCCCGCCAGCGGCAATGCCTTCCGCCATTATTTCCTGCAGCCGATGGATGGGCCGGATCAGCAGCGCAACATCGCGGCCGCCGCCGACTATTGCCGGCGCCATCCGCGCTGGCGCCTCAGCCTGCAGACCCACAAGCTGATCGGTATTCCCTGACGTCCCGGAGTTCGCCCATGACGGAAAAAGCCCTGGTCCTGTTTTCGGGCGGGCAGGATTCGACGGTCTGCCTCGCCTGGGCGCTCGACCGGTTCGAGACGGTGGAGACCATCGGTTTCGACTACGGCCAGCGCCACAGCGTCGAGCTGGAATGCCGCCAGACCCTGCGCCGCCGCCTCGCCGAAGAATTTCCGCAATGGCGCGGCCGGCTGGGCGAGGATCACCTGCTCGACCTCGGCATCCTCGGCGCGATCAGCGAAACCGCCCTGACGCGCGCGGATGAAATCCGTCTGCAGGCGGATGGCCTGCCCAATACCTTCGTGCCCGGGCGCAACCTGCTGTTCTTCACCTTCGCCGCCACCATCGCCTGGCGCCGGGGCCTGCGCCATCTCGTCGGCGGCATGTGCGAGACCGATTATTCCGGCTATCCCGATTGCCGGGACGACACGCTGAAGGCCTTGCAGGTCGCCCTGAACCTCGGTATGGACCGGCGCTTCGTCGTCGAGACGCCATTGATGTGGATCGACAAGGCGCAGACCTGGGCCCTGACCGAACGGCTGGGCGGCACGGCGCTGGTCGAGCTGATCCGGACGGAAAGCCACAGCTGCTACAAGGGCGAGCGGCAGATCGAACACCCCTGGGGCCGGGGCTGCGGCCAGTGTCCCGCCTGCGAATTGCGCGCCGCCGGCTGGGCGAAGTGGCGCGCCGGGCGCTGATCAAGGACAGGCATTCTTCATGGATTTCACCATCACCCGGCAGATCGCCATCGACGCCGGGCACCGCATCGCCAGCCACGGCTCGAAATGCCGGCACCTGCATGGGCACCGCTATGTGATCGAGGCGAGTTGCCGGCCGGTTTCCGGCGAGCTGCGCGCGGCCGGCGAACAGGCGGGCATGGTGCTCGACTTCGGCTTCCTGAAGGACGAGATGATGGCGCTGATCGACGCGCCCTGCGACCACGGCCTGATCGCCGATATCGCCGACCGCGCCCTGCTCGACCTCTTCACCCCCGAGGGGCGAAAGGGCGACGACTGGCACGCGGCCCTTGCCGCAACGGTCGCGGCCGGGGGCTTCGCGACGACGACCGACGGCCGCCTTGGCCAGAAACTCTATGTCGTGCCCTTCCCGCCGACGGCGGAAGGCCTCGCCCGCCACTGGTTCCACCGCCTCGCCCCGGCGGTTGCCCGGCGCAGCGACGGCCTCGCGGCGCTGACCCGCGTCACCGTCCACGAAACCCCGAACTGCCGCGCCGACTACGCGCCCTTGTGATCGAGCAGGTAGCGGGTGGCCAGCGCGACATGGCGCGGGATCGGCCTCGTCTTGCGGTAGTCCGCGATGAGCCGGCGGCTGAGACCGAGGGCCGCCGCCATGCCGTCGAGCGTCATGTCCAGCGCCGCCATCGCCGCGCGAAAGTCGCGATTGTCGAACTCGGCGGACGGCAGGCGGTCGAGCCAAAGCGCCGACAGATCGAGATCGCTCGCCCACTCGATGGCGTTGCCGTATTCGGCGACGCGCAGGGAACGAAACAATTCATCATCGTCGCGCAGGGGCCGGAAGATCCGCCGGCTGGCGATCACCGGGGCCAGATCCACGACCCGGGTCTCGCCCGACCGCCAGCCGATGCGGACTTTCCGCCCGTCCAGCGCCTCAGCCCGTTCAATGCGTGGCAGCGGCTCGCCGACGGCGATCATGTCAGCGCGCGTTGAGGCGTTTCCACTCATGATCCAGTCGCTCCCTGTTGGCCCCCGCCCAGGCGAGAGCCATGTCGAGATTGCGCCGGTCGATCTGCCCGGCGATCACTTCAAAGTCCGCGAGCCGCACCAGCACTTCGTGATCCGGCGTAACGACATGGAAATGCGGCGGATGATGATCGTCCGCGAACATCTGGATTTTCAGCTTCCCGATCTGCGCGAGGGTCGGCAGCGTCGGCCCATTCCATTCTGAAATCTAGAATAGTGCACAATGTGCACTGTTTCCAGTCCATCCCCGCGCCGCCTTGCTTCCGCCGCTGCCCTTGAGGCAAAGTTCTTTCCCGGTCGGAACAGGGGACATTCCGTGAAGCGTCATCCCTTCATCATGGCGGTGTGCAGCGATTTCGCCGGGCAGTTGCGCGGCAAGGGCTTCCCGGCCGAGGATCTGGCCGACCGGCTGGCCAAGGGCGTGGGCTGGACCCCGACCAATGTCATGATCAACTGCTTCGGCGCCATTCCGGCGACGCCCTTCGGCCCGCGCGGCGACCTCATCCTGCTGCCCGACCCCGGTGCCGAGCTGAAGGTCGATTTCGAGGACGGCAGCGTGCCGGAGCATTTCTTCCTCGGCGATATTCTCGACATGGCGCGGGCGCCCTGGTCCTGCTGCACCCGAAGCTATCTGAAGCAGGGGATCGAGCGGCTGCGCGCCGAATTCGGCCTTCGCCTGCGCGTCGCCTTCGAGCATGAATTCTACCACGGCGGCGTGGCCGAGCGGCCGGGCGGCTCCTACGGGCTCGACGCGATCCGCAAGGCGGGCGACTTCCCCCATGCCCTGATCGCCGCCATGGCCGCCGCCGGGATCGAGCCGGAAACCGTGCTGCCCGAATATGGCCCCTGCCAGATCGAGGCGACGATGCACCCGGCCCTCGCCCTGCAGGCGGCGGACCGGGCGGCGATGCTGCGCCAGATCGTGCACGCCCTCGCCTTCCGGCAGGGCGGCTGGGCCAGCTTCTCGCCGGTGGTGACGCCCGGCATCGTCGGCAATGGCGTCCATGTCCATTTCAGCCTGGAAGACGAGGCGGGCAGGCCGCTGTCCCACGACCCCGCCGCGCCCGATGGCGTGTCGGCGCTCGCCAGCCGCTTCATCGCCGGCATCCTGCGCCAGGGCCGCGCGCTCTGCGGCCTGACCGCGCCCAGCGTGCTGTCCTACGAACGGCTGAAGCCGAATTCGTGGAGCACCAATGTCACCAACCTTGGCTGGCGCGACCGCGAGGCTTTCGTGCGCATCTGCCCGGTCTCGGACGTGCCGGGCGAGGATGTCTCGCGCGGCTTCAATTTCGAGTATCGCGCGGCCGACGGCGCCGCCACGCCCCATCTCGTCCTTGGCGCCCTGATCCGCGCCGGCCTCGCCGGGCTGGAAGCCGGAGAGCCGGCGCCGCCCGCGACCCGCGACGGGCCGGGCAGCCTGTCGCCGGAGGACTGGGAGCGGCAGGGCATCCGCCCGCTGCCCGCCAGTCTCGCCGAGGCGCTCGACATGCTGGAGGCGGCGGGCGATGTGCTGATCGAGAATGCCGAGATGCGCACCGCCTATCTGATGCACAAGCGGGGCGAGATCGCGGCGGTCGAGGGCCTGGAGCTTGCCGAGCTCGCCGCCAAATATGCCCGTGTCTACTGAGTGAGGTTGCTTGCCATGGCCGTCCAGAAACCCTATCGCACCCGCGATCTGCCCATCGTGCCCGAGCGCACGGCGATCATCGTGATCGACGCGCAGAACAGCCTGCTCGACGACGGCACGCCGGAAGAAAAGCCCTATTTCCAGCACCAGCTGCACCAGGTCGCGCTGCCCAATATCGCCCGCCTGATCGAGAAGGCCCGGGCGAGCGGGATCGAGGTGATCTACACGGTGATCGAAAGCCTGACCGTGGACGGGCGGGACCGCAGCCTCGATTACAAGGTCAGCAATTTCAATTATCCCAAGGGCGGCTGGGACTCGAAGGTGCTGGACGCCGTCCTGCCGGTGGGCGACGAGATCGTGCTGCCCAAGACGTCGTCCAGCCTGTTCAATTCGACCATCTTCGAATATCTGCTGCGCAACCTCGGCGTCGATGCCGTGATCGCGGTCGGCTTCCTGACCGATCAATGCGTCGACCTTGCCGTGCGCGACGGCGCCGACCGTGGTTTCGAGATGATCTGCGTGACCGACGCCTGCGCCACCAAGAGCGAGGAGCGCCACAATTGGGCGCTCCGCCTCAACAAGGGCTACTGCCGGCAGGCGACGACCGACGAGATCCTGGCCGAGATGGTCTGACGCCGAAGCGGGGTCAGGATGGCGTCCGGCAGGTGATGCCGGGCGCCCCTTCGCGAATGCCGGTGCCGGCGGTCCCCGCGACGAGGGCGCCCGCGTCCTGCAGCCGGCCGATCACCGCCCGGCCCTTGCCGCCTTCGGCGAAGACCACAGCCGCCGCCACCTTCGGCCCCATGGAGCCGGCGGCGAAGTCGAGGGCGGCGAGGGCGCGCGGCGCGGCTTCCGTAATGGCGCGGGCTTCGGGGCGGCCCCAGTCCAGCATCACCGCCTCGACATCGGTCAGCATCATCAGGAGATCGGCGCGCAGGGAGCGGGCGAGCAGGCCGCTGGCCAGATCCTTGTCGATCACCGCCTCGATCCCCTGCAGGTGGCCGGCCTCGTCGCGGACGACCGGGATGCCGCCGCCCCCGGCGCAGATCACCAGCGCCCCGGCATCGACGAGATCGGCGACGATGGGCGCCACCAGGATCTCGGCCGGCGCGGGCGAGGCGACGACGCGGCGCCAGCCCTTGCCATCGCGCGCGACGGCGAAACCCCGCGCCGAGAGCCGGGCCGCGCCCGCGTCGTCATGGACGGGGCCGATCGGCTTCGTCGGATGCCCGAAGGCGGGATCGCGCGGATCGACCCGGACCTGCGTCAACAGGGTGGCGACCCGGCGCGCGGGACCGAGCAGGTTGCGCATTTCCCGCTCGATCAGATAGCCGATCATACCTTCCGACTGGGCGTCGAGCACGTCGAGCGGCTGGTCCCCGTCGGCCGGCCCCGCCGCCGCCTGCAGGGCAAGGAGGCCGACCTGCGGCCCGTTGCCATGGGTGATCACCAGCTCGTGACCGGCTTCGATCAGGGGGGCGAGGCTGAGCGCCGCCAGCCTGACGTTGTTTGCCTGATTGGCCGCCGACAGGGCTTCGCCCCGGCGCAGCAGGGCATTGCCGCCAAGGGCCGCGACGATCCGCATGGCGTCACGACCCGAGGGTGGCGACGAGGATCGCCTTGATCGTGTGCATCCGGTTCTCGGCCTGATCGAAGACGATGGAGGCGGGCGATTCAAAGACGTCGTCGGTGACTTCCATGCAGTCGATGCCGAACTTGCGCGCGATGTCGCGGCCGACCTCGGTCTCGGCGTTGTGGAACGAGGGCAGGCAGTGCATGAACTTGACGTAAGGGTTGCCGCTGGCCGCCATGACCTCGCGCGTTACGCGATAGGGCGTCAGCTGGGCGATGCGCTCGGCCCAGATGCTGTCCGGCTCGCCCATCGAGACCCAGACGTCGGTATAGAGGAAATCCGCCCCCTTCACCGCCACGCCGATATCCTCGGTCACGGTCAGGCTGCCGCCGTTTTCCGCCGCCGTGCGGTCCAGGGCCTCGACGAAGCCCGGCTCGGGCCAGAGCGCGCGGGGCGCCGCGATCCGCATGTCGATGCCGACCTTGGCCGCGCCTTCGGCCAGCGAGCGGGCGACATTGTTGCGCCCGTCGCCGAGGAAGGTGACGGCGAGATCGGACAGATGCTTGTGGGTGAATTCCCGCATGGTCATGAAATCGGCCAGGGTCTGGGTCGGATGCGACTGGTCGGTCAGGCCGTTGTAGACGGGAACGCCGGCGTGACGCGCCAGCTCCTCGGCGATCGACTGGCCGAAGCCCCGGTATTCGATGGCGTCGTAGATGCGGCCCAGCACCCGCGCCGTGTCCTTCATGGATTCCTTGTGGCCGATCTGCGAGCCCGATGGGCCGAGATAGGTCACATGGGCGCCCTGATCATAGGCCGCGACTTCGAAACCGGTGCGGGTGCGGGTCGAATCCTTCTCGAAGATCAGGGCGATGTTCTTCCGCGTCAGGCGCGGCACCTCGAAGCCACCGTATTTGGCCGACTTCAGCTCCTGCGCGAGGCGCAGGAGGAAGCGGATTTCGGCGGGCGAGAAATCGGCGAGGGTCAGGACGCTGCGGCCCCGCAGGTTGATCGGCATGGCATATCCTCTCGTGTCAGGCGGGGTCGCGCAGGATCGGGCAGGTCATGCAGTGGCCGCCGCCGCGTCCCCGGCCCAGTTCCGAGCCTTCGATGGTGATGACCTCCACCCCGTCGCGGCGCAGCAGGGTGTTGGTATAGACGTTGCGGTCGTAGGCGATGACGACGCCGGGGGCGAGGGCGACGACATTGTTGCCGTCGTCCCATTGCTCGCGCTCGGCCTGATAGGCATCGCCGCCGGTCTCGATGACATGCAGTTTGCGCACCCCGATGGCCTCCGCCACCACCTCGACGAAGGGCCTTGCATCCTCGCGCACGGCGATGCCCGAGGGCGAGGGCGCGGCCTCGATCACGAAGCTGCGGATGCGGTCGACGACCGCGGGGAAGCGCGTCACCTTGTCGTGGTCGCAGAAGGTGAAGACCGTGTCGAGATGCATGAAGCTGCGGTCGCGCGGCATCAGGGCGGCGACGACCCGGGCCGCGCCGCCGGAATTCAGCAGCCGCGCCGCGAGATGGGCGACGGCCTGGGGGGTCGTCCGCTCGCCCATGCCGATCAGCACGACGCCGTTGCCGACCGGCATGACATCGCCGCCCTCGATGGTCGAGAGCCGCGGATCGCTGTCCACGTCGTCGAGCCAGAAAGGAAAGCCGGCGTCACGGAACCGCGGGTGGAAGCGATAGACGGCGGCGACATTGGCCGCCTCCTGGCGACGGGCCGGCCAGAATGGCCGCGCCACCGCCGCCCCGCCATAGACCCAGAACGAGCTGTCCCGGGTGAAGAGCTGGTTCGGCAGCGGCGCGAGCACGAAATCCTTCGGCTCCATCGCATTGGCCGTCAACCCCTTGGGCAGGAAGGGCAGCTCGGCCCGGGCGATGCCGCCGACCAGCACTTCGGAAAGCTGGGCGGCCGGCATCTCGTCGAGCCAGGCGCGCAGTTCCTCGGCGAAATCGAGGCCGACGATGGCGGGCGCCACCCGTCGGTCGAGCAGCCAGTGGCGGGCTTCGGGGCTGGCCATGGTCTCGGCCAGCAGCTGTCCGAACAGATGGACGACCACGCCCCGCTCACGCATGGCGTCGACGAAGGCGTCGTGTTCCTGCCGCGCCTTCTTCACCCACAGCACGTCGTCGAACAGCAGCGCGTGGCAATTGTCGGGCGTCAGCCGGCGCAGGGACAGATCCGGCCGGTGCACGATCACCTCGCGCAGGCGGCCGATCTCGGAATGAACACCGAGTTGCATGATATGCGATCTCCTTCGCCGGGGTCAGAGCGGGCTGATGTCGCCGTGCCAGATCAGATAGGCGGCGGCGATGCCGGCGACCACGAGGCCGACGGCGATCAGCGCCTCGACCGCGGTGAAGGCGCGGCCGCCCTGTTCCTGACGGGCCTTCATGTAGACGAGGATGCCCGGGGCATAGAGCATGGCGCACATGAAGATATAGGTCGGGCCGGCGGCATAGATCAGCCACAGGCCATAGACCGTGGCCAGCAGCCCGACGAAGAGGGCGCCCAGCCGCGACTCGCCCGGCCGGTAGCTCTCGCCGGTCAGGGCCAGCTTGGCGGCGAAGGCGCCGGAGAAGACATAGGGCACCAGGATCGCCGAGGAGGCGATGTAGAACAGCGCCTGATAGGTGCTCTGCGCGAACAGGGTCACGATCAGGAAGACCTGGACGAGACCGTTGGTGATCCACAGCGAGGTGGCGGGCACGCCCTTGTCATTCTCGCCCGCGAAGAAGCGCGGCATGGTGCCGTCCTTGGCCGCCGCGAAGGGAATTTCCGCCGCCAGCAGGGTCCAGGCGAGGAAGGCGCCGAGCACCGAGACGACGACCGCGATATTGATCACCACCGCGCCCCAGGGCCCGACGACATGTTCGAGCACGCCGGCCATCGACGGGTTCTTGAGGCCGGCCAGTTCGGGCTGGGTCATGATGCCGGCGGACAGCAGCGAGACGAGGGCATAGAGCGCGAGGCAGGTCAGGAAACCGATGACCGTCGCCCGGCCGATGTCGGCCCGGTGTTCGGCCCGGCTCGATTCCACGCTGGCGCCTTCGATGCCGATGAAGACCCAGAGGGTGACCAGCATCGTGCTCTTCACCTGGTTCATCACCGATCCGAGATCGGCATTGCCCGCGCCCGACAGGTCGAGGGTGAAGGTGTCCATCTTGAAGGCGACGACGGCGACCGCGACGAAGAGCACGATCGGCGCGATCTTGGCGACCGTCGTGATCAGATTGACCGCCGCCGCCTGACGCACGCCGCCCAGGATCAGGAAATGGATGGCCCACAGCACGACCGAGGCCCCGACGACCGCCTGCCAGGTGTTGCCGTCGCCGAACACCGGCACGAAATAGGCGAGCGCGGAGAACAGCACCACGGCATAGGAGACATTGCCGATCCAGGCCGACAGCCAGTAGCCCCAGGCGCTGTTGAAACCGAGGAAGTTACCAAAGCCCGCGCGGGCATAGGCATAGGGGCCGGCGTCGAGTTCCGGCCGCCGGGTGGCGAGGGCGCGGTAGACGAGGACGAGGGCCAGCATCCCGACGGCGGTGATGCCCCAGCCGATCATGATCGCCTGCGGCCCCGCGCCATTGGCCATGTTCTGCGGCAGGCTGAACACGCCCGCGCCGACCATCGAGCCGACGACGATGGCGGACAACATGCCGAGATGGAGCTTCTTTTTTCGACCGAGCGCAACCCGGTCGCGTGGGTGGTCACCGTCATGGTGCGTATCCTCTTGTTCTTTTTGCTCAACCTTTGGGTTGATTTGACGAGGATTGGCCCAAGGTGGCGCTATTGCGTTGATCAGGATCAAGGCGCCATCGGTCGGATCATGGGCCGGGTACCCGCCGGGGCAGGCGCGTGCGATCACGAGGCCATGGCGGCCCCGGCGCGGGGCCCGCGGAATGAAACGGCCTGCGGCTACGCCGGGCGGTTCAGGACCGCCTCATAGACGGCAAGATCGGCGACCGAGAAGCAGCAGAAAAAGATATCGCTCAGGCGGGTGATTCCCGCGGCGGTATCCCTCACCGTCCGCACCGCGACCTGGGCCGCCGCCTCGATCGGATAGCCGAAGATGCCGGTGCTGATCGAAGGAAAGGCGATGGTCGCGATTTCGTGGCGCGCCGCGACTTCGAGCGACCGGCGGTAACAGGCGGCGAGAAGCTCCGCCTCGCCGTTCGCGCCGCCGCGCCAGACCGGCCCCACGGTGTGGATGATGAATTTGGCCGGCAGGCGATAGCCCCTGGTCAGCTTGGCGTCGCCCGTCTTGCAACCGCCGAGCAGGCGGCATTCGTGGACGAGATCGGGCCCCGCCGCCCGGTGGATCGCCCCGTCCACGCCGCCGCCGCCAAGCAATGACGAATTGGCGGCATTGACGATGGCATCGACCGTCAGCCTGGTGATGTCCGACCGGATGGCGTGCAGGCGGACATCCGCCATGGCACGGTCAGGCCCGCGCCTTGGCCGCTTCCTCGCCCAGCGCCGCCAGAGCCTCGGCGAGGATGTGGCGGGCGTTGAGGCCGGCCGTGTCATACATGGCGTGCGGGCTGTCCTGGTCGAGGAAGAGGTCGGGCAGAACCATGGGCCGCACCTTCAGCCCGCGGTCCAGCAGGCCGGCGCGGGCAAGGAAATGCAGCACGAAGCTGGAGAAACCGCCGACCGAGCCTTCCTCGACCGTGATCAGCACTTCATGCTCGCGGGCGAGGCGGCGGATCAGCTCCTCGTCGAGCGGCTTGGCGAAACGGGCGTCGGCGACGGTCGCCGAGATGCCGCGCGCGGCCAGCGCATCGGCGGCCTTCAGCGCCTCGCCGAGACGGGTGCCGAGGGAGAGGATGGCGACACGGCTGCCCTCGCGCACCACGCGGCCCTTGCCGACCTCGAGCGGCTGAAGGTCTGCCGGGATATCGACGCCGACGCCTTCGCCGCGCGGAAAGCGGAAGGCGGAAGGCGCGTCGTCGATCGCGGCCGAGGTCGCGACCATGCGCGCCAGTTCCGCCTCGTCCGACGGCGCCATGATCACGAAATTCGGCAGGCAGCCGAGATAGGCGAGATCGAAGGAGCCGGCATGGGTGGCGCCATCGGCCCCGACGAGGCCGGCGCGGTCGATGGCGAAACGCACCGGCAGCTTCTGGATGGCGACGTCATGCACCACCTGGTCGTAGCCGCGCTGCAGGAAGGTGGAATAGAGCGCGCAGACCGGTTTCAGCCCTTCCGTCGCCATGCCGGCGGCGAAGGTGACGGCGTGCTGTTCAGCGATGCCGACATCGAAGCAGCGCTTCGGGAACCGCTCGCCGAACCGGTCGAGACCGGTGCCCGACGGCATGGCGCCCGTGATGGCGACGATCTTCTCGTCCTTTTCGGCGAGGTGGATCAGCGCGTCGGAGAAGACCCGCGTGTATTGCGGGGCGTTGGGCTTGGCCTTGACCTGCGCGCCGGTCGCGACGTCGAAGCGGACGACCCCGTGATATTTGTCGGCGGCGGCTTCGGCGGGCGGATAGCCCTTGCCCTTCTGGGTGATGACATGGACGAGGATCGGGCCGTTGCCGGCGTCGCGCGCATTGCGCAGCACGGGCAACAGATGCTCGAGATTATGGCCGTCGATCGGGCCGACGTAATAGAAGCCCAGTTCCTCGAACAGGGTGCCGCCGCCCGAGGCCATGCCCCGGGCATATTCTTCCGCCCGCTTCGCCGTGCGCTCGAAGCTCTTGGGGAAGCGCTGCATCATCTGCTTGGCGAGGCTGCGGAAATTGACGTAGGAACGCGACGACATCAGCCGCGCCAGATAGGCGCTCATGGCGCCGACGGGCGGGGCGATCGACATGTCGTTGTCGTTCAGGATGACGATCAGGCGGCTGTCCATCGAGCCCGCGTTGTTCATCGCCTCATAGGCCATGCCGGCCGACATGGCGCCATCGCCGATCACCGCGATCACATGGTTGTCGCCGCCCTGAAGGTCGCGCGCCACCGCCATGCCGAGTCCGGCCGAGATCGAGGTCGAGGAATGGGCGGCGCCGAAGGGGTCGTATTCGCTTTCCGCCCGCTTGGTGAAGCCGGACAGGCCGCCGCCCTGGCGCAGGGTGCGGATGCGGTCGCGGCGATGGGTCAGGATCTTGTGCGGATAGGCCTGATGGCCGACATCCCAGATCAGCCGGTCGGCCGGCGTGTCGAAGACGTAATGCAGGGCGACGGTCAGTTCGATCACGCCGAGGCCGGCACCGAGGTGGCCTCCGGTGATGGAGACGGCGTCGATCGTCTCGGCGCGCAATTCGGCGGCGAGTTGGGGCAGATCCTCCTCGGCCAGCTTGCGCAGATCCTCCGGCCCGGAAACCTGGTCCAGGAGAGGGGTGAGCGGCGGACTGATCGACACCGTGTTCATGTCCTCAAAGCGACCGGTTCAGGATTTGCGGTCGACGACGAAACGCGCCAGCGCGGTCAGGCGGTCGGCCCGGCTGCCGAACATGGCGACATGGTTCACCGCCTGTTCGGCCAGACGTTCGGCCTGCGCCCGCGCGCGCTCCACCCCGAGGATGGAAACGAAGGTGGCCTTGCCGCGGGCCGCGTCCTTAGCCACGGCCTTGCCGGTATTCTCCACCCGGCCCTCGACATCCAGGAGATCGTCGGTGATCTGGAAGGCGAGGCCGAGGTCATGGGCATAGGCGCGCAGGGCGGTGCGCGCCTCCGGGCTGGCCCGGCCGAGCACCGCGCCCATTTCGGCGGCGGCCTGAATCAGCGCGCCCGTCTTCATTTTCTGCATCCTGGTGACCTGGCCGAGGTCGAAATCGGCCCCCGGCACTTCGGCCGCGAGGTCGAGAACCTGCCCGCCCACCATGCCATGGGGGCCGGAGGCCTGGGCGAGAATCGCCACCAATTCGAGGCGGACGCGCGGATCGTCATGGGTGTCGGGCGCGGCCAGCAGGTCGAAGGCATAGGTCAGCAGGGCATCGCCGGCCAGCACCGCCGTCGCCTCGTCGAACGCCTTGTGCACCGTCGGCTTGCCCCGGCGCAGGTCGTCGTCGTCCATCGACGGCAGGTCGTCATGGACGAGGCTGTAGCAATGCACGCATTCGAGCGCGGCGGCGGCCCGCAAGGCGCACGACCGTTTCACGTCGAAAATCCCCGCCGCCTCGAGGGTGAGGAACGGGCGCAGGCGCTTGCCGCCCGACAGGGTGGCATAGCGCATGGCTTCGAGGAGACGCGCCTCCGGCCCGATGACGGGCGGCAGCAGGCGCTCCAGCGCCTTTTCGATATCGCTCGCGGCCTCGGCCAGGGCGGGCGACAGGATGTCTTCGGTCATCGGGGAATCATCAGCCGGCATCGAAAGCCTTCGTCGAAAGTTCGCCGTCGGGCCCGGCCACGATGGCCTCGACCCTGGCCTTGGCCTGGGCCAGTTTCGCCTCGCAATGGCGCTTCAGCAGGGCGCCCCGGCCATAGGTCTCGATCGACGCCTCGAGGTCGACGCGGCCGTCCTCGAGCTGGCGCACGATCGCCTCCAGCTCGCGCAGCGCCGCCTCGAAGCTGAGGGCGGCGATATCGGCGGGCAGGGCGTCGGCGGGCAAGGCGTCTTTGGGCGGCATCTGGGAGTCGGCAGGCATATCGCCCTCGGTTGACCTACGGCACGGGCGGGGACCGGGGCCCGCCACTTCGATGTCCTAACCGCCTTGGGCGGGTCTGACAAGCCGGAACAGGTCCAGCCTGTCCCACGGGCCGGGCGGAATCGTCGCGCGGCGGGCCGCCGTCTTCCCGCCCCGGCCCTGCCGTGCTAGGCAGAAGCGGAAGGAGCGCGGGGCATGAAGCGGCAGCCAGCGACGGAAAGACGGAACGGCAGGGCCCTGCGCGCGCGCATCGCCCTCGTCGCGGCCCTGCTTTTGTTCCTTCAGCCGCTGACGACGGCGCTTGCCGCCGATACACCACTGGGCCGGCTGGCCGCCCTGATGGGGCCGCTGTGCACCACCCAGATTCCGGGGCCTGGCGGCGCCCCGGCCAAGGCCCCGGCGGGCAACCCGGGCGGCGCCAGTTGCTGCCTGCCGGGCTGCCCGATGTTGGGCGGCTTGTCCGAAGCGGTGGCTCCGCTGCCGGGACCGCCGGTCCGGACCGCGCGGGCACCGGATGTCATCGCGCCCGCGACGGGGGTCAAGGCGCCGGCCGCGACCGCCTGGCGGCAGCCCCGGGCCCCGCCGCCCTCGGCCTGACCTCATCGCGCCCATCCCATCATTTCGGCCCGTCACGGGCCAAACCGACAGGTCATGCCATGTCCTTTTCCCTTATCCGCGCGGCCGCCTTCGCCCTCGCGGCGCTCAGCCTTTCCGCTCCCGCCTTCGCCCATGAGTTCGAGGCCGGCACTCTCGAGGTCGTCCATCCCTGGTCGCGGGCGACCCCCGCGGGTGCCAAGGTCGCCGGCGGCTTCTTCAAGGTCGAGAACAAGGGCGATGCGCCCGACCGTCTGCTGTCGGTCGCCAGCGATGTCGCCGAAAAGGCCCAAATCCACGAAATGACCATGACCGCCGAGGGCATGGCCTCAATGAATCAGGTGACGGGCGGCGTCGAGATCGCGCCGGGCGCGACCCTCGAACTGAAGCCCGGCAGCTATCACGTCATGTTCATCGGCCTGAAGAAGCCGCTGGTCGAGGGCGAGAAGTTCAAGGCCACGCTGAACTTCGAGAAGGCGGGCACGGTCGAGGTCGAATTCGTTGTCGGCCCGCTCGGCGGCACCTCTGGCCATGGCGAGGAGCAGGGCCACAATCACGGCACCATGCAGTGATGGCGCGGGCGGGGGCGGTATCGCCCCCGCCCCGTCATTGGCGGATCAGTTGATCATCAGGGTCGCGACATGGGCCGCGACCGAAGACGACAGGGCATAGAGGTCATAACCGCCCTCGAGCGTGGAGACGAGGCCGGCCCGGCACATCTTGCGGGCGAGGCGCGCCAACTCCTCGGTCACCCAGCGGTAGTCCTGTTCCGACAGGCGCATGTTGGCCAGCGGGTCGAGCGCATGGCCGTCGAAGCCGGCCGAGACCAGGATCAACTCCGGCCTGAAGGCTTCCAGCGCCGGGAAGACATGCTCGGCAAAGCTCTTGCGGAAGGCGGGGCCGTCCGCGCCCGGGGGCAGCGGGGCGTTCACGATATTGTCGGCGACGCCGGTATCGCCCGCCGCGCCAGTGCCGGGATAGAGCGGCGCCTGATGGGTCGAGGCGTAGAACAGGCCCGGGTCTTTTTCAAACATGGCCTGCGTGCCATTGCCGTGATGGACGTCGAAATCGACGACGGCGATCCGCTCCAGCCCGTGGGCGACGCGGGCGTGCAGGGCGCCGACCGCGACATTGTTGAACAGGCAGAAGCCCATGGCGTGGTTCGGCTCGGCATGGTGGCCGGGCGGACGGACGGCGCAGAAGGCGGAATAGGCGCCCCCGGTCAACACCGTGTCGACCGCGGCGACCACGGCGCCCGCGGCGTGAAGCGCGGCCTCGCCCGAGCCGGGCGACATCACGGTATCCCCGTCGAGGTGAAAGACGTTGTGGCCGACCGACGGCACCTTGGACAGCACCCAGTCGACATAATCGGGATCATGCACGCGGATCAGCTGCTCGCGCGTCGCCGGCGGCGCCTCCGCCCGCTCGAGGTAATGGAAATCCTCCGCCTCCAGCGCCCGCATCACCGCCCGCAACCTGTCCGCGCATTCGGGGTGACCCCAGCCGGTTTCATGGGCGAGGCAGGACGGGTGGGAGAACAGGATGGTGGACATGGGCGGTCACTTCCGGGGCAGCGTTTCCAAGGCGGCCATACGCGCGGCCGCCCTTGTTCGCCCAATGTTGCCCCGTAACGGTGCCATCACAAGTGCGACTTAGGGTGGGAATGGGCAAAAAGCCGGTCCCATGCGGCAAAATGCCCAACCCACCCCCGCAATCAGGCGGCGAAGCGCGAAAAGTCCGGCTTGCGCTTCTCGAAGAAGGCGCCGATGGCCTCCGCGACCTCCGGTCCGCGCAGCTGGGCACCGAAGATCGCGCCTTCTTCCTTCATGCGCTCGGCGACGCCCGAGGTCGTGGATTTCATCAGCTGCTTGGTCAGGCGCAGGGCCGAAGGGGCAAGGCCGGTCAGGCGTTTCGCCTTGGCCTCGACATGGGCGGCGAGATCGGCCGCCGGCACCACCTCGTTGACGAAGCCAAGCTCGGCCGCCGTCTTCGCATCGAAGGCATCGCCGAACAGGAACAGCTCCGCCGCCTTGCGATGGCCGATCATCGCCGGGACGATCAGGCTCGACGCCGCCTCGGGCACCAGGCCCAGCGCCGTGAAGGGCATGGAGAAACGGGCCGTGTCGGCGGCATAGACGAGGTCGCAGTGCAGCAGCATGGTGGTGCCGACGCCGACCGCGATGCCGTTGACCGCGGCGATCAGGATCTTGGGAAAGGTGGTGATCCCGGCGAGGAAGCGGCCGACCGGCGATTCCCCGGCAAGGTCCGGCGGGTTCTGCATGAAGTCGACCAGGTCGTTGCCGGCGGTGAAGGCATCGCCCGCCCCGGTGAGGATCGCCACCCGGACCGTGGGATCGGCTTCCGCGGCCTTCAGCCCGTCGACGATGGCGTCATACATGGCGAGGGTGATGGCGTTCTTCTTGTCCGGCCGGTTCATCGTGATGCGGGCGATGCCGTCGGCGATCTGGGTGGTGACGAGGTCGGTCATTTCCGGGTGCTCCTGGCCTTGAGCGTTGGCGATACGTTGTTAAGGGCGTTTTCGAGGAAGCGGACCACGATCGCCGTCTCCTCCGGGGTGAAGCCGGCCGTCAACTGGCCGTTCATCTCGTCGATCAGGGGCCTTGCCGCCTTCAGGCGGTCCTTGCCGGCCTTCGTGAGCGCGAGAAGGGTGACGCGGCGGTCCTCCTCGTGGGGGCGGCGGGCAATGAACCCGGCGCGTTCCAGCCGTTCGGCCAGGCCCGTCACCGCCGAAGCGTTGAGGTCCAGCCGCTCGGCGAGATCGCCCGGGGTGCATTCCCCGCCTTCCCCGATGACGAAGAGGGCGCCGAGCTGCACCGAGGTGATGTCCAGCCGCTCGAGCAGGGCAACGTCAGCCGCCTTGTAGACGGCATGGCGGGCCCTGTTCAACAGGTAGAAGAGGCGGGGACGCGGCGTGCTCATGCCCCGCAGGCTATCGCCATTTGTTTCACATATGAAGGATAATATTTCATATGTGAAGCAAATTCCCGGCGGGCGCGGCCACTGGTTGCCACCCCCAGTGGCGGCGCGGGTTCACCGTCAGCCTGAGATTGATGGCCTCGATTCGGCGTTGTACAGTCCTCCCCTCCGAATTTTCGGCCCATCTCATCGGTTCGGCCCTGGAGCCAACCGTTCCGCAGGGTGTCGTTATGGTCGCCGTGACAACGAATACGGACTACAGCCTCAGCATTCCGAGTATCGATTTTTCCAATTTGTTTTATGGCACGGTGATGGTGGCCAATGCCGGCACCTATGTGCTTGGCTATTCCAATGGTTACCAGGACATCTTCACCGGTTCAGGTTTCACCTACGACAGATACGGCGTGCCTACCGGTGGAACGGTGACCGGCTACAAGGGCTACCAGTCGGGCATGGGGCAGACGCTGTTCAGCGTGTCCGGATTCTCGGTCCCCGCAACCACCCTGGTCAATGTCGCCTCCACGACGTCGACGACCGACGACCGCAACCTGATCGCCTCGATCCTCGGCGGCGCGGATACGATCTCGGGCGGGAATCTGCAGGACGATCTGATCGCCGGGGCCGGAAATGACGTGGTCAACGGCAACGGCGGTGATGATTATCTCTACGGCGGTCTGGGCGACGACCAGCTCTACGGCGGTCTCGGCGACGACGATCTCTTCGCCGAAGATGGCGCCGACACGCTCGATGGCGGGGCGGGCGACGATCATATGGCCGGTGGGGCCGGCAACGACCTGTATCTGGTCGATTCGGCCGGGGACACGCTCTATGAGGGGGGCGGTCTTGGCACGGATACCGTAAAGACCAAGGTGAGCTACACGCTCCCGGGCAATGTGGAGAACCTCATTGTCGACACCTCGGCCTCGGTGAGCGGCACCGGCAACGACCTCGTGAATACGATCACGGGCGGTGCCGGCAATGACGTGCTTTCCGGTCTTGACGGCAACGACACGCTCGTTGGCGGCGCGGGGGCGGACACGCTGGACGGCGGCACGGGCAACGACATCCTGCGGGGCGGCACGGGCAACGATGTCTATATCGTCGATGCCGCGGGCGATGTGGTGGATGAAACCGGCGGCGACGGGATCGACCGGGTCGAAACCGCCCTTGCCAGCTATACGCTGGGCGCCGCGATCGAGAATCTCACCCTGACCGGGACGGGCGACAGTCGCGGCACCGGCAATGGCCTCGCGAATGTCCTGATCGGCAACGGCGGCGCCAACGTCCTCGACGGCATGGCCGGGGCCGACACGATGAAAGGCGGCGCCGGCAACGACATCTATGTGGTGGACGACATCGGCGACGTGGTCAGCGAATCCGGCGGCAGCGGCATCGACTTGGTGAAGGCGTCGATCAGTTACGCCCTGCCCGACGGCTTCGAGAACCTGCAGCTGACGGGAAGCGGCGCGATCAACGGCACGGGCAATTCGGCCGCCAACACGATCACGGGCAACGGCGCCAACAACACGCTGAATGGCGGCGCGGGGGCGGACACGCTGAACGGCGGCGCGGGCAACGACATCCTGCGGGGCGGCACGGGCAACGATGTCTATATCGTCGATGCCGCGGGCGATGTGGTGGATGAAACCGGCGGCGATGGGATCGACCGGGTCGAAACCGCCCTTGCCAGCTTTACGCTGGGCGCCGCGATCGAGAATCTCACCCTGACCGGGACGGGCGACAGTCGCGGCATCGGCAACAATCTCGCGAATGTCCTGATCGGCAACAGCGGCGCCAATGTCCTCGACGGCATGGCCGGGGCCGACACGATGAAAGGCGGCGCCGGCAACGACATCTATGTGGTGGACGACATCGGCGACGTGGTCAGCGAATCCGGCGGCAGCGGCATCGACTTGGTGAAGGCGTCGATCAGTTATGCCCTGCGCAACGGCTTCGAGAACCTGCAATTGACCGGAAGCGGCGCGATCAAGGGCACAGGCAATGCGGTCGCCAACACGATCACCGGCAACGGCGCCAACAACACGCTCACCGGTGGCGCGGGTGACGATGTGCTTGACGGTGGCGCCGGGGCCGACCGCCTCGTCGGTGGCGACGGGCGCGACATATTCAGATATGACGCGCTCGACGATTCCACCGTGTCCGGAACGGGCCGCGACACCATCGTCGGTTTCGAGCAGGGCCTGGACAGGATCGACCTGCGCCGGATCGACGCCAAGACCACCGTCGATGGCGATCAGGCCTTCGTCGTGACCGACAAGTTCCACAAGGCAGCAGGCGAGTTGATTGTCCTGGCCCGCGACACCGGCACGCTCGTGCAGGGCGACGTGGATGGTGACGGCAAAGCCGATTTCTCGATCTTCCTTGACACTTTCGTGACCCTCGGCACTGCGGATTTCCTGCGCTAGAGAGGCATTCGGGAACGGTCGAACAGCATTCTCCGTCGCCCTGACGCAAGATCGGGGCGACGGGCAGCGAGTGGGACGCAGTCCACACCATCCGCCACGATGTGGCACCCCACAATACGGGCCCCTTCAATGCGGGGACACTATACCTATTTAAGGCCGCCGCGGTTACTTTAAATAGGTATAGTGTCCCCGTATTGAGCGGATTTGGTTCGTCGGATTTGAGCGAAGGGCCGGGGGACGATTGACGATTTCATTCAGGTTGCCATCCCGATCCTCGCCTCCCGGTGACCTTAAGCCGCGGATTGCCTTGGTTGGCGGCGCTGGCATGAAGCTTGCGAGTTTCTGAGGGAAGCCGGTCCCGATGAAGGTGCCGGCGGTCAGGGAGGATCGTGCCGACATGATGGCGAAGCGAGGTCCGGTGCGGCGCGCGTAACCTTTTGTGTGTCCGATTGCGGCGCGCGGGCGAAGAATTTGTGTATAAATTCGATGAGACGACGATGAATCTATCATCGGCGAGTATATCTATTTGTCATTCAGCAATAATGAGGGCATAGATTTTTCATTCCAGAATCATGTTGCAATTGAATCCGTTTTGAATACTTTTCAATTCAGATCAATAACATTGATCGTTCAAAAAATTTCCATAAGAGTACCGACAGGGACGGAACAATGCAGAACCCCGGCAAACCCCTTCTGATCGCGACGCTGATATCGCTGGTCGCCGTTCCGGCGCTGGCGGAGGTGACGGTGTCCGACGGCTTCACCATCGGCGGCCGGATGCGCCAGGGCATCGCCCTTGCCTATGACAGCGATCTCGTCGGTGGCGGGGTCGAGATCGGCCAGGCCAATTATCTGCTCGAGCTGACGGGCAGCTGGCGCCCGGCCAGCACCATCACCGTGACCGGCGATTTCTGGCTGCGCGGCGATCTCTACAGCGAGATCGGCGGCGATCTGCAGGGCCCGGGCATCCAGAACTATGCCTCGCCCGACTTCCGCGATCCCTTCCGTTACCATCTGGGCGGCGCCGGCGCCGGAACCCCGGGCGGCCCGCTGGCCAATCCCCCGCGCGATCCCTATGGCACGCAGGACGACCAGAACCTCTTCCTCTCCGATTTCAACGACGAGATGATCCGCGAGGCCGCGGTGAAGATCACCGATCCGGGCAATCGCTATGCCTTCAAGGTCGGCAAGTTCGTCCGCGCCTGGGGCCAGTCCGACGGTATCCGCCTGCTCGACGTGCTCCACGCCCAGGACCTGCGCCAGAAGTTCATCTTCGGCGACAGCGACGAGATGCGCATTCCCAGCTGGATGGTGGCGGCCGATCTCGACTTCACCCGCCTCGGCCTC
>NZ_QGLE01000040.1 GCF_003173035.1 Zavarzinia aquatilis
ATGGCCAAGGAAAGTTTCAAGCGGACGAAGCCGCACTGCAACATCGGCACGATCGGTCACGTCGACCATGGCAAGACGTCGCTGACGGCGGCGATCACCAAGGTTCTGGCAGAGACCGGTGGTGCGACGTTCACGGCGTATGACCAGATCGACAAGGCGCCGGAAGAGCGCGCCCGCGGCATCACGATCTCGACGGCGCACGTCGAGTACGAGACGACGAACCGGCACTATGCCCACGTCGACTGCCCCGGCCACGCCGACTATGTGAAGAACATGATCACGGGCGCGGCGCAGATGGACGGCGCGATCCTGGTGGTGTCGGCGGCCGACGGCCCGATGCCGCAGACCCGCGAGCACATCCTGCTGGCGCGTCAGGTCGGCGTGCCGTCGCTGGTGGTGTTCCTGAACAAGTGCGACATGGTCGACGATCCGGAACTTCTGGAGCTGGTCGAGCTCGAGGTTCGCGAGCTGCTGTCGTCCTACGACTTCCCTGGCGACGACATTCCGGTGGTGAAGGGCTCGGCGCTGTGCGCGCTGAACGGCACCAACCCGGAGCTGGGCCATGACGCGATCCTGAAGCTGATGGCCGAGGTCGACGCCTATATCCCGCAGCCGGAGCGTCCGAAGGACCGTCCGTTCCTGATGCCGATCGAAGACGTGTTCTCGATCTCGGGCCGTGGCACGGTGGTGACCGGTCGCGTCGAGCGCGGCATCGTGAAGGTTGGCGAGGAAATCGAGATCGTCGGCCTGAAGCCGACGAAGAAGACGACCGTGACCGGCGTTGAAATGTTCCGCAAGCTGCTCGACCAGGGCGAGGCTGGCGACAACATCGGCGCGCTGCTGCGTGGCGTTGGTCGTGACGACGTGGAGCGTGGCCAGGTTCTGGCCAAGCCGGGTTCGATCACCCCGCACACGAAGTTCAAGGCCGAAGCCTACATCCTGACGAAGGAAGAAGGCGGCCGTCACACCCCGTTCTTCACCAACTACCGCCCGCAGTTCTACTTCCGCACGACGGACGTGACCGGCGTGGTGACCCTGCCGGAAGGCGTGGAGATGGTGATGCCGGGCGACAACGTCGCGATGTCGGTCGAGCTGATCGCTCCGATCGCCATGGACGATGGTCTGCGTTTCGCGATCCGCGAAGGCGGCCGCACCGTCGGTGCCGGCGTCGTCGCCTCGATCGAGAAGTAAG
>NZ_QGLE01000041.1 GCF_003173035.1 Zavarzinia aquatilis
TGCTCGATGAAGGTGACCAGCGTGGCGTAATCCGTGTCGTCCTTGAAGTCGGCGATGATCATCCCCGCCTTCTCGTCGTCGGAGACGAGGAGACCGCGGTACTGCGCCTTGACCGCCGCCTCGAAGTTCGCCCATTCCTCGGGCGCGCGCGGCAGGTCGGGCCAGGCGATGGCATTGATGTCGATGCGCCCGGCCGAGCCGACGATGGCCTTGGTCTTGCGCAGGGTGAGCGCCTGCACCAGGTGGCGGTGGACCGAGGGGTGGAAGTAGATCTCGTCCGCGACCCGCTTGTAGGCGGCCATGAACTTCTCGTTGTAGATCGTGCCTTCCGTGTTCTCGACCATGATCAGCGTGGTGTTGGCCCCGCCGAACTGCGCCCCGAACTTGGCCATCAGCTCGACGTTCTGGTGGTGCACGGGCAGCATCGCCTCGAGCACGACCTTCAGCGACAGCTGGGTGAACGACATGTAGCCGAGGAAGCCGGTGAGGACGATCATGCCCGCGGCGATCAGGGCCGCGCGGCGCCGGACATAGCCGGCAATTCGGGTCGCGATCATTGCGCCTTCTCCGCGCTGGTGTAGGAAACCGGGGTGACGCCCGCCTCGATGGCGGCCGGCGCGAAGGCGGCGTCGGGCGCGTCGGCCCGCAGGATCAGGCCGCCCTGACCGACGGCCACCGCGTGACCGTCCTTGCCGATGGCGACGCCGCCGATCCAGATGTAGGACAGCGGCACCGTGTCCGGCACCGAGGCCGGCTTGAACGTCCCGTCCACGAGCGAGAGCAGCAGGCCGTTGCCGCCGACGAGGCCCCGGGCCCCGTCCGCCGACAGCGCGACCGACAGAAGATGCTGGCTCACGCCCGAGGCGACCGGCGTGACCGTCCAGGCGCCGTCCGCCGCGACCGACAGCGAGAGCAGCGTGCCGTTCAGCCCGACCGCGTAACCATGATCGCCCGCCATGGCGACGTCGATCAGGGTCGGATAGGCCTGTTCCGAAATGACCTGCCAGGTCGCGCCGCCATCCGCGGTCGCCGCGACGAC
>NZ_QGLE01000005.1 GCF_003173035.1 Zavarzinia aquatilis
CTATAATCGACCATTCCTTGTCCGACAGATCGAAGCGGGCCATGAGCGAACTCCCTTGTATCAGGAAGTTTGAATCACGGCTCCGCTTCTTTGGGAATCCCGTTTATGGGTACAGAACCTAGGGCGACGCCTGCGCCCGCGACATGCGGGCATGACGTTTGGCCGGCTTGTGCCCGCGCTGCCCCGATGGGTTCATGGACCCAAGAACAGATCGGGAGGACGGTGATGACGGATCGGCGAGCGATCGGCCCCGCGGGGCGGCGGCGGTGATGCGGGGCGGCCGGCTGCCCTATCTCGCGACCCTGGTCGCGGCGACCTTCCTGATGGGATCGAGCTTCGTCGCCGGCAAGATCCTGCTGATCCACGGCGTGCCGGCGATCCTGCTGGTCGGCTGGCGCTTCCTGCTGGCGGCTGTCGCCACCCTGCCGCTGCTCGCCCTGTCCGACGGCGGTCTGTGGCAGAACCTGTTTCCCAAGGGGCTGGGCGCGCGGCGCTGGGCGCTGGCGGCCCTGATCGGCGTGTTGCAGACGGCGCTGACCATGGGCCTGCTGTTCCTCGCCATGGAGCATGTCTCGGCCTCGACCGCGGCGATCCTGCTGTTCACCAATCCGGTCTGGGTCGCCCTGCTCGGCCGGGTGTTCCTGGGCGAGCCCCTGCATGGGGTGCGGGTGGTCGGCCTCGTGCTCGGCCTGTGCGGGGCGGCGCTGGCCATCGGGGTCAGCGGCATGGGCGGCGGCGACGATGCCCTGATCGGCGCGCTGATCGGCCTTGGCTCCGCCCTTGCGTGGGCGACCTCGACCATCGTCAACAAGCGCAGCAACCTGCCCATGCCGGCCTGGAGCCTCAGCTTCTGGCAGATGTTCTCGGGTTCGGTCGCGCTGCTGCTCTTCGCTGCTTTGCGCGGACAGGAATGGCCGCCGGGGACGACGCCGGTGCAATGGCTGTGGTTCCTGTGGCTGGCGATTCCGGGGTCCACCGCGTCCTTCGGCCTGTGGTTCATCGCCCTGCGCAAGGGCGGTGCCACGCGGTCGAGCGGTTACCTGTTCCTCGCGCCGCTGTTCGCCACGCTGGTGTCCTGGGCCGTGCTCGATACCGGCATCGGCTGGCTGCAGGGGCTGGGCGGCGTGCTGGTCGGCACCGGCCTGTGGCTGGTCAACCGCGAATTGCCGGCGCGCAGCGACGCCGAACGCTTCCGCGAGGCGCTGGCGGAAGGTCGGCCCTGACCCGGGTCTGATACGCTCGTCGCCCCGGCGCAGGCCGGGGCCTCCTCACGGAGGGGGCGCCTTTGCCGGAGAAAGATGCCGGCCTGCGCCAGCATGACGAGAGAGGGGCATCAGAGACCGAGCCGGACCAAGACCTCGTCGGCGACGGCGAGGCAGGCGGTGAGGCCCGGACTCTCGATCCCGAACAGGGCGACGAGGCCGGGCCGGCCATGCGCTTCCGGCCCGTCGATGCGGAAATCGGCGGCCGGCGCGCCCGGGCCGGTCAGCTTCGGCCTTATGCCGGCGTAATCGGGCACCAGCGATCCGGGCGGCAGGCCGGGAAAATAGCGGCGGATGCCGGCCTCGAAGCCGGCCGCCCGGGCGGGATCGACCCGGTAATCCACCGCGTCCAGCCATTCGACGTCCGGCCCGAAGCGCATCCGACCGCCGAGGTCGAGAGTGACATGGACACCGAGCCCGCCATCGACCGGCGCCGGATAGATCAGGTGCCGGAACACGGGCGCGTGGCCATAGGCGAAATAATGGCCCTTGGCGAGGACGAGGGGCGGGATAAGGGCCGCCGGATACCCCTCGATCGCCCCCGCCAGGGCCTGCGCGCCGAGGCCGGCGGCATTGATCAGGATATCGGCCTCGATCGCGCCCGGCTCGCGCCCGCCGAAGCCGATCAGCCAGCGCCCGTCTTTCCGGCTCGCCCGCTCGATGGGGGTGGCGAGGGCGATGGCGCCGCCCGCGTCCTCGATCTCGCCCTGAAGCGAGAGCATGAGGCCGTGGCTGTCGAGAATGCCGGTCCCGGGACTGAACAGGGCGGCGACGCAGGCCAGCGAAGGCTCCAGCGCGCGGGCTTCCGCCCCGGTCAGCAGGCGCAGCCCTTCGACACCGTTGCAGGTGGCGAGGCCGGCGATGGCCTCGATCTTCGCGATCTCCACGTCATCGGTCGCCACCACCAGCTTGCCGCAGCGCCGGTGGCCGATGCCGTGGTCGGCCAGATAGGGATAGAGCGCGCGGCGTCCCGACATGCAGAGGCGGTGGCGCAGGCTGCCCGTCGGGTAATAGAGCCCGGCGTGGATCACCTCGCTGTTGCGGGCGGAGATGCCGGAGCCGATGGCCGCGGCGGCTTCCGCCACGATGACCTCGATTCCCTTGCGGGCGAGGGCGCGGCCGATGGCGAGGCCGATCACGCCGGCCCCCGCGATCAGTGCCCGCATGGCCTTGCCGTCAGCAGCGCCGCTGGGCGCATCGGTCGCATGTCATCCCTCTCGCCAATGGCGGAAACCGCTTCATTATGCATTCTGGTCCAGCAATAAGAACCCGGGGAGAAGACATGAGCGAAGCCCATCGTCACGAAGTGTCGGTCAGCGAGAGCGGCAACGGCCCCTATGGTCAGGTCGTGACCATCGGTCACCATGTCTTCGGCGCGGACGAGCCGGAAGCCCTGGGCGGCAAGGACACGGGGCCCGATCCGTTCGAGCTGGTGATGGCCGGGCTCGGCGCCTGCACCTGCATGACCCTGCGCATGTATGCCGGGCGCAAGAAGCTTCCCCTCGATCATGTCTCGGTGGTGATCCGCCATGTCGTCGCGGCAAGCGCCGATGGCAAGGGCACGCGCGACCGTTTCGAGCGCCGCATCACCCTGACGGGCGCCCTCGACGAGGCGCAGCGCGCCCAGCTCATTTCCATCGCCGACCGCTGCCCGGTCAGCCGCACCCTGTCGGCCGGCGCCGACGTGACCGCGACCGAAGCGGCCGGGGCCAGCGAGGCCGCCTGATGCCCGACAGCCTGCAGGACATGGTCGGCTTCGGCGGGATGCACCCGGCGCGCCAGCGTCTCGCCGACGAATTGCACGCCCGGCCGACCATGGCCGTCCATGCGCCGGCGCGCATCCTGCATGTGGCGCGCCATGGCGCCGTCGATCCCTCGGCCGACCTTGGCTACCTGATCGGTCTGTGCGACAGCCTCGGCCTGCAGGCGCCCCGGGCGGGGGCGCGGCAATATCGCTTCAGCCTCGACGGCGCCACGGTCAAATGGGAGCGCTACACCGAATGCTGCGCCTGGACCGTGGTCGTGCCCGGGGCGGGCATGGCGCCGGTCGAGCAGCGCATCCGCGACATGATCGCGGGCGCGCCGGGCAGCAATCTCGCCGTGGTCGATTTCGAAGTGCATCAGGGCACGGTCGCGGCGGAAGCGGCGGCCATGGCCCATTTCGATCCGGGCAACCTCGTCGCCAGCAACCTCGGTCAGGGGCGGGCGGAAATCTGGTCGGACTTCCGCCTCGGCATGGATGGCGAGGTGAAGCTGATCATGGGCGTGCGCGAGGATCTGGTGCCGCGCACCATCGGCAATGTCGTGCAGCGTTTCCTCGATATCGAAACCTACCGGATGCTGGCGCTGCTGGCGCTGCCGCTGGCGCAGCGGGTGAACCAGCGCACCACCGTGCTCGACCGGCGGCTGGCGGAGTTGACCGGGGCCTTCACCCCGTCGAAGGCGGAAGGGGAGCGGGCGGATGACGCCGCGCTCCTGACCGAACTCGGCTCCATCGCCGCCGAGGTCGAGAATCTGGTGGCGGAAAGCGCCTGGCGCTTCGGCGCCGCGCGGGCCTATTACGCCCTGGTCGAGGACCGCATCGCCGAGAACCGGGAAACCCCGATCGGCGGGTTCGAGACCGTCGGCTATTTCATGAACCGGCGCCTGACCCCGGCCATGCGCACCTGCGAATCCGCCGCCGCGCGGCAGGAAAGCCTGTCCCAGCGCGTCGCCCGGTCGAGCCAGATCCTGCGCGCCCGGGTCGAGATCGCGCTGCAGGCCCAGAACCAGGAATTGCTGCGCTCGATGGAAAAGCGCGCGGGCCTTCAACTGCGGCTGCAGGAAACGGTCGAGGGCCTGTCGGTCGTCGTCATCAGCTATTACGTCGTCGGGCTGATCAGCTATTTCCTGAAGGGTGTCGAAGAGGTCGTGCCCGGCCTGCCCCACGCGACCCAGGTGGTCGCCTTCGCTTTGCCGCTGGTGCTCGGCGCCGTGTGGATGGGGATGCGCCGGATGAAGCGCCGCCTGCACGGGGAGCATTGAGTTTTTCCCGGCCTGCGCCGGGGTGACGAGTCCCGAGGTCAGGCGCCCAGGACTTTCCAGACCGAATTGGCGGTCGCGACCAGGCGGCTGCCGATGGTGATTTCGCCCCGGACGAAGAGGACGGAGCGGGCCTTCCGCGTCACCGTCGGCCGGCAGATCAGCAGATCGCCGGGGCGCGACGGGGACAGGAATTCCGAGGTCAGGGTCAGGGTGACCGCCGGGCTGCGGTCGACCGCGTCCCAGGCGGCGGAGCCGAGCGAGGCATCGAAAAAGGTCATGATCGCGCCGCCATGGACGATGCCGAGGCCATTGGCGTGACGGGTTTCGGGCCGGAAGGCGAAGATGCGCCTGCCGTCCTCGATCCGGTCGTAGAAGGCGAAGGTGACCGTGCCGCCCTCGGCCCCCGGGCCGCGTTCGCCGAAGACGTCCTTTTCGAACGGGTCGTGGGTGACGATCGGGGCCCAGCCTTCGGGCGTGTCGAGATCGCTCACGCGCCCAGTACCTTCCAGATGCCGGTCGCCTGCATCACGATGGCGCCCCGGCAGGTCAGCACGCCGTTGACGAAGATGAGCGAGCGGGTGGAGCGGGTGATGCGCGCCTCGCCCTCGACGAGGTCGCCCGGCTTGGCCGCCGTCGCGAAATCGCAGTTCAGGGTGATGGTCGAACACGGCTTGTAGCCGATGGATTCCCAGACGACGGTGCCGAGCACGTGGTCGGCGAAGCTCATCAACATGCCGCCGTGGCAAACGCCGCCCGGATTCAGGTGCTGCTCGCCCACGGTGAAGGAGAAGGTCCAGGGCGCCCCTTCCGTCTTCTCGGTGCGGACCGGCCCGATCAGGCCGAGGAAGCCGGGAAAATCGAAGAAAGGCTGGGGCAGGGCCATGGGTTCGCGTCCTCGTGAACATGACAGTTTGTTCATTTTTCTTAGCGATGCCATCCGCCGTTGTGAACCGCCAATTTCGCATTGCCACATGAAGCGGTGCCGACAAATGCCGCCCCGGCCACAGAAATCTGTTTCGGCGGGTTTTGGAGCGCGCTATCAAGGCCCCGCGCATCCAGAGACCCACAAGGGTCCAAGTCATTGAGGAGAGCTCCATCATGAGAGAAGCCGTCATCGTCTCGACCGCCCGCACCCCCATCGGCAAGGCGTTCCGCGGTGCGTTCAACGCGACCCATGGCGCCACCCTGGGCGGTCACGCGATTCAGCACGCCGTCGCCCGCGCCGGCATCGAGGGCGCGGAAATCGACGACGTCTATATTGGCGTCGGCCTGCCGGAAGGCGCGGCCGGTCATAACGTCGCCCGCAATGCGGCGATCCGCGCTGGCCTGCCGGTTTCGGTCCCGGGCGCGACGCTGAACCGTTTCTGTTCGTCGGGCCTCAACGCCATCGCCCTTGCCGCCCAGCAGATCGTGGCCGGCAACGCGGACGTGATGGTTGGCGGCGGGCTCGAGTCCATCTCGCTCGTCCAGAACAACCTGAACGTCAATTACTTCACCGAAGACTGGCTGATGGAGCACAAGCCGTCCCTGTGGATGCCGATGCTCGACACCGCCGATCTCGTCGGCGCACGCTACAATGTCTCGCGCGACGTGCAGGACGAATATTCGCTGTCGAGCCAGCAGCGCACCGCCGCGGCCCAGGCGGCCGGCGCCTTCAACGATGAAATCGTGCCGCTGAAGTCGGTCATGAAGGTGATGGACAAGGCGACCGGCCAGGTTTCCGACGTCGAGACCGAACTGAAGAAGGACGAAGGCAACCGGCCCGAGACCACCCTCGAGGGTCTGCAGAAGCTGCAGCCGGTGAAGGGCGGCGGCGTCGTCACCGCCGGCAATGCCTCGCAGCTGTCGGACGGTGCCTCGGCCTGCGTGCTGATGGAAGCCAAGATCGCCGAGAAGAAGGGCCTGAAGCCGCTCGGCGTGTTCCGCGGTTTCGCCGTCGCCGGCTGCGAGCCGGACGAGATGGGCATCGGCCCGGTGTTCGCCGTGCCGAAGCTGCTCGCCCGTCATGGCCTGAAGGTCGATGACATCGACATCTGGGAGCTGAACGAAGCCTTCGCGGTGCAGGTCGTCTATTGCCGCGACCGTCTCGGCATTCCGATGGAAAAGCTGAACGTCTCGGGCGGCGCGATCTCCATCGGCCATCCCTATGGCATGTCGGGTGCCCGCATGACCGGCCATCTGCTGATCGAGGGCAAGCGCCGCGGCGCCAAATACGGCGTCGTCACCATGTGCATCGGCGGCGGCATGGGCGCGGCCGGCCTGTTCGAAATCCTCTGAGCCCTTTCGGGGAGGCGGTTTTCCGCCTCCCCGTATTTCTTCCGGCGAGGCGATCCCGATGCTCTCCGTTCCGCTGCTCGGCCCCCGGGGCGACGGGCTCGACACCCTGCGCTATGGCCTGTTCGTTCTCTCGCTGGTGACCTCGGTCGTCTATCTCGGCCGGACCGGGGGCGAATGGTATCCGCTGATGCCCTGGCTGAAGGCGGTGCCCATTGGCGCGCTCGTCCTTCTTGTCGCCATTTCCATTCCGGGCGGGCCGCTGCTCGGCATCCTGCTGGTCGCCGCGCTGGCGCTGTCGACCGCGGGCGATGTCTTCCTGGCGCTTCGCGACGAGAAGCGCTGGTTCATCTTCGGGCTGGGCTCCTTCCTGCTCGCCCATCTCGCCTATATCGCCATTTTCGCCTGGGTGATCGGCCATTTCGGCCTGCGGGCCGAGCCTTTGCGCCTCGTCATGCTCGTCGTCTGCGTCGCCCTCGCGTTCGGCCTTTTCGCCAGCCTGCGGCAGGGCCTTGGCGAGATGGTGGTGCCGGTCGCCGTCTATATGTCGGTGATCGTCGTCATGGTGGCGGGGGCTTTGGTCCTGCCGGCGAGCACGGTCTTCGTCGCCCTGGGCGCGCTGCTGTTCATGGGCTCGGACGCGATGATCGCCGTCTCGCGTTTCGGCTCGCCCTTCGCCGGGGTCCATCACCTCATCTGGGCGACTTACTACCTGGGGCAATATTTCCTGATGGTCGGGATTCTGCGAGGCTGACCGCCGCCCCGCCGGCCCGGCCGAGAGCGAGGATCGACAACACGGCCAGCAGCAGGCCGAGGGCGCCGAAGCCGGCCGCCATCGCCCGCGCGCCGCGCTCGTGTCCGCCGACGCGCACGTCCCGTGGCTGGTCCGGCCGATAATAGACGAGGGCGGTGGGTTTGCCCCCCGCCGTCTTCTGCGCGGCTTCGCGCAGGATCGCCACCTGCGCCTCGCCGATGGGGTCGCGCGTCACCGCGTCGACCGGGCCATGGCCCCGGGGCATGAAGCGGACATGCAGGCGAAAGCCGGCGGCGGCATCTTCGGTGATGTCGAGGACCTCGGCGGTCGCGGCCGGCCAGTCCGGCTCCTGCCAGAGCACGGATGCCCGCTCGAAACTGGCCGTCGTCGCCCAGGCCCCGGCTATACCGGCGGCGGCGAGGACAAGGGGGCTGGCGATACGGCCGAGGGGCGACATGGCGGCATGATCCACGGCCGCGCGCCCGCCCGCAACAGATGAAGCCCCCGGCCCTTATTTCGGCCGGGGGGCGTGGGTGCAATTGGCGCCGGGGGTCAGAGGCCGGCGATGAACTCGTCAAGCTTGGCGACCGCCGTCTCGCGGGCGTCCTGCGCTTCGGCGAGGCTGGCCTGCAGTTTCTCGATCGCGGTTTCCTGCTCGTCGAGCTTCTTCAGATAGCGGCGATAAAGGTCGGTGTCCTTGGGCACGCTGGCGAGATTCTCGCGCAGGCGCGCCTGCTCCTCGCCGAGGCGGGCGAGCTTGTCGTTCGCGCCCTCGATCACGGCGTCGCGGCTGCTGATCGCCCGGCGCAACTCCGCCAGCTTGGCGAAAGCGGCCTTGGTCTTGGCGTCGATGGCGCCGCTGGCGCCGTAATAGGCGATCTGGGCATCGTTCAGATTGGCGATGGCGAGTCCAGAGGCGCCTTTACGCTCGGCCACCACCTTCACCTCGACGGTCTTGCCGGCGTCCAGCGTCGCCGGCACGCGCCAGTAGCGGTCGGTCTCCTCCACCCCTGAAGCCGGCGCGACCACCGTGTAGCCGGAGAGTTTCGGCAATTCGAGGATCATGCTGCGGGCTTCGCGCGCCGGGGCGGCGATGCGGTAGGTCATGGTCCGCCGCTCCACCGTCTCGTAGCGGAACACGCCGCCAGCGATGCTGCCCGCGGTCAGGGTCGAATCGCTGGTTTCGGCATGGTCGACGCGCAGTTTCTGGTCGAGGGCGTAGGAGACCATCCGCTCCTCCCCCGCGGGCAGCACGGCGAGGCGGGCGTCGCCGACATAGGCAAAGCCGGTCGGCCCCTGTTCGTAGAGGGTGAGGATGCCCGGCGGCAGGCCGGTCTCGCCGTCGTTGGTCAGACGGACGGCGGCCAGCGGGTGCCGGTCGTGCACGCCGGGCTGATAGAGCGCGAGACGGGCGGCCGGCACGTCGCGGTCGACGATCGGCACCGAGAGCGAGCGGCCGGAGGCGACGGACACCGGCTTTTCCAGACGGAAGACCACCTGGGTCAGGGCTTCGGTCGAGGCGACCTCGGTCGTGCCTTCCGCGAGGCCTGGCCCCGCGCCCGCGGCCATGGGGGCCGGGGCCGCGACCGGCATGGGCGGGGCGGCACCCACGGCGCCGGCGGCGAAGGCCCGGGAACGGTCCTGCAGCTCGTAGTCCTTGGGCGCGGCATCGGCCATCTCGGCCAAGGCGCTGCCGCCCGTGTCGACATTGGGCAGGATGCGGCCCACCACCTCGACCGGGACTTCCGGCCGGTCGACGTAATAGGAGGCATAGAGCGCCTGGCGGAAGGTGACCGGGCTGCCCGAGACGAGGGTCAGCTCGACATTCTTCCAGTCCTGGCCGCTGGTGTTTTCCAGCACCGCCCAGCCCTGAAGATTGGCCTTGGCCGAGGCCGTGTCGGCGGGCAGGGACAGGCGATAGGACGTCTTCCACAGGGGCGTCCCGGTGACATAGGCGACCCGCAGGGTGCGGCTGCCGCTGCCCGTCGCGGTGATGGTCAGCGAGCGGCGGTCGCGCGCGTGAGCCTGCGCGATGCCGGCCAGCGCCTTGTCGACCTGACCTTGCAGGACGGGATCGGCGAATTTGATCGACTCGGCGTCTTCCAGCACCAGTTGCTGGATGCCTTCGCCCGTCAGCAGGGTGATGCGGTTGCGGGTGACGGTGCCCTGATCGCCCGGCAGGTCGCGGGTCTCCGCCTCGACCTTCAACAGGCGGCCGCGCAGCATCCGGCTGCCACCGGTCACGACCTCGCTGCCCTGGAGCGCGTTGAGGAGGGCGACCGGCGATTCCAGCGCCTCCGGCCCGAAGGGCAGATCGCGGAACATCTGGGCGATCGGTTCGCGCCCGGCGAGTTCCACCCCGCCGACCCCGCCCTTGTCGTCGAAGACGACGAGGCTTTTCAGGACGTCGTCGACCTGATCGAGCGGAACGTCGAGCGTGAGGGTGGCGTTACCGCTCACCTTGGCCTCATACTCGAAATAGCCGACGCCGCCGGTCGAGAGCATGACACGGTCGAGTTCGAGGCCGTCGGCGAGGGCGGGCGTGCTCACCCAGACACCATAGCCGGCCGTGGCGGCGAGCATCAGAGAGCGCGTTTTTTTCAGGCGCAGGTTCAGGCGCATGGTCACTTTCCCCCCGGGAACGCTTCATCCCCGGTCTTGTATCGCGCAATCCGGGTGGGATTGCGACATGAGGGTGGCCGGGACAAGGCGAGGGAGCAAGCGTCAGGGAGCGGATTGGTGACGCATCTCACATCGTTTCTGGCGGGCGAAGAGCCCGATACCGCCGGGCGGATGATCGGCGACATCTGGCGCAAGCCCGAAACCTGGCTGGAAAGCCGTCACGATTTCATCCAATGGCTGTTCCCGCTGCCCGAGCCGAGCGGCGCCAACCTCGACGCGCCCTTGCTGACCCCCGACGACGCGGCGCGGATCGCGGCAAGCGTGGCCTTGCGCCAGGCACTGCTGACCTCGACCGATACCATGATGCGGCTTTACGGCATCCGGCGGGTCGGTGACATGTTCAGCCGGGGCGAAGGGTTCCCCGGGCCGTTCAGCGATTGGCTCGGCCCGATCGACCACAATCACCTGCGCTTTACCCGCATGTTGCGCTGCCTCGCACTCTGCGGCCTTGGCGATACTGCGCAGGGCTTGCGGGGGCTGCTGTTCAATATCGCCGCCACGGAAGCCCTCGGCGCCTGGAGCACCGCGCTTCGTTATTGGCGTGACGCGGGATTGGCGCCACCGGGCTGGCCGGTCGGGGCTTGAACCGGCAATAGTAGCGGTGTATGTTTCATAACAACTTTTAGTAGGTTGCTGACATGGGCCGTAGTACCTCCCCCGTGGAGTTGCCTTGCGACGATACGGTAGCCGCGGCCAAGCTGCGGGCGGTTGTCCATGCCATCGCGTCTTCGCTCGGCGATGGCGTGCTGCGCCATCTCCTCGAAGAGGAGTGGCGGCAATCGACCGAGCGTGGCCGAAACCGCCGGCCCATGCCGATCGGCGATCTCGAAGCCATGCTGATCTTCGTCATCGAGCGCATCCGCCGCGATCATGGCATGGAAGCCCTCAATCGTTTGCTGGATGATGCACGGGCACTTGGCGAAATGCGCGAAGCGGTGGACAATTGTCGCGGGCATTGAGCGGGGTGGGGCGCGCGCGTGATCAATCTTCTGGATGTGGCGGACCGGATCGACCGGGCTGAGACTGCGATAGGGGCTTTCGACGTGCTCGCCGGGGTGGCGGGGGTTCACGGCTATGGGCATTCCGCCTGCATGGAAATTCCCAAGACCAACAAACTGCATCCCGAGGCGCTGGCCATCGTCAAAATGCCGGAGGCCTGGGTCGAACATTACGTCACGCGAGAATTCGCCCTGATCGACCCGGTGTTTCGCCGGGCGGCTTCCGATGTGCTGCCCTTCACCTGGGCGGAGGCCTCGGCGCACTCGACGACGGCGCAACGCAAGATCATGAACGAGGCGACGAGTTTTGGCCTGCGCAACGGTCTGACCATCCCGATTCATGGCCCGGCCGGATATTGCGCCGAGGTGACCTTCGCCGGCGGCAAGGTGGATGACGATCCGCGCGTGCTGATGTCGCTGCGCTTTCTCGCCACCGTCGCCCATGACCGTGCCCGGCTGCTGGTGCGCCGGGGTTGGGTCGAGGATATGCCGAACCTGACCAAGCGTGAGCGGGATTGCCTGCATTGGGTCGCCGCCGGCAAGTCCGACTGGGCGATCGCGCAGATCCTGAACATCAGCGAGACCACCGTGCACTGGCATGTCGAGGGCGCGAAGCGGAAATTCGGCGCCTCGACACGTATTCAGGCCATCGTCGCGGCCATTCGCCTCGGGTTGCTCTACCCTTAAGCCCGCTCAGGCGGCGATGGCGGCGTCGGTGAAGCGCAGGCTCAGCACCGGATCGGGCACGCCACGCTGCCGGCGCACGGTTTGCAGCGCGATCTCGTCGATCGGCATGGTGACGCCGACGACACCGATTCCGCCCATCTCGATTTCAGGCCCGAGGACGTTCAGGTGCCAGTCGGCGGCCTGCGCCATGCCGACCATGCGCCGGTCCATGACCGCGGTGATGAAATCGAGTTCGCGCAGCATGGCGTATTCGATCATGCCGCAGGACAGGGCGCCCCAGACCGTGCCCCTGCGGTCGGTTTCGCGCACCCGGCGCGACACACAGCTGCGGCTGCTCTCGAAAATCGCCGGACCGCGCGGGACGGGCCCATTGCACAGCCCGGGGAAGACATCGCCCAGCAGATGCGGCAGCACCGAAGGGATGAGCCGCATCGAACCGGCGATGTCGCCATCGTCCCCGCGACAGACCAGATAGATGGTGCGCGCGGTGTCGAACTGGTCGATTTCCAGGCCGTCCTTCGCCAAGGGCAGCTGCCAGCCCATTTCCTCGACAAAAACCTGATGCCTCAGGCGGAACATCGCCTCAAGCGTGCGCGTGTGGTTCGCCCGATTCCAGGGGCCGATAACCTCGATCATTGCCTGCCTCCAAGTTGTGGTAGGCAATGAAACAATTAAAGGTGTATTAACCGCGCCTGGCTGATCAGAGGGGTATTTTTTGTCCCCGGGTGCGACTAAGCGTGGTAGTGGCGAATGGTCGTGCCCGCGATGGTCTCGACCAGGTCGGCGACCGCATCCCTTGTCGCGACCGAGGTCACGCCGCCAAAGGCCGCGACCAGCCGGCTGGCCAGATGCGACAGGTCGCAGGCATCGCCGATGCTGTTGGAAGCAGCGCCGAGGTTGCTGGCGAATTCGACCAGCCTGCAGAGCAGGGCGGGGTCGATGGCATGAAGCAACTCGCCCAATTCGTCGATCCCGGCTGGCCGGCCGAGGCCCTTCTCGACTTCAACGACCCGTTCGGGGCGAAGGCCCGAACGGGTCGCCAGGTCGTCGACCGTCAGGCCGCGCACGGCGCGCAGCCCATAGAGCCAGCGCCCGATGCGAGGTCCGAAAATGGAAGTGTCCACCGTTGTGCCGATCATCTGCCCCAGCCTGCATTTGCTTGTGTTCTTGCCCACAGGCTGCGCCGAGGCCCCGAATCCGGCACCCCTCTGATCAGAGGGGATTTGGCGGAGATCGGCCCGGCAGGGAGGGATCGGCGCGGGCGGCGCGAAAGGGAATGCACGCAGGGCGGTCGTGACGATACGTCAGTCCCTGTGGCCGTGCGCTTGGCGCCGTCGGGCGATGCAGACGGGAAAGTCGGTCGGTCAGGCCGCGGCCGGGGCGGCGTTACCGGCCATGATCCGCGCCAGGAAGTCCGCGATCGTCCTCTCCAGCTCCGCGCGGGAGAGGTGGGGCGGGCAATGCAATGCCGTCTCGACGATGGACGCCCGGATCATCAGCAGGAGCACATGGTAGGCGGCATCGGGCCGGGTGAAGTGCAGGCGGTCGCGGATCGAGAGCTGGGCGTGGGCCGACATCGTCGCGAGGGTGCGCGGCAGACTGGCGACCGCCGGGATCTGTAACGCGAAGGGGATCACTTCGAGGATGAGGTGGACCTTGTTCCGATGCCGGTCTGCCACCCGAAAAAGCGCCGAAATCACCTCGAAGGCCGCGTCTTCGAGAGGCAGCTGTTCGGATGTCGACAGGGCGTTGCCGACTTCTTCCAGCATGTCCTGCACCCAATAGGTGACGACCCGCGCGACGATCGCCTCCTTGTTCGGGAAATACTGATAGAGCGAGCCGATGCCGACCCCGGCGCGTTCCGCGATCCGGTTGGTGGTGACGCTGTCATAGGGCTGGGTGGCGAGCAACTCGGATGCGGCATCAATCATCGCCTCGACCGTGACTTCGGCGCGGCGCTGACGCGGCATCTTCTTCATCGAAAGATCGACGGTTCTGATCATCCCCCGGGCGCTCCCTATTTCTGCGAGCTTGGGCGCGATTGTGCTCGCGTCGGACAGGCAGGCCAAGCGCAAAGGCGCTGGTCTCTATCGGACGAAAGTCGAGGTATCGGGGGGGGATCTGAACTGGTGCTGCCGGACAGGATTGAACTGTCGACCTCTCCCTTACCAAGGGAGTGCTCTACCACTGAGCTACGGCAGCGCCTGCGTTCAGGGCGCGGAAACTGCCACAGGGCGGCGGGATGTGCAAGCCGTGTGTGGTTTTTTTTCCGCGCGGGCGAAAACGGCTATTTGACCGGCTTCATCCCCGACGGCGCCTGCAGCACGCCGGGCGCGCTGGAGGTCGGGCGCGGCTTCGAGGTTCCCTGCGGCTCCGGCGCGGAATGGGCCGAGGGGCGAGTGCCGACGTCGCCGCCCTGGGCCGGGCTGCTGAGCGAATAGCCGCTGCCATCGGCGGCTGCGGGCGGCGGGGCGCCGGCCGTGCTGCCCGGCTTGGTCGAACCGGTGGGGGTCAGGATCGGCGCGCCGCCCTGGCCCGAATCGGGAATCACCGTGTCCGGCCGGCCGGCGATGATTCGCGTCTCGCCCGCGGCCAGCGATTCGCCCTTCCGGCTCATGTAGCCGAAATAGACAAGCCCGGCGGCCCCGCCCAGAAATGCGGCGGTGATGAGGACAAGGCCCCAGTCCGGCCCGCGCCGGCCGCGCGGCGGTGGTCCGACCACCGGCTCCACCCGGCCGATGTGACCGGGACGCGAGGTTTCCGCGGCGACACCGCGGGTGAGCAGGGGTTCATCGGTCAGGCGGCGTACCATGTCGGAACCAGACACTTCATTTGTGGCGGGAAGATGATGCCGTGAGTCTATCGCATCGCAGCACGGCCTGTCGATGGACGGCCGTGTCATTCCTGCCGCAGGATGGGAGGGAAAAAGAAGGAAATACCCCCTTTGTCGCTGCTTCACCGTATCGAGATCCCGGCCGGGGACGGTCACTTCTCCTGCCTGGCCGGCGGCCCTGAGCTGGGCCGCGCGCCGCTCGTCCATCTTGCCCATGCGACCGGCATGAACGCCGAGACCTATCGGGCGCTGCTGGAAGTGCTGGCCGAGCGCTACACGGTTCGCGCGGTCGACCTGCGCGGCCATGGACTGTCGACGGTGCCGGCGCAGGCGTCGCGCCTCAAGTCCTGGGCCCGCTATGTCCACGATCTGGTGCCCATCCTTCAGGGCTTCGGCCAGAAGGCGATTCTGGTCGGCCATTCCATGGGCGGGGCGGTCAGCGCCGAACTGGCGGCGCTGCATCCCGAACTTGCCGCCGGTCTGTTGCTGATCGACCCGGCGGTCGTGCCGCGCGTCGCCGCGCCGGCCTTCGCCCTGGCCCGGCTCGCTGGCCTTTCGCACCGTCTGCCGCTGGCCGAGCGGGCGTCGAAGCGCAAGGACGTCTGGCCGTCCCGCGCGGTGATGGTGAAGGCCTATGGCGGCAAGGGGGCCTTCAAGACCTGGGGGCCGGGCTTTCTCGAAGCCTATGTCGAGGGCGGCACCTTCGACAATCCGGATGGCAGCGTGCGTTTGTCCTGCAGCCCGGCCTGGGAGGCCAAGACCTTTTCCACCATCGGCCTGTCGTTCTGGCGCCGCGTTGCCCGGGTGAAATGCCCGGTCTCGGTACTTTATGCCGAGCATCAGTCGACCCTGGGGGCCAAGGGCGCCGCCGCCCTGCAGGCCCTGCAGCCGAAAGCCGCGATTGCCCGGGTGCCCGGCTCCAGCCATTTCATCCCGATGGAGTTTCCGGCGGCGGTGATCGAGGCGATCGACGCCCTGCGTGCGCGGGTGGCGACAGAATCCGCTTGACTTCTGTGCGCATTGTGCACATTATGGGTACATAATCACTACATTCCGGAATTGGCGATGATCCAGAGCGATGTCATCGACTGGTTGGCCGTGGAGCGGGAATACCGCCTCGGCCAGCTGTTCCTGTCGGAAATCGCCGCCACCTACGGCCTGACGGACTACGCGCTGCGCAAGCGCGCGGCGGCCGAAGGCTGGGTGCGCGGCGACCCGCGCGAGGACGAAAGGCAATTGGCCGCCCGGCGCGGGCTGGAAGTGGCGCGGGAACACCGCCGCCTGCTCGGCGACCTGCGCGAGACGCTCGGCCTCGTGCAGCAGTCGCTGCGCGATCACCTCTCGGCCGCCGGGCCGCCGGGCGAGGGGCCTTTCGCCGCCGGGGCGGAGACCGTGGCCGGTCTCGTCCGCGCCCTGGGCGGCACGGCGGAGAAGCTGATCAGGCTGGAGCGCCAGGCTTTCGGACTGGACCAACAGGGGATGACGGCGGGCGATGACGAGACCGATGCCGCCGATATCCGCGAGCGGCTTTCGCAGCGCCTCGCTCGCCTCGCTGTCGGCGGAGACGCGGGCGGACTTCCTGAAGGGTCTGAGCCGGCGTGAAGCCGAGGTTCTGTTCCATGACTGGCGCTTCTGGGCACGGACGAGCCAGCTGCCGCCCGAGGGCGACGACTGGCTGGGCTGGTTGGTGCTGGCCGGGCGTGGTTTCGGCAAGACGAGGGCCGGCGCCGAATGGGTCCGGATGGAGGTGGAGGCGGGAAGGGCGCGGCGCATCGCCCTGGTCGGCGCGACGGCCGGTGACGTCCGCCGGGTGATGATCGAGGGCGAATCCGGCCTTCTGGCCATTTCGCCGCCGTCGATGACGCCGTTGTGGGAGCCGTCCAAACGCCTGCTGACCTGGCCGAACGGCGCCATCGCCACCGCCTTCTCGGCGGAGCGGCCGGGCCAGTTGCGCGGGCCGCAGCACGATCTGGCCTGGGCTGACGAATTGTGCAAATGGCGCGACGCCGATGCCTGGGATCAATTGCTGCTTGGCCTGCGCCTCGGCAAGGCCCCGCGCTGGCTGGCGACGACAACGCCGGCGCCGGGGCGCCTGATCCGGGGCCTGCTGCAGGATCCCAAGGTGCGGGTGACGCGCGGCTCCACCTTCGATAATTGGGCCAATCTCGCGCCCGGCTTCCTCGCCGAGGTGGTGCGGCGCTATCAGGGCACGCGCCTCGGCCGGCAGGAATTGCACGCCGAGGTGATCGACGACGTGCCGGGCGCCCTGTGGACCCGCGCCGGCCTCGACCTGTGCCGGCTGGCGGTGGCGCCCGCAGATTTCACCCGCATCGTCGTCGGCATCGACCCCGCGGTCGGCGCCGCCGGGGAGGGCGAGGGGGCGGAGACCGGCGTCATCGTCGCCGGACGGCGCGCCGATGGCAGCGCGGTCGTGCTCGACGACCTGTCGGGCCGGCATCCGCCCATCCAATGGGCGCGGGCCGCCATCGACGCCTTCCGCCGCCACCGGGCCGACCGGCTGGTCGCGGAAATCAATCAGGGCGGCGATCTGGTCGAATCCCTGGTTCGCACCCTCGACCCGGCCGTGCCTTACCGCGCCGTTCGCGCGACACGGGGCAAGGCGGTGCGGGCCGAGCCCATCGCCGCCCTCTACGAACAGGGGCGGGTCCGCCACCTGTCGGGTCTCGCCACCCTCGAGGACCAGATGTGCCGCTTCACCAGCCATGGCCCGGAAGGGCCGTGCGACCGGGTCGATGCCCTGGTCTGGGCCCTGACCGATCTCATGGACGGGCCGATCCCGTCCGCCCCCCGACTGCGGAGACTGTAACGCCATGACCGAACACGCGAACAGGCCGGCGCAAACGCCCGGCCTGATGGCCCGCCTGCGCCGTCTGATCGCCCCGGCGCCCTTGCAGAAGGCGGCGCCGCGGGGCCGGGCGCTGGTCGGCTGGGCCGCGCCATCTGGCACCCGCTGGACCGCCCGGCGTTACGAGACGCTGGCGGACGAAGGCTATGTCCGCAATGTCGTGGTGCACCGCGCGGTCAGCCTGGTGTCCCGCTCGGTCGCCGCCATTCCCTGGATCGCGCGGGATGGGGCCGGGGCCGAGGTGTCCTCGCCCGCTTTTGAGCGGCTGATGCAGCGGCCCAACCCGCGCGACGAGGGCGCCGCCTTCCGCGAGGCGCTGGCGGCGCAACTGCTGATCGCCGGCAATGCCTATGTCGAGGCGGTCGGCCCGCCCGGGCGGCCGCGCGAATTGCACCTGCTGCGTCCCGACCGGGTGGCGGTGCGGCCCGGCCCCGGCGGCATTCCCGCCGGCTTCGATTGCCGCGAGGGGGAAGAGACGCGCTTCGTGCCGGTCGATCCGGTCACCGGCGCCTCGGCCATCCTGCATCTGAAGACATTCCATCCGCTCGACGACTGGCATGGCCTGCCGGCGCTGGAGGCCGCGGCGCAGGCGATCGACCAGCACAATGCCGCGGGCAGCTGGAACAAGGCCCTGCTCGACAATGCGGCGCGGCCCTCCGGCGCGCTTGTCTATCAGCCGAAGGACGGACCGGCGGTACTGGCCGACGAACAGTTCGAGCGCCTGAAGGCGGACATCGCCGAGCAGTTCGAGGGCGCGCGCAACGCTGGCCGTCCCCTGTTGCTCGACGGCGGCCTCGACTGGAAGCCGCTCAGCCTGTCGCCGGCCGAGATGGACTGGATCGAGGGGCGGAACGCGGCGGCGCGGGAAATCGCCCTTGCCTTCGGGGTACCGCCGCAGCTGGTCGGCGTGCCCGACGCGCAGACCTACGCCAATTACGCCGAGGCCCGGCTGGCGCTCTACGAAGACACGGTGGTGCCGCTGGCGCAGAGAATCGCCCGGGCCTTCGCGCGGGCTTTTGGCGCCGGCTTTGGCATCGCCGTGCTCGAGCCCGATCTCGACGAAGTGCCGGCGCTGGAGCCGCGCCGGGCCGAACGCTGGGCCAAGGTCGCGGGCGCCGCCGATCTCACCCCCGACGAGCGCCGCGCCGCCCTCGGTTACGCCCCCCTCGCGACGAAGGAGTAACGCATGGAGATGTTCGAGGTCGGCCGGCCGAGCGGCCGCCAGTTGAAGCGCCTCGCCCCGGACGGCAGTTTCGCCGGCTATGCCAGCGTCTTCGCCGTGACCGACGCGCAGGGCGACCGGGTGCTGCCCGGTGCCTTCGCCGCCAGCCTCGGCGACTGGCGGCGGCGCAAGGCCTTGCCGCCTTTCCTGTGGCAACACGACATGGCTGAACCCATCGGCCGTTTCGACCGCGTCGAGGAAGACGAGACCGGCCTTCTCGTCGAGGGCCGTCTGTCGCTGGAAACCGCGCGCGGGCGGGAGGCGCTGGCGCTCCTGCGCCTTGGCGCGCTCGACGGCCTCTCCATCGGCTATTCGACCGTGGCGGCCGGGGTGGCGGGCGACGGGGCCCGCCTGCTGAAGACGCTCACCCTGCATGAAATCAGTCTCGTCACCCTGCCCGCCAACGAGGCGGCGCGCATCGCCTGGGTCAAGGCCGCCCGGCCCGATGAAGCGGGGCTGAGCCAGGCCATCGTCAGTAACCTCCGCCGCGCGGCGGCGGCCCTTCGGCCCTGAAAGGACCACGCATGACCGATCTTGCCACCATGCACAGCGCCACCGACGACCTCGCCCGGGTCTTCACCGCCTTCCGGGCGGAGAACGACCGCCGTCTCGCCGATATCGAGAAGAAGGGCCGGGCCGATGTCGTGACCATCGAGACCGTCGACCGGCTGAACGCCGAGGTCGGCCGGCTGAGCGATCACGTCACCGCCATCGAAACCGCGCTGGCGCGCCCGGGCAACGGGGCGAAAGCGGGCCGTGGCGCCGCCGAAAGCGCCCATGCCGCGGCCTTTTCCGCCTTCCTGCGCAAGGGCATCGACCACGAACTGCCCGCCCTCGAGAAAAAGGCGATGAGCGTCGCCTCCGATCCCGACGGTGGCTATCTCGTCGCCGCCGAGATGGCGGAGCGGATCGTTGCCCGCCTGCAGGAAACGAGCCCGATCCGCCAGATCGCCTCGGTCATGACCATCACGGCCGACGCGGTCGAGGGGATGCTCGACCTCGGCGAGACCGCGACCGGCTGGGTCGGCGAGAGCGAGGCCCGGGCCGAGACGGCGACGCCGCAGATCGGTCTGTGGCGCATTCCGGTGCACGAGCTTTACGCGGAACCCCGTGTGTCGCAAAAACTGCTGGACGACGCCAGTTTCGACGTCGAGGCCTGGCTGGCCCAGAAACTCGCCGAGAAGATGGGCCGGGCGGAGAACGCGGCCTTCGTCGCCGGCAGCGGTGTTGGCACCCCGCGCGGTTTCATCACCTATGCGACGGCGGCGACGGCCGATGCCTCGCGGCCCTGGGGCACGCTGCAGCATGTCCCGACCGGCACCTCCGGCGCCTTCGCCGCCGCCAATCCGGGCGATGTCCTGATCGGCCTGACCTATGCCCTGAAGGCGGGCTTCCGCGCCGGGGCCCGCTTTGTCATGGCGCGGGCGACCGCGGCCGAGGTGCGCAAGCTGAAGGACACCAGTTCGGGTCAGTATCTGTGGCAGCCGGGCCTTGCCGCCGGCAGCCCGGCCAGCCTGCTCGGCTATCCGGTGGTCGAGGCCGAGGACATGCCGGCCATCGGCGCGAACAGCCTGTCCATCGCCTTCGGCAATTTCCGCGAGGGTTACGCCGTGGTCGACCGTCAGGGCATCCGTACCCTGCGCGATCCCTACACCGCCAAGCCGCAGGTGAAATTCTACACGACCAAGCGCGTCGGCGGCGACGTGCTCGATTTCGACGCCATCAAGCTGCTGAAGTTCGGCGCCTGAGCGGGAGAACAAAACATGACCATCCGCGATCTGAAGACCAATGTCGACGCCAGCCCGTCGCTCGCCCCCGCCGTCCGCAACGCGACCGCGACGGGCAGCGCCATCGACCTGCGCGGCTTCGATGCCGCGAGCGTGATCGTCCATTTCGGCGCCTATACCGACGGGACGCATACCCCCTCCCTCGAAGCCTCGACCGACGGCGTCTCCTATGCCGCGGTCGCGGCGGGTGACATGGCGGGCAGCTTCGCCGCCGTCGCCAGCGGCGCCGGGGCCAACACGGTGCAGCAGGTCGGTTACATCGGCACCGGCCGTTACCTGCGGCCCAAGCTGACGGTGGCCGGCGCGACCACGGGGGCGGCGACGGCCATCGCGGTCCTGCGTGGCCGCGGCGCGCGTCAGGGCGTCTGACCATGGCGGGTCTCGAACGCGTCTCGGCCCCCGCGGTCGAGCCCCTGTCGCTGGCGGAGGCGCGGCTGCACCTCCGCCTCGACACCGATGCCGAGGACGGCCTCGTCGCCGCCCTGATCCTCGCCGCGCGCCAGATGGCGGAGGCGCATCTGGGCCGGGCCCTGATCCGTCAGGGCTTTCGCCTGTGGCTGGACCGCTGGCCGCCCGGGCGACGGGCGGTCGACCTGCCCAGGCCGCCGCTGTTCGAGGTGTCGGCCGTGACGGGCTTCGACGAGGATGACACGCCCCATGTCCTCGACCCCGGCACATGGCTGGCCGACCGTGTGGCGACGCCCGGAAGGCTGGTCCTGCGCGCGGGCACGGCGACGCCGTCGCCCGGGCGCTGCGTCAATGGCCTCGTGGTCGATTACACGGCGGGCTATGGCAATGCCGGTGCCGACGTGCCCGAGCCGATCCGCCGGGGCATGGCCCTGCTGGTCGGCCATCTGTTCGAGAGCCGCGAGGCAGGGGGCGAGGGGCTGCGGCCCCTGCCGCTCGGGGTCGAGGCGTTGTGGGCACCTTACCGCGTGGTGCGGCTGTGATCGGGCGCCTGCGCGAGCGGATCGCCTTCGAGCGGCCGGTGCTGGGCGATGACGGCGCGGGCGGCGGCAGCCTGAGCTGGCTGCCGGTCGATGCGCTGCCCGAGGTCTGGGCCGAGGTCGAGGCCACGACCGGCAGCGAGCCGGTGGAAGCCGACGCCCGCCGGGCCGAGGTGAACTGGCGCATCACCCTGCGCGCCCGCGACGACCTTTCGTCCGACTGGCGCCTGGTCTGGCGGGGCCGGGTGCTCGACATCCTCGCCATCCTGCCGCGGCCGCGCCGCGATTACATGGTGCTGCTGGCACGGGAAGGGGCGGGACAATGAGCTTCGCCGGTCTCATGACCCGGATCGGGGATCGGGCGGCCGCCGTCGTCGAGGCGCGGGCGGAAGCCCTGGCGGGCAAGCTCGGTGGCGAGGTGGAGGGGGCGGGCGAGACCCGCCGCATCACCCTGTCCGCCAGGGCGCTGGCCCGCGAATTCGGCACGGCGGCGCAAGGGGCGCGGCCGCGCCTGTCCGAGGCGATGGCCGGAACAGATCTTGCCGGCGCGATGGCTGCCGCCCTGAAGGAGGCGATCGCCGATGATACCTGACGCCTCGCTCGCCGTGCAGACGGCGCTCTTCGCGCGGCTGGCCGGCCATGCACCCTTGAGCCTTCTGATCGGCGACCGGCTGCACGACCGGAGGCCAGAAGCCGGCGGCTTTCCCCATGTCGTCATCGGCGAGGCGGCAGTGACCGCCGACGACAGCGCCACGAGGGGCGGCCAGCGCCACGAGGTGACGCTACACGTCTGGTCGCGCTATCGCGGCCGGGCCGAGGCGAAGCGCATCCTCGCCGCCCTGGCCGATGCCCTGCACCGCCAGCCGCTGAGCCTCGCGGCGCCGCATCGCTGCGTGATCTTGCGCGTCGCCTTTTCCACCATCCTCGACGACGAGGACGGCGTGACCGCCCATGGTGTCATGCGCCTGCGCGTCGTGACCGAAGCCGTCGATCCCTATTGAACGGAGTCCTTCAATGAGCAAGCAACGCGGCGACCTGTTCCTTCTGCGGGTCGATACCACCGGCGCGGGCGCCTATGTCACCATCGCGGGCCTGCGCTCTACCGGGCTGAAGGCGCGGCTGAAACCGGTCGAGACCACGAACAAGGATTCGGCGGGCCAGCGCGAGTTGCTGGATGGCGCGGGCATCCAGTCCTTCACCTTTTCGGGCGCGGGGGTCTTCGACAGCGGCAGTGCCCACGACACGGCGCGCAGCCTGTTCATGGGCCGCACCCGGCGCAACTGGCGCATCACGCGGGGCGACGGCTCCACCGTCACCGCGCCCTGCCTGATCACCGCTCTTGACTACGCTGGTAATCACGACGGGGAAGAGACCTTCACCATTACCCTCGAATCCGCCGGCGCGGTCACTTTCGCGTGAGGCCACGATGAGCGATTTCGCAAACCCCCATCGGGGCGAGGTGTCGGTCACGCTCGGCGGGCAGGTCTATCGCCTGCGCCCGAGTTTCGCCGCCCTGGCCGAGACCGAGGTCATGGCCGGCTGCGGCCTCGTGCCGCTGGCCCGGCGCTTTCTCGACGGCAGTTACGGTCTTCGCGACGTCGTCGCCGTGCTGGTGCCCGCACTGAAGGCGGCGGGTCAGGGCGGGGAGTCGGTCGGTCAGCTGGTGATCGACACCGGCTTTCTGACTGTCGCGCCCGCTTGCGCCGCCCTGCTCGCGGCGGCGCTGGCGCCGGACCGGGAGGTGCCCAACCCTTTGTGATCGGCGGGGTGGCGGTGGCGGCGGGCCTGTGTACCGCGCTCTTTGGCTGGGGGCCTGACGCCGCCTGGGCCGCCACCCCGCGCGATCTGATCCAGGCAATCGCCGCCCGGGCGCTGATGTCCCGCGCGGGGCGCCCCACGCCCATGCGCCGGGCCGAGTTCGACGAACTGAAATCCCGCCTGACCCTTCAAGGATAATGCCATGCCCGTGATCGAGCGTCTGTCCGTCGAACTGGCGGCCGAACTCAGCCCCTTGCGCGACGCCTTCGCCGAGGCGGAGCGCATGGCGGGTCAGGCTGCGGGCGATCTCGCCACCGCGTTGGCCGGCGAGGCAGGCGGTGGCGGCTTCGACCTGCTGGCCACGGGCGTGGAAACCGTTTCGCGCACCATCCGCAAATCCCTGGTCGATGCGCTGTCGGGGGCGGAGGTCGAATGGGACGACGTCCTGTCGCGCATGGTGCTGCGCCTGTCCGATCTCGCTGTCGACCGTTCGCTGTCGGCGGCGCTGGGCAGTCTGACGGGCGATTCCGGCGGCAGCGCAGGCGGTGGTGCTGGCGGAGCTTGGGGAGGCGATCTGCTGTCGCTGATCGGCGGCCTGTTCGGCGGCTTTCGCGCCAGTGGCGGCCCGGTCGCGGCTGGCCGGGCCTATGTCGTCGGCGAGCAGGGGCCGGAGCTGTTCCTGCCCGAAGGCGCGGGCAGCATCGAGCCGGGCCTCGCATCCGCCGCCGCCGCGATGCCAAGGGTGACAGTCAATATTTCAACCCCCGATATCGAGGGCTTTCGCCGCAGCCAGGGGCAGGTGAGCGCCGCCATCACCCGCGCGCTCGGTGCCGCCCGCCGTTACGCTTGAGGACGCCATGAGCTTTCACGATGTGCGCTTTCCGCTTTCCGTCGCCCTTGGCACGGCCGGCGGACCGATGAGGCGGGTCGACGTGGTGACGCTGGCCAGTGGCCGGGAGGAGCGCAACGCGCTCTGGGCCGGATCGCGGCGCCGCTACGACGCGGGCCTTGGTCTTCGCTCCGACGACGATCTCCATGCCGTCATTGAGTTCTTCGAGGCGCGGGGCGGAAAGCTCCACGCTTTTCGCTTTCGCGACTGGCTGGACTGGAAATCCTGTCCACCCTTGATGGCCCCCGCCATGACTGACCAGATCATCGCCACGGGTGACGGCGCCAGGCTCCAGTTCCCGCTGGTCAAACGCTATGTCTCCGGCCCTTCCGCCCACGTCCGGACAATCGTCAAGCCGGTTGCGGGGACCGTGCTTCTCGCGGTCGACGGCGCGGCCGTGACCGCGCCGGACGCCAGCGTCGATCTTGCAACGGGGATCATTACTTTTTCCGACGCCCCGTCGGCCGGCGCATCTATCACCGCCGGCTTTGAATTCGATACGCCGGTGCGCTTCGACATCGACCAGTTGTCCGTTTCCCTCGCCGATTTCCGGGCGGGGCAGGTGCCCTCCATCCCCTTGATCGAGGTGCTGTCATGAAGGAACTGCCGCCCGGTCTTGCCGACCATATTGCCGGAGGCGTGACCACGCTTGCCCGCTGCTGGCGCCTGACGCGACGGGATGGCGTCACCTTCGGATTCACCGATCATGACCGCGACCTCGTGTTCGACGACATCGTTCACCGGGCCGACAGCGGCTTCACGCCCAGCGCGATGGAAAGCCTGCCGGGTCTCGCCGTCTCCAACCTCGATGTCGAGGGCGCGCTCCGCGCCGACGCGATCACCGAGGCCGATCTGGCCGAGGGGCGCTACGATGACGCGGAATGCCTTCTCTACCTCGTCAACTGGCAGGATGTGACGCAGCGCGTGCTGCTGCGCCGGGGCCATATCGGCGAGGTAAGGCGGGGCAGAGGCGGCTTTTCGGCCGAATTGCGCGGCCTCGCCCACCGGCTCGATCAGAGCTGCGGCCGCAGTTTCGAGCGGGGTTGCGCCTGGACCCTGGGCGATGCCCGCTGCGGTATCGACCTGACGGCGGCTGGACGCCTTGCCGATATCGCCGTGACCATGGTCGCCAGCCGCATGAGCTTCGCGGTTTCCGGCATCGGCGGTTTCGCAGCGGGGGCGTTCGCCAATGGCCGTCTGGTTTGGACCGGCGGTGCCAACGAGGGGCTGAGCGCGGAAATCCTGCGCCATGTCGGCGACGTTCTCACCCTGCTGTTACCGCCAGCGCGGGCAGTGACGGTGGGCGATACGGCGCGGATTACTCTCGGCTGCGACCGGAAGTTCGCGACCTGTCGCGACCGGTTCGTGAATGCGCCCAATTTCGGCGGCTTTCCGCATATTCCGGGCAATGACTTCATCCTGTCCTATCCGGTCAAGGGAGGCGGCAATGACGGCAGCAGCCTGTTCTGAACGCGTGGTCGCGGCGGCGCGGGGCTGGATCGGCACGCCTTATGCCCACCAGGCCAGCCTGAAGGGGATTGGGTGTGATTGCCTCGGTCTCGTCCGGGGCATCTGGCGCGAGCTTTATGGGCGGGAACCGGAAATTCCGCCCGCCTATAGTCCCGACTGGGCCGAGGCAAGCGGGCGTGAAACCCTGGCCGAGGCGGCGGCCCGGCACCTGATCGCCATCGACACCGGCGCGGCAGGTCCGGGCGACGTGCTGCTCTTCGCCTATCAGCCTCACGCTCCGGCGCGTCACTGCGCGGTGAAGGTGGAGGCGCGGCGCATGGTTCACGCCATCAACCTTCATCCGGTCGCCGAAGTGTCGATCGTCCCCTGGTGGCGCGGCCGCTTGCGCTATGCCTTCCGGTTCCCGGCGGAGATGTGAGCCATGGCAACCCTCGTTCTGACCACGGCGGCGAGCGCGCTGACCGCGGGCGGGCCCCAGTGGCTGGTCGCGGCTGCGGCTGTCGCTGCCTCCGTCGCCGGATCCTATGTCGACAGTCAGCTTTTCGGCACGACCGTGAGCCGGGAAGGACCTCGCCTTTCCGAAACGACAATCCAGACGTCGACCGAAGGCGCGCCCCTGCCGGAAATGGCCGGGCGCCTGCGCCTGTCCGGTCAGGTGATCTGGGCCAGCCGGTTCCGCGAGGAGGCCAGCACCGAAAGCAGCGGCGGCGGCAAAGGCGGTGGCGGCACGCGCAGCGAAGTGACCACCTATAGTTACTACGGCAATTTCGCCGTCGGCCTGTGCGAGGGGCCGGTCGACCGGGTCTGGCGCATCTGGGCCGACGGCAAGCCGATGGACCTGACCAATGTCACCTGGCGCGTCTATCCGGGCGACGATACGCAGGATCCTGATCCGCTGATCGAGGGGATCGAGGGCACGGGGCGGGTGCCGGCCTATCGCGGGACTGCCTATGTCGTGTTCGAGGATCTGCCGCTGGCTGCCTATGGCAACCGGCTGCCCCAGCTGGTGTTCGAGGTGTGCCGGCGGGTGCCGCCGGTGACCGGCACGCCGCTCGAATCGTTGATCGAGGCCGTCACCCTGATCCCGGGCAGTGGCGAATTCGCCTACGACACAAGGGTGATCACCACGGGCAGCGCCGACAGCGCGGCGGGCGCGCAGGGGCCGCAGAACCGCAGCGGAGGCGACGCGCGGGCCGACATTCTGCCCGCCCTCGACGATCTCGCGGCGAGCCTGCCTGAAGTGCGCAAGGTCTTCCTCGTCGTCGGCTGGTATGGCGACGACCTGCGCGCCGGGCATTGCCAGATCCGTCCCAAGGTCGACAAGACGGTGAAGGCGACCTTTGCCGGCAGGACCGCCGTTGCCTGGCGGGTCCATACCCTGGGGCGCGCCGCCGCCGCCGTGGTCTCGACCAGTGCTTACGACGGGCGTCTGGCCTATGGCGGCACGCCGTCGGATGAATCCGTCGTCCGCGCGATCCGCGAGCTGAAAGCACGGGGTTACACCGTCGTGCTCTATCCCTTCGTCTTCATGGATGTGCCGGCGGACAATGAGTTGCCCGATCCCTGGTCCGATCATGGTGCGGGCGTGGGGCAACCGGCCTATCCCTGGCGCGGCCGTATCACCGCCTCGATCGCGCCCGGACATGCCGGCACACCCGATGGGACGGCGGCGGTCCTGGCTGAAATCGCCAGCTTTGCCGGCAGCGCGACGCGGGAGCAGGTTTCCGTATCCGTTTCGACCGCCAACATCGTCGTTTGCGGTTACAGCGGGCCGGACGAATGGTCCTTCCGGCGCCTGGTGCTGCATTATGCCCGGTTGGCGGCGGCTGTGAATGCCATCGCGCCGGGTGCCGTGACCGGTTTCGTGATCGGCTCGGAGCTGCGGGGCCTGACCACATTGCGCGATGACGGGGGCAATTACCCTTTCGTCAATGTGCTGCGTGCGCTTGCCAGCGATTGCCGGGCCATTCTCGGGGGCGCTGTCGCGTTGACCTATGCCGCCGACTGGACCGAGTATTTCGGCCATCAACCGGCGGGCGGCGATGTCCGTTTCCATCTCGATCCGCTATGGGCGGACGCGGCCATCGACGCCATCGGCATCGACAATTATCTGCCCCTGTCGGACTGGCGGGATGGGGAGGATCACCTCGACCGGCAGGCTGGGTGGAGCGGACCCTACGATCCCGATTATCTCGACGCGAATATCGAGGGTGGGGAACGCTTCGACTGGTATTACGCCAGCGAGGCGGACCGCGTGGCGCAGCTCCGCTCGCCGATAGCCGACGGCGCATATGGCAAGCCCTGGGTATTCCGGCCGAAGGATATCCGCGCCTGGTGGTCGAACTTTCATCATGAACGGACAGGCGGCATCGAAGCCGCTTCGCCCACCGCTTATGTGCCCATGGCGAAGCCGATCTGGTTCACGGAACTGGGCATTCCCAGCATCGACCGAGGCACCAACCAGCCCAATGTCTTCTACGATCCGAAGTCTTCGGAATCCGCCTTGCCCCATTTCTCGGCCGGTACGCGCGACGATCTCGTCCAGCGGGCCGGCCTCGAAGCCTGGCTGCGTCACTTTGGGCCTGACGTGCCCACCAACCCGCTGTCGCCGGTCTATGGCGGGCGCATGGTGCAGGCGATCGCGGTCTGGACCTGGGATGCGCGGCCCTTTCCGGCCTGGCCGGCACGGGGCGATTTCTGGGGCGACGGCGACCTCTGGCCGCTTGGACACTGGCTGAACGGCAAGGTCGGCCTTGCCGATCTCGGCGGCCTCGTCCTTTCGATCTGCGCCCGGGTCGGGCTTGCGGCGGCAGATGTCGACGTCAGCACCCTGCGTGGGGTCGTGCCCGGTTACCTGCGCGACCGTCCGCTGTCGCCCCGTGCCGAGCTGGAGGCGTTGATGAACGCCTATGGGCTCGATGTCGCCGAAACGGGCGGGCGCCTGCGCTTTCGCCATCGCGGCGACGATGCCGTGCTGACGCTGCAAGCGGGTGACCTCGTGGCCGAAGACGCGGGCGATTTCACGGTCACGCGGGCACAGGAAACCGATCTGCCGTCCGAAGTCGTGGTCGGCTTCGTCGATGTCGCGCGCGATTATCGCCAGACCACCGTCACCTCGCGCCGCCTCGGCGGCGTCGCCCGGGGCCGGCGCGAGATTGCCTTGCCCTTCGTCATGGATGACGCGCAGGCGCGGGATTGCGCCGATCGCCTGTTGTCTGAAGCCTGGATTGGCCGCGACAGCGCCCGTTTCACCCTGCCGCCTTCGGCCCTCGCGCTCGATCCGGGGGATACGGTGGTGCTCGCTCTGCCGCGATCGAGCCACACAGTCGCGCTCGGCCGGATCGCTGACGATGGGGCGCGGCGGCTCGAGGCGACGGCGGTCGAGCCGGCGGCCCATCGGCTGGCGCTTGCTGGCGGCCGTCCGGAGCGGATCGACCGTCTGCCCGATCCGGTCGGGCTGGCCCTGAGCTTTCTCGACCTGCCGGTGATCGACGAGACGGTGGCGGAGCACTTGCCCTATGTGGCGGCTTCGTCGACTCCGGCGGTGACGATTTCGGTCATGGCCTCGGCGACTGGCGAGAGCTTCGCCCCGAACACGCAGCTCGCGGCGTCGGCCACCATCGGCCTGACCACCTACGATCTCTACGACGGTCCGACGGATTACTGGGACGAAGGGAATGTCCTCGGTGTCAATCTGTTCTCGGGCGCGCTGTCGAGCCAGCCGAGGGAAAGCCTGCTGGCCGGCCGCGCCAATGCCATCGCCGTGCAGAATGGTGACGGCGAGTGGGAAATCCTCCAGTTCGCCGTGGCGATGCCGCGTGGCAGCCGGCTCTACGACCTGACGGGGCTGCTGCGCGGGCGTCTCGGGACCGAGCAGGCGATGCGCGCGCCGCTACCCGCCGGGGCGCCGGTGGTCCTGCTCGACCGGGCGCTGCGGCCGCTCGACCTTCCGGCCAGCGCGCGCAACGTGGCCTGGCACTATCGCTTTGGGCCTGCCGGTCTTCCCTACACCGATCCCGCGTGGGACGCTGCCGATTTCATCGCCCGGGCCATCGGGCTGCGTCCGCTCGCTCCCTGTCATGTCACGGGGCGCCGCGACGCCGTGGGCAATCTCTCGCTGACCTGGATACGGCGAACCCGTCGAGGCGGACATTGGGCCGATGGCACCGACACGCCGCTGTCCGAGGAGCGCGAAGCCTATGAAGTCGACATTCTCGACGGCGCCGGCCCCGGCGTGGTTCGCACCATCGCCGCCAGCGCCGCACAGGCGGTCTATACCGCCGCCCAGGCGACCGATGATTTCGGCTGGGTGCCCGCGGCCGTCGTGCTGCGGGTCTTTCAGGTCTCGGCGAGTTACGGCCGCGGCCTCGCGGCGACCGTCACCGTCTGATTTCGCCATCCTTTCCCGATCGTCAAGGAAGCGCCCATGCCGACGCCGCGCCTCGCCCTGCCCTATATCGTCCAGTCGCAAGCCCAAAAGGAGGTGACACATAACGAGGCGCTGAACCTTCTCGATATCGTGGTTCAGACCGCAGTTCTCGATCGCCATCGCACCGAGCCGCCGGCCTCGCCCGCCGCGGGCCAGCGTCATCTGGTGGCCACGGGGGCGACGGGGGCCTGGTCGGGACAAGACGGCTCGATCGCGGCCTGGATCGGCACGGCCTGGCTTTTCGTCGGGCCCTGGCCCGGCTTTCAGGCCTATATCGTCGGCGAGGGCCGGTCCCTGACATGGGATGGCACCGCCTGGGAAGCGCCCTACAGCGGCATCGGAATTGGCGATGTCGGCGGGTTGGCCGATGCCCTCGACGGGAAGCTGGGTGTTGCCGCTATCGGTACGGCCGTGCAGGCTCACGATCCACGGCTCGACGCCTTGACCGCGCTCGATCTCGCCGCCGATCGGCTGATCTACGCCAGCGGCCCCGATACCCTGGCGCTCGCGGACCTGACGGGGCTCGGTCGGGCGCTGGCGGGGGCCGGGAACGATGCGGTTGCGCGCGCCGCGCTTGGCGCCGCCGCGCAACCGGTGTGCCATGTTCCGGCCCGGCGCCATGCGGTATCGACGGCCTGGAGCGCACGGCCGTCCCCGGCCGACAATCAATGGCTCGCCATCTGTTGGGCACCCGAACTCGGGCTGCTGTGCGCTGTCTCCGTCGATGGCGCAGGCAACCGCGTCGCGACTTCGCCCGATGGTCTTCACTGGGCCACGCGGGCGAGCGCGGCCGACAACCTGTGGTCCGGTGTCTGCTGGTCGGCGGACCTGGGTCTTTTCTGCGCCGTTTCGAGCGACGGCAGCGGCAATCGGGTGATGACCTCGCCCGACGGCATTGCCTGGACCGCGCGGGCGAGTGCCGCCGACAATGCCTGGTCCAGCGTCTGCTGGTCGCCTGAACTCGGGCTGTTCTGCGCGGTCGCCACCTCGGGCGCGGGAAATCGGGTGATGACCTCGCCCGACGGCATCGCCTGGACCGCGCGGACGAGCGCCGCCGATCTCAGCTGGTTCAGCGTCTGCTGGTCGCCGGAATGCGGCCTGTTCTGCGCGGTGTCCTATTCGGGCACGGGCCATCGGGTGATGACCTCGCCCGATGGCGTCAACTGGACCCTGAGGGTCAGCGCGGCGGACAACAACTGGCTGTCGGTATGCTGGTCGGCTGACCTCGGCCTGTTTTGCGCGGTGGCCAATTCGGGTACCGGGAACCGGGTGATGACCTCGCCCGACGGTGTGAACTGGACCGCGCGGGCGAGCGCGGCGGACAATACCTGGCGCTCGGTCGCCTGGTCGGCGGAACTGGGCCTGTTCTGCGCGGTGGCCAACTCGGGCGCCGGCAATCGCGTCATGACCTCGCCCGACGGTATCGTCTGGAGCAGCGGGGCCAGCGGCGCCGACAACAATTGGCGTGCGCTGTGCTGGGCCGCTGCCCTTGGCATTTTTGCCGCGACCGGTGTTTCGGGGACCGGCACGCGGATGATGACGTCCGCGGCCTGGCCCGGCCTTCCCGGCCGCCGCCGCATCATTCCCGGATATGCGGCGCGAGGCGACGCCAGTGCCGTGCTGGTGTCGGGGGCGGACCCGGTGTTCCAGCATGTGACGGCCACGCTGACCGCCGACCGCGCATTGACCCTGTCGGCCGCGGGCGCGGTGGCCGGCGATCTGTTCGAGATCCGGCGCAGCGGAGCCGGTGCCTTTGCGCTCGCCATCGCCAATGGCGGGCCGGCGGGCGGCACCCTGCGCAGCGGCGGGGCTGGGGTGGCCTTCACGGGCCGATATGTCTTCGACGGCTCGAACTGGATCGAGCTGTCCTACGTCGCCGCCTGAACGGGAGAAATGTCATGAGTTACGAACCGGGAGACCGCGTGATCCGCCTGGAAGCACGGGAGCGCGCGGGGGCCAGCGTCCTCTCGCGGGAGGGCGACGACTATCTGATCGCCTATGACGAGGGGGGGGAGGGGTGGTGGCCGGCCTTGGCCCTCGCGCCGGCACCGGCGGCCGAGGGAGGCCATGATGAGTGACCTGTCCTCGCGCGCCCCGTTCCGTCGCAGCGAGTTCGAGCGGCAGGCGACGCTCGCCATCGGCAGCCTGCTGACCGCCGGTATCCTGTGGATGGCTGCCGCCATCGGCGACAACACCACCGCGCTTGCCGGCCTCAGGGTCCAGATCGAGGCCCTGCGCGATCAGGTCGCCGAACTGAAGGGCCTGACCAAGGCTGCCCTCCCGGCCGAGGATGCCCGGCGCGAATTGAGCCGGGTCGATGCCCTGATGGTCGATCTCGAGGCGCGTCTGCGCCGGGTGGAGGGACGGCGATGAGCGCGCCCCTGCCGCCCTTTGCCGTGCGGGTCGCGCTGCTGCCCCGGCCGACGGCGGTGGATCGCGACACGCTGGCCCGCACCCTTCATGGCGAAGCCCGGGGCGAGGGGGTGCCCGGCATGGCCGCCGTCTGCGCCGTCATCGTCAACCGCATGGCGGCGACGGCGCGGCGCCTCCAGCTCGGCCAGGCACCGCTGTGGTGGGGTGGGCCGGATGCCCGCTCGGTCTGCCGGGCCCCCTGGCAATTTTCGTGCTGGAATGCCGGCGATCCCAACCGCGCCTTGCTGGAATCGCTCGCCGCCGATGCTGCCGTGCTGCTGCCCGCGCGCACCGTCGCCGATGCCGCCCTCGACGGCCGGCTGGGCGATCCGACGGGCGGCGCGGACCATTATCACGCCCGGGGCAGCCGCCCCGCCTGGGCGCGCGGCCGGCGCCCCACCGTCACCATCGGCCGGCATCTGTTTTATCGCATCGGGCCTTGAGGAGAACAAAACATGATCGAATTCCTGACCCTCCATGGCGAGGAGCTGCTGCTCGTCGCTTCCGGCCTCGTCAGCGCCGCTTCCGCCCTCGCTGCGCTGACGCCGACGCCGAAGGATGACGGCATCGCCCTTCTGCTCCGCCGGCTGCTCGATCTTTTCGCGCTCAATGTCGGCCATGCCGGCCGGCGTCCGGAATGACTTGGCACGGCTTTCGCTAGGGATGGGGCGTGGCAGGCCGCGAAGTTGGGGCGAAATGGGGATTTCCCGCGCGGCCCGCCATGGCACCCGGCAATTTCGACCGGGTTGCCGGGACCGGATTGCCGGGAGGACCGACCAGATGAGCCTGACTTTGCCGACTGAAATCGCCAATGCGACACGCCGCAGCCAGACCTATGCCGGCGTGCCCGACGATGTCCTGCGCGGTATTCAGAACGCCTCGGCCAAGACCGGGGTCGATTTCAAATATCTGGTCGCCCAGGCCCAGATCGAATCCGGTTTCGACGCCGACGCGAAGGCCTCGACCTCCAGCGCCCGGGGGCTTTACCAGTTCATCGACCAGACCTGGCTGAAGATGGTCAAGGACCATGGCGCCGATCACGGCCTCGGCAATCTTGCCGATGCGATCACGCAAGGGGCGGACGGACGGATGAAGGTTTCCGACGCCGCGACCAGGAAGCAGATTCTGGCGCTGCGCGACGATCCCGCCCTTTCGGCCGTCATGGGCGCCGAATTCGCCAACGACAACAAGGCCTATCTGGCGGGCCGGCTGGACCGGGACGTGAATTCGACCGATCTCTACATGGCGCATTTCCTCGGTGCTGGCGGGGCCTCGAAATTCCTGTCGACCATGGACAAGGCACCGGCGACGTCCGCCGCCAGCGTGATGCCCGATGCCGCCGCCGCCAATCGCTCCATCTTCTACGCCAAGGACGGCCGCGCCCTTTCGGTGCGCGAGGTCTATGCCCGCTTCGCCGACAAGATCGAGAATGCGGGGGCGAGCGCCGGGGCGGCCGTTACCGCGCAAGGCAAGGCGACGCTGGGCGCCATCGCCGCCATCGGCGGACGGATCGGCGATGGCTTCGCCGCGGCGGCGGCGCCGGTCGCGCGGATGTTCCTGCCCGCCCTCTCGGGCGATGCGGTGGTCGCCCTCGCCAGCCTGCCGGTGCCCGGCGAAAAGACCGGGCAGGACGGCGTGACCGCCGCCAAGTCCGGCAGCTGAGGCGTCAGGCCTCGACCACCGGTACCCACAGCACGTCGTCGATCCGCGCGGCCCCCGTGGCCAGCATCACCAGCCGGTCGACGCCGAGGGCAATGCCCGCCGAAGCCGGCAGCCCCCATTCGAGGGCGGCGAGGAAATCCTCGTCGATCGGATAGCGGAAGCCGTAGAGCTTTTCCTTCTTCTCGCAATCGGCGACGAAACGCCTTCGCTGTTCCGCCGCATCGGTCAATTCGCCGAAGGCATTGGCGAGTTCGACCGTCCCCGCGTAAAGCTCGAACCGCTCGGCGACGCGCGGGTCTTCCGGATTCGGCCGCGACAGGGCGGCCATGGAAATCGGCCAGTCGGTCAGGAAGGTCGGCTTGGTCTCGCCCAGATGCGGCTCGATCCGGTCGAGGCTGATCTTGAAGAAAATATCTTCCCAGCTGTCGTCCGGCGCGGTGCGGATGCCGATCTCCTCCGCCTCGGCCCGCAGCGCGTGGGGGGAGGGGGCGAGGGGATCGTCGATCGTCGCGAACAGGTCGATGCCGGCGTGCATCAGGAAGGCTTCCTCGACCGACAGGCGCTCGAAATCCCCGTCGATGGGAATGTCCTTGTCGGCCACCCGCAGATGCTCGCGCCCGGCCGCCCGTGCCGCCGCCCGCACCAGCGCCTCGCAATCGTCCATCAGTTCGTCGAGGCTGCCGCCCGCCCGATACCATTCCAGCATGGTGAATTCCGGGTGATGGGTGTCGGAGCGTTCGCGATTGCGCCAGGTCTTGGTGATCTGGAAGATGCGCGGCATTCCGGCGACCAGCAGCTTCTTCATCGCGAATTCGGGCGAAGTGTGCAGGTAAAGCCGCCGCGCCGCGCCGCCGTCCGCGGGTTCGAGGTCGGTGGCGAAAGCCATCAGATGCGGCTCGATCCCCGGGCTGACCTGCAGGGCGGGGGTCTCCACCTCGGCGAAATCGCGCGCGGCGAAGGTCTCGCGCAGGGCGGCGAGGATGCGCGCCCGGGCCAGCAGATGCTCGCGCTTGCGGGCGAAGGCGTCGGGGCGCCACCAGGGAATGGAATCATGGCTCATGACGCATGGCCCTAGCAGTCAAGGCGCCGGTTGTCCATTGCGGGCGCGTCTGATAGGGTCCGCCGCCATTCGGACAGGCAACAGAGTAATTCCCATGCCCAAGGTTAACGCCAACACCATCCGCGTCGGCAACGTCGTTGAAATCAACGGCAAGCTGTTCGCGGTGCTCAAGACCCAGATGGTGCAGCCCGGCAAGGGCGGCGCCTTCGCCCAGTTCGAGCTGCGCGGCATCCGCGACGGCGTGAAGACCCAGGAACGCTACCGCTCGTCCGAGCAGGTCGAGCGCGTCAGCCTCGAGGACCGGGAATACCAGTATCTCTATCCCGAGGGCGACAATTACGCCTTCATGGATATCGAGACCTTCGAGCAGATCCTCGTTCCGGCCGACGTCATCGGCGATCCGGCCGTGTGGCTCCAGGAAGGCATGGTCTGCTACATCCGCACCTATGAAGGCTCGCCCGTCGCGGCCGAGCTGCCGCAGACCGTCACCCTGAAGATCGTCGAGGCCGACCCGGTCGTGAAGGGCCAGACCGCCTCGTCGTCCTTCAAGCCCGCCGTGCTCGAGAACGGCCAGAAGATCCTGGTGCCGCCCCATATCGAGTCGGGCACCCGCGTCGTCGTCGGCACCGCCGAAGGCAACTACATGGAACGCGCCAAGGACTGATCCGGTCCACCGCACCCGCGATCCAGGGGCCTTCGGGCCCCTTTTTCGTTGGCTTGATCTCGAATTGCGAACTGCCCACACTCCCGCCGCCTCGAGAGAATGCGCCGGGAGAAGCCGCCGATGTCCGTGAATGTTGCCGCCGCCCAGGTTCAGGGCATGGATGCCGGGCGTCTGGCACGGGTGCCGGCGGCGCTGCTCGCCGATGTCGAGGCGGCGCGGATCGACGGGGCGGTTGTCCTCGTGGCGCGGCGGGGCGATATCCTGCTGCATCAGGCCATCGGCTTTGCAGAACGCGTGACGGGGCGGGCGATGGCGCTCGACTCGGTGTTCATGTCGATGTCGCTGTCGAAGCAATTCACCAATCTCGCCGTCCTGCAGCGGATCGAGGCCGGCGATATCGCGATTGATACGCCGGTCGCCGCCGTCGTTCCCGAATTCGCCGAACACGGCAAGGGTGGCATCACCATCGGCCATCTGATCACCCACACCAGCGGCCTGCCGCCGGTGATCATGGGCGACCGCAAGCTGAACGGGGCCGACATCGGCTCGGTCACCGCCGCCCTGTCGCGGGCCGAGCCGCTGTGCCCGCCGGGCACCCGCGTGCTCTATTCCCCCGTCCTCGCCCATGGCCTGCTGGCCGAAATCGTGCGCCGGCTCGACGGTGGCACGCGGCGCTTTGCCCGCATTCTCGCCGACGAGGTGTTCGAGCCGATCGGCATGAACGAGAGCCATCTCGGCATTCCCGAGCATGTCCGCCCGCGCTATGTCCCTGTCGTCGTCCGCGATCAGACGCCCGGCCTGTTCCCGCCCGGCGTCCTCGAATCCTCTGACCGGCTGAAGCCCGAGAGCGAGATGCCGGGCGGCGGCTGCGTCATCACCGCGGCCGATGTCTTCGCCTTCGCCGAATGCTGGCGCAGCGGCGGCCGGGCGGTGAAGCGCCGGGTGCTGTCACCCGCGATGGCGCGCTTCGCCCTTGTCGACCGCACCGGGGCGATGCCCAACGAATTCTTCGCGCCGCCGGGCCGGGGGCCGACGCCGTCCCATTTCTCCTATGGTTTCTGGCTGCGCGGGCAGGGCATTCATTCCATGGCCTTCGGCCATCTGGCGAGCCCGGCGACATTCGGCGGCATGGGCGCCGGCTCTCACGTCTTCTGGTGCGACCCGGTGAGCGATGTGACTTTCGTCCTTCTCACCGCCGGGCTTCTGGAGGAAAGTGCCTCGGTCGAGCGCTTCCGCCGCTTGTCCGATCTCGTCCATACCGCCCTCGAGCACTGAGCCGCGCTCCTTTCCGTGATCCCATGTCCGAGCCCCTGCGTCGGCGCTGGCCGGTGGCCTTCCGCATGGCCTTCTTCTATGCGGTGTCCTTTTCGGGGCTGGGGGTCATCGTGCCCTTCCTGCCGGCCTGGATGTCCCATCGCGGGTTGAGCGCGACGCAGATCGCCGTCGTGCTCGCCGTCGGTCAGGTGGTGCGGGTGATCGGCAACACGGGTTTCGGCCGCCTCGCCGACATTCTGGCCGAGCGTCGGCGCATCCTGATGGGCCTGACGGTGGCCAGCCTGCTGTCCTTCATGCTGCTGGTGCCGGCGGAAGGTTTCGTGGCGGTGCTGACCGCCTATCTGATCGCCAGTCTGTTTTACCCGGCGCAGGTCGCCCTGACCGAGAATCTGGGCGTGCTCGCCGCCTATCAGCGCGGCTATGACTATGGCCGGGTGCGGCTCTGGGGCTCGGTCACCTTCGTCGGCGGCACCATGCTGGTCGGCTGGGTGGTGCCCTTCGGCGGCAAGGAAGCCATCCTGTGGCTGATCCTGATCGCCCTCGCGCTGACCGCCGCCACCGCCTGGCTGCTGCCGGTGATCGAGATCGAGCGGCGACCGCGATTTCCGGGCGCGGTCCGGGCCTTCCTGCGCAATCCGGTGTTCCTGCTGTTCCTCGGCGCCAATGCGCTGATCCAGTCCAGCCATTCCGCCTATTACACCTTCAGCACCCTGCACTGGCAGAAGGCGGGCCTCTCCGACCTCACCATCGGCCTGATCTGGTCGGAAGGGGTGATCGCCGAGATTCTGCTTTTCGCCTTCTCGTCGCGCTTCGTCTACCGCCTGCGGCCGACCACGCTGATCCTGATCGGCGCGCTGGGCGGTATCGTCCGCTGGAGCGTGCTGGCCTCGACCACCGACGTCTATGCCCTGCTGGCGGTGAACTGGCTGCACGCCGGCAGTTTCGCCTTCGCCCATCTCGGCGCCATGCATTTCATCCCCCGGGCGATCCGCCCCGGCCTGACCGCGACGGCGCAGGGGCTCTATGCCTCCTTCGGCATTTCCGTCGCCGTCGCCATCGCCACCCTTGCGATCGGCCCGCTTTATGAGGCGGGCGGCGGCATCATTTTCGCCCTGATGGCGGCGTTCTGCGTCGTTGGCGCGGTGCTGGCCTTCCTTCTCAACCGGCGCTGGGACGGCGGCGAAATCGCGCTATGATCGGGCCGATACCGCCATGCGCCTGACCTGCTACAGCCTCGGCGACCACGCGCCGCAGATCAGGGTCGCCCCCGCCAGCCGCGACTGGATGGAGGCGACGCCGCAGGGCTTCGCCTATCGCTGCCTGCCGCTCAACATCGCCAACGCCCATGGCTGGGAACTGCTCTGCCCCAGCCGGATCGAGGCGATCTGGACCGGCGGCCCCGAGCCTTCGGCGGTGCGGGTGACGGGGCCGGGGGCAGGGCAGGTGGCGGTCGGCCATTTCGGCTCCGGCATCCTGACCTTCCACATCCATGCCCTGTTCGTGACCGAGCCGGGCTGGAACCTCTGGGTCGGCGGCTCGCCCAACGATCCGCGCCACGGCATCGCGCCCCTGACCGGCATCATCGAGGCGGACTGGTCGGCCGCGACATTCACCATGAACTGGCGCTTCACCGCGCCGGGCGTGCCCGTCGTCTTCGAGGCGGGCGAGCCCTTCGCCTTCCTGTTCCCCGTTCCCCGCGGCATGGTCGAGACGGTGGAGCCGGAAATCCGCCGCCTCGCCGACGAGCCCGACCTCGCCGCCGCCTTCGCCGCCTGGTCCGAGGGGCGCAGCCGCTTCCTTGCCGAACTGCCGGTCGCGGGCACGGCGGCGAACCGGGTCGGCTGGCAGAAAACCTACTTCCAGGGCCGCAACGCCGAGGGCGAAAAGGCCGTGCCCGACCACCAGACCCGGCTGCGCCTGAAACCCTTCACTCCCCCCCAAAAATGACGGGTCGTTCACTATTGTCGGCGGCATCCGGCTTCGCTAGGGTGTGACACCCATAATATAAAAATATTGGGGAGGGATCATTGTTGCGCCATCACCTTAGGGGCGCCGGCCTTGCCGGATTCGCCGCCCTGTGCCTTCTGACGTCATCCGTTCTGGCCGAGACCACGGGGGGCGGGGCCGCCACCGTCGACGGGGCCCGTATCGTCGCCGCCGACAAGGAGCCGGGCAACTGGCTTTCCACCGGCCGCACCTATGCCGAGCAGCGTTACAGCCCGCTGAACGCGATCACCACCGACAACGTGAAGCAGCTCGGCCTCGCCTGGTCCTATGAGACCGGCGCCAACCGTGGCCATCATGCGACGCCCATCGTCATCGACGGCATCATGTATGTCACGGCGCCCTGGTCGGTCGTTCACGCGCTCGACGCCAAGACCGGCAAGGCGCTCTGGACCTATGACCCGGAAGTGCCCAAGGAATGGGGCAAATTCGCCTGCTGCGACGTCGTCAATCGCGGCGTCGCGGTGTGGGAAGGCAAGGTGATCTTCGGCACGCTCGATGCCCGTCTCGTCGCGGTCGATGCCGCGACCGGCAAGAAGGCGTGGGAAGTCGACACCAAGGAAGGCCCCTGGCCCTATACGATCACCGGCGCGCCCCGCGTCGTGAAGGGCAAGGTGATCATCGGCAATGGCGGCGCCGAATATGGCGTCCGGGGTTACGTCACCGCCTATGACGCGGCGACCGGCAAGCAGGTCTGGCGCTTCTACACCGTGCCCGGCGATCCGGCGAAACCCTTCGAGAATCCGGAACTGGCCGAGGCGGCCAAGACCTGGACCGGCGAATGGTGGAAGATGGGCGGCGGCGGCTCGGTCTGGGATTCGATGGCCTTCGATCCCGAGCTGAACACGCTTTATGTCGGCACCGGCAACGGCTCGCCCTGGGCGCGTCACATCCGCAGCCCGGGTGGCGGCGACAATCTGTTCCTGTCGTCGATCCTCGCCATCGACCCGGATACCGGCCGCCTGAAGTGGCATTACCAGACCACGCCGGGCGATACCTGGGATTACACCGCGACCCAGCACATGATCCTGGCCGAGCTGACCATCGACGGCAAGCCGCGCAAGGTCATCATGCAGGCGCCGAAGAACGGCTTCTTCTACGTGCTCGACCGCGAGACCGGGCAGCTGATCTCGGCCAAGAATTACGTCACCGTCACCTGGGCCAGCGGCATCGACATGGCGACCGGCCGCCCGATCGAGAATCCGGACGCGCGCTGGGCCGACAAGCCGGCGGTGGTCATGCCCTCGCCCATCGGCGGCCACAACTGGCAGCCCATGGCGTTCAACCCGGAGACCGGCCTCGTCTATATCCCGACGCAGGAAATCCCCGGCCTCTACGCCCCGGACGGCAAATTCGCCTATAACCGCAAGCAGTGGAACACGGGGACGGACAACGCCCCAATCGCCGACGTCGATCCCGCCATCGTCTCGGGCGCGCTGATCGCCTGGGATCCGGTCGCCCAGAAGGAAGTCTGGCGCGCCAAGCTGTGGGGGCCGTGGAACGGTGGTGTGCTGACAACCGCCGGCAATCTCGTGTTCCAGGGCACCAGCGACGGCAAGTTCAATGCCTATGACGCCCGCACCGGCGAGCGCCTGTGGACCTCGCCGACCCAGACCGGCGTGCAGGCCGCCCCGGTCACCTTCACAGTGGACGGCGAGCAATATGTCTCGGTCGTCGTCGGTTACGGCGGCGCCTATGCCCTCGCCTATGGCCGGGCGGCGAAGACGCTGGACATTCCCGTCGTCGGCCGGGTGCTGACCTACAAGATCGGTGGCACCGCGCAGCTGCCCAAGCCGGACCTGTCGGCCGCCGTGCCGCCGCCGCCGCCGAACACGGCCCCGGCCGAGGTCGTCGCCAGGGGCGGCGCGCTCTTCGCCCAATACTGCATGGTCTGCCATGGCGCCGGCGCGGTTTCGGGCGGCGTGCTGCCGGACCTGCGCCATTCCGGCCCGGTCATCCATCAGGCCTGGAAGGAAATCGTGCTCGGCGGGATGCTGAAGGACAACGGCATGGTCTCCTTCGCCGATGTCCTGAAAGACGAGGATGCGGACGCGATTCACGCCTATGTGATCTCGCGCGCTCATGAGGGCGACGTGCCCGGCACGCCCGCGAAGTAACGCGGTAAGCCGGCCGCGTCTCCGCGCGGCCGGCCCGCATCTTTGGTTCCCATTCGTCATCCCGGCGCAGGCCGGGATCTCGTGCCGGCAAAGGTGCCCCTCTCGTCCCAAGGCTCCGGCCTTCGCCGGAGCGACGAGTGGTCACATTCAATCGGCCCCTAGAGTCTGGCGATGGCCCCGGTCACGCAGCCGATGCCGAGATCGTAGACACGGTCCTGCCAGTCGGCCTCCCCGGGCGCGAAGGCATCCTTCAGCCGGGCCTTGATCGCCCGGGCGCCGCCGCCGGCCAGCCGGCCCGACCGATGCAACCAGTTGTCATCGCGCAGGGCCGCGATCACGGTCTGGCCATCGCGGGTGCCGACCTCGAGGGCGATGAAGGTCAGCGCCGCCGGGGCGGTCAGCGCCACCAGCCCTTCATCCAGCGATCCGGTCAGATGGGCGGAGAGGGATTCGCCGGTCAGGGTCGATTTCACCTTGTCGCCGAACAGGGCGATGGCCCTGTGGTGGTCGGCGCTGCCGGGCGCGGCGATGGTGATCAGCTCGCCGTCACCATAGGCGCCGAGACCGGAATGGAAATCGACCGCGACGACGTGTTCCGCCCCGGCGAGGTGGGCGCTGGCGACTTCCGTCATCCGGCGCCGGGCCCAGGTCGGGCCGAAACCGCCGAAATAGAGCCCGTCGCCGAAATGATACTGGCCGCGCGTCACCGCCGCCTGCAGCGCCGCGAGGCCGTTGCTGCGGGCGAAATGGCGCAGGGCGGCATCGGCGGCGGCGAGGCAGGCGGGCTCCAGACTCTCGGGCAGCAGGGCGTCGGCGATCCGCTCATAGTCCTTGTGTTCGGGCCGGGGGGCGGAAAAGTCGATCCAGTTGCGGTTCAGGTCGACATTTTCCTCGGTCACGCGGCGCGTCCAGGCGAAGCCCCAGGGATTGACGCCATGGACCATGATGACGGCAAGGCCCGGCGGCAGACGGTCGAGATGGCCGTCGGCGATCAGCCCGTGAATGACCGCGGCGCCGAAATAGCCCTCGACGCCATGGGTTCCGGCCAGCAACAGCAGGCGCCGGGGCGCATCCGCCGGCCCGACACGCACGACGTCGAGGGCGATGGGCTCGCCCGCCGGCCCGCGCAAGGGGTGGCGGTGACTCTCGACCGTCAGTCCGCGCGCGGCGCAGGCCTCGATCAGCCGGCGTCTTGCGGTGGCATAATCGGGGCTGAAATGGTCCTGGCCTCGCCGCATCTCTCTCCTCTCAGCCCCAGAGTTCGGGCGGTGGCGGCTGGATCACCGCGCCCTCGTAGACAAGGGCCGGCTCGCGGTCGAGGTCGAGCAGCAGCGGCCCGTCGAGATCGACGAAATCCGCCCGCCCGGCCAGCAGCAGCGCCGGTGCCATCGCCAGCGAGGTGCCGACCATGCAGCCGACCATCAGCCGCAGGCCGAGCGCCTGCGCCGCCTCGGCGAGGATGATGGCCTCGGTCAGGCCGCCGGTCTTGTCCAGTTTCACGTTCACGTGGGAATAACGCCCGAGGAGGGCGGAAAGCTCCGCCGCGGTGTGACAGGATTCGTCGGCGCAGAGCGGAATCGGGCAATCGAGCCCGAGCAGCGCGTCGTCCGCCCCGGCCGGCAGCGGCTGTTCGATCAGGACGACACCAAGGGGGGCGAGGGCGCGGGCGAGGGGCAGAACCTGATCGGGCGCCCAGGCCTCGTTGGCGTCGACGATCAGCCGGGCCAGGGGCGCGGCGGCATGGACGGCGGCGACACGCGCGATATCGGCGCCATCGCCGCCCAGCTTCAGTTTCAGCAGGGGCTTGGCAGCGGCGCGCGCCGCCTCGGCCATGGCGGCGGGCGTATCGAGGCTGAGGGTATAGGCGGTAACCACCGGGCGCGGCGGCTCGAGACCGGCGAGGGCGGCGACGCTGGTGCCCGCCCGTTTCGCCTCGAGATCCCACAGCGCGCAGTCGAGCGCATTGCGCGCGGCACCCGCGGGCATCAGGGACAGCAGCTGCTTGCGGGTGAAGCCGTCGACCACATGGGGACGAATCGCCTCGATCGCGGCGACGACGCTTTCGAGCGATTCGCCATAGCGGCGGTAGGGCACGGCTTCGCCGCGACCCCGGTGTCCGTTCGCCTCGGCGGTGACGACCACCACTTCCGCCTCGGTCTTGGCGCCGCGCGAGATTCGGAAGACGCCCCTTATGGGCCAGCTTTCGACAGAGACGGAAAAATGCATGGGGGTAAGCTCCGGTCCACGAACGGACCGGAGCTTACCCCCGGAATGTTACTTCGTGGCTTCTTCGAGATAGGCGATGACGTCGTCGCGCTCATCTTCCTTCTTCAGGCCGACGAAGGCCATCTTGGTGCCGGGCACCAGGGCCTTGGGGTCGGTCAGATAGGTGTGCAGCGTCTCGGACGACCAGACGATGCCGGCACCGGCCATGGCCTTCGAATAGGTGAAGCCTTCCTTCGTGCCGGACGTGCGGCCGAACAAGCCGTTGAGGTTGGGGCCGACGCGGTTCGGGCCGCCGGCCTCGACCGTGTGGCAGGTCGCGCATTTCTTGAAGACGACGGCGCCCTTGGCGGCGTCACCGCCGGCCGAAGCCGAGGTCGCGCCAGCGGCGAGGGCGAAAAGCGCAAGAGCTGTGATCCGGATCATTTGCATGATGTTAAGTCCGATCGCGATATTGTCGGCAGGGCCGGTGTTGGTTCAGTATAAATGATCGCGCGCCGGAGTGCCGTCCATGCGTCATGCCGCCGCCCTTGACCTTCGTAGGGTCCGGGGTTCGTCACCTGTCCAGAGGGGAGTGTCCGTCTTGACCGAACAGATCCTGACCATCTCGGATCTCCAGGCGCTGCTCGCCGACCCCTCTGCCGACAATCAGGCGGCGGCCGCGGCCAAGGTCGCGCGGGCCTGGCGCGAAGGCACGCTCGATCCCCATGCGCGCGAGGCGGCGGAAACCCTGTTCCGTACCATCGTGCGCCGGGCCACGGTCACTGTCCGCGCCGCCCTCGCCGAGGCGATGAAGGACGCGGATACGCTGCCGCACGATATCGCGATCAAGCTGGCGTCCGACGTCGACCACGTCGCGCTGCCGGTGCTCGAGGCGTCAAGCGTGTTGACCGACGAGGATCTGGCCGGTCTTGTCCGCATGGTTTCGGCGGCAGGCATGAGTGCCATCGCCGGTCGCCCCTCGGTTTCGGAAAAAGTGTCGGATGCCCTGATCGAGCGGGGCGACGAAGGCGCCATCGCCCGACTGATGGGCAATGCGGCCGCCGCCATCTCCGAGTCGGCGCTGGAAACGGTCGCCGAGCGTCATGGCCGCTCGCCCCGGGTCGCCGGGCCTATGGCGGGGCGTGTCGGCCTGCCCGTCCGGGTCGCCACCAAACTGATGTCCGTGGTCGCCGAACAATTGCGGCGCCATCTTCTGGGGCGCGAAGCCATCGACCCCGATCTGCTCGCGGATCTCATCCTGCAGAGCCGGGAGCGGGCGACCCTCGTCCTCGCCCATGGTGTCGGGCCCGATCTCGAAGGCTTCATCGCCGACCTGAACCGCAGCGGCCGGCTGACCCCGACCCTCGTCATGCGCTCGCTGCTGACCGGCGACTATCTGTTTTTCGAGACGGCGCTGGCAATTCGCGCCGGTATCCCGGCCGCCAACGCCTCGATGCTGGTGCGCGATCCGGGCGGCAGCGGGTTGGCCAAGCTGTTCGCCGTGGCCGGTATGCCCGAATCGCAGCTCGCCCTCGCAAGGGTCGCGCTCTTCGCCGCCGAGGAGACGGAACTGCGCGACGCGCCGGATGCCCGGAGCCATTACCGTTCGCTGGTGATCGAGCGAATCCTGACCGGATTCGGCGACAGGGTCGACACGGCCAGCGTGGACTATATGATCACCAAGATCGGCTATGGGGCGCCGGCGGCCACGGTCGCGACCCGTTGAACCGTCCAATGTTGTGAGTAACGGTCGGGAATGATGCATTCGCCCTCTGCTGCGGCCTCGGGTCTGCTGAGTTTCGTCGAAGACAGCGGACGTCTGCGGGCCCGGCTTCAGGGGCGCTGGGTCGTCGCCAACGCCGAGGTGCTGGACCGTCTGCTCGGCGCTGCGCCGGCGCCGGCCGGCCGCGAACTCGATATCGACTTTTCAGCGATCGAGGCGATCGACACCGTGGGCGCCTGGCTGGTGCACCGGACCGCCGCGCGCTGGCAGCAGGCGGGCGGACAGGCGGTGATCACTGGCGCGACCGGCGAGCACGAGGTGCTGCTCGGCCAGGTCGCCAAGGCCGACCGGCCGGCGCCGCCCGCGCAGAAAAAGCTCGGTCGTTTCGCCGCCATGCTCGACCGCCTGGGGCGGCGCACCGTCTATGTCTGGGAAGACCTGCTGCGTCTCGTCTCCTTCCTCGGCGAGACGGTGACGGCGATGTTCCGCCTCGCCTTCCTCCACCCCGGGCGCTTTCGCCTGACCTCGACCTTCGCCCAGGCGCAGGCGGTCGGTATCGACGCCATGCCCATCGTCGGTCTGATTTCCTTCCTGATCGGCGTCGTCATCGCCTATCAGGGCGTCGATCAGCTGGCCATGTTCGGGGCGCAGATCTTCGTCGTGAACCTCGTCGCCGTTTCGGTGCTGCGCGAGCTGGGCATCCTGCTCACGGCGATCGTGATCGCCGGCCGCTCCGGCTCGTCCTTCACCGCCCAGATCGGCTCGATGAAGCTGAACGAGGAGGTGGACGCCATGCGCACCCTCGGTCTCGACCCGGTCGAGGTGCTGGTGGTGCCGCGCGTGGTCGCGCTGATGGTCATGCTGCCCTGCCTCGCCTTCTTCGCCGACGTCATGGGGCTGCTCGGCGGCATGTTGATGTCCTGGGTCACCCTCGGCATTCCGCCCGACGTGTTCCTGAACCGGCTGGCGGCGGCGGTCACGTGGAAGACCTATTTCGTCGGCGTCGTGAAGGCGCCCTTTTTCGCCGTCACCATCGCGGTGGTCGGCTGTCTCGAAGGCCTGCAGGTCGAGGGCAGCTCCGAATCCGTCGGACGGCGCACCACCCAGTCGGTGGTGAAGGGCATTTTCCTCGTCATCGTGCTCGACGCGGCCTTCTCCATCTTCTTCGCGACGATCGGAATCTGACGTGGCCGGCGACGGACAGGACCAACCCATCATCCGCCTGCGCGGCATCCGCAATGCCTTTGGGCCGCAGGTCATCCACAATAATCTCGATCTCGACGTGCGCCGGGGCGAGATCATCGCCCTCGTCGGGGGATCGGGCACCGGCAAGTCGGTGCTGCTGCGCACGATCGTCGGGTTGAACCGTCCGGCGGCCGGCTCGATCGAGGTCTTCGGCCAGGACATCCTGCATCTGCCCAAGCTCGAGCGGCGCAAGGTCGAGCAGCGCTGGGGCATCCTGTTCCAGAACGGCGCCCTGTTCTCGTCGCTGACCGTCGCCCAGAACATCCAGGTGCCGCTCAAGGAGCATCTCGGCCTCAAGGGGCCGATGCTCGAGGAGATCGCGGCCCTGAAGATCGCGCTCGCCGGATTGCCGCCGGAAGCCGGGGCGAAATATCCGTCCGAGCTTTCGGGCGGGATGAAGAAGCGCGCCGGCCTTGCCCGGGCGCTCGCCCTCGATCCCGAGATCGTCTTTCTCGACGAGCCGACGGCGGGTCTCGACCCGATCGGCGCCGCCGCCTTCGACCAGCTGATCGCCGACCTGCGCGACACGGTCGGCTTCACCGTCTTCCTCGTCACCCATGACCTCGACACGCTGGCGACCGTCTGCGACCGCATCGCCGTGCTCGGCGAAAAGCGTGTTATGGTCGTCGGGACGATGAACGACATGCTCGAACAGACAAATCCGTGGATCGTCGAATATTTCCACGGACCGCGGGGGCGCGCGGCGCTCGACGCCAAGGCGCGCGCCGATGCGCGCCGCCCCGACTGACGGAGTCCGCTTACCATGGAAACCCGGGCCAATTACCTCCTGATCGGCGCCCTGACCCTCGCCCTGCTGATCGGTGGTTTCGCCTTCGCGCTCTGGCTGGCGGGGGCGGGCAGGGCGCCGGCCTTCGACCGCTACCTGATCTATTTCTCGGGCGCCATCGACGGTCTCGGCGAAGGGTCGGACGTCCGCTACAACGGCATCAAGGTCGGCTCGGTCGGCAAGATCACCCTCGACAAGGACGATCCCAGCCGGGTGAAGGTCGAGATCGAGGTGGCGAGCGGCACGCCCGTGCGCAAGGACACGGTGGCCAAGCTGGAATCCCAGGGCATCACCGGCGTCGCCTATGTCCAGATGACCGCCGGCACCGGGGCAAGCCCGCTGCTCGAACCCGGGCCGGGCGGCCTGCCGCCGATCATCCCCAGCCGCACCGGCGGCCTTGCCCAGGTCATCGCCACCCTGCCGGAAGTGCTGCGCAGCAGCGCCGAAATCCTCGACCAGGCGAAGAATTTCGTCGGCCCGGAAAATCAGGCGACGGTCGCCCGCACCCTCGCCAACATCGAGACGGTGACGGCGGCCATCGCCGAGAAATCGGGCGAGATCCAGCAGATCATCGACAATGTGAACGCCGTCTCCGGCTCCATCGCCGAGGCGGCGCGGGCCATTTCCGGCATCACCGCCGATGCGCGGGCGGCGATGGAAAAGATCGGCGCCTTCGCTTCGACCCTCAGCGACCTCGTTGCCAGCAACCGGCGCTCGATCGACGAATTCGCGGCGGAGGGCCTGACCCAGTTCGCCAAATTCATCACCGAGGCGCGCCGCCTGGTCGGCACCCTCGAGCGGGTGGCGGAGCGGCTGGAAAGCGATCCGTCCCGCTTCATTCTCGGTACCCAGCGTCCGGAGTATGCCCCGCAATGAGCCTCGACACTTTCTCGGCCGGTCGTCGGCGCATTCTGACCGGCGCCGCGCTCGGTGCCGCCGGCCTTGCCCTCGGCGGTTGCGGCAGCCTGTTCAAGGCGGCGACCACGACGCCCAGCCTCTATACCCTGGTGTCGGCCAGAGGGTTCGCGGCGGGACCGCAGGTGCCCTGGCAGCTCGTCGTGGAGGAGCCGCTGGCTTCCCGCGCCATCGACACCGATTACATCGCCCTGATGCCCTCGACCACCGAGGTGAAATATTTCGACAATGCGCGCTGGGCCGAACGGGCGCCGCGCATGGTCCAGACCCTGCTGGTCGAATCCTTCGAGAACAGCGGGCGCATCGTCGCGGTCGGCCGACAGGCGGTGGGCCTGCGCGCCGATTACAACTTCGTCTCGGAGTTGCGGGAGTTTCAGGCGGAATATCGCGACGGCCTCGGCAAGCCGCCGGTGATCCGCGTCCGCCTCAGCGTGAAGATGATCCTGCAGCCGCAACAGGTGATCGTCGCGGCCCGCGCCTTCGACGTCAGTCAGACCCTGACCACCAACGACATGCCCGCCATCATCGCCGGTTTCAACGCGGCGCTGGGCGATACCATGAAGCAGGCGGTCGATTGGGCGCTGGCGCAGCGCAACCCGAACGAGGGCAAGCTGCTCTGATCGTCGTCGCTCAGTCGCAGGGCGGATACATGCCCTTGCCGATGGCGCGGGCCCGGCCCTCGATCCGGCTGGCATAGCGATTGACATAGGCCGAGGGTTTCGAGGCCGAGAAGCGGATGGGATTGGGCAGCACGGCGGCCAGCAGGGCCGCCTGCCGGCCCGATAGCTGACCCGCGCCAACGCCGAAATGATAGCGCGCCGCCGCCTCGACGCCATAGACGCCGGGGCCGAATTCGACCGAATTCAGATAGACCTCGACGATGCGGCGCTTGCCCCAGATCGTCTCGATGGCGACGGTGAAACCCGCCTCCAGCCCCTTGCGCAGCCAGGACCGGCCGGGCCACAGGAAGACATTCTTCGCCGTTTGCTGGCTGATGGTCGAGCCGCCGCGCAACCGGCCGCCGTCGTCCGCGTCATCGAGCGCCTCGCTGATCGCGCCCCAGTCGAAGCCCCAGTGGCTGCAGAACTTGCCGTCTTCGGCCGCGATGGCGGAACGCACCATGATCGGCGCGATCTCGTCGTAAGAGACCCAGTCATGGTCGATGCCATAGCCTTCGACGAGGCGGATCAGCATCAGCGGCGTCAGCGGCACCGGCACCACCCGGTACAGCAGCAGAAGCACCAGCGGCAGGGCGACACTGGCGAGGACGGAACCCGCCAGCAGCCGGCGCCACAGGGGCCCCTTCAGCAGCAGGGCGCGCAGTCGCCTCACGCCTTACCTGTCCCGGCCCAGCGCCGCCGCCAGCAGGCGATGCAGCTTGCCGATGTCGGAGGAGCGCAGCGCGGCGGCCAGCACATCCTCGTCGTCGGCGTCGGTCGCGAGGCGCATCAATTCGTCGAACTGGCGCATGTAGCGGTCGACATAGGTACGGAATTCGCCGTCGCCCCGATATTTCGCGGCGATGGTCTCATGGCCATCGCGGTTGCGCTGGCCCAGCAGGCGGCGGGTGAACACGCCCTTTTCGCCGCCGAGATAGCGGCGCCAGACGTCGTCCGGCAAATCGCCGTCCTCCATCGCCCGGGCCAGATCGACGGAAAGGCCGTTCAGCCCCTCGACCACGGCAGCAGAGGCCTTGACCGCATTCTGCCGGCGCTGGCGCCGGTCGGTCTCGTCGAGGGCCTGACGGCGCAGCTCGATCTCGGCCGCGGTCTCGCCCAGGGTCTCGACCTCGGCGGCCATGGCTTTCACCAGGTCGCCCATCAGGCGCCGCGCCTCGTCCGCCCGGCCCGACAGGACCTGGGTCTCGGACGACAGGTTGCGGGCGATCAGCGCCAGCGAGGTCGCCGTCTCGTCGGCGAGGGCCTTCAGTTCGGAACCGCGCTTGGTCGCCATGACGATGGCGGTTTCCAGTTCTTCCCGGCTTTTGGCCGAGGATTCGACCATGGCCTGACGCTCGACCGAGATGGCGCTGCCCATCTCGCGCAGGCGGGCGATGGAATCGGCGGCCTGGGCCGCCAGCGAAGTATCGTCCCGGCCCAATGTCTCGATCAGCAGGTTCAGATTGCCGACGGCGGTCTGGGTCGCGGCGTCCAGCCGGCCGGCAAAGGCGCCGAGCGCCTGCTCCGCTTCCTTCACCTGCTGGCGGGCGGTCAGGATGCGTTCGTCGATGGCGCGACCGATGCCGTCGAGGGTCTGGCCGGCCTTGCCGGTCTCGACCGTCGCCCGGTCGCCGATGGCGGTGATCGTGTCGCCTTGCCGGTGCATGGCGCCGACGGCGGCGTCGATGCGCGCGCTCGCCCGCTCGGCCGCGGATTCGAGGTCGCGGCCCCGCCGCTCGATGGTGTCGGCAGCCTGCTCGACCCGGGCGCCCGCGGTATCGGCGGTCACCGTCAGCTCCCGCGCCCGGCCGTCGAGGGCGCCCGCGCTTTCGCTCAGGCGGCGCTCGGCGGCGGTCGCGCTTTCGGCCAGGGCATCGGCGCGCTGGCGGAAACCGGTGACCACGGTCGCGAGGCGCTGCACGGCATTGTCGGCGGTGGCGATGACTTCCGTGCCCTGCCGGGCGAGGGTCTTTACCGCATTGTCGACGGTGGCGACGGCGCGCACCGTCTCGGCATCGAGGTCGGCGGCCTGGGCGTCGAAGCGGCGGCCCGCTTCCTCGACCGCGCCGGCGGCATGGGCGGCCGCGGTTTCCAGCGTGCGGGCGTGATCGTCGATCGCCGCTTCCATGCCGCGCAACTCGTCCTTCAGCTTCTCGCCGGCCCGGGCCAGTTCGCGCGCGGTCTCGGCCGAGATGCGGGCGGCTTCGCCGCCGCGCGTCTGGGCGTCGTCGACCGCGGTACGCAGCCTGCTGGCCAGCGCGTCGAAGCCGGCGCCGACCTCGCCCAGCTTGCCAAGGGCATTGTCCGCGTTGCTCGACAGGGCGGTGGCGCTGAGGCGCAGGGCGTCCGAGGCGGCATGACTGCGCGAGCCCGCCTCATTGCCGGCGGCGGCGATTTCCTCGGCGACGCGGCGCAGCTGGTCGCGGGCGAGGGTGGCGCGCTGGGTCGCGCTGTTGGTGATTTCCGTGTGTTCGGTCGCGGCCCGGCGCAGGGTCTCGCCCAGCTGGGCGAAATCGGTGACGGCGCGGCCAAGATCGCTCTGGGTCGCGGTGACGAGAGCGCGCAGGTTGCGCTCGGTCTGCTGCAGCTTGGCAAGGGCGGTATCGCTCGCCTCGCTCACCGCCTGACCGGCTCTGGTGGTCGAGCCGGCGGCGAGGGTGATGGCGGCCTGGCTCGCCTCGGCGAGATCCTTGAGGCGGGCGCTCTCGGTCGAGAGGGCGTCGGTCGCGCTGGACAGACGGCGGGCGATGCCATTCGCGGCATCCTCGAGCCCGGTCATGCCGCCCCGCGTCGCCTGGATGCGCTCGTCCAGCGATTCATTGACCGTCGCGACCCGGGCAAGGGCCGCTTCCATGGCGCCGACGCGGCCGTCCTGCTTCTCGAACGCCTGATCGGCGGCCTGCACCACCCGGGTCGAGGCAAGGTCGAGGTCGGTGCCGAGCTGGCGCAGGCGCGCGGTCGCGCCATCGGTCTTCTCGGCGGCGGCATCGCCCGCGGCCAGCAGGGCATCGGCCTGACGCTGCAGGTCGGCGGAAGCGGCGGCCGAGGCGGAGGCGGCCGCGCGGGCGGCGTCGTTCAGCCGGACGAGGCGCTGATCGACCTGCTGCTCGATGGCGGCGACGGCGCCGGACAGCGTGTCGGCGGTCGAACGGGTCGCGCTCGACAGGGCGTCGAGGGCACCGCCGATGGCACCGCGCACTTCCTTCGCCTCCTGCATCACCCGGCGCAGGTCCTCGATGCGGTTGCCGATCATGGAGACGAGATCGCGCGTCGCTTCCCGCGCTTCCATGGTGGCGAGGCGGATCTGGTCGACCTCGGCCTTCAGGCGGGCGCTGGTCTCGGGGTGCGGCGCGGCGGCAAGGGCGGCGCCGGCGAAATCGAAGGGGCGCGGGGCCGCCGGCCGCGATCCGCCGAGGGTCCGCAGCACCGCCGCCCGCTGGTCCAGCATCAGGGCGACCAGCCACAGCAGGGCCACGGGGCCGAACACGCCGGTCAGGATCGCCGCCAGCTCGTGCGGCGCGAGGGTGCCCAGCGCCGCGAAGCCGACCAGCGTGGCGAGATAGTAGAATGCGGCCGTGAGCCAGCCGACCGACAGGGCGAAGACGAAGGCCCAGCCGACCAGACCCGCCAGCGAGCCCTCCGGGGGGCGTGAATCCCGGGGACGCCCGCTGGGGCTTTCGGTCGGCACGGGCAGTCTGTTGTCGCGCGGGTTCGGCATGGTTTTCTCGTCGGGCGAATCAGGCCGGTATCAGTTGCGGCAAGACTAGCATCACCCGGCGAAATGCGCCGTCCCACCGGCCGAGGGATCGAGGCGGACCAGCCGGTGATTGTCGCTTTCAACGACGATGAAACCGCCGCCGACCGCCGGGCACAGGCCGCGCGGCGCCCCCGGCGGCAGGCAGACATCGTCGAGGCAAGTGCTTCCGACCGTGCTCAACCGACCGGCGGCGAGGTCGAGGCGGCGGATCGTGCCGTTGAAGGTATCGGCGATCATCAGGGCATCCGCGCCGTCGAAGGCGACGGCTTCCGGGTGCTGCAACAGGGCCTCGGCGGCCGTCCCGTCCCGGTCGCCGAAATCGAACAGGCCCTGTCCGGCGACGGTGGAAACCGCCCCGCTCGCGGTATCGAGCAGGCGGACGGCGGAGGATTCGGCATCGACGAAGGCGAGGCGCCCGCCGGTTCCGCAGTCGAGGCCCATCGGCTGGGCCAGCACCGCCCCGGTGCCCGCGCCGTCGTAAAGCCCTTCCGCGCCGCTGCCGGCGATGGGCTGAATCATGCCGAACGACAGGTCATAGGCCAGGATCTGGTGGCTGCCCGCATTGGCGATGAAGACTCGGCGCCCGTCGGTCGCGACATCGGCGGGGGAGGCGAGGGCGGCCAGCGGGCCGGGCAGGGCATCGCGCAAAATGGGGCCGCGCCGGCCGAAACCGGCGACCGTGGTCACCGTCAGGCTGCCCAGGTCGACCCGGCGCAGCAGGTGGTTGCCGGTATCGGCGACCCAGAGCGCGCCCGCGTCGGCGCAGACCCCCTGCGGCGCGTTGAACCGCGCCCCGCCCCAGGGACCGTCGCCCGGCCCCGCGATGCCGCTGCCGATCCGCGCGACCTCCGCGCCGTCGGCGGCGAGGAGGACGATCTGGTGGTGCCCGGTATCGGCAAGGGCATAGACGGCGCGGCCGAGCGGCAGGGGCAGGCGGCGGATTTTCGCCGGGAAATGGAAACGCGCCGTCCCTGTCGCCGGTGCCATCGGCGGCGCTTCGGGCGCGGGCACCTCGCCGCCCAGCGCGGCCGAGATAAGGGCCGCCCATTCGTCCTCTCGCGGCTCGCCCGACGCGGCATGGACCAGCCGTCCGTCCGGCGCGATCAGAACGAGGGTCGGCCAGGCTTTCACCGCATATTGGCGCCACAGCGCCAGCTCGGGATCATGCAGTACCGGGTGGCGGATGTTCAGCCGGGCGAGGGCGGCGGTGACATGGGCGGGGTTCTTTTCCGTCGGGAATTTCGGGCTGTGGATGCCGATCACCTGCAGGTGAGCGCCGAAGCGCGCCGTCAGCTGGTCCAGCACTGGCAGGGTGTGATGGCAGTTCACGCAGGACGTGGTCCAGAAATCGAGCAAAGCCGCCCGCCCGCGCAAATCCGCGAGGGCAGGGGGCGGGTCTGCGTTCAGCCAGACCCCGCCGGGCGCGACCAGCGCGGGCGCCCGCGTCACGCCGAAACGGAAGGGTCCGGCCATGGCCTCAGCGCCGGAACACCGGGCCGCCGTCGCCGAGGTGCCAATGGCTCAGGCCGCGGTCCATGTGGCGCATCCGCCAGCTCAGCATCCGGCCGGCACAGGCGGCGAGGCGGGGCGCCGCTGCCGGATCGGCGGCGAGGTCGCGGAATTCGCCCGGGTCTTCCACGCGGTCGAACAGCAAGGGCGGAAGTCCGGCGAAATGGACGTATTTCGTCGCCTCGTCCACGATCACGGCGAGATTGCTGCTCTCGATCGACAGGCCGAGTTCGGTTTCCGGCGCGGCGCCCCGAATGTCGCGGAAGTCATATTCCCAATGGACTTCCGTCCGCCAGTCCTCGGGCGGCGCACCGCGCAGGAACGGCAGCAGACTGCGCCCGTCGCAGGTCAGCGGCACCTCGAGACCGAGGAAATCGAGCACGGTCGGCGTCACGTCGACGGATTCGGTGAAGGCCTCGACGATGGCGCCGCGCGTGCCGTCGGCCTCCGCCCGCGGATCGCGGACGATCAGCGGGATGTGAAAGCTCTGGTCGAAATAGCCGGATTTGCCCAGCAGCCAATGGTCGCCCATCTGTTCGCCATGGTCGCTGGTGAAGACGATCAGGGTGCGCTCGTATTGGCCGCTGGCCTTCAGGGCGGCGATGATCCGGCCCAGCTGGTCGTCGACCTCGGACATCAGGCCGTAGTAGGTCGCCTTGAACTGGCGCATCGCGACATCGTCCCCGGGGGCGCGAAATCCGGTGCGGTTGGTCTGGAACGCCAGCCAGGGGTGCTGCTCGCCCTCGGCCTCCCGCGTCTCGCGGCGGATGAAGCCGGGCACTTGTTCAGCGTCATACATCGTGTTGTAAGGCTCGGGCGCGATCCAGGGCGGATGCGGCCGCAGCCACGACAGATGGATGAACCAGGGCTCGTCACCCTTGTCCTCGATGTAGGACAGGACTTCGCCCGCGAGGAAGGCCGTGCTCGAGTCCTCGGCGCCGTAGATGGGCGGCGGATAGCTCGGACCCTTGCCCTCCGCCCCGGCATAACCGTCGACCGGCAGATAGATGTCGAAAGGCTCGGCCGGGGTCTCGATGCCCTTCGCGCGCAGCCATTTCAGCCAGGCCTTGGGGTCTTCCGGCAGATAGACCGCGGCGTCGAAGCCGGGCAGGACATTCTCGTAGGTCGCCAGTGCCGGGTCGGTCGCCGGCCGCGTGCGCGGGTCGAGCGCCGTGTCGGTATAGCCGAACAGCGCCGGGGCATAACCGATCTTCCGCGCCTCGAGGGCGATATTGGTGAAACGCGCGTCGAGCGGCGTGCCGTTGGTGCCCGAGCGGTGGTTCATCAGATACATGCCGGTCAGCAGGCAGGCCCGGCTGGGGCCGCAGGGCGCGGCGCTGGCGAAATGGCGCCTGAACAGCACGCCGTCCGCGGCGAGGGCGTCGAGGTTCGGGGTCCGAACCATATGGCCCAGCCGGCCGAGGCATTCCCCGCGCCACTGGTCCGCGGTGACGAACAGGATATTGGGGCGGGGCGGCAGGGTCATGGGGGCGTTACTCGGCAATGGTCACGCCCCTATGTAACCCGGGCCTATTTCTCGACGAAAGCCTTCTCGATGGCGTAGTGCCCGGCCTTGGAGAAGCTGGCCTCGGCATAGCCGTTGTCGTTGAAAAATTTCACCATCTCGGCCAGCATTTCCGGGCTGCCGCACAGCATCAGCCGGTCGTCGTCCTGCGACAGGGGCGGCAGGCCGATGTCCGAGAACAGCTTGCCCGACTTGATCAGGTCGGTCAGGCGGCCCTGGTTGCGGAACGGCTCGCGCGTGACCGTCGGGTAATAGATCAGCTTCTCGCGCACCAGTTCGCCGAAGAATTCATTGTCCGGCAGTTCATGCTCGATCAGGTCGTGATAGGCGAGTTCAGCGACTTCGCGCACGCCGTGGACGAGGATGATCTTCTCGAACTTCTCGTAAACCTCGGGGTCCTTGATGATCGACATGAAGGGCGCGAGGCCGGTGCCGGTGGACAGCAGATAGAGATGCTTGCCCGGCAGCAGGTTGTCGGCGATCAGCGTGCCCGTGGGCTTCCGCCCAACGAGGATGGTGTCGCCCACCTTGATATGCTGAAGGCGCGAGGTCAGCGGCCCGTCCGGCACCTTGATCGACAGGAATTCGAGGTGTTCCTCGTAATTGGCCGAGACGACGCTGTAGGCGCGCAGCAGCGGCCGGCCGTTCACCTCGAGCCCGATCATGGTGAACTGCCCGTTGATGAAGCGCAGCGAAGGGTCGCGCGTCGCCGTGAAGGAGAACAGGCGGTCGGTCCAGTGGTGGACGCTCAGCACCCTCTCCTGATTCAGATTGCTCATCGGGCCCTACTCTCGATCGGGCGGCGGGGGCCGCCGGAAAAACCGGGTCTTGGCATAGCCATATCCGGAGGGCCACGCAAGATTTCCCGGGGGCGGCGAATGAGCGCGGCGCGGCCGAAAGTGACGGAAGGTTCTTGCTGAGACAGGATGAAATGCGGTATATGGCTATTTATGCAGGATTTAATCCTGTTGAATAAGAATATGCCGGAAAAATGTAAGTACGCCCGCTGGCCGGTACTTCATGTCAATATCGCAACGGTGATGTGAAAAAATGCTCGACGATGTGGATCGCGCCCTGATCGGGCTGCTGCAGGCCGACGGAAGGGCCGGGGTCGCCGATCTGGGACAGGCGGTCGGACTGTCGCCCTCGGCCGCGAACGAGCGGGTGCGCAAGCTGCTGGCGCGGGGGGCCCTGCGCGGCATCGTCGCCCTGGCCGATCCGCTCATGCTTGGCCTCGGCATTGCCGCCTTCGTCACCGTCACCCTCTCGCCCGGGGCGGACGAGGCGGGATTCGTCGAAGCGGTGCTGGCCGATGGCGCCATCCTCGAATGCCATCATGTCACCGGCCCCGCCAATTACCTGCTGAAGGTCCGGGTCGCCGACATGGCCGGGCTGGAAGCCCTGCTGCGCCGCCTGAAGACGACCGGCGCGCTGATGCGCAGCGAAACCCAGATCGCCCTGTCCAGCCCGAAGGAGACGACCGCCCTGCCGGTCGGTGGCGCGTGATGCCCGATATGTCCCTGTCCCTTTTCGCCAGCGCCTTCGCGCTCGGCTTCTTCATCGCGATGCCGGTCGGGCCGATTTCCCTCCTCATCCTGCGCCGCACCGTCGCCGGGGGCATCGCGGTCGGCATCGCCACCGGTCTCGGTGCCGCCGTCGCCGACGCGACCTATGCCGCGCTGGCGGCCTTCGGCCTGTCGGCGGTCACCGCGCTGCTGGTCGAGGAAGCGGCGCTGCTCGGCATCCTTGGCGGTATCGTGCTGATCTGGCTCGGCATCGGCGGCTTCCGTTCGGCCGGCCGGCGCGGCGCGATGATGCCGGAAGCGGCGGGCGGTGCTGCCATGGCCAGCGTCGGTGCTGTCGGGCCGGCGTTCCTGACCGCGGTCGGCCTGACCCTGACCAATCCCCTGACCATCATTTCCTTTGCCGGCGCCTTCGCCGGCATCGGTCTTGCCGCGTCATCCGGCACCGGCGCCGCGCTGTCGACCGTGATCGGCCTTGGTCTTGGCTCCGCCTGCTGGCAGTTGGCGATCGTGGCGGCGGCGGGGGGCGCCCGGCATCTGCTGTCGGCGCGGGTTCTGGCGGCGATCGACCGCCTGTCCGGCCTCGTCCTGATCGTCTTCGGTATTCTGGCCCTGTGGCGCGCCCTGCAATGAATTCTTAACGCTGGCGCCGTTAACTCTGGGCGTCCGTCATGGGGCTGATGCGGGGGGTCGCCATCCGCCGCGGCGCCGTGGTAAGGGCAATGCGGGACGACGGCATTTCCGCCGCAACGGATTCGGAACAGCATGAGGCGTTTGGCGGTTCTCTTCCTCATTGTGGCTGCGGCCGTCCCGGTCGGTGTCGGCGGAGTGTTGCCGGCCCTGCTGATGAGCCGTTTCCGCAGCGAAGTGCCGCCACTGCCCGCCGATATTCCCGCCGCCCGCGTCAGCTTCCGCTCGGCCGACGGCGTCGACCTCGTCGCCTGGGCCGCCGAAGCGGAAGAGCCGAAGGCGACGGTGATCCTCGTCCATGGCGCCTCGGGCACGCGGGGCGATGCCTATGTCGGCCTCTACGGCATGATGCGTGACCTGCTGGGGCGGAATTATTCCGTGCTCGCGCTCGACCTGCGCAATCACGGCGAGTCGGGCGCCGGCCCGCGCGGCCCCAGCTTCGGCCCGGACGAGGCACGCGACGTGATCGCCGCCGCCGACTGGATCAAATCGCGCAGCGCCGGGCGTCGCATCGCCGCCTATGGCATTTCGATGGGCGGCAATGCCGTGCTCTATGCCGCCGCCGCCGATCCCCGGATCGAAGCCCTGATCACGCAGGATACCTATACGGTCGCGCCGCCGGTGATGCGTCGCGGCCTGATCGCCTCGACCGGCCTGCCGGAATTCGTCGCCGACGCCGTGCTGTGGTCGGCCCGTCACTTCTGGGGTCTCGCCGACGAGGCGGGGCGGGGCATCGAAGTCACGGGCAGCCTCGGCGCGCGGCCCTGGCTGGTCATCCAGTCCGCTGCCGATCCCATCGTCCCCGCGGGTGAGGGCGAGGCGCTGGCGGCTGCCGATCCGGCCGCCCGCCTGTGGCTGACGCCTGCGCCCGCCGCGGATGATCCGCTGCTTCTCGAAGCCGGGGCCTGGGGCAGCCATGCCCGCGACTATCTCCTCGCGCGGGAGGCCTGGGTCGACCGTGTCGCCGACTTTCTGGACGGCCAGTTCGCCGTCATGTTCGGGTGAGCGCCATGACCCCCGCGGCCGATGACGCCAACGCCGAAATCCGCCTGAGCCCGGGCTTCGACAGCCGCATTCTGTCAGTCAGCCCGGCGTTCTCGACCCTGACCGGCTGGCCTTCGGCCGAAGCGTCGGGCCAGACCCTGGCGATCCTGTTCGGACCCTGGAGCGACCGGGCGACCGCCGAGCGGCTGACCCGCGCTGTCGAACGGGGCGAGACCCTCGAAGCCCAGCCGATCAAGCTTTATAACTACGCTGGCAGTGCCTTCGATGCCTTCGTCGAAGTCGCTGGCGACGGCGAGGGCAACGCCCGCTGCATCCTGCGTGGGGCCGGGGGCGCGGCGCCCGCCGCCGTTCAGTCGGTCGCCCTGGGCGAGAAAAGCCGTCAGGTCGTGCCGCCGACGCCCGACCGCGTCCTGCCCGTGCTGATCGAGGCGCAGCGCGACGGTGTCATCGTGGTCGACGACACCGACCATATCTCCATGGCCAATCAGGCCTTCCTCCGCCTCGTCGGCCTGCAGCGGGAAGAGATCATCGGGCGGCCCCTGGCGGCCGTCGCCGAACTGCGCTTCCCGCCAGGCGATGGTGACGGCTCTATCGGCGCGGCCACCATCCTGACGCCCCAGGCCCTGGCTTCTTCCGCCGCCGTCAGCATGGGGCGCGGCGCGGACAATCGCGGGAATGGCTTCCGGGTTCTGTCGTTCCGGGCCAGCGCGGCGGCCGCCAACGGCGGACACCGCCAGACCGATCCGCTGGAGGCGCGGCCGGAGTTCTTCGAGACCGCCTTGATGCGCCGGCTCGGGGTCGACCAGCGACCGGTCGCGGTCGGCCTCCTTGAGATCGTGGCGGCGGAGGATCTGGCGGCCGATCTCGGCTCGATCTGGCGTGACACGCTCGAGCGCGTGCGCCTGACCACCGCGGCGGCCTTGGCCGGGGAGTTGCACCCGGGTGAATTGTTCCTCGCGCTGCGCAGCGATGTCTTCATGGTGCTGCTCTATGCGGCGCCGACCCTTGGCCTTGCCATCGACCGGATGCAGGCCATCGCCCAGCTGACCCGCCACCGCCTCGTCGACGAGGGCGGCGCCCTCGCCAGTTTCGAGGTTTTCGGCGGGGCGCTGATCTTCGATGGCGCCGAACCCGCGCTGTCCCCACTCGAAGGGCGGGGCACCGGGACTCTGGCGTCCGCCCTCGCGGAGCGCATCCGTAACGATCCGCACAGCGGCTACCGCACCGATTCCGTGATCGCCGATATCCTCGACGAGGGGACGGCCGAGATGCATCCGGTGCGCGGCCGCGACCTCGGTCCGGCCCGTCAGTCGCTGGTCCGTTTCGACGAACGCTCGTCGCGCTGGCTGGCCTGGCTGGCCCGTCGTCACCGCATGACGCCGGGCATGGCCCGTGAATTCGATGTCGCCCTGCTGGGCCGGGTGGTCGAGGCCATGCACCATGGCGCGACTCAAGCAGGCAGCGTGCTTGTCCCCCTGCAATATCCGAGCCTCGCCCACGCGCCGACGGCGGATCGGATCACCACGCTGGTGACCAGCCTGCCCCTGCAGTCCCGGGTCCGCCTTGGCGGTCTGGTGCGGGAATTGCCGCCGGATTTCGAGGGGGAGCGCCTGTTCGGCTTCCTGCGCCGGGTTGCCGTCGTCGGGCGCGGCGTCTGGCTGGTGTTCGACTCGCTCGACATGCGCGGCATTTCCGGCCGGCACGAGGGATTGCTCGGCATCGCCTTCGACCATGCCCGACTGAACTCCATGATCGAGCGCGATCCGATGCGGGTGAAGCAGTTCATCGAGCGCCTGCGCGCGGCCAATCAACCCGTGCTGGTTTACGGCGTCGAGCGGCCGGAGCAGGCGGCCCTGCTGTTCAACACTTTCAGCGTCACCCTGGTCGAAGGCCCGGGCTGCGAGCGTCTGGCGACGGCGCCGCGGCCGCCCCCCATGCCGGCCTGATCGGGGCCGACCCGATTACAGCGGCAGGGTGACGGTCGCCGTGGTGCCGAGATCCGGCCCCGCGCTGGCGAAACTGACCTTGCCCTTCAGCTGGGCGGCGAGACCGCGGATCAGCCTCATGCCCAGGCTCTTGGCCTTCTCCGCCGGATTCTCGCCGTCGGACATGCCCAGACCGTCATCGGCGATGACCAGGGTCAGTTGCGACGCGGTACCCTGCAGCGAGATGCGGATGGTGCCGCTGCGGCCTTCGGCGAAACCGTGCTTCAGGGCATTGGTCAGCAATTCGTTGGCGATGAGGGCGAGAGGGACCGCCCGGTCCATCGGCAGCGAGATGGTGCCGAGATCGAGTTCGAGGCCGACCCGGCCCCGCGCGGCGCCTTCGCCGGTCAGGCTCTCGCCGATCGAGCGCAGGAAGGCGCCGCAGTCGACGGTGGCGAATTCGCCGCCCTGATAAAGCTGTTCGTGCAGCTGGGCCATCGCCCGTATGCGATTCACCGTGTCGGTGAAACCCTGGCGCAGGATGGGATCGCCATATTGCCCCGCCTGTAGCGACAGCAGACTGGAGACGATCTGCAGGTTGTTCTTGGTGCGGTGGTGCATTTCCTTGAACAGGAGGGTGCGCGAGGCCAGCGCCTCTTCGAGTTCCACCGTGCGCGCGGCGAGATTGTCCTTGGCCTGGTCCTCCCGGTCGATGGCGCGCAGGCCGAAGAGGGTCAGGCCACCGACGAGCAGGCCGGAGCCAAGCACGAACAAAAGGCCGATGCCCGCGTTCTCGCGCCAGTTCTGCAGGGCCGCGTCGCGGTCGATGGTGGCGAGGGTGACGAGGGGCAGGCCGTTCATCCGCCGATAGGCGATGACCGAGGGGGTGCCGTCGACGATGGCCGGCGCCTCGACCGCCGCTTCCTCGCGACCGCCGGACAATTGTTCATGAAAGAAGGGCGTGTAGAGAAAATCGCGGCCGACCATGTCGTCGTTGATCGGCCAGCGCACCACGAGCCTTCCGTCGGTGCGGAACAGCTCCAGCGCCGTGGTCGAGGGCACATGCAGGCCGCCGTGGAACTGGGCGAAATAGCGCATGTCGATGGCCGCGAGGACGACGCCGGCGAAGCGCCCGCCGCGTTCCAGCCGGCGGCTGACGCTGAAATAGACGGCGTCGGTCAGGCGGCTGCGGTTGGCCGGGGTGATGTAGAATTCCTCGCCGCTCTGATGCGCCTGGAAGAAGTCTCGGTCGGCGAATTCGGCCGGCGGCCGGCGGCCCTGACTGGTGGAATAGACCACCCGGCCCTTGTCGTCGAAGAACCACAGCGAGCCGATCTGCGGCAGCAGGCGCGCCATGCCGATCAGACGCAGGCGTTTCGCCTCGGTCGAGAATTGCGGGTCGAGCCCGTCTTCGGCGACCATCTCCACGGCCTGACGCAGCACGAGGTCCGAGCCCTTGATGGTCCATTGGAAATGTTCGTCGACGACGCGGGACAGCAGCCGCGCCTCGGCGATGGCGGCGTTGAGGGCGCGGGTGTGGTTGGACCAGGTCAGGCCGAACCAGGTCAACAGGCCGACCCCGAGCAGGATCGAGATGATCGACAGCAGAATCGTGCGCGGCTTGCGCCCGGCCCGCTCGATATCTTCGAGCAGGGCATGGCCGCGCCGCGAGAATGCGTCCGGGCGCGGCGCGATGCCGCCACCCACCTCGGGGGATACGCTCAACCTTCCAGCCTTCCCGAATCCTAGCCGATCACGATGCGCGGCGCCGGGCGGCCATTGTCGTCGCTCTGGCGAAGCCGCGCCAGCACCTTGCGGGCAAGGGCGTGATAGGGCGCGGCCTGCGGGCTATCGGGGGCGGTGGCGACGATGGGCCGGCCCTCGTCCGAGGTTTCGCGGATCGCCATATGCAGCGGAATCTCGCCGAGGAAGTCGACCCCAAGCTCGTCCGCCGTCCGGTGCGCGCCGCCATGGGCGAAGATGTCCGACCGCTCGCCGCAATGGGGGCACAGGAAATAGCTCATGTTCTCGACGATGCCGAAGACAGGCACCGCCACCTTTTCGAACATGGCGAGGCCCTTGCGCGCGTCGATCAGGGCGATGTCCTGCGGCGTCGAGACGATGACCGCGCCCGACAGGGGCGCCCGCTGGGCAAGGGTCAGCTGCGCATCGCCCGTGCCCGGCGGCAGGTCGATGACAAGGACGTCGAGCGGCGCCCAGGCGACGTCGTTCAGCAACTGGCCGATGGCGCTCATCACCATGGGGCCGCGCCAGATCACCGCCTGATCCTCGGGCACGAGGAAGCCGATCGACATCGCCTTCAGGCCATGGGCCTCCATCGGCACCAGCTTCTTGTCCGCCGTCGTCTTCGGCTTGCCCGAAAGGCCGAGCAGGCGCGGCACCGACGGGCCGTAGATATCGGCATCGAGCAGCCCGACCTTCAGGCCGAGCGCCCGCAGGCCGAGGGCGAGATTGACCGCCGTCGTCGACTTGCCGACGCCGCCCTTGCCGCTGGCGACCGCGATCACCTTGTCGACGCCGGGAATGGCGACGCCCTGGGGCGCCGGCGAAGGGCCGGCCGCGCGGGGCGGCGGGGGCGGGGCGTCGCGATGGGCGGTCAGCACGGCGTTGACGCTGATCGTGCCGGGCAGGGCCATCACCGCCTTTTCGCAGGCGGCGCGCAGCGGCTCGAATTCGGCCGCCTTGCGCGGGTCGATCTCGAGGCCGAAGGCGACATGGCCGTCGCGCAGCATCAGGCCCTGCACCCGTCCGGCGTCGACCACGCTGCCGCGTTTTTCGGGGTCGGGAATCCGGGCGAGGGCGGCCAGAACGTCGTCGCGGGATAAGCTTGTCATTGCCTTCGTCCTTGAATTACCCGGCATTTCGCCCACATTGCGAAGGGCGACGGAAGGGTGCGGCTGAATCAGGGAATAGACCGGCCCCGCCTTGCGTATGTCTGGGGTATAGCGCATCGCGCTCCGGCACCCAACTGCCGGACGGCGATGCGGGTCTTTGTTGGGAGATTGCGACAGGATGCCATGGCAGAACAATGGCGGCCCCTGGGGTGGCGGCGGTAACGGCGGCAACCGCGGCCCCTGGGGACAGGGTCCAAGGGGTTCGGGCGGCGGACAGCCCCCCAATCTGGAAGATCTGCTGCGGCGCGGTCAGGATCGGTTCAAGGATATCGTGCCCAATGGCAGCTGGGGCAAGCGCGGGCTGCTGCTCGCCGGCCTCGTCATGCTGTTCGGCTGGGCCGCGACCGGCATCTACCGGGTCGAGCCGAACGAACTCGGCATCGTCACCCGTTTCGGCAAATGGGTGGAAACCACCGAGCCGGGCCTGCACTATCACCTGCCCGCCCCGATCGAGCGGGTGCAGACCCCCTCCGTCACCAGCCAGAACCGGGTCGACGTCGGCCTGACCACCTCGCTGGACGGCACGCGGAGCGTGCGCCGCGACAGCGCGGATGAAAGCCTGATCCTGACCGGCGACGAGAATATCGCCGACGTCGCCTTCTCGGTCTTCTGGGTCATCGACGACGCTGGCAAGTTCCTGTTCAACGTGCAGGATCCGGCCGAAACCGTCCGCGCCCTGTCGATTTCCGCGATGCGCGAGGTGATCGGCCGCTCCCGCCTGCAGGATGCCCAGACCGAGGGCCGCGAGAAGATCGCCCGCGAGGCGCGCGAGTTGATCCAGCAGGTGCTGAACACCTATGGCGCCGGCATCCAGGTCACCCAGCTGCAGCTGCACCGGGTCGATCCGCCCGCCGCCGTGATCGAGGCTTATCGCGACGTCCAGGCGGCGCGCGCCAATCAGGAACAGTACCGCAACGAGGCCGAGGCCTATTACAACGACAAGGTGCCGCAGGCCCGCGGTCTGGCCGAGAAGATCCTCCAGGAATCCGAAGGTTACCGCCAGCAGGTGGTGGCGGATGCGCAGGGCCAGGCCTCGCGCTTCCTGTCGGTGCTCAAGGCCTACAACATGGCCAAGGACGTCACCGTCCAGCGCATCTACATCGAGACGATGGAAGGCATCCTGCGCAACATGAACAAGATGGTGCTCGACGCCGGGACCAATACCCAGGGCGTGCTGCCCTATCTGCCCCTGCCGGAGATCGGCAAGCCGGGCGCCGGTCAGGCGGGAGGCGCGCCATGAGCAATCGTATCGCCATCGGCCTGATCGCCGCCGCCGCCGTCGCCTTCGTCGGCCTGTCCTCGGTCTTTACCGTCGACATGACCCAGCAGGCGATCGTGCTGCAGTTCGGCGAGCCCAAGCGCCAGATCAACGAACCCGGGCTCTATTTCAAGACGCCGCTGTTCCAGAACGTCGTCTATGTCGACAAGCGCGTCCTGAACGTGAACGCCCCGGCGGAAGAGCTGATCGCCGCCGACCAGAAGCGGGTGGTGATCGACGCCTTCGCGCGCTGGCGCATCGTCGATCCGCTGCGCTACTACCAGCGTCTGCGCACCCAGGACATCGCCGAGCGCCAGCTGGCGACCTTCATCTCCTCGACCCTGCGCGACGTCGTCGGCCGCGAGCCGCTGACCGCCCTGCTCATCGACCCAAGGGCCGAAGGCCATGCCGGCGGCCGCCGGGCCGAGCTGATGCGCAACATCAGCCAGCTCGTCAACGAGAAGGCCAAGGAGAACGGCATCGAGATCGTCGACGTCCGCATTCGCCGCGCCGATCTGCCCGACGCCAACAGCCAGGCGATCTTCCAGCGGATGCGCACCGAGCGCGACCAGGAAGCCAAGCTGATCCGCGCCACCGGTCAGGAAGCGGCCCAGAAGCGCCGCGCCGAGGCCGACCGCGAAGCGACCGTGATCATCGCCAACGCCAAGCGCGACAGCGAGATCAAGCGCGGCGAGGGCGATGCCGAGGCGATCAAGATCTTCGCCGATGCTTTCGGCTCCGATCCGCAGTTCTTCGCCTTCTATCGCTCGATGCAGGCCTACCGCGAAGCCCTGAGCGACAAGACGACGACGATGGTGCTGTCGCCCAACAGCGATTTCTTCCGCTATCTCGACAATATCGCGGGGGCGGTCAAGCCCGCGCCGGCCGCGCGCTGATCCGCTCTGGCCGGCCGCCGGGCGTCTTCGCCCCGCAGCCGGCCGAAAGCGGCCTTATTACCTCCACATTCCCCGCCTAAATCGCGACTTGGGGCGGCGGAAGCGACCCGCTGCTTCTCGAATCTATTGCAGGACGGGCTGGGACAGCCAATCCTGCAGGGCGCATTTTCAGGAGCCGTCTGGTGATGGAACCGATTCAATCAAGCGGCCGCTTCCGGGCCGAAGCCGCCCGCACCCTGGTGCTGGCCCGGGCCGGCAGTGATGCCGTGCATCGCCGTCTCTTCGTCATCTTCACCGCCCTGCTGATGCTCGCGGTGATGCTCGGCAGCCGTATCGCCGAAGCGCGCGGCGCGCCCGAGAGTTTCGCCGACCTGGCCGAGAAGCTGAGCCCCGCGGTGGTCAATATCTCGACCACCCAGACGGTGACCGGCGCGACCGAAGGCGAAGACGGCGAAGTGCCGATGCCGCAGTTCCCGCCCGGCTCGCCCTTCGAGGAATTCTTCAAGGACTTTCTCGAGCGTCAGGGCCGCGGCAACGCCGAGCCGCGCAAGGTCACCTCGCTCGGCTCGGGCTTCATCATCGACGCCTCGGGCGTGATCGTGACCAACAACCACGTCATCCAGGACGCGGAAGAAATCACCGTCACCCTGTCGGACGGCACCAAGCTGCCGGCCGAGCTGCGCGGCAAGGATCCGAAGACCGACGTCGCCGTGCTCGTCGTCAAGCCGTCGAAGCCGCTGCCCTTCGTCAATTTCGGCGACAGCGACAAGGCCCGCGTCGGCGACTGGGTGCTCGCCATCGGCAATCCCTTCGGCCTTGGCGGCTCGGTCTCGGCCGGCATCATCTCGGCCCGCAACCGCGATATCAACGCCGGTCCCTATGACGACTTCATCCAGACCGACGCCGCCATCAACCGCGGCAATTCGGGCGGTCCGCTGTTCAACATGGACGGCGAGGTGATCGGCATCAACACCGCGATCTATTCGCCTTCGGGCGGTTCGGTCGGCATCGGCTTCTCGGTGCCGTCGGCGCTCGCCCGTCAGGTCGTCGCCCAGCTGCGCGAATTCGGCCAGACCCGGCGTGGCTGGCTCGGCGTGCGCATCCAGTCGGTCACCGACGAGATCGCCGAAAGCCTGAACCTGCCCAAGGCCTCGGGCGCGCTCGTCGCCGGTGTCGACGAAAAGGGTCCGGCGGCCGAAGGCGGCATCGTCGCGGGCGATATCATCCTGACCTTCGACGGCAAGCCCGTCGCCGACATGCGCAGCCTGCCCCGCGTCGTCGCCGAAACCAAGATCGGCGCCACGGTCGATGTCGTCATCTGGCATGACGGCAAGGAAAAGACCGTGCAGATCAAGGTCGGCCAGCTCGACGAGGCGGCGACCGAAGTCGCGGATTCCGGCGGCAAGGGCAGCGCCCCGACCCCGGCCAAGACCCAGGTCGTGCTGGGCATGAGCCTCAGCCCGCTGTCCGACGATCTGCGCGGTCGCCATTCGGTGCCGGAAGACGTGAACGGCGTCGTCGTCACCGACGTGAAGAGCGACAGCTTCGCTGCCGAAAAGGGCATTCGCCCGGGCGACGTGATCGTCGAGGTGGCGCAGGACAAGGTGACCAGCCCGGCCCAGATCGCCGACAAGGTCAAGGCCGAGAAGGAGGCCGGCAAGAAGTCGGTGCTGCTCCTGCTCAGCCGCGCGGGCGACCTGCGCTTCGTTGCCGTCCGCATCGACAAGTAAGGCCGTCTTCGGCCCCTGATCGGGCGCCGCTCCCCATGCGGGGGGCGGCGCCTTTTTCTTTGGCTCAGGCGCTCTTCGCGGGTTTTTGTGCTCGTTCGAGGGCGGCTTCGAGTTCGGCCAGCGCGTCCGGCATCAGCGACATCATGAATTCGATGTCGGGCACGGCCTCGCGGTCGGCGGTCAGGCCGATGGCGATTTCGCTGCGGTAGGACATGATGGTGATGTTGAGGCCGATGCCCTCGACCGCGAGCGAGATCGGGTAGGAATGCAGCAGCTCCGCCCCGGCGAGATAGAGCGCGAAGGGCGGCCCCGGGACATTGGAAATGATCACATTGTAGGGCGGCCGGTGCAGGTCGGCGACCTTGTAGCGGGAATAGAGCCGCGCCGCCTGCGCCGCGACGAGCGGGGCGGCGAAGGCCGACCAGTCGGTCAGGGCATTGGCGGGCAGCGCCTTGTGCGCCTCCTTGGCATCGACGGTCGAGGCGCGAATGGCCGCCAGCCGCTCCAGCGGGTCGGATATGTCGGTCGCCAGCGACACGAACATGGCCGAAACGGCGTTGGACGCGCCGCTGTCCGTCCCCTCCGCCCGGACCGAGACCGGGCAGACCGCCAGCAGCGGCTTGTCCGGCAATTCCCCGGCATGGTCGAGGTAGCGGCGCAGGGCGCCCGCGCACATGGCAAGGACGATATCGTTGACCGTCGCCCCGGTCGCCTTGCGCAGGGCCTTCACCCGGTCGAGCGAAACCTCGCCCACGGCATAGCGGCGGTGGGGGGTAAGGGCGCGGTTGAACGGGGTGCGCGGCGCCTGGAACGGCGCGGTCGGCACTGGCTCGCGCCGGGCCAGCGCCCGCCGGCCGAAAGCGACCCCGGCGGCGACCACGCGCGGCAAGCGGCGCAGCGAGCGCAAGGGGGTGACGATGCCCCGCACCGACGCGCGCATCAGGATTTCGGCATCGGTCGGCGCCCGCTCGGGCACCCAGGGCTTGTCGGGCGGCGGGACTTCGCGCGGCTCGGGGCTGAAATCCAGCAGCGAGACCATCATTTCCGTGCCGGAGATGCCGTCGATGCAGCAATGGTGGATCTTGATGTAAAGCGCCACCTGATCGTCGGGCAGGCCCTCGATCACATACATTTCCCACAAGGGCTTGGTGCGGTCGAGGGCGCGGGAGTGCAGCCGGGCCACGAGTTCCAGCAGCTTGTGGCGGTCGCCCGGCGGCGGCACGGCGATATGGCGCAGATGGAAGTCGAGGTCGAAATCCGGGTCCTCGATCCAGATCGGATGGTCGATGTCGAGGGGAACCGGAATCAGCCGCCGACGGTAGGTCTTCGACAGATGCAGCCGGCTCTCGATCAGGGATCGCACGGCGGCGAAATAGCCGGTGCCGATGTCCGCCGGTTTCTTCAGCACCCACAACATGCCGACATGCATGTGGTTGCTGGGGGTTTCCATGTAGAGAAAAGTGGCGTCGATGCCCTTCAGGCGCTCCATCGGCGTGTCTCCGCGGCTTTGGGTCTGTCGGCAACACGTCACAGGCCGATGTCGCGGTGCAATCTATCCGGGGACCGGGGGGCGCGGATCGACCGAATGGACTAGCGACGTCACGCGCCGATGCTAGACTGCGGGGAACGAAGGCGGGGAGTGTGAAGACGGGGAGTGTGATGGTCAGTCGCGGCTTGGCGTCGTTTTCCGGGGGGGCCCGATGACGGAAGCTCCCTTCGGCTGGGGGCCGCGCGCCTATGAAGCGGCCGAACTTCGCGCCGACCGCATCGTTCACGTGGTCGGTATCGGCTTCGCCCTGCTCGGCAGCCTGTTGCTCATTGTCCTCGTCGGCCTGCGCGGCGATGGCGGGGCGATCTCCGCGACCTTGCCCTATGTCGCCGGGCTCAACGCCATGCTGCTGTGTTCGGCCGCCTATAATCTCACCCGGCCGTCGGCGCGGCGGGAATTCCTGCGCCGGCTCGATCATGCCGCGATCTTCGTCATGATCGCCGGCACCTATACGCCTTTCACCACCCGCTATCTCGACGGCGCCTGGGCCATCGCCATCACGGCGACGATCTGGGGCATCGCCGCCATCGGCGTCTATGTGAAGATCGCCTTTCCCCGGCGGTTCGAGAGGACATTTTTCGGCATCTATCTCGCCCTCGGCTGGATTCTGGTGATCCCGCTGCGTCAGCTGCTCGACGCGCTCGAGACCTCGACCTCGATCCTCATCGGGGTTGGGGGATTGCTGTTCACCATCGGCACCCTGTTCCACGTCTGGAACCGGCTGGCCTTCCAGAACGCGATCTGGCACGGCTTCGTGCTGGCGGCGACGGTATGCCATTATGCCGCCGTCATGCGGGCGATGGCCTTCGGTCTGGGGGCGGGCGTGGCTTAGGTGCAAAATGCCCCGATTTGGGGTTATTAGCGCCGCGGCCTCGCCTCGTCGTTTAAATTTATTAACCAATACCGGGTCAAATTGAACCTGAAACGGTGTGAACGCGGTCTGAGTTGGGAATAGTGTTGCGGCGTTCGCCAGTGGGGTCGGTTCGATGGTTGCATCCATGACATCGGGGAGTGTGCACGCGCGGTCGGGCGGGTCCCGTTCCAAAGGGGAGCGCGGTGCCGCGGCTCTCATCTTCGCGGTGGTTCTGCCCATCCTCTTGCTGATGGTCGGTTTCGTCGTCGACTTCGGCTATGCCCGCTACGAGAAGCAGCGGCTGCAGGATTCGCTCGATCTTGCCGCGCTGGCGGCGGCGCGTCAGCTGGACGGGACGGCGACGGAGCGCAGCGATGCCCGCACCGCCGCCATCACGGTCATGGCGGACAACGGCTTCGATGCCGAGACGATCAAGGCCATCGAATTCGGCAGCTATAACCGCAGCCGCGCGATCCTGGAGCGTTTCGTCGCCGAAGGCGCGTCGGGCTCCGCCTCGCCGACGGCGGTGCGGATCACGGGCAGCGATCTGTCGCCCCGCTTCTTCTCCCGCATTATCGCGACCGATGCCCTCGACGTCGCGGCACGCTCGACCGCGGTCACGACCGGCCGCTACACCACCGTGCGTATCGGCAGCGGCCTCGCCGGGCTCAGCAACGGTCTCCTCAACGCCATTCTTGGCGCCCTGCTCGGCAGCAGCGTCAATCTGACCGCGCTCGATTACAACGGCCTGCTCGGCGCCAATGTCGATCTGCTCGGTTTCCTCGATGCCTACGCCGTCCGGGCGGGGTTGCAGGTCGGCGATTACGACAGCCTGCTCGGCGCCGATGTTTCCGCCCTCGGCGTGATCGGTCTTGTCGCCGATCTGGCGCAGAACGCGGCAGGCGGCGATCCGTCCGCGCTCGGTCTCGGGCTTGGCCTCGGCGACGCTTTCCCGGGCATTTCCAAGCTGCCGCTGGTCAACCTCAGCGACGTTAACGTGAAGCTCGGCGATCTGCTGGGCGTCGGGCTCGGCACGGTGCAGAGCGGCCTCGCGACCACGCTCAACGTCTTCGACCTCGTCACGGCCGGCATTTTCGCCGCCTCGCCCAACGACACCACCAATGCGACCGGCGAACATGTGATCGCGGTCTCCCTCGGAACCTTCCTTGGCGCCAATCTCGACATTTCGGTGGTCGAGGGGATGCAGCAGCGCGTGGTGACCGAGCGGGACATCGCCAATGGCGACAATCTGCTGCGCACCGCGCAGGTCCGCGTGCTGCTTCAGATCGACCTCGGCGGCCCGCTCGGCGGCGTTGTCCATGGGCTGAACACGGTATTGTCCCTGCTGCAACTGATCGGCCTGCATCTCGAGTTGCTGCCCGGGGGTGACAATCTCTCGGTCGGGGTCGATGTCGCGCCGGCGGAAGTGCGGGTGACCAAGCTTGGCTGCGAGCCGCCGGCGCAAGCCGACCGCTATGTCCGCATGAACATCGACACCGGCCTGTTGACCGCCATGGTCGGCCAGATCGACCGCACGGCGTTCCTGTCGAACAATCAGGCTGCGGTCTCGACCCCGCTCGACATCCTCTCGCTCGATCTCTTCGGCGTTCCGCTGCTCGATCTCGCGCTCGGGGTCAATCTGCCGGTCGCGGCGCCGACCTATACCGACACCGACCTGAAGTCGGGCGATGCGACCGACGAGGCGGCTTTCCCCGATCTCTACGCCAGTTTCAGCGAGGACGGCCACGGGCCGGACAATGTCGAATTCCCAAGCAGCATTCACGTCGGCACCAAGCAGATTATTTCCAACCTTGGCCAGGATTTGCAGTCCAAGCTCGGCTTGCAACTCGACGGGTTGCTCGGCGGCCTTCTGTCCGCGATCCTCAGCCCGGTGCTGGCCATCGTCGAAGGGTTGCTGGCGATCCTCGGGCCGATTCTCGATGGCATCGTCGATCTGTTGCTCAGCACCCTCGGCATCCGGGTCGGCACGGCCGACGTCGCGGTGATCAATCTGGAGTGTGGTAATGCGAAACTTGTTCCCTGATCGCTGGCGTCGGCGCGCCCGGGCCGCGGGCGAGCGGGGCGTCGCCATGATCGAATTCTCGATCGCCAGTGGCATCATGGTGCTGATCCTGCTCGGCACCTTCGCCTATGGCGAAATCCTGAGCAATTACATCGAGCTGAAATACGCCGTCGGCGAATTGTCGCGTCAGGTCGCGGTCGGCCAGGACGCGGCGGACAGGCAGAACCGTTTCGACGCCGCCCGCGCCCAGGTCTTCGGACCCGACGGCATGGACCCGGATTGCGTGACGGTCGCGACGCCCAGCTTCGCCTCCGGTCAGGTGGTGGTGACGGTCACCTATAATTTCAACACCGCCGGGTGCCGTCTCATGCCGAGCTTCTTCCTGCCGACGCCGGACCAGTTGACGGCGACCAATACGTTCAACGTGCCCTGAGCCCGAAAGGCGCGCCGCACCATGACGATCAATGCTTCATGCAGCCGGACCGGCCGGCGCCACGGGGGAGAGCGCGGTGTCGCCGCCCTGCTGCTGGCCGCCTCCTTGGTCGCCCTGCTCGGCATGGTCGCCATGGTCGTCGATCTCGGCTACGCCTATTTCGAGCGCCAGCGCCTGCAGGATACGCTCGACCTCGCCGCGATTGCCGGCGCGCGGGAACTCACCGGGCAAGGGGCCGCGGCGGCAGCCTATGGAAAGGCCTCTGCCGTGCTTTCGGAACGTGACAACGGCGGTCGGGTCCTGCCCCTCAGCTATGGTTGCGCGCCGCCGACGGTCGCCGGGACCGTGAACATCTGCTTCGGCACCTACAACGCGGACAAGGACGAGTCCGGCCACCGGCTAGCGTTGGCCTCCCGCTTCCAGAATCCTTCGATCAACTGCAACGGCTGCAATGCGGTCCGGCTTTACGGCAGCGTGCCTTCGCCCAGCTTCTTCGCGACATTGTTCGACATCGCCTCGCTCGATGTCGCGGGGCAGGCGACGGCGGTCAGGGCCGGTTCCCCCCTCGCGCAGCTGACCCTGAAATCGACGCTGGCGACGGTCGACAGCAGCAAGTCGCCGCTGTTGAACGCCTTGTTCGGCAGTCTGCTCGGCGGCAACGTCAATCTGTCGGCGGTCAGCTGGAACGGCCTCGTCGGCGCCAATGTCAGCCTGCTCGATTATCTCGACGCGCTCGCGGTCGATCTCGATCTCGGCGTCGGCAATTACGACAATGTGCTGAATGCGCCCATCCATGTCGGCGAGTTGCTGGGCGCGATGGCCGATGTCCTCGGCCAGGGCACGCCGACCTCGATCGAGGCGGATGCCATCGCCGGCCTCGTCGCCCTTCAGGCCGTGGTGCCGGCGGGCTGGACCCTGCCGCTCGGCTCCATCCTGGACGTCGCGACCGGCACGGGCGCCGCCGGCCTCGACACGTCCCTCAACGTCTTTTCCCTGATCCAGGCCGCGATCGAGGCAGCGAACGGCCGTCACGGTGTCGAAGCCGGTATTCCGATCTCGGTCCCCGGGGTCGGCACGGTCACCCTGAAACTTTCGGTGATCGAGCCGCCGCAGCTTTCGGCCATCGGCAATCCCGCGCTGGCCAAGGCCGATCCACTGGGCGCCAACCGGATCTTCGTGCGCTCAGCGCAGGTGCGGGCAGTGGTCTCGGTCAATCTGCCGGCCCTGTCGTCCGTGGTCGGCCTCGTCAACGCCGTGCTCAATCTCGCGGGGCCGGTGACGACGCTGCTGAACGACGTCCTTCATCTCCACCTCGTCTCGGCGCTGACCGGGTTGCTCGGCTCCCTCGTCGGCATTCCTTACGAGGTCACCGATATCCAGGTGGTGCCGGGCAATCCGATCCGCATCGACGTCAGTCTCGACGTCGCGGCGGGGCAGGCTTGGGTCACGGACTACAATTGCCCGGACACGCCGTCGGGGACCAAGACGCTCAGCGTGTCGGCCCGGACTTCGGCCGCCAATCTGCGCGTCGGGCGGATCGACCTCGCCTCCGTCTTCTCGTCGACCAGCGTGCCGACGGTCAGCCCGATCCCCCTCGTCGATTTCGGCGTGAAGACCTGCCGTGTCTTCCTGCTCCTCGTCTCGACCTGCGATGCGCGCCGCGCGTTCGAGGGGGGCGGCATGGGGCTGGCGGTCAATACCGATGTGGCGGGCTCGGATCGCAGCCTGTCCTATGCCGATCCCCATCTGCCCGAAATCGGCGAGACCCCCTACGAACAGTCGACCGCGACGTCGAACATCGTCTCGAGCCTGTCTTCGACCCTCGCCCATGTCACCATTCAGTCCTATGGGCCGACCTCGCCCGTGGGCGGTTTCGCGGGATTGCTCAATCTGGTCGGCTCGGCGGTCAACACGGTGGTGGGGCTGCTGCAGACGGCGATTGCCAATCTGCTGTCGCCGCTGCTCGATCCGATCCTGAACTTCCTGCTCAATTTCCTCGGCATCGACATCGCCAAGATTTCGGTCGGTGCCAATCTGAGCTGCAACGCGGGGGCGCGCCTTGTCAATTGAGACCACCCGTACAGCGGACAGGGGCGGCGCGCCGCGCGAGCGGGGCGCCACGCTGATCGAATTCGCGCTGATCTCCAGCCTGATGTTCACGCTGCTGTTCGGCGTGCTGTCCTATGCCGAAATTCTGGCGGATCAGGTCCAGCTGCGGCATCGGGTCTCGGAAATTTCCCGCCTGGTCTCGCTGGGCGAAGGGGCGGCGGACCGGCAGACGATTTTCAACCAGATCAAGGACGACCGACTGAGCGGCTTCATGAGCCTCGATGGCTGCGCACCGGAGTTCGAGGCCGATGGCTTCACCGGTCCGTCGATCACCATCACGGCGCGCTACAGCTACCAGGCCGATGGCCGTTGCCGGATCATGCCCGAAATCATCAGCGGCCTGCTGCCGGAGCGCATCGGGACCCAGAGCAGCTTCTCGGTGACCAACTGACCCCGGCGGGGCGCGTTTCCCGGCGTTAACGGCTTATCCATCTAAAAAGCCTTCAATTCGGTGACACCGTGGCCGCGAGATGGCGGCCCCGGCCCCGGAGCGAGGGTGTGGAATGCCAATGGCGAGGAATCCGCGATCGCCCGGCGAACGTGGTTTGGCCGCGCTGCTGCTTGTTGCCAGCCTGATCCCGATCGCCGGCATGATCGCCCTGATCATCGACGCCGGTTTCGCCTATTATTCGAAGCAGCGTCTGCAGGACACGCTCGACCTCGCCGCCATCGCCGCGGTCGCCGAACTGAAGGGCGACGCCGGCAGCGAGGCGGCGGCAATCGGGGCGGCGCAGGCCGTCATCGACGCCAATTACCCCGATGCCAGGGAGCATCTGGCCGTGGCCACGGGCTGCGGCGGCGGCGCCGTGCCGGGGCAGGTGCAGCTGTGTCTCGGCACATTCGCGGCGCGCGACAGCAAGGGGGTTCTGAAGCCGCTTGACCAGCGCTTCACCGCCAATGGCGCCAATGTCAACGCCCTGCGGGTCGAGGCACGCAGCCAGTCTCCCGGTTTTTTCAGCCGTATCTTCGACATCGACAGTCTCGACGTCGCCGGCCGCGCGACGGCGGTCAAGGCTGGCTCGCCCGTGGCGCAGCTGACGATCAGCAGCACCTTGCTGAAAACCCACAAGGGGCTGGTCAACCAGGTGCTCGGCGTTTTGGGCGGCAACGCCAGCCTGAATTTTCTGGGCGCCAACGGCATTGCCAATGCAAACGTCAACATGCTCGATTTTCTCGATGCCCTCGCCCTGTCGGTCGGCGTGACGGCGGGCGACTACGATGCCGTGCTGGACACGCCCATCAGCGTTGGCGAATTCCTGACCGTCGCGGCGACGGCGGTGGGCGCGAACACGACGACGGGCCTTGAATTGTCGGGCCTCAACGGTGGCAGCGGATTTTCAGCCTTCGTGAAAGCCCTGCAGTTTCGGGTCTCGGATCTCGTCTCGGCCCAGACGGGCATGAACGCGGTCGGCCTCGACTTCGACATGAGCCTGTTCGAGCTGGTCTATTCGTCCCTGCTGGTCGCCCATTCCAATCATGCGGCCAGCGGCGCCGTGGAAATCGACCCGGCGACGGTTTCCGGCTTTCCGTTCCTGAACATGGGCGGCGCCAACGCCACCATCTCGATCCGCTTCGCCATCGTCGAGCCGCCGCAGATTTCCGCGGTCGGCAATCCGGCGGTGGTCGAGACCCTGTCCGACGCCGACCGGAAGGACATTTCCCGCGGCGGCATCTTCGTGCGCACCGCCCAGATCCGGCTCTACATCCGCATCGACATTCCGGCGCTGGCGACCCTGTCGAAGCTGCTGACCGACATGGCGGCCATGGCTTCGCCCCTGGCGCCGGTGCTGACCTCGGCTGTCGGGCTCAATTTCGTCGGCTCCGTGCAGGCGCTGCTCAACCTGCTGAGCAATCTTCTGTTCATCGGGACCAAGACCGAACAGCGCGAGGTGCTGGATATCCAGCTCCTGACCCGCTCCGCCGGGGACGGTCGTCCGCCGGGCCTCGACATCGTGGTCGATGTCGGCGGTGCCTCGGCCTATGTCACCAGCTACAGCTGCCCGCCGGCCGACGCGACCAAGAGCCTGAACGTCCAGATATCCTCCCAGGCGGCGAGCCTGCGGGTCGGGGATATCCCCGATGAAAGCGCCATTTTCTCGTCGACGGCCGCGCCCCACGTCCTGCCTTTGTCGCTCATCGACTTCGGCTCCAAGCTCTGCACGACAACGAAGACCTGCCTCAGCGCGCTTCTGTGCACGCAGACTTATACTTGCGGCGATCGGGTCGCCCTCAAGGGTGGTGGGCTCGGGCTTTATCTCGATACCGACATTCTCGGCACGTCCTATCCGGCCGATGTCTTTACCGATCCGCCCGATGTCGGCTCCGATACCGCGGGCACCTGCTACAAGGGCAACGCGCCGCCGCCACCCTATTGCGAGCATCCCCGCAAGAACGAACAGGACATCATCGCTTCGGTGAAATCGACACTGGCCGGTGCCCGGTTCCACAGCTACAAACCGGATGGCCACGGTTCGGTCCTCAGCGTGCTGATTTCGGGCGCGGATTCCATCATCAGCACGACGGTGACCAATTTGCAGCCGATCCTGGCGTCGGTGTCGGGTTTCATGGACCCGCTGGTCAATCACCTGCTCAACGCCTTGGCCATCGGCGTGGCCAATGTCGATGTCGGGGCGCGGTTGACCTGCACGACAGGAGGCAGGCTTGTCCACTGACGAGGGGCGGAGGCCGATCTGGAGAGGCGAGATGAGTGCAAGGCTTATGAACGACGAGGTGGAAGCAGCGCGAGGCCGGGGCGGTGAACGGGGCGCCACGCTGATCGAATTTGCCCTGATCTCGACCCTGATGTTCACCCTGCTGTTCGGTGCGCTGTCCTACGGCGAAATTCTCGCCGACTATGTCCAGCTGCGTCACCGTCTGTCGGAAATCGCCCGCCTCGTTTCCCTCGGCGAGGACGCGACCGACCGTCTGCAGATCTTCAATGACATCAAGGACGATCGGGTCGCCGGCTTCATGAATATTCCGGGCTGTTCGCCCGCCTTCGAGGCGACGAGCTATGTCGCGCCGAATAGTGCCCCCATCCCGAACAGCGTGGTCGGGCCGAGCATCACCATCACCGCCACCTACAATTTCGGCGTGACCGGCAATTGCCGGGTGATGCCCGAAGTCTTTGTCGGCCTCCTGCCCAATCGGGTGCGGGCAAGCACCAGCTTCTCGGTCACGAACTGATCCTGCCAGCCTCGACCGCCTCGAGGCTGGCGGCGATGTCGCGCCAGCAGGCGGTCAATCGTTCGGCCCAACGCGCCTGGCCCGCTTCATTACCCACGCCATCCTGTCGCATCTCGATCAGGACATGCAGCAGGCCGCGGCCTTCGCCATAGACCGGCATGGCGTAATCGCCGGAATCGGTGACCGCATAGGGCAGATTGTCGCCGACGCACAGGTCCGGGAACCTGCGCTCCAGCGTCTCGATGAAGGCCCCGGCCAGACGCCGGTCGCGGCCATAGGTAATGCCGATATTCCAGGGCCGGGGCGCGCCGAGGTCCGGGGTGAACGAATGGATCGCCAGCACCACGCTGCGCCGCCCCGCCGCCCGTCGCCGGTCGAGCAGGCGGGTGATCGCGCCGTGATAGGGCTCGAACAACGCGCTTTCGCGGGCAAGACGCGCTTCCGCGTCCAGCCCTTCGTTGCCCGGGACGCGGACACCGCCCGTCACTTCGGGAATCGAGGTCGGCACGCCGCGGGGCCGGTTGCAGTCGATGGCGAGTCGGGAATAGCCGGTCAGCACCAGCGGCGCGTCGATCGCCGCCGACAGGTGACGCGCCACGGCCGCCGCGCCGATGTCCCAGCCGATGTGCTCCAGCCGCTGCGCCTCGCTCAGGCCGAGGTCGCCGAGCCGGCGGGGCAGGCGGGGGCTGGCGTGGTCGCACAGCAGCACGGCGTCGCCCGCACCCGACTCGTTGACGATTTCGACCGCCGACGGCTCGTCGGCAAAAAGTAGCGACATAATATCCTACCCACATCGGGACGAATGACGGGCTCCGCATCACCAGCTTTACCAACGGGTTGCGTGGCTGGGCAACGGGAACTGCGGGATTCGGACTACATATTGTGGCAAGTCAATGCGCCATGTCCCTACCGGTCCTCCCGAACCCCCGGCGAATGCCGGTGGACATGATTATTTCGGTTTGTTACACCGGCTGGGCAGGGCGAATTGGCAGATGGCAGGGGGCAACATGGTGGCGCGTGCAGGGCGGATCGGTCGTGGCGTTGTTGCGTCTCTGGCAATCGTCATTTCGCTTTCCGTCATGTCTCCCGCCAAGGCCATCGAGTGTGTCCCCTATGCCCGTCAGATTTCGGGCGTGCAGATCTCCGGCGATGCCTGGACCTGGTGGGGTCAGGCCCGCAGTGAAGGCTACACCACCGGTGGCCGTCCCAAGGCCGGTTCGGTCATGGTTTTCAAGCGCGCGAACGGGATGCGCCGCGGTCATGTCGCCGTGGTCCGCAATGTGGTCAACGCCCGCGAAGTGGTCATCGACCATGCCAATTGGGCGACCCGCCGCAGCGGCCGCAAAGGCAAGATCGACCGGGGCGTCTCGGTGATCGACGTCTCGCCGCGCAACGACTGGTCCATGGTGCGCGTCTGGTATCCGGTGGTGGACGATTACGGCACCTCGGTCTATCCGCTCTACGGTTTCATCTACGGCGGCGACGGCAAGGGTCGCGATGACAACGATGTCGAACAGGTCGTGGCCAGCGCCGATGACGCGCCCATCCGTTCGGTCGATCCGCGTCCCGCCAATGCCGGCCTGGTTCCCGTTTCCGCCCCCGCGCGGGCCGCGCCCGCCGGCACGCTGAATGCGCAGATCACTGGCGCCACGGTGCAGTATCGCGCCGGCAAGCCGGTGGTGGTGGGGCGTCCGGTCGCCTCGGCCGGCGATCCCGGCGTGCCGACGGCTGACGTCGCGCCCACGCGCCGCCCCACGGAGCGCGCGGACGAAGCACGGACCCCGGCGCCGAAACGCAGCGTGGTCGAGGTGTCGGGCGCGCCGGTGCGTCTCGTCGCCCTGAAGCCGGCCAATGCCGGTCAGACCGGTGGCGCTGAAACCATCAGCCGCCCGCCGGTGTTGCCGACGCTGAAGCCTGTGCCATAACAGCCCACTTCGCTGTCTTTACCGACGCCGCCAATGACCTGGCGGCGTCGTTGTTTTATGGTCGTCTGTCGGTTGCGTATCGCTGTTGGAAAACACTCGAACGCGGGGGATGGCGCCCATGCATCAATTGAGCGGTCTCGATCAGGGCTTTCTGCATCTCGAGACCGGTAATTCGCCGATGCATATTGCCGGCCTGTGCTTTTACACGCCGGCCACCGATTCACGGGCCTTCAGTTTCGAGGCGATCCGCAGCGGCATCGAGGAGCGGCTGCACCTCGCCCGTACCTTCCGCCAGCGCCTCGTCGAGGTGCCGATGTCGCTCGACCGGGCCTATTGGATCGAAGACCCGGATTTCGATCTCGATTACCACCTGCGCCATGTCGCGGTGCCGTCGCCGGGCGACTGGCGCTCGCTGGTCACCATGGCCTCGCGCATCCTGTCCCACCCGCTCGACCGCAGCCGGCCCTTGTGGGAATTCTATGTCATCGAGGGGCTGGACGGCATCGACTGGTTGCCGCCGGGCAGTTTCGCCACCCTGATCAAGATCCATCACGCCGCCATCGACGGTGTCTCGGGCAACGACATCCTGTTCGCCCTGACCGACCTCACGCCCGAAGGCCGCAACATCGAGCCGCCGCGCCGCCGCTGGGTGCCCGAACGGGTGCCGACGGCCGGCAGCCTGCTGCTGCGCACGGCCTTGGCCAATGTTGTCGCGCCCTTCAAGCTGGTCGAGGGTGGGGCCAAGCTGGCCTCGACCGTCATCGGCACGGTGGCCCGCCTCCCGAAATATCGCGAGGACCCGCCGCCCGCGCCGTTTCAGGCGCCGCGCACGCCGCTGAACGTGCCGATCTCGGCCCAGCGGGTGTGGGACGGCACGGTCTTCCCGCTGGAGACGGTCAAGCGCATCCGCAAGGCGGTCGACGGATCGACGGTGAACGACGTCATCCTGACGGTCTGCGCCGGGGCGCTGCGCCGCTGGCTCGACAAGCATCACGCCCTGCCCGAAAAATCGCTGATCGCCTTCGCCCCCATCTCGGTGCGCGCCGAGACCGAGAAAGGCAAGCTGGGCAATCAGGTCTCGGGGATGCTGGTCTCCATCGCGACCGATGTCGCCGATCCGCTGGCCCGCCTCACCGCCGTGCACGACAACACGGTGAAGTCGAAGAGCCTGACCAACGCCATCGGCGCCCGCACCCTGACCGACTACACGAAATATGTGCCTTCCGCGACGGCGGCGCTGGCGACGAGGCTCTATACCCGCATGAAGGTGGCGGAGAGCCACAATCCGATCTTCAACTGCGTCATCACCAATGTGCCGGGGCCGCAGATCCCGCTCTACAGCCTCGGCAACAAGCTGGTCGCCCAGATCGGCTATGGTCCGATTTTCGACGGCATGGGGCTGTTGCTGGCGATTTTCAGCTACGACGGCACGATCTCCATCGGCGTCTCGTCGTGCCGGCGCATCATGCCGGACATCGCCGATTTCGTCGATTTCCTGAACCTGTCGCTGGAAGAGCTGCGCGTTGCCGCGGAAGCCGTGCTGGACGGGGCGGTGGTGGACGTCGCGCCCGAAGCCGCACCGACCAAAGCCGCGCCGCGGCATAAGCCACGCCACGGCGCCGAGATTCCCCCGGTCGCCACCGTGATCTGAAGGCGAGGAAGGACCTGAGGGCGAGGGGCCGGCACCTCATGCCGCCGCCGCATGGCTGATCGTCGCTCGCCGCCGCCGTCGCTGGCGGCGAAGGGTCAGGCGTATTGGTCGATCTGCTGGCCCATGCCTTCGGGCGGGCGGGGCATGGCGTCCATGGTCGCGAACAGCTCGGCCACCACCTGACGCTGGAAATCCGCATTCTGCTTGACCGCGGCGAGGGAAACCTCGTTCCGCGTCTGCAGCGAATTCATGGTGACGGCCAGCGTGGCAAGGTCGGACATGGCAGGGGCCTCCTTCTGTCACCATAATCTGTGACCGTCTAACAACACATTAATACATTGTGTTTATGTGATAGGTTTCACACTAATTAGATATTGCGTGAAAGAACCTATTCCCCATATCGTCCGCAACCCAATCCGGCAGTTATCCGTTGATGGCGCCGGTGAATGGTCTCTGGTTACGAGGTGGCGATGCTGCCCCTGGCACTCGATATGACCCGTCTCGCGGTCGCCGTCGTCGGCCGGGGCGAGGTCGTGTCGAAGCGGCTGGCCCTCGTCGATGCCGCGGGCGCGGTCGATGTCGCGGTCTACGCCCCCGGGGCTGGCGCCGATCTGCGCGCGCTGGCGGGCCACCGCTGGCGCGATGGATTGCCGGACACGGCGGCACTGGCGGGGGTTCGTCTCGTCATCGTCGCCGGTCTCGACCGGCCCGAGGCGGAGGCGGTGGCGGTGGCGGCGAGGTCCGCCGGCGCCCTGGTGAATGTCGAGGATGTGGTCGATCTGTGCGACGTGCATTTGCCCGCCCTGGTCCGGCGGGGCGATCTGACGATCGCGGTTTCGACCGGCGGCAAGAGTCCGGCGCTGGCGCGCCGCCTGCGCCGTCATCTGGAACGAGCTTTCGGCCCCGAATGGGCTGGCCGGCTCGAAGAACTGGCCGCCATACGGCGGCAATGGCGCGAGCAAGGGCTGACCCCCGGGGAAGTGTCCCGCCGGTCGGACGCATATCTGGACGAGAAGGAATGGCTGGCATGAATGCCCTGGCGGCCGATCGCAAGCAGTGGGCGCGGGATCACGCGGCCGCGCTGCGCAATCTCTACGGCTCGCTCGACGGTGAGGGGCTGGTCAAGGTCATGACCCAGCTGGAATTCCGCGGCCGGATCGCGCTCGTTTCGTCCTTTGGCGCCGAGTCGGCGGTGCTGCTTCACCTCGTCGCCAAGGTCGATCGCACGATCCCCGTGATCTTCCTCGATACCGACAAGCTGTTCGGCGAGACCCTGCGTTATCGCGACCGGCTGACGAAGCTGCTCGGCCTGACCGATGTCCGCACCATCGAACCCGATCCGGTCGCCGTGGCGGAACGCGATCCCGACGGCGTGCTTTGGCGTGACGATCCCAATGCCTGCTGCCGCCTGCGCAAGGTCGAGCCGCTGAACCGCGCGCTTTCGGGTTTCGATGCCTGGATCACCGGCCGCAAGCGTTTCCAGACCAAGGAGCGGGCCGAGCTGCCCAACCTCGAATCGGCGAATGGCCTCGTGAAGGTGAACCCGCTGATTTCCTGGGATGCCGAGGCGCTCGACGCCTATCGCATCGCCTACGACCTGCCGGCCCATCCGCTGGTCGAAGACGGCTATCTGTCGATCGGCTGCATGCCCTGCACCGACCGGGTGGCGCCGGGTGGCGAGTATCGGGACGGCCGCTGGGCCGGCTCCGAGAAGAAGGAATGCGGCATCCATCTCGAAGCCGACGGCTCGGGCATCTGAACGCGGGGGAACACACGCCGCGCGCGCTGTGTTAGGTCATGGGGCCCAATTTGATGGAGCATTTCCCATGCGCCTGCGCCTTCCCCTGATTCTGATTCCCGTCCTCGCCGCCGGTCTTGCCGCCTGCGCGGGCAGCCGCCCGCCGCTGACCGCGACGCCGAACGGCTATACCGTCGCCATCGACGACGATGTCGACGAACTCGCCAAGGCGACTGAAAAGGCGCAGATTCACTGCGCGCAATACAGTCGCGCCGCCCGTCTCGACACCATTGGCGAAATCGACGGCAAGCGCATCGCCAGTTTCTCCTGCACCTCGAACTGATCCTGCAAAGAGTGCTTGCCTCCCCCGGCCGAGTTTGCTACTACCCCCGCCTGCCCGGAGCGGTCGTGGCGGAATGGTAGACGCGCAAGCTTGAGGTGCTTGTGGGGTAACTCCCGTGGAAGTTCGAGTCTTCTCGACCGCACCAAACTGAAAACCCCGGATGGCCAGGCCATCCGGGGTTTTTCATTTTCCGCGCATCCGCCCGGCCGCCATCCGGTATTCCGGGATTTCGCTTCCCCGCACCGCGTGTCCTCCACATCCGTGTTTCCTCCTTCGGCGTAACAGCCCCTGGGGGACGCGACAGAGAACGCCCCTGCCTGCGGAACGCCGCGGGCCGCGAACAACATTCCCGGAGGGGCAAATGGCGATCTTCAACGGCATGGCGGGGGACGACACGCTGACCGGCACCAATGATGCCGACCAGTTCAATGGCGGCGCCGGCAACGACACCATCACGGGCCTGCGGGGCGACGACACCGCCAGTGTCGACGCGGCGACCGACGGGGCGGACAGCACCGACCTCGGCCTCGGCAACGACTCGGTCCTGGTCACCAGCAGCGCGGGCGCGGGCGAAATCCGTCTGAGCTTCACCAGCGCCGAAGTCGGCAACGGCAACGCGCTCGACGCCGGCACGCTGGCCAATCAGGATGGCGGTCTCGCCGTCCGCTTCCAGCGGGAAGATGCCACGGGCACGCCCATGGGCGATCTGTCGCGCTATGACGACGAAGGCATCACCTTCGTCTCGCAGACCCCGGGCCTGACCTTCGACGTGCGCGATCTGGTCTCGGGCACCCAGCGCGGCAATCTGTTCGATGTGGTCGGTCTCGGCACTTTCCGCAACGACCGGCTGATCGACCAGGGCAACCGCACGAATTACTTCAACGCCGGCCAGGGCGACGATTGGGTGACCGGCGGCAATGCCGACGATTTCCTCGTCGGCGGTGCTGGCGACGACATGCTGCGCGGACGCGGCGGCGACGACCGCTTCATCGGCGGGACCGGCAACGACACGATCTACGGCAGCATCGGTAACGATATCGCGATCTTCAACGTCTCGACCGACGGCAGCGACACGGTCGACCTCGGCACCGGCAGCGACCTCGTCAACGTCGCCGCCTCGGCGCCCGGGCAAATTCGCCTCAGCTTCACGTCATCTCAGGTCGGCAATGGCGATGCGAACGACAGCAACACCATGGCCAATCAGGACGGTGGCCTTGCCGTCCGCCTGCAGGCCGAGGATGGCGCCGGCCAGTTGACCGGCGCGGTCAGCCGTTTCGACGACGAAGGCATTACCTTCGTCGCGACCACGGCGGGCGTGACCTTCGACATCCGCGATCTCGTCTCCGGTACCGCCCGGGGCGACATGTTCGGCGCCGCCACCCTCGGCACCTCGGATGCCGACATGCTGACCGCCGTCCTCTCCGGCAAGGCCTATTACTTCAACGCCGGGCAGGGCAGCGACATGGTGACCGGCGGCGACCTTGCCGACTTCCTGGTCGGTGGCGCGGGCGACGACAGTCTGAACGGCGGCCTCGGCGACGACAGTTTCATCGGCGGCACCGGTGCCGACACGATCATGGGCGGGGATGGTAACGATACCGCGATCTTCAACGTCTCGACCGATGGCGCCGACAGTGTCGATCTCGGCGCCGGTGCCGACCGGGTGAATGTGGCGGCTTCCGCCCCCGGCCAGATTCGCCTGTCCTTCACCTCGTCGCAGGTCGGCAACGGCAACGCGAACGACAGCAACACCATGGCCAATCAGGACGGCGGCCTTGCCGTCCGCCTGCAGGCCGAGGACGGCACGGACATGCTGACCGGCGGTATCAGCCGCTTCGACGACGAGGGCATCGCCTTCGTCGCGACCACGGCGGGCGTGACCTTCGACATCCGCGATCTCGTCTCCGGCACCGCCCGGGGCGACATGTTCAAGGCGGCCGTTCTCGGCACCTCGGCGCGCGAATCGGTATCGACGCTGGTCGCCGGCAATCACTACTTCAACCTCGGTGGCGGTAATGACACCGCGCGCGGCGGCGACGGCGACGATTTTCTGGTCGGCGGTCTCGGCCGGGACTATCTGTTCGGTGGCAATGGCGCCGACAGTTTCATCGGCGGGGCGGATAACGACAGGATCTACGGCGAGGGGGGCGCGGATCGGGCGATCTTCAATGTCTCGACCGATGGCGCCGATCTGATCGACCTCGGTGACGGCATGGATACGGTCACGGTCAACGCGGGCGCGCCGGGACAGGTCCGCCTGACCTTCACCTCGTCGCAGGTCGGCAATGGCAACGCGAACGACAGCAACACCATGGCCAATCAGGACGGCGGCCTTGCCGTCCGCCTGCAGGCCGAGGATGGCGCGGACATGCTGACCGGCGCCGTCACGAGGGTCGACGACGAGGGCATCACCTTCGTTGGTGGCGCGGGCGTGACCTTCGACGTGCGCGATCTCGTCTCGGGCGCGGCCCGGGGCGACATGTTCGGCGCCGTCGCCCTCGGCACCTCGGCGCGTGACGCCATGGCCGCCGATCTCGCCGGCAAGGCCTATTATTTCAACGCGGGGCAGGGTAACGACATGGTGACCGGCGGCACGGGGGCGGACTTCCTGGTCGGCGGTGGCGGTGACGACATCCTGCGCGGCGGTCGCGGCGATGACAGCCTGCTGGGGGGCGGCGGCGCCGACCGCCTGGCGGGCAGCTCCGGTCTCGACCGCTTCATCTACACCTCGACGGCGGACAGCGGGATGACGGCGGCGACCCGCGATCTCGTCACCGATTTCGGCACCGGCGATCTTATCGTCCTGACGGCGATCGACGCCGACAGCACCACGATGGCGAACGATGCCTTCGTCTTCATCGGCACGGATGCCTTCGGCAATGTCGCCGGTCAGCTGCGCCAGTTCGACGATGGCACGGACACCTTCATCGAAGGTGACGTGAATGGCGATGGCATGGCCGATTTCCAGGTTCAACTGGCGGGCAATCTCATGCTCGCCGCCACCGACTTCCTGCTCTAGGGAAGTCGGTCATCGCCCCCGCCGGCCCCGCCCGCGGGCGGGGGCGATGTTCCCCACCCCCCACCCCCCCCAGAATGATGGCTTTCGCCGGCCCAGGATTTGCGGGCATTCTGCGGGCGGCGTCCGGATGGGGGATCCCGGCCGTTCAGATCAGGGGCGCGACCGGGCCCTGAGAAATCACGTCAACAAGCAGGTGGCCGCGCTCGCGAAATTGTGCAGGGAGCACGAGAGCGATGGCGCTTGTCTGGCGTTTGGGTGTCCTGACCATGGTCGGGATGAGTGGATTTCATGGGGCGCAACCGGCACTGGCCGCCGGCGGTATTCTGATGACCAGCGTGGGGGCCAAGGAAAAGGGCATGGGGGGCGCCGGTCTCGCGCTGCCTCAGGATGCGGTGGCGCCGATCAATAACCCGGCCTCGACGGTCGAGGTCGGCGATCAGGTCTCCTTCGGCGGGACGGTGGTCCTGTCGCAGCCGGCGATGAATGTCGAGGGGACGGGCGCCGGGCCATTCCCCCTCGCGGAAGGCAAATGGGACGCGGCAGAGCGTTATTTCACCGTGCCCTATCTCTCGGCGACGAAGCGGATCGACGATCGCTGGTCGGCCGGTTTTTCCGCCTACGGCCTGTTCGGCCTCGGTGTTTCCTACCCGGCCGAGGCGCGGCCTGGCTGTCCGGCGGGTTTGCCGGGGACGGGGCCGCTCTGCGCGGGCAAGACCACGCTCGACACCTCGGCCCTGTTCATTTCGCCGACCATCGCCTACCGGATCACGCCGCGGACCTCGGTCGGCCTGTCGCCTTCGCTGGTCTATGGCCAGTTCAGGGCGCGCGGCTTCGCTGCTCTGGCCGCCTTCGGCGCGTCGAGCGATCCCGCGCATGTCACCGACCTGCGCAGCGACGAATCCCTCGGCTTCGCCGCCAAGATCGGGCTGCACCATCAGGGCGAGAGCTTCTCCTTCGGCCTGACCTACCAGACCGAGGCGGACATGCGGCCTTATGGCAAATACCGCGGCCTGCTGCCCGAGGGCGCCAATCTCGATCTGCCGGCGGTCCTGGCCGGGGGCATCGCCTGGCGCGTGGCGCAAGGGCTCGACCTGGTCGCGGACGCGAAATATGTCCTCTATTCGGGCGTGCCGGCCTTCTCGAACCGCTTCGTCGTCCCGCTGGGCGGTGGCCCCCAGCTCGGTACCGACGAGGCTGCCGGCTTTGGCTGGAATGACCAGTTGATGCTGCATTTCGGGGCCCAGCAGCGCCTCGGCGACGGCATCGCGGTCCGCGCCGGCTACAGTTACACCGACCGGCTGTCTCCGGCCAGCGAAGGCCTGCTGAACGCGCTGGCGCCGGCAACATTCCGCCATGGCTTTTCAGGTGGTTTCAGCGTCGATCTGGCGCAGGCGCTGACCCTCGATGCCGCCATCGTCTGGTCGCCGCCCGTCGCCGCCGATGGGCGCAACGGCCTCTCGCCCGGGCAGACGGTCTCGATGACCAATGCGGCGACCGAATTCGCTTTCGGTCTCAGCTACGCCTGGTAGGGCGTGGCGGCCACGCCCCCTGGCAGCAAGGGGCGTGCCTCCGAATTCGGAACGAGGCACAATCCCGCGCGATTCTGCCCGGACGGGCCAAGACAGACGAGGGAGCGGCGATGAGCGAGGTTGTGCACTATGGCCGGCAGGGCCGGGTGGCGGTGATTTCGATCGACAGCCCGCCGGTCAATGCCCTCGGCCAGGCGGTTCGTCAGGGCCTCCTGGACCTAATCGCCCGGGCGCAGGGGGACGATGAGGTCGACGCCGTCGTGCTGACCGGCAAGGGCAAGGCCTTTTCCGCCGGCGCGGATATCCGCGAATTCGGCAAGCCGGCCCTGCCGCCCTCGCTGCCCGACGTGATCAACGCCATCGAAGCCTCGGGCAAGCCGGTGATCGCGGCGATCAATGGCGTGGCGCTGGGCGGTGGGCTCGAACTCGCGCTCGGCTGCCACTACCGGGTGGCGGGGCCCTTCGCCAGCCTCGGCCTGCCCGAGGTGAAGCTGGGCCTGATCCCCGGCGCGGGCGGCACCGTGCGTCTGCCCCGTCTCGCGGGCGCCAGGGCCGCCATCGACATCATCACCGCCGGGGATCCCCTGAAGGCCGAGGCGGCGGAAGCCGCCGGCATCGTCGACCGGATCGCGGAAGGCGACGTGGTCGCCGCCGCGCTGCAGGTGCTGGAGGAAGGCGTGACCGGCCGGCGCACCCGCGATCTTGCGGTAGACGCAAAAGCCGAGACCTTCGCCGAGGCGCGGGCGGCGATCGCGAAGCGCAGCCGCGGCCTCGTCTCGCCGCTGGCCTGCGTCGATGCCATCGAGGGCGCGGCCACGCTGCCCTTCGACGAGGCGCTGGCGAAGGAGCGCAGCCTGTTCCTGTCCTGTCTCGCCTCGCCCCAGCGCGCCGGCCTCGTCCATGCCTTCTTCGCCCCGCGCGAGGCGGCCAAGGTGCCGGGCATCGGTCCCGACGTTAAGCCGCGCAAGGTGGAGACGGTCGGCGTCATCGGCGCCGGCACCATGGGCGGCGGCATCGCCATGTGTTTCGCCAATGCCGATATTCCGGTGACCCTGCTCGAGATGAAGGCGGAGGCGCTGGAGCGCGGCCTCGCCACCATCCGCGCCAATTACGAGGCCACGAGGGCGAAGGGCCGCATGACGGCGGAGGAGATCGAGACGCGCATGGCGCTGATCCGGCCCAGCCTCGATTATGCCGATCTCGCCGGTGCCGATCTGGTGATCGAGGCGGCCTTCGAGTCGATGGCGGTGAAGCACGACATCTTCGGCACCCTCGACCTTGTGTGCAAGCCGGGGGCGGTGCTGGCCACCAATACCTCGACCTTGAGCATCGACGAGATCGCGGCGGCGACCGGCCGGCCGCAGGATGTCGTCGGCATGCATTTCTTCAGCCCGGCCAACGTCATGAAACTGCTGGAGAATGTGCGCGGCAAGGCGACCGCGCCCGACGTGCAGGCGACGGTGATGGAGGTGGCGCGGCGCATCGGCAAGGTCGGCGTGATGGTCGGGGTCTGCTATGGCTTCGTCGGCAACCGCATCCTCCATGCCCGCAACCGCGAGGCCATCGCCCTCGTCAACGAAGGCGCCAGCCCGCAGCAGGTGGACAAGGCGCTGACCGATTTCGGCTTCGCCATGGGGCCTTTCGCCACCTCCGACCTCGCCGGGCTCGATGTCGGCTGGCGCATTCGGGAAGAGCGGCGGAAGGCCAATGATCCGGAGGTCGACGCCCCCAACTGGCTCGACACGCTGGCCGAAAAGGGCCGCTTCGGCCAGAAGACCAGGGCCGGCATCTATCGCTACGAGGCCGGCAGCCGGGCGCCGATCCCTGACGCGGAAACCGATGCGCTGATCGCCGCTTACCGTGCCGCGCAGGGCATCGCGCCCCGCGCCGTCGACGAGACGGAGATCGTCGAACGCTGCATGTTCATGATGGTGAACGAAGGTGCCCGCATCCTCGAGGAAGGCATCGCCGCGCGGGCTTCCGATATCGACGTCGTGTGGCTGAACGGCTACGGCTTCCCGGCCTTCCGCGGCGGGCCGATGTTCTGGGGCCAGCAACATGGCCTCGACAGGGTGCTGGCCGGGATCGACGCCTTCCATGCCCGGCTGGGTACGAAGCCGTGGCAGGCGGCCCCGCTGTTGCGCCGGCTGGTGGCCGAGGGGCGGGGCTTCTGACGCCATCCCCGACATGACGACGCCCCGGGAGAGCCTGTCTCCCGGGGCGTTTCCTTGGGCTTCCTCGGTCCGGTCTGGCGCCGGATGTCAATGGCCGGATGTCAATGCAGGCGGGCGATCAGCGCGGCGGTCAATTCCCGGGTGGTGGCCTTGCCGCCCAGGTCGCCGGTGCGGACCCGATCCTCGTTCAGGGTGCGGTCGATGGCGACCTTGAGCTTGGCCGCGAGGTCCTGCCGGCCGACATGTTCCAGCATCAGACCGGCGGCCATGAGGAGGGCGAGGGGGTTGGCGATGCCCTTGCCGGCGATATCGGGGGCGGAGCCGTGCACGGCCTCGAAAATCGCCGCCTTCTCGCCGATATTGGCGCCCGGCGCCATGCCGAGGCCGCCGACCAGGCCGGCGATCTGGTCCGACAGGATGTCGCCGAACAGATTGGTGGTGACGATCACGTCGAACTGCCAGGGGTTCATGACGAGTTGCATGGCGCAGGCATCGACGATCCTCTCGTCGACCGCGACGCGGCCTTCGTATTCCCGGGCGATGTTGCGGCCGATTTCGAGGAACAGGCCGGTGATCGCCTTCAGGATATTGGCCTTGTGGACCAGGGTCACCTTCTTGCGGCCATTGGCGACGGCATATTCGAAGGCGTAGCGGACGATCCGCTCGCAGCCGATGCGTGTCGTCACGCCCTGGCTGACCGCGACCGCCTTGGGATCGTCGCCCACGGGAATGAAATGTTCGTGGGCGACGTAATAGCCCTCGAGGTTCTCGCGCAGGAGGACGAGGTCGATATTCTCGAACCGGCCGCCCGGGATCAGGCTGCGCGCCGGCCGGACATTGGCGTAGAGCTTGAACGCCTCGCGCAGGCGGACATTCACCGAACGATAGCCGCCGCCCGACGGCGTGGTCAGCGGGCCTTTCAGGGCAAGGCCGGTGCGGGCGATGGAATCGAGGGTGGCCTGGGGCAGGGGATCGCCCGCCGCCTCGATCCCGGCCATGCCGGCGTCCTGGGTATCGAAGGCGAAGGGCGCGCCCAGCGCGTCGAGCACGGCAACGACGGCGTCGACGATTTCGGGGCCGATGCCGTCTCCCGGTATGAGGGTTGCCGGTATCAGCGTCGTCGCGGCCATGGCCGAGTCTCCCGAAATGTAAGCGGTGCCCGGCTCATAGGCTCTGACCGCCACTTTGTCGATTCCGACCAAAGGCGAAGGTAACGCCGCGTCGGCCTCGCATTTCCCCGGGTCCGACGTCCTGCCGCCTTCGCTAAGCGATGGCTATTGCCGAAACGGGAACAAGCGACATGCAAGAGGCGCAATGGTAGCCGGGGGGTTCCACTGCTATCGAGGGACATGGCGCCCATCGACATTGCCCTCGTCCTGCTCGTGAACCTGATCTGGGGGTTCAATTTCGTCGCCGCCAAGGTCGGGGTGAGCGAGCTGCCCCCCATGCTGCTGACCGGCATCCGCTTCTGCGCCATCGGTCTCGTGCTCTCGCCGCTGATCCTGCGGGTGCCGCGCGACCAGATCCGGGCGGTGCTGTGGGTCGCGCTGACCGCCGGCCTGTGTCACTTCGGACTGCTGTTCATCGGCATCGGTCTTGTCGGCGACGTCTCCTCGGCGGCGGTGGCGATCCAGCTGAACATTCCCTTCGTCACCATCCTCAGCGTCGTCATCCTGAAGGAGACGATCCGCTGGCGCCGTATCCTCGGCATCGTCATCGCCTTCGCGGGCGTCATCGTCATCGGCTTCGATCCGCGGGTGTTCTCCTATCTCGACGGGCTGCTGCTTTGCGTCGCCGCCGCCTTCTCGATGGCGGTCGCCATGATCATCATGCGGCGGATGCGGGGGGTCGGCGTCTTCACCCTTCAGGCCTGGATGGGGCTCGTCACCGGGCCCAGCATGTTGCTGTTCTCGGCCCTGTTCGAGACCGGGCAGGGCGCGGCGGTCACCAATGCCTCGCTGCTCGCCTGGGCCGCCGTCGCCTATACCGCCTTCGGTTCCTCGCTGATCGCCCATGCCGCCAATTTCCGCCTGCTGCAACGCTATCCGGTGACGACGACGGCGCCGCTCATGCTGCTTTCGCCCGTGCTCGGCATCGTCTTCGGTGTCCTGCTGCTTGACGACGCGCTGACCTGGCGCATGATCGGGGGCAGTCTGATGACCCTCGCGGGAGTTGGCATCATCATGCTGCGTGAGCGGAAAATCGTCGGGGCGGCACCGTGAACCGGATCGTCAACCAGCCCTCGCCCAATCACGACAGCCGGGATGGCGCGCCCGTCTCGATCCTGATGATCCATTACACCGGCATGAAGACCGGGGCCGAGGCGCTGGCCCGCCTGCGCGACCCAGAAGCCAAGGTTTCCAGCCACTACCTGATCGACGAGGACGGCACCATCTATCGGCTGGTGGCGGAAACCGAGCGGGCCTGGCACGCCGGCAAGGGCAGCTGGCGCGGCATTGACAACATCAACCTCCGTTCCATCGGCATCGAACTGGTCAATCCGGGCCATGAATGGGGATATCGGCATTTCCCGCCAGCCCAGATGAAGGCCCTGGCCGACCTCGCCCGGGGCATCGTCGCGCGCTGGACCATCGACCCCTTCGATGTCATCGGTCATTCCGACGGCGCGCCGCTGCGCAAGACCGATCCGGGCGAATTGTTCGACTGGTCCTATCTTGCCCAGCGCGGCATCGGCTTCTGGGCCGAGGGGGTCGATCCGGTCGCGGGCGGGCGGCTCGGTCCCGGCGAATCGGGCACGCTGGTCGAGGCGTTGCAGGCCGACCTCGCCGACTTCGGTTATGGCCTGCATGTCCATGGCCGCTACGACGACGAGACGCGGGCGGTGGTCGCCGCCTTCCAGCGTCACTGGCGTCCCGCCGTTGTCGATGGCATCGCCGACGCGGGAACGCGCGGCCGGCTCGCCCGGCTCTTGCGCCTGCGGGCCGAAACCGCTAGGCCTTGAGCCGTCAGATGGCCGGGTGACCGCCGCCGCGTTTCGCGGGGGAGGAAAGTCCGGGCTCCACGGAGACAGGGTGCCGGGTAACGCCCGGCGAAGGTAACTTCAGGGACAGTGCCACAGAGAGCAGACCGCCGGAACGCCGGGCGAAAGTCCGGCCGGCCGGCAAGGGTGAAAGGGTGCGGTAAGAGCGCACCGCGCTGACGGTAACGCCAGCGGCATGGTAAACCCCACCCGGAGCAAAACCAAATAGGGGCGGCAGGCGGGCGCGAGCCCGCGGGATCTGTTTCCGGTCCGTCGCCCGGGTCGGTTGCTTGAGACGGCCGGCAACGGTCGTCCTAGAGGAATGGTCACCCGTCGCGGGCAACCGCGGCGACAGAACCCGGCTTACAGGCCATCTGACATCCTGCCCCAAAAAAGCTCGGCCCCGGGCGGCGGGGAAACCGTCCGGGGCCGTGGGCACACCGCCTGGGGGAGCTAGGCGGCGCGTTTGACCTCGATCTTCCGGGACTCCGCCATCGCCCGCGCCGGTTTCGGCACGGTCACGGTCAGAACGCCCTTGTCCATCATCGCCTTGATGGCCGCCGGGTCAGTGCCGGCTGGCATCTCGATCGTCCGGGCGAAAGCGCCGGTGGTGCGCTCGATCATATGGGCGGTCTCGCCCTTGTCTTCACGTTCCACCTTCTTTTCGCCGCGGATGGTCAGGACATTGTCCGCCAGCGTGACCTCGACGTCCTTTTCCTCCATGCCCGGGAGTTCAGCGGTCAGCGTGATCGCCTCGGCGTTCTCGACCATGTTCATTCTGGGCAGCGCCTCACCGAGACCCAGATCCATGGTCATGTCATTGAACAGCCGGTCGATCTCCTGCCGCAGGGCAACGAAGGGGTTGTCTGTCATGGCGGCCGGGGTGCGGGCGCCATTGGTCATGAGAGTCCGGAGTTTCATTTTACGGCCCTCCTTCTTTCTCGACTGGGGGCATCAAAGCCTCGCGGTCACCTTCTTTATAGGAGCGTCGCCGTCACCGCTCCTTGAGGCGGATCAATCCCGCGAAAAAAGCCGTGGCAATCGACGCCGGCATCCCTAGATTCTCCGTCATGAACCGGTCCCTCGGCACAATCCTTCGCGCCGCGCTCGCCCTCGTGGCGGCGATGTTCTGGTTCGCGGCGCTGCCGGCGGCAGGCATGGCGGCACCCGCCGCCGCGCCGACCGTCGAGGCGCCGTGCCCGGACCATGCGGACAGCCAGCCCGCGCAGGCCCCGGCGAAGACCGGCTGCTGCATCGGCGCCGCCTGCGCCCTGCATTGCCTGCCGGTGAATGCCCTGCCGGCCGCGACCGATGCGCCGCGACTCGGGCCGCGTCCGCTGCCGATACCGGCCGCTCTCGCCCTGACCGGGCTGCCCGGGGCTGTGCCGCCTCCCCTTTACCGCCCGCCTCGCGCCCTCGCCTGAAAGCCGCTTCCCAGCCTTTTCAGACGAGAGAGAGACCATGACCTTCCATCTGTCGCGGCGCCAGTTCGTGGCGACCGCCGCCCTCGCCGCAACCGCCCCGGTCTTCGCCCGGGCCGCCTTCGGCACCACGCCCAAAACCCTGACCGCCGAGCGCCGCAGCCTCGACATCAAGGGCAAAGCCGCCTCCGTCCTCGGCCTGCGCGGGCCGGACGGGGCTTCCGGCCTCGTGCTTTCGCCGGGCGAGGCCTTCCGCCTGCGGCTCGAGAACCGCATCGGCGAGGACACGATCATCCATTGGCACGGCCAGACCCCGCCGCCCGATCAGGATGGCGTGACCGACACCCTCTATGTCCGGGCGATCGCGGATGGCGGCTTCGCCGACTACGATTTCGCGCCGCGCGGCGGAACCCACTGGATGCATTCCCATCAGGGCCTGCAGGAAATGCGCCTGCTGGCCGCGCCGCTGATCGTCCGCACCAGGGAAGACCTCGCGCGCGACGCGCAGGAGGTGACGGTCCTCCTCCACGATTTCAGCTTCAAGGCGCCGGAAGAACTGGTGGCCGGCCTTGCCGGCGGCATGATGAACCATGGCGGCATGGATATGGGGGGCATGTCGATGCCCGGCATGGACATGTCCGGCATGGATCATTCGGCCATGGGCCACGCCATGCCCGCCATGGATCACGGCATGGCGGGCATGGACCTGAACGATGTCGAATTCGATGCCTATCTCGCCAACGACCGCACGCTGGACGATCCGCAGGTGGTCGCGGTCGAGAAGGGTGGGCGGGTCCACTTGCGCCTGATCAACGGCGCGGCGGCGACCGCCTTCTGGCTCGACTTCGGCGGGTTGACCGGCACGGTGATGGCGGTCGACGGCAATCCGGTGAAACCGGTCGAGGTGACGAAAGTACCGCTCGCCCAGGGCCAACGCATCGACGTCCTGCTGCAGCTGGGGCCGGACGGCGCCGCCGTGCCGGTGCTGGCCCAGCGCGAGGGCGACCGCGCCCGCACCGGCATCATCCTGGCGCCGACCGGGGCGAGCGTGCCCCGCGTCGCCGACAAGGCGGCGGAGGCCGCGCCGCCGGTCGACCTGTCGCTGGAGGGGCGGCTGACGGCCGAGGGCGTGACAGCGCGCCCGGCCGAGATCACCCGCCGCATCCGCCTGACCGGGTCGATGATGCCTTACGTCTGGACCATCGACGACCGCTCATGGAGCAACCGGCTGCCGGTGCAGGTGAAGGCCGGCCAGCGCGTCGCGGTCGAGATGGTGAACGAGAGCATGATGGCCCATCCGATGCACCTGCACGGCCATCACTTCGATGTCGTCGCCTTGAACGGCAAGCCGCTGGCGGGCGCGCGGCGCGATACCGTGCTGGTGCCGATCAACGGCCGCGTCACCATCGCTTTCGACGCGGATAATGCCGGTCGCTGGTTGTTCCACTGCCACAACCTGCTGCACATGGCGACCGGCATGATGACGGAAGTGACCTACGCCTGAGACTTGCGGGCGGCGTGCATCGCCTTCGCCGCCCGCATCTCGCCCATCTGATAGCGGAGGAAAGCGCCGAAGATGCCGAGTTCGGGGCTCGGCGTGCCACCCTGGCCCAGGGTCTTCAGGTGGTTGGCGAACCAGCCCAAGGGACCGAAGCCGTTCAGCATCTGGATGATCTTCAGCGGCGAGGCCGGACCGAGCAGGCGCCCCGGGCCAAGGCGCAGGCGGTTCTCCCAATCGTCGAGCCGAGCGAGCCGGCCCGACAGCAGCGCGGCCGGCGCATCCGGCTTCAGGCACAGCGGCCGGGCGAGACCGATCACGTCGCAGGCGCCGGCCGCCAGCGCCTCGTCCATGGCGGCGCGGCTGCGGAAGCCGCCAGTGACCATCAGCGGCGTCTTCACCGCCGCGCGCATGGTCTTGGCATAATCGAGGAAATAGGCCTCGCGGGCCACGGTCGAGGCGCGGCGCGCCTGCTTGGCGCCGGCATCGGTCGACATATCCTCGTTGCCCATCATCATCGGCCGCTCGTAGGTGCCGCCCGAAACCTCGAGCAGGTCGATGCCTTCCGCTTCCAGCCAGCGGGCGACGGTGGTCGCCTCCTCGTCGCCGAAGCCGCCCTTCATGAAGTCGGCGGAATTCAGCTTCACGCCGACGCCGAAGCCGGGACCGGCGGCGGCGCGCACCGCCCGCACCACTTCGAGCAGCAGGCGCGCCCGGTTTTCCAGGCTGCCGCCCCAGCGGTCGGTGCGCTGGTTGGAGCGGGGGCTGAGGAACTGGCTGATCAGGTAACCATGGGCGCCGTGCACCTGCACGCCGTCGAAACCGGCCTCCTTCAGGGTGGCGGCAGCGAAGCCGAAGCGGGAAATCACATCGACGATTTCCCCGTCGGTCATGGCGCGGGGCGTGCCGAACTGCTTGCCCGGCAGGGGCAGCGGAATGGCTGAAGGGGCCTGCGGCGTCTTGTTGACGGCGATCGGGGTCTGCCGGCCGGCATGGCTGATCTGGGCCCACAGGCGCGTGCCATTGGCCGTTCCAGCCCTGGCCATGGCGGCGAGGGCGGCCTTGGCCGCCTCGTCCATGCCTGGGGCGACGACGACATTGCCCGGCCGCTCCAGATTGTCGGGATGAACCTGCATGTTGCCGGTGATGAGAAGGCCGCAGCCCCCCTCGGCGAAACGCCGGTACAGCTCGCACAGGGCCGGGGTCGCGCGGTTGCGCGGATCGGCCAGCCCTTCGGTCATCGCCGCCTTGGCCAGACGGTTCTTCAGGGTCTGGCCACAGGCCAGCGTGAAGGGCGCTGCAATATCCACCACCGACGTTTCCTCTTCCGACGTTTATCGTGTCGCTTTGACATTTTGTCGGAAAGTGTCGGGGGGCATAGCCCCCCCGTCAACACCAACGACGGGGGGGCGGGTCGCCGGATCAGCCCGCGATGGCGATCTGTTCGAGGACGTGGGCCGGATCGGAAATGCTCGGCTTGCCCGTCTCCAGCCGGCCGGCGAGGCGGCGGCTGAAGCCATCGAGGCCGGTCACCGTCACGGTGTAATCGTACCAATTGCCCTGATCGGCGAGGGACAGGCGCAGCGGCTTGCTCGCCCCGGCGGCAACCCGCACCTCCTGCTCCAGCTTCTCGTAGGCGTTGGCCGTCACCTTGAAGGTGCAGGTCCGCGCCCCGTTGTTGGCCAGGGTCAGGTTCAGGCGCTGATTGGTCTTGTCGTAGGACGCGGTGACCTCGGGCGCCGCCTTGGCCGTCGAGGCGACCACGGTGTTGCCGGTGAAGTGCCGGTGATAGCCGTTCGGCCCCAGCACCCAGAGGTCATAGGCGCCACCATCCGCCTTCAGATCCCAGGTCGCGGCCAGCACCTTGCCCGCCTCGACCATGTAACGGTGCGGGATACGGTCGAGGTGCAGCCGGTCGTAGACGTGATAGACCGCGCCGACGGTGCCGGTGTTGCGGAAGCGCAGGCGGATGCTGTCGCTGCCGGCCGTCGCCTCGATGTGCAGTTCGTAAGGCAGCGGCCGCGACGGGCGGATGCCGATGTCCTGCTCGGGCACGGTCTGGTCCGCCTCGGCCGGGATCTTGACCTGCAGGCGCAGGGCCTGCGCGACGCGGATCGAGTCGGCCGAAATCTTGCTGCGGGTCGGCAGGGTGGGCACGCTGGTGTTCGGATTGACGAAGTCGAAGCAGGAGGTCAGGTCGCCGATGATCGCCCGGCGGTAGGGACTGATGTTGCTCTCGGCGACGCCGAAGCGCGCCTCGATGAAGCGCAGGACCGAGGTGTGGTCGAAGGTCTCCGACGCGACCCAGCCGCCCCGGCTCCACGGCGAGATGACGAAGCAGGGCACGCGCGGCCCGGGGCCATAGGGGCGGCCGTCCGGCGCCGGCTGGCTGGTCGCGCCCTCGATCGCCGGATGGGTGAAATATTCGCTGCCCAGCAGGTTTTCCGCCATGGTCGTGCCGCCGGCCGCCGTGCCGTCCTCGTTGCGCGAGAACACGGTGGGCGAGGGGACGTGATCGAAGAAGCCGTCGTTCTCGTCGAAATTGACGATGAGCACGGTCTTCGACCAGACCTCCGGATCGGCGGTCAGGATTTCCAGCGCCTGCTGGACATACCAGGCCCCCTGCACCGGGCTCGACACCGCCGGATGCTCGGAATAGAGCGTGGGCGCGACGATCCACGAGACCTGCGGCAGCTTGCCGTTCTTCACGTCGAGTTCGAGCTGGCCGAGCAACCCGCCCAGCGGCATGGTGTTGCCGACGCCCTTGTAGAGCGGCTGCTTCGCGTCCATCGCCTCGACATAGGGGATCCACGGCAGGCCGAGGGGGGTATTGCCCATCGCCTCATGGGCGGCGCGATACTGGCGGAAACCGGCCAGCGGATTGTCGCCGAAATTGTCCGGCAGGTTCTGGTAGACCTTCCAGGTCACGCCCGCTTCCTGCAGCCGCTCGGGATAGGTCTTCCAGGCGTAGCCCTTGGACTTCGAGCCGAAATTGTCCATCTCGTTGATGACGACGGCATTGCCGGTGCCGGTCGGGCCGTTGGTGCCGGTCCAGTGATAGACCCGGTTCGGGAAAGTGCCGGTATGCGTCGCGCAGTGGTAGTTGTCGCAAAGCGTGAAGGCATTGGCGAGGGCGAACTGGAAGCCGACCTCGGCCTCCTTGTAATAGCCCATCGACTGGTTTTCCTTGTGCAGCGGCCAGTCGGTGATGCGCCCGTGGTTCCACACCGCCTGGGCATCGGGCCAGGTGTGCGGCGTGCCGGTGACGCGCTGGGCGTTGCCCTTCTTGGAATTCAGATGGTAGGGCAGGATGGTCCGCTCGCCGTTCCACTGGTGGAACACGGTGCGCCCGTCGGCGCGCGGAATGGTGAAGCGGTCGCCGAAGCCGCGCACGCCCGGGAAGGTGCCGAAGTAATGGTCGAAGGCCCGGTTTTCCTGCATCAGCACGACGATGTGCTGCACGTCCTTGATCGACTTGGTGCCATTGGCGGCGTCGATGGCGAGGGCCTTGCGGATCGTGTCGGGAAAGACGGTGGCGGCGGCGGCAGTCCCGCCGAGGGCGGCGGCGGACTTCAGGAAGTCGCGTCTGTTGGTATCGGTCATCTCGGGCGTCCGGTCATGATGCGTGAATGGACCTCCCGGCGCGAAGCCGGGAGGTTGCGCTGGTCGGCGTTACCGCTCAGCCGGCGTTGGCGATCTGCTCGAACACCGAATGGGGATCGGAGATGCCGGGCTTGCCCGTCTCCATCCGGCCAGCGAGGCGGCGGGTGAAGCCGGCGAGATTGTTCACCGTCACGGTGTAATCGTACCAGTTGCCCTGGTCGGAAATGTCGAGACGCAGCACCTGACGCGCGCCGGCCTCGACCCGGACGTCCTTGGTGTATTTCTCGTAGGCATTGGCCGACACGGTGAAGCGGCACGGCCGCGCGCCCGTGTTGGTCATCGCGATGTTGAGGCGCGACAGCTCGGGATCGTAGGAGACCGCGATTTCCGGCAGCATCTTGGTGGCACCGACCAGATCGCTGTCGCCAGTGAAGTGGCGATGGAAGCTGTTCGGCCCGAGAACCCACAGATCGTACTGGCCGGCGTCACCCGCGCTGTCGAAGGTCGCGGCCAGCTTCTTGCCGGCCTCGACCATGAAGCGGCGGGGAATGCGGTCGAGGTGCAGCTTGTCGTAGACATGGAACACGGCGGCCGATTTGCCGCTGTTGCTGAAGCGCAGGCGCACCGCGGCGCCCTCGACCGTGGCATCGACCGACAGTTCGTAGGGCAGGGCGCGGGACGGGCGGATACCCGCCTGCTGCTTGGGCAGGGACTGGGCGTCGACAGCCGGCACCGGCACCTGATCCTTCAGATCTTGCGAGACGCGGAGCGCGTCCGCCGACAGCTTGCTGCGCTTCGGCAGGGTCGGCACGGCCGCGTTCGGATTGACGAAATCGAAGCAGGAGGTGAGGTCACCCGAGATCGCCCGGCGATAGGGGCTGATGTTGCTTTCGGCGACGCCGAAACGGGCCTCGATGAAGCGCAGGACCGAGGTGTGGTCGAAGGTCTCCGATGCGACCCAGCCGCCCTTGCTCCACGGCGAGACGACATAGCAGGGCACGCGCGGGCCGGGGCCATAGGGGCGGCCGTCCGGGCTCGGCTGGCCGGTGGTGCCTTCGGGCGCCGGATGGGTGAAATATTCGGCGGCGACGAGATCGCTCTTCATCGTGGTCGCGCCGGCGGCGGAGCCGTCCGGGTTGCGCGAGAACACGGCGGGCGAGGGGACGTGATCGAAGAAGCCGTCGTTCTCGTCGAAATTGATGATCAGCACGGTCTTGGACCAGACCTCCGGCACGGCGGTCAGGGCCTTCAGGGTCTCCTGGATGTACCAGGCGCCCTGCACCGGGCTCGACGGGCCGGGGTGTTCGCTATAGGTGTCGGGCGCGACGATCCACGACACTTGCGGCAGGATGCCCAGCTTCACGTCGGTCGCGAATTCCGCCAGCAGGCCACCGAACGGCATGGTGTTGGAAATGCCCTTGTAGAGCGGGGCCTTGTCGTTCAGCACCTTGGTGTAGGGCAGCCAGGGGAAGCCGGACGAAGTGTTATAGACCTCGTTCGCCTTGCGGTATTGGCGGAAGCCGGCCAGCGGGTTGTCGGTGAAATTGTTCGGCAGGTTCTGGTAGACCTTCCAGTCGATGCCGGCTTCTTCCAGCCGCTCGGGATAGGTCTTCCAGGTGTAACCGTTGGCGGAGCTGTCGAGGCTGTCCCATTCGTTGGTCACGGCGGCGACGCCGGCCGCGCTGGCGCCGCTGCAACCGGTCCAGTGATAGAGACGGTTCGGGTTGGTGCCGGCATGGATGCCGCAGTGGTAGTTGTCGCAGAGCGTGAAGGCATTGGCGAGGGCCCACTGGAATTCCAGCTCGGCCTTCTCGTAATGACCCATCGACTGGTCCTGCTTGTAGGTCGGCCAGTTCGCCATGCGGCCGTGGTCCCAGGCGGCCTGCGCGTTGTCCCAGGAATGCGGCGTGCCGCTGACACGCTGGGCATTACCCGCCGACTGGTCGAGGTGATAGGGGGTGATGATGCGGGTGCCGTTCGACTGTTCCCACACGCTGCGCCCGCCCGCCAGCGGAATGCTGAAGCGGTCGCCGAAACCGCGCACGCCCGGGAAGGTGCCGAAGTAATGATCGAAGGCCCGGTTTTCCTGCATCAGGATGACGATATGTTCGACATCCTTGATCGACTTGGTCGCGTTGTTGGCGTCGATCGCCAGTGCCTGCTGGATGGCGGAGGGAAACACCGTCGCCGCGGCGCTCGCCCCGGCCAGCGTCGCCGTCGTCTTGAGGAAATTGCGCCTGCTCTCGTCGATCATGACCTGCCCCTATGGTAATCGTACAGTGGTCGTCGGCCTGTTCCGGCCGCTTGTGGTGCGCCGGAGGATTGCTGACTTTCATGTCAGCAAGGTTTCAGTCTAGCGACACGGCAGGGTTTAATTGCGCCAGAAATGAACCGAATCCCGGGTGAATCCGGTGCAGTCGGGAACAATCCGGGGCGATGGGCCGGGAAATCTAGCCAAAGAGGTCGAGGGACGGCACGAGACCCGCGAGCACGGGCAGGGCGGCAAGGGCGAAGCCGGGGCCGAGCGGAACGCCGCGTGGCCCGTCGGCGTCGTCGCCAAGGCGGAAACGATCGAGCAGCGGCGCCAGCGCGAGCGCGGCGACCGAGCCGAGCAGCAGCAGGTGGAACACGGCGAGCACCCCGCCCCAGGCCCCGACGGCGGCGACCAGTTTCCAGTCGCCCCGGGCCAGGGCCTCGTGCCCCAGACGCAGGCGGGCCATGGTGCCGACCAGGGCCATGACCAGCCAGCCGGTGGCGGCACCCGCGATGGCGTCGCCCGGGGCGATGGCGTCGAGACCGCAGGGGCCAAGCGCCGAAGCCAGCAAGCCGGCCCACAGCAGGCCGAGGGTCAGCGCGTCGGGCAGATAACCCGACCGGGCATCGACCACGGCGAGGACATAAAGGACGCTGGCGACCAGCACGAAGGCGACCGCCCGGTCGGCCGGCGCCGGTGCCAGCAGGGCCGCGGCGAGGACGAAGACCACGCCGCCCAGCTCGACCAGCGGGTAGCGCGCCGGCACCCGCTGCGCGCCGCAGGGGCAATGCCCCCGCAATGCCAGCCAGCCGATCAGCGGCATCGCCTGTGCCCAGGTCAGCGGCCGTCCGCAGGGCGGGCAGCGCGACCCCGGATACCACAGGGCGCTGGCCGGCATCCGGCCTTCGATGATGGCGGGCCAGCGTTCCATGGCGACGGTCGCGAAACTGCCGATCATCAATCCCCACAGCGCCGCCGCCAGCCAGCCGACGAAGGCGGGCAGCAGGGCGCCGAACAGACGGAATTCCGTCAGAATGTCATCGAAACCGTCACAGATCGCGGGCATCATGGCCCCCGAAACGATCATGGAACTCTCGTCTCTCGTCCTCGCCTGCGCGATCAAGGCCGCGACCGCCTACGGGCTGCCGCCGACGGGAATCATTGCCATCCTGGAAGCGGAAGGCGGCCGCATCGGCGAAGTCAGCGAGAATGCCAACGGCACGCGCGATATCGGTCCGATGCAGGTGAACAGCCTGTGGCTGGAGCCGCTGGCCCGGAAATGGGGCGTGACCCCCGACGAGGCGGAGGCGGCGCTGCGCGACCGGCCCTGCACCAATATCGCCGTCGGCAGCTATATCCTCGCGGACTGCATCCACAAGCGTGGCGGCGACTTCTGGGCGGGCGTCGGCTGCTACCACGCGCCGTCCGATCCTGAACGGGCGCGCGCCTATGCCGACCGGGTGGCCGGCAAGGCGGCCGAGCGTTTCGGCCTCGAGGTCTTCCGGCCCGAGCGTTAGGCGCGTCTCTCCCATGGCCGGCTCCCTGTCCTCGTCACGTCGGCGAAAGCCGGAGCCTTGGCGCGACAGAGGCGCATCCGCCGGCACGAAATCCCGGCCTGCGCCGGGATGACGATGGGGAGCCGTGCCGCCGCTCAGGGGCGCAGACCTTCCGAAGGGGCGGCGGGCAGCGGCTTCACCGAGCGGATCTTCTCGCGCAATTCATCGGTGATGCGCTGGGCATCCGCGGCATTCCGCACCACGCGCGGCGTGAGCAGGATCAGCAGTTCGGTCCGGTCCTTGGAATCGGTGGTGGTGCCGAACAGCGGCCCGAGGAAGGGCAGGTTGCGCAGATAGGGCAGCCCCGAATTGTCCGACTGATTGGTCTCGGTGATCAGGCCGCCGAGAGCGATGGTCTGACCGTCCTCGACCGCGACCGAACTGGCGACCCGGCGCTGCTGGATGGTCGGCGAGTCGAGGGCCGACGTGGTCGTCTTCACCACGTTGCTCACCTCCTGCGAGATGTCGAGCAGGACGACACCGCTGTCATTCACCCGGGGCGTGATGCGCAGGATGATGCCGGTGTCGCGATATTCGATCGAATTGACGATGCGGGCGGTCGAGGTATCGGTGCTTTCCGCCGACTGGGTGGCCACGGGGACCTGGTCGCCGACCTGCAGCGAGGCGGTCTGGTTGTTGAGCACCAGGAGCTTGGGCGCCGAGACGACGTTGATGTTCGTCACGCCGGCGAGGGCATTCAACACGCTGGTGATCGAGTCCCCGTTCGAGACCAGATAGGAAAAGCCCGGGAAGACCTGGCCGATGGCGCCCGACGCGAATTCGCTCAACGAGAATTTGCTGTTGCCGGTCTGGAAGAACCATTGCACGCCGTAACGCAGGTCGTTGTTCAGCGTGACCTCGGTCACCGCGGATTCGATCATCACCTGCAGCGGCAGCACGTCGAGCTTGCGCAGGGCGTCGGCGACGATTTCATACTGCTGCGGCTTGGCGTGGATGACGATGGAGTTGGAAATCTCGTCGGCGCTGATGTTCACCGCGCCTTCCGCCTCGCCGAGGTCGACGCTGAGGCCGGTGGCCGCGCCGCCGCCCTGACCGTCGATGCCGGGCATGGTCGGCGGGGTGGGCAGGCTGCCGTCGGTCGCGCCGGTCTGGCCGAGGCCGCTGGTCGAGGCGGTGGAGGTGCCAAAACCGCCGAGGCTGGCGCTGCCCGCATTCGACGACGGACTGGAAGCGGCCGCGCTCGTGCCGCCGTCCTTGCCGGCGCCGAAGGCCGACGCCAGCACCTTGGCGAGGTCGCTGGCCCGGCCGTTCTGCACCCGGTAGACGAAGAGCCGGCGGCGCGAGCCCTGGGCTTCCCGGTCCAGCATCTCGACGAGGGTGCGCACCCGGTCGAGATATTCCGCCCGGTTGGAAATCGCCAGGATGCCGTTCACCTGCTGCACCGGCACGAAGCGGATGGTGCCGGCGGTGGGCACGCCCTCGGCGTTCAGCAACTGGGTCAGTTGCTCGACGAGGTTCCGGCTGTCGGTCCATTGCGGCACGATCAGCGCGAAGGAGACGCCGCGCAGCCAGTCGACGTCGAATTGCTGCGCGAGCTCGCGCAGGCTGCGCCGGCTGACCGAACTGCCGCTGACCAGCAGGATGTTGCGCGCGGCATCGGCTTCGATCCGCGCCGTGTTGGGCACCATTTCGGCCAGCAGATCCTTCAGCGCCGTCGCCGAGACGAAGCGCAGGGGAATGGCTTCGGTCCCGGTGCCGGGGTCGTTCGGGCCGAGCAGGCCGATGGAGCGCGGCTCGCCGCCCGCCGGCATGATCGTGTAGAGATTGCCTTCGCGGATCAGGATCAACTGGGCCGCCTGCAAGCCGGCCTCCAGCGTCGGCAGCACCCGGTCGCGGCGGATCGGCTGGGCGGTCTCGATGGTGATCTGGCCCTGGGCCTCGGGGTCGACGGCGTAGGTCAGGCCGAGGATATCTCCCAGCACCGCCTTGGCGACGTCGCGCACCTCGGCATTGGTGAAGTTCAGGCTGACGTCGCCGCCGGCGGTGTCGTCATTCGTCGCGGCGGGCGCGCCCAGCACTTGTCCGGTGCCCCTTATGATGCGGGTCTGGGTGCCGAGCGGCTGATAGCCGTCGTCTGGCCGGCCGGGGGCGATGCCGGGCAGGGGGCGCGGACCCGCGGGCACGGTGTTGCCGACGACGGTGGCGCCCTGCACCTCGGTCTGTGGCGTCCCCGTGGTGTCGCAGCCGGCGAGGGCCAGCGCGAGGGCGGTGAGGGTGCCCAGGGCCTTGCGACTGGTCATTTCTCGATGAACCTCTCGATGCCGGGCATGTTCTGCATGGCCGGCGGCAGCCAGGATTTGTCGGGACGCGGCGCCGTCGCCGGATCGGTCGCCCGGTCCGAACCCGGCGGCATTTCGCCCGCTGTCGGAGGGGCCCCGGGGCGATCGTCGCCGGTCAGGTCGTCGTCGGGCAATGTATCCATCTCGGCCGGGCGAGGGTCCGGCTCGCCCGACCCGGTTGACGGCGCGGCGGGGGCGGCGCCCAGCGTCAGGCGCAGGCTTTCGCCGTCTCGGGTCAGGGTGACGGCGTCGGGCAGGATGGCGTCGACGGTCCAGCCCTCGACCTCGTCGCCGGGGCGGATGCGGCGGGTGTCGCGTTCCCCGATGCGCAGGAGCGCCGTCGCCGATTCCGCCGTCGTGCCGATGCCGATCACGGCGAAATACTCGGCCGTTGTCGTATCGGCGGGGCCGGCAGCAGGCCGACGGTCGGGCGAGAACAGGGGTCTTGCCTCGATCTCCGGAAATTCGGGTGCCGCCGGTCCCTCGACCAGCGCCGGTCGCCGCGCGGCGAGGCCGGCGTCGTCGGCCGGCAGGTCACCGGTCGGCAGCATCACCTGAAGCGCGGCCAGTCCCGCCAGCAGGAGGCAGGCAAGCACGGCGGGGAGAAAGCGAAGCATCATGCGGACCCGGCGCCGGCCCGTATCGGACGGCGCGGCACCGCGGTCCCTCGACCTTCGCCTCGCAATGTCATCACGTTGCCTTCTCCGGCCGACGCTCTACCAACAATTGTCGGAGCCGCAACGGTATTCCGTTCGCGCTCCGCTCACGAGGCATCTAATCGAAATCGGCCCCGGGCGCCAAAACCTTCCTGCGGCTTTATCAAAAATTCACATTCGCGGGCGGCCGTCAGACCGCTTCGCCCGCGGCATGGCCGCTCGACCACGCCCACTGGAAATTATAGCCGCCGAGCCAGCCGGTGACGTCGACTGCCTCGCCGATGAAATGGAGACCGGGCACCTTGACCGCGCCGAGGGTGCGGGACGACAGGTCGCGGGTATCGACCCCGCCCGCCGTCACCTCGGCCTTGGCGAAGCCCTCGGTGCCGGCCGGGATCGGGCGCCAGCGGTTGATCCGCTCGGCGAGGGCGGTCAGGGCCTTGTCGCCGGTCTCGCCGATGGGGCGGGGCTGGTCGCTGGCCAGACCTTGGGCGAGGCGGGCGGGCAGAACCTCGGCCAGCACGGTCTTGACCTCGGCCCTCGGCCGCTCGGCCTTGCGCGCCTTCAGGAAGGCGGCGATGTCGGTATCGGGCGCGAGGTCGAAGTCGATCGCCTGTCCCGCCCGCCAGTAGGACGAGATTTGCAGCACCGCCGGGCCCGACAGGCCGCGATGGGTGAACAGCAGTTTCTCGCGGAAGCTGGCCGGACCGAGGCGCGCCACCGCCTCGACCGAAACGCCGGACAGCGGCGCCGCCAGCGCGAGGTCGTCGCCCCCGAGGGTCAGCGGTACCAGCGCCGGTCGGGGCGTGACCACGCGCAGGCCGAACTGCCGGGCGATGTCATAGGCGAAGCCGGTCGCGCCCATCTTCGGGATGGACGGCCCGCCGGTGGCGACGACGAGGCTGCGGCCCAGCACCTCACCCCGGTCGGTGCTGACCCTGAAATGGCTGCCATCGTGGCCGACCTCGGTAATGCGCGTCCCGGTTTCGATCCGCACCCCGGCCGCCGCGCATTCGCCCAGCAGCATCTCGACGATCTGCCGGGCCGAGCCGTCGCAGAACAGTTGGCCCAGCGTCTTTTCATGCCAGGCAATGCCGTGCCGGTTCACGAGGTCGATGAAATCGTGCTGGGTGTAGCGGCTGAGGGCGGATTTGCAGAAATGCGGGTTTTCGGAGAGGAAGCTCTCGGGTCTCGCGTCAAGATTTGTAAAATTGCAGCGACCACCACCGGAAATGATGATTTTGGCCCCGGGCTGATTGCCGCCTTCCAGAACAAGGGGGCGAAGATTTCGATTTCCGGCTGTAATGGCGCACATCAATCCCGCTGCGCCTGCGCCTATTACTATGGAATCAACTATCAATGATTTTCTCCCTGTATCTAATATACTTTAGTTGATTTGGAAATGTCCGATAGAAATTCGACGGTCTGATTGACCGCCAACAATACAGACAATAACTTCATGCGCGAAACATGCCTCGGAAGGGGGCTTGCCCGCAGCTGATTCGTGGTGACGCGACAACGCGGGGGTGGGCCGCAGGCATGGTTCGTTCTTTGTAAATTCAGGACTTACCGGGGGGTAAGATCATGTCCAGAATGAATAGCGCCGGGCGTCGCCTGGCGGTTTCCGCCATTTCGCTCGCCATCGCCGCCGGTTTCGGCATCGGTTCCGCCTTCGCGCAGGCCGCCATCGTCGACAACGGCACCGTTGCGATCGGCGTCAATCCGGAAGGCAATCTGATCACCGGGGGCGTCGGCCTGACCTTCCTCGACCTGCCGGCCGGGGGGCAGGATGCCCTGGAACCGGGCTGCGCCTGCGAAGCCTGGGGCGTCGCCGATTTCACCACCCGCGATGATGCCGCGCCCTTCTTCGGCAATGCCGGCGAAGCGACGGGCGACCGCAATCTGTTCGATGCCACGCTGACCGTTTCGGGCACCGGCACCGATCCGCGCTCGACCGGCGACAGTGCCATTTCGACGGTGAACGTTGGTGCGGCCGGCTCGGATCGCCGCCTGTCGGTCACCCACGACTATCACCCCAGCGTCGACTCCCGCCTCTATCAGGTGGATGTCTCGATCACCAACAACGGCACGACCGACATCGGCGAGCTGCGCTATCGCCGCGCCATGGACTGGGACATCCCGCCGACCGAATTCAGCGAATTCGTGACCATCCAGGGCCTGCCGGCGACCAATATCGTCGCGACCAGCGACAACGGCTTCGCCAACGGCAACCCGCTGGAGCCCACGGGTAATCGCGGTGCCCCCGAGAACGAGAATTTCGAGGACAACGGCCCGGCCGACCACGGTGCCACCTTCGACTTCAACTTCGGCAATCTGGCCGTCGGCGACACGCGCGAATTCGTCATCTTCTACGGCGCCGCCGCCAATGAGGCGGAAGCGCTCGATGCCCTGCGCGCGGTCGGGGCCGAGGTCTATTCGCTCGGCCAGTCCTCGGGTGACGGCGGTCCGACCGACGGTACCCCGGCGACCTTCATCTTCGCCTTCCAGGGCGTGGGCGGCACGGCCATCGGCGGCCAGCGGGCGAGCTTCACGCCGCTCTTCGTCGATATCCCGATGCTGGTGTCGGAGAGCCATTTCCGCAACGTCGGCCTGCGCCTGTCGGGCAAGATCGGTGGTGGCGAGACCAGCACCCTGTCGACCGTCGCCTCGATGATGGACGGCGCGCCGGCTGAAATGGGTGCCGCGGCGGGCGACACGATGGCCGACAATGTCTTCGGCGTCGAAGGCCTGCGCGCCTTCCTGACCGGGTCCTACAACGGCTCCAAGTTCAGCAGCCAGCCCGGCCTCATCGGCAGCGATACGGACGGCTTCTCGATCACCGGCGGCGCCGACTACGAACTGATGAAGGGCGAAGGCGCGGTCGACAGCCTGATCGTCGGTCTCGGCCTTGGCTGGTCGGGCTTCTCGTCCGATATCCATGACGCCGGCTCCAATGTCGATGGCACGGGCATCACCCTGCTCGCCTATGGCGCGGCCACCGTCGCCAAGAACCTGAACATCGACCTGACCGCCGGTTACAGCTGGATCGGCTACGACAGCACCCGCGTCGTTGGCCTCGGCAGCGCCATCGCCGATGTCGATGCCCGCGACTTCAGCGCCCAGCTCGGCATCGGTTACGACATCGCCCTCGCCAGCGACGTGCCGCACACCGCGCTGATCGTCACGCCGTTCCTCGAGGTCGGCTATTCCAATGCCGAGGTCGACGGCTATCAGGAAACCGGTACCTCGCCGCTGACCGTCGATGGTTTCAGCACGGATTCGCTGACGACCGAGGTCGGCCTGCGCGGTGCCTTCACCATTCCGTCGCCGGTGTTCTCGGACACCATGATCCTGCGTGTCTCGGGCGGCTGGGTGCATGAGTTCCTCGACGACGGCTACACCATCCAGCAGCAGCTGGGCGCGACGACCCTGACCGCCCGCACCGGCGATCCGGATCGGGACTATGCCCGTGTCACCGGCGGCCTCGCCTTCCCGGTGGCGCCAGACTTCGCGATGGGGATCGACTATGACGGCATCTATGGCAACAGCGACTTCAGCAGCCAGATGATCTCGCTGCGCAGCCGCGTCGCCTTCTGATCGTAAGCGCACCGCCTGTAACAAGGAAACGCCCGGGTTTTGGCCCGGGCGTTTTTCTTTGATGCGATGCGCGATGTCTCAGGGCGCCGTCTTGCTGCCCAGCAGATGGGCGGTCAGATTGGCGTCCGGGATCTGGTGCACACGCTCGAACAGGCGGGAATAGGTCGCCTTGCGGATCAGCCAGCGCCCGTCCAGCTTCACGTATTTGTCGACATAGAACGAGCTGCCCTCGACCACGGTATTGCCGAAGGCGAGGCTCATGGTCCAGTCGATCAGGGTCCAGTGGCCGTCGGCGGTGTCGTCGTCATGCACCTCGATGATCGGGTGATGCACCGTGTGGCTGCTGACGAGCTGCGGGTTGAAGGCCTCGCGGATCGCCTGCATGACATTGTCCCGCCCGACATAATGGAAGCGGTAGATGCCACCCTGGTAATCGACCTCGGCATCCGGGGTCAGCAGGGATTCGAGCAGGGCGAGGTCGCAGGTGTCGATCGCGCGGCAGTATTTGTACTTCAGCTGTTTGATCAGTTCGATGTCTTCGAGGCGCAGGGCCATGGTCTCTTTCCTCCCCATCAGGCGGGCATGTATTCGCCGCCGTTGACGTCCAGCGTCGCACCCGTCACCTGGACGGCGTAATCGGACAGCAGCATCAGGGCCGCGCGGCCGCATTCCTCGTCCGGCGGAATCTTGCCGAGGGCGATGCGGGCGGCGGCTTCGGCGACGGCTTCTTCCTTGGTCTTGCCCATGGTCATGGCGCGCCATTCGAAGAACATGTCGGTGGCGGGGCCGCCCAGCCAGCCCATGGTGGTCATGTTCACCCGGACGCCCTTGGGGCCGAGTTCCAGCGCCAGCTGGCGGGTCAGCGAGGCGAGGGCGCCCTTGGCGAGGACGTAACCGCCTTCGCCCGCCATGGGCTTGCGGTCGGCCATGGTGCCGATGTTGACCACCGACCCCTTGCCCTTGGCCTCGAAGCTGGGCAGCACGGCGCGGATCATGTTCAGCGCGCCGCCCACGATCACGTCGAAGGCCATGCGCAGGTCGTCCGCGTCATTGTCGAGCAGCGGCACCATGGGCGGGTGGTAATAGGCGGAGTTGATCAGCCCGTCGATGGTGCCGAAAGCCTCGATGGCCGTGGCGGCGACCCGGGCGCAGTCTTCCGGCTTGGTCACGTCGCCCAGCACCGAGACGGCCTTGCCGCCCGTCGCGAGAATATCCTTCAGCACATCGCCCATGACGAAATCGGAGCGCGACATCATGACGACGCGGGCACCGGCAAGGGCGGCGTCGCGCGCCATCTTGGCGCCCATGCCCGGGCCGATGCCGGTGACGATGACCACCTTGTCCTTGAGCAGCATGGTTTCCCCCGTTTTTCAGTTCTTCAGGAAGGTGTCGATATAGAAGGCGAAATCCGCCTCCAGCCCCGCTTTGGTCAGGCCGAAGTCCTCGGCCGTGTAGTGATGCGCCGGGTGGCGGTCGCGGGCGTTCTGCTCCAGCCAGTCGCGCATCGCCGCCTGCTCCGCCGCGCCGAAGGCCAGGCCGAGGGCGGCATAGACGCGCTTCGCCTCGCCCACCGGGTCGCGCTGGACATCCTCGTAACGGGCGTCGATGAAACGCTCGGGGTGGCGTGCGCGCAGGGCGATCACCTCGGACAGGGAGCGGCGGAAACGTTTCACCCAGAAGGGACCGATGGCCTTGAGGTCGAGGGCATCGGTGTTCGGCCGGGTCAGGGCGGCGGCCATGCTGGCGTAGGACGGCACGGTCTGCACCGGCGTCCGGTGGGTCATCACCACCCGGCATTCCGGGAACACGGCGAAAAGCGCGGGCAGGGCGGTCAGGTGATGCGGCGACTTCAGCAGCCACTTCCTGCCCCGGCGCGCCGGCGCCTGCCACTGCAGCAGTTTCAGCCAGGTCTTCAGCTCGCGGTAGGCCGGGGTCTGGTCGAAATCGAGCAGGAATTCATCGTAGCCCGGCACCTTCAGCATGGTGGCATAGCCGGTCGAGACGAACGAGCGGTCGAGGAGGAGGACATCCTCCTCGTAACCCACCGGGTCGATGGGATGGATCGCCGCGATTTCGGGCATGGTGGCGAGATAGATCGCCGTCATCTGCTCCGCCGCCTCCACGCGGGGGCTGACGCCGCCCGCCGTCTCGCCGGGGAAGGGAATGGGGTTCAGCAGCTCCCACGAAAAGGTCGAGGTCAGTTCCGACGAACAGGCCAGCAGACGGTGCAGCATGGTGCTGCCGGTGCGCGGCAGGCCGACGATCTCGGCCATGACCTCGACTTTCTCGTCCTCGATCTCGGGATGATCCTTGACGAGCTGGATCAGGCGCAGCCGCTCGGACAGGGATTTCAGCAGGCTGCCGCCCTGGATGAAGGCACCCATGTCGGACAGATCGGCTTCCTCGTTAAGGGAGCGGACGAGGGCCGTCAGCGGGGCCAGGAACCAGGGGTCGCCGAAATCGGCCAGGCCCGTTTCGGCCTGCGCCTGCGCCATCAGCTTCTCGACCGAAAATACCTCGGCCATGGAATATCCTCCTGTAACTCTTATCGTTTTCTAATGGTCATCCCGGCGCAGTCCGGGATCTGGTTCAGTTGCAGCGCCTTTTCCGGCGCGAGATCCCGGCCTTCGCCAGGATGACGCGGTCGTTACAGGTCAATCACGCGGCAGCGCGGCAGCGGATGGCTCGATGCGCCCAGCCAGCGCAGCAGGGCGGTGCCGCGGTCATGGCCGGCGGTGTCGATCCAGTTGCCGAAACCCGGGTCGCGATGGGCGATGACCAGCGTCAGGCTGCCGTCCGCGTTCAGTTTCGCGCCGTGCTTGTTGATCCAGACGCGGTGGTGCCGGTACTCGAGGGATTCCATCCACCAGTTGTTCAGCTGGAAATTCCAGTAGGGGCAGTCCGGCACCTCGGTCTCGATCACCCAGGCCTGATCGGGGCCGATGTTCCAGTAACCGTGCAGGTAGAAAATGTCGGGATCGCCGCCCGCGCGCAGGAACATCTCCTGGCCCCAGTCGGGCAGCTCGTTCGGCCGGGTCATGAACAGCTCGGTCCACTGCGCGAAGATGAAGGCGGTGCCCATCACGCCCATGGCCGCCTTCTGCAGGGCTTCGTTCAGGTCGGCGGCGCGCAGGGGCGGCGGCGTCGCCGGGCCGCCGATCCGCTCGATCGTGTAATGACCGGGCTTTTCATTCTCGTGGTCGAGATAGGACTGGCGCACGACGAGGAGGGTGGAATCCGGCGCCAGGGGCAGCCAGTTGCCGGGTTTCGGCGTCGCCGAGGCGATGATCTCGAAACTGCCGTCCGGCCGGATGTCGAGGCTGCGGTCGTTCAACTCGCCGGTCGAGGACATGGTGCCGTCGACCGCATAGCGATTGGCCTTGGAGCCGATGGAGAAATAGGCGATGGAGCCGCGCTGGCCCCGGATCAGATAGTCGCGGTCGCCCGCCACGGTCGCCGACAGATAGACATTGTCCGGGTTGTCGGCGCCGATCTTCACCGTTTCATGGGCGAGGCGGCGGAGGGCAGGGAAGTCCGGATCGGCATATTCGACCGAGGCTTCGAGGAAGGCGCGGGTCAGCCGGCTCAGGTAACGGATACCCTCCGCCCGGTCGAACACGGTGGCCGGCGCCTGCTCGCGGAACAGGATGTTGCCGGCATTGGCGATCGTTGTACAGAAGTCCTGCCAGGCTTCGCCCGAAATGATCCGATCGTCCGCCGTTCCTGCCATCTTCCCTCTCCCGAAAATGGAAAATTTCTGTTTTCCTTGGCGCCGATCATCGCAGCGGCGATCTTTCCGTCAAGGAGAATCTGTCGCGTATCGAAAGGAACGGCGTTGGCGAGGCGAGATGAGGCGGAATTGCGCGAGGCGATCCTCGACGCGGCGCGGGGTGTGTTTCTGACCGAAGGTTTCGCCGCCGCCTCGGTCGGCGCCATCGCCCGGACGGCCGGGGTCTCGACCAAGACGATCTACCGCCTGTTCGAGACCAAGACCGATATCCTGGTGGCGGTGATCTCCGGCTTCATGGAAATGATGCTGCCCGGGCTCGACGAATATGTCGTCGGGCGGCGGGAGGAACTGGAGCCGGTGCTGAACCGCATCCTCAACGGCCTCGCGCCGCTCGGCCTTTCCGAAGGCGGGCTGGCGGCGAACCGGCTGGCGACGACGGAAGTGATGCGCGTGCCCGAGATGGTCGCCGCCTTCTACCGCGAGGGGCACGAGAAGATCGTCGCCGCGCTCGGCCGCTGGCTCGCCCGCCAGCAGGAGGCGGGCCATATCCGGCTGGCCGATCCGGCGCAGGCCGCGGCCATGCTGCTCTCCATGGCCTATGCCGACCTCACGCGCCGGGCGACGATCAGCGGCGAGGCGCCGACACCGGACGCCATCGCCCGCTGGGTCGCGCAGGCGGTGGCGGTGTTCCTGCGCGGTGTCGCGGCCTGATCAGGCCTTGCTCTCGAAAGCCGCCTTCACCGCCTGATAGTCGGTCTTGCCCGAGCCGAGCAGGGGCAGTTCGGCGACATGGACGAAGAGTTTGGGCAGGAGCAGTTCCGACAGGCCCTTCTCGTGCAGATGATGGGCGAAGGCATCGCGCTTCGCCTCCGGGCAGGTGGTCATCAGGCCGAGGCGCTCGCCCTTGGCGGGGTCGGGCAGGTTGACGACGGCATGGGCGAATTCGGGCCAGATTTCCGTCGCTTCGTGTTCGACCGCGGCGAGGCTGACCATCTCGCCCGCCACCTTGGCGAAACGCTTGGCCCGGCCGAGGATGGTGACGAAGCCGAGTTCGTCGATATCGACGATGTCGCCCGTGTCGTACCAGCCGCCCTCGGGCGCTTCCAGTTCCGCCGGGCGGTCCGGGCGGAAATAGCCCAGCATGATGTTGGGGCCGGAAACGACGAGGCGGCCGCCCCGCGTGATGCCCTCGACCGGCTCCAGCCGCGCGCGCATGGCGGGCAGCAGGCGGCCGACGGAGCCGGGCTTGAACTGCATCGCCGTGTTCACCGCGAGGACGGGCGAGCATTCGGTGGTACCGTAACCTTCAAGGATGCGGACGCCGAATTTCTCGCCATAGATGCGCCGCGTCTCGTCCTTCACCCGCTCGGCCCCGGCGAAGATATAGCGGGTCGAATAGAAATCGTAAGGATGGGCGGCGCGGGCGTAACCGTTCAGGAACGTGTCGGTGCCGAACATCATGGTCGCCCCGGTCTCATAGGCGAGTTCAGGGATCGCCCGGTAATGCAGCGGCGAGGGGTAGAGGAAGGTCTTCACCCCGACGATCAGCGGCAGCACGAGGCCGCCCAGCAGGCCGAAGGAATGGAACACCGGCAGCGGGTTCAGCACCCGGTCGTTGCCGGTGATATCGACGATGGAGGCGACCTGGTTCAGGTTGGCGTGCAGGTTGCGATGACTGAGCACGACGCCTTTGGGCAGACCCTCGCTGCCCGAGGTGAAGAGGACGACGGCGGGATCGTCCGGCCGCGTCGCCAGCTCGCCGTGCAGGAAGCGGGGCGCGCGCGCGGCGGCGAGGCCCCACAGCTTGTCGGTCAGGGAAAGGCCGGCGCGGATATCCTCGAGATAGACGATCTGCGCGACCTCGTTTATCGCCTTGATCGCCTCCTCCAGCTTGGCCATGGCGACGAAGCGGCGGGAGGTGAGCACGGTCCTGACCTTGGCCGTCCGGCAGGCCGAGGCCATGGTCGCCGGCCCGGCCGAGAAGTTCAGCATGGCCGGCACCCGGCCGAAGCAGATCAGGGCGAAGAAGGTCACGGCGACGCCGCCCGTGTTGGGCAGCAGGACACCGGTGATTTCCTTGTCCTTCGTCACCCGCGCCAGCGCCCGGCCCAGCACGAAGCAGGCCATGATGAAGCGGTTGTAGGTCAGCGGCTTGCGGTCCTGATCCTCGACGATGGGCAGGTTGCCGCCGTGGTTGGTGCGGGCGTGGAGCAGCGCCTCCCACAGGTTCATCTCGAGATCGACCGAGGCGAACATCATCTCGACCATGACGTCGTAGAGCTTGTTGCCGACGACCTGACGGCGGCGGCGGCCGTTCAGCCCGGCCGGCACCTCGAAGCGCCGCGGCTCGAGGATATGGATCGTCACCTTGGGGAACAGGCGGCGGTGCAGCTTGCCGCCGAGGCGCGAGAACAGCGAATACTGCGGGCCTTCGATGCGGATCGGCAGCACCATGGCCCCGGCCCGGTCGGCGACCATGCCCGGCCCCTCGTAGATCTTCATCAAGCCGCCGGTCACCGTCGGCCGACCTTCCGGGAAGATCACCATCGGCGTGCCGTCGGCGACCGAACGGATCAGCGCCTTGACCGCGACCGGATGGGCGGTGTCGACCGGATAGAGCCGGATCAGCTTCGACATCAGGCGGGCGGCGCGGCTCTTGGCGACGGTTGCGTTGGCGGCGAAGCGCAATTCGCCGGGCAGGAAGGCGGCGAGCAGCGGCGCGTCGAGCCGGGAGACGTGATTGGCCACGACGACGACCCGGGGCCCCGCCTTGGCGACATTCTCGAGGCCCTTGACCTCGACCCGGAACAGCAGGCGCAGCAGGCGCGCGGCGGCGGCCTTGAACAGGGCTTCCGGCCACAGGCGAAGTGTCGCCGGCACCACGGCGAACCCCGACAGGCCGAGCAGCAGGAACAACTCGGGCAAGCCGAGCCCGAGGCCGCGCAGGACGAGGCCGAGCAGCAGCGCCGCGAGGCCGGCAAGGCCGACCAGCAGCCCGGCGAAGGCATAATGATGCGCGGTCGCGCGCTCGTCCGCCGGATCGCCGGTCAGGACGAGGAGCGGGATCGAAAGGAGGGCGAGGGCAGCGGCGGCGAAGAAGGCGTCGATGGCGATGCGCATGGCGCCGGCATCGCCAGCCAGGGCGAAGATCGAGCGGGCGCCACCCTCGGGCGCGGCGAGGTCGATGCCGGCGGCGGTGCCGAACAGGTCGAACAGGGCGAGGAGGGCGACACCGAGGGTGACAGGGGCGAGGGCGCCGCTGGCCGGCCCCCGGCTGAGGCGCAGGGTGAGGAAGGCGCCGAAACCGGTGCCGAGGGCGAGCACGCCGAGCAGGGCATATTCCGCCAGCCCGTCGCCGCGCAGGATCAGCCGCGCGGTCGCCGGCAGATAGGCGACCAGCAGGATGGCGGCCGCGGCGGCCCAGGCCACGGTGACGGCCGACGACCAGGGCGCGCCCTGACGGCGCATCCGCTCCGCCGTGTCGAAAACACCGCCCCGCGCCATCTGGGCGAGGTCGATATCGTCTTCCGCCGGGCGGTCGCCCAGCGTTCCGGCGGCGAGATAGCGGGTCAGCCACCAGCCGGCCCCGGCGACCAGCACGAGGACGATGGCCAGCGCGACCTCGCCGCCGGGCAGCGCCATCAGGACATGGCTGGCCCCGATGCCGAGCGCGGCGGCGAGGAAGACCGCGCTGAGCGCGCGCGCCGCCCCTGCGAGGCGCCCTTCGGCGCCGAGACGGCGATGCAGGGCGGACAGGATCAGCGGCCCGATCACGGCGCCGACCACGCCTTCGAGGGCAAGGCCGGCCCAGCCGCCGCGCCAGTCCCGGGCGATGTAGCCGGCGGCGGCCAGCAGCGCGGCCAGCAGGGCGACCGCCATCGACCAGGTGACGATGGGCTGGCCCCGGCCCCGGGCCGCGATGGCGCCCGACAGGCGCGGCAGCAGCACGGGCGGCACCAGCAGCAGGGCGGCGGCGATCAGGCCGCGCAAGGCCAGTTCATCGGGTGCGTCGGCCGGCCGGATCAGGGTGGCGAAATTGGCGGCGGTGGTCAGGCTGAAGGCGGCGAGGGCGATGATCAGCCGGGGCGCCGGACTGGCTGTCAGCGCCTGGCGCAGGCCGCCGCGCGCGGGCGGCGGCGGCGCATCCTGCTGCGCCGAGGTGGCTTCCGGCTGCTCCTGTCCGCTTCTCTCAGTCATCGTGCGATTCCCGTCCTGTCCCCGTCGGTACGCGACAAGCCACTGACCCGTCCGGCGTCATTATCCCATGTCCGGGGATGGTGAAAGGGGAGGCGGTGCGGTCCAACGCCAATCGGTGCGATTTTGAGGCGGATTCCGTGGCGCGCTTCAGCGGATTGGATGATATGACAGGGGCACGGCGCGGAGGCCATGCGGCTGGCACAGGGCTGGTTCCGGACTGTATTGCCGTGCATGTGATCTGCGTCACAGACGCCCCGGGAGACAGGTTGTCCGTTAAGGGGCAGATTTCTGGCACAAGATTGGCGTTTCCGGGATGACCCATGACGAGTTCGATGCTCCAGCTTCCCTTCGCGCCGTCGGTGCCGTGTCCCGGCACCCCGGTCTGACGTGGCGGCCGGCGACGGAACAGTGATGACCAGGTCGTTTGAAGAGATCGCCTGCAAGGCGGGCATCGACCTCGCGGTGGAGCCTTTCGCCATGGTCGAGGGCAGCACCGCGCGTCGGGCCGCCCAGTCCATCATCGCCGCCTTCGAGGCGCTGGAGGCGCTGGCGCCACCGAAACTGGCGCCGCTCACCGACTGGCTGCTGGCGCGGCAGGGTTTCGCCGAGGATCACCCCTATCGCCGCGCCGCCTGGCCGCTGGCCGAGGCGATCGAGCAGCGCGACCAGCCGAAGCCGGTCAACCCCTATCACAATGCCCACCACACCCTCGAAGTCCTGCTGAACGCGCATTATCTGGCTTGCCGCAACGATGCGGTCGCGACCCAGATCCGCCTGACCCAGCGGGAATACGGCCTCCTGTGCCTTGCCGCGCTGATCCATGATTACGAGCATGACGGCACAATGAACGGCGCCGAGCGTTTCCGGCTGGAGCGTCAGTCGGCCGATCTGGCCAGCCCCTTCTTCGCTGCCGCCGGCATCGACGCCGGGGACAGGGCCGCGATCAATGTGATCGTGCTGGCGACCGATCCGGCGGGGCCCAATCTTTACATGAAGGCCCTGCACGGCATGGCTTTTTACGAGGGGGCGCCGCCCGATCCGGCGCTGTCCTATCCGGAACTCGCCCCGCTGGCCGACGACCGCCGGCTGCTGCGCCTCGCCGCGCTGCTGAACGATGCCGATCTTCTGTCGTCGGCCGGTCTCAGCGTCGATTACGCCGCCAAGCAGTCGGCCAAGCTTGGCGCCGAGGGCGGACGCCGGCTCGACTGCGCGGACATGCTGCGCTTCCTCAGCAAGATCGTCGGCGGCAGTTTCACCACGCGGGCCGGGCGCTTCTTCAATCTGAACATGTTCCTGATCAAGGCCCTGGCGGAACTCGGCGTCAATCACAGCGACGATGGCATCGACGCCCCGCTGATCAGGCCCTGACCGGATTTATTTCCAGCACTCGACCAGCACGGTATAGCGCCGCGCCGCCTCGCCGACATCGGCCGCCGAGAGGATGGCGGTGCTGTCCGCCGCGGCCGGCACGATCTGCAGGCGGTTCAGGAAGGCGGCGGCGACCCCGCCCTTGATGGCGAAATTCACATTCTGCGGAATGTCGCCATAGGTATCGACGACTTCGAGCGCGTCGAGCTTGGCCGAGACCACGCCGACCACATGGCCGCCGCGGTCGAGCAGCGGGCCGCCCGAATTGCCCGGCTGCACCGGGGCGGAAATCTGGAAATAATTGGGATCGTCGCGCAGGCCCGCGTTGGCGCTGATCGTGCCCGTCGTGACATTGGCTTCCGACGACAGCAGGCCGCGCAAGGGGTAGCCGACGGCGACGACGTCGTCGCCCGGGCGGACATCCTTGCCCATGCGGAAGATCGCCCGCGACGGCGGCGCCGACGAGGCTTTCAGCAGGGCGAGGTCATGGGCCGGATCGGTCGCGACGATGGTGGCCGAGCCGATGGCCTCGCGGCCGAGGCGCAGCTTCAGGTCGGCGCAGGTGCCGACGACATGGTGATTGGTCAGCACGAGGCCGCTCATCGAGATGAAGAAGCCCGAGCCCGTGGAATCGAGTTCGGTGCGGCTGCGCTCCGGCGGCGGCGTGCTGGCGGTGCGCGGCATGGAACTGCCCGGTCCTGCATTGCGCAGCCAGTCGTCGGCGCGGCGCCGCGCCTCCTTGGTCTCGGCCCGCTCCATCCGCTCGCCGAGTTCGGTGCGGTCCTCCAGCGCGGCCTCGCGTTCGGGGCCGGAGCCCATGGAATCAATGGCGATGCTCAGCCATTTGTAGGCTTCGACCAGATCCTGCGGCACGCCCTGACCGTCGCGGAACAGGGCGGCCAGATTGCGCATCGCGCTGGTGTTGCCCTGTTCGGCCGCCCGTTCGTACCAATAGCCGGCCTCGCTCGCCGCGCGCGGCACACCGTCGCCGGATTCGAGCAGGACGCCCAGATTGTTCTGCGCGGCGGCATTGCCCTGCAGCGCCGCCTTGCGATACCAGGTGGCGGCCCCGGCCTTGTCGGCGGGCACGCCTTCCCCGGTGTCGAGCATGAGCGCGAGGTTGAACTGCGCCTCGGCGTCGCCCTGTTCGGCCGCCTTGCGATACCAGGCCGCGGCCTTGGCGTCGTCGAGCGGCACACCGGTGCCGAAGTCATACATGACGCCCAGGTTGAACTGGGCACGGGCGAAGCCCTGTTCGGCCGAGGCCGCGTACCAGCGCGCCGCCTCGCCCTTGTTCTCGGGCACGCCGATGCCCTTGTCGTAGAGAACGCCCAGATTGTTCTGCGCCTTGGCATGGCCCTGTTCGGCCGCCTTGCGATACCAGAAGGCGGCGGTCGCCGGATCGCGGTCGATGCCGTCGCCGCTCTCATACATCAGCGCGAGATTATATTGCGCGCCGACATGGCCGCTCAGCGCCGATTTCTTGTACCAGAAGGCGGCTTCGGTCTTGTCGGTCTCGACCCCCTTGCCCGAGTCATAGAGCAGGGCGAGGTTGAACTGCGCGTCCGGATTGCCGCGCTCGGCGGCGAGGCGATACCATTTCGCCGCTTCCGCGTCGTTCTCGGGCACGCCCTGACCGTTGTCGAGGATCACGCCGACGCCGAACTGGGCATCGGAATCGCCGCTCTGCGCCAGCGGCAGCCAGATCTTGTAGGCCTGGCCGTAGTCGCCGCGCTCATAGGCCGAAAAGCCCTGCTGATAGCTCTGCGCCAGGGCCGGCAGCCCCGAGGCAAGGACGATCATGGACCCGAGGGCGGCAATAGCACCGGTTGCGACGAAGCGGCCTCGACGGCCACGCGGCTTCATAATGTGAGGCACCAGAATAGAGTGTGGCGCGGAAAGACACCGCCGCGACCCTGCCGATTGCTTTGAGCAAGGTAACCTAGACTGCCCGGCATCGAGTCGCGAACATTTTGCAAGCGCGAAATGCGAATCTTGCCGAAGTGTGGCAGGGGGAGCGCGCCATGGCTTAACCCCCCGCGATGGTGACACCGCCATCGACCGCCAGCGTCTGGCCATTGGTGTAGCGACCGGCGTCGGACACAAGGAATAGCGCGGCCCCGGCGATATCCTCGGGCTCGCCAATGCGGCCGGCGGGGCAGTTGCGCAGCACTTCCCGCTCGATGTCCGGGTTTTCCCACAGGGCGCGGGCGAAATCGGTGCGGATCAGGCCGGGCGCGATGCAATTGGTGCGGATACCCTCGCCGCCCCATTCGACGGCGAGATTGCGCGCCAGCTGCATGTCGGCGGCCTTGGAAATGCAATAGGCGCCAAGGAGGGCGGAGCCGCGCAGGCCCCCGATCGACGAGATGATCAGGATGGCGCCGCCGCGCGCCGTCAGGGCGGGGCGGGCCAGCTGGCACAGCCACAGGTTCGACTTGATGTTGGAGGCCATGATCTTGTCGAAGGCGGCGTCCGGCACGTCTGCGATGGGGCCGAAATAGGGGTTCACCGCGGCATTGCAGACCAGGGCGTCGATCCGGCCGAAGCGCGCCATGGTGCCCCGGATCAGCGCCTCGCATTCATCGCGGGACGAGATGTTGCAGGGAATGACGGCGGCCGTGCCGCCCTGCGCCTCGATCTCGGCGCGGACCTTGTCGCAAGCCTCGGCCTTGCGGCTGGAGACGACGACGCTTGCCCCCGCGCGGGCCAGTTCCTGTGCAATGGCGCGGCCGATGCCCCGGCTGGAGCCGGTGACGACCGCGACCTTGCCTGTCATGTCGAACAGTTTCGATGCCATGATGCCCGCGTGCCCCCCGTCGATTCGTTTTCTTTCTTTGGACCAGAGTCATGCAGGATTGGGACGATCTCAAGATCGCATTGGCGATTGCCCGTCACGGCACGCTGACGGCGGCCGGGCGCGCGCTGGGACTCAACCAGTCGACCATGGGCCGGCGCCTCGCCGCGATGGAGGCGGCGACCGGTCAGCCCCTGTTCGAGCGCCAGGGCACCAGCCTGATCGCGACCGAACTGGGCAGCCGGGTGGTCGCCGCCGCCGAGCATGTCGCGGGCACCGTCGCCGAATTGCAGGTCGAGCTGGCGGGCGGGCCGACCCCGCTTGAAGGCATCCTGCGTCTGTCGGCCCCGGAATTGCTGATCGCGCCTTTCCTCGCCTCGCGGCTGGCGCCCTTTATTTCCAGCCATCCGGGCCTTGCGGTCGAACTGGTCGCCGACGAGCGGCCGCCGGTGCTCGCCCGGCGCGACAGCGACATCGCCCTGCGCTTCTCGCTGCCCGATCAGGCCGAGCTGTTTGTCCGGCGCGTCGCCTTCATCGCCTTCGCCGTCTATGCCTCGCCCCGCTATGTTCTCTCGGTCGGTCTCGACCCGGAGGAGCGGCGGGCGCCGACGGCAGGCACCTTTTCCGGCTGCGACGCGGTGGGGCCGCCGCCGGAATTGTCGGGCGCGGCCGATGCGCAGTGGTTCGCCTCGGTCGCGCGCGGGGCGCGGCCGGCGCTGCGGGTCGACGGCATCGCCGCCCAGCTCGCGGCGGTCAAGGCCGGGCTCGGCGTCGGGCTATTGCCCTGTTTCATCGGCGACGACGAGGGCCTGACCCGGCTGACCGCGCCGGGCGCCTGTCCGTTGCGTGAAGTCTGGCTGGCGGTGCACCGCGACCTGCGCCATGCGCCCCGCCTGCGCGCCATGATCGACCAGCTGAGCGCGACCATGAAGCGCGAGCGGCCCGCCCTGATGGGCGCGCCGCGCGGCTGATCTCCTCAAGCCTCGGCGAAAGCGGCCTTCAGCAGGGCGGCGCCTTCGACGAGGGCGGTGCGGCCCGCCTCGATCACGCCCGCCATCGAGCAGAAACCGTGAATCTGGCCCGGGAATTCCGACAGCGTCACCTTGTTGCCTGCCGCCTTCAGCGCCTCGGCATAGGCGATGCCTTCGTCGCGCAGGGGATCGAAGCCGGCGACGATGACATGGACGGTGCCGAGATTGGCCAGGTTCGGATGGCGCAGCGGCGAGAAGCGCGGATCGGCCAGATCGACATCGGAACCGTCGCCCAGATACTGGACGAAGAACCAGGTCATCAGGTCCTTGTCGAGCATGTAGCCCTCGGCATTGGCCGTGCGCGACAGGCCCTCGTGCAGGGCATCGGTCGCGGGATAGATCAGCAGCTGGAACACGACCTTGGGGCCGCCCGCGTCGCGCAGCTGCTGGGCGACCACGGCCGACAGGTTGCCGCCCGCCGAATCGCCGCCCACCGCGATGCGGGTCGGATCGGCGTTGATCTCGGCCGCGTTGCGCGCGACCCAGTTGACCGCGGCCAGACAGTCGTCGACCGCCGAGGGGAAGCGATGCTCCGGCGCCAGCCGGTAATCGACCGAGACGACGAGGCAGCGCGCCTCGTTGGCCAGCAGCCGGCAGGGCGAGTCATGGGTGTCGAGACTGCCGATGACGAAGCCGCCGCCATGGAAGAAGACGAGGACGGGCAGGGGGCCGGCCGGCGCCGCGACCGGGGTATAGATGCGCACCGGCAGCTGCGTGCCGTCGGGCCCGGGGATGCTGCGTTCCTCGATCCGGCCGATGGGCAGGTCCTTCATGTCGGTCAGCTTGCAGGTGATCTCGAACATCTGGCGGGCGACGCTGGCCGGCACCTGATGGAGGCGCGGCAAAGGCGAGCGGGCGATCTGGTCGATGATGGCCTTGGCCTGCGGATCGAGGGTCATGGAAGCTCTCCCGTTAGTTATGGTGGTCGCGCCGGGCGAGGGCGGACAGGAATTTCTCGACGGCGTCGACATACCAGATGCCACCCCGGCCGTGATGGCCGACATGGCCGCCGCCTTCGGTGAAGGCCGGCATGATCGACGGCAATTTCGACCATTCGACGGCGCGATAGGTCGAGAAGGGAATGATCGGATCGTCCTTGGCCGCGATCACCAGCGTCGGCACGCGGATCCGGTCGACGAAATGGCGGGCGCTGTTCGCGGCGTGGAACGCCTCGGGCGAGGCATAGTCGTTGCGGGGCGCGGTTACGTTACGGTCGAAATCGACGAAACTCTCCGCCGCGGCGACGGCGGCGCGCAAGGGGGCCGACAATTCCGCCCCGGGCGCGACATATTCCGCCTTGAACGCCTTGAGCAGATAGGACTGGTAGAAGCGGTTGCCGCGCCGGTTCATCGCCCGCGTGGTGGCGCCGAGGTCGATGGGCGCGCAGATGCTGACGACGCCGGTCACGGGGCCGTTGGCCCCCTGTTCGCCCGCCAGTTTCAGCACCGTGTTGCCGCCCAGCGAGAAGCCGACGGCGACGATGCCGAGGGCGGTCAGCTCGGGCGACAGGCCGTCGATGGCGTCGCGCAGATCCTGCGAGCGGCCGGCATGGTAATGGCGCTTGCAGTCGATCCGGCTCGGCCCCGCGCCGCGCAGGTTCACCCGCAGCACCCGGTAGCCGAGGCCGAGCAGGCGTGCCGCCACGGCCCGCATGTAGAAACTCTCGGCGCTGCCGGCGATGCCATGGGCCAGCAGGACGAGGGGCAGACCCTCACCGGCAGCGGCCGGCTGGTCCAGCACGGCGTGCAGCACATCGCCCGTGCCGTCCGACACCGGCAGGCGCAATTCGGTCTCGCTGGCCGGCGGGCGGGCGACCATGGGCTTCATCAGGGCATTGCGTATCGTCTGCAGATGCCCGCCCAGCCAGGGCGGCCGGGGGCGGAACGGCGAAAGCCCCAGTTCGTCGAGGGTCATGGCTCAGAAAATCGTGTAGCCGCCGTCGATGACGATGCAGTCGCCCGTATGGAAACTGCTGGCATCGGAGGCGAGATAGATGGCGATGCCGGCGAAATCCTCGGGCCGGCCCCAGCGCCGCACCGGCACCCGGGGCAGTACCTTGTCCTGGAAACGGGGGTTGGCGAAGATGGCGCCGGTCATGTCGCTTTCGACCCAGCCGGGCAGCACGGCGTTGCAGCGGACGCCGTCGCGTCCCAGTTCGGCGGCGATGCCGCGCATCATCGAGACGACGGCACCCTTGCTGGCGCCGTAATGCTCGCTCCGCGCCGCGCCTTCGAGGCCGGCGACCGAGGCCGTGACGACGAGGGAGCCGCCGCCGCCCCGCAGGGTCATGTGGCGGGCGGCTTCGCGCAAGGTCAGGAAGGCGCCGTCGAGATTGACCGCCATCACCCGGCGCCATTCGTCGAGGCCGAGCTGCATGAAGGACGCGGCACCGCCGATCACCCCGGCATTGGCGAAGCAGGTATCGACCCGGCCAAAGGCATCGACGGTGCGGGCGAAACCGTCGGCGACGGCGGCCTCGTCGTCGACCGACACCGCGAAACCGGCGACCCTGGTGCCATGGGCCGACAGGCGCTCGACCGCGGCTTCGGTCTTGGCGACATTGGTGCCCCAGATGGCGATGTCGGCGCCCGCCCTCGCGCAACCCTCGGCGAAGCCAAACCCGATGCCGCTGTTGCCGCCGGTCACCAGCACCACCTTGCCCGTCAGATCGAAAGCCGCGAATGCCACGATGAACTCTCCCTCGTTATCTTTCTTGATCTTTCTTGATCTTTCTTGGATCGGGAGGATCAGGGATCGAGCGGCCGGCCGTCCAGCCATTTCGCCATCATGACCCGCGGCTGTTCGGCATAGCCGATCGATTCGTAGAAACCGCGCACCTTGCCGTTCTCCGGCCGGATCAGCAGATGCATCTTCTGCATCCCCGTCGCCGCCGCCCAGACTTCCGCCGCCTTGACCAGTTGCCGCCCCAGCCCCGTGCCCTGCAGCGCGGGGGCGACCGCGACGTAATACATCCAGGCCCGGTGCCCGTCGTGACCCACCATGACCGTGCCGACCACCTCGCCATCGCGCTCCGCCACCAGGATCACCGCTTCCAACGAGCCGCGGGCGCGGGCGATGTCGTCCCGCGGGTCGTTCCACGGCCGGGTCAGGCCGCAGGCTTCCCACAGGACAACGACGCTTTCGACGTCGTCGTCGGTGATCGGGCGGATGGCGATGTCGTCGGTCATCTCGGTCTCTCGATATAGCCTTGCGCGATCAGCCAATCCGCGCAGTCGGCCACCATATCGGCCAGCGGCACCGGCCGGTAGCCGAGTTCGCGCTGCGCCTTCAGGCTGGGGCAGGGGTTGGATTTGGCCGCCATGGCGGCGGCTTCGGGGGTGACCGGCGGCTCCCGTCCGGTCAGCAGGCCCTTGAGGGCATAGAGGCGACCCATGACCTTCAGGACGGCGAGCGGCACCACCGGCGGCACCCGGCTCTTGCCCAGGCGGCGCGCGATCTCGGCGACGAAGTCGCGCATGGTGGCGTCGGTGCCGCCCAGCACGTAATTGGCCCCGGTCGCGCCCTTCTCGGCGGCGGCGATATGGGCCTTCACCACTTCGCGGACATGGGTGAAGGAGACACCGCCGGGCGGGATGCCGGGCAATTCGTCTTCGGCCACCATCAGGAACAGGCGGGCCCAGGTGTGGCTGTCCTGCGCGCCGACGATGGCCCCCGGGTTCAGGATCACGGCATCGAGCCCCCGCGCGATGGCCTGTTTCACTTCCTGTTCGGCAAGGTACTTCGAGCGCTGGTAATTGATCCACGAGGCGCCGCCCTGCTGCGGCGTGTCCTCGGTGATCGGGCCGTCGATCAGGCCCCAGGCCGAAATGGTCGAGGTGTGGACAAAGCGCCTCGCGCCCTTCTCGAGGGCGACATCGCACATGTTGCGGGTGCCGTCGACATTGTTGGCGGTCTGGCGCGCGTTGTTGCGCGACCACAGATTGGTATCGCCCGCGACGTGGAAGACGACGTCGACCGCGGGCGGCATGGCTTCACGCAAACTGTTGATATCGGTGATGCTGCCGGTCGCGAGGCCGACCGGGCGCCGGCTCAGAAGGCTGGTGTTCGAGCCCCGGCGCACCAGGCAGGTGACCTGCCAGTTCCGGGCGATGAGTTCATCGACCAGGTTGATCCCGACGAAACCGGTCGCCCCCGTGACGAATGCTTGTGGCATTGCTGCCCTCCCCTCAAGCGATGATTATGGTTTGACGAGTTTCCCGGGGTTCATCAGGCCCCGGGGGTCTATCGCCGTCTTGATGCGGCGTTTGAGGTCCAGTTCGACCTCGCTGTGATACCGGGTTATCTCGTCCAGCTTCAACCGGCCAAGGCCATGCTCGGCCGAAATCGAGCCCTGATGGGCGTGAACGAGATCATGGATAATCTCTGCGAATTCGGCCGTTCGCGCAAGGAAGGCGGATGGCTCCACGCCGATGGGCTGACTCAGGTTGAAATGCAGGTTGCCGTCGCCGACATGGCCGAAGCAGACGAGGCGGACACCCGCATCGCGGGTGGCGACGGCGGCCGTTGCTTCGGCGACGAACTGCGCGATGGCGGGCACCGGGATCGAGACATCGTGCTTGAGCGACGCGCCCTCGGGTTTCTGCGCGTCCGACATGCTCTCGCGCAGGCTCCACAGTGCGAGCGCCTGGCTCTCTGAAGCGGCGATGGTCGCATCCTGCACCAGGCCGTCTTCCATCGCCGCTTCCAGGGCCGATTCGAGCAGGGGGGCGGGATCGTCGCGCTGGGCGGCGATCTCGGCCAGGACATACCAGGGCGAGACGGTCGCCAGCGGGCGATGGCTGCCCGGCAGGTAACGCAGCACGAAGGACAGGCCCATCTCGGGCATCAGCTCGAAGGCGGTCAGGGCTTCGCCCGCGGCCGTGCGCAGGCGGGCCAGCAGGGTCACCGCCGCCTCGACATCCGGCACGGCGCAGAAGGCGACGGCGCGGGCGCGCGGCCGGGGCCACAGGCGCAGCACGGCCGCGGTGATGATGCCGAGCGTGCCTTCAGCACCGATGAAGACCTGTTTCAGGTCATAACCCGTGTTGTCCTTGCGCAGGGCGCGGAGGCCGTTCCAGATGCGGCCGTCGGGCAGCACGACCTCGAGCCCCAGCACCTGTTCCCGCGTATTGCCATAGCGCAGCACCTGAACGCCGCCCGCGTTGGTCGACAGGTTGCCGCCGATGGTGCAACTGCCCTGCGAGGCGAGGGAAACGGGATAGAGCCGGTCGATGCTCTCCGCGGCGGCCTGGACCTCGGCGAGGGTGCAGCCAGCCTCGACCGTGATCGTGTCGCCTGCGGGGTCGAGGGCGCGGATGGCCCGCATCCTCTCGGTCAGGATCAGGACCTGGTCGCCGCTCTCGTCCGGGGTGGCGCCGCCGACGAGGCCGGTATTGCCGCCCTGCGGCACCATGGCGATGCCTTCGGCGTGCAGCAGGGCCATGGCGGCGGCGAGCGCCTCGGTACTGGCGGGGCGGAGCGCCAGCGGCGTCCGGCCGACGTAACGGCCACGGTGATCCTTGAGTTTGGGCGCGAGGTCCGTCGTCTCCTCGACGAGGCCGCTGGGGCCGAGGATGGCGCGCAGCCGCTCGCGCAGGGCCGGCGGGATCATGCCGCCGCCCCGCGCGGTGCGGCGGCCCGGCCGAGGCGGTCGCGGATCGCCTCGCCCAGGCCATCGCCCGGGATGGGCATGACGGCGATGCCCTTGGCGCCCGAGCGGTCCAACTGGCGCAGCATGGCGAAGAGATGGGCTGCGGCCTCGGCGAGATCGCCGGCCGGCGACAGGTTCAGGCTGACGAGGGCGCCCGCCGGCAGCGATCCGCCGAAGCCGAGCAGCGCCTCGTCCGGCGCGACGCTGGTCGCGTTCAGCCGCACGGGCAGGCGCGGGGCGTAATGGGACAGCAGGCGCCCGGGGCTCTGCGGGGCATCGGCATCGGCATGGCCGGCATCCTGCAGCGGGCCGGTCACGGTTTCGATGGCGGCGCGGGGCAGGCCGCCCGGGCGCAGCATCACCGCGCCGTCGCCGAACAGGCCGACAATGGTCGATTCGACCCCGACGGGCGCCGCGCCGCCGTCGATCACCAGGGCGACCTGATCGCGCGTGAAAGCCTCGGCGACATCGGCGGCGCAGGTCGGGCTGAGCCGGCCCGAGGGGTTGGCGCTGGGCGCGGCCAGGGGCCGGCCGGCGGCCCGGATCAGGGCGCGGGCGACCGCATGGTCGGGACAGCGCAGCGCGACCGTGTCGAGACCGGCCGAGGCGAGCAGGGAAATCGGGCAATCCGCGCGCCGCGGCAGCACGAGGGTGAGGGGCCCCGGCCAGAATCGCGCCATCAGGGCGGCGGCGCGGGGCGAGACCTCGGCCAGCGCCGCGGCCTCGTCGGCATCGGCGACATGAATGATCAGCGGATTGAACCGCGGCCGGCCCTTGGCCGCGAAGATGCGCGCGACGGCGACATCCGACGTCGCGTCGCCGGCCAGTCCGTAAACCGTCTCCGTTGGCATCCCGACGAGAAAACCACCCTTGAGTGCGGCGGCGGCTTGGGCAATGGTCTCGTCGACCGGGGGGTTGATGGGCACCGTCATCTGCGGCGTCATGTCGACTTTCATGGAACGCACAGGCCTTAGCATATCGCCGCATTTCTTGTAAGGCGCCACGCCCTTATACAGTCGATTCCCAAGGCCGAAGGCCGATAACACAGAATTTTTCGGAGAGCTCGACCCATGACCGTCTATTCCGCCCCCTCCCGCGAGATGATGTTCACGCTGGAGACCATCGGACGCCTTCAGGATATCTCGGGCTTCGAGCTCTATGAACACGCGACGCCCGAAGTGGTGGAACAGGTGCTCGAGGAAGCGGGCAAGCTGGCGCGCGACGTGATCGCCCCGACCAACCCGATCGGTGACAAGCAGGGCGCGAAATACGAAAACGGCAAAGTCACCCTGCCCAAGGAATTCGAGGCGGCGTGGAAGGCCTATACCGAAGGCGGCTGGCCGGGCGTGCCCTTCGAATTCGATTTTGGCGGTCAGAGCCTGCCCTGGACCATCACCGTCGCGGTCTCCGAGCTGTGGTCGTCGTCCAACATGGCCTTCGGCCTCATCATGCTGCTGAACCAGGGCGCGACCGAGGCGATCCACGCCCATGGCACCGAGGAGCAGAAGGCGACCTATCTCGAGAAGATGATCGCCGGCGAATGGACCGGCACCATGAACCTGACCGAGCCGCAGGCGGGTTCCGACCTCGGCGAGATCAAGTCGCGCGCGACCCCGGCCGCCGACGGCAGCTGGCGCATCAAGGGCCAGAAGATCTTCATCACCTTCGGCGAGCATGACCTGTCGAAGAACATCATCCACCTCGTCCTCGCCAAGACGCCGGGGGCGCCCGCCGGCTCGAAGGGCATTTCCTGCTTCATCGTGCCGAAATATCTGATCAACGCGGACGGCAGCCTCGGCGCGCGCAACGACGTGCGCTGCGTCTCGATCGAGCACAAGATCGGCATTCATGGCTCGCCCACCTGCGTCATGGCCTTCGGCGACAACGACGATTGCGTCGGCTACATGATCGGCAAGGAAAACCGCGGCCTGCAGGCCATGTTCACGATGATGAACAATGCCCGCCTGTCGGTCGGCGTGCAGGGCCTCGGCCTCGCCGAGCGCGCCTACCAGCAGGCCCTGGCCTTTGCCCAGGAACGCCGGCAGAGCCGCGCCCTCGGCGCCGCCAGCCCGAGCGCGATCATCGAACACCCGGACGTGCGCCGGATGCTGTTCACCATGCGCTCGACCATCGACGCGATGCGCGCCCTCGTCTGCCGCAACGCCCTCGCCATCGACCTGTCCAAGGTCGCGGCGACGCCGGAGGAGCGGACGGCGGAACGCGCCATGGCCGACCTGCTGACCCCGATCACCAAGTCCTGGTGCACCGACAAGGGCACCGAGCTGACCTCGCTGAACATCCAGATCCACGGCGGCATGGGCTTCATCGAGGAAACCGGCGCGGCCCAGCACTGGCGCGACAGCCGCATCGCCCCGATCTACGAAGGCACCAACGGCATCCAGGCCATCGACCTCGTCACCCGCAAGGTGACTCTGCACGGCGGCGACACGGTGCGCGGCCTGATCGCCGAGATCGAATCGGTGCTGCCCGCGCTGGAAACCGCGGCCGGGACCGACTTCAAGGTGATCGCCAGCCATCTGGCACCGGCTGCCCAGGCCTTCGCCCAGGCGACCGAATGGGTGCTGGCCAATGTCACCAACAGTCCGAACGAGGTTCTGGCGACCGCTTCCGTCTACCTCGACATGGCGGCGCAGGTCGTCGGCGGCTGGCTGCTGGCGCGTCAGGCGCTGGCCGCTGGCGCGAAGCTGAACGAGGACGGCGCGGACGTGAAGTTCCTGCGCGCCCGCATCGCCTCGGCCCGCTTCTTCGCTGAACAGCGTCTGCCGGTCGCGGCCTCGCTGCTCGGCCCGGTGACGACCGGTAACGGCCTGCTGGCCGACCTGCCGGAGCTGCTGATCGCCTGATCGGCTTTGGGCTGACGCCGCGTCCCGGGGCTTCTCCGGGGCAAAGTTGACGTGAACGTCAACCGCCTTACACTCGCAACCGCCAACAGGTGGGAGCGCGTGTAAGGTGGGCAGTCTGAATTTCCCCTTCGAGGGCAAGCCCGAGGCGGGCGAGACGATCGAAGTCGCGCCCGGCGTCCATTGGGCGCGCTTTCCCCTGCCGTTCAGCCTCGACCATATCAACGTCTGGCTGATCGAGGACGGCGAGGGCTGGGCCGTGGTCGACACCGGCCTGCGCGGACCCGAGACCGAGGCCCAGTGGCATCGCCTGTTCGAAGGCACGATGGGCGGCCGGCCCGTCACACGGGTGTTCGTCACCCATCTGCATCCCGATCATGTCGGCCAGGCCGGTTTTCTGACCCGGCATTTCGGCGCCGAATTGTGGATGACGCGCGAGGAATTCCTGCTCGCCCGGCTGCTCTGCCTCGACGTCCGGCCCGAGCCGCCGCCGGAAGCGGTCGAATTCTATCGCCGCTGCGGTTTCTCGGGCGAGATGCTGGAAACCTACAGGGCGCGCGGCTTCGGCAGTTTCGCCCTCGGCGTCACGGAAATGCCGCTCGGTCACCGGCGCCTCGCCGATGGCGACACGGTCGAGATCGGCGGCAATCCGTGGGAAGTGGTGGTCGGGCGCGGCCATTCGCCCGAACATGCCTGCCTGTGGTGTCCGGCGCTCGGCCTGCTGATTTCGGGCGACCAGGTGTTACCGCGCATCTCGTCCAACGTCTCGGTCGGGGTCAGCGATCCCGAGGGCGATCCGCTCACCGACTGGCTGGCCTCGCTGGAGGCTGTCGCCCGCCGGGTGCCGGACGATGTCCTCGTCCTGCCGTCGCATAACGAGCCCTTCACCGGGCTGCATCACCGTTTGCAGCGCCTCGCCATCGGCCATCAGCGCCGACTCGACCTGATCATGGAGGCGCTGGACGAACCCCGCCACGCCATCGACCTGATGGGGCCGATGTTCCGCCGCAAGCTCGAAGGCAGCGACCTGATGCTGGCGGTGGGCGAGGGGCTGGCGCATCTGCACTGCCTGCGCAGCCGGGGCCTGATCGTGCGCGAGGACGGGTCGGACGGTGTGCGCTACTGGCGCCGGCTGGGGGCCTGAGATCGGCGACGACGCTCAGACGTGAAAGCGGCGGTGCAGCCGCGCCCGCAGGTCATCGTCGATGCCGAGGCGCTGGCGGCCATAGTCCTCGATGCTGCCGTGCTCGGCCTCGATGGCGGCGAGGGCGGTTTCGAGATAGGCCGCCTCGACCCCGATCAGCGGACGCAGCAGGGCGGGATCGACCGTCTCGGCGCCAAGGCCATTGGCTTCGAGCCAGGCCGACAGGGTCGCGCTCAGCGCATCGAAAGCGTCGAGCGATAGCAGGTACTCCGCCATGATGTCGTCACGGTGCACGCCGAGCAGGGCCTGGGTCAACGCGACCAGCAGGCCGGTGCGGTCCTTGCCGGCGGTGCAATGGATCAGCACGGCCCCATCCGCTTCCGCCAGCCGGCGGAAATAGACGGCGAAGAGCGCGACGCGGTCGGTCTCGAAGGGGGCACGGCGATAGGATTCGATCATGATGTCCCGGGCCGGCCGGCCCGAGCCCAACGCCCGGGCGAGGGCCGAGACGTGGAGCGCGTCCCCCTCGCGGGCGGGATCGGCCGGCGCGAACAGGGTGCGGCCCTCAAGGCCCGGGGGCAGACGCGACGGCTCGCGGCGGCGTTCCGCGTCGTGACGCAGGTCGACGATCAGGTCGAGGCCGAGACCGGCGAGGGTGGACAGGGCTTCTGCCTCGAGTCCGGACAGATGCGCCGAGCGATAGAGGCGCCCGCGCGCGACCCGCGCGCCGGTCGTCGTCGGGCAATCTCCGAAGTCGCGAAAATTCACGAGGCCGGCTTTCCGCCGCGGTCCCTGAGGCATGTCCGGTCCTTTATCTCGCCGTGGCGTGCGGCGGCGAATATTAGAGGGAATCCAGCCTGGCGCCACGACAAAGACAGGGCCGCCTTGCCGCCGCCGGGCCCTCGGGCGGCGGCAAGGCAGGCGGGAAAATCGTGCAGTGGCCAGCGGTTAGGGCCCGAATTGGCACTAATGTGGTTAGGGTGTTGCTTGACCTCGACCGGGACCGGGGCCGATGGTGACTCTGCAGCCGATATTGCGGATTTGCGGCGCCGGGCGCGTCGGCGCGCAGGGCGACGCATCGCGCGGGCAACGGAATGGGGCAGACGCCGGTCGGGCCACTTCCGGGACAGGAGAGGTATGGTTCTACATTCTGCCGTGGGCGCCCCTCCGGGGGCCCGGGTTCTGATCATTGATGGCAATGCCGATCGTCGCCGCCTGCTGCGCGACACGGTTCAGGCCTGGGGCTTCGAGGTCATGACGGCCTATGACGGTTATTCGGGGATGCGCCAGATCATGAACGATCGCCCCGACATCATCATCGTCGACGCGGATCTGAAGGGCTGGCCGTCATCGACCGTGATCGACGGGGCGACTCGCCTCGGTTCGCGCGCAATGATCGTGATGTTGAACGAATCCGCCATTCACGCCACGTCGCGCCTGTCGCGGCGCCGGATCGTCGGCGTGATCGACGATGGCAATGCCGTCGACGACCTGCGCCTGCTGTTGACCACCGCCGTCGACAAGATGGCGCGCAACGCCACCGACGTCACGAACTGACCGGCCAGGCCGCCTTCAGCGTGGCGGACGGACCCGGGCGGCACGCAGGGCGGCGGCTTCCTGCCGGCGCTGATCAGCCTCGCGCCGCCGCGCCTCGCTGGCGGCTTCGCGCTCGGCGACTGCAGCCAGCCGTTTCGCACTGGCTTCATCCTTGCGCTGGGCGACCGCGGCTTCCCGCTCGGCCTTGGCCTCCTGCTTGCGTCGAGCGACGATCGCGGGGTCTTCGCCCATTGTCCCGTCTGGTCCGATGCGGCGGTTCTTCCGACGTGCGACGCCTTCGATGGTCGGGCCCTTGTATTTGGTGCGCCACTCGACCTTTTCGGTGCTGATGACGCTGATGACAGCTTCACGGTCGGGGCCGACCAGCGCGAAATCGCGGTAGCGCATTTCGTCCATCTCGTCCGCTATGTCCTCGTCCTTCAGCTGGGTGTCGCAGAAATAGCGCTCGAACACCTTCATGTTGAACAGGATGGCGTGCAGCATCGGGTGGCGCATGTCGCTCGTCTCGCCGAGGCCGAACGGCTGGTGGAATGCGCCGAGGATCACCTCGTAAGCCGGAAAATAGAACATCCCGTCGTCCTGTCCGCGGTGGCGCGCGAAGAATTCGTCGAGTGCGCTGCGCAGGATGGCCTTGGAAGCGGCGCTGGCGACGATGCAGGAGCCGGGCCGGAATGTCGCCATCAGCGGGATCGGCGACAGGGTGAGCACGATCTTCGCGTCTGGCCGGTATTTGCGGATCAGGGCGTGGATGGCTTCGAGATTGGCCAGGCTTTCCGCCTGTTCCACGATCCTGAACTTGTGACGGGACGGGTCGAATCGTTCGGCCGGGACCGCGCGCCAGAAGACTTCACCGGTTACGTCATCGTACCAGACCTCGGACAGGCCGATGGTGATGATGAAAACGTCGCCTGCGTCGAACAGCTCCTTTGTGCGCAGGCGCACATTCTCGTCATAGCCGAATTCCTCGGCATCATAGTCGTGCCACAGCGGGATCTGGGGCTTGCGGTTCTCCCAGGCCCATTCGAACTGCTGGCGGATGGCGTAGGTGTTCACGATACCGTCGCCCATGCGCGAGATATAGGCGACACCGTCGCGCCGGGTCGCGACATTATAGCCGATCGAATTCAGGTAACGGCTGATGTTGCTGGCGAAGCAGCTGCCGAAGGCGATGATCGTGGTGTCCGCGCCGATGACCGGCCGGGCCGGCATCAAGCCGTCGAAGGCGAAACGGTGCAGGCCGCGATCCCACACCATTTCGGCCTCGCCGGGCCAGGCGGCCGTGTCGATGGCGGGCGGGGTCTGTCCGGCCGCCGCTTCCGCGACCGCGCGCATCTCGTTTCCGGCGACGATATCCGCCGCGCGCGCGGCGACATGGGCCGCGGCGAGGGCTTCCGTGCCGACCCCGGCGACATAGGCGCAGGCGAAAGCGGCCTCGATCAGCGACCGCGCATGGTCGGCGAGGCTGCGCCGGTCCGCGCCGTAAGGATAGTTGCAGATGTTGCCGACGATCTCGAACGCCGGGAAATAGCCGAGGCGACCGTCCAGCGGCGCCAGCTTGCGGCAGGTTTCGTCGATCGCGCTGCGCAGCGCGGATTTGGCAGAGAACAGCGCCGCGGCCTGCGGCTGCCCCGCAGGTACGCGGGGCGGCGGGCAGGGCGACAGGGCGAGGGCGATATAGGCATCGGGTCGCGCCTTGCGGAGCAACCGGCAGCTCTCGACGATATCCTCGACGATCTCGGCATGGGACGGGCGCTCGGCCGAGCGATCCGTCAGGCAGAGCACGATGAGGTCGGCGCCGGAGAGGGCGGCGCGCAGGTCCGCGGCCTTGCCGGATTTTGCGCGTTTGTCGCCGATGGCCTTGTCCAGCAACCGGCGCAGGCGCTCGGGAATGCCGCACTCACGGGCCTCTGGGCCGTTCGGGGTCAGCGATTTCAGGCCGGCTCCGGTCGCCCCCGCCGTGATCGGCGCGGCGATGCCGTCCCCCAGGACGATGAGGCCCTGGCCGGGCGCGACCGGCGGATCGGTCGGCGTGATGCCCAGCAGGAAGCAGTTCCAGACTGCGTCGGGCTGCTCCAGGTCGATGCGGTTCGGGTGGAATGTCGCAGTCTCTCCCCGGAAAAAGCTGCGGTTCTTCTTCTTGGCGGGCTTGTCGATCTGATCTTCCGAATCCTGGAGTTCACCTTCATCGGCCTTGGAATCGTCGATCGCGCTCAAGTTTCGCCTCCGGGGACTATCGGTCCGATGCCGCGCGCGCAGGCTACCACAGTCGCGAGCAAAAAATTCTGTCGAACCTCTCGGAATACTGTAGAGGTTTCAACATTGTGGCTCGCCCGGCGGGGCGGACGCCGCCACGCGAGGGCCGTTCATGATCTACGTCTCCTTCGGTCTCGAAAAGGCCGGATCGACACTGACCGCCAACCTCACGCGGCTCATTCTCGAGCGTTGCGGGCACCCCCACATGCCCCTGTCGTCGCGCGACCGGGGTGACGTCAAGGGCAGCGAGACCCGCAGCCGGGGCGAACAGACCAACAACATCAAGGACTGGTCGCCCGAGGTGGTGTCGGCGGTCGACCGGCTGATCCCGGCGGACCGGATCGTCATGCTGCGCACCCACAGCGGGCCGGGCGAGGCCATCCTGCGCCTGATCGGCGAGGGCAGGGGCATTTGCCACGTCGCCCTGCGCGATCTGCGGGATGTCGCCCTGTCGATGATGGATGTCGTCGCCCGCAAGGAAAAGCTGGGCCGGCCGAACCTGACCGGCATCGTCCTGGGCGAGATCGAAAGCACATTCGCGGCGATGCGGGGCAATCTGGACTCGGCCTATCGCTGGGGCGAGACGCCGGGCGTGCTCTTTCTCGACTATGAAAACACCGCCTTTCGCCCCGAAATCACCATCGACGCGATCTGCAGACAGCTCGGCCTGGACCTGCCGCGCGCGGAATACGACGCCATTTTCACCGAAGCGGCCGCCAATCCCAATGGCAAGCTGAATGTCGGCGTGTCGCGCCGTCATCGCCGCGAGATGTCGGCGCGCGACCAGGCGGCGGTGCTGGCTGAATTCGCGGATTACTATGCCCGCTTCTACCCGGACGCGGCGGTCACTGTCGACGCCGGGGCCGCTTCCGCTGAGGGGTGAGCGACGGCGGGCCGAACGACGGCGGACCGGGCGAAAGCGCCCCGGCCTTCAATCGTCCCGGTTTCGCAGGCGCGCCGCGCGTGCCTCCCGGGCTGCCAGCCGCTCCTGCTTGGCCTTGCGGTTGGCGGCCTTCTTCGCCTCGGCCGGATCGAAATCCATGGGGGCGCCGTGCTCCCGTCCCGGAGCGGGCGGCAGGCGCAGGTCTCCGGCCTCGGTCAGGCAATCCAGGCGCCACAGGATCAGCTTGTCGCCGAAAAGCGCCTTGTCCGTGACGGTGAAGCCGGTGTCGGCGAACATCTGCTCGATATCCGCGCTGTCCAGGGACGGGGTACCGATCACCTTGCTCGATGTGATGACAGTCTTGCCGCAGGCGGCGACGGATAGCAGCACCCGGGCGGGATCGTCAAAATGCTCGAACAGATTCAGGAGGGCGACGACATCCGCTTCCTCGACCCAGGCGCGGGGCAGATCGTCCAGCGCCAGGTCGACGATGCGGGTGCGGTCATCCCGCGCGACCAGGTCCACCGGAATGTAGCGCGCGGGCGCCGCCTCGCTTTCGAGATACATGGCGCCGCAGCCGACGTCGAGAATGGTCAGGCCCGGCGGGATCAGGGCGGCAGCGACGCGGACACGGCTGCGCAACTGCTCCGACTGCAGGCGCCAGTCGCCGCCATAGAGACCGGCCTCGGTCGCCAGCAGATGCTTGGCGATCTGTCGCTCGCTGCGATAGCCATAGACCTCGATCGTCTCCGCCGCCGGTGAGCGGTGCCACCAGGCATCCTCGTCGTCCGCCCGTGGCAACAGAAGGCAGGCCGCGGCCGGCCCCTGCGCCGTGAAGACACAGACCACGACCTGATACCCCGCGCGCTCGACCTCGGCCGAGAATGCCTCGAACGTATAGGCGCGGCGCCAGCCGGTCTCGAGGATCGGCAGGTCGCCTGGCGTTCCGACCAGATAGGGCGCGCACAGGATGGCCGTCGCCGGACCGCGGAAATCCGCCAGAGTCGCCGCCAGATCGTCGGCGAATTCGGTGCTGCCGAGGAAAGCCACGAGTTCGACGGTTTCGCCGAAATCCACCGGCACGCTCTCGATCATGGCGGCGAGGGGCCATTCCCCCGTGCTGCGGTCAAGAACGGCAAGCCCCTTCGGCAGGAATTCGGCCGCGAGATCGCAAACACTCTCGCGCAGCAAGCTGGTGCGCCTGTTCATCGTGTATCCCCCGATTTGCACCGTGCGATCTTCATCATATTTGTCGGCTCGCTGCCCGGCCGGATTCATGGCCAGCGAATTCGCCACGTCAGGTCTGGAGGATCCGAAGCCTTGCCTCGCGCCGTGTCTTGCGGTCGGCCTGCTGTTCGAGGCGTGACTTACGGGCCAGCTCCCGGCGTTCGGTCTTCGCTTCGCGGCGCTCCGCCGCCGGATCATGAACAATCGGTAGTGCCCCTTCTCGACCCGGTCCGAAGGGCAGTGCCGGTCGTCCTGAATCCGTGGCCGGATCGAGGCGCCAGATTTTCTGTCTCTTTGTGAAAATGGCGCTATCGGTGATGGCGTAGCCGAGAGCAGAAAACAGCCTTTCCAGCTCGTCGGAAGAATAGCCGTTTCGCCAATGGTTCCGTTTGGCTTCGCGCCCTTCCGTTCGAGCCTCCTGAATACTGTAGGAAATGATGATAGGCTTGCTGCGGCTGGCCAGTGACTTCAGTAGAATTTCAGGGGCATCAAGGTATTCGACTACTCCCATTAGCGCGACGACATCGGCCTCGTCTATCCACTCGATCGGAAGGTTCTTCTCGTTGAGGTCGATGACCCTCGTGCGCTCGTCATGAGCTTCCATGTCGACAGGAATATACCGGCGCGGCGCGGCCTCGGACTCGAGATACATGGCGCCACAGCCGACATCGAGCAGGGTCAGACCCGTGGGAATCATGGCGGCGGCGATGGAGGCGCGCCGGCGCCATTGTTCGGAATACAGACGCCAGTCTGCTCCCTTGCTGCCGGACGCCTGCCATCTGCGGAGCTTCGCAAGCTGCTGCTCGCCGAGTTTTGCCTTGGCCTGAATGAGGGTGGCGACCTCCGGCTGTCGCCACCAGGCCGAAGGTTCGGCCTCCGCCGGTAACAACAGGCAGGCAGCCCCCGGACCAGTCGCCGGGAATATCTGCAAGGCGACTTCATAGCCCGACGCGGCGGCGATCCGGTCGAAATCCTCGACCGAATAGCTCTTGCGCCATCCCGGTTCGAGAAATGGCCAGGCCGCTGGGTCCGCCGCGAGACAAACAATGCAGAGCACGGGTAACCCTTGGGTTCGCCATGCCGCGAGTTCCCGGCCCAGATCGTCGGAAAACTCGGCGCTGCCAAGAAGCGTGACGATGTCCGCCTCGGCCGCGCTGCCGACCTCCCACCCCTCGATCATGGCGAGAAGTGGCCATTCGCCCCTGCTGTGATCGAAAACACGCAGGCCTCTGGGCAGGAATTCGCTGGCGAGGGCGGAGACCGTTTCGCGCATTTCGGCGCCCTTGTCCCTCACGACGGCTCCTTGTCGGCCCCGGCAGTCTTCTCGGCGATCCGGGAGGCTTTCTGCAATGCCCTCTCCCGCCGGAGTTCTTCCTTGCGGGCGAGTTTGGTTTCCCTGTCCTCGGCGCCGAACTTGTTCGGCCCCTTCGTCTGGGCGGACCACGACGCCAGCATGTCGTCGATATATTGGCGAAGCGGCCCGCTGTCCTCGAGACCGAGGGCGCGATCGAGGCGCTTTGCTTCCTCGAAGACCGCTGCGAGATCGGCGTCGGTCAGGCCGGTCCGGCAGAAGTAGCGCTCGAAGGCCTTCATGTTCACGTCGAGAACATGGAACAGCGGGTGGCGGAAATCGTCTCCGAAGGGCCGGTCGAAGCATTGGGTGACGACTTCGTAGGCCGGGTAGTAGAACAGCTTCGGGTCGTCCGGGCGGCGCTCGCGGTATAATTCGTCGACCGCCCCGCGTAAGAGCGCCTTGGAGGCCGAACTGGCCGTCACGCAGGACACGGGGCGGAAGGTCGCGCTCAAGGGAATGGGCGAGACGGTGAAGACGATGGCCGCCTCCGGTCGATGCTTGCGGATCAGGTCGTGGATGCGCCGCAGGTTGTCCAGTGTCTCGGCCGAGGAGGCGACCCTGAACTTGTGGCGTGCCGGATCGAACTTGTCGAAAGGCACCGCGCGCCAGAACACTTCGCCCGTGGGTTCGTCGTACCAGATCTCGGACAGGCCGAGGGTGATGATGAAGACGTCGGCGGCATCGAACAGCTCGCGCGTCCTGCCCCGGACATCCTCGTCATAGCCGAATTCCTCGGCCTTGTAGCCGTGCCACAACTCCACGCTGGGCGACAGGCCTTCCCAGGCCCATTCGAACTGCTGGCGGATGGCGAAGACATTGACGATGCCATCGCCCAGCTTCGAGACATAGGCCTTGTCGTCCTTGCGGGTGGCGACATCGAAGCCGAGGTTGCTGAGGTAGCGGCCGATATGGCCGGCGAAGCAGGAACCGAAGGCGACGATGGTGGTGTCCGGGGCGATGAAGGGCTCGTCCGGCATCCAGCCGTCCAGCACAAGCCGGGCAAGGGCGTCGGGCGCCGCCATGCCGTCGCGCATGGGCAGAAAACGCGCCCCTTCGCCTCGATAGAATGTGTAGTTCAGGCCGAGTTTCGTCTCCCCCAGGCGGACTTCCACGCGGCCATTGACCACCTTGCCCTGCTCGCTGGCGGTTGTGTTGTCCGAACCGGAATCGCTCATCGGTCAGTCCTCTGGAAGCTGCGCCGATCATAGCGGCGATGGCGTCCGGGTCGAATGGAAATGTCTGGCGGCCCGGCCGGTGGCCAGGGGGCCAGGCCGCCCCGGCCCCTGTCCACCGGAAGGTGGATTGTTCGCATCCGGCCGAAGACCGAGGCTTTCCAGCATCCGGTTACGCTTTCAGTGAGGATGCGAAGATGGAAGCTATTCACCTGCCCTCGACCGCGACGCCCGAAGAGGTCGCCGCCACCTTGCGCGAACATGGTTACGCCATCGTCGACAATCTGGTGCCCGAATCCCTGATGGACCGCATCGAGGCCGAGATGGGCCCCTACGTCAACGCCTCGCTCTATGGCGATGACGGTTTCGTCGGCAAGCTGACCAAGCGCACGGGCGCCATGATCGCCCGCTCTCCCGCCGCGCGCGAACTGATCATGAACCCGACGGCGATCGGCGCCGCGGGCGATTTCCTGAAGCACGCGACCACCTTCCAGCTGCACCTGACCCAGATCATCAGCGTCTTCCCCGGCTCGAAGGCGCAGCCCATTCACCGCGACCAGGTGGCCTGGGACTTCTTCCCGTTCCCGCCCGACTACGAGGTCCAGTGCAACCTTCTGTGGGCCATGACGGATTACACCGAGGAAATGGGCGCGACCCGTCTCGTCCCCGGCAGTCACCGCCTGCCCGACAAGGATTATTCGATCGAGGATTCGATCCCCGCGGTCATGAAGCGCGGCTCCGCCCTGTTCTACACCGGCAAGATCTATCACGGCGCCGGCGAGAACAAGTCGGACCGCCTGCGCCAGGCGATCAACATCACCTATGCCGTCGGCTGGGTGCGCCAGGAAGAGAACCAGTATCTGACCACCCCGATCGAAATCGCCCGCACCCTGCCCGAAGACCTGCTCAAGGTCATGGGCTACCAGATGGGTTGTTTCGCCATGGGTTACGTCGGCGATTTCGAGGATCCGATGACGGTCCTGCATCCCCCCGCCGAGCGCAAGGTGCTGAACACCGAAATCATGGCGAAGAAGGCCGGCTATGTCGGCGACGCCAAGAAACTGCTCGTCGACAGCACCACCGCCTGAAGCCGGAGTCCCAGATCATGATCACGCGCACCAATCCCCCGACCGGCTATCTTTCGGCCGATATCTTCGACGCTTTCGCCTTCCGCCAGTCGGTCAAGGCGGGCGACACGGTCTATTACGCCGGTGTCGCCCCCCTCAAGGGCTCGCTGGAGGCGCTCGAACTGGTCGGCACCGGCGACATGGCGGCCCAGCTCGTCTATGTCCTCGACGTCATCGACCTGTGCCTGAAGGCCGACGGTCTCGACCGCACCAAGATCGTCACCTGGACCTTCTACACGACCGACATCAAGGGCTTCATGGAAGTGATGCCGGGCATCCTCGGCCCCTGGGTCGGCGAGCACCGGCCGTCCTCGACCACGGTCGAGGTCCGCGCCTTCGTTCACCCGGACCAGCTGCTCGAGATCACCGCCATCGCGGTCGACGCCTGAGTGCCGATGGCAGAAGGGGAGGGGTCATGTTCAAGTCGCTGATCGGCCGCAGTGTGATCGTCACCGGTGGCAGCAAGGGCATCGGCCGCGGGATTTCCCGCGGCTTCGGGGCCGCCGGCTCGCGCGTGCTCGTCGTCTCGCGCAGCCTCGCGGATGCCGAGGCGGTGGCGGAGGAAATCCGGGCGGCGGGGGGCACGGCCAGCGGCTTTGCCGCCGATGTCTCCACCCTCGACGGCAACCGGGCCATGGTCGACCGCGCGGTCGAGCTCCATGGCGGGCTGGATGTCCTTTGCGCCAATGCCGGCATCTACCCGGCGGCGACGATCGAGGACATGACGGTCGATGATTTCGACAAGGTGATGAACACCAACCTGCGCAGCACCTTCCTCTCGACCGCCGCGGCGGTGAAGGCGATGAAGGCGCGGGGGCGCGGGCGGATCATCATCACCTCCTCGACCACGGGGCCCATCACCGGCTATCCGGGCTGGGCGCATTACGGCGCGTCCAAGGCCGGGCAGCTCGGCTTCATGCGCACGGCGGCGATCGAACTGGCCCGCTATGGCATCACGGTGAACGCCGTGATCCCGGGCGCGATCATGACCGACGGCCTTGCCGAACTGTCGCAGGAGTTTCTCGGCCGCATCACCGCCGCCGTGCCCCTGAAACGCTTCGGCACGGTCGACGAGATCGCCAATGGCGCCCTGTTCCTTGCCAGCGACGAGGCGGCCTATGTCACCGGTCACGCCCTGTCGATCGACGGCGGCATGACCCTGCCCGAGTTTGAAATGGCCCTGGACGAAAGCGCCAGCCTGACCTGACGCATCCCTTCTTTACCCCCACAGACTGTTGCAGCCCCCGGCCCCGTGGCCGGGGGTTTTCTTTGTGGGGCGATCGGGGACGGACGATCAGGGAAGCCGATGGTTTGGCACGGGCCTTGCTTATTCAAAATAATCTAAAGAGCAACAATGAACATCGGGGAGTGAAGCGGGCCAGGCCCGCGGGCGAACTGCAACCGTGTTGGTGAAGGAGTTGTCCCATGCAGATGGCCGATGCCTACCTGTCCACCGCGATCGTCGACGAGACCCTGCGCTTCGCGGCCTCCTCCCTCGATGCCCCGGCGACGATCTTCTGTTGGTTCGACAATAATGCCTCCATCGCCGATTATCAGACCACGGGCGTCAGCAAAGGCCTGATGGACGATTACCTCGATGGCCGCTATGTCCATGATCCGCTTAATGTTTACGAGATCACCTGCGGCGCCGCCGACGTCGCCTTCCTTGCCAGGGAACGGGCTCGCTTCCCCGAGGAAAACAACCGCATCCACGATGCCTTCCTGCAGCGCTACGGCATTCACGACGAAGTGAACTTCATCTTCCGCAACGAGGGCGTGCCCTTCGCCCTGCTGGCGATCCTGAACGGACCCTGCGCCGAATGTTTCTCGTCCCGGCCCTTTGCCTGGGAAGCGATGCGGGATTATCTCGAATTCAATCTGAAGATGCACCCCCGCGTGCGCCGGGCGCGTCAGGACCGGATGCTGGCCCTGCGCTATGGCCTGACCCCGCGCGAAATCGAAGTGGTCGATCTGCTTAAAAACGGGGCGTCGAATTTGGCCATTGCCCAGATCATGGGCATCGGTCTCGCCACCGTGAAAACCTATGTCATCAACATCCTGAACAAGCTGGGCGTTGAAAATCGGGCCGCGATCATCGCTTTCCTGGCGCAGATCCAGCTGCCCTGATTGTCCGCCCGTGATGAAATCGCAGGCAGCGGCGACCCGCCTGTGTAATCTCTAGAGTTTCCATCGCCAAGATCCGATCCACCCTAAGGTGGATTGCGACGGATCGGCCCCGGACAGCACGCTTCCTCCACCAGAGACGAGGAAGAGGAGCCGCCCGATGACGGCCTTGCCACCGAATGCCGAGACCGCGCGGAAGGCGCCCGATGGAGGTCCGGCCGAAAGCGGGGCCTGCCTCGATATCGTCGGCCTGTCCAAGCGGTTCGGTGGCGTCTACGCCGTGCGCGACGTCACCCTGCGCTGCGGCGCCGGGGAAATCCTCGGCCTCATCGGCCCGAACGGCGCGGGCAAGAGCACGCTGATCAACCTGATCACCGGCACCCTGCGGCCCGATACGGGCAAGGTTACCATGGATGGCCGCGTCATGAACGGCATGAGCGTGCCCGAATGCGCGCGCGCCGGCATCGGCCGCACGTTCCAGAACATCCGCCTCTTCGCCAATCTCGACGTTCGCCAGAATGTCGAGGTCGCGCATACGACCGCCAGCCGCCACCGCGAAGGCGGGCCGGAGCTGCACGAGATCGACGATCTGCTCGCCCGCATGGGCCTGCTTTCGCTCGCCGACCGGCAGGCGACGACGCTGCCCTATGGTCTGCAGCGGCGCCTCGAAATCGCCCGGGCGCTGGCGCTGGCGCCGTCCTACCTGCTGCTCGACGAACCGGCGGCGGGCATGAACGATGCCGAATCCGAGCAGCTGGTCGACCTCATCCAGAAAATCCGCGAGGACTTCGGTTGCGGCGTCATCGTGATCGAACACGACTTGCGCTTCATCCGCCGGGTCTGCGAGCGGGTCGCCGTCCTGCACATGGGCGAGATCCTGACCATCGGCAGCCCCGAAGCGGTGCTGAACGATCCCCGCGTGATCGAAGTCTACATCGGCGCCGCGTCCGAAGACGAAGCCGCCTGAGCCCCCATCGACCCACAGGAGCGTGACCATGAAGCCCGTCGACCCCATGAAATGGCTTGGACTTTCCCTCTGCGCCCTGCTGCCGGCGACCCCTGCCGGCGCGGCCGAGACCCTGAAGATCGGCGCCCCCGAATCCATCTCCGGCGACTGGGCGCCCTATGCCGCCGCCCATGGCCTGCGCTGCATGGCCGAGCTGGTGAACGAGGCGGGCGGTGACTACAAGATCGAACTCGTGGTCAAGGACAGCAAGAGCGAGCCGCAGCTCGCCGTTGCCCTCGCGCAAGGGATGCTGGACGACGGCGTGGTCGCCGTCTCGGGCACGCCGGCTTCGGACAGCCTGATCCCCATCGCCCAGCTCGCGGCCGGTTACAACGCCATCACCTTCTCGGCCATGAACACCCAGGTCGAGATGTTCGCGACCGGCCTCGGCAATTTCGTGACGACGGCGGTGCCCGATCCGTTCAACGCCGCCGCCACCGCCAAGGTCGCCTATGATCAGGGCGCGCGCACGGCCGTCCTCTTCGTCTCCGACGCCGCCGGCACCTGGACAAGGGCTTTGCCGGGCTGGTTCGGCGAAGTGTTCGAGAAGCTGGGCGGCAAGGTCACCGGCACCATCGAATATCCGGGCTTCGGCATCACCGACTGGTCGCCCTTCATCTCGAAGCTGAAGACGATGAACCCGGTGCCCGACGCCATCCATATCTCTTCGATCAACCCGGACGTCGGCGTGCTGATCCGTCAGCTGCGCGCGGCGGGCATGGATACGATGGTGCTCGGCTCCGACGGCTTCGACGACGTGACCCTGGCCAGCGTCGCGGGCGGTGCCGCCAATGTCAATGGCAAGGTCTTCTTCGCCGCCCATGGCTTCCCGACCCCGGGCGGCCCGCTCGCCACCTTCCAGGCCGAATGCGCCAAGCGGGGTTACGAGATCAACGGTGCCTTCTTCGGTCTCGGCGGCGATGTCATCAAGCTGCTGGTCGGCGCGGCCAAGGCGGCCGGCTCGACCGATCCGAAGGCCATGCTCGAGGCGATCTACACCAAGGGCCCGTTCGAGATCGTGACCGCGCCGACCATTTCCTTCGACAACCCCTGGCATTACCCGGTGAAGGAAGTGCCGGTCATGGGCTTCAAGGACGGCAAGCCGGTCCTGATTTCCTCGACCGTGCCGGCCGACGTGCCGCACTTCAAGAAGTGACGGCGATGCTGGAGATCGATGGGGTTTCCATCAACTACGGCCCGGTCAGCGCCGTGCGCGATGTCTCGCTGAAGGTCGAGCAGGGCGAGATCGTCGCCCTGCTTGGCCCCAACGGGGCGGGCAAGACTTCGCTCCTGTCGGCGGCGATGGGCCTGCGGCCGCTGGCCGCCGGCAGCATCCGCTTCAAGGGCGAGGACATGCGCCGGCTCGATACCGAAAGCCGGGTCCGCCGTGGCCTGACCCTGACGCCCGAGGGGCGCAAGGTCTTCGCCAATCTGACCGTGCTCGAAAATCTCGACCTCGGCGCCGCGACGCGGGCCAGGGGCGCGGATTTCCACGCCGATATCGAGATGTGCTTCGAGCTGTTCCCGATCCTCGCCGAGCGGCGGCACCAGACCGGTGGCAGCCTGTCGGGCGGCGAGCAGCAGATGCTGGCGATCGCCCGCTCGCTGATGAGCCGGCCGTCGCTGCTCATGCTGGACGAGCCTTCGCTCGGTCTCGCGCCGCGCATCGTCGGCCAGATTTTCCGCCTGATCCGCGATCTGCGTCAGCGGGATCTGACCATTCTCCTCGTCGAGCAGAATGCCCATGAGGTGCTGCGCTTCGCCGACCGCGCCTATGTGCTCTCGACCGGCGAATGCCGCTACTCGGGGCCAGCCGCCCGGCTGCAGGAAGCGGGCGCGCTGATGCAGGCCTATATCGGCGAACTCGTTGCCTGAGCGCCGGAAGGATACGCCATGGATTACCTTATCGAACAGGCGCTGAACGGCTTCAGCATCGGCGCGCAATATTCGCTGCTGGCGCTTGGCCTTGCCATCGTCTTCTCCGTCATGGGCCTCGTCAATTTCGCCCATGGCGAATTCATCGGGGTCGCCGGCTATGCCATGTTCGCCATGGCGGCCATGGGCATGACCGATCCCTTGCTGCTGGTCGTCTTCGCCATGGCGACCGTGACCCTGGTCGCCCTGGTGCTGGAGCGGATCGCCTTCCGGCCGGTGCGCAACGCGCCATCGACTACAGGACTGCTGACCGCCTTCGGCGTCGGCATCATCCTGCAGAACCTGTTTCTCCTGATGGTCTCGCCCCGGCCAAAGGCGGTGCCCGAGCTGTCGGCCCTGAACCAGACGGTCGATGTCTGGGGGCATAATTTCACCATCCTGCAGTTCCTCGAGGTTGGCGTGACCACCGTCGCCATCGCCGGTCTCGTCTGGTTCCTCAAGGGCACGCGCATCGGTCTTGCCATGCGGGCGGCCGCGCTCGATTTCACCACCGTCCGCCTGATGGGCATGAGGGCGAACCGGGTGATCGCCACCGCCTTCGCCATCTCCGGCCTGCTCGCCAGCATCGCCGCCATCTTCTTCATCGCCCGGCGCGGCGCCATCGACCCCTTCATGGGCCTGCTGCCCGTGCTCAAGGCCTTCGTCGCCTGCGTGCTCGGCGGTTTCGGCAGCCTGCCGGGGGCCGTGGTCGGCGGCCTGCTGCTCGGCTTCGTCGAGGTGATGCTGATCGTGCTGCTGCCCGACAAGCTCGCGGGCCTGCGCGATGCCTCGGTATTTCTCATTGTCGGCGCCATCCTCGTGTTCAGGCCGCAAGGCATCCTCGGGCGCCGTGTCGAGCTGGGAGACAAGACCGCATGAACACGATCGCTTTCGCCGAACGCACGCGCGGCGGCCGTCCCTTCCTCGATGCCCGCCTTGCCGGTAACCTGCGGGGTGCCCTGTGGCTGGCGCTGATCGCCGCCGCCATCGGTCTCTTCGTCATGGCCTTCGGCAGCCCCTTCATCGTCCGCCTGACCGCGACCGCCTTCATCAATCTGATCGCTGTCGTCGGCCTGCAGATCTTCATGGGCAATTCCAATGTCGTGAACATCGGCCATGCCGGCTTCATGGCGCTGGGCGCCTATTTCACCGCGATCTTCGCGACGCCGGTGATGATCAAGGCGACCATGATCCCCAACGCACCCTTCGGCCTTGCCGGGGTCGAAGTCGGGGCGCTCTACGCCTTTCTGATCTCGGTCGGGCTGACCAGCCTGATCGGCCTGTTGTCCGGTCTCGTCCTGGTTCGGCTGGCCGGCATCGCGGCGACCATCCTGACCATTTCGATCCTTGTCATCGTGCAGGGCGTGCTCGTTACCTGGACCGACCTGTTCCGGGGCGCGCAGGCCTTCTTCGGCATTCCGAAGGTGGTCGGCCTCGGCCTGATCGTCGCCGCGGCGGCGGCCGTGCTCGTCGTCGCCCGGCTGTTCAAGGGCTCGCGCGCCGGGGTGCAATTGCGCGCCAGCGCGACCGATCCCCTCGCCGCCGAGGCGATGGGTGTCGACGTGAAGCGCCTGCGCCTCGTCGCCTGGGTGTTGGGCTCCGCCGTCGTCGGCTGCGCCGGGGCGCTCTACGCGCTCTATGCCGGCACGATCAACGCCCGCGCCTTCTATTTCCACACCGCCTTCCTCACTCTCGCCATGTCCATCGTCGGTGGGATGCGCTCGGTCACCGGGGCGATGGTCGGCGTCGCGCTGCTGACCGTCCTGCTCGAACTCATCCGCATCGTCGAGGGCGGCATCACGGTCTTCGGCATCGCCTTTCCGGAAATGCTCGGCCTGTCGGGCCTGATGCTCGGCGTCATCATCGTCGGCGTCATGTGCTTCCGCTCCGACGGTTTCATGGGCGGCCACGAGATCGAGGAAGTCGTCACCGCGCTGCGCCGCCGCCTCGTGGCCCGGAAGAGGGAGGCCTGACATGCTGAAGGGCAAGACCGCCCTCGTCACTGGGGCCGGGCGCGGCATCGGTCGGGGCATCGCGCTGCATCTCGCGGCGCAAGGGGCTAAAGTCGCGCTGGTCAGCCGGACGACGGAACAGCTGGCCAGCCTCGCCGCCGAGATCGCGGCGGCCGGCGGCAGCGCCATCGCCATCGCCGGCAGCATCGCCGACGAGACGGCGGTCGAGGCGGTGGTCGCCGCCGCCTATGACGCCTTCGGCCGGCTCGACATCCTCGTCAACAACGCCGGCATCGTCGAGGAGGCGGCTTTTCTCGACATTTCCCCCGAGAGCTGGCACCGCGTGATCGGCACCAATCTGACCGGCAGCTTCCTGATGATGCAGCGGGTCGGCCGGCGGATGAAGGACCACGGCGGCGGCGCCATCGTCAACATCACCTCGATCGACGCGAATGGTTACGACGGGCCGCAGGCGTCCTATGTCGCGTCGAAAGCGGGCCTCGTCGGCCTCAGCAAGGATGCGGCGACCTCGCTCGCCCGCTTCGGCATTCGGGTGAACACGGTCAGTCCCGGCTGGGTGCGCACGCCGATGGTCGAGGAATTCCTCAATCCGGAACAACTCGATTACATGCTGCACAATTTCAACCGGGTGCCCATGCGCCGCCTGATCGAGGTGGGGGAGGTCGCGGCGGCCGTCGCTTTCCTTGCCTCCGACGCGGCGTCCGGCATCACGGGGATCGACATTCCGGTCGACGGCGGCACGCTCGCGACCCTCGGCGTCTACGAATCCCTGCCGGGCTGACAGACAGGACGCGGCGGCAGACATCCACCCTCGTCGCTCCGGCGCAAGGCCCCGGCCTTCGCCGGGACGACGGGCAAGAAAAAGCCCGACACGAGCGATCGTGCCGGGCTTGTCCTTGTCGGGCGGCAGGGCCGCCCGGATCAGAAGTCGTCGTCGTTTTCCGGGGTCGGCAGCAGGTCTTCGTCGTTGACCACCGACTCGTCCTCGGTCTCGAACACGGCTTCGCCGGTCGAAGCCTGCACGGCGGCGTCAGCGGCCGAACGGGCGATGTTGATGTTGACGGTGACCGAGACTTCCGGATGCAGCACGACGCGGACCGGGGTGACGCCCAAGGTCTTGATCGGCTGGCCGAGCTGGACCTGACGGCGGTCGACGGTGTAGCCGGCCTCGATGATCGCGGTGGCGACGTCGCGGTTGCTGACCGAACCGTAGAGCTGACCGGTGTCGCCCGCCTGACGGACGATGACGATCGAGATATTGTCCATCTTCACCGCCACGGCCTCGGCTTCCTTGCGGAGTTCGAGGTTATGGGCTTCGAGGTGGACGCGCTCGCGCTCGAAACGGGCCAGGTTTTCCTTGGTCGCGCGCAGGGCCTTCTTCTGCGGCAGCAGGAAGTTGCGGGCATAGCCGTCGCGAACGCGGACGACGTCGCCCATCTGGCCGAGCTTCTCGACGCGCTGGAGGAGAACGATTTCCATCTGAACGCCTCCTTACTTCACGATGTAGGGCAGCAGGGCGAGATGGCGGGCGCGCTTGACCGCCTGGGCCAGTTCGCGCTGCTTCTTGGCCGAAACCGCGGTGATGCGCGACGGGACGATCTTGCCGCGCTCGGAAATGAAGCGCTGCAGCAGCTTGACGTCCATGTAGTCGATCTTCGGCGCGTTCGGGCCCGAGAAGGGGCACGACTTGCGACGACGGAAGAACGGACGGCGGGCAGCGCCGCCGGCGGCACCGCCGCCCTGGGAATTACGCTCGCTCATGCTTCTGCTCCGAATTCATCGCGGTCGCCATAGCCGTCACGGTCGCGGCGGCGGCCTTCGGTCGCCTCGCGGCGGGCACGCTCTTCGCGCGCGGCCTTCACCTGCATCATGATCGACGGGCCTTCCGGCAGCTCGTCCTTGCGGAGCGTGAGCACGCGGATGACGTCTTCGTTGAGGCGCAGGTTGCGCTCCATCTCGGCGACCGCGGCGTGCGGCGCGTCGATGTGGAAGAGCACGTAATGGCCCTTGCGGTTCTTCTGGATGCGATACGCGAGGTTGCGCAGGCCCCAGTATTCGGTCTTGACGATCGAGCCGCCGTTGTCGGCAATGATCTTGGTGAGGTCTTCGACCAGGGTTTCGACCTGTGCGCTCGAAACGTCCTGGCGAGCAATGAAGACATGCTCGTAAAGTGCCATGCCACGCTTCTCCTTCTGGCTGTTCGCGGCCCGGCGTTGGGGGAAAATCCCCGGTCAACGAAACGGGCCTAGCCGGCACCCTGCCGGCAAGGAGCGATGGAAGCGCGGCACTATACACATTTGCCCGCAGGGGGCAAGCATTGTGCCAGGCTCGGCGGTCACGGACCCGGCGGGCGCGACTGGAAGAATGGTTTCCACTGTAAAGCAGCTTTCCAGCAAGAGGCCGGGCCGCGGGCAGCCAGACCCGAGGCGCCCCGGCGGTTTCGGGGCGATCCGGCCCGCCGATCGCCGTGGCATGTGAATTGCTGACCCTTATCGCGGAAGCGGCTCGACAATGCTTCGCGGAACGATGGGAGGATAGCATGGACCAAAGGCCCCGGCATTCGGGCGGCCCGGTCTTCGGGGCCTGACATGAGCGAAGCGCGCAGCATGGCGATCCGCGTGCGCGGCCGGGTGCAGGGCGTCGGCTTCCGGCCGACGGTCTGGCGGCTGGCCCGCGACCTTGGCCTTGCCGGCGACGTGCTGAACGACAGCGAGGGTGTGCTGATCCGCGTCGCCGGCGCGTCCGCCGCCATCGAGACCCTGATCGAGCGCCTGCGGGCGGAGCCGCCGCCGCTCGCCCGGATCGACGGTATCGAGGCGGTCGACATCGCCCCCCTGGCGCTGGCCGGCTTTTCCGTGGTCGAGAGCAGGGCAGGGGCGGCCCGTACCGAAATCGCGCCCGATGCCATGGTCTGCGCCGCCTGCGCCGCCGAGACGGAGGATCCCGCGGCCCGGCGGTTCCGCTATCCCTTCACCAATTGCACGCACTGCGGGCCGCGTCTCTCCATCGTGCGCGGCATCCCCTACGACCGCGCCATGACGACCATGGCGCCCTTCGCGCTCTGTCCGGCCTGCCAGGCGGAATATGACGACCCTTCGGATCGGCGTTTCCATGCCGAGGCCATCGCCTGTCCCGCCTGCGGTCCCCGGGCGTGGCTGATCCGCCTCGACGAGCGGGCGCCGCCGGCCGATCTGCCCGCCGGTCTCGACGAGACGGCGGCGGTCGCCGCCCTTTTGCGGCGGGGCGAGATCGTCGCGATCAAGGGCATCGGCGGCTATCACCTTGCCTGCGACGCGACGCAGGGGCCGGTGGTCGCGGCCCTCCGCGGGCGGAAGCGCCGCGACGCCAAGCCCTTCGCCCTGATGGCGCGCGATATCGGCATCATCCGCCGCTTCGCCGAAGTCGGCCCGGCGGAGGAAGCGGCGCTGCTCTCCCCGGCGGGGCCCATCGTTCTGTTGCGCGCCAGCGGCCCGGCCCGGTTACCGGAAGCGGTGGCGCCGGGCCTCGACCGGATCGGCTTCATGCTGCCGACGACGCCGCTGCACCGCCTGATCCTGCAACGGATGGACCGGCCGGTGGTGATGACCAGCGGCAATCTGTCGAGCGAACCGCAGGTGACCGACGAGGCGGGTCTGCACGCCCGCCTGACCGGGATCGCCACCTATGCCCTGATCCATGACCGCGCCATCGCCAATCGGGTGGATGATTCCGTCGCCCGGGTGATCGGCGGCGTGCCGCGCCTGCTGCGCCGGGCGCGGGGCCACGCCCCGGCGGCGCTGCCCCTGCCGCCGGGCCTCGGTGGCGGGGCGCCGGTGCTCGCCCTTGGCGCCGAACTGAAGGCGACTTTCTGCCTCGCCCGGGGGGAGGAAGCGATCCTGTCCCAGCACATGGGCGATCTCGAGGATGCGGCGACATTCGACGACTGGCGCCGCGGTCTCGGGCTTTACGAGACGCTTCACGACCACCGCCCGCGCGTGATCGCGGTCGACCGCCACCCCGATTACCTCTCGGCCAAATATGGCCGGGCGCGGGCGGCGGAGACGGGCGCGGCCCTGGTCGAGGTCCAGCATCACCACGCCCATGTCGCCGCCTGCCTGGCCGGGCAGGGCCGGCCGCTGACGGCGCCGCCCGTGCTCGGCATCGTCGCCGACGGGCTGGGCTATGGCGACGACGGCGCGATCTGGGGCGGGGAGTTCCTGCTCGCCGATTATCGCGGCTATCGCCGCCTCGCCGCGCTGAAGCCGGTGGCCATGCCCGGCGGCGCCATGGCCTCGCGCGAGCCGTGGCGCAATCTCTACGCCCAGCTGACGGCGGCCATGGACTGGTCCGATTTCGCCCGCGATTTCGGCGGGCTGGCGCTTTACGACGCCCTCGCGGCCAAGCCCCGCGCGCCCTTCGACGCGATCATCCGCGACGGCCGCTTCGCGCCCCGCGCCTCGTCCTGCGGGCGGCTGTTCGACGCGGTCGCCGCCGCCCTCGACCTCTGCCGCGAGCGTCAGTCCTACGAGGGTCAGGCGGCGATGATGCTGGAAGCCCTGGCCGACGGGGGGGAAGCGGGGGCCTATCCCTTCGATCTGGCGCGCCGGGACGGCGACGGCCTGCCCCTGATCGAGCCCCGGCCGATGTGGCGGGCGCTGCTCGGCGACCTGTCGCTTGCGGTGGCGCCATCGCAGGTCGCCGCGCGCTTCCATCGCGGCCTTGCCCGCGCCATGGTCGCCATGGCGGTGCAGCTGCGGGGCGAGGGGGCGCCGCTGTTCGACACGGTCGCCCTGTCCGGCGGCTGTTTCCAGAACGCGGTGCTGTTCGAGGCGGTCGAGCGAGGGCTCGCCGACGCCGGTTTCACCGTTCTTTCCCATGCGGAGGTGCCGGCCAACGATGGCGGCATCGCCATCGGCCAGGCGGCCATCGCGCTGGCGACAACAGCAGGAGCAGGGCCATGTGCCTAGGCATTCCCGGCCGCATCGTGTCCATCGACGATGCCGAGAACAGACTGGCCACCGTCGATGTCGGCGGCGTGCGCCGGCAGATCAACATCGCCTGCATCGTCGATGCCGAGCACCCGCCGGAGGCTTGCGTCGGCGACTGGGTGCTGGTCCATGTCGGCTTCGCCATGAGCCGGATCGACGAGGCGCAGGCGGCCGAAACCCTGCGCATCCTCGCCGAACTGGGCGAGGCGGAAAGCGAGATCGAGGCCATGCGCATGACGGCGGCATCATGACCGGCACGCCCGAGCTTCAGGCCCTCTATCCCTTCCTGCACGGCAAGGCGCAGGACGGCGAGCGGCTCGATGCCGCCGTGCTCGCCTCCATCGCGGAGAAGGCGCGCGAATCCCGCGCGGCCAGCGAGCGGTTCTTCGAGGCATCGGCGCCCGTGCTGCTCGGCGCCGCGAAGGCGCTCGCCGCCTGCTACCGGGCGGGCGGGCAATTGTTCGCCATGGGCAATGGCGGCTCGTCCTGCGATGCCGCCCATGTCACCGTCGAATTCCTGCATCCGGTCACCGCCGGGCGTCCGGCGCTGCCCGCGACCAATCTCGCCGCCGACATCGCGCAGATGACCGCCGTCGGCAATGACGTCGGCTTCGCCCATGTCTTCCTGCGCGCCCTGACCGCGAGGGCGCGCCAGGGGGACGCGCTCGTCGGTTTCTCGACCAGCGGCAATTCGGACAATCTGCTGGCCGCCTTCGCGCGGGCCCGCGAGATCGGCCTCGTCACCATCGGCTTTTGCGGCGGCGACGGCGGGAAGATGCGGGCATCGGGCCTGGTCGATCATTGCCTCGTGGTGCCCGCCACCTCGATCCACCGCATTCAGGAGTGTCATGTGACCGCCTATCACATCCTCTGGGACATCACCCACAGCCTGCTGGCGGACGATCGCGGCGCGGCCAGCACCAAGGGGACGACGCCATGAAATATGTCGACGAATTCCGCGACCGGGAAAAGGCCGAGGCCCTCATTCGCGAGATCAACACCGTGGTCGCCGGGATCGACCTCGCCCGCCACCGGCCGATCAACATCATGGAGGTCTGCGGCGGTCACACCCATTCGATCTTCCGTTACGGCCTCGAAGGCATGTTGCCGAAGGAGATCGAGCTGATCCACGGGCCGGGCTGCCCGGTCTGCGTGCTGCCCATGGGCCGGGTCGACGATTGCGTCGCCATCGCCGAGCGGCCGGAGGTGATCTTCACCACCTTCGGCGATGCCATGCGCGTGCCCGGCTCGAAAAAGAGCTTGATGCAGGCGAAGGCGGCCGGCGCCGACGTGCGCATGGTCTATTCGCCGATGGATGCCCTCGCCCTCGCCCGCAAGAACCCGGGGCGGGAAGTGGTGTTCTTCGCCCTCGGCTTCGAGACCACCATGCCCTCGACCGCGCTGACCGTGCTCCAGGCCGAGGCCGAGGGGGTGCGGAACTTCAGCCTGTTCTGCAATCACATCACCATCGTCCCGACCATCAAGGCGATCCTCGACAGCCCCGACCTGCAACTCGACGGGTTCCTGGGGCCGGGCCATGTCTCGATGGTGACGGGCACCGCGCCCTATCAGTTCATCGCCCGGCATTACCGCCGGCCGCTGGTGGTCGCCGGCTTCGAGCCGCTCGACATCCTGCAGTCGATCTGGATGGTGCTGAAGCAGATCCGTGACGGCCGCGCCGAGGTCGAGAACCAATATGCCCGTATCGTCTCCGACGCGGGCAACGCCGCCGCCCTTGCCGCTGTCGGCAGGGTCTACGAGCTGCGGGAATTCTTCGAATGGCGGGGCCTCGGCTCCATCGACCATTCGGGCGTCCGCCTGCGCGCGGCCTATGCCCATTTCGACGCGGAAAAGCGTTTCGCCATTCCCAATGTGACCATCGCCGATCCGTCGTCCTGCCAGTGCGGCGAAGTGCTGAAGGGCGTGATCAAGCCCTGGCAGTGCAAGATGTTCGGCGGTGCCTGCAACCCGGAAACGCCGCTCGGCGCGCTCATGGTCTCGTCGGAAGGCGCCTGCGCCGCGCATTACCAATATGGCGGCGTGCAGCGCCGGATGGGGGTGGCATGATGAGCATCGTCGCCCGTCCAAAGCCCCGTAACCTCGGGAAACTGATGGTCTCCCATGTCACCGTCGCCCATGGCGGCGGCGGCAAGGCGATGAAGGATCTGATCGACGATGTCTTCGTCTCGGCCTTCGACAACGATCTGCTGGCCCCGCTCGAGGATCAGGCCCGGCTCGATCTTGCCGCGCTCGCCCGGCATGGCGACCGGCTGGCCTTCACAACGGACGGCTATGTCGTCGATCCGCTGTTCTTCCCGGGCGGCGATATCGGCAAGCTGGCGATCTGCGGCACGGTGAACGATCTCGCGGTTGGCGGGGCGGTGCCCTTGCACCTGTCCTGCGCCGTCGTGATCGAGGAAGGCATGGCGGTCGAGACCCTGCGCGCCATCGCCCGGTCGATGGCGGCCACGGCGCGGGCGGCCGGCGTCTCCATCGTCACCGGCGATACCAAGGTGGTGCCACGCGGCGCCTGCGACAAGATTTTCATCACGACGACCGGCATCGGCGTCATCCGCCCCGGCCTCGAGATCGGCGCCGATCGGGCGCGACCGGGCGATATCGTGCTGGTCAACGGCAGGCTGGGCGATCACGGCGCGGCCATCCTCTGCGCCCGGGGCGACATGGCGCTGCAAAGCCCGGTCGAAAGCGATTGCGCCGATCTCTCCGGCCTCATCGCCGCGCTGCTGGCTGCCGTGCCGGGGGTGCGCTTCATGCGCGACGCGACGCGGGGCGGCATCGCCACCGTCCTCAACGAACTCGCCGCCGCCTCGCGGGTGGCGATCGAGATCGACGAGACGGCGACCCCGATCGACGAGGGGGTGCGGGGCTTTTGCGAAATCCTCGGCCTCGATCCGCTCTATCTCGCGAACGAGGGCAAGATCGTCATCGCCGTCGCGCCGGAGGATGCGGCGGTCGCGCTCGCCGCCCTGCGCGCCCATCCCCTCGGCCGGGATGCCTGTGCCATCGGCAAGGTAACCGCGGGCGAGGCGGGCCGGGTCAGCATGAACACGCTGTTCGGCGGCAGGCGCATCGTCGACATGCTGGTCGGGGAGCAATTGCCGCGCATCTGCTGATGCAGCGCCGTCAATGACGATGGGCGTGATCGCCCTCGACATGGATATGCAGGTGGTCGTGGGTGTGGGGGTGGCTGTGGAAGGCGGCGGGCAGCAGCCGGCCCTGGCGCAGCGCCAGCACCCGGGTCGACAGGCGGTGCAGGAACGGCCGGTCGTGGGATACCACGATCATGGCCATCGGCAGGCCCGACAGGATGTCGAGCAGGCGGCGGTAATGCACGTCGTCGAGGGCATTGGTCGGCTCGTCCAGCAGGAGTGCCTCGGGTTCCATGGCCAGCACCCCGGCGAGGGCGACCAGCCGCTTCTCCCCGCCCGACAGGCGGTGGGTGATGCGTGCCGAGAGATGGCCGAGGTGCAGCCGTTCCAGCACGGCGAGGGCCCGCTCCGCCGCCTCGCGCGGGGCAAGGCCGAGGTTGAGCGGCCCGAAGGCGACATCGTCGATCACCGTCGGGCAGAACAGCTGGTCGTCCGCGTCCTGGAACAGGTAACCGGCCCTGGCCCGCACCGGTCGGAATTCCTTCTCCGTTCGTCGCAGGCTGCCGAAGGCGGTGATCGTGCCGTGTTCCGCTTTCTCCAATCCGATCAGGCTGCGCAGCAGGGTGGTCTTGCCGGCGCCGTTCGGTCCGACCACGGCCAGCCGCTCGCCCGGGCGCAGGGTCAGGCTGGCGCCGTCGAGCACGCGGTGCCCACCGCGCGACACGACGAGGCCTTCGACGGTAAAAAGCGGGGTCATGGCAGACGGTCCAGGGCGATGAGGGCGGCGCCGACGACAAGGGCGAGGCCGGGGCCGGCGAGGATGCCGCGCTCTCCTTCCTCGATACCGATGGCGGGCAGGCGGCCGTCGAAGGCGCGGCAGCGCATCGCCTCCTCGACCCGCGCCGCCTTTTCGAGCGCGCGGACGAGGACCATGCCCGCCAGATTGCCATAGGCGCGGAAAGTATGAAGCGAGGTGCGCCGGGCGAAGGCGCGGGCCCGCATGGCTTCGCGGCGGCGGCGGATTTCGTCGCGAAACAGCTCGACATAGCGCGTGGTGAACAGGAACAGCTGGACCAGCCGAACCGGCGCGCCAAGCCCGCGCGCCGCATGGCCGAGGCGCAGCGGCTCGACCGTGCCGAGCAGGGCGAAGACGATCAGAATCGCCGCGTTCGTCTTGAGCGCGATGCCGATGGCCCGGGCCAGCCCCTCGGCGCTGAGCACGAGCGGGCCGAGGGTGACGAGCGGTGTTCCGGGCACGGAAAAGGGCAGCATCACGAGCAGCAGCACCATGAAGCCCTCGACATGGGCGAGGCGATGCAGCAGCGGCCTCAGCGCCTGACCGGAGATGAGGGCGAGGGCGAACGCCCCCGCCAGCGCCGCGCCCTGCGCCGGCAGGCCGCGCAGCGCGACGACGGCGAGGGTGAGGATGAGCGTGGCCAGCAGGCGCGCCCGGGGCGTCATCCGGTCGAAGCCGGGCGCCTTCACGATCCGCCCTTCCCGCGCCGCCGGGACGAGGCCCAGAGCGCGGCGCCGGCCAGGCCGACGATCATGCCGATGCCGCCGACGATATCGTTGAAGCGGACCCGTCCCTCCGCTTCGTCATAGGCTTCGAGCAGCGGGCGGATCTGGCGGGCGACGGCGCGGTCGACCGCGGCCTCGATCGCCGCCGTGTCGGCGGGCAAGGCCTGCGCGGTCGGCATCGTCGTGGTCGGCGCCGAAACGGTGGGGCCGAAACGCTCTTCGCCCAGGCGGATGTCGGCGGCATGGCCGTCGCCGGCATCGACCGTGACGACAAAGCTGCCGGGGGCGGGCGGGGTCCAGGTGAAGCGGCCTTCGCCGTCGGTCACCTCGCGATGCACTTCCGTGCCCGCCGCGTCGCGGATGACGATGGTCGCGCCTTCGGGCCGGCCGCCGCCGATGAAGAAGGCATAGCCGGAAATCGTCCCACCCTCGATGGTCGCGAAGAGTTTCAGGCGATGCGCCGCCGCCGGCATCGCCGTGACGGCGAGCAGGGCAAGGGCGAGGGCAAGGCGACGGATCACGGCCGCGCCCCCGCCAGTGCCTCGGGTTTCACCCGCTTCAGGAAGCCGACGGAGAAACCGGTGATCAGCGCCTCCGCCGCCATCAGCGGCAGATAGGTGACGAGCATGATCCGCGCCGACGGCACGAAGTCCGACGACGACAGGGCAAGGGCGAGGGCGACGCCGCCCCCGGTCGCGGCGACGCAGAGACCGGCGCCGATCCCGGCGATGACCCCGGCGCGCCCGGGCGTCGCCCGCGCCACCGGCCCCGCCAGCACGAGGCCGGCAAGGATGCCGGGCAGGGCGATATTCACCAGATTGACGCCAAGGCTGGTCACCCCGCCGAAGCCGAACAGCAGGGCCTGCAACACGAGGCCGACGAGGACGGCGGGCGCGGTCAGGGGCCCGATCATCAGCCCCATCAGGCCCGACAGCAGCAGATGCACGCTCGACGGGCCGACCGGCACCGCGACCAGCGAGACGGTGAAGAACACGGCGGCCAGAATGGCCGTGCCGGGGATCGCTTCCTCCTTCAGGGAGCGCAGGGCAAATCCGGTCAGGGCGGCGGCACCGGCCCAGCCCGCGACACCGACCGGCAGGGACAGGACGCCGTCCGGAATATGGGCCATCGCGCGTTCCCTTCCGCCGTCAGGGCACTTTGACCATGTCGGTCGCCTTCACCCAGATGAGGGCGCCGGCCTCGACCGGGACATCCTTGCCCTCCGGGCTCTTCATCCTGGCGTCCGCCTCGGTCAGGGCGGCGAAGCCCCACCAGCCGGCGCGCGGCATGGCATAGGAAAAGGTGCCATTGGCATCGGCCGTGATCACCTGGGTCACGAAGGCATCGTTGGGCGCGGTCACGCCGCCATCGTTGACATATTCGACCTCGACCTCGGCGAAGGGCAGGGGGGTGCCGTTCTTCGTGACGACGCCGGTGAAGAGATTGCCGGTCCACAGGCCGGTTGGCCGGGTCAGCGGGCGGATTTCGACCGGCAGGCCGACCATGGCATTCCAGCCCTCGCCGCTGGCGAAACTGTCGACCACCACCTTGGCGTAATGGACGATATATTTGCCCTCCGCCGGCTCCCAATAGGGCGCGGGCTCGACGAAGAAGACGGCGGCGCCCGGGGTCTTCAGATCGACGAAGGCGCGCCAGGCGCTCTTGCCGCCGTCGAGGCTTTCGACCAGCGAGGCGGAAAGATCGGTCGCCTTGCCGTCCATCACCATGCCGAAACGGATCGGCCGGTCCATCTGCATCTGCGGGCCGCGGTCCATCGGATGGGTGAAGACGAGGTCGAGCGAGACCGTGCCGCCTTCCGGCAGGACATCGGCGCTGGGCAGCAATTCCTGGAAATGGGCAAGGGCGGGAAGGGTTACGCTCGCGGCGAGAATCAGCCCCAGACATGTCGCGCGCAGCATCGTTTCGCCTCCCGACCCAGAATTTCGTATGATGTTTAGTATAAAACATCATACTGGCAAGAGGCAAAATGGGCCCCCGGCGCCGAGAATTGATCGCGCTCCCCACCGGGTGCTAGCATGACGCCGACCGACCTCGGGAGGGATCGACCTTGGTGCAGCCGCCGATGACCGGCCCCGCGGATGCGGAAGGCGAAGGCGTCTGGATCGACGTCATCCGCAAGATGGACGAGACCTATGCCGATCTCGTCGCCCAGCAGGTCGCGCTCGAGCGCAAGAATGCCGAACTCGAGGAAGCGCAGGCTTTCATCGCCGGGGTGATGGCGGCGATGACCGACGTCCTTCTGGTTGGCGATACCATGGGCCGCATCGTCGAGGTGAATGCCGCCGCCGAACGCGCCCTCGGCCGGGCCGGCGCCGATCTGGCCGGCACGCCGCTGTCCGGCATTTTCGTCGAGGGCTCGCAGGCGGCCTTGCAGGGCCTGATAGCGGCGGCGCGAAGGCGCGAGCGAGTCTCGGACCTCGAACTCGTGCTGCGCGGGGCGGAGGGTGATTTTCCGGTCTCGGTCAATTCGTCGATCCGCTACACGCCGCGCGGCCGCTCGGCCGGGCTGGTGCTGGTCGGTCGGCCGATGGGGGAACTGCGCCGGGCTTATGGCGATCTTGCCGCCGCGCACGAGCGGTTGAAGGAAACCCAGCAGCAGCTGGTCCATTCCGAGAAGATGGCTTCCCTCGGCCGGCTCGTCGCCGGTGTCGCGCACGAGCTGAACAATCCGATTTCCTTCGTCTATGGCAACGCCCACGCCCTGCGCCGCCAGGCCGAGCGGCTGACCGCCTATATCCGCGCCCTCGATGCCGGCGCCCCGGCGGTGGAGGCACGGGCGGCCAACCGGGTGGACAAGGCACTGGCCGATCTGCCCAGCACCATCGACGGCCTCGCCGAGGGGGCGGAGCGGGTAAGGGACATTGTCGCCGAACTGCGCCGCTTCGCCGCCACCGACAAGGCACCGGCCGATATCTTCGACCTCGGCGCCGTGCTTCATGCCGCCGTGACCTGGGTCGCCAAGGCGCAGATGCCGGCGCTCGATGTCGTCTTCGACCTGCCGGCGGATTTCCGTGCCTATGGGCTTTCCGCGCACACTCATCAGGTGGTGATGAACCTGGTGCAGAATGCGATCGACGCCATGGCCGACGTCGCGCCGCCCCACCGGCTGATCGTCGCCGGCCGGATCGAGGGCGGGCAGGTGGTGGCCGAAATCAGGGACAGCGGCCCGGGCATTCCGGCCGACGTGCTGCCCCGCATCTTCGATCCCTTCTTCACGACGAAGCCGGTCGGCAAGGGCACGGGCCTTGGCCTGTCCATCAGCGACCGCATCGTCAGCGATCAGGGCGGCTCGCTCTCGGCCGCCAATCATGCCGAAGGGGGCGCGCTCTTCACCCTGCGCCTGCCGGCCGCGAAGCCATCGGGACGGGCGCCATGAACATGCTCTGGCTGCAATCGGGCGGCTGCGGCGGCTGCACCATGTCCATGCTCTGCGCCGAGGCGCCGGACCTGATCTCCACCCTCGAAGGCGCGGGGATCGAGCTGTTGTGGCACCCGACCCTGTCCGAGGCGACGGCGGGCGAGGTGGTCGACCTGCTGCTGGCGATCCTCGACGGGCGGCAGACGCTCGACGTACTCTGCGTCGAGGGCTCGATCCTGCAGGGGCCGAACGGCACCGGCCGTTTCCACATGATGGCGGGCACCGGCCGGCCGATGATGGACTGGGTGCGCGACCTCGCCGGTCACGCCCGCCATGTCGTCGCGGTCGGCACCTGCGCTGCTTTCGGCGGGGTCACCGCGGCGGGGGCCAATCCGGCCGACGCCTGCGGCCTGCAATACGACGGGCGGCAGAGGGGCGGCCTGCTCGGCCCCGATTTCGTCGCAAGGGGCGGGCTGCCGGCGATCAATGTCGCGGGTTGCCCGACCCACCCCAACTGGGTGACGGAAACCCTGATGCTGCTGGCGGGCGACGGCCTTGCGGCCTCCGACCTCGACCAGTACCAGCGGCCGCGCTTCTATGCCGATCACCTCGTTCACCACGGTTGCCCGCGCAACGAATATTACGAATACAAGGCGAGCGCGCATCGCCCGTCCGACCTCGGCTGCATGATGGAACACATGGGGTGTCTGGGAACCCAGGCCCATGCCGACTGCAATACGCGCCTCTGGAACGGCGAGGGCTCGTGCACCCGGGGCGGCTATGCCTGCATCAACTGTACCGCGCCCGAATTCGAGGAGCCGGGCCACGCCTATATGGAGACACCGAAATTCGCCGGCATTCCCATCGGCCTGCCGACCGACATGCCCAAGGCCTGGTTCGTCGCCCTGTCGTCCCTCGCCAAGGCGGCGACACCCGACCGGGTCCGGCGCAACGCCGCCGCCGATCGCATCGTGGTGCCGCCCACGGTCCATGAAAAACGCAAACGCTAGGCGCCGCCTTTGAGTGACACAGAAAAGCCCGGCCGGCTGATCGTCGGCCCGTTCAACCGGGTCGAAGGCGATCTCGAGGTCCAGCTCGATGTCGAGGGCGGCCGCGTCCGCTCGGCCCGGGTGAATTCGCCGCTGTTCCGCGGCTTCGAGCGTATCCTCGAGGGGCGCGCGCCGCTCGACGCGCTGGTGATCGTGCCGCGCATCTGCGGTATCTGTTCGGTCTCGCAATCCCATGCCGCGGCAACGGCGCTGGCCGACCTCGCCGGGGTGACGCCGCCGCCCAATGGCACGCTCGCCGCCGATCTGATGCTCGCGGCCGAGAACGCGGGCGATCACCTGACCCATTTCCACCTGTTCTTCATGCCGGATTTCGCCCGCGCCGCCTATGCCGGCCGGCCCTGGTTCGGCGTGGTCGCGGAGAGATTCAAGGCCGCCGCCGGCAGCGCCGTGCGCGAGGCGGTGGAGGCGCGCACCGGCCTGTTCCGCCTGTTCGGCATCATGGGCGGCAAATGGCCCCATACCCTGACCCTGCAGCCGGGCGGCGTCGCCCGCGCGCTCGATGCCCGTGACAAGGTCCGCCTCGCCGCCATCATCGAGTCCTTCCGACGTTTCCTGGAAACGAAGGTCTATGGCGCCCCCTTGGAAGCCGTTGCCGAATTGTCCAGCCTCAATGCGCTCGAGCGCTGGCGGGACGGGGGGCCGGCGGGCCATTTCCGCCTGTTCCTCGAAATCTCCGCCGATCTTGGCCTCGATACCCTCGGCCGCTCGTGGGATCGTTTCCTGTCCTATGGCAACGCGCTGCAGCCCCGGGGCATCTGGCAGGGGGCGGGGATCGCCCCGCTCGATCCCGGCGCCATCGCCGAGGATCACAGTTTCGCCCGCATGGCGGATCGAGAGCGCCGTCATCACCCCTTCGACGGCTCGACCGTGCCCGACGGCGCGGACGAGGCCGGCTATACCTGGTGCAAGGCGCCGCGTCTCGGCGGGCTGCCGTTCGAGACCGGGGCATTGGCGCGCCAGCTGATCGGCGGCCATCCGCTGGCGGCGGCGCTGGTCGCGGCGGGGGGCGGCACGGTTTTCAGCCGGGTGGTCGGGCGCCTCCTCGAACTCGCCCGCATCTGTATCGCCATGGGGCAATGGGTGCGCGCCCTCGACGTGAAGGGCGACTGGTATGTCGACGCGCCGCTGCCCGACGAAGGCGCGGCCATGGGCCTGACCGAGGCGGCGCGCGGCGCCCTCGGTCACTGGCTGCGGGTCGAGGGTGGGCGCATCGCCAGTTACCAGATCATCGCGCCGACGACCTGGAACTTCTCGCCGCGCGACAGCGACGGCGTGCCCGGCCCGCTGGAAAAGGCGCTGGAAGGCACGGCGGTCGAGCCGGGCGAGCGGGCGCCGGTCGCCGTCCAGCATGTCGTCCGCTCCTTCGACCCCTGCATGGTCTGCACCGTCCACTGATCGGAAAAGCGGAAAGACACTTGCCACATCATGGGTATTCACCCTTGCCACCCGCCCGCCGGGCGAGGCCGCGAAAGGCGCTGAAACCCTGACTTCCCCGGTTTGGCCCGGCTCTTGCCTATAGGGAGCCAGCCAATAACAGGGAGGCCGCCGTCCATGGCAAGGCTGGAGACATTCTACGAGGTGATGCGCCGCCAGGGCATTACCCGCCGTTCGTTCCTGAAATATTGTTCGCTGACGGCGGCGGCGCTGGGTCTCGGGCCCGAATTCGCGCCCCGCATCGCGCACGCCATGGAAACCAAGGCCCGGACCCCGGTGCTCTGGCTCCATGGTCTCGAATGCACCTGCTGCTCCGAGAGCTTCATCCGGTCCGCCCATCCGCTGGCGAAGGATGTCGTGCTCTCGATGATCTCGCTCGATTACGACGACACGCTGATGGCCTCCGCCGGGCATCAGGCCGAGGCGATCCTCGAGGAGATCATCCGCGACTACAAGGGCAACTACATCCTCGCGGTCGAGGGCAATCCGCCCCTGAACGAGGACGGGATGTATTGCATCATCGGCGGCAAGCCCTTCGTCGATCAGCTGCGCTATGTCGCCGAACATTCCAAGGCGATCATCTCCTGGGGCTCCTGCGCGTCCTTCGGCTGCGTCCAGGCGGCGCGGCCCAATCCGACGCGGGCGACCCCGGTGCATCAGGTGATCACCAACAAGCCGATCATCAAGGTGCCGGGCTGCCCGCCCATCGCCGAGGTGATGACGGCGGTCGTCACCTACATGCTGACCTTCGACCGCATCCCCGAGCTGGACCGCCAGGGCCGGCCGAAGATGTTCTACAGCCAGCGCATCCACGACAAATGCTATCGCCGGCCGCATTTCGACGCCGGCCAGTTCGTCGAGCATTTCGACGACGAGGGCGCGCGCAAGGGCTACTGCCTCTACAAGATGGGCTGCAAGGGCCCGACCACCTACAACGCCTGCTCCACCATCCGCTGGAATGAGGGCACCTCCTTCCCGATCCAGGCCGGCCACGGCTGCATCGGCTGCTCGGAAGACGGCTTCTGGGACAAGGGCTCGTGGTACGCCCGCCTGACCGACATTCCGCAATTCGGCATCGAAGCCAATGCCGACAAGATCGGCCTGACCGTCGCCGGTGCCGCCGGCGCCGCGATCGCCGCCCATACCGCCGTCAGCGCCCTCAAGCGCGCCCAGCACAAGGGTGAATGATCATGGGTATCATCCAGACCCCCAACGGCTTTTCCCTCGACAACACCGGCCGCCGCGTGGTCGTCGATCCGGTCACCCGCATCGAAGGCCACATGCGCTGCGAGGTGAATCTCGACGCGAACAATGTGATCCGCAACGCGGTATCGACGGGGACCATGTGGCGCGGCCTTGAAGTCATCCTGAAGGGCCGCGACCCGCGCGACGCCTGGGCTTTCGTCGAGCGTATCTGCGGCGTCTGCACCGGCTGCCATGCCCTGACCTCGGTCCGCGCGGTCGAGGACGCCCTCGGCATCAAGATCCCGAAGAACGCCCATTTGATCCGCGAGATCATGGCGAAGACGCTGCAGTGGCACGATCACGTCGTCCATTTCTATCATCTGCACGCGCTCGACTGGGTGAACCCGGTGAACGCGCTGAAGGCCGATCCCAAGGCGACTTCCGAGTTGCAGCAGATGGCGGGGCCGAACCATCCCAATTCCAGCCCCGGCTATTTCCGCGACGTGCAGAACCGCCTGAAGAAATTCGTTGAAAGCGGCCAGCTCGGTATCTTCAAGAACGGCTATTGGGGCAATCCGGCCTACAAGCTGCCGCCCGAGGCCGACCTGATGGCGGTCACCCATTACCTCGAGGCCCTCGACCTTCAGAAGGAGATCGTGAAGATCCACACGATCTTCGGCGGCAAGAATCCGCACCCCAATTACATGGTCGGCGGCGTGCCCTGCGCCATCAACATGGAAGGCGACATGTCGGCGGGCGCGCCCCTGAACATGGAGCGGCTGAACTTTGTCCGCGCCCGCATCCAGGAAGCCTATGAATTCTCGAAGAACGTCTATATCCCCGATGTGATCGCCATCGCCAGCTTCTACAAGGGCTGGCTCTACGGCGGCGGCCTGTCGGCGACCAACGTCATGGATTACGGCGATTATCAGGCGGTTCTCGGCGACAAGAGCACCGACCGGCTGCCCGGCGGCGTCATCCTGAACGGCAACTGGGACGAGATCCATCCCATCGACCCGCGCGACCCCACTCATGTCCAGGAGTTCGTCACCCATTCCTGGTACACCTATGGCGACGACAGCAAGGGTCTGCACCCCTGGGATGGCGTGACCGAGCCGAAGTACGAACTCGGCCCCAACGCCAAGGGCACCCGCACGCGGATCGAGGAACTGGACGAAGGCGCCAAATATTCCTGGATCAAGGCGCCGCGCTGGAAGGGCCATGCCTGCGAGGTCGGGCCGCTGTCCCGCTACATCCTCGCCTATGCCCATGGCGTGACCTATGTGAAGGATCAGGTTACCGATGCCCTCGGCCGTTTCAACGCGCTGGCCGGGACGGAGCTGACCGCGAAACAGGCGCTGCCCTCGACCATCGGCCGCACGCTCGCCCGCGCGCTCGAAGCGCATTACTGCGCCGAGATGATGCTGAACGACTGGGACGACCTGATCGCGAATATCAAGGCGGGCGATTTCGCCACCGCCAATGTCGAGAAATGGGATCCGAAGACCTGGCCGTCGGAAGCCAAGGGCGTCGGCACCGTCGCCGCGCCGCGTGGCGGCCTCGGCCACTGGATCAAGATCAAGGACGGGCGGATCGAGAATTACCAGTGCGTGGTGCCGACCACCTGGAACGGCAGCCCGCGCGATCCCGCCGGCAACATCGGCGCTTTCGAGGCTTCGCTGATGAACACGCCGATGGAGCGGCCGGACGAGCCGGTCGAAATCCTGCGCACGCTGCACAGCTTCGATCCCTGCCTCGCCTGTTCGACCCACGTCATGTCGCCCGACGGGGAAGAACTGGCCAAGGTGCAGGTCCGCTGAGCGCCGCCGGGGGAGGAGATTGACGATGAGCGTCCATGAAAGGGTGCCGCCGACCAAGATCACGGCGATCTACGTCTACGAGGCGCCGGTGCGCCTGTGGCACTGGATCAATGCCGCCGCGATCCTGGTGCTCTGCGTCACCGGCTATTTCATCGGCTCGCCCCTGCCGACCCTGAGCGGCGAGGCGAGCGACCACTTCCTGATGGGCTATATCCGCTTCGCCCATTTCACCGCCGCCTATGTCTTCGCCATCGGCTTCCTGGTGCGGATCTGGTGGGCGCTGGTCGGCAACGAGCACGCCCGCCAGCTGTTCCGTTTCCCGTTCTGGAGCCGCGCCTATTGGGACGGGCTGTTGCAGGAAGCGCGCTGGTACGCCTTCCTGGAGCCCCGGCCGCGGAAATATGTCGGCCACAACCCGCTGGCCCAGTTCGCCATGTTCTGGTTCATGACCGTGGGCACGCTGTTCATGATCGTGACCGGCTTCGCCCTCTACAGCGAAGGCGCAGGCCCCGGGTCCTGGCAGGACAGGCTGTTCGGCTGGGTGATCCCCTTCTTTGGCCAGAGCATGGATGTCCACACCTGGCACCACATGGGCATGTGGGCGATCATTCTCTTCGTCATGCTGCACGTCTATGCCGCGATCCGGGAGGACATCATGTCCCGCCAGTCCATGGTCTCGACCATGATTTCGGGCGTGCGCACCTTCAAGGACGACGATCCGGACTGATCGGCTCCGCCTTGATTTGGAAGGATGGTTTCCAGGCTGATCGCCATACTGGAAATCATCCTTCCGTTTTATCCGGCCTGTGATCAGCTTTGCCCTGTTGATCTGCGGCTTTCCGTCGCTGGCACGCTTTCTGCAATTCCTTCCAGCACCGCCCGCTCGACGGGCGAGGGCGACAGGAAGATCGCCCGCACAGGGAAGGAAAGACGATGGGGTCCGCAGACGGGATTCTGGTCCTCGGGATCGGTAACATCCTTTGGGCCGACGAAGGCTTCGGCGTCCGCGTGGTCGAGGCGCTGGACCGCGATTTCGCGCTGCCCGAAGGGGTCCGCGTGATGGATGGCGGCACCCAGGGGCTCTATCTCCTGCCCCATATCGAAAACCTGGACGCGCTGATCATCGTCGATGCCATCGACTATGGCCTTGCGCCCGGCAGTTTCCGCACCCTGCGCGGGGCTGACGTTCCGGCCTTTCTCGGCGCTCACAAGATGAGCCTGCATCAGACCGGCTTTCAGGATGTGCTGGCGACGGCCCAGCTGATGGACCGCTGCCCGCGCGACCTCGTGCTGATCGGTGTCCAGCCCGCCGTGCTCGACGATTACGGCGGCGGCCTGACCGATGTCGTCGCCGCCCGGGTGCAGGAAGCGGTCGACGCGGTGCTGGCTGAACTCCGCGATCGCCACGGTATCGAGGCGCGACGCCGGGACGAAGCCGGCAGCGGCCTGATCGACCCCCGCCTGTCGCGCGACGCTTACGAGAGCGGCCGGCCCAGCGCGGAGGCGGCCTGCCGCGTCGGCGATCCCCGCGTGCTGGGCCTCGGCTGCTGACATGTGTATCGCGACACCCATGCGGCTCGACCGGGTGGAGGGTATCCACGGCCTCGCCGGGGCCGAGACCATCGACCTCTCGCTGGTGCCGGAAGCCGCCGCCGGTGACTGGGTTCTCGTCTTTCTCGGCGTCGCCCGCCGAGCCCTCGGGGCGGAGGAGGCGGCGCAGATTCTCGCCGCCCTCGATGGCCTCGCCGCCGTGATGCAGGGCCGCGGCGCCGATTTCGATCATCTCTTCGCCGATCTTGCCGGGCGCGAGCCCGCATTGCCCCCACACCTCGAAGCGGCGCGCGCCGCTGGACGGAAGGAAGCCTGAGCCATGGCCGAAGCTGCCGCCTTGCCCCCGCTGGTCACCCGACTGACCGCAGAATTCGGTTATCCCCTGCTGGCGGCGGAAGACGCCGGCCTGCCCGCGCTCAAGGGCGGCGACTGGCTGATTTTCCTGCCCGGCCATGGCCAGGCCCATGTCGAGACCCTCGACGTCGCGGTGATCCTGCCCGAACTCGTCACCGTCTTCGGTGGCCGGGTGAAGGCGGCGGTCGCCGGCCCGGAACTCGAAAAGACCCTGCGCCGCCAGCTCGACGGCATCGCGCTGCCGGCCCTCGTCGCCGTGCGCGGTCATGAACTGCTCGGCTCGATTTCGCGCGTGCGCGACTGGCACGACTACATCGCCACCATCCGCGCCCTGTTCGAGGGCAAGCGCAGCACGGCCGCCGGTTCGACCGCCATTCAGTGAGGGCAGCAGCATGAGCAGCAATCTGATCGGCATGACCCGGCCCCCCGTCGGCTACGGCCCCGGCAGCCAGCCGTCCGAGGACGAGGAAGGCCTCGAATATCTGTCCATGCCGAAGGACATGCAGGTCTATGCCCCGCATGTCCCGTCGGTCGCCGACCCGAGCGCCGTCGTCGCCGGTCTCGGCCGGCTCGACGCGCTGCATGACGGCCTTGTCCGCCATACCGCGGCCGCGCCCTTCTCGGTCACGCTCGACGACCTCTCCGGACCCGACCGCGCCCTGATCGACGAGGCGCTGGGCGAGGGCGAGGTCTCGGCCGTCGTCATCGGCCCGGACGAGCGGATCGAGATCCAGGAGGCGACCCTCGCCGGGGTGTGGCGCCTGCGCCTCCATGGCCGGGGCGGCCGCCTGTCCGAGCGGGTCGAGGTCGGCGCCTTCCCCCGGGTCGGGGTCGAACGGGCCTTTCCGCCCGCGCGCCGCGATATCGCCGCCCGTCTCGCCGCGCTGCCGCCCGGGGTGATCAACGCGCCCGCCGTCCTGGCCGAACTCGACTATCGCAGCCGGGAATGGCGCCCGGGCGTTGCCAGCCATGTCGTCAACCTGTCCCTGCTGCCCCATTCGCCCGAGGACATGGCCTTCCTCGACGACGTGCTGGGGCAGGGCGCCACCACCATTCTGTCGCGCGGCTATGGCAATTGCCGGCTGACCTCGACCGCGCTCGCCCATGTCTGGCGGGTGCGCTTCTATAATTCGGTCGACACGCTGATCCTCGACACGATCGAGGTGACCGACCTGCCCGAAGTCGCCTGTGCCGCCATCGAGGATATCGCCGACAGCGCGGACCGGCTGGGCGACATCATCGAAGCGATCCGCTGAAAGGGGCCGCCATGACCGCGCTGCGTTTCGAAGGCTCCTACCTCGGCGATGCCACGCGGCTGCCGCCGCGGGCGCGCATGGAATGCAAGATCTGCTGGCACGTCTACGACCCGGCCGAGGGCTGTTCGGTCTGGCAGGTGCCGGCGGGCACGCCCTTCACCGCCCTGCCGCCCGAATGGCGCTGCCCGGTCTGCGACGGCGAGCGTAACCAGTTCATGCTGCTCGACGACGGCGAACCGGTTCCCGAGGGCGCGGACGCGCAGGCACGCGCCCTCGCGCCCCGGATCGAGGAGACGTTCCGCGCCATCGCGGCGAAGGACATGGCCGGTGTCCCCGTGGTCAACGACAAGCTGGGCGTGAAGGCGGTCGGCTTTCGGGAATGGCAGGGTCAGGCTCTCGGCGTTCTCGTCACACCCTGGTTCATGAACCTCGTGCTGCTGCCCCTCGACAGTGCGGCCGAGGCGCCGGTGGTCGGGACCAAGCGGCTGGTCGAGTTTCCCTCGGGTCGCTACGAATTCGTCCAGGGCTTCGATGCCCGCCTTGGGCCGTGGGAAGGCTGCTCGCTGTTCTCGCCCATGTTCGAATTCCCGTCCATGGTCGACGCGGTCGATGTCGCGGCGGCGGTGATGACGGCGCTGTTCGATCCCGATATTCGCGAAGGTGGCGCCCCGACCGCCGAAATCCGCCAGCGCCGCGAGGCGGAACTGGCGGCGGCGGAAGCGCCAGCGCCCTTGGCTGCGTCCGAATTGCCGGTCGAAGCCACGGCCGGGGCCTCGCGCCGGGCGCTGCTGTTCGGCGGCGGAGCCGGAGAGCCGTGATCGACGCCGGCCTCCTCATCACCCTCGAGCGGACGGGCGAGGGGATGCGCCCGGTCTTCGAGATGACGCGGGGGGCCGATCCCGGGCGCCTGTTCACGGGGCGTAGCGCGGCGGCCACCGCCGCCCTGGTGCCTCTCATCTTCAATCTTTGCTCGGCGGCGCAGGAGCGGGCGGCGCGCGGCGCCCTTGGCCTGCCCTGCGCCGGGGGCGAGGCCACCATCCGGCAAGAGCATTTGCGCGACCATGCGCTCTGCCTCGGCGTGACCTGGCCGGCCCTGCTGGGCGAAGGACCGGACAATGAATTGCTCTCGCTGGTCGCCGATTACGGCACGGGCCGGGCGTCGGCGGCGGCCTTGCGCGACCATCTCCTGGGCACGCCGATGGATGACGGTCCCCTGACCCTGCCGCGACTCGAGCGTCTGATGGCCGGCGGGGCGACCGCCTTCCTTCGCCTGCTGGCGGCCGTCCGGACAAGGCTTCGGCCCCATTGGGGCCGGGCGGCCCTGCCGGCGCCATCGCCCGCCGATATCGCCGATCATCTGACCGGACGGCGGGTCGCGCTGCGTGAGACCACGGCGCGCGATGCCGTCGCCGGGCACCCGCTGCTGCGGGCGCTGGAAGCCGGGGAGGGGCGCAGCCTGTTCGCCCGCATGGTGGCGCGGCTGCTCGATTTCCTGCGTGTGCTCGATCCGGCGGCGGTCTTCGCGCCGGCCTCGCGCCCGCTGCCCGGCGTCGGCGTCGCGACGGCGGTGCGCGGCCTTGTCGGCCATTTCGCCGAGTTGCGGGACGAGCGCGTCGCGGCCTATCGTCTGGTGACGCCGACCGACTGGAACACGGCGCCGGGCGGCATCCTCGCCCAGGTGCTGGCGGCCCTGCCGGCGGCGGGCGATCTGCCCTTCCTGGCCCGGCTGGCGGTGTCCTGCGTGAACCCTTGCGTGCCCACCACCATCGCCATAGACGGCGCGAGGTATCCGGCTCATGCATGAGATGGCCCTGTGCGAAAGCGTTCTGGCGGCGATCGAGGATTCGGCCCGCGCGAACAATTTCACCCGGGTGCGCCGGGTCCGGCTGGAAATCGGCCGTTTCGCCGGGGTCGAGGTGCAGGCCCTGCGCTTCGGTTTCGATGTCGTGACGCGCGGCACCCTGTGCGAGGGCGCCGAACTCGTGGTGCTGGAGCCGCCGGGCAAGGCCTGGTGCTTCGATTGTTCGTCGACGGTCGACCTGCTGGCGCGGATCGACCCCTGTCCCCAATGCGGCGGCCATCGCCTGCAGCCGGTCAGCGGGGACCAAATGACCATCAAGGATCTGGAGGTGGAATGATGTGCACGGTTTGCGGATGTTCGGGCGCCGGTGCCGCCATCGAAGGGCACCACCACCACGATCACGATCATCCCCATGATCACGCGCATGATCATGACCACGACCATGTCCACGACCATCATCACGGTCACCACCATGACCACGACCATGGCCATGATCATGATCACCACCATCACGATCATGACCACGGCACCCACGATTACGGGCAGGGCCCGGCCCATGCCCATGCGCCCGGCCTGTCGCAGACGCGCATGGTGGAGATCGAGCGGGGCATTCTTTCGGCCAACGACGCCCTCGCCGCGCGCAATCGCGCGGAACTGGCGGCGAAATGGCAGTTCGCGCTGAATTTCCTGTCCAGCCCGGGCGCCGGCAAGACGACGCTGCTGGTCGAAACCCTGTGCCGGCTGCATGGCCGGCTGCCGCTCGCCGTCGTCGAGGGCGACCAGCAGACCAGCAATGACGCCGAGCGTATCCGCGCCGCCGGCTCGCCCGCGATCCAGGTCAATACCGGCAAGGGGTGTCACCTCGATGCCGGCATGGTCGGCCGCGCCCTCGCCGCGCTCGACACGCCCGAGGGCGCCCTTGTCTTCATCGAGAATGTCGGCAATCTGGTCTGCCCGGCAGGCTTCGACCTGGGCGAGGCCAAGCGCGTCACCCTGGTCTCGGTCACCGAGGGGGAGGACAAGCCGCTGAAATATCCCGACGCCTTCGCCGGGGCCGACCTCGTGCTGGTCACCAAGGCCGATCTTCTGCCCCATCTCGATTTCGACGTGGACCGTCTCGTCGCCAATATCGCCCGGGTGAACAACCGGGCGCGCGTGCTGCGCCTCTCCACCCGCAGCGGGGAGGGGATGGAAGCCTGGCTCGACTGGCTGCTGGCCGCGCGCAAGGGCTTCGTCGAGGATCTGGCCGCAAGGGCCGAGGCGCGCGCCGCCGGTCTGCGCCAGGCCGCCGGGATCCCCGCCTGATGGACAGCCGCCCGGTCATCCTGATCGTCGATGACGAACCGCGCTCGGTCGAGGTGATCGCGCGCGTCCTCGACGAGGATTTCGAGGTCCTGACCGCCACCGGGGCCGAGGCGGCGCTGCGCCATCTCGAAAACAACTGGGTGCAGGTCGTGCTGGCGGACCAGCGGATGCCGGATGTCACCGGCGTCGCCCTTCTGGCCCAGGTTCGGGAGCGGTGGCCCGACATCGCCCGCATCCTGGTGACCGGTTATACCGACCCGGACGACATGATCAGGGCGATCAACGAGGCCGGCATCTATCAGTTCATCGCCAAGCCCTGGCACCCGGACCAGCTGCTGCTGACCGTGCGCAACGCCGCCCGCCAGTTCCAGCTCCAGCGCGAGCACGACCGGCTGTCGATCGAGATGAAGCTGCTCGGCCCGACGCTGGAAACCCGCCTCGCCAACCGGCGCGACCGCATCCGTCAGGGCTTCCATTTCGACACGCTGATCCGCGCGACCGGCAGTCCGCTGGACGAGACCTGCCGCGTGGCGGCCCAGGTCGCGACCTTCGACGTGCCCGTCCTGATCCTCGGCGAGACCGGCACCGGCAAGGAATTGCTGGCGCGCGCCATCCACTATGGCTCCCTGCGCAGCGACCGGCCGTTCCAGGCGGAAAATTGCGGCGCCATTCCGGACGAATTGCTGGAATCCGAACTCTTCGGCCACAAGCGCGGCGCCTTCACCGGGGCGGTCGCCAATCGCGTCGGCCTGCTCGAACAGGCGGATGGCGGCACGGTCTTCCTCGACGAAATCGGCGATGTTTCCCCGGCCTTTCAGGTCAAGCTGCTGCGCTTCCTGCAGGAAGGCGAAATCCGCCCGGTCGGCTCCAACGAATCCCGTCATGTCAACGTGCGCGTGATCGCCGCCACCCACCGCGACCTTGGCGCCGAGGTGCGGGCCGGCCGCTTCCGTCAGGATCTTTATTACCGGCTGGCCAGCATGGAATTGCAGGTGCCGCCGCTGCGCGCCCGCCCGGGCGACATCCGCCTGCTGGCCGAAGTCACCCTGGACCGGCTGTGCACGACCCATGGCAAGGCGGTGAAGGGCCTGACCGAGGATGCTATCGCCTGTCTCGAGGCCTACGACTGGCCGGGTAACGTGCGCGAGTTGCAGAACGAGCTGACCCGCGCCCTCGTGCTCGCCGAGCGCGACCGGCTGGGGCCCGAGTGCCTGTCGGCCCGTGTTCTCGCCGGGGCGGCGCAGCAGGTCGGCGCCGCGCCCATTCCCGGCGCAGACCACGGCCCCCTGCGCGACCGGGTGGAGCGGGTGGAGGCGGCGATCCTGCTCGAGACCCTGCTGCGCTTCCGCTGGAACAAGAGCAAGGCGGCCAAGGAGCTGGGCCTGTCGCGCGTTGGCCTTCGCGCCAAGCTGGAGCGTTACGGCCTCGCGCCCGGTGGGGCCACGCGCTCTCACTGACCTCGGCCCGCGTCCTGCAGGCTTGCGGTTTGGCCATCGCGGCTCTATGCGATCAGGTGGACGCGAGGCGCCGGCTGCTCCGGCATCGGCCCGCCCGATTTCGAGGACCCGTCGATGGCCTGGCGGCTTTGCCTGTCGATTATGCTGATGCTGGCGCTTTCGGCCTGTTCCCGTGACCGACCGTCCTGGTTCTCGCGGGAGCGCAAGCCGCCGCCGACACTCGTCGTCCCCTTCACCCGTCTGGGGACCGTGCCGGTACTGGCCGGGGCGCCCGTGCTCGTCGTGCCGACGCAAGGCCTGCCGGCAACCGTCGACGGCCTGCCGATTCGGCTGGCGACAGCGATCGTCGATGCTCTTGTCGCGCGGGACGTGCTGGCCGCCACGCGCAGTGCCGGGGCATCGACCTATCTGCTGCAGACCGCTGTCGAAGGCGACAGCCTGCGTGCCCGGATGGTCGGACCCGACGGTCTGGCCATCATCGACAAGGCCGTGCCCCTGGACGCGCCTGTCGAGCAGCTCGACCGGGCGGGGCTGGAGCGTCTGGCTGCCGCGGTGGCGTCGGCCATTGTCGCGCTGCCCGACGGGGAGGCGACAATGGCGCAGGGCGGCACCCGCGTCCGGGTCGTCGGTGTCGAGGGGGCGCCCGGCGACGGCAATCGGGCGCTTGCTCTCGCGCTCGAGCGGGATCTTGCGCGTCGGGGGCTCGTTGTCGTCGATGCCGAAGGTCCGGACATCCTGTCGATCCGCGGCCGGGTCGAGGTCACGCGCAAGGAAACCCGGGACCATGTCGTGCTGCTGTGGCAGGTCTCGGCGCCGGGCCAAGACGGGGTCGCGACCATCCGGCAGGAAAACGACGTGCCTTCGGGCGCCCTGGACAGCAAGTGGGGGCTGATCGCGCCGGCCGCCGCCGAAGGGGGCGGCGACGGCATCACCGAGGCGATCTCGGCTTTCGCCGCGCGCGGTCGCTAGCTTTGCCGGTGCCGGGCGTGTCCGGCTTCGGCTCGTCGCCCTCGGGCTGCCGGCCGAGCAGGAACGACGCACTCGCCAGCATGGTCGCCAGTTCGGCCTGACGCTTTGCCCCGGTCTTGGCGAAGACGCTGCGCAATTGGGTGCGCAGCGTCTCGCGCGAAACATTGAGCAGGGTCGCCAGATCCTCCAGCGTCTTGCCTTCGGCCAACCCCTGGGCGACCCGCGCCTCGGCCGGGGTCAGGGCGAACAGCGCCTGAAGAAAGGCGGAGGACGGGGCGCTGAGCGGCCCGACCGGAACCGCCGTCAGCATCGCCGCGGACGAGGGGAAGAAATCGCGGCGATCATGGGGCAGCGCGATCAGGTGGAGCACCAGCGGCGGCTTGCCCGGGGCGCGAAGCGGCAGGGCCGAGGATCGCTCCAGGCTGCCCTCGATGGCGCCGGACAGCGCCAGATCGAAGGCGCGTTGCGCGGTCTCGTCAGCGATGGCGATGCGTCCACTCGGCCGATTGACGGCGATGGTGGGGCGCAGTGATTCCATCGCCGGATTGACCGCCAGAACCCGGCCATCGCCGTCGAGCACCGCCGCGGGCAGGCCCATGGCTTCAAGGGCATTCGTCGTCGCCTGTGCCTGCTGCGTGCCGGCCTGCGTCGACAGCACCAGACTGCGCTCGATATGGGGGCGCAGCCGCTCCAGGCTGTGGCGATCGTTCAGGGTGGGCTGGGATTGTTCGTCGCCGTAGAACAGCCGCAGGACGGCGATTTCACCGTTGGGGAGAGGGAACAGGGCGCCGACGGTTTCCGCGATATGGTCCCGGGCCAGAACATCGCTGTAAAGCGGGCTGGCGCGACGTTCCTGGTCCGAAAGCAGGTCGCCTTCGCTGAGGAAGCCCGGCAGTTGCTTTTCACGCGCCCGCGCCAGCCAGGGATCGGAGCGCCACCGGCCGTCGCCGAAAAACACCGACATCAGGGGCTCGATCGTCTCCGACGCCAGCCACCGGACGGAATCGCGAGTCGCCGTGTAGAGACAGGCCCCCCTGGCCCTATAGGATTCGGATATCTGGCCCAGGATGAAGGCCCAGTGCCGGGCGTCATGCGAGGTGGCATAGATATGCGCCAGAATCTTGAGAAGTGACTGAACCATCTGCGGTTGTTTTCTGTGGCGATGAAATTCGTGGCGAACCTCTGAATCGGTTGCCATCTCGCCGGGGCCGTGCCGCGCTGCCCTTGCGCGACTGCGGAGGCCTGTTCGCGAAGGTGGAAAGCCTTCGCTGCGGTGCCGCGCAGGGGGAACCCGGTCGGAATGGAAACCAAATCGAGCGAGTTCGCAATGTGCGGCGGGATTGAAATGGAATCATCACCCGTCCGGGTGACAGACGGTCAGTCTTTGCCTCAAAGCGTTGCGGCGGCGATCTTTTTCTCAATCGGGCCGCGCCCATGGCGGGCGCTTATGTGCCGATGATCTACCCTGAGGATGGGGGGGCGGGGCGGCGCCCACCGCTACGGGTGGCGCCGTCCCGCTCAGTTCGCCTTGGCGCGCTGGGCCGTTTCCGCCCGGCGCCGGGCATAGGCGGTGGTCCGGGTGGAGGCCACGAAAGCCTCGTTCGCGGCCACGTCATCGTGCCGGATGGCGTCGTCGACATAGTCGAGACGGTCGGGCGCCCGGCGCGCCTTGCGCATCATCAGCTTCAGCCGGCCATAGACCGACCACATGCGCGCCGTGCCCCGGAGCGATTGCCAGATGAAACGCGGATAGAAGACGAGGGCGCTTTCCAGCGGCAGGCCGTGGCGGCGCTGGCGGCGGCGGCGGACGCGGATGATGCCGGATTCGAGCATGGCGACGCCTTCCGACAGCACGGCCTCGCGATAGCCCAGCATCCGGTGCAGCAGCATGTTGGGGCGGTGGATGCGCAGCGCCAGCATCCGCTTCATGATCCGGCGGATATGCTCGAAATCGTAGAAGCTGAGGTGGGCGGCGCGGAAGGCTTCCTCCCAGTCCGCGTCCGACATGATCGGATGATGGGTGACCCGATGGTTCAGGTCGTATTTCGCCATGTCCGGGTCCATCCACACCCCGGCATCCAGCAGCTTCTTGTGATCCTCGCAGCCTGGCAGCGGCGTGAGATAATTCATGTAGAGGAAGTCGATCGGCAGCTGCGTCTTGATCGTTTCGATGTCGCGCAGGATCGAATCCCTGGTGTCGTGCGGGAAGCCGATGATGTAACCGCAGGTGATCAGCACCGGATGCTGCTTCCAGGCGAGGAACATCTCGCGGTAATCCTCGACCCGGTTCTGGCGCTTCTTGCTGGCCTCGAGACTGTCGGCATTGATGCTCTCAAGGCCGATGAAGATCTGGTCGGCGCCAGCCGCGACGCATTTCTCGATGAAATTCGGGATCTTGTGGGCCAGCGTATCGACCTGGATCAGCAGGTGGACCGCGATGCCTTCCTTGCGCAGGGCGATCATGCGGTCGAGCAGGGGCTCCCAGTTGCGGTTGCGGGCGAAATTGTCGTCCGTCAGGAAGAAGCCGGTAATGCCGCCCGCGACATTGCGCCGGATGATCGCCTCGAGATCGTCGGGGGTCCGGAACCGGCTTTTCCGGCCCTGCACGTTGATGATGGTGCAGAAGGAACATTCGAACGGGCAGCCCCGGCCGAGGTCGGCGGTCGACATGCGGTAGAGCAGGCGGCCCAGCTCGCGCTTCTCGACGATGGGCTGCGGCGCCCCCGCGAGATTGGGCTGATCCTTCAGGAAGTCGTAGAGCGGGGCCAGCGTGCCGGCATAGCCGTCGCGGATCACCGGGTCGATATGCCCGTCCTCCGCCTCGCCGGCGAAGAGGGAGATGCCAAGACCCTGCGCCTCAAGGATGTCGGGCGGGAGGGTCTTCAGCATGGCGAGAATGCCCGAGACGTGAAAGCCGCCGATGCACACGGGCACGCCGGCCGCCCGGAAGGGCCGGGCCAGATCGACCGCGCGCGGGAACATGTTGCTCTGCACGCCGACCATGAACACCAGCAGCCGGGCGCCGCGCCTTTTCGCTGCCTTCATGATGCGCGCGGGGTCGATCTTGGTGTTGGTCTCGTCCAGCCAGTATTGGCGGATGTCGACATCCGGCCCCAGCACCTGCCGCTCGGCCGCGTCCTGCACGATGCCGGAAAGGCAGGCCATGGAATTCGACGGCAGCACCGACCGCCACCATTGAATGGGATAGCCGTCGTCGTCGTAACGGGTCGGCTTGATCAGATAGATGTCGAGTGCCGGCATTAATCTTCACTTCTGTCACGGCCGGCCGCGCGATCACCCCCCTGGCACCGCGCGCCGACCATGGGACAGAGCAGAGTGAGCCACGGATTGCGGCGGCGGTCCAGCCGGCTTTGGGGCGCGCCCGCCGCGCCGCCGCCGTCAGCGGTAGCGACCGGGCACCCAGAACCCCTCGCGGTCCCAATGTCCGGGCACATAATAGGCAGGCGGCTCATGGCGATAGCCGCGCTCGTCATAGACGACGCAGCCACCCAGCACCGGGGCGAGCGCGCCCAGGGCGACCAACACGATCAAGCTCTTGCGCAAGGACAGGCGTGTCATCGGAACAGACTCCGATCCGGAAGGCCCCAGCCTCCACCGACTGAAACGCTTGGGTGGGGGCGATTCCTGCGTACCCGGTTTGTACCGGGAGGTGGTGCCGAAGTTGAGTATGGCGTCCCCATAATTCCCGTATAGTCGTAGTAATAGAGGCCCTGCTCCGACGCCGACACCGTCTTCGACACACGCCCCAGGCTGTCTCGGCGACATTGACCTCGTGGATCCTACACCACTATTTAGTATAGCGCCCCCGAATTTCCCTAACAAATTTACTGACAGGCCGCTGGAACTGATGGAGGGACGGCACCTTGTATAAATGCCACTGGCGCAGGCACGGCGTCGGGGGAAATCAGCACGAATCCATGCGCTTCACATGTCCTTATACATCCGTGCAGACGCTGAATATCTTCAGGAGACAAGCTTCCACGCCCAGTCGAGCATGCAACTTCACGCCCATTCTCGTCACGAAGTAAGTAACTTTTCCATTCTCTACAACTCGCAATCGCAGTCGAACAGAGAAAAAAGGAAAAAATTTTAATCGTTACATTTCGCCTTACCATCTTTCTGCCATGGTTTTGGCGGATATGATTGCGGGACACCTTCCATAAAACTTGCTGGTTCATGCGAGTCACCATTCACAACAGTTCCAACAAATAGGCTGAGTATAGCGGCTGGCAAATATATCGGCCCAAGAATTTGCCCCTGTATTGTATGCTGATATTCGTGTTGGCCAACGGTATGAGCGGGGTTTTCCGGGGATTGGTCGTCCGGCATCATTGGGTCATAGTTGATAGTGTTACCCAGAGTCGCCGCGCTTACATTTAACGGGTGATAAGGGGACGCGGTGATAAGGGGAGGTGATAAGGGGACGCTATATCTAACTGGGTGATAAGGGGACGCTATATCTAACTGTGATGTAAACACCGGCTAGGTGATAAGGGGAATTTCAGGGACGCTATAGTTAATTGAATGGTGCCCATATCATTCAAAATGAATATGGCGTCTACGAAACACCGATGCCAGTGTTCTCGTTCATGCGGGACTGTCCCTGGTTGTAACGCAAAGGGTACGGTCCACTGGAGATAAAACCAGCGGAGAGTCAGATGGATCGCACACTGCTGGCGGGCGAGCGGGTATTGTGGGAAGGGCAGCCGATCGCCGGCCTGGTTCTTGGGCCGAAGGATTTTATTCTTATTCCCTTCTCGCTCTTCTGGACAGGCTTTGCCGTTTTCTGGAATGCCATGGCGTGGAAGGATGGTTCGTCATTGCTGTTCCAATTGTTCGGGTTGCCGTTTCTGGTTGTGGGGTTTTTCATCTTGTTCGGGCGCTTCTGGGCAGATGCTTACATCCGTCGCAGGCTGTTTTATCGGGTGACCGACCAGCGTGTGATGATTGTCAGGCAGGGGCCTTTCGCCGAGCTGAAATCTCTCGATATACAGAAGTTGCCGACATTGGAGCTGGATGAGCGATCTGATGGCCGCGGCACGATCCGCTTTGGTTCCTGTGTGTCCGGACAGTTCGGTGGCCGCGCTCAGATTTTGCCCGTGCTCGACACAGTTCCGCAATTCTATGCCATCGAAAATGCAAGGGCGGTGTTTGAACTCATCCGCCAGCAGTTTCACTAGCTAGTGAACTCAAAGATCCGCCGGCTTTCGTACGGCTTCAGCAGCCATGAAGTGATGTGGGAGGGGGCTGAATGAACTTGCGAGAAGTGTTGCGCTTTCAGCGCGACTGGTCGGAAGACGAGACAATTTATGCAGTGGGGCCATGGAGTGCCGATGCAGATGCGCTTCTCTCCAGCGAGCCGCCGGGCACGACTGATCCAATCATCCAATCCGGAAAGCCCTACGCCTATTTTCTCGAAGGGTTCATCGCTCGCGATTTCCTCGACGATCTCGACGCGCCAGATGATGTGAGCGAGACCGTATGCGAACGACTGATCCGCTATGCTATTGATGACGCATGAGCACGGGTGAAATATGAGGCCGCCATATAATTGGATGATACTGGAGTGTGGTGGAGCGCACCCCTGAGATTCCGGGGACGCTATATGTAATTGGATGTAAAGGTCAATGAGGTGCTGTGCATAATTGAATGGTACCGCTCAGCCATCTAATTCAGTATAGCGTCCCCGTAATTTTCCCGTAATTTCCCGTAACTTCCATGTTGCAATTCGGCCAGATATTTGATCGTTCAGCACAACGCCAATCGCGAGATTTCCGTACTGAATCCCATATTCAGACAATTTCGAATAATATTCGATGCGCGCTTCCGATTCCCCACTGTGGGCGATGTTGTATAGTTCGTTAATTTGTGATTCTGTCAAAGTGCTCATTTTACTTTTCCCTAAATAAGTCGATTGTTTGGGCCGCTTGTTGTTTGAAGATCGAAAAATCCCTCATCCGGTCCCGTCCAAAAGTGACTTTCCAGCGTTGGCCATCGCGGTCGAAAAGGAGTGCACACGATGCATTCGGAAGGTCGGGCTGTGGTCGCCAGCAACGCATTATGCCGATAGGAAAAGTCGTCAAATCTTGATCGGGGATGACGATGTCCCGGCCGAGCGAAATTTCTTTTACTGTCAGATTCGGCTCGATCCGATAGATGCGCGTGACGCGCTCGCGGATGCCGCCAATGTTTTCACCGGGCACTGCGGACCAAAGGTCATCCCATAGCTGTGGGATGCTATTAATCCCTTCCTCGATCAGAATATTGACGTTGTCGTCCCAGCCAGGCCGATCTTCATCAAGGGGGCCCCAATCGGGCAGGGAGAGCTGAATGAAGAGGGCATTGCCTTCCTGAGGGCGCACATGGAAAGCGGCGGGGACGCGATAGGTGATACCGGCGATCTCCCGCCGTGCGCCGCCGTCGTCGGCGAGGGTTTCGGCGAGCCACGCCCCGAGCAGAGCCAGGACCGGGACCAGGACCAGGACCGGCAATATTGCGCGACGGAGGATGGGGCATGTGGCCATCAGAAAGTGGATCCAAATCCTGTATAATTGATGAAGATATATATTCATTCTACGGGTGTGAAGATTTAGTTTATTAAACTTTTAACTTTGGTTCGGATGTTAATGTATACTTCTATACAAAATTCGAACATGACGTGGCTCACAATCCCTTGACTATCAGCAACACAATACTCCCGGTGCAGATCGCGCCGTTGTACGCGGCCGCCAGCCAGAACAGGAAGGGCTGCCTGGCGCGATTATAGGTCGCATAAGGCACGCCGACGGCTTTCATGATTCCCGTGCGAAGGCCATGCACCAGTTCCCGTCCGACAAGCGGCGCACCGATCAGCAGGATGGCCGCCACGATGACGTCTTTCACTCCGATTTCCCCACTGGCCAATGCTGCGGATCGTCGTCCATCCCCCCTCAACAAAAAGGATTCCAGGGACGCTATATGTAATTGGATGTAAAGGTCAATGAGGTGCTGTGCATAATTGAATGGTACGGCTCAGCCATCTAATTCAGTATAGCGTCCCCGTAATTTCCCAGCTCATATGAGCGCCCTGATCTCAAACCCCCAATCTAAATAATTTCCTATGAATCCTTCACCTCGGAATCTTCAGAAGCATTTTTCAACACAGAGAGCATGAACTCACCAAAATCCTGCGCCAGAATTTCCAGACGATCTGAAGCCGTTGAAGCTCCCGGCTCCCAAAAAACGACTTCCCCTCGGCTACTGCCTTGCCCACAATCCAACACAGCGTAGGAACCATCGCCAAAGCCATAGACAAATACGAAGCGACTCGGTACGCAATCAACACTACGCTGTCGAAGCGTTAACCAAATCGCGTCTGGAATAGTAGAGTTAATTAAGTCGTTTTTCGCTATTCCGTAAAATTCCTCGCCAAAGGCACTACCGCAGCCATATTTCCTCAAGAACAATTTATAACTTTCCGGGAACGAAACCCCGAGCGCCGCCTCAGCGGAAAAAATCAATGAATCCGTCTTTTTTCCACTAAAATGTGAGTATTCGGAATTATTATCAATAATTTTAAACGCCTCGAAAAGATCATCGATCGCCATGACTTCGCTCCTCACTCTAAATCGCCAGCTCGCTGTTTCCAATAGTCTCGCCGCCACCTCCCAAAAGTAATTCTGTCAATACCAGATACTATGCTTGAGTTCCAGGGACGCTATACTCGATGGAGCATCCGACGCGGCTTCCTCACCCCACCAATAAAAACGCCCGCCCCCTTTCAGGAGCGGGCGTCTCTGTCGCCGATGAAGCTGAGGCTTACGCCAGCTTCTTCTGCAGGTTCTGGTCGAGGGCGTCGAGGAAGGCCTCGGTGGTCAGCCAGGGCTGGTCCTTGCTGATCAGGATGGCGAGGTCCTTGGTCATCTGGCCGGCTTCGACCGTCTCGACGCAGACTTCCTCGAGGGCCGCCGCGAAGCGGGCGAGGTCGCCGTTGTCGTCGAGCTTGGCGCGGTGCTTCAGGCCGCCGGTCCAGGCGAAGATCGAGGCGATCGGGTTGGTCGAGGTCGCCTTGCCCTTCTGATGCTCGCGGTAGTGACGGGTGACCGTGCCGTGGGCGGCTTCCGCCTCGACGATCTGGCCGTCCGGCGTCATCAGGACCGAGGTCATCAGGCCGAGCGAGCCGAAGCCCTGCGCGACGGTGTCCGACTGCACGTCGCCATCGTAGTTCTTGCAGGCCCAGACATAGCCGCCTTCCCACTTCAGGGCGGAGGCGACCATGTCGTCGATCAGGCGGTGTTCGTAGACGATGCCGGCGGCGTCGAACTGCGCCTTGAACTCGGCCTGGTAGATCTCCTCGAAGATGTCCTTGAAGCGGCCGTCATAGGCCTTGAGGATCGTGTTCTTCGTCGAGAGATAGACCGGCCACTTGCGCAGCAGGCCGTAGTTCAGCGAGGCCCGGGCGAAGTCGCGGATCGACTCGTCGAGGTTATACATCGCCATGGTGACGCCGGCGCCGGGGAAGTCGAACACGTCGTGCTCAATCACCGTGCCGTCCTCACCGACGAATTTGATCGTCAGCTTGCCCTTGCCGGGCACCTTGAAATCGGTCGCGCGGTACTGGTCGCCGAAGGCATGACGGCCGACCACGATCGGCTTGGTCCAGCCGGGGACGAGACGCGGCACGTTCTTGCAGATGATGGGCTCGCGGAAGATCACGCCGCCGAGGATGTTGCGGATGGTGCCGTTCGGCGACTTCCACATCTTCTTCAGCTTGAATTCCTCGACGCGGGCTTCGTCGGGGGTGATGGTCGCGCATTTGATGCCGACGCCGACCGCCTTGATCGCGTTCGCGCTGTCGATCGTCACCTGGTCGTTGGTGGCGTCGCGATGCTCGATGCCGAGGTCGAAATACTGGATCGGCAGATCGAGGTAGGGAAGGATCAGCTTGTTCTTGATGAAGGCCCAGATGATCCGGGTCATCTCGTCGCCGTCGAGCTCCACGACCGGATTGGCGACCTTGATCTTGGCTACCATGCAACCCATTCCTTCCGTTAGGCGTGTTATGCGCCGCACCATACACAAGGGGCGAACCCTGTTCAGCCCCCCAAATGTCTAAACCCCTGAATTACTCGGCCACCGGCATGGTCTGCGGGCCCTTCTCGATGGCGAGACGGGCGAGGGTGGGCAGCACGGAGTCCACATCCGGCACCAGGGTCAGGAAATCGCGGGTATTGGGCCGGGCGAAGCCGGTGCCGATGACATGCTCGACGAGGCCCATGAAGGGCTGCCAGTAGCCGAGCACGTCGACCAGCATGATCGGCTTTTTGTGCAGCTGCAGCTGGGCCCAGGTGATCATCTCCACCGTCTCGTCGAGGGTGCCCATGCCGCCGGGCAGCACGACGAAGGCTTCCGAGCGCTCGAACATCAGGCGCTTGCGCTGATGCATGGTCTCGACCTCGATGGTCTCGGTGATGCCTTCCAGCTTCGCCTCGAGCTTGGTCAGGAAATGCGGGATGATGCCGGTCACACGGCCGCCGTTGTCGCGCACGGCGCGGGCGATCGTGCCCATGAGGCCGAGGGCGCCGCCGCCATAGACGAGTTCGACGCCTTCGGCGGCCAGAATGCGGCCGAGCCGGTCGGCGGCTTCGAGGTAACGGGAATCGGGCGGCGTTGAGGCGCCGCAGAAGACGCAGAGGCTGTTGATGACGGACATGGCTCTCTCAGGCAGGGCCGGAGCCGGACGTCTGGCCGGATCGCGGCGATTGATCTAAAGTCGCTATCGCACGGCCGATAAAGGCCGTCCATGGAGGAGACTTAGCATGGCTTTGCTCGCGCTTCACGGGTCGCGTTACCTCGCGGCCGCGGTCATCGTCCTCGGCCTTGGCGGCGTCGCCCTGGCGGCGGGGGCTGACGATCTGGTCGAGAAGCGCGAGGCGGCGATGAAACAGGCGGGCGGCGCGCTGAAGGCGCTGGGCGGCGAAGCCAGATCGGGCAGCGTGGCGCCCGATGCGGCCGTGAAGGCGCAGGCGCTGGTCGATTTCGCCGCTTCCATTCCCGGCCTGTTCCCCGCCGGCTCGATCACCGACAAGAGCCGCGCCCTGCCCGAAATCTGGACCGACACGGCGGGCTGGGACGGCAAGGTGAAGGCCTTCGCCGATGCCGCCGCCGTCACCCTCGCCGCGGCCAAGGCGGGCGATGCCGCCGCCCTTGGCGCCGCGATCGACGCCACGGGCGGCGCCTGTGGCGGTTGCCACAAGGTCTTCCGCGGCCCCGAGAAGGACTGAGGGCGCGGCCTTGCGCCTGATCATGGCGCTGGCGGCGCTGGCGGTCGGTCTCGCAAGTCCGGCCCGGGCGGACGAGGCGACGGTCGCGCGCGGCGCCTATCTGGTGCGGGCGGGTGGCTGCGTCGCCTGCCACACCGCGCCGGGCGGGGCGGCATTCGCCGGTGGCCGGGCGATGAAGACGCCCTTCGGCACGTTCTACACGCCGAACATCACCGCCGATCCGGAGACCGGCATCGGCCGGTGGAGCGACGCCGATTTCCTGCGCGCGCTGCAGGACGGGGTATCGCCCGCGGGCGAGCATTATTTTCCGGTTTTTCCCTTCGCTTCCTATACCAAGGCGGCGCCGGCCGATCTTCTCGCCATCAAGGACTATCTGTTCTCGCTGCCGCCGGCCGCGGCGCCCCGGAAAGACCATGACATCGGCTTTCCCTTCTCGATCCGGGCGCTGCAGGCGGGCTGGAAGCTGCTGTTCTTCCGCCCCGGCGAATTCCGTCCGCGCGCCAGCGCCTCGCCCGAGGTCAATCGCGGCGCCTATCTCGTGCAGGCCCTCGGCCATTGCGGGGAATGCCACACGCCGCGTAACCCCGCCGGCGGCACGCTGATCGCCCTTGCCCTCGCCGGGACAAACGATGGCCCGGACGGAGAACGCGTGCCCAACATCACGCCCGATGCCGAAACCGGCCTCGGCGGCTGGTCGCGCGACGAGATCGCGGAGCTTCTGGCCAGCGGCACCAAACCCGATTTCGACAATGTCCAGGGCTCCATGGCCGAAGTCGTCGACGACGGCACCAGCCACCTGACCGAGGGCGACCGCGCCGCCATCGCCGCCTATCTTCTGTCGCTGGCGCCGATCAGGCATGGCAAAAGCCGCGCCAACTGATAGGTTGCCAGTCGGGCTTGCGTGGTATCGGGGTGATTTCGCATCATGGAGCAGCAATCGGCGGATGAGGGACGCAACCGGCGTATCCTGACGGCGGGCGTCATCGCGCTCGCCATTGCCGTGTTGATCGGTTTCCTCGCGACCATGGACGGCGGCAAGCCGGTTGAGGCGCCGCCGACGACGCCCGTCGCGGCGGCCGCGCCGACGCCGGTCCCGGCACCGGGCCCCAGCGCGCCCACCGCCACGGCGGAAGCCCCGGCGCCGGCCGATGAAACGCCGCCCAGCTTCGACCTTGCCCGCATCGCCGCCGATGGCACCGCCGTGCTGGCCGGCCGCGCGGCGCGCGACAGTCAGGTGAAGATCATTGGCAATGGCACCGACATCGGCGCCGCCAGGGCCGGGGCGGCAGACGGCAGCTGGGTCGTGATCGTCGACAAGCCGCTGCCCGAGGGCTCGCTCGAACTCAAGCTCGAGGCGACACTGGCCGATGGTCGCGTGCTGCGCTCGAAGGACGTGCTGCTCGTCGACGTGCCGAAGCGGGGCGGCGACGCGCCGGTCGCGGCTGGCGGCAGCACCGGCGCCATGGCGGTACTGACGGGCGAGGACCAGAATGGCGCCGGCACTACCCGAACCCTGCAACTGCCGGATTCCCCGCCCGTCGACAAGCCGAGCAGCGGCCCCGGCCTCGACATCGTCGAATATGGCGCCGATGGCGCGCCGCGCCTGACCGGCCATGCGACGCCGGATGCCACGGTCCGCCTCTATCTCGACGGCAAGCCGGCGGGCGAGACCAAGGCGGGGCCGGACGGCACCTGGCGCCTGAACCTGCAGGGCGGGGTCGATCCCGGCCGCTATTCGCTGCGCATCGACGTCCTCGGCGCCGATGGCAAGGTCGCCTCTCGCAGCGAGGTTCCGTTCGAGCGGGCGCCGGTTGCCGAGGCCAGCGCGGCGGGCCCGGGCAGTTTCACCGTGCAGCCGGGCAACAGCCTGTGGCGCATCGCCCGGGGCCAACTGGGCAGCGGTCTGCGCTACATCGACATCTACAAGGCGAACCAGGGCCAGATCCAGGACCCGGACCTGATCTACCCGGGTCAGGTCCTCGGCCTGCCGCGCAAGAAGTGATCAGCGGCCGAGGGCGGCGAGGCGGGCGGGATCGGTCAGGATCACGGCGCCGTAGCGCCGCTCGACCAGACCCTCGCCCTCCAGCCGCTTCAGGGCCTTGTTCGCGCTCTGGCGCGACAGGCCGGTGGTCGAGGCCAGCTGGTCCTGGCTGACCTCGACGACGACGCCCGCCGTCACCTCGCGCTCGCTCTCTCCCGCCGCCATCATGACCAGCAGGCGGCCGACGCGGATATGGCTCGCCTCCGCGGCGACATCCTCGAGAAAGCGCATGGCCGTGCGCAGATGGCCCGACAGGATCAGGCCGAAATTGCGCCAATAGGCGGGGCAGGCGGCCACGATCGCCTCGAAACCCGCGGCCGGCAGATGCAGCACGACGCAGCGGTCGAGGGCGATGGTCGATTGCAGGCGCGGCAGACGGTCGAACATCGACACCTCGCCGAACCAGTCGACCGGCTCGGTGATCCAGGTCCCGACCTCGCGGCCGCTGCTCAGGTAGTTGACGAATTTCAGCCGGCCAGAGGTCAGGGCATAGATCCCGGTCGGGGCATCGCCCATGGCATAGACATATTCGCCCGGCTGTCGTTCCATGATGTGAGCGCCCGACAATATCTGCCGGCGCAGGTCTTCGGGCTGATCCGCCAGCCAGCCTTTGGTGGCCAGCAGGCGGCGGGCGCGGTCGGGATCGGGGCGCATGGGCGGGGCGGCATCCGGTAACTGTCAACTTGTTGACATTCTAATGTGCCGCCGTCGCGTACAAGGAAAAACGATCGCCGCGAAAACAGCGGGAGGAGGGAGAGTTCATGTCGACCGTCGCCTTGAAGAAGCCGGGCCAGAGTGTCCGCGATCTGGTCAGCCCCGAGGAATGGCAGGTCCGCGTCGACCTCGCCGCCGCCTATCGGCTCGTCGCCCTCAATGGCTGGGACGACCTGATCTTCACCCATATCTCGGCCCGGGTGCCCAATTCGGACCATCACTTCCTGATCAACCCTTACGGTTATCTGTTCGAGGAAATCACGGCGTCGAGCCTCGTGAAGGTCGATCTCGCCGGCAATATCCTGATGGAGACCGACAGCTTCATCAATCCGGCCGGCTATACGATCCATTCGGCGGTGCATGGCGCGCGCGAGGACGCGGGCTGCGTCCTGCATCTGCACACCGATGCCGGGGTCGGCGTGTCCTGCCACGCGGAAGGCCTGCTGCCGATCAGCCAGAACGCCCTGACCGTGATCGAGGATATCGCCTATCACGCCTATGAGGGCATCGCCCTCAACCTCGACGAACGGGAGCGGCTGGTCGCCGACCTCAAGGCCAAGAACCTGATGATCCTGCGCAATCACGGTACCCTTGCCGTCGGCACCAATGTCGCCGAAGCCTGGCTGCGCATCTTCACGCTGGAGCGGGCCTGCGCCCAGCAGGTCGCCGCGCTCGCCAGCGGGAAATACATCACCCCGCCCGAAAGCGTGCAGCAGACGACGATGGAGCAGGGCCGCGGCATCGGCGGTCTCGCCATGCTGGCGTGGAACGCCCTGCTGCGGAAGCTCGACCGCATCGACCCCAGCTTCCGGAACTGAGGAGAGACCCGATGGCTCACGATGGCGGCATTGCGGTCGATACCGCGACCTTCATCCGCATGGAAGACGGCACAGAGGACGACTGGGCGAAGATCATCGCCTGCGAACTGCCCTTCCAGGCCCAGCAGGCGGACCGCCTGCTCGACCATCTGAAGCTGCTGAAGGACGAAGTGGGCGGTTTCGCCATCGACCGGCTGGAACACAGCCTGCAGTCGGCGACCCGCGCCCATCAGGCCGGCAAGGACGAGGAATATGTCGTCTGCGCCCTGTTCCACGACATGGGCGACATGCTGGGCAGCTATAACCACGCCGATATCGCGGCGGCGGTGCTGAAGCCCTTCGTTTCCGAGCAGAACCACTGGATGGTGGAAAAACACGGTATCTTCCAGGGTTACTACTTCTTCCACTTCCTCGGCCTCGACCGCGACATGCGCGAGAAGTTCCGCGGCCATCCGAATTTCGAGCACACGGCGGAATTCTGCGAGAAGTTCGACCAGAACTGTTTCGACCCGAATTTCAAGTCGATGTCGATCGAGGATCTCCGGCCGATGGTGCAGCGGGTCATCTCCCGTCCCCGCCGCAGCATCTACATGAAGGGCGACTGATCGGCTCAGGCCGGCACGGGCTCGTCCCGTGCCAGCCGCAGCGGCACGACGCCGGCGAAGACCGGCCAGTCCAGGTCCTCGGCATCGTCCACCGGCGGGCCGGACCTGACCTTGGCCACCGCCTCCACGAGGTCGATCTCGAGGGCGGTGGTCGCCTTCACTTCCTTCGCGGTGACGGGACGCAAGTGTTCCCAGCGCCCAGGCGCGATGTGATCGGTCAGGGCGCGCAGCGCCGCTTCCTTGGCCGCCGGATCCTCGATCACCCTGGCCTCGCCGAAGACCGTGACCGAGCGATAGTTCATCGAATGGTGGAAGGCGGATTTCGCCAGCACCAGACCGTCGACATGGGTCACGGTCAGGCACAGCGGCACACCCCCCGCCAATGTCTTCATCATCCGGCTGATGACCGAGCCGTGGACGATCAGCGTCTCGCCGATGCGGGCGATGGCGGTCGGCAGCACCACCGGCCGCCCGTCGGCTGCGCAGAAGCCGACATGGGCGATCAGTGCCTCGTCGATGATGGCGTGCACCACGGCCTTGTCGTAGCTGCCCCGCTTGGGCAGGAGGTGCAGTTTGGTGCGTTCGGTCTTGGGGTAGGTCTTGTCGGTCATGGCTCTTCTCCTGCCGCGACAGTGCTGCCATCATGGCCCTGTCGGAAGGTCCAAGTTCCAGGTGAAGGGGGAGCCAAGATGGTGGCCGAAATCGCGGCGAAGCTCGACCGCACCCAGCCGCTCGGCCGCCAGCTCTACGAGGCGGTTCGTGCCGCCATTCTCGACGGAAGGCTGGCGCCGGGCACGCGGCTGCCGGCCAGCCGTGATCTCGCGCGCGACCTCGGCCTTGGCCGCAACACGGTGGTCGGGGTGTTCGAGCGGCTGGCGGCCGACGGTTTCGTCGAGGCGCGGGGCGCCGCCGGCACCATCGTCGCCCGGCTCGATCCCGCGCTTCTGCATCGGCCGCAACCGGCGCCCGCCGGCCGACTGGCGGCGCGGGGCCGCGCCCTTGCCGCGGTCGCGCGGGGGGCGGCCCGGCCCCATGGTGCCTTCGTGCCCGGGCTGCCCGCCCTCGACCAGTTTCCGGGCGAACTATGGGGCCGGCTGATGGCGCGGCGCCTGCGCCAGTCGAGCGCGGCATTGCTCGGTTTCGAGCATGGCGCGGGCTGGCCGCCGCTGAAGGAAGCCATCGCCCGCCATGTCGCCGCCGCGCGCGGCATCGCGATCGAGCCTGAACGGGTGCTGGTGACCACGGGGGCGCAGGGCGCCCTCGACCTGCTGGCCCGGCTGCTCGCCGACGCGGGCGATCCGGTGTGGATCGAGGATCCGGGCTATCTCGGGGCGCGCGGTGCCTTCGTCGGCGCCGGCCTCGACCTCGTGCCGGTGCCGGTCGACGGGGAGGGGCTGGACGTCGCCGCCGGCCTCGCCCGCCGCGCCGATCCCCGCTTCATCTATGTGACGCCGTCCCACCAGTATCCGACCGGTGTCGCCCTCAGCCTGCCGCGCCGCCTCGCCCTGCTGCAGGCGGCGGAGGCGGCGGACGCCTGGGTGATCGAGGACGACTACGACGGCGAATTCCGTTTCGACGGCCCACCGCTGGCGCCGCTGCACACTCTCTCGCCGCGTGGCCGGGTGATCTATGTCGGCACTTTCGGCAAGGCGCTGGCACCGGCGCTGCGCGTCGGTTACGCGCTGCTGCCGCCGGCCCTCGTCGCGCCCGCCGCCGCTGCCCTCCGTCACACCGGTCACGCGCCGCCGCTGCTCGTTCAGGCTTGCCTCGCCGATTTCCTGATGGAGGGGCATTTCGCCGCCCACCTGCGGCGGCTGCGGACGCTCTACGCCGAACGCCGGGCGGCCCTGGTCGAGGGGTGCGCGCGATACCTCGGCGATTACGGCCGGCTGATGCCGGCGGAGGCGGGCATCCAGCTCGCCTTCCGGCTGTTCGACGCCGACGACGGGGCGGCGGCGCAGGCGGCGCTGGCGGCCGGCATCGTGACACCGCCCCTGTCCCGCGCGGTCCTGGGCGATGCCGTCGTCTCCGGTCTTCAACTCGGCTTCGCCGCCGTGCCGGCCGGGGAAATCGGCCCTGCCCTGAGGCGCCTCGGACAGGCGCTCAGGTCACCGGGGTAAGCGGTCGGCCATCGCCGGCCAGCACGGCGGCGAGATTGTCGATGGCGAGCATCCCCATGGCGACCCGCGTCTCCACCGTCGCGCTGCCAATATGGGGCAGGGCGAAGACATTGGGCAGGTCGCGGTAACGGGGATCGAGCTTTGGCTCGCCCCGGAACACGTCGAGCCCGGCGGCGAGCAGGCGGCCGCTCTCCAGCGCCTCGATCACCGCCTCGTCGTCGACGAGGTCGCCGCGCGCGGAATTGATCAGGATCGCCCCCTCGGGCAACAGGGCGAGGGCGCGGCGGTCGATGATGCCGCGCGTCTCCGGCGTCGAGGCGGCGTTTAGCGCGAGAACATCCGAGACCGCGAGCAGGCCGTCCAGCGTGTCGTGCCAGATCGCGCCATCCTCGACTGCCGGCGCCGCGCGGCGCCGGTTGTGATAATGCACCTCCATGCCGAAGGCACGGGCACGGCGGGCGACCGCCGCCCCGATCCGGCCGAGGCCGAGAATGCCCAGCCTGCGCCGGCCGATGTCGACACCCAGCATCGCGGTCGGCGACCAGGCGCCCCAGCGGTTCTCGGCGATCAGGGCCATGGCTTCCTTGGCCCGCCGCGCGGCACCGAGCAGCAGCAGCAGGGTCAGGTCCGCCGTGGCATCGGTCAGCACGTCGGGCGTGTTGGTGACGATCAGGCCGCGCGCCCGGGCTGCCGCGACGTCGATATGGTCGAAGCCGACGGACATGGTGGCGATCACGCGGATGCCGGGCGGCAGGGCTTCGATGGTGGCGCGGTCCAGTTTCTCGCTCACGGTGACGAGAAGACCTTCGCAGCCTTCCGCGGCGGCCAACAGGTCGCGCGGCGCGTGGGGGGCCTCGCCGGGCGGCCGGCGCAGGACGAATTCGTGGGCGAGGCGGACCTCGCAAGGGCCGGGCAGGGTCCGGGCGACCATGATGACGGGGGGCTGGGGCATGACGGTTGCAGTCTGGCAACAGTCGCATGTTCACGGCAAGCCCAACTGATGCCGCATTCTTGTCGCTGGCTCTTCCATGTCATATTTGCTGGGCACCCGAGTCGGGTGGGAGGTAACGTGCCGATGTTGCGGCGGGCAATTGCGCTGACGACGGTTCTGGTCGTCCTGTTCTTCATTGGCCGCTGGGCGTTCGTCGGCGGCGGGGAAGGCGCGTCGGCCGGCCAGTCTGCGTCCGCGCCCGAAGCCACCACCGCTTCCGGCACGACCGAGACCACCGCCGTGGCGGCCGCGCCGGAGCGTCCGGCGGAAAGTCCGGCCGCCGTCACCGACACCGCCGCCATCGTGCCCGCGACGCCGGTCACCTTCGACGCGGAAAAGGGCCGGCTGGCCGGGCACCGGGCCATCTACGACCTGAAGCTGGCGGACAGCGACAACGGCTCGGGCGTGGCCGCCGCCGACGGGCGCATGGTCATCGAATTTTCCGATACCTGCGATGGCTACGCCCTGACCCAGCGGCTGCAGATGCGCCTCAGCGACGGCGAGGGCGCGGCGACCACGACCGATTTCCGCGTCGCCAACTGGGAGGCGACCGATGGCCGCCGCTTCCGCTTCTCGACCCGCCACATCGTCAACGGCGAGGAAGACCAGAATTTCGAAGGCACCGCCGAGCTGAAGGAAGATGGCAGCGGTGTCGTCGATTACAGCAAGCCCGAATCGAAGGAAGAGACGCTGCCGCCCGGCACCGTGTTCCCGACCATGCACACGATGCAGCTGATCGAGGCGGCCAAGGCGCACAAGCCGCTGCTGACCCGCATGATGTTCGACGGCACCAGCGACGATCTCGGCTCCAATGTCGTCGGCGTCATCGGCAAGGCGGGCGACGTCAACCCGCCGGGCCTCGGCGGCAAGGGCCTCGACCTGCTGAAGGGCCTGCCGTCCTGGCCGGTGCGTCTTGCCTTCTTCACGACGGGCAGCAACGAGGAACTGCCGGAATATGAGGTCGGCTTCCGCCTCTACGCCAACGGCATCTCGGGCGACATCGTGCTCGACTATGGCGATTTCTCGATCGACGCCGTGCTCAGCGATATCGAGGCGCTGCCCCGCCCCTCCTGCTGAAGGATCGGGTCCGCTGACGGATCAGGGCGCCGCCGCTGGCCACAGCCAGGCGGCGCCCCGGACGCCCGATGAATCGCCGTGCAGCGCGGGGCGGATCGCCGTCTCGCAGCTGTCGGAAAAGACCAGCGGCGCGATCAGACCCGGCAGTGCCGGATAAAGCGCCTTCACATTCGACAGGCCCCCGCCCAGCACGATGACATGCGGATCGAGGATGTTGATCACCGTCGCCAAGGCCCGGGCCAGACGGCGGCTGTAGCGGTCGAGGCTGTCGCGGGCGACGAAATCGCCGCCCTCGGCCAGGGCGACGATCTCGCGCGCGGTCAGCACGGCGCCGCTACGGCCCCGGTGATCGAGGGCGAGGCCCGGACCCGACAGAAAGGTCTCGATGCAACCGTGCTTGCCGCAATAGCAGGCCGGGCCTGGGCGTTCCTCGTCCGTCGGCCAGGGCAGGGGATTGTGGCCCCATTCTCCGGCGATGCTGTTCGGCCCGGACAGCAGCTGCCCCTTCACGACGACACCGCCTCCGACCCCAGTGCCGAGGATGACGCCGAACACCGTGCCCGCGCCCGCGCCCGCGCCGTCCGTCGCTTCCGACAGGGCGAAACAGTCGGCATCATTGGCGAGGCGGACCGGGCGGCCCAGCGCGGCGGCGAGGTCGCCAGCGAAATCCTCGCCGATCAGCTCGGTCGTGTTGGCGTTCTTCACCCGGCCGGTGACGGCGGATATGGCGCCCGGCAGGCCGATGCCGACCTCGCCTTCGCCGCCCAGGAGGCGTTCCGCGCCCTGCACCAGCCCGGCGATATTGCGCACCAGCGCCGGATAGTCGCCGCGCGGCGTCGTCGTGCGCTGGCGATACCGCTCGCGGCCCGTGGCGTCGATGGTGACGATCTCGGTCTTGGTGCCGCCGAGGTCGATGCCGTGTCGATAGGCCCGCATGTCACCACCCGAGACTTGCCAGTTCCTGCTCGATCAGCTTGCGGACCTCGTCCCAGTCGTCCACCCGGTGATGGCAATGTTCGGCCGGGCCGATCAGCCGGGCGAGGCGCGGGTCAGCGACGAAATGCACCCGCTGGACCTCGGGCGCGGCCTGGGCGACCGACGTGTGGTTGTGCGGAATGTCGTCGAGGAAGAACACCGGCGCCTTCACGATATCCGCCATGTGGCGCACCGCAGGGCCCTTCAGGCCGGTATTGGCGACGATGGGATAGGGCATCCCGGCGAGGGCCAGCGCCTTTTCCCGGGCGCCGCGCGACGATTCCGGCAGGTTGGACAGGACAACGACCTGCGCCCGGGCCGAGAGCGCGGTCAGCGCGGCGGCGGCGCCGGGGACCGGCGTCATGGTTTCGGTCCGCTCGCGGAAGAAGCCGTCCAGCAAGTCCTTGGCGGTTTCGACCGGGGCCATTTCCTCGGTCGCGGCATTCTTGATATTGCCGACCAGGGCGAAGGACGACAGGTCGAGGTAGTGGCCGTTGTCCTCGAGATAGGCCTCGAAGCCCTGCAGGAACAGGAACAGCACTTCGTCCGCGTCGGTGATCACCAGCGGTCGCCCCTCCTCGAGAACGAGGGCCTCGAGCTGCGGCACGACGCTGTCGTGAATGCGCGGGGCCGACATCACAGCGCCCCCCGGTCGCCGGCGGCGAAACCCGGCAGGGCGATGCGGGCCCGCATCGGTTCCTCGGGACGCAGACCGGCCGCCGCCGCGAAGTCGATCACCAGGGCTTCGTCGCCCAGCAGGAAGTCGAGAATCCCGCCCAACATTTCCGGCTGGCCCGCCATACCCTTCAATTCGGTTGCATCTGTGCCTGTTTCGGCCATAAAACGACCCAACAGGTTTTCGTCTGCGGCAAGATGGGCCAAGGCCATCAGGGCGATGGTTTCGGCGCGGTCTCTGGTCATATGTGCTTCGCCTCTTCCCCCCGTGTTCGGCGCTTCGATTCACGGACGATTCATTGTAGTGCTGTTTCATTGCGAGGTTGGGTGCCGCCACCATGCCGGTGCGCCCCGTCCGAGGTCAATGTTCTGTTCACGCCGGCCAGGAGGCTCCACGCGCGACCATGACTGCGAAGGTACTGGTGGTCGACGACGTCCACGTCATCCGCAAGGTGCTGGAAGCGAAGCTGCTGGCCGAATTCTTCGAGGTGGTCCTGGCCGGCAGCGGGCAGGAGGCGCTGGAGAAGGCGCACAGCGAAAGCCCGGACATCATCCTGCTCGACGTGATGATGCCGGATATCGACGGCTTCGAGGTCTGCCGCCGTCTGAAGGCCGATCCGCTGACCAGCCATATTCCGGTCGTCATGATCACGGGGCTCGACCAGCCGTCGGACCGTGTCACCGGGCTCGAGGCCGGGGCCGACGATTTCCTGACCAAGCCGACCAATGACGTCGCGCTTTTCGCCCGGGTGCGCAATCTCGTCCGGCTGAAAACCATGTTCGACGAGCTGCGGATGCGCGAGGTGACGGGGCTCAGCCTCGGCATTGCCAATCATGCCGACCCCGCACGCGAGGCGGCGGCCCTGCTCAATGCCTCGATCCTCGTGGTCGAGGACGATCCGGCCATGACCGAGTTGATCCGCAGCCAGCTCGCCTATCAGACCGGCCTCTGTTTCGTCACCGGCGATGTCGAGGCGAAACAGGCGGTGCGCGACAATCTGTGGGATCTGGTGATCGTCAGCCTGACGCTGCCGGGGCAGAACGGGCTGCGCCTGTGCGCGCATCTGCGCTCGTCCGAGCGGTTGCGCCAGGTTCCGGTGCTCGTGCTGTCCAAGGTCGGGGACGACCGCTCGCTGCTCCGCGCGCTCGATCTCGGCGTCAACGATTATGTGACCAAGCCGCCGGACCGGGCCGAGTTGCAGGCCCGGGTGAATACCCAGCTCCGGCGCAAGAGTTTCCAGGACCGGCTGCGCGAGACCATGCAGATGTCGGTCGAAATGGCGGTGATCGACCCGTTGACCGGGCTTTATAACCGGCGCTATCTCGAAAGCCATCTGGCCGGCCGCGCCAATCACGACGGCGCCTCGCCCCGGCCGACCGCGCTGATGATCCTCGATCTCGACCATTTCAAGTCGATCAACGACCGCTTCGGCCACGCGGCGGGCGATACGGTGTTGAAGCAGTTTGCCCATCGCATCCGTCTGAACATCCGCGGCGTCGATCTCGCCGCCCGGGTCGGCGGCGAGGAATTCGTCATCGTCCTGCCGGAAACCAGCGGCATGGAAGCTCAGATGATCGCCCAGCGGCTGGTGCGCGTCATCGGACAGGAAGCCTTCGTGATCGGTGACGGCCGGGAACTTCAGGTCACGGTCAGCATCGGTGTGACCGAGGCCCGCCCGGGCGAGGCTGCGGAGGAAGTGCTGCAACGGGCCGATGCCGCGCTCTACAGGGCCAAGGGCGACGGTCGGAACCGATCCGAAGTCGCGTCCTGACGGTGCCGGCGTGAGCGACGGCGCCGCCCCGTCCCCGATCCCCGGTCTCGATCCCGCCAGCATCGACGAAACCCGTCATCTCCTCGATCTGCTCGACCTTATCGCGGCCGAGCGGCAGCGCCTGCATGGCGGCGACGAGCAGGGCGCGGTGGTGCGCCTGCTGCTGCGCCAGATGATCGGCGGCGATGACCGTGGAATGCCCTTGCTGCGCCTCGCGAAGTTGACCGGCTGCCCGCGCGAGACCTTGCGGCGCAAGCTCGGCCCCCTGCTGAACCGGGGCTATCTGGTGCAGGACGAGGCGGGCCGCTACCGCTGCGGCGCCGCCTATTTCACCGACAGCGCCAGCGCGCGCCAGCGCATCCTCGACGCCCTGCGCCAGTTCTTGCCGCCCGCGCCCCGCGACTGAGCGAGGGGTGCCCGTTTCGGGCATTGCCGCGACAGGGCGCATGGCCGATCCTCGTGCCCCATAACGACCCCCGGCCGAATGCGGGGGCGGGGAGGAGCGGGATCATGAACAAGTGGATGCTGGGCGTCGGCCTCGCGGGGGCGGCGCTATGGGCGCTGGCGGCTCGGGGGGAGGACGCGGCGGGACCGAAGCCCGCGACCCCGGCGACGGTCGAAGCCAATGCCGCCGTCGCCGCCGGCCTGCCCTTCGAGGATGCCCGGGATTTCGAGCTGGCTTCGCGCGGCTTCATCGCCGATCTCGCCGGGCAGAAGGTGATGACAGAGGACGGCCGGCTGGTCTGGGACTTCGCCGCCTATGATTTCCTGAAAGGACCGGCGCCAGCGACGGTGAACCCCAGCCTGTGGCGGCAGGCCGGGCTGCTCGCCCGTCATGGTCTGTTCAAGGTCGCCGATCATATCTATCAGGTGCGCGGCTTCGACATTTCCAACATTACCTTCATCGAAGGCAAGACCGGCTGGATCGTCATCGACCCGCTGATTTCGGCGGAAATGGCCAAGGCGGCCTATGGCCTCGTCTCGAAGCAGCTGGGCGAGAAGCCGATCCACGCCGTCATCTATACCCATAGCCATGTCGATCATTACGGCGGCGTGCGCGGCATCGTGGAACAGGCCGATGTCGACGCCGGCAAGGTGAAGGTGATCGCGCCGCAGGGCTTTCTCGAACACGCCGTGTCGGAAAACGTCATCGCCGGCAACGCCATGGGCCGGCGCGCCACCTTCATGTATGGCAGCTTCCTGCCGCGTGGCGCGGAGGGCCAGCTTTCGACCGGCATCGGCCCCGGGCTTTCGGCCGGCACCGTCACCATCATCCCGCCGACCGACGAGGTGACGAAGACCGGCCAGCAGATGGTGATCGACGGCGTCACCCTCGAATTCCAGATGACGCCGGGGACCGAGGCGCCGTCGGAAATGAATATCTACCTCCCCGACTGGCGCGCCCTTTGCCTCGCCGAGAACGCCAATGCCTCGATGCATAATATCCTCACCTTGCGCGGTGCGCTGGTGCGCGATGCCAGGGCCTGGGCCGAATATCTGGGCGAATCCATAAGGCTCTATGGCAAGCGGACCGACGTGATGTTCACCAGCCATTTCTGGCCGCGCTGGGGGGAAGCGGAGATCAATGATTTCCTGGTGAAGCACCGCGACGCCTATCGCTACCTGCACGACCAGTCGGTGCGTCTGATGAACGAGGGGCTGACCGGCGAGGAAATCGCCGAAGCCATCGCCCTGCCGCCGGTGCTGGCGCGCGAATGGTACAATCGCGGTTACTATGGCACCATGCGCCACAATTCCAAGGCGGTCTATCAGCGTTACATGGGCTGGTATGACGGCAATCCGTCCTCCCTCGACCCGCTGCCGCCCGAGGACGCCGCGAAACATTATGTCGAGGCGATGGGCGGGCCGGACGCGGTGCTGGCCAAGGGGCAGGCCGCCTTCGACAAGGGCGACTACCGCTGGGCGGCGGAGCTGCTGAAACACCTCGTCTTCGCCGCGCCCGACGATGCGAAAGCCCGGGCCCTGCTGGCCGACACCTGGGAGCAGCTGGGCTATCAGGCCGAAAGCGCGCCATGGCGGAACATCTATCTCTCGGGCGCTTCGGAATTGCGCACCGGCGAGCATCATGGCATGGCCCAGGCCGGTGGGATCGACACCGTGCGCTCCATGCCCTCCGCCCTGTTGTTCGACCTGATGGCGGTGCGGCTGGACCCTGCGAAGGCGGCGGACAAGGACATCACCCTCAACCTCGCCTTCACCGACCGTAACGAGCAGCACCACCTCGTGCTGCGCCACAGCGTGCTGACCCGCGAACCTGGCCTCGCCGACAAGGCGGCGGTGACGATCACCGGCAAGCGGTCTGCCTTCCTGATGGTCATTTCCGGCATGGCAAAGCTGCCGGATGTCGTCGCCTCGGGCGGGCTCGCGGTCGAGGGCGATCCCGCGGCGCTGGCTGCGCTGCTCGGCAGCCTGAAGGTGCCGCCGACGGATTTCGCCATCGCCACGCCCTGAGGCGGGAAGGGCGCCTCTCGCAGGCGTCGTCCCAGCCTTCGCCGGGACGACGCCTGATAGATACAGTGTGCCGGTCAGCGGATGCTGATCCAGGTCGACTTCAGCTGGGTATATTTTTCCATGGCGTGGAGCGAGCGGTCGCGCCCGAAGCCCGACTGCTTGAAGCCGCCGAAGGGCACGGTGATATCGTCCTCGTCCCAGCCGTTGATCCAGACCATGCCGGCGCGAAGGTTGCGGGCGGCGGTCAGGGCCTTGTCGATATCCTTGGTCCAGATTGCCGAGGCGAGACCGAAGATCGTGCCATTGGCGACGCGGATCGCCTCGTCAAGGCCGTTGAAGGTGATGGTCGACAGCACTGGGCCGAAGATTTCTTCCTGGGCGATGCGGCTCGCCGGCTGCACGCCGTCGAACACCGTCGGCTCGATATAGAAGCCGCCGCTCTCGATTCGCGCCCGGTTGCCGCCGAGGCGGACCGAGGCGCCTTCATCCTTGCCGGTCTCGATATAGGACAGCACCCGTTCCATCTGCTTCTCGTCGACGATGGCGCCCATCTTGGTCGCCGGGTCGAGCGGATTGCCGGGCTGGATCGTCGCCGCGACCCTGGCCAGCTTCTCGAGGAATTCCTCCTTGATCGGCTCCTCGACGAGGAGGCGGGAGCCGGCGGTGCAAACCTCGCCCTGATTGTAGAAGATGCCCCAGGCCGCCTTGGTCGCGGCGAGATCGAGGTTGCCGCAGTCCTTCATGACGATATGGGGCGACTTGCCGCCGCATTCGAGGCTGACCACCTTCATGTTCGAGCGGCCGGAATATTCGAGGAAATATTTCCCGACCTGGGTCGAGCCCGTGAAGGTGACGGCATCGACATCCATATGCAGGCCAAGGGCGGCGCCCGCCGTCTCGCCGAAGCCCGGCAACACGTTGAGGACGCCCGGCGGCAAGCCCGCCTCCGCCGCCAGTTCGGCGAGGCGCAGCGCGGTCAGCGGGCTCTGTTCGGCCGGCTTCAGCACGACGGAATTGCCGGTGGCGAGCGCAGGGCCCAGTTTCCAGCAGGTCATGAGAAGGGGGAAATTCCACGGCACCACGGCGGCGACGACGCCAATGGGCTCGCGCGTGACGAGGCCGAAGGCGTTATGCGCGGTCGGCGCGATCTCGTCATAGACCTTGTCGATCGCCTCGGCATACCACTGGATCGTGTTGGCGGAGGCGGGGACGTCGACGGCGAGGGAATCGCCGATCGGCTTGCCCATGTCGAGGGTCTCGAGCAGGGCGAGTTCGTCGGCGTGCTTGCGCATCAATTCGGCCAGCTTCAGCAGCACCTTCTTGCGCAGCTTGGGCGCCATGCGCGACCAGGCGCCGGATTCGAAGGCGCGGCGGGCCGAGGCGACGGCATGATCGACATCATCCGCGTCGCATTCGGCGACATGCGTCAGCACGCGGCCGTCGATGGGCGAGATTCGGGCAAAGGTGCGGCCGGCGGCGGCGGGCACGAAGCGGCCGTCGATGAAGGCCAGGTGGCGGATGTCCAGCGCCCGGGCGCGGGATTCCCACTGTTCGGTCGACAAGGGGGCGGCAGCCATGCTTCGGTCTCCGTTCGGCGCAAAAGACAACGGCGGCACCTTAAGGGCCGCCGATGGCGCGAACAAGCAGGCTGCCCGCAGGGCAGAGGAACGCGGTTTGCGTTCCTTACTTGATCTTGGTTTCCTTGAACTCGACGTGCTTGCGCACGATCGGGTCGTACTTCTTCAGCGACAGCTTCTCGGTCTTCGTGCGGGGGTTCTTCTTGGTGACGTAGAAGTACCCGGTCTCGGCGGTGCTGAGGAGCTTGATCTTCAGCGTGGTCGGCTTGGCCATGACAGACTCCAGCGGGCGCCATCCGTGGCGCCTTGAAAAAATGAACCGCGAACATACTCGGGCGCCGCGCCTTGTCAAGACTTCGACGCGAATGGGCCCGTCGAGACGAGGCTGCGTCTGACGATTGACAGGCGCGATTCGCGAGACTATAACCCCGGCCTCGTCGCGACGATCCCGCTGGGGGATAGTTTAGCGGTAGAACCCCGGACTCTGACTCCGGTAGCTCTGGTTCGAATCCAGGTCCCCCAGCCAATCGCGTCCATCGCCTCACGACAATTGAAACTACCGCGCTTCGGTCGTCGACCGCGGTCCGGTGCCGTCTCGACGGCGGCTGGGCCATGGCGCTTCCGCGCGCCAATGTCCGCGAGAGAATCGGGAATTGGGAAAGGTGGGGGGCTTCTGTTGCCCGGTGCCCCCCGGACCGCGCTTGCCTAACTAGTTAGGCAGCGAGCGCCATTTCGTTGTCGTTGGCACTTGTGGTTTTGACCCGATAACGGCGGTATCATGCCGAGCGAAAGAACGTCCCTTTACTACGCACGTCGATCCTGTTTCGCCCCCATCATCTGCCGACGAAACGTCGGCTGCCCATCGGCACATGGTGGAGGCGCCGGGTACCGCCCCCGGGTCCGTAACGTCTATTCCGAACTTCGTTTATCGCCATAGTCGGTTGCCCGACACGCCAGATATAGGGCATCGTCCGCGGGATTTGAAGGCATATCGTGAGCGGACGGAATCGGGGATGACGGAAGCAGGGAAGGAGCGGCACGCGCACAAGCGGGTCCGGGCGCATCGCCCGTCGCTGCGCCTGCGCGTCGCCGACCTTTACCGGGGCAGCGATCCGGTGACCGTCGCCTTCCGCTATTTCCTCCTCGTCTTCGATCTGTCGACCGTCGTCTATTTCGTCGTCTTCTCCTTCATCGCCGAGGCGGCGCCCTGGCAGGTTGATATCGCCATCGGCATCGTCATGGCGCTCGACGTCGGGGCGCGGCTGTGGATCGCGCCGCGCCTGATCCGCCATCTGCTGCGGCCGTCGACCCTGTTCGATCTCGTCGTCGTCGCCTCGCTGCTGGTGCCGGGGCTGGAAAGCCTCGCCTTCCTGCGCATCCTGCGGGCACAGCGTATCGCCGTCTCCTATCAGGTGCTGGGCCAGCTCAAGCACCTCTCGCCCTGGCTCGAGGAGAAGGAGATGGCGGTGCGCGCCGGGCTCGATCTCTTCGTCTTCGTCTTCGTGATGTCCGGGGTGATCTTCGCCTTTCAGCACCGGGTGAACCCCGATGTGCATACCTATGCCGACGCGGTCTATTTCACCGTCACCACCCTGACCACGACGGGTTTCGGCGATGTCACCCTGACCGGGCAATGGGGCCGCATCCTGTCGGTGATCGTGATGATCGTCGGGGTCAGCCTGTTCCTCAATCTGGTGCGGGCGGTGCTGCGGCCGACCGGCATCTATCTCAAATGCAGCGGCTGTGGCTTGATCCGCCACGACCGCGATGCGATTCACTGCAAGCACTGCGGGACCCTGCTGAACCACGAGCACCAGGGCATCTGATCAGGAAGGTTCGAGAGACATGACCCCCGAGCAACAGGCCGAAATCGACGCCCTGCGCGCCCAGAGTTTCGTGACGCGCCGCGCGACCGTGCCCGCCCTCGAGGAGATTCTCTACGACGTCATCCCGGTGCTCGACCATGGCTTCGTCCGCGTCATCGACTATATGGGCGACGACGCGGCGGTGGTGCAGGCGGCCCGCGTTTCCTACGGCAAAGGCACCAAGAAGGTGCGGGAAGACGCCGGGCTGATTGCCTACCTGATGCGCCATCGCCACTCGACCCCCTTCGAGATGTGCGAGATCAAATTCCATGTGAAGCTGCCGATCTTCGTCGCGCGCCAGTGGATCCGCCATCGCACCGCCAATGTGAACGAATATTCGGCGCGCTATTCGCTGCTCGACCGGGAATTCTACATCCCGAAGCCCGAGCACCTGGCCGCGCAATCCGCCTCCAACCGTCAGGGCCGGGGCGATGTGCTGCCGCCCGATCAGGCGGAAAAGGTCATGAAGCTGCTGCGCGAGGACGCGGAGCGGAACTACGACCATTACCTCGAAATGCTCGGCACCGGCGACGAGGTGGCGGAGGAGGATCGCGGCCTCGCCGCCTCGGCCGAGACGGTGGCGGTCACCGGCCTTGCCCGCGAACTCGCCCGCATGAACCTGTCGCTGAACTTCTATACCCAATGGTACTGGAAGACCGACCTGCACAATTTCATGCATTTCCTGTCCTTGCGGGCCGATCCTCACGCGCAGTATGAAATCCGCGTCTATGCCGAGGCCATGGCCGATGTGCTCAGGCGCTGGGTGCCCGCGACCTATGACGCCTTCTCGAACTACCGGCAGGGCGGGGTTCTGCTGTCGGCCAAGGCGCTCGCCGTGGTGAAATCCATGATCGACGGCAAGCCCATGAGCCGCGAGGACAGCGGTCTTTCCGTCCGCGAATGGAAGGAAGTCATGGCCACCCTGGGGCGGGAGGGGTGAGCCGTGAAGGCGCATTTCCAGGACTTCGCGGCCTATAACGACTGGGCCAACCGGCGGCTCTATGAGGCGGTCGGTGCCCTGCCGGCCGAGGATTTCACCCGCGACCTCAAGGCCTTCTTCGGCTCCATCCGGGGCACGCTGAACCACATCCTGGTCGCCGACCTGATCTGGCTCGGCCGCTTCACCGGCAAGCCGGCGGCGGGGATCACCAGCCTCGACCAGACCCTGCACGAGGATTTCGCCGCCCTCGACGCCGCGCGGCGGGAGGTGGACCGGCGCCTGATCGACCTTGTCGACGGCATGGCGTCGGCGGATTTCGCCGCCACCATCGCCTATCGCACCATGACGCGGGGCGACGCGGAAAATCGCGTCTCGGACATGCTGACCCATGTCTTTAACCACCAGACCCACCACCGGGGCCAGGCGCACGGCCTTCTGTCGCTGCTGGGCCGGGAGGCGCCGTCCCTCGACCTGATCCTGTTCCTCAACACGAGGTAGGGTCATGCGCGCCGCCGTCTTCGCCGCCGCCGGTTTGCAGGTCGCCCTGTTCCTCCTGCTGCTGTGGCAGGCGCTGTTCATCCAGTCGGATGCGGCGGGCAACGGCATGGCGGAGGGCTTCGCCGTCGTCGCCGGCATCGCCTGCGCCGTCTCGGCCCTGCCGGCGCTGATCCTCGCCTATTTCAGGCGGGCGCTGGTCTTCGCCCTGATCTGGGCGACACTGCCGCTGCTGTTCCTCTTCGTGCTGCTCGGCTGAGGCCTATTGCGGCGGCAACAGCGGCGCCGGGTCGAGTTGCAGCCCATACCAGGCGAGGCCGAAATGCAGATGGGCGCCGGTCACCCGGCCGGTCTTGCCGGACAGCGCGATGACATCGCCCGCCTTCACCGTCTGCCCGACCCGCACGTCGACGCGGGATAGATGGGCATAAAGCGTCTGCACCCCGGCGCCATGGTCGATGATGACGGTGCCGCCGGTAAAATAGAGATCGGGCTCCGCCAGCGTCACCTGTCCCGCAGCGGCAGCGGCGACCGGTGTGCCCTCCGGCACCGCGACGTCGAGGCCGAGGTGCGGTTGCCGGGCTTCGCCGTTCAGGATGCGCTGGCTGCCGTAGACGCCGGAAATCCGCCCCCGGGCCGGCCATTGCAGGCCCGCTTCCCAATCGTAGGCGATGCGGTCGATGGCGCGGGCGGCCTTGATCCTGGCCCGTTCTGTCTCGATCCGCTTCAGGCCCTCGGGGTCCGGGTTCACCTTCTTGTCCGGCAGTCCGTCGATGCGCTGGATCTGCCAGTCGCGGGGCGCGATGGGGCGGCTCAGCGTGGTCGTGCCGGCGGGGCCGGTCACCTGCAGGGTCAGCGCGCCACTCGCGTCCCGGCCAAGACCGAGGGCGAAGCGGCCGTCGGGCGCGATATGCAATTCGCGTCCGTCGTAAGAGATGCGCTCCCCCGGCGCCGCATGTCCGGTAACGAGCGCGCCCTGCGCCACCTCGCCGTCGAGGGTCGCGGCGGCGGCGGGGGCCACCAGCGCCGTCAGCAGGGTGAAGGCGAGGGCGATCCTCATGGTTTCGGGGCGAGGCCGGCCTGTTGCAGCGCGGCCTGCGGCGAGACATAGGGCTCCTGCCGGTCGACCGACCAGTAGCGCAGGTCTTCGAGGGCGATGCGCGCGCCGGTGGCGGCGCAAACGACATGGGTTCCCGGCCACAGGATGCGGAATTGTCCGTGGTCGTAGAGGAGTTTGGCGGGGGCGTCGGCGTCCATCGTCATCTTCGGTCAGATCAGGGTGCCCTGCTCGGGCGGGGGAAGGTCGGTCTTGCGGCGGCGGCGCGGGGGATCACCCGCGGCGACGGCGCCAACGCGGCCGTCGGCGAATTCGATCTCCAGCGCATCGCCCGGATGGAGCGCGGCAGCGGCGGTTTCCAGCTTGCCCGCGCGCCGGACGACGGCATAGCCGCGCGACAGCACGCGGTGATAGGACAGGCTTTCCAGCAATTGCGCGGGCGTCGCCAGCTGCCGCTCCGCCCGCTCGAACAGGCGGCGGGCGGCGGGGGCGAGCCGTTCGGAGACTTGCGCCAGCCGCTCCGCCTTCTGGCGCAGCTCGCCGGTCAGGACATGGGGGCGCAACCCGCCCGAGACTTCGGCCAGTTGCCGGCGCCGGTCGGCGATCAACCCGCGCAACGCGCGCGGCAGCCGCTCGGCAAGGTCGTCGAGGCGCTGCTCCCCGGCTTCGATCAGGCTGCGGGGGTGACGCAGGCCCCGGGCGAGGCCGGACAGCCGCGTGTCGTGTTCCACCAGCAGGCGGCGCGTCGCCATGCGCGCCCGGCCGCCCAGTTCCTCGACCCGGTCGAGAAGGTCGGCCCGCACCGGCACCGCCATTTCGGCGGCGGCGGTCGGTGTCGGCGCCCGCCGGTCCGAGGCGAAGTCGATCAGCGTGGTGTCAGTCTCGTGCCCGACGGCGGAGATGAGCGGAATGGCGCTTTCCGCCGCCGCGCGCACCACCACTTCCTCGTTGAAGGCCCAGAGATCTTCGAGGCTGCCGCCACCCCGGGCGACGATCAGCAGATCGGGCCGGGGAATGGCACCGCCCGGCGCGATGGCGTTGAAGCCGCGAATGGCCCGCGCCACCTGATCCGCCGCGCCTTCGCCCTGCACGGCGACGGGCCAGACCAGCACGGGGCGGGGAAAGCGGTCGGCGAGGCGGTGCAATATGTCCCGGATCACCGCGCCTGTCGGCGAGGTGACAACGCCGATGACCTGCGGCAGGAAGGGCAGGGGGCGTTTCCGCTCGGCGGCGAACAGGCCTTCCGCCGCCAGTTTCCGCTTCCGCTCCTCGAGCAGGGCCATCAGGGCGCCGGCCCCCGCCGGCTCCAGGCTCTCGGCAAGGATCTGGTATTTCGAGCGGCCGGGATAGGTGGTCAGCCGGCCGGTGGCGATCACTTCCAGCCCATCCTCGGGCCGGAATTTCAGCCTTCCGGCGACATTGCGCCAGGCGACGCCGTCGAGCACGGCATCGGCGTCCTTCAGCGCGAAATAGAGGTGGCCGGAGGAATGACGCTTCACGCCCGACAATTCGCCCCGCACCCGGACGAGGGCGAAACGGTCCTCCACCGTGCGTTTGAGAAGGCCCGAGAGTTCCGAGACCGACATCTCGGGCAGATTCGGGGCGGCTGCGTCTTCCATGCTCATGGGTTCATGATACAAGCAGGGCCGGAAAGTTGGGTCCGGAAAGTTGGGTGAGGTCTTTTTCGATGAATGTTCTGGTGATCGGCAGCGGCGGACGCGAACATGCCCTGTGCTGGGCGCTGGCGAAATCGCCGCTCATGGGCCGGCTGTTCTGCGCCCCGGGCAATGGCGGCATCGCCGAGGTCGCGACCTGCATCGACCTCGATTTCCGCGAGACTGACCGGGTGCTGGCCCTGATCCGGGCCGAGAAGATCGACTTCGTCGTCGTCGGGCCGGAAGCGCCGCTGGTCTTCGGCCTCGTCGACAAGCTGACCGAGAAAGGCATCAAGGTCTTCGGGCCGACCGCGGCCGCCGCCCAGCTCGAAGGCTCCAAGGGCTTCACCAAGGACCTCTGCGCCCGCCACGACATTCCGACGGCCGGCTATGGCCGGTTCCACGACAAGGCCTCGGCCCTCGCCTATCTCGAGAAGCAGGGCCTGCCGATCGTGATCAAGGCCGACGGGCTCGCCGCCGGCAAGGGCGTCGTCATCGCGACGACAAGGGACGAGGCCATCGAGGCGGTAGAGGATTGCTTCTCTGGCCGTTTCGGCTCGGCCGGCTCCGAAATCGTCATCGAAGCCTTCCTCGACGGCGAGGAGGCGAGTTTCTTCGCCATCGCCGACGGCCGCCACGTCGTCGCGCTGGGCAGCGCCCAGGACCACAAGCGCGTCTTCGACAATGACGAAGGCCCGAACACCGGCGGCATGGGCGCGGTCGCGCCGTCGCCGCTGATGACGCCGGCCATGGTCGACGAGGTGATGGCCCGCATCATCCGCCCGACCGTCGCCGCCATGTCGGCGGAAGGCCGGCCGTTCAAGGGCGTGCTCTATGCCGGCCTGATGCTGACCGGCACGGGCCCGCAGCTGATCGAATACAATGTCCGCTTCGGCGATCCCGAATGCCAGGTGCTCTTGATGCGGATGAAGAGCGATCTTCTGCCCGTGCTGATCGCCGCCGCCGATGGTGTCCTCGACAGGCTGAACATCGAATGGGACTCGCGCCCGGCGGTCTCGGTTGTGCTCGCGACCAATGGCTATCCGGGCGATCTGCTGCCCGGCGGCGAAATCCGTGGCCTCGATGCCGCGGCTGCTGTGCCGGACGTGAAGGTATTCCACGCCGCGACCCGGGCTGTTGGCGATCACTTCGTCCCTGTCGGCGGCCGTGTCCTCAATGTGACGGCGCTGGGCGAGACCATCACCAGGGCCCGCGAGATCGCCTATGAAGCGGTCGGCAAGATCGACTGGCCCGGCGGCTTCTGCCGCAGCGACATCGCCCTGAAAGCCATCGTCGCCGCCGGCGAAAGCGGCGACTGATCCATGGTCCGCCGCATCCCCTGTCAGACGGGCGGGGATGCGGCCGCCCTCGTCCTTTAGTGCCGTTGGCATCGCGGCCGATGCCGTGCACAGTGAGTATCAGGGAGAAACAACGAAGGGGACGGAAAGCCGGAAGACCGGCGGCCGTAATCCATGCTCTCGCCCGTCGACCATATCCGCGAGATCGAGCGGGTCGGCGCGGGGGCTGACAGCGACCGCGACGCGACGGTCGTCCAGTCCTGGCTGCGCTGCATCCGCGATCATCGCCTCGACCCGGCACAGGCCTGCGAAGCCTATATCGTGCCGGACGGGCGCCTGCGCGAGCATCGCCAGCAGTCGGAAGACCTGATCGCCATCGCCCGATCCGGGCTCGAAGGTCTCTACCGCCATATCGCCGGCCAGAATTACGTGCTGCTGCTGGCCGACCGACAGGGCGTCACCGTCGATTTCCTGGGCGATCCGCAATGGAATGGGCAGTTGCGCAAGGCCGGGCTCTATCTCGGCGCCGAATGGTCGGAGGCGCGGGCGGGGACCTGCGCGGTCGGTGCCTGCATCGAGCAGGGCGAAGCCCTGACCATTCATCAGACCGACCATTTCGACAATACCCACACGCCGCTGTCCTGCACCGCCGCGCCGATCTATCGCGCCGACGGCGAACTGGCGGCGGTGCTCGACATCTCGCTGCTGTCGTCGCCCCTGCAGAAGACCAGCCAGCGGCTGGCGCTCCATCTCGTCAGCGCGACGGCGCGGCGGATCGAGCTGGCCCATCTGATGGCGCAGGCCCGGCACGACTGGGTGCTGCGCTTCGCCCGTTCCCCGGAATTCCTCGACGTCGATCCAGAGGCGGCGGTCTCGGTCGATGCCTCGGGGCGCATCCGGGGCATGACCCACGGCGGCGCCCGCATCCTGGCGGCGGCGGCGGGCGGCGACTGGCGCCGGCCCGACCGGCTGATCGGCCGGCCCCTGTCCGACTATTTCACCATGGATGTCGACGACCTGCCCGAGCTGACGCGCCGTCGCCCGACCCACGACCGGCTGCTGGTGGCGCGCGACGGCAACAGTCTCTTCGCCCATGCGATCGAGCCGCAGCACAAGGTTGCCCGCAGCCTGCTGCCCCGGCGGGACGAGATTCCGGCGCCCCTGCGCGCCCTCGGCGGCGCCGATCCGGCGATGGAGGCGTTGCAGGTCCGGGCGGCGAAACTGGCGCCGAAACCGGTGCCGATCCTCATTCAGGGCGAGACCGGCACGGGCAAGGAATTCCTCGCCCGGGCGCTGCACGACGGCAGCGGCCTGTCCGGCCCCTATGTCGCGGTCAATTGCGCGGCGATCCCCGAAACCCTGATCGAGAGCGAGCTGTTCGGCCATGCCCCCGGCGCCTTCACCGGGGCGGCGGCGGGCGGGCGCAAGGGCCTGATCGAGGCGGCGGACGGCGGCACCCTGTTCCTCGACGAAATCGGCGACATGCCGCTGGTGTTGCAGGCCCGGCTGCTGCGCGTCCTCGCCGAAAAGGAAGTGACGCCCGTCGGCGCGACGCGGCCGCGGCCGGTTACCGTGCGCATTCTCTCCGCCTCGCACCGCGATCTCGCGGAACTGGTGGCGGCGGGGCGGTTCCGCGCCGACCTCTATTACCGGCTGAACGCCGCGACCCTGACCCTGCCGCCCCTCCGCGCGCGGCGGGATTTCGACTGGGTGCTGGACCGCCTGATCGAGCGTCACCGGCCGAAGGGCGGCGCGCTCGCCCTGTCGGCGCCGGCGCGCGACCTGCTGCGCGGCCACGACTGGCCGGGCAATATCCGTGAGCTGGACAATGCGATGTCCGTCGCCGCCGCCCTGTGCGAGGGCGGAAGGATCGAGGTCGCCGACCTGCCGGAACATTTTCACCGCTCGGCACCGGCGAGCGATCCGCGCCGCCAGGCGCTGGAAGCCGTGCTGCGCGACTGCCGGGGCAATGTCTCGGAAGCGGCGCGGCGCCTCGGCCTCGACCGGACGACGGTGCACCGGCAGATGAAGCGCCTCGGCCTCGGGGTGTAGCGCCGCAGCTGTGGCGTTGCCGGGGCCTTTCGCCACAGGGCGGCCCAGACATTCCGCCCTTTCCGGACTGGCACGCGACTTGCCATTTCCTGCCCAAGCACAACAGGGAGGAAACCATGCTCGACACCAGTCCATCGACCCGCGTCAACGCGGTGCTCAGCCGCCTCGACGAAGCCTTGGTGAAAGGCGATATCGAGGGGGCGGTCGATCTCTTCGCCACCGATTGCTACTGGCGCGATCTCGTCACCCTGACCTGGAACCTGAAGACCATGGAGGGGCGGGACGAGGTCCGCGCCATGCTGCAAAGCCAGCTGGCCCGGATCGCCCCGCGCGGCTTCGTGCAGGATGCCACGCAGGCGGCCTCGGAAGCGGGCGGCGTCACCGACGGCTGGTTCGACTTCGAGACCGCGCACGCCCGGGGTTACGGCCATATCCGCATCCGCGATGGCCGCATCTGGACCCTGCTGACCACCATGAGCGAACTCAAGGGTCACGAGGAGCCGAAGGGCATCCGCCGGCCCCTGGGCGCCGAGCACGGCCACGACCGCGACCGCAAGACCTGGACCGAGAAACGCGCGCAGGAAGCGCGGGAGCTGGGCTATGAGACCCAGCCCTATGTCCTCGTCATCGGCGGCGGTCAGGGCGGCATCGCCCTCGGCGCCCGGCTGCGCCAGCTCGGCGTGCCCACCATCATCATCGAGAAGAACGCCCGGCCGGGCGATTCCTGGCGCAAGCGTTACAAGTCGCTCTGCCTGCACGATCCGGTCTGGTACGACCACCTGCCCTATATTCCCTTCCCCGAGAACTGGCCGGTGTTCACGCCCAAGGACAAGGTCGGCGACTGGCTGGAAATGTACACGAAGGTGATGGAGCTGAACTACTGGTCCTCCACCACCTGCAAATCCGCCCGTTTCGACGAGGCGGCGCAGGAATGGGTGGTGACGGTCGAGCGCGAGGGCAAGGAGGTCGTGCTGCGGCCGAAGCAACTCGTCCTCGCCACCGGCATGTCGGGCAAGGCCAATGTGCCGACGTTCGCGGGCCAGGACGTCTTCAAGGGCGAGCAGCAGCACTCGTCGCAGCACCCGGGGCCGGATGCCTATGCCGGCCGGAAGGTCGTCGTCATCGGCTCCAACAATTCCGCCCATGATATCTGCGCCGCGCTGTGGGAAGCGGGGGCCGATGTCACCATGGTGCAACGCTCCTCGACCCATATCGTGCGTTCGGACACGCTGATGGATATCGGCCTCGGCGATCTCTATTCCGAGCGGGCGGTGGCGGCGGGCGTGACCACGCGGAAGGCCGATCTCATCTTCGCCTCGCTGCCCTACCGGATCATGCATGAGTTCCAGATCCCGCTCTACGACCGGATGCGCGAACGGGACAAGGATTTCTACGACAAGCTGGAAGCGGCCGGTTTCATGCTGGACTGGGGCGACGACGGCTCGGGCCTGTTCATGAAATACCTGCGCCGGGGCTCGGGCTATTACATCGACGTCGGCGCCTGCGATCTCGTCATCGACGGCTCGATCAAGCTGAAGTCGGGCAGCGACGTCAGCCATCTGACCGAGGATGCGGTGGTGCTGAAGGATGGCACGGTGCTGCCGGCCGATCTCGTCGTCTATGCCACGGGCTATGGCTCGATGAACGGCTGGGCGGCCGACCTGATCAGCCGCGAGGTCGCGGACAAGGTCGGCAAATGCTGGGGCCTCGGCTCCGACACCACCAAGGACCCGGGCCCGTGGGAGGGCGAGCAGCGCAACATGTGGAAGCCGACCCAGCAGGACAATCTGTGGTTCCACGGCGGCAACCTGCATCAGTCGCGCCACTATTCGCAATATCTGTCGCTGCAGCTGAAGGCGCGGATGGAAGGCCTGCCGACGCCGGTCTACGGCCTGCAGGAGGTCCATCACAAGGGTTGACCGGCCCACCTCCGGGGTCCGGCAGGGCAGGGGCGGCGGTGCCAGAGACGCCGCCCCTGTTCCTTAATTGTCGCGCAGGCGGACGATGTCGTTCATCAATCCGCCGGTGCCGTTATAGACGGTCAGGCGTTCCACCTTGCCGGCGATCGCTTCCAGCGCCTCCAGCTCCTTCAGCCGGAGCATCACCGGGTTCTCGGCCATCACCTTCGCGGTGTTGAGCAGGGACCGGGTGGCGTTCGTTTCCTCGCGCCGACGGATGACATTGGCTTCGGCCTGTTTCTCGGCCGCGACCACCTGGTTCAGGATTTCGCGCATCTCGCCGGGCAGGATCACGTCCTTCAGCGCGATGTCGATCACCTCGACGCCGATGGCCGCCATGTCCGCCGTCACCTTTTCCGCCGCCTCGGCATCGAGCGTCACCTTCTTCTCGAGGATCTGGTCGAGGCTGAGGGCGCCCAGCGTCTTGCGGAAGGCAAGCTGCAGGGCGCGGTAGAGGCTGTCGGCGAAGTCCTTCACCGTGTTGACCGCGGCGAGCGGATCGACCACGCGGTATTCGGCCGCGAGGTTGAGGCGGATCGTCACCCGGTCGCGGGTCAGCACTTCCTGACCATTTACGTCCAGGGTCTGGCGCTTCAGGTCGATCAGCTTGACGCTCACGGTGCGGCCGGCACTCCAGAAGCCCTGGAGGCCGGGCTCCAGCGTCGCGGCATAAGTACCATCGACGAAGAGCAGGCCCGCCCAGCCCTCGGCCACGCTTGCCACCGAGACAAGGCTGGACTTGCCGAAAGCCACCAGGCGCTTCAGCAAGGCGGGGGCGATGCGCAGCTCGCCGCTCACGTCGAAGCGGGTGATCGACCAGGGGCCGGCGTCGTTCCACACCGTCAGCCGGTCGTCGGGCTTCATGAGCACGACGATCTGGCCATCCCGCTCGACCACCGCGACCTCGTCGCGCGTGGTGCGGAAGGCCGTCAGATGACGCGCCGCCACCTCCGGGAGCTTGTCGAACAGAGGCTTCTCATAAGGCGAGACGAAGATTCCCCTGCCGATATCGAAGCTGACGGTTTCCAGCTTGCCGCCACGATTGGGCAAGGCGGTTTCGCCAGGGCCGAAGATACCCAGCAGCCTGCCCTTGTAGAGGGCGAGAATTCGTTCGTTTTCCTTGGCGGGGATGCGTTTGCGGCCCCGGATCTTGTCGAGAAATTCCATCATCGTCGTTACTCCCATCGGGCATGTTCACGGCATGCGTCGATCGTCCTTTCGCTTGGCAAATCCGGTCCGCGGGCGGGCCGGGGTGGGGTTAGGGGGGGGGGAAAAAGGGAAGCCGGGAACCGGAAAACATCCGGCCGCGGCGGACCCGCGGGGATAGGGAGTCGAGGCGACCGGGCGGGCGGCGCGGGATGGTCCCGTCCGACGGCGCGGCCGCGTCTTCTCCATCACCCGGAGCCGGCGGCGGCGGGATGGCGGGGCGATCTTCGGCACCGCCTTCGCCTTGCGGCGGCGGGATGCCTCGGGTCTCCTCGCGATCCGGTCCCCGGCCCCACATTTCATGGGCACCGGGTGGTGCAACTGGTTTTCAAGACCAGGGTGGAGAAGGATTCGAACCTTCGACACTCGGAATTTTGATCCGATGCTCTATCCGCTTGAGCTATCCAATGACGAAGCCTGCGGGAGTCGAACCCGCGTATCCGGACAAGCCGGCGCTTTACCGTAAGCTAAAGGCTCACTCCGGCCGGATCGACACGGCGCCATATGCGGGAAGGCAGGGCCGCCCGCAGGGGTGGATGTTGGGAAATCCGACCGTTGTGCTCGTGCCGGTCATGTGACCGGAGCGCGTATCTAACGCCGCAGGCTGTCGGGGGCAAGCGGAAATGCCACGGTTTGTTGTCGCGGCTGCCGCACCTGTTGCGATGCGGCCACAGTTGCGATCCGGCCCTTCGGGCAGGGCCGGATCGGCGTGCGGTGTTTACTCCGCCGCGCGGGCGCGGGGGATGGCGTTCAACCGGTTCAGGCGGGCGAGGGCGGCGTCATATTCGCGGCGGAAGCGGGCGACCAGTTCGCCCGCGGGCAGCACGGCGTCGATGGGGCCGATGCCCTGGCCGCAACCCCAGATGTCACGCCAGGCCTTGGCGCCGGAATTGCCGCCGGAGCCGAAGTTCATCTTGCTGGGATCGGATTCCGGCAGATGCTCGGGATCGAGACCGGCGTTGACGATGGACGGGCGCAGGTAGTTGCCGTGCACCCCGGTGAAGAGGTTGGTATAGACGATGTCCTCGCCGCCGCAATCGACGATGGCCTGCTTGTAGGCTTCGGTCGCGTTGGCTTCCTTGGTCGCGATGAAGGCCGAGCCGATGTAGCCGAAGTCGGCGCCCATGGCCTGCGCGGCCAGGATGGAATCGCCCCGCCCGATGCAGCCCGACAGGGCCAGCGGGCCGTCGAACCAGGCGCGGATTTCCTGGATGAGGGCGAGGGGCGACAGGGTGCCGGCATGGCCGCCCGCGCCGGTCGCGACCGCGATCAGCCCGTCCGCGCCCTTTTCCACCGCCTTGCGGGCGAAGGTCTGGTTGATGATGTCATGCATCACGATGCCGCCATAGGAATGGATCGCCGCGAAGACGTCCTCCCGCGCGCCGAGCGAGGTGATGACCACCGGCACCTTGTATTTCACGCACATCTCGACGTCGTGCTGCAGCCGGTCGTTGGACTTGTGCACGATCTGGTTGACGGCGAAGGGGGCGGACGGGGCCTCAGGATGGTCGCGGTCCCAGGCGGCCAGTTCCTCGGTGATGCGGTGCAGCCATTCGTCGAGCTGGGCCGCCGGCCGGGCGTTCAGCGCCGGGAAGGAGCCGACGATGCCGGCCTTGCACTGGGCGATCACCAGATCCGGGTTCGAGACGATGAACAGGGGCGCCGCGATGGCGGGCAGGGACAGGCGGCGGCGCAGGCCTTCGGTGATGCCGTCGGTGCGGTCGATGATCATGTTTCCTCTCCTCGACGATTTGATTGTGCGCGGCGTGGAAACACTGTTACCATAAGAAACGTTGTTACCACAAGGGCTCAAACTCGTGACCGTCGACTTCGATGCACGGCAATCGCGGGCGGACATGCGGGAAGACCTGCGGGCGGCCCTGCTCGCCGCCGCCGCCCGCCTGATCTCGGAAGAAGGGCTGGGGGCCCTCGCGCTGCGCCGCCTGGCCGAGCGGGTGAATGTCTCGACGAAGGCGGTCTACACCCTGTTCGGCGGCAAGGAGGGGCTGATGGAGGCCCTCTATGTCCATGCCTTCGACGGCATCGCCAGTTTCGAGCCCGAGGTGCTGGAGATTGCCTCACCTCAGCGGCGGATTCTCGAGTTGCTGCGCGGCTATCGCCGCTATGCGCTGGCGCGGCCCGATCTTTATGCCGTGATGTTCGGCGATGCCGCCATGGGCCTGTCGCCTTCCGCCGAGAGCCGGCGCCACGCCTGGAACACCACGCGGCCCATGCGCCAGACCTTGCGCGAATGCCGCCCCGGCATGACGGCGGAGGAGGCGGATTTCATCATGCGCGCCCTGTGGTCGGCGGTGCATGGCATCGTCAGCCTGGAATTGCGCCAGCTGATCGGCGGCCACGACATGGCCAACCGCCTGTTCGACGAGAGTTTCACCGGCCTGCTGCGGCACTTCGGCGTGCCGTTCGACCGGGAACTGTTGAAAGACCCGGCCCTCCCACTTCACCCCGGCCCTCTCCCCCCAAGGGGCGGAGAGGGAGAATAAGCCCCCTCTCCGCCCTTCAGGGGGAGAGGGTTGGGGTGAGGTGGGTTACACCGAAAGATCAGCGTTTCACGCTGATCGTCTGCACATTGGTATATTCGAGAAGGCCGGCCTCGCCATTCTCGACGCCGAGGCCCGACTGCTTGTGGCCGGCGAAGGCGGCGAGGGGGGAGAGGTGCTGGGTCTCGTTGATCCAGACGTTGCCGGTTTCCAGCATCTCGCCGATGGCGAGCGCCTTTTCCGCGTCCGACGACCAGACCGAGCCGCCGAGGCCATAGTCGCTGGCATTGGCCTTGGCCACCGCTTCCTCGATGCTGTCGACCTTCAGGAGGGGCAGGATCGGGCCGAACTGTTCCTCCTGGACGATGCGGGAATCTTCCGGCGGATTGTCGAGGATGGTCACCGGCACGAAGTAACCCGGGCCGTCCACGGCGTCGCCGCCGGTCAGGAAATGGTGGCCGTTCTTCTTGGAATCCGCGATCAGGTCGAGCACGCGGGCATATTGCTGCTTGTTCTGAACGGGGCCGATCTGGGTGCCCTGCTCGGTGCCGTCGCCGACCTTCACCGTCTTGGCGTAATCGACGATGGCGTCCTTCAAGGGCTCGTAGACGTCCTTGTGGATATACATGCGCTTGGAGGCGATGCAGATCTGGCCGTTGTTGCGGAAGGCGGCCCAGAACAGCTCGGGCGCGACCTTGTTCACATCGACGTCGGGCAGGACGATGGCGGCGTCATTGCCGCCGAGTTCCAGCGTCACCCGCTTCAGGGTGGAGGACGCCGATTCCATCACCCGCCGCCCGGTCTGGGTCGAGCCGGTGAAAGCGACCTTGTCGATGCCCGGATGCGAGGTGATCCAGGGGCCGAGGGCATCGCCGCCCGAGACGATGTTGAGGACGCCCGGCGGCAGCAGGTCGCGCAGCAATTCGCCGATCTTCAGCGTGGTCAGCGGCGTGAAGGGCGAGGGTTTCAGCACGATCGTGTTGCCGGCGAGCAGCGCGGGGCTGATCTTGAAGAAGGCGAGGATGACCGGGAAATTCCACGGCGAAATGGCGCCGATGACGCCGATCGGCACGTGACGCGTGATGCTCTTCCGCTCGGCCGAATCCTCGTTCACGATCTCGGGCAGGTTCAGCGTCGCCGTGCCCTGCACGAACATGCCGGTGCCGCCGACCTCGAACTCTGCGTCGGCATAGGGCTTGCCCTGTTCGAGGGTCAGCAGGCGGCGCAGCGGCTCGATGTTGGCGAAGATGCGGCCGGCGATGGCGTTCAGCAAGTCGCGGCGCGTCTCGACCGGGGTCGCGCGCCAGCCGGGGAAGGCGGCCCGGGCGGCGGCGACCGCCTCGTCCAGCTGCTCCCGCGAACAGTCGGGGGCCTGCGCGATCACCGTTTCATTGGCGGGGTTCAGCACCGGAAACGAGCTGGCCCCGGCGACGCCCTTGCCCCCGATGGTCATGGTGAAATCGGTTTCGAAATTCATCGTTTCTCTCCCACTGTATTTCTTGTTCGATCGCACCGGGGTGGCCGGATGCGAAACCGAAAGACTATGAACTTCGGCGCTTCGCGGGACCATCCCTTCGGATAGGTGGGGGGCGGTAAAATCCCGCGCGCGGGTGCATTATTTTCCGTTCTGCTGCGCTGCAACCGCCGGTGTGCCGGTGCCATTGTTGCAGACGCAAGTCAAAGTCCGCTTTTGTCCTTGGCAAAGGCATGTACACTCCCGCGCAGTATTGGGCTTTACCCAGACCGAATCGCTCTTATCGGGAGTTGGCCAAGTGGCGACCTTCAAGGAATTGATCAGCGATTATGCCGCTCAGACCGGGCTGGAGCCCAAGGTGGCCGACAAGGCCCTCCGCGGTGTAATCACCTTCATTGCAACCCGCACCGCCAAGGGCGAGAAGCTGCGCCTGCCGGGCCTCGGCACCTTCGAGGTGAAGAAGCGCCCGGCCCGCAAGGGACGCAATCCGCAGACCGGCGCTGCCATCAAGATCAAGGCCAGCTCGCGCCTCGGCTTCAAGCAGGCCGCGACCCTCGCGGTCGCGGCGCCCGCGCCGAAGAAGGCCAAACCGGTGAAGGCCGTCAAGGCCGAGGTGAAGGAAGAGGCGAAGCCGGCCAAGGCTGCCAAGGCCAAGGCCGTCAAGGCGGCGCCCGCCCCGGCCCCCGCGCCCGAGCCGGTGAAGCCGGCCAAGGCGGCGAAGACTGCCAAGGCCAAGGCCGCCCCGGCGGCCAAGCCGGTCGAGGTGAAGGCCGAGAAGCCCGCGCGCAAGAAAGCCGCCAAGGCCTGATAGACGTCGCCGCCTTTTCCTGCGTGAGATCCCGGCCATCGCCGGGATGACGCGGGAGGGAGAGGCGGGATGCAGAACGAAATTCGTCGTTCCGGCGAAGGCCGGAACCTCGATCAGCGTGGAGCATGGGGCCGCGTGATCCTCAAGGGTTACGCCGTGCCGCGTGCCGCCCTGATCATCGCATCCTCGATCAGCCATAGCCGGTCCTGCCCCCAGGTCGCCGTTTCTCCGAATCGCAAGGACGGCACACCCCACAACCCTTCGTCGACCATGGCCTGACGGTTGGTTTCGGCCGTCGCCCGCCAGCCCTCGTCGGCCATCGCCGTCCTGGCGTGTGACCAGTCGAGGCCCGCGCGTTCGACCAGCTGGCGCAGTCCCGCCTCGCTGCCGGCGTCGATCCCGTCGGCGAAGACCCCTTGCAGGAAGGACAGGGCGAAGGCCCGGGCCTTGGCCTGATCCGTTCGCAGCGCGAAGGCCAGAATGGCGAGGCCCCGGGCCACCGGCTCGCCCAGCGGATCGGCGATGCGACCGAAGGGCAGGGCTTCCGAGCGCGCCTCGCGCGCCGTGTCGCGCACGATGTAGAGCCGTTTCGCCATCGGCACCGGCAGGCCGCGCGTGACCATGGGCAGCACGAAGCGCAAATCCAGCGTGGCGCCATAGTGATCGGCGAGGGCGAAGGCACGCGGCAGCACGATATAGGAATAGGGCGAGCGGAAGGACAGGAACAGCTCCAGCCGCCGCCCGGCCAGTCGCCCCTTGCAGTCCGTGGGCAGGCGCAAGGCCTCGCGCGGATGCTGGATCGCCGGGCCGGCGTCGCGCCGCCGGGCGCCCAGCGTTTCGAGCCGCTGTTCCAGATAATGCAGCCGGTCGAGGCCCCAGTACCATTCGCCGGCATAATGGAAGGTGGCACCGAGATAATGGCCCAGCTTTTCCCGCAGGGCGGCGCCCGCGGCGACGGCCGCCGTGCTGTCGCCGCTCCCCGGGGGGACTTCGCCGCGCCAGGCTTCGGCGGTGAGCGCGGCGGCCGAGGCGATGAAGCTGCCGTCGGCCATGGCCTGCAGCAGGCGCCACTCCCCGGCGCGGGCGGCGGCCTCGTCCATCGGCGCCGACAGGTCGGGGACCGCAAGGCCCAGATGGGCGGCGAGGCTGGCCGCGTCCTTCCGGGCATAGGCATCGAGCATCGCGCGTTCGGGCGCGGCCCAGTCGGGCGGTGGCGGCACCAGATGGGGGCGGATCGAAACGCCTCGCCGTGCCGCGAGGGCGGGCAGCGCCATCGCCGCCAGCAGGCTGTAGGGATCGCGGATATCGTGGAAATAGTCGATCTCGTGGCGCTTGCGGCGCAGCCGGCGGCGGCCTTCCGCCACCCGGCGGCGCAGCACGTTCAGGCGCTCGCTGGTCACGAGCCGGCTGGCCTCGCGGGCGAGCAGACGGCGCAGGGACATGATGTCCTCCCCTTCCGGGCCTTGTGTGCCGGCCCTTGTCTTTGCCGTAACGGCACGGCGAAGGTAATGGAATTCATTAGCGCGTGCAAGGCGCCGGGCACCGCTTGCCGCCGGACGGCCCGGTCCCTATCCTTCGCGGCATAAGGATAAAAGGAGGAGAGCGGCATGATTGATCTCTATACGGCGCCGACGCCGAACGGCTGGAAAGCCTCGGTCACGCTCGAGGAACTGGGGCTCGCTTACAAAGTCCACCCCGTCAACATCATGGCGGGCGAGCAGAAGACGCCGGAATTCCTGGCGATCAATCCGAACGGCCGCATTCCGGCCATCGTCGACCGCGACGAGGGGGACTTCGCCGTCTTCGAATCCGGCGCGCTGATGATCTATCTCGCGGAAAAGGCGGGTGCCCTGCTGCCGGCGGAGCGCAAGGCGCGTTCCCGCGTGATCCAGTGGCTGATGTTCCAGATGGGCGGCGTCGGCCCGATGATGGGGCAGGCCAATGTCTTCTATCGTTACATGCCGGAGAAGATTCCGGTCGCCATCAACCGCTACCAGACCGAGGCGAAGCGCCTGCTGACCGTGCTCGACACAAGGCTCGCGGGGGCGGAATTCCTGGCCGGGGATTATTCCATCGCCGATATCGCCAATTTCTGCTGGGCGCGGACGCACAGCTGGTCCGGCGTCGCCATCGACGACCTGCCCCACCTCGCCCGCTGGCTGGCGGCGATCGAGGCGCGGCCGGCGGTTCAGCGCGGCCTGAAGGTGCCCTTCGATATTTCCGAAGTGTTCAAGGGCGAGGACGCCGGCGAGCGTTTCGCCGAAAGCGCCCGCACCATCGTCACCGGCGGCGACAAGACCTGACCGCCACCGCGACGATTGGCAGCGGGCGGCATGGCCCCCCATCTGCTATGTCAGGCCGGTGAGGGGCCAAGAGGTTTTCATGGCACAGACGATCTACGAACAGATCGGCGGGGAAGAAGGCATCCGTCGCCTGACCCGCCGCTTCTACACCCTGATGGATGAACTGCCGGTGGCGGCGGCCTGCCGGGCGGTGCATGGCCCGTCGCTCGCGGGCGCCGAGCAGAAGCTGTTCGACTATCTGACCGGCTGGCTGGGCGGCCCGCCGCTCTATACCGACAAGCATGGTCATCCCATGCTGCGCGCCCGCCACATGCCTTTCACCATCGGCGAAGAGGAAATCGAGGGCTGGCTGACCTGCTTCGCCTATGCCTGGGCTGAAGTGGCGGCCGATCTGCCGGCGCGCGATCTCGTCATGCGCAAGGTGGTGGAACTGGCCCACCACATGCGCAACAAGGATGTCGAAGCGCCTCAGAAGGTTACTTCGCTGCTGTAATAGGGCAGGCCGATCCGGCGGGGGGCATAGAGGCCTTCCGCCGTCACCTTGTTCAGATGGGCGGCGATCTCTTCCATGCTGGCGAACCAGACGTCGCCCTTGGCCTGCATCTCGTCGATCATCCGGGCGATGGCGTCGAGCCTTGACGGCCGCGCGCTGACCCAGGGATGCCAGACCCCGACCCAGAGCCCGCCATGGCGCCAGGCCGCGTCGAATTCCGCCATGAACACCGATTTCGCCTCGTCGGGGGAGCGCACGGTCATCTGATAGGCGAAATCCGGCGCATGGACATATTGCGGCCAGTCGTCCAGTGCCCAGCTGCTGGGGATTTCGACGAAGGAGCCGCCGCCCGCGGCATCGACCATATGGGGCACGTCGTCGGTCATCAGCGAGGCGTCGTAGACGAAGCCATATTTGACCAGAAGGTCCGCCGTCGCCGACGAGAAATTATAGAGCGGGGCGCGGAAGCCGCGCGGCTTCTGCCCGGTCATGCGGCGGATAGTCTCGACCGCGCGGGCGAACAACTCCTCCTGCCGGTCGACGGGCAGGGCGTTGTAATTCTCGTGGATATAGCCGTGATGGGCGATCTCGTGGCCGCCCTTCAGGATCGCCTCGACCAGATGCGGATAGGTCTCCATGCACCAGGCGGGATAAAAGAAGGTCTGCTTCAGCCCCCGCTCGGCATAGAGGCGCAGGATGCGCGGCACCGCGATCTCGTCGTAGCGCAGCCAGGAGGTGGTGGCGACCAGCTCCTTCGCCTTCGCCCCCTGTTCCATGTGCAGGCTGCTGTCGGTGTCGATGTCGAAGGTGAAGGCGACGGCACAGCGCGCGCCATTCGGCCAGGGCACCGGGTTCTCGATCATCGACGCATCTCCCTCTACGGCACTTGTATCGTCATGAGGGGAGAGGTCTCGTCGCGAGATCCCGGCCTTCGCCGGGATGACGAACAAAAAACAGCGTCATCCCGGCGAAGGCCGGGATCTCCGGACCAGAGAGCGCATCCCTCAACCGCGATTAGCCTAAGGCACCGGCGGCGCCCTGTGATCAGGGAAAGCTAAAACTCCGCTTTGAGGCGTGCCGTCAGCGCGCGGCCTTGGTCAGGATGCGCCGGGCAAGGGCGAGGTTGCGGCGGTCGACCGTGGCGCCGCCGGGCAGGGTGGCGAGGTCGTCCGCCGTCCCGTCGAAGGCGGCGACGATGGCGCGGGCAAGGGCGGTTTCGTCTTCCGTCGGGGTGAAGATCGCCCGCACCTGATCGGCGTCGTCGAAGGTGGTGACGATCTTGGCATCGAAGCCCATGGCCCGGGCGCGGCGGAAGGCCGCCGTCCGTTCTTCGCCCTGAAGGGGGCGGGCCACCGGCCCGTCGATGACGACGAGCCCATGGGTCCGTGCCGCCATCAGGGCCATGGCCCGGGCCGTGACCACCGGCGGGGCGTCGTCGTCGCGGGCGCAGCCGAGGGCGCGCGACAGGTCGAAGGGGCCCATGGTGAATCCGGCGAGGCGCGGCGTCGCCGCCGCGATGGCGTCCAGATGCAGAAAAGCGGGCGGCGATTCGAGGACGGCGATCAGCGGCACCGGCCGCTCCGTCACCGCCTCGATCGCCGCTTCCGCGATCAGCAGGTCGTCGGCACATTCGACCTTGGGCACGACAATGGCATCGAGCCGGGGCAAGGCGGCGATCACCGGCACATCGGCCCCGAACCAGGGGGAGCGGACGGAATTGCTGCGCACGAAGACGGCGATCCCCGGATCGAGCGCGGCGATCCGCCCCGCCACCATATCCCGGGCCGCCGCCTTGTTGTCCGGCACCACCTCGTCCTCGAGGTCGACGATCACCGCGTCGATCCGTGCGCCCGCGACCTGCGCCCAGCTCTCGCCCTTCTCGACGCTGCAGAAGAAGACATTGCGCGGGGCCAGGGGGAGGGAGCGGGGCATGGTCGTTTCCATTTTCTCGTTTGGCTTCTGCCGCCTTCATTGACCGCTGGATAGCGGTGGGGATTTGTCGAAGAGTAGCCATTGGCGAGCCGGGAAGCCTCTCCATTTTCTGGTTCGGGATCGGGCGCCGGTCGTGACATCGTAAAGACGAGGTGATGCGGCAGATGGTGATCAACAGCAGGGACTGCGGCCGCATCGTTGTCTCTCGCGCCGCGGATGTCGCGGACTTGCGTGATTTCGGCTTCAGGTGGTTCGACAACCGCTTCCAGGGGGCCGGTGGATTTGCGGTCCCCCTGAGCAGGCAAAGCGCCAAGGGCGTCCTGGCGTTCGATGAGGTCGAGCCGGCGCTGGATGTGACACTTCGGGCAGAGGCGACACTGGCAATGGACGACCCAGGCTTCTCCATCGGGCCGACCATTATCTCGGTCGGTCGTGACATGAGAGAGCATTTCCGTGATCGTTTGACCGGCCTCGAGATCACCCTGTTCCGCGCGGATTGCTGGGGCGGCGAGGAGCCGCTGACGCCGAAGACAGTCTCACAGGCCTTGGCTGTCGTGACGGAAAACGCGCCGTCCGCCCGACCCCATGGCAAGGCGCGCTTGTCGCTAACCGCGACCTTGGGCACGCGGTACGGACGGATCATATTCCGCCGACCTTTGCTCGACCGGCTCACGAAGCACGTCTTCGTGCGGGTCGTCTGGCCGACGTGAGCGGCCTGGCCGCTCTGTCGCTCACTTGAGCGGCCTGGCCGCTCTGTCGCTCAAGGCCGGAAGCCCTCGAAGATGATGTTGTCGGCGTGCTCGCTCGCGCGTTTGCGCTCGGCCGTGGTGCGGACGGTCCAGGTCAGCAGGGGCAGGCCCTGCGCCCGCGCGCGGCGTGTCGCGCGGCTGGGCACGGCGCGGATGTCATAGGCGATGAAATGCGGCCGCGTGATCGGGTTCAGCAGCATGTGGGTCATCACCCATTGCTCGTGCAGGCGCAAGGGCTCGTCATCCATGCGGAAATCCATGGCGATCTGCCCGCGCGGCACGAAGGGGGCGTGGCGCTTGAACCATAGGATGCTGCGCGGGTTGAACGACTGGATGGCAAAGGCACCGCGATAATCCTCGAGCGCGGCGAAGGTCGCCGCTTCCAGCGGGCCGACCTTGCCGCGCGCCGCCTTCACCTCGATCAGGAACGGCACCCGGCCAGCCACCAGCTTCAGCACGTCGCGAAGCGTCGGGATGGTCTCGCCAGTGTCACCGAGGGTCATGCCGCGCAGGTCGCCGGCGCGGAAGCTGTCGACCCGCCCGCTCTCGCCGGTCATGCGGTCGAGGGTGTCGTCGTGGAACACCATGGGCACGCCGTCGGCCGAGACCTGGATGTCCAGCTCGATGGCATAGCCCGCCTCGGCGGCGGCCATGATGGCGGCGCGGCTGTTCTCGGGGATGCCGGCCGCCTTGTCGTGCAGCCCGCGATGGGCGACCGGCTGGCGGCGCAGCCAGTCCATGTTCTGGTGCTGCAAGATCAGGCGATCTCGAAGATGGCTTCGACCTCGACCGCGGCGCCGAGCGGCAGGGCGTTGGTGCCGACGGCGGAGCGGGCATGGCGGCCGGCATCGCCGAATACCGCGACGAAAAGGTCGGAGGCGCCATTGGCGACCTTGGGCTGCTCGGTGAAGGCATCGTTGCAGGCGATGAAGGCGACGAGCTTCACCACCCGCTTCACCCGGCCGAGGTCGCCGCCCAGCGCGATCTTCGCCTGCGCGATCAGGTTGATGGCGCAGAGCTTCGCCGCCGCATTGCCGCTTTCCGCATCGAGATCGTTGCCGAGCTTGCCCTTGACGAGGCCATCCGGCCCGATGGGCAATTGCCCCGAGATGAAGAGCAGATCGCCGCTGATGACGAAGGGCACGTAATTGGCGACCGGGGCGGCCGGCACCGGCAGGGTGATGCCGAGTTCGGCAAGGCGGGCTTCGGCGGGGGAAAGGCTCATGTCAGATCTCCGAAATCAGTCCGGGCGGCCGATCGGCTGCTGCTGGGTGATGCAATGGATGTTGCCGCCGCCGAGCAGAATCTCGTGCCCCGGCACGGCGATGACCCGGCGCTCCGGGAACAGGCGGGCGACGATGGCCTCCGCCGCCGCGTCGGTCGCGGGGTCCAGCCGCGGCATCACGACGGTGCCGTTGCCGATATAGAAATTGACGTAGGAACCGGCGAGGCGCAGCCCCGCCGCCCGCTCCTGGCCGCCATCGTCGTCGAGGCCGCCGAAATCGACGCTGTCCATTTCCGCTTCGGCGCGGAAGAGGGGGCCGGGGGCGGGAATCTTCACCACCTCGATGGCGCGGCCTTTGGCGTCGCGGGCCTTCGACAGGCGCTCGAAGGCATCCTGCGAGATGGCGAATTGCGGATCGTCGCGGTCTGCCGTCCAGGTCAGGGCGACGACGCCCGGCCGGACATAGCAGGCAAGATTGTCGACATGGCCGTCGGTCTCGTCGTCCAGCACGCCGGGGCCGAGCCAGATCGTCTTCTCGATCCCGAGGTAATCCTTCAGGAGCTGCTCGATTTCCCCGCGCGAGAGATGCGGGTTGCGGTTGGGGTTCAGCAGGCATTCCTCGGTGGTGATCACCGTGCCTTCGCCATCGACATGGATCGAGCCGCCCTCGAGGATCAGCGGCGCGCGGTAGCGCGGTACCCGTTCCATTTCCAGGATCTTGGCGGCGACCAGCTCGTCCTGATCGTGGGGGTTATAGAGCCCGCCCCAGGCGTTGAAGCCCCAGTCGACGCCGCGCAGGCGGCCCTTGCTGTCGGTCACGAAGCTGGGCCCCGTATCGCGGCACCAGGCGTCGTTCGTCGTCACCTCGACCACGCGAATATGGCGGGGCAGGCGGCGGCGGGCCTGCACGAACTGCCGGGCGGAGGCAAGGACGGTGACCGGCTCCCCGCTCGCGATGGCGGTCGCGACCTGGGCGAAGGCTTCCTGCGCCGGCTTGGCGCCGTTTCGCCAATTGTCCGTCCGCTCGGGCCAGATCATCCAGCAGCCCTGATGCGGCTCGAACTCGCCGGGCATGCGAAAGCCGTCGGCGCGCGGGGTCGATGTCAGGGTTTCGGCCATGCTGCTCTCCTCGTCGGCGCCCATCCTGCCGCCAAGGCCCCTTGGCGGGCAAGCCGTGTCGGCTACAATCGCGCCATGCGTGTTCTGCTCCTCTGCCTCGTCGTCGCGGCGCCGGCCCATGCCGGGCCGCCCAAACCCTTCTGCGGCGAGAAGAAGGAATGCCGGCAGATGGCGGATTGCGACGAAGCACAATTCTATTACAGCCAGTGCGGCGAAGCCCGGCTCGACCGGGATGGCGACGGTGTGCCCTGCGAAGAGCTGTGCCGCTTCAAGTAAGGCCGAAGCTGGGGCAGACTGCGGTCGCAGCGAAGAGGGGAGTCGAGAGATGCGTGAAGTCACCGTCGCGGCGACGCAGATGGCCTGCGGCTGGGATCTGGCCGCCAATATCGCCAGGGCCGAGGCGCTGGTGCGCGAGGCCGCGGGCAAGGGCGCCCGGATCATCCTGATCCAGGAATTGTTCGAGACGCCCTATTTCTGCCAGGACCAGATCCACGATTTCTTTTCGCTGGCGAAGCCCTTCGACGACAATCCGCTGATCGCCCATTTCGCCGCGCTCGCGGCCGAACTCGGCGTCGTCCTGCCGATCTCCTATTTCGAGCGGGCGGGTCAGGCCCATTTCAACTCGATCGCCATTGCCGATGCCGACGGCTCGATCCTCGGCAACTACCGCAAGAGCCATATTCCCGATGGCCCCGGCTATACCGAGAAATTCTACTTCTCGCCGGGCGATACCGGTTTCCGGGTCTGGGACACGCGCTTCGCCCGCATCGGCGTCGGCATCTGCTGGGATCAATGGTTCCCCGAATGCGCCCGCTCCATGGCGCTGATGGGCGCCGAAATCCTGTTCTATCCGACCGCCATCGGCTCGGAACCGCATGATCCGACTCTCGATTCGGCGGCGCATTGGCAGCGGGTGATGCAGGGCCATGCCGGCGCCAATCTCATTCCCCTCGTCGCCTCCAACCGGGTGGGGACGGAAGCCGGGCGACACGGCACCGCGATCACCTTCTACGGCTCGTCCTTCATCGCCGATCCGACCGGCGCCAAGGTGGCGGAGGCCGATCGGGTGACGGAAGGCGTGCTGACCGCGACCTTCGATCTCGATGCTATCGCGCATCAACGCCGCTCCTGGGGCATCTTCCGCGACCGGCGGCCGGAACTCTACGACACGGTGCTGTCGCTCGACGGGGAAAATCCGCACGCCGCCGCCGGGTATTGACGACAATCGGGGCGGGTCTTTCACCGAAATTTTACCCTCGACGGCCAAGAATGGATCATTCGCGCCGGAGACCCGCCTCATGTCCGATACCGAAGTCCTGACCCCGCTCGAAGAGGCGGCCTTTCCCTTCCTGCAACACGCGGTCCTGCTGGATCAGGCGCGGGGGGCGCTGGCCATTCTCGACAAGGCGCTGATCCAGAATGCCGACCTGTGGCTTCGCCTGTCCGAACACGCGGCACTGAACGGCGCCGAGATCACGGGCGAGGTGATGGACTTCATCAACCGGACCGCGACCTTCACCGCGAAAGTGGCGAAGAGCCTGCAGGGCGAAGTCGACAACGATCTGATCGACAAGCTGATCGCGCTCAACTTCAACATGTCGGAAGCGATCCTGAAGGGCGGCTCGCCGGTTTCCGGTTGAGCCTTTGCCCGGCCGGCGGGCTTAGCCGGAATAGGTCGTGCCCATGATGTCGAACACGCTCTGGTTCGTCACGCTGTCGTCGCCGATCAGGGCGCCGATCATCTCGCGCTGCGCCTGGGCGGCGAAGGCGATATTGCTGGTCATCAGCGAATAGCGAGTCTCGATCGCCTTCTTGGCGGCGGCGAGTTCGTCCGATTCCGTATCGCTGACCTTGCGCGCCGTCTCGCCCATTTCGGTCAGCTGGTTCTGCAGCGTGCTCAGGCCAATCTCGGACTGGAGATTGGTATTGCTCAGGGTCGCGACCGCCTTGGCGACGATGCTGATCGACGCCTTGATGTCGTCGATGGCCTGGGTCTGGCCTTCCCCCGTCAGGCCGCCGTAAAGCCAGGACGAGGTGACCGGCAGGCCGCCGGTGTCCAGCGTGGCATTCCAGGTCGTCGTGCCGTCGGTGAAGCTGACGTCATTGCCATTGCGCGAGACGAGGGAGAGCTGGGAGGTCGCGATCTGCGTCCCGCCGATACTCAGGGTCTGCGACAGGAAATTGGGGGTATAGGTCCGGCCGTTGTCCTGGTCGACCAGTGCATAGCGCGAGCCGAGGGACTGCAGCGCGACGACGACCTCTGTCGTGCCGGTGCTGATCGCCAGCGTGCGCTGACCAGACTGGCCCGCGACGACGTTGCCGACCAGATTTTCCAGTTCCGAGCCGCGGCTGCCGACCAGGATGTTGATCTGGTTGATCGCGGTGTCGAAGGCGGAAGCCCGCCCCTCGGCCGCGGCGGCATGGGCGGTGTTCAGATATTCGAGAACCTTCTGCGCGTTGGTGCTGGCCTGCTTCAGGGAAAACACCGCGCTGGCCGCCGTGTCCTTGCGGGCGGCGAGGGCGTCGATATCGGCCTGCAGCGCCGGCAGCGCGGAATTGGTGACGTATTTGTCCTGAACCTTGGCCAGTTCCTTGGCCTTGCGCGCGGCGATCCCGTCGGCGACCAGCGCATAGGTCCGGTCGAGGGCGTCGCTGACCGCCTGCTTCTGGGCGGCGGCGCTCATGCCGAAATAGACTGCCGTCATGCCTCCGCTCCCATTCGGACCGGCCGCGCCGGCCGCCCGGCCAGCGCCGCCTCCAGATCGCCGATCAGGGCCAGCGTTCCTTCACGCATGAAGAGGACGATGGACCGATACTCGGCCAGGAAAGATGCCACCATAATGGCACGTTTTTCCGGCTCCGTCATCCGGTGGCTGAAATACATGCCGATCTTCGGCATCGACCGGATCGAGCCATGGGCGATGCTCTCGGTCAGGGCATATTGGTCCTTGAAGCCATCCATGAAGTCGGACAGGCGGTGCCAGAAGGCGACCAGATCCTCGCCTTCCGCGATCGCGGCATCGACGAGGGCGAGCAGGTCGTCATAGAAGGCGGTGGCGCCGTCCAGCAGCCGGCCCGGGGTCCAGGACTCGAAGAAACTGGCGGCCGGATAGAGGCGGGCGAGGCGCCTCATGTCGGCGCGCAGCTTCTCGCCGTCGGCGACGCGCGGCAACTGGCGGATCGACGAGGCGACGCGGGGCGTGACACCGGCGAGCAGGGCACCATCCGAGGTATTCTGGACCTTGAGCTGATAGCGCCGGGTGATATCGCCCAGGATCTGGGCGCAGAGCGCGAGGATCCAGTCGCATTCGACCGTGCCGCCGAAATTGCCGGGCAGGGTCTGGTTGTACTTCAGGTTCCGCTCGAAGGCCTTGTACTTGTCGGTGACGGCATAGACCGAATCCCGCGAGTGTTTCACCTGGCCCAGCTTGCTGCCGCAGTCGGTGCCGAACAGGATGTAGTCGGTGAAGCCAAGGGCGGCGGAGACGCGCAGCGCGGTGTTGACGCAGGTCGGCCCCACGCCGACCAATTCGTGGCGTTCGGGCGCGAGGATGCGGGTCGAGCTGACGGAATCGCGGAAGAAGAAATAGACCTCGTCGAACAGCGCGGCGACGCGCGGGTCGACCGTGACCGAGGCGATGAGCGTGATGCCCGAGAAATCGAATTCCTTCGCGAGGGCGGTCAGCACCTCGACCGTTGGGTCGCCGTTCTCGAGTTCGCAGTGGAACTGCGGGCGGATGCCGTTGCGCAGGCAGACGCGCAGGCTGGTCCCCGCCGAGAACACGGCGGCCTGCGGCGCGAGCCGGCGCAGATCGTCCATCGAACGGTCGATGGAGGGGCCGGAGCCGATGATGATCGCCGTCTCCGGCCGGGCCGGCTTCGGCCGGGCGTCGACCAGACGGCTGTCGTAACGCAGCAGGTTGCCCACCGCGTTGGTCATCATCTTCAACTCGTCTTCGTAGAAGCCCTTGGAGATGAACATCTGGTCGATCACCTGCTGCAGGCGATCGCGGGTCTCGGTCAGGGCCCAGGACGGGTAATGGACGAAGACGAAGGCGCCGTCGATGAAGGGCTCGCCCACCCGGTAAACCAGCCGGCGGATTTCCAGGATGATGCGGTCGGGCTGGGCCGCCGTGCTCAGGGTCAGGTCGATGCCGCGGCGTTCGGCGATTTCGAACAGGGCGTCCCAATCCTGCGTGTTGGCGGCATGGACGACGAATTCCGCCACCGGCTCGACGATCAGCACATGGCGCGCCGTCGTCGTCTCGAGCAGGGGGCGCAGATGATGGCCAAGGCCAAGGCCGAGCACGACGAGGAACGAGCCCTCGTAATCGGGCTTGTTGCTCAGGGTCGTGATGCCATGCCCGGCCATCACCGTCAGCAGATGGTCGCGCATCCGCGCCGAGACCTCGCTGCCGATATTGGCGCCGGACAGATCCTGGGTGAAGAACTGCAGGGGTTTCACCGCGAAGCGGGCGACCTGTTCGGCCGCCTTTTCCTCGGCGTCGCCGCCATAGAGCCGCCCCCGGCCGAGGTCGATGTCGATCGCCCGGCCGGCCTCGTCGCGCACGATGGTGCTCAGCGTCGTCGCCGGAAGCGACGGGGCAATGGCGGGAAATCGCTCGGCGAAGGCGGCGGCGGTCATTGCGCGATGCTCTCCATCAGGGCGGTGGCGAAGGCGGCGGGGGAAAAGGCCGGAGCGGTGGCGGCCGCTTCGGCGATGCGCGCGCTGGCGCCGCGGTCGGTGGCGAGCGCGGCGCCGATGGCGACGAACGCCGCGACATCGGCGGCCGCATGGTCACCGAGGCCGAGGGCGTCGAGCGCGGCCGCGCCGTGATTGCGGTGCCGGACCGTGCCGCGCAGGGCGACGCAGGGGGTTGCGACAGCGGTCGCGGTCACCACGTCCTGACCGTTCAGGGCGACGAAGGGCGCGACATAGAGGTCGAGCCCGGCGGCGAAGGCGAGCGGGCTGCCGTCGACGATTTCGATCCGGTCGGCGATGCCGCGTGGGCCGCAGCGTTCAACCAGGGCGGCGACCGTGTCCGGATGGCTGAATTCGCGGTCCCGGAACAGCAGGCGTGCGTCCGGCACCTGGTCCAGCAGGGCGGCGAGCGCATCGAGGAAGTCGTCGTGCAGCTGGCCGGGCACGATGTCGGTGCCGATCAGCGTGGGACCGTCGCTGCGCGCCGGCCGCGCGGTCGTGCCGAGCCGGGCGAGAGCGGCGCCGGCGGGCACGGCGCCATCGGTCCAGGGCAGGGCGCAAGGCGCATTCAGCCAGGCGAGGGTGCGCAGGGCGGGATGATGGGCAAGGGCGAGGGTGTGCATCGGCGCGGCGAGACCACCGGCATCGAGCAGCAGGTCGATGCCTTCGCCCGCGACGGTATGGGCCAGCGTCTCGCCGTCGAAGGCGGCGGCGTCGATGTGGCGTTGGACCCGGCCCTGCAGCGGCCGGTTATGCGGCCGGTCGAGCGTGCCGGCGCCAAAGACGGTGAGATCGCCGCAGCCGGCCTCGCGCAGGCCCTGGGCGAGCGCGGCGATGGTCTCGACATCGGCCTCGTCGCCGAGGGCGGTGGCGAGAACGCCGACGCGGGGCCGCTCGGGCAATGCGGCGGCTGGCATCAGCGGACCGGCCGCCGGCAGCAGGCCGGCGTTGCGGCTCAGGCTGCGGGCCGGATCGGCGCCGCGAAGGGTGGCGATGGTGGCGGCGGCGCACAGGACATCGGGGCCGGCCGCGGGTTCGCTTTCGCCGAGCGCGATCGCCTCGGCGGCGATGCCGTCGGCCGCGCTGTCGCCAATGGTGGCGAGGGCAAGGGCGAGGCGAGCGAGGTCGAAGGCGTCGGCCGTGCCGTTGGCGGCGAAGCGCGACAGGATTTCGGCGGCCTGCCGCGGCCTGCCGACGGCGATCAGGGCATCGGCGAAGGCGCGCTGGGTCTCGCCATCCTCGGGACTGAAAGCCGCCTGGGCCTCGATCAGCCGCATGGCCAGATCGGACTGGCCGGCGGCCATCAGCTTCATGCCCTGCGCCAGCAGGGGGCGTTCGCGGATGTTGCGGAAGACGAAGGCGAAGCCCGGCCAACCGGCGGGCCGCAGGCTCGCGGTGGTCTGGTCGAGGCCGTTGGCCTGCGCCAGTTTGGCGTAATAGGTCGCCTCGGCCACCTCACCGGCGATGGCATAGAGAATGGCCAGGCTGTCGGCGGCGACGGCGCTGCCCGGCGCGGCGTCGAGCGCCTGCTTCAGGGCATCGAGCGCGGTCAGCACCTGGTCGCTGGCGAAGGCGACGAAGCCAAGACCGATCAGGGCCGCCGGATCGACCGGGTCGGCCGCCATGCGCGCCTCGATGGACGCGATGGCGGCTTCGTGGTCCCGGCTGTCGATCAGGGGTTTCAGCGCCGTAAGGAAGGGAGCGATGAGGTCGTCGGTCATTCTCTGTCGTGCCGTCCCGGCGGTCGGGGAAGTGTCGGCCAGGGTCGCCGCCTGCATGGTTCAGACCGAATGGTTGATGCCGCCACCGGCGGCGGCGGGCGGGGCGGTCGTGGTGGGAACGCTGGCACCGTCGGCCGGATTGGCGAGGAGGCCGGCCGCGATCTCGCGGTTGATCCGGATCAGGATGTCCAGCTTCTGCGGCTGCGGATCGGCGAGGATGCCCACCGTGTGGCGGTCGATGAAATTCGCCAGCGACAGGACATTGGCCTTCAGGTCCGGCGGCATCGGCGAATCGGGCGAGGCGACGCCGGCCTGGAAGATGGTCCACAGGCGCCAGTTGCGGCGCACCGCATCCATGAAACCGGGCGCATTCTCGGGCGCGCGCTGGGCCTCGGCCAGACGACGCGCGGCCTCGGTCAGCGCCCAGCCCTCGGTGCGCCGCGGATCGCCGGAAGGCGGGGCCTTGCTATAGGCGGGACGACGCTGGGTCGGATACATGATCGAGAACCTCCTTCTCGTGCACGAGCAATTTCTTCGCCGTGCGCAGGGCCTGATAGACCGTGCCGGTGGCCAGTTGTTTGTTGATGGTGTCGATGATGGCGGCGCCACTCGGGGCCGCGGCCGCGTAGTCGGCGAGGAAGGCGTCGGCGGCCTTGCGGTAATCGGCGGCACGATCGGGGAACAGGTAGAGGCACTGCAGCACATAATAGATGCGCGTTGCCGGGGTGACGGCATCATCCTGGGTCAGGATGTCCTTGCCGCGCAGGATATGGGCCTGGTTGAGGACCGTGATCGTGGCGTGGCCGCCGGCATTGGCGAGCACGGCACCGTTCACGATGATCTTTTCTTCAGGGGCGAGCGTGATCTTCAGGGGCACGCCGGGGACTCCGTGGCTGGTTCGTTCCCCGAGATTGGCCCTGTTTCCTTAATTCGAGGTAAAGCGATCCGCGGCTCTACCCGTCACGAGAAAGGGGCGGCCGAGGCCGCCCCTTCATATCGTCGATCTGACGCTGCCGGATTACTGGAGCAGCGAGAGCACGCTCTGTTCGCTCTGGCCGGCGAAGCTCAGGGCCTTGAGGGCGAGCTGCTGGCGGGTCTGCAGGGCGACCAGGTTGGCGCCTTCCTCGTTCAGGTCGGCGAGGGTCAGCTTGTCCGAACCTTCGGTCAGCGTGTTCGAGTAGTTCTGCGTGAAGTCCGCGCGGGTCTGCAGCAGGGTGATGTTCGAGCCGAGCGAGGAAGCGGTCGCGCGAACCGACGAGATCGCCGAGTCGAGGCTGTCGGTGATCGTGTCGATCGTGCTGATCAGCGCGCTCGCCGCGATGTCCGAGAAGCCGTTGGCGGCACCGGCCGAACCCGCGCCGGTCAGGAAGGCGGCGAAGATGTCCGAGCCCTTGGCATCGGCGGCCGAGGCAACGGTGATCAGGGCGCCGGCCCGCAGATCGCGGCTGTTGACGGTCAGCTCGGCCGAGGTGACTTCCGAGAAGCGGACGGTCAGCGACTGGGTGGTCGAGTTGACGAGGTTGGTGCCCTGATAGGACGCATCGCCCAGCAGCGAGTTCAGCTGGTTCAGGAGGTCGGCGAACTGGGTCGAGAGGTCGGCCTTGGTGGTGTCGTCGGCCGTCTTGGCCGAGATCGCGACACCCTTGATCTGCTTCAGCAGGGTTTCCGCCGACTGGGTCGCATTCACCGCCGCCTTCAGCGAGGAGATGCCCTGGTCGATGTTGCCCTTGCGGGAGGTCAGGTCGGAGGCGCGGTCGCTCAGCGACTTCGCGGCGAAGTAGGCGGTGGCGTCGTCAATGGCGCTCGACACCTTGAGGCCCGTCGACAGACGGCTCTGGGTGCGGTTGGCGAGGCTGGTGGTCTCGTTCAGCGACAGGAGGTTGGCGCGCGAGGTGGCAGTCAGCTTAATGTCAGCCATGGGTCTGGTCCTTCTGGTCCAATGTGATGAAGCCCTTCTGGGCCTCGGGAATGGTTCTGCAGGGATCGTGCCAAATCGGATGCATCTCGGATTTTGGCGGAATTACTCGCTATTTTGGGGGCAACTGGGGGTCGGCTAGGCAGATTTTGCCGGGTTGGCTAGGAAAATTTTGCCGGGCAGGCAGGAATTGCCGGGCAAATCCTGCCCTGCGGCGTCACGCCTGGGCGTGGATCGCCATCGCCGCCGGCGCGGCATAGGCGGTGCGAAGACCGGCGCGGGGGCCGTAGCCGAGGACGGGCCGGGCCTTTTCGGCCACCGCTTCGGCGACGCTGCGCACCAGCCGGTCGGTGACCGTGCGGGCGGCGGCGACGCGCACCGTATGCAGCGCCATCGCGTCGCGCAGGCGCTTGGTTGGCTCGCCCAGCCGTGCCCTTGCCCCTTCGTCGGCGGCGACGGCGGCGGCTCCGCCCATCAGGGCGAGCTGACGGTCGTAGGCGCCGACAAGCTGGAGCTTGCGTTCGATCTGGCCTTTCAGGCGGGAAAACTGGCGGGCACCGATGGTCTCGCATTCCTCTTCGATCGCGGCCGCGAGGCGAATTGTCAGGCTGGCCATGGTCTCGAGGGCGGCGGGGGACAGGTCGAGCGGATGCGGGTCAGAGGCCATGGGCGGGCTCCTCGGTCACGAGCAGGGAACGGATCAGCATGTCGGACAGGCCGATGCCGCCACGGGCGGCGATGGACTTGCCGAATTCCTGGATCAGGAAACCGCGGAAGGCGGATTCACCGGCGCCGCCGTCGAAGGGCCCGTCGCTCTTCAGTCCCTCGAACATGGGGCTGATCATCTGCGACATGACCATGGCTTCGAAATCCTGTGCCTCGGCCTTCAGGCGGGGCGGGATCTGCGGCAGCGGACGGCCGGCGGGATAGGCATAGCGGACGGGATCGGCGGAGAGGGGGGCGGCGGCGGTCATCACATCACCTCGATGTCGGCCTGAAGGGCACCGGCGGCCTTGATCGCCTGCAGGATCGAGATCAGATCGCGCGGACCGAGGCCGAGACCGTTCAGGCCATTGACCAGATCCTGCAGGCTGACGCCGGCCTCCATCATCACGACGCGCTGTTCCTGACCCTCGTCCACCTGGACGTCGGTACGCGGCACGACCGTGGTCCGCCCGCCCGAGAAGGGCTGGGGCTGCGAGACCTGCGGCGCTTCGGAGATGCGAACGGTCAGGTTACCCTGGGCGATGGCGACGGTGGAGACGCGGACGTCGGCGCCGATGACGATGGTGCCCGAGGCTTCGTCGATCACGATGCGCGCCGGCTGATCGGGCGTCACCTTCAACTGCTCGATCTGGGTGACATAGCTGACGATGTCGGCGCGATACTGCGGCGGCACCTGGATTTCGACGGTCGAGGTGTCGAGCGCGCGGGCCTGACCCTTCAGCTGCTTGACGACCGCTTCGGCGATGCGGCGGGCGGTGGTGAAATCCGGATTGCGCAGCGACAGGCGAATGCTCGGCTCGGTGCCGAAGGCATAGGCGACCTCCCGCTCGACGACGGCGCCATTGGCGATGCGGGCCGAGGTCGGCACGCCCTTGATCACCGAGGTCGCGGCGCCCTGCGCCTTGAAACCGCTGACCGAGACCGAGCCTTGCGCGACCGCATAGACCTCGCCGTCGGCGCCCAGCAGCGGGGTGACCAGCAGCGTTCCGCCCTGCAGGCTCTTGGCATCGCCGAGGGCGGAGACCGTGACGTCGACCCGGCTGCCGGTCCGGCTGAACGGCGGCAATTCGGCGGTGACCATCACCGCCGCGACATTCTTGGTCTTCAGGTCGGTATCGCGGGTGTTGACGCCGAGGCGCTCGAGCATGGCCTCGAGGCTCTGCTTGGTGAAGGGCGAGTTGCGCAAGGAGTCGCCCGAGCCGTCGAGACCGACCACGAGGCCGTAGCCGACCAGCATGTTCTCGCGAACGCCCTGGATGTCGGCGATGTCCTTGACGCGCGAGGCCGCGGCCTGGGCCGGGGCAACGGCGCCAAGCGCGGTCGCCAGCAGGACGGCAAGGGCAATCAGGCTATGTCGCATCTCGATTCTTCCTCGAAAGCGGCGGCTTCTCCGCCTGGGCTTTCTGGTTGCGAAACCCGTGCCAAGAGAAAGTCCTTGCCAGATCAAGGGCTTGGGACAAATCTCGGTGGGCAAGCCCTGCCGCCGCGGCAAGAATTGCCGGCCGATCCCTCGTCTTCAGGGCTTGTTAACGCTGTGCGCGCCAGGATGGCGGGCAGGAAAGGCATCAGGGCCCAGGATGAAGATCGACGGCAACGGCAGAATCGGCGGACCGGCGGCGACCGGCGCCCGGCGGGGTGCGCGCGCCGGCCAGGGTGGCTTTTCCCTGGGCGATGCCGAGGAAACTTCGGCCGCGGGCGGTTTATCGGGCGCGGGGCCGGTCGGTGGGGTCGGCGCGCTCTTCGCCTTGCAGGAGGTCGATGCCGATGGCGAACGGCGCCGGGCGGCCAAGCGCGGCAACGACCTGCTGGACCAGCTGGAGGAACTGAAACTCGGTCTTCTGTTCGGTCATTTCCCGAAAGAGAAGCTGCAGAATCTCCTCGCCATGGTGCGCGGGCGGCAGGAGCGGATCGCCGATCCGCGACTCGCGGGCGTGCTGGCGGATATCGAATTGCGGGCGGAAGTGGAGCTCGCCAAGCTCGGCTTTTGAGCGCGGCGTCGCCGATCTGTCCTAAATCTCTGGAAATGCTCGGTTTTTATTGCTAAGGCCGGGCTTGAACACAAGGCGGTCGCTGCTATACTCCGCCCGCCTTGCGGCATAGCATCGTGCATGAGGGATGGCATGGGAGCAGAGTTGCCGCCGGATTATCGTCCGAGCGAAGACGAAGAGTTCATGAACCCGCGCCAGCGAGAATACTTCAGGCGCAAACTCGTGGCTTGGCGTGAAGAAATTCTGCGGGAAAGTCAGGAAACCCTGCTGCATCTGCAGGAGGACACGGTGGCCGAACCCGATCTGGCCGACCGCGCCTCTGCCGAATCCGAACGGGCGCTGGAGCTGCGCACCCGCGACCGTCAGCGCAAGCTGATCGGCAAGATCGACGCGGCGCTGCGCCGGATCGAGGATGGCGAATACGGCTATTGCGAGGAGACGGGCGATCCGATCAGCCTGCGTCGCCTCGACGCCCGGCCGATCGCCACCCTGTCGATCGAAGCGCAGGAGCGGCACGAGCGGCGCGAGAAAACCTATCGGGACGACTGAAGCCGTCCCGGCGGCTCTGGCGAAGGAATTCGGGCGCCTCTCTCGCGAGAGGCGCCCGTTCCATTTCAGACGAAGAGAAAATCCGAGGCGTCGACATCCGCCGCGTGGACGCCGCGCAGGATGATCATGTCGCCGGCCCCGAAGTCGATCACCGTGCGCGAGCCCTGGTCGATCACGGTCAGCGCGTCGAAATCGGCGGCGAGGGCGGTCGAAATTTCGATGGTGTCGTGGCCGTTGGCGAAACGGGCGATGGTGTCGCGGCCGAAGCCGGCAGCATCGAAGACGAATGTATCGCCGCCGCCGCCGCCGATCAGCAGGTCGTCACCCGCCCCGCCGTTCAGGACATCGTCGCCGAGCCGGGCCTGAAGGCGGTCCGCGCCAGCGCCGCCGGTGATGTCGACCCCGCCGCCAGCGCCGCTGCGCGAGGCGATGCTCAGGTCCGTCGTCAACTGGCCGAAGTCGGCGGTGAAACCGTCGCCGACCACGATCCGCTCAACGTCGACGATGCTGCCGGCGCCGAAAATGGCATCGGAATTGACGATCAGCGTGTCGCGGCCGTCGCCGCCATCGGCCAGGGCGGGGTTGCCTGTCAGGGTGAGGATGTCGTCGCCCGTGCCGCCTTTCAGTGTGTCGAAATGGGCGCCGTGCAGCCGGTCGTTACCGCCACCGCCCGCCAGTGTGTTGGGGCCGGCGTCGCCGATCAGCGTGTCGGCCTGGTCGGTGCCCGTGACGTTCTGGAAATGGGCGATGCCATCCGTGCCCGTGGCGGCCCCTAGTGCGAGTCTGACGACGACACCGGTCGACCAGCCGTCGTAGACGAGACTGTTGATGCCGCCGCCGCCGTCGGACAGGCCGGTGATCACCGAAGTCTCGCCCAGGGTCAGGGTATTGTCGCCGTCGCCGAACAGGATCGCCGTGCCGTTGCCGCCGGTGATCGTGCCGTTGTTGGTCACGCTGTCGGCGAAGGCACTGACCAGCTTGATGGCTTCGAGGGCGGTGCCTTCGATGGTGCCGTCGTTGGTGATCGTGGTCATGGCATGGGCATTCCCGCGCGAGCTGTCGTCGACCAGGATGCCGATGCCGGCGCCGATGATCGTGGCGCCCGTGTGATTGGTGATGGTGCCGCCGCCGGCCGCGATGCCCTCGCTCGTGTTGGCGAAACCGTCGGAGCCATGGCCGCCAGCCCCGGTGCCCTGAATCAGGCCATAGTTGACGATGGTTGCCGCGAAATCGAAGTCGATACCGTCGCCGTCGCCGTCGGGCGTGCCGTCGGGGGTGCCGCCAGCGCCGTCGCTGTTCACGTCCGAGGCGGGATCGTTGCTGAAGGCGCCGGTGATCGTGCCGTAGTTGGTGACGCTGCCCGCGCCGTCCGAGCCGACGCCCGAGCCATTGCGCCCGGTGATGGTGGCGCCGGCTTCGTTGGTGACCGTGATGTAACCGGCGACGCCATTGTCGCCCGCGTTGATGCCGTGGCGGTCGGCGGAAATGTCACCGCCGGTCTTGTTGGTCAGCGTGCCGCCGAAGGCGCGGAAATCGACGCCGTCGGTGCTGGCGGTGAAGCCGGCCGTGGTGCCGCCGTTGATCGTGCCGCTGTTGGTGATGACCGCGCCCGAGCCGGTGCGGATGGCATCGTTGGCGCCCGACGAAATGGTGCCGGTGTTGCCGATGATGACGGTCACGCCTTCCGCCGAGGCGAAGTCGACCGCCTGGCCGCTCGTCGAGGTGATGCTGCCGGCATTGGTCAGGGCGATGTTGCCCGCGGTGATCGACGACTGGATCTGCAGCGCGTCGTCGGCCGACCGGATCACGCCGCCCGCCTCGTTGGTGATCTCGGCGGTGAAGCTGGTGCCGACGCCGGAATCGATGCGGATGGCGCGGCCACCAGCGGCGGTATTCTCGATGGTCCCCGAATTGTCGATGACGGCGTTGGTGGTCGCGCCGGTGAAGCGCACCGACTGGGCATTGGCCGAGACCGAGATGGCGCCGGTCGCCTCGACCGTCAGGTTGTCGACGGCGGCATCGCTCATGTCGAGGCGCGTCGTGCGCGTGTTGCCGGCGGTAATCGTCAGGCTGCTCATCCGTGTTCCCCTGCTGCCTTATGCAATGGGGCTGGCTAGCACACGGATGGCGTGGGAATTCTTGCGGTTCGGTGACGATTGGAAGACGGGGTGCCTTCGCTCCTCGAAGGCACCCCGGGGGGGATCAGAAGGGCAGGATGGCGTCCAGGACCTGCTGGCCGTAGCGCGGCTGCTGCATGTCGGTGATCTGGCCGCGGCCGCCGTAGGAAATGCGGGCTTCGGCGATCTGCGTGTGCTTGATCGTGTTGGCGGCGGTGATGTCCGACGGGCGGACGATGCCGGCGATCAGCAATTCGCGCACCTCGTTGTTCACGCGCACTTCCTGCCGGCCCTGGATCACCAGATTGCCGTTGGGCAGGATCTGGGTGACCACGGCGGCGATGGTCATCTTCACCGCTTCCGAGCGTTTGATCGTGCCATTGCCGGTCGACGAGGTGCCGGAATTCAGGTCGACCGCGCCGCTCGGATTGTAACCGGCGGGCAGGGCGGCACCGGCGACGCTGGTCTCGAGCCCGAACAGGCCGCCGAGGCCGAGGTTCTCGGTCGAATCCCGGGTGCGGGCGGTCTGGTTCTGCACGTCGGCCTGTTCGTCGATGTCGATGGCGACGGTCAGGATGTCGCCGACGCGGGCGGCCCGGTTGTCCTTGAAGAAGGCGCGCGAGCCCTGCTGCCACAGGCTGGCCGAGACGCCGGAGTTCATGCCCGGATCGTTCGGCATCGGCAGGCTGACCGGCGTATAGCCCGGGGTCGCGGTCGGGTTCTGGATCGGGGTCAGGGGCGGGGCTTCGCCGATGCGGCTCATGCGCTCCTGGAAGCCGGAGCAGGCACCAAGGCTGCAGGCGGCGGCGGCGACGAGGGCGATGCGGATGAAGCGGTTCATGATGGCGGCCTTCTGGCGGATCGTTTCGGATTACATCTCGGAGGGGACGGCGGCGAAGATCGGCTGGGCTGCGACGGGAACCGCCGCTTCGCCCGGGCCGCTGACCACCGCCTGGACGACGCGGTTGGACGTGAGGTTCATCACCCGGATCACCTCGCCCATGGCGCCCTGTTCGATCGCTTTCGCCGTGGTCGACAGCTCGATGCCCGGCATGGAGACGCGGACGGTCACGAGGCTGCCCTTGACGACCAGGATCGGCTGGCGCACTTCCGACAGGGAGACGGGACGGCCGGCGCGCAGCGGCTTGCGCGCCGCCATGCCGATCAGCTGGTCGGCGCTGTCCGCCGTGTTGGCGGGAAGATTGCCGGTGACGGCGGCCTCGGTCAGGTCGTCGGCGGTCACGACCTCGCCGGTGGCGATGTCGCGCAGCAGGACGGGGACGGTGGCGCCCGCCTCTTCGGCCTTCACCGGGACGGCGAGACCGAAGGCGAGGAACCACAGCATCATGCCAATGGCGATGCGGATCATGGCGGCTCTCCCTTAGCGGAGCTGGGTGATCGTCTGCAGCATCTCGTCGGATGCCGTGATCACCTTGGAGTTGAGTTCATAGGCACGCTGGGCCGAGATCAGGTTGGTGATCTCCTGCACCGGGTTGACATTCGCCGCCTCGACATAGCCCTGCAGCAGGGTGCCGAAGCCCTCGTCGCCCGGCAGGCCGACGGTCGCCGTGCCCGAGGCCGGGGTTTCGAGGAAGAGGTTGTCGCCGGTGGCGGCGAGGCCCGCCGGATTGATGAAAGTGGCGAGGTCGAGCTGGCCGACCACCTGGGGATTGACCTGGTTGGGCAGGGTGACCGCGACTTCACCGGTCGCCGAGATGGCGACTTCGGTCGCGTTCTGCGGGATGACGATGCCGGGCTGTACCGTATAGCCGTCCTGGGTGACGATCTGGCCGTCGCCGTTCAGCTGGAAGGCGCCGGCCCGCGTGTAGGCTTCCTCGCCGCTGGGCAGCAGGACGCGGAAGTAGCCGCGGCCCTGGATCCCGAGGTCGTAGGTATTGTCGGTCGAGGTCATGTTGCCCTGGCCCATGATGCGGTAGACGGAGCCCGTCTTCACGCCGGTGCCGAGCTGGATGCCGCTGGGGATGACCGTGCCGGCGTCCGACGAGGTCGTGCCCATGCGCTTGATGTTCTCGTAGAGCAGGTCCTGGAATTCGGCGCGCTGGCGCTTGAAGCCGGTCGTCGACATGTTGGCCAGGTTGTTCGAGATGACTTCGACATTCAGCTGCTGGGCCAACATGCCGGTCGCGCCGATGGAAAGGCTGCGCATGGGGATCTCCTCGACTTAGCTCTGCTGGACCTTGCCCAGCCGCTGGATGGCGGTGCGCTTCAGGTCGTGATCTTCGGAAAGCAGGTTCTGCATGGTCTGGTAGCGGCGCTGCAGCTCGATCATGCGGGTGATTTCGACGACGGGCTGGACGTTCGATGCCTCGAGCATGCCCTGCACCACGCGGGTCTCGGCGTCGGCCGGATTGGCCGTTACGCCCGCCGGGGCCTCGAACAGGCTTTCGCCCACTGTCTTCAGGCCCTGTTCGTTGTCGAAGCTGAACAGGCCGACCTTGCCGATCTGGGTGTCGCCCTGGGCGACCGTGCCGTCGGCGCTGACCACCGGGGTGCCCAGGGTCGGATCGTTCACGGTGATTTCGCCGCCGCCATCGTCCAGCAAGGGGTAACCCTCGCGGGTGACCAGCTTGCCGTCGGCGTCGAGGGTGAAATGGCCGTTGCGGGTGTAGCGGATGCCGTCCGGCGTCTGCACCGACATGAAGCCCTTGCCGCTGAGCGCGAGGTCGAAGGGATTGTCCGTCGGCGTCATCACGCCCGGCCGGCTGTCGCGGGCGACGCCGAAATCGAGCACGAAGGAGACCGGCTGCTGCGGCCCCGCGTTCATCACATATTCCTGGAAGACCGGGCGGGCCGCGCGATAGGCCGTCGTGTTCAGATTGGCGATGTTGTTCGCGACGATGTCCATCTGGCGCTCCAGCACCATCTGCTGCGACAGGCCGACGTAAAGCGCGTTTTCCATGATCTCCGGTCTCCTTTCTGCCGCCTGTGCATTCTGCTGCCGCGGTCGTCAGGACAGCTGCAGGTCGCGTGCCAAGTGCGAAAGCCGCGGAAATCAAGGCTTTCCGCCCATTCGGGGAGTGGGCGCGGCGATTCCGGGGGGTCAGCTTTACCCGGCAGAAGCTGCCGGGTTCTCGTCCGATCACAACCGCTTGTTAAGGAAGATGGCCGTAAATTCCCCTTCGAACCGAAGGCACTTCCGGAGTTTGGCCCCCGATGGCAAGCAACGCGGCATCTCAGCAGGACCTCGACGCGCTGGTCAGCGGCCTGCCCGCGGGCGAGGCCGGCGCGGAAGGTGAGGGCGGCAAGGCGAAGAAGAAGGGCGGCAAGCTGAAGCTGCTGCTGATCGCGCTGCCGATTGTCCTGATCCTGGGGGGCGCGGGTGCCTATTTCGCCGGCCTGCTCGACCCGCTGCTCGGCAAGGGCGCGGAGGAGGGGGCGGCCGAAGGCGGCCACGCCGGTGCCGGGGCAGAAGCCGGCAACGCGGCCGAAGTCCGTCCCGATCCGATCTTCTTCGACATGCCCGATCTCCTCGTCAATCTCCACACCACGGGCAATCGCGCGGCCTATCTGAAGATCAAGCTCTCGCTCCAGTTCAGCGACCCGGCGGTGACCGCGGTCCTGCAGAAAGTGCAGCCGCGCCTGATTGACAGTTTCCAGATCTATCTGCGCGAACTCCGGCTCGAGGATCTCGAAGGCTCGGCCGGCCTGATGCGCCTCAAGGAAGAATTGCTGGCGCGGGCCAACCAGATGATGGCGCCCGCGGCGATCGACGACGTCCTGTTCAAGGAAATGCTGGTGCAGTGATGGCGAACGAGACGGAAACCGGCGCTCCTGTCGATGAAGACGCCCTGGCGGCGGAATGGGCCGCCATGGCCGGCGGCGACGAGGCGGAAACCGGCGCGGCGGATGGTGCCGATGGCGTGCCGGATGACGAACTCGACGACGCGGCGCTCGCCAGCCAGTCCGGACGGGCGCTCAGTCAGGACGAGATCGACAGTCTGCTCGGCTTCGATTCGGTCGACAGCGGCGGCGGCACCCAGACCGGCATCCGCTCGATCATCAATTCCTCGCTGGTCTCTTATGGCCGGCTGCCCATGCTCGAAATCGTGTTCGACCGGCTGGTCCGCCTGCTCTCGACCTCGATGCGCAATTTCACCTCGGACAATGTCGAGGTGACGCTGGACAACATCACCTCGATCCGCTTCGGCGAATATCTGAACTCGATCCCGCTGCCGGCGATCCTGACCGTGTTCCGCGCCGTCGAATGGGACAATTTCGGCCTGCTGACCGTCGAATCCAACCTGATCTATTCCATCGTCGACGTGCTGCTGGGCGGGCGCAAGGGCACCACGGCCATGCGCATCGAAGGCCGGCCCTATACGACGATCGAGCGTAACCTGGTCGAGCGCATGGTCCAGGTCGTGCTGAAGGACATGAAGACCGCCTTCGAGCCGCTGACCCCGGTCGACTTCACCTTCGACCGGCTGGAGGTCAATCCGCGTTTCGCCACCATCGCGCGCGATGCCAATGCGGCGATCCTCGTCCGCCTGCGCGTCGACATGGAAGATCGCGGCGGCCGCATGGAGCTGGTGCTGCCCTATGCCACCATCGAACCCGTGCGCGAATTGCTGCTGCAGATGTTCATGGGCGAGAAATTCGGCCGGGACACCATCTGGGAAAGCCATCTCGCCAGCGAACTCTGGGCGACCGAAGTGCAGATCGACGCGGTGCTGGACGAGCAGATCATGAACCTCGGCGATGTCATGCACCTGCAGGTCGGCCAGACCATCATGCTGAACTGCGCGCCGGATTCGCCGATCGAGCTGAAATGCGGCGGTATGCCGATGCTGCGCGGCCGCATGGGCCGGGTCGGCAACATGGTCGCGGTCAAGGTCGAACAATCGCTGATGAAGACGGGCAAGCAATCCGGGGGCAAGGCATGAGCATCATCGGACTGATCCTCGATCTCGGTCTCGCCGGGCTGCTGGTCGCGACCATCGTGCTGGCCGTGCGCCTGCATCGCAAGCTGGAAGGCCTGAAGGGCGGACACGACGAATTGCGCCTCCTGGTCGAAGGTCTGAACGAGGCGACGCGCCGCGCCCAGGCCGGCATCATCGAGTTGCGCATGGCGGCGGAAGCGACGACCGCCCGGCTCGGCAACCAGATCGAGGCAGCGCGCAAGAGCAGCGACGAACTCTCGATCCTCGTCGCCTCGGCCAATAATCTCGCCGACCGGCTGGTGCGCGCCGGCTCGTCCGCTCGTCCGGCCGAAGCGCCGGCCCGCGCCGCTCCCGGGGCGGATCAGGGCATCCTGCGCGCGCTGAAGGACGTGCGATGAGCACCGCCTGGCGGCGCCGGGTGGCGCTTCTGCCGGTTGTCGCGGGGGTTGCCGCCGCGACACTCGCCCTGCGCCTGCCCAATCTCGCGGAAGCGGTCGGCCATGTCTTGCCAGCGGCCGGCAACAGTGCCCTTGCCGCCGAAACCCCGGCCCCGGCGCCGGCTCCTGTGCCGACGCCCGCTGCCGTGGCGCCTGCCCCCGCTCCGCTCGAAGCCGCGGCACCGGCAGCCCCGGCGCCGGCCTTCGATCCCGACAAGCTGACCCCGGGGGAGGTCGACGTCTTGCAGAATCTGTCCCGCCGCCGCGAGGAGATCGAGGCGCGGGCCCGCGAACTCGACAGCCGCGAGGCGCTGGTCGCCGCCGCCGAGGCCCGCGTCGACAAGAAGCTGACCGAGATCAAGGCGATCGAGGAAAAGATCGCGGCCGCGCAAGCCGCGCAGACGGCCGAACAGGACCAGCAGATGGCCCGCCTCGTGAAGGTCTATGAGACCATGAAGCCGGGCGATGCCGCGATCATCTTCAACACGCTCGATTTTGCCGTGCTGATCGAGGTCGCCAGTCGTATGAAGGAAGCGAAGATTGCCCCCGTGCTCGCGGCGATGGACCCCGAGGCGGCGAAGGCACTGACGGTCGCGCTGGCGACGCGGCGGGCGGGTCCGTCCGCGAACGCTCCGGCCACGGGAAGCGGCGGGTAGGAACATGGGCAAGGGTACGACGAGTTTCGACGAACGGCTGGCCGCGCTCGCGGCCTCGACCGGCGGCATGGTTCCTGTCGGGGAGATCGGACGCATCGTCGCCGAACTGCTCGACAGTTGGGAGGGCGAGGCCATGGCCCCCCCGCAGGCCGCCTCGCCGCCCCCCTCGCCGGTGGGTGACGATACCGCGCGCGAACTGGAAAACCTCCTCGCCATCATTCACCAGACCCAGGGAGAGATCGCCGCGATCCGGCCGCACGAGCTGGCGCGGGAAAAAATTCCCCATGCCAATGACCAACTGCGCTCTGTCGTCGACGCGACAGCGCACGCGACCGGCATTTTCCTCGACATCGCCGAGGAACTGGAAGCCCTGGCCGAGACCTTTGGCGGTGCCGGCATCGACGAAATCCATTCGATCACCACGCGCATCTACGAAGCGTCCAATTTCCAGGACATCACGGGGCAACGCATCTCGAAGGTGACGGAGACCCTGCGCGTCATCGAAGAGCGTCTGACGCGCCTCGTCGAGGCAACGGGCGGCGTCGCGCACGACGCGCCCGCGGCCAAGGCGGCCGGTGATGAGGATCTTCTCAACGGGCCGCAGTTGCCCGACCTCGCGGCGAGCCAGGATGACATCGACCGGCTTTTCGCCTCGATCTGATCGAATGCGCCGGGTTCTGCTGATCGCGGCGCTCGTGCTCGGCCTCGGCCGGCCGTCGTTGGCGGCCGAGGCGCCGCCCGTCGGCGTGCGCGGCTGGGATCATGGCGATTACGGACGATTGGTGTTCGATCTGGCCGCCGGTATCGACGGCCAGGCGAGCATCGAAGGGCAGGACCTGGTCATCAGCTTCTCGGCCCCGGTCCGGCTCGATGCCGCCCCGGCACTGCGCCGTCTCGCGCGGCTGGCGGGCGGGGCGACGCTGGCGGCCGACGGTCGTTCCCTGCGCATCGCCCTGAAGTCGGCGGTGACCCTGGTGCCCCAGCGCTATCAGGACAAGCTGGTGCTCGATATGAAGCCGGCCTCTCCGGCCAAGCCGCCAGCAAACCCGCCCCCTCCCGGTTCGGCGCCCGGCTCGGCCGCTGCCAACCCGGGGCCGACAGCGCCGACCCCGGTTCCGTCCGCCGCGCCGCAGCCAAGACCGGAGCCGCCGAAGCCAGCCCCGGCCGCGGATGTTGTCGCTGCCGTGCCGCCGCCGCCCGCGCAGCCGGCAGCGCAGGTCCCCGAGACACAGGCCCGGCCCGCGCCCGAAGGACATGGCGCTCCCACCGGATCGGCACATTCGCCAGCACCAGCACCAGCACCAGCACCAGCACCAGCACCAGCACCAGCCGCGCCGCCCGCCGAACCTCGTGCGACGCCGGCTCCGGCGGTCGCGGCGCCGGCTGTCGCTCCCGCTCCGGCGCCGGCCCCTGTCCCCGCGCGCGGGGTGACCGTCACCTTCCGCCGCGAATTGGCGGGTTCGGTGGCCGAACTCGTGTTCGATGCCCCGACCGCCGCCGCCGTTTTCGCCCGGGGCGACGCCCTGTGGTTCGTCTTCGACCGGGCAGGGGCTGAAGCCGCGCGCGTGGCCGGCAGTCCGCTGGCCGAACTCGGCGCCATCCTGCCGCTCGACGTGCCGGGCGGCTCGGGCTTTCGCCTGTCGGGACCGGCGGTGCCGCCGCAGGTTTCGGGCGATGGCACGAACTGGCGTTTCCTGTTCGCGCCGGCCGCCCAGCCACCGGCGACGCCGCTGGTGGCGAGCCCGGGGGCCGATGCCGAGGGGCGGATGCGTCTCGTCGCCCGCATTCCGGGCATCCGCCCGCCCGTGCAGATTCCCGATCCCGATATCGGCGACCGCCTGACCGTGGTGCCCGTGGCTCAACCGGGCGCCGGTGTCGTCGTCGGCGCGCGCCTGCCCGAACTCGAATTGCTGCCCACGGCTCAGGGGCTTGCCTTCGCGCCCCTGTCCGACGATGTCGTCGCGAGCGCCGAAGGTGACGATCTGACGATAGGCCGCGCGGGCGGTGGCCTGACCCTGTCGGACGTGGTGCCGGCGCCATCGAGCGTGCCCCGTGCTCTCGGCGAAAAGGTCGAGGGTGGCCTCGACGTCGGGGCCTGGTCCGTCCCGGGCGAGACCGAAGCCACCCGCAGCCGGCTGGAGCGTGAGGCGGCGCTGGCTGCCCCGACGGCGAAGACCGAGCGGCGAATGGCGCTCGGCCGCTTTCTCGTCGCCAACGGTTATGGCGCCGAAGCCATCGGCGTCGCTGAAATCCTGGCCAGCGACGATCCGGCCGTCGCTGAAACGCCGGCCTTTCGTCTGATGCGCGGCATCGCCCTCGCCATGCAGGAACGTCACGGCGATGCCCTCGCCGACCTGAAGGTACCCGCGCTCGAATTCGCCGCCGACGCCGCCCTGTGGCGCGGCTATGCCCTGGCCTCGACCGGCGCCAAGCGCGAGGCCTACAAGGCCTTCGGCGCCGGCATGGGCGCCATCGCCCATTTTCCGCCGCGATATCAGGAACGGTTACTGGCGGCGATCGGCGACGCCGCGCTGGCCGCCGACGATGTTCGCGCCGCCAGCGAGGCGGCGGCCAGCCTGTCCGCGCGCGCGACGACCAAGGCCGGCAAGGCCCGGGCCCTCGCCCTCGAAGGCCGGGTCGCCGTGCGCCGCTCCGACGCCGTCGCCGCCCGCGCGGCCTTCGAGGCCGCGCTCGCGACCGGGGAGCGGGTGGCGCGGGTCGACGCCGAGATGGGCCTTATCGAACTCGGCCTTGCCGATGGCAGCCTGTCGCGGGGCGATGCCATCGCCCGGCTGGATCGCCTGCGCTATGTCTGGCGCGGCGACGAGAAGGAACTGGCGGTATTGCGCCGGCTCGCCGATCTGCAACTGGCCGAGGGCCAGTGGCGCGACGGTCTGCAGACCCTGCGCCTCGCCGAGAAACTGTTCCCCAAGGATCCCGGGGTCGACGCGCTGCGGGACACGGAAAAGGCGGCCTTCCGGCGCCTGTTCCTGGGCGGCGCGGCCGATGCCCTGCCACCGGTGCAGGCGGTCGCGCTTTATTTCGATTTCCGCGACCTCACGCCGCTCGGCCCCGATGGCGATGACATGATCCGCAAACTGTCGGACCGGCTGGTGCAGGTCGATCTGCTCGACCAGGCCAAGACCCTGCTGTCGCATCAGGTCGAGAACCGGCTGCAGGGCATTCCGCGCTCGCGCGTTGCCGCCCGCCTCGCCCTCCTGCATCTGCTCGATCACGAGCCGGCCAAGGCGATGCAGGTGCTCGACGCGACCGAACAGCCGGTGCTGCCCGAGACGACGGCGCGCCTGCGCCGCCTCCTGCGGGCGCGGGCGCTGGCCGATCTCGGCAAGGCGGCGGATGCCCGCACCCTGCTCGCGGCCGATCCCAGTCTCGAGGCCGCCCGGCTCGGCGCCGAGATTGCCTGGCAGGCGCGGGACTGGACCGGCGCCGCCCTCTACATGGGCCGCCTGCTCGATGGGCGGAAACCGCCGGAGCATGGCGCGCCGGTGCCCGAAGATGAATCGCTGGTGCTGCGCCTGTCCGTCGCCCGCACCCTGACGGCGGATGCCGCCGGCCTGAAGCAGCTGGCAACGCTGTGGGGGCCGGCGATGGCGCAGTCGAAATCGGCGGATGCCTTCGCCATGCTGACCGGCAATGCCGATCCTTCGGCCATCGTTACCCGCAACCTTGCCCAGACCATGGCCAATACCGGGGCGGGGGGCAATTTCCTCGGCGAATTGCGCACGCGCCTCGCCAGCGGGGAAGGGCTGGGGGACTGACGGCGCCAGCCCCCCGGCCGCGTGTCGGGGCGCGTTACTTCTTGCGGCCGCGGATCATGAAGTTGTCGTAGGAATATTCGGCGACCTGGAACCACAGGTATTCCTGGTCGCGGAAGGCGATGATCGAATCGATCAGGGTCTTGAAGTCGGCGTTGGTCGCGGAAATCTCGGCGTAAAGCTCATGCGCGGCGGCATAGCACGCCTGCATGATCTCGGTCGAGAAGGGCCGCAGCTGGGTGCCGGCGGCGACCAGGCTCTGGATCGCCTTGGGGTTCTTGGCGTCGTATTTCGCCAGCATGTCGACATTGGCGGCCGCGGCGGCGGCGGTCACGATCGCCTGATAGTGCGGCGGCAGTTCGGCCCATTTGTCGGTGTTGATGAAGAAGTGCAGCGACAGGCCGCCTTCCCACCAGCCCGGGTAATAGTAGAAGGGCGCGACCTTGTAGAAGCCCAGCTTCTCGTCGTCATAGGGCCCGACCCATTCGGCGGCGTCGATGGTGCCGCGTTCCAGCGATGGATAGATTTCGCCGCCCGGCACCTGTTGCGGAACGACGCCGAGCTTGGCCATGGTCTGGCCGGCGAGGCCGGCGATGCGCATCTTCAGGCCCTTCAGGTCCTCGAGCGTCTTGATCTCCTTGCGGAACCAGCCACCCATCTGGGTGCCGGTATTGCCGCCGGGCAGGCTGTAGATCTTGTGCTTGGCGAGGAAGGCATTGTACAGCTCGCTGCCGCCGCCGTGATAGAGCCAGGCATTCTGCTGGCGCGAGTTCAGGCAGAAGGGCACCGCCGCGCCGGCGGCGAAGCAGGGGTCCATGCCGACATAGTAATAGCCGGCGGTATGGGACATCTCGACCGTGCCCTGTTTGACCGCGTCCGCCGCCTGGAAGGTGCCGACGATTTCGCCCGCGGCGAAGACCTGGATCTGGAACTTGCCTTCGGTCGCGTCCGAGACATATTTCGAGAACACCTCGGCCGCGCCATAGATCGTGTCGAGCGACTTCGGGAAGCCCGAGGTCAGGCGCCATTTCACCTCCGGGTTGCCTTCGGCCCGCGCGCTGCCGGCGACGGCCCCGGCGGCGACGGTGGCGGCCGCGGCACCGGTCAGGAATTCACGACGTTTCATTGTTTCCTCCTCCTGAATCGACGTATTGGGGTGCCGGTCAGTTGCCCAGCCCCTGAAGCCCGGGCAGGCCCTCGTCCTGTTCGCCGCCCGGTATCTGCAATTGATCGAAGGTGCTCTGCACGGCGGTCGGATCGACCGTGACCGCGCCCGCCTTGTAATGGGTGACGAGGCCCGGGAAGGCGATCACCACGGCGACCATGGCCAGCTGGATGAACAGGAAGGGCAGGGCGCCCCAATAGATCTGGCCCGAGGTCACGGGGGCCATCTGCCGTCCCGTCACCCGGTCGGCATAGGGCTCCTTCGGCGCGACCGAGCGCAGGAAGAACAGCGCGAAGCCGAAGGGCGGATGCATGAACGAGGTCTGCATGTTGATCGCCAGCATCACACCGAACCAGATCAGGTCGATGCCCATGGCGTTGGCGACCGGTGCCAGCAGCGGAATGATAATGAAGGCCAGCTCGAAATAATCGAGGAAGAAGGCGAGCACGAAGACGAGCAGGTTCACCGCGACGAGGAAGCCGATCTCGCCGCCCGGCAGGCTGGTCAGCAGGTGTTCGACCCAGACATGGCCGTTGACGCCGTAGAAGGTGAGGGAGAACACCCGCGCCCCGATCAGGATGAACAGCACGAAGGCGGACAGTTTCGCCGTCGACATCGTCGCCTGGATCAGGATTTCGCGGTTGAAACGTTTCGGGTTGCGGTCGGCGATCCGCTTGCCCGCCGACAGGATCAGCGCGCCGAGCGCACCCATGGCGCCGCCCTCGGTCGGAGTGGCGACGCCGATGAAGATGGTGCCGAGCACGAGGAAAATGAGGAGGAGCGGCGGCACCATGACGAAGGTGACCTGCTGCGCCATGGCGGACACCAGGCGGAAACCCGACAGCCGCTCGAGAAGGCCGGCGACGAAGCCATAGAGCGCACCCGCCGCCAGCATTTCCATCAGAAGGGCGGCGGTCCCTTCGCCATCCTGCTTGAGATAGAGATAGATCCCGGCCACGGCGACGGTCAGCACGGCGTTGGCGATCAGCCGGCGCGCGCCGAGGAAACGGTTCATCACCGCGGCGATCAGCGCGACCACCGTCGCGATGCAGATGCACAGGATGACGAAATCGGCCCCGGCCTTCACCCCGGTCTGGCTCATCACCCACCAGGCGACGACGGCCGAATAGGCCAGCAACACCCCCAGCTGCCAGACGCCGCGGGCGCCCGACGGTTCGTGATGGCCGATGGCCTCGGCTGGCAGGCCGGGGGCGATCTTGGGGAAGAACAGGCTGGCGACGAAAATGAAGGCGGCATAGGACCCGGCCAGAATGATGCCGGGCAGGAAGGCCCCCTCATACATGTCGCCGACCGAGCGGCCCAGCTGGTCGGCCATGACGATGAGGACGAGGGACGGCGGAATGATCTGCGCGAGCGTGCCCGAGGCGGCGATGACACCCGAGGCGATGCGCCGGTCATAGCCATAGCGCAGCATGATCGGCAGCGAGATCAGGCCCATGGAAATGACCGAGGCGGCGACGACGCCGGTCGTGGCCGCCAGCAGCGCGCCGACGAAGACGACGGCATAGGCAAGGCCGCCCCGGATCGTGCCGAACAGCTGGCCGATGGTGTCCAGCAGGTCCTCGGCCATGCCCGACCGCTCGAGGATGAGGCCCATGAAGGTGAAGAAGGGAACCGCCAGCAGCACCTCGTTCGACATGGTGCCCAGCACCCGGTCGGGCAGCGCCTGCAGCAGCGGCCAGGACAGGGTGATCGTATCCGGCGCATAGGGCGCGAGTTCGACCGCGAGGGTGAAGAAGATCAGCCCGTTGGCCGCCAGCGAGAAGGCGACCGGATAGCCGAGCAGGAGGAAGAAGACCAGCGCCGCGAACATGACGGGGGCGAGGTTCTGGGCGATCAGCTCTGCCAAGGCGGAAGCTCCTCGATCCGGTGCGGGGCGGCGGTCAGTGGTCCTGGGGGACGGTATCGGGGGGCAGGGCGGCGGCATGGCCGCCCCCGGGCGCATCGTCCGGGCGAAGCCCGGCCATGATCAGCACCCGCTTGGCGAGTTCGCTCAGCGCCTGCAGGAACAACAGGATGAAACCGGCGGCGATCAGGCCCTTGGCCGGCCACAGCGCAAGGCCGCCCGCGCTGCTCGACACTTCGCCCGAGGCGAAGGAATTGAGGGCATAGGGTACGCAGAGCCAGACCATCAACCCGGCGAAGGGCAGCAGGAAGACGATGTGGCAGAACACGTCGATGCCGTCGCGCCAGCGCTTCGGCAGGCGGCTGGAGACGATGTCGATGCGGATGTGCTCGTTACTCTTCAGGGTCCAGGACGCGGCGAGCATGAAGGTCGCCCCGAACAGGTACCATTGCAGCTCCAGCCAGGCGTTGGACGAGGTGCCGAACAGTTTGCGGACGATGGCGTTGATGGCGGAAACGAGGATCGCCGCGAGGATCGCCCAGGCCGCGGCCTTGCCGATTTTCTCGTTCACGCCGTCGATCAGACGGATGAGGGCCGATACCATGGCTGTCCCTTCCCGACGGGGGCTTGCGCGCCCCTCTTCGCAACATGGGATCAGTCTAAGGTTGGCTGCGGCGCTTTGCCTCCCCTACTTTGGGCGAAGGCGGCGGCCAGCTGTCAGCTGTCAGCTGCCGGATGGCGACTGGATCAGGAAGCCCGCGAGGATCAGCGCCAGCAGGATGGCGATGCCGATGAAGACATTGCGCACACGGGCGGCCCGTGTCGCCGGGGCCTTGCGTGGCGCCGGGCGGCCCAGCCGCTTCTGCACCTTCTCGGTCAGCGTGCCGATCCAGGCGGCGCCGACGACGGCGAGCGTGATCAGGGCGGCGACGACGATGATGCGTCCCATGGCGAACTAATCCTCCTCGGCGTCCGGTGTGGCGATTTCAAGCTCGATCAGGCGGGCGGCCGCGACGGGATCGAGGCCTTCGACCTGACGCAGCTGGCGGTCGATGGCGCGGCGGCGCACCGCGACCTTGTCGATCTGGCTGCTCGCCTCCGCCAGTTTCTTCTGGACCTTGTCCAGCACTTCGCCATAGCGGGCGAATTCGGTCTTCACCGCGCCCAGCAATTGCCAGACCTCGCTCGATCGCTGCTCGATGGCGAGGGTGCGGAACCCCATCTGCAAACTGTTCAGCAGGGCGGCCAGCGTGGTCGGCCCCGCCGGAATGACGCGGAAATCGCGCTGCAGCAGGTCGATCAGGCCGGGCCGGCGCAGGGCCTCGGCGTAAAGCCCCTCGGTCGGCAGGAACATGATGGCGAAATCGGTGGTGCGCGGCGGGTTCAGATATTTCTCGCCGATATCGCGGGCGAAGGCTTTCAGCCGCGTCTCCAGCGCCTTCGCCGCGCTCTCGACCGCCTCCGCGTCGGCGCGGTCGGCGGCGTCGAGCAGGCGTTCGTAGTCCTCGCGCGGGAATTTGGCGTCGATCGGCAGCAGGACTTCCATGTCCTTGTCGTGGCCGGGCAGGCGGATGGCGAATTCCACCCGCTCGGCGCTGCCCGGCTTCGTCGCGACATTGGTCAGGAACTGGTCCGGTGTCAGGATCTGGCCGAGCAGCGCCTCGAGCTGCATCTCGCCCCAGATGCCGCGCGCCTTCACATTGCCCAGCACCCGCTTCAGATCGCCGACCCCGGCGGCGAGGCTCTGCATCTCGCCGAGGCCGCGATGCACCGCCTCCAGCCGCTCCGAGACCTGACGGAAGGATTCGCCGAGTCGGGCTTCGAGCGTGCCCTGCAGCTTCTCGTCGACGGTGCGGCGCATTTCTTCCAGCTTCGCGGCCGAATCGGCGGCCAGCCTGTCGAAGCGCCGCTCCAGCGCGTCGCCGAAACTCTGCAGGCCGGCGCCGGCCTCGCGCCGATTCTGCGCCATTTCCTCGCGCAGGGCCCGCTCCAGCCGGGCTTGCCCCGCTTCGATCACGTCGAGCCGGGCCGCGCCACCGCCCCGCCCGCGCAGAAGGGCGGCGAGGCCGAGCACAAGCGCGACCAGGGCGAGGCCTGCGACGACGAGTTCGGTTGGCGTTGCAGCGAAGCTCATGCGACCATGGACGAAAGCCCGAAGCGTGGGCAACAGTTGACGAAAGCGGCGGGATCAGACCATGTTCTCGGCCGTTACGGAATAGTAGGCGCAAGCGACTTCGGCGCCACCAGACGGAGCACACAGGGATGCAGGCCCGGATCTATCTGCCGACCAAGAACGCGATGCAGTCGGGCAAGGCGAACAGCCGCCGCTGGGTTCTCGATTTCGAGCCGGAGGCGATCCGCCGTCTCGACCCGCTGATGGGCTGGACCGGCACGACCGACATGAACGGTGAAGTGCGCCTGACCTTCGAGAGCAAGGAAGCCGCCATCGCCTATTGCGAGAAGCACCGCATCCCCTTCGAGGTGCAGGAGCCGAAGCCCTTCCCCCTGAAGATCAAGACCTACGCGGACAATTTCCGCTTCGACAAGGTCCGCTAAGCATCCGGCGCGCACCCCGCGCGCCCTTCCCGCGATTTCAGCGCCTCGCCCCGAGGCGCCCCCGCGGCCCCGTAGCTCAGCTGGATAGAGCACCCGCCTTCTAAGCGGGATGTCGCAGGTTCGAGCCCTGCCGGGGTCGCCATTGCGTTCGGGCCGCCAATGGTAAGGCACTGATAGGCAGGCGCTGCTGTCCGTTTCGCAGGCGATTTCGGTCATTTCGATGCGGCCGGCCAGCCGAAAGGAAAGGGGCTTCTGATGCGCGAGAAATTCTCATCAAAGCACCCGCTTGGCGATGCGGAGGAAGCGGAAATCCAGAAGATGATCGCCAGCGATCCGGATGCTCCCGAGCTGACCGACGAACAGTTGAAGCAGGGTAAGCCTTTCAGGGAGGCCTTGCCGGAGCTTTAAGTCAGCATCCAGAGGTCGCGCGGGCGCCCCCCGGCTGGACAACGCGAAGGAGGCGGTCACGCTCCGTCTCGATCCGGGCGCCGTCGCGAGGTTCAAGGCTTTGGGCGAGGATGGGCGCGCCAGGATGGCTGATATTCTCGAAAAGGCCATGCCCTGACGGGACAGGGTTTATCCTTGTGTCGCGCCGCCGCGCAAACGCGTGATGTCTTCGAGCAGGATCGCCGCCGAGACATAGAGCCGGCCCGGCCGGCAGGCCGGCAGCGGGGGTGTTGGGGAAGCCTTGGCGCATTCGCGTTCCGCCGCGTCCAGGTCCCCGATGGCGATGTAGCAATCCGCCAGTTGCAGGTTGGCGTAGGTCTCGAACCAGCCTTCCTCGTCCATCGAGATAGCCGTCAGCCAGGACTGGATCGCGTCCGGCCATCGCTCCAGCGCCATCTGCAACGCTGCGCGTTGCGCGAAGTCGCTGACGAAATCATAGCCCTGCAGCGCCATCGAGAGATCGAGATCGGCAAGGGCACGCGCCGGCATTCGCATATAGGTAAAGACCCTGCTGCGCGCGGCGAAGCCCACCGCGTCCTGCGGATGTTTGCGGCAATGCTCCTCGCAAATCTTCAGCGCGGCGGTAAAATCCTTGCTGCTTCGGCCATGGTCCAGCGCGGCATCGAGGCCTTCGATGGTGGGCCAAAACATGACCATCTGCTGCTCCTTGGACATAAGGTCACCCGAAGGAATCATTCGCCATCTGACTGGATTACCGCCGCACCGCTGACGGATCAGCCCCATCAACCAGTCATTAAAGCCGTGACCTCGAAGGCCTCGTTCCATCGGGTATCGGCGGTCATTCAGCAGCCTCAGTTTTATGGAACATAGCAAGAACATTTTGGCCGGTTTTTGTCAATCCGAGATTGTTTCGTTGCCATTGATCGGTTGCATTTCCAGTCATGCGGCCCGGCCGTGAAGGTGGGGCTTCTGTCGTCCGGGTCGCCAGTTCAAGCGGGGATTGAACGGACGTCACCGCGCGACGACATTGAGGGGGCGCTCAAGGGAGTCCGATCATGCGGCGGCAGAAGAAGTCTTCACGGCGAACGGTTTTCGTCGCCGCGCTGGCGCTGGGCTGCGGCGCCTGTACCAGCGATACCCTCCCCAAGGAATGGGCGCCGGAAGAGTCTGACGAGGGTTGCGGCTGGATCAGTCTGCGCTACCACGCCAAGGGCACCTCGGCCTCGTCCGTCGGGCAGCCGCCGACAGTCCCTCTGGTCTTCGTGCTTCAGCCCGGTGTCGTCGACGGCGCGCGGGACGACTATAAAAAGCCGGCGGAGGTCGATGTCGTGGCGCTCGAATGGCGGCCGGGAGAAAGCGTGCTGCGGGTCGATCAGATCGGCTCGGGCGTGCCGCCTTTCGATCTGAATTTCGTCTGCGAGCAGGGCCAGCTGAAGCACGAAGCCACGGGCCCTTCCAACTCGAAGGACTGGGTCGGGGTCGGCGGCGAGGATATCGTGCTGTGGCGGGCGCCCGATGGTGCTCTGGTGATCCACAACAGGCAATGGATGGCCATGGCGATCTATATGATGCTGCCACTGGCCGGCGGCAGTTCGTGGCACGGACGGTTCGAGCCCGCCATCACGCCCTGAGCGCGTGACCCTGAATCGCTTGGGGCCTCAACGAAAAAAGCCCCGATCGGGGCTTTATCGGCGGCGCCGAGGCACTGGCTGTCGAGGAGGCTCTGGCGGAGTCGGAGGGATTCGAACCCTCGATAGGGGTTTAAGCCCCTATAACGGTTTAGCAAACCGCCGCCTTCAGCCGCTCGGCCACGACTCCGTATCAGAGGCGCCTGTGTAGCCAAGCCCGTCGGCGAAGTCAAACGATAGACGCATCGGCTTCAGGGCGGGCGAAAAGGATGGATCGGAAGGCATCGACCGGATTCTTTTACCTTCATCCCGGCGCGATGGCACGGTCCTGGCGGTACACTTCCTTGACAGAGACGGCCGTCACGGGCAAACACCCGGCGCAGCAGACCACAGGATACGGGTTCGACCTCATGCATCGCGCTTTCACCTTTCCCGGCCAGGGATCGCAGTCGGTCGGCATGGGACGGGAAATCCACGATGCCTTTCCGGTCGCCCGCGAGGTGTTCCAGGAAATCGACGACACGCTGGGTCAGAAACTCTCGGCCCTGTGCTTTTCCGGCCCCATCGAGGAACTGAACCTGACCGAGAACACCCAGCCGGCGCTCATGGCGGTCAGCCTCGCGGTCTGGCGGGTGATCGAGACGGAATCGGGCAAGACATTCTCGGACATCGTCGATTTTGCCTGTGGTCACAGCCTCGGCGAATATTCGGCGCTCTGCGCGGCGGGGGCGCTGTCCATCGCCGACACGGCGCGCGCCCTGCGCATCCGCGGCCGCGCCATGCAGCAGGCGGTGCCCGTCGGGGTTGGCGGCATGGCCGTGCTGCTGGGCATGGAGTTCGACGCGGCCCAGGCGGTCGCGGCCGAAGTTTCGACGGCGCAGGAATTCGTCGCTGCCGCCAACGACAATGGCGGCGCGCAGGTGGTGATTTCCGGTCACAAGGCGGCGCTGGAGCGGGCCGGGGCCCTCGCCCTGACGCGCGGCGCCAAGCGGGTGATGCCGCTTTCGGTCAGCGCGCCCTTCCACTGCGACCTGATGCAGCCCGCCGCCGACGTGATGCGCGATGCCCTCGACCGGATCGTGATCCGGCCGCCGTCGGTGCCCATAGTCGCCAATGTGACGGCCGGCCCGGTCAGCGACCCGGAAGAAATCAAGGGCCTGCTGATCCGGCAGGTCACCGGCGCGGTGCGCTGGCGCGAATCCGTGCTGCGGCTGAAGGCCGATGGCGTGCACAATCTCTATGAGGTCGGCGCCGGCAAGGTGCTGACCGGCCTCGTCAAGCGCATCGACAAGGATCTGACGGGGGCCACCGTCGGCACCCCGGCCGAAGTCGAAGCTTTCCTCAAGACCCTTTGAAGGATCCAGCCATGTTCGATCTTTCCGGCAAGGCGGCCCTCGTCACCGGCGCTTCGGGTGGCATCGGCGCGGCCATCGCCCGCGCGCTCCACGGCGCGGGGGCCAAGGTCGGTCTGTCCGGCCGCAAGGTCGAGGCGCTCGAATCGCTGGCGGCCGAACTCGGCGGCGAGCGCGTAGCGGTGCTGCCGGGCGAACTCGGCGACGCGGCAGAGGTCGAGGCCCTGGCCGAGAAGGCCGAAAGCGCCCTCGGCCAGGTCGACATCCTGGTGAACAACGCCGGCCTGACCCGCGACATGCTGTTCATGCGCCTGTCGGACGAGATGTGGGACGAGGTGATCGCGGTCAACCTGACCGGCGCCTTCCGCCTCACCCGCGCGGTCTCCCGCGGCATGATGCGCCGGCGCTACGGCCGCATCATTTCCGTTACCTCGGTCGTCGGCACCATGGGCAACGCGGGGCAGGCCAATTATGCTGCCTCGAAGGCGGGGCTCGTCGGCATGACCAAGTCGCTGGCGCAGGAAATCGCGACGCGCAACGTCACGGTGAACTGCGTCGCGCCCGGTTTCATCGCCACGGCGATGACCGATGTGCTGAACGACAAGATCAAGGAAGCGACACTGGCCAAGATTCCGGCCAATCGATTCGGCAAGCCCGAGGACGTGGCGGCGGCAGTCGCCTTCCTCGCTTCGGGCGAAGCCGGGTACATCACCGGCCAGACCCTCCATGTGAATGGCGGCATGGCCATGATTTGACCCGAAAAGGCGCGGGAATCCGCCCGGTGGCGGCGCTGGCAATGGTCGTGCGATTATGTTACGAAGCCAGCCGTCGGTTGCCGGAAGGAAACGCGCCGGTCGCGGCCTGGCAGCCGGGACCGCCACGGTCTGGCGGCATCGGGAAGCCAGCTGCTTCGGGGCATCAACAGACTGGCGTCTAGGCGCCGCGTTTAGAGCAGGGGAAATGGAATGAGCGATATTGCCGAGCGCGTAAAGAAGATCGTCGTCGAGCACCTCGGCGTCGACGAGGACAAGGTGGTCGAGACCGCTTCCTTCATCGACGATCTGGGCGCGGACTCGCTCGACCAGGTTGAGCTGGTCATGGCCTTCGAAGAAGAATTCGGCGTGGAAATCCCGGATTCGGCCGCTGAAAAGATCCAGACGGTCAAGGACGCGATCTCCTTCATCCAGGAGAACGTCGCCTGATCCAGGCGACGTATCCCGCACAGTCGCGCGCAGACCTCCCATGAGGCGCGTCGTCGTCACCGGACTCGGCCTGGTCACCCCGCTGTCGTGCGGGGTCGAGGAGACGTGGACCCGTCTTCTCGCCGGCCAGTCGGGCATCCGGCCCATCACCGCCTTCGATGTTTCCGACCTGTCGACCAAATACGCGGCCAATGTGCCGCGCGGCGACGGGACCGACGGCACCTTCAATCCCGACCAGTGGATGGAGCCGAAGGAACAGCGCAAGGTAGATGACTTCATCATCTTTGCCGTCGCCGCCGCCTCCCAGGCCGTGCAGGATGCCGGTTGGGAAGCCCCCTCGGCGGAAGAGGCATTGCGCACCGGCGTGCTCATCGGCTCCGGTATCGGCGGCCTGAACGGCATCGCCGAAGCCGCCATCCTGATGCAGGAGAAGGGCCCGCGCCGTATCAGCCCGTTCTTCATTCCCGGGCGTCTGATCAATCTCGCCTCCGGCCAGGTCTCGATCAAATACGGTTTCAAGGGGCCGAACCACGCGGTCGTCACCGCCTGTTCGACCGGCGCCCATGCGATCGGCGATGCCGCTCGCCTGATCGCGCTCGATGACGCGGACGTCATGGTCGCGGGTGGCACCGAAGGGGCGCTCTGCCGTCTCGGTATCGCCGGCTTCGCCGCCGCGCGCGCCCTGTCTTCCGAATTCGGCGACGATCCGGCCAAGGCCTCGCGGCCCTGGGACCGGGATCGCGACGGCTTCGTCATGGGCGAGGGCGCCGGCATCGTCGTGCTCGAGGAATACGAGCACGCCAAGGCCCGCGGCGCCAAGATCTATGGCGAGATCAAGGGTTATGGCCTTTCGGGCGATGCCTATCACATCACCGCGCCTTCCGAGGACGGCGATGGCGGCTTCCGCTCGATGCAGGCGGCGCTGAAACGCGCCGGGCTGCAGCCGTCCGACATTGATTACGTCAATGCCCATGGCACGTCGACCATGGCCGACGTGATCGAGTTCGGCGCGGTCAAGCGCCTGTTCGGCAATGCCGCTGGCGCGGTGTCCATGTCGTCGACCAAGTCGTCGATCGGTCACCTGCTCGGCGCCGCCGGTTCGGTCGAGGCGATCTTCTGCCTGCTCGCCATGCGCGATCAGGTCGCGCCCGCGACCCTGAACCTCGACAATCCGGCCGACACGGTAGAGGGCATCGACCTGGTGCCCCATACGCCGAAGAAGCGGGAAATCCGCGCCGCCCTGTCGAATTCCTTCGGCTTCGGCGGCACCAATGCGTCTCTGGTCATGACCAGAGTCGACTGACCGACGGGCGCGCACTTCCATGCTGCGCGCCCTTCTGTCGGGCATTTTCGGGCTCGCCCTCCTCGCGGGGGCGGCCGTCCTTTATCTCTATTACGAAATGCAGCGTGCCGGCCCTTCGGTGGAGCCGGTGACGGTGGTGATCGAGCGTGGTACCGGTGTCGAAGGCATCGGCGCGATCCTCGAGACGGCAGGCGCGGTGCGCTCGCGCTACTGGTTGTTGGCGGCCAGCATCGCCCCGGGCGACGAGCGGCCGCTGCAGGCCGGCGAATATGAAATCCCGCCGGGCGCCAGCGCCCTCGCCATCGTGCGCCTGCTGCGCGACGGCAAGGTCGTCGTGCATCGCCTGACCGTGCCCGAGGGCATGGCCGTCGCCGAGATCATGACCCTGGTCGGCGATACCGCGGCCCTGACCGGCAGTCTGCCGCCGACCCCGCCCGAGGGCAGCCTGCTGCCCGAGACCTATAATTTCACGCGGGGCGAGAACCGTTCGGCCATGATCGACCGGATGCGGGCCGCGATGACCGAGGAACTGGCCGCCGCCTGGGCCGCGCGCAGCGCCGACTTGCCCTTCTCGACGCCCGAGGAAGCCCTCGTTCTCGCCTCGATCATCGAGAAGGAAACGGCCCTCGACCGGGAGAGGCGCCATATCGCTGGCGTCTTCGTCAACCGCCTGCGCAAGGGCATGAGGTTGCAGTCCGACCCGACGGTGATCTATGGCATCACGCGGGGCAGCGGCCGCCTCGGCCGCGAGCTGTCGCGCGGCGACCTGACCGCGCCGACCGCATACAACACCTATACGATCCCGGGCCTGCCACCCGGCCCGATCGCCAGCCCCGGCCGGGATTCCCTGCGCGCAGCGGTCAATCCGCTGGCGACCGACGACCTCTATTTCGTCGCCGACGGCACGGGTGGTCATGCCTTCGCCGCCACCCTCGATGCGCATAACCGCAACGTGAAACGCTGGCGGGAGCGCATGGCCGGGCAGTGAGCGGCGGAAGCGGCGGCAGGCGTTGTCGCTGGCCGGGCGGTCATCGGTGTGACGGACGTCACGCGAAATTTCATTGTTTCGTGCTATTTTCCCGCGCGTCATCTGTTTTTATTCGAGCGGGGCAGGCGAAATGGCGACGTATAACGGCACCAACGATAGCGAAATCATCAACGTCACCACGACGTACGATCAGTATAACGGTCTCGGCGGGGATGATGTTTTCGTGCTCAAGTCCTTCACGGGCACAGTCACGCTCAATGGCGGGGCTGGCATCGACACGCTGAGGCTGGCGACGAGCACCCAGTTCGCTTTCCTCAATATCGGCGCCGGGGCGAGCATCGAGGTCCTTGATTTCAACGGCTACATGCTGCGGGGCAATGCCGACGCCAATATTTTCGATCTCGGCGGCGTCACCGGCTATCTGAACACGGAGTGGATCAACCTCGGGGCCGGGAACGACACGCTGACCGGTTCTCTGACCGACGATTATGTCGAAGGCGGTGACGGCAACGACACGCTGCAGGGCGGCGCGGGCAACGACGTGCTGAGCGGCGACGCGGGCGACGACACGCTGGTGGGGGGGGACGGCGACGACACCTTCCAGATCTATGGCACTCTGGGGAACGAAAGCTTCGATGGCGGTGCCGGCAGCGATCAGATCATGCTGACGGGCACGGTCTATGCCCAGAATTTCGCGGTCACCACGGCCAATCTCGTCGAGATCCTTGATTTCAACGGCTACTCGCTCAATGGCACCAGCGGGGCCGATAGCTTCGACCTGCGCGGCATTTCCAGTTTTGTCGACCAGCGCACGATCGACCTCGGGGCCGGCGGCGATACATTCACCGGTTCGGCCCTTGCCGACAATGTGTATGGTGGCGACGGGGACGATGTCCTCAATGGCGAAGCCGGCGACGATCATCTGAACGGCGGCCTCGGCAACGATGAACTCCACGGTGGTGCTGGTGACGATTTCCTCGAAATTAACGGCGTGCCGGGCACTGATCTGTACGACGGCGGCGCCGGCCTCGACCGTGTGATCCTGTCCGGGTCGGTGACGGCCAATATCTTCACGATCAATGCGGCGTCTTCGGTCGAAATTTTCGATTTCAACAGCTATTACTTCAGCGGCACCACCGGGGCCGACCGCATCGACCTGTCCGGCATCAGCGCCTTCGCCAACCAGCGCACGATCGACCTCGGCGACGGCAATGACAGTTTCGTCGGCAGCAAGACGGCCGACGATGTCTATGGTGGCAATGGCAACGACACCCTGAAGGGCGGCACGGGTGACGATTTCCTGGCCGGGGGCGCCGGTGACGACAAGCTCTATGGCCAGGACGGCGACGACACCTTCCTGATCAACGGCGTTTCCGGCGCGGACACTTTCAGCGGCGGCAATGGTTTCGACCGGGTTCGGTTGACTGGCACGGTGACCGCGCAAAAGCTGACGATCGGCACCACGGCCTCGGTCGAAGTGCTCGATTTCGGCAACTATTACCTCAACGGTACCACGGGGGGCGATCGCTTCGACCTCAGCGGTGTCGCCTCCTTCTATAACCAGCGCACGATTGATCTGGGCGCCGGCAACGATGTCTTCATCGGCTCGGCCATTGGCGACGATGTCGCGGGTGGTGAAGGGGCAGATACCTTGAAGGGCGGGGCCGGCGACGATGTGCTGGCCGGCGGTCTTGGCAACGACCAGCTGTTTGGCGAAGCCGGCAACGACACTTTCGTGATCAACGGCACGCCGGGAGCGGACACGTTCAACGGCGGTGACGGCATGGACCGCATCTATCTGTCCGGATCGGTGTCGGCCCAGAGCTTTACCGTCGGCACCGCCGATTCCGTCGAGATCTTCGACTTCGGCAACTATTATTTCAGCGGCACCACCCAGGCCGACACGGTCGACCTGTCGGGGATTCAGTCCTTCTCCAACCAGCGCACGATCGACCTCGGCAACGGCAACGACACGTTCATCGGCTCGGCCACCAATGACGATGTCTATGGCGGCGACGGCGTCGACACGTTGAACGGCGGTCTCGGCAATGACATTCTGAATGGCGGGGCAGGGAACGATACGCTGAACGGCGGCGCCGGTGACGACATCCTGGTCATCAACGGCAACCCGGGTGCCGATGTTTTCAACGGTGGCGACGGTCTGGACAGGGTCCGTCTTTCCGCCTCGGTGTCGGCGCAGAGCCTGACCATCGGTGTCGATGCCTCGGTCGAGCTGCTCGATTTCGGCAGTTATTATCTGAGCGGCACCACCGGCAACGACGTCTTCGACATCAGCGGCATCACCGGCTTCGTCAACCAGCGGACGATCGACCTCGGCAATGGCGATGACCAGTTCATCGGCTCCGCCATCGCCGACGATGTCGACGGTGGGGATGGCGCCGATACGCTGAACGGCGGTCTCGGCAACGACATTCTGGATGGCGGAGCGGGCAACGACACGCTGATCGGCGGCGACGGCAACGACACCTTCCTGATCAGCGGCGCCCCGGGTGTCGACACGTTCAACGGCGGCGCGGGGGCGGACAAACTGCGCCTTGCCGCTTCAGCGGAGGTCTCCAGTCTGACCCTGGGCACGGCTGCCTCGGTCGAGACGATTGATTTCGCCAGTTACAGCCTGAACGGCACCAGCGGTAACGATCGCTTCGACATCCGGGGTGTCACCGCCTTCATCAACCAGCGCCAGATCGACCTCGGCGCCGGCAACGATGTCTTCATCGGCTCGGCGGCCGCCGACAATGTCCAGGGCGGTGCCGGTGACGACAATCTGAAGGGCGGCAGTGGCCAGGATCGCCTCTATGGTGGCGCGGGCGCGGACACGCTGAGCGGCGGCGCCGATAACGACAGCTTTTATTTCACAGCCGGTCAGGCCGGCGGTGACAAGGTCGTCGATTTCAACGGCGCCGGGGCTGGCGTCGGTGACATGCTCTATTTCTCCGGCTATGGCAGCGGGGCGACGTTCGAGCAGGTCGATGCCACGCATTGGCGTGTGAGTTCCAGCAATGGTTCGATCAGCGACCTGATCGAATTCACCAACGGGGCGTCGATCCACAGCAGTGATTTCGTCTTTGTCTGACGAACAGGCGCGGCGGTTCAGCGCCGCCGCGCCATCGCGGCCGCCACCAGCCCCTGCGGCAGCAGGTTGACCAGCTTCAGGCCGGCGACCAGCGGCCAGGGGAAGGCGATGCGGGCGGCATCGCGGGCAAGGCCCCGGGCGATATGCGCCGCGGCCCTGTCGGCGCGCCACAGGAAGGGCATGGCGAAGTCGTTCTTGGCGGTCAGGTCGGTTTCGACGAAACCGGGGCAGATCACATTGACCCGGATGCCCTCCCGCGCCGCCTCGGCCCGCAGACCCTCGCCGAAGACGCGCAGGGCTGCCTTCGAGGCGCAATAGGGCGCCGCCCCCGGTCCGCCCTGAAACCCGGCGAGCGAGGCGACAAGGGCGATCTGGCCCGCCCGCCGCGGCAGCATGTGGTCGAGGGCGAGCAGCGCGGTTTCGACGGCGGCGTCGATATTGACCGCGAAGATGCGCCGCGCCGCCCGCCGCAGGTCGGGCAGGCCCTTGTTGGTATCGCCGATGCCGGCATTGACGATCACGAGGTCGAGCGGGGCCACCGCTTCCGCCCGCGCGAAGAACGCGGCGAGGGCGGCCCCGTCGGTCACGTCGAGGAGGCCGGTCACGACGCGGGCGCCCTTCGCCCCGGCCTCCGCCGCCACGCGCTCGAGCGCGGCGGCGTCGCGGGCGCACAGGGCGAGCGTGACACCCGGCGCGGCATAGGCGTGGGCGAGGGCGGCGCCGATGCCCCGGCTGGCGCCGGTAATCAGGATCGCGCGCGGGGGCGTCATGGCAGATCGGGTCATGGTTCGCTTGTCCTTCCGTTGCCCGCAGTGTAAGAGCGCAGCACTTCAAGTCGAATATCGAGGAGCGACCCATGGGCCTGCAGAGCATGACCGGTTTCGCCCGGGTCAGCGGCCCCCTGGGACAGGGCGAGTGCATTTTCGAGGTGAAATCGGTCAATGGCCGCGGCCTCGAAATCCGGATGCGTCTGCCGAACGGTTTCGAGCGGCTGGAACGGGCGTTGCGCGACGTCGCTGGCAAGCGCCTGAAGCGCGGCAACCTGCAGATCCAGATGAATGTGCTGGGCGGCGAGACTGTGGCCCCGCCCCGGATCGACGGCGAGACCCTGCGCCAATATCTCGACCTTGCCCGCGACCTCGCCGCCGCCAACGGGCTGGAGGCGCCCCGGATCGAAGCCCTGATGAGCCTGCCGGGCGTCATCGCGCGGGCCGAAAGCAGTCGCGACGCCGACGAGGAAGAGGGGCAGGACGCCGCCTGTATCGCCCTGTTCGAGCAGGCGGTCGAAGCCCTGCACGGTGCCCGCGCGGCCGAAGGGCGCCATCTGGAAGCGGCGCTGGCCACCCATCTCGACGATATCGAGCGCCTGACCGGCGCGGCCGAGGCACAGGCGGCGACCCAGCCGGCGGCGCTGCGCGACCGCCTGTCGGCCCAGCTCGCCGATCTGCTGAAGGACAAGGCCGGTCAGGTCTCGGCCGAGCGGCTGGCGCAGGAAGTCGCCCTGCTGGCGGTGAAGGCCGATGTGCGCGAGGAAATCGACCGCCTGCGCGCCCATGTCGCCGAAGCGCGCAAATTGCTGAAACAGGGTGACGGGGTGGGCCGCCGGCTCGACTTCCTCGCCCAGGAATTCAACCGCGAGGCCAATACGCTGTGCTCGAAGTCGACCGACGTCGAGCTGACGCGCCTCGGCCTCGACCTCAAGACCAGTGTCGACCGCCTGCGCGAGCAGGTGCAGAACGTCGAGTGATCAGGACTTCATGATGGCTTCCCACGGGATCGACCGCCGCGGTCTGATGCTGGTGCTGTCCTCGCCCTCGGGCGCGGGCAAGACCACCATCTCGCGCCGCCTGCTCGAAAGCGAGCCCCGCCTCGAAATGTCCGTGTCGGTGACGACGCGGCCGCGCCGCCCGGGCGAGGTCGAAGGCCGGGACTACTGGTTCGTCAGCCCGGTGGATTTCAACATCGCGGTCAACGAGAAGACCCTGCTCGAATGGGCCAAGGTCTTCGGCAATTACTACGGCACGCCCAAGGGCCCGGTGAACGACGCGCTGGCCGCCGGGCGCGACGTCCTCTTCGATATCGACTGGCAGGGCACCCAGCAGTTGGTCGAACACGCGCGGGACGATCTCGTCTCGATCTTCATCCTGCCGCCCTCGACGAAGGAGCTGGAGCGCCGCCTGCGCCAGCGCGCCCAGGACCCGGAAGACGTGGTCGCGGCGCGCATGGCCAAGGCTTCCGATGAAATCAGCCATTGGGCCGAATACGACTATGTCGTCCTCAACGAGGATGTCGACCGCACCCTCGCCCAGGTGAAGGCGATCCTCCACGCCGAGCGGCTGAAGCGCCGGCGCCAGACCGGCCTCGGCGAATTCGTCAAGCGCCTGCGCGCCGGCGCCTGAGGGCATCGGGAACCCTCCCACCCCTCGTCATGCCGGCGCAGGCCGGCATCTTTGGCCGGCGCGCTTACGTCTTCGCCACCTTGGCGATGGCGGGCAGGGGCACCCGCTCGATGTCGAGGTGATCGGTCGAGGTGGCGCGGCGGCGGGCATCGACGAAGCGGGCGAAGAGATTGCCCCCGCTCGCGATCAGGGCCTGCGGCGCCCCGGCCGAGACGAAGGTGCCGCTGTCGATGCAGACCACTTCGTCGGCGACAGCGGTGACGAAATCGACGTCATGCTCGACCATGATGATCGTCACCTCGCGCGACAGCTCGCGCAGCACGGCGACGAGGCGCGAGGTGGATTCGACGTCGACACCGGTCGAGGGTTCGTCCAGCAGCAGGATGCGCGGCGCGAGGATGAGGGCGCGGGCGAGCGCGACCAGCCGGCGCTGCCCGCCCGACAATGTGCCGGTGCCCGCGGTCTGGGTCACCGGAATGTCCAGCACCCCTTCCGGCCTGATCCGGGTCAGGGCGTCGAGCACGCCCACCCGGCGCAGCACGGCGAGGATGTCCTCGTCGCTGACATCGGGCTTCACCAGCTCGAAATTCTTGCGCAAGGATCCCGACAGCATCAGCGGGAACTGGGACAGGGTGACGACCTGCCGGCGCAGCGATTCCAGCGTATAGGCGGCAAGCGGCCGTCCGCCGATGGAGACCTGCCCGCCCTGCGGATCGTAGAGCCGGACAAGGAGGCGCATCACCGAACTCTTGCCCGAGCCGGAGCCGCCGACGATCGCCGTGATCGCCTGCGCCCGGAAGCGGTGGGAGACACCGTTCAGGATGACGGGCGATTTCGCCGGCGGATAGCCGAAGGTGACGCCGGTCAATTCCGCTGTCGCGTCGGTCATGGCGATGTCGGCGGCATCCTTCGCATCGGCGATTTCGGGCTTGGCGTCGATGATCTCGCCAACCGGGCGGATCATCGGCCAGTTGACCGACAGGCCGGTGAAGAAGGTGACCAGTTCCTGGATCGGGCCGACGACCAGCGGCACCATCAGGATGAGGCCGAGCAGGGCGCCGACCGGCGTATCCTTGTCGAAGGAAAAGGCGGCGTAGATCAGCAGGACGGTGGTCAGGATCACCGACATGGAGCCCTGGAACTGTTGCGCCGCCTCGCGCCGCAGGGTCGCGCGCAGCTTGGCCGCCATGACCGACTGCAGCCGCTCGGCGATGGAGCGGGAACGCTGGGCATGGGCGCGCATCAGCTGGACTTCGAGCGGCTGGGCCGTCGAATTGCCCAATTCGTCGGCGAAGGCCGCTTCCTCGGCCCGGACCTGCTCGAAGGCGCGGCCGACCACGCCGGACAGTTTCCAGCCGATCAGCGGAATGATCACGACGAGCGCCAGCAGGATCCAGCGCGCCAGCGGCGGAATGCCGGCGAAGGCCGACAGATTGCCGGCGAGGAAGATGCCCGCGGTGACGAGGCCGACGCCGCGGGTGAGCGGATAGGCGAGGATTTCGCGCAGGGTGAACTGCGCCCCGGCCGAGAAATTATTGATGATCTGTACCAGCTGCGGCCCGGTCACCTTGCCGTGGAACTGCGGGCCGAGCAGCAGCATCCGGTCGTGCAGCAGGTGGCGCAGGGCGACCAGCATCTTCTCGTTCGACCAGGTGGTGACCAGCTTGCTGGCCATCGACAGCAGGATGACGATGACGGCGAGCACGGCATAGAGGAGGGCCATCCACTTCGGATCGGCGGTGCCCTTGCCCTCCAGCGCCGCGGTGAGCGAGACCAGCACCTGCTGGGAATAGGGCGTCAGCGCGTTGACGAGGGCGGCGAGACCGACCGAGCCGAGGAAGGGCAAGGGCGCCGATTTCGCCAGCATCACCGCCCAGCGCAGCAGCTTCCTGAACTGCATCGGCTCGGGCGGGAAGGGCATCCCGGGGAAACCGGGGCCGCCCGGGCCCTTCATGCCACCGGGCGGCATCCCACCGGGAGGCATCGGACCCTTCATGCCGCCGGGCGGCATCCCGGGCGGCGGGCCAGCCTTCGGCGCACCGGCCAGCGGCAGGGGAATGCCCTGCGGCGGCGGACCTTTCATTTCGGCACCGGGGGCGGGGCTTTTCATTCCAGCGCCCGGGGCGGGGCTTTTCATTCCGGCGCCCGGGGCGCCGGGCGGGCCTTCAGACATTGCCATGGGCGCGGGCTTTCAGGATGGTCTTCAGCTCGAACTGGCGGAGTTGGGGCCAGCGGCCGAGGAACAGGCAGCACATGCCGGTGACGGTCGGCGTCGCGAAACTGGTGCCAGTCTTCACGGTATAGCCGCCGCCCGGCGCGGGCACGGTCAGATCGTTGCCGAGGGTGGCGAATTCGATCAGGCCCTGTTCGATGAAATGCAGGCTCATCGGCTCGACCTGATGATTGTCGATCGAGATGACGCTGGAGAATTCCGCCGGCAGGCCCTCGTCGGTCACGGGGACGTTGCGCTTGGCCGCGACCACCACCTGATTGCGCTGATAGGCGCTTTCGCACAGCTTGTAGAGCGGTTCGCGCTGCGAGGCGGGAATGGCCAGGCTCATGTTCACCAGCCGGTGACGCTGGGCGAGGACATGGCGGAAGGCGACGAGCGAGGCGGTGGGATCGCCCTTGTTGCGGGCGTCGAGCACGCGGATGTCGTGGATGCGGGCATTGGGCGCGATGCGGGCGATGATGCCGGCGACCGCGGTGCCATGGCCGAAGGTATCGTTGTTGATGCCGGTCTCGAGCGGATGGACGGCAAGGCGGCCATCCTCATCCTCCACCGTCCATTGGCTGACGACGCGGCCGGCGAGGTCGGGATGGGTGGCGTCGATGCCGGAATCGATCACGGCGACCTCCACAGGGGCGAGATCGCTCGTGGCCAGCTCGTCGAAGCGGGCGGCCGAGGCTTCGGTAATCGCGACAGAAGACATGGGCGCGGCCGGTCAGATGGCGATATCGGCCATCTGCTCGAACAATTGGGCAAGGCGCGGCAGGCGATCCGGCCGGTTGCGCGCGACCGAGGCCATGGCGGCGAGGATGCGCGCCTCTTCCGGCCCGAAGCCGGCGGTGGTGACATCGCCCGTGCCGCCCGAAAGCTCGCGCAACCGGCTGTGCTGGTCCAGCATCAGGGCGGCGACGGTGGCGAAATTGCCATAGGCGCGGCCGTCGTCGGTGGTGAAGCGATAGCCCGGCTTGAAGCGCACGCCGGTCAGCACGCCGATCAGCGTGTCGCCCGAAACCATGGGCGCGGCGATGACGGCGGAAGGCTCGCCCTCGACCCCGGTCGCCTTGTTGGCGTCGTCGACCGTCTTGAAGGTGGGGGCGCCGATCTGCACCTCGTGGGTCAGGGCGGCAAGGCCGGTCAGGCCGGCGCCGATCGGCACGCGCTGACCGATCAGGCTGGACGGGCCGTTCACGGTCATGACGAAGCGCAGGTCGTTGGCATCGCGATCATAGGCGAGGACCGAGCCTTCGGCCGCATCGACGGTGCGAATCGCGGTCTCGAGCAGGAGACGCAGAACGCCCTCCTCGCGGGTCGACGGCGCGATGCCGAGATAGCGGCTCAGAAACGAACGATCCATGGCCATAAGGCTTCCCCCCTTTGAGCGGCGGCGAGTGTAGCAGCATGTCGCCGACACTGCGACAGGGGGCACGATCCTGCGATGAGGGAGATCACAGGGGGGGGGCGATCACAGGGGGGCGGCCGGCCCCCCTGTGACAGGCGCCGGTCAGAGACCGAGCAACCCGGCCAGCAGCCCGGTGGTGGGCGAGGTCGTGACCGTGTCGGCCACGGTGCCCAGATCCTGACCGCCGCCGAGACCGCCGAGGATCGTGTTCAGCGTGTCGATGAGCGGGGTCAGCGCGCCGGTATCGACCCCGACGAGGCCGTCGACCAGCTGGGTCAGCGGCGCGAGGGCGCCGCCGTCGAGCGCGGTCAGGTCGTTCAGCGGCTGGGTCAGGCCGGCCAGCGCGGCGCCCTGATCGGTCGCGGTCAGGGTGGTCAGCAGGTCGGTCAGCGGCTGGATCGCCGTCGTGTCGCCCAGGCTGTCGAGGACGCCGTTCACCGTGTCGATCAGGCCCGCCGTCGCGCTGCCGCCGGACAGCGAGCCGCCGAGCAGGTCCGCCAGCTGGCCGAGGCCCGGCAGGCTGGACAGGCCCGACGCGATATCGGTCGGATCGGCCCCGGCGGCGAAACCGCCGAGGATGGTGTTCAGCGTGTCGACCAGCGGGTTCAGTGCCGCCGTGTCGGTGCCCGCCAGGGCGCCGGTCAGCTCGGTCAGTGGGGCGAGCGGGCCGCCGTCGAGCGCGGTCAGCTCGTTCAGCGCCGAGGTCAGCGGGCTGAGGCCGCCATCGACCGGGTTGGTCAGGGCGTTGAGGAGGTCGGTCAGCGGCTGGATCGCGGTGTTGTCGCCGAGGTCGCCCAGCACATTGTTCACGAGGTCGATCAACCCGGTGTCGATGCCCCCGGTCAGCGGCGTGCCGCCGAACAGATCGGCGAGGGCGCCGGTCGAGGGCAGGCTGGACAGGCCGGTGGCGATATCGGTCGGGCTGGCGCCCGCGGCGAGGCCGCCCAGAATGCCGTTCAGCGTGTCGACCAGCGGGTTCAGCGCCGCGTTATCCGTGCCCGCCAGCGTGCCGACCAGCTGGGTCAGCGGGCCGAGGGGGCCGCCATCGACCGCGGTCAGGTCGTTGAGCGCGCCGGTCAGCGGGGCGAGGTTGCCGTCGGTCGGGTTGGTCAGCGCGTTGAGGAGATCGGTCAGCGGCTGGATCACCGTGTTGTCGCCAAGATCGGCGAGGGCGGTGTTCACGAGGTCGATCAACCCGGTGTCGCTGCCGCCGGGCAGGGGGATGCCGCCGAACAGGCCGGCCAGCTGGTCGGCGCCGGGTAGGCTCGCCAGGCTGCCGGCGATATCGGTCGGACCGGCGCCCGAGGCAAAGCCGCCGAGGATGCCGTTCAGGGTCTGCACCAGCGGGTTCAGTGCCGCGTTATCGGTCCCGGCGAGGGCGCCGACGAGTTCGGTCAGCGGGCCGAGCGGGCCGCCGTCGACCGCGGTCAACTCGTTGAGCGCGCCGGTCAAGGGGGCGAGGTTGCCATCCGTCGGGTTGGTCAGGGCATTGAGCAGGTCGGTCAGCGGCTGCACGGCGGTATTGTCGCCGAGATCGCTCAGGACATTGTTCACGAGGTCGATCAGGCCCGTGTCGGTGCCGCCGGGCAGGGTCCCGCCCAGGAGGCCGGCCAGGCTGTCGGCGCCCGGCAGGCTGGACAGGCCGCCCGCGATATCGGTCGGGTTGCTGCCGGCGGCAAGACCGCCGATGATGCCGTTCAGCGTGTCGATCAGCGGGGTCAGGGCGCTGTTGTTGGTGCCGACCAGCCCCTGCACCAGTTCGGTCAGCGGACCGAGCGGGCCGCCTTCGATCTGCGTCAGCTGGTTCAGCGGGCCGGTGATCGCATCGAGCGTGCCGCCGTTCGGATCGGTCAGGGCATTGATCAGATCGGTAATCGGTTGCAGCGCCGTGTTGTCGCCGATCTGGTTCACCACATTGTCGACGACATCGACAAGGCCGGTGTCGGGGGCCGTGCTCTGGCAGCCCGGCGTCGCCGGGTCGAGATCGACGGTGCAGCCGGTCGGCGCGGGCGGGGTCACGTCGCCGAAGGGTGTGCCACCGGCGGCGGCACCGGCCGCCCGGCTGATCTGGCGGAGGCCAAAGCCGGTCGAATCGGCGAGGAACAGGTTGGGCCGGTTCAGGCGGCGGTGGATGTCGATCAGGGTCGGGCCGCCCGCCTGCTTCGTGCGGTCGGCGGACAGGATGCTGATGTCGCGGGTGAAATAGAAGCGGATGCCGCCGAAGCCGGCGGCGCCGTCCTCGTCATAGGTGCCGGTGGCGAAAAGCGCGATGCCCGGGCTGTTGGGCAGCAGGGCTTCGACCTGAAGGTCGCCGCCCAGCTTCACCTTGTCGGAATAGGTCAGGCCGGCACCGATGCGGACATTGGGATTGGCATAGAGCGACGCGCCGACGCGGCCATAGACGGTACTTTCGAGAATGTCGCCGTCCTGGAAGCCGATCAGGCCCTCCAGCGTCACATTGTCGATGTAATATTCGGCGATGCCGGCGACGGCGAATTGCGCGTCGCCTTCGAGGAAATAGCCGCCGCCCGCGACGCCGAGCGCCATCCGCTCCGGATCGCGGTAGAACAGCTGGACGGCGCCGCCGGCGAAGCCGAATTCATCGGCCGTCACACCGGCGATGCCGTCGACCTGCAGGCCCAGCTTGTTGCCCAGCGGCATGGTGAAGCTGGGGGCGCCGCCATAGGTGCCGCCATTCGAATCGCCACCCCCGAACAGGCCCACCTGGAAATTGGCTTCGGCGACCGCCCGGCGGCCATAGCCGAACTGGTCAGCGGAAACAGGATAGGCGTCCTGGGCGGCGGCCGGCAGGGCGGCGGCAAGCCCGGTCGCGAGGGCCGTGGACGAGAGCAGGAAACGAAGCTTTGCCATAAGGAACTCCCCGGTGGACGGGCCGAGAGTCGCGGCCCTTTCCGCCTTTATGGCGCCACAATCCTTAATGTATCCGTAATGGGGATAATTACTGACAATGGATGCAATCTGTCGCTGTTGGAACAGGGGCGATCCCAAAGCAAAACCCCGGCAGGTTGCCCTGCCGGGGTTTCAAATCGTGCAGATCTTGATGCTGGCGAAGCGTCAGTTCAGCCGGGTCGCGACCGAAGAAATGGTGTCGCCGATCAGGCGGTCCTTGGCGGCACCGTCGAGCCTGGTCGCGATGATCTCGCGCGCGGCGGCGACGGCGGCTTCGGCCGCGATGCGACGAACCTCGGCGATCGCATTGGCCTCGGCCTGGGCGATCTTGGCCTTGCCGGTCTCGACCTTGCGGGCGAGGGCAGCGGCCAGATCGGCTTCAGCCTTGGCGGCGAGGGCCTCGGCGACAGCCTTGGCCTCGATGACGATCGCTTCCGCTTCCTTGTCGGCGTTCCGGGTCGCCTCGCGATATTTCGCGAGCGCGGCCTCGGCTTCGGCCTTCAGCTTGGCGGCGGCGTCGAGGTCCGCCTTGATCTTCGCGGCCCGGTCGTCCAGCGCCTTGCCCATGGTGCCGGGCACCTTGAGATAGACGATCAGTCCGACGAAGAGCACGAAGGCGACGGCGACCCAGGTTTCCGGATTGGACAGGAATTCCATGATGTCCGCTCCTTAACCGTTGCGGCCGAGGGCGGCATCGACCGCGGAAGCGGCGGATGCGTCGTCGACCTCGATGCCGGCCACCTTGGTGGCGATGGCACGGGCTGCCTCGAGGGCGATGCTGCGCACCTCGGCGAGGGCGGCGGCCTTGGTGGCGTTGATACGCACTTCGGCAGCCTTGGCTTCTTCCGCCAGCTTGGCTTCGAGCTCGGCCTTGCGGGCAGCTGCCGCGGCCTCGATCTGGGCTTTCGCTTCGGCGGCGATGGCATTGGCGCGCTGCCGCGCCGCCGCCAGGGCCTTTTCATAGGCCGCGATCGCCGCTGCCGCTTCGTCCTTCAGACTGACGGCGGTGGCAAGATCACCCTCGAGCTTGGCTTTACGGCCTTCGATCGTGCCCTGCAGCTTCGGCAGCACCAGGGTGCTGAGCAGAACCAGCAGGACGACGAAAGAAATGACCAGCCAGAAGATCTGCGGCGGGAAATCCTCGAAGCGGAGCTGAGGCAGCCCCTTCTTCTCGGCACCCTCGGCCAGCGCCGGGGAGACCGCGGCGGTGGCGAGAGCCAATCCCAGGAAAATTTGCCGCATGACCTGTTCCGATCCCGGTTCGAGTTACGGGATCAGCCGAACAGGACGAGCAGGCCGATCAGCAGCGAGAAGATGCCGAGCGCTTCGGTCAGCGCGGCGCCGAGCAGCAGGTTCGGGAACACCTTCGGGGCGGCCGACGGATTGCGCAGCGCACCGGCGACGAAGTTGGAGAACAGATTGCCGAGGCCGATGCCCACGCCGCCGAGGCCGAGGGTCGCGAGGCCGGCGCCGATCATCTTGGCAGCTTCGACTTCCATGGAACCATTCCTTCTAAGTTAGGAGCTTCTTGCTCTTAGGATATCAGTGGTGAGGGTGGAACGCGTCGTGAAGATAGATGCAGGTCAGGATCGTGAAGATATAGGCCTGCAGGAAGGCGATCAGGACTTCGAGAGCCGTCAGCGCCACAACGAAGAGAAGCGGAACGACACCGGCGACACCGAGGGCGACGACGAAACCGGCGAAGACCTTCAGCGTGGTGTGACCCGCCATCATGTTGGCGAAGAGACGGACGGCGAGGCTGACCGGGCGGGTGAGGTAGGAAATCACCTCGATCACGATCAGCAGTGGCGCCAGCCACATCGGCACGCCCGAAGGCAGGAACACGTGGAAGAAGCCGAAACCATGCTTGACGAGCCCGAGCACGGTGATGCCGAGGATGATGATCAGCGACATGGTCGCCGTCACCGCCAGATGGCTGGTCACCGTGAAGGAGTAGGGCACCATGCCGAGCATGTTGGCCATCAGCACGAAGATGAAGATGGTGAAGACGAAGGGGAAATACTTCATCCCTTCCTTGCCGGCGTTATCGCGCAGCAATCCCGCCACGAACTCGTAGGACAGTTCGGCGATCGACTGCAGCCGGCCCGGCACGATCGCGGCGCGCGAGGTCGCGATCACGAAGAACAGCGTGGACAGGGCGACGATGATCACCATCCACAGCGCGGAATTGGTGAAGGAAATATCGACACCGCCCAGGTTCAAATCGACGAGCCGGGTGATCTCGAACTGCTCAAGAGGACTATGGGCTTCACCGCCTGCGGCCATGTCGAACCTCGAAACTCTCAGCCGCGCGTTGACGAATTCTGCTCTTCACTGGCTTCCGCTTCCGCCTGAAGGCGGCGCGCGGCCCTGATCAGATTCACCGTCCCGGCGGCGGCGCCCAGGAGGAAGAACACGACCATAAACCAAGGTCTCGTGCCGAACCACCGGTCGAGTGCCCATCCGATCAACCCGCCGACGACGAATCCGGAAACGAATTCGACGCCAAGACGCATTGCCGATCCGAAGGCATTCGACGTCCGGGTCGGCGCTTCCGGCTCTGGCGGACCCAGAACGGTTTCGCGCGCTTCCCGAAGGCGCCGGTCGAGATCGGCCAGGGACGGCAGCGGTTCGTCAGTCATGATCAAGAGTACCTTGTCGAGCGGCTAATTCCAGTCGCTCGTCGATGCTTCTCGACCAGACCGAACCCATGCCCCGACCCCCAGCCAAGGCGGGCGGAAGGTAAGTGGCCGTTGCATCCTAGTCAAGGTACAAAAGGCCGCAGACAAGCCTTTGAAATATCAGCAAAAAGTCGAGTGTGCCCAAGCCGTCGCGAACGGAATCGCGCCGCATTGCGGCATAAGTCATTGACGCAGGGGGGAAATTACTCCGCGGCCAGCAATTCCGGGGCTTGGCTGAGGTCGACCGAGACCAGCTGGCTGATGCCCGGCTCGGACATGGTGACGCCGAAAAGCCGGTGCATCCGCTGCATGGTCAGGCCGTGATGGGTGACCACCAGGAATCGCGTCCCCGTCTCCTGCGCGACGTCTTCGACGAGATCGCAGAAGCGCACGACATTGGCATCGTCGAGCGGCGCGTCGGCTTCGTCGAGCACGCAGATGGGCGACGGATTGACCATGAAGACGGCGAAGATCAGCGACAGCGCGGTCAGCGTCTGCTCCCCGCCCGAGAGAAGAGACAGCACCTGCAGCTTCTTGCCCGGGGGCGACGCATAGATTTCGAGCCCGGCATCGAGTGGATCGTCGGATTCGGTCAGGGCGAGATGGGCCCGCCCGCCGCCGAACAGCCGGGCGAACAATACGCCGAACTGCTGGTTCACCTGCTCGAAGGCGGCCAGCAGCCGCTCCCGCCCCTCGCGGTTCAGGGAGCCGATGGAGGCGCGCAGCTTGGCGATGGCGGCGACCAGGTCTTCCCGCTCGGTGGTCATGGCGGTGATCTGGCCGTCGATCTCCTCCGCTTCCTGTTCGGCGCGCAGGTTCACGGGGCCGATGCCGTCCCGCTCGCGCCGCAGCCGGTCGAGGCGGGCCTCGAGTTCGGCGAGGCCGGGCAGGTCCTCGTCCTCGCCGACCTCGGCCTCGGTCAGGATGGCACCCGGCGCGCAGTCCAGCTCCTCGGTGATGCGGCTGGCCAGTTCGTCGAGCCTGCCTTGCGCCTGCTGCACGCCGCCTTCGGCCCGCACCCGGGCTTCGCGCAGGGCGCCGGCATCGCCCTCGGCCGCGCGCGCGGCGCGGCGGGCCTCGGCCAGCGCCTGTTCCGCGGCGGCAAGGCCGTCGGCGGCGTTGCGCCGCCGCCGTTCCGCATCCTCGATCCGGTCGGCCAGGGCTTCCGCAGCCTCGCGCAGCTCGTCCGGTTTGCCGGCCAGTTCCTCGCCTTCCGCCTCGGCGATGGCGCGGCGCTCGTGCAGCTGGGCCATCTGGCGTTCGGCGGATTCGGCGCGGCGGCCCCAGGCCAGCAACTCGCCCTTGACGTCGGCGAGGCGCTTGCGCCGGCTCTCGACCTCGCGCTTCAGGCCATCGCGGGCGGCGCGGGCCTGAGACAGGCTCTGACGCAGCAATTCGACGTCGCGCTGCAACCGTGCCCTTGCCTCGTCGAGATGGGCGCGGGGCGGCAATTCCTCCTGCGCCGCCAGCAGGGTCTCGCGCGCTTCCACCGCCTGTTCCATGTCGGCGGCGATCCGCTCGATCGACTGGGCGAGGGCATTGGCCCGCGCTTCCCGGGCGACCGCCTCGCGGCTGGCGCGGGCTTCCTCGTCCCGGAGGCGGGTGACCGCTTCCTGCGCGTCGCGCAGGCGGCGTTTCGCCTCGACTTCGCGCGCCTGCGCGGACAGGGTCGCGGCCCGTGCCGCCTCGAACAGGGCGCGGGCCTCGCCCGCCGCGGCGTCGAGCTGTTCCCGCTCGGCGCTCAACTCCTTCAGGCGGTTGCGCTGGGCGAGGCGGATCGCGGCGGCGGTCGGGGCCTCGGCGGCGGCGGTGAAACCGTCCCAGCGCCAGACGTCGCCCTCGACCGAGACCAGCATCTGACCGGGGGCGAGCCGGGCGTGAAGCGTCCGGCCTTCGCCCCGGCCGACGATGCCGATCAGGCCTAGCCGGCGCCTCAGGGCCGCCGGTCCCTCGACAAAGGCCGACAGGGGCACTGCCCCCTCGGGCAACGCCGGGCTGTCGGCGTAATCGGGCAGGGCCGCCCAATGCACGGGCGCCGCCGGATCGACCGGCACCGACAGATCGTCGCCCAGCGCGGCGCCCAGCGCGGTCTCATAGCCCTTGGCGACCGTGATCGCATCGAGCACCGGCGGGAAGGCGGCATCGTCACCGGCCGCCAGCAGGCTGGCCAGCGCCTTTTCCTCGGCTGCGACGCGCGCGGCGCCGGATTCGGCCAGACGCAGGGCTTCCCGCGCTTCGCCTTCGTCGCCAATCGACTGGGCGCGCTCGCCCTCGGCGTCGGCGACCGCATCCTGCGCCGCCTCGACCGCTTCCTGCGCGGCTTCCAGCCGCTCGACCAGGGCTTCGAGATCGACCGCGCGGGCCTTTTCCTCGGCCAGGCGCTGTTCGTCGGCGTCGAGCTGGCGGCGCGACTGGGTCAGGCGGTCCAGCCGGGCCGCCGCCTCGCGGATGTCGCGCTCCAGGCTCTGGCGCCGGGCTTCAACGGCCGCGAGTTCGCGATTGGCCTTGTCGAGTTCGGCTTCGCGCGCCTGCAGGGCGTCGGCCGCTTCGGCGACCTGTGCTTCCGCCGTCTCGGCATCCTCGCCGGCGCCGCCCTCGGCGTCTTCCAGCAGGGCCTGTTCCTCGGCCAGCCGTTCTTGCGCCGCGCGGGCGTCATTCAGCAGGGCTTCCTCGCGCTGGGCATCGCGCGCCACCGTCTCGATCGCCTGCGACAGGCGGGACAGCGCCTCGCGCGCGCGCCGCTCCTCGAGGGCGAGGCTGTCGCGCTCGACCACCAGCTTGTGCAGGATCTGCGCCGCGCGCGCCTCTTCCTCGCGCAAGGGGGCGATGGCTTCGCCCGCCCGGTTCTCGACATTGACCGCATGGGCGGCCTGTTCGGTCGCGACCCGGACGGCGTTCTGCGCCGCCGCGAGGTCGGCCCGCGCCGCCTCCAGCGCCGCTTGCGCCTCCAGCCACTTCAGATGCAGGACGATGGCCTCGCCCTTGCGGATCTGGGCCTGCACGTTGCGATAGCGGCTGGCCTGGCGCGACTGGCGCTTCAGGGCATTCAGCTGGTTGGTCAGCTGGCCGACGACATCGTCGACCCGCACCAGATTGCCTTCCGCCGCCTTCAGGCGCAGCTCCGCCTCGTGGCGGCGGGAGTGCAGGCCGGAAATGCCCGCGGCTTCTTCCAGAATCTGGCGCCGGTCGCGCGGCTTCGAATTGATGATGGTGCTGATCCGGCCCTGACCGACCAGCGCCGGCGAGCGCGAGCCGACCGAGGCATCGGCGAACAGCAACTGGACGTCGCGCGCCCGGACATCCTTGCCGTTGATGCGATAGGCGGAACCCGCCTCGCGCTCGATCCGGCGCGAAATCTCGAGTTCGACATGATCGTTGAAGGCGACGGGCGCCCGCCGCGTCGAATTGTCGAGGACGAGGGAAACCTCGGCCAGATTGCGCGCCGGCCGGCGCGAGGTGCCGGCGAAGATGACGTCGTCCATCTCCGCGCCGCGGATCAGCTTGGCCGACGTCTCGCCCATGACCCAGCGCAGCGCCTCGAGCAGGTTCGACTTGCCGCAGCCGTTCGGCCCGACAATGCCCGTCATCCCGGGCTGGATCACCAGCTCCGTCGGGTCGACGAAGGATTTGAACCCGGAAAGCCGCAGTTTGGTGAACTGGACCATTGTTGTTTGCCCCTCAAACGCCGGGCGGTCGCATCCGCGACCTTGGCTCGCTACGCTGAAGCTTCGCGGGGCCTCAATGGCCCTGGAAGGCTTCTGTCATTCCTCAAACGCCGGGCGGCGGCATCCGCCGCCTTGGCTCGCTAGTTTAAATTCGCCCTCAGGCGCCGGGCGGCCGCATCCGCGACCTTGGCTCGCTGCGCTGAAGCTTCGCGGGGCCTCAATGGCCCTGGAAGTTAGGCTCGCCCCCACCAGCGCGTCATCCCGGCGAAGGCCGGGATCTCGTGAGGGTGGGGCGCCGTGCCCGGCCTCAGTCCTTCAGGCCGTTGTCCTTCAGGAATTTGGTGAATTCCTCGATGGTCAGGGCGCCGGAGGCCACGGTCTTGCCGATGACGAAACTCGGGGTCGACTTGATCTGATAGCTCTTCTCGGCGTCGTAACGCGACTGGATCACTGCCATCTTCAGCGCCTCGTCGGCGAGGCAGGCGTCGGCCTTGGCATCGCCGAGACCGGCAAGGCGCAACGTCTGCTTCAGGGCGACGATGGGATCGGCGGCACGGGACCAGCTTTGCTGCGTGCGGAACAGCATCTCGACCAGCGCCTCGCTCTTGTCCGCGCCGGCGCAGCGCACCAGCATGGAGGCGCGCAGGGCAATGGCGTCGAGCGGGAAATCCCGGAACACGAAGCGGACCTTGCCCGTGTCGATGAACTGTTTCTTCACCTCGGGGAAGGTGGTCAGGGTGAAACTGCTGCAATGCGGGCAGGTCATCGAGGCATATTCGATCACCGTGACCGGCGCGTCGGCCGAACCGATGACGAAGGTGCCGTCGACCGGCTGGGCCGGCGTGGCCGCCGAATCGGCCGGCGCGGGCGTTGCAGGAGTCGGCGTCGCGGCGGCCGCCGGCGGTGCGACAGGCGCCGGGGCCGGGCCGCCGCGCATCAGCGCCCAATAACCGATGCCACCAGCGGCAGCCAGACCGACAGCGCCGGCCAAAATCATACGTCTCGTATTCATGGAGTCATTCCACCACAAGATATTGGGGGTCGTAAAGTTCAATGATGGCGCATGGCCCCTAGCGCCGACCGTCCCTCAGCGCCCGTGCCCGCATGGTCTTGCCCAATCTGGCCAAGGCCTCGCGCAAGTTATCGTTCTCGATTGTGGCAACCAGACGGTCGATCTCCGCCTTCTCCGCCGCCGGCACAGGGGGCAGGGGGGCGGGGGGCTGTTTGCGGGCCGGCACCCGCCCGCGCGTGATCTTCAGCCGGGCGGCGGCGCGAAAGCCGCAGAAACTGTTCACCTTGTCGATGATCTGCGGCTCGAGGTGCTGGATTTCGAGGGCGAGGGGGCCATCGACCCGGATTTCCAGAATGCCGCCGTCGTTGCCGCCCCGCTCGAAGCGCAGGCGCTCGGGCAGGGTGCAGTCGGCGAGGCGCTCGCCCACGATCAGCGGCCAATGGGTAACGATTTCCGCCGCCGCGAAGCCGCGCTTGCCCGCCGCCGACCGCAGCAGGGTCGACAGGGTGGCCGAGGCCGGCTCGGTCCTGAAGCGGCGCTTGGCCGAAGGCTCGAAGGTCTTTGTTGCTTGCGCCATGGTCCGCACACTCTAATCAGGGAATGTCTCCCGTCGATTCCGAATTCGCCCTGGACCTGCCGCCGCCCGCCTCCCGGCCCAAGGCGGGTTTCGCCCGCGCCTTGCTCGACTGGTACGATACCAGCCGGCGGCGCCTGCCCTGGCGGGCCGAGCCGGGGGAAAAGCCCGATCCTTACCGGGTCTGGCTGTCCGAGATCATGTTGCAGCAGACGACGGTCGCGACCGTGATGGAGCGTTTCACCCGCTTCGTCGCCCGCTTTCCGACGGTGACCGCGCTCGCGGCCGCCCCGCTCGAATCGGTGCTCGCGGAATGGGCGGGCCTTGGCTACTACGCGCGGGCGCGCAATCTCCATGCCTGCGCCCGGGAAGTGGCGGCCAAGGGCGGCAGATTCCCCGATACCGCCGAAGCCCTCGCCCGGTTGCCGGGGATCGGCGACTACACCGCGGGGGCCATCGCCGCCATCGCCTTCGGCCGCCGCGCCGCCGCCGTCGACGGCAATGTCGAGCGGGTGATGTCCCGCCTGCACCGCTTCGCCGAGGCACTGCCGGCCGCGCGCCCGAAGCTCCGCCAGCTGGTCGAGGGGCTGGTGCCGGAAGACCGGCCGGGCGATTTCGCGCAAGGCCTGATGGACCTTGGCTCGGGCATCTGCCAGCCGAAGACGCCGAACTGCCGGCGCTGTCCGGTCGCCCGTTTCTGCGACGGCGCGGCGGCGGGCGATGCCGCGCTCTATCCGGTCAAGGCCGCCAAGGCGGAACGGCCGACCCGCCATGGCACGGCCTATGTCGCGGTCCGGGCGCGGGACGGCGCCGTCCTCCTGCGTCGCCGGCCGGCCACGGGCCTGCTCGGCGGCATGATGGAGGTTCCGGGCAGCCTATGGGCCGAAGGCGCGGCACCCGCCGCCAGCCCGCCCTGTCCCGCCACCTGGACGGCGCTGAACGCGCCGGTCGAACATACGTTCACGCATTTTCACCTTGTCCTGACGGTGCAGGTGGCGCGGGTGGCGGATTTCGCCGCCGCGGGGGAATGGCATCATCCGGCGCATATCGGCGATGCGGGCGTGCCCACGGTCTTCATGAAAGTGTTGCGTGCGGCCGGCGTCGTTTGACGCTATATGTTCCGGCCCCTTTGGCGAGGAGAGTTCCCGTGACCCGGACAGGCGCAACAGCGACAGTCTTCATCGACGGCGAAGCCGGCACCACCGGTCTTGGCATTCGCGAGCGCCTGCTGAATGTCCCCGGGATCGAAATCCGCAGCATCGACGCCGACAAGCGCAAGGACCCCAAGGCGAAGCAGGCCCTGATGGCCGAGGTCGACGCCGTCGTCCTGTGTCTGCATGACGATGCCGCCCGCGAATCCGTCGCCCTTGCCGCCGAACTCGGCCCGGGCGCGCCCCGCATCCTCGATGCCTCGACCGCGCATCGGGTGGCGGACGGCTGGGTCTATGGTTTCGCCGAAATGGCCGCCGGCCAGCGCGAGGCGATCGCCAACGCGAAGCTGGTCGCCAATCCCGGCTGCTACCCGACGGGCGCCATCGCCCTGCTGCGTCCGCTGATCGAGGCAGGCGTGCTGCCGCGCGACTATCCGGTCGCGATCCATGCGGTCTCGGGCTATTCCGGCGGCGGCAAGGCGATGATCGAGGCTTACGAGGCCGGCACGGCGCCCAAATTCGAGCTTTACGGTCTCGGCCTCGAGCACAAGCATGTGCCCGAGATCAAGGCCTATGCCGGTCTCGACCGGCGCCCCATCTTCGTGCCTTCGGTCGGCGATTTCCGGCAGGGGATGCTGGTCACCGTCGCCCTCCACCTCGACCTCCTCGAGGGCGAGCAGCGCCCGGCCGACCTCGAGGCGATCCTGACCCGGCATTTCGCCGGCAGCGAACTCGTCTCGGTTAAGGGCACCGCCGATATGGGCGGCAAGATCGAGCCGGAAGCCCTGAACGACAGCGACCGGCTGGAACTCCGCGTCTTCGGCAACGAAGCCCGTGGCCAGGCCCTGCTCGTCGCCCGCCTCGACAACCTCGGCAAGGGCGCATCGGGCGCCGCGGTCCAGAATCTCCGCCTCATGTTGGGGTTGTAGGCAAGACCGGGCCTGGCCCCACCTCACCCCGGCCCTTGTATCTGGAAAGGGCGTTGGTTGTAGACGAGACTGACGTTGTGATGGGACCGGCGGCCGCCGGTCCCATCACAGGCGGCCGGCACTCGTCTGCCCTCTGGCTGCAACCGTGGGA
>NZ_QGLE01000006.1 GCF_003173035.1 Zavarzinia aquatilis
CCTGATCACGCCGCTGCCCGGCGCCATCGCCCTGAAGCCCGGCTCCGCCACCCTGCCCTTCTTCGGCGTCGCGCCCCAGGTGGTCGACGCCGAGGGCAATGTGCTCGAGGGCGCGACCGAGGGGAACCTCGTCATCGCCGACAGCTGGCCGGGCCAGATGCGCACGGTTTACGGCGATCACGAGCGTTTCGTGCAGACTTACTTTTCGACCTACCCGGGCAAATATTTCACCGGCGACGGCTGCCGCCGTGACGAGGACGGTTACTACTGGATCACCGGCCGGGTCGACGACGTGATCAACGTCTCGGGCCACCGCATGGGCACGGCCGAGGTCGAGAGCGCCCTGGTCGCCCACGCCAAGGTGGCCGAGGCCGCCGTCGTCGGCTATCCGCACGACCTGAAGGGCCAGGGCATCTATGCCTATGTCACCCTGAATGCCGGCGAGGAACCCTCGGACGCGCTGAAGAAGGAACTGGTCGCCTGGGTCCGCCGCGAGATCGGCCCGATCGCCAGCCCGGACCTGATCCAGTTCGCCCCCGGCCTGCCCAAGACCCGCTCGGGCAAGATCATGCGCCGNGTTCGGCGCCCTGGGCGACACCTCGACCCTCGCCGATCCGTCCGTCGTCACCGACCTGATCGACAACCGGCAGAACAAGTAAGGCGCCCCCACCTCACCCCGACCCTCTCCCCCCTGAAGGGCGGAGAGGGAGATACGGTCACCGCTCTGGCTCCCTCTCCGCCCGCTCGCGGGGGGAGGGATTCAAGGACGGGAGGTGAGGTAGGCAACCGCCGACGAACCTCCAGCACTATCGCCTCGACGACACCGGCGGTATTGCCCAGCACCTCGTGATTCCAGAACCGGATGACGCGCCACCCTGCCGCGGCAAGCGCCGCGGTGCGCCGGTCGTCAGCGACACTCTCCGCGTGCTGGCCGCCATCGAGTTCGATCACCAGATGGATTTCCGGCAGGGCGAAGTCGGCGATGTATTTCCCGACGGGATGCTGACGGCGCAGGCGGCAGGGCAGGGGCGTCTGGCGCAGCGCCGACCACAGGCGCTTTTCCGCCTCGGTCGCATCGCGCCTCAGCCGGCGGGCGATAGAGGTGGCGTCGCGGCCCACCTCCCCCCCCTCTCCGCCCTTCAGGGGGGAGAGGGCCGGGGTGAGGTGGGTTTGCATCACTCGCACCAGCCGCCCCTCGCCTTGCCGTCATAGGCGCGGGCGAGGCCGGCGGCGATCAGGCGGTCGGCGAGGGGTTTCCCGTCGGCACCCGAGACAAGGGCGAGGACGCGGCCGCCATATTTGTCGTAGGAAACATCGCGCAGCGTCACCGGCTGCCCCTCGACCAGAGAGCGCAGCAAGTCGCGGGCCGCCGCCGCCCGCACCTTTTCCGCCTCGCATTTGCCGCGCAATTCCGGCGTGTCGATGCCGAGCAGGCGGACACGGGTCACCACGTCCTGACCGAGCCAGATCGCCACCCGGACCTCGAGCGTGTCGCCGTCGACGACCTGCAGCACCTCGGCCGAAAACGGCCCGGGCATGGCATCCGACAGTTTCGCCAGCGCCCGGCCAGGGTGGGTCCACAAGGCCGCGCCCGCGACGGCAAGGCCGGCGGCGAGGACGAGGATCAGGAGAATCGGCAACAGTCGGCGGGTCATGATGGCGAACAATAGGTGAACACAGGGGAGCCCGGCAAGCGCCGCAGTGGCGAGACCCGGCGTCGGGTGCTAAGAGAGGCGCCAAATTCCGTCACCCCAGCCTTTCAGGGAAGATCATGATCGCCCGCGCGCTTCTTTCGGTCTCGGACAAGACCGGCCTTGTCCCCTTCGCCCTCGCCCTTGCCGACCGCGGCGTCGAGCTGCTGTCCACCGGGGGCACCGCGAAGGCGCTGCGCGACGCCGGCCTGCCCGTCATCGAGGTCGCGGATTACACCGGCAGTCCGGAAATCCTCGACGGCCGGGTGAAGACCCTGCATCCCAAGGTCCATGGCGGCCTGCTGGGCCGGCGTGACGTCGCCGACCATGTCGAGCAGATGAACCTGCATGGCATCGGCAACATCGACCTCGTCGTGGTCAACCTCTATCCCTTCGAGGCGACGGTGGCGCGTGGCGCCGACTGGGACGAGACCATCGAGAATATCGACATCGGCGGCCCGGCCATGATCCGCTCCGCCGCCAAGAACCACGATCACGTCACGGTCGTCGTCGAACCCGCCGACTATCAGGCCGTGCTCGACGATCTCGCAGCCCATGGCGGCGCCACCACCCTGGCGCTTCGGCGCAAGCTGGCGGCCAAGGCCTATGCCCGCACCGCGTCCTATGATGCCGCGATTTCCGGCTGGTTCGCGAAGCAGCTGGACGACACCTTCCCCGAGCGCCTGACCCTGTCGGGCAGCCGCGCCTCTTTGCTGCGCTATGGCGAGAACCCGCATCAGGCCGCAGCCCTCTATGTCACCGGCGAGAAGCGCCCCGGCGTCGCCACCGCGCGCCAGCTGCAGGGCAAGGAGCTGTCCTACAACAACCTGAACGACACGGATGCCGCCTTCGAGCTGGTCGCCGAATTCGATCCCAAGGATGGCCCGGCCGTCGTCATCGTGAAGCACGCCAACCCCTGCGGCGTCGCCACCGGCGAAAGCCTGCTCGATGCCTGGGACAAGGCGCTGATGTGCGATCCGGTCTCGGCCTTCGGCGGCATCGTCGCGGTGAATTCCACCCTCGACAGGGAAACCGCCGAGGCGATCTCCAAGATCTTCACCGAAGTCATCGTCGCCCCCGAGGCGGATGAGGACGCCATCGCCGTGCTCTCGGCCAAGAAGAACCTGCGCCTGCTGATCACCGGCGGCCTGCCCGATCCCAAGGCCCCGGGCCTCACCGCCAAGACCCTGGCCGGCGCCCTTCTCGTCCAGACCCGCGATGCGATCGGCGCCGATGGCAGCCGCTTCGAGGTGAAGACCAGGCGCACCCCGTCCGAGCAGGAAGTGGCCGACATGGAATTCGCCGTGAAGGTCGCCAAGCACGTGAAGTCGAACACCATCGTCTTCGTGAAGAATGGCGCCACCGTCGGCATCGGCGCCGGCCAGATGAGCCGCGTGGACAGCGCCCGCATCGCCTTCCGCAAGGCGCAGGACGCCGCCCGCACCGCCGGCCTCGACGAGCCGTTGACCAAGGGTTCGGTCGCCGCCTCCGACGCCTTCTTCCCCTTCGCCGACGGTCTCGACGTCCTTGTCGAAGCCGGGGCGACGGCGGTGGCCCAGCCCGGCGGCTCCATCCGCGACGCCGAAGTGATCGCCGCCGCCGATGCCGCCGGTCTCGCCATGGTCTTCACCGGCGAGCGGCATTTCAGGCATTAAGCGCAGGCCCTCAAGCGCCGGGCGGATCGCGTCCGCGATCCTTGGCTCGCTACGCTGACGCTTCGCGGGGCCTCAATGGCCCTTGAAGGCTGCCACCAACATCTCGTCACTCCGGCGAAGGCCGGAGTCTTGCGATCGTGAGGCGTTACCGGTCGCGGTGGAGGGCCGGTTCGCGCACGCCCGAAAGCAGCCACAGGCCGAGCAGCAGGAAGGGCACGACCACGGCGATGCCGAGGCGCTGGTCCTGGGTGATTTCGGTGACGATGCCGATCAGGAACGGCGCGAGGAAGGCGGTCGCCTTGCCCGACAGGGCATAGAGCCCGAAGAATTCCGTCATCATCGAGGGCGGCGCCAGCCGCGCCATCAGGCTGCGGCTCGAAGCCTGGGCCGGCCCGAACGGCAGGCCGAGCACCAGGGTCGAGGCGAGGAACGCCAGCTCGGCCGGGCTGGCGAAGAGGCCGCGCCCGGGGGCCGGCGGCTCCACCGGGAAGACGAAGAAGATACGGTCCGCCCCGATCGACAGGATGCCCACGGTCCCGGCGATGAGCAGCAGCAGGGAAACGGTCACCGTCCGTTTCGAGCCGATCTTCGCCTCCATCAACCCGCCGAGGAACGAGCCGAGCATGGCGAGCACGTTCAGGATGATGCCGAAGATGCCGATGGTCAGCAGATCCCAGCCGAAGGTGCTGCGGGCATAGATGCCACCGAAGGCGAAGATCGCCAGCAGCGCGTCGCCATAGATCATATGGGCGGCGAGGAAACGCATCTGGTTGCGGTAATGGCGCAGGCCCCGCAACGTCCCGGCCAGTTGCGACAGGCCCTGACGGATCGCGGCGCCCCGGGGCAGGCCCTGATGCGGCTTGTCGGGCACGAAGAGGAACATGGGCAGGATGAAAACGGCGAGCCAGACGGCCGACAGGGGGCCGCTCAGCCGTTCCGCCTCATGCGCCGCCTTGTCGAGGCCGAAGGCCGGCACCTCGGGCAGGACGAAGAGGCCGAGCACGAGGCCGAGCGAGATCAGCCCGCCGACATAGCCCACGCCCCAGCCGATGGCCGAGAGCACGCCGACCCGATGCGCCGGCACGAGGTCAGGCAGCATCGCGTTGTTGAAGACGATGGCGAATTCGGCGCCGATGGTCGCCAGCGTGATCGCGGCAAGGACGAGCAGCAGGGTGCCGCCCCCCGCGCCCGGCAGGGCCAGCCACAGAAGCGCGCAGCCGGCGAAGGTAAGGAAAGCGAGCGCGGCGATCCAGGGCTTGCGCGGGCCGGCCGCATCGGCGATGGCGCCCAGCACCGGGGAGAGCAGGGCGATGGCGATGCCGGCGACAGTCTGGGTATAGCCCCACCAGGCCTGCCCGGTCACCGCGTCGGGCGCGACCGCGGCGACGAAATAGGGCGCGAAGATGAAGGTCGTGACCAGGGTGAAGAAGGGCTGAAACGCCCAGTCGAAGGTGGTCCAGGAAGCTTCGGCCAGGCGTTGTGACAAGATGGGTCTCCTCAGACCGAGAACTGGCCGCGCAGATGGCGCCCGGCGAAGGTCAGTTTCGACAGGCTGGCCCCGCCCTCGGTCAGTTCCGTGACCAGATGGCGGGTGCGGGCGATGCCGGCGGCATTGGCGGTCAGCCAGCCCTCGACCCCGCCGGGCGACCGGGTGGCCGCCGCCGCGAGCAGGCGCTGCTGGCTGTAGAGATCGTCGACCAGCGAGGTCAGCGCCAGCCGGTCCCAATGATCGCCCGGCTCGATCGCCGCCGCCGCCTCGCGCAGGGCGTCGAGGCCGATCTCGTCGCCCAGCCGGAAATAGGCCCGGCCGATGGGACCGATATCGCCGCCGTCCGCCGCCGCGACGATGTCGAGCGCCCCGGCGAGGAACGGCAGGGCGGCGATGGCGCCGGAAAGATCGTCCCCGACGCCGAGGGCGTGCAATCCGTCCCGGGCCGAGGCCAGGCGCGTCGCCGCCCGTTGGGGCAGCAGGTCCGGCATCGTGGCGGCGAGGGCGGCGACCCCCGGCCGGTAACGGTCGATGGCGGCGCGGATCGACATCGGCTGCATTTCATTGTGCAGCAGCCACATGGTGGCCTGCCGCGTGATGTCGCCGGTCGCGAGCAGCATTTGGGTCTGGCTCGCCGCCGGCACCGCGCCGTCCGCCGCGTCGATCGCCTCGGCCAGGGGCTGCAAGCCGAAGATCGCTCTTGCCGTGACATAGGCCCGGGCGATGGTGCCGGCGTCGAAGCCCGTCGCCTCCTCGATGCGGGAGATGAAGGTGGGGCCGGCCCAGTTGACGATGGCATTGGCGAGGCGCGTCGCCACGATTTCGCGCCGCAGCCGGTGCCGGGCGATTTCCGCCGGATAGCGGGTCTGCAGCGGCACCGGGAAATAGGCCGCCAGCTCGTCGTCCAGATAATCGTCCTCGGGCGCATCGCCTTCGAGCAGACTGTCCTGCAGGCGCATCTTGGCATAGGCGAGCAGGACCGCGATTTCCGGCCGGGTCAGGCCCTTGCGGGCGCGGAAGCGGTCCATCAGCACCGTGTCGGGCGGCAGGAATTCGACCTTGCGGTTCAGTTTCCCATCCGCCTCCAGCATCCGCATCAGGCGCATCTGGTTTTCCAGCGCCTGATACCCCCGGGCCTCGACCATGCTGATCGCCTGCGTCTGCAGGTAATTGTCGGCGAGGACGAGGTGGCCGACCTCGTCCGTCATCTCGCGCAGCAGGGCGTCGCGCTGCTTGCGGGTCAGATCGCCGTCGGCCATCACGCCGTTCAGCAGGATCTTGATGTTCACCTCGTGGTCGGAACAGTCGACCCCGGCGGAATTGTCGATGGCGTCGGTATTGATGCGCCCGCCCGCCAGCGCATAGTCGATCCGGCCGCGCTGGGTGCAGCCGAGGTTGGCGCCTTCGCCGATCACCCGGGCGCGGATCGTGCCGGCATCGACGCGAACCGCGTCATTGGCCTTGTCCCCGGCATCGGCCTGGGATTCGGCCGCCGCCTTCACATAGGTACCGATGCCGCCGAACCACAGAAGATCGACCGGCGCGCGCAGGATCGCCTGGATCAGCTCGGCCGGGGTCAGGCTTTCCGCCTCGACGCCGAGGATCGCGCGCACCTGCGGCGACAGGGGCACCGCCTTCAGCGTGCGGGGGAAGACGCCACCGCCGGCCGAGATCGCCTTGCGGTCGAAATCGTCCCACGACGAGCGGGGCAGGGCGAACAACCGGCGACGTTCGGCGAAACTGGCTGCTTCGTCCGGATCGGGATCGAGGAAGATGTGCCGGTGGTCGAAGGCGGCGACGAGGCGGATTTTCTCCGACAGAAGCATCCCGTTGCCGAAGACATCGCCCGACATGTCGCCAACCCCGGCGACGGTGAAGGCCTGGGTTTGCGTGTCGCGGCCCATCTCGCGGAAATGCCGCTTCACCGCTTCCCAGCCGCCGCGCGCGGTGATGCCCATCGCCTTGTGGTCGTAACCGGCCGAGCCACCGGAGGCGAAGGCATCGCCCAGCCAGAAGCCCCGGGCTTCGGCGATTTCGTTGGCGATATCCGAGAAGGTCGCGGTGCCCTTGTCGGCGGCGACGACCAGATAGGGATCGTCGCCGTCATAGCGGAGGGTGCGATCCGGCGGCACGACGGCGCCGCCCCTGATATTGTCGGTCAGGTCGAGCAGGCCGCCGATGAAGATGCGGTAGCAGGCGATGGCCTCGGCCTGCTGCGCTTCGCGGCCGGCGCCGACCGGCAGATGCTTCGGATAGAAGCCGCCCTTCGAGCCGGTGGGCACGATCACCGCGTTCTTCACCATCTGCGCCTTCACGAGGCCGAGGATTTCGGTGCGGAAGTCCTCGCGCCGGTCGGACCAGCGGATGCCGCCGCGCGCCACCCGGCCGCCGCGAAGATGCACACCCTCCACCCGGGGGCTGAACACCCAGATTTCGACCAGGGGCCGGGGCAGGGGCAGGCCCTCGACCTTCTGGCTGTCGAGCTTGATGGCGAGGCACGGGCGGTGCGCGCCATCCGCGCCGCGCTGATAGAGATTGGTGCGCAGGGAGGCGTCGACGATATTGAGGAAGCGCCGCAGGATGCGGTCCTCGTCGAGACTTTCGACCTCGTCGAGGGCGACAAGGATATTGGCCCGGGCCGCGGCGCAGGCCAGTGGCCGGTCGCCCCGGTCATCGGGATCGTGGCGCAGGTGGAACAGGCCGACCAGGTCGCGGGCGATGCCCGGCCAATGGGCCAGCGTCTCTTCCATATAGTCCTGACTATAGGCGACGCCGATCTGGCGCAGATATTTGGCGATCGCCCGCAGCACCATGACATCCCGCGCCGGCAGGGCCGCCAGCACGACCAGCCGGTTGAAACGGTCGTCCTCCATCTGGCCGGACCACAACAGGGCGAAAGCTTCCTCGACCAGCGGACCCAGCGTCTCGAGGGCGAGGGGGCGGCCTTGCGGGTCGATCAGGCGGAAATCATGCAGCCAGACCCGGGGCCCGTCGGCGCAGTCGAGGGCATGGGGCACTTCCTCCATCACCTTGAGGCCCATGTGCTCGATCAGCGGCAGACAGTCCGAGAGCGGCACCGGCTGGCCGAGGCGATAGAGCTTGAAGCGCAGCGACGAATCCTCGTCTTCCAGCCGGCGGTACAGCGCCTGGGTGACCGCCCCGGCGATGCCGCCCGCAACAAGGGGTTCGGCCTTGGCGATATCGGCAAGGGCGCTGTCGGGGCTGTGGCTTTCGCGATAGCCGGCGGGGAAGGCGGGCAGCCAGCGCCGCGCCAGCCTCAGGCCCTTGTCCTCGCCCTCGGCCGCGATCAGGGCTTCGCGCAACCGGTCGGTCCAGCCGCGGGCGGCGACGGTGATTTCGCCCAGCAGCGCCGAAGGGTCGAGCGCGGCCAGGCCCTCGGCCGTGGCGCGCACGATCAGATGTACGCGGGCAAGCGCGGTCTGGCCGACCAGGCTGGTGCGCGACATGACCTCGCCGCCCGCCGCCCGGCTCAGGATCGCCTCCACCTGCTGGCGCAGCGCCGTGTCGAACTGATCGCGCGGCAGATAGACGAGGGCGGAAATCCAGCGCGAAAAGGCGTCGGTGCGCAGGAACAGGCCGGTGTGCGGCCGCTCCTCCAGCCGCAGGATGCCGAGGGCGATCTGCGCCAGTTCCTCGTCCCCGATCTGGAACAGCTCGTCGCGCGGATAGGTTTCGAGCGTGTTCAGCAGCGCCTTGCCGTCGTGACTGCCCGGCGCGAAACCGGCCCGTGCCAGCACGCGGGCGATCTTGTCCCGCAGCAGGGGAATGTCGCGCGGGCGCAGCTGATAGGCGGTCGAGGCGAAGAGACCATAGAAGCGCCGCTCGCCGACCGTCTTCCCTTCGGCATCGAATTGCTTCACCCCGACGAAATCCATGATGGCGCGGCGATGAACCGTCGATTCGACGTTGGACTTGGTGACGATCAGGGCGGTATCGCCATCGCGCAGGTGATGGACGCCGCCATCCCCCTCCCGCCCCATGGCGTGGACATGAGCGTCGCGCAGCAGGCCGAGGCCGGTCGACTGCACCAGTGCTTCGCCGCGCAGGACATAGTCCCGGGCGCCCAGCAGCACGAAATTCTCGTCCTCCATCCAGCGCAGGAAGGCGACCTGCTCCGCCCGGCGCTCGTCACCACCGGACGCGGCGGCAAGGCTCGCCGCCGTGTCCTGCAACAGGGCCAGCATGGCGCGCCAGTCTTCGACCGCCGCCCGCACATCCGACAGGATATGGTCGAGCCGGACGGCGAGGGCGGCCCGGCTGTCCGCGTCGCCATCCTCGTCGATCTCGATATGGATCAGGGATTCGGCGACTGCGCCCGCCGTGCCCGGCGGGACCAGCGCCTGGCGCCGGCCGTCTTCGCCGCGGCTGACGGTCAGGATGGGATGGGCGATCAGATGCACGCCCCGGCCTTCGCGCGCCAGCGCGACCGTGATGGAATCGACCAGGAAGGGCATGTCGTCGGTCACCGTTTCGACGACGGTGTGCGGGCTGTACCAGCCATGAACGTCAAGACGGGGATTGAACACCCGGACCCGCTGGCTGCCCGGTCGGCGTTCGGCGGCGAAACGCCAATGACCGAGGGCGGCCCCGAACAGGGCTTCGGGCGTGCGGGCCAACAGATCTTCGGTGCTGAGATGTTCGAAGTAGCGCGCCACCATGTCCGCCGCCTCGCCCGGACCCAGCCTTGCGGCGGCCTCGGCCATGACGGCGTCCATCCGGTCGCGCCGCGCTTGCGCCGCCTTGTTCTCGACCATGGATCGTCTCCTCGCCTGTCGCGATTCAAGGGCGAGCCTAGCCGAGGCCCGCGACGGCACCAAGGCAGGTCAGCGACATTCTGTCGCCGGGTCGCTGAATCGCCGCCCCATTGTGCGTCAAATTGACGCAGAAGAGTTGGCGGAACCGTCTACAACCCTAGCGAATTGTCATTATGTGAAGTAAATGCTCAGAGAATGGTGAAGCCGTTATAGGTTTCCAAACCTATACCATCGACGAAATGTGAAATTTTGGTGCCCGCCACAACAGATGGTAGTGCTAAGATAGCGAGAAAGCCGCCCCTTGAAATTTCGCCGTCTCCGGGCATGGATCGCCAACACAACCAGTCATTGGCAATATTACAATGCTATGATAGCAAATCTCTCGGGGGGCGCATTTCCAAGTGAATCTGGCCACCGCATGAATATCGCGTGGGTGATGTGGCCAAGCGCCAAGGAGAACACAGATGCCGACCAAGGCAAATCCGGTTGACGTCCATGTGGGAGCACGAGTCAAACTTCGCCGCCAACTTTTGGGTTTCAGCCAGACTGAGCTCGGCAATGCACTGGATCTGACCTTCCAGCAGGTCCAGAAGTATGAAAAAGGCACCAACCGCATTTCGGCATCAAAGCTTCACAAGATGGCCGAAGTGCTGGACGTGCCGATTTCCTTCTTCTTCGACGGCGTCGAAGGCACCAAGACGGAAAGCGAATCCGGCGATCTCGACCTGATGTCGCGGGCTGAAACCATCAGCCTCGTCCGTGCCTACTATCTGATCGAGGATGAAGCCGTGCGCCGCAAGGTGATCGAATTGTTGCGGACGTTGGGCAAGGATACCGCCGACGCCTGAAGTTCCGTCTGTTGTCTGATTGAAAGCCCGCCCCCTTACCCGGGGCGGGCTTTTTCTTTATAGTTCCGGACCATGATCGCCAACGGCCGCGCCCCTTCCCCGACGATCACGCGCAAGCGCGTGATGCTGATCCATTGCGCCCGCATCGGCTACAACCCCTAGGTCTGGCCGCGCCCTTTCTTCGTCTTTTCCGTATTGTTTCTTTCGACGAGGCCGATCGCCATGACCGCCACCCCCGTTCGCAATTCGACCAAGGCCCTTCAGGCCGCCGACGCCCGCCATCACCTGCATCCCTTCACCGACCATGCCGGTCTCGCCGCCAAGGGCGCCCGCGTGATCACCAGGGCGGAAGGTGTCCGCCTGTGGGATTCCGAAGGCCGCAGCATGATCGACGGCATGTCGGGCCTGTGGTGCGTCAATGTCGGCTATGGCCGCGCCGAGCTGGCCGAGGTCGCGAAACAGCAGCTGCTCGAGCTGCCCTATTACAACACCTTCTTCCAGACCACCCATCCGCCGGTGGTCGCGCTCTCGGAGAAGCTGGCCTCGATCGCGCCCGCGGGCATGGACCTCGTCACCTACGCGGGCTCGGGCTCGGAAGCCAATGACACCATCGCCAAGCTGGTGCGCTACTTCTGGAACCTGCAGGGCAAGCCGCGCAAGAAGACCATCATCAGCCGCAATTACGCCTATCACGGCGTGACCATGCAGGCGGCGTCGATGTCGGGCCTGACCGCCATGCACCCGCAGTTCGACCTGCCGCTGCCCGGCGTCGTCCATGTCGAGGCGCCCTATTGGTACGCCCATGGCGGCGACCTCGGCCCTGACGAATTCGGCCTGAAGGCCGCGCGCGCGGTCGAGAAGAAGATCCTCGAACTCGGGCCGGAAAATGTCGGCGCCTTCATCGGCGAGCCGATCCAGGGCGCTGGCGGCGTGATCATCCCGCCCGCCACCTATTGGCCCGAGATCATGCGCATCTGCCGCCAGTACGACGTGCTGGTGATCGCCGACGAAGTGATCTGCGGTTTCGGCCGCACCGGCAAATGGTTCGGCAGCCAGACTTTCGGCATCCAGCCCGATTTCATGACCATGGCCAAGGGCCTGACCTCGGGCTACATCCCGATGGCCGGCATCATGATGGGCGGCCGCGTCGCCGAGACCTTCCGCAACGCGGGCGAGGAAATCGTTCACGGCTTCACCTATTCCGGCCATCCGGTCGCGGCGGCGGTTGCCCTGCGCAATCTCGAGATCATGGAAGAGGAAGGCCTCGTGGACGCCGCGGGCGGCGAGATCGGCGCCTATTTCCAGGCGAAGCTGCGCGCCGCCCTGTCCGACCACCGGCTGGTCGGCGAAGTGCGCGGCGTCGGCATGATCGCGGCGATGGAACTCGTCGAGCACAAGCCGAGCCATGCCTTCTTCGACCCGAAGCGCGGCGTCGGCACCCTGTGCCGCAACCATTGCTTCGCCAACGGCCTCGTCATGCGGGCCTGCCGCGATGTGATGGTGCTGGCCCCGCCGCTGTCGATCACCAAGCCCGAGATCGACGAACTGGTCGGCCTCGCCGCCGACTGCATCGAGCGGACGGCGGTCGACCTCGGCCGCTGAACATTTCCCGGCTCACCCGGCCGGCGCCGCGAAGAAGCGGTTCGCCGGCCGGGGCAGGCCCAGATTCTCGCGTAAGGTCCGCCCCTCGTATTCCGTGCGGAACAGGCCCCGGCGCTGCAATTCCGGCACCACCTGGTCGACGAAGTCGTCGAGCCCGCCGGGCAGCCAGGGGAACATGACGTTGAAACCGTCGCTCCCCTCCGTTTCCAGCCACTGCTCCATCTCGTCGGCGATCGTTTGCGCCGTGCCAACGAAGGACAGACCGGCATAGCCGCCGAGGCGCTGGGCCAGCTGACGCACGCTCAAGCCCTCACGTTCGGCGAGTTCGATCACCCGCTCCCGGCTGCTCTTGCTGTCGTTGGTCTCGGGGATCGGCGGCAGCGGCCCGTCCGGATCGAAGCCCGAGGCATCATGGCCGAGCGCGACCGAGAGCGAGGCGATGGCGCTTTCGTAATGGACGAGGCTGTCGAGCTTCAGGCGCTTCTGCCTCGCCGCCTCCACGGTATCGCCGACGACGACGAAGGCGGCGGGCAGAATCTTCAGATGGTCGCGCGGGCGGCCCAGACGGTCCATCCGGCCCTTCACGTCGGCATAGAAGCTGCGCGCCCCGGCCAGCGTCGAGGGCGCGGCGAAGACCAGTTCCGCCGTCTCGGCCGCGAGCTGGCGCCCGGGCTCGGACGCGCCGGCCTGCACGATCACCGGCCAGCCCTGCACCGGCCGCGCGATATGCAATGGCCCCCGGACCGAAAGATATTCGCCCTTGTGGTTCAGCCGGTGCATTCGTTCGGGATCGAAGAAGAGGCCGCTCTCGGCGTCGCGGATGAAGGCATCGTCGGCGAAACTGTCCCACAGGCCGGTGACGACATCGTGGAACTCGCGCGCCCGGCGATAGCGGTCGCCATGGTCCATGTGGCTGTCCCGGCCAAAGTTCAGCGCGGCGTCCGGGTTGGAGGTCGTGACGATGTTCCAGCCCGCCCGCCCTTCGCTGATGTGATCGAGCGAGGCGAAACGCCGGGCGATGTGGAATGGCTCGTCGAAGGTGGTCGAGGCGGTGGCGATCAGACCGATCCGCTCCGTCACCATGGCGAGGGCGGAGAGCAGGGAGAAGGGCTCGAAGGAGGTGACCGTGTGGCTGCGCCGCAGGGCCTCGATCGGCATGTTGAGGACCGCGAGGTGGTCGGCCATGAAGAAGGCGTCGAACTTGCCGGCTTCGAGCTTCTGGATATAGCGGGTCAGGTGGCGCAGGTTGAAATTCGCGTCGGCCTGGGCGCCGGGCCAGCGCCAGGCCCCGGTATGGATGCTGACGGGCCGCATGAAGGCCCCCAATCGAAGCTGCCGGCGGCTGGTCATCGCAATACTCCATACGCATCGCGTAATTTTTGTCTTGCCCTGTGTCCAGAATGGTAAATGCCGTCGCCGCGACCGACCAGCCGCATCGCTCGCGGGGGTGCGTTGCGCGCCGTCGATACATGGCGCCCCTAATCCCTTTGGAGGTGTGCAGGAGGGGCGGCCCCGCATAGCCTGCCGGAAAACGGGAGGGGCGGTCATGACCACGGGAACGGACAAGGCATTCGAGGGCTGGTCGCTCGGTCCCTTGCGTCTGCGCAACCGCTTCGTCAAATCCGGCGCCAACGAGGGCATGTATCGCGGCAGCCTGCCGACCCGCGCCCTGGTCGAGCATCACCGCCGCATCGCGGCCGGCGGCACCGCCATGGTCACCATGGCCTATGCCGCGATCGAGCGCGACGGCCGCACCTTCGAGGATCAGCTGTGGCTGCGCCCGGAAGCGGTCGCGCCTTTACGGGTGCTGACCGATGCGGTGCACCGGGAGGGCGCCGCCGCCTCGGCCCAGATCACCCATGGCGGCGCCTTCGGTTTCGTGAGGCCGTCGGACGGCCGGCGGCCGGGCAGCGCCTCCGCCGGCCTCAACCCGTCGGGCGCCCTGCACGGCATGATGCTGAAACGCGCCCTGACTCCGGCCGAGCTGGGTACCCTCGCCGACCGTTTCGCGGCCGCCGCCGTCACCGCGCGGGAAGCGGGGTTCGACGCGGTCGAGATTCACATGGGCCATGGCTATCTGCTCAGCCAGTTCCTGTCGCCCGGCGAGAACCGGCGGCGGGACGAGTTCGGCGGCTCGGTCGAGGGGCGTGCCCGTTTCCCCCGCATGGTGCTGCGCCGGGTGCTGGGCGCCGTCGGGCGGGACATGGCGGTCCTGTGCAAGATCGGCGTGTTCGAGGGCTATCGCGGCGGGGCAGGGGCAGGGCAGGCGGCCGAACTCGCCCGCCTGCTCGAAGCCGACGGCGCCCATATGCTGGTGCTGTCCGCCGGCATGAACGTGCAGTCGCCCTGGTGGATCTTCGGCTCCAGGATGCCGATCCCCGAGATGAAACAGGCGGAACCTTCCTTCATCGCCCGCCGCGCCCTCGACATGCTGGCGCTGATGCAGCCGCGCCGCCTCGAGTTCCACGAACTTTACTTGCGCGATTTCTCGCGGCAGGTGCGGGCAGCAGTGTCCATGCCGCTCGGCTATCTCGGCGGGGTGAAGTCGCTTGCCAATGTCGAGGGCGTCATGGCCGACGGTTTCGATGCCATCGTGCTCGGCCGCGCCCTGCTGCACGACCCCGATCTGGTCGACGGGTTTCGCAGCGGCCGGCTGACCGCTTCGGGCTGCACCGCCTGCAACCGCTGCGTCGCCACCATGCACGGCCCCTCGGGCAGCCACTGCGTGCTCCGCCCCGCCCCAAGCCCCGCGGACAACAGCGTCATCGCCGGCGCCTGATCCCACGGCCCCCTAATTCGGGGACACTATATTTAATTATCCGCGCGCGCTGTCGTCGAATTATGTATAGTGTCCCCGGATTAAGGGCCCCCCAGGTTGAGCGGCGGCCGGTCAATAGCGCAGCGTTGCCGTAACCCCGATCATCCGGGGATCGCCCGGTACGATGACCGTTCCGCCAAGGTTGAGCGGCAGCGACGCCTGGGCCGTGTCGTAATGGCGATCGAACAGATTGTTGGCCCAGAGCGCCAGCGACCAGCGCCGGTCGGTCGCGCGCAGGCCGAGCCTCAGGTTGGCGATGCCCCGGCCCTTGACCCGCGTGTAGTCCGAGCCGGCCTCGGTCATATAGGCGGAGACATAGTTGAAGTCGCCGCCGATGAAGCCCTCCAGATCGTCGCCCTGCCAGAAGCCGAGGGGCCTCGTGTAATCGAAGCCGACCGACGCGGTCCAGCGCGGCGCCCCTTCGAGTTCATGACCGGCGAGGTTGACGGTGCAGACCGCGCCCTGGGGAACATGGACATCGGGCGGGCAGGGCGCGTCCGGATAGGACTGAATCTCGGTCTCGTTATAGGCGAGGCTGGCGCGGAGGCCGAGGCTGGGTGAAAGCCAGAACAGGGCATCGAGTTCGACGCCCCGGGAACGGACCCGGCCGACATTGGACATATAGCTCGCCAGGGTTTCGCGGTCGAATTTCACCGCCTGGTAATCCTGCAGCTCGATCCAGTAGAGCGTGCCGTCGACGGTCAGCCGGTCCCCCAGCCACCGGGTCCGGACGCCGAGTTCCGCCGTGTCCGCCGTCTCGGCCGCGACCTCCCGGCTCGTCCCGGCACTGAGCGCGGCGAAATTGATCCCGCCGGGCTTGCCGCCCCTCGCGTAGGAGACATAGGCCGACACCCCCTCGGACAGCCGATGCGCGAGGCTGATCCGCGCCGACAGGCTCCCGTCCGCCCGGGAGTCGCGCCAGGCGTCGGGCCGCGCGATCTGGTCACGCACCACGGTGGCGACCGGGCCCGGCAAATCGCCGCCCCCGCCTTCGAGATATTGCCTGAAATCGCCTTTCATGCGCTCCAGCGTGTAGCGCAGGCCCGCGGTCAGGCTGGTGTTATCCGTGATGTTCCAGCTGGCCTGACCGAAGGCTGCCACGCTCGCCGTGTCGATATGCGCGGCCTGATAGACGTGAAGTCCGTCGATGGCCGCGCGGATCTCCGGCTCCAGCAGCGGACCGAGCAGCGGCGGCAAGGTCGGCACGATCAGGATCGAAGCGGCATCGGCACCGAATTCCTGGTCCTGCAGGCTGTCGACCCGTTGCCAGAAAGCCTGCAGGCCGAAGACATGATCGACCCTGCGTCGGCCGGTGGAGGCCAGGCGCAGATCCTGGCTGAATTGTCCCTGGTCGTAGGACACGCCGAACTGGTTCAGCACCGAGAGTGCCGTGTAATCGCTGTCGGTGCGCGGGTCGTAGGTCTGGCCGCGCCAGGCGGTGAGCGACGTCAGTTCATAACCCGGCAGATACCATCTGGCTTCCGCCAGCACGCCGCCCTGCTCGGCCTGGGCCTCGACCCGGGCATCGACGTCGGTCTGCCGCCGCCGGGCACCATCTTCAGGCACGACGTAACCTTCCCTGCGCCGCCGCTCGCGCGAATTGTCGGGGAAGTCGCTGCCATCGGCCTGGGTCTCGATGCTTTGCCCCGGCAGCTGGACGCAGCAGCGGGCATCCTGTTCGCTTCTGTCGGCGGCGATCCTCAGGCTGAACTCGTCGCTCGGCTCCCACAGCATCTGCGCGCGCAGGCCATAATCGTTGGTCCCGTTCAGGCGGTCCGCCGCGGCGGAGTCGGGGTTGATATTCTCGACAGCGCCATCGCGCTCGCCATGGGAAAAGCTGAGGCGCAGGGCCAACGTGTCCGAAACCGGTCCCGTCACCATGCCCGTGGTGCGGAAATAGCGGTCGCTGCCCGCGCTCAGGGAAATTTCGGCGGCCGGCTCGAACGATGGTCGCGCGGTCTGCACGTTCAGGGCGCCGGCCACCGTGTTCCGCGCGAACAGGATATCCTGCGAGCCGCGGATCAGCTCCACCCGATCCACGTCGAACATATCGAAGGACAGGGAGGCCGGCCGCGGATAATAGACGCCGTCGACGAACAGGCCGTTGGCGTTGTCCCGCGCTTCGGCGGGCGGCGTGGCGCCGATGCCTCTTATCGCGACGGTCGAGATGCGCAGGCTGGAACTGACGGCGATCGCGTTCGGCATCTGCCGCACCAGGGTCATCAGATCGCCCTCGGCGGCTTCGACCTTTTCCCTGTCGGCCACGGTCTTCGACAGGGCCGGCTCGCGTGCTTCCTCGCCGGGGGCATCGGCCGTCACCTCGACCGGGTCGAGCCATTCGGCACCGCCAGCGAGCGACTGTTCGATGTCGGCGCGGGAGAGGGGAGCGCCATCCCCCGCCCAGGCCGCCTGCAACGAGGCGGCCGCGAGGAGCCCCGCGGCCAGAACACGTTCGCGCCGAACGATCGACAATGTTTCCCCCAGACCCCCGTGCCCCGTCCGGGGCGGCCTATCCGGAGTTTACAACACGGCCTCCGGCGGCAATCAAGGCAGCAGCACGGTCGAGCCGACGGTGGCCCGGGCTTCCAGCGCCCGATGTGCCGCGACCGCATCGGCGAGGGCGAAATGCTGGCGGACATTGGTGCGGATGATGCCGCTCGAGACGAGATCGAACAGGGTGGCCGCCGCCTCGTCCCGCTCCGCCTTGTCGGCGATATGGTGGAACAGGGTCGGTCGCGTGAGGTAGAGCGAGCCCTTGGCCGCCAGGATGCCCGGGCTGAACGGCGGCACCGGGCCGCTGGCGTTGCCGAAGCTGACCATCAGCCCGCGCATCGCGAGACTGTCGAGCGAGCCGTCCCAGGTATCCTTGCCGACGGAATCATAGACGACGGGCACGCCCTTGCCGTCGGTCAGCGCGCGCACCCGCGCCGCCACATCCTCGCTGCGATAGAGGATGACCTCGGCCGCGCCATGCTCGCGGGCGAGCGCCGCCTTCTCGGGCGAGCCTGCGGTGCCGATCAGCCGCACCCCCAGGTGCCGTGCCCATTGGCAGGCGATGAGACCGACACCGCCGGCCGCGGCGTGGAACAGCACGGTCTCGCCCGCCTTGACCCGATAGGTCCGGTGCAGGAGAAACCAGGCGGTCAGGCCCTGCAGCATGAGCGAGGCGGCCTGCTCGTCCGTAACCCCGTCCGGCACCTTCACCAGAAGATCGGCCGGATAGTTGCGATGACTGGCGTAAGACCCGATGGGCGTGAGGCAATAGGCGACCCGGTCGCCAGCGGCAAGACCCGTCACCCCCGGGCCGACATCCTCGACGACGCCCGCCGCCTCCAGCCCGATACCCGACGGCAGGGGCAGGGGATAGAGACCGCTGCGGTGATAGCAGTCGATGAAATTCACCCCGATGGCGGTCTGGCGCAGGCGCACCTCGCCCGGGCCGGGCGGCGGCAGGGCCAAAGTCTCGAGCGCCATCACCTCCGGCCCGCCGGCCGCATGAATGCGGATCGCCCGCGCCTCGCTCATCGCCTTGCCCCTCAGGCCAGATGCTGGCGGAAGAAGGCCAGCGTGCGCGCGTTGGCGAGATCGGCCGAAGCCTTGTCGTAATGGGCGCCGCCAATGCGGGCGAAGGCATGATCCTGCCCGGCATAGGTGTGGAGCGTGACCAGCGGATTGCCGCCCAGCCCCTCGGCCATTTTCGCCTGCGCTTCCGGCGGCACGAAGCCGTCCTTCTCGGCGATATGCAGCATCAGGGGCGTCTTGATGCCCGGGGCGAGATTCAGCACCTCGTTGATACCGACACCGTAATAGCCGACCGAGGCGTCAATCGGGGTTTCCGCCGCCGTCCGGTAAGCCATGTGACCGCCAAGGCAGTAACCGACGGCGCCAACCTTGCCCGTCGTCCCCGGCAAGCCGGCGGCGACGGCCCGCGTCGCCTCGATATCCGCGATGCCCCTGGCGCGGTCGAAGGCGCCGAACAGCGAGAAGGCCCGGTCCCATTCCGCCTTGGTCTGGTCGGTGATGTCGATGCCCGGCTCGATCCGCCAGAACAGGTCCGGGCAAATGGCGACGAAGCCTTCGCCCGCCAGCCAGTCGCAGACGCCGCGCATGACCGCGTTCACGCCGAAGATTTCCTGGATGACGACGATCGCCGGGGCGGGCGCGCCACCCGCCGGCCGCGCCACATAGGCCGAGAAGCTGCCGCCGTCCGTTGCCGCGATGGTGATGCTCGATGCCGTCATCAGATCCTCCCTGAATTGTGCTGGGATGCTAGCGCCCGAAAGCGTCCTTGTCATGGCATCGCGTCGCGGGGGCATCGCGTCGCGGGGGCATCGCGTCACGGGGGGCATCCCCCCGGTGGGGCATCCCGTCGACAAGTCGGGGCCAAGCCACTAGCATGGCGGCGCATCGGCGGAGGCAGGGCATGGCACGACGGGTCACGGTGGTTGTGGCGGGCATTCTCGCCGCCCTGTCCCTGACGCGCGCCGCGCAGGCGGACGAGACCCCGCTGGTCGACAGCAGCGAGATCCGCGAGCATCTGGCCCCCGGCAGCCCGCCCCTTTATTTCAACAGCGATTCGGCGGATGTGACCTTCGGCGAGGCGGTTTCCCTCGACATTGCCATTGATGGAACAGGATCGGTTACATCGGCCAAGCCGAGCCGGGGCGACGACGAATACTACGAACGCGCCGTGCAACTGGCCATGTCCCTGCATTTCCGCCCGTTCGAGCGCGGCGGCAGGGATGTCGCCGTTACCGGCCCGCTGACCATCCCGATCTTTCCGCGGACACGCCCCCCGGCCGAGCGGCCTTTTCCCAGGGCCAGCGCCGCCGAAACCGAGATTTCCATCCAGCACACCGCCTGTTACGGCACCTGCCCGATCTATACCGTCACCATCGGGGGCGATGGCCGTGTCAGCTATGACGGCGGTTTCAATGTCGCCTTCGCCGGCCGGGTGGAGGAGCGGGTCGACCCCGCCGCCGTCGCCGCCCTGATCGAGCAGTTCCGCGCCGCGCAATTCTTCGGCCTCGAGGATGAATATGCCGCCGAGGTCACGGACCTGCCGTCGACCGTGCTGCGCCTGCGCCTGGGCAAAGCCGAAAAGAAAGTGGTCGATTACGCCGGCCTCTACGACGGGATGCCGCCCACGGTCGTCGCGCTGGAGCGGGCGGTGGAACATCTGGCGCGCAGCGCGCGCTGGGTCTCGGGCGGCGTGGAAATCGTCGACGATCTGAGGGCTGCCGGTTGGGACTTCCAGGCCCCCGCCGCTGCCGGGGCGCTGGCCTGCAGCATCCGCCCGGGGGCAGGACCGCTCGTCGGCGCGCTGCTGGCGCGGGGTGTCGCCCCGACGGGATCCTGCCGCGGTATCTTCGCCCTGACCCTGGCGGCGCAATACAGCGACGGCGACGTGGTCGACCGCCTGCTGGCGGCCGGTGCCCTCGACGCGCCCAGCGGCGACCAGCGCCAGCGCGCCGTGATCGCCGCGGTACGCGGCGGCAAGCCCGACATCCTCGCCGCCATCTTGCGCCGGGGCGGCGACCCCGACGCGCGCGAGCCGGAAGGCGACAGTGCCCTCGCCATCGCGCGGGCGCAGACCGCGCCCGACCAGGTGCCCGACTGGCTCGGGCCGGCCTATCTCGAAGACCTCAAGGCCATCGTCGCTCTGCTCGAAGCGGCGGGCGCGAAACCTTAAGTCTCCGGCACCGCGATGCCCTCATGGGCGAGCAGCCAGCGTTTGACGTCTTCCGAGCCGCCATAGCCGCCGAGCCGGGGGCCGGCGGCGAGCACGCGGTGGCAGGGCACGAGCAGGCCGACCGGGTTGCGGCCGCAGGCCTGACCCACCGCCTGGGCCGCGACGCCGCCGAGGGTGCGGGCGAGGGCGCCATAGGTCTCGAACTGGCCGAAGGGGATGGCGGCGATGCGGCGCCAGACCTTGCGCTGGAACGGCGTGCAGTGCGGCGCGATGGGCAGGTCGAAGTCCCGGCGCCGGCCGGCGAAATAATCCTCCACCTGGCCGAGGGCGAGACGCAGCAGGATGTCGTCCGCCGGGGTATCGTCGCCGCTGGGCGACCAGCCGGCGGCGGTGACCGCGTCGGCGCGCACCGTGACGTGGAACATCCCGATCGGGGTCTGCACGCGGGCTTCGGCCAAGGTCTCGACCTTCCATGGTTGTCTTGCGTCGGCACTGCGCTGATCTAAACTGATCCGGCCCATCGTCGCCATATCCATGGCGGCGACAAGCGGAAGAGGACGCCATGAAGATCAACGTCGAATTCGATATCACCCCGGAGGAGGCCCGTCGCGTCCTCGGCCTGCCCGATCTCGAGCCGATGCAGCAGCGCATTCTGGCCGAACTCGAAGGCCGGATGACCCAATATCTGAATGTCATCGACCCCGAGACCATCTTCAAGCAATGGCTGCCCATGGGCATTCAGGGTGGCCTGCAGGGCTTCGAGAAATTCCAGGACTTCCTGTGGTCCGCCGCCAGCTCGGTGCGGGGCGGCGGCAAGCGCAAGCCCGAGACCAAGGACGAGACGAAGTGAGCGATCGGAGCCTGCCGGGCGATCCCGCGCCCTATTACGAAGCCCATGTCTTCGCCTGTGTGAACGAGCGTCCCGATGTCCATCCCCGCAGCTCCTGCAAGGCGCGCGGGGGTGTTCCTTTACGCAATTACATGAAGGTCCGGGCCGACGAGCTGGGACTCGAGAATGTCCGCATCAATCAGGCCGGCTGCCTCGACCGCTGCGAGCTCGGCCCCGTGCTGGTCATCTATCCCGAAGGCATCTGGTATGCCCCGCGCACGCCCGCCGATATCGACGAAATCCTCGAAATCCATCTGAAGCAGGGTGGGCGGGTGACGCGGCTGATGCTGCCACCCGACCAGAAACTGCCTGCCGCCGAATAAGGTGAGCGAGACCATCTTCGCCCTGGCGTCCGGCCGGGGCCGGGCCGGCGTCGCCGTGATGCGCCTGTCCGGCCCGCTGGCCGGGTCCGCGCTCGACCGGTTGTGCGGCGTGCGGCCCGCCGCCCGCATGGCCCGTCTGGCGCCGCTGCGCGATCCGGAAAATGGCGAGGTCATCGACCGGGCGCTGGTGCTGTGGTTTCCGGCCCCGGCCAGTTTCACCGGCGAGGATGTCGCCGAGCTTCATGTCCATGGCGGGCGCGCCATCGTCACCCGGCTGACCGCCGTGCTGACCGGACTTGGCCTTCGCCCGGCTGGTCCTGGCGAATTCACCCGCCGCGCCTTCGAGGCCGGCAAGCTCGACCTGTCGCAGGCCGAGGCCATCGCCGACCTTGTCGATGCCGAGACCGAGGCCCAGCGCCGCCAGGCCCTGCGCCAGCTCGACGGCGCCATGGGCAGGCTCTACGAGGGCTGGCGCGACCGGCTGAAAGTCCTGCTGGCCCGGCTGGAAGCCTTGATCGACTTTCCCGACGAAGGCCTCGACGATGCCATCGAAGGCGCGGTGCTGGAGGGGGCGGCGGTGCTGCGGGCCGAGATCGCCGCCCATCTCGCCAATGGGCGGCGCGGTGAGCGGTTGCGCGACGGCTTCGAGATCGCCATCACCGGCGCGCCCAATGTCGGCAAGTCCAGCCTGCTGAACCGGCTGTCCGCGTCCGAGGTCGCCATCGTCTCCGATATTCCGGGCACGACACGGGACGTGATCGAGGTTGCCCTCGACCTCGGCGGTTATCGCGTGCTGCTGATCGACACGGCGGGCCTGCGCGAGACCGATGATCCGATCGAGCGGGAAGGGGTGCGCCGCGCCCTGGCCCGGGCGGAGGGCGCCGACCTGCGCCTGCAGGTCATCGTGCCGGGGGATGCGCCGCCGCCCGAATCGCCGGGACGGGAGAGCATCCTCGTCCTCAACAAATGCGATCTCGGCGCCGGGCCGGCCGGCGCCCTGCCGGTCTCGGCCCTGAGCGGGCAGGGGATCGACGGGCTTCTGGCCGCCATCGCCACCCGGGTCGCCGCCCGCCTCGATTCGGCGGAAGCCCCGGCGATCACCCGCGCCCGCCACCGGCTGGCGGTGGAAGAGGCCGTGGCCAGTCTCGACCGTGCCCTGCTGCCCGGTTTCCTGCCGGCGGAATTGCGGGCGGAGGACCTGCGCCTTGCCCTGCGCGCGCTGGGCCGGGTGGTTGGCGCGGTCGATGTCGAAGACCTGCTCGACGTCATCTTCTTCGAGTTCTGCATCGGCAAATGATGTTTCACGTGAAACAGCGGCGCGAAGCCCTGTCGCAAAAACCTCGTTTGACTGTATCGCGCCAGCGCCTAGAGTGCCGGCCATGACCCAATACGACGTGATCGTGATCGGCGGCGGCCATGCCGGCTGCGAGGCTGCGGCAGCCGCGGCGCGCTTTGGCGCGCGCACCCTTCTGCTCACCCATCGCCGGGAAACAATCGGCGAAATGTCCTGCAATCCCGCCATCGGCGGCCTTGCCAAGGGCCATCTGGTGCGGGAGATCGACGCCCTCGACGGCGTCATGGCCCGGGCCATCGACCGGGGCGGCATCCAGTTCCGCGTGCTGAACCAGTCCAAGGGACCGGCGGTGCGCGGCCCGCGCGCCCAGGCCGACCGCAAACTCTATCGCCAGGCGGTGCAGGCCCTGCTGGCAGAACAGCCGGGCCTCGACATTCTCGCCGCCCCGGCGGAAGACCTGATCGTCAATGACGGCCGCATCGTCGGCGTCGTGCTGGCCGACGGGCGGGAGATTTCCTGCGCCGCCGTGGTGCTGACCACCGGCACCTTCCTGCGCGGTCTCATTCACATCGGGGAAGAGAAGATCCCCGCCGGCCGGGTGGGCGAGGCGCCGAGCCTTGGCCTGTCCGCCGCGCTTGCCCGTATCGGCTTCACGCTCGGCCGGCTGAAGACCGGAACCCCGGCCCGGCTTGACGGCCGCACCATCGACTGGGCCAGCCTCGAGATGCAGCAGGGCGACGATCCGCCCCAGCCGTTCTCCTTCCTGACCCAGGCGATCGAGACGCCGCAGATCGCCTGCGGCATCACCTATACCAGCGAGGCCAGCCACGCCCTGATCCGCGCCAACTTGCATCGGGCGCCGATGTATTCCGGCCAGATCGAAAGCGTCGGCCCGCGCTACTGCCCCTCGATCGAGGACAAAGTGGTGCGTTTCGCCGAGAAGGAACGCCACCAGATCTTCCTCGAGCCGGAAGGGCTGGACGACGACACGGTCTACCCCAACGGCATTTCCACCTCGCTGCCGCGCGACGTTCAGGCCGCCTTGCTGACGACCATCCCGGGGCTGGAACGGGCGACCATGCTGCGCCCCGGCTATGCCATCGAATATGATTTCGTCGACCCGCGCGAGCTGACCCACCAGCTGGAGACCCGGCGCTGCCCCGGGCTCTATCTCGCCGGTCAGATCAACGGCACCACAGGTTACGAGGAGGCGGCGGCCCAAGGCCTGATGGCCGGGCTGAACGCCGCCCGCGCGGCCGGGGGCGGGCAGGGGGTCATGCTCGACCGGGCCGATGGCTACATCGGTGTGATGATCGACGACCTGGTGACCAAGGGCACGCGCGAGCCCTACCGCATGTTCACCAGCCGGGCCGAATACCGCCTGCTGCTGCGGGCCGACAATGCCGACCGCCGCCTGACCGACAAGGGCCTTCACTGGGGCTGCGTCGGCACCGCCCGCGCTACCGCCTTCGCCGCCAAGAAGGCTGCCGTCGAGGCCGCGCTAAACCTTGCCCGCGACACCCGCCTGACGCCCAACGAGGCGGCTGCCCTCGGCCTCGCGGTCAATCAGGATGGCCAGCGCCGCTCCATCCTCGACCTGCTGCGCCTGCCCGGCGCCTCGCTCGCCAGCCTGGCCGCCCATTGGCCCTGGCTGGCCGAAATGCCGGCCGATGTCGCCGAGCAGGTCGAGATCGAAGCCCTCTATGCCGGCTATATCGACCGGGTGGAAGCGGATATCCGCGCCTTCCGCCGGGACGAAAATCTGACCCTGCCGGCTGATATCGACTTTGCCGCCATCGGCGGATTGTCGGCGGAAATCCGCCTGAAACTCGACGCCGCCCGACCGCCCACCCTCGGTGCGGCAGCGCGCATATCTGGCGTTACCCCCGCCGCCCTTACGGCCCTGTTGGCCCATGTCCGGAAGCGAGTCGCCTAATATGGCTCTGGAGCGCCCGATGACCGCCGAGGGTTTCGCCGCGGCCGTCCCTGTTTCACGTGAAACATTGCTGCGGCTTGCCGCCTATGGCGACCTTCTGGTGAAGTGGCAGGCGAAGATCAATCTGGTCGGGCCAGCGACGCTGCCCGACCTGTGGCGCCGCCACATGCTCGATTCAGCCCAGCTGTTCAGCCTGCTGCCCGAGGCGCCTGAGGGCCGCAAGCGCCGCCTGATCGACCTTGGCTCCGGTGCCGGCTTCCCGGGTCTCGTCCTCGCCATCATGGGGGCAGGGGATGTTCACCTCGTCGAAAGCGACCAGCGCAAATGCGCCTTCCTGCGCGAGGCGGCCCGCATCACCGGGACCGAGGTCACCATTCACCCCTTGCGCATCGAAACCCTAGCGCCGCTGGACGCGGATGTGGTTACCGCACGGGCACTCGCCCCACTGGCGAAACTGCTCGATTGGGCGGCGCCGCACCGATCTGCCCACACGATTCACATAATCCCCAAGGGCAAGGAGGCCGAGGCCGAATTGACCCAGGCCGCGCAAGGTTCCACACTGGAGGTCGAGCGGGTCCAGAGTCTGACCGACCCGGCCGCCACCATCTTCCGGATTCGGGTGATCGAACATGACTGACGCCAGGCCATCGGATGTGCGTATCATCGCCGTAGCCAACCAGAAGGGCGGCGTCGGCAAGACGACCACCGCGATCAATCTGGGCACCGCCCTGGCCGCCGTCGGGCGCCGGGTGCTGATCCTCGATCTCGATCCTCAGGGCAATGCCTCGACCGGCGTCGGCATCGACCGCGCCGCCCGCGAGATTACCTCCTACGATGCCCTGATGGGCGAGGCGACCCTGGCCGAGGCGCTGGTGGAAACCGCCATTCCCAATCTCTCCCTCGTGCCGTCGACCGTCGATCTGTCGGGGGCGGAGCTGGAACTGGTCGATCAGGAGCGCCGCGCCCACCGCCTCAAGGACGCGCTGGCCGCGCCGGAGATTGCCCGGGTGTTCGATTACGTCCTGATCGACTGCCCGCCGTCGCTGAACCTGCTGACCCTCAACGCCATGGTCGCCGCCGATTCGGTGCTGGTGCCCCTGCAGTGCGAATTCTTCGCCCTCGAAGGCCTCAGCCTGTTGCTGCGCACGGTCGAGCAGGTGCGCGGCAGCCTGAACCCGGGCCTGCAGATCCAGGGCGTCGTGCTGACCATGTATGACAACCGCAACAACCTGTCGGATCAGGTGGCGGCCGATGTCCGGGGCTTCCTCGGCAGCAAGGTCTACAACACGGTCATTCCGCGCAATGTCCGTATCTCGGAAGCGCCCAGCCATGGCCAGCCGGCGCTCGTCTATGATCATCGCTGCGCCGGCAGTCAGGCCTATATCAGGCTGGCCAGCGAATTGCTGCGCCGGGAAGAGCCGCGCGCGGCCTGAATTCTCTCTGAAGGATCGAGTGTCGATGGCTGAGGAAACCCGCAAGAAGGGTTTGGGGCGGGGGCTTTCCGCCCTCATGGGTGAAGTGCGGGACGCGGTGAATGCCGGCACCCCGGCGACCCCGGGCGAGCGGCCGCGGGCCTTACGCGAATTGCCCATCGAACAGGTTCAGCCCAATCCGAACCAGCCACGCAAACGCTTCACCGCCGAGGCGCTGGAAGACCTCGTCGCCTCGATCAGAACCCATGGCATCCTGCAGCCCATCCTGGTGCGCAGGATCGCGGCCGACCGTTACGAGATCATCGCCGGGGAGCGGCGTTGGCGCGCGGCGCAAAGCGCGCAGCTGCATCAGGTGCCGGTGGTCGTGAAGGAATTCACCGATCAGGAAGTGATGGAAGTCGCCCTGGTCGAAAACGTCCAGCGCGCCGACCTGACCGCGATCGAGGAGGCCGCCGGCTATCAGCGGCTGATCGAAGAATTCGGCCATACCCAGGACGTCATCGCCCGCATCATCGGCAAGTCGCGCAGCCATATCGCCAATACCCTGCGCCTGCTGGCCCTGCCGGCGCCGGTGAAGGCGCTGGTCGAACAGGGCTCGCTGTCGGCCGGCCATGCCCGCGCCCTCATCGGCCTGCCCGATGCCGCCGCCCTGGCGAAAAAGGCCGTGGACGAAGGCCTCTCCGTCCGCCAGATCGAAGACTTGGCCAAGAAGGCCAAATCCCCCGCCGCCGGTCCGGGCGGGGCAGGGGGCGGCGCCCCGGCCAAGGACATGGACACGCTGGAGCTGGAAGGCAATCTCGCCGCCGCCATCGGCCTGCCGGTCTCGATCCTGCACAAGGGCGATGCCGGCGGCAGCATCACCATCCGCTACAAGACCCTCGACGAACTCGATCAGATCTGCGGCAAGCTCAGCCGGGTCGAGGATTGAGCCGGCTCTTGCGACGCCGTCGACTCGGCCCCATGATGACGTGAGTGAGACGGCGGGTGGCGAGATGGGCAAGAATTCTCCCCTGATCTCGGAATTCGAGACTGAAGAACAGGAAGCCGGACATACGCGCTGGCTAAAGGCGAAGGTCGCGGCGGCCCTGAGGGATTCCCGGCCGGCCGTGGCTCATGAGGACGTCATGGCCGAAGCCGAAGCCATCGTCGCCACCAGCGAATCCCGCACAGACCGGTAATGCTGCCGGTCGTCTGGCTTGCCGGCGCCAAGGACGACCTGATCCGCATCATCCGCTTCATCGCCGCGGAGAATCCCGCTGCCGCGCGGCGGCTGAAGGACAGGTTGTTCGCCGTCGTCCAGCCCCTCGCGGAGCATCCCCTGATGTACCCGCAGAGCTATCGCCTGCCGGGACTTCGCGAAATCGTCGCCCATCCCAGTTACGCCGTGTTGTACCGCGTAACCGCGAGCCGGGTAGAAATCGTCGCCGTTGTCCATACCAGCAGGCGCTTTCCCTGACCGCCCTCACACCTCGCCGTCGATCCTGGCGTCCTTCATCATGTCGGCGAAACGGCGCATCAGGCGGACGAGGGTGGCGAAATCCTGCCCGTCCCAGCCCTCGAAGCCCCGACGCAGGATACGCTCGCGGGCGCCGTCGATGGCCGCCGTCATGGCTTCTCCCGCCGGGGTGATCAGGCTTTCGCGCACCCGGCGGTCGGCCGCGCCCGCCCGCCGCACGATCAGGCCGAGACTTTCCAGCCGGGCGAGTTGGCGGCTGACGGTCGTATAGTCGCGGCCGACCCGGTCGGCGAGCTCGACCACGCCAATGGGGCCATAGCGCCCGGTCAGCACCAGCAGGGGAAACAGCGCTGGATCAAGGTCGATCCCAGCTTCCCGGATCAGCGTGCGGTCGCGCCGCGGGCCGTTGATCACCGCGACAAGGTCGAGCACCGCATCGTGCAGCACCCGCAGCTGCCCGGAAATATGTGCGTCCTGCATATTTTTTCTCCGCCGCCCTCCGGTCCCGGTATATATGTGCATTATACACATATATTCATGCCGCACGGACCCGATCCATGAAAGCCCTCGTCGTCACCGCCGCCGGCCAGCTCCCGGCTCTGGCCGATTTTCCCGAGCCGGTCGCCGGCCCCGGCGAAGTCCTCGTTCGCGTTGCCGCCACCGCCCTGTGCCCGCTCGCCCGGGTGCGAGCCTCGGGCCAGCATTACAGCGCCGGCGGGACCTATCCGCTGGTCGCGGGGGTCGATGGCACTGGCACGCTGGACGACGGTCGCCCGGTCTATTTCATGCTGCCTCGCGCGCCATTCGGCAGCATGGCGGAAATCGCCCCGGTGGCCGAGGCGCAGGTCGTGCCGCTGCCGGGGGGACTGGACCCGGTGACGGCGGCGGCCATCGCCAACCCCGGCATGTCGTCCTGGGCCGCCCTGACCGAACGTGCCCGCTTCCGGCCCGGCGAAAGCGTGCTGATCAATGGCGCCACCGGCGCGTCCGGCCGGCTGGCGGTACAGATCGCCCGCCACATGGGGGCAAGCCGCATCGTCGCGACCGGTCGCAACCGAGCCGTCCTCGATACGCTCGGTGCGGACGAGACCATCGCCCTCGAAGCGGACAGGGCAGGGCTGCAGGCGCGCTTCATGCCGGTGTTCGCGCGCGGCATCGACATTGTTCTCGACTACCTCTGGGGCCCCAGCGCCGAAGCCCTGATGCTGGCGGGGGCCAAGGCGGGGCCAGCCTCCGTGCCCATCCGCTTCGTCCAGATCGGCACGGCCAGCAGCCTGAGCATCGACTTGCCGGGTGCGATCCTGCGCTCGTCCGCGCTGGAGATCATGGGCAGCGGCATCGGCAGCGTGGCCATGCCACGCCTGATCGCGGCCACGGGGGCGATGCTGCGGGCCGCGGCACCGGCTGGCCTTTCCCTGCCGCACCGGACTGTGCCCCTCGCCGAGGGCGGCGCGGCCTGGGGCTGGCGCGAGACCGAGCGCCTCGTCTTCACGCCCTGACCCGGAAAGACAAAAGGGCGCGAGGGTTGCCCCCCGCGCCCTTTCCGGTATCTGGCGCCAAGCCTTACGAATTCATCGAGTCAAAGAATTCGCCGTTGGTCTTGGTGTGCTTCAGCTTGTCGAGCAGGAATTCGATGGCGTCCACGGGGCCCATCGGCATCAGGATGCGGCGCAGGACCCACATCTTGGACAGGGTGCCCTTGTCGACCAGCAGCTCTTCCTTGCGGGTGCCGGACTTGGTGATGTCGATCGCGGGGAAGGTGCGCTTGTCGGCGATCTTGCGGTCGAGGATGATTTCCGAGTTACCGGTGCCCTTGAACTCTTCGAAGATCACTTCGTCCATGCGACTGCCGGTGTCGATCAGCGCCGTCGCGATGATGGTCAGCGAGCCGCCTTCCTCGATGTTGCGGGCGGCGCCGAAGAAGCGCTTCGGCCGCTGCAGGGCATTGGCGTCCACGCCGCCGGTCAGCACCTTGCCCGACGAGGGCACGACAGTGTTATAGGCGCGGGCGAGGCGGGTGATCGAGTCGAGGAGGATCACGACGTCGCGCTTGTGCTCGACCAGGCGCTTGGCCTTCTCGATCACCATTTCGGCGACCTGGACGTGGCGCACCGCCGGCTCGTCGAAGGTCGAGGAAATGACTTCGCCCTTCACCGACCGGCTCATGTCGGTCACTTCTTCCGGCCGCTCGTCGATGAGGAGGACGATCAGATAGACTTCCGGGTGATTGGCGGTGATGGCATGGGCGACATTCTGCAGCAGCACGGTCTTGCCGGTGCGCGGCGGCGCGACGATCAGCGCGCGCTGGCCCTTGCCAAGGGGAGAGATCAGGTCGATGACCCGGGCCGAGCGATCCTTGACCGTGGGGTCGTTCCGCTCGAGGTTCAGGCGCTCATTGGGATAGAGCGGGGTCAGATTGTCGAAATGGACCTTGTGGCGGATCGCCTCCGGGTCCTCGAAATTGATGGTGTTGACCTTCAGAAGGGCGAAATAACGCTCGCCGTCCTTGGGGGCCCGGATCTGGCCGTCGACCGTGTCGCCGGTGCGCAGGCCAAAGCGGCGGATCTGGCTGGGGCTGACATAGATGTCGTCGGGGCCGGGCAGGTAATTCGCTTCCGGCGAGCGCAGGAAGCCGAAACCGTCCTGCAGGATTTCGAGGACGCCGCCTCCGGTGATCTCAAGATCCCTGTCCGCCAGTTGCTTGAGGATCGCGAACATCATGTCCTGCTTGCGCAGGGTTGAAGCGTTCTCGACCTCGAGTTCCTCGGCATAGGCGAGAAGCTCGGTCGGGGATTTTTCCTTGAGTTCCTGGAGATTCATGGGCTCGACCAACGCAAAGCAGCGTGTATGGGAATTCGGAGGGACGACAGCGCCAGGACAATGTCCAATAGACGGGCCAAGAGGCCAGATGCCGTAACCAGATCCGAGAGGAGAGGAAAGGTCCGAAGGCTACCCCGGTCTGCCCTCGCGGCATTCTGCCACCGGACGGGGCCGGGATCGTGGCCTGAGCGGCCGCGGCCCAGGCCCTCGGATGGCCCGGACAGCCGCACCATGCGCCGCATGGCGCGTGCTGTCAAACGGAAGTTTGCCCGCGCCTCAGAAGGGTTTCAGGACGACGAGCACGACAATCCCGATGAAAAGCAACGTCGGCACCTCGTTCAGCACCCGGTAGAAACGGGCGCCGTGGGGCCGCTCGTCCCGGCCGAAACGGCGCACCTGGCCGACCAGCATCCCGTGAACCCCGGACATCACGAGGACAAGCAGCATCTTGGCGTGGAACCAGCCGCCCGCGCTCCAGGCCTGCGTCGCCACCATCAGCGACAGGCCGAAAATCCAGGTCGCGATCATCGCGGGGTTGATGATCGCCTTCAGCAGGCGCCGTTCCATGACCTTGAAGGTCTCGGAGGCTTCGGAGCCGATGGCCTTGTCGCTGTGATAGACGAACAGACGGGGCAGATAGAACATGCCCGCCATCCAGGCGGTGAAGGACATGATGTGCAGGGCCTTCAGGGCGTTGTAGTGCTCGGCCAGGAACTGCATGGGTTACCTTTCGCTGATGCAGGCACAGCCGGAACGGCTGGCATTACAGATGCGCGCGCCGCCGTCGGGGGCGCAGCGGGCATGGCCGCGCGCGGTCGCGACCAGACGGGCGAGGCCGGCGATGAAGGCCGGCTCGTCACCGACCGCCGGCACCCGGATGTAACGGGATACGCCCGCGTGTTCCGCCAGCTCGCGGTATTCGATGTCGAGTTCGACCAAGGTCTCCGAATGTTCGGAAACGAAGGCGATGGGCACGACGACGAGGGCAAGGCCCGCCTCGCCCGCGCGGCGGATTTCCGCCTCGGTATAGGGCGCGATCCATTCGAGCGGGCCGACCCGGCTCTGATAGGACACCACCCAGTCGAGGTCTTTCCGGCCAAGGGCGGCGACCACGGCCTTCGCCGTCATCTCGACCTGGTCCTGATAGGGATCGCCGGCCTCGACCACTTTCTTCGGCAGGCCATGGGCCGAGAACAGCAGGCGGAAGGGCGTGTCGCCCATGGCGTCCAGCGCCTTGCCGATCAGCAGGCTCTGCGCCTGCACCCAGCCCTGTTCCACGGGATAGCAACAGATGCTGGCGGTCTTCGCCGCGATACCGGCCTTCGCCGCCGCCTTGCGCCATTCGGCGAAGGACGAGGCCGTCGTCGTGGTCGAGAACTGGGGATAGAGCGGCAGCAACACCACCTCATCCGGGGCGAAGTCGGAGACGGCTTTTGCCGTTTCCGCCGCCCGCGGGTGCCAGTAGCGCATGGCGATGAAACAGCGCGTCTCGACCCCGAGACCCAATCCCTCGATCGCCTCGGTCAGGGCCGCCGCCTGTTTCTCGGTCAGTGGCAGGATGGGCGAGCGGCCACCGAGACGGGCGTAAATCTCCTGCGCCGTCTTCTCGCGCCGGCCCGAAATCAGCCGCGCCACCAGCCAGCGCAGGGGCTGCGGCAGGCGGATGATGGCAGGGTCGGAAAACAGGTTGAACAGAAACGGCCGGACGGAGGCCGGCTTGTCCGGCCCGCCCAGATTGAACAGGACGACCGCCAGCCGCTTCGTCATGGCCGCCAGTCCCGGATGATCCGGGCAACCTCGCCGACATGGGCCGGCGGGGTCTCGGGCACGATGCCATGGCCGAGATTGAACACGAAACGCTGCGGGCCGAGGGTGCGCAGGATGGTCTCGGTGCGGCGACGCAGGGCATCGCCCCCGGCGACCAGCAGCAGGGGATCGAGATTGCCCTGCACGATGGCCGTCGGCTGAACGTAATCGCGCACGAAGTCGAGCGGGATGCCGGCGTCGAGACCGACCGCCTCGACCCCCGTCGCCGGGGCAAAGCGCGGCAGCAGGGCACCGATGCCCTTGGCGAAGCCGATCACCGGCACATGGGGAAAACGGGCCTTCAGCGCCGCCCTGATGCGGGCGATGGGGGCAAAGACCCAGCACGCCATCTCGTCCTCGGGCAGGGAGCCGGCCCAGGTGTCGAAAATCTGCAGGGCTTCGGCCCCGGCCTCGACCTGGGCCGCCAGATAGTCGATGGTCGCCTCGGTCACGAGGTCGATCAGCCGGCCAAAGCCTTCCGGGTCGCGGTAAGCCCACAGCCGCGCCGGCTTCTGGTCCGAAGTGCCTTCCCCGGCGACCATATAGGTGGCGACGGTCCAGGGCGCCCCGGCGAAGCCGATCAGGGCGACATCGGACGGCAGACGCTTCGCCAGCAGGCGCACGGTCTCATAGACCGCGCCGACCCGTGTCTCAAAGCCCTCCATGGTCAGGCGGGCGACGCCGGCATCGTCGGTCACGGGATCGAGCCGCGGCCCCTCGCCCTCGACGAAGCGCACGTTCTGGCCAAGACCATGGGGCACGATCAGGATGTCGGAAAACAGGATCGCCGCATCCATGCCGAACCGCTCGATCGGCTGCAGCGTCACCTGGCAGGCCTTCTCGCTGTCGAGGCAGAAGGACACGAAGTCCTTCGTCGTTGCCCGCACCGCGCGATATTCGGGCAGGAAACGGCCGGCCTGGCGCATGAACCAGAAGGGCGGCCTGTCGACGGTTTCACCGTTCAGGGCCTTCAGGAAGCGCTTTTCCGTTACCGACAGGGGCTCAGCCACTTTCAATACCTTTATATAATAAAAGGATTGTAGTTGTAGGTGGATGCCTGTGGATCACGGGGTTCCCCAGGATCGCCCTGATTTGTCCCCAGTCCGCCCGGCGGCCACCGTTCGGGTCCTTTCAGTAGTGGCTAAATCGGTGAGTGTCGAGGGAGGGCAGGGGTTTTTGTTGCGTGAATCGCGTGGATAACTGGAAAGTCGAGATCGCGGCGCCGCGGCTCTTCGGCCCCTGTCCACAGCCCGGCAAAAAACCGTCCTCAAGGGAGTATTCGGTTGAGCGATGAACCCGTCGAAACCGTGAACACCGAAGCCTGGCCGGAAGAGGGCGATTCATCCCCCCTGTCCACACAATCCACAGGCCAGGGCGCCAAGCGGCTGCACCTCTATCTGATCTCGGACGCGACCGGCGAAACCCTGTCCTCGGTCGCCAAGGCGGCGATGTCACAGTTTCCCGATGTCGCGGCCCTGCTCCACGTCAGCTTCATGGTCAGGACGCGGGCGCAGATCGAACGGTCGCTCGACATGGCGGTCTCGACCGGCGGCATCATCCTCTACACGCTGGTCAATGCCGATCTTCGGGAAGCGATGGATTCGGGCGCGCTGTCGCGCCATGTGCCGGCGATCAACGTGCTCGATCCGGTGATCCAGAATCTCGCGGCCTATCTGGGGATGCCGGCGCGCGCCATGCCCGGGCGCCAGCACGCGCTCGACGCCGAATATTTCCGCCGCATCGAGGCGATGAATTTCACCCTCGCCCATGACGACGGCCAGAGCACCCAGGATCTCTACGAGGCGGATGTCATCCTGCTCGGCGTCTCGCGCACCTCGAAGACGCCGACCTCGGTCTATCTCGCCAACCGGGGCATCAAGACCGCGAATATTCCCGTGGTGCCCGGTTGCCCGCTGCCGCCCGAGCTGTTCGAGGTGACGAGCCCCCTCGTGGTCGGCCTGACCACCTCGTCCGACCGGCTGGTGCAGGTGCGCCGTCACCGCCTGCTGCTGCTCGGCCAGAACGCGGCGACCGACTATGTCGACCTCGAGGCGATCAACAAGGAATTGACCGAGGCCCGGCGCCTGTTCGTCAAGCACGGCTGGCCCGTGATCGACGTCTCCCGCCGCTCGATCGAGGAGACCTCGGCCGCCATCCTCAATCTCTATTACGACCGTCTGAACCTGATGTGAGGGCAAGAGACTCTGCCTGCACGAGATCTAGTGCAGGCCGGGATCTTCGTCCGGAGGGGGCGCCGACCGATCAGCGCCGGACCCAGGCGAAGGGCAGGAACACCGGCAGGTCGGCGGCTTCGTCGTCCGGCTCCATATGTTCGGCGCTCGGTACCTTGACGATCCACTCGTCGACGATTTCCAGCCAGGGCTGGCGCAGCAGCCGGTCGGCATCGCTGCGCACCCGGCCGCGCGCCGGGGCGGAGCGGGCGAAATCGACCCGGTAGAGCACGATCGAGGCATCGCGCGCGTCGCGAATCACCGTATAGGGTCCGGCGCCGGTCGCGCCGAAGGCGCGGGCGGTGCGGATCAGCCGGGCCGTATCGTCGCGGTCGAGCCGGATCAGCATGTATTGGGTGATGAACGGCCCGTCGTCGAGCACGGTGATGCGGCAATCGTCCTGATTGGCCAGCAGCACGCAGAAGCGGGTGCCCGCCTTGGCCAGCATCTGGGCCGCCATGGCCGCGGCCGACTTCCGGCCCGAGGCATTGCCCGGAAAGCCGTAATATTCGTAGAACTTGGCCTCGAGCGCGTCGGCGTAATCCTCGCCCCGCTCGAACAGCCGGCGCTCGACATAGCCAAGATCGAGGCCCAGCTCGCGCAGGGCATTGTCGGTCAGCCGCTCGATCTTCACATGGGCGTGGGACAGCAGGGGCGCGCCGCCGGGCGTCGCCCGCTCGCCCAGGATGGCATAGTCGATGGGCAACAGCTTGCGCAGCAGGGCATCGCTTTCCGACGACGACAGGTCGAGCTGCGCCGGCTCGATATCCTCGATCACCACGTCGGAACACAGGGCGCGCAGGTTGGGCGCGGTCACCCGGTTGGATTTCCGCAGGCGGAAATGCTTGATCAGCGTCTCGGGCAGGGGCTCGTCCAGCAGGATCATGAATGCGGTATTCTGGTGCCGCTGCTCGCCGCGCGGCACGGCGCTGCCCGGCACCACCGCGTCGCGCGCCATGAAGGGATAGGGCTTCCGCGCCCGAACGAAGGCGAAGTAGCTTTCGATCAGCGAGTAGTTCAGCAAAAACTCGGTCAGGCGATTGCGCGTGACGACGAAAAGGTCGGCCGGATCGCCGGCCCCGACCGGGCGACGTTCGAGTTCCGAAAATTCACTCATGCCCTGTGCGGCACCCTCTGGCCCCGTTGCAAGGAGCGGAAAATCTCTCCATAGAGATAGCATGTCGGTCATGACCACCCCAAGCAACGAAAAGCCGCCGGCGCTGCTGCCGTCCGCGCGCGCCATCGTCCTCGCCTCGGCCAGCGCGGCGCGGCGGCGCATGTTCGCCGATGCCGGCGTGCCGGTCGGCCTCGACCCCGCCAATCTCGACGAGGCCGAGCTGAAACGCTCCATGGCGGCGGAAAAGGTCTCGCCGCGCGACATGGCGGATTTTCTCGCCGAGCTGAAGGCGACCAAGGTCTCGCACCGCCATCGCGGCGCCCTCGTCGTCGGCGCCGACCAGGTCCTGGTGCTCGGCGATCTCGTCTTCGACAAGCCGGCGGACAGGGATCATGCGAAAGCTCACCTCAGGGCGCTGCGCGGCCGCCGGCACAAACTGATTTCCGCCGTCGTCGTGTGCGAGAACGGGGCGCCGGTGTGGCGCCACATCGCAGAAGCAACACTGGAAATGCGGCCGTTTTCGGACCAGTTCCTCGACGCCTATCTGGCCGCGGCGGGCGATGCCGTGCTCTCGTCCGTGGGCGCCTATCAACTGGAAGGCCTCGGGCTTCAGCTGTTCAACAAGGTCGAGGGCGATCATTTCACCATTCTCGGCCTGCCCTTGCTGGCCGTGCTCGATTACCTGCGCACCCGGGGGGCGATCGGATCATGACGATTTCCGGCAAGGCTGTTCTCGCGGGGGTAATGGGCTGGCCGGTCGGCCATTCGCGCTCGCCCCGGCTGCATGGCTATTGGCTCAATCATTACGACATCGACGGCGCCTATGTGCCGCTGGCGGTCCGGCCCGAGCATCTGCAGGCGGCGCTCCGCGCCATGCCCAAGCTCGGCTTTCGGGGCTGCAACCTGACCGTGCCGCACAAGGAAGCGGCGATTCCGCTGCTCGACCGGATCGACGATGCCGCCCGCCACATCGGCGCGGTGAACACGGTGATCGTCGAGGCGGACGGCTCGCTGACCGGGCGCAATACCGATGCCCCGGGCTTCATCGCCAACCTGCGCCAGGGCGCGCCGAAACTGGCGCTCGACGGCGCGACGGCGATGGTGATCGGCGCGGGCGGCGCGGCGCGCGGTGTCGTCGCCGGCCTGATCGAAGCCGGTGTCGTCGAAATTAAGCTGGCCAACCGCAGCGTCGAGCGCAGCCACGCGCTCGCCCGCGCCTTCGAGCCCTATGTCGTGCCCGTGCCCTGGGAAGAGCGGGCGGACCGGATGGACGACATCGACCTGCTGGTCAACACGACCAGCCTCGGCATGACCGGGGAGCCGCCGCTCGACCTGCCGCTCGACGGGTTGCCGCGCAAGGCAGTGGTGACCGACGTCGTCTATGCCCCGCTGGAAACCGATCTGCTGGCCCGGGCGCGGGGACGTGGCAATGTCGTCGTCGACGGTCTTGGCATGTTGCTGCATCAGGCAGTGCCGGGCTTCGCCGCCTGGTTCGGGGTCGAACCCGAGGTGACGGAAGGATTGCGGCGCCATGTCATCGCGGTCTGACACCTCCCCGCCCTATGAGCGGCCGGTTATCCTCGCCCTCACCGGCTCCATCGGCATGGGCAAGAGCGAGACATCGCGCATGTTCCGCGCCCTTGGCGTTCCGGTCTACGACGCCGACGCGGCGGTGCATGGCCTCTATGATGCCGGCGGCAAGGCGGTCGGGCCCATCGGCGATGCCTTTCCCGGCGTCGTCCGCCACGGCGCGGTCGACCGCGCCCTGCTGTCGAAGGCGATCGCGGGCGACAAGGCGGCCTGGGCCCGGCTCGAGGCGATCATCCACCCGCTGGTCGGCGAGGTGCAGCGCGAATTCATCGTCACCGAGATCGCGCGGAAAAGCCCCCTCGTCGTGATGGACGTGCCCCTGCTGTTCGAGACCAACGGCCACCACCGGGCGGATTACGTCGCCGTCGTCTCGGCGCCCGAACATGTCCAGCGCCGCCGGGTGCTGGAGCGCCCGGGCATGACCGAGGAAAAGCTGAACGAAGTCCTCGCCCGCCAGCTGCACGACAGCCACAAGCGGGCGCAGGCGGATTTCGTCATTCCCACCGATCAGGGCCTCGACGTCGCCAAGGAACATGTGGCGGCCATCGTCCACCGGCTGCTGACAGATCCCCCGGCGAAACGCGCGGAAAGGCTGGCCTGATGCGCGAGATCGTGCTCGATACCGAAACCACCGGCTTTGAATTCGCCAATGGCGACCGCCTCGTCGAAATCGGCTGCGTCGAGTTGATGAACCATGTCCCGACCGGGCGGACCTATCAGGTCTATGTGAACCCCGAACGGGAAATGTCCGAAGGCGCCCTCGGCGTCACCGGCCTGACCAACGAATTCCTCGCCGACAAGCCGCTGTTCGCCGATATCGTCGAGGATTTCCTCGACTTCATCGGTGACGCGCCCTTCGTCATCCACAATGCCGCCTTCGACATCGGCTTCCTGAACATGGAGCTGGCGCGGATCGGCCGCGAGGGCTTCCCGATGGAGCGCGCGACCGACACGGTGCTGATCGCCCGGCGCAAGTTCCCCGGCGCCCCGGCCAGTCTCGATGCCCTGTGCAAACGGTTCGACGTCGATCTGTCGAAGCGCGGCAAGCATGGCGCGCTGCTCGACTGCGAATTGCTGGCGGCGGTCTATCTCGAGCTGATCGGCGGCCGGCAGCAGGGTTTCTCCCTCGCCCGCGCCACCGGCACCCGGGCCGAGGCCCGCCTGCGCGAAGTGCGCCCGCCGCGGCCCCACGCGCCGAGCGACGAGGAACTGGCCGCCCATGCCGCCATGATCGCGGAAATCAAGGGCGCCCTCTGGACCGCCGAATAGGCGCCGTCTGTCGTCCCGGCGAAGGCCGGGACCTTGGGACGGAGGGGCACCCGATCCTTCCCGAGATGCCGGCCCTCGCCGGCATGACGAGGAGGGGGGGGTATCCTTACTGCTGCTGCGCCGCCTGCGACTGCGCCTGCGCCCGCGCGAGGTGCTGGCGGTACAGCGCGACGAAGTCGATGGGATCGAGCATCAGCGGCGGGAAACCGCCGTCGCGGGTCAGGTCGGCGATGATGCGGCGGGCGAAGGGGAACAGCACGCGCGGGCATTCGATCAGGCACAGCGGCTGCAGCGCGTCGGCCGGCACGTTGCGGACGAGGAACAGGCCGCAATAGACCAGCTCCACGACGAAGACCGGCTTGCCTTCCGCATCGGTCGCATTGGCGCGGATGCGCAGCTCGACCTCGAAGCGGTCGTCCTGCAGGCGGCGGGCCTGGACGTCGACGCCGATGTCGATCTTGGGCTGCTGGCCGAGCGCGAGGCTGCCCGGGGCGGCCGGGTTCTCGAACGAGATGTCGCGAACATATTGCGCGATCACCGAGAACTGGACGGGATTGGCCTGGGCCTGATCGGGCGTGGCGGCTTCTGTATCGGTCATGGTCGTATTCCTGAAAACGCGGCCTTTCCGCTACCACAGGGGCCATTGCGGAACAAGCGGGGCTTGGAATCCCGGATCGAGGGCCTATCTGAAAGCGAGGGGATCGCGGCTGGATTCGGGCGGGCCAGACGATTATGCTGGCCCCTGCATTTCCGCCGGGTTCCGCGATGGTTTCCGGCTTCAGGTTGAAAGTGCCATGGGCGGCTTTGAATATCTCGACATTGTTCTGCTGGCGGCGATCGCGGGCTTCATCGGCTTTCGGCTGTGGAGCGTGCTCGGCCAGCGCACGGGCGAGGAACAGCCGCGCGACCCCTTCGCCCGTCCCGCCCCGGCGGGGGACGAGCGGGTGGTCGCCCTGCCGACGCGCAAGCTGCCCGAAGGGGCGGCGGCGGCGTCCGGTCCCAATCTGACCGATATCCGCCTCGCCGACCGGACGTTCGAGCCCGAGACATTCCTCGCGGGCGCGCGCTTCGCCTATGAACTGATCGTCAACGCCTTCGCCAAGGGTGACGAGGCGGCCCTGGCGCCGCTGGTCGCCAAGGACGTTCTCGCCGGCTTTACCGGCGTCATCGCCCGGCGCAAGGCGGCGGGGCAGAGCGCGGAACATTCCCTGGTCGCCCTCAAGAGCGCGACCATCGAAAAGGGCGTGATGAAGGGCCGCACCGCCGAAGTGACCGTGCGCTTCGTCACCGACGGCATTTCCGTCGTCCGCGATGCCGATGGCCATGTCGTCGAAGGTCATCCGACCGCCGTGCGCGAGATGATCGACATCTGGACCTTCGCGCGCGATACCCGCAACGCCGATCCCAACTGGCAGCTCGTCGGCACCAGCCCCGGCGACGCCTGAGCGGGCGCCGGCCGTGGCCTTGCTTCGCCGACTGCTGTCACCGGCGCCGCTGGCGCTGACAATCGCCACGCTCGCCGGTATCGGTCTGGCCCTGCTGGCGGCGCCGAAGCCGCCCCCACCGACGGCGGCGCCGCCCCGCCTGACCCTGGTCCCGGCCGCTTTCGCCGATCTGCCCGGCTGGAGCGAGGATGCGGCGAACGAAGCCTGGCCAGCCTTCCGTCTGTCGTGCGAGCGGCAGATGCGGCGAAAGCCCGAGACCAGCCTTGGCATCGCCGGCACCGTCGCCGACTGGTCGGCCGCCTGCGCCGAGGCGGCGCTGCTGGCCGATCCGGACGCGGACACCGTGCGCCGCTTCCTCGAGGACCGCTTCCGCCCGGTCGCCGCCCTGAACGGCGAGACGGCGGAAGGCCTGTTCACCGGCTATTACGAACCCGAACTCGACGGCGCGCTGACGCCGGACGAGACCAACCGCACCCCGCTCTATCGCCGCCCGGGCGATCTGGTGCAGGTCGATCTCGGCGAATTCCGCGACGAGCTGAAGGGCCAGCGCATCGCCGGAAGGGTGGTCGACGGCCGCCTGAAACCCTTCGAGGACCGGGCCGGCATCGTCGCCGGCGCGCTTGCCGGCAAGGGGCTGGAAATCGCCTATGTCGCCTCACCGGTCGAGGCTTTCTTCCTCGAAATCCAGGGCTCGGGCCGGGTTCGCATGGCCGACGGGCGCATCCTTCGGGTCGGCTTCGATGGCCAGAACGGCCATCCTTACGTCGCGCTGGGCAAGGTGATGCTGGCGGATGGCCTGCTCGAGAGGGGCAAGGTCACCATGCAGTCGATCAAGGCCTGGCTGGCGGCCCATCCCGATCAGGCGGCGGCGCTGATGAACCGCAATCCGTCCTATGTCTTCTTCCGCGATCTCGGTGACGGGCCGGGGCCGCTCGGCGCGCAGGGCGTGGCGCTCACGCCCGGCCGCTCCCTCGCTGTCGACCGCAAGTTCCTGCCGCTCGGCCTGCCGGTCTGGCTCGACGCCAGCCTGCCGCCGGTCGAGGAGGGGGCGCCGCCCGTGCCCTTCCGCCGCCTGATGGTGGCGCAGGATACCGGGGGCGCCATCCGCGGCCCGGTGCGCGGCGATGTCTTCTTCGGCGCCGGTGCCGAGGCGGAGCGTCTGGCCGGGGCGATGAAGCAGACCGGCCGCTGGTGGCTGCTGCTGCCGGCCGAGGTCGTCGCCCGCATGGCGGAGCCGGCGTCGTGAGCCGCAAGGGAGAGAAGGCGCCGCGCGGCATGTATCCGGGCCGGCCGCCTTCGCCCGACGAAGAAAACCTGCTGAAGACCGCGATGAAAGACGTGCGCCCGCTGAAGGCGGGGGTGGTTGCGCCGCCGCTGCAGCCCCTGCCGGGTGCCCGCCCGCGCCGGGTGACGACGCGGATCGACATTCCCCTGTCGGGCGAGGCGCCGGCCCCGGGTGCCCGCATCCACACGATGGACGGCGCCCGTCAGAAGCGCCTGGTGCGCGGCGAACTGCCGATCGAGGCGCGCCTCGACCTTCACGGCCTCACCCAGGAGATGGCGCACCGCGCCCTCGACCGTTTCCTGATGGCCTGCCATGGCGGGGGCTTGCGCTCGGTTCTCGTCATCACCGGCCGGGGCCGCGGCCCGATCGAAGAGGAGCCGGACGGCGTGCTCTACCGCATGGTGCCGCGCTGGCTGAACGCGCCCGATCATGCCCACCGCGTGCTGGGCTGGCACCCGGCCCAGCGCCGCGACGGCGGCGAGGGCGCGCTCTATGTCGTGCTGAAGCGCGCCCGCGACTGATCCCGTCAGGGAAATTGCACCACGGGGCCGGGCGCGGTCGTGCCCGGCGGCAGATAATCCGGCGCGGGCTGCCCCGCCGGGCCGAGCGAGGTGACGAAGGCATGGATCGCCCGCAGGTCGTCGTCGGTCATGGCCTGCAGGTTGAACCAGGGCATGGGCGGCCGGGTCTGTGCCGTGCGGGCGTGGGCCACCCAGTCGTCGGCGCTCATGCCGGCCAGCAGCAGGCGCAGATTGGTCGGATAGGTCGTGCCCCAGGGGCCGGCGAAGCCCAGGCGGTCGCCGGTCAGCCACAGCGAGTCGTCGACGGCGCCGGCCGACGGGCCATAGCCCGGGGTGTGGCAATCGTTGCAGCCCGCGACGCGGACGAGATAACGGCCGCGCGCGACCGCATCGGCGCTCTCGTCGCCGGGGGCCGCGGCAAGGGCGGCGCCGGCAACGGCGAGGCTGGCGGTGACAAGGGCGGCGAACTTGAAATTCATGATGCTTTCTCTGGTGATGGTCTTCGGCGTGCCCAACCCCTCGGCCGGGCATCGCCGCCGGGAGTTGGGGTGCCGCCCGGCCGGGCGCAAGCCGGAACCCCCGGCACCATGACCGCCATCACAGGAAGCGACTGTCGGCCGTCACACGTCCGTCGACGATCGGCAGCACCCGCGCCCTGATCGCGCGATACGGGCTGGCTTCCTTATGGTTCAATAAGTGAACTCACAGACAGTCTGTTGAGTTCAATAAAGCAACGGACCAGGATTTCCGCCATGCAGAGAACCAGTTTCGCCCGGATGCACTGTTCCCTGGCCCGGGGGCTCGATGTGATCGGCGACGGCTGGACCTTGCTGATCCTGCGCGACCTCTTCCTCGGGCTGGAGCGGTTCGACGATCTCGTCGCCAACCTTGGCATTTCCCGCAACCTGCTGACGCGGCGTCTGACCCTGCTGCTCGACAATGGCATCATCGAGCGCGTGGCCTATGCCCGCCGGCCGCTGCGCCATGCCTACAGCCTGTCGCCGGCCGGGGCCGATCTGGTGCCTGCCATTCTCGCCCTGACCGCCTGGGGCGAACGCTGGGCGCGGCCGGCCGAGGGCAGCCCGATGATCTTTGTCCACGAGACCTGCGGTCAGCCGTTCGAGGCCAGCGTCTGTTGCTCGGCTTGCGGCCGCACCATCGAGGCGGGCGCGGTCAGGGTCTTGCCGGGGCCGGGCGGGGCGGCTAAACCGGGAACCATGGTGCTCGCCCGCCGGCTTCTCCAGCGGGCAAATCCCGACAATGAAAAAAACACCGAGGGGGAGGGGACGGCATGACCAGTCTGGGTCCGACGTCACAGCGTTACTACAGCCAGGGCCTGCGCCTGCATTATGTCGACTGGGGCAACCCGGAGGCACCGCCGCTGCTGCTGGTTCACGGCGGCAACGACCATTGCCGCAGCTGGGACTGGGTCGCCCAGCGCCTGTGCGACCGCTTTCATGTCATGGCGGTCGACCTGCGCGGCCATGGCGACAGCGACCATGCCCCCGGCAGCCACTATCCGACCCATGGTTTCATCCTCGACATCGCCCAGCTGATCGAGCAGCGCCAACTGGCGCCGGTGAATATCCTCGCCCACAGCTGGGGCGGGGCGGTCTCGCTGCTTTACGCCGGCATCTACCCGGAGCATGTCCGCCGGCTGATGGTGATCGAGGGCTGGGGCCCATCGCCGGAGATCGTGAAGAAACACGGCGACCTCGCGATGCACGAGCGCCTGCGCCAATGGGTGGAGGCGACCCGCGCCGTCGCCCACAAGCGCCCGCCGCGCTATGCCTCCATCGACGACTGCGTCGCCCGCATGAAGGCGGCCAATGGCCGCCTCAGCGACGAACAGGCCCGCCACCTCACCCTGCACGCCGCCTGCCAGAACGAGGACGGCAGCTGGTCGTGGAAATACGACCCTTACGTCCGGGTGATCAGCCCGGTGTGGACACCGCCGGCCGAGCTGTTGCCGATCTGGTCGCGCATCGACTGCCCGGTGCTGTTGCTGCGTGGCACCGAAAGCTGGGCCAGCGATCCCCTGGCCGACGGCCGCGCCGCCGCCTTCCGCGATGTCCGGGTGGAGGCGCTGGAGCGGGCCGGCCATTGGGTCCATCACGACCGGTTGGACGATGTCGTCGACATGGCCGGCGATTTCTTTTCACAGCAAATATTAGTTGATCAATTATAATTGATCACACGACTTGTATTTTGTGCTTGAAACCGCGAGGCAACGGCATAAGTTCTAGCTGTCGCCTCGCTGGCGATCGTCTGGTCCCCGAACGGACCCGCGGAATTTGATGGGAGCAGCTTGCGCCGCGTCATCCCTGCTAAAGCGCCACGGCTAAGCGTCGTGGTTCCCCCAGACGAAGGAGTGGACCCGTGAAGACAATAAAGGCACACGCCGAACCGAGGACCTGGCGCGACATGACCAGCCATGACGGCTGCTGTTGTTGCAACTGACAAATAATTCCGAACAGGAACCCTAATTTTGTCACGATCCCGCGCTAGGGAATGCGCGGGACGCCAGGAGAATACAATGTCTATTACTTTCGAACCCGGGCACGACTCGGTCGAGGCCGTCACCATCGAAATCGACGACATCACCGCTGGCCTTGCCCTGCGCGAACGTTCCGGCTTTCGTTTCATCGCGTCGGACCGGCGTTTCCGCCTGCTCGACGGCAGCCGTTTCCGTCGCCTGAACCAGCTCGAGGCGGCGGCCCGCAAGATGGTGCTCGCCCATGAGGCGGCGGAGCGCCGCCGCGCCGCCTGATTCCCCATTGGTGCCGCGCGCCGGTTGACTTCATCCCCCATCCGGCGCGCAACGGGCGGCGGCCCCGCCGCCGCCCGCGCGTGTTTCCCGGCGGCTTGCCCTCAGGGGCAGGAGGCCGCGCCAGCCGTCAGCTTTTCCGTGTTTCCGCTGGCCATGAAGCGCGTGTTGACGGCATCCGCATCGGCCGCCGCCTTCACGTCGCGAAACGCGGGCTGGGTCAAAGTGCCGAAAACCGTGTAGCAGGTCGGCTCCTTGGTCGCGAGCGTATGGCAGAGCTTGCCCTCCTCGACCGTCCAGCTGCCGGTGCGGACGCATTCGCCGTCCTTGCGGGCCAGCTTGCCGTCGGCGCCATAGTAGTCGACGACGACCCGGCCTTCACCCTTTGCCGTGTAAAGGGTCTTGTCGCTCAGCAGCGACTTCAGGTCGGTGGTGGCACCGATGGTCGCGACCGGGGCCGCGGCCGCCTCCGGTGATCCTGGGACGGGGACCAGCGTCAGGACGATGGGGGAATCATATTTATTGTCGGCGCCGACCGCTGAATCGACGATCGAAGACACACCCAGCGTGAGGATGACGTCGAGGGCGATATTGGCGGCGATCGCGGCGGACGTGCCCGAATGGCTGATGGCCACAGCCTGCTGGTAGCCCGGCTTGTCGCAACGGATGACGATATTGTATTTGGTCTTCTGCACCGTGAGGCTGCCCGGTGTCGACGGCAGCGTGCCCAGATACTCGCCTTCCCGCTCGAAGACGCAGCTCGCCGCGGTGGGCGATGTATTCACGACAATATCCTGAGACGTGCCCTCGGTGATACTGGCACATCCCGACGCCGCCAGCGCCATCAGCATGGCGGATACAATCCTCGCAGCACGCATCTTTGCCCCTCGCAATACCAGCCCCGGTAGCGAGCAGCATTAAGGCATGTTCAAGGAAAATGCAGCGATAAATGGCGGGGGCCGAGAAAAACACACCGAAAGTCGAAACCGTGTCGTCAGCGGGCGGCACCGAAGCTGCCGCTGATCTCCTCGGTCGGGGTGACCACATACCAGCCCCCACCCACTTCCTGCAGCGCGGGGCCATAGAAGGCCCCGGCCAGATCGGCGAAACTGCCGCCCGCCGGCAACAGGGGCGCGCCATTCATCGAGGCGGTGAAGGTGCCGTCCGAATTGGTGCCCTGAAACCCGGGGGAAGCGGCGCCGCCGGCATCCCGGATGGTGGCGTTGCTGAAGACGAACCCCGGCCCGGCGCCCAGGTCGGCGCCCGTGTCGGGATCGGCGAGGCGGGTGTCGCTGATGGTCGCGCTCAGCCGGTTGGTGGCGAAATCGGCGCTCAGCACGATATCGCCATTGATCAGGCGCAGGTTGCCCGCATCCGTGTTGTCGACCATGGCGCCGACGGTGGTGCCCCTGTAGGTCGCGCTGCCAAGGCCGGCGGCGGCGGACAGGTCGGCTGCCGGCGCGCCGATGGCGCCGCCCGCGGCGGTCACGATGGTATCGCTGTCGGTGTTGATCACCGCCCAATAGCCGAAGGACATGAAGTCGAGGCCGGCGGTGCGCCCGCCGTCGACCAGGATGGCGGCGCCCGGCGCGAAATCCGTGCCGCCCCGGCTGACGTCCGCTGTCCTGGCAACGGCGAGACCGGCGAGGGCGCCCGTGCCATCGGTGAAGCCGCCGGTGAATCGGGCGATGGTCTCGGGGCCCGCGGATGGCGGGCGCCGGTTCAGGGTCAGGGTGAAGGCCGAGCCGCTCTCGGCCAGGCTCGCCTCGTGATAGGCCTGGTTCAGGGCGGTGGTGCGGGCGCCGCCGACGCCATCCTCCGCGCCGGGCGCGCCGCTCAGGATGATCCCCGGCTCGACCGGCGTGCCGTCATTCGGCAGGAAGGCGGACAGCGAATTGGTCGGCGGCGGCGGCGGTGGCGGCACCACGCCGGACAGTCCGTCGCCACCCCCGCCGTTGCAGGCGGTGGCGACAAGCCCCGCGGCCATCACGCAGATCGGTCGGAAAACCCCGGAAAACCGCGACATGCTCTAACCCCCCCGAGCCAGCATGTATGCAAGGCTAGCACCCTTCCGGGGGGCGAACCACCGGCGCGTGGCCTCAAGGGGTGCGGATCGAGCCGCTTTGGAAGGGATTGACGCCTTCGCGCGCCAGCGCCCGCCAGGTCCATAGCGCGCCGAGGAAATCGGGCACCACGAACAGGATGTAGAAGGCCTTCATGTCGAAAATCAGGATGAGCGCGACGAAGACCGGCACGATGGCGATGCGCATCTGCACCGACCAGCGGAAGAAGGGCACGATCCCCGACCGGCCGAGGTTGAAATAGTAATAGCCGACGATCAGCACGACGACACCGAGGAAGCGGATCCAGTCCAGCCCCTCCACCGGAAAGCCCAGTACCTGCAGGATCAGCTGGGGCGCCAGAACCATCGGCACGCCCGCGGCGAAGACATAGAACGAGAAATAGAAGATGGTCCGGGCCGATGCGCTCATCCTTGCCTCCGTCACAACAGGCCGGGGATCACCGCCCGGCGCGATTTCGGATAGTCGGGGAAATGCTCGCGATACCAGCGATGATGGGCAAGGGCGCGCGGCATCAGGTTGGCCAGCGTGAAGAAGACGAAGACCGCCCCGGCGAGGGTCCACAGCATCAGGCCGACGCCGCACCACCAGACGATCTCGCCGAAGTAATTGGCGGCCGAGACCCAGCGGAAGGCGCCGCCATGGGGGATGCGATAGCTGGTGAAACCGTCGGCGCGCAGGTTGATCAGGATCGTGTCGGCCTGAAAATTCACCAGCCAGCCGGCGACGGCGATGGCGAGGCCGGCCATGAAGCGCGGATCGGTGAACCAGTCCGCCGTCATCAGATGGTCGGCGTGGCCAACGGCATAGGCATTGGCGAAACCGTTCAGCAGGTTGAACAGGAAACCCATGACAACCGCGATCAGCGGAAACTGCCGGTGCGTGTCGCGCATCCGCCAGGGATAGATCAGCCCGCGATAGACGTAATGCGCCTGCCACAGGCCGAAGAGGAACAGCATCACGCCCGACGGTCCGGCCAGCGGCGGCGCCACCAGCCAGAAGGTCAGCGCGAAGGAAAACCACTGCGGGCTCTCGAACAGGAGCCAGGCCGGCCGCGCCTTCATGGTGAAACGCTGGCCCGGCGTCATGTGACGGCCATAGGGTCCGGCCTGACGCAGTGTCGTCGCCAGCGTGCCAAGACCCATCAGCACGATGATGACCAGCGCGGCGTGATAGAGCATCTCCATCGACCGTCTCCCCCCGATCGGTTTACAATGTCAGCCTATATGTAAAGATTGATTTGCACAATTTAAGAATTTTGTGCAAATCGGAAATGACGGAGCCGCCATGAGCGCGTCGAAGCGCGACCAGATCCTGCATCATGCCGCGACCTGCTTCGCGGCGCGGGGCCTCGACGCGACCATGAATGACATCGCTGTGGTGGCGGGCGTGTCGCGCCGCACGCTCTACAATCATTTTCCATCGCGGGAGGCGGTACTGGCCGCCCTCGTCGAGCGGCAGTCGCTGGATTTCCTCGGCCATCTCGCCGTGACCCTGCCGGCGGCGGCGGATTTTCCGGCCTTCGTCCTCGAGTGCTGCTGCGCCATCATCCGTGAATCGCCGCGCCAGCCACTCGCGCTGCTGCATGTCGGCAACGAGGCCGGGCGGGCGGCGACCGCGCTGCATTTCGGCTCGCCCCGGCTGATCGAGGCCTGGCTGGACTTCTTCGGGCCGCCCTATGTCGAGGCGCTGCGCCGGGGCGAAATCGACCCCGCCATCACCCTGCCCGGACTGCTGGCCTGGATCGGCCGCATCGTGACTTCGTTCCTGCAGGTCAGCCTGCCGGGCGACGACGAAGCGGCGATCCGGGACCAGATCGACCGCTTCTTCATCCGTGCCCTCCGCCCCTGATCGGGGTCGGAGGCCGGCGAAGGCCGGCAGCGGCTCAGAGGATGAACTTCGACAGGTCCGTGTTGGCCGCCAGCTGGCCGACATTGGCGGCGACATAGGGCGCGTCGACGGTCACCGTCTGGCCGCCCCGGTCGGAAGCGGTGAAGCTGATCTCGTCCAGCACCCGCTCCAGGATCGTGTGCAGGCGGCGGGCGCCGATATTCTCGACCGTCGTGTTCACCTCGGCCGCGACCTTGGCGATCTCGGCGATGCCATCGGCCGTGAAGTCGAGGGTGACGCCCTCGGTCCCCATCAGCGCGACATACTGGCGGATCAGGCTCGATTCCGGCTCGGTCAGGATGCGCTCGAAATCGGCGCGCGACAGGGCCTTCAGCTCGACCCGGATGGGCAGGCGACCCTGCAGTTCGGGCAGCAGGTCCGACGGCTTGGCGATATGGAAGGCGCCCGAGGCGATGAACAGGATATGGTCGGTCTTCACCGCGCCGTGTTTGGTCGCGACCGTCGTGCCCTCGATCAGCGGCAGCAGGTCGCGTTGCACGCCCTCGCGGCTGACGTCGGCGCCCTGCCGTTCCGAGCGGGCGCAGATCTTGTCGATCTCGTCGATGAAGACGATGCCGGCATTCTCGGTCACCCTGATCGCTTCGGAGGTCACGCTTTCCTGATCCAGCAGCTTGTCCGATTCCTCGGTCAGCAGCAGGGCGTGGCTGTCCTTCACCGTGGTGCGCTTCGCCTTGGTGCGCTGGCCGAAAGCCTTGCCCAGCATGTCGCCCAGATTGATCATGCCGACGCCGCCCGGCATCCCCGGGATATCCATGCCGCCCATCGGGCTGGCGGTATCGGCGACCTGAAGCTCGATCTCCTTGTCGTCCAGCTCGCCGCTGCGCAATTTCGCGCGGAATTTCTCGCGCGTGTCCTTCGACGCGGTCTCGCCGACGAGGGCGTCGAGCACGCGGTTCTCGGCGTTCAGCTCGGCCCTGGCGCGGACGTCGCGGCGGCGCTTCTCGCGGGTCTGGGCAATCGCGACTTCGAGCAGGTCGCGCACGATCTGTTCGACATCGCGGCCGACATAGCCGACCTCGGTGAATTTCGTCGCCTCGACCTTCAGGAAGGGCGCATTGGCCAGCTTGGCCAGGCGGCGCGAAATCTCGGTCTTGCCGACGCCGGTCGGCCCGATCATCAGGATGTTTTTTGGCAGCACTTCGTCGCGCAGGTCGTCCGGCAGCTGCTGGCGGCGCCAGCGGTTGCGCAGGGCGATGGCGACGGCGCGCTTGGCCTCATGCTGGCCGACGATGTGGCGATCGAGTTCGGAAACGATCTCGCGCGGGGAAAATTCGCTCATGATTCGATGACTTCGACGGTGAGATTGCGGTTGGTGTAGACGCAGATGTCGGCCGCGATCTCCAGCGCCTTGCGGGCGATCACTTCGGGGTCGGCTTCATAGTCGATCAGGGCGCGGGCGGCGGAGAGGGCGAAATTCCCGCCCGAGCCGATGGCGGCGATACCGCCTTCGGGCTCCAGCACATCGCCGGTGCCGGTCAGCACGAGGGTCGTCGTCGCGTCGGCGACGATCAGCATGGCCTCGAGCTGGCGCAGGTATTTGTCGGTGCGCCAGTCCTTGGCCAGTTCGACGCAGGCCCGGGTCAGCTGGTCGGGGAAACGCTCCAGCTTGGCTTCCAGGCGCTCGAACAGGGTGAAGGCATCGGCGGTCGCCCCGGCAAAGCCGGTCATCACCTTGCCATTGCCGATGCGCCGCACCTTGCGGGCGTTGCCCTTGATCACGGTCGGACCCAGGCTGACCTGGCCGTCGCCGGCGATCACCACCTTGTTGCCCTTGCGCACGCTCAGGATCGTCGTGCCGTGCCAGACGGGGATATTGTCGCTCAAGGGGTCTTGTCCTCGGGATGCGTAAATCACGGCTCTTATGTAGCGATCGCAGACAAGACCACAAGCACCGGCGTTTGTGCACCTGCACAAGTCTGGCACACTGGTGCCATGCTGACCGAAATCATCGCCGGGGCCGACGGCCCCTTCTTCGACATCGCCTATGCGACGCCGAACAATATCACCGGCGCGCCGATCTATGCCCGCGGCGCCTGTTTCCTGCACCCGATGGCGGCGGCGGCCTTCCAGCGCGCCCGGGCGGCGGCGCGGGCGATCGGCCTCGACCTGCTGGTGTTCGACGCCTTCCGCCCGACCGAGGCGCAATGGGCGCTGTGGCGCGCCCTGCCGGACCCGACCTTCATCGCCGATCCCCGCATCGGCTCCACCCATGGCCGGGGGGTCGCGGTCGACCTGACCCTGTGCAGGGGCGACGGCACGGCGCTCGACATGGGTACCGGCTTCGACGAGATGACCGTGCTGTCCTACCACGCGGCGCAGGTCTCGGCCGAGGCGCGGCGCAACCGCCTGCTGCTGCTCGGCGTGATGGTCGAGGCGGGATTCGTGCACAATGAATTCGAATGGTGGCATTACAATCTGCCGGACCCGGACCAATATCCGCTGCTGACCGATGCCGCCGCCGGCACGCGCATGATGCCGTAACGACAAGAAAACACCGAGGAGAGACGAGCATGACCCGATCCATCGCCGCGGCGATCCTGCTGGCGGGATTCGCCAGCATGGCGGCGCCCGCTTTGGCGCAGGACGCGCCCCCGCGCGAGGTCGTCTCGGGCGCCGATTTCATGGCGGTCTGCGGCGCCGCGGGCAAGGCCCTGTCCAGCCCCCCGGGCGAGGGCAGCCGCCCCGCTGCCCGGCGCTGCAAGGATTACCTGAAGAATTTCTTCCAGCTCGAATCCGTGCGCCCGCTCATTCCCAACGATCAGGTCATGTGCATCAACGGCAGCCTGAAATGGCAGGACATCGCCGATCAGGTGCTGGACTGGGGCCAGGGCCGCAGCGAATTCGACAGCCGCCCGGCGGACGATCTGGTGCGCGCGGCGATGCGCGCCCGCCATCCCTGTCCGGAAGGCAACTGACGCCATGGCCGGCGCCGTCACCCCCTTCGACCCCGCCGTCGCGGGCACGCTGGTCGATGGCGCCATCGCCGATTACGCCGCCGCCTGCCATGGCCGGGTGACCGGCTTCGTCGACCGGCATTTCTCGTTGCGCGGCAGCCTTGCCCTGCACCGGCGGGCGCTGGGCTGGGATCTGGCGCGGGCGCCGGCCAATCTCCTCCTGTCGGTGCCACAGCTCGGCCTGCGTCTCGCCGGGGGCGGCCTTGCCCGGGCCGGGGCGCGCCGCGCGGGGGCGCGCATCGCCGGTCTCGACCTCCTCTACCGGACCGATGTCGCCCGCAAGCTGGGCGAGGCCATCGAGCGCGAGCTGTTGCAGCTCGGCGAGGTGGCAGGGGCCGACGGGGTCGCCGCCAGTATCGCCGCCGATCCAAGGGTCAGCGCCGCCTTCGCCATGCTCGACGCCGCGCGGGCGCGCAGTCTGGGCGACGCGGATTTCCGCGCGAAGCTGGAAGGGGCCATCGCCCGTTATGCCGCGACACGGGTGGCGGCGGCGGAAATCGCCACCGCCCTGACCAGCCTCGGCATCGGCGCCATCGCCTTCAAGCAGGTAACGCCCGGGCTGCTCTCCCTCGGCCCGGTGCTGGCCGGCGCCATCGCCCAGCAGGCAGCCATCGGCGCCTTTCCGCTGGGCGCGACCCTCGGCGGCATCTGGAACGGAGTCTTTCCGGCGACGGCGGGGCCGGCGCTGGTCGCGGGCGTGACCGGCAGCCTCTTCGTCGGTGCCGCCGCGCTGTCCGCCTTCGCCGGGGTGGTCGTTGATCCGGCGCAGCGCGCCCTCGGCCTGCACCAGCGCCGCCTGCACAAATTGATCAACGGGGTCGAACATGCCCTGCGCACCGGCGAGGGACTGGCCTTCAACCCGCGCGACCATTACGTCGCCCGGGCGACCGATCTGATCGACCTCGCGCGGCTGGCCCAGCAGGTGATGGCGGGCGGCGGCTGAGGCCGCCCGCGCATCGGCTCAGGGCAGGGTCAGGGTGACCGGGGCGGGCTTGCCCGCCTCGACCTTCACCTCGGTCTCGGTCACCGCCTCGCCGATCCGCAGCTCGACGATGTAGGTGCCGGCCGGCACGATCCAGATCGGCGCCGCGTCATAGGAATAGGTCACCTGTTCCCGCTCGGTGCCGGTGATGGCGACGACCGCGCGGAAGACCTTCCAGTCGTAATCACCCTCGGGCTTGGCGGCGAGGCTGGCCTTGGCGACGATGGCCCCGGCCTGCAGGTCGAGCACGGGGGCGGCCACGCTGCCCGCCTTCAGCTCGATCTCGGTCGAGGCCTCGGCGAGGCCGGTGGTGACCTTCACGAAATATTTGCCGGCCGGCAGCTTGAAGTCGGGCGTCAGGTCGTAGCTATAGGCGACCATCTCGCCGCGGTTGCCCGCCATGTCGGTCGCCGCCGGGAAGATCTGCCAGGACAGGTCCTTGGTCGGCTTGGGTGCGCCGGGGGCGAAGATCGCCACCGGCTTCAACAGGCCGACGCCGAGCACGAGGCTGAGCTTGGTGCTCTCGCCCGGCTCTACCGTCACCGTGGTTTCGCCCGTCGCCTCGCCGATGGTGGCGGTGATGCGATAGGTGCCGGCGGCGAGATGGAAGGTCGGGCTGCCCTTGTAGGAATAGGTCAGGGAATCCGCGCTGTTCTGCGCGAAGACCTTCCAGCTCACGCCGTCCTTGTCGGTCGCCAGAGGCTCGCTCTCGCTCGGCCGGATCTCGGCCTCCACGGTGCCGCTGCCCAGCGTGATCATCACCTTCGGCTTCTCGCCCGGCTTCACGTCGAGGCTGGCCTCGCCCAGGGCGTCGCCATATTTCGCGGTCAGGCGATAGCTGCCGGCGGGCACGGTGAAATCGGGTTCCGGCTTGAAGCTGTAGCCGACTTCCTTGCCCGTCTGGTCATAGACCTTCCAGGCGATCTCGGTCGCGATGGGGGCGCTGGTCTCGCTCTCACGCGCGGCGGGCAGGATGACCGCGGCGCCGAGGTCGAGCACGACCTCCTGCTTTTCGCCGGTGATCTTCACCTGCTGCTGGACCGAGGCGGCGCCGAGGCTGGCGGTGACGATGTAATCCCCCGGCGGGATCGGATCGCCCGGCGTCCAGCGCGCCCGGAAGGCATAGGCGAGGGGCGAGCCCAGCTCTTCCTGCCCGGGGACATCGGCGTAGACATCCCATTTCAGGTCGTCGTCCTCGACCGGAACGCCCGGGGCATAAACGGCGCTGAAGCTGGCCTTGCCCTTCGCGGGCGCGGGCGCGGGCGGTGGGGGTGCGGGCGCCGGGGCAGGGGCCGGCGCGGCGGTCGCGGCGGCGGCGGCGGACAGCGCGCTCTGCAGGCTGGCGGCGTCGTCGGCGAGGACGAAGCTGCCGCCCGTGTTGTCGGCGATGCACTTCAGCTGGGCCTTGGCCGCGTCGTCACGAATATCGAAACCGATGACATGGGCGGTGAAGGCGACACCCTGGGCTTCGAGTTCCGAAGCGATGGCGCAGGGGTCGAGGTCGCAGGTCTCCTCCCCATCGGAAACGAGGATCACGGTCGCCGGATTCTCGGTGTATTTCAGTGCCTCGGCGGCGCGCCGGACCGATGCGGTCAACGGCGTCTTGCCCTTGGGCGAGAGTTTCGCGATCACCGCCTTCAGTTTCGCGGCGTTGACCGGGCCGACCGGGATCACATCCTCGATATCGTCGCAGGCGCCCTTGGTGCGGTGGCCATAGACCGTCAGGCCAAGATCGACCGCCGGATTCCAGCCGTCGACCAGCGCGTTGACGGCGGCGCGGGCGATATCCCATTTCGCCTTGCCGTCGATCTGGCCCCACATGCTGCCCGAAGCGTCGAGGACCAGAATGGCCTTGGCGCGGTCGTCCGCCGCGCGGGCCGCCGACAGCGAAAGCCCGGTCAGCAGCAGCAAGATGGCAAGGCCGAGACGGCCGAGGACCCCTGTCCGTATCATGGTTTCTCCCCCGAGATTGCTGCGGGCAGGCTGCCACGAGCACAACGGCCGCGACAAGCGGCTTGGCCAACGGCTACTATCCCGGCGAACCACCCGCCATGACGGTGGTCACAAAAAACATAAGGGGAGAGGGGACATGTCGGTGCGTTCCGAGTCCGTCGCGCGTAAAGCCGCGCCCATTGGGCAAAATCCGGAAACTGAAATCACGGCGGCGGCCTATCCGTCGCCCGCCTATGCCTGGTACGTCGTCGGCGTGCTGATGCTGGCCTATACGGTGTCCTTCATCGACCGCCAGATCCTCAATCTGCTGGTCGGACCGATCAAACGCGACCTCGCCATCAACGACACGGAGATGAGCCTGCTCGCCGGCCTCGCCTTCGCCCTGTTCTACACCTTCCTCGGCCTGCCCATCGGCCGCATGGTCGACCGGCGCAGCCGGCGCGGCATCATCATCGTCGGCATCGTGGTGTGGAGCCTGTTCACCGCGGCCTGCGGCCTCGCCGGCAAGTTCTGGCATCTGTTCCTGACCAGGATCGGCGTCGGCGTGGGCGAGGCGGCGCTGTCGCCCGCGGCCTATTCGCTGGTCGCCGATTATTTCCCGCCCCACCGCATGGGCACGGCGATGGGGGTCTATAACATGGGCATCTTCGTCGGCTCTGGCCTTGCCTATATCTTCGGCGGGCTGGTGATCGGTCTCGTCTCTGGGGCGGAGCACATGGTGCTGCCCATCGTGGGCGAGGTTTTCGCCTGGCAGGTGGTGTTCTTCGCCGTCGGCCTGCCCGGGCTTCTGGTAGCGCTTCTGATGTTCACCGTGCGCGAACCGATCCGTCAGGGTATCAAGGCGGTGCGTCAGGCCGATGGCACCCTGGCCGTGAAGGCGGTGCCGGTGTCCGAGGTGGTGCGCTACATCGGCGGCAACGCCAAGGCCGTGCTGTGCCACAATGTCGGCTTCGCGCTGCTCTCCCTCGTCGGCTATGGCGTGGCGACCTGGCTGCCCAGCTTCTTCATCCGCGCCCATGGCTGGACCCCGGCCGAAATCGGCTTCGCCTTCGGCATCGTCCAGCTCACGGCGGGCGTGATCGGCGTGATCTTCGGCGGCTGGCTGGGCGATGTTCTCAAGCAGAAGGGCATCGCTGACGGCCGCCTGCGTGTCGGCATGGTCGCGGCGGTGCTGGGCGTGCCCTTCGCCGTCGCCATGCCATTCGTCGGCGATGGCAACATGGTGCTGGCGCTCTCCATCGCCACCACCTTCTTCTATACGATGTGCTTCGGCGCGGCCCCCGCCGCGATCGCCGAGATCATGCCGAACCAGATGCGCGGTCAGGCCTCGGCGGTCTATCTCTTCATCGTCAATCTGATCGGACTTGGCCTCGGGCCGACCGTGGTGGCCCTCGTCACCGATTTCGTCTTCCGGGACGAGAACATGGTCGGCTATTCGCTGGCGCTGGTCGCGGGCATCGCCCTGCCGCTTGCCGCCGCCGTGCTCTGGGCCGGCTGCGCGCCCTATCGCCAGGCGCTCGAGCGGGTGAAGACCTATACCGCCTGACCGGCGGTACGGGGCGGCGATGGTCTCGCCGCCCCGGTCCCTCAGCCCAGCAGACCGGGCAGGAACAGGGTGACGATGCCGACCGCGACGAAGATCGCCGCCGCCACCATGCGCACGATGTTCAGTGGCACCACCCGCGTTGCCGCCTCGCCCAGATAGACGGCGGGGACATTGGCCAGCATCATGCCGAAGGTCGTGCCCAGGGTGACGAGGAAGAGATTGTCGAAACGGGCACCCAGCGCCACCGTGGCGATCTGGGTCTTGTCGCCCATCTCGACCAGGAAGAAGGCGATCGTCGTCGTCAGGAAGGCGCCGAAGCGACGCTTGTCCGCGCCGGCCTCGTCGTCGTCCATCTTGTCGGGGATCAGCACCCAGGCGCCCATGGCGATGAACGACAGGCCCAATACCCAGCGCATGATCTCGGGCCCGATCCAGCCCGCGACCAGCGTGCCGAAGGCGGCGGCGAGCAGGTGGTTGAGCACGGTCGCGGCGAAGATGCCGGCGCAGATCGCGAAAGGCCGGCGGAACTTGCTGGCCAGCAGGATGGCGAGCATCTGGGTCTTGTCGCCGATTTCGGCGATGGCGACGATGCCGGTCGAAGTGAGAAAGGCTTCCATGACGGATCACAGGGCAGGGCCGGGCACATAACCGATGGCAAGCCGCGGCCCGACCCTGCAAGGACGGACGCAACCTGCCAAAGGTCTCGCCAGGCGGAAGGGCTCCGCTGATCGCGCCATGGCGGACGGACACCGTCCCCCAAGTCTGTTGACGCGGCCCCCGCTGACCCGCGGGCGGCTACTCCCCAATGACGGGGCAGTCATAACAATCGGCGATCACGTGCGCAAGAAAACCTTTCGCGCGCTGGCCTCAATGGGCGGAAGCACCGGCCCGGCGCATCTCGTCCAGCCAGCCGCGTATCCGGTCCGGCCCCGCGGTATCGACAAGGCCGAACAAGCTGTGCCGCACCACGCGGATGCCGGCGAAGGCAAGGATGCTGCGCTTGATGAGCTTCAGGCCATGGCCGCCGAACCAGAAGCGGAACAGGGGCACCGGCATGCCCATGGTGACGACGAGGCGAGCCGTGCGGCCGGCCAGCAGGCTCTGCGCGCCGCCCTTGTCGTCGCGGACGAAGGTGCCGCCCGGCCGCAGCGCCTGTTCGAAAAAAGCCTTCACCAGGGCCGGCATGGTGCCCATCCACAGGGGAAAGACCAGGACGATGTGATCGGCCCACAACAGGTCGGCGACCGCCCCGGCAAGGCCCGGCGGGATCGGCTCGTGATCATAGGCGTATTGCGAGGCGAGCAGCGGGAAGTCGAGGCTGGCGAGGTCGATACGGCGCAACTGGTGCCCCGCGTCAGACACCCCTTGAGCGTAGGCATCCGCCAGCTGGCGGCACAGGCGCTTCCCGTCTTTGTCGGGGTGCCCCTGGATGAGGACGATCTTGCTCGGCATGGCGGGTTCCGTGGCTTTGCCCCATCAAGGCAGGCCGTCGCCCCTTTGGCATTGACCTGGCTCATGCCGCGAAATTAAGCAGCTGAAACAATGTGCCGATGAATTGGGCGCAAGACGATCAGTAAATTGCACGAAACGGCCAAGGATCAAATTCGCGCGGGCCGGGTTATTTCCCATGTCGACATCGAACAGTCGAACAAGCCTGTGAGGAGAATCATGAAGATTTCGGCCATTGCTCTCGCGCTTCTGCTTGCCGGCGGCCTTGCCGCCTGTGACGACGGCAAGAAGGAAGGTTCGGCCGAGCAGCAGGCGCCCGCCGCCGCGCCCGCGACCGCCGCGACTCCGGCGCCGGCCACCCCTGCCACCCCCGCGCCGGCCGCCGCCGCGCCGCAGCCCGGCCCGGCCGAACAGATGGGCCAGGATGCCGGCAAGGCGATCGACGATGCCGCCAAGGCCACGGGCGAAGCGCTCGACAGCGCCGCCAAGGCGACCGGCGATGCGGTGAACGATGCCGCCAAGGCGGTTCAGGACGCGGTCGGCAATGCGACGGTGGAGCCGGCGACGACCACCCCGCCCGCGACCGCCCCGGCGACCCCCGCGCAATAATCGCTTACGCGGTCAGTGATTGAACCGGACGGCGGTGCCCCTCAGGGTGCCGCCGTCGTCATATTGTCCCGGCGCAGGGCCATGGCGCCGCGCAGGGCCGCCGCCAGGTCCAGCCGTTCCCCCGGGGTCAGGCTGCGCGCGAAGACGAAGCGCCGGCCATGGCTGGCGATGGCGATCTCGTTCTCGTCCTCCGACATTTCGCGCATCTCAATCCGTGCCCAGCCCGGCTCGAAGCGGAACTGGCGGGCGGCGCCCTTGGCGCTGACGCAATGCACCGTCAGGTCGCGGTCGGTCAGGCGCACCCGCTCGAAGGCGCGGGCGGCGCGGTAATTGGCCCTGAAGGCGAACCAGACCAGCAGCACGTCGAGGCCGAAGAAGCCGAATACCGGCCAGGCGCCGATGGACAGGAACAGCACCCCGGCCGCGAAACTGACCGCCGCCACCGCCACCATCAGGGCGGTGAAGGCCCGCGGCCCGAGGGAGCGATGCGGCGTCAGCACGGCGTCGAACCACAGGCGATCGGCGGGATGATCCTGCATGGCGGCTGGCCGCGCTCCTGAAGATGAAAAAGGCCGGGCCTTCGCGCTCCGGCCCGCCGATGATAGGAAGTGCAGTTGCCTGCGGCAAGCGGGCCTTGCACACGCGAAGCATTCGAATCGGCAAACCCACCATGCGCAAGGCGGATATCGTCACCTTCTTCTCGCGGCTCGAAGCCCAGCGGCCCGAGCCCAAGGGCGAACTCGAGCACGAGAATGCCTATCAGCTGCTGGTCGCCGTCGTCATGTCGGCCCAGGCGACGGACGTCGGCGTGAACAAGGCGACGGCGCCCCTGTTCGCCGTGGTGAAGACACCGGGGCAGATGCTGGACTACGGGCTGGAGCGGCTGACCGAGACGATCCGGACCATCGGCCTTTACCGCAACAAGGCGAAGAATGTGATCGAGCTGTCGCGCCTCCTCGTCGAGCGGCATGGCGGCGAGGTCCCGCGCGACCGCGCGGCGCTGGAGGCGCTGCCGGGTGTCGGGCGCAAGACGGCGAATGTCGTCCTCAACATCGCCTTCGGCGTGCCGGTGATCGCGGTCGATACCCATGTCTTCCGGGTGTCCAACCGGACGGGCCTCGCCCCGGGCAAGACGGTCGAGGCGGTGGAGGCCAAGCTGGAAAAAGTGGTGCCGCCGGCCTTTCGCCTGCACGCCCACCATTGGCTGATCCTGCACGGGCGCTATGTCTGCAAGGCGCGGAAACCCGATTGCGAGGGCTGCATCGTCAACGACCTCTGCCCGTCGGCGGGCAAGGCCTGACGCCGGCGGCCGTGGTTCAGGCGCCGCCGCGCGCCGCCGCGCGGGCCGCCGCCTCGGCCCCGACCCGGCCGGCGCAGGCATTGACGTCGACCGGCTTGCCGCGCCGGTCGCGGGCATCGGCGTGGCGCACGCTCAGCACATCCTCATCGAGATAGAGAAAGACATGAAGCAGGCAGTCGCGGGCGGAATATTGCCAGATTTCCGCGGGCGGCTCGCTGCGCCGCAGGGCCGGCGTGCCCAGCAGCAGGGGAAGCTCGGGGCCGGTCAGGCCGACGAGACCGCCGGCCGGCAACTCCGGCGCGAGGGGTCGGTGCCGCGGTGCCGGCGTCTCGGCGCAGGCGGCCATCAGGAGCGGAAGGGCGGCCACAGCGGCCGCCCTGATGAGAGACGCGGGACTCAACGCACGACGGGGCGCCGCAGGGTCAGACCAGCGTGCCTTCGCTCGACGGGAAGGTGACCGGGGCCGGGGTCGGCGCGGGTGTCGGGGCGACGGCCAGCGGCGCCGGCTCGGCGGCGATCGGGTTGCCCTGCACCGTATTGATGTCGCCGACCAGTTCGCCGCCGCATTCGATTTCCAGCTGGCCGTAGCGGATCTCGCCCTTCACCTTGCCGGTGGCGCGGATCAGCAGGCGGCCGCGGCAGATCAGCTTGCCCTCGAAGGTGCCGCCGATCAGTGCCTCGTCGATCTCGGCCGCGCCCTTGAAGACGCCGGTCGAGGTGATCTCGATCACCCGGCTTTCGGTCAGGGTGGCGTCGACCCGGCCTTCGACCACCAGCTTGTCGCAGGCGGTGATCTGGCCCGACAGGACGATGTTGCGGCCGACGATCAGCTTCTTGTCGTCGGACGACGGCGGCGGCGCCGACGGCGTGGCCGGCGTCAGCGGGCGGCTCATGCCGGGCAATTCGCGGCTGGGACGGGCGACTTCGGGGCGGAAACTCGTCGAATCATGGTCGGCCATGGCGGCGCTGCCTTGCTGCTGAAGGGAAGGGGCGGGGGTGGCCGGGCGGGCCGGCGTCGGGGTGAAGGCGGTGGCGGGTTTCGCGGGCTGCGGCGGCGCCGGGGGTGGTTCCGGGGGACCGCTTCTCTTTCCGAACATTGATCTCTCCTGAATCCTCGTTCGCTGGCCAGGCCAGTTCGCAATGTCAGCACCGGCCGGGGCCGGCTTCTCTCAATCCCTCGGAGCGGGAGACGAAGCCCGTTCCTCAACCCCCTCGCCGCGACAGGCGTACCCCGCGTTCGAGATGCACCATGGCCGCGAGCGTGACGAGCGGCGCGATCAGATTGACGACCGGCACCACCATCAATGCCGTCCCCAGCAGACCGGCACTGAAAACGAGCAGGCGATTCGCCCGCCGCAGCCTTGTGGCCTCCGCGGGCGACGCTTGCCGCAAGGCAACCTGCTCGAAATATTCCCGTCCGACAAGATAGCCGTTGAGGCCAAGGAAAACCAAGAGGTTGAGGAGCGGCAGGAAGATGCCCGCTATCTGCAGGGGCAGGAACAGGATGTTCAGGGCGATGGTGACCGCGAGGAACCTCAGGCCCGAGACCGTCCCCTCGACGAAGCCGATGTCCCGCCCGGGTGGATCGGCCGGATAGTCCCGGGCGGCGACCTTGGCCGCCGCCTCGTCGAGGAACAGGGATTGCAGGGTCGTCATCATCACCGGGAACATGAAGGCGAGGCCGATCCCGGTCAGGATGCCGCCCAGGATGCGCAGGGTCTCGTCCAGCCAGCCCCAGCCGGTGCTGGGCGCGAAACCGAGGCCCTGATAGGCCCCGGCGACGAGAAGCAGGGTGAGCGCGAGGCCCATGAACAGCACCCGCCACAGGATCGCGCGCAAGGGCGGCGACAGGGCGTCCTCCAGTCCCTTCAGGAAGGCGGGGATCAGCGACATGGGGCGAAGTTTCCTCGGTTCTGGACGGGTGCGTCTCCATCCTTATACTGCGCCCGCGAGATTTTCGGGGATGAACATGACCACTGCCCGTTTCGATGTCCTTGGCATCGGCAATGCGATCGTCGACGTGCTGGCTCCGGCGGATGACGCCTTCATCGCCCGCGAGGGCCTGATCAAGGGCTCCATGGCGCTGATCGACGCCGCCCAGGCCGAAGCCCTCTACGGCCGGATGAACGCCGGGGTCGAGGCGTCGGGCGGCTCGGCCGCCAACACGATGGCGGGCATCGCCTCGCTCGGCGGCGCCGCCGCCTTCATCGGCCGGGTGCGGGACGACGGCCTCGGCAAGGTCTTCAGCCACGACATCCGCGCCGTTGGCGTCTCCTTCGAGACCGCGCCGGCGGTGGACGGCCCGAACACCGCGCGTTGTCTCGTGATGGTGACGCCGGATGCCCAGCGCACCATGGCGACCTATCTCGGCGCCTGCGTCGGCCTCGGCCCGGACGATGTCGACCCCGCCCTCGTGGCGGAGGCGGAGATCACCTATCTCGAAGGCTATCTGTGGGATCCGGAAAACGGCAAGGCCGCCTTCCGCAAGGCGATCAACGCCGCCCATGACGCCGGGCGCCGGGTCGCCCTGTCGCTGTCGGACGCTTTCTGCGTCCACCGCTGGCGGGCCGAATTCCTCGACCTCGTCTCGGGCGGCGGGGTCGATATCCTCTTCGCCAACGAGGGCGAGATTTCCGCCCTGTTCGAGACCGGCGATTTCGACGCCGCCCTGCAGGCGACGCGAAGCCTCGGCATCACCGCCGCGCTCACCCGCTCGGAAAAGGGCTCGGTCATCGTCGGCGGCGACGAAGTGCATGTGATCGACGCGGCGGTGCCCGAGAAACTGGTCGACTCGACCGGGGCCGGCGACCTCTATGCCGCCGGTTTCCTCTATGGCCTGACCCACGATCTCGGCCTTGCCCGCTCGGGCCGCCTCGGCTCGCTCTGCGCCGCCGAGGTGCTGGCGCATTACGGCCCGCGGCCGCAGGTCAATCTGGCCGACTTCGTCGCCGGCCGTTACTGACCTTCAATCCTTCTGCCGCAGCAGCAGGGGGCCCAGCGGACGGCCGCCGGTGACGTGCACATGCAGGTGCGGCACGTCCTGGTGGCTGTTGGCCCCATGGTTGGCCAGCAGGCGGTAGCCGTCGGCGTCGACCCCGACCAGCCGGGCGACCTCGCCCACGGCGCGGACGAAGCCGGCGATCTCGGCATCCGAGGCATGGGCCGAGAAATCGTCCCACGAGACGTAAGCGCCCTTGGGGATCACCAGGACATGCACCGGCGCCTGCGGGTGGATGTCGTGGAAGGCCAGGGCGTGTTCGGTCTCGTGCACCCGGTTGCAGGGAATTTCGCCGCGCAGGATGCGGGCAAAGATATTGTTCGGATCATAGGCCATCGGAACTAACCCTTCGGACGGCTGGCCTTTTCGGCGACCCCCGACAGGCCTTCCCGGGCCTCGAGTTCGGCCCAGACGTCGGCCGGGGTCAGGCCCCGTTCGGCCAGCAGGATGAACAGGTGGAAGATCAGGTCGGCGGCCTCGCCGACCAGTTCCGTCTCGCTGCCGGCAAGACCGGCGAGGGCGGCCTCGACGCCTTCCTCGCCCACCTTCTGGGCGATCTTGGCGCGGCCCTTGGCGAACAGGCGGGCGACATGGCTGTTGGCCGTGTCGGCGCCCTTTCGCGACAGGATGACCTGGAACACCCGGTCGAGGATGGCGGGATCGCTCATGGTCTTCCCCGTCACAGGCGCATCGGCACGCCCCGCGCGGCCATGTGTTCCTTGGCCTCGCGGATCGAGAAGGTGCCGAAATGGAAGATCGAGGCGGCGAGCACGGCCGAGGCATGACCTTCGAGAATGCCGTCCGCCAGATGGTCGAGGGTGCCGACCCCGCCGGACGCGATGACGGGCACGGTGACGGCATCGGACACCGCCCGGGTCAGGCCGATGTCGAAGCCCGCCTTGGTGCCGTCCCGGTCCATCGAGGTCAGCAGGATTTCCCCGGCGCCGAGCGAGACCATGCGTTTGGCCCATTCGACCGCGTCGATCCCGGTGTTGCGCCGGCCGCCATGGGTGTGGACATGCCACTGGCCGTGACTGTCACCCTTGGCGTCGATGGCGACGACGATGGACTGGCTGCCGACCTTTTCCGCCGCCTCGCGCACGAAATCGGGCCGGGCCACGGCGGCGGAATTGATCGAGACCTTGTCGGCCCCGGCCAGCAGCAATTGCCGCACATCGTCGAGGGTGCGGACGCCGCCACCGACAGTCAGCGGCATGAAGACCTGTTCCGCCGTGTGGCGCACGACGTCGAGCATGATCGCCCGGTCGTCGCTCGATGCCGTGATGTCCAGGAAGGTCAGCTCGTCGGCACCGGCGGCGTCATAAAGCCTCGCCTGTTCCACGGGATCGCCGGCATCGCGCAGGTCGACGAAATTGACGCCCTTGACCACCCGGCCGTTGTGGACGTCGAGACAGGGGATGACCCGGGCCTTCAGCATCACGCCGCCCTTTTGGTAAGGGCCAGCGCCGCCGCCGGGTCCAGCCGCCCGTCGTAGAGCGCGCGGCCCGAAATGGCCCCGGCGATGGGCGTGCCCCTGACCGCCATCAGGGCCTCGATATCGCCAAGGCCGGCCAGCCCGCCCGAGGCGATGACCGGGATCGAGACCGCGTCGGCGAGGGCGGCCGTCGCCGGCACGTTGACACCGGTCAGCAGGCCGTCGCGGGCGATATCGGTGAAGATGAGGGCGGAAACGCCCGCGTCCTCGAAGCGCTTCGCGAGGTCGATCGCGGTGATCGACGAGGTCTCGGCCCAGCCCTCGACCGCGACCATGCCGTCGCGCGCGTCGATGCCGACGGCGACATGGCCGGGGAACAGCTTGCAAGCCTCGATGACGAGATCGGGATTACGCAGGGCGACGGTGCCGAGGATGACCCGGGTCAACCCGCGAGCCAGCCAGCCCTCGATCATCTCGAGATTGCGGATGCCGCCGCCGAGCTGCACGGGCACGTCGGTCGCCTTCAGGATCGCCTCGACCGCCGGGCCGTTCACCGCGTTGCCGGCGAAGGCGCCGTCGAGATCGACGACATGCAGCCACTCGAAACCCTGCGCCTTGAAGGCGGCGGCCTGGGCGGCCGGGTCCTTGTTGTAGACGGTGGCCCGGGCCATGTCGCCCTGGGCGAGGCGGACGCATTCGCCGCCCTTGAGGTCGATCGCGGGGTAAAGGATCACGGGCGCCACCTCAGGAAACCGGCGATGAGCGAGAGGCCGAAGGCCTGGCTCTTCTCCGGGTGGAACTGGGTGCCGAACAGATTGTCGCGGGCGACGATGGCGGTGACCGGGCCGCCGTAATCGGCGGTCGCCACCAGGTCTTCGCCGCGCTCGACCTGCAGGGCATAGGAATGGACGAAATAGGCGTGCTCGCCCGAGCGGGCATGGCCCAGCACCGGGTGATGATGGCGGATCGACAGATTGTTCCAGCCCATGTGCGGGATCTTCAGGCGCCTGTCGTCCGGCGCCAGCCGGTCGACCACGCCCGGCACCCAGCCGAAACCGGCGTGGTGGCCATGCTCCAGCCCCTCGGTCGCCATCAGCTGCATCCCGATGCAGATGCCGAAGAAGGGCCGGGCGTTGACCTTCACCGCTTCGGTCAGGGCATCCATCATGCCGGGCAGGGCCTGGATCGAGGTCTTGCAATCGGCGAAGGCGCCGTCGCCGGGCAGCACCACGCGCTCGGCCGAAAGCACCACCTCGGGCCGGTCGGTGACGACGATCTGTTCCGGCTTCAGGCCGATCTCGGCGCCCATGCGCTCGAACGCCTTGGCGGCGGAACGCAGGTTGCCCGCGCCATAGTCGATGATGGCGACGGCGGGTTTCGCGGTCATGAACGCACCTTCAGGACGACCCGGTCCACGGCGTCGGCGCGGCTCTCGCCGGTGACGACACCGATCGCGGGGTGGCCGCGGCGGGCCAGTACCCGGCGGCGGATTTCACCGGCCTCGAAGCCCGTGAACAGGGCGGCGGCCAGCACGGTCAATTCGGGCAGCGGCCGCTCGGGCAGCAGGAAAATCCCGGCGGCGATGCCGGCTGCGACGAAGCCGAGCCAAAGGACAGCCTCGATCCAGGCGGCCTGAGCCAGCAGCCACAGGGGACCGAACAGGAAGGCGGCGAGCGAGAAACGCTCCGCCACCAGCTCGATCTCCGGCAGGGGGCCGTGCACCGTATAGGCGATGGGCCGCATCAGAGCGTGCCGCCCAGCACGCCCTTGGTCGAGGGCACGGCGGCGGCGGCGCGCGGGTCGATCTCGATGGCCGCGCGCAGGGCCCGGGCCAGCGCCTTGTAGCTGCTCTCGACGATGTGGTGATTGTTCTCGCCGTAGAGATTCTCGACATGCAGGGTGATGCCGCCGGCCTGCGCGAAGGCCTGGAACCATTCCTTGAACAGCTCCGTGTCCATTTCGCCCAGCTTGTCGCGGGTGAATTTCACCTTCCAGATCAGATAGGGCCGGTTCGAACAGTCGAGGGCGACGCGGGTCAGCGTCTCGTCCATCGGGATCAGCGCGTCGCCATAACGCCGGATGCCCTTGCGGTCGCCCAGCGCCTTGGTGAAGGCCTCGCCGATGGCGATGCCGACGTCTTCCGTCGTGTGGTGGAAGTCGATGTGGGTATCGCCCTTCGCGGTCACCGTCAGGTCGATCAGCGAATGGCGCGACAGCTGTTCGAGCATATGGTCGAGGAAGCCGACCCCGGTCGAGACCTGATACTGGCCGGTGCCGTCCAGGTCGATGGTGACCGAGATTTCGGTCTCCTTGGTCTTGCGGGCGATCGTGGCGGTCCGCATCGGCATGTCCTCGAAGCATTGAATGGCGCCCGTTTAGCACGGGCGCGCGCGTCAAGCCATAGATTGGGCGGCCTTCTACTTGATTCCAGCGGCCTTTTTCAGCGCCTCGTCGATGCGGGTCTGCCAGCCCGGACCCCCGGCCTTGAAATGGTCGAGCACGGCTTGCGACAGGCGGATGTTGATGTGTTCCTTGGGCGAAGTGGATTTCGGCCGCCCCGCTTTTCGCAGCGTACCCGTGGCTGGCCGCAGAACCTCGCCGCCGACCGACAGCTCGGCCCGGTTGAACATCTCGTCGGTGATTTCCGGGGCGTCGTCCGGATCAACCCAGTCGGTCGCGATAGCGCGCTTGTTCCCGTTCATTGGCTTTCCTCATCGAAATGATCCGCCGTCCGTCGGCTGTCGGGGTCCAAACCAGAACCACCATGCGTTCACCCAACAGGCCGATCGTGATGAAACGCGGCTCCGGATAGGGCTCGCGATCATCCTCGATCGTGAAGGCGACGCCCTGAAACACCTGAGTCGCGTCGGCGAAATCCAGACCGCGTTCCGCCAAGGTCTTCAACCGCTTGGACGGGTCGAAGCTGATTTCCATGGTTATTTATGTATCCACGATTTCATGTCGCGCAAGGGGTTATCGTGGGTACGAAATATCATTCGATTCCAGCGGCTTTCTTCAGCGCCTCGTCGATGCGGGTCTGCCAGCCCGGCCCACCGGCCTTGAAATGGTCGAGCACGGCTTGCGACAGGCGGATGGTGGTCGAGACCTTGGGACTGTCCGACTTCGGCCGGCCCCGGTTGCGGCGCAGGCTCTCGGCCAGATCGGGGAAGACTTCGGCGAAGGGCCGGGCGGCTTTCAGGTCCTCGTCGGTGAAGGACGCTTCAACGGCCTCGACCTCGTCCCAGTCTTCCCTGGTGAAGCCGTGGCCGGGCTCGAAGCTGGTCAGGAGTTTCTTCCTGGCGGTCATGGCAGCAGACTCCGTTCCTTGCGGTTGGCGGGGCGCATACTGATCACGGCAATCCCTTGCGTGCCGAGACGGGCGAAAATGACGGCGATCGTGCCATCGCGCAAAATGCCGATGGCCTTGAACCGGCCCTGGACCGAGGGTGTGATGACGGCGGTCTCGAAGAACGAGCCATCGGCCAGATCGACGAAGTCGAAACCGTGCTTGGCGAGATTCAGTTGCCGCTTCGGCTCGTCCCAAGTGATGCGCATGAATTAACGTAACAACGAAAAAGGGCTCGCGCCACAATTTTCGTTGTAACGATAATTCCCCGTCAGCCGAGGTCGAGAACGTCCGCCATGTCGTAGAGGCCGGCGGGCTTGCCGGCGGCCCAGAGGGCGGCGTGGATGGCGCCGCGCGAGAAGATGCCGCGGTCGGTCGCCTTGTGGGTCAGCTCCACGCGCTCGCCGTCGGCGGCGAAGAGGACCGAATGTTCGCCGACGACATCGCCGCCGCGTAACGTCGCGAAGCCGATGTGGCCCTTCACCCGGGCGCCGGTATGGCCGTCGCGCACCCGGTCCGACACCGCGTCCAGCGCGACATTGCGCCCGGCCGCCGCCGCCTTGCCCAGGGCAAGGGCGGTGCCCGAGGGGGCGTCGACCTTGTGGCGGTGGTGCATCTCGACGATTTCGATATCCCATTCCTCCGGCCCGAGGATGGCGGCGACCTTGCGGGTGAGGGCCGAAAGCAGATTGACGCCGAGGCTGAAATTAGCCGCCTGCACGACGGGGGCATGGCCCGCGGCGGCGACAATGGCCGCCTGCTGGTCGGCGGACAGGCCGGTGGTGCCGATGACGAGGGCCTTGCCCGTCCGGGCGGCCAGGGTGGCGTGGCTGGGCGCGGCGACGGGCGCGGTGAAGTCGATGACGACGTCCGAGACGGCGAAGAGCGCGGCGGCATCGTCGGTCACGACGACACCGAGCGGCGCCTTGCCGACCAGCGTGCCAAGATCGGTGCCGATCAGCTCGGCCCCCGGGCGCTCGGTGCCGCCGGCGATGGTGGCCCCGGCGGCGAGGCCGGCGTTGATCAGGCTGCGCCCCATGCGGCCGCCGCAGCCGAGGATGCCGATGGTGGTCATGGCGTTAGGGCTCCCCTACAGAGCGTCATCCCGGCGCAGGCCGGGATCTCGCGGGTGTTGGCTTCGGTGCTTTTCCGCCCCGAGACCCCGGCTTTCGCCGGGGTGACGATACAGGCTGGGCGGCGGCTATTCGGTCAGGTCGTTCCAGAGTTCCTTCACCTTGGCGAAGAAACCCTCGGATTCGGGGCTGGTGCCCTTGCCGCCGGCCTTTTCGAACTCTTTCAGCAGCTCTTTCTGCTTGGCCGTCAGGTTCATCGGCGTCTCGACCACGGCGTTGATGTAGAGGTCGCCGAAGGCGCCGCCGCGCAGGGTGGGCATTCCCTTGCCCTTCAGGCGGAACTGGCGCCCGGTCTGGGTGCCGGCCGGGATCGCGACCTTGGCGCGGGCACCGTCGATGGTCGGCACCTCGATGCTGCCGCCAAGCGCCGCGGTCACCATGGGGATGGGCACGCGGCAGAACAGATTGGTGCCGTCGCGCCGGAACAGGGCATGGGGCGAGACGGTCAGGAAGATATAGAGGTCGCCCGGCGGCCCGCCGCGCAGGCCCGCCTCGCCCTCGCTGGCGAGACGGATGCGGGTGCCGTCCTCGACGCCCTGCGGGATATTGACCGACAGGGTCTTGTCCTTGGCGGTGCGGCCGTGACCGCCGCAGGCCTTGCAGGGATCCTTGATGATGCGGCCGGCGCCCTGGCAGGTCGGGCAGGTCCGCTCGACGGTGAAGAAGCCTTGCGCCGCGCGCACCTTGCCGGCGCCCTGGCAGGTCGGGCAGGTGCTCGGCTTGGAGCCGGCCGCCGCACCCGAGCCGTCGCAGACTTCGCAGGCGATGGTGGTCGGAACCTTGATCTGGGACTTCTTGCCCTTGAAGGCGTCCTCAAGGCTGATTTCCATGTTGTAGCGCAGGTCCGAGCCGCGCGTGGCGCCGTTCGGATTGCCGCGCTGGCCGCCCCGGCCCATGAATTCGCCGAACAGGTCGTCGAAGACATCGGCGAAGGACGAGCTGAAGCCGAAGCCGCCCGCGCCGCCGCCCGGACCGCCGCCGCCGCCCTCGAAGGCGGCATGGCCGTAACGGTTATAGGCCGCGCGCTTCTCCTCGTCGGAGAGGACGGAATAGGCTTCGTTCAATTCCTTGAACTTCTGTTCGGCTTCCGCGTTGCCCGGGTTCTTGTCCGGGTGCCACTTCATCGCGGCCTTGCGGAATGCCTTCTTGATGTCGTCGGCCGAGGCCTCGCGCGCGACGCCCAGAAGTTCGTAATAATCGGCCTTCGCCATGGCGGACTCCCTTAACCGGCCGTGCCGGCCGTCCCCTTATCGGGCAACGGCCGGCACGCCACGTCCTGTCGGTGTGCAGCGGATCAGTTGGACGACTTCTTCTTGTCGTCCACTTCCTCGAAGTCGGCGTCGACCACGTCTTCGCCGCCCGGGGCCGCACCGGCCGAGGCGCCGGCACCCGCCGCGCCCTGAGCCTTTTCCGCTTCCGCCTTGTAGATGGCCTCGCCGACCTTCATCGCCGCATTGGTGAGAGCTTCGGTCTTGGCCTTGATCGCGTCCGCGTCGCCGCCCTCGAGGGCGGTGCGCAGCTCGGCGATCGCGCTGTCGATCGCCGCCTTGTCGTCAGCGGTGATCTTGTCGGCGTGTTCGCTCAGGTTCCGCTCGGTCGAATGGATCAGGCCTTCGGCGTGGTTCTTCGCCTCGACCACTTCCTTCCGCTTCTTGTCTTCGGCCGCGTGCGCTTCCGCGTCCTTCACCATCTTCTCGATGTCGGCGTCCGAGAGGCCGCCCGAAGCCTGGATGCGGATCTGCTGTTCCTTGCCCGTGCCCTTGTCCTTGGCCGAGACCTGGACGATGCCGTTGGCGTCGATGTCGAAGGTCACCTCGATCTGCGGCACGCCGCGCGGCGCCGGCGGAATGCCCATCAGGTCGAACTGGCCGAGCAGCTTGTTGTCCGCCGCCATCTCGCGCTCGCCCTGGAAGACCCGGATCGTCACCGCGTTCTGATTGTCGTCGGCGGTGGAGAAAACCTGGCTCTTCTTGGTCGGGATCGTCGTGTTGCGCTCGATCAGGCGGGTGAAGACGCCGCCCAGGGTCTCGATGCCGAGCGACAGCGGCGAGACGTCGAGCAGCAGAACGTCACGGACGTCGCCCTGCAGCACGCCGGCCTGGATGGCGGCGCCCATGGCCACCACTTCGTCCGGGTTCACGCCCTTGTGGGGTTCCTTGCCGAAGAAGGACTTCACGATTTCCTGGATCTTCGGCATCCGGGTCATGCCGCCGACGAGAACGACCTCGTCGATCTGGCCGGCCGACAGACCGGCGTCCTTCAGGGCCTTCTGGCAGGGCTCGATCGTGCGCTGGACGAGATCGTCCACGAGGCTTTCGAACTTGGCGCGGGTCAGGCGCAGGGTCAGGTGCTTCGGGCCGGTCGCATCGGCCGTGATGAACGGCAGGTTCACCTCGGTCTGCATCGACGACGACAGCTCGATCTTGGCCTTTTCCGCGGCTTCCTTCAGGCGCTGCAGGGCGAGCTTGTCCTTGCGAAGATCAATGCCGCCGTTCTCGCGCTTGAATTCGTCGGCCAGATAGTCGACGAGGCGCATGTCGAAGTCCTCGCCGCCGAGGAAGGTGTCGCCGTTGGTCGACTTCACCTCGAACACGCCGTCGCCGATCTCGAGCACCGAAACGTCGAAGGTGCCGCCGCCGAGGTCATAGACCGCGATGACCTTGCCGTCCTGCTTGTCGAGGCCATAGGCGAGGGCCGCCGCCGTCGGCTCGTTGATGATGCGCAGCACCTCGAGGCCGGCGATCTTGCCGGCGTCCTTGGTCGCCTGGCGCTGGGCGTCGTTGAAATAGGCGGGGACCGTGATCACGGCCTGGGTGACGGTCTCGCCCAGGAAGGATTCGGCGGTTTCCTTCATCTTCTGCAGAATGAAGGCGGAAACCTGGCTGGGGCTGTACTTGGTGCCGCGAATATCGACCCAGGCGTCGCCATTGTCCGCCTTGACGATGTTGTAGGGCACCATGCCCTTGTCCTTCTGGGTCATCGGGTCGGCGAAGGAGCGGCCGATCAGGCGCTTGATCGCGAACAGCGTGCCTTCGGGATTGGTGACGGCCTGGCGCTTAGCGGCCTGGCCGACCAGACGCTCGCCATCGCCCGAGAAACCAACCATGGACGGGGTGGTGCGGGCGCCTTCGGCGTTTTCCAGCACCTTCGGCTTGGCGCCGTCCATGATGGCGACGCAGGAATTGGTGGTGCCAAGGTCGATACCGATAACCTTACCCATGACTCTCTCCTTTTCGGCAGGCTCCGGCGGCCCGAATGGCACCGGCGAAGCCCCCTGATTTCCGGGAACGGGCGACGGGGGCCGGGAAAGCCCCCATTCGCGCTGAGGCTTATATAGGGCGGGAATTTTTGGGCCGCAACGGGCGGAGAAGGCTTCCAGGGGCCGCCTGATGAAAAAAACGTCAGCGACGCAGTCCTTGTCCCGGACCCCGCAGCGGGCGCAGGCTGGCGAGGCATCGGCGGAGGCATCGGCAAGGATGGCGGCAAAGGCGGCACAGCACGACACGGCCCTGTTCGAGGCCGTTTTCGCCCATGCCGCGGCCCTCGATCCCGAGGTGCGCCGGGGCCGCATGTTCGGTTGCCCGTCGGTCTATCGCGGGCGGCGTATGGCGCTCTGCGTCTTCGGGGCCGAAATCGCGCTCCGCGTGCCGCAGGACGTGGCGTCGGCCGCCATCGAGGCAGGGCGCGCCCACCCGTTCCAGCCCTATGGCCGCAGTCCGATGCGGGAATGGATCGCGCTCGAGGGCGGGATCGCCGCCCTCGAGCTTCATGGCGAACTCGCCGCCGCCGCGCTTCGCTTCGCCCGCGACAATGACGGCGGGAGTCCTCGCGCGGTCAGAAGTTGAAGGTCGTCCCGACGAAGAGGCTGCGGCCCGGGCCCGGCTCGTAGAGCGAGGGGGTTGCGCCCGCCGCGATGGCGATCGCCGTGCTGGCGCTGGCGATATACTGTTCGTCCAGCAGGTTGCGGCCTTCGAGGAACAGATTCAGACCCTCGGCCGCCTGCCAGCCGGCGTTGAAGCCGAGCAGGGCATAGGCCTCGGTCTTCGCCGGGTCCGAATTCGCGTTGTCGACGTAATAGCCCCGCGGCACCCATTCGACATTGGGGCCGAAGGAGACGCCGGCCGCGGTCTCGTAGAGGACTTCGGCGCGGAGGAAGTGGCGGGGCGCGCCCGGCAGATCGTTGTCGCCGAAGCGGGCGTCGCCGTCGAAACGGAAGTCGCTGAACGTATAGGCGCCGTTCAGCACCAGACGATCTTCCGCCGCTTCCGCGAACAGGCCCTTCGCCAGGGTGACGCCGAAGCCGGCCTCGATGCCCTGATGGATGGTCCTGTCGGCATTGGAGACGGCGACGAGGCCACCGCCCAGATCCTCGAACAGGAATTCGCCGCGCAGCCGCGAATGATAGAGCGTGACATCCCAATGATGATCGGCCGTGCCGCCTCTGGTGCCGATCTCATAGGTCAGCGCCTTCTGCGGCCTGGTGTCGGACAATGCCGCCCGGGCGAAGTTCAGCTCGCCGAAGCTCGGCATTTCCGTCGCCTTGGTGACATTGGCGAAGACCTGCCAGTCGGCGGCAGCGTCCCACAGGAGGCCGATCTTGGGGTTGAAGGCGTCCTTCTCGATCCGGCCGGCGGTGGTGTTGACGATGGCCTGCCGGTCTCGGGACATCCAGACGTATTGCCCGCCCACGACGAAGGCGACGCCAGGCACAAGATCGAAGGCATTTTCGGCATAGAGGTTGCCGGTTTCCGCCCGGTCCGTCGCCTTCTGGATCAGGCTGCCCCGTTCCGCGCCCGGCAGATTGGCGTAATTGGCCGAATCCAGGCGCCCGTCGGCGAAGGTGGCGCCGAGGGTGAAGAGGTTGTCATGGCCGAACAGCTTGCGGTCGTCCTGCACCCGGCCGAACAGGCCCTGATCCCGGTATTTGTAGTCGAGATACTGATAGATCGGGTGAATCAGCCGCTTTTCCGAGCCATAGGCACCGAATTCCAGCGTCGTTTCGTCAAGAACGACGGTGGTCTTGTTGCTGAAGCGAAGCGACACGATGTTGCGCTGGTGATCCTGGGCCAGATTGCCGGTGGTCGCGTTGACGTTGGCCGCCGTCTTCGGGTCGTTCAGGGCGGCATCGCGGGTGACCGCGCCCGGGATGCGCTGGTCGATGTCGGAAGCATTCACATAGAAGCGGGTTTCCACATTGTCGGCGATGCGCCAGCCGAGATTGGCCGAGCCGCGGAAAGCCTCACCTTCCGAATGGTCGCGGAAACCGTCGTCCTTCACCCAGGAGCCGGTGACATGGGCATCGACGGGTCCGCTGACCTTGCCGCTGGCGAGCTGGAGCTGGCGGAAACCGTAGCTGCCAAGAGTGGCGCGCCCCGACAGCGGGCTGGCGCCATGGCCGGTCGGGGTGACGAAATTGATCGCGCCCCCCGTCGAGTTGGCGCCGAAGGCGAGGCCATTGCCGCCCTTCCACACCTCGACATGATCGTAGGCGGTCGGGTCGATCTCCTGCGCGTCGCCGCTGCCGTCGGCGAAGATCATGGGCACGCCGTCCTGGAACAGCTGAATGCCGCGCAGGTGGAAATTGCGCGACAATCCGCTGCCCCGGATCGAGAAGCGGGCGTCGCCGCCCCATTTCGGCTGCACGAACACGCCGGGCGTATAGTCGAAAATATCCTTCAGGGTGGCCGACGCGGTATCGGCGTAAGCCTCCGCCGGGATGACGGCGACGGCCCCCGGCGTCCGCGTCAGGGCTTCGGTCGCCGCCGCCGTGTCCGGCGCGGTCAGCGAGAAACTCTCGGCATTGATGGTGACCGTCGGCAGGGCGCTGATCTCCCCGGCGAGGGCGGGGCCGGCCGCGAGCAGCAGGGCGAGGGTGGAAACGATGGTCTTCATGGCAGGAGCTTTCAGGCCGCCCGGGCGCGCAGCGCCGGCAGGTGGAACAGGGTGTCGAGGAGAGCGACGACGACGAGGCTGGCCGCGGTCAGGGGAAAGATCAGGGCGAGGGCGAACACGATCGCCGTGACCCCCGCGAGGGCGCGGGGCGCGGGCAGCGGCGGCACCGCGAGACCGCCGGCCGGCCGCCGTTTCCACCACATGACAAGGGCGGAGACGGAAAGGCCGACGATGGCGACGCAGGCGAGCAGCATCAGCATCTGGTTCAGCGGGCCGAATTCCTGGCCGACATGGACATTGGTGCCGAATTCGATCGCCCTGGCGCCGAGGCCATAGTCCGCGAAGCCGACATCGGCGAGGATCGCGCCCGAATATTGGTCGATGTGGATTGCTCGCTGCAGGGTGATGTCGTCGGGAAAGACGGTCGCGGTATAGACACCTTCGGCCCCCTTCGGCAGGACCAGGGTGAAGCCCGGCGCGATGCCGGCCGCCCCGGCGATGGCGACGGCCCGGTCGATGCCGATGGGGCGCGCGGCCGGCACGGGGGTGGAAACGGGAACCGGCGATTGCTCCAGCGTCCAGGCCACCGGCCCGTCCGCGCCCAGCGGCACGGTGGAGGTGGGCGTCGCATCCCAGAGATAGAGCGGATAGCCCTGACCGGCCGCGCTGACCCCCCGGTTCAGCAGGTCGCCGAAGATGCCGCTCCAGGGCATTCCGGTCACGGCCAGGAACAGGATGAAGCCGCCGGCGAACAGACCGGTGACGGCATGGAGATCGCGCCAGAACAGGCGACCACCCGGCGTGCCGCGGATGCGCAGGGCCTGTCCGCCGCGCGGCCACCACAGATAGATGCCGGTGACGACCAGAACGATGGTCCAGCCGCCGACGATCTCGATCGCGCGGTTCGGAATGTCGCCGAAGAAGGCGAGGCTGTGCAGCTTGCGCACGACCTGCATCAGCTTCCCGTCGGTCGGGAGCGCGCCCAGCACCGCGCCGCGGCCCGGATCGACATAGACCGACTGGCGAGCCCTTTCGGCATCGTCGATCTGGACTTCCAGGCTGCGGCTGGGGGTCGCCGGCAGGACCAGCTTCGCCGCCCGGCCCGGCTGTGCCGACAGCGCGGTGGCGACGAGGTCGGACCAGGGTTTCGGCGCCTCCGACGGGGAAACGCTCAGCAGATCGGCATGGCGGGCAAGGTCGATCTCGTCCTTGAACAGATAGAGGCCGCCCGTGACCGCCAGCAGGATCAGGAAGGGCAGCGAGAACAGGCCGGCATAGAAATGCCAGCGCCAGACGGCGCGATAGACATGGGCACGGCGGCGGGCGGCATCGCCCGCGTCCGTCCCGGCAAGGGCTTGGGACATGGTTTCTCCACGGCATGACGGCGCCGGGCCCCGGACGGGGTCGGCTCGACGGAATTTCGGTCGGGGTCAGGCGTGAAGGGCGGGGGGCGCGCGGGGTTGCGGGATGGCGCGCGGATCGGCGGGCAGGACGCGCCCGGCGACATGGCCCCAGGGGGCGACGGCGACCGCCGCCGGCAGCGGCGCCGGCAGGTCGATGCCCGGTGGCGGCGCGAGGTCGGCCTGGATAATGGCCTGACACAGGGCGCAAATGCGCGAGACCTGGCCGGCGGGGGGCGTGCGATCCTCGGACTTGCCGGTGTTGCCGCCGACCAGTTTCGACAGCGGCACCACCTGATAGCCATAGAGCGTGCAGATGACGACCGTCATCTCCCCGCCCGCGGGGGGCCGGGCCTGCCGCGCCATGGCCACGCCATGAAGCGCGGGCAACAGGATCTGGATCAGCAGGGCAAGACAGGCGGCCGCGATCCCGCCGGCATGGTGCCGGCGCGATTGTCCTGCGCGCATTTGTGAAAACTTGCGTCTGCCCATCGTCTCCCCTGAATGCTTTCTAGAAGCAATAAAAGAGGTGGACAATGAACAGATTGCCGCAGCCGCCAGTAGATCGCCAGCGGCGCAGATATCCCGGCGCGGCGGGCCCCGCGCCGGGAAGGGGGCGGCTTACGCCGTCTGGTCGACCGCGGCGGCCGGGGCCTCGGCCTTGGCGACGCCGACCTTGGCCGCGCGCAGCAGGCGGTCGTGGATCTGATAGCCAGTCTGCACCACCTGGATGATGGCGCCGCCCGGCTGGCCGGTGCCCGGGATCTCGAACAGGACTTCGTGCTTGTTCGGGTCCGCCTTCTCGCCCAGGGCCGGGGCGATGCGGGTGATGGAGGCCTTCTCGAAGGCGGACAAAAGCTCGCGCTCGGTCATTTCGACGCCGGCCAGCAGATTGGCCACCGCCTCATCGCCGCTGCGGGCCTCGGCGGGCACCGCCTCGATGGCGCGGCGCAGGTTGTCGGCGACCGAGGTCAGGTCGCGGGCGAATTTGGTCACGGCATATTTCGCCGTGTCCTCGCGCTCGCGCTCACCCCGGCGGCGGATGTTCTCCGCCTCGGCGAAGGCGCGCAGCAGCTTGTCCTTCAGGTCGGCGACTTCGGCCTGCAGGCTCTCGACCGTGGGGCCGGCGGGGGGCTCGGCCTGGCCTTGAGCGTCGGTCGGGGTCGGGTCGATGTTTTCGGTCTCGGTCGTCATGTCTGGTCCACGATACAAATCAAGTCATCAGGCGGCCGATCATCCTCGCGGTGTAATCCACCATGGGGACGACGCGCCCGTAATTCACTCTCGTTGGCGCGATCACGCCGATCATGCCGACGATCCGCTCGTCCTTGCGCCGGAAGGGCGCGACGATGAGGGACGAGCCGGACAGGCTGAACAGCTTGTTCTCCGAGCCGATGAAGATGCGCACCCCATCGGCGTCCTGCGCCAGTTCCATCAGTTGGAGCACGTCGCGCTTGGATTCAAGATCGTCGAACAATTGCCGCACCCGCTCGAGATCCGCAAGGGCGGTGAGATCGTCCAGCAGCCGTGCCCGGCCCGAGACGATCAGCATGTTGCGCTCCTCGTCCCCCGCCCAGGTGGCGAGGCCGGCCTCGACCACCTTGGCGGCGAGCAGGTCGAGTTCGGCCCGGCGCTCGTCGATTTCGCGCAGGATGCGGCTGCGCCCCTCGGCCATGGTGCGGCCGCCGAGGCGGGCGGACATGTAGTTCGAGGCTTCCTGCAGCGCGCTGGGGGTCAGGCCCGCCGGCACCTCGACGATGCGGTTCTCGACCGAGCCGTCTTCCGAGACGAGGACGGCCAGCGCCCGCCCGGGGCCAAGATAGACGAATTCGACATGGGACAGCGCCTTGTCCGTTTTCGGCGCGACGACGAGGCCGGCGCATTGCGACAGGCCGGACAATTGCTTTGTCGCCTCGGTCAGCAACTCCTCGACCGATTTGCCGGCGGCGGCGCCATAAGCCTCGATCGAGCGGCGCTCGTCCTCGGTCAGATTGCCGAGTTCGAGGAAACTGTCGACGAAGATGCGCAGCCCGGCCTGCGTCGGCATCCGCCCGGCCGAGGCATGGGGCGAATAGAGCAGGCCGGCATGTTCGAGGTCCTGCATCACGTTGCGGATCGAGGCCGGCGACAGCGCGATGCCGAGGCGCTGGGCGAGGGTGCGCGAGCCGACGGGCTCGCCCGTCTCGAGATAGGACTCGACGATGGTGCGGAAGATCTGGCGTGAACGCTCGTTCAGCTCCTGGATCATTCCCGTTTCCCGACATGGTGCTGGCGCCCCGCACTTTAGAAAGCGGGGCAGGGGCCGTCAATCGGTGCGCCGCAACACGGGGCATCGGGCAAGGGGGGCTGGACTCGCCGGGCCCATGGGCGTTCACTACCCGTCCCCAAGACGAACAGACGGAGTCAGACCATGACCTACTGGGACGTCCTCGCCCGCGACCGGGCCAACCGCGAAACCGCCGCCGCCCTCTCGCCCATCCTGCGCGCCGCCGGCCCCGCCAGACCCACCCCCGTCCTCGCCGACGCCGACCGCACCATCGCGGCCCTCCGCGAAACCGTGGCGGCGCAGGCGAGGGAAATCGCGAAGTTGAAGGCGGAACTCGCCGCCCGGCATTGAGGGGGAGCTGCCTGGCGGTTTCTTCGATTTGGTATGGAAATCCAGAGTGCTAGAATCGGGCTTGATCGAATTTCAGGCCGACCGGGGACACGGAATGCCCAAAGCCCTGACCATCCGTCTCGACGATGAAACCGCCGCCGCCCTCGACCGGCTGACCGACCAGACCGGCCGGCCGCGCCAGTGGCTGGTCGAACAGGCGATCGCTGATTACCTGACCGTCAATGCCTGGCAGGTGGAGCGTATCAAGGACGGCCTGGCCGCGGCGCGTCGCGGCGATTTTGCTTCCGACGAGGAGATGGCGGCGATTGCGCGCAGATTTGCGCCACGCTGATCATGCGCGTCCGCTGGACCACTCCGGCTCGTCTGCACCTCGTCGAAATAGGGGAATGGATCGCCAGGGACAATCCAGTGGCAGCAAGCCGGCTCGTGACTTCGATCCTCGAAACCGTAGCCGGTTGTCCGAGCATCCGCATCTCGGGAGGGCTGGCCGTGTCGCTGATACCCGAGAATTGGTGATTCCGAGGACGCCCTATGTCGCGGTCTATTCGATTGGGCCTGACGCCATCGATATTCTCGCCGTGTTTCACGGTGCGCGGCGCTGGCCCCCCGAAGCGCTCTGATCAAGTGAGGGGTGCAAGCGGCGCGCCGAGAGGTTAAAAGGGCGGCCGGCCACGTAATTAACGGCGTATTAACGGGACGCCATACCTAATTAACTCGATATGGCGCCCCCAGATCAGGTGCCCGCCCACGTCCTATTGATCCGCCACCGATCCCCTGCAAGCATCGCTTGGGGAAACGGGGGATCGGCCATGAGGGGAATGATCGGTCTGGTCGCGGCGATTGGGTTGGCGCTGGGCCTCGGAGTCGGGTCCGCGCGGGCGGAGGGGAGCCGGTATTTCTCGATCGCGACGGCGGGGGAGGCGGGCACCTATTTTCCGGTCGGTCGGGCGCTGGCCGAGGCGGTGAGCGCGCCGCCGGGGCTAGTGGTCTCGGCCGTGGCGTCGAATGGCTCCGTCGCCAATGTCGAGGCGATCGCGGGCGGCGGGGCGCAGTCGGGTCTCGTCCAGGCCGATGTCGCGGCCTGGGCTTTCGAGGGCACCGGAGTGTTCGAGGCCAAGGGGGCGCGGCCGGGCCTTCGGGCCATCGCCGCGCTTTACCCCGAGGCGGTGCACCTGCTGGTGCGGAAGGGCGCCGGTATCCATGCTCTCGCCGATCTCGCCGGCAAGCATGTCTCGGTCGACGAGCCGGGCTCGGGCACGCTGGCCGATGTCCGGCTGATCCTGAGCGCGGCAGGCCTGAGCGAGCGGGACTTCACCGCCGAATATTACAAGGCCGACCTCGCCGCGCAGCTGACCGCCAGCGGCGGCCTCGACGGTTTCTTCTTCGTCGGCGGCTGGCCGGCGCCGGCGATCGCGAAACTGGCGGCCGCGCAGCCGGGGGCGTTCGCCCTCGTGCCCCTGACCGCGGGGGAAGGCTTCGCCCGCGAGACGATCCCGGACGAGGCCTATCCCGGCATGAAGGGGGTGGAGACCCTCGCCGTGCGCACCCTGTGGCTGACCGATGCCGGCCAGCCGGACGAGGTGATCGAGGCGATCACCGCCGCCCTGTGGTCGACGCGGGCACGGTCGATCCTCGACGCCGGGCACCCGCAGGGGCGGTCGATCCGGCTCGAGGGCGCGCTCGACGGGCTGACCGTGCCGCTCCATCCGGGGGCCGAGGCTTTCTATCGCAAGGCCGGCCTGATCAAGTGAGAGGTGCAAGCGGCGTGCCGAGAGGCTAAAAGGGCGGCCGGACATCTTCAGCAGGAAAAATCCCATGCGCGCACAGGGCCGTCAGGCCGACCAGTTGCGGCCGATCAGCCTCGAGCCCGGCTTCTCGAAACATGCCGAAGGCTCGTGCTTCGTGCGCTTCGGCGATACCCATGTGCTGTGCACCGCCTCGGTCGAGGAGCGCGTGCCGTCCTGGCTGCGCGGTCAGGGCCGGGGCTGGGTCACCGCCGAATACGGCATGTTGCCCCGCTCCACCCACAGCCGGAACGACCGCGAGGCCGCGAAGGGCAAGCAGTCGGGCCGCACCCAGGAAATCCAGCGCCTGATCGGCCGGGCCTTGCGCGCCGCCATCGACCTGAACAAGCTGGGCGAAGTGTCGATCAAGATCGACTGCGACGTCATTCAGGCCGACGGCGGCACCCGCACCGCCTCGGTCACCGGGTCTTACGTCGCGCTTTATCAGGCGATCGAATTCCTGATGAACAAGGGCACGCTGAAGGAAAACCCGATCCGGACCGAGGTCGCCGCCGTCTCCTGCGGTATCGTCGGCGGCAAGGCGCTGCTCGATCTCGATTATTCCGAGGATTCGGGGGCGGAGGCGGATGCCAATTTCGTCCTGACCGGCACCGGCCAGATCATCGAGATTCAGGGCACGGCCGAAGCGGCGCCCTTCTCGCCCGAGGAATTCGCCAATCTCTTCGCCCTGGCCCAGAACGGCATCACCCGCCTCGTCACCTATCAGCGCCAGGCGCTCGGCCTGTTCTGATGAGGCTCGCCGGCAAGCTGGTGGTCGCCAGCCACAACAAGGGCAAGGTGCGGGAAATCGCCGAACTCCTCGCCCCCTTCGGGATCGAACCCGTCTCGGCCGCCAGCCTCGGCCTGCCCGAGCCGGAGGAGACGGAGGCGACATTCACCGGCAATGCGGAGTTGAAGGCGAAGGCCGCCGCCCTCGCCTCGGGCCTGCCGGCCCTTGCCGACGATTCGGGCCTGTCGGTCGCGGCGCTGGGTGGCGATCCCGGCATCTATTCGGCGCGCTGGGCCGGGCCGGACAAGGATTTCGCCCAGGCCATGGCCAAGATCGAAGCCCTGCTGCAGGACAAGGGCGCGGTAACGCCCGATGCCCGCCGCGCCTGGTTCACCTGCGCCCTCGCCCTTAGCCTGCCGGACGGCACCTGCACCACCTTTGTCGGTGAAGTGCATGGCACGCTGGTCTGGCCGCCGCGCGGCTCGAATGGCTTCGGCTACGATCCCGTGTTCCAGGCCGACGGCATGACCGAGACCTTCGGCGAGATTGAGGCGGCGGCGAAACACGCGATCAGCCACCGCGCCATCGCCTTCGCCAAGCTGGTCGCGAGCCTGACCCGGTGACATCCGGCCCCGCCCACCTCACCCCGGCCCTCTCCCCCCTGAAGGGCGGAGAGGGGGACGATGGCTCCCTCTCCGCCCGCTTGCGGGGGGAGAGGGTGGGGGGTGAGGTGGGGGCGGGCGATCCCGCCGCCCTGGCGCTCTATGTCCATTGGCCGTTCTGCAAGTCGAAATGCCCTTACTGCGACTTCAACAGCCATGTGCGGGAAGCCGTCGAGCACGAGACCTGGGCGGCGGCGCTGGTCGCCGAGGTCGGGCGGGTCGCGCGGCAAACGCCCGGCAAGACCCTCACCTCGATCTTCTTCGGCGGCGGCACGCCCTCGCTGATGGCGCCGGCGACCGTCGAAGCCGTGATCGGCGCGGCGGCGAGGGCATGGCGCTTCGCCCCCGATATCGAAATCACGCTGGAAGCCAATCCAACCTCGGTCGAGGCGGGTAAACTCCGCGATTTCGCCGCCGCCGGGGTCAATCGCGCCAGCCTCGGCGTGCAGTCGCTGGCGGAGGGCGATCTTCGCTTCCTCGGCCGCCAGCATTCGGCGGCGGAGGCGCTGGCGGCGGTCGAGGTGGCGCGGCGGACTTTCCCCCGGGTCTCCTTCGACCTGATCTATGCCCGGCCGGGGCAGACGGTGGAAGGCTGGCTGGCCGAACTCGGCCAGGCGCTGGCCTTCGGGCCCGATCACCTCTCGGTCTATCAGCTGACGATCGAGGAAGGCACGGCCTTCCACGCGGCGGTGCGCCGGGGCGACTGGGCCCTGCCCGACGAGGAGGTGCAGGACTCGCTCTACGAAGCGACGCAAGAGGCGCTGACAGCGGCGGGCCTGCCGGCCTATGAGGTCTCGAACCATGCCCGCCCGGGCGAGGAGAGCCGGCACAATCTGACCTACTGGCGCTATGGCGATTATGCCGGCATCGGCCCCGGCGCCCATGGCCGGCTGTCGCGGGCGGATGGCACCGCCCTCGCCACCGCCGCCTTTCGCAAGCCGGAAACCTGGCTCGACCATGTGCGGACCGCGGGCGACGGCACGGAAACGCAGCATGAACTCGACGCCGCGACCCGGCTGGACGAGGCGGCGATGATGGGCCTGCGCCTGACCGAAGGCGTGCCCGTCGCCCGGCTGGAGCGGATCGGCGGCGCGCCGTTCCACACGCTGATCGCGCCGCGCCGGCTGGAGCGGCTGATCGCCGGCGGGTTCCTGACCCTCGAGAACGGCACCCTGACCGCGACGGCACGGGGCCGCGCGGTACTGAACACCCTGCTCGGCGAATTGCTGGCCTGAGGCAACGTCCGAACGTCTCGTCGCTCCGGCGAAGGCCGGAGCCTTGGGACGAGAGGGGCGCCCTTCGTGGGAAAAGATCCCGGCCTGCGCCGGGATGACGACGAAGGATCAGGGGGCTCGCGCCTAGCGTTCGGTCAGCTTCAACTCGATCCGGCGGTTGCGGGCGAGGGCTTCCGGCGTGCCCGCGGATTCGAGCGGCTGGAACTCGCCGAAGCCCGCGGCCGCCACGCGCTCCGGCGGAATGCCCTGCGCGATCAGGAATTTGGCGACGGCGACGGCGCGCGCGGTCGACAGCTCCCAGTTCGACGGATAGAGCGGCGAATTCAGGATGGGCGTCACATCCGTATGGCCATCGACGCGCAGGATCCACGGCAGATCGGTCGGGATCTGCGCCATGATGTCCTTCAGGGTGGCGGCGAAACGGGCCAGCGTCTCCTGCCCGCCCGGGCCGATCTCGGCCGAGCCGGAGGCGAAGAGCACTTCCGACTGGAACACGAAACGGTCGCCGACGATGCGGACATCCTGCCGCTCGCCCAGCACCGCGCGCAGGCGGCCGAAGAATTCGGAACGGTAGCGGGCCAGCTCCTCGACCTTGCTGGCGAGGGCGAGGTTCAGCCGCCGGCCGAGATCGGCGATGACGGCCTGGGATTCCCGGTCCTTCACGTCGGACTGGTCGAGCAGGGCGGCGATTTCGGTGAGCTGCTGGCGAAGCTCGGCGATCTGCCGGTTCAGGAGGTCGACCTGGGCCTGGGCATCGGCGCTCAGCGCCTTCTCGCGATCGAGTTCGGCGGAAAGCTGGGCGGCCTGGCTTTCCAGTCCGCCCGCCTTCTCGCCCTGGGCGGCGAGCTGGTCGCGCAGCTGGTCCCGCTCCTTCGTCGCGCTCTCGACCCCGGACGACAGGCTGGAGACCGACAGGCGCAATTCGGCATTGGCCTGACGCTCCAGCGCGAGGAGATCGGTCAGATCGGCGATCTGGCTGTTCAGCCGGGCCAGCGCCTCGTCCCGGCCCGACAGCGCCTGACCGAGGAAGAATTGCGCCAGCATGAAGACCGACAGAAGGAAGCTGATCGCCAGCAGCAGCGTGGTCAGCGCGTCGACGAAGCCGGGCCAGATGTCCGGCCCGCCCCGGTCGCGGAAACGGCGGCTGCGCGAGGCCATCAGCGCTCGCCCGCGTCGATCGCCGCGATGGTGCGGGTCAGGATCTTCACCTGCGCCGCCACCTCGTCGAGCCCGGCGCGCTGGCCTTCGGCGACGCGGGTGATGCCGGCGTCGATATTGCGCAGATGCGCCCGGCTGGCATCGTCGAGCGCGGTGGTGCCCTGCATCTGGGCGATGCGCGACAGGGCCGGCTTCAGTTCCATCTGCGCCTCGGCGATGCGCACCATCAATTCCTGCTCGGCCCGCATCTGGGTCGCGAGGGTCGCCAGCCGCTCGGTCAGGTTCAGCAGGGCGTCGTTGGCGGTCGCCCGGTTCTCCTCGGCGTGGGCCATGGTCCGCTGCAGCCGGTCGAGGCTTTCCGCCGTGGTCTCGAGCAGGGCCGAGACATAGGCCGGCACGCCGCCCCCGGTCTCGCCTTCCATGCCGGTGCCGCCGAGGCGGGTGTTGGCGGTCAGATAATCCTCGACTTCACCGAGGAAGCGGCCCTGCGCCTGCCCGGCCTGAAGCTCGAGAAAGCCGAGGATCAGCGAGCCCGACAGACCAAAGAGCGAGGACGAGAAAGAGGTGCCCATGCCCTGCAACGGCGCCTCCAGCCCGCGCTTCAGTTCGCCGAACATGGCGGTGAAGTCGCCGCCGCCCGCGATGTTCAGGTTGCGGATGGCATCGCCAATGGCCGACACCGTGGACAGCAGGCCCCAGAACGTGCCGAGCAGGCCAAGGAAGATCAGCACCGAGACGAGGTAGCGGCCGATTTCCCGCTTCTCGTCCAGCCGCGCGGCGAGGCCGTCGACCAGCGCGCGGGTCGCGGTCGGGCCGAGCTGCCAGCGGATGCTGCGCTTTTCCGTCATGGTCGCGGCGATCGGGCCGAGCAGGTCGGGCGGCGGCGCCGTGGCCAGATTGGGGTCCTGGTTCACCAGCCGGTCGAACCATTGGCTCTCGGGCCGCAGCAGCAGAACCTGCCGCAGCAGGTAGACGATGCCGAGCACGAGGACCGAGATGATCACCGTGTTCAGCGGCACATTGGTCATGAAGAAACTGACCGCCCGGCCCAGCAGCACGACCACCAGGGCGGCGATCGCCAGCAGGAACAGCGTCATGCGCAACAGATAGCGATCAGGCTTCATCGGTCCTCGTCCCTGTTAAGCCGGGCTCGGCCAACCACCGATGCGATCAGGGCATGATGGCGATATCGACCCCGTCGGCCACCGGCGCGTCGTCGGCCATGCCGACCGCCCGCATGTCGATCCGGCTCGCGGTTACCCCGTGTTCGATCAGATAGGTGCGCACGGCCAGCACACGCTGGCGGGCCAGCCGCCGCGCGCCCGTCGCGGTGTCATTGGTGCCGCTGGCGAAGCCGCGCAGCAGGATGCGGCCATCGGGCGCCTGCAGCTGGGCCACGACGCCGTCGAGCGCGGATCTGGCGGCATCGTCCAGCGCATCGCTGCTGGTGCCGAAGGGAATGCTGCCCACGGCCTTGGCCACGGCGGGCAGGCCACCGTTGCCCGGGCGTGCCGGGGCCGGAGTCGCCACCGTCGGGGTGGGGGCCGGGACCGGTGCCGGGGCGGCCGGCTCCGGCGGCAAGGCCGCGGCCAGATCGGCCGGCCGGCCGGCATCCGTCCTGGGCGCCGGTTCGGGCGCCGGAGGCGGTGGTGGCGGTGGTGGCGGCGGAGGCGGAGGCGGTGGCGGCGGTGGCGGCGGCGGAGCCGGCGGCACGGTCGGTGCCACCGTCGCCGGTGCCATTTCGTCGAGACGCGAGCCCAGCTCGGTCATGGCGATCACGCGCGGCTTCGCGGCGTCGACCACCGGACGCGGCGGTGGGGGTGGGGGCGGAGGCGGGGGCGGAGGCGGAGGCGGAGGAGGCGGTGCCGGCGGCTCGACCACCGGTTCCGGGGCAGGCTCCGGCGCGGCTACCGGCTCTTCCACCACAGGCGGAGGAGGTGGGGGCGGCGGAGGTGCGGGCGGCGCCACCGCGACCTCGGTCTCGGCCGGGGCTTCGGCGACGGGGGCCTCGGGCGCGGGCGCTTCGGCTTCCACCGGGGCCGGGCGGGTCAGGACGGGCGCGGCCACGGCGGGCCGGCGCGGGCGGGCCGGCGCGGGGGCCGGACGCCGCGGCGTACCGCCGCCAATCAGGTCGTCGAGCACGGACATGTCGACGCTGACGCCGCTGCTCGAGCCGCCGCCGATGACGATGGTCTCGTACTGCAGGCCGTCGAGCGGATCGGGCCGGCGGGGGCGATGGCGGGACTGCACCGCGTCGCTGTCGCGCGGGGTGACCACGAGGCGGGTCGGGGGGGCATCGTCATTGCCGCCGGCACGGGCCGGCGCTGACAGACCGATGGAGGCAAGAGCCGCGACGAGGGCGAAAAGCGATACGCTGGACCTCGCGGACCAGACACACGCGCGTGCCCCGGCGGTTACCCTCATACCCCTTGCACTCCCCTGTTGCCTTGCTCTCTTATCAGGAAGCGGCGAGTCGCGAAACCGGCGAAATGGTGCGCCGCGATGCATCGGCCCGGGCGAAGTGCCTCAGGCGCCTTCGCCTTCCGCAGCCGGGGCGGGCTCCGCTGGCTTTTTTGCCCGCTTGGGTGGCAGGCCGGCCCGCTCGATCAGACGGCGCAGCTTCTCGTGGACGATCTCGTTGCCGGCGACGATCTCGGGCGCGTTCAGCACTTTCTTGGCACCGCGCTGGTCGGTGACGAAACCGCCGGCCTCGCGCACCAGGATGATACCCGCCGCGATGTCCCACGGTTGCAGATCGGTTTCCCAGAAGCCGTCGAACCGGCCCGAGGCGACGAAGGCGAGGTCGAGCGAGGCGGCGCCGAAGCGGCGGATGCCCGCGACTTCCCGCATCACGAGACCGAGTTCCTTCAGGAAACGCAGATGGTCACCCTTGCCGTGGAACGGGACGCCGGTGGCGATCACGCATTCCTTCAGGTCTTTCCGCGCGGCGACGCGCAGACGGCGGTCGTTGCAATAGGCGCCGTTACCCTTTTCCGCCCAATACATTTCATCGGTGATCGGGTTGTAGATCACCCCGGCGATGACATCGCCGTCGCGCTCGACACCGATCGAAATGGCGAACTGGGGCAGGCCGTGCAGGAAATTGGTGGTGCCGTCCAGCGGATCGACGATCCAGCGGTGGGACTTGTCGCTGCCCTCGACGATGCCGCGCTCTTCCATCAGGAAACCGAATTCCGGCCGCACGCGCGACAACTCGGCGAAGAGCACGTCCTCGGCCTTCTGGTCGGCGACACTGACGAAATCCGACGGTCCCTTCTTCGATACCTGCAGGTTCTCGACTTCGCCGAAATCGCGCTTCAGGCCGCGGGCGGCCTTGGTGGCGGCGGACGCCATGACGTTGATGAGCGGCGAACGGAACGCCATCGGGGAACCTCGGACAAGAAAAGGAGCGGCGCGGGCAGGGCCGGGCGGGAGTCCCGGCGGCGCGATGGGGTCGGAACCTATCAGGACCGGGCGGCGCGGTCAAACCCATGGCCATGTGCGCGGCGCAGGGCCGCTTGTCGCCCGCCCGCCCCGGCGCCAGACTGGCGCCGAAGACCGGGAGCGAAACCAATCATGGCCGAGGATCATCCCCGCCACAGCAGCCGCAGCGGCATTCTCGAGCCGACCCGGCACTGGAGCCTGACCGGCGACGACCTGGTCATGACCGAGGGGAGCGATGGCGCCCGCCCGGCGACACGGCGCGCCATCGGCTTCGCCCTGCGGCTGCTGGCGCCCTTCCTGCACCAGCGCCTGCTGGACCGCTGGCCGGCGACCGTGCGCTTCCGCGACATTCGCGCGATCCGGCTGCGCTTCGATCCGACCCGGGTCGATCCCGACCGCTGGAGCTGCGCGCTCGACGGTCCGGCGCGCACCCGGGTCGTGATCTTCTCCACCAGCTACAAGGGCCTCGCCGATTTCGAGGATCGCGGTCCGGCGTTCTGGCGCTTCGTCCGCGCCCTGACCGACAGGGTCACGCAGGCCAATCCGGCGGTGCGTCTGGCCACGGGCCTGAGTCGGCTCGCCTTCGCGGTGCAGATGGGCGTCGCCGGTGCCGCCGTGGTGCTGCTCTGCGCGCTCTATTTCATGCTGGGAGGCCCGACGGGGGTGAGCGGCGCGCTGTCCCTCGGGGCGATCGGCGCCGTGCTCGTCCTTCTGCTGCGCTATGGCTGGGCCAACCGGCCGCGCCCGGGTATCGACGAGGCCTCGCAAGAACGGCTCGATCGCGCAAGGATGGAGGAGTTCTGATTCGGGCGGGGTTGAACATGGCACGCGCAGGCGGACTTGCGGTTTATGGCGAGCGGCGCGTGTTCGTCATGCTGCTGCTCGGCTTTTCCGCCGGCCTGCCCAATCTCCTCGTCTTCGACACCTTGTCCGCCTGGCTGCGGGACGAGGGCGTCTCGCTCTCGGTGATCGGCTTCTTCAGCCTCGCCACCCTTGCCTATTCGGCCAAATTCCTGTGGGCGCCGCTGGTCGACCGGGTGAATCTGCCGCTGCTCGGCGCCCGGCTCGGCCATCGGCGCAGCTGGATGCTGGCGGCGCAGCTCGCCATCGTCGTGGGCCTTGGCCTGATCGCCGGGCGGCAGGCGGGCGGCGATCTCGCCCTGACCGCGGCCTTCGCCGTCTTCGTCGGCTTTGCCGGGGCGACGCAGGATATCGTCATCGACGCCTGGCGCATCGAGGCGGCGCCCGACTCGAAGCAGGGGGCGATGGCCGCCGCCTATCAGTGGGGCTACCGCATCGCCGGCCTCGTCGCCGGGGGTGCCTCGCTGGCGCTGGCCGAGACGGTGAACTGGAATTTCTCCTATGCCGCCATGGGCAGCCTGATGCTGCTCGGCATGGCCGGCGTGCTGCTCGCCCCGGCCGAGGCGTCGCGCCCGGCCCCATCGCCTGCCGGGCGCGGGGGGGAGCATCTGGCGCCTGCCGCCCTCGGCGAATGGGCCTTGCGCGGGCTGCTGCTGCTGGCGGCGGCGCTGATCGTCGGCGCCGGCCTCTCCGGCAATGCCTTCACCCTGACGCTGCTGACCTTCAGCCCCGATGCCTTCGGCCTCGCGCCGCTGTGGAGCGGCGGGGCAGCGGCGGTCTGGCTGCAGTTCGGCGCCGTGGTGCTCGGCCTTGGCCTGATCGTCCTTGCCTGCCGGCCGCTGCCCGGGCTCGACAGCGCGCCGGGGCGGGCGCTCGCCTCGGCCTTCGGCGAGCCCTTGCGGGTGTTCTTTCGCGAATTCGGCGGGTTGGCGGGGCCGATCCTCGCCCTGATCTGCGTCTACCGCCTGTCGGATTTCGTGCTCAACATCATGAACCCCTTCTATCTCGATCTCGGCTTTTCCAAGATCGAGGTCGCCGAGGTGCGCAAGGTCTTCGGCATGGTGATGACCATGGCCGGGGTCTTCCTCGGCGGCTGGGCGGTGGCGCGGCTCGGCGTGCTTCGTGCGCTGGTGATCGGGGCCTTCGCCGGGCCGCTGTCCAACCTCGTCTATGCCGTGCTCGCCCTGTCGGGCCCGCAGATCGAGGTGCTGTTCGCCGCCATCGGCCTCGACAATCTCGCTTCCGGCTATGCCGGGACGTGCCTGATCGCCTATATGTCCGGCCTGACCTCGGCCGGCTTTACCGCGACCCAATATGCGCTGTTTTCCTCGCTCTATGCCCTGCCGGGCAAGCTGATCGCCTCGCAGTCCGGCCGCATCGTCGAGGGCGCGGCCCATTCCGCCGATGCCGGGGGCTTCGCCGCCGCGCTGCTGCCCCTGATGGATGGGCTGCCACCGGGCGCTTTCGTCGATGGTGCTGCCAAATTGGGGGCTTCGCCGACGGGGCTCGGTGCTGGATATGTCACATTCTTTCTGTATTCAGTGGTGATTGGCCTTTTCGCCGTGGTTCTCTGCCTTGCCGTGACGGCCCGGCAGGGGCGACGGACGGAGGCGCCGGTAACCGGGGATGGCAAGCCGGTTTGACCAGGCGGGTCTCGCGGGTCTAATGTGATCAACTGTCACGGTGTCGCTCCAGCCAGGGAGCCACCGTAGCGGAGGGGGCGTAACGCCGGCACTCAGGGAACAGGGGACAACCCCGTCTGACCGCCGGCCCGCGCATGAAGCAGGATGAACGTGGCACTGAACAGCGTGAAGACCGAGGACATGGCGGGCGATGCCGCCCCCGTCCGGCGGCCGGTCGATACCGGCAAGCTTGAAGTGCGCCTGGCGCACGACGGCGCGGAATTGCTTGCCGCCCAGCGCCTGCGCTACCGGGTCTTCTATGACGAGATGGGCGCGACCCCTTCGCCCGCCGCGGCGGCGGAGCGGCGGGACTTCGATCACTTCGACCCCCTGTGCGACCATCTTCTGGTGATCGACCACGCGGTCGCGGAAACCGATGGGCCGAGTGTGGTCGGCACCTATCGCCTGCTGCGCGAGGAAGTGGCGCGCGAACATGGCGGCTTCTATTCCGCCGGCGAATTCGATCTGTCCTTCCTCGAGAAGAACCGGCGGCCGGACGATAATTTCCTCGAGCTTGGCCGCTCCTGCGTCGCGCCGGAATATCGCACCAACGCGGTCATCCAGATGCTGTGGCGCGCCATCGCCGGCTATATCGTCGAACACAAGATCAGCCTGATGTTCGGCTGCGGCAGCCTGCCGGGCACCGATCCGGACGCCCTCGCCGTGCCGCTGTCCTATCTCTATCACAACCACATGGCCCCGCCGGAGCGCCGCGTGCGCGCCCTGCCCGGGCGCTATGTCGAGATGAACCGCCTGCCCAGGGAAGCGATCAGCCCGCGCGACGGGCTGCGCACCCTGCCGCCCCTGATCAAGGGCTACCTGCGCCTCGGCGGCTATATCGGCGACGGCGCGGTGATCGACCCCGAATTCAAGACCGTCGACTGCTTCATCATGGTGCCCTGCGACACCCTGACCGAACGCTATATCGCCCGCTACCAGAAGGGCGACCCGGCCGACTGAGCCGGGCGCCCAACCCGGCCTGATCCGGGGACACCCTGATCCGGGGACACTATACTTAATTCGTAGCCATCTGCGGAATTGAGTATAGTGTCCCCGGATTGAGGGCCGTGAAAGCGGCGGGGGCTGGTGCCCGCCGCCGCTCCCGGTTCAGCGATCAGACGCCAGCGTCGAGGGTCGTGACCTCTTCGATGCGCTTCTCGACGAAGGACCAGTTGATCAGGCTGTCGACGAAGGTTTCGGCGAAGCCCTTACGGTTGTTGCGATAGTCGATGTAATAGGCGTGTTCCCACACGTCCATCACGGCAAGGGCGTCCTTGCCGGCGGTCAGCGGGGTCTCGGCGTTGCCGGTCGTGGTGATCGCCAGCTTGTCGCCTTCCTTGAGCAGCCACACCCAGCCCGAGCCGAACTGGCCGAGGGCGGCGGTGGTGAAGGCGGTCTTGAAGCCGGCGTAATCGCCGAACGACTTGTCGATCAGCGCGGAAATCGCCGCCGACGGCTTGGTCGAGCCGGGGGTCGAGAGCGACAGCCAGTAGAGCGTGTGGTTGTAGTGCTGGCCGGCGTTGTTGAACAGCTTCTTGCCCGCGGGATCGGCGGCGGCGATCTTCACCACCTCTTCGATCGACTTGCCGGCAAGGGCCGGGGTCGCCGCCACGATCTCGTTCGCGACGGTGATGTAAGCCTGATGGTGCTTGCCATGGTGGAACGAGAAGCTCTCGGCCGACAGGGCGGGGGCGAGCGCGCTCGGATCGAATTTCAGTTCGGGAAGCTTGAAGGCCATGTCGCATTCCTCAGTTGATGACGGCGGGGCGTAGAGTGTTTCTAGAATTCTTCGCCCATCGACCGCAAGTGTCTGATCATCCCCGCTAATCACATAGACCCGGCGCCCGGCCGGTGCCAGCCTTTTGTTACCCCGCGAGCCAGCCCGAAAGCGCGTCCTCGGCCAGGGCGAAGGAGGTCGACATGCCGGTGCCGCTCGTCACCATCACGGCCCGGACACCGGGCGCCGCATCCTCGATCAGCGCCGCCTCGGTCTTCGAATGGGGATAGATGCCGATCCAGCGTTCCACCACCCTGTCGCTGCCAAGGCGCAGGGCGCGCCGGGCATGGCCGATCATCAGCTCGTCGACCCCATCGGGCGCGAAGGGATCGGGCGTCGTCGCATAATGATGCGAATCGCCGACGACGAGGGAGCCGTCCGCCGACTGCACGACAATGAGATGGATACCGTTGTCGAGGCTTGGCGCTTCTTCCTTCGCCAGCACGGCCTTCAGCGCCTCGGCCGCGGGCAATTCCGAAAAGCCGAGGTAACGGCCGAGCGACATGTCGTTCATGATCGAGCCGGGCAGGACCCAGCCGGTTCCCTGCGGCGCCAGGCGCAGCATGTGCAGTTTGCACAGGTCGAGATCGCGCCGCGCCCAAAGCTCGGGATAGAGGCCGAGGAAATCGCCGCCGGGGCAGACCACCGCCTGACCGGCCTCGATCACGCCCGCCGTCGTCCTGATTCGTGGCAGCTCGATCTCCTTCACCAGCGTGTTGCGCAGGAACGTCACGCCCATCTCGGCTTCCAGCCAGGCGGCCAGCTTCGGCACCGCGAGGCGCGGCTCCACCCGCATCTCGTGCGGGCTCCACAGGCAGGCGGTGGCATCTTCGTGGCGCAGCAGGGGCAGGCGCGCGGCGATCTGCGCGGGCGACAGCATCTCGCAGCCCGCGCCCATCTCGGAGGCGACGAAGGCTTCGACGACGGCGGCGGCCTCGGGCCGGTGGGCGATCACCGCGGTGCCGCGATGAATGACCTCGATGCCCGCCTTCGGCGCGACCTCGGCCCAGATGTTGCGGCTGCGCAGGGCCCGGTTCCAGACCGTGCCCTGCTGCTGGCCGGTCACGGTGACGAAGCCGAAATTGCGGATCGAGGCGCTGTTGGCCTGGGCGTCGCGGTCGATCACCACCACCCGCCGCCCGGCCTTCACGGCCGCCAGGGCATGGGCGAGACCGACGATGCCGGCGCCGACGATGGCGAGGTCGAAAACACGGGTGGACATGGTCGGGAACTCCAGCGGGTACGGGCGGCTATCGGGCCGGGCCATACCATGACAGGATCGCGGGGGGACCGGGAAGACCCTGCCGCGCATCGGGGACCCGCGCGAAGGGTATTGCCGGCCCCGCGTTTTCGCATTTTCGGGGGGAATACCATGTCCATGAAGAGATCGGGCGACAGCCCGTCGCCGCCTGCCGTGCTGAGCAAGATCGGTCCCATCGGCGCGATCTTCGCCGGCGCCGTCGTCGTGCTGTCGAGCTGGTACACGATCGACGAGGGCGAGGTCGGCGTCGTCCTGCGCAATGGCGCGGTGCTGGACGTCGCCGGGCCCGGCCTTCATTTCAAGCTGCCGATCATCGACAATGTGGTCAGCCTGTCGACGCGGACCGAGAAGCTGAACCTGCCCGAAGTCGCGGCCTATTCGCAGGATATCCAGGCGGCCTTCCTGAACATGTCGGTGAACTACCGGATCAACGCCGGGCAGGCGACGGAGATCTACGCCAAGCTCGGGGTCAATTTCGCCGACCGTATCCTGATGCCGGCGCTCCTCGACCGGACCAAGGCGGTGTTCGGCCGCTACAACGCGCCGAGCATCGTCGGCGAGCGAGCGAAACTGGTCGCCGACATCACCGATTCGCTGCGCGAGGCGGTGACCGAGGAAGGCATCATCATCGAGAGCGTGCAGATCGAGAACATCGACTTCTCGGATGCCTTCGAGCAGGCGATCGAGCAGCGGATGCAGGCCGAGGTCGAGGTGACCCGCCTGCGCCAGAATCTGGAGCGGGAAAAGGTCCAGGCCGAAATCCGCAGGACGGCCGCCCAGGGCCAGGCCGATTCGACCGTGGTCCAGGCGCGGGCCGAGGCCGATTCGCGCGCGCTTCAGGCCAAGGCCGAGGCCGACGCCCTGCGCCTGCGCGGCGAGGCGGAGGCCGATTCGATCCGCGCCAAGGGCCTCGCCATGAAGGAAAATCCGGCCCTGATCGAACTGATCCGGGCCGAGCGCTGGGATGGCCGCCTGCCCCAGACCATGGTGCCCGGCGGCGCCATGCCCTTCATCGAGATGACGCCCGGGAAATAGCAGGGGCGGCGGCCCACCTCCCCCCCCTCTCCGCCCTTCAGGGGGGAGTGGGCCGGGGTGAGGTGGGCGGCCTGCGTGTTACTCCACCGGCACCACGGTCACCGTGCCCATGGCGTCGCGGGCGCGGTATTCGGGGCGATACATGTCCTCGACCGCGACGCCGGGCACCCGATAGGTGCCGGGGGTCACGGCGCGGACGATATAGGCGACGGCGAAGCTGCTGTTTTCCGTCGTATCGAATGCGGCGACGTAACGGTCGTCGAGGGCTTCCTGATACTGCGGATAGGTCATTTCAGGCAGCCAGCCGATCTCGCCCGCGGTGGTCGAGCCGACGAGACGCGGATTCTCGATCTCGAAGCCCGCGGGCAGGAGGTCGATCACCATCAGCTGATTGCCGAGACCAGACGTGGTCCGCCCGGTGACGACCGCGACCATCATGGTCCCCTGAGCGACCGCCTTGGGGTCGATCGCCTTGCCGTCGAGGGTGAAGAAGCGGCGCTGCACCTCGATGCCCGCGCTGCTGGCGGGCATGTCCTTGGCGGGAACGCCGATCACCGTGCCGGTGTACCAGACCGAACCTTCGCCCTGGTTCTCGAGCCGGAGACCGGCCGCGACCTCGGCGATGGTGGGCCGCACCGCATAGGCGGTGCTGCGCGGCGGCACGGCGGTGGCGCCGACCGCGACCTGCATCCTGTTGTCGCCATCGGCCAGCGCCCGGGCGGCCATCAGCAGCCAGGCGCTTTCCTGCGTCGACAGCCAGCGCTTGCCACCGACCATGTCGGCGACCTTGGCGGCCAGGGCTTCGGGGTCGATGCCTGGCACCTTGGTCTCGGCGGCGAGGGCGACGATGGCGGCGAGGTCGCGCACCTGACTGCCGTAATCGCTGCCCGCGTTGCGCCGGTCCTGCGCCGCCAGGGCGCGGTCGAAAGCCTCGGAGGCGCGGCCGGTATCGCCCATCAGGGCGAGGGCGGCGCCGACCTGGGCCATGGCCAGCGGCGTCGGCAGGTCGATGCCGACCGCGTCATGCATGTAGCGGGTGGCGCCGATTTCGCCCACGCCCGCCTCGGCGAGGACATAGAGCGCATAGGCGCGGGAGGCGAGGGCATCCGGCCCGTCGTCGCGCCGGTTCTCGCCGTGGCGCTTCAGCCAGGCGAGGCCGCGGCGATAGGCGAAGTCCGGCACGGCGATGTCGCGCGCCCGCGCCCTCGTCAGGAAGTCGAGGGCATAGGCGGTCAGCCAGGGCTGGGTATCGCCGTAATAGTCCCACAGGGCGAAGCTGCCGTCGCCGCGCTGCATCTCGAGGATATGGCCGATGGCCTTCTCGATCCGCGCGGTCAGGTCGGGCTCGTCCGGCTGCTCCCACAGCTTGGCGACCTCGCCGACATAGAGCAGCGGCAGGGCCCGGCTGGTGGTCTGTTCGAGGCAGCCGTAGGGGTAGCGGTCGAGGCCGCGCAGCAGGCCGGCGACATCGACATTGGGCCGCGGGCTGAGACTGAGCAACAGCTCCGGCGTGCCGGGGACGTAAGGGTCGAGCGCCTTCTGCCCGACGGTCAAGCCGTCGCGGGGTTTCAGCTGGCGCACCAGCCGGTCGATGGAGGGCAGCTGCGGCGCCCGCGTGCCGATGCTGACGGTGCGCGAGAAGCTGAAGCCATTCGGCCCCTCGACGGTCAGGGCCAGCTTGCCGAGACCGGCGGCGACCGCCTTGATCGGGATGTTTACCGTCCTGGTCGCGCCGACCGGCAGATCGACCGGGCCGGGCTTCTTGCCCGGCACCAGCTGGACGATGTCGTCCCCGGCGATGGAGACCGAATAGGCCCCCGCCGCACCCGCCGCGTTGCTGAGGGTGACGGTCAGCCGGCTGGTGTCGCCGACGCCGAGGAAGCGCGCGGTCGAGGTGAGCACGACGACCGGATCGCGCACGATCAGGCCCTTGTCGGCGCTGCCGACCTGACGGGCGTTCCAGGCGACGGCCATCAGGCGCAGGCGGCCGTTGTAATCGGGCACGTCGAAGGACAGCGTGCCCTTGCCACTGGCGTCGAGGGCGACGATGCCGGTGAAGAGCGAGACCAGCTTGATGTCCGACGGCGGGGCGCCGCGCCGGCCGAGGGCATAGCCGTCGCCACCTTCGCGAAGCGCGCCGGGCTTGCCCAGCTTGGCGTTCAGCAGCTGGCCATAGGCATCGTGGATGTCGAGGCCGAGGCGGCGCTTGCCGAACAGCTGGGACAGCGGATCGGGGGTCTGGAAGTCGGTCAGTTGCAGGATGCCTTCATCGACCGCGGCCACGGTGACGAAGGTGGGCGATGCCCCCGCGATGCCCTTCACCTCGATCGGGATCGAGACCTTCTGGCGCGGCAGCACCATGTCGGGCGCGTTCATCGCGATCTGCAACTGGCGGGCAGCGGGATCGACGCCCAGCCAGGCGAGGCCGATGGCGCGGCCCGGGCCACGCTCGCTGTCGGCATCGCCCGGGCGGAAGGCGGTGGCGAGGACATAGGCGCCCGCGCCCCAGGCTTCCGAAACCGGCACCTCGATGTCGGTGCCGGTCGCGGGCACGGTGACGTTCCGGGTTTCCAGCACCTTGTCGGTGGCGACGATGATCTGCACTTCACCGGCGAAGGGCGCCTGCAGGCGCAGTTTCGCCGTCTCGCCGGGGGTATAGAGCGGCTTGTCGGCGACCACGGTCATCTTGTCCGGGGTCTCGCCGATCGAGGGGGCGATGAACCAGCCGGCGGTGAAGCGCAGCGACGAGGCGGCGCCGGTGCCGGCGTCGGTCAGCTCGATGCGGTAGCGGCCGTATTGCACCGCCTGCGTCTGCAGGGTGACCGGGCCGGCCGCCTTCAGGTCGATGGTGCCGGTGCCCAGCGGCTTGTCGCGCACGACGACGTCATAGTTCCAGGCGCCATTGCGGAAATACCACTGATAGCTCCAGTCCTCGCGCACCAGCGACCAGCGCACGCCCGAGGCATCGCTCGGTTTGCCCGACTGGTCGAGGGCGATCAGCTGGAAGCCGGGGGTGCCGTTCTCGGCCAGTTCGGCATTCTCGAAACCGGCCTTCACGCCCAGCCACAGGGGCCGGTTGCGTACCGGCAGCTCCAGCCGCTGGCTGACCGGGCGGCCGCTGGTCTCGAAGACATCGGCGCGGATCATCGCGGTCAGCGGCTGCACCGTGTCGGGCAGCTGGCCGGGGTCGATCTCGAAGGTGACCTTGCCCTTGGCGTCGGTCACCTGATCCTCGAGGTTGACGCGGACCTGCTCCACATTCTCGTCGACGAGGCCGAAGCTGTAGTCCTTGAAGTCGGGGAAGGGCACCTCGGCCTCGCCGATCACGACTTCGACCGCGCTGCGCAGGTCGGCGGCCGGCGTGCCGAAGAGATATTTCGCCTCGATCGACAGGGGTACCGGATGGCCCGGCTCGATCGCCGGGGCGTCGGCCTTCACCTTGGTCTCGATGCGGGCGGGGACGATATCCTCGACGAGGACGGACAGGCTGCCGACGGCCGCCTTGTCCGGATCGGTGTGCCACGACAGGGTCCAGCTGCCGGTGCGCGCCCCGGCGCTGATCGCCCAGGTCACGTCATAGGCGCCGCCCGCCGCCGGCTTCAGCGGCCGGCGCTCGATCTCGACACCGTCGGGCCGGGTGACCTTCAGGGTCAGCGGCAGGTCGGCCACGGCATTGCCGGCATCGTCGCGCAGCAGGGCCATGATGTGGGCGGTCTCGCCCGGGCGATAGACGCCGCGCTCGGCATAGGCGAAGAGGTCGAGCGGGCCGGGCTGCGGCCGGCCCGAAACACCGCGATCCGACAGGTCGAAGGCAGGGCCGGTCAGGTCGAGGAAGGTGAAATCGCCGCCCCCGGCGAAGGCCATGATGGCGGCGGGGGAACGGCCGCCCTCGGCCCGCAGCAGGCCGGGGTCGAAGCGGACGACGCCCTTGTCGTCGGTCTTCGCCCGTGACAACTCGTCGTTGTTGCGGGCATAGAGGCCGATGTCGACCCCGGCCGCCGGCTTGCCGGTCGAGAGCGAGCGGGCGACCACGGTCAGCCCGTCGTTGGCGGCATAGGTGGTCAGGCCGACATCGGTCACCACCACCCACTGGGTGGCGAGGTCGTCCCAATAGTCGGGTTCGCCGGTCGCGGGCGCCGCGGTCAGGACATAGACGCCGGGGGCGGCGGTCTTGCGCATCTGCTCGATGTCGATCGCGGTGACGACGCGCTTGTTCGCCTCGTTCTCGATCGTGACCTCGCCCTGCCAGACTTTCTCGCCCGAGGTCTGGGCGATTTCCTCGGCGTCATAGGACGTCAGGATGCGCATGAAATTGCCGTTGGCGATGGTCGGCAGGATGTTGCGGTCGTTGATGCGGTAGAGAACGAGGCGGGCCTTGTCGGTATTGACCGACTGCAGCGGAATGCCGGTCGCGCCGACCTTGGGCAGGATATAGGCGGACTGGGTGAAGCCGAGGCTTTCCGGCCGGTTGCCGACGGTGATCGCCGCGCCCTCGTCGCGGTCCAGCTTCACACCTTCGGTGCCGGGCAGGCCCTTGGCGGCGGCGATCTCATAGGCTTCGCCAAAGCGCGCGCCTTCGACGCACAGGGTCTTGTCGCGGACGACGATGGCGCCGTCGAATTTCGGCGTGACCTCGATGTAATCCTCGTAATGGGCGGTCGGGTTCAGCTCGCCGTAGAAATCGAGGCAAAGCGCGGGGGTGTCCGCGTCCTCGTTGGCATAGGCGTTGATGATCCGGAAGCGCGTCGCCTCTTCCAGCTCGGCGATCTGCTCGTCATAGGCGTTGGATCCCGCGACCTTGGCCGCCTCGCGATAGGCTTCGAGCGCCAGCTCCGGGTTGTCGTTGCGCGACAGCGAGGTGCCGAGGATTTCGAGCGCGGCCAGTTTCGCCGGCTTCGTCTTGGCCAGCGTATAGGCGCGATAGGCGGCGGGGGTGGCGCGCCAGTAGTTGGAATTGCGCAGCTGGATTTCCGCCAGCAGCGTCCAGGTCGCGGCATCGTCGAGGCCGAGGGCGATCGCCCGCTCGTAGAAATCGGAGGCCTGCCACCAGCGCTCGCGCTTGGCCTGGATCGCGGCCGCCTCGACCGCGCGCTTGGCTTCGGCGAGGTCTTTCGGACCCTCGTCGCGGCCGGCGATCGAATCCATGTAATAGCCGGCCTGTTCCTGAAGCCTGTCCAGCGTGCCCGCCATCGCGGCGCCGGTCACGGCCCCCGACAGGACAAAGGCGACGAGCAGACTGCGAAGCGCCGAAGCGATGCGGCCCATGACGAGATTCCCCCCTCGAAAACCGCGCGATCCTACACCAAGGCCGAGGTCCGTGCCGACTATCTTGACGCGCGGCACCAGCCGGACCTGTGACGCGGATCACAGCGCAGCGAGGATTGACGATGAAGGTGACGGGATGATGGCGGACGGTCTCCGCCGGGACTGAACGGGCTTGCCCCCCGGGCCGGTGGCGCGCTTCTGCGCATCCCTCGGCGACAAGCCTGATCTCAGCCGACGCTGTTCACGGTCGGGCTGGTGCTGTCGAGCGCGATGTTGTTGCTGCTGGCATAGGCCTGGATGGCCTTGTAGAGCGAGGTCAGCAATTCACCCGACAGGGCGGTGCCGCTGGCTTCGGTGTCGGTCATATCGGATGCCGTGGCGGCCGCCGAGGTGGAAGCGGATGTCGCCGTCGAAGTCGACGAGGCCGACGAATCGTCCTCGCTGGCCTGCTGCAGGACGTCGATCAGGGCCGAGACGAGATCGGACGACAGGCTGGGCGCCCCGCCGGTCAGCTCGGGCGGCGGCGGGGGTGGCGGCCGGTTGGCGTCGAGGCCGGCCTTCAGCTGGTCCTCGGTCAGGGCGCCGGTGCCATCCTCGTCGATCTTGGCATAGAGCGCGGCGGCATCCGTCTCGCTCATGTCCTTGGGGCGGCTGGCGACGAATTCGTCCTGGCTCACCGTTCCGTCGCTATTGGTGTCCAGTTTCGAGAACAGGCTTTGCGTCGCCTGGCTACCCGAAACCGATGAGATGCTGCTCATGATTTCCCTCCATGGTGGAACGGGCCTGATCACATGACCGGACCCGGCGGGAGGGGCAGCAAGAAACGCGCCATGTCACGGGCCGCGGAATGCGCGGCGTTGCGGACCATGGGGCGGGAAACGGGCCGGCAATTCCTGCCGGCCCGGCAAATCCGTCTCAGGCGATGCGGCGCTTTTCGCCCTGCCAGTAGCGGTCCTTCAGCAGGCGCTTGTAGAGCTTGCCGGTGGGGTGGCGCGGCAGCTCGGCCTCGAAATCGACCGAGCGCGGGCATTTGATCGCCGAGAGATGGGCCCGGCAGAAGGCGATCAGCTCGGCTTCCAGCGCGGGGCCGGCGTCGCGCATGTCGGCGGGCTGGACCACGGCCTTCACCGCCTCGCCCCAGTCCGCGTCGGGCACGCCGAAGACGGCGACATCGGCCACCTTGGGGTGGGTGATCAGCAGGTTCTCGGCCTCCTGCGGGTAGATGTTCACCCCGCCCGAGATGATCATGTTGGCCTTGCGGTCGGTGAGGTACAGGTAACCTTCCGCGTCGAGATAGCCGATGTCGCCGAGGGTGGACCAGCCCTTGTCGTTGCGGCTGGACGCCGTCTTGTCCGGGTCGTTGTGATATTCGAACACCGGCCCGTCCGAGAAATAGATCGTGCCCGCCTCATAGGGCGGCTGCTCGTTGCCCTCGTCGTCGACGATATGGGGCACGCCCATCATCGCCCGTCCGACCGAGCCCTTGTGGCCCAGCCATTCGGCCGAGGTGATGGCGCAGAAGCCGTTGCCCTCGGTGCCGGCGTAATATTCGTTGATGACCGGTCCCCACCATTCGATCATCTGCTCCTTGACCGGAATGGGACAGGGCGCGGCGGCATGGATCGCGCATTTCAGCGACGAGACGTCGTATTTCGCGCGGGTTCCCGGATCGAGCTTCAGCAGGCGCACGAACATGGTCGGCACCACCTGGGTATGGGTGACGCGGTGCTTCTCGATCAGCGCCAGATATTCCTCGGGATCGAAATGCTCCATCACGATCACGGTGGCGCCGAAACGCATCATGGTCAGCGAGAAGCGCAAAGGCGCCGCGTGATAGAGCGGCGCGGGCGAGAGATAGACCGTGTCGGCATTCGGGGCATAGAGCGCGGCATTCAGCATGAACAGCTTGCCCGGGGTGCCATAGGGCTCCTCCGGCAGGGGCACGCGCACGCCCTTGGGCCGGCCCGTGGTGCCCGAGGAATAGAGCATGTCGGCGCCTTCCGACGGATCGGGGATCGGCTCTTTCGGCTTGTCGGCGACGGCGGTCTCGTAGGACTGGAACCCGTCGGCAGTGCCGTCCAGCATCAGGCGGGTGGCGAGGCCCGGGCATTGCGCCGCGACCTTGGTCGCGACATCGGCCATGTATTTCGTGCTGATCAGCGCCTTCGAGCCGCTGTCGTTCACGATATAGGCGGCTTCGCCCGCGGTCAGCCGGGTCGAGATCGCGGTGTAATAGAGGCCGGAGCGCAGCGCCGCCCAGCACAGCTCGAAGAAGCGCGGGTGATTCTCGACGATGAGGGCGATGCTGTCGCCCCGCTTCAGCCCGAGGTCGCGAAACAGATGGGCGCAGGCATTGGCCCGCGCCTCCAGCTCGGCATAGGTGACCGTGATGCCGCTGCCCGCCATGCGATAGGCGATCTTGGACGGAGTTGTAGCGGCATGGATGCCCGGATGCATGTTTCTCTCCCTTTATGCGGTCCGGCCGGTTTGCCCGGCTCGTCCCTTCTTCTTATGCTGGGGGAAACACTAACCCGAAGCTGACGCCTTCGTCACCTTGGTTCGACCGATCGCGATGACCGACAAGAAAAACCCGCCCAAGACCGAAGCCGAGCTGAAGGCGGAACGCCTCGCCAAGGCGCTGCGCGACAATCTGCACCGGCGCAAGGCGCAGGCGCGCAGCCGGGATGCCGCGCCCACGCCCGCCCCGAAGGACGAGGCCGAATAGACCTTCGCTTCAGAACAGGAAGTAGCGCTGGGCCATGGGCAGGACCTTGGCCGGCGCGCAGGTCAGCAATTCGCCGTCGGCCCGCACCTCATAGGTTTCCGGGTCGACCTCGATCGCCGGGCAGGCGTCGTTCAGCACCATGCTGGCCTTGGCCGCCTTCATCCGCGTGTTCTCGACCGCGGCGACGATGCGCTGCAGACCGAGCTGGCGGCCGATGTCGAGATCGAGCGCCGCCTTCGAGACGAAGGTGATGCAGGACGCCGCCATGGCCCGGCCGAAGCTGCCGAACATCGGGCGGTAATGCACCGGCTGCGGCGTCGGGATCGAGGCATTGGGATCGCCCATCAGCGCCTGGGTGATGGTGCCGCATTTCAGCACCATGTCGGGCTTCACGCCGAAGAAGGCGGGCGACCACAGCACGAGATCGGCATATTTCCCGACCTCGACCGAGCCGACATGCGGGCTGATGCCATGGGCGATGGCGGGGTTGATCGTGTATTTCGCGACATAGCGGCGGGCGCGGAAATTGTCGTTGCCCGCGCCGTCCCCGGCCAGGGCGCCGCGCTGGGTCTTCATCTTGTGGGCGGTCTGCCAGGTGCGCAGGATCACCTCGCCCAGCCGGCCCATGGCCTGACTGTCGGACGAGATGATCGAGAGCGCGCCCATGTCGTGCAGGATATCCTCGGCCGCGATGGTCTCGCGCCGGATGCGGCTTTCGGCGAAGGCGACGTCTTCCGGAATGCTGGCGTCGAGGTGATGGCAGACCATGAGCATGTCGAGATGCTCGTCCAGCGTGTTCACCGTGAACGGCCGGGTCGGGTTGGTCGACGACGGGATGACATGGGGCAGGCCCGCGACCTTGATGATGTCCGGGGCATGGCCGCCGCCCGCGCCTTCGGTGTGGAAGGCGTGGATGGTGCGGCCCTTGAAGGCGCCGACGGTATCCTCGACGAAACCCGATTCGTTCAGCGTGTCGGTGTGGATCATCACCTGCACGTCGTAATCGTCGGCGACCGACAGGCAGCAGTCGATGGCGGCGGGGGTGGTGCCCCAGTCCTCATGCAGCTTCAGGGCGGCGGCGCCGGCCTTCACCTGTTCGATCAGGGCGGCGGGATCGGAAGCGTTGCCCTTGCCCGCGAACATCAGGTTGACCGGCAGGCCTTCCGCCGCCTGCAACATGCGGGCGATGTGCCAGGGGCCGGGTGTGCAGGTCGTCGCGTTGGTGCCCGTCGCCGGCCCCGTGCCACCGCCAATCAGGGTGGTGATGCCCGACGAGATCGCCTCTTCCACCTGCTGCGGGCAGATGAAATGGATGTGACAGTCGATGCCGCCGGCCGTCAGGATCTTGCCCTCGCCCGCGATCACTTCCGTGCCCGGGCCGACGATGATGGAAACGCCCGGCTGGGTATCCGGGTTGCCGGCCTTGCCGATGCCGGCGATGCGCCCGTCCTTGATCGCGACATCGGCCTTCACGATGCCCCAGTGGTCGAGAATGACGACATTGGTGATCACCGTGTCCACGGCGCCCGCGGCGCGCGTCACCTGCGACTGGCCCTGGCCGTCGCGGATTACCTTGCCGCCGCCGAATTTCACCTCCTCGCCATAGGTCGTGTAATCCTTCTCGACCTCGATCAGCAATTCCGTGTCGGCGAGGCGGATGCGGTCGCCGACGGTCGGCCCGAACATGTCGGCATAGGCGCCGCGGCTCATCTTCATCGGCATGTCACAGGTCTCCCATCACGAGGCCGCGGAAACCGACAGCCCGGCGCAGGCCCAGCAGGGGCACCAGCGTCACCTCCCGCGTCTGGCCCGGCTCGAAGCGGACGGCGGTGCCGGCCGGAATGTCGAGCCGGTAACCATGGGCCGCCGCGCGGTCGAACTGCAGCCCGGCATTGGTTTCGGCGAAATGGTAATGGCTGCCGACCTGGATCGGCCGGTCGCCGACATTGGCGACGCTGACCGTCACCGTCGGCGCGCCCGCGTTCAATTCGATCTCGCCGGCGGCGGGAATGACTTCACCCGGAATCATGGCCTGTACCTTTAGCGGATCGGTTCGTGGACGGTGACGAGCTTGGTGCCGTCGGGGAAGGTCGCCTCGACCTGGACGTCGTGGATCATCTCGGCGATGCCCTCCATCACCTGGTCGCGGGTAATGACCGTGGCGCCGGCCGCCATCAGATCGGCGACCGAGCGGCCATCGCGCGCGCCCTCGACGACGAAATCGGTGATCAGGGCGATGGCTTCCGGATAATTCAGCTTCACGCCCCGCTCCAGCCGCTTGCGGGCGACGATGGCCGCCATGGCGATCAGCAGCTTGTCCTTCTCACGCGGTGAAAGATTCATCTTTTCAGTCCCTCAAGCGCCGGGCGGTCGCATCCGCGACCTTGGCTCGCTTCGCTAAAGCTGCGCGGGGCCTCAATGGCCCTTGAATGTCGTGGCTCGTCCCGGCGTTGCCGGGACATCGCCGGGTTAGATTTGCCAGACCCGTGGGATGGGCCTTGCGCCGCGCAAGGGGGCGAGGGCGGCCAGGACCATGCGGCGGAGGTCGGCGCCCGTCTGCCCCAGGCAGCGGATCAGGATCATATCGTCAAAGGCGCTGGCGCCCCAAAGGGTAAAGTTACCGAGGGCATTACGCACATCGTCCAGCCGCCCGGCAAGGCCGCCCCCGGCGCCAACGATGCTGGCCGAGGCGCGGCAGCCCTGCGCCGCCGCCAGGCGGTCGAGCCTTCCCTGCATGTCGCCCTCGAGCGACAGCACGTCGGCATAGATCAGCCGGCCGCCCCGGCTCAGACGCCAGGCATCGCGGAACCGGCCACGGCTCACGCTCTCGCCCCGGGCCGTCCGGCCGAACACCACCTGCTCGAGGCCGAGGAAGGCGGCATCCGGCGCCATGTCGATGCAAAGGTCGCGGGCAAGATCGCAATCGTCGAACAGGATGGTTTCCTGCGGCAGCCATTCGGCGAAGGCGCCTTCGCCCACGCTCAGCCGCGTCTCCTGCCGGGCCGGCACGCCGCCGATGGCGCGGTAGGCCCGCTCCGCCGCCTGGGAGGCGACGGTGGCGCTGGTCCCCGGCCCCCAGTCGACCCGGGTCGACAGCCGGTCGCCGCCGGTCAGGCCGCCCGCGGTGTTCAGGGTGACCGCGGTCATATGCGCGCCCGTCTCCCGCCTCGGGAACCGGGCCTTGGCACAGCCCTGCTGATAGAGGTGATCGAGCACGGTCGCCTCGCCCCGCCGCCGGAAGGAGAGTTCCAGCCGCCCCTCCGCCCGGGCAAGCGGCGCGGCACTCGGCGGCTCAGACCATGACGTGGCGGCGAACCTCGGCTTCATCCAGCTCGTCCTTGGGCCCGGCCAGGACGACTTCGCCCCGGTCCATGACCGCCAGCGTCTGCCCCAGCTCGTGCGCGAAATCGAAATACTGCTCGACCAGCAGGATTGCCATTTCGCCCCGCCCGCGCAACAGGTCGATGACGCGGCCGATATCCTTGATGATCGACGGCTGAATGCCTTCCGTCGGCTCGTCGAGGACGAGGAGGCGCGGCTTCATCACAAGCGCCCGGCCGATCGCCAGCTGCTGCTGCTGTCCGCCCGACAGATCGCCGCCGCGCCGCCGCAGCATGGATTTCAGCACCGGGAACAGCTCGAAGATCTCGTCCGGCACCTTGCGCTGGCTGCGCGGCAGCACGGCGAAGCCGGTCTCCAGATTCTCGCGCACGGTCAGCAGCGGGAAGATGTCGCGCCCCTGCGGGACATAGGCGATGCCCCGGCGTGCCCGCTCGAACGGCTTCAGATGGGTGATATCCTCGCCTTCCCACATGACCTTGCCGCGCTTCACCGCCTGATTGCCGGTGATCGCGCGCAACGTCGAGGTCTTGCCGACACCGTTGCGGCCAAGCAGGCAGGTAACCTTGCCGACCTCGACGGTGAGCGAGACCGAGCGCAGCGCCTGCGCCGCGCCATAGAAGAGATCGACCTTTTCGACAGAGAGCATGATCAGATCCCCTAGCGGCCGAGATAGACTTCGATGACGCGCTCGTTGGCCTGAACCTGGTCGAGCGGGCCTTCCGCGAGCACCGAGCCCTCGTGCAGCACCGTGACCTTGACCCCGAGCGCCTTCACGAAGGTCATGTCGTGTTCGACGACGACGACCGAGCGGGTCTTGTTGATCTCGACCAGCAGTTCGGCGGTCTCGGCCGTCTCGGCGTCGGTCATGCCGGCGACCGGTTCGTCGACGAGGAGGAGCGCCGGCTCCTGCGCCAGCAACATGCCGATTTCCAGCCATTGCTTCTGGCCGTGGGACAGGTCGCCCGCCAGCCGGCCATGGGATTCGGTCAGCTTGGTCAGCTCCAGCAATTCGTCGATGCGCTGCCGCTCCTTCGCCGTCTCCTTGGCGAAGAGCACGGTGAAGGGCTTGCGCAGGCCCGCGAGGGCGAGTTGCAGATTGTCCCGCACCGTGTGGCTTTCGAACACGGTCGGCTTCTGGAACTTGCGTCCGATGCCCAGCTGGGCGATGGCCGCCTCGTCCAGCTTGGTCAGGTCGACATCGCCGTTGAAGGCGACGGTGCCGACGTCGGGCCGGGTCTTGCCGGTGATGACGTCCATCATGGTCGTCTTGCCGGCGCCGTTCGGGCCGATGATCGCCCGCATCTCGCCGGGCGCGATGACGAGGGAGAGGTCGTTGAGCGCCCGGAAGCCGTCGAAGGTCACGGTCACGCCGTCGACATAGAGGATGGGCTTGGGGGCGGATGTATCGCCGATCTGCATGGCTCTCGCTCCTCTATTCCGCCGCCGGCCTGGGGGCTTCGGGCTTGGCCGTCTCGCCTGCGTTCTGTGCCTTGCGGCTGCGCATCATGTCGAGGAGCTGCGGCACCGTGCCGACGATGCCCTTGGGCATCAGCAGGGTGACGAAGACGAACAGACCGCCGAGGGCGAAGAGCCAGAGTTCCGGCAACACGCCGGTGAACACGGTCTTGCCGAAGTTGACGACGATGGCGCCGACGGCGGCACCGACCAGCGTGCCCCGGCCGCCGACCGCGACCCAGACCACCGCCTCGATCGAATTCTGCGGCGCGAATTCACCCGGATTGATGATGCCGACCTGCGGCACATAGAGCGCGCCGGCAACGCCCGCCATCACCGCCGACAGGGTGAAGGCCGCGAGCTTGTAACCCTCGACCCTGTAACCCATGAAGCGCGTCCGGCTTTCGGCGTCGCGCACCGCGATCAGCACCTTGCCGAAGCGCGAACGGGTGATCCACAGGCAAAGCAGATAGCACAGCGCAAGCGCGAGGGCTGAGGCGGCGAAAAGCGCGACGCGCATCCCGTCGGTCTGCAGGTTGAAACCGAGCAGATCCTTGAAGTCGGTCAGGCCATTGTTGCCGCCGAAACCCATGTCGTTGCGGAAAAAGGCGAGCAGCAGGGCATAGGTCATCGCCTGGGTGATGATCGACAGATAGACGCCGGTAACGCGCGAGCGAAAGGCGAGATAACCGAAGACGAAGGCGAGAATGCCGGGCACCAGCGCGACCATCACCATGGCGAACAGGAAGTTGTCGAAGCCAAGCCAGTACCAGGGCAGCTCCTTCCAGTTCAGGAACACCATGAAGTCGGGCAGCACCGGATCGCCATAGACCCCGCGCGGGCCGATCTGGCGCATCAGATACATGCCCATGGCATAGCCGCCGAGGGCGAAGAAGGCACCGTGGCCCAGCGACAGGATGCCGACGTACCCCCAGACGAGGTCGATCGACAGCGCGAGGATGGCGTAGCACAGATATTTGCCCAGCAGTGCGACGAGATAGGTCGGCACATGCAGTGCGGAGTCGGCCGGCGTCGCGAGATTGAGCACCCCGACCAGCACGGTGACGACGAGGAGGCACGCCAGGAACCACAAGGCCATGGCGTCCGAACCGAAAAGGCGTTTCATGATCATCGCTCGACCGCCCTGCCTTTCTGGGGGAACAGGCCCCGCGGCTTGCGCTGGATGAACAGCACGAGCGCGACGAGGACGAAGATCTTGCCGAGCACGGCGCCGGCCACGGGTTCGAGCAGCTTGTTGGTGATGCCCAGCGTCATGGCCCCGACCAGCGTACCCCAGAGGTTACCGACACCGCCGAAGACGACGACCATGAAACTGTCGATGATGTAGCCCTGGCCGAGGTTGGGGCTGACGTTGTCGATCTGCGACAGGGCGACGCCCGCGATGCCGGCGATGCCGGAGCCGAGGCCGAAGGTGAGCATGTCGACCCAGTTGGTGCGGATGCCCATCGAACCGGCCATGCGCCGGTTCTGCGTCACCGCCCGCATCTGGAGGCCAAAGGCGGTCCGCCGCAGCACGACCATCAGGACGAACAGCACGACGATCGAGAAGACGATGATCCACATGCGGTTATAGGTCAGGGTCAGGCCGCCGAGATCGAAGGCGCCCGACATCCAGGCGGGATTGCCGACCTCGCGGTTGGTCGGCCCGAAGAGGCTGCGCACCGCCTGCTGCAACACGAGCGACAGGCCGAAGGTGGCGAGCAGGGTTTCCAGCGGCCTTCCGTAGAGGAAGCGGATGATCACCCGCTCGATCAGGATGCCGACCGCGCCCGAGACGAGGAAGGCCAGCGGCAGCGCGATGGCCAGCGAATAGTCGAACAGCCAGGGTGCCGAGTTGCGGATGATGTCCTGCACGACGAAGGTCGTGTAGGCGCCGATCATCACCATCTCGCCATGGGCCATGTTGATGACGCCCATCACGCCGAAGGTGATGGCGAGGCCGATGGCGGCGAGCAGCAAGACCGAGCCGAGCGAAATGCCGTAATAGAAGCTCTGCACCCCGGACCACAGGGCGAGGCGGCCTTCGATGGCGTCGGAAGCGTCCTTGATCGCCGCGGCCAGCGCGGGCGAAGGCGACGGCGTCGCCGCCAGCATGGCGAGGGCGTCCTGATCGCCCTGGGCCGCGATCACCTCGACCGCGGCGAGCTTGGCCGGCTCCTCGCCGGGGCCATAGAGCACGAGGGCGGCCTTCGCCCGCTCGAGCGCGGTCTTCACCTTCGCGTCCGTCTCGCGCGCCAGCGCGGTTTCGATCAGGGGCAGCGCCGTCTGATCCTTGGACTTGAACACCGACAGCGCGGCTTCGAGCCGCTTCGCCGGATCGGGGCTGACCAGGGTCAGCTGGCCGAGCGCGGCCTCGACCGCGCGGCGGATGCGGTTGTTGGCGCGCACGGGCTTGGCGCCCGCAGGCTCCGCCGCGACGACCGTGCCGGTCGCGGCATCGTGCAGCGCGCCCGCGGCGTCCTTGTAGACGAGGCTGCCGTCCGCACCGGCCAGCAGCCGGTTGTCGGTCAGCGCCTGCAGAATCTCGATTGCCGTCGGTTGTCCGCTGACGGCCAGCGCCTCGATACCCTTCTGGATATCGTCATAGGAACCGGAGAAGAGTTTCAGGGTGTCCTGAACGTCCTGCGCCCGGGCTTGCCCGATGGCGCCGGCACCGGCCAGGGTCAGGATCGCCATCGCGATCAGGCAGAGCCGCCGTAACCGCGAGAGTGTCGAAATTACCATGGACCGACCGCCTCTCGACAACAGTCAACGCGAAAGGGCCCCGACCTGAAAAGAGCCCCCGGGCGGACGATGCCGCCCGGGGTATGCCAAGTCGAGGGAGGAGACCAGAAACAGACTAACTCAGGCTGCCCGGGCGATTACTTGCCCGAGCCGCCGCACTTGCCGGTGGCGACGTTGAAGTTGCCGCACTTGAGCGGCGCGCGCCAATCGGAGATCAGGTCCTTGGAACCTTCGAGGTAATCCGACCATTCGTCGCCCATGATCAGGCCCGGGGTCTGCGACACGATGTCGAACTGACCGTCGGCCTTGATCTCGCCGATCAGGACCGGCTTGGTGATGTGGTGGTTCGGCATCATGGTCGAATAGCCGCCCGACAGGTTCGGGACGGAAACGCCGATCAGGGCGTCGATCACCTTGTCCGGATCGGTGGTGCCGGCCTTTTCGACCGCCTTGACCCACATGTTGAAGCCGATGACATGGGCTTCCATCGGGTCGTTGGTCACGCGCTTCGGATTGTTGGTATAGGCCTGCCACTTCTTGATGAATTCGGCGTTCTCGGGAACGTCGACCGACATGAAGTAGTTCCAGGCGGCGAGGTGACCGACCAGGTTCGAGGTGTCGAGACCCGCGAGTTCCTCTTCGCCGACCGAGAAGGCGACGACCGGAATGTCGGTCGCCTTGATGCCCTGGTTGGCCAGTTCCTTGTAGAACGGCACGTTGGCGTCGCCGTTGATGGTCGAGACGACGGCAGTCTTCTTGCCGGCCGAACCGAACTTCTTGATGTCGGCGACGATCGTCTGCCAGTCGGAATGACCGAACGGCGTGTAATTGATCATGATGTCGTCGGCGGCGACGCCCTTGGCCTTCAGATAGGCCTCGAGGATCTTGTTGGTCGTGCGCGGATAGACATAGTCGGTACCGGCGAGGACCCAGCGCTTCACGCCTTCCTCGGCCATCAGGTAGTCGACCGCGGGGATCGCCTGCTGGTTCGGCGCGGCGCCGGTGTAGAAGATGTTGCGCGAGGATTCTTCACCCTCGTACTGCACCGGGTAGAACAGGATGTTGTTCAGCTCCTCGAACACCGGCAGCACCGACTTGCGCGAGACCGAGGTCCAGCAGCCGAACACGGCCGAGACCTTGTCCTGCGAAATCAGCTGGCGGGCCTTTTCGGCGAACAGCGGCCAGTTGGAAGCCGGGTCGACCACGACCGCCTCGAGCTTCTTGCCGAGGACGCCGCCCTTCTTGTTCTGCTCGTCGATGAGCATCAGCATGACGTCCTTCAGCGTGGTCTCGCTGATCGCCATGGTGCCGGAAAGCGAATGCAGAACGCCGATCTTGATGGTCTCTTCCGCACGGGCGCCAAAGGTGGCGCCAACCATCGCGGTTGCGCCGAGGACCGCCCCGGCCAGCCATTTCGTGAACCTTGTCGACATTCGTTAAACCCCCAACCCCTGCAGGATCCGAATTTGGCCGCCGGTCGCGGCCGAGACACCACGCTTCGGCGCTGGCCGCCGGCACGAGGCAAAGGGGCAAGAGGCAAGACATGTGCCAAGCGGCGCGACCCCGGGGGAGTCATGCGGTCAGCGGGGATTCAGGGTGTTTTGCCGTTCGGCCATCAGGGTGGCGGCACGTTCAGAATTGGTCAAAATAAAGGCAGCAATACGCAATTTGGCGCAGCATGAGCCTAAATTGTGACCATCGGCCGCCGCCGGTTTTTTGGGCAGCGGCAGCCGACAGGCTGTATACAATCTTGTCAGGCGACGCTCAGGTCGACCTGGATATTGCCCCGCGTGGCGTTGGAATAGGGGCAGACCACATGGGCCTTGGCCACCAGATCCTCGAGCACGGCTTTGTCGACGCCCGGGGCGGCAATGGTCAGCGCGACCTGTATACCGAAACCCGTGGGGATCGGGCCGATGCCGACGGCACCCGATACCGTCGTCGTCTCCGGCAGGGCAACCTTGGCCGCGCGGGCGACGAATTTCAGCGCGCCGAGGAAACAGGCCGAATAGCCGGCGGCGAACATCTGTTCAGGATTGGTCCCGGGGCCATCGTTGCCGCCGAGGGCCTTCGGCGTGGACAGGGTAACCGAAAGCCGGCCGTCGTCGCTGGCGGCGACACCTTCGCGGCCGCCGGTGGCGGTGGCATGGGCGGTGTAGAGGATTTTGTCGGGCATGAGAGGCACTCCGTTGTCGATGGCGCATTATATATCGCACAATTAAATTGAACACAATATATAAAAGCGCATCTCAACCTCTCGTCGCTCCGGCGCAGGCCGGAGCCTTTGAACGCGGAAGCGCCCTCGCCGGCCACAGATTCCGGCCTTCGCCGGAATGACGAGAAAACGGGGCCCTTAAGAACCGTTGGCCAGTTGCGCCCGGAAGGCGGCGACGGCGTCGCGCAGTGCCTTCACTTCGTCACCCGAGGCGCCGAGGCCGCAGACCATGTCCTCGTAATGGCGCCGGGCTTCCGCCTCCAGCGCGCGGCCGGTCTCGGTCAGGCGGATGCGGACCTGGCGCTCGTCGGCGGGATCGCGCCGACGCTCGACCAGGCCCTGCGCTTCCATCCGCTTCAGAAGCGGGGTCAGCGTGCCGGAATCGAGGAACAGCCGCTCGCCCAATGCCCCCACCGTCAGATCGTCCGCCTCCCACAACACGAGCAGCGCGAGATATTGCGGATAGGTGAGGCCGAGCGCCGTCAGCATCGGCCGATAGGCCTTGGTCATCAGATGCGACGCGGAATAGAGCGCGAAGCAGAGCTGATCATCGAGGCGGAGGGAGAGTTTCGGCTGGTCGGTCATGGCGGTAATCCTTTGCCCGACCATTATATAGAGCGCAATGGACTTGCGCGCGAGAGGTCGCGCGCAAGTCCCCTGGCCTGTGAACCCTACCAGTGCAGGCCCTTGGTCAGGGCCGCCAGCGCGACCGCCTCGGTCGAGGGCGCGCCGTCGTCCGCCACTTTCTCGCCCCGCGCCGCGGCGCTGTCCGGGAACAGGCGATAGGTGGTGTTGAACAGGATGTTGGTGACATCCGGCGCCGCCGCCCACAGCAATTCGCCCATGGTGCCGAGGCGGGTGGCGATCCGCTTCGGTTTCTCGACGATGCCCTTCACGATCAGGTTGGCGGCATCGTCGGGCGAGAGGGTCGGGATATTGTCGTACATCTTGGTCGGCGCGATCATCGGCGTGCGCACCAGCGGCATGTAGATATTGGTGAAGGTCACGTTCCTGTGATGGAACTCGGGCGCGGCGCAGCGGGTGAAGGCGCCGAGCGCGGCCTTGGACGCGACATAGGCCGAGAAACGCGGCTGGTTCACCTGCACGCCGATCGACAGGATGTTCACGATGTGGCCGGACTTGCGCGACGACATCACCGGCAGGAAGCCCATCATCAGGCGCAGGGCGCCGAAGTAGTTGACCGCCATCGTCCGCTCGAAATCGTGGAAGCGGTCGTAGGACAGATTGACCGAGCGGCGGATCGAACGGCCGGCATTGTTCACCAGCACGTCGACATGGCCGTGGTCCTTGAGCACGGCGGCGATGAAGCGGTCGCAGCTGTCCATTTCGGCGACGTCGACCGAATAGGCGTGGACATTGCCGCCCGCGGCGCGCAGCTCGGCCTGGACCGCGTCCAGTTCCTCCTGCTTGCGGGCGCAGATGATGGTGATGGCCCCGGCCGCCGCCACTTTCTTCGCCGTCTCGAGGCCGATGCCCGAGGTCGCGCCGGTGATGACCACGACCTTGCCGGCGACGGAACTCGCCAGCGAGCGGTCGCGGTGCAGTTCGGGATTGAGGTGACGTTCCCAATAGTCCCAGACGAAGCCGGCGTAATCCTGAATCGGCGGGCATTCGATGCCGCTGCCCTTCAGCGCCTTCGCCGTATCGCGATTGTCGAATTTGGTCGGGTAGTTGAAGAACTTCAGGGCCTGACGCGGAATGCCGTAACCGCCCAGTACCGTGTCGATGATCGAGCGGATGGGCGGCAGGCCGGCCAGCATCGAGCGGATGCCGGCGGGGATGAAGCCGAACACCCGGCTGTCCACCCGCATGGAGAATTGCGGCGCCCCCGCCGCCTTGGCGAAGACATTGACCACCTCGCCCACCCGGTTGTGCTTCGGGTTGGTCAGGTGGAAGGCGCGGCCGTCGAGCCCGGACTTATGGGCGATATGGTCCATCGAGCGGGTGACGTAATCGACCGGCACGATGTTGAGGAGGCCGCCCTCGATCCCCAGCAGGGAAATCCACTGTGGAATCGCCCGGCGCAATTGCAGGATCAGGTTGAAGAAGAAATAGGGGCCGTCGATCTTGTCGATCTCGCCAGTCTCGGAATGGCCGACGACGATGCCCGGGCGATAGATGCGCCAGGGGATCGAGCATTCCTCGCGCACGATCTTCTCGCTGTCGTGCTTGGTGCGGTAATAGGGGTGATCGTCCGCGGCCCATTCCTCGAACATGTCTTCGCGCCAATAGCCTTCGTAAAGGCCGGCGGCGGCGATGGACGAGGTGTGGTGGAAGGATTTGGCGCCCACCGCCTCGGCGAAGGTGACGGCGTTCCGCGTGCCTTCGACGTTGGATTTGACCTGCGCCTCCTGATCCTCGTTGGTCAGGTCGTAGATCGCGGCGAGATGGAAGACGTGGCTGATCTGGCCTTTCAGCTTCTCGATCTCGGCGGCGGAAACGCCGAGGCGCTTCTTGCCCAGGTCGCCGGTCACGCCGACGATGCGCGCGGCATCGCGCGACCAGCGTTCGTCCTTCAGGGCTTCCAGTTTCTTCTTCGACCCCGAACGCACCAGGACATAGATGGTGCCGTCACGCTTCAGAAGGGCGTCGATCAGATTGCGGCCCAGGAACCCGGTGCCGCCGGTGACGAAATAGCTCATGCCTCTCCCCCGGTATCTCCCTGTGCCGGGCGTGTGTCCACCCGTGCAGGCTGAAGTCTAGACACCGGAAAGGGCGAAAGGGGAGAGGAAATCGCTTTCCGCGAACGGCAACCGATACCGTTATTTGTGCCCGCTTTCGTCCCGCGTCAGGTAATAGGCGGCAAGAATGGGCAGGAAGGTCACCAGGATGACGAAGACCGCCACCACATTGGTCACGGGGCGCTGACGCGGCCGCACCAGTTCGGACAGCATCCAGATCGGCAGGGTCGACTGCTGGCCGGCGGTGAAGGTGGTCACGATCACCTCGTCGAAGGACAGGGCGAAGGCCAGCATCCCGCCCGCCAGCAGCGCGGTCGCGATATTGGGCAGGATCACATAACGGAAGGTCTGGAAGCCATCGGCGCCGAGGTCCATCGAGGCCTCCACAAGGCTGCCCGACAGGCGGCGGAAGCGCGCCACCGCGTTGTTGTAGACGACGACGATGCAGAAGGTGGCATGGCCGAGGATGATGGTGAGGAGGCCATAGTCGATCTCCATCAGATTGAAGGCGGCGCGCAGCGCGATGCCGGTGACGATGCCGGGCAGCGCGATCGGCAATATGACGAGGAGCGAGACCGCCTCCCGCCCGAAGAACTGCCGCCGGGCGAGCGCCGCCGCGATCAGCGTGCCGAGGACGAGGGCGACCGTGGTCGCCAGCGCGGCGACCCTCAGCGACAGGCCGATGGCATCCCAGATATCCTGCCGGCCGAAGGCGACGCCGAACCATTTCAGCGTGAGGCCCGGCGGCGGGAACTGATAGGACTTTTCCTCGGTCGTGAAGGCATAGAGGAAGACGAAGAGCAGCGGCACATGGAGAAACAGCAAGCCCCCCAGCGCCGCCAGCTTCAGGGGTCGGGATGCCCGGTCAGAGCGCATCGAAAGCCCCCGTCCGCTTCGCGCCCCAGAGATAGAGGCCCATGATCGCGACCGGCACCACGGTGAAGGCGGCGGCCAGCGGAATATTGCCCGCCGTGCCCTGCTGGATCAGTACCGCCTGGCCGATGAAGAGATTCGAGCCGCCGACGATCTGCGGGATGATGTAATCGCCGAGGGTCAGCGAGAAGGTGAAGATCGAGCCCGCGATCATGCCCGGCAGGGCGAGCGGCAGGATGACATGGCGGAAGGTCTGCGCGGGATGCGCCCCCAGATCCTCCGACGCCTCGACCAGATTGCCCGGCACCCGCTCGAGCGAGGCCTGCAGGGGCAGGATCATATAGGGCAGCCAGACATAGGTGAAGACGAGGAAGGTGCCGATATAGGAGGTCGACAGGCTGGGCCCGCCGACCACGGGCAGGGCCAGCACGCCGTCGAGGACGACGGTAACCCCCAGCGTGTCGGCGATCCAGGAGACGATGCCTTCCTTGGCCAGGATCAGCTTCCAGGCATAGACCTTGACGAGATAGGACGACCACAGCGGCATCATGACCGCGAGATAGAACACGGCCTTCATCCGTCCCTTCGCGTAACGCGCGGCGTAATAGGCGACGGGAAAGGCCAGCGCGGCCGAGGCCAGCGTGACCGCCGCCGCCATCAGCACGGTGCGGATCACGATGTCGAGATTGGCGAGCTGGAACAGCTGGCCGTAACTCGACAGGGTCAGCGTGTAGTCGATGGTGCCCGAGAATTCGTCGACCGAGAAGAAACTGTTGGTCAGCAGGGCGAACAGGCTGCCCAGATAGATGATGCCGAGCCACAGCAGGGGCGGCACCAGCAGCAGCGCGAGATAGGCCCCCGGCCGCCGCAGCAGGAAATCGGACAGGCCGCGCAGCACGCCAGCGCGGGGGGCCGGCAGGGCGGCGATGCTCATCGCGCGCCCTCCATCGGCCAGAGCGCGGAAAGCGGAATGCCGAGGGTTACCGCCTGACCGGGGCCGAGGCCGCCGCCTTCCCCCGCCGGGATCGAGACGGCGAGGCGAAGCGCGGCCCCCGCGACGGCGACCAGCAGGCGCCGGGCGGCGCCGTGATATTGCGCATCCTCGATCACGGCGGAAAGCGCGGCCTGGCCCTCGGGCGCCGGCCCCGTCAGCAGCGCGATCGCCTCGGGGCGCAGGGAGCAGGGCGCGTCCGGCCCGCCGAGGCCTCGCGCCACGGCGGCGGGCAATACGTTGGAGCCGCCGACGAAACGGGCGACGAATTCGGTGCGCGGGCGCTCGTAAATCTCTTCCGGCGGGCCGACCTGCACGATCTTGCCCTCGTTGAACACGGCGACCCGGTCGGACATCGACAGGGCCTCGCCCTGATCGTGGGTGACGAAGACGAAGGCGGTGCCGAGCTTCCGTTGCAGGGCCTTCAACTCGACCTGCATTTCCTCGCGCAGCTTGAGGTCGAGGGCGCCCAGCGGCTCGTCGAGCAGCAGCACGCGGGGCTGGTTGACGAGGGCGCGGGCCAGAGCGACGCGCTGGCGCTGGCCGCCCGACAGCTGCACCGGCTTGCGGTCGCCATGCTGGCCCAGCTTGACGAGGGCGAGGGCCTCGGCCGCCTTGGCGTGGCGCTCGCGCTTGCCGACGCCGCGCACCATCAGGCCATAGGCGACATTGTCGAGCACATTCATGTGCGGAAACAGGGCGTAGTCCTGGAACACCGTGTTCACCGCCCGCGCATAGGGCGGCACCCCGGCGGAGGCGACGCCAAAAATTTCGATCTCGCCGGAGGACGGCTGGTCGAAGCCGGCGATCAGCCGCAGGCAGGTGGTCTTGCCCGAGCCGGACGGCCCCAGCATGGAAAAGAATTCGCCGGGCGCGATCTCGAGGTCGACGCCATCGACCGCCTTCACGGGGCCGAAGTGGCGGGTGACGGCGCGAAAGCGGACGGCGGGCGCGGCAAATGTCATTCAGGACACACGGATTTGCGGAAGGGGAACGGCGACGTCGCCCCGGTTTTCACCGGGGCGACGCGGTTTCAGCGGACGCTCAGCGACCGCCGAGCACGGCGATGTAATCCGTCACCCAGCGATAGTAGGGCACGCAGGCTTCCTGGCTCTTGCACTTGGAAACCGGGGTGCGCCAGAAGTGGATCTTCTCGAAGTCGTTCAGGCCGTTGGTGGCGCAGCCCTCGTCGGTCAGCAGCGCATTGCCCTTGCAGGCGGCGAGCACGACCGGCACCGAGCCGAACCAGGCGGCGAGATCGCCCTGCAACTTGGCATTCAGCGAATGTTCCATCCACATGTAGGCGCAGTTCGGATGCTCGGCGTCGACATGCATCATGGTGGTGTCAGCCCAGCCGGTGGCGCCTTCGTCCGGAATGGTCGAGGCGACGGGCTTTTCCTGGCTCTTCAGCAGGTTGACCTGGAACGGCCAGGACGAGGTGGCGACCACGCCCTCGTTGTTGAAGTCGTCGACCTGCACCATCGCATCGTGCCAGTAGCGCGAGACGAGACCATGCTGGACCCGCAGCAGGTCGAGGGCGGCCTTGTACTGGTCCTCGGTCAGCTCGTAGGGGTCCTTGATGCCGAGTTCGGGCTTGTGCTTCATCAGATAGAGCGCGGCATCGGCGATATAGATCGGGCCGTCGAAGGCCTGCACCCTTCCCTTGTTGGGCTTGCCGTCCGGCAGGTCCATGGCCTCGAACACCACGCTCCACGACTTCGGCGCTTCCTTGAAGACGTTGGTGTTATACATCAGGACGTTAGAGCCCCACTGGTAGGGCACGCCGTAATGCTTGCCGTCGACCGTGTGCCAGGGCGCATCGGCGAGGCGCGGATCGACGGTCTTCCAGCTCGGGATCAGCGCGGTGTTGATCTCCTGCACCTTCTTGCCGGAAATCATGCGCAGCGACGCATCGCCCGACGCGGTGACCAGATCGAAGCCGCCCTCGTTCATCAGGGCGACCATCTCGTCCGAGGTGCTGGCAGTCTTCACCCGCACCTTGCAGCCGGTTTCCTTCTCGAAGCTCGTGACCCAGTCGTAACCCTTGTCGGTCTCGCCGCGTTCGATATAGCCGGGCCAGGCGACGATATCGACGAAACCCTCGCCCTTGCCGATCTTGGTCGGCGGCGCGGCGAACGCGGCCCCCGACACCATCCCCAGCACCGCCACCGTACAGGCGGCAACCACCAGCTTCTTCATGGCCTCACCCCCGACGCTTCGCGTCTGTCTTTCCCGCCGGGAAAGAACGCATCCCGGCACGGTGACCAGTATGAGCCGAGGTCGGGGGCCGCCGCCAATTCAAAAATGCCGAAACGGAGGTTGAGGGACGTCGAAACTTTTCAGGGGCGGAGACCCGCGCGCAGGGCATTTGCCGTGCGGCTCTTGCCGGCGTAAAACCCGCGCAGATTTCGGAGACTTCGCTTCGTGGCCCAGCCCCTTTCCGCCCTGCCGCCCCGGACCGGCCCCGCCGAACAGGCGGCGCTGAATGCCGCCTATGGCCGGCTGGCGGCTTCGGCGCATCTTTTGCCGATCAAGGTGACGCGCTTTTATGCCGACAAGCTGGCGGCGGAACTGGCCGCCCTCGGCCATACCGAAGGGCCGCTGCACCGGGTGGTCTATCCCGACGCGGCCCGTCTCTCCACGCGGGCGCCGGGCGAGGTGGCGGATTTCGTCGACGACCGCAGCAACATGAAGACGGCGTCCCGGACCATCGTGCAGAAATACGCCGACCGGGTGCTGTTCCTGGCGACGCCGCTCTGCGCCGCCCATTGCCAATATTGCTTCCGTCAGGACGTGCTGACCGAGATGCATGGCGAGGATCCGGCGGACCTCGCCGTCTCTCTCGCCGCCCTCGTCGAGCATGTCACGGCCGACCCCCGCATCCGCGAGGTGATCCTGTCGGGCGGCGATCCGCTGACCCTGTCGCCCAAAGCACTGGCCCAGGTGCTCGATGCGCTGGGCGCCCTGCCGCAGCTCCAGTCGATCCGGGTCCATACCCGCTGCGCCGTCTTCGCCCCCGGCTTCTTCGACAAGGGCGACAAGATCGCCCTGCTCGCGCGGCCGCGCGTCCGCGTGGTCCACCACGTCGTCCACCCTTACGAAATCTGCGGCGAAGTCGGCGATCTTCTCGCCCGGCTGCGGGCGGCGGGGGTGCGGCAGTACAACCAGTTTCCGATCCTGCGCGGCGTCAACGACGACGCCGGTCTGCTGGCGCTGCATTTGCGCCTCCTCGACGAGGCGGGGGTACGCAACCTGTCGATCTTCGCGCCCGATCCGATCAACCATTCGGCGGCCTTCCGCCTGAGCCTCGACCGGCTGTTCGCGATCCACGACCAATTGTCGGCCGATACCCCCAGCTGGATCAACGCGACGGCGCTGACCTTCGACAGCCCGCAGGGCAAATTCCGGCGCGAGCACCTGGTCGCGCGCGACCGGGCGGCGGGCACCGCCCTGTTCCGTCACCGCGGGCGCGACATCGCCTATCACGACCTGCCGGCCGCCCTCGATGTGCCGGGCGACCCCGCCACATTGCTGTGGCGGGGCGAGAGCGTGATTTAGAGCCCGTCGAACAGCGCCGTCGACAGGTAACGCTCGGCGAAGCTCGGGATGATGACGACGACGGTCTTGCCCGCCATGTCGGGCCGGGCCGCGACCTCGAGGGCGGCGGACAGCGCCGCGCCCGAGGAAATGCCGCAGGCGATGCCTTCCTGCCGCGCCGCCTGACGCGAGGTCTCGAAAGCGGTCTCGTTGCCGATGGTGATGATCTCGTCGATCAGGCCGCGGTCGAGGATCGGCGGCACGAAGCCGGCGCCGATGCCCTGGATCTTGTGCGGGCCGGGCTGGCCGCCGGACAGCACCGGGCTGTCCTCGGGCTCGACCGCGATCATCTTCACCGACGGCTTCAGCTTCTTCAGCGCGGTGCCGATGCCGGTGATCGTGCCGCCGGTGCCGACGCCGGCGACGACCGCGTCGACCTTGCCCTCGGTGTCGTTCCAGATTTCCTCGGCCGTGGTCACCCGGTGGATGGCCGGATTGGCCGGGTTGGCGAACTGCTGCGGGATGACCGCGCCCGGGATTTCCTTCACCAGTTCCTCGGCCCGGTTGATCGCGCCGCGCATCCCCTTCTCGGGCGGGGTCAGCTCGAGTTCGGCGCCGAGCAGGAGCAGCATCTTGCGCCGCTCGATCGACATGGATTCAGGCATGCACAGGATCAGGCGATAACCCTTGGCCGCCGCGACGAAGGCAAGGGCGATGCCGGTATTGCCCGAGGTCGGCTCGATCAGGGTGGCGCCGGGGGCGAGCTTGCCCGCCTCCTCCAGCGCCTCGATCATGGCGACGCCGATGCGGTCCTTCACGCTCGACAGCGGGTTGAAGAACTCGAGCTTGGCGAGAACTTCGGCCTTGGCGCCGGCCGCTTCCGCCATGCGGTGCAGGCGGACGAGCGGGGTCGAGCCGATGGTCTCGGTGATATTGTCGTAGACGCGGCCGCGTCCGGGCTTTGCCGGCTTGGTCATTGTCGTGTCCTTCCTGGTGGGACTCAGATCGAGAAATCCATGCGCTCGCGGCCTTCCGAATGGACCCCGGCGCTTTCGGCGCGGCGGCACAGGTCCTCGACCGTGATCGAATCGAGCTTGGCCATGATGGTGTCGTGCAATTCGCCCCACAGCGGCTGCACCACCTTCTTGCCGAGATCGGAGGTCATGGGCGCGCCCTCGCCGCTCTCGTCGTCTTCCGCCGATTCGATGGCGCCGACGACGCGGATGATCTCGCCCACGGTGATGCGCCGCCGCTCCCGCGCGAGGCGGTAGCCGCCCTTGGGGCCTCGCACGCCCTTCAGCACGCCGGCATGGACCAGCTGCTGCATCACCTGTTCGAGGTAGCGCTGGGGAATGCCCTGGCGCCGCGTGATCTCCTTCGACTGCACCGGCTCGGGCCGGGCGTTGTAGGCGATGTCGACGACCGCCTCGAGGGCGAACAGCATTTTGCGCGAAAGGCGTAGCATCAGATGTTCCGTTCCTTCACGGTTTCGGCGATGCGCCGCGCAAGGCGCGTCGCGACTTCGGTCTTGGCGAGGCGGGGCCAGCTCTCGACCCCCCCGGCGGTGACGATATGGATCGCATTGTCGGCCGCGCCCATCACGCCGCCGTCGGGGCCGCTGCCCACGTCATTGGCGATGATCCAGTCGCAGCCCTTGCGGGCCAGCTTGGCCCTGGCGTGGTCGACCACCTTCTCGGTCTCGGCGGCGAAGCCGACGACGAGCGGCGGGCGGCGGGCGCCGGGCTTCGAGACGGTGGCGAGAATGTCCGGGTTCTCGACGAAGGCGAGGGCGGGCACCTGGCCGCTGCCGTCCTTCTTGATCTTCTGGTCGGCCTCGCCCGCCACCCGCCAGTCGGCGACGGCGGCGGCGCAGACGACGATATCGGCCGGCAGGGCGGCATCGACCGCGGCGGCCATCTGGCGCGCGGTCTCGACATGGCGGGTCTCGACCCCCGCCGGGTCCGCCAGGGTGACGGGACCGGACACCAGCGTCACCCGCGCGCCGAGGCCGGCGAGGGCGGCGGCGATGGCATGGCCCTGCTGCCCGGACGAACGGTTGGCGATATAGCGCACCGGGTCGATCGGCTCGTGGGTGGGGCCGGAGGTCACGACCACATGCTTGCCCAGCAGCGGCCGGTCGCCCCGGGTCGCATAGAAATCCTCGATGCGGTCGAGGATCGCCGCCGGCTCCGCCAGGCGGCCGGGGCCATATTCGCCGCAGGCCATGTCGCCATCGTCCGGGCCGACGATCAGGATGCCATCGGCCAGCAGGCGGGCGTGGTTGCGGCGGGTCGCCTTGTGGGTCCACATGCGGACGTTCATCGCGGGCGCGATCAGCACCGGCTTGTCGGTGGCGAGCAGCGCGGTCGAGGCGAGGTCGTCGGCGAGGCCATTCGCCATCTTGGCCATCAGGTCGGCGGTCGCGGGACAGACCACGATCAGATCGGCGTCGCGGCTCAGCTGGATGTGGCCCATGTCCGCCTCGTCGGTCAGCGAGAACAGGTCGGTATAGACCTTGTCGCCGGTCAGGGCGGCGACCGACAGCGGGGTGACGAATTCCTGCGCGGCCCGGGTCAGGATGGCCCGCGTGGCGATGCCTTTGCGGGCCAGCAGCCGGATCAGCTCCAGCGCCTTGTAGGCGGCGATGCCGCCACCGATGACCAGAAGGATTCGCTTGTCGGCCATGCACCTGCCCGCCACCGGATGAGGATTAGCGTTTTATACGGCTATTTGGTGGACTTCAATAGAAATGCCGCATTCTGCCCGGGTTTGACGGCGGCGCGTTCTTGCCCTAGATCGAATGGAGAATCGGGGAGAGGGACATGCAACCGACGACCGCCAGTGCCATCAAAGCCGGGGCCACCATCGCCGGGATGCTTGTCGTCACGGTCCTCCTGTCGGCCTGCGGCACGCCGACCTCCCCCACGGCCCAGCCGCCCCATGCCCTGACCGCGCTGTCCAGCGGCTGGCAGGTCGGCGCCAGCGAGATGCGCGACGGCGAAGGGCGCAGCTTCACCGTCTGCACGCTGCAGCGCGCGGGCGATGGCGGCAGCCGGTTCTGGATCGCCACGACCTCGGCGACGATCACCAGGGATCTTTATGTCGGTGTCCGCTCGGCATCGCTGCCGGCGGTCGAGGGGCGCGCGGCGCGCAAACCCGGCCTCGTCATCGACGGCACCGCCTTCCGGCCGCAGCGGGCGCAGCAGGCGGGGGATTCCCTGTCGATGGTGATCCCCGGTGCCGAAGCGGAGGCTTTCCTGCAGGCTTTCGCCAAGGGTTACAATCTCGAGGTGACGGCCGAAGACCTGCCGGGCTTTTCCTTCCCGGTCAGCCTCGTCGGCACCGCCAACGGCCGCCGCGAATGGCAGAAATGCATCGAGACCGAGCTGAAGCCGCCGGCTAACGGCTGACGGCCAGCACGACGACGGCGACGGCGAGGGCGATCACCGCCCACCACAGGCGGCGCTGGGTCTTGGCCTGGCCTTCCGCGATGGCGCGGGCGGTTTCCGGGTGCAGGCGCAGGCCGTTTTCCGTGATCTGGGCGCCGAACCGCTCGAATTTCTCGATGATGCCGGGCAGGCGCCGCGCCATGCCCGCCGCGCCCTCGGCGGCGTCGAGCAGCCGGTGCTCGGGCGAGAAGGTCGAGACCAGCCACTTCTCGACCACCGGGCGCGAGACTTCCCAGATATTCATGTCGGGATCGAGGCCGCCGCACACCCCCTCCACGACGACCATGGTCTTCTGCAGGAGGAGGAGATCCGGCTGGGTCTCCATGGCGAAGGTCTCGGTGATCATGAACAGCTGCTGCAGCAGGCGGGCGATGGAAATCTCCCGCGTCGGGCGGCCCAGGATCGGCTCGCCGATGGAGCGCAGGGCCTGCGCGAACAGCTCGACCGATTTGCCCGGCGGCAGGATGCCGGCCTCGGCATGGACCCGGGCGACCCGCAGGTAATCGGCGGTGATGAAGCCGATCAGGGTTTCCGCCATGAAACGGCGCATCGGCCGCGACAGCCGGCCCATGATGCCGAAGTCGATGACGACGATGGTGCCGTCGTCGGCGACGAAGAGATTGCCCTGGTGCAGGTCGGCGTGGAAGAAGCCCCGCCCCAGCGCCTGGTCGAGGAAGCTCTGCATCAGCCGGCTGGCCAGCAGCCGGGGATCGCGGCCGTCGGCGATCAGTTTCGCGCGGTCGCCGATGGGCGTGCCCTGCACCCGGTCGACGGTCAGCACCCGGCGGGCGGTGCGGCTCCAGTCGACCGTGGGGGCAGTCACGCCGCCCTGCTTGTCGAGATTGAGCGCGATCTCCGAGGCGGCGGCGGCTTCGAGCCGCAGATCCATCTCGAGGAAGGACACTTCGGCCAGGGTGCGCACCACCTCGCGCGGGCGCAGGCGCTTCAGCGGCGGCAGCCATTTCTCGCCAAGCTCCGCCGCCCAGGCAAGGGCATCGAGATCGCGGCGAAAGGCGGGTTCGATCCCCGGGCGCAGCACCTTTACCGCGACCTGCCGGCCCTCGCGCGTCACCGCGAAATGAACCTGCGCGATCGAGGCGGCGGCGACCGGTTCCTCGTCGATGGACAGGAACAGCTCGTCCATCGGATGCATCAATTCATGCTCGATGATGCGCCTCGCCTCCGCCGCCGGGAAGGGCGGTACCCGGTCCTGCAACTGGGCGAGGGCGCGGGCGACCGGCTCGCCGACGAGGTCGGGGCGGGCGGCGAGACTCTGTCCCAGCTTGATATAGGTCGGGCCGAGGCTGCCGAGGGCGAGGGCCAGCCGCTCGCCCTGGCTCTTGCCTTCGAGGGCGGCGCGGCGCGGGCGCAGCTGGATCGCCATCGCCCGCCGGCCGAGGCGGGCCAGCAGGGGCAATTCCTCGGTCAGCTCGGCCGGGAACAGCGCGTCATGAACCGCCAGCCGCCGCGCGACGCGAAAGAGACGCAGGGCATGGCGAAGCGCGCGGAACATGGAGGGCGGACCTTAAAGGCGCCAGCCGGAATGGATGGCGGCGACCCCGGCGGTCAGATTGCGGACCTGCACCTGCTCGAAGCCGGCGGTGCGCAACATGCCGGCGAATGTCTCCTGATCCGGGAACTTGCGGATGCTCTCGACCAGATAGCGATAGGCGTCGGCATTGCCGGCGACCATGCTGCCGATGCGCGGGATCACGCGGAAGGAATATTCCTCGTAGATCTTGTCGAGGCCGGGCACCACGACCTTGGAGAATTCGAGGCACATGAAACGCCCGCCCGGCTTCAGCACCCGGCGCATTTCCTTCAGCGCCTCGGGGATGCGGGTGACGTTGCGGATGCCGAAGGCGATGGTGACGTAATCGAATGTCCGGTCCTTGAAGGCCAGCTTCTCGGCGTCGCCCACGGTCCAGTCGAGGGCGAGGCGCCCCTGGTCGAGGGCGCGGTCGCGCCCGACCATGATCATCTCGGCGTTGATGTCGGCGACGGTGACATGGGCCCCCGCCCCCGCCTTGTCGAGGAAGCGGAAGGCGATGTCGCCGGTGCCGCCCGCGACATCGAGCAGATGGCTGCCCGGCCCGGGGTTCAGCCAGTCGATCATCGCCGTCTTCCACAGGCGGTGCACGCCGCCCGACATGAAGTCGTTCATGACGTCGTAGCGTTTGGCGACCGCGTCGAAGACGCCGCGCACCCGGCGCGCCTTGTCGTTTTCGGCGACGGTCTCGAAACCGAAATGGGTGACCTTCTCGGCGGAATCGTTGGCGGGGATGTCCTGGCTCATGGCGCGACACCATAGCGCCGCGTCAGGGCCTTCGCCAGTCTCGCGGAATGTCGCGCCGCGGCGGCGCCTGTGGCTTTGATGATGGCGGCCCCTGACGGCAAGCCGGCTCCACCTTGCCGGAAGCCGCGCTAACGGCCACCGAAGGACAGGACGAGGCGCACCAGGTCCTGTTGGCGCGAACAGCCGGTCTTCTGGAAAACCGCCTTCAGCTGGCTGCGAATGGTCTCCCGGCCGACGTTGCGGTCCAGCGCGATCCGGTCGATGGAACGGCCCTCGGCCATTCCCCGCAGGACATCGGCTTCGCCCGCGGTGAGGCGGTACAGGCGCGCCATGGCCTCGATGCTCGGGAGATGGCGGCTGTCCGCGTCGCCGGGTCCGGGAGAGGCGTCGATCAGCAGGATCGCGGTCGGCCCCTGGAAATAGAGCGACAGTGCATCGCTGGCGATACGCACGATCGCCACGCGAAAGGACTGTCCCGCATGGGTGAAGCGGCCGGCATAGGATCGGGGACCGCCGGGGCTCCAGCTCAGCAGCGACTTCAGCGCCGCCGCGATCCCGTCGTCGGCGATGCGCAACGCGCCGCCGAGATCGGTGCCGATACCCCCGCCGGTGGCGAGAAGCCGCGCCGCCGAAGCCGAGGCACGGCGAATCCTCAGCCGGTCGTCGACGACGATGGCGCTCACCCCCAGTTCGTCGAGGGCGAGATTGGTCGCCGCGCCTTGCAGGTCCGGTCCCTGCCCCTCGCGATAGGCCCGCTTGGCCCGCAGCAGATGGGGGGCGAGGCGGGTCAGGAGCCGCGCGTGCTCCATGTTCGCGTCGAGGTCGAGACGCGGCGTCACCACGCTCAGCAGAAAGAGCCGGCCTTCCGTCCGCTCGATCGAAATTCCCGTGCCGGTCTCGACGCCGATCGAGCGCAGCCACTCCCCGTGAAAGCGGGTTCGCAGCAAATCTTCCCGGGGGTACATCTGCTCCATGATGCAGCCGAGCCCCACCGGCCAGGTCGTCGCCTTCGGTGCCCAGGCGTCATGCTGGGAATATTCGGTGTTGTAGGTCTCGATCTCGCGGGAATCGAGACCCGAGGTGATCGACAGCAGGCCCTGCCGCAGCGTGGGATCGTGAAAGAACATGGTCGCGCGCGCCTCGGGCACGTCCCGCGCCACCGCGTCGAGGAACTGCTGCCACGTCGTCTCGCCCAGCAGCGCCGCGTAGATCAGGTCGATCAGTGCATCTTCGTGTTTGGTGAGCATCACGCGCAACCTCGACCGATCGTATGCGCGCCATCCCCGATCCGCTCTGCCGGCTGACCACGAAAGAGGGAAGGGCGCGACTTGCTAAAGAGTGCGGCGTGCACGACAAAATTCGCAACAATTTTGCCGTCTGGTGTCGCCCTGCGCCAAGGGGGGTTCCGGCACAAGGGGGCCTCGGGCTAGGCTTCCCGCCATGCCCGAGTTACCCGAAGTCGAAACCGTCTGCCGCGGCCTCGCCCGCGCCCTCGAAGGCCGCCGTCTCGCCCGCGTCCAGCAGCGCCGGCCCGACCTGCGCCTGCCCTTTCCGCCCCGATTCGCCGAGCGGCTGACCGGGCGGCAGATCGTCGCGATCCGCCGGCGGGCCAAATACATGCTGTGGGATTTCGACGATGGCACCGTGCTGCTCGGCCATCTTGGCATGTCGGGCCGGATGCAGATCGGCACCGGGCCGCTGCCCGAGCTCGGCCCCCACGATCATGTGGTGTTCGAGACCGTGGACGGTCCCCATGTCATCTACAACGACCATCGGCGCTTCGGCCTGATGACCCTCGATCACCGGGACACGGTCGCGGCCCATCGTCTGCTTTCCGGCATCGGGCCGGAACCCTTGGGCAACGAGTTCAACGCCGATGTCCTCTCGGCCGCGCTCATGGGTCGGCGGACGCCGATCAAGGCCGCCCTCCTCGACCAGAAGGTGGTCGCGGGCCTTGGCAACATCTATGTCTCGGAAGCCCTGTTCCGCGCCGGCATCTCGCCCGAGCGGGAGGCGGCGACCGTCGCCGGCAAGCGGGCGGAGAAGCTGGTGCCGGCGATCCGCGACGTGCTGAACGAGGCGATCGCGGCCGGCGGCTCCACCCTGCGGGACTATGTTCAGGCGGATGGCGAACTGGGCTATTTCCAGCACGCCTTCAAGGTCTACGACCGCGAGGGCGACCCCTGCCCGACCTGCGCCAAAGGGGTCGTCACGCGCATCGTGCAGAGCAACCGCTCGACCTATTTCTGCCCGCGCTGCCAGAAATGACGTTATAGTGCCGGCCATGCGCGCGCTCGTCCTCGTCGCCCTTCTGCTCGCCGGACTGCCGGCGCTGGCCGCGACCCGGTTCCTGACCGGATCGGAGGATGTGCCGCTGATGGACGGCCTCGCCGAGATCGCCGAGACCAGCACGATCTTCGATGCGCCCGGCGGCCGCATCGTCGAGGTGGACGCGAGGGGCGCGGTCGCGGCGGCGGATATCCTGCGCTATTACGCCGACAGCCTGCCGGCCCTCGGCTGGGTCGCCGATCCCGTCGGCGAAAACGTATCGCTCACCTTTCGGAGGGGGGCGGAAATTCTCGTGATCACCATAATGGGCGAGCCGGGGGCGGGGGGCGTGGTCCGCTTCAACCTGCGTCCGCGCGCGTCCTGATCCCCACCCCGCATAACTCAACTGGAAACGTACCGGAGTGCGTCATGGCCTATGCCACCATCCTGACTGAAATCCGCGGCGCGGTCGGCCTCGTCACCCTGAACCGGCCCCAGGCGCTGAACGCCCTGAACGCCGAGCTGCTGGGCGAGCTTTGCACCGCGCTCGAAGCCTTCGATGCCGACGAAGCCGTCGGCTGCATCGTCGTCACCGGCTCGGCCAAGGCTTTCGCGGCCGGCGCCGATATCAAGGAAATGGCGCCCCAGTCCTACATGGACATGTTCAAGGCCGATTTCTTCGCCGAACCGCATGACCGCATCTGCGGGATCAAGAAGCCGATCATCGCGGCGGTCTCGGGCTATGCCCTCGGCGGCGGCTGCGAACTGGCGATGCTGTTCGATTTCATCATCGCGGGCGACAACGCCAAGTTCGGCCAGCCGGAAATCAACCTCGGCGTCATCCCGGGCATCGGCGGCTCGCAGCGCCTGACCCGCTTCGTCGGCAAGTCCAAGGCGATGGACATGTGCCTGACCGGCCGCATGATGGACGCCGCCGAGGCCGAGCGCGCGGGCCTCGTCTCCCGCGTCTTCCCGGCCGCCGATCTTCTGGCCGAGGTGATGAAGATCGCCGACACCATCGCCGAGAAGTCGCATCCGATCCTGTCGATGGCCAAGCAGGCGGTGAACCGCTCCTACGAGACGACGCTGTCGGAAGGCGTGCTGTTCGAGCGCCGGCTGTTCCATTCGGCCTTCGCCACCGAAGACCAGAAGGAAGGCATGTCGGCCTTCGTCGAGAAGCGCAAGCCCGTCTTCAAGCAGCGCTGAGGGATAAGGGCGCCGGCCTCACGCGGCCGGCGCCGCCAGCCAGTAGAGGCCGGAGATCAGGCCGAAGGCCTCGAAACCGCCGGAAATCAGGGCGATCCGCCCCGGTCTGCCATCGACGATCAGGCTGAACAGGCGCCCCACGACCAGGCCGCCCAGCACGGCGATGCCGACGACGAGCCCGGCGAGGGCATAGGCCGGCAGCACGCCGCCGACGATCATGGCGATGCCGCAGCCGATGGCGACCCCGCCCGAGCCCGAGCGGATGTAATGCAGCGCGTCCGGCGTGTCGGCCTCGAGGCCGAAGGGCCGGACGACGGCGCCTATGGGCCCGATCAGGGCGCGCAGCCCGATGAGGATGAACAGGGCGCCGGTGACGAGCAGATAGCCTTCCATGGGACGTGCCTTTGCGGTCTTCTTGTCGAAGGGCCATGGCACATCGTTCGGAATTCTCCGGCAAGACCCGCACTTGAACCCGCCGGGCGCTGCCGCTAGTGTCCGGCCACTTTATGACAGGAACGGCCGTGAGCACGCTTGCAAGCGCGATCGAAAGCCGGCGCACCTTCGCGATCATCTCGCACCCTGACGCCGGCAAGACCACTTTGACCGAAAAGCTGCTGCTGTTCGGCGGTGCCGTGCAGCAGGCGGGCGCGGTCAAGGCGCGCGGCGACCAGCGGCGCGCCCGTTCCGACTGGATGAAGGTCGAGCAGGAGCGCGGCATCTCGGTCACCGCCTCGGTCATGACCTTCGAGGCGGACGGCTGCACCTTCAACCTGCTCGACACGCCGGGCCACGAGGATTTCTCGGAAGACACCTATCGCACGCTGACCGCGGTCGACAGCGCCATCATGGTGATCGACGCGGCGAAGGGTATCGAGGCGCGGACCCTGAAGCTGTTCGAGGTGTGCCGGCTGCGCGACGTGCCGATCGTCACCTTCGTCAACAAGATGGACCGCGAGGCGCGCGATCCCTTCGAGCTGATGGACGAGATCGAGAAGACCCTCGCCCTCGACGTGACGCCCGCGACCTGGCCGATCGGTCAGGGCCGGGATTTCCACGGCTGCTATGACCTCATCCACGACGAGCTGATCCTGATCGACCGCGGCGCCGGCAACAAGCTGCCCGAGATCGAGAAATGCTCTGGGCTGGACGATCCCAAGATCGACGCGAAACTGCCGGCCGAACTGGTCGCCAAACTGCGCGAAGACGTGGAGATGATCCGCGGGTTGTGCCAGCCCTTCGACGAGGAGAGCTATCGCGCCGGCCATCTGACACCGATCTTCTTCGGCTCGGCCCTGCGCTCCTTTGGCGTCCGCGAACTTTTGCAGGGTCTCGCCGAAATGGCGCCCTCGCCCCGGCCGGCCAGGGCCTCGACCCGCGAGGTCGCGCCGGTCGAGCCGAAGGTCGCGGGCTTCGTCTTCAAGATACAGGCGAACATGGACAAGAACCACCGCGACCGCGTGGCCTTCGTCCGCCTCGTCTCGGGCGAATTCAAGCGCGGCATGAAGATGAAGCATGTCCGCTCCGGCCGGATGCTGGCGATCAACAACCCGGTGCAGTTCATGGCTGGCGACCGCGAGACGGCCGACCTCGCCTATGCGGGCGACATCCTCGGCATTCCGAACCACGGCACGCTCCGCATCGGCGACACGCTGACCGAGGGCGAGGATCTCGCCTTCCTGGGCGTGCCCTCCTTCGCGCCGGAAATGCTGCGCCGGGTGAAGCTGGACGATCCCATGAAGGTGAAGCACCTGCGCCGCGCCCTCGAGCAGCTGGCCGAGGAAGGCGCCTCCCAGGTGTTCCGGCGTCAGATCGGCGGCGATTATGTCGTCGGCGTGGTCGGGCCGCTGCAGTTCGATGTGCTGAAAAGCCGGCTTTCCGCCGAATATGGTCTCGACATCGAATTCGAGTCGGCGAATTTCGAACTCGCCCGCTGGGTCGATGCCGACGACAAGAAGGCGCTGGCCGAATTCGCCGACGGCAACAAGATGAACCTCGCCGAGGATCACGATGGCGCCCTCGTCTATCTGGCGCGGAACCAGTGGTATCTGCAACGGGCCAAGGACGACTGGCCGGCGGTGAAATTCCTCGCGACCCGCGAACAGATCACCGATGCCGGCGACCGCCTGACGGCCGCCAACCAGACGCACTGACATGAGCGATCCCGCCCGGCGCCTGCAACCGCCGTCGGGCGGCCGTTTCGACCGCCTGCTGCGCGGCGGCATCCGCCTGCGCATCGCCGCCTTTCCGGTGGCGGGGCCGGCGCGGGGCACCGTCGCCCTGCTGACCGGGCGCAACGAATTCATCGAGAAATATTACGAGACCGTCGCCGACCTGCACGACCGGGGCTTCGATGTCCATCTGATGGACTGGCGCGGCCAGGGCCTGTCGGCCCGCCTGCTGCCCGACCGGATGAAGGGCCACGTCCGCGATTTCGCCGATTACGTCGACGACCTCGAAGCCTTCGTCGACCGGATCGAGCCGCGCGGCCCCCTGATCCTGCTGGCCCATTCCATGGGCGGCCATATCGCCCTGCGTGCCCTCGCCCAGCGGCCGGCCCTGCGCGCCCGCCTTGCCGGTGCCGTGCTCTGTTCGGCGATGATGGCGATCAACACAGGCAAGATCGGGCCGAAGGGCGCGGCCCGGCTGGCGCGGACCCTCGTTCGCCTCGGCCTCGGCAAGCGGGCGTTTCCGGGCAAGGAGGGGGGCGGCGAAAACGTCCTCACCTCCGATCCCGAACGGGCGGGCGATCAGGCGCATTTCATCGCGTCCGAACCCGAACTCGACCTCGGGGCGCCCACCTTCGGCTGGCTCGACGCCGCTTTCCGCTCGATCGCCCTGCTGGCCCGTCCGGGCCTTGTCGAGGCGGTGGACATCCCGGTGCTGGTCGCCGTCGCGGGCGCCGACCGGGTGGTGATCCCGGCCGCCGAACGCGCCATGGCGGCCCGCCTGCCCGGGGCGACGCTGCTGGACATCGAAGGCGCGCGCCACGAAATCCTGAAGGAGCGGGACGAATTGCGCGCGCGGTTCTGGGCCGGCTTCGACGATTGGTGCGGGGACATCCTTCGGCGGGGCGCCACCTGACATCGGGGGCGTGCTTGCGCCGACCCCCGGATCTCGGGACCGCCATGTGGCGACCTGCGCCACATGCGGCTCTTCGTGCACTGGATTGTGCATTCCGGTTGATGCAATCTTCTCGGCACAGTCGTGGGTCACGAGGGCGCAATGTCGACCAAGTCTTGGATGCATACGGGGGTTCGCGTGGTGACGGTCGCCGCGCTGATGGCGACGGCGGCTTGCGCCGATAAGCGGCTGGGCGCCCCCGGTCAGGCGCCGCCGCTCGATACCATGAGCCTGTCGGGCACGCCGAAGGCGGTCGCTGAATGCACCATGGCGGCGATGCAGGCCGCCGACGAGTGTGACGACATTGATTCCGGTCTCGGCATCACCACCAACGAGGTCACCAAGACGGTCCAGCTGACCTGCTACAACGTCACGCCAGCCGCGGTTTCGGCGGGGGCGGCCTTCGGCATCCTTGGCGTGCTGATCGGTGCCGCCGTCGGCGAGAAGGAAAAGGTCGGGGAGTCGAACAAGCGGCCGCCCTATTACACCGTGCAGCTGAAGGAAACCTCGCCAAAGGCGGTGGAGGCCGGCTTCTGGGTCGCCACCTCGATTGATGGCCCCGAAAGCAGGATCGCCAAGCTGAAATCCTACCTCGGCAAATGCGACGGGCAGATGGCGGAGGCACCGCCGGCCCCGGTTCTCGTCCCGCCCCAGGCGGCGGCGGCGCCCGCCGCCGATCCGGTGAAGCCGGCGAACTGACGGGACCTGCCGTGGAACGCCATGTTCGCGCCGCGTTGCGCGCCGGGTGCCTCCTTGCCGCCATGGCTTTCGCCGGCTGCGTCGACAAGGCAGCGGATCGCCAGGCCAAGGACACGCTGCCCAGCGTGTCCTTGGCAGGATCGGGCGAGGCGGTCGCCATCGCGCAATGCGTCTATGACGCCGTGCTGTCCCGGGACTGCCAGACCGAGCAGCAACGGCTTCTGATCACCAAGGCCATGAACAGTTCGGACATCATCGTCATGTGCGACGAGAATCTGGGCTACGCCGGTGTTCGGGGTGGCGGCTACTACGGTGGCGGTTCGCCGGCGGGAGCCCTGGGCGGGGCCATTGCCGAAGCGCTTTCGGTTTCGCAGCAGGCTGCGCAGGCGCGGGACCCAACGAAATTCCCGGTCTACTCCGTGACCCTGCGGTCGAAGCCGGCGGGCGGCGTCGATGGCGAGGCTTGGGCGCTGAACGAGCCGGACAAGGGCCCGCGCCGGCTGAACATGATGATCGACGCCTTCAACAAATGCTCGGCGGCGAAATAGCCGCGCTCAGGCGTTCAGCAGGGCGAGGATTTCCGCGTGCAGGCGCTTGTCGCCGGTCGCGACCACGCTGCCGCCCTGCTGCGCGTCGCCGCCGGTCCAGCTGGTGATCTGGCCGCCCGCGCCGCGCACGATCGGGATCAGGGCCTGGATGTCGTAAGGCTCGAGATTGGTCTCGATCACGGCATCGACATGGCCGCTGGCGACCATGGCATAGGCGTAGCAATCGCCGCCGTAACGCACCATCTGCGCCTTGTCGGCGACGCGGGTGAAAGCGGCGAGGCTCTCCTTCGTGCGGAACAGATGCGGGCTGGTCGTCATCAGCCGGGCATGGGCTATGCCGGGGCAGGCCCGCACCGACAGTTTCCGCCCGCCCAGAAAGGCGCCGGCCTCGGTGCCGACGTAACGCTCCCCGGTGAAGGGCTGATCCATCACGCCGACGACCGGCTCCCGCCCGTCGTTGAGGGCGATCAGCGTGCCCCAGGTGGGCAGGCCGGTGATGAAGGCGCGGGTGCCGTCAATGGGGTCCAGCACCCAGGTCAGCGGACTGCTGCCCTGCTTTGCCCCATATTCCTCGCCCAGGATGCCGTGGTCCGGATATTCCGCCTCGATGAGGGCGCGAATGGCCGCCTCGGCGCCGCGGTCGGCCTCGGTCACCGGATCGTAGCCCTTGGCCCCGCCCCACAGGTCCGCCTTGTCGTCGACGGGCATCACCGTGCGGAAATAGGGCAGGATCACCGCGCGCGACGCATCGGCCAGGCGGCCGGCGAAAGCGGTCAGGGTTTCGATCTCGGCCCGGTCCAGGGCCTTGGGGGAAAGCGTCATCACAACCTCGCTCGATGCGCCGCAAACTAGGATTGCGGGACATCGAGCGCAAGGGCCATCAGATCAGCCAGATAACGGTGAGGCCGAGAGCGAAAATCCCGTCGTAAGCAGCGCAGAACGGCGGATACCAGCCCCGGGGCGCGACCATGGCCCCGTCATGACCGAGGCCATGGTGCAGCCAATCCCAGACCCCATGCAGGACATAGGCCACCGGCACCACCCAGGGCGACAGCCACAGACCGGCGAGGCCCGCCGCCATGAACAGGGTGGCCACGATGGATTCGACCGCGATCTGCCGCACCGATCCCGCCTGGATGGCGAAGCCGACATAGATCGCCCCGATCACCGCGACCATCACCGCCGCCAGCTCGACGGAGTAACGATGGTCGATCAGCAGATGCAGCGGCAGCGTGGCAAGGCTGAGACCGATGCCGATCATCGACGGGGCGAAAACCCCGTGGCTGTGCTTGTGGGTCGCGGCGATGGTCATTCCTGAATCTCCTCTCCGGTGTTGACCGCAGGATAGGATCGGGCATCAATGTCGCAAACGACATTGATCCCGGGATTTCAGTCATGGCCCGCACGATCTGCTTTCTGGTCTATACCGATTTCGTGCTGTTCGATCTGGCCGGGCCGCTGGAAGCCTTCAACACCGCGCGCATCCTGTCGGGCGGGGAATACCGGCTGGTCGTCGCCTCGCTCGACGGCGGACTGGTGCGCAGTTCATCCGGCCTCGAGGTGATGACCGAGGCCCTGCCGGCGGGGCCGCTCGACACGCTGATCGTGCCGGGTACGCTCGCCCCGCTCGACATTCCCCGGGTGGGCGAGGTGATCGGGGCCATCGCGGCGCTGGCCGGCCGGGCCGGGCGGCGGACCAGCGTCTGCACCGGCGCCTTCCTGCTGGCGGCGGCCGGGCTGCTCGACGGCCGCGCGGTCACCACCCACTGGCTGCTGGCGCCCGAGCTGCAGGCGAGGTTCCCCGGCCTCCGGGTCGAGGGCGACCGCATCTTCATCCGCGACGGCGATGTCTGGACCTCGGCCGGCATGTCGGCGGGCATCGACCTCGCCCTGGCGCTGATCGAGGCCGATCTCGGGGCGGAGGTGGCGCGGCAGGTCGCGCGGATGCTGGTGGTCTATTTCCGGCGCCCGGGCGGGCAGGATCAATTCTCGTCGCTGCTCGATCTCGATCTGGGCTCGGACCGCATTCGCCGGGCGCTGGGTTTCGCCCGCGACCATCTGGCGGGCGATCTCTCGGTGCCGCGCCTCGCCGAGGTGGCGGGCCTCAGCCCGCGCCAGTTCGGCCGCGCCTTTACAGCCGCGACCGGCACCACCCCGGCCAAGGCGGTGGAGCGCCTGCGCGTCGAGGCGGCGCGCCCGATGGTCGAGGACGGGCGGCGCAGCTTCGATGAAATCGCCCGCCTCGTCGGCTTCGGCGATCCCGACCGCCTGTGCCAGAGCTTCATCCGCTGCCTCGGCCGGACGCCGCAGGACGTGCGGCGCCAGGCGCGTAGCGAAAGTTAGGACTGTTCACTTCCCTCGTCATCCCGGCGCAGGCCGGATCTTGTGACCACAAGGGCGCTTCTCTCGTCCCAAGGCTCCGGCCTTCGCCGGAGCGACGAGATGGTGGACCCGGTCTATTCACACCTTCAGGCGATAGCCGCTGCGGAAAATCCACACGATGCCGCCGAGGCACAGCACGAGGAACAGCCCGGTCATGCCGAGGCTGAGGCCGATGTCGACTTCCGCCTGACCGAAAAAGCTCCAGCGGAAGGCGGAGACGAGATAGACCACCGGGTTGAACAGGCTGACCGTCTGCCAGAAGGGCGGCAGCATCTCGATCGAATAGAAACTGCCGCCGAGGAAGGTGAGGGGGGTCACGATCAGCAGGGGTACCAGCTGCAGCTTCTCGAAACCATCGGCCCAGATGCCGATGATGAAGCCGAACAGGCTGAAGGTGACCGCGGTCAGGATCAGGAAGGCGACCATCAGCACCGGATGCTCGATCTGGACGGGCACGAAGGCAGTCGCCGTCGCGAGGATGATCAGGCCGAGGATGACCGATTTGGTCGCCGCCGCCCCGACATAGCCGGCGACGATTTCGAGCGGCGAGACCGGCGCCGACAGCACTTCGTAGATCGTCCCCGTGAAGCGCGGGAAATAGATGCCGAAGGAGGCGTTGGAAATGCTCTGCATCAGCAGGGTGAGCATGATCAGCCCGGGCACGATGAACGAGCCGTAGGCGACACCGCCGATGGCGTTCATGTGCTGGCCGATCGCCGCCCCGAAGACGACGAAATAGAGCGAGGTGGAAATGACCGGCGAGATGATGCTCTGCATCAGGGTGCGCCAGGCGCGGGCCATCTCGAACAGATAGATGGCGCGGATCGCATAGAGGTTCATGATTGCGCGCTCACCAGGCTGACGAAGATGTCTTCCAGGGAATTCTGGCGGGTCTGCAGGTCGTTGAAGCGGATGCCGGCCTCGCCGATGGCGCCGAGAAGCGCGGTGATCCCTGTCCGCTCCCCCTTGGTGTCATAGGTATAGACCAGCTCGCGCCCGTCGGCGGCAAGGCTGAGGTCGAAGCCGGCAAGGCAGTCCGGCACGGCCGCCAGCGGCTGCTGCAGGTGCAGGATCAGCTCCTTCCGGCCGAGCTTGCGCATCAGCTCGGCCTTGTCCTCGACCAGGATGATCTCGCCCTTGCGGATGACGCCGACCCGGTCGGCCATCTCCTCGGCTTCCTCGATGTAATGGGTGGTCAGGATGATGGTGACGCCGGTCTCGCGTAAGCCTCGCACCATCTCCCACATGTCGCGGCGCAGCTCGACGTCGACCCCCGCCGTCGGCTCGTCGAGGAACAGGATGCGCGGCTCGTGGCTCAGGGCCTTGGCGATCATCACCCGCCGCTTCATCCCGCCCGAGAGCTGGCGCAGCTGGTTGTCCTTCTTGTCCCACAGCGAGAGGTCGCGCAGGATTTTTTCGATCAGGGCGGGGTTGCCCTTCTTGCCGAACAGGCCCCGGCTGAAGCTGACCGTGTTCCACACCGTCTCGAAGGCGTCGGTGGTCAATTCCTGCGGCACCAGGCCGATCAGGCTGCGCGCCGCCCGATAATCCTTCACGATGTCGTGCCCCCCCGCCAGCACCGTGCCCGATGTCGCCCGGGCGATGCCGCAGACGATGCTGATCAGGGTGGTCTTGCCGGCGCCATTGGGGCCGAGCAGGGCGAAAATCTCCCCCGGCCTGATCTGCAGGTTCACCGCCTTCAGGGCGGTGAAGCCCGAGCCATAGGTCTTGGTGAGAGTCTGGATGTCGATGACCGGGTTCATGGCGGGGACGATACCCGACCGGAACGCTCGGTGAAATCCACGCCGACGCATGGCAGGCCATCGCCGGGTTTGCCATCGCCGGGCGCTGCCGCCATGGTATCACCCGAGGCGAGGGGTTCACGGCGGGTTGGCATGACGGCGCGATTTGATCTGGTGGTGGTCGGCGGGGGCATCAATGGCGCCGCGGTGGCGCGCGACGCGGCGGGCCGGGGCCTGTCGGTCCTGCTGGCGGAGGCGAATGATTATGCCAGCGCGACCTCATCCGCCTCGTCCAAGCTGATCCACGGCGGCATCCGCTATCTCGAGCAATATGAATTCCGGCTGGTGCGGGAATCGCTGCACGAGCGCGAGACCCTGATGCGGATCGCGCCCCATCTCGTCTATCCCCTGCGCTTCCTGGTGCCCGTGACCCGGGGGCAACCGCGCCCGGCCTGGATGGTCCGCCTCGGGCTTATCCTTTACGACCTGCTGTCGGGCCGGAAGCTGCTGGAAAAGACCGGGCGCCTGTCGGCCGCCGCGGCGGCGGCGGTGCCGCGCCTGCGGCCCGATGGCGTGCGCGCCGTCCTGCATTATCCCGACTGCTGGACCGACGATGCCCGGCTGACGCTGGAAACCCTGCTGGATGCCAGGGCGCGGGGCGCCGATATCGGCAACTACCGCCCGGTGACCAAGATCGAGCCGGCCGGCGACGGTTACCGCGTCACCTTCCGCGAGGACGGCCGGCCCCGGACGGTCGAGGCCCGCTATGTCGTCAATGCCGGCGGCCCCTGGGCCAATGCGGTGCTGGGCAAGGTCGAGGGCGGCGCCGCCCCCGAGAAGCGCCTGCGCCTGGTGCGTGGCAGCCACATCGTCGTGCCCATGCCCGAGCCGAAGGAGACCCGCGCCTTCACCCTGCAGAACGACGACAAGCGCGTGGTCTTCGTCATTCCCTGGCTGGAGCGTTTCCTGATCATCGGCACGACCGATGTCCCGCACGAGGGCGACCCGGCGAAGCCCGCCTGTTCGGAGGCGGAGCGGGATTACCTGCTCGCCTGCTACCGGCGCTTCTTCGATCATCCGGTGACGGCGGCGGATGTGGTATGGAGCTGGTCGGGCGTCCGCCCGCTGGTCGACGACGGCAGTGACAACCCCTCCAAGGTGACCCGGGAATACGAGCTGGTTTCCCACCGGCAGGGCGCGGGCGGCATGATCTCGATCTATGGTGGCAAGATCACCACCCACCGCAAGCTGGGCGAACTGGTGATGTCGGCATTGCAGGACCTCGGCGCCGAAATGGCCGGTCCCTGGACGAAGACCGCGCCGATCCACGGCGGCACCCTCGACCGCGCGGCGCTGGCCCGCCTCGCCGAGGCGGGACCGGAGGCGGTGCCCGCCGAGGTTCGGCGGCGCTGGGTCTTCACCTATGGCGCGGCGACGGCCGACATCTACGCGGCGATCGCGGATGATCCGGCGCTGGCGCAGGATGTCGCCCCCGGCATTCCCGAGGCGGAATTGCTGCACGCGGTATCGGTCGAGGATGCGAAGACGGCGGAGGATTTTCTCTATCGCCGGACCAAGACCTTCATCCTGCAGGATGCGGACGGGATCGACGCGGTGACCGGCTGGTTCGCCCGGCGCCAGCGGACGGCCTGACCATGCCGCAGCCGCTGGCGCATATGCCGCGCGATCTGCTTGCCGGTATCGACATCGTCCTGACCGATATCGACGACACGCTGACCCACGAGGGCCGCCTGCCGGCGGTGACCTATGCCGCCATCGAGCGGCTGGCGGCGGCGGGCATCGACGTGGTGCCGATCACCGGGCGGCCCGCCGGCTGGTGCGACCTGATCGCCCGGCAATGGCCGGTGCGCGGCGTGATCGGCGAAAACGGCGCCTTTTTCTTCGCCTATGACGGCGCCGCCCGGCGTCTCGTCCGGCGCTACTGGAAACAAGACTCGCAGGTCCGCGCCGCCGACCGCGCCCGTCTCGCCGAACTGGCGCGCACGATTCCGGCGGCGGTGCCGGGCTGCGCCATCGCCACCGACCAGTTCTGCCGCGAGGCGGATCTCGCGATTGATTTCCGGGAAGACGTGACGCCGCTGCCCTGGGCGGCGGTCGACCGCATCGTCGCTTTGTTCGAGGCGGCGGGGGCGACGGCGAAATACAGCACCGCCCATGTCAACGGCTGGTTCGGCGACTGGGACAAGCTGGCGATGACCCGGATTTTCTTCGCCGAACACCTCGGCCGCGATCTCGACGCGAGCCGGGACCGCGTCGCCTTCATCGGCGACAGCCCGAACGATGTGCCGATGTTCGGCTTTTTCCCCCATGCCGTCGGCGTCGCCAATCTCGACTTCTTCGGCGACCGGCTGAGCGCCCTGCCCGCCTATGTCACGACGGCGCGCGGCGGCCACGGCTTCGCCGAACTGGCCGACGCCCTGCTGGCGGCACGCTGATCCCGCCCTCCCCGCCGTTCAGACGGGGAAAGCGAGCGTCGTCAGGCCGCGATCGGGGTGGCGGCGGCGGCCGGTTTCGACGGGGCGACCGCGGCCATGGCGCGCACGAGGTCGAGCAGGCGTTCCTGCTGTTCGTCGGGCAGGGTCATGAAGCTGCGCGCCACCTCGGCCGCATCGCGGCTGATCGTGTCGGCGACCGGCGCCGCGGCGTCGTAGAAGTAGGAGATCGGCACGTCCAGCGCCTCGGCCAGGGCCGAGAGGCGACCGGCCGAGACCTTGGCGCCGCCGGTCTCGTATTTCTGGATTTGCTGGAATTTCAGCCCGACGCGACGCGCCAGCCGCTCCTGGGAAAGCCCGAGAAGCCACCGGCGTTCACGAATGCGGCGTCCGATCTGAAGATCGAGGGGAGTCATCGCCATAAGAAAACTCCAATATGGGAACACTTGTAACCATATTGGAGTTTTCCGGCAGCTTCAACCCCTTCCCGCGCAATGCGCGGAAAGATCGCCACTTGCGGTTGGGCGCCTATCCCAGGCTTTGGGCTCAGGCGCTCTCAGCCGCGCGCGACATGCGCTTGCGCTCGTTGGAATCGAGGTAGCGCTTGCGCAGGCGGATCGACTTCGGCGTGACCTCGACCAGTTCGTCGTCGCCGAGATAGGCGATGGCCTGCTCGAGGCTCATCTTGCGCGGCGGCGTCAGGCGCACGGCCTCGTCCTTCGAGGTGGTGCGGATGTTGGTCAGCTGCTTGCCCTTGAGCGGATTGACCTCGAGGTCGTTGTCGCGGGTGTGCTCGCCGATGATCATGCCTTCGTAGACCTTCACGCCCGGGTCGATGAACATCGGGCCGCGGTCTTCGAGGTTCCACAGGGCATAGGCGACCGACTCGCCCGCCGCGTTCGAGATCAGCACGCCGTTGCGGCGGCCGGCGATCGGGCCCTTGTAGGGGGCATAATCGTGGAACAGGCGGTTCATCAGGCCGGTGCCGCGGGTATCGGTGAGGAATTCACCGTGATAGCCGATCAGGCCGCGCGACGGGCAGTGGAAGACGAGACGGGTCTTGCCGCCACCCGACGGGCGCATTTCCTTCAGCTCGCCCTTGCGGATCGAGACCTTCTCGACGACGACGCCCGAGAATTCGTCGTCGACGTCGATCACCACTTCCTCGATCGGCTCGAGGCGCTGGCCGTTCTCTTCCTTGAACAGCACGCGGGGGCGGCTGATCGACAGCTCGAAGCCCTCGCGGCGCATCTGTTCGATCAGGATGCCGAGCTGCAGTTCGCCGCGGCCCGCGACCTCGAAGCTGTCGCCGCCGGGGGCGTCGGTGATCTTCAGGGCGACGTTGCCTTCGGCCTCGCGCAGCAGGCGGTCGCGGATGACGCGGCTCTGCACCTTGCTGCCTTCGGTGCCGGCGAGCGGCGAATCATTGATCGAGAAGGTCATGGCCAGGGTCGGCGGGTCGATCGGCTGGGCCTTCAGCGGCTCGCTGACTTCAAGCGCGCAGATGGTGTCGGCGACGGTGGCGACGGTCAGGCCGGCGATGGCGACGATGTCACCCGCCGAGGCTTCCTCGACCGGCACGCGCTCGATGCCGCGGAAGGCGAGCAGCTTGGACAGACGGCCCTGTTCCAGCATCTCGCCGCCCGCGCGCAGCGCCTTGACCGGCGTGTTCTGGCGCGCGACGCCGGACTGAATACGGCCGGTCAGGATGCGGCCCAGGAAGGGATCGCTCTCGAGCGTGGTCGCCAGCATGGTGAAGGGCTGGTCGGTGTCGTTGACGACCGACGGCTGCGGCACATGGTCGAGCACGAGGTCGAACAGCGGCGCCAGGGTCTCGCGCGGCTCGTCCAGTTCCTTGACCGCCCAGCCCTGCTTGCCCGAGGCATAGAGGATCGGGAAGTCGAGCTGTTCCTCGTTGGCGTCGAGCGCGGTGAAGAGGTCGAAGACCTCGTTCAGCACTTCGTCGGGACGGGCGTCGGGACGGTCGATCTTGTTGATCAGCACGATGGGGCGCAGGCCGAGGCGCAGCGCCTTGCCGGTCACGAATTTGGTCTGCGGCAGCGGGCCTTCGGCGCTGTCGACGAGGACGACGACGCCGTCGACCATCGAGAGGATGCGCTCCACCTCGCCGCCGAAGTCGGCGTGGCCGGGGGTGTCGACGATATTGATGCGGGTGTCCTTCCAGACGACCGAGGTCGGCTTGGCCAGGATGGTAATGCCGCGCTCCTTTTCCAGGTCGTTGCTGTCCATGACCCGCTCGGCCACCTGCTGGTTGGCGCGGAACGTGCCCGACTGCCGCAGCAGCTGGTCGACGAGAGTGGTCTTGCCATGGTCGACGTGGGCGATAATGGCGATATTGCGGATCTGCATGAAACACGCCTTCCGGGGCACTGGCATCATGGCCCGGGGCCGGCTCATCGAGTGCGAGGCCGGAAGCAAGGGGCCGGAAATTCGGGCTTTTGCCGCTTTTTAAGCGGCGGCGGAGTATAGCCGCTGTTTATGGCAGTGCAATAACAACGGCCATGCAGGGCGCGCATGGCCTCACGCTTTCGATCACTTGTCGCGATCGAAGACCGGCTCGCGCCGCTCGCGGGTCTCGCGCAGGCGCGCGGGCAATGGAGCAAGCGGGGGAAGAGCGGGCGGGGGAAGAGCGGGCGGGGCAGGAGCAGGCGGCGCCGGCTCGGCGGGCGCGGCTTCGGCGGGTGGAAGGGTCGGCGCCGCGACCGGGGCTTCCGGCGGCGGTTCGACGACGGGTGCCGGTTCGGCCGGCTCCGCGCCCTTGCCCCGGCGGATGCTGGCGGCGAAAAGCGCGATCATCAGGGCAAGGCCGGCGATGACGCCCCAGAAGGCGGGGCCGGCCCAGACTTCCCCGAAACTCTCGATCCGGGCGCCGGCCGGGTTGCTCTTGGCATAGCCGATGGTGACCGCCTCGCCCTCGCGGTAGGTATCCCGCGGCACGCTGGTGTCGGTATAGTCGACGATGCGGCCGTCGCCGGTGCGGAAACGGACGACCGGCGCGCCATTGTCGAGGGCGATCACCCGGCCCTCCGTGCGCGGGAAGCGGTTCAGCGTGTCGACCACCGCCGCATAGTCCTGCCAGGCAAGATAGACGAGTCCGAAGGCGACGAGGAACAGCGGCAGGCGGATCAGCAGATGCAGCCGGGGCAATTCCTCCGGCCTGCGGCGGCGCGAGGTCGCCATGCCAAGGCCGACGACGATACCCAGAAGACCGCCGCCGACCGGGATCGCGGACGGTCCCCAGACCGCCATCAGGTCGCCGGTTTCGGCGAGGTCCGGGCGGCCCGGCGGATAGATCAGATGGACGGGCGCGCCGGTCGCGACCTCCGGCCGCTTCACCGGCGGCAGTTTCACCTCGATACGCTGGCCTTCGTCGGTGACGAAACCGGCGACAGGCAGATAGCCGTCGCCCGCCGGGTCGGGGTCGAAACGCTGGATCTGGCCAATGACATCTTCCGCCGCGGCGCTGCGCTTGAAGGTGGCGATGCCGTCCTCCGCCCCCAGCCAGGTGAAGATGGCGCCCGCCACGACAAGCAGCAATCCGGTCAGGCGAAACATGCGGCGGGCTCTCTCTCGGGGGGCGCGGATGGGGGATGATGGTCCGGGCGCGGGGCCGGGATCAAGTGCGGCGACGGACCAGGGCTAGAATGACCACGCCGAGGACGGTGAAGATCGCGCCGATGCCGCCGAACACGAGGCTGAGCAGATGGCGGGTGAAGAACCCGCCGAAGGCCGCCATCTCCGGCGCGGCCGGGTCGTAGTCGACCTCGACGCTCTCGCCGATGGCATAGGCCGGCGGCTGGGCGCAGGTGGATGAGGTCAGCTCGATCCAGCGGCCGTCCCGGGTCGAAAAACCGACGACGGGGCAATAGAGGGTGCGGCCGGGGCCACTCGAGCTGCGGCCACCCGCGGTCTCGTAGCGCAGCACGCTGCCCGTGGCTTTTTCCGCCCCGCCGCGCCCCGCCTGCAGCCACAGGGCAAGACCCAGGGTGGCGAGGAAGACGAGGCCCATGGCGATGAGGATGCGCGGGATCCAGATCATGGCACCCCCGCCCCCCGCCGCGCGGTCAGGCGGCGTCGGCCGACTTCACGAGGTCCTTCGACCGCGCGCGCAGGCCGTTGATCAGAAGGTCGATGACGCCAACCGCCTCGCGCTCCAGCTTGTCGAGGGTCAGGCCCGAGAACAGCTGCGGATAGCGGAACTTGAAGGTCGCCGACTGGATCATCTCGGCGGTGAAATTCACGTCGTCGATGTCGAATTCGCCGGTCGCATTGCCCATGGCCAGGATTTCCGCGATCAGCGAACGCACCCGGGCGAGGCCCTCGTTGGCGACATGGGGCCGCTCGCGCGCCACGATCTCGGCCATCTCGATCCAGTGCTGGTCCTTTTCCAGCTCCTGATAGGTGATCAGCATCTGTTCCATCAGGAAGCTGCGCAGCCGCTCCACCGCCGGGACGTTGGGCCGGCGCACCACTTCGCGCAGCCGCTCCGCCGTGCGGATGAAGCTCTGCCGGGCGATCTCCTCGGCGATGTCGAGCTTCGACATGAAGTAACGATAGAGGTTGCCGGCCGACATCTTGCAGTCGCTGGCCAGCTCCGCCATCGTCGTCTTGCCATAGCCATAGCGCGCCAGCCGCTCCATGGCGGCGGCGATGATCGCCTGCTTGATTTCTTCGTGACGCTTCATCCCGGTGGCAGTTTTAGCGGCTGAATCCTGAACGCTCAACATAGTGTTCATGCCTGCGGGGCCGAATTTGCAAGCAAAATCGGCATGTTGCACAGCAGCATGGAAATCTTTCATGCCTCCGTTCAAATCTGGTGTCATCTTGCGGGACGAAAAGGGATTCGTAAGGGTAGCTGCCATGCTTTTCGCCGTGATCTGTACCGACAAGCCGGGCGGGATGGATATCCGTCTCGCCAACCGCCCGGCCCATATCGACTGGCTGAAGGCGCCGGACAGCAGGATCCGCATTGCCGGCCCCTTCACCACCGAGGATGGCGCCGCCATGACCGGCAGCCTGCTGGTGATCGAGGCGGACAGTCTCGAGGATGCCCGCGCCTATTGCGCCGGTGACCCCTATGCCCGGGCCGGGCTGTTTTCCGCGGTCGAGATCAAGCCGTGGAAATGGGTGATCGGCCAGCCGGCGGAGGTGTGAGATGGCGCATTGGCTGGTGAAATCCGAACCCGGCGCCTGGTCGTGGGACGATCAGATGCGCGACGGCACCACCTTCTGGTCGGGGGTGCGCAACTATCAGGCCTCGAATAATCTGAAGGCCATGAAGATCGGCGACCGCTGCTTCTTCTACCATTCGGTCAGCGAGAAGAAGATCGTCGGCGTGGTCGAGGTGGTGAAGGAATATTACCCCGACCACACGGACGAATCGGGGCGTTTCGGCATGGTCGACCTCAAGGCGGTGAAGCCGCTGGTCACGCCGGTCAGCCTCGATCAGGTCAAGGACGATCCCCGGCTGAACCATCTCGCCCTCGTCAAGCAGTCGCGCCTGTCGGTCATGCCGGTCGACGACGCGGCCTGGGATCTGATCTGCCAGCTGGGCGGCATCACGGCCTGAAGGCGCCGATCGCCGCGATGCCGATGGCGCCGCTGCCCATGAGGCGCGCCGCCGTCGCCCCGTCGATCCCGCCGAGGGCATAGACCGGCAATCCCGCCCGCCGCGCGAGCCCGGCGAAGCGGACAACACCGAGGCAGGGCGCCCCCGGGTGGCTCTGCGTCGGCAGTACGGGCGACAGCAGCGCGGCGGCGACCCCGGCGCGGCGCGCCCGGATCAGCGCAGGTAGCGAATGGGCGGCCGCGGTGGCGAAGCCCCGCACCCGGATCGGCAGCCGCCTCTCCGGCCAGTGCACGCCGTCCGCCTTCAGGCACCGGGCCAGCATCGGATCGCCCGCGACCAGCAGCACGAGGCGCCGGCGCCGGCACAACGCGGCGAGTTCGACGCCCAGCGTCAGGCGCTGGCCCGCCGGCAGGTCGCCGTCGCGCAGGATGACGATGCTGCCCGCCGGCAGGCCGGCGGCCGCGGCCAGCGGATCGGGCAGGCGCAGCCGGTCGGTCAGCATGACGAGAGGCGGCAAATGGCGCCTTCCGCCATGGCGGGCATTGAGGCGCCGGGCGGCGGTTGCTAGGGTTCTGTCCATCATGACGCTGTCCGATTCACCCGAAACCGTCGCCGATCGCCTCGCGCGTGTCGAGCACCGCATCGCCAAGGCCGCCCGCGGCATCGGCCGCGACCCCGCCGCCGTCAAACTGGTCGCGGTCTCCAAGACCCATGACGCCGAGGCGGTGCGCGCGGCGCTGGCCGCCGGCCACCGCCGCTTCGGCGAGAACCGGGTGCAGGAGGCGGAGGGCAAGTTTCCCGACCTGAAGGCGGAATATCCCGATCTCGAACTGCATCTGATCGGACCCCTGCAGACCAACAAGGCGAAACACGCGGTCGCCCTGTTCGACGTGATCGAATCCGTCGACCGCGAGAAGGTCGCTGCCGCCATCGCCGAAGCCTCGGAAAAACTGGGCCGGCGTCCGCGCTGCTTCATCCAGGTGAACACCGGCGAGGAGCCGCAGAAGGCCGGTTGCCTGCCGGCCGAGACCGACGCGCTGGTCGCCCTGTGCCGCGATACCCATCGCCTCGATGTCGTTGGCCTGATGTGCATTCCGCCGGCCGATGACGAGCCGTCACTGCATTTCGCCCTGCTGGCCAAGCTCGCCGCCCGCAACGGGCTGAAGGAACTGTCCATGGGCATGTCGGGCGATTACGAGGTGGCGGTGCGCCTCGGCGCGACCTATGTCCGCGTCGGCACGGCGATCTTCGGCGCGCGGGATTACACCCCGGCGTGAACGATCAGGCGGCTGTCCGCCGACAGATGCGCCAGCAGCCAGAGAAGATCGTCCTGCCCGAAGGCGACGCAGCCGGCGGTCGGCCCGCCATCCGGCCGTTTCAGGTGCAGGAAGATGGCGCTGCCCCGGCCGGGCAGCGGCGGATCGTCGTTATGGCCGACGACGACGACGAGATCGTAGAGATGGTCCTCCCGCCACATCGCTTCGTGGCTGGCGGGAAAGGGCAGCCTGACCGGGCGGTTGTAGGCTGGATGCTCCGGCGCGTCGCACCAGCCGTCATCGGGGGCGATGGGGGTGACCGGCAGGGCGCAGGCGGGCGCCGCCAGCCGGTCCGGACGATAGAACACGCGGCGCAGGGGCCAGGTGCCGACCGGCGTGCCGCCGTCGCCTTCCCGCTTGTCCGCGACCATGCCGGCCCGGCCGAGGCTGACCGCGAAGGCACGGCCGGCGAAGCGGACGATGCCGTCCGGGAAGACCTCGATATCCATCACGCCGCATCCATCGGCGCCGCGTCGAAACTGTCGGCCCGGGCCATTTCCCAGCTCGATTTGTAAAAGTCGCTGGTCACGCCGCCTTCGATCAGGGCGCCCGGACGCATCCCGAAATGGATCTGCGAGAACAGGCGGATCTCGGTCGAGGAGATGCGGCGGGCGAGGTGATGGGGCCCGAGTTTCGACGGATGGTCGAGGCCGGCGGCGGCCAGCATCTCGGCGAGGGCCTTCATCGTGTTGCGGTGGAAGCTGCGCACCCGCTCCGCCTTGTCGGGCACGACGAGGGCGCGCTGGCGCAAGGGGTCCTGGGTCGCGACACCGGTCGGGCAGCGGTTGGTGTGGCACGACTGGGACTGGATGCAGCCGATGGCGAACATGAAGCCGCGGGCGGCATTCACCCAGTCGGCGCCCAGCGCCAGCAGGCTGGCGATGTCGAAGGCGGAGACGACCTTGCCGGCGGCGCCGATCCTGATCTTGTCGCGAAGGCCAGCGCCGATCAGCGTGTTGTGGACGAACAGCAGGCCTTCGCGCAGGGGCACGCCGAGGTGATCGGTGAATTCCACCGGGGCGGCGCCGGTGCCCCCTTCCTTGCCGTCGACGACGATGAAATCGGGCAGGATGCCGGTCTCCAGCATCGCCTTCACGATGCCCATGAATTCCCAGGGATGACCGATGCACAGCTTGAAGCCGACCGGCTTGCCGTCGGAGAGGTCGCGCAGGGTCTCGATGAACTGCAGCAATTCGACCGGGGTCGAGAAGGCGGAATGCCGGCTGGGCGAGACGCAGTCGGCGCCCATGGGCACGCCCCGGGTCGCCGCGATCTCGGCGCTGACCTTATGCGCGGGCAGGATGCCGCCGTGGCCGGGCTTGGCGCCCTGGCTCATCTTGATCTCGACCATCTTCACCTGCGGGTCGCGCGCCTGGGCGGCGAATTTCGCCGGATCGAAATGGCCATCCGCGGCACGGCAGCCGAAATAGCCGCTGCCCAGTTCCCAGATCAGGTCGCCGCCGTTTTCGCGGTGATAGGGGCTGATGCTGCCCTCGCCGGTGTCATGGGCGAAGCCGCCCATCTTCGCGCCCTTGTTCAGGGCGCGGATCGCATTGGCCGACAGGGCGCCGAAGCTCATGGCCGAGATGTTGAAGACCGAGGCGGAATAGGGTTGCCGGCACTGCGGCCCGCCCACGGTCACGCGAAAGCCGGCGGGATCGGCGAGCGGCGCCGGGCGCACCGAATGGCTGATGAACTCATAACCCTCGCCATAGACGTCCGACAGCGTGCCGAAGGGTTTTTCCCCACCCTCGTTCTTGGCCCTGGCATAGACCAGGCTGCGCTGGGCGCGGGAGAAGGGCACCTCCTCGTCGTCGTCCTCCAGCAGGTACTGGCGGATTTCCGGCCGGATCGCCTCGGCCATGTAGCGGATATGGCCGATGACCGGATAATTGCGCCGGACGGCATGGCGCGGCTGGATCAGGTCGTGGATGCCGATGCCGGTCAGGATCAGGGCGGCGAGGGTGAAGGGCCACAGACCGTCGACCGCGCCAAGGAAAGGCAGGGAAAGCACGGCGAAAGCGGCGATCAGGGCGAAGGCGGCGTAGCGGCTGAACAGCGAGACGTGCATGGGGGGCATGGCTTTCCCTCTTTGGGACCGATTCCGGCGGGCGCAGGGACAACATAATCAAAGCCGCGCCGAAATGCCCTGCACTTAGCCCTACCCAGCGACCGACCCCGGGCCTAGAATTCCCTGAACCGTTCCAAAGCGTGCCCATGAAACTGATCATCGCCGTCATCAAGTCGTTCAAGCTGGAGCCGGTGCGCGCCGCGCTGGACGCCATCGGGGTTCACGGCATGACGGTGGCCGAGGCCGTCGGCTTCGGCCGCTCCCACGGGCATACCGAAGTCTATCGCTCGGCCGAATATCAGATCGCCTTCGTGCCCAAGCTGCGCCTCGACATCGCGGTCGATGACGAGAAGGTGGCGCCCGCGCTTGAGGCGATCGAGCGCACGGCCCGCACCGGCAAGCTGGGCGACGGCAAACTCTTCGTCGTCGAACTGGACGACGCCGTTCGCATCCGCACCGGCGAGCGGGGCTCGCAATCCATCTGAACTGGCGAGCGGGGCTCGCAATCCATCTGAACTGGCGAGCGGGGCTCGCAATCCATCTGAACTGGCGAGCCGGGCTCGCAGTCGATCTGACGCGCGCCGGTCCGCAAGCTGCCGCAAACCCTTGCCAGCCGCCCCTCGCGGCTTATCCTGCATTTCCGGTTCTTCAGGAGGTTGGCGATGATCAGGCGGCTTGCGGCACTCGTGTTCGGTCTCGTTGCGGCGACCTCGCCCGCCTTGGCCCCCTCCCCCGCCTATGCCGGGGATAAAGTGGTGTTCGGCACCAACTGGCTCGCCCAGGCGGAACATGGCGGCTTCTATCAGGCGGTCGCTGACGGCACCTATGCGAAATACGGTCTCGACGTCGAGATTCGCATGGGCGGGCCGCAGGTGAACCATTCGCTGCTGCTCGCCGCCGGCAAGATCGACTTCAACATGGGCGGGGAGAGTTACGGCGCGCTCAATTACGTCGAGAACAATATCCCCGTGCGCGCCGTCGCCTCCATGTTCCAGAAGGAGCCGCGGGTGATGATCGCGCATCCGGACACGGGCGTGACCGATCTCAAGTCCCTGAAGGGCCGGCCGATCCTCCTGTCCAAGGACGCGCTGCAGACCTACTGGCTGTGGATGAAGCGGACGCAAGGCCTGACCGACGACCAGATCCGGCCCTACAACTTCTCGCCCGCGCCCTTCCTCGCCGACAAGATGATGATCATGCAGGGGTATCTCTCGTCCGAGCCCTATACGGTGAAACAGGCCGGGATCGAGCCCGTGGTGCTGCTGCTCGCCGATTACGGCGACAATACCTATTCGACCCTGATCGAGGCGAAGCAGGACCTGATCGACAAGAACCCGGACCTCGTCCAGCGGTTCATCGACGCGACCATCATCGGCTGGAAGACCTATCTGCACGGCGACGCCTCGGCCGCCAACGCCCTGATCAAGGCCGCCAATCCCGAGATGACCGACGACCAGATCGCCTATGCCATCAAGGTGATGAACGACTACGGCATCGTCGAATCGGGCGACGCGCTGACCCTCGGCATCGGCGCCATGACCGACGCGCGCTGGAAATCCTTCTTCGACGGCACGGTCGCCGCCGGCATCTATCCCGCCGACCTCGACCTGAAGAAGGCCTACAGCCTGCAATTCGTGAACAAGGGCGTCGGCCTGCATTGAGCCTGCTGCGCATCGAAGGGGTCGGCCATCGTTTCGCCGCCGGCACCGCCGCCCTCGCGGGGGTCGACCTGACGCTGGAGGCCGGGGAGTTCCTGTCCATCCTCGGGCCGTCGGGCTGCGGCAAGTCCACCCTGCTTCGTCTCGTCATGGGGCTGGAGCGGCCGACCGCCGGTCGCATCCTGTGGCAGGGCGCGCAGCCGCGCATTGGCGTCGTGTTCCAGGACCCGACCCTGATGCCCTGGGCCAGCGTCATCGACAATGTCGCGCTGCCGCTGCGCCTCGCCGGCAAGGGCAGGGCCGAGCGCGAGGCGGCGGCGCGGGCGGCCATCGCCCTCGTCGGCCTTGACGGTTTCGAGGCGGCGGTGCCGCGTGAATTGTCCGGCGGGATGCGGATGCGCGCCTCGATCGCCCGGGCCTTCGTCGGGGATCCGCAGGTTCTCCTGATGGACGAGCCCTTCGCCGCCCTCGACGAGATCACCCGGCTTCGCCTCGATGACGAATTGCGCGCGCTGTGCCGGCGCAAGGGACTCGCTGTCGTCTTCGTCACCCACAGCGTGTTCGAGAGCGTCTATCTCTCGGACCGGGTCGCGGTGATGACCGGGCGGCCCGGCCGCGTCGCCGATATCCGCGCCATTGCCCGCGAGGATGGCGCCACCTTTCGGGCCTCGCCCGCCTATGCCCGGCAATGCGCCGAAACCTCGGCCAGCCTCGCAAGGGCGATGGGGCCTTCGGCATGACCCGCCTTGCCGGCCGTCTCGCGCCGTTGCTCTTCGCCGCCCTCGTCCTCTATGGCTGGGAAACGCTGGTGCGGGTAAAGGGCCTGCCGCCCTATATCCTGCCCGCGCCGAGCGCCATCGCCGCCAGCCTGTGGACCGACCGGGCGATTCTCGCCATCTCGCTCTATGTCACGCTGAAGATCACCTTCGCGGCATTGCTGACCTCGGCCGTCGCCGGCCTCGGCCTCGCCGTCCTGTTCCGGCAGAGCCGCTGGATCGAGCGCAGCCTCTATCCATACGCCGTGATCCTGCAGGTCACGCCCATCGTCGCCATCGCGCCCCTGATCCTCATCTATGTCGAGGATCCGTTCATGGTGATGCTGGTCTGCGCCACCATCGTCGCCTTCTTTCCCGTGCTCTCCAACGCCATGCTCGGCCTGCGCTCGGTCGATCCGGGGCTGGAGGACCTGTTCCGCCTGCAGGGCGCCTCGCGCTGGCAGCGGCTATGGCTGCTGCAACTGCCGTCGGCGCTGCCCTATTACCTTGGGGGCCTTCGCATCGCCGGGGGCCTTGCCCTGATCGGGGCGGTGGTCGCGGAATTCGTCTCCTCGACCACGGCGGGTGGGGCGACGGGCCTTGCCTGGCGCATCATCGAAGCCGGACAGCGCCTGAATGTGCCACGCATGTTCGCCGCGCTGACCCTGATTGCCCTTGCGGGCATCGCCATATTCGGCTTGCTCACCTTCGCCTCCCGGTTGATCCTGCGCCGCTGGCACGACAGCGAACGCAGCGAAGACAAAGAGGAGAGCTGAGTCGCCATGGCCGCACGGCTGACCGAAATCCGGCGCATCGCCTTGCCCATCCGGCCCTTCGACCTTGGCCGCATCCCCGTGGGCGAGACCGAACTCCGCCTGTCCCTCGGCATCGGCTCCGGCCTGTCGCGGCGCCCGGGCGATCCGCCGGGCCGGCTTTATGCCGTCACCGACCGGGGCCCGAACGTGCCCTGCGACGAGGCGACGGCGATTCTCGGCCGGGGGCCCGACGTCATGTGCGGCGGCGACGGCGACGCGAAAATCTTCCTTCAGCCCGATTTCCAGCCGTCCATCGTCGCCATTGAAATCGCGGCGACACGGGTGCGCCTCGCCGCCCGCATCGGCCTGCACGACGGCGCCGGCGCCCCCCTCAGCGGCCTGCCCAACCCGCGGGAGGAGGGGGAGGATGCGATCGAACAGGCCTTCGACGCCGAGGGCCAGCGCCTGCCACCCGATCCGGGCGGGGTCGATACCGAATCCGTCGCCGCCGCGCCCGACGGCACCTTCTGGGTCGGCGAGGAATATGGCCCCAGCCTGCTGCATGTCGCCGCCGACGGCACCTTGATCGAGCGGATCGTGCCCAGGGGCACCGGCCGCCATTACCGCAAGGCACCCTATCCGGTGCGCGAGCGCCTGCCCGAGGTTTTCGCGCGGCGCCGGCTGAACCGGGGCTTCGAGGGGCTGACCATGTCGCCCGACGGCCGCTTCCTGCATTTCATGACCCAGAGCGCGCTCGCCCATCCGGGGCGGGAGGTGGCGCTGTGGTCCCGCAACATCCGCCTCCTTACCTTCGACGTGAAGAAGCGCGAGGTCGAGTGCTGCCACCTTTACCGGATGGAACGCCCCGCCGCCTTCCGCGCCGACCGCAACGCGCAGCGCCGCGACGTGAAGATCGGCGACATGACCTCGGTCAGCCCCTATGACCTCCTGGTGGTCGAGCGGGTGGAGAATGCCTCCAAGATCTTCCATGTCCGCCTGCTCGCCGACGAGCGGCTGGACCCGGCCTGGCTCGACCTCGACCGCCGCCCGACGCTGGAGGAGACCGACGGCCGCCACCTGCGCCGCCAGGAAGTGCCCGTGCTCTCGAAACGGCTGATCCTCGATTCCGACAAGGAGGAGGGGCTGCCCGCGAAGATCGAGGGCCTGTCCTGGTTCGACGAGCGCACCCTCGTCGTCATCGACGATGACGATTTCGGCATCAAGGGCGCCCGCAGCGCGATCCATATCCTGCGTTTCGACAGTCCGCTGATCTAGGCCCGCTGATCTAGGAAAGAAACAGAATGACCGATCCCGTGCTGTGGCAGCAGGAAGGCCATGTCCTGCGCCTCGTCATGAACCGGCCGGAGACGCGGAATGCCCTCGGCAGCGTCGAGGAGCTGGACCATTTCGTCAGCCTGCTGCGCCGGGCCCAGGCCGACCGGGCCTTGCGTGCCGTCGTGCTGACCGGGGCGGGCCAGGCCTTTGCCGCCGGCGGCAATGTGAAGGACATGCGCGAGAAAAACGGCCTGTTCGGCGGCAGCCCGCGCGAGATGCGCGACACCTACCGCCGCACGGTGCAGACCCTGGCGCAGGCGCTGCGCAATCTCGAAGTGCCGGTGATCGCGGCGGTGAACGGCCCCGCCATCGGGCAGGGCTGCGGCCTTGCCTGCCTCGCCGATATCCGCATCGCCGCCGCCTCGGCCAAATTCGCCGTGTCCTTCCTGAAGCTCGGCCTCGTGCCGGGCGACGGCGGCGCCTATATCCTGCCCCGGCTGATCGGTCAGGCTCGCGCCGCGCAGATGTTCTTCACCGGCGAGGTGATCGACGCCCCGACCGCGCGCGACTGGGGCCTCGTCGCCAAGGTCGTCGCCGATGACGTGTTGCTGGACGAGGCCATGGCCATGGCGCGGGCGATCGCCGCCCAGCCGCCCGATGTGCTGCGCCTGACCAAGCGCCTGCTGCGCGAGGGCGAACGGGCGCCTTACGAAACCGTGCTGGAACTTTCCGCCGCCTTTCAGGCCATGGCCCAGCACACCGAGGATCACCGCGAAGCGATCGACGCCTTCTTTGAAAAGCGCCCCGGCGAATTCGCCGGCCGTTGACTTGACCTGCCGCAAGTCCCACGTGCCGAGGGCCTGATAGGCTGGCGCCCCACCGGCGAGAGGTATGGCTTATGCTCGAAGACTGGCACGCGCGGCCGATAGACGAGGTTTATCGGCAACTGAGCAGCGGACCGGCCGGCCTCGATCCGGCGGAGGCGGCGGATCGTCTGCGGCGGCACGGCCCCAACAGCCTGCCCGCGGGCAAGGGGGTCAGCCCGCTGCTGCGTTTCCTCGGCCAGTTCAACAATGCCCTGATCTATTTCCTGCTGGCTTCGGCCGTCGCCGCCGTCGCCATCGGTCATATCGTCGATGCCGGGGTCATCCTGGCGGTGACCGTCATCAACGCCATCGTCGGCTTCCTGCAGGAAGGCAAGGCGGAACGGGCGCTGGCCGCCATCGCCGCCATGGTCAGCCCGCACGCCAATGTCCTGCGCGGCGGCGCCCGCATGGGGGTCGCCGTCGCCGATCTCGTGCCCGGCGACCTCGTGCTGATCGAGGCGGGCGACCGGGTGCCCGCCGACCTGCGCCTGACGCGGGCGAGCGCGCTGCTGATCGACGAAGCCCTGCTGACCGGCGAATCCGTCGCCGCCGCCAAGACCGAACAGGGCACCGCCCCGGGCGCGGCACTGGGCGAGCGCCATTCCATGGCCTTTTCCGGCACCATGGTGGCGGCCGGCCAGGGCCGGGGCATCGTCGTCGCCACCGGACCTGCGACCGAGATCGGCCGGATCAGCACGCTGATCGGCAAGGTCGCGGAACTGACCACGCCGCTGCTGCGCCAGATGGACCAGTTCGGCCGGCGCCTGACCGTCGCCATCGGCCTTGCCTCCATCGCGCTCTTCGCCTTCGCCGTCCTCGTCCGGGGTTACGCCTGGACCGACGCGCTGATCGCCGTCGTCGCCCTTGCCGTTGGCGTTATCCCGGAAGGCCTGCCGGCGGTGATGACCATCACCCTCGCCATCGGCGTGCAGCGCATGGCAAGGCGGAAGGCCGTGGTGCGCCGCCTGCCGGCGGTGGAGACCCTGGGCGCGACCTCGGTCATCTGCACCGACAAGACGGGCACCCTGACCCGCAACGAGATGACCGCGCGGCAGATCCTGACCGCCGCCGGCACAATTGTCGCCGGAGGCGCCGGCTATGCCCCCGAGGGACGGCTCGACGGCGATGCCGCGGTCGATGGCGCGCTGCCGCTGCTGCGCGCCGGCCTGTTGTGCAACGACGCGCACCTGCGCCATGACGGCACGCTGTGGCGGGTCGAGGGCGATCCGATGGAAGGGGCGCTGATCGCCCTTGCCGCCAAGGCCGGCCTCGATGCCGACGCCCTGCGGCGGGACTGGCCGCGCGGCCGCGAATTGCCCTTCGATGCCCGCTATCGCTTCATGGCGACGCTGAACCGCGATCCGTCGGGCGCGGCCATGCTCTTCGTCAAGGGCGCGCCCGAGGCGCTGATCGAGTGCTGCGCGCAGGAGGCCGGGCCGGATGGCTCAGCCAGACCCATCGACCGCGCCGCGTGGCACCGCCGGGCCGAGGCAGCGGCGGCGGCCGGGGAGCGCCTGCTCGCCTTCTGCGCCGGACCCGCCATCGACGGCGAACTGACGGTGGAGGGGATTGGCCCCGGCCTTGTCTTCCTTGGCCTCGTCGGGTTCATCGACCCGCCGCGGCCCGAAGCCATCGCCGCCATCGCCGAATGTCGCCAGGCGGGCATCGCGGTCAAGATGATCACCGGCGATCACGCCGCGACCGCCGCCGCCATCGCCCGCCAGCTCGGCCTCGACGACGATCCCGTCGTGGTGACTGGGGCCGAGATCGACGCCGAACCGGACGAGACGCTGGCGGAATTCGTCGGCCCGGTCAGCGTCTTCGCCCGCACCAGCCCCGAGCACAAGCTGCGCATCGTCCGCGCCCTGCAATCGACCGGCGCCATCGTCGCCATGACCGGCGACGGCGTGAACGACGCGCCCTCGCTGAAACAGGCCGATGTCGGCGTCGCCATGGGGCTGAAGGGCACGGAGGCGGCCAAGGAAGCGGCGCAGGTCGTCCTGCTCGACGACAATTTCGCCTCCATCGTCGCGGCGGTGAACGAGGGGCGCACGGTCTACGACAATATCCGGAAGGTGATCGCCTGGACCCTGCCGACCAATGGCGGCGAGGCCCTGGCGGTGGTCACCGCCATCCTGCTCGGCTTCACCATGCCGATGAGCGCGGTGCAGATTCTATGGGTGAACCTGATCACGGCGGTCACCCTCGGCCTCGTGCTCGCCTTCGAGCCGGCGGAGCCCGGGGTCATGGCGCGGCGCCCGCGCGATCCCGCCGCCGGGTTGCTGTCGCCCTTCCTGCTGTGGCGGGTGATCTTCGTTTCCGCCCTGTTCCTGTGCGGGGCGCTGGTCGCCTTCTTCGGCGCGCGTGGCGCGGGCTACACGCTGGAGGGGGCACGCACCCTCGTCGTCAATGTCGTCGTCGTGTTCGAGATCTTCTATCTCTTCAACGTGCGCTATCTGCACGGTGGCTCGATCAGCCTGCGCGGCATCTTCGGCACGCCCGCGGTGCTGATCGCCCTTTCCTGCGTCACCCTCGCCCAGCTCGGCTTTACCTATCTGCCGCCCTTGCAGGCGATCTTCGAGACCGAGGCAATATCCCTCCGCGACGGACTTCTGGTCATCGCGGGCGGGGTTCTGCTGATGCTGGTGCTGGAGACCGAGAAGGCGATCCTGCGCCGTCTCGGTCTGTTCGGCATGGGCGCCCGCGCGGGCTGAGGCGCCTCAGATCAGCGCGCCGTAGCCCTTCAACTTGGAGATGACGTAGGACGCGCTGACGCTCTGCACCGTCTGGCCGGTGTAGCCGGCCTTGGCCGCGACAATGCCGGCGGCCTCCCCCGCCATCATGTAGGCCGCTTCCATCCGATAGCTGGTGTTGGCGATCCGGGTCACCGAGGCGCAGACCGGCACGATCAGGTTGGAGCACTGGCTGGGAAGCGGCATCATCGCGCGCAACGGCATCTGGTAGCGGAAGAGCTTGGAATTGGGCAGGTCGGAGAGCTTGGCCCCCTCGATCACCAGTTCGCCGCTCGGCCCTTCCAGATACTGGACCGAATGGCTGTCGAACGGATATGCCCACCAGAACACGCCGTCGTCATAGCTGCGGCCCGCGCTGCAGTCCTGTTGCCGGACCTTGTAGATGCCGCGCAGACGCCGGGCCTCCCGGACATAGAGCTGGCGCGGCCAATGGCCGTTGTCGGTGAATTCGCTGCGCGCCAGTCCCCATTCCATGACGGAGTCCCGATAGGTCTTGGCGACGGACGGGTCCGTCGCCAGAAAATACAGGCGGCCCGCCTGATAATTCTTGTGGAATTCGGCGATCTTCTTGCGATTGGCGCGGGTGGCGCGGGGATAATTCCAGCTGGGGCCGGTCGGCTCGTCCGAATTGCGGTCGACTTTCGACGTCCCGGTCAGATCGGTGCCGGCGTTGAAGGTCTCGCCCTTGCCCCGCTGCATGTCGATCTTGTACCAGTCCTTGTTGTAGACGGCAGGCAGGGCCAGCGGCAGGCGGTCGTGGGGATCGTTGGTCATGCACAGGCGGTAATTGTAGCCCATCACGCCCAGATCCGCCCCGCCGACGGCGGTCGGCGGGAAAGGCTTGACCCAGGGCAGCAGGCGGCCGGCGGAATCGCGGACCTTGATCCTCGATTTGACGATCTGGCTGACGCCGAACCCCGCCAGGGATTCGCCGAATTTCTCGCCGCTGTCCCGGCCCACGTCGTAGCTGACGCCGGCGGCGGCCATCAGATCGCCTTCGTAGCTGCAGTCGATGAAGACCTGACCGACGATCATCGTGCCGTCTTCCAGCAGCAGATACTTGATCCGCTGCCCGTCCTTCTTCAGGGGTTTGTTTTCCTTGAAGTCCTGATAGTAGACGGAGATATCCGCGTCGTCGATCAGCTTGCGGAAATAGGCTTCGGCCACCGAAGGCTCGAAATGATAGGAATATTCGCGGCCGTAATGCCGGCCCATCGCCTTGAAGAAGGCCGCGGTGAGACCGCCGATCTTCTGCTCCGCCAGCGTCCGGGTCTGGTTGACGTCGGAATGGCCGAGGCCGTTCGCCGTCATCCCGCCGATCGGGTTGGGGCCGACCACGATCGCGACCTTGAAGCCTTCCCGTGCGGCGGCATAGGCGGCATGGACGCCCGCCGAAGTCGCGCCATAGACGACGACGTGAAAATGATCACCCGCGGCCCAGGCCGCCGGGAAGCCCATCATGAAGGTGGACGTTCCAAGCGTGGCCAGAAAAGACCGGCGATTGATTTTCGACATTCGTTCCTCGCACCCGCAGCATTTCCCGGCAAATCTTGCAAAAAAGCGCCGGGCCTTCAATGACGATTTCCCTCGGGACGGGGAATTCCTGGAGGATAACAAGCCAGAGATGCTTGAGAACTTCCTTTAAAGTACCCGCTCCCCGGCCTCGTTGATCAGCACTTCGCGCTTGCCGACATGGTTCGGCTTGCCGACGATGCCGGCGTCTTCCATCTGTTCGATGATGCGGGCGGCGCGGTTGTAGCCGATCTGCAGGTGGCGCTGGATGAAGCTGGTCGACGCCTTGCCCTCGCGCGCGACGATGGCGACGGCCTTGTCGTAGAGATCGTCGCCGGTACCGCCGCCGACGCCGCCGTCCTCCAGCGCCTCCATGCCCTCAGGCTCCTCGGTCACGGCCTCGACATAGTCGGGCTCGCCCTGGGCCTTCAGGAAGGCGATCACGTCTTCCACTTCCTGGTCCGAGCAGAAGGGGCCATGGACGCGGGTGATGCGCCCGCCACCGGCCATGTAGAGCATGTCGCCCTGGCCGAGCAGCTGCTCCGCGCCCTGTTCGCCGAGGATGGTGCGGCTGTCGATCTTGGACGTGACCTGGAACGAGATGCGGGTCGGGAAATTCGCCTTGATCGTGCCGGTGATGACGTCGACCGACGGGCGCTGGGTCGCCAGGATCAGATGCATCCCGGCGGCGCGCGCCATCTGGGCGAGGCGCTGGATCGCGCCTTCGATGTCCTTGCCGGCGACCATCATCAGATCGGCGAATTCGTCGACGATGATGACGATGAAGGGCAGGGGCTCGAGCGGGATCGCCTGTTCCTCGAAGATCGGCTTGCCGGTCGAGGCCTCGAAGCCGGTCTGCACCGTGCGCTTCAATTCCTCGCCCTTGGCCTTGGCTTCGGCGATGCGGGCATTGTAGCCGGCGATGTTGCGAACGCCGAGGCGGGACATCTTGCGATAGCGGTCTTCCATCTCGCGCACCGCCCATTTCATGGCGACCACGGCCTTGGCCGGTTCGGTCACCACGGGGGCGAGCAGATGGGGAATACCCTCGTAGACCGAGAGTTCCAGCATCTTGGGATCGACCATGATCAGCTTGCACTGGTCCGGCGGCAGCCGGTAGAGCAGCGACAGGATCATGGTGTTGACCGCGACCGACTTGCCCGAGCCGGTGGTGCCGGCGACGAGAAGATGCGGCATCCGCGCGAGATCGGCGACCACGGGCGCGCCGCCGATATCCTTGCCGAGGGCGATGGTCAGGGCCGAGGCCGTCTTCTCGTATTCCTGCGACGACAGGATTTCCGACAGCCACACGGTCTCGCGCTTCACGTTCGGCAACTCGATGCCGATGGCGTTCCGCCCCGGCACGACCGAGACGCGGGCCGAGATCGCGCTCATCGAGCGGGCGATGTCGTCGGCGAGGCCGATCACCCGGGCCGACTTGGTGCCCGGCGCGGGCTCCAGCTCATAGAGCGTGACCACGGGGCCCGGCCGCACCTTCACGATGTTGCCGCGCACGCCGAAATCGTCGAGCACGGATTCGAGCAGGCGGGCGTTGGTTTCCAGCGCCGCCTCGTCGATCGCCTCGGACTCGCGCTTCGGCGCGGGCTTCAGCAGGGACAGGGGCGGCAACTGGTATTCGCCTTCAGCCACCCCGAGGTCGAGGGCGGCCTGGCTTTCCTCGAGCGCGCGCTTGCCCGGCTTGCTGATCTTCGACGGCGTCTCGACGATGCGGCGGCTTTCTGCCGGGGGCGGCTCGGCCACCACGCTTTCGGCGGGCGCTGGGCGAACCGGCACTTCCGCGGCGACGGCGCCTGCCGGGGCGGCGGCGAATTTCGGCTCCGCCCGCTCCCGGCGCGGGGCGGGAGTCTTGCGTGGCGGTGGCGGCGCGTTCGTCGGGGCGGGTTCCCGTTCGGCGTCGGCCCGGCGCAGGGCGAAGCCCGGCATGTCGGACTTGCGCGCGAAGATGCGCTGGGCGCCCGAGACCAGCCAGCGGCTGCCCGCCTGGCCGAAACGGCTGGCCCCGGCGGCACTGCGGCCGAGAGCGCGCCATTCGCCGAGGCTGAGGCCCATGGCGAAGACGAGGGCCATCAGGGTGAGCAGCATCAGCACGAAGGAAAGCCCACCCCCGGCGAGGCCGATGCCGAAAGCGGACAGGCCCGATTGCAGGGCGGGCGCGACCATGCCGCCGACAAGACCGCCGAGGCCACTGCGCAGCGGCCATTCCGGGCCGACGTCGAAGCCGTTCACCGAGGCGGCGCCGAGCACGAGCGCCAGCAGGCTGAGAACACCGTTCAGCCCCCAGTGACGCAGGCCATGGTGGGAAAACAGCCGCCAGCCCCAGGCGCCGAGGATCAGCGGCAGCAGACCGGCGGCGACACCGCTCCACTGGATCAGGAAATCCGCGGTATAGGCGCCGATCGGCCCGATCAGGTTGCGGGTCGGCGCGTCGGTCTCGACATTCAGGCTGGCATCGCCCGCGGTATAGGACACGAGGGCGAGACCGAGCGCGGTCGCCAGCGCGAAGAGGGCGAGGCCGAGGATTTCGGCCGAGCGGGCGCGCAGCGCGCGGCCCAGCCCCTTCGGCAGCAGGCGCCGCGCGGCGCTTCCCGATGTTGTGTCGGCCGTCTGGGCCATGTGTCCTCGTGGCGATGGCGGCCGAACTGGCGGCCGGAAATACGCAGGCACCGCGCGGCAGCGCCGCCCGGAACGAATCAACAACCCGAGGCTACACGTCGCGGCGTCGCGGAACAACAGCAGGGGGCTTGCCGCGGAAGCCCCCCCACTGGCCCCCCCCCCCCCACTGGCCCCCCTGTCCTTCGCCACGGCAATGGGCAATGCTGCCGGTGGCCCTTGGCCTGCGAGAAGAAGAATCACGGGAAGGAAATCCAATGACCGCCGTCGTCCTCGTTGTTTACGGTACGCCCAAAGACCCCGCGCATTTCGACGATTACTATGCCCGCGTCCATGTTCCGCTGGCGGCGAAGATCCCCAATCTCGCCGGGCTGACCCTCAGCAAGGCGCCGATCGCCGCCCTCGCCGGGGGTGCGGCGCATCTTGTCGCCCGCCTCGAGTTCGCCGACATGGGCGTGCTGCAGGCCTCCATGGGCTCGGCCGAGGGCAAGGCCACGGCGGCCGATCTCGGCAATTTCGCCTCGGGCGGGGTGCAGATCCTCGCCTTCGAGGAAGACCGCAAGGCCTGAGCCATCGACAGGCGGGCGTGCCACCCGTTTGGACGGTTTGCGGTCCCGCCCGCCTGTGTATAGTGCCGCCACCAATAAACGGAGGAGATGGTGGTGAGCGAAGTTTTCGTCGTCTCGGGCACGCGCACGGCAATCGGTACATTCGGCGGCAGCCTGAAGGACAAGTCCCCGGGGGAACTCGGTACCGCGGTCGCGGTCGAGGCGCTGCGCCGGGCCGTGGTCTCGCCGGCCGATGTCGGCCATGTCGTCTTCGGTCAGGTGATCCAGACCGAACCCGCCGACATGTATCTGGCCCGCGTCGTCGGCATCAAGGCCGGGATGCCGGTCGAAACCCCGGCCTTCACCCTGAACCGGCTGTGCGGCTCGGGCGTGCAGGCGATCATTTCGGCGTCGCAGGGCATCGCCCTCGGCGATTATGACATCGCGGTCGCCGGCGGCGCCGAAGTCATGACCCGCGCCCCCCATCAGGTCTCCGGCGCCCGCTTCGGCACCAAGATGGGCGACATGGCCATGCGCGACATGCTGAACGGCGCGCTGACCGATCCCTTCAATGCGATCCTGATGGGCATCACGGCCGAGAATGTCGCCGAACGCCACGGCATCGACCGCGCGGCGCAGGATGCCCTCGCCCTCGAGTCGCACCGCCGCGCCGCCCATGCGGTGAAGGCCGGCTACTTCAAGGACCAGATCCTGCCGATCGAGGTGAAGGTGAAGGGCAAGCCCGTCGCCTTCGACACCGACGAGCACTTCCGCCCCGAAGCCAAGCCCGAGGATTTCACCACCCTTCGCCCCGTCTTCCGCAAGGATGGCACGGTGACCGCGGGCAATGCCTCGGGCATCAACGACGGCGCCGGGGCGGTCGTTCTCGCCTCCGAGGCGGCGGTGAAGTCCAAGGGCCTGAAGCCGCTGGCCCGCCTCGTTTCCTATGCCCATGCCGGTGTCGAGCCGACGTTGATGGGGATCGGCCCGGTGCCGGCGACGAAGCTCGCCCTCGCCAAGGCCGGGCTCACGGTCGACGATCTCGACGTGATCGAATCGAACGAAGCCTTCGCCGCCCAGGCCTGCGCGGTCACCAAGGAACTGGGCCTCGACCCGGCCAAGGTGAACCCCAATGGCTCGGGCATCGCCCTCGGCCATCCGGTCGGCGCCACGGGCGCCATCAACACGGTGAAGGTGATCTACGAACTGCACCGCACCGGCGGGCGCTATGGCCTCGTCACCATGTGCATCGGCGGCGGCCAGGGCATCGCCGCGATCTTCGAGCGGGTGTAATCTCTCGCTTCACGTCACGTCATGCCGGCCCCGCGCCGGCATGACGATGTCGTCGCGGATCGTCTTCCCGGCGAAGGCCGGGACCTCGGTACGAAATGATGTGCGCGACCGCTGAAATTATAAGATGCCCAGTTCCCGGAAGACCGTGGAGGCTTCGGGCTTCAGCCAGTATCGTACGCCTTCCGGGCTTTTGTTCTTGATCAGAAGAACACTGGACTGATCGCGCTCGTGCGGCAGGAACGCGCCGAAACAACCATGTCTTTCAAATACCAGGTGACCGAGAATCAGGCTGATGTCCCCTTTGCCACGCGCGGCCTGCAGCTCCTCGTGACTGCAACCGGGATGATCTGCCAGCCACCGGATGGTCCAGATTTCGTCCGCGCTGGGCAGTTGGGCCTGCGTAAAGGCCCAACGGATCGTTGCCTCCAGGGGTAGACCGGACACGGCCTTGGCCCATTCGTCGTGCTGCTCGGCCTGAGACGTCGTCCATTCCTGAGCAGGTCTGCGTCTCAATTCACCGTCGCAGGCTTCGACGACTTCATTCACGCCCTTGTTTCGGGCGTTCTCCCGGACATTCATGACGTCTTTTGTCGACAGTCGCCGAAGACGTTCAATTGCCCTGCTGATCAGAACTGGTGACGTCATGGCCGCGCACTCCACATTGGTGATCGTCAAAGCCCGAACGGCTGCACCGTGTGGCCGTGGTTCAGCGGGCCGTGGCCCTGGCCGAGGCCCGGTGCCGTCGCCAGCGCGCGGCGGACATAGGCCCGCGCCCGCTTGACCGCCGCGACGAGGTCCAGTCCCTGGGCAAGGCCGGTCGCGATGGCGGAGGCGAGGGTGCAGCCGGTGCCATGGGTGCTGGTGGTCGCGATGCGCGGGTCGTCGAAATAGACGAGGCCTTCGGGCACCACCAGCACGTCGCGCAGCAATTCGCCGTCGAGATGGCCGCCCTTCAGCAGGACGGCGCCGCAGCCGAGCGCCAGAAGATCGAAGGCGGCGCGGTCCATGTCGCCGATGTGGGTGACCGGCCGGCCGAGCAGGACCGAGGCTTCGGGCAGATTGGGCGTGATCACGCTCGCCCGGGGGATCAGGCGGGTGCGCAGCGCCTCGACGGTCGCATCGGTGGTCAGGCTGGTGCCACCCTTGGCGACCATGACCGGATCGACCACCAGCAGGTTCGGCGCCGAGGCCCGGTCGAGCCCGGCAAGCACCGCGTCGACCGTGTCGACCGAATGCAACATGCCGGTTTTCACCGCGTCGGCGCCGATATCGTCGAGACAGACCGCCATCTGGCGTGTAACCGCCTCTGACGGAATATCGACGATGCCGTGGACGCCCAGCGTGTCCTGGATGGTCAGGGCGGTGATCGCGGTCATGGCATAGCCGCCGAGGGCGGTCACCGTCTTGATGTCTGCCTGGATGCCGGCGCCGCCGCCGCTGTCCGACCCCGCGACGATCAGCACCCGGCCCCTGTTCGCCTTCGTCATGCCGCTACCCGCTCCAAAGCCTGCACCACTTCCGCCACCGCGCTCTCGACCAGCGACTGATCCTCGCCCTCCGCCATCACGCGGATCACGGGTTCGGTCCCGGACTTCCGGATCAGCAGCCGGCCGCTGCGCTCCAGCCGCGACTCGACGGCGGCGATGATCGCCTTCACCCCCTCGTCCTCCAGCGGGTGGCGCTGGCCGGCGAGGAAGCGGACATTGCGCAGGACCTGCGGCAGCGGCTGGAAACGCCGGCACACTTCCGACGCCGGCCGTCCCGCCTCGACCACCATGGCGAGGACCTGCAGGGCGGCGATCAGCCCGTCGCCGGTGGTCGCGAAATCCGACAGGATGATGTGACCCGACTGTTCCCCGCCGACATTGTAACCCTGTTCGCGCATCCGCTCGACGACATAGCGGTCGCCGACGGCGGTGCGCGCCATGGTCAGGTCCAGACGGGCGAGGTGGCGCTCCAGCCCCAGGTTGGACATCACGGTGGCGACGATGCCGCCGCCGCGCAGGCGCTCGGTACGCTGAAAATGCTCGGCGACGACGGCCATCAGCTGGTCGCCGTCGACCACCTGGCCGGCCTCGTCCACGAGGATCAGCCGGTCGGCGTCGCCGTCGAGGGCGATGCCGATATGGGCATCGTGCTGCAGCACCGCCTGACGCAGCGCCTTGGCATGGGTCGAGCCGCAGTCGCGGTTGATGTTGAAGCCGTCGGGCGAGACCCCGATGGAGACGACTTCGGCCCCCAGCTCCCACAGCACGGTGGGCGCGACCTTGTAGGCGGCGCCATGGGCGCAATCGACGACGATCTTCAGCCCGTCCAGCTTCATGCCGCGCGGGAAGGTCGCCTTGGCGAACTCGATGTAACGCCCGGCGGCATCCTCCAGCCGCTGCGCCCGGCCGAGGGCCCTGGGCTCCGCCCGCTTCACCTCGCCCGCCTCGATCATCTTCTCGATCGCGATCTCGACCTCGTCCGACAGTTTGTAGCCGTCGGGGCCGAACAGCTTGATGCCATTGTCCTGATAGGCGTTGTGCGAGGCCGAGATCATCACCCCGAGATCGGCGCGCAGCGAGCGGGTCAGCATGGCGACGGCGGGTGTCGGCATCGGGCCGACCAGCATCACATCCATGCCGACGGCGACGAAGCCCGCCTGCAGCGCCGCCTCGAGCATATAACCCGACAGACGGGTATCCTTGCCGATCACCACCCGGGGCCGGTGGCTGCCGGTCTGGAACAGGCGGCCGGCGGCCTGGCCGACGGCGAGGGCGAGTTCCGCCGTCATCGGCTCCATGTTCGCGGTGCCGCGGATGCCGTCGGTGCCAAACAGCTTGCGTGAGGTCATGGTCGCTCGGGCTTTCAGTCGTGCGGGGGCGGGGCGGCATTGATCGCCGTCCATAGTTTCACTGCCTGCACCGTCTCTGCAACATCGTGCACGCGCAGGATCGCCGCGCCCCGGTCGAGCCCGGCGAGGGCGGCGGCGAGGGAGCCGGCCAGCCGCGCCGCGGGCTCGGTGATTCCGGCGAAATGGCCGATGAAGGATTTCCGCGACACCCCGAGCAGGATGGGCAGGCGGAGGGCGTGGAGCGCGTGCAGCCCGTCGATCAGCTCGGCATTGTGGCGGGCGGTCTTGGCGAAGCCGATACCGGGGTCGAGGATCAGGCGGCTCCTGGCGATGCCCGCCGCCACCGCCCGCTCGCAGGCGGCATCGAGTTCGGCGACGACCTCGAAGAGGAGGTCGTCGTAATGCGGCGCCTGCTGCATGGTCGCCGGCAGTTTCCGGGCGTGCATCAGGACGACGGGGCAATCCTGCCCGGCGAGGAAGGGCGCGGCCGCTGCATCGAAGGCGAGGGCGGAGACATCGTTGACGACGGTCGCGCCGGCCTCAAGCGCGGCCTTCATCACCGCCGCCTTGCGGGTATCGACCGAAATCCCGACGCCGAGGCGCCGCGCCCCTTCGATCACCGGGCAGATGCGGTCGATTTCCTCGGCCACCGGCACTTCGGCCGCGCCCGGCCTCGTCGATTCGCCGCCGATGTCGAGCATGTCGGCCCCGGCCTCGACCAGCCGTTCCGCCTGTTCGATGCCGGCCCGGCCGAGGAAGCGGCCGCCGTCCGAGAAACTGTCGGGCGTCGCGTTGACGATGCCCATGACGAGGGGGCGGCCCGGATCGGGATAGGCCGGCGCCCCGGTCAGGGGCAGCAACTCCCGCGTGCCGGGACCAAGGCGCAGATGATGAAGATGGGCAAGACCCGGCCCCAGGGCCATGGCCCGGCCTTCGGCGACCGCCTGGGCGGCTTCCGCCCCGCGTAGCAGGCCGGCGGGGGATATATAGCTGCCGTGCATGGCCCTCTTTACCACAGGCGCCACAAAGAAAAAGGGGCCGGTGTCGCCACCGGCCCTTGTCGAAAGCGGAGCGGTAAACGCTCAGCTGCCCGGCTGCAACTCCGGGCGCAGGCCCTGGCCGCGGTCGTCCGAGGATTTGCCGGTCGGCGGCACGGCCGAGCTGCTGCCGATGTCGGCCGGGGGCTCGGTCGCGCTGACGTCGCGGTGGATCTTCTCGCCCTTGAGCAGGGCGACGATTTCCTCGCCCGACAGGGTTTCGTATTCAAGGAGGGCATTGGCCAGCGCGTCGAGGTCCTTGCGCTTCTCGGTCAGGATGCGGCGCGCGGTGTCGAGCGCGTTGTCGACCAGCTTCTTCACCTCGGCGTCGATCTTCTGGGCCGTCGATTCCGAGACGTTCTGCGTCCGCGAGACCGAATGGCCGAGGAAGACTTCCTCCTGATTGTCGCCGTAAGCGACGGCGCCCAGCTCGTCCGACAGGCCCCAGCGGGTGACCATGTTCCGGGCGAGGGAGGTCGCCGCCATGATGTCGCTGGAGGCGCCGGAGGTCACCTTGTCGTAGCCGAACACCAGTTCCTCGGCCATGCGGCCGCCCATGGAGATGGCGAGGCGCGAGATCATGAATTCGCGGGTCAGCGAATATTTGTCGCCTTCCGGCAGCTGCATGACCATGCCGAGGGCGCGGCCGCGCGGGATGATCGTCGCCTTGTGGATGGGATCGGCGGCGGGCACGTTCAGGCTGACGATGGCGTGGCCACCTTCGTGGAAGGCGGTCAGGCGCTTCTCTTCCTCGGACATGACCATGGAGCGGCGCTCGGCGCCCATCATCACCTTGTCCTTGGCCGCCTCGAATTCGGCCATGGAGACGATGCGGCGGCCCTTGCGCGCGGCGAGCAGCGCCGCCTCGTTCACGAGGTTGGCGAGATCGGCGCCCGAGAAGCCGGGGGTGCCGCGGGCGATCACCCTTGCATCGACATCGGCCGCCGTCGGCACCTTGCGCATATGGACCTTGATGATCTTTTCGCGGCCCGAGATATCGGGGTTCGGCACCACGACCTGACGGTCGAAACGGCCCGGGCGCAGCAGCGCGGGATCGAGCACGTCGGGCCGGTTGGTCGCGGCGACCAGGATCACGCCCTCGTTCGCCTCGAAACCGTCCATCTCGACGAGGAGCTGGTTCAGGGTCTGCTCGCGCTCGTCGTTGCCGCCGCCAAGGCCGGCGCCGCGATGACGGCCGACCGCGTCGATTTCGTCGATGAAGATGATGCAGGGCGCATTCTTCTTCGCCTGTTCGAACATGTCGCGCACGCGGGACGCGCCGACACCGACGAACATCTCGACGAAGTCAGAGCCCGAGATGGTGAAGAAGGGCACATTCGCCTCGCCGGCGATGGCGCGGGCGAGCAGGGTCTTGCCGGTGCCCGGCGGGCCGACCAGCAGCGCGCCCTTGGGGATGCGGCCGCCAAGGCGCTGGAATTTCTGCGGGTCCTTCAGGAAGTCGACGATTTCCTCGAGTTCTTCCTTGGCCTCGTCGATGCCCGCGACATCGTCGAAGGTGACGCGGCCGTGACGTTCGGTCAAAAGGCGGGCCTTCGACTTGCCGAAGCCCATGGCCTTGCCGCCGCCCGACTGCATCTGGCGCATGAAGAAGATCCAGACGCCGATCAGCAGCAGCATCGGGAACCACGACACGAGCACGTCGAGCAGGGTCGGGCCGGATTTGTCCAGCGGCTCCGCCTTCACGTTCACGCCCTTGTCGAGCAGGCGCGAAACCATCTGCGGATCGAAGGGGGCATAGGTCGTGAAGTCGCGGTTGTCGGACAGGCGGCCGGAAATCTGGTCGCCCTGGATGGTGACATCCGCGACACGCCCGGCGTCGACCTGGGCGATGAAGTCCGAATAGGCCATCGACGTGCCCATCTTCCGGCCCGACGAGCTCTGGAAGGCGTTGAAGAGCGCAAACAGCAGCAGCGCGATGACGACCCACAGGGCGAGGTTGCGGCCGGGCAAATTCACTTGCGTCACCTTTCCCGCCGGCGATGCCGGCCTTCCGCCGTTGCCGGCGGTCCATTCATTCGTTCTGTTCTAAATAATGTGCCTGAACCGGTAAACAACACCCTGATCCGTCTCAGGCCGAAAACATGCTGGGGGCACAATAGCGCAGTCGTGCCGCCTGTGGAGTCCCGAATTCCAGGGTAGGGACGGCGATCAGCCGGCCTTGTGAGAAAACCGCCGGCAGAACCTGGCGCTCTGCCGCCGGCAGGGCGGGAAGTCCTTGCGGGCGATGCGCGCCGAGGGCGGCGATGGTCACCGGCTGCGCCCCGGCGACGACGGCGAAGCGGCCGTCCCACACCCCGGCGGCCCCGGCGCCGAGTTCCAGATCGGGGCCGAGGCGGCGGGCCTCGCGCAGCACCCGGACATGCCCCCGGCCGGGCAGGAAGCGGCAACCGCCGAGGGTCGCGCCCGGAAAATCCCCATCCCCGGCGATCAGCGCGGCCAGCCGGTCCAGCCGGTCGCGCCGGGGCGGATAGGCGCCGCCGCCGACCGCCCGGATCAGCCGGGCGAGGGCACGCTCGACCAGCGGCGCGGGCGTGCCGCGCAAAGCGGCGACCTCGATCCCGCCGACCCCGGCGGGGGACAGGGTGAAGGCCCGGCGCACCAGATCGTCGACCAGAGTCTCGATCGCCGCGCGGTCGCGCCGCAGCCGGTCCGCCGTCGCCGCCAGCCCCTCCGCGTCGAGGCCGAGGGTGGTCATCGCCCGGCGGATGCGCACCCGCTCGAAGGCGGGATCGTGATTCATCGGGTCGTCGGCGGCGTGAAGGCCGGCGCGCGCGACCAGCGCCGCCGTCTCCGCCCGGCGAAAGCCGAGCAGCGGGCGCAGCAGGCGGATGTCGCCAAGCCGGGTTTCGGGCGCCATGGCCGACAGCCCGTCGAGGCCGCTGCCCCGCTCGAGCCGCATCAGCAGGGTTTCCGCCTGATCGTCGAGCGTGTGGCCGGTGGCGAGGGCCGGCACCGCGGCCGCCCGGCACCAGGCCGCCATCAGTTCGTAGCGGCAGGCCCGTGCCGCGGCTTCGAGTCCCCGCCGGGGCAGGGGCCGGTTGGGGCGCAGCACCGCGTGGTCATGGCCAAGGGCGGTGGCCTGCGCGGCGACGGCCCCGGTTTCCCGCGCCGATTCGGGGCGAAGGCCGTGATCGACCGTCAGGACGTAAAGCCGGCGGTCCGGCGCCGCGCGGGTCCAGCCGTCAGCCAGCAGGAGAAGGGCGAGACTGTCGGCCCCGCCCGAAACGGCGAGGGCGAGGCGCCCGCCGGGGGCGAGCGCATCGAGGGCGGCGGCGAAACGCGCCGCCACCTCAGGGGGGAGCGCCTCGGGGGGCACCCTGTCAGGGGCAGCCGGCGGCCTTGCGCTCGCGGTCGGCACGGCTCTTGATCGTCTGGCTGGCGTCGGCATAGCGGCCGGGCAATTCGCCCAGCACCTGGCACCCCTTGTCCTTCTGGCCCATCTGAATGAGGCTCATGCCCAGTTTCAGAAAGGAATCCGGCGCCTTGGCGCTGTCGCCATAGGTCTTGACCCCGGTCAGGAAGGTCTGGGCCGCGACATCGTAATTGCCACGCACATAATAGGTCTCGCCCAGCCAGTATTGGGCATTGCCCGCCAGCTTGTCCGAGCCATAGGTCGAGATGAAGGACTTCAGGCTGGCCTCGGCCTGATCGTATTCGCCCCGGCGCAACATGCCGAGGGCGGCATCATAGGCGGTCAGCGCGGCGGGCGAGGAACTGGCGGTCGACGGGCCGCCCGGGCGGGACGATCCGCCCGAGGGCGCAGGCGCGGGGGCCGGCGTCGACGGCGCGGGGGCCGCGGGCGCGGGCGTCGGCGTCACGGCGGCGCCGACCCCGGCACCAGCCGCGGCGGGGGCACCGCCGCCGGCCATCAGACCCGTCGCCTCTTCCAGCCGGTTCAGGCGGAATTCGACATCGTCCTGCAGGCGCTTCATTTCGGCCTGATTGCGGTCGGCGGTATTCTGCGCCTCTTCCATCTTGCCGGTCAGGCGGCGGATTTCTTCCTCGAGCGCGGAAAGCCGCAGGTCGAGCTGGGCCGCCGCGGCGGGGGAGACGCCGCCGGCCTGGGCCAGCTGAATTTCGGTCGCGGTTTCCGACAGGGCGGCCAGATGATCGCGCAGGGCGCCCAGATCGCTCGCCGCCTGGCCGAAGGCCGGGGCGGTCCAGGCCGCCAGCAGCAGGGCCCCGGCGACGGGCAGGCGGGACGGACGGCTGAACAGACGGAACATGGGGCGAATCCTCGAATCGACCGGGCCGGCGGAGAACCCGAACATATCTAATTGACGAAGGACCTTGGCGAAAGCATGGCGCCAAGGCGCCGGCTTGCCGGCCCCGGACATGAAGAGGCCCGCCCCGGCGTACCGAGGCGGGCCATGCTTCACCCTACCAGATCCGCGAGGCGGACCGGGATCAGTTCACGCGGCTGAAGCCACGACGGTTCTGGGCCCAGGCGCCCTCGTCCGAACCGACCGCGAAGGGACGGTCCTTGCCGTAGGAGATGACCTGCAGACGGTTGGCGTCGACGCCGAGCGAGATCAGATAGGCGCGGGCGGCGTTGGCGCGACGCTCGCCGAGGGCGAGGTTGTATTCGCGGGTGCCGCGCTCGTCGCAGTGACCTTCGATGGTCAGCGTGACCGCCGGGTACTTCGCCAGCCAGGCGGCCTGGGCCTGGAGGGTGGACTGACCTTCCGGCTTCAGGTTGTACTGGTCGAGGTCGAAGAAGACGCTGTCGCCGGCGTTAGCGGCGAGGTCTTCCTGCGAGCCCGGGGCATAAGCCGAGGCGGCGCCGGTCGAGCCGCCGGTGGGGGCCGATTCCGGGGTGGAGGAGCAGGCAGCCACGACGAAGAGGGCCGCGACGAGGCTGGCGATCTTGTAGCCGGGATGAGTGAAGCGCATAGCAGTAGAACTCCTGAGGGTGCAGCGCTGTCGGTGCGCGCCGAGCGGCATGGAGGTATCGCTGGGTGCAGAAATATCATCTCGCACTTGCGAAATCCACTGCGCCGTGCGCGGAAGGACGCGAAGGAAGCGTTACCACTACCGCTTCCTTCGCTCTAGTGCATAGACGCAACACCCGCCCAACTTCGCCAAAATTGTGGCGGGGGTTTCACCGTCAGGGATTGAGCGGCGACCAGGCCGGATCGGAGCCGTCGAGCGGGGTCGGCATCAACCGCTCGTTGAAGCCGGTGACATCGACGGAATAGAGCTTCACCGAGCCCGAAGCGCCCGGAGACTGGCGGAAAAAGGCGATGACGCGGCCATTGGGGGCCCAGGTCGGACCTTCGTCCAGGAAGCTTTCGGTCAGGATGCGCTCGCCCGAGCCGTCGGGCTTCATGACGCCGATCATGAAGCGGCCGCCCTTCATCTTGGTGAAGGCAATGTAATCGCCGCGCGGGGACCATACCGGCGTTGCATAGCGGCCGTCACCGAACGATATGCGTTTTCCGCCGCCGCCGCCCGCACTCATGACGTAGAGCTGCTGACTGCCGCCCTGGTCGGAGTTGTAGACGATCTGGCTGCCGTCCGGCGAGAAGCTGGGCGAGGTGTCGATGGCGGGGCTGGTGGTCAGGCGGTTGAACTTCCGCGTGCGCAGGTCGATGCCATAGATGTCGGTGTTGCCGTCGCGCGCCATCGACATGACGACGCGGTTGCCGTCGGGCGAGAAGCGCGGCGCGAAGGTCATGCCGGGGAAATCGCCCAGCACTTCCTGCTGTCCGGTGTCGATGTTGAACAGATAGACCCGCGGCTTGTCGTTGAAATAGGACATATAGGTGATCGTCTGGTCGCGCGGGGAGAAGCGCGGCGTCAGCACGAGGTCCTTGCCCGAGGTCAGGAAGCGGTGGTTGGCGCCGTCCTGGTCCATGATGGCGAGACGCTTCACCCGCCGGTTCTTCGGCCCGGATTCCGAGACATAGACGACGCGGGTGTCGAAGTAGCCGGTATCGCCGGTCAGCTTGTTGTAGATCGTGTCGGCGATGATATGGGCGACCCGGCGCCAGTTGGCGGTATCGGCGGTGAAGGCCGTGCCCGTCATCTGCTGTTCCGAATTCAGCTCCCACAGGCGGAATTCGAAGGCGGTCTTGCCGCCCTGGGGCACCACCTTGCCGGCGACCAGGGCATCGGCCCCGGCGCCCCGCCACGACGGGAAGGCCGGCTGGGCCTGCAGCTGGTCGGGCGACTGCGGGAAGGTGCCGGCCGGAATCGGCTTGAACAGGCCAGAGCGTTCGAGATCGGCCGAGATCACTTCGGCGATCTGGCGACCGAGATCGCCGCCGGCGAAATTGGGCACGGCGATCGGGATCGCTTCGCGCCTGCCGTCCTGCACGACGACCGAGGACTGGGCCAGCGCCGGCCCGTTCAGGGCCAGCGCGCCGCCCAGCGACAGGGCGAGACCGAGGGCCAGCGCCCTCGCGGCACGGCGTCCCTCGCGGGAAAGACTGAAAAATTTGCGGGTCATCATCACGTCCGTCACGGCGAGTCACCGAATCACATCCGGCGAAGGCTAGGCGGCAAAAATGGCAAAGGCTTGTCCCTCGCGCCACCCGTCGCCCCCGCATTGGCGGCGATTGTGCCGGCCTGTTGCCCGGGGGACTCGCTTGCCGCCCTCGTCAGCGGGCGGCGATGGCCCGGTGGTGGCGGATGACCTCGCCGATGATGAAGTTCAGGAATTTCTCGGCGAATTCGGGATCGAGCTTGGCCGATTCGGCAAGGCCGCGCAGGCGGCGGATCTGCTCGGCCTCGCGCGCCGGGTCGGCCGGCGGCAGCTTGTGGCGCGCCTTCAGGGCGCCGACCGCCTGGGTGCATTTGAAGCGTTCCGCCAGCATGTGGACGAGGGCCGCGTCGATATTGTCGATGCTGTCGCGCAGACGCTGCAATTCGGGCAGGACCGCCGACACTTCGTCCTGTTCGACCGTTTGCACCATCCATCGCCTCCCTGAGTATGCTGAACCTGTGAGCTGAACCGGCCAACGCTGGCGGAAATGTCGCCGTTTCGCAAGGTTCCCGCCTATTGCCGCCAAAGCCGAACGCCAATACCATTTCGGCAAAAGCAAAACGAAGGGCTCGAGGCATTGAACACCCCCCTGGGCGCACCCCGGCCGGGCGCGACCCGGCGCAAGCCGGCCGAACGCGCCGTGGCACGAACGATCGAGAGCGACGACGCGGATTCCTTGCGCGCCGGGCGGCGGCGGCTCGGCGTCGTGCTGAAGCCGGCGGCGCAGGCGCGCAGCCGCAACAAGCTCGAGCGTCTGCTCGAGGTCGGGCTCGAGATGATGAACGAGATCGGCTTCGACCGGATGCGCGTCGTCGACATCGCGGAACGGGCGGGCTGTTCCACCGGCGCCTTCTACCAGCGCTTCGCCGACAAGGAAGCCCTGCTCGAGGCGCTGGCCCAGCGTTTCGCGGAAAAGGCCTGGACCCTGCTCGACACCATGCTGATCCCCGAGCGGTTCGAGGGCCAGCCCTTCGCCGTCGTCGTCCGCCGCATGGTGGTGGTCATGGTCCGCCTCGCCAGCGCCCATGCGGTGCTCTTGCGCGAGGTGGTGCGCGCTTCGCTCCGCGACATGCGCACCTGGACCTATTTCAGCGCCATGCGCGACCACATGATGGCCCGGCTGTTCGAGGTCGCCGGCCATTATCCGGAAGTCACGGACAAGGCGGCGCCGGGCGGGCCCATCGAACTCGCGGTGCAGATCATCCTGTCCTCGCTGATCAGCCGCTCACTCGCCGACCAGCGCATCATCGCCATTTCCGACGACGATTACGCCGCCGAACTCGCCACCCTGATGATCCGCTACCTCGTCATCGACGACGCGCCCTGGGACGCCGCCCTGTCGCCGACGGTGGATTAGGGCGCCGGTCGCCGGATGGCATCTTGCCAGACGATGCCCGGGAGATGATTTTCCATCCGCGGATCGAGCTTTCGCGCCTGCGCGACATCGGCTGGAAGCACTGGGATCCCATCGGCCTCGCCCATCGGGATGACGTGCCCGACGAGGCATGGGCGGACGAATATGACCGCTACCTGCTCCATGTCGTCCGCATGATCTGCCACGGGGGCTCGAAGCGCGAGGCCACGGCCTATCTCATCGGCATAGCGTCCGGACACATGGGTTTGTCGTCGGTGAATGCCGATGCGGCGGCGGCCACGTCCCAGGCAATCGCGGATTATCTGATGTCCCTGCCGGACGGCCCGAAGACCGTCCGCTGAAGCCGCATCGCGTTTCGCGGCTTCAGCGTCGATCGGGCGTCGCCGGAATGACGAGCGGTGTTGCTCAGCCGCCCATGAAGGCGCGCTTCATGGTCGCCGACATGGCGGCGACGCCGCCCAGGCTCCAGCCGCCGTCGACGGGGATGATCGCGCCCGAGATATAGGTGGCATAGGGGCTGGCCAGGAACATGCAGGTGTTCGCGATATCCGCCTTGGTGCCATAGCGGCCGAGGGGCACGGACTGGCGCGTCGCCTCCGCCGCCTCGGGCGTCGGCGCCAGACGGGCCATGCCTTCCGTGTCCTCGATCGGGCCGGGCACCACGGAATTGAGCCGGAGGCCGAAGCTGCCCCATTCGAGGGCGCCGACCCTGGTGATCATGTCGACGCCGGCCTTGGCGGCGCAGACATGCATCTGGAAATCCATCGGGATATAGGCCTGGGGCGCCGAGATGTTGACGATGGAGCCGCCGGGCTTCTTCATGTGCGGGAAGGCGCCCTTCACGACATGGAAGGTGCCGAGCAGGTCGATGTCGACCACCGACTTGAAGCCGTTCGGCGAAATGCCGAGGGCCGGGGCCGGGAAATTGCCGGCCGCGCCGGAAATCAGCACGTCGATCTCGCCGAAACTCGCCACCGCCTCGGCGAAGACCGCCTCGATGCGGGCGGCGTCGCGCACGTCGCCGGCGAAGCCCTGGGCATCGGGGCCGAGGGCCTTCAGTTTCGCCACGGCGGCATCGACCTTGTCCTGCTTGCGCGACAGCACGCTGACCTTCGCGCCCGCCGCGGCGAAAGCCTCGGCGACGCCGAGGTTGATGCCGCTGGTGCCGCCGGAGACGAAGACATGCTGGCCGGTGAAGTCGAAGGGGGTGGACATGGGCTCTCCTCTCGCGCCTTGGCGCACTCTCTTGCTTGTTATATGCGCTCGGTCAGATGGTGCCGGGCGGCGTCCAGAATATCATCGGACAGGGTCTCGTCGTCGACCGCGCGCGACAGCAGCAGGGCGCCGATCATGGCGGATATGCCGAACAGGGCATGGGATCGCGCCGCCTCCGGCCCGGTCGGGATCAGGCCGGCGATCAGGTCGCGATACCGCTCCAGCTGTTCGGTGAAGATCCGCCGCACGCCGTCGTCGGCGCGGGCGACATCCCCGGCGAGGGCGGCGGCGGTGCAGCCACGGGCCGGATTGTCGCGGTGCAGGGGCGAGAGATAGGCCTCGATCATGGCGACCCGCCGGTCCTTGTCGCTGCGGCTGGCGGCCTTGGTCAGGCGGGCCTCGTCGGCGGCGAAGGCATCGGTCAGGGCTTCCTCGACCATGGCTTCGCGGCGCTCGAAATGGCTGTAGAAGCCGCCGTGGGTCAGGCCCGCCGCCCGCATCACCTCGGCGATGCCGGTGTGGTCCAGCCCCTGACAGCGCAGCAGGTCGACCGCCGCCGCCAGAATGCGGTCGTGATTGGCCTGTTTCTGTGCCCGGGAATGACCCATGCCTGTGCCCCCGCCCTTGACGTTCTGCATGATGGGCATCATGCTGATTCTGGATGACGCAGAACATACAGAACAGGGTCAACCTATAGCGTCGCCGGGAGGAGAAGTCATGTCGAAACCGGTAGCCCTCGTCATCGGCGCGGGCGACGCGCTCGGCGGCGCCATCGCGCGGCGCTTCGCCCGTGAAGGCTTCACCGCCGCCGTGGTCCGCCGCAATGCCGAGAAGCTCGCCCCCCTCGTCGCCGAGATCGAGGCGGCGGGCGGCACCGCCCTGCCCTTCGGCGTCGACGCCCGGCGGGAGGAAGACGTGATCGCCCTGATCGCCGGGATCGAGGCCGGGGTCGGCCCGATCGAGGCGATGGTGTTCAACATCGGCGCCAATGTCCGCTTCCCGGTCACCGAGACGACGGCGCGGGTGTTCTACAAGGTCTGGGAAATGGCCTGTTTCGCCGGCTTCCTCGCCGGGCGCGAGACGGCGAAGGCCATGCTGACGCGGGGCCGGGGCACCATCGTCTTCACCGGGGCGACCGCTTCCTTGCGCGGTCGGGCCGGCTTTTCCGCCTTTGCCGCGGCCAAGCACGGCTTGCGCGCCCTTGCCCAGAGCATGGCGCGGGAAATGGGCCCGCAGGGCATCCATGTCGCCCACACGATCATCGACGGCGCCATCGACACCGCCTTCATCCGGGACAATTTCCCCGACGTCTACGCCACCAAGGCCCATGACGGCATCCTGAACCCCGATCACATCGCCGATGCCTATTGGGCCCTGCATGTCCAGAAGCGCGATGCCTGGACCCACGAACTCGACCTGCGCCCCTGGTCGGAAACCTGGTGAGGAAAAGCGAATGTCCAAGACCGTCGACTTCTACTTCGATTTCGGCAGCCCCGCCGCCTATCTGGCCTGGCGCCGCATCGACGCGGTGGCGAAGCGCACCGGCGCGACCGTGAAGCGCATTCCCATACTGCTGGGCGGGCTGTTCAAGGCGACCGGCAACAGCGCGCCCCTGACCGTGCCGGCCAAGGGGGCCTATCTCTTCGTCGACCTGTCGCGCTATGCGAAGAAATTCGCCGTGCCGCTGAACATGAACAGCGCCTTCCCGATCAATACGGTCACCCTGATGCGCGGCGCCGCCGGTTACGACGGCACGCCGCAGTTCCAGACCTATTGCGATGCCGTTTATGACGCGATCTGGCGCGACGACCGCAACATGGGCGATCCCGCCGTGGTCGCCGAGGTGCTGGCCGCCGCCGGCCTCGACCCCGCCGCCTTCGAGGCGATGGTGGCGGACCCCGCGGTGAAAGACCGGCTGAAGGCCAATACCGAGCAGGTGGCGGCGCGCGGCGCCTTTGGCGCACCGACCTTCTTCGTCGGCGACCAGATGTTCTTCGGTCAGGACCGCCTCGACTTCGTCGAGGAGGCGCTGTCGTGACCGGTGCGCCCGCCGCCGTCGTCTTCGGCGTCGGCCCGGTGGAGGGCGTGGGCGGCGCCGTTGCCCTGCGCGCCGCCACGGGCGGCCTGCCGGTCTATGTCGCCGGCCGGCATCCCGACAAGATGGCCGGCGTCGTCGCCGCCATCGAGGCACAGGGCGGCACCGCCCGGGCGATCCCGTGCGACGCGACCGACAAGGCCGAGGTCGACGCGGTCTTCGCCGCCGTCGCCGCCGATGGCCGGACACCCCGGCTCGTCGTCTTCAACGTCGGCGGCAACTGGCCGCAGGGCTTTCTCGACATCACGCCCGGCTTTCTCGAGGGCATGTGGCGGCAGGGGCCGCTGGCCGGCCTGCTGGTCGGCCAGGGGGCTGTGCGCGCCATGCTGCCCGACGGTGGCACGATGATCTTCACCGGCGCTTCCGCCTCAATGCGGGGCAAGCCGATGTTCGCCGCCTTCGCTTCGGCCAAGGCGGGGCTGCGCGCCATCGCCCAGAGCATGGCGCGGGAATTCGGGCCGCAGGGCATCCATGTCGCCCATGTGGTGATCGACGGCGTCGTCGCCGGTGACCGGGTGCGCAGCCTGCTGCCCGGCCTGATCGAGGGCAAGGGCGAGGACGCGACCCTCGCCCCGCCCGACATCGCCGAAACCTACTGGCAGCTCCACCTGCAGCCCCGCTGCGCCTGGACCCACGAACTGGAACTGCGCCCCTACGCCGAAGTGTGGTAGCCGGCACTCTCGATCATCGTCGTCCCGGCGAAGGCCGGACCTCGCGACGGGAAGGCGCCTATGCCTGTCAAAGATGCCGGCCTTCGCCGGCATGACGAAAAATGGGAGGGTCCCGAACACAAGGGCATCGGCGACGGGACGTTTCGTCCCGCCCGGAAATCGGGCAGAAACATTGACAGATCGGGGGGGCGGCTATTTACTCTGCCGCTCTTTCGTGCCGGGTTCTGCTGGCGGCCGCGTTTTCCATGGGGGAAGGCGGGCGGCCGGCAGGGTTTTCTATTTGCAGGAGCTGGACTCGTGACCACGTCCGCCGTTCTTCCGACCTACGCGCGCGCCGACCTCGCCTTCGAGCGGGGCGAAGGCGCCTGGCTGGTGTCGACGGATGGCCGACGATTCCTGGATTTCGCCGCCGGCATCGCGGTCTGCGCCTTCGGCCATGCCCATCCCTATCTGGTCAAGGCCCTGACCGATCAGGCGGGCAAGGTCTGGCACACCTCGAACATGTTCCGCATCCCGGGGCAGGAGCTGCTGGCGCAGCGCCTCGTGGCCGCGACTTTCGCCGACTACGCCTTCTTCACCAACTCGGGGGCGGAAGCGGTCGAATGCGCGATCAAGACGGCGCGTAAATATCATTCGGCGACCGGCAATCCGCAGCGCTACCGCCTGATCACCTTCGAGGGCGCCTTCCACGGCCGCACGCTGGCGACCATCGCCGCCGCCGGCCAGAAGAAGCTGGTCGAGGGCTTCGGCCCGATGATGGACGGGTTCGACCATGTCCCCTTCGGCGATCTCGCCGCGCTCAAGGCCGCAATCGGTCCCGAGACGGCGGGCATCCTGTTCGAGCCCATCCAGGGCGAAGGCGGCATCAACCCGATCCCGGACGAGACCCTGCGCGCCATCCGCCAGCTGTGCGACCAGCACGGCATCCTGCTCGTCCTCGACGAAGTGCAGTGCGGCATGGGCCGGACCGGCAAGCTCTTCGCCCATGAATGGGCCGGCGTTACGCCGGACATCATGGCGACGGCCAAGGCGATCGGCGGTGGCTTCCCGCTCGGCGCCTGCCTCGCCACCGAAAAGGCGGCGGTCGGCATGGTTGCTGGCACCCATGGCTCGACCTATGGCGGCAATCCGCTGGCCATGGCGGTCGGCAATGCCGTGATGGACCTGATGCTGGCGCCCGGCTTCCTCGATCAGGTGAACGACACCGCCAACCGGCTGAAACAGTCGCTCGCCATGATCGTCGACAGCCACCCCGGCCTGATCGAGGGCATTCGGGGCCGCGGGCTGATGATCGGCCTCAAGGTCAACGACAAGATCGAGAACAAGCGACTGCTCGGCGCGATGCGCGACGCCGGGCTGATCGGCGTCGGCGGTGGCGAGAACACGATCCGCCTGCTGCCCCCCCTGAACATCACCGAGGACGACGTGGCGGAAGCCGCGCGGCGCCTCGATGCCGCCTGCGCCGCCGTGTCGGCCCAGGTCGCCGCAGAACAGAAAGCTGCGTCATGACCGTCATCGACCTCAACCCGCCGCCCCGGCATTTCCTCGATCTCGACGTCCTCGACAAGGCGACGCTGCGCGGCATCCTCGACCGCGCCAAGGCGCTGAAGACCGCCCGGCATGGCCTGCCCAAGGGCGTGCCCGACGCCGGCAAGCCGCTCGACGGCCGCATTCTCGCGATGATCTTCGAGAAGCAGTCGACCCGCACCCGCGTCTCCTTCGACGTCGGGATGCGCCAGCTCGGCGGCCAGACCCTGCTGCTGCTCGGCACCGAGCTGCAGCTGAACCGGGAAGAGACCATCGCCGACACCGCCCGCGTGCTGTCGCGCTTCGTCGACGCCATCATGCTGCGCACCTCGGCCCATACCAATCTGACCGAGATGGCCGAGGCGGCGACGGTGCCGGTGATCAACGGCCTGACCCGCTGGTCGCATCCGTGCCAGATCATGGCCGACATCATGACCTATGAGGAGCATCGCGGCCCGGTGGCCGGGCGCACCTTCACCTGGCTTGGCGACGGCAACAATGTCGCGCGCAGCTTCATCCATGCCGCCGCGCGCTTCGATTTCGCCCTCCGCCTCGCCTGTCCCGACGAACTGGCCCCGCCGAAGGAAATCCTCGACTGGGCCAAGGCGGAAGGCGCGAAGATCGAGCTGACGACCGACGCCGACGCGGCTGCCGAAGGCGCGGACGCGATCATCACCGATACCTGGGTCTCGATGGGCGACACCGAGGCGGAGCGCCGGCACAATCTGCTGGCGCCCTACCGGGTCGATACCCGGCGCATGGGCCTTGCGGCCAAGGACGCGGTGTTCCTGCACTGCCTGCCCGCCCACCGGGGCGAGGAAGTGACCTCGGACGTCATCGACGGCCCGCAGTCCATCGTCTGGGACGAGGCGGAAAACCGCCTGCACGCCCAGAAGGGCATCCTCACCTGGTGCCTCGCCTGATGAAACGCGGGCGCGCGTGCCGCCGCGCCGCGCCCCGCGACCGGAACCGCATGTGATGAGTACCGACACCAAGGCGCAGGACATCGTCCTGCCGTTCCAGATCGACAGTCTCGATGTCCGTGGCCGCATCCTGCGCCTCGGCCCGGTGCTCGACACGGTGCTGGGCAAGCACGATTACCCGGACGCGGTCTCGGTCCAGCTGGCGCAGCTGATCCTGACCGTCACGCTGCTGGGCAATTCGGTGAAATTCGACGGCACCTTCACCGCCCAGACCAAGAGCGACGGGCCGCTGTCGATGATGGTCGCCGATTTCGTCACCCCCGGCACGGTGCGCGGCTTCGCCCAGTTCGACCGGGCGGCGGTCGAGGCGCTGGGGCCTTCGCCCAACTTCGCCGCCCTCGTGGGCAAGGGCTATCTCGCCATGACCCTCGACCAGGGGCCGGAGACCGACCGTTATCAGGGCATCGTCGCCCTCGACGGGCCCGACCTCGCCGCCTGCGCCGAGAGCTATTTCCGCGATTCCGAACAGATCCCCACGACAGTCCGCCTCGCCGCGCGCAAGTCGCCCGGCGGCTGGCACGCCGGCGGCCTGATGATCCAGCATCTGCCCCACGGCAGCGCCGGCCCGCGCAGCGACGGCACCGGCCATCTGCCCGACCGGACCGACGAGGATCACTGGAGCAACGCCCGGGCCAAGGCGATGACCGCGACGGCCGAGGAACTGGTGGAGCCGTCGCTGCGGCCCGAGGAGCTGGCCTGGCGGCTCTACCATGAGGACGAGGTGCGGGTTTACCCCACCCTGCACATCGCCTTCGGCTGCCGCTGCTCGCGCGAGCGGATATCGACCATGCTCGCCCGATTTTCGCCCGAAGACCGTGCGCATATGGCGGTCGACGGCCGGATCGGCGTCACCTGCGAATTCTGCAACACGACCTATGATTTCGATCCGCAAGCGATCGAGCCGTAAGGAGCAAGCCATGCTGTCGCGCCGCGAGTTGCTGATCGCCCTGCCGCTGACCGGCCTTGTCGGCGCCTGCGCCAGCAAGGACCCGGCGCCCAGCTTTCCCGCCTTCAGCTTCGCGGGGGCGCCGCTGCTGTTCAATGTCGCCGACATCGCGACGGAAAACACCTTCAGCCCGCTGGGCACCGGCCATGTCGAGGCGGATTTCGACGTCTCGCCCCAGGTCGCCTTCGAGAACTGGATGGGCGACAGGGTGCAGGCCGCGGGCAGCAACGGCCATATGACCGTGACCCTGCTCGACGCTTCGGCGGTCGAGGAATATCTGCCGGTGACGACCGGCATCGAAGGTGCCTTCCGCAGCGAACAGGGCCGCAAGGTCACGGCCCGCCTGTCGGCGCGCTTCCGCGCCAAGGTGACCAACGGCGAGTCCGGGTCCGAGGCGGAATCGACCATCACCGCCGAATATTTCGCCACCATGGCCAAGGACGTCAGCTTCACCGAGCGGCGCCAGGCGCTCTATGCCATCTCGCGCGAGCTGATCAACGAGTTCGATGCCCGCGCCATGGCGGCTCTCCGCCGCGACATGCGCGCCTTCCTCGGCTGATCTTTCGTCAATCATCCAAAATCAATGGTTGTGTGCACCGGGTCAATCATTCCATAAAATGAATCTTTGGATTGTGGTTGATAAGAAAAAACACTCGCCCCATAGTTTTATCGCCAGGCGCCATTCAGGGCGTTCGGCGAAAAAAATTGGGGGAAATGATGGCTCACCACGGTTGGGTCGCGGTCGATCCGGGGATGTTGCAGAAGGCCTATCGTTCGCCCTTTGGCCGGCTGTTCCCGGCCAGGTCGCATCAATACAACAGCCATGCCATCTCCCTGCTCGCGGGCGCCCTCGGCCCCCTGCAGGCGGGTGGCTTTCCATCGAAGCAAGCGGGCACCGGCCTCGCGGCCGGTTTCACGTTCCTGGGGCAATTCATCGACCACGACCTGACGGAATTCCGGGTCGTCACACCCGAACTCGCCTTTCTCGAGCAGAATCCCATCATCGGTCAGCGGCAACAGGTCTTGCAGGACGGCGGGTTGACGTCGACCAACGGCCGCACCGGCAGTCTTGACCTCGACTCCGTTTACGGTCTGCTGGGAGGGCCCGACGGCGCCCTGTTCGACGAGAAGGGCTATTTCAAGCTGCGTGAGCATAATGGTGTTCCGGTCGACATCGAACGGCTGACGGACTATCGCGACGGTCGGCGCATCGCAGATCCGCGCAATGACGAGAACAAGATAATTGTTCAGCTTCATGTCCTGTTCGAGCGCCTGCACAACAAGCTTCACGTTCCCCCCACCACCGACACGCTTGAAGACAGGGTCGCGTCGATCAAGGCCACGAGGGCCAAGGTCGTGCGTGTTTTCCGCCAGATCGTGGTGAAGGACTATCTGCCGCGTGTCGCCAATCCCGATATCATCCAGGACGTCTGGAGTAAGCTGCAGGAAGGAAAGACCTTCTACCAGAAAATGAACCGGGACGTTCGCAACGCCCTCGTACCCCGGCTGGAGCTGGCAGGTGGCAAGGATGTAACCGGGTTCGATCTTCGCGACGTCACCGCGATGCCAGTGGAATTCGCGCACGCGGTGTTCCGTCTCGGTCATTCCCAGCTTCGCGACTCGTACAAGCTGACGGGGAGCAAAGGCCTGCGCCTGTTCAATACGATGACGTCCGGCAATGCGCCGCAGGATCCCCGCGATCTGCGCGGTAACGCGAAAATAGACGACGATATCGTCATCGACTGGAAATTTTTCTTTGGCTTGCGGGATCACGATGGCGGCGAGGCTCAATCGGGCGAGCCGCTCGACGCCAATCTGCCGGCGAGCATCTTCCGCCTCCCGCCGCCCAGTATCGGTGAGCCTCCGATTTCCCTGGCCGAGCGAAACATCCGGCGCGGCGTGGACTTCGGCCTGCCCAGCGGTCAGGAGGTCGCTTACGCGCTACGCAGCACCTATGGCGCGGGTATTGCTGTTCTCTCGCCCGATCAGGTCCTGCCCATCGGGACTGTCGCCGAATATCCGGAAATCCGCGATATCGACGCGGGCTTCGCCGTCGATACCCCCCTGTGGCTTTACATCCTGCGCGAGGCTTCGGAGCAGGCGCCAACAGCAAGCCATCTCGGGCATGTGGGCAGCTATATCGTGGCCGAAACGATCCTTGGCTCGCTCTACAACTCTCCCGACTTCGACCTGGCCCCCCTGATGACCAATTATGGGGTACCGGCCGACAGTTCGGCGCCGTCGGCGCCTGCGAAATGGGAAGACATCTTCCACATGACGCAGATGCTTGGTTTCCTGGCGATCTCGGGCTTTTGAAGGCCGAATATCACAGCGCGGCGGCCGCGACCTCCAGCCGGTCGCGGCCGGCCGCCTTGGCGGCATAGAGTGCGCCGTCCGCGGCCCGGATCAGGCTGTCCGGGGTCGCATCCGGCCCGCCGCCGGCCACGCCGATGCTGACCGTGACGATCCCGCCAGCCGGACTGTCCTCATGCACGATGGCGAGACCTCGAGTGGCGTCGAGCAGGCGGCGCGCGGCGGCGATGGTCCCTTCCGCGCTGGTATCGGGCAGGATGACGGCGAATTCCTCGCCGCCATAGCGGGCGGCCACGTCGCCGGGGCGCCGCGCGATGGACTGGATCGCGGCGCCGATCTGGCGCAGGCATTCGTCGCCCTGCTGATGGCCGTGGCGGTCGTTGAAACGCTTGAAGTGATCGACGTCGATCAGCAGCAGCGCGGTTTCGCCGCCCCGCCGCCGGGCGAGGCGCAGCACGGCGTCGAGCTGGCGGTTGAAATGTCGGCGGTTATAGAGGCCCGTCAGTTCGTCCACGGTCGCCTGGGTTTCCAGCCGGGCGTTCAGGCGGATGATGCGAGCGTGCAGCCTGGTCAATTCGCGGAAATAAACCGCCAGCACCGACAGGGCCGAGAGAATGCTGAGGCCCCGCGCGGCATACCAGCCGAGGGTATAGCGCGCCCCCGAATGCAGGGTCAGCAGTGAATCGGACAGCGACGCGAGCATGGCAAGACCAAGGCCGAGGCCGATCATGGTCCGCCCGCGCATGACGAACACGACGGCGATCAGGGCCGCGCCGTTAAGCAGCAGCACGGCGATGCCGGACGGCCGATACCACAGGTCGGCGAAACTGCCGCCGTCGGCGATGATCGGCGGCAGCATGGTCTGGCCGCCCGTGACCAGCCACAGCAAGATGCCGACAACGACGAAAATGCCGCCGGAGGCAGCGACATTGTGCCATGTGCCGAGGGTGACGACCCGCTCCCGCCGCCGGTCGCACCAGCCCAGGATCATCGCCGCCAGGATCAGGCCGGGAAAGCCGCCGTGCCACAACACCCAGAGCCAGATCGCGCTCTGCGGCCCGGCACCGAGGAGGCCGTGCGGCGCGAGCACGCCCGGAAACACCAGCATCTGCGCCGTCGCGATGGCAGCGACGTAGAGATAGGCCAGTCCCATCACCAACAGATAGCGGCGCCGGGCGAAGGGCACATGGGTCAGGATGATGAAACCGGTCTGCAGGTTGATGACGATCACCGCCATGCCATAGGCAGGCAGAAAGGCCGGCATCTCGGGCAGGGGCCGGTCGGCGTCGATAAAGGCCAGCGTCGCCGTCAGCGCGAGCAGCAGCGCCGCCGTGCCGATCACCCAGAGATGACGAGGGGCCGCCCCTTCCGCCAGCAGAATGTCACGTCCCGGCATGATCCCTCTTTTCCCGGGGCATGATGCAACAAGGCAAGCGTCATGGCCAGAGACCGTGCTGCCTCAGGGTTGGCCATGGGCGATCCGGCAATCGCCGACGCTACGCGCGCCCGTCTCGCTCTCGCAGCTGCGGTCGCAGCCGACGTCGCTCCGGCACAGGCTCTCGAGGCTGGCGCGGCCAGCCGCGCGCCAATCGTAGCTCTCGCAGGCCGACAGGGCGCCGCATAGCGCCGTCAGGCACGCCAGTCTCGACATCCAACGCATATTCATGCCTCTTCCTCCGACACGGTCTGCAGCAGATCGCCCGGTGTGCAGCCGAGCTGGCGGCACAGGGCGTCCAGCGTCTCGAAACGGATGCCCTTCACCTTGCCCTGTTTCAGCAGGGACAGATTGGCCTCGGTGATGCCGATGGCGGCGGCGAGATCCTTGGACTTCACCTTTTTCTCCGCCATCACGCGGCCGAGGGTGACGCGGATCGCCATCAGACGAACTGGGCGTTTTCTTCCGCCGCCCGCGCGCCCTCGGCCATGATCGCGCCGACGATCCAGGCCCCGCCCGCGACGAGGAGGGCGACGAGCTGATTGCTGTCGAGCCCAATGGCGAGCTGCCGCTGCCCGGCCGGCATCCCCAGCGTGAACAGCACGGAAAGCACCGGCGTTGCCACGAAGGAGGCGACCACGGCGGCCGCGATCCAGGCGCCGAAGCGGCTGAAGTGGCGGGCGTTCTCGCGGGTCAGGGCCTGCCCGCGCGCGAAATTGGCGAAGCAGCGATGAAGATGGTGCAGCCCGACGACGAGCAGCACGACGGACACCAGCGCGACCCCGACCCCGGCATGGCGCTGCCACGGTTCGACCGTCGCCGGATCGAAAGTGGCGACCGCCACCCACGGCACTTTGGCGATGGTCAGAAGATCGAAGGCGGGGGCCAGTTCGCCATAAAGCACGACGGCAAGCGGCAACAGGATCATAACAGCCCTGGTCAGGGCTGCGAGTACGGCCGAACGGCGGCGCAGCCGCACGAAATCGACGATGTCCTGATCGGTCATGAGAATTCTCCCGCCGCGATGACGACGGGAGAATGGCACAAAATTATCGAACTACGATAAAAAATTATCGCTACACAGCAATAATTTATCCATCAAAGCGCGAGGAGCACCGCCTGTCGCTCGCCGGTTTCGTCGTCCACATCGATATCTTCACCTTCGTCGATCACCGGGCCGCCATAGACACGCTTACCCATGGCGTCCTCGATGAGGCCGATCAGCCGCCTCTGCCGATCAGCCATGAAGTCATGATAGCGGTCTTCATAGAGCAGCAGGGGCTCCAGCAGGTGGGAAGCGACATGATGCTCCAAAGTCCGGCGATTGATGGCCGGTGAATCGGAGGTTCCTTTCTCCAGCCGCCCCAGATATTTGGAGGGCGCATCGCCTCCGATGATCCTGTTGGTGCGATAGGACAAGGGTGTCTTGTTGATGATGGAATCATATTCGGAAGGCAGGATTTTGTTCGCCACACACCATTTCTTGGGGAAGATGTGGTGAATATCGACGTTCTCGCCGAAGAACACAGTATGGTCGAAGCCCTGTCCCGAGCGAAAATCTCTCGCTCCCTCCTTCATGAGCAAGGCGTTCACGCCCTTGTATGCCGCCGAAATCCGCATCCTCATCGTCTTGAGGCGATCCGCGCGAAAGATCGCGTCCTTGACGGTCGTCGGCTCTACTCCAGTCGACAGCCAGGCGGGGACTTCCATGAAATCGCGGGCAATACGGGTCTCGGCGGCCGAACCGTAAAGTTCACCGAAGACACCACACCAATACCACTGCACCAGTTTTCTTCGGTTCCCATCGTGTTCCCAGGCCGACCCGATGTCGGCCAGAATGGCTGCCAGAGGCACGACCTGAGACTGATAGGGAAGATCGAAGATGCGATACACATGAAGCAGGTGGAGGAATTTGGCCGCCTGGACGAATCCCTTCTCCACCTGATCCTGATATTTCAGATAGGCATCGAGGGGCAGATCCAGCAGGGCCTGCCTGTTGCCTGATACCGGCGGGGCTTCTCTTCCCTCCGCCTCGGCCGCCCGCCGCTTGTCCCTTGTATGGAAGAGCGAAACGGCTTGCAGGAAATCGGTGTTGCTGACGCCGGCGAGAATTCCCGCCTCAGAATCACCCAGCCGCAAGACCTCTGCCAGCCGCCGCTGGCGGCCCTTTTCCGCCCCGCCCCCGTACCAGTCCTTGCGGAGTTCATGGCCAGAGGCCGCGAACATGGCGGTCACGAGTTCGAAGGCGTCCAGCGGCTTTCCTCCCGTGTTGACCTTCTCGAAGACGACGCAGACCGCCTCCTTCGAAGTCGTGCGATCAAGGGCGATAACAGGCACGCGATAGTACTTGAAGTTCTCGAGCACCTGCCGCTTGAAGGCCCGGAAAAGCTCCCGCGTCGCTCCATGGTCGGCGCCAGACCAAAAATGGTCGAAGCCGTCCTGCCAGCGATCCCAGTCGAAAACCTGGGTGACCGGGAACATCAGCGCGGCATATTCCTTGTGGCTGGTCGACAGGTCGAGCCCGGTCGGGTGGCCGAAGGCGCTACGCTCGATCTTGTCCTCGGGGACGGCCACGATGGCGAGCTCTCTGTCCACCGAGGAATCGAGAGCCTTGCGGATGTCGATATAGAACCAGCGCCGTACCTTCTTCCGCTTCGGTGTCACGGTTTCGACGACTTCGCCGCGAATGGAGACCTGATAGAGCGACGTCAGGCGCTGTTGGCCGTCGAGCAGCAGGGATTGGGGCTGCACTCGGCCTGCTTCCGGTGGCGTCCCCTCGATCGGCCGCGGCTTGAAGTTCACCGGCCCGCCGGTGTCGAGAGACATGATTGCTCCGACCGGGAAAGCCCTGGAAATGGACGCGATCAGGCTCTTGATCCGGTCTTCGTCCCAGACCCAACTGCGCTGGAAATCCGGCAGCTGGATCGCCCCTCGATGACATTCATCGAGCAGGCGGTAGAGGTCGATGGGATTGGTTTGAAACGTCGATCCAGGCATGCCACCCCCCGAACAACTGGCAATAGGCAATCAGGGAGAATGGCAAGCGAAAGTCAACATTTCACTACCCGAGCCCTAAGTCGGTCGAGTCGTGCGGTGGGCGCGGAACCAGTCAATCCGGAACGTGGGCGACGATCTTGCCGAAGAGGTCGCGGCTCTGCATCCGGCGAAGGGCGGTGCCGATATCGCCCAGCTCGATCTCGCTGTCGATCACCGGGCGGAGGCCCCCGGCCATCTTCTGAAGGCCGGAGCGGATGTTGCCGAAATTGGCGCCGAAGGAGCCGAAGATGCGCAGCTGCATCTGGAACAGCTGGAACAGGTTGGTCTCGGCCGAGACGCCCGTCGTCGAGCCGCAGGTGACCAGCCGGCCGCCGCGCTTCAGCGAGAACAGGGACTTGGCCCAGGTGTCCGGCCCGACATGCTCGAAGACGACGTCGACGCCCTTCTTGTCGGTCGCCCGGCGCACGATGGATTCGAAGCGATCCTTGTTGTAGTTGATCGCGACATCGGCCCCGAGGTCGAGCACCTTCTGGATCTTCTCGTCCGAGCCGACGGTGGTGAAGACATAGGCGCCGGCCTGCTTGGCCATGCGGATCGCCGTCGTGCCGATGCCGGAGCCGCCGGCCTGGATCAGCACGGTCTCGCCGGCTTCCAGCTTGGCGTTCTCGAACAGCATGTGCTCGACCGTACCGAAGGTCGTCGTCGCGCAGGCGGCGTCGACATCGTTCACACCGTCGGGAATATGGATCGCCTGGCGCGGGTCGAGATTGACCAGTTGGGCGGCGAGGCCGTCGATATGGAAGCCCATGATCCCGGCGATATTCTCGCACAGGTTTTCCTGGCCCTTCAGGCAGCGCTTGCAGTGGCCGCAGGTGACGCCGGCATAGATCGCCACCCGGTCGCCGATCTTGTGGCTGGTGACGCCGTCGCCAAGGCCGACGACCACGGCCGCGCCCTCGACCGCGACGGTCAGCGGCAGTTTCCGCTTGGCGAAGGCCATGCCGCGCAGGCCCCAGACGTCGATATGGTTCAGCGCGACCGTCTTCATGCGCACCTGGATCTGGCCCGGCGGCGGGGCGGGCGGCGCCGCCATCTCCACGAGTTCGGTCCGGCCTTCCTCGATCAGGCGCAGCGCCAGCATGGTCATCCCCTGTCTTCTCTCACTTGGTCGCGGCGAGCAGGCCGCCGAGGCCGCCATCCACCGTCAGGGTGGTGCCATTGACATATGCCGCCTCGTCGCGCAACAGAAAGGCGACGGTGGCGGCGATCTCGGTGGCTTTTCCCAGCCGTTGCGCCGGAATGGATTTGGCCAGCACGGGCGGGGTCTCGCCCGCCATCGCGGTGTCGATCCAGCCGGGCGCGATCACATTGGCGGTGACGCCGCGCCGCGCGACCTCGGTCATCAGGGTGCGGACATAAGATTCCAGCGCCGCCTTCGACGCCGCATAGGCGCCGTTGCCGACGATCCCGCGCGATGCCGCCAGCGCGCCGATGGCCAGGATGCGGCCCCGGCGCGCCGCGGTCATGCCGCGCACCACGCCCTTCACCAGCGCCATGAAGGCGAAGAGGTTGACCTGCATGACCTCGGCCGCGCGCTCGATGTCGATCGTGGCGGCCAGCGCGTCATGGGTCGCGCCCGCGTTGTGGACGAAGCCATAGAAGGCCTCGTCCCGCGCCTGCAGGCCTTCCGCGAAGGCGGTGACGGCGGGGCGGTCGGCGAGATCGAGACGCAGCGCCTCCGCCCCCGTCTCCTCGGCCAGCGCCCGGGCGGTGGCCTCGTCGCTGCGCCAGGTGAAGGTTACCGGGTAACCGTCGGCGGCGAGGCGCCGGACGATGGCGCCGCCGATGCCGCCGGTGCCACCGGTGACGAGGACTCGGTCGGCCATCAGTCCGGGTTGCGCCCGATGACGAGGCAGACGTTCTGCCCGCCAAAGCCAAAGGAATTGGACAGGATCAGGTCGACATCGGCCGGCCGCGCCTCGTTCGGCACGAAATCGAGCGGAATATCCTGCGGGCCGTCGTGATTGATCGTCGGCGGCAGCACCTGATGCTGCAGGGTCAGGATCGAGATCACCGCCTCGACCGCGCCGGCGGCGGTCAGGGCATGACCGATCATCGACTTGTTGGACGAGACCGGCACCTGGCCCGCCTTGTCGCCGAACACCGCCTGGATGCCGAAGGCTTCCATCTTGTCGTTCTCGGGCGTCGAGGTGCCATGGGCGTTGATGTAATCGACATCGTCCGGGGTGATGCCGGCATCGCCCAGCGCATTGTTGATGGCGCGGATGATCGCCTCGCCATTCGGGTTGGAGCGGGTGCGGTGGAACGTATCCGCCGCCTCGCCCACGCCCCTGATGTAGCCGAGGATGGTGGCGCCGCGCGCCCGGGCCGCTTCCGCATCCTCGAGCACCAGGGCGCCCGCGCCTTCCGCCATCACGAAACCGTCGCGGCCCTTGCCGAAGGGCCGGGCGGCCTTGGTCGGGTCTTCGTTGTTGGTCGAGAGCGCGGAGAGCAGGGTGAAGCGGATCAGGGCTTCCATGTGGATGGAGCCGTCGGTGCCGATGGCGAGCGCCGCCTTGGTCTGGCCCCGGCGGATCGCCTCGACGCCGAGCTGGATCGCCGTCGCGCCCGAGGCGCAGGCGGTGGTCAGGGTGATCGGGCTGCCCTTGGTGCCGAATTCGTCGGCCAGCTTGTCGGCGATGGTGCCGTTCAGGAAGTCGACATAGAGGTCTTCGCCGGCCTGGGCGGCGGCGCTCATCATGCCGGCATAGGTGTGGGGCTGGCCCGGCGCCTGACGGTCGAGGCGGACGCGCTGCGGCCATTCATGTTCGACCGGGGGCGAGGCGAGGAACAATTCGCCGGGGAAATCGCCCGCCGCGCCCAGCTTCGCCTGCGCGACCGCTTCCGCCGCCGCCGTCCGGGCGAGGGCGAAGGACAGCTGGGTGGCCGAGAAGGGCTGTTCCAGCAGGAAGTCGACCGAGCCGCCGATCGTGGTGCGCAGCTTGTCGGTGGGGAAGCGGGTGATGCGATGGATACCGGATTCGCCAGCAATCAGCTTTTGCCAGTTCGCCTCGGCCCCCTGACCGAGCGAGGTGACGATGCCGATGCCGGTGACCGCGACAGCGCGAGACGCCATGATCCAGTCCTTCCCTCAGATACGCTCGACGAGGGCGAGGCCCTCGCCGCGGCGGTGGCCCCAGGTGGTGACGACGACCTGATCGAAATCCCGCGCGGGCGCGGCTTCGACCGGGTCCGCGGTCAGGGCCGGGAACAGCTTGCCCTCCTGCACCGCCTTGGTCGCGAGCACGAGATTGGTCAGGAAGGCGCATTCGACCGAATGGCCAAGCGCGGGTGCCGTCGGGCGCACCTGCGCCTGTTCGGGGCCCGTCACCCTGGCCAGCAGGAATTCATGTTCCTCGGCGGTGACCGGGCCGACGCCGGTCGCGGCCGACAGCACGGCGCAGCCCGGCTTTGGCGCGACCTGCGCCCATTCGCGGGCGGCATTGGCGCTGGCCTGGCCGGCGTCGCGGCGGCAGCGGTCGTTCAGCACGGCCGACAGCCGGGCCAGCGGCTTCGCGCCCCGGGCCTCGGCGCTTTCGCGCGATTCGATCACCAGGAAAGCGCCGGCGGAGCCGAGGCACATGCCGGCCTTCGGGCGCTGCCAGAACGGGCGCGCCGGGTCTTCCAGCAGGTAACCGCCAGCCTGATAGAGCAGGGGAATATCCTGACGCGAGGCGTTGAAGGCGCTGCCGACCAGGAACAGATCGGCCTGGCTGCCCTGGATGCGCTCGAAGGCGACGCGGACCGCGTCGACCCCGGCCGCTTCCTCGCCCATGAAGGTGCGGCTGGAGCCGGAGACGCCGAGCACGATCGAGATGTTGCCAGCAAAGAGATTGGGCAGCTGGGCGAGGAACAGGGTCGGGCGCAGCTCGGTCTGCAGCTGCTCGGCCAGCATGTTGCCGTCGTCGATGCCGTTCAGGGCGGCGAGGATGGTCTCGTCCACCTTTTCGTCACGCTCGCCCCCGCCGACGCCGACCATCAGGTTGACCTGCTTCAGCACCTCGGGTGCGGCGCCGAGCAGCCCGGCCTGTTCCATCGCCATCGCGGCGGCGACGCAGCCGGACAGCATCAGGGGGCCCATGGCGCGCTGGTCGCCGCGCTTCGGCACGAATTTGTCGAGCGGCGGCAGGCTGGCCGGGAAAATGGTGAAGGGCGGCATGAAGCCGGTGTCGGCGGCGGCGGCAATGGCCGCCGGGTCGTGCAGGCCCGCCCAGGTGGTTTCCAGATCCTGGCCCAGCGGCGACAGAAGCCCCTGGCCGGTGATCCAAACCTCGCGCGTCATGATGGTCCTACCTTAACGAATCTCGGCTCAGGCGATGCCGGTGTGGCCGACCGAGCGCACGAACTCCAGCATTTTTTCCCGGAGTTCCGGGGAGGGGAAAGGCACGACGCGATAGCGGATTTCGGCATCCGCGACCGTCTTGCCGTCTTTCAGGATGCGCGCCTCGCAGACGGCATAGCCCGAGCCTTCGTGGGTCAGCTTGCTGTGCACCTCGAGCACGTCGCCGGGCACGATGAAGCTGCGGAATTTCGCCCGGTCCGCCTGGGCGAGGAAGGCCATCTTGTCGTAATTGTTGCGCGCCAGGATCATGTGACCGCCGGTCTGCGCCATGCATTCGAGCAGGAGGACGCCCGGCATCAGCGGATGGCCGGGAAAATGCCCCTCGAACACCGTCGATTCGGTCGGCACGGTCGCCCGGCAGACGACGGTGCCCGCCTGCGGGTCCATCGTCTCGATGCGGTCGACGAGCTGGAAATATTCGAGCCGCATGGGCGGGGGGCCGGTCAGGCCTTGGCGGCGCGCAGCTCGTCGATCTTGGCGGCGAGATTGGCCATGATGAAATAATCCTCGGTCGAGGCACGGCCCTCGTTCACTTCTTTCATCCAGGCTTCGACCGGCATCTTGATGCCGAATTTCTTGTCGATGGCGAAGGTGACGTCGAGGAAGTCGAGGCTGTCGATGCCGAGGTCGTCGATCGAATGGCTTTCCGGCGTGATGGTGTCGCGGTCGATGTTGCAGGTCTCGGCGATGATATCGGCGATGGCGTCAAACGTGTCGGACATGAAAGTGTGCCCCTGGGGTCGAAAAATCTCGCCGCAAGGTAAGGACTGCGCCCCAATATTGCAATCGCGTCCGCGCAGGGCGGCTATGGCGCCGCCGCCGGTCTTGCTTCAGCGCCGGGGGGGCGCGGGCGGGCGCAGGCGGATCGCCATCGGGTGGCCGGCGGGTTTGGGGCCGGCGGCGGCGAGGCGCATGGACAGGGTGACGGCGCCGCCGCAGCGCGGGCAGGCGGCGTGGCGGCGCAGCTCGGGCAGGGTGAAATCGGCGCCCAGCTGGCGGATCAGGGCTTCCAGATCGACATCGGCGCCCTCCGCGCAGGACACGCAGTCGAGGCGCAGGGCATAGCCGTTCTCGACCAGTTGGCCGATCGTGTTCAGGCGCAGGGCGGGGATCTTGTCAGCCATGGGCGGCGGCGCTCGGTTTGTGGCATTCTCCCGCCACCATAGAGCGGCCGCCCTAGCGAAAGATTAACGATAATGACGAGTGAGCCATGTACCGGGACGTGAGGATGGCCGTGTTCGAGGCGCTGCCCGGCGGCTCGGAGGCGGCGCAGATCTATCTGGGGCTGATCGTCTATATCCTCGTTCTCGCGGCGCTGCGCCGGGGCCTTGGCCATCTGGCCGGGATCGGCATCGTCATCCTGATCGGGCTGGCGCTCGAGGTCGCGGATGTCGTACTCCTGCGCCAGTCGGCGCGCGCGGCGCTGCCCGACCTTCTTCATTTCACGCTGGCGCCGCTTGCGCTCTTCGCGGCGGCGCGGGCGCGGCTGCTCAGGCTCTGACCGATCATGGACTTCATCGCCGGCCCTGAGATTCTGGGGCTTCTGTTCCTGGTCGCGCTGGTCGCCGGCTGCATCGACGCCATCGCGGGCGGCGGCGGTCTTCTGACCGTGCCCATGCTGCTCGCCGTCGGGGTGCCGCCGGCCGAGACGCTGGCGACCAACAAGCTGCAGGGCAGTTTCGGCACCCTCGTCGCCAGCATCACCTTCATCCGCCGGGGCGAGATCGACCTGCGCCGTTTCTGGCCCTATATGGCGGCGACCTTTGGCGGCGCGGTCTTCGGCACCGTGGGCGTGCGGCTGATCGACGCCTCCGCCCTTGCCGAGGTGATCCCGGTCCTGCTGATCGGCGTCGCACTCTATGTCCTGCTGTCGCCCCGGGCCGGCGATATCGAGGCCCACCGCCGGGTCTCGGACGCCTTCTTCATCGCCGTCGTCGCCAGCGCCATCGGCGCCTATGACGGCTTCTTCGGGCCGGGCACCGGCTCCTTCTTCGCCATCGCCTTCGTCGCCCTGCTCGGCTATTCGCTGCGCCGGGCGACCGCCCATGCCAAGGTGCTGAACTTCACCTCGAACGTCGCTTCGCTGGCCGTCTTCGTCGGCGGCGGGCACGTCGTCTGGGTGATCGGCGGGGCGATGGCGCTCGGCCAGCTGATCGGGGCGCGGGTGGGTGCCCATCTGGTGATCACCGCGGGCGCCCGCATCGTGCGGCCGATCCTCGTCGTGATGTCACTCGCCCTCGCGCTGAAGCTGCTGATCTGGGGCTGATCAGCGCGCCGCCAGCACCTTGCGGATCGCCCCGGTCAGAATATCCACCTCGTCCTCGGTCACGGTGAAGGCGGGGGTCAGATAGACGATGTCGCCGAAGGGCCGGACCCAGACCCCGGCCTCGACGAAGGCGCGCTTCAGGGCGTTCAGGTCGCCGATCCTGTCCAGCTGGACGACGCCGATGGCGCCCTTCACCCGGACGTCGACGACGCCGGGCAGATCCCGGCACTGGGGCAGCCGCGCGCGCAGCCAGCCCTCGATCGCCCGCACCTGATCGAGACGGGGCTCCCGCTCGAAGAGGTCGAGGGAAGCATTGGCGACCGCGCAGGCGAGGGCATTGCCCATATAGGTCGGCCCATGCATCAGCGCGGCGGAGGCGCGGTCGTCCCAGAAGGCGTCGAACACCCTTGTCGTCGCCACGGTCGCGGCCAGCGCCATGGTGCCGCCGGTCAAGGCCTTGGACAGGGTCACGATATCGGGCACCACGCCCGCTGCCTCGCAGGCGAACATGGTACCGGTGCGGCCGAAACCGACGAAAATCTCGTCGAAGATCAGCAGGGCGCCGATCCGGTCGGCGGCGGCGCGCAGCCGGCGCAAGACCGCGGCATCGTGGAACTTCATGCCGCCCGCGCCCTGCACCAGCGGCTCGACCAGGATGCCGGCGATCTCGTCGCCATGGGCATCGAGGACGGTGTCGAAGGCGGCGGCGCTCTCGTCGTCGACCGGCAGGTCGGCGATGAAATGGCGCGGCAGCAGGTCGGTGAAGAGGGAATGCATCCCCTCGTCCGGGTCGCAGACCGCCATCGTGCCGATCGTGTCGCCATGATAGCCGTGGCGGAACGACAGGAACTTGCCCTTGCCGGTCACGCCCCGGTTCAGGAAATACTGGGTCGCCATCTTCATGGCGATCTCGACCGAGACCGAGCCCGAATCCGAGAAGAATACCCGCGACAGGTCGCCCGGCAGCAGGGCGGCGAGCCGGCGGGCGAGGGTCAGCGCCGGCTCCTGCACCAGGCCGCCGAACATGACGTGGGGCAATTGCTCCAGCTGGCGGGTGGCGGCGGCGCGGATATGCGGGTGGTTATAGCCGTGGCAGGCGGTCCACCACGAGGCGATGCCGTCGATCAGCACCCGCCCGTCGGCGAGATGGATGCGCGTGCCCTCGGTGCGCGCCACCGGCAGGGGCGGCGTCACCGTCTTCATCTGGGTATAGGGCAGCCAGACGTGCCCGAGGCCGGCCGCGTACCAGCCGGGGGCCTGTGCCGTCATCGCCTTACTCGGCGGCGCGGATGCTCGCGGCTTCGCAGGGAGCGGGCATCGGGCGGACGCCCAGCTTGTCGAACAGGCGCTGGTCCTTTTCCGCCGCCGGATTGTCGGTGGTCAGCAGCTTCGGGCCGATGAAGATCGAATTGGCGCCGGCGAGGAAACACAGCGACTGCATCTCGTCCGACATATGCTCGCGCCCGGCCGACAGCCGGATCATCGAAGCCGGCATCAGGATCTTGGCGACGGCGATGGTGCGAACGAATTCGAAGGGGTCGAGATCGGCTTCCTGACCGAGCTGGGTGCCCTCGACCTTGACGAGAAGGTTGATCGGCACGGATTCGGGATGGACCGGCAGATTGGCCAGGGTCAGCAGCAGGCCGGCGCGGTCGTCCAGATCCTCGCCCATGCCGACGATGCCGCCGCAGCAGACGTTGATGCCGGCGTCCCGCACGTTTGACAGCGTGTCCAGCCGGTCCTGATAGGTCCGGGTGGTGATGATTTCCGGGTAGAACTCGGGCGAGGTGTCGAGATTGTGGTTGTAATAGTCGAGGCCGGCGTCCTTCAGGCGGTGGGCCTGATCGGCGTCGAGCATCCCCAGGGTGACGCAGGTTTCCATGCCCATGGCCTTCACGCCGCGGATCATGTCGATCACCTGGTCGAGATCGCGGTCCTTGGGGCTGCGCCAGGCGGCACCCATGCAGTAGCGGCTGGCGCCCGCGTCCTTGGCCCGCTTCGCTTCCTCGAGGACGGCGCCGACCGCCATCAACTTCGAGGCCTTGAGGCCGGTGTCGAATTTCGACGACTGCGGGCAATAGCCGCAATCCTCGGGGCAGCCGCCGGTCTTGATCGACAGAAGCGTCGACATCTGCACTTCGTTCGGATCGAAGAAGCGGCGGTGGGCCGACTGCGCCTCGAAGATCAGGTCGGCGAAGGGCTTGGTGAACAGGGCCTCGACTTCATCGCGGCGCCAGTCGTGGCGCAGGCCGTCGGGACGGCCGGCGGTGACGGCAAGCGAAGGGGCGGGGGCGAATTCGGTCATGGGCGACCCTATCCTCGGCAGACGACGAGACGATACGCCGCGGGCGACGGCCCGCGTGTGCTGGCCCGCAGACTATGCGGCTTTGCGGCAAGGTCAATAGGCGAGACCGGAAACAGCCCGTTCGTGGATGGGGATTGACCCCCGCCCGCAATGGGACCAATGTGCGCCGCCTTTCAGGAACTCGTGTCGATCATGCGCTCTCTCGACGCCTTTGCCGCAGGCAAGCTCGCAGAACTGGACCAGCGTCACCAGCGCCGCACGCTCGTGCCCACGGCACGGCTGGACGGCGCCTGGCTGGAGCGCGGCGGCCGGCGCCTGGTCTCGTTTTCCTGCAACGACTATCTGAATTTCGCCAGTCACCCGCAGGTGAAGGCCGCCGCGATCCGCGCGGTCGAGCAGCATGGCGCCGGGGCCGGCGCCTCGCGCCTCGTGACCGGCAACCACCCGCTGATCGAAGAACTGGAAGCCCGCCTTGCCCGGCTGAAGGGGACCGAGGCCGCCTGCGTCTTCGGCTCGGGCTATCTTGCCAATCTTGGCATCATTCCGGTGCTCGTCGGCAGGGACGGGCTCGTCATCGTCGACGAGCTGGCCCACAATTGCATCAACGCGGGCGCGCAGATGGCGCCCGGCCGCGCCCTGACTTTCCGCCACAACGACCTTTCGCACCTGCGCGAGATCCTGGCGGCCGAGCGTGGCAACTACACCCATGTCCTCGTCGTCACCGACGGTGTCTTCTCGATGGACGGCGACCTCGCCCCCCTGAAGGCGATGGGCGAGCTTTGCGCCGAATATGACGCCTGGCTGATGTCGGACGATGCCCATGGCATCGGCGTGATCGGCGGCGGCCGGGGCTCGGTCCATGTTGGCGAGGGCGCCGCCGCCGTGCCGCTGCAGATGGGCACCTTGTCGAAGGCCATCGGCTCCTATGGCGCCTATCTCTGCGCCTCGAAGCCGGTGATCGACCTGATGAAGACGCGGTCGCGCACACTCGTCTATTCGACCGGCCTGCCGCCCGCCGCCATCGGCGCCGCCATCGAGGCCCTGAACATCATCGAGAGCGAGCCCGAGCTGATCGCCCGTCCGGTGGAAAAGGCCCGGCGCTTCACCCGCGCCCTCAACATGGCCCCGGCCGAAAGCCCGATCGTGCCGATCATCCTCGGCGCCGAAACGCGGGCGCTGGAGGCGCAGCGCGTGCTGGCCGAGGCGGGCTATCTCGTGTCCGCCATCAGGCCGCCGACCGTGCCCGCCGGCACCTCGCGCCTGCGCTTCGCCTTTTCGGCCGCGATCGAGGATGCGGATATCGACGCCGTCGCCGCGCTGCTGCGGGAGAAGATCCTGTGAGCCGGACCCTCTTCATCACCTCGAGCGGCACCGAGATCGGCAAGACGCTGGTCACCAGTGCCCTTGCCCATCAGCTGCGCGGCACCGACACGCTGGTGCTGAAGCCGGTGGTCAGCGGCTACGAGCCCGAGACCGCGGCCGAGAGCGATCCCGGCCGCATCCTCATGGCGCAGGGCCGGCCGGTCACCGAAGAAGCCATCGCCGCCATCGCGCCCTGGCGCTTCAAGACCCCGGTCGCGCCCGATGTCGCCGCCCGGCTGGAAGGCCGGGCCGTCACCGCGGCCGACATCGCCGGCTTCTGCCAGAGGGCCGGCGCCGGCCGGGAGACGCTGATCGTCGAGGGCGCGGGCGGGCTGATGGCCCCTGTCGCCGAGCGGGAGACCTTTCTCGACGTGCTGGCGATCACCCGCTGGCCGTCGCTGCTCGTCGTCGGCAGCTATCTCGGCACGCTGTCCCATACCTATACGGCGGTCGAGACCTTGCGCGCGCGCGGCCTGCCCATCGCCGGCATCGTGATCAGCGAGAGCGAAGGTGGCGGCAATATCGCCGAACTGACCCGCTCCATCGCCGCATTTCTGCCGGAATTGCCCCTTTGTGTCGTGCCGCGACTCGCCGGAGCCGAGCCTTGGGGCCAGGCCCCCCGCCTGACACAATTTCTTGTGGACAAGTCAGCATCTGGTGTGGCGCCAAAAGCGCCTGCCGAGATATAGTGTTTATCGTTGCGGTCAAGACCGTTTACTGGGGAGTGAGGACACGCCATGTCCTGGACCGATGAGCGTATCGCGACGCTGCGCGACCTGTGGGAACAAGGCCTGAGCGCCAGCCAGATCGCGACCAAACTGGGCAACATCACGCGCAACGCGGTGATCGGCAAGGTTCACCGCCTCGGCCTGTCCGGCCGGCCGAGCCCGGTGCGCAGCGAACGTCCGGCGGCCCCTGCCGCCGATCTGCCGGTGGTCGAGACCGTGGTGACGAAGCCCGTGGCGGAAGCGCCGCGCGCCGCCGCGCCGGCGGCCCCCCGCCCGGTGCGGATTGTCAGTGGCGCCCCGTCGGCGAGCGATGCGCCGGCCGCCGCGGCCCCGGTGGCGCAGCCCCGCCTGCAGCCCGCGCGCCCGGCCCCCGTGGCGGCGCCCCGACCGATCGCGGCCGAGCCGGAACCCATGGTTCGCGCCACCCTGCTGTCGATCAACGACCGCATGTGCAAGTGGCCGGTGGGCGATCCGGGCGATGCCGGCTTCCATTTCTGCGGTCGCCGCGCCCAGACCGGTATGCCCTATTGCCAGGATCACGCCCGCATCGCCTATCAGGCGGCGACGCCGAAATCGCGCGAGAAGCGCGACCGGGATCGCGAGCGCGAACGCGAGCGCCTGCTGCGCAGCCTGCTGTAGCAGGCCGCCGCCGGCTTTCGCCGGACGAGCGAGCGAGCGGGGCCTTCGGGCCCCGTTTTCTTTTGCGCCGCAGCTGGAAAAATGCCTCCCTTAACCTCGTATTGAAGAACCTGGGACAGGCTGGGGGCATGTCCAAGCTGATTGCCGAATCCGCCATCTCGCCGCGTTTGCGTCACCGCCTCGCCGAAATCGAAACCCTGGTCGCCCAGGATGGCGACGGCATCATGGTGTGCGAGGCCGGCGACCTGGCCCCGCCCTACCCCCGCATCGTCGGCGCCAACGACGAGCAGTGCCGGCTGACCGGCTATCCGCTGGCGGCCATGCTCGGTCAGTCGCCCCGCCTGTTCCAGAGCGAGGACACAAGCCCGGAAACCCGGGCCGAAATCCGTTCCGCCCTCGCCAACCGGCGCAAGATCCGCACGGAAATCCTGAACCGCGCCCGCGACGGCGAGCGTTACTGGGTCGACATGGACATCGTTCCGGTCATCGACCCGGACAGCGGCCAGCTGTTCTTCGTCTCGTTCCAGCGCGACATCACGCGCCGTCGCCGTCTCGAGGAAGAGCGGATCGAAGCCCTCGCCCGGGCCGAACGGGCCATGGCCGGGCGGGCGGATTTCATCGGTGCCGTCAGCCGCGAGATTTCCCGGCCGCTTGGCGCGATCCTCGCCGGTCTCGAACTGCTGGAGCGCCAGCAGCCCGGCCCGGAGCAGCGACCCCTGATCGCGGGCGCGTTGCGCGCCGTTCGTAGCCTCGGCGACTTCGTCGACTGGTTGCCCGATATCGCTCGCATGGATGCCGGGGCCTCGATCAGCGGCGCGGCGACACCGCTCTCGCTCGACGATTTCCTCGACGACATCAGGCTGCAGTTCTCGGGGGAAGCCAGCCGGCGAGGCCTGCATTTCGAGGCGACGCGTAGCGATGGCCTGCCCTTCGCGATCGACATCGACATCCCCCACCTGCGCCAGCTGGTCACCTGCCTGATCGAGCAAGCCCTGCGCGAGACCGATCAGGGCGGCATCGCCCTCACCCTCGAAGGCGGCGACGACCTGCTCTGGCTGTCGGTGCATGACAGCGGCGCGGCGGCCCCGGCGGACGGGCTGCTGCCCGACCTCGCCGAGAGGCTCGCCGCGACCCTCGGTGCCGTGGTCGAGACCGAGGCGCTGGAAAGCGGTGGGTCCACCCGCCGGGTCGCCTTGCCGGCGCCCGGCGTCGCGGCCACCCACCGGCGGCCGGCGGTGGAATGGCGTCACGCCCTGCGCGCCGGAGCCCAGGTCGAGCCGATAGCGCCTCCGCCTCCGCCTGCCGCCACCGGCGGTCCGGTCGCCCGGCTTCGCGTTCTGGTCGCCAGTGCCGACGCCGATGAACGCGCCACCCTCGCTCGCCAACTGCAGGCCCTCGGGGCCCGGGTGGACATTGTCGCCAACGGCGCGCAGGCGCTGATTCTCGCGACGTCGGAAACGCCCTACGATCTCGTGCTCGCCGATTTCGATCTGCCCGTCGTCTCGGGCGCGGACTTCGTGCGCGGCCTGCGCACGCACGAGGAAGCCCACGGCCTGCCGCGCGGCCATGTCGTCGGCATGGCGGAACAGGCCCAGGGGCCGGCGTCCGACGAAGCGCGAACCGCCGGCATGGATCGTGTCATGGCCCGGCCAGTCAGCCTCGGCCAGCTCGTCGATCTCCTGTCGGGCGGCGATGACGACGGCGCGCCGGCCCTGCCGCCGATCGACGTGCCCGGGCTGAAGGCCCGCCTCGATCTCGCCGACGATCTCGACCTCGCGGCCGTGCTCGCCGTCTTCGCCGAAACCCTCGATCAGCTCGAGGCCGATCTGGCCGCCGCGGTCGATGTCCGCGATGCCGACCGCGCCCTCGACATCCTCCATGTCCTTGCGGGGCAGGCGAAGGATATCGAGGCACGGCCCCTGCTCTCGGCCCTCGGACCCTGCCGTCTCGCCATCGGCAATGGCGACTGGCTGTTCGCCACCCGCACTCTCGAGCGTCTGGCCACCGAAACCGCCCGCCTGCGCCAGGCCATGGACGCCATTCTCGAAGCCGCCTGACCCCGCGTTCGTGGACGCGGCCGACGCGGACAGCCGCACGCGCGGGCGATTGCCCCTTTTCGGCGCGCTCCCTTGAGCTGCGTCAATGCGATGGGGCGCCATTTTCAATAAAATACGAAAAATAACGCCGGCAATCTTCGGTAAATCCGAGGATATCGGGGCGGGTGGCCGCGCGCCCTCCGCCGATCTGACAGGAGAGCGGAATGGCGATCATTTTCGGCACCAATGGCGTGGACCGGATCACCGGGACCACGGAAGACGACCTGCTCTACGGCTATCCCGACGGCAGTCCGGATACGGACACGGGCAATGACCGCATTCTGGGCGGCGACGGCGACGACGTGATCTACGGCGGTGGCGGCAACGACAACCTGCAGGGCCAGAACGGCAGCGACACGATCTATGGCGGCGACGGCAAGGATTCAATCTCCGGCGGTCCCGATGGCGCCTATGGCCAGAATCACCTGTTCGGTGAGGGGGGCGACGACACGATCACGGGCGGCGCGGATGACGACGAGATCGACGGCGGCGCGGGCAACGACACGATCTACACCGGGGATTCCAGCGGCAACTACACGGGCTGGGACCGCGCCTATGGCGGGACGGGCGACGACACGCTGATCGGCGGCGCCGGCACGCAATATCTGCACGGCATGGACGGCGAGGACTGGCTGTATGGCGGTGATGATCACGACTACCTCGATTCCGGTCTCGGCATCGCCCACCTCGACGGCGGCGCCGGTGATGACGAAGGCTTCGTCGATCGCTCCGACCTGACCACGGCCTTCGAGATCGACCTGTCGGCTGGGCCCAGCGTGATGGCGACCGCCAACGACGGCTCGACCCTGGTCAGCCTCGAATATCTGCTGATCTTCACCGGATCGGGCGATGACCGCATCCTGGGCGGCTCGGAACAGGACATCTTCATTTCGGGCGATGGCGACGACACGCTGTCGGGGGGTGCCGGTCAGGATTATTTCGAGGCCGGGCATGGCGTCGATCATCTCGACGGCGGCGCCGACGAGGACGCGGCCATGATCGACCGCGGCGACCTGACCAGCGGCCTGACCCTGGACCTGTCGCCGGGGGCCGCCGTGCTGGTCACGGCGAGCGATGGCACGACCTTCATCAACATCGAACATGTCTCGCTGCTCGGCACCGGCCATGCCGACCGCATCACCGGGGGCGCGATCCTGAACATGGTGATGGCGGGCGAGGGCGATGACGTGCTGACCGGCGGCGTCGGTGCCCAGGATCTCTATGGCCAGGGAGGCAACGACATCCTCTCGGGCGGTGCCGACGGCGACTGGCTCGACGGCGGCGCCGGGGCCGACAGCATGGCCGGCGGCACGGGTGACGACACCTATACGGTGGACGATGCCGGCGATGTCGTGATCGAGGCCGCCAATGCCGGCCTCGACACGGTGTTCAGCGACCTCGACACCTACACCTTGCCGAAGAATGTCGAGAATCTGACCTATACGGGCTATTGGAACAGCGGCGCGGGCTTCACCGGCACGGGCAATACCCTGGCCAACACGATCACCGGCGCCGACGGCAACGACACGCTGTCGGGCGGGCGCGGCGCCGACACGATGGTGGGCGGCAATGGCGACGACCTCTATGTCGTCGACAATGCCGGCGACGTGGTCGACGAGACTTCAGGCGGTGGCATCGACACGGTGCGGACCACGGTGACCTATACCCTGGCCGACGGGGTCGAGAAGCTGATCCAGGACGGCAGCGCGACGACTACCGGCACGGGCAACGCGCTTGACAACACGATGACCGGCAACAATGTCGCGAACCGCCTGTTCGGCATGGCGGGCAACGACACGATCTCGGGCGGCAACGGCGACGACACGCTGAAGGGGGGCGATGGCGACGATACGCTCTCGGGCGGCGCGGGGGCCGACGCCCTGCTGGGCGAGGCGGGCAACGACACGCTGGACGGCGGCTCGGGCGACGACGAAATGCGGGGCGGGATCGGCGACGATACCTATGTCGTCGACAGCATCGGCGACACCGTCAGCGAGTCGGGGGGCGGCGGGATCGACACGGTCCGGACAACCATCGCCTATACGCTGGCGAACGGGTTCGAGAACCTGGTGATCGCGACCAGCCAGGCCATCTCTGGCACCGGCAATGCGCTGGCCAATGTGATTCTGGGCGGCAACGGCGGCAACAGCCTGTCCGGCCTCGGCGGCGCCGACACGATCGACGGCGCGGGCGGCGCCGACACGATCAACGGCGGCGCGGGCGCGGATACGCTGACCGGCGGTGCCAACAACGACATCTTCGTCTTCGCCGCGGGCGAGGCGAATGGCGACACGATCACGGATTTCACCGGCAACGGCGCCTCGGTCGGCGACAAGCTCCAGTTCACCGGCTATGGCGCCGGCAACTTCGTGCAGATCGACGCCACCCACTGGCAGGTGAATTCGGCGAATGGCGCGATCCACGACGTGATCACCTTCGCCAATGCCGCCGCGGTGCACGCCAGCGATTTCGCCTTCGTCTAGGCGCGCTCATGGCATCCGCCGACCCGGCATCGGCCGGGGCGGCGGGGCCATGGCCTCCTGCGCGGTCAGAGCGACTTGGCGCGATCCCGCAGGATGAACTTCTGCACCTTGCCGGTCGAGGTCTTGGGCAATTCCTCGAAGACGATGGTGCGCGGCACCTTGTAGCCGGCGAGATTGGCCTTGCAGAAGGCGATCACCTCCTCCTCGGTCATGGTCTCGCCCGCCTTCAGGAAGATGAAGGCGCAAGGGGTCTCGCCCCATTTCTCGTCCGGACGGGCCACGACGGCGGCCTCGAGGATCTTGGGGTGCTTGTAGAGCACGTCCTCGACCTCGATGGTCGAGATATTCTCGCCGCCCGAGATGATGATGTCCTTCGAGCGGTCGCGCAGCTGGATGTAGCCGTCCGGATGCATGACGCCAAGGTCGCCCGAATGGAACCAGCCGCCGGCGAAGGCTTCGTCCGACGCCGCCTTGTTCTTCAGGTAGCCCTTCATGACGAGGTTGCCGCGGAACATGACCTCGCCCATGGAGAGGCCGTCGCGCGGCACCGGGGTCATGCTGACCGGGTCCATCACCTCGAGCCCGGCGAGCAGGGGCGACTTCACGCCCTGGCGCGCCTTCAGCGCCGCCTGTTCATCGGCCGGCAGGGCATCCCATTCCTCGTTCCAGGCGCAGAGGGTCGAGGGGCCATAGGTCTCGGTCAACCCGTAGAGATGGGTGATCTTGAAGCCGCTCGCCTCCATCGCCGCGATGACGGCGGCGGGCGGCGGGGCGGCGGCGGTGAAGAGTTCTACCTTGCCCGGCAGCGGCCGCTTCGCCTCGGCGCTGGCGTTGATCAGCATCCCCATGACGATGGGGGCGCCGCACAGGTGGGTGACCTTGTATTTCTCGATCGACGAGAAGATCGCCCCGGCCTCGACCCGGCGCAGGCAGACATGGGTGCCGCCGACGACCGCGAGCGACCAGGTGAAGCACCAGCCGTTGCAGTGGAACATCGGCAGGGTCCAGAGATAGACCGAGGAACCGGTCATGCCGGCCGAGACGATGTTGTCGACCGCGTTCAGATAGGCGCCGCGGTGGTGATAGACGACACCCTTGGGGTTGCCGGTGGTGCCGGACGTATAGTTCAGGCTGATCGCCTGCCATTCGTCGGCCGGGCCTTCCCAGGCGAAATCCGGATCGCCGCCGGCGATGAAGTCGTCGTATTCGATTTCGCCCAGGCGCTCGCCCTTGCCGGTGTAGAGCGGATCGTCGATGTCGATGACGATGGGCTTCACGCTCGCCATGGCCAGCGCCTGCTTGATCACATGGGAGAATTCCCGGTCGGTGATCAGCACCTTGGTCTCGGCATGGTCGAGGGTGAAGGCGATATTGGCGGCATCGAGCCGGATGTTCAGCGTATTGAGCACGGCGCCCGTCATCGGCACGCCGAAATGGGCGTCGAGCACCGGCGGGATGTTCGGTGCCATGACCGAGACCGTATCGCCAAGACCGATCCCCCGCGCCGCCAGCGCCGAGGCGAGGCGGCGGGCGCGGGCATAGGCTTCGGCGTAGGAGATCGTCAGATCCCCGTGAATGATCGCCGTCCGCCGCGGATAGATCGCCGCCGCCCGCTCGAGAAAGCCGATGGGGCTGAGCGGGACATAGTTGGCGGCATTCTTGTCGAGATCGGTTTCGTAAGGGTTCTGTCTGGTCATATCGGCCCCCGCCGAGGAATTTTTGTTGGTTTCGAGACTGGCCCTCTCGAACGATACCGGCGCCGCCCTTGTGGTCAGGTGGCTGCCTCCACGACCTGTAGCGTCCCTCGGTAGATCATGTCCACTGCGACATAAGCCACAATCGCGAGCCCGACATAGGCGATCCAGTGATAACGCTTGAGCAGCGAGGCGACCAGCGAGGCCGCCGCGCCCATCAGGGCGATGGACAGGACGAGGCCGACGACGAGCACCCACATGTGATGCTGCGCGATGCCGGCGACGGCGAGGACATTGTCGAGCGACATCGAGACATCGGCCAGGATGATCTGGCCGACGGCGCCGCGGAAGGTCGTCGGCGCCTTGGAGCCGGGAACGAATTCCTCCTCCTCCTCTTGGCCGGATTTGGCGGCGCGGCGCTGCATCTCGATCTCGCGCCACATCTTCCACGAGACCCAGAGCAGGAGCAGCCCGCCGGCCAGGGTCAGGCCGATCAGGCCCATCAGCTGGGTCGTCGCGGCGGCGAAGCCGATGCGCATGACCATGGCGCCGGCGAGACCCCAGAGGATCACCTTGCTGCGGATCTGCGCCGGTACCGAGGACGCGGCGATGCCGATGACGATCGCATTGTCGCCGGCCATCACGAGGTCGACGAGGACGATGCCGCCGAGGGCGACCAATTGCTCGGTGATCAGGTTGATATCCACGGGAACACCTATGAATGCCGGCCCGCCGCCGGGGACGGGCGGAGCCGCGATACGCAGGATAACAGGACGGTGGCGATCAGGTTTCGCCGGAATCCGGCGTCACTTCGCTGACCAGGACCTTGTCGACCCGGCGGCCGTCCATGTCGACCACCTCGAACCGATAGCGGCCCAGGGTGAAGACGTCGCCGGCCGCCGGAATCCGTTTCAGCCGGTGCATGGACAACCCGCCCAGCGTGTTGAAGTCCGCTTCCGAATCCTGGAATTCCGGCATGGCGAGCAGATCCCACAGCCGGTCGAGGGCATAGCCGCCGTCGATCAGATAGGAGCCGTCCTCGCGCTGGACGACCGAGCGTTCGTCTTCCGGCGTATCCGCTTCCTCGAGCTCGCCGATCAGGGCTTCCAGGAGGTCGGTCAGGGTGACGAGGCCCTGGATGTCGCCATATTCGTCGACGATGAGGGCGATGGGGCTGCCGCTGGCCCGGAACGCCTCCAGCGCCTTCAGGGCGGGCGTCGTCTCGGGGATATAAAGCGCCGAATGGATCGCGGCGGCGATATCCGGCGGCTTGCCGGCGAAGACCTGTGCCTGCGCGAACAAATCCTTCACCTGAACGAAGCCGAGCACGGTCTTGGTCGTGCCCTTCTTCACCGGGAAGCGGGAATAGTTGCTGTCGGCGATCTTCTGCCAGGTCCGCTTGGGCGGATCGCTCACGTCCAGCCACTCGATCTGGGTGCGCGGCGTCATCAGCGCGTCGACGTTGCGGTCGCCAAGGCGCAGGGTCATTTCGACGATGGCGCGTTCGGCTTCCTGGAAATGGCCGGCGGCGGCGCCCTCCTGCATCAGGACGCGCACTTCCTCGTCCGTCACCTCGGGCTCCTTGCTGCCCTTGGGCAGCAGCTTCAGCACGAGATTGGTCGATCCGGTGATCAGGCCGACGAAGGGCGCCGCGCCGATCGAGAGCCAGCGCAAGGGCCGGGCGACGAAGGTCGCGATGCCCTCCGCCTGGGCGAGGGCGAGGCGCTTGGGCACCAGTTCGCCGAGGATCAGCGTCACATAGGTGAGGCCGGCGACGATGATCGCGATGGCGATCGTGTCGGCATAGGGCGCGAGAGGCTCGACGTCGGACAGCGCGGCGCTGAGCGGGCCGACCAGCGCCTGACCGCCGAAGGCACCCGACAGGGTACCGATGGCGGTGATGCCGATCTGCACGGTTGACAGGAAGCGGCCGGGATCGGCCGCGAGTTCGAGGGCGACGCGGGCAGACTCGCTGCCGGCGTCGGCCGCCCGCTTCAGCCGTGCGCGCTTGGCGGCGACGACGGCCAGTTCTGCCATCACCAGAAAGGCGTTCAGCAGGACAAGCAGGACAAGAATGGTAAGGTCGATGATCATCGGCGGACGTGAAAACGTCCGTGACCATACCACAGTCGCGGAATTTCGCACCCGCCGAATCGACGGTGAGCCTGCGTCATTCGCGAGCGGTTGCCCGGTCGGGTCCGGCGGTCAGGCGTTCACCCCGAGTCGGCGCAGATAAATCAGCAGGTCGTCCTTCATCGCGTCGGCCTCGATCGCGAGGGCGTTGGCGGCGGTGACCATGCGGGCCGAGGCGGCGCCGGTCTGGTGGGCGGCGTCGTTGACGCCCTCGATGTTGCGCGCGACCTCGCCGGTGCCGCTGGCCGCCTCGGCCGCGGAACGGGCGATCTCCTGCGTGGTGGCGGTCTGTTCCTCGACCGCGGCGGAAATCACGTTGCTGATCTCGGAAGTTCGCCCGATGGTCTGGGTGATGCCGGTGATCGCGGTCATGGAGGTCGCGGTCGCCTGCTGCATGGCGCCGATCTGGGCGGCGATGTCCTCGGTCGCCTTGGCAGTCTGGTTGGCGAGGATCTTCACTTCCGAGGCGACGACGGCGAAACCCTTGCCCGCTTCGCCCGAACGGGCGGCCTCGATCGTCGCGTTGAGCGCGAGAAGGTTGGTCTGGCTGGCGATATCGCTGATCAGCTTGATCACGTCGCCGATCTTCAGGGCCATCAGCTTCAACTCGGTCATGGCCCGGGTTGTGCTATCCGCCTCCGCCACGGCCTTGCTCGAAATCGCGGCCGATTCGACCACCTGACGCGCGATCTCGTGGATGGAGGAGGTCATTTCCTCGCCCGCCGCGGCCACGGTCTCGACATTGTTCGACGCCGTGGCGGCGGCCGTCGAAACCGCCAGGGCCTGACGGGTCGTTTCCTCGGCCGTCGCCGCGATCTCTTCGGAGGTCGCGCGCATGTCGGTCGCGGCGCGCGCGACGATTTCGGCCGCGCTGCGCATCTTGAGCGCCAGGGCGATCTGATCGGTGATGTCGGTCGCGAATTTCACGACCTTGCAGGGCTGACCGTTCAGATCGAGGATCGGGTTGTAGCTGGCCTGAATCCAGACCTCGCGTCCGTTCTTGCCGATTCGCCGATAGCGGCCGCTGTCGTATTCGCCCCGCCGCAGCTTGGCCCAGAAGGCCCGGTATTCGGGCTGCTCCGCCTCGCCGGGGGCGAGGAAGATCGAATGGTGGCGCCCCGCGATCTCGTCCAGCCGATAGCCGATGGCGGCGAGAAAATTCGGATTCGCCGTCAGGATCTTGCCGCCGAGGTCGAACTCGATCACCGCCTGCGACTTGTTGATCGCTTCGAGCTGGCCCTCGAAATTGGCCGTGCGCAGTTTCTCGGCGGTGATGTCGGTCGCGAATTTCATTACCCGGACGGGGCGGCCCGAAGCGTCGAGGATGGGGTTGTAGGTCGCCTGGATCCAGACCTCGCGGTCGCCCTTGGCGAGGCGCTTGTATTGCCCGCTGTCGTGTTCGCCACGGCGCAGCTTGGCCCAGAAGGCGAGATAGGCGGCTGAAGTGCGATCCGCGGGCGGGACGAAGATCGAATGATGCTGCCCCCGGATGTCTTCGATGCGGTAGCCCATGACCGCCAGGAAATTTTCGTTGGCGTCGAGGATCATGCCTTCGGGGTCGAATTCGATGACGGCGAGGGAGCGGCCGAGTGCCGCCTCGATCGCGCGTCCGCGGGTGTCCTCGCCGGGTTGCGGGGACGGCACGGCACTCGGTGCCTCGACCAGCGTCAGGGAAGACCTGGCTTTCGATCGCAAACCAAACATGACGCGCCTCCGGCTCGGGACCCGATGATGCTGTTTGCAGATCGCTAACATGACGTTAACGGAAACAGCGACAGCCGCTGCCCCTGCGACCAAAGTGGGATGGGTATCGGCGGATTGGACGTTGCATTCCGGCCCCGCATTTTGCTGAATTCGCCGCAATAGAGAACGATGACCGGAAAACGGGGGGAAAGCCGTGGGCGCCTATTCCGAGATGTACGCACGTTGGCAGGCCGATCCTGAGGGCTTCTGGGCCGAGGCGGCGAAGGCGATCGACTGGATCGAGGCGCCGAAGGCGATCCTCGACGACAGCCGCAAGCCGCTTTACAGCTGGTTTCCCGGTGGCAAGGTCAATACCGCCTGGAACTGCCTCGACCGCCATGTCGAGGGCGGCCGCGCCGATCAGGACGCGCTGATCTACGACAGCCCGGTGACCGGGACCAAGACCCGCTACACCTATCGCGAGCTGCGCGACAAGGTCGCCGAACTCGCCGGCTGGCTGCGGGACAGGGGCGTCGTCGCCGGTGACCGGGTCATCGTCTACATGCCGATGGTGCCCGAGGCGCTGTTCGCCATGCTGGCCTGCGCCCGGCTGGGTGCCATCCATTCCGTCGTCTTCGGCGGTTTCGCCGCCAAGGAACTGGCGACCCGCATCAATGACGCGAAGCCGAAGGCGATCATTTCCGCCTCCTGCGGCGTCGAGCCGGGCCGCACCGTCGCCTACAAGCCGCTGCTCGACGAGGCGATCGAGCTCGCCAGCTTCAAGCCGGAATTCACCCTGATCTGGCAGCGCCCGATGCTGGCGGCATCGCTGGTCGAGGGTCGCGATTTCGACTGGGGCAAGGTCGTGCCCGGCACGGCGCCCGCCGACTGCGTGCCCGTCGCCTCGACCGATCCGCTCTATGTCCTCTATACTTCTGGCACCACGGGCATTCCGAAGGGCGTCGTCCGCGACAACGCCGGTCACATGGTGGCCCTCGCGTGGTCGATGAAGAACATCTATGGCGCGGCCCCGGGCGAAGTGTTCTGGGCGGCCTCGGACGTGGGCTGGGTCGTCGGCCATTCCTACATCACCTATGGTCCGCTGCTGATCGGCGCGACCACCATCCTCTATGAAGGCAAGCCGGTGGGCACGCCCGATGCCGGCGCCTTCTGGCGCGTGATCGAGGAATATAACGTCCGCACCCAGTTCTGCGCCCCGACCGCCTTCCGCGCCATCAAGAAGGAAGACCCGGAGGGCAAGCTGCTGGCGGATTACGACATTTCCTGCCTGCGCACCCTGTTCCTGGCCGGCGAGCGCGCCGACCCGGACACCATCCAGTGGGCCGAGGACAAGGTGAAGGTGCCGGTGATCGACCATTGGTGGCAGACCGAGTCCGGCTGGCCGATGGCCGCCAACATGGTCGGCGTCGAGCTGCTGCCGGTGAAATACGGCTCGCCGACCTGCGCCGTGCCGGGTTACGACATCCGCGTGCTCGACAATGACAACAACGAGGTGAAGCGCGGCGACATCGGCTCCATCGTCGTCAAGCTGCCGCTGGCGCCGGGCGCCCTGCCCACCCTGTGGCAGAACGACGACGGCTTCATCCGTTCCTACCTCCAGGACTTCCCCGGCTACTACAAGACGGGCGACGCCGGTTACATCGACGAGGATGGTTACATCTACGTCATGAGCCGGACCGACGACATCATCAATGTCGCCGGCCATCGCCTGTCCACGGGCGGCATGGAAGAAGTGCTGTCCTATCACCCGGACGTCGCCGAATGCGCCGTGATCGGCGCCGCCGACCAGCTGAAGGGTCAGGTGCCGGTCGGCTTCGTCGTGCTGAAGGCGGGCGTGAACCGCCCGGACGAGGAGATCGAGAAGGAACTGGTCCGTCTGGTGCGCGACAAGATCGGCCCCGTCGCCGCATTCAAGACGGTGACCGTCGTCAAGCGCCTGCCCAAGACCCGGTCGGGCAAGATCCTGCGCGGCACCATGCGCAAGATCGCGGACAGCGAGCAGTGGTCGATGCCGGCGACCATCGACGATCCGATCATCCTCGACGAGATCGCGGAATCGCTGCGCAACATCGGCTACGCCAAATCGGAAAAAGGCGCGGCCTAAACTCTCGGACGGGCGGCTTTCCCCCGTGTGGGAGCCGCCCGCTCAAGTCATCACGGTCAGCGCCGCCCCGACGGCGGCGCCAGCCAGCACCAGTCCGTGGGTGGCGAGATTGAAGCGCAGCAGCGCCGCCATGCTGGCCAGCGCCACGACCAGCGGACCCCAGGCCGGCTGCCCGCCGGGCAGCAACACCGCCTCCCCGAAGAACAGCGCGAGATTGGCCATGACGCCGACCACGGCGGCGGTGATCGCCGTCAGGGCCGCCGCTGCGGCGGGCGCCCGCGCCAGATGTTCGACCAGCGGCGCGCCGGCCAGAATGAACAGGAAACTGGGCAGGAAGGTCACATAGGTGACGAGCCCGGCCCCCAGCAGGCCGGCGACCAGCGGATCGAGGGCGCCCGGCTGCTTGAAGGCGGCAAGGAAGCCGACATATTCGAGGACGAGGATGGTCGGCCCCGGCGTCGTCTCTGCGAGGGCGAGGCCGTCGACCATCTCGCCCGCCGACAGCCAGCCGTGCAGGGCGACCGCCTGATCGGCGATATAGGGCAGCACCGCATAGGCACCGCCGAAGGTGACGAAGGCCGATTTGGTGAACAGCGCGGTCAGCGCCGGAAAAATGCCGCCGCCAGCCAGCCAGATCGCCAGCAGCACCGGCACCGCCCACAGCAGCAGGAACAGCACCGCCAGCCGCAGCACCCGCGCGCCCTGACGAACAAGGCCGCCCCGCGTGATCGGCACGGCCCCGGCCGGGGCCGCCTCGCGCCTTCCGGCGAAGAGCCCGATCAATCCGGCGCCGATGACGACAAGGGGAAAGGGCGCCTGCAGCAGCTGCAACGCGAGGAGGGCGCCGAGCGCGACCAGCAGCGCGCCCGTGGTGTTCAGGGCCCGCCGGCCGAGGCGCCACAGCGCGGCGGCGACGATGCCGACGACGACCGGCTTCACCCCGGCGAACAGACCGGCGACCAGCGGCGCCTCGCCATGGGCGGCGGCGATATAGGCCAGCAGCGCCATGACGAGGGCGCCCGGGAGCACGAACAGCGTGCCGGTGATCGCCGCGCCGCGCCAGCCGGCCAGCCGCCAGCCGACGAAGGTCGCCAATTGCTGCGCCTCCGGCCCCGGCAGCAACATGCAGAAATTCAGCGCGCGCAGATACGTCGCCTCGTCCAGCCAGCGCCGGCGCGCCACCACCTCGTCATGCATCAGCGCGAGCTGCCCGGCGACCCCGCCGAAGGAAATGAGGCCGATGCGGGCGAACAGCCGGGCCAGGCCGCCCAGGCCGGGAGGGGAGGGGGGAGCCACGGGCTCGGTCATGCGAGGGGAAACCGGATCGTCATAAAGGAACACGGAACGGGATAGCGCAGAAGTGTGACAGATGCGATCATGGCCGCAGCTTTCGATCCCGCAGCGATAATCAAGACAAGACAGGGAGGATCGTCCAGCCATGGATTCGCAGAGCCTGAAGGCGCTGATCCGCGCCCATTATCAAGCCACCATCAACGGCTACGACCCGAGCGCGATCGACGCCCAGGTCGCCCCCGATTTCGTCGACCACACCTCGCCGGGGGAGGCCGTGCGCGGCCCGCGCGGATTGAAGGCGCAGATCGCCGGCCTTCACGCCGCCTTCCCCGACCTCCAGGTGAAAATCCTCGACATGGTTGCGGAGGAAGACCGGGTGGCGGTGCGCAGCCGCTTCCGCGGCACCCATCGCGGCACCTTCCGCGGCATCCTGCCGACCGGCGTCCGCATCGACGTGACCGGCACCTTCATCTGGAAGGTCGAGGAGACGAGCGGCCGCATCAAGGAACGCTGGGGCATGCTCGACCAGCCCAGCCTGATGCGCCAGATCGGCTTCCTCTAGGGAACGCGGTCTCCGTCGCCGCCATCAATTCGGGGATCAATTAGATATAGCGTCCCCTTATTTGTAGCGTCCCCTTAATTCTCGGGCATTTAATCCGGGGACACTATATATAATATATCGAATTAAATATAGTGTCCCCGGATTAAGAAAGACCGGATTAAGAGCGGCGTCAGGAGGCTGATGTCGAGGCGGGTGGGGTGCCGAGGCGGCGGAGGAAGCGGAGGTGGTCGGCGATCATGCCGGGCAGGCTGGTGCAATGGTAGTCGAGCGCGCATTCGGCGGCGCATTCCCGGATCGCCGTGTTCAAGGCGCGGTAATGAACATGGGCGACGCGCGGAAACAGGTGATGGGCCGCATGGGTATTGGCGCCGCCGGCGATGAAGCCCGCGAGGCGGCTTTCCGGGGACCAGTCGACCGAGGTCGCGACGGCGTGGCCGGCGAAATCCAGCGGCAGGCGCCCTGCCGAATCCGGCGTCGGGAAGGCGGCGGCGGTCGAGAAATGCGTGCCGACCAGCAGGAAGACGAAGACCAGCGACATGACGCCGAGACCGACGACATAAAGCGCCAGCGCCCGCCCGGCCGACATGGAGGTCAGGGCGAGCGGCAGGCCGAACCAGAGGGCGAGATGCACACCCTTGCCAAGGAAGAACTGAAAGCGGTGCGCCCGCGAGTGCCGGATGTTACGGGCATTCGCCAGCTGCCGCTTGAAGAGATAGGCGAAATCCTGAACCCAGGCGCTGTGCAGCGCGACCAGCGCGTAGATGGCCGGCGCATAGAGATGCTGGAAGCGGAAGCGGCGCTTCCAGGGCTGATTGGGCGACAGGCGCAGGAACGGGTTCTCGTCGATGTCGATGTCCGAGCCACTGACGTTCGGAAAGACATGATGCGAGGCGATATGGCGAAAGCGCCAGAGATAGGCGTCGACCCCGAGGGGCGCGAAAGTCAGGAACTGCACAAGGTGATTGAGCCAGGGCCGCCGGAACAGCGTGCCATGGGCCGCGTCATGGCCGATGTTGATGGCCAGCAGCAGGGACGCGAGGCCGAAACCGATCACCGAGGCCCAGGCCCATATGCCAACGCCGCCGGACAGGAGCAGGGCCGCATAGGCGATACCGCTGCAGCCGGCAAAGAACAGGCCCTTGCCGACCAGTATCAGATGCCCGCGGCGCAGGATCCGCGGATCATCGAGCAGCACATCGGCGCGAAGGCGCAGCCGAGCGGCGAAGCCGTCGGCAAGGCGCGGCTGAAAGGTTATGCGACCGGTCACGACGCCACTTTACCGGGTCGTGGTGAAAGCGTGAAGGGCCTGTTCCTCAGTCGTTGGCGAGGATCATGTTCTTGACGCGGGGGTAGATCTGGCCTTCCCACTTCTTGCCGTTGAAGACGCCGTAATGGCCGACGCCGGGCTGCAGGTGGTGGGACTTCTGGTAGGGGCGGATCTTGGAACAGAGGTCCTGGGCGGCGACGGTCTGGCCGACGGAACAGATATCGTCCCGCTCGCCTTCGACCGTGAACAGGGCAGTCTTGCGCACGGCGGTCGGATCGACCTTCTGGCCCTTCCAGTACATCTTGCCGAGCGGCAGTTCGTATTCCTGGAATACGCGGTTCACGGTCTCGAGATAGAATTCGGCGGTCAAGTCAAGGACGGCGAAATATTCGTCGTAGAAGGTGCGGGTCTGCTCCGCCTTGTCCCATTCGCCCTTGGCGAGATTGTTGTAAAGCTCGCGGTGCGACTTCACATGGCGGTCGGCGTTCATGCTCATGAAGGCCGAAAGCTGGGTGAAGCCCGGATACACCTTGCGACCCCCGCCTTTCAGCCGGCGCGGCACGGTCGCGATCAGGTTCTTCTCGAACCATTCGATCGGATTGTCGGTCGCCAGCTTGTTGACCACGGTCGGATTCACCCGGCAGTCGATCGGGCCCGCCATCAGGGTCATGGAGCGCGGCTGCATCGGGTTGCCGTTCATCGCCATGACGCAGACGGCGACGAGGGCATGGACGCAGGGCTGACAGACGGCGACGAGGTGACCGGGGGTGCCGATCTTCTCGAGGAAGGTGACCACATGCTCGACATATTCGTCGAAGCCGAAGCGGCCGGCCGACACGGGAATGTCACGGGCATTATGCCAGTCGGTGATGTAGACGTCGTGGTCTTGAAGCAGGGTGACGACCGTACCGCGCAGCAAGGTCGCGAAATGGCCGGACAGGGGGGCGACGACGAGCACCGGCGGCTGAACGACGCCGACGTCTTTCTTGAAGTGGAGCAGCGTGCCGAAGGGCGTGGAGAATTCCTTCACCTCGGTCACCGGCACCTCGCGATTGCCGACCGTCACCGACTTGATGTCGAAGGGCGGGCGATCGTGGGTCAGGCGGGTGTGGCCGAAAACGTCGAAGGCCGCGGTGAAGGCCCGGTAGGGATAGAAGGCCGAAAGGCCCGACAGCATCGGGTTGCGCAGCACGGTCGCCGTGCCCCGGGCCGCCGCGCGAAGCGGATCCAGCATGTCGGACTGCGCTTGGTAGATCTCATAGATCATGCATCACCGGATCAATTGGCTAGGTCTGTACGTGCTCGGCCCCAGATTCGCTTGATGAGGGGTCATTCGCGGCGAATTCACCCGTGCATTTTTCGCTGCACTGCCACAATATCATAGGGACGGATCACCGAGTGCAACAACGAACTGTCGCCGGGAGGCAGTTTGGAAGCAATTCACTCCCGGCCTTGGACCAAAGTCCGGTACGGGGGGAAGTTGCCGCACGGTGGACGGGAAAAATTTCTGGTACCAAGGGCAGGGCCCCAAGAAGCGAAGGCAGGTAGTCCATGGCGATGGCCACTCTGACGATCAGCAGCAAGAATTACTCGTCCTGGTCCTTGCGCGGCTGGTTGCTGTGCAAATTCGTCGGGCTGGACTTCGAAGAGAAAATCCTGTCGATCGACGATCCGGGCACGCGGGCCGAGCTGCTGCTGCTTTCCCCTTCCTTCAAGGTGCCGGCGCTCACCCATAACGACATCACGGTGTGGGACACGCTGGCCATCGCCGAATACCTGCAGGAAGTCATCCCCGGCGCCGCGCTGCTGCCCGAGGATCTGGCCGCCCGCACCCACTGCCGCTCGGTCTCGGGCGAGATGCATTCGGGCTTCGCCAATCTGCGTTCCGCCCTGCCGATGAACCTGAAGAGCCACTTCCCCGGCTTCAAGGTCTGGGCCGGCGCCCAGGCCGACATCGACCACATGATCGGCATCTGGCGCACCTGTCTCGACACTTACGGCGGCCCCTATCTGTTCGGCCCGAAGCTGACCATGGCGGATGCCATGTTCGCCCCCGTCTGTACCCGCTTCAAGACCTACGACGTGAAGCTGGACCGCAAGTGCCAGACCTATGCCAACCGCATCCTGAACCTGCCCCAGATGATCGAATGGACGGCGGCCGCCCTCGCCGAGCCCGAGGAACTGGAAGAGCTCGACGTCGAGTTCTGACGCCTGTCTTCAGGGCTTCAGCCAGGCAAAGGCGGCCGTCAGCGCCGCCTTGCCGCCGGTCTCGATCACGGGACCGTGGGCCGGGATCACCCGGTCGAAATCCAGCGACAGGATGCGGTCGAGCGACGCCCGCGCCGCCTGCCGGTCCCGGTACAGCAGCTTCAGCAGATAGGACAGCGACAGCCGGCCATGGCAGCCCATGAGCCGGGCATAGAGCCGAACCATCCAGTGAGCTTCGGGCCCCAGGTTGACCGCGAGGTCGGTGATGATCAGGCTGCCACTCGGCCGATGCAGGAATACAGTCTCGTCGAGGGTGGGGTTGCCCGCGACGGGCAGCGCCAGGATGTCGTCGCCCCAGGACGCCGCGCCCGCGACGGGGCTGCCGTCGATGCGCAGGTCGGGCCGCTTCGCCGCCAGGCCGGGCGGCGCGAACAGGGGGCTGTCGGGATAGGCTGCCTGCCAGGGCGCCTGATAGAGATGGTGCATCAGATTGGGCGCGACGCGCCAGCGCACCTGTCCCAGATCGTCGACGGCGGCGCGCAGCGGCACCAGCGGCACCGGCGAATGCACCCACAGGCCGGACGGCAGCCGCGCGATCGTCATCCGCGTCGTCATCGGCATCCCGAGGGCACGCAAGCCCGTTTCCGCCGCCCAGAGGCCATCGGCCAGGCGCTTGAGTTCGCAAGCAGTGTTAACCATTTTGCCCCCCGGTGTCGGTGGAAGCCGGTATGCGGTGCCGCCTGGCCTTCGTCAACCCGTGGCGGGCGGCCAGGGACAAACGACAATCAGGGCTAGTCGCCGGCCCCCCCATTGATCTAGCCTTGCAACCCTCGATTAAACAGGTTCAGGCTTGTTCCCGCATGGTCGTCCGCATCCACACCGTCGCCTTCGAGGGCATCGAAGTCGTGCCTGTCGAGGTCGAGGTGGCGCTGGCGCAAGGGTTGCCCGCCTTTTCGGTCGTCGGCCTGCCCGACAAGGCGGTGGCGGAAAGCCGGGAGCGGGTGCGGGCGGCGCTGGGCGCCATCGGCCTCGGCCTGCCGCCCAAGCGGATCACGGTCAACCTCGCCCCCGCCGACCTGCCGAAGGAAGGCAGCCATTTCGACCTGCCCATCGCCCTCGGCCTGATGGCGGCCCTCGGCCTTGTCCCGGCCGAGGAGCTGGATGGCTATGTCGCCCTTGGCGAATTATCGCTGGATGGGCGCTTGAACCCGGTCGCCGGTGTGCTCAACGCCGCTGTCGCCGCCGTCGCCGACGAGCGGGGCCTGATCTGTCCCGCCCGTTCGGGGCCGGAAGCCGCCTGGGCGGGCAATCCCGCCGTGCTTGCCCCCGCGTCGCTGATCGCCCTCGTCAATCATTTCAAGGGGACCCAGCTGCTTGACACGCCGCGCCCCCGGCCGCCGACGGAGAGCGGCGCCGCGCCGGACCTGCGCGACGTGAAGGGTCAGGAAAGTGCCAAGCGGGCGCTGGAAATCGCCGCGGCGGGCGGTCACCACCTGCTGATGCAGGGCAGTCCCGGGTCGGGCAAATCCATGCTGGCGGCGCGCCTGCCCGGGCTGTTGCCCCCGCTCGAGCCGGCGGAGGCGCTGGAGCTGTCGCTCGTGCTGTCGGTCGCGGGCCAGCTGAACGACGGCACCATCACCCGCGAGCGGCCGTTCCGCAATCCCCACCATTCCGCCAGCCAGGCGGCCCTCGTCGGCGGCGGCCAGCGGGCCAAGCCGGGGGAGGTCAGCCTTGCCCATCGCGGCGTGCTGTTCCTCGACGAATTGCCGGAGTTCCAGCGCGCCGCCCTCGAAGCCCTGCGCCAGCCGATCGAATCCGGCCGTGCCGTGGTCGCGCGGGCCAATGCCCATGTCAGCTATCCCGCCCGTTTCCAGCTGGTCGCGGCGATGAATCCGTGCCGCTGCGGCTATCTCGACGATGCCGGGCGCGCCTGCGCCAAGGCACCGCGCTGCGCCGCCGATTATCAGAACCGCCTGTCCGGCCCGCTGCTCGACCGGTTCGATCTTTTCGTCGACGTGCCTGCTGTTTCGGTCGCCGATCTCGCCCTGCCGGCCCCGGCGGAGGGCAGCCGCGAGGTGGCGGCCAGGGTCGCCGCCGCGCGGGCGATCCAGGCCCGGCGTTTCACCGGCACGGGGCTATCCACCAATGCCGAGCTGGAGGGCGAAGCCCTCGACCGCCACGCATCGCCCGACGAGGCGGGGCGGAAACTGATGCTCGAGGCGGCGGATCGCCTGCGCCTGTCGGCGCGCGGCTATCACCGGGTGCTGAAGGTCGCGCGGACCATCGCCGATCTTGCCGGGGGCGGCGGGGTCGGGCGCATCCATGTCGCCGAAGCCCTGTCACTCCGGCGCCGGGCCCCGGTTCAGTAGCGGATCGCGACCACTTCCAGGCTTTCGCCGCCCTGCGGCGTGCGCACCTCGACGACATCGCCGACCTCGGCCTTCAGCAGGGCGCGGGCGACGGGCGAAATCCAGCTGATCTCGCCGAGTTCCGAGCGGGCCTCGTCGGTGCCGACGATGCGGATGGTCTTTTCCACGTCGTCGTCGCCGACATAGGTGACATGGGCGCCGAAGAAGACCCGGGTCTTCACCTTCTGCAGGGCGGGATCGACCACGCTTGCGCCCTCCAGCCGCTTGGTCAGGAAACGCAGCCGGCGGTCGATCTCGCGCAGGCGCTTCTTGCCATAGAGATAGTCGCCGTTTTCCGAGCGGTCGCCGTTGCCCGCCGCCCAGGACACGACCTCGACCACCTTCGGCCGCTCCACCCGGGTCAGGTGGCGCAGTTCCTCGGCGAGGCGGGCGTAACCCTCGGGCGTGATGTAATTCTTCGGGCCGTCGGGCGTGCTCACGGCCTGTCCTTACTCCGCCGCCTGTTCGCGAGGCCAGCCGGCGGCCGGCTGCACCGCGATCTCGCTCGCCGTCCGGCTGATCCGGTTGGCGCCGTCGACATAGACCAGTTTCGCGGCGAAGCCCGGCAGTTCCGCTTCCTCGACCTCGACATAGGCGGCGATGATCAGGATGTCGTTCTTCTGCGCCATGCGGGCGGCGGCGCCGTTCAGCGAGATGACGCCCGAGCCCTTCTCGGCGCGGATGACATAGGTCGAGAAGCGGGCGCCATTGTTCACATTGTAGATGTCGATCTTCTGCAGCGGCAAAAGGCCCGAAGCTTCGAGCAGATCGTCGTCAATGGCGCAGGAGCCTTCGTAGTCCAGCTCGCAATGGGTGACGGAGACGCGGTGCAGCTTGGCCTGCAGCATGGTGCGACGCATGGCGCTTTCCTCGATGTCGCGGGCCTTGGGGCCCTTGTGTGCCTTCCCTGTCCGCCCGCCGGGAGAGCGGGGGGCGGAATGGCCGCCGTCCTAGCATCCGCCCCGCCCGCGCACAAGCCGCGGCGGGCAGGGGCCGACCATGGCCGGCCTTGACGGCGGCGGGCGGACATCATACCTCATGCGTCATGGCTATCCGTCCCATCCTCATCGCGCCCGATCCGCGCCTGAAACAGAAGTCGACCCCGGTCACGGTGTTCGACGCCGAGCTTCAGCGCCTGATCGACGACATGTTCGAGACCATGTATGACGCCCCGGGCATCGGCCTTGCGGCGATCCAGGTCGGCGTGCCCGCGCGCCTGCTGGTCATCGACCTCGCCCGCGAGGGGGAGGAGAAGGCACCCCGCGTCTTCATCAATCCCGAGATCGTCTGGACGTCCGCGGACGACCTGTCGACCTATGAGGAAGGCTGCCTTTCGGTACCCGAGCAATATGCCGAGGTCGAGCGTCCGGCGCGGGTCCGCGTCCGCTTCCTCGACGCCAAAGGCGAAAGCCACGAGGAAGAGATGGACGGCCTCGCCGCCACCTGCATCCAGCACGAGATGGATCACCTCGAAGGCGTGCTCTTCGTCGATCACCTCTCGCTAGCCCGGCGCAGCCTCCTGCTGCGCAAGGTGGCGAAGGCCCAGAAGCTGGCCAGGGCCAAGGGGTGAGCCTGAAGCTGCGCCTCGCCTTCATGGGCACGCCCGCGTTCGCCGTGCCCACGCTTCAGGCGCTGATCGCGGCGGGGCATGAGGTCGCCGCCGTCTACAGCCAGCCGCCGCGCCCGGCCAATCGGGGTCACAGGCTGACCCCGTCGCCGGTCCATCTGGCGGCGGAGGCGGCGGGCATTCCGGTGCGCACGCCCAGATCCCTCAAAGGGTCCGCCGAACAGGAAGATTTCGCCGCCCTCGGCCTCGATGCCGCGGTCGTCGTCGCCTATGGCCTGATCCTGCCGGCGCCGGTGCTGTGGGCGCCGCGCCTTGGCTGCTTCAATCTTCATGCCTCGCTGCTGCCGCGCTGGCGCGGCGCCGCGCCCATCCAGCGCGCGATCTGGGCAGGGGACGAGGAAACCGGCGTCGCCGTCATGGCCATGTCGGAAGGGCTCGACGAAGGCCCCATCGTGCTCGAGGAGCGGGTCGAGATCGGCCCCGACGATACCGCCGGCAGCCTGCACGACCGCCTGTCCGCCCTCGGCGGGCCGCTGATGGTCGATGGTCTCGCCCTCGTCGCCTCAGGCAGAGTCGTGCCCCGGCCGCAACCGGCGGAAGGGGTCACCTACGCGAAGAAGATCGCCAAGGACGACGCGCGCATCGACTTCGCCGCCCCGGCCGAGGCGGTCGACTGCCAGATCCGTGCCCTGGCGCCCAGCCCCGGCGCCTTCACCGAGATTCTGGGCGAGCGCTGCAAGATCCTGAAGGCCGAGGTCCTGCCCGAAACCGGGCATGACGCCGCGCCCGGCACCACGCTGGACGAGCGGCTGACGATCGCCTGCGGTGTCGGCGCGATCCGGCCCCTCGTCGTGCAGCGCGCGGGCAAGGGCCCGGTGCCGGTGGGGGATTTCCTGCGCGGCTTTGCCGTTCCCGCCGGCACGCGCGCCGGCTGAGCCTCGCCGTGCCGCGCTATCGCCTGACCGTTGAATATGACGGCTCGGCCTTTCAGGGCTGGCAGGCGCAGGATGGCGCGCCGACGGTGCAGGGCACCATCGAGGCGGCCGCGGCGCGGCTGAACGGCGGTGTCCGCGCCGTGCTTCATGCCGCCGGCCGCACCGATGCCGGGGTCCATGCCACGGGCCAAGTCGCCCATTTCGACCTCGAGAAGGACTATTCGGCCCTCGCCGTGCGCGACGCGCTGAATTTCCACATGAAGCCGATGCCGGTCGCGATCACCGAGGTCAGCATCGCGCCGCCCGAATTCCATGCCCGTTTCCAGGCCATCGGCCGGCACTACCGCTATCGTATTCTCGCCCGCCGCCCGCCCCCGGCCTATACCGTCGGCCGGGTCTGGCATGTCACCCGCGCCCTCGACATCGAGGCGATGCGGGCAGGGGCGGCGGTGCTGCTCGGCACCCATGATTTCACCAGTTTCCGCGCGACCGAATGTCAGGCGAAATCGCCGGTGAAGACCCTCGACCGGCTGGAGGTCTTCGCGGCCGGCGAGGAAATTCATGTCGAGGCCAGCGCGCGGTCCTTCCTGCATCATCAGGTGCGGATCATGGTCGGCACCCTGCGCCTGGCCGGCGAGGGCAAGTGGACTCCGGCGGATATCATCGCCGCGCTCGATGCCCGCAAAAGGGCCGCCGCCGGCCCGACCGCGCCCGCCGAAGGGCTGACGCTGACCGGCGTCGACTATCCTGCCGGCTGAATTTTCACTTTCCTGACGTTTTCCTTACGGGGGCTGCGCGGAACGGCGCCCCCGCCGTCGCCATTTATCAGGCATGGATCACGCAGGAGTATCGGTCGTGCCGAAGAAGACGATTTCCATCCTCGCCCTTGCCCTTGCCCTGTCGGCGCCGCTCGCCGCGCAGGCGCAGGCGCCGCAGGGCGGCCCGGGCCAGCCGCCCATGGCTCAGGACCGGCAGGGCGGTCACGATGATGGCCAGCGGCAGGGCGGCCAGCAGCAGGGCGGCCAGCACCGCGACGACGCCAAGCGCGGCGGCGACCATGCCGGCAAGCCCGCGTCCGCCAGCCGCCACCACAGCGTCACCGTGAACGACGACCACCGCAGTCGCGCCCGGCAATGGTTCGACGGCCATCCCGGCTGGTCGAAGCCGCTGCCCTCCGATCTGCGCGGCGGCGTCGCGGTTGGCGGGCATCTGCCGTCGGGCCATTACCAGCGCCCGCCGACGGTCATCGTCGACCTTCTGCCGCGCCCGCCGGCGGGTCATGCCTATTTCACCGTGGGCACCGATGTCGTGCTCGCGGTGATCGCCACCGGCGTTATCGCCCAGATCGTGCTCAGCGCGCCCTGATTCGGGATTTCTGCACGGTGGGGGGAACCGGCGCGGTGCGCGGACATTCCCCCCACCAGCACCCATCGGGGAGAGTTTCGAATGCCTTCGCGCAAACCGAATGCGAAAATGACGCTGGCGGTCCTGTTCACCGGGCTCGGTCTCGCCCTGACCGGCGCGGCCGAGGGCAAGAACAACGGCAACGGTCGTGGCAACGGCAATGGCAATGGGCATGGCGGCGGCGATGTTCCGGTCGAGGAAAGTCTGGCGCCCGCCATCGCCTCGATCCTGTTCCCGACCGGCGACCGCCAGGTGATCTCCAATTATTTCCTGCGGAACAACGGCTATCTCGCCGATCTGCCGCCGGGCATCCGCAAGCAGCTGGTCACGCGGGGGCGCCTGCCGCCGGGCATCGCCAAGAAGGTTCTGCCGGCCGGTCTCTCGGGCCAGCTCTCGCCCTTGCCCGCGGGTTACGATCGCATGATCGTCGGCCCGGACGTGCTGCTGGTGCAGATCGCGACCGGCCTCATCGTCGACATCATCCGCGACGTCGTCCGCTGAGACCTGGAAGGTTTCATCGGAACCCGGCCCCCGGCCGCGCATTTATAGGGTGTCAACCTTGCGACGGAAGAACGTCATGCGCTTCGCCAAACCTCTCATCGCAGCTGCCCTGGTGGCGGCCCTGATGGCACCGGCCGCGTCCGCCTTCGCCCGCGGCCGGGACGACGATCACCGCGGCAATGAATACGGCCGCGACTGGAACGACCACCATGACCGTGACGGGCGCGACTATGGCCGCCGCGACTGGCGCGACGACCGCGATCGCGACTACAGCCGCGGTTATGGTCGTGGCTATGATCGTGGGTACGACCGGGGTTACGACGATGGCGCCCGCTTCGCCGACCGCGACCGCGAGCGGATGCGCGGCTGGTGGCAGCGCTATCCGACCTATTATCGCCCGCTGCCTCCGGGCTATTACCACAGGCCGCCGGTGCGGGGCGCCTATCTGCCGCGCGGCTACTATGTCCTGCCGCCGGTCGTGGTGCGCGACATGCGCCCGCTGCCTCCGGGCTACGGCTATTACGCGGTCGGCAGCGACATCGTGATCGCCGCCGTCGCCACCGGCCTCATCCTCGACGTGATCCTCGGCGGCCGCTAGGGGCGCTTGAGCCGGGGCGATCCTTTCCCGTCATCCCGGCGCAGGCCGGGATCTCGTGCCGGTGAGGGCGCCTTCTTGTCCCAAGGCTCCGGCCTTCGCCGGAGCGACCAGAATATTGGCAATTCCAGGCGGGGTCCGCGCCGGGTGGTTCAGGCCACCCGGTAATAGCCCATCATCCCGGTTTCCTGGTGTTCGATGATGTGGCAGTGGACCATCCACTCGCCCGGCTCGCCGCCGACGAAGGCGATCTGCAACCGCTCCTTCGGCTCGACCAGCACGGTGTCGCCCCAGCGCACCGGCTGTTCGCCCTTGCTCGAGCCGATGACCTTGAAGGTATGGCCGTGCAGGTGCATCGGGTGGCGGTGCGGCGTGCCGTTGAACATCTCGACGACATAGGTCGTGCCGCTCTGCATCAGGCCCAGTGGCTCGGGTTTGCCGGTTGCCGACATGCCGGGCCAGGCCTTGGTGTTCAGCGACCAGAACACCCGCTGGGTGGTGCAGATTTCGTCGGCGCCGAACAGTTTCTGGAATTCCAGCACGGCGGGATCGGGCAGCCCGGCGCCCAGGTCGAGTTCGACCTTCACCGCGTTGGCAAGGTCCGGTTCCGGCAACTCGGCCGGCGGCAGGGCCAGCGGCCGATCGCGGCCCGCCATGGGCATGGGCTCGCCAGCGACCTCGAAGCGGGCCAGCACGACAGGTGTCGATTGCCAGACGTCGTGCAGCTCGAAGCTGGCGCCGGGCTGGTCCGGCACCATCAGGGCGATATCGGCGCGCATGGCCGGGCCGAGCGGCCAGGCGGCAAGCGGGAAGGGCTCGCAGGCATTGCCGTCGGTCGCGATCACCTGTCCCGTCGCCCCGGCGAGGTCGAGGAGGGGGATGCGGCTGGAATCGACATTGATGCAGCGCAGGCGCAGGCGCGTCCCCGGCCGCACCTGATAGACTGGCGAGAGCTTGCCGTTGGTGGTGCGCAGCCGGCCGAAGGTGCCGGCGCGGGCCGCCGTCTTGTCGGTGGTGATCGTGTCGTAGCTGCCGTCTTCCTTGACCCGCCAGTCCATCAGGACGAGCAACTCTTCCCGGTCGAACAGGCCTTCCTCGCGCGGGTCCTCGACGATGATCACCCCGGCGAGGCCCCGGCTCAAAGCCGTGACGTCGTCGCAATGGGGATGGAAGAAGAACAGGCCCGGGTCCGGCGGCGCGAAGGCATAGATGAAGTTGCCGCCCGGCTTCACCGGGTCCTGGGTGATCCAGGGCACGCCGTCCATGGCATGGGGAATGCGGAGGCCATGCCAGTGGATCGTGCTGTGTTCCTTCAGGCCATTGCGGAATTCGATGGTCAGCGGCTGATGCCGCTTCACCCGGAGGGCAAGGGGCCAGGTCTCGCCATAGGTCCAGGCCTGGGTCGGGCCGCTGCAGCCGGGCAGCTGGATCGGTCGCTCCTTCGCCTCAAGGACGAAATCGACGGTGGCGGCCCCGGCGGCGCGGGGCAGCGCGGTGGCGGCGATGGCGGCGGCACCCGTCGCCAGGAACTGGCGCCTGGACTGCGGCATGGATCATCCTTCCCTGAACGCCCGTGTGGTTTGCGGCAAAACGGATGCCGGTTTGCCGCTGGAAACCGCGCGATTTCAAGACATCTGAGCAATTTGCCGATTCCATGAATCGGCAAATTGCTCAAGGGCAGGTTACTTGAGATCGACTCGCATTAACAGGTGGTGCGGCGAAAAAGCTCAGAGGCGGAAGAAGCGCCGCAGCAGGTCGTGATAGATGCGGGTCAGGCGCTCCAGATCCTCGACCCTGACCTTTTCGTCCGCCTTGTGCATGGTCTCGCCGACGAGGCCGAATTCGATCACCGGGCAGTAGCGGGCGATGAAGCGTGCGTCCGACGTGCCGCCGCTGGTCGACAGCTCGGGCCGCGCGCCCGTTTCCGCCTCGACCGCGGCGCTGATCATCTCGGACAGCGGGCCCGGTTCGGTCAGAAAGGCCTCGCCCGAGGTGCGGGTGTCCAGAGCATAGGCGATGCCGGTCGCGTCCAGCGTCGCGCGCAGCAGGGCGTCGAGCGAGGCCCCGGTGTGGCGGTCGTTGAAGCGGATGTTGAAACGCGCGCTCGCCACCCGGGGGATCACGTTGGTCGCCGGATTGCCGACATCGACCGTGGTGAATTCGAGGTTGGAGGGCTGGAAATGATCGGTGCCCGCGTCGAGCGACAGGGCATCGAGCGCGGACATCAGGCGCAGCAGCTTCGGAATGGGGTTGTCGGCCAGATGGGGATAGGCGACATGGCCTTCCACCCCGGTCACGGTGATCGTGCCGTTGATCGAGCCGCGCCGGCCGATCTTGGCCATGTCGCCGAGGCGATGCGGATTGGTCGGCTCGCCGACGATGCAGCCGTGCCAGACCTCGCCCCGCGCCGACAGCGTCTCCAGCATCTTTACCGTGCCGTTGACGGCCGGGCCTTCCTCGTCGCCGGTGATCAGCAGCGAGATGGCGCCGCCCCGCGGCACCCGGCCGTTGCATTCGCCGAGGAAGCGGCTGACGGCGGCGACGAAACAGGCGATCGCCGCCTTCATGTCGGCCGCGCCCCGGCCCAGCAGCCAGCCCTGGTCGAGCGTTGCCGCGAAAGGATCGACGGTCCAGCGCGAGGCATCGCCAACGGGCACGACATCCGTATGGCCGGCGAAGCAGAAATGGGGGCCGGCCCCGCTGCCATCGCCGATCCTGGCATAGAGATTGTCGATGTCGGGCGTGCCGGCGTCGGCGAAGGGCAGGCGTTCGACCGAAAAGCCCAGCCCCTTCAACACCGCGCCCAGCGTATCCAGCGCGCCGGCATCGGCCGGCGTCACACTGGGGCAGCGGATCAGTTCGATCGCCAGCGGCAGGGCGTCGAGGGGGGGCAGTTTCATGGCGGTCAGTCGCGCAGCAGCTCGTTGATCGAGGTCTTGGAGCGGGTCTGGGCATCGACCCGCTTCACGATCACGGCGGCGTAGAGGCCGGGCTCGTTCGGGGTCTTGCCCGGGATCGTGCCCGGCACGACGACCGAATAGGCCGGCACCCGGCCGCGGAACACTTCGCCCGTCGCCCGGTCGACGATCTTGGTCGAGGCACCGATATAGACGCCCATGGAGAGGACCGCGCCGGTCTCGACGACGACACCCTCAGCGACTTCCGAACGGGCGCCGATGAAGCAATTGTCCTCGATCACGACAGGTCCGGCCTGCAGCGGCTCAAGGACGCCGCCGATGCCGGCGCCGCCCGAGATGTGGCAGTTGGCGCCGATCTGCGCGCAGGAGCCGACGGTCGCCCAGGTATCGACCATGGTGCCCTTGCCGACATAGGCGCCGACATTGACGAAGCTGGGCATGAGGACGACGCCGGGGGCGATATAGGCGGACTTGCGCACGAAGCAGCCGGGCACGGCGCGGAAGCCGGCGGCCTTGAAGCGATTCTCGCCCCAGCCGTCGAACTTGCTCGGCACCTTGTCGAACCAGGCGCCGGCCATGCCGGGGCCGCCGGGCACGGCGACCGAATCGTTGAGGCGGAACGACAGCAGCACCGCCTTCTTCAGCCACTGGTTCACCACCCAGCCGGACGCGGTCGGCTCGGCCACCCGGGCCTCGCCGGCATCGAGCGCCTCAAGCGCCGCCTCGACCGCCTCGCGCACCTCGCCCCGGGTGGCGGAGGTGATCCCGTCCCGTGCCTCCCAGGCGGCTTCGACGATGGGGGCGAGTTCCGTTGCGGCCATGATGCTCCAACTCCAGATCGGAAATTTTCCGGACAATAGGGGGCTGCCGCCCCCTGTCAACCGCCGGCCCCGGGGCGGGGCCCGGCAAGGCTCAGTCGAGGCCGTGCAGGAAGGCGGCGAGATCGTCGACGACGTGGTGGATGTGATCGCCCTGACCCTCGGCGCCCCAGTCGGTGCCGCCCGGCACCCAGACCGTGGTCATGCCGAGTTCCGCCGCCGGCTTCAGGTTGCGCGCCATGTCCTCGACCATGACCGCGCGGCGGGGATCGACCTTCAGGGCCGCGGCCATGGCATGGTAGGGGCCGATTTCGGGCTTGGGCACATAGCCGGCGGCGACGATGTCGAAGATGCCGTCGAAATGGCCGGCGATGCCGAGGCGCGCCAGAACCCGCTCCGCGTGTTCGACCGAGCCGTTGGTGAAGATCACCTTCCGCCCCGGCAATCCGGCCAGCGCGGCACCGAGGTCGGGCGCGGCGTCGAGCGGCGCGAGGTCGATATCATGCACGAAGCGGAGGAATTGATGGGGATCAACGCCGTGATCCTGCATCAATCCTTTCATGGTCGTGCCATGGCGCTGGAACAGCCGGGTCTTCAGCGCGGACGCCGCCTCGTCGTCGATTCCGAGGTGCTGGCGGATATAGTCCCGCATCTTCGCCTCGATCTGATCGAACAGCCGGCATGACGCGGGATAGAGGGTGTTGTCGAGGTCGAACACCCAGGTTTCGGTGGCGGTGCGCAGGGGAAGGGCCATGACGGGGAGATTGGGGAGCGACGATGCTTCTGGCAAGGGGCGTCAACCAATTCTTGACGTTCAGGTCCTAGGGTTGGCGAACTCCACTCCGCCAGGGGATTGTAACGGCGTGATTATGCGCGAGGCCATGAGCGACAAAACCCCCGAACGCCGGCCCACCGCCGCGGCGGTTCTCGACCGCCTGGTGGAAAACTATCCCGGTCCCGCCTTCATCGTCGGGCAAGGGATTCGGGTGGTCGAGGCCAACGAGGCGGCCCGCCCGCTGGTGCTGGCCCTTCGCGACGGTCATGACGCGCTGATCGACCTGATCGAGCGTACCCGGCATGGCACCGAAGGTCGCAAGATCGACGTGGTGATCGACCGCCGCCGGGTGTTCGAGGTCTCGGCGATGCCGTTCGGCGCCGCCGTTCTCGTCATGGCGCGCGATGGCACCGAAGATTATTTGCGGCGCGGCCAGCTGACCGACCAGATCGAACGCCTGACCGACATCGTCGATTGCCTGCCGGACTTTTCCTTTGAAACCGACATGGACGGCCGTTTCACCTTCTGCGCGCCGGAACGCATTTTTGGCTATGCCGCGCGCGAGCTTGTCGGCCGTTTCGCGACGGAAATCATCGACGCCGACTGGCTGTCCGGCCGCAGCGATCCCTTTTCCAGCGATGTCCTGCTGACCGACCGGGAAGTGTGGCTGCTGGCGGCGGACGGCACCTCGCTGCGCTGCCTCGTCTCCGCCCGGCCGGTCCGTGACGACATGGGGCGCCGGGTCGGCCTGCGCGGCATCGCCCGCGACGTGACCGCGGCGCAGAGCCGGGAAACCGCCCTGATGCAGGCCCTCGACCGCGAACGCCTGCGCGGCGCCGTCATCGACGCCATGCGCGGCGACGGCGGGCCCGAACGGGCGATCCGGGTCGCCGCCGAAGCCTCGATGGCGACGCTGCACGCCAAGGGCGCGCTGGTGGTCGGGCGTGATGGCATGGGCCGCATGGTTCCCGTCATCGGGATCGGCGCCATCGAAGCGGGAATGGACGAGACGCTGGCCGCCGAAGTCGAGCGCATCGCCGCCAAGGGCCAGGTGGTGGGGCGGGTGGAAGCCCGCGCCGTGGGCGAGCAGACCGCCCTCATCGCCATCGCGGCCGAAGGCAGCACCGCGGTCGGCGCCCTTGTGCTCATCCGGGGCAGCCGGCAGCATTGGCATGGCGCCCAGGCCGGCATTCTTGGCGCGGTCGCCGACCAGCTCGGGCTTGCCCTTGGCATTCGCGAGCGGGTGGCCCGTCTCGAGGAACAGTCGCGGGTCGATGCCCTGACCGGGATCATGAACCGCCGCGCCTTCCAGGACGACCTGCCGGTGAAACTGCGGCAGGCGGACCGCCTGCGCCGCAGCGGCGCGCTGTTGCTGATCGACCTCGACGCCTTCAAGCCGCTGAACGACCGCTTTGGCCATGCCGGCGGCGACAAGGCGCTGACCCTGCTCGGCACCATGTTCCGGGAAAGGCTGCGGGCCGGCGATCTCGTGTCGCGTCTCGGCGGCGACGAGTTCGCCTTCTGGCTCGATGGGGCTGACAGTGCCGGCGCCTTTGCCAAGGCGGGGAACCTGTTCGAGATGCTCGAAGAGTTCGACCGGCGGCTGGACCTGCCGGGTGCCAACCTCGGCTTTTCCATGGGAATCGCGCTTTACGAACCCGGCAGCCGGGAATCCATCGACGCCTTGACCAAACGGGCGGATGCCGCCCTCTATCGGGCCAAGGCCGCGGGCCGGGATCGCGCGGAAATGGCCCCGTCGTCTGGAGCAGGGTAATGCTTAAACGCTTCATGCGCCGATTGCGCAGCGGGTCCACCAGCCCGCTCAGCTACGAGGAACAACGCCAGCGGCTCGAGGACGGCAGTCTCGACGCCCGGCGGTATCTGGCGGCGCAGGGCGATACAAGGCCCGAAATCCTTTATTACCTCGCGGAGGACGAGGATGCCGGTGTGCGCAGCGCCGTGGCCGGCAACCCGGGCACGCCGCACCAGGCAGACCGCAATTTGACCCGCGACGCCTCGGACGACGTCCGGCGCGAGCTGGCGCGCAAGGTCGCCCGCCTGCTGCCGACCCTGACCCATCACGAACAGGATCGGCTGCGCGAGCGGACGATCGAACTGATCGAAATTCTGGCCACCGATCAGCTGGCGGCGGTGCGCCGGGTTCTGTCGGAAGAGCTGAAGTCGTCGCGCAACGTGCCGAAGCCGATCGTCGACCGCCTGGCCCGCGATCTCGACCTGATCGTTTCGGCGCCGATCCTGGAATATTCACCCCTGCTGGGCGATGACGACCTCCTGGAAATCATCGCCTCCTGTCAGGTCGAGGGCGCCATGGCGGCCATCGCGCGCCGCGCCGATCTGCCGCAAAGCGTTTCGGAAGCCATTGTCGCGACGCTCGACATTCCCGCCGTCGCCGCCCTGCTGAACAACCCTTCCGCCCGCCTGCGCGAGGATGTGCTCGACCAGATCATCGACGCCGCCGGCTCGATCGACGTCTGGCATCAGCCTCTCGTCCTGCGCACCGAATTGTCGATGCGGGCGATCCGCCGCATCGCCGGTTTCGTCGCCTCGTCACTGGTCGACCAGCTGATGACCCGTAACGATCTCGACGAGGAAACGGCGGCGACCCTGGCGCGCCGGGTGCGCGAGCGCGTCGCTGCGGGCGAGCACGAGTTGCCGCGCCGGGCGTTCGACGAATTGCTGGCCGAAGTCGCCGCCATGGAGCGCGCGGGCCACCTCGACGAGGCGGAAATCGAAAAAGCCATCGACGGCGGCCGGCGCGATTTCGTGATCGCTGCCTTCTGCGTCCGTTCGGGGATGCGGCCGGCGGCGGTGCGACAGGTGCTGGGGTGTCGGCTGGCCAAGCCGGTCTGCGCCCTCGTGTGGCGGTCCGGCCTGTCCATGCGCCTCGCGGTGAAAGTCCAGCGCCAGATCGCCCTTATTCCGCAGAGCGGCCTGATCCACGCCCGGGGCGGCACCAATTATCCGCTGACGCCGGAGGAAATGTCCTGGCATCTCGAATTCTTCTCGCTGGACGAGCCCCGGCGCTAGATTCCGAAGTCGGCGGCGAAGGCGTCGATCTTGTGGGCGAGGTCGATATCGCGCTGCGACAGGCCGTCGGCGTCATGGGTGGTCAGCACGATGTCCACGATCTTGTAGACGTTGAACCATTCCGGGTGGTGGTCCGCCGCCTCGGCCGCCAGCGCGACCCGGGTCATGAAGGCGAAGGCCTGGCTGAAATCGCGGAACACCAGACGGCGTTCGATGGCGTCCCGCTCCTTCGCCGCGCGCCAGTGCGGCAGTCGGGCGAGGGCCGCGTCCCTGGCGGCGCCCGTCAGCTTTTCGGCCATGGCCATCCCCTCTTTGGCGATTTTCGATCCAGTCCGAAGTGGTACGAGACTGGACAGCGCGCCACAAGGCGCTAACGTCTCGGCCGATGACCCACGCTAAGTTTCTCGACCGGCTTCTGGCCCCCCGTCTCGAAGACATCGAGGCCCTGGCCGCCCAGGCCCTGGCGGAAATCCCGCCGGCCCTGCGCGACAAGGTGCGCGACGTCGTGATCCGGGTCGAGGAATTCGCCGACGACGGCACCCTCGAGGCCATGGGCATCGACGATCCCTTCACCCTCACCGGGCTCTATCGCGGTGTGCCGCTGAAGGACAAGTCGGTCAGCGATTCGGGCAGCCTGCCCGACATGATCTTCCTCTATCGCCGGCCCATCCTCGATGAATGGTGCGAGACCGGCGTATCGCTGGGCGACCTGGTGCGCGAGGTGCTGATCCACGAGATCGGCCATCATTTCGGTTTCTCCGACAATGATATGGACGCCATCGACTGACGATTCGTTCAGCCGTGAATGGCGGTATTTCTCTGCCGTTCCGGGGTCGTGATTTCCGCAGCGGAATCCTCGGCACTCGCCGCGAAAACACCATCGTGAATAAGAACCCCTTGCAGGTACACGGGTTTCCGCTAGCGGTTCAGCGCCGGGCTGCCATCGTTGTGCGATGCACCCATTCTGAAAGAACCTCCGGAACGCGGTTTAATTTCTCCGTTTTGGAGATTGTTTGGCCCGAAAACTATCCTTAAAAATCGGTTTACCCGCCCCTGCAGGCGTGGCGCGAACATGTGGGCCCCGACCGTCCGGATCGTTGTCGCCCGCGCCCGTCGCGCGAAGGCGGGGCAACGATTTCTGGGGGTTCAAGTGGCTGAAATGTTGAAGATCACCAAGCGCGGCGCCCGATGCTCGGCCCTGACGACGGCGACGGCGCTGTCCGCCCTGCTGGCGACGGCGGCCCCGGCCGGGGCGCAGGATGCGATCGCAGTCTCGCCCCTGCAGTTCGGCGCCGATACGATGGCGGTGGCGGAAACCAACCTGCGTCTCGACGTCTTCGGCGGCGGTGACGAGAACGGCGGCCTGTTCGGTGGCGCGCCCAGCCTCGCGGTGCCGCTGGGCGATAACTTCGGCGTGCAGTTCGACGGCATGGCGGGCTTCGTCGCCGACGAGGCCGGCTTTGCCGGCGGCGCGGGCCAGCTGTTCTATCGCGATCCGCAGGTGATGACGGTCGGCATCGCCGGTGGCGGCTATATCGTCGAGGACGACAAGCAATATGCCGTCGCGGCCATCGGCGAATATTACCTGTCGTCGGTCACCCTCGAATTGCTGGCCGGCTATCAGTGGGGCGATATCGTCCATGATTCCTATTACGCGCGGGCGGGCGCCACGCTCTATGTGAATCCGAACTTCAAGATCGGTGCCGGCATCGGCTATGCCGAGGACACCGAAATCTCGGGTGACCTGCAGATCGAGGCGCTGCTCAGCGACGTGCCCGGCCTCGCGCTGTTCGCCAATGGCTCGGTCGACGAGAAGGGCGCGCTCGCCCTCGCCGGGGTCCGTCTCTATACCGCGGCGGCGGAGTTGACCCGGACCAAGTCGGCCGGCGAAGTCACCCTGATGGATATCGACCGGCGCTATCAGCGGCCCAACTTCCTGACCGGCTATGGCAGCATGTTCGGCCTGCGTCAGGCCAGTCTCGCGGGTGGCGGCGTGCTGCCGCCCTCGTCCGGCGGCGGGGGTAATGGCGGCAATGGCGGTAACGGCGGCGGCGGTAACGGCGGCGGTGGCAATGGTGGCGGCGGCAACGGCGGCGGCGGCCAGACCAGCAACGGCCTGATCTCCCTGGTGCAGAACACGGTCGAGAACCTGTTGGGCAATACGCCGCTGCAGGGTGTGAGCGACCTCGTCAATGCCCTGGTCGATCCGCAGACCGGCGTGCTCAGCCCGCTGACCGGCGCGCTCGAGGCGGTGACCGACACGGCGACCGGCGCCCTCGGTGGCCTGACCAATGTCGTCGACGCGCTGGCCGGGCCGAAGAATGGCGTGCTCGATCCGGTGCTCGATGGCGTCAACGACCTGCTGACCGGCGATACCCGCTCCACCACGACGGGCGGCCTGATCGACGTGGTGCAGGGCACGGTCGGCAGCCTGCTCGACAATACGCCGCTCGCCTTCGTCGGCAATCTGGTCGACACGCTGGTCGATCCGCAGACCGGCGCCCTCGCCGCGCTGACCGGACCGCTGAACGATCTGACCGATATCCAGACCGGCGGTCTCGGCGCGGTCACGGAAGTGGTCGATGCCCTGGTCGGCGACGAGAAGGGCGCCCTCGACCCGACGCTGGACGGGCTCAATCACCTCCTGTCGGGCCAGACCGAATCGACCAACACGGGCGGCCTGATCGACACGGTACAGGGCACGGTGAACAACCTGCTGGGCGGCACCATCCTGTCACCGGTGGCGGGCCTGGTGAACACGCTGGTCGATCCGCAGACCGGCGCGCTCGCCGCGCTGACCGATCCGCTGAACGACCTGACCAATGTCCAGACCGGCGGCCTCGGCGCGGTCACGGAAGTGGTCGACACGCTGGTCGGCGCCAACAACGGCGCCCTCGATCCGACGCTGGATGGCGTGAACCACCTGCTCAGTTTCTGAGCCGGTTCAGCACCCGATCAGTGGGGGCCGCTCACCTCGATGGTGACATGGGACAGGCGGGGCAGGCCGGCCAGCCTGTCCCGATAGGCCGCGGGCGACAGCGGCCGCGGCGCGGTGACGGCGGCGATGACGCCAAGGTGGCCCGGCCCCAGGGTCCAGATGTGAAGGTCGGTCACCCGCTCGCCCTCGGCCTCCAGCCGGCGACGGATCTCGGTGCCGATATCGTCGCCGCCGGGCACGGTATCGAGCAGCACGCGGCCTGAATCGCGCAGCAGCCCGACCGACCAGCGCGCGATGACGAGGGCGCCAACCACCCCGATGACCGGGTCCAGCCAGACCGCGCCGAAGACGCTTCCCGCCGTCAACGCCGCGATGGCGAGGACGGAGGTCAGCGCATCGGCGAGGACATGGAGATAGGCCGCGCGCAGATTATTGTCGGCGTGATGATGATGATGGTCGTGATCGTGGTGATGGTCGTGATCGTGGTGATGGTCGTGATCGTCGTGATCGTGATGATGGCCGTGGCCCTGGTGCAGCAGCACGGCCGAGACGAGATTGACCAGGAGCCCGACCACCGCGACCGCGATCGCCTCGCCATAGTCGATGGCGACCGGATGGGCGAGGCGCCACAGGCTTTCCCCCGCGATCAGCAGGGCGACGAGGCCGAGCACGATGGCACTGGCGAAACCGGCGAGATCGCCGAACTTGCCCGTGCCGAAGGAAAAGCGGCCATCGCCCGCGAGGCGCCGGGCATAGCGGTAGGCGAGGGCGGAAATCACCAGCGCGGCGGCATGGGTCGACATGTGCCAGCCATCCGCCGTCAGCGCCATCGAACCGAACAGCGTGCCGGCCACGATCTCGACCACCATGGTCAGCGCGGTCAGGGCGATCACCGCCCAGGTCCGGCGCTCGTTGCGGGCATGGGCCTCGCCGAGGAAGACATGGTCGTGGACGGCGCTGGTGCTCATGGCATCGTCTCCCCCGGGGTTACGGCCGGTCGTCAGGATATCAATAGCCCCGCGCCCGGTCCACGAGGCCGGTGACGGCGCGCCCGGCGCGGAAGGCCCTGATATTGTCGGCGGCGCAATGGGCCGCGGTGCGGCTGTCGGTCTCGGCCGCGACATGGGGCGTTACGGTGACGCCGGGGTGGCGCCACAGGGGGCTTTCGGCGGGCAGTGGCTCGGTCTCGAAGACATCGAGCACGGCATGGGACAGCTGTCCGGAATCGAGCGCGGCGATGATGTCGGGCACCACCTGATGTCCGCCCCGGCCGAAGTTGATCAGGCTGGCGCCGGGCAGCATCCGGGCGAACAGGGGCGCGGCCAGGATGTGCCGCGTCTCTGCCGTCAGGGGCAGCAGATTGACGAGGACATGGGCCCGCGCCAGCACCTCGTCCAGCGCCGCCGGGCCGGCCGAGCGGCTCCAGCCCAGCACCGGAAAGCCGAGCGCCCGCAGCATGGCCGCCGAAGCCTTGCCCATTTCCCCCATGCCGAGGATGCCGACCGGGCATTCGGCCGCCAGCGGCTGGTGGTGCGGCTTCCACCATACAGCTGCCTGCTGCTCGCGATAGGCCGGCAGCTGGCGATGCAGGGCGAGGACATGGGTCGCCACCGCCTCGGCCATGGCGGTCGCGAGGTTGGGATCGACCAGCCGGGCAAGGGGCAGGTGTTCGGGCACCGAACCATCGGCCAGCAAGCCGTCGACCCCGGCCCACAGGCTCTGCACGAAACGAAGGTTCGGCATTCGGGCCAGCAGCCCCGGCGCCGGATTGGCGACGACCGCGACATCGACCGCCGCGAGATCGTCGTCGCTCAAGGTGCCATGCGGCGGGCCGAGCAGTACCGTCTCGCCGAGCGCCCTCTCCAGCAGGTCCCGCCAATGCCGGGCGATCGAAGCCGAATAGCGGCAGAGATAGACGATGCTCAAGATACTCTCCTCAGCTCGCGAACAGGCTGTCGTCCGAGGCGAAGCCCTTGAATTCCAGGGCGTTGCCCGACGGGTCGAGCACGAAGAGCGTCGCCTGTTCCCCCGGCTGGCCCACGAAGCGGACCTTGGGCTTCAGCACCCAGTCGATGCCTTCCGCCGCTTCCAGCCGTGCCCGCAGCGCCTGCCACTGGTCCATGGTCAGCACGACGCCGAAATGGGGAATGGGCACGGCGTCGCCGTCGACCCCGCCGGCGCAGGCGCGGCCGGCGCCCTGCCAGTCCGCGCGCAGATGGGCCGAGAGCTGATGGCCGAACAGCTCGAAATCGACCCAGGTCGGCGCGCTGCGCCCCGCCGCGCAGCCGAGGGTGCCGATGTAGAAGGCACGCGCGGCGGCAAGGTCGTTGACCGGAAAGGCGAGATGGAACGGGCGCATGATCAGGGCTCCCCACGCAGCAGTTCGTCGACGAAGACGGGCACGATCTCGCTGGCATTGCCATAGCGATGCTGGGCGAACAGCGAATGGCCGTCGGACGGGTCGAGGTTCAGCTCGACCGTCAGCGCCCGCCGGCCGCGCCGCACCTGGGCGACGAAACCCGCCGCCGGATAGACCGTGCCTGAAGTGCCGATGGAGACGAAGAGATCGCAGGCCTCCAGCGCCTCGTGAATTTCGTCCATCAGCAGGGGCATCTCGCCGAACCAGACGACATGGGGCCGCATCGCGCCCGCCCGGCCGCAATGGCCGCAGACCGTCGCCGTGTCGATGTCGCCCCGGTGCTCGGTCACGGTCTCGCACCGGCCGCAGCGGATGCGGGCGAGTTCGCCATGCATGTGGATGAGGTTGCGGCTGCCCGCCCGCTCGTGCAGGTCGTCGACATTCTGGGTGACAATCAGCACCTCGCCCGCGTGTTCCGCTTCCAGCCGGGCGAGGGCATGGTGGGCGGCATTGGGCTGCGCGGTCAGAAGGCCGCGGCGGCGGGCGTTGTAGAATTCATGGACGAAGGCGGGGTTGCGCTCAAAGCCCTCGGGCGTCGCCACGTCCCGCAGGTCGTATTTCGTCCACAGGCCGTCCTTGTCCCGGAAGGTGCCGAGGCCCGATTCCGCCGAAATGCCGGCGCCGGTCAGGATCACGATCCGCCGATAGGTCTTCACACCCATGCCCCGTCCTCGCCCCCGTCCTGCTCTTCGAGATCGAACCATTCTTCCGGGGTATAGACCGGGTGCTCGCCCCCGGTCACGCTGGAATAAAGCGCGAAGCGGTCGGCCCGCCAGGGCGGCGGCGCCAACCCGCCATTGCCTTCGACGAAGGCGCGCAGCCTTCCGGCATCGGGCGCCTTCAGCCGGGCGAGGGTGACATGGGGCACGAAGCGCCGGTCGTCGATATCGAGCCCGGGAACCCGGGCGAGCGCCGCCTCCACCCGTTTCTCGAGGTCGATGAGGGCGGGCGAGGGCACGACGGCGGCATAAAGGAGGCGCGGCCCCTTGCCGCTCTCGAACAGGCCGACGCCGCGGAGCGCCACCTCGAAGGCCGGGGCATGGACGCCGTCGAGGGCGGAGACGATATCGTCCGCCACCCGCTCGTCGACCTCGCCGATGAATTTCAGGGTGATGTGCAGGTTGTCGGCCGGGCTCCAGCGCGCGCCCGGAATGCCGCCGCCCGCCAGCGCCAGGGTCTGGCGCAAGAGGGGCGGCAGCGGCAGGGCGACGAAGAGACGGATCATGTCACGCGCCCCGCCGGAAGGTCACGCGCAGGGGTTGGGATTGGCGCGGTGCACCGCCTCGATTTCCTTCATGACCTCTTCCGACAATTCGAGGTCGATCGAGCCGATATCGGCCTTCAGCTGCTCCATCGTGGTCGCGCCGATGATGTTGGCGCCGAGGAAGGGCCGGGTATTGACGAAGGACAGCGCCATCTGCGCCGGGTCCAGCCCGTGGCGACGCGCGATGTCGACATAGGCATCCGCCGCCGGCTGGGCGCCCGGGGTCGAATAGCGGACGAAGCGCGAGAACAGGGTGAGCCGGGCATTGGCCGGCCTGACCCCGCCATAATATTTGCCGGACAGCAGCCCCATGGCGAGCGGCGAATAGGCCAGCAGCTCGACGCCCTCGCGGTGCGCGATCTCGGCGAGGCCGATCTCGAACAGGCGGTTCAGGAGACTATAGGCGTTCTGGATCGAGACGATATGCGGCAGGCCCAGACGGTCGGCCGCGGCGAGGTAACGCATCACGCCCCAGGGGCTTTCGTTGGACACCCCGAGGTGGCGGACCTTGCCCGCCTTCACGAGGCCGGCGAGGGCGTCGAGCGTCTCCTCGATGGGGATGAGGTCGTCCTGCTCGAAATGCTTGTAGTCGGCGACGCCGAAGGCATTGGTGATGCGCTCCGGCCAGTGGACCTGATAGAGGTCGACGTAATCGGTGCCGAGGCGCTTCAGGCTGCCGTCGATCGCCTCGTTGATCTGGGCCTTGTTCAGGCGGGTGGTGGGTTTCCGGATATGGGCGCCGGGGCCGTCGCGGCCCGAGACCTTGGTCGCGATGATGACCTTGTCGCGGTTCTTGCGCGCCTTCAGCCAGCTGCCGATATAGGCCTCGGTCCTTCCTTGCGTCTCGGGCTTGGGCGGCACCGGATACATTTCGGCCGCGTCGAGGAAATTCACCCCCTGCGCGAGGGCGTAGTCGAGCTGTTCGTGCGCTTCCGCTTCCGTATTCTGTTCGCCCCAGGTCATGGTGCCGAGGCAGATGACGCTGACATCGAGATCGGTCCGGCCGAGACGACGGTACTTCATGCAGGATTCCTTTGCTCGAGGGCGCGGATCACGAAAGGGGTGATCCGCTCGACGATGATCGCGACACCGGCGGGATTGGGATGCATCCCGTCCGCCTGGTTGAGGGCGGGATCGGCCGCGACGCCGTCGAGGAAGAAGGGATAGAACGCCACCCGATGCTTTTCCGCAAGCCGGGGAAACATGCCGTCGAAGCGGGTCCCGTATTCGCCGCCGAGATTGGGCGGCGCCCGCATCCCCACCAGCAGCACCTTGACGCCGCGTTCCCCGAGGCGGCTCAGGATGGCGTCGAGATTGGCCTCGGTCTCGGCAGGGTCGGTGCCGCGCAGGGCATCGTTGGCGCCCAGCTCAAGGATGACGAGATCGGGCAGGCCGGCGGGATCGCCCAGCGCCCAGTCCAGCCGGGCAAGGCCCCCCGCCGTGGTATCGCCCGAGACCCCGGCATTCTGCACCTCGGCCGCGATGCCGGCGGCGGCCAGCGCCTTCTGCAGCCGGACCGGAAAGACATCCGGCCCGTCGAGGCCATAGCCATGGGTGAGGGAATCGCCGAAGGCGAGGATACGCGCCCCGGCCGCCCATCCCGCCGCGGGCGAAAAGGCGAGGCCGATCAGCAGGACGAGGTTGAAAACCAGGGCCATCGGTCCATATGACCGAAGACCCTTTCCTGTTCTCGCGGATGTCATTCTTGGCTGCTCCCGTCATCGAACTCGCTGCCGTGACCCTTCGCCTCGGCAGCGCCGCCGGCCCGGTCGACATCCTGCGCGGCATCGACCTGTCCGTCGAGGCGGGGCAGAGCATCGGGCTGATCGGCCCCTCAGGCTCTGGCAAATCGACCCTGCTCGCGGTCATGGCCGGACTTGAGAAGCCGACCTCGGGCACGGTCACGGTCGCCGGCCAGCCGCTTCACACCCTCGACGAGGACCGGCTGGCGCGCTTCCGCCGGGACAATGTGGGGATCGTGTTCCAGTCTTTCCACCTGATCCCGACCATGACCGCGCTGGAAAACGTCGCGATCCCGCTCGAACTCGCAGGCGACGCGGGGGCGCGGGACAAGGCGGCGGCGGAACTCGGCCGGGTCGGCCTTGCTCACCGGCTCGATCATTATCCAGCCCAGCTCTCGGGCGGGGAGCAGCAGCGCGTCGCCCTCGCCCGGGCGGTGATCGCCGGGCCGCGCATCCTCTTCGCCGACGAGCCGACGGGCAATCTCGACAGCCATACCGGCGAGACCATCGTCGAGCTGCTGTTCGGCCTTGGCCGCGACGCCGGCGCCACCCTCGTCCTCGTCACCCATGATCCGGCGCTGGCCGCGCGCTGCGACCGGCGCCTGCGCCTCGCCGACGGGCGCATCATCGCCGACGAGCGCCCGTGATGGCGGGCGGCAACGCGCTCGCCCTCCGCCTTGCCCGGCGCGAGCTGCGCGCGGGCCTGAAGGGTTTTCGCATCTTTCTCGCCTGCCTCGTGCTCGGTGTTGCCGCCATCGCCGGCATCGGCACCCTGTCGGCGGCGATCGAACAGGGCCTCGCGGAAAACGGCCGCGCCCTGCTGGGCGGCGACATGGAACTCCGTCTCGTCCAGCGTGAGGCGGGGGACGCCGAGCTTGCCCGGCTGCGTGACCTCGGCACGCTGTCCACCGTCCGCCAGATGCGGGCCATGGCGCGGCTGACCAGTGGCGCGGAAGGCCGCACCCTGGTCGAGCTGAAGGCGGTCGATGGTGCTTATCCGCTGGTCGGTCGGCTCGGCCTGCAACCGCCGCAAGCCCCGGCCGACGCCTTCGCCATCCGCGACGGGCTGCCGGGGGCGGCGGCGGACGAGACCCTGCTGACGCGGATCGGGGCGAAGGTCGGCGACGTGATCGCCGTTGGCGATGCCCGTTTCATCCTTCGCGCCGTCATCGCTGACGAGCCGGACCGGGCGGCCGAAGCCTTCTCCCTCGGCCCCCGGGTGATGATCGGTCTCGATGCCCTGGCCTCGACCGGCCTCCTGCAACAGGGCAGCCTGGTCAATACCGCCTATCGCCTGAATGTCGCCCCAGGGGGCTCGCCGCGCGAGATCGGCAAGGCGCTGGAGGCCGAATTTCCCGATGCCGGCTGGCGCATCCGCTACCGTGACAACGCGGCGCCGGGCATCCGCCAGTTCGTCGACCGCCTGGGCCAGTTCCTGACCCTGATCGGTCTGACCACGCTGGTCGTCGGCGGGGTCGGCATCGGCAGCGCGGTGCGCGCGCATATGGCGACGCGCACCCGGACCATCGCCATCCTGAAATCGCTGGGCGCGCCCGCCGGGCTCATCTTCCGCATGTTCCTGTTCCAGGTGCTGGCCATCGCGGCCCTGGGCATCGCCATCGGTCTTGGCATCGGTCTGTGCGTGCCGGTCGCGCTGGGCGGCCTGCTGGCCGAGCAATTGCCGGTGCCGGCCAGCCTCGGTCTCTATCCGCTGCCGCTGCTGTTCGCGGCCGGTTTCGGGCTGATCACGGCGACACTCTTCGCGCTCTGGCCGCTGGCCCGGGCGCAGGAGGTTCCGGCGGCCCATCTGTTCCGCGACCAGATCGCGCCCGACCGGGTGCGGCTGCGCAAACGCTATCTGATCGCGAGCGGGCTGCTGATCGCCGGCCTCGTCGGTCTTGCGCTGCTGTCCTCGGCCGAGGTCAGCTTCGGCCTGTGGTTCATCCTTGGCACGCTGATCGTCTTCGGCGTGCTGCGCCTTGCGGGGCGAGGCGTCGCCGCGCTCGCCGCCCGGCTGCCCCGGCCCGCCTCGCCGGGTGCCCGCCTCGCCCTTGCCAATCTGCACCGGCCGGGTTCGGCCACCGCTTCCGTCGTCCTGTCGCTCGGCCTTGGTCTCACGCTGCTGGTCGGCGTCGCGCTCGTCCAGCGCAACATGGAGGATCAGGTGGCGCGGCGCCTGCCGACGTCCGCGCCCTCCTTCTTCTTCGTCGATATCCAGAAGGACCAGATCGCCGATTTCACCCGCCTCGTCTCGGCGCAGGCCGGCACCGCCGACCTGCTCGAAGTGCCGTCGATGCGCGGGCGCATCTCGAAAATCAAGGGCGTGCCGGCCGACGATTATCCGGTGAAGCCAGACGGGCGCTGGGCCCTGCGCGGCGATCGGGGCGTCACCTATGCCGCGACCCCGCCCGAGGGCAGCCGGATCGTCGCGGGCGAGTGGTGGCCGGCGGATTACCGGGGGCCGCCCCTCCTGTCCTTCGATGCCCGCCTCGCCGAGGCGATGGACCTCAAGGTCGGCGACAATCTGACGGTGAACCTGCTCGGCCGCGATTTCGAGGCGCGGATCGCCAACCTGCGCGAGATCGACTACACGACCCTGAGCATCAATTTCGCCATGGTCTATTCGCCCGGGCTGCTCGAAGCCGCGCCCCACGGCTATCTCGCCACCGTGCGGGCAACCCCGGAGGCGGAACCCGCCGTGTTCCGCGCCGTCACCGACCGCTTCCCCAATATCTCGGTTATCCGGGTGAAGGAGGCGCTGGAGACGGCGGACGGCCTGCTGCGCCAGCTTTCCCTCGCAGTCACGGTAACCGCCTCGGTCACGCTGGTCGCCGGGTTGCTCGTCCTCGCCGGGGCGCTGGCCGCCGGGCATCGCCAGCGGCTCTACGATGCCGTGATCCTGAAGACCCTGGGCGCCTCGCGCCGGCAGGTGCTGGGCGCCTTCGCCCTCGAATACGCGATCTTGGGCGGGGCGACGGCGCTGGTCGCCCTTGGCGCCGGCACGCTGGCGGCCTATGGCTTCGTCACCGGCATCCTGCACGCAGATTTCGTCTTCGACGCGCCCGTTGCCCTGCTGGCGGCGGCGGCCGGCGTTGGCCTTGCCGTGCTGCTCGGCCTCGCCGGGACCTGGGGCGCGCTGATCAGCCGCCCCGCCCCGGTGCTGCGCGATCTCGCGGCCGGCTAAAGACAAGCATCTTCAGGCAGAGCGGAATCCGGTCCGCCGTCCGAGGAGGCGCCGAATCAAATGGTTAGAGCATCGGCGGAAGGGCACTCATGCCACCGATGCCCTAGCGCCGGTCGCGCGTGGTCGGGGCGGCGATGTCGGTGTCGTCGATGCCGAAGAGTTCCGACCACAGGTCGATGTCGTCCGGCGATTCCGGGTTCGCTGCCGGCGTTGGCGCTTCCTCTCCGGTGACGGCCACGGGGGTCGGCTCGGCTACCGCTTCGGGGACCGCCGCCGCGGGCTGCCGGGTCAGGGTCGGCGTCGGCACGGGGACCGGATCGCCCGGCACCGGCGAGGTGCTGAACCAGGCGTCGCGCACGTCGTCGGCGTGGGCTTTCGGATCATAGGGCGTGGTCGGCAAGGCCAGCTTGTCGGCGGCGAAGGCGCCCATGGCGGCGAGCAGCTGCCAGCCAGCCAGAATCTCGTCGCGCTGGGCCGAGATCAGCCGGCGGCGGGCGTCGAGCAGGTTCTGTTCGCTCTGCAGCACGTCGGTCGTGGTGCGGAAGCCCTGCAAGGCTTCCTTGCGCACGCCGTCGAGGGCGAGGGCGGCGGCATCGACCCCCTCCTGCGCGTATTCGATCACCGCGCGGGCGCTGCGCAGGCCGACGAACGTATCGCTGACCTGACGCACCACCGAGCGTTCCGACGACAGAATCTCGGTCCGGCGCTGGCTCCACTGTTCTTTGGCCTTGCGGATGCGGGCCTGGGTCGCGCCGCCCTCATAGAGCGGGATGCGCAGCTGGAGCTGCAGCGAATATTGTTCCTCGATATCCGAGAACAGCGCGCTGTTCTCGCTGTAGGACGAGGAGCCGACGACGTTGAGCGACGGGAACAGCCCGGCATCCGCCTGGGCGATCTCGGCCCGCGCGACTTCTTCTGCCTTGCGCGCGAACATCAGGGATGGATTGCCGGCCATGGCGGCATCGGTCGCCGCCTCCAGCGTGTCGGGCAGGCCGGGCGGCAGACCGGGCGCCGAGAGGTCCATGGCCGGATGGCCGACCACCTCCTGATAGGCGGCGAGGGCCCGGCGCAGCGCCGCCTCGGCCGTGACCTGGTCGGCCTGGACCTGGGTCAGGCGGGCGCGGGTCAGGGCGATGTCGGTGCGCGACAGGTCGCCTTCATCCATCCGGCGCTGGTTGCTGGCGAGTTCGCGGGTCAGGCTGGCGACGATTTCCCCGGTGACCGCCAGAACCTGCTGGTCGCGCAGCACGTCGACATAGGCCTGCACCGTGTTCAGCAGCACCTGCTGCTCGGTCGCGGCGAGTTGGGCCTGGCCCTGCTCCACCCTGGCATCGGCCGTGTTGAGCGCGGTCAGCGCGGCGAGGGGCAGCACCGGCTGGATCACCTGCAGCTGGCCGGTGGTCTGGTTGCCCCAGCGGTTGTTCTGGCGTGAAAACTCGGTGCTGTCGCGGCCGATGCTGCCCGATGCCTCGACCTGCAGGCGCAGGCCCGAGAGGGCGAGGGCGAGGTCTTCGTCGGTCACGCGGAGGGCCGCCCGCGCGCTGGCCAACTGGGGATTGGTGCCATAGGCCGAGACGAGGGCCTCGGTCAGGGTCTCGGCGCTGGCCGGCACCCCGGCGATGGCCGCCATCAGCAGGCCGGCCAGCAGCGGCCGGACGGGACGCGACATGGTCTCAGTCTTCCTTGAAGGACCGGGCGAACATGTCGACCACCGGCTTGAAGAGATATTCGAGCGCGGTGCGATGGCCGGTGTTGACGATGACTTCGGCCGGCATTCCCGGCACCAGGCGGGCGCTGCCGAGGCGCGCGATCTGGTCGTCCGCCACCACCACCCGGGCGAGGTAATAGGATTGCTTGCCCTGCGGGTCGGTCAGCACGTCGGCCGAGACAACGTCGATGCGGCCATCGACCGAGGGCGTGGTGCGCGTGCTGAAGGCCGAGAAGCGCACTTCGGCGGTCTCGCCCGGCAGCACCTTGTCGATATCCTCGGGCCGGACATAGGCTTCGACGATCAGCGGCTGGTCCTGCGGCACGAGGTCGAGAATGCGGGCGCCCGGCGCGAGGACCCCGTTCACCGTATGGGCGGCGAGGCCGACGACGATGCCGGCGACGGGCGCGCGGATCTCGGTGCGTTCCATCTGGTCCTGGGCCGCCGTGCGCTGTTCTTCCAGTTCGGCGATCTCGCGCTCGACCTTCTCGAGTTCCTGGACGACATCGCTGTGGAAAGTGTTGTCGACCTGTTCGATCTGCAGCTGGGCTTCGCCGGCCGCGACCTCGCTGCGGGCGATGTCCGACAACAGCTGGCCCTGACGGCCGTTCAGATCGGCGGCGCTGCGCTCAAGGGCGAGAATGCGCGTCTTGGGCGCGAGGCCTTCGGCGAAGAGCCGGCGCAGGCCACCCAATTCGCGGTCGATGGTGCCGATCTGGATCCTGGTCGCTTCAAGCTGGGCCAGCAGGCCTTCCTTCTGCCGGCTCAGCTGCTCGATACGCTGGCGCAGGATCACCACCTGGCCTTGCTTGGTGTCGCGCCGGCTGCGGAAGGAAATCTGCTGGGCGCGGATCTGCTCGGCGACCACCGGACTGTCCGCGGCGGCCAGCAACCGGTCGGGGAACGTGACCTCTGTCGCGTTGTCGCGTTCGGCGACGAGGCGGGCGCGCTGGGCCAGCGAGGCGTAGAGCCGGTCGCTGAGCACCTGGAGGTTGGCGCGCACGCGAACATCGCTAAGGCGCAGCAGAACCTGTCCGGCGGCGACGGCATCGCCGTCCTTCACCAGAATTTCGCTGACGATACCGCCTTCGAGATGCTGCACGGTCTGGCGGTTGGATTCGACGGCGACGCGCCCGGGCATACTGGCGCCGCCCGACAGGGGGGCCGAGGCCGCCCAGAGGGTGAAACCGCCGAGGCCGAGGCCCACGATGAGATAGATCGACAGCACGGGACCGCGAAGACTGCCGTGCAGGGGCGGTCGCGCGGCCGGCACAGGCGCGGTGGTCTGGCTCATGTCACTCTCCCGCGGCGGCGCTGGCGGGACGGGCGGGCAAGGCCGCCGATGCCTGCGCCTGCGCGGGGGCAGGGGCGGGGGCGGGGCGGCCCTGCAGTTTGGCGATGACGTCCTCGCTCGGGCCCTGGGCTTCGACGCTGCCGCCGCGCATGACGATCATCTGCTCCATCAGGGCGACCATGGACACCCGGTGGCTGATCAGCACGATGGTCGCCCGGCGCTGGCGCAGCGCGCGCAGGGCCTGGATCAGTGCATTCTCGCCCTCGGTGTCGAGATTGGCATTGGGTTCGTCGAGGACGATCAGCACCGGATCGTCATAGAGCGCCCGGGCGAGGGCGATGCGCTGGCGCTGGCCGCCGGACAGGGCGCGACCGGCGTTGCCGATCAGCGTTTCGTAGCCGTGGGGCAGCTTCAGGATCAGGTCGTGTACCCCGGCGAGCTGGGCCGCCTTCACGATCTTGTCGGAATCGAGGGTGCCGAAGCGGGCGATATTTTCCGCGACCGTGCCGTCGAACAGTTCCACTTCCTGCGGCAGATAGCCGATGCGGGCGCCCAGCACTTCCGACGGCCAGTCGGTCATGGCGGCGCCGTCGATGCGCACGGTGCCGCGATCGGCGGGCACGGCGCCGACCAGCAGCCGCGCGAGGGTGGATTTGCCGGCGCCACTGGGGCCGACGATGCCGACCGAAGTGCCGGCGGGAATGTTCAGGTCGCCGATCTTCACGATGATGCGGCCGTCGTCGGGCGCCGCCGCCATCACGCCGCTCAGGGCGATGGCGCCGCGCGGTGCCGGCAGGGCGACGCCGTCGGTCTTGGGCGGCGGATTCTCGGCGATCAGGGCGGCGACCCGGCCATAGGCCCCGCGCGCGCTGACGAAGCCGCGCCAGGCCCCGACCACCTGTTCGATGGGGGCGAGGCCGCGGCCGAGGATGATGGACCCGGCGATCATCGAACCCGGGGTGATCAGCTGTTCGATGGCGAGATAGGCACCGGCACCCAGCACCAGGCTTTGCACCGTGATGCGGATGTAGCGCGACAGGGTGCTGAGGGTGGCGGCCCGGCCGGCGGCCTGCATCTGATAGGCAAGGGCAGTCTCGAACGCATCCCACCAGCGGGCGCGGATCGCCGGCAACATGCCCATGGCCGAAATGGTCTGGGCGTTGGACAGGCTGGTTTCAGCGAAATTCGCCGCCTTGGCGCCGAACTGGGAGCCGGCCTGCGAAGGCTTGCGCGAGGCGAGCTCGGACAGCGCGGTCAGGATCAGCAGGACGATGCAGGCGCCCAGGGTCAGATGGCCAATGAGCGGCGCCATCAGATAGGCGGCGAAGACGAAGATCGGCGACCAGGGCAGGTCGATGAAGGCGGGCACACCCGGCCCCGACAGGAACTGCCGGACCTGCTCGACATCGCCGGAAAGCCGGGTCGAGGCATTGTTGGTCGCCTTGCGCAGGTTGCGGCGGAAGGCGGCGTCGAAACCCTGGCGCGACATCTCGACCGTGACCCGAAGGGCGACCGCGTTCAGGATGCGCGAGCGCGCCCGGTCGAGCAGGCTCATGATGCCGAGCAACCCGCAGACGGCGATGGTCAGCATCAGCAGGGTGCCTTCGCTGCGGCCCGGCAGGACGCGGTCATAGACCTGCAGCATGTACATCGGGCTGACCAGGGTCAGGACATTGATGAACAGGCTGGCAAAGACGACAGCCGCCGTCGCCCCGGGCGCGTGGCGCGCGACGAGCCAGACCAGTGCAAAGTTACCCGGCGCTTTCACATATTCCCCCGATACGCGCAAACACCCCACCCCAGGGTGTCCCCACCGCTGTTAATAAGCATGGCCCCCGCGCCGAGGGAAGAGGCAAACCGCCCTTTTCGGGCCGGAATCCGGGCGGTGCGTCAGCGGTGGAAACGCGGATCGGGCTCGTGGTCGATGATGACAATGTGATGACGGCGCCGACGCAGCACCGGCCGGCCAAAAATGAAGCCGAGCACCAGCAGCACCGGAATGATGACGGCGAGAGCACTGAGCACCCCGGCGGCGAGGGTGAGGATGAGGAACAGCACGGCGGCAGCGACGATCGCCCGCAGCAGGCCGGTCAGGGCGTCGTTCATGGCAAGCTCCGGCGGTAACGACTGGACATGGTCGTCATATGGGGATGCCGCCGCCGGATTTCACCCCTTATGCGCGGGAGCGCCGCCGATCTAGAGAGCGGCGGCGATATCGTCGAGGATGGCGCGGGCCTTGGCCGCCGGGTCGCTGGCGCGCAGGATGTCGCGGCCGACGACGACATGGTCGGCGCCGGCGGCGATGGCTTCGCCCGCGGTCATCACCCGCTTCTGGTCGTCCTTCGGGCTGTCGGCCGAACGGATGCCCGGGGTGACGATGCGCATTTCGGGGCCGAGCAGGGCGCGCAGCTTGGCCGCCTCGAAGCCCGAGGCGATGACGCCGTCGGCACCCGCTTCCTTGGCCTTCAGCGCCCGGTGCACCACGAGTTCGTCGAGCGGCATGGTATAGCCCATGTCCTCGAGATCCTTCTGGTCGAGCGAGGTCAGCACGGTGACGGCGAGGATCAGCGGCTTGCGCGCGCCGGCCTTCGCCCTCGCCTCGACCGCGGCGCGGACGATGGGGGCATCGCCGGTCACGGTCAGGAATTCGGTGCCGGTGCGGGCGATGTTCGTCGTCGCATTGCCGACGGTCGCGGCAATGTCGGTCAGCTTGGCGTCGAGGAAGACCTTCTTGCCCAGCCGGAACAATTCGTCGGCGAGACCGAGGCCGCCGCCGAAGACCTGCTGCAGGCCCAGCTTGTAGAAACTGACGGTGTCGCCCAGCGCCGCGACGATGTTGCGCGCCTGAATGACGTTGGGTACGTCGAGGGCGACGATCAGCCGCTCGCGCAGCGACATGTCGAGACGCGACGCGGTCATCGGGCTCAGACGTTCAGCAGTAGATGTTCGCGTTCCCATGCCGAGATCACCTGTTGATAGGCGTCATGTTCTGCCTGCTTCACTTCCATGAGCAGCGTGACGAATTCTTCCCCCAGCACCTCGCCCAGCTCGCTCGCGCCCTTCAGTTTGTTGAGGGCATCGGGGAGGTAACGGGGAAGCGCGAATTTCCGGCTGTACGCACTGCCGCTGATCGGATCGGTCGGCTCCAGTTCATTTATCATGCCAAGGTAGCCGCAGGCCAGAGAAGCTGCGATGACAAGATAAGGATTCGCGTCGGCGCCGGGCACCCGGTTCTCGACCCGGCGGGCTTCCGGCCCCGATTCCGGCACGCGAAGGCCGGCGGTGCGGTTTTCCCGCGCCCAGTGCAGGTTGATCGGCGCCGACATGAAGCGGGTCAGCCGGCGATAGGAATTCACGTTGGGCGCGATCAGCGGCATGGCCGCCGGCAGGTACTTCTGCAGGCCGGCGATATGGGACCGGAACAGCGGCGTGTCGTTGCTTTCCGCGTCCGAGAACAGGTTGCGCCCGGTCTTGATGTCCACGACCGACTGGTGGATGTGCATGGCGCTGCCCGGTTCCTCGGAATAGGGCTTGGCCATGAAGGTCGCATAAACGCCGTGGCGCATCGCCGCCTGGCGCACGGTGCGCTTGAACATGAAGGCCTGGTCGGCCATCGACATCGGATCGGCGTGATTGAAGTTGATCTCGCACTGGGCGCGGCCGGCCTCGTGGATCAGCGTGTCGACGTCGAGTTCCTGCGCCTCGCAATACTGATAGACGTCCTCGAAGATCGGATCGAATTCATTGACCGCGTCGATGCCATAGGACTGGCTGCCGGTCTCGGCCCGGCCGGAGCGGCCGACCGGCGGCTGCAGCGGATAGTCGGGGTCGACGTTCTTGGCGCAGAGGTAGAATTCCAGCTCGGGCGCGACGATGGCCTTCCAGCCCTTGGCGGCGTAAAGGTCGATCACCCGGCGCAGCACCTGACGGGGCGCGATGGGCACCGGCCTTCCGTCGCGATAGACGCAGTCGTTGATCACCTGCGCCGTCGGATCCTCGTACCAGGGCACCAGCGACAAAGTGTCCGGGTCCGGGCGCAGGACGACGTCCGGCTCGGTCGGGTCGGTCACTTCCGAGTCGATGAATTCGCCGGTCACCGTCTGCGAGAAGATCGACTCGGGCAGGCGGAGCGAGGAATCGGTCTGGCTCTTCAGGAATTTCGAGGTCGGCAGGATCTTGCCGCGCGCGACGCCCGAGATATCGGGGACGAGGCATTCGACCTCGGTGATGTGTCTTTCGTGAAGCCAGGTATCAAGCTGCGACATGGGCCCCATTCCCTTTGCGTTGTGCCGCATACTGGCGGGCGGCGGCCCCGAAGGCCTCGAACAGGCGCATGGACACCGGATTGTCCAAGGCCTTCCATTCTGGATGCCACTGCACCGATATGACAAGGCCGGGCGCGTCGGGCGCGGTCACGGCCTCGACGGTGCCGTCGGGTGCCATCGCCTCGATGCGCAGCGTCGGCGCGAGCCGGTCGATGGCCTGGCCGTGCAGGGAATTGACGGTGAAGCCCCGCTCGCCGGTCAGGCGCTCGAACAAGCCGCCGGGGGTGACGGCGACCTCGTGGGCCGGGCCGTATTTCACCTCGATCGGCTGGTCGTCCGGCGCCCGGTGATCGAGGCGGCCAGGCAGTTCCTGGACATGCTGGAAGAGGCTGCCGCCCAACGCGACGTTCAGTTCCTGATGGCCGCGGCAGATGGCGAAGACCGGCATTCCCCGCGCGATGGCGGCGGCGATCAGCGGCAGGGTGGTGGCGTCGCGCTGTTCGTCGTGCAGCGTGCCCGGGCGGCTGGCCTCGCCCTGATAGCGGGCGGGATGGACGTTGGACGGGCTGCCGGTGAACAGCAGGCCGTCGAGCGTGCCCAGCACGGCGTCGACCGGCAGCGGCGGGTCGAGGCTGGGGATCAGCAGCGGCAGGCAGCGCGCCGCCTCGGCCACCGCGGCGATATATTTCTCGCCGACGATATTGAACGGATGGCCTTCGATGGCCCGCGTGCAGGCCGGAATGCCGATGACGGGAAACAACGGATCGTACATGACCTAGGGCTACCACGCCCGGCCTTTGCCGGGCAACGTCCGAGACGCCCGGCCTTTGCCGGGCAATGTCTGAAGACGCCCGGCCTTTGCCGGGCAATGTCCGAGACGCCCGGCCTTTGCCGGGCAAGGTCTGAAGGCCCCCGGCACAGGCCGGGATGGCGAGAGTGGAAGGCCCTAGCGGTCGTGGCGCGAGGTGGTGACGCCGGGCGGGTCGTTGAAGACGAAGAGCTTGGGATCGAAATCCCCGTCGCGCTTCACGTCGTCGAGGGTGACGACGGTGTTGATGCCCTGGGAGTCGAGAACCTGCCACTGGCGGAACTCGAAGGGGTTCTCGGTGAAGATCAGGGTCAGGCGGCCGTCGTCCTTGTTGGCCGGCGAGATGATCGAGACGCCGAAGGCCTGGGAATCGCGCACGACGTCGGTCACTTCCAGCCCGTCGTCGAACGCGACCTTCTCGCGCACGAGGACGCCGATGGGTGTCCGGCCGAGCGGATAGCGGTCGACCTGCTTGATTTCCTTGTCGTAGACGACGAGCCAGGTGCCGTCGGCGACGATCAGCAGGGGCACCGGCGGATCATATTCGAAGCGCAGGCGGCCCGGGCGGCTCATGTACAGCTTGCCCTCGGCCATGCCGCCGTTGGAATCGACCTGGGTAAAGCGCGCCTCGAGGCGGCGGAAGCTGTTGAACAGGCCTTCGACCCGGGCGACGTCGCCCTTGTCCTTGTCGGACAGGCCGGCGGCGCGCGCCGAGCCGAACAAAGGTGCCGCGACAAGCCCGAGGGCGAGGCCAAGCACACCCCGGCGGTTCGGGGAAAGGAACATCGTCGACATGGCGGGGAAGGTGATCCAGCAATTTGACCAAAGCAAGGCCCGAAGGCGCATGGCAGATCAACACGGGCAAACGGGGCGTGTTCCGCCGAAAGCCCGGCCTTGAAGCCCGGCGCCGGGGCCGGCATTCTGGCCGGGCGCCGCCGACGGCGCGCGGGAGACCAGCGATCCATGGGCACATCGGGTTTCATTTCCGGCCTGCTCGACACGATTTCCAACCGGGGGCGCGCCCTGTTCGAGCGCGGCAAGGGGCCGGCCGGCCTCGGCCCGAATGGCCGGCCCGATTTCGGCCCGCTGGTGGAGGCACTGTTGTCCGGCCGGGGCGAAGCCTCGGGCGTGGCCCGCGCGCGGCGCATTCTCGAGCTGTGGACCGCCGCCAGCGACGACGGTAAGCGCGATTTCCTGCTGCTGCTCGCCCGGGTCTATGGCCCGCGACTGGACCGGCTCGATGCCGCCATCGACGCCTATCAGGCCAATCCCGGCCCCTCGACCATCAGCGCCCTGTCGCGCGCGGCCGAACCCCGCCGGCAGGAAGTGCTGCGCCGCCTCAACCTCGCGCCCGGGGGGATTTCCTGCCTGGTCGAGATGCGCCGCTTCCTGCTGACGATCCGGGCGCAGGATCCGACGCTGCCTGCCCTCGACGAGGATTTCATCCATCTGTTCTCGAGCTGGTTCAACCGCGGCTTCCTCGTCCTCAAGAAGATCGACTGGTCGACCCCGGCCAATGTGCTCGAGCGCATCATCCGCTACGAGGCGGTGCATCAGATCCATGGCTGGGACGAATTGCGCCGCCGCCTTGCCCCGCCCGACCGCCGGCTCTATGCCTTCTTCCATCCGCAGCTGGTGGACGATCCGCTGATCTTCGTCGAGGTGGCGCTGGAGCCGGCGATCCCGGGCACCATCCAGGACGTCCTCGCCGAGAAGCGCGAGCCGATCGACCCCGCCCGGGCGACGACGGCGGTGTTCTATTCCATCTCCAACTGTCAGGAAGGGCTGAAGGGGATTTCCTTCGGCAATTTCCTGATCAAGCAGGTGGTCGAGGAATTGCGTCACGACCTGCCGCAGATCGACACTTTCGTCACCCTCTCGCCCATTCCGGGCTTCGCCCGCTGGCTGGACGCGCGCCGTCATGCCGGCGACGGCGAGCGGGGGCAGGACGGCGCCGCGGTCGATCCGGCGGCCTTCCCGACCGCGGCGGAGCGGGATGTCCTGCAGGCCCTCGACCGGCCGGACTGGACCCTGTCGCATGAAACCGCCATCGCGGTGAATGCCGTCCTGCTGCGGGGCGCCGCGCATTACTTCCTGAAGGCCCGCACCGCCGATGGGCGGGTGATCGACCCCGTCGCGCGCTTCCACCTCGGCAATGGCGCCCGGCTGGAGCGGGTCAACGCGCTGGGCGACCGTTCGATGAACGGGATGCGCCAGTCCCATGGCCTGATGGTCAATTACCTCTACCGCCTCGAGGACATCGAGGCCAACCACGAAGCCCTGGTGACGCGGGGTGAAGTCGTCGCCGCCCCGGCGGTTCAGCTCCTGCTGGCCCCGGCGTCGTCTTCGGAAGAGCTGTCGGGCGGCAGTGTCGGCGAGCGCCTGCGTCGCCTGTCGCGCCGCCGGAAAGTCGCCGCGGAGGAATAATGGCGAATTATCTCTTCGACCGCCTGCTCTCGCCGGCGGTGCCGCCGGACCGTCCCTTCATCCAGCCGGGGCCGGGCCCCGGGCTCGATTACGGGGCCTTGCGGCGGGCCACGGGGCGTCTGGCCCATGTTCTCGCCGGGCTCGGCGTCCTGCCCGGCGACCGGGTCGCGGTCCAGGTCGACAAATCGGTCGATGCCCTCGTGCTCTATCTCGCCTGCGTGCGGGCGGGGGCGGTGTTCCTGCCGCTCAACACCGGCTATACCCCGGCCGAGGTCGATTATTTCGTCGGCGACGCGAGGCCCCGCCTGCTGGTCACCGGCAGCGGTGGCGCGGCAGCGGCGCGGGACATCGCGGCCCGCCACGGCGCGCGGGTCGAGACGCTGGACCCGGCGGGCACCGGCAGCCTGCAGGTCGCGGCCGAGGCGGCGCCGGACGATTTCGCCACCGTGCCCCGGGGCGCCGAAGACCTCGCCGCCATCCTCTATACCTCGGGCACCACCGGGCGGTCGAAGGGGGCGATGCTGTCCCACGCCAATCTGGCGTCCAACGCGGAAACCCTGGTCGATTACTGGCGCTTCACGGCCGGCGACGTGCTGATCCACGCCCTGCCGATCTTCCACACCCACGGGCTCTTCGTCGCGACCAATGTGATCCTGCTCGCCGGGGCGTCCATGATCTTCCTCGCGAGGTTCGACGCGGGCGAAGTCCTGTCGCTGATGCCCCGGGCGACCTGCCTGATGGGGGTGCCAACCTTCTATACCCGCCTCGTCGATCATCCCGGCCTCGACCGGGCGGCGGTTTCGGGGATGCGCCTGTTCATCTCCGGCTCCGCCCCGCTGCTGGCCGAGACGCACCGGGATTTCGCGGCCAGGACCGGTCACGCCATCCTCGAGCGTTACGGCATGACCGAGACCAACATGAACACCTCGAACCCCTATGACCGGGAACGGGTGCCGGGCACCGTCGGCTTTCCGTTGCCGGGTGTCGCCTTGCGCATCGCCGATCCCGAGAGTGGCGCGGCGATGGCGCCGGGCGCGATCGGCATGATCGAGGTGAAGGGCCCCAATGTCTTCAAGGGGTACTGGCAGATGCCCGAGAAGACGGCGGCGGAATTCCGGCCGGACGGCTTCTTCATCACCGGCGATCTTGGAAGGGTGGACGAGCGGGGCTATGTCCACATTGTCGGACGGGGCAAGGACCTGGTGATTTCGGGCGGCTTCAATGTCTACCCGAAGGAAGTCGAAGGCGAGATCGACGCTCTGCCCGGCGTGATCGAAAGCGCGGTGATCGGCCTGCCCCATGCCGATTTCGGCGAAGGCGTGACGGCGGTCGTCGTCCGGCGCAAGGGCGCGGATGTGACGGAGGCGGCGGTGCTCGATGCCCTCGCCGAGCGGCTGGCGAAATTCAAGCAGCCCAAGGCGGTGATCTTCGTCGACGATCTGCCGCGCAACACGATGGGCAAGGTGCAGAAGAATATCCTGCGCGAGACCTACAAGGGTCTCTATGCCGGTTGAATGTCCGTGGGCTGGCCGCCGGGAACGGCCATGGGCCTGAGCGTGAGCAGCTTTTCCGCCTTGGCCCTGTAGCGGTCGATACGGGCCTCACGGCCGCGGTCGACGGCCAAGCGGATCGCGGCGTTCTGATAGATGCCCTGCCGGCGGAACCAGGCAAATCCCTTATCCCAGTCACGCGTGCTGCAGAAGTGGGCGAAGTCGATCACCGACCCAACCTTAATGGCCCAGCGGAAATCCAGATCGCGTGCATCCAGGAATTCGTAGAGGGCGAGAAATTCATTTTCGACGAACGAGGCGTAGTTGATCAGCTCGTCGAAGACGATGACTGTCTCGGTATCGAGGTAGGGACCGATATGCCGGAAGACTGTGTTCGCCGACGAATAGATGTCGCAATCGACATGAAGCAGGCCGACCCGACGGTCATGGGGTCGCTGCTTCACGAAATCCGGCAGGGTGTCCTCGAAATAGCCAGCAATCAGCCGGACATTGGATTTTACTGCAGGCAACCGCGGCAGCGCGAAATCCAGCTTCCAGTCACTCCGGCCATCCGGCGGAAAGCCGCTGAAACTGTCGAAGCCGTAAAGTTCGCGCTCGGGTAGCAGCCCGGCGAGGAGATTGATGGTATTGCCCTTCCACACGCCAAATTCGAGCACATCGCCCGGCGACGCGTTCCGCAGCATTCTGGCGGCCCGGCGCAGGAGCGGTTTGGCGGGCTTGCGATCGCTGCGCCGCCATCGCCACCAATAGGGATGAATCGCGATCCCCTCGCGGGGGTAGCGGGCGAATGCATCCAGCAGGAAGGCGTAGTAGCGGATGGGGTCCAGTGTCTGGGTTGCACCCTTCATTTGTGTTTTCCGAACGAGGGGCCGGCGCCGGCACTACAGGACATTTCAGGGGGGGGGGAGCGACAGGAGAACGCGGCGGTAACGCCGCCGCGTTCTCAGGCCCGATGTCAGATCACGAAAAGATCGTGGCGAGCTTTTCGTTCGACGAGAAGGCGGGGGTCGCCTTGCTCATGTCGGCGATCTTGTCCCAGGCGGCGGCGACGTCATCGACGCTCGCCTCGGCGCCCAGCTTCACGCCCGCGCCCTCGACGATCTGCACGAGCGAGTAGTAGCCGGCGCCCGCCTCGAGGATGACGCCGTTCGGGCTGTTTTCCTGCACGAGGTGCAGGACACCGGCGGTGACGAGTTCCGGCTTCAGGCTCTCGAGGATGGCGGGCGGCAGCAGGTTCTCGGTCATGCGGGTGGCGGCGACCGGCGCGATCGTGTTCACGCGGATGTCGTTCTTCTGGCCTTCCAGCTTGATCGTGTTCATCAGGCCGACCAGGCCGAGCTTGGCCGAGCCGTAGTTGGCCTGACCGAAGTTGCCATAGAGGCCCGAGGCCGAGGAGGTCATGACCACGCGGCCGTAGTTGTTGGCCTGCAGGTGCGGCCAGGCGGCCTTGGTGACATAGACCGAGCCCATCAGGTGCACTTCGATGACCAGCTTGAAGTCGGCCAGTTCGACCTTGGAGAAGCTCTTGTCGCGCAGGATGCCCGCGTTGTTGATGACGATGTCGAGCTTGCCGTAGGTGTCGATGGCGGTCTTCACCAGGGCTTCGGCGGTCTCGGGGGTCGAGACGGAATTGGTGTCGGCGACGGCTTCGCCGCCCAGCGCCTTGATCTCGTCGACGACGCGCTGCGCCGCGCCGGCCGAGGAGCCGGAGCCATCGACGGCACCGCCCAGATCGTTGACGACGACCTTGGCGCCGCGCGCGGCAAGGGCCAGCGCATGGCTGCGGCCAAGGCCGCCGCCGGCGCCGGTGACGATGGCGACGCGATTGTCAAAGCGAATGGACATGCGAACTCTCCCTTTTTTGTGTCTCGCAAGCAGATACAGGCCCGGGGGGTTCTATCGCGAACGGCGGACGGAAGGTCAAGCGCGCATTGTGCCCCGCGGCAAGCCGGCGGCGCCTAGCGGCGCAACTGGGGCGGCAGGCTGGCCAGCAGGGCGTCGCGCTCCGCCCCGGTCAGGCCGAGCCAGCGGCCTTCCGCGTCGACCGGCATCACCTCGGGTCCGCCGGCCGAAACGCCGAGGATCAGGTCCCGTCCCCGGTCGAGGTACAGCGGCTGGCTGCCGGCCGGCACGGTCCAGATGCTGCGCCGGAGGCCAGTGGCGAGGCCGCCGCTGACGATCCGCCATTGCCGCGAGCCGCGCTTTTGCAACTCCAGGGGAGTGGCGATCAGGCGGCGGCCGTCGAGGGCGGATTTCAACCTTCGTGCGTTGCTCCACGTCGTCAGAGACCGGACGAGGGCGCGGGACAGGAGCAACAACAGCCCGGACAGCGCGACGGCGAGCGTGACCGCGCGGTTGCCGAACCTGTCGAGTGCCAGATCCGTGGTCAGATAGGACGGTTGCGCTGAATCCGCGACCACGGTCAGCGGGTAGCTGTCCCGGGGCCAGGCGATGAAGACGAAGGAGGCTTCCCGGGTCAGGGACGTACCGTCCGGCGCCCGGGCCGACAGCCGGGCCGAACAGCTGATGAGGACGGCCTTGTTCCGGCACGACCCGTCGACCAGCCGGCCCTCCCGCGCCGGCACCGCCCGATCGAGCACCCGCGCGTCGCCGACCAGGTCGGCGCCCAGCATGTGGATGGCGAAGAGGAAGAGGCCGGATATCAGCAGCGCCCTGAACAGCGATGTAACGATGTTGCGCAGGCCAAGGCCCGGCGGGCGAACCCTGAGCGGACGGGACGGCAAGGTGACGGACAGGGGCATGGGGGTTTCTCCCAAAGCTGTAAAAACACGCCCAATTATATCCTGAGTGGTATTCGTCCGCGCAACATCGGCGCGTCGTCTCACAATCCCGGCGGGCGCGGCGGGTGCCACAGGGTCCAGCCACGATAGAGCGCGAGCAGCCGCAAGGTGAGGCACAGCAGGGCGCCCGCGAGCATGGAGGGCTGGGCCGGCAGGCCGAGAACATCGCAGCCGACCACGGCGAAACCGCCGGCCAGGGCCGCGACGGCATAGATTTCCGCCTGCAGGACGAGGGGTGTCCGCGTCACCAGCATGTCGCGCAGGATGCCGCCGCCGATGCCGACCACCATGCCGACGGCGGGCGCCATCAGGGGATGAACCCCGAAATCGAGCGCCTTGGCCGCCCCCGCCGCGGTGAACAGGCCAAGGCCGATGGCATCGAACAGGCGCACCGGCTTGTCCAGCCGGCCGATCCAGCCCCCGGCGGCGATGGTGAAGACGCCGCCCGACAGGGCGATGGCGGCATTGTGCCAGCTCGTCAGGGTCTCGGGCGGGGTCGCGCCCAAAAGGATGTCGCGCAGGATGCCGCCGAACAGCGCGGTGACAAAGGCCATCAGAAGGACACCGAACAGATCCAGCCGCTCCCGCAGCGCAAGGGCGGCGCCGCTGATCGCGAAGACGAAGATGCCGATCCCGTCGAGGGCGAGGATCAGCCATTGCACGGGCTGATCGAGCGGCGGCAGGGCGTGCATGGTCAGTCCCTCCCTCGGCTCATGTCGGTCAGACTTTCAGCAGGTCGAGCAGCGGATCGAAGGCGTAGAGGGCGGCACGCCGTCCCGAGGCTGGCACCATCGTCCGCAGGATGCCCGCGTCGGCGAGCCGGCGCGACAGGGCCCGGGCCGAGGTCGCCGGGATGCCGGATTTCTTGACGAAGCGGTCGTTGCGGAAAATCGGACTGGCGAAGACGAAATCGAGCGCCTGATCGTGGAACTGGGAGTTCAGAACGGCGCGGAAACGCTCCCGCATCGAGGTGTAGAGCGCGAGGATGGCATCCGCCGTCCGCATGTTGGCGGCGGCCTGCTCGTGTAGGGCGCGCAGAAAGAACACGATCCAGCCGGTCCAGTCCGAGGTGGCGGATACCGCGCGCATCCGCTCGATGTATTCGTCCTTGTGGGTCTCGAAATAGCCCGAGACGAAGAAATTCGGCTGGCACAGGATGTTCAGCTTCCACAGCATCAGGGTGATCAACATCCGCCCGATGCGGCCGTTGCCATCCTCGAATGGATGGAGCGCCTCGAATTCGACATGGGCGATCGCCGTTCGGATCAGCGAGGGCATGGGGCTCTCATTGATGAAGCGGAACAGCTCGGCCATGGCCGGGGGCAATCGGTCCGGCGCGATGGGCACATAGTAGATTTCCCCGCGGCGGTCGTCGCCGACGTAGTTCTGTTCGACCTTATAGCTGCCGGGACTGCGGCCCGCGCCGCGCCCGAAGGACAGAAGACGCTGATGCGCCATCCGGATCAGATGCTCGCCCAGCGGCATCCCGTCGGCGAGGGATTGCTGCGCGATGCTCAGGGCGCGGGCGTAGAGATAGGTCTCGACAGCATCGTTGCGCGCTTCGCGGTAAGGGTCCGCGTGGCCGGAATCTTCCTCCGCTTCAAGGCGATAGAGTTCTTCGATGGTCGAGATCGTTCCTTCCATCCTCGACGAACTCACCGCGTCCTGACGGCGCAGCGGGGCCAGCAGCAGGTCGCCGTTCGGCATGGCCGACATTCGCGTGTCATAGCGCGCGAGGGAGGCCGCCGCTTCCTCGAGCGGGCCGAGGAGGGCCCCGTAATCCAGCGTGGCCGGGGGAAAGGCCCCGGTGTGGTAGTTCACGGCCCCGGAAAAATCATAGGGTTTGATGACCATATCCGGGCCGATCCCGTTATCAACTTGTCTTGATGCTACCGTAATCGCATCAACGAATGTTGACGACAAAATAGTGGATCATTCTGTTGTCAAAATTCGTTGATGTCGGCGTGTTGTCATCAAGCCTTGGCTGTTCGTCCGGTGCTCACTTCGTCAGGCTGCGGGCGATGACCATCTGCTGGATCTGGCTGGTGCCTTCATAGATGCGGAAGATGCGGACGTCGCGGTAGAAGCGCTCGATGCCGTAATCGGCGACATAGCCGGCGCCGCCGAAGATCTGCACCGCGCGGTCGGCGACGCGGCCGACCATTTCCGAGGCGAAATATTTGCAGCAGGCGGCTTCGGTCGAGACGCTCTCGCCCGCGTCGAAGCGGCTGGCGGCGTCGCGCACCATGCATTGCGCGGCATAAATCTCGGTCTTGCAGTCGGCCAGCATGGCCTGCACCAGCTGGAAATCGGCGATGCGCTGGCCGAATTGTTTCCGCTCGCTCGCATAGGCGATGCTGTCGTCGAGCAGGCGCAACGCGACGCCGATACAGACCGAGGAAATGTGCAGCCGGCCGCGGTCGAGCACTTTCATCGCGGTCTTGAAGCCCTTGCCCTCGACGCCGCCGATCAGGTTTTCCGCCGGCACGCGGGCATCCTCGAAGATCACGTCGGCGATCTTGGCGCCCTGCTGGCCCATCTTCTTCTCGGGCTTGCCGATGCGGATGCCGGGCGTGCCCGCCTCGACGACGAAGGCGGAAATGCCGCCCGCGCCCTTGATCGCGGCATCGGTGCGCGCCATCACCGTGAACAGGCCGGCGCTGGGCGCATTGGTGATGTAACGCTTGGTGCCGTTCAGGATGTAACTGTCGCCGTCGCGCCTGGCGCTGGTCTTCAGCGAGGCGGCGTCGGAGCCGGCGTCGGGCTCGGTCAGGCAGAAGGACGAGGTGAGTTCGCCGCTGGCCAGTTTCGGCAGATATTTCGCCTTCTGCGCCGCCGTGCCGTCGATGATCAACCCTTGCGCGCCGATGCCGACATTGGTGCCGAAGGCGGAGCGGAAGGCGGGCGAGGTCTGGCAGAAGGTGAACATGACCTCGATCTCGTCGGCCATGGCGAGGCCGAGGCCGCCGTATTCCTCGGGAATCGAGAGACCGTAGAGGCCGAGGTCGCGCATCTCGGCCAGAATGTCGGCCGGCACGGCGTCATCGTCGGAAACCCGGGCTTCATTGGGGCGCAGGCGCTCGCGCACGAAGCGGCCCAGGGTTTCGATGAATTGGGCGCGCGTCTCGCGGTCGATCGCCATGCCTTCCCCTCCGGTGTCATTTTTGTCGGCGGGGGAGTGAAGCACTTTCCGAAATGGCGGGCCAGTTGGAATGCGGGGGCCGTCAGCGCCCCTCGCGCCACCAGGCGCCGAGCAGCAACCCGAGGGCGAGCAGCAGCGCGAGGGCGGCCGGCAAGAGGGAGACTTGCGTCACCGCCGTCACCTCATAGGCGCCGTTGCGGCGCAGGCCGATCCAGCCACCGCCAGCGGCGGGGCGGTCGGGATCGACCCGGCGCAGCTCGGGCACGCCGTCTTCCGACAGGAAACGGGTGCTGCCGCCACTCGCCCGGGCGAGGGGGGCGAGGGTGTCGATGGTGGCGCGGACATCCGCCATCTCGCGCCCGCCGGTATCGCCGACCGCGACGCTGACCACCCGCGTGCCGTCCGAGATGTGCCACAGGCCGGCCTCGTCGGCGGCGACGCTGGCGGTCGCGATGCCGTCGTCGTGATCGGTCAGGCGGATGTTGCGGCTGCGGCCCGACGGGGCCTCGACATCGACCGGGGGCGGTTGCGGCGTCAGGCTGCGCCGCTCGATCGTGATGGTGTCGCCCGCGACATGGGCCCGCAGGTCTTCTTCCTCGAGGTCGGGTTCCTGCATCGACCAATGGGCGATCCGGCGCAGCAATTCGGCCTGCGGCCCGCCGCCCTCGAAACCGCGCTGCCACAGCCAGGCCTCGTCCGAGGCGAGCAGGGCGACCCGGCCCCGGCCCACCCGGTCGAGGATCAGCAGGGGGCGGTCGCCGGCCCCGGTCATGACCGTGGTGCCCGATCTCGCCTCGAGGTCCGACATGCGCAGCCAGCGGCCCCAGGCCGGCTCCCCGCCCGGCGGCCCCGCGCCGGGCAGATCGGCGGTTACCGGATGGCGGCGGCCGGCGGCGGTCAGGGCGGGACGGAACGCGGCGTCGATATCCGGGCCGCGCGGCCGGGCCGGCAGCACGTCGGACAGGATGCCGGCGAAGAGGCTCAGGGGTTCGTCCGCGTCGGGGCTCGCCGCGATCATCAGGGCGCCGCCGTTGCGGACATAATCGACGACATTGCCGAGATAGTTGGACGGCAGGATGCCGCGCTGGCGATAGCGGTCGAAGATGACGAGGTCGAAATCCGAGATTTTCTCCTCGAACAATTCGCGGGTCGGGAAGGCGATCAGCGAGAGTTCGTTCACCGGGGTCGCATCCTGCTTCTGGGGCGGACGCAGGATGGTGAAATGGACGAGGTCGACGGACGGGTCGGACTTCAGGATGTTGCGCCAGGCCCGCTCGCCCATATGCGGCTCGCCCGAGACGAGCAGGACGCGCAAGCGGTCGCGGATGCCGTTGATCGAGACGATGGCGGTGTTGTTGGCCGGCGTCAGCTCGGCCGGGCCGGGGGCGACGGCAATCTCGAAGATGTTGGGGCCGCGCTTCTTCGGCGTCACCCCGATCGTCACCGGCGTGCCCACCGGCACCTCGCGCGTCACCGGCGGGCGGCCGTCGGCGGCGATGGTGACGCGGGCCGGAATGCCGGCGATGCGCTCGCCGGCTTCGGCATCGTCGACGCGCAGGCGAATGGAGACTTCCTTGTCGATGACGGCATAGGACGGCGCTTCCAGGATGGTGACCCTGCGGTCGCGCTCCCCCGGCTTTCCGGTCGCGAGCAGGTGGAAGGGCGCGGCGAGGCCGGGCGGCGGGCTTTCGGCGTCGGTGGCGCGGCCGTCGGACAGGGCGATCACCCCGGCCAGCCGGTCGCGCGGAATATCGGCCAGCGCCTGGCCGACCGCCCCCATCAGCAAGGTGCCGACGGGATCGGCGCCCACGCTCACCTCCCGCAGCTCGATGCCCTGCAGGCGGGCGAGTTTCTGGCGCAGGGCGGTCAGGGCGGCCTCGGTCTCGGCCGGGCGGGTGCCGATCTGCTGGCTGGGCGAGCGGTCGACGGCGAGCAGCAGGATATCGTCGAGGGGGCGGCGCTTCTCCTCGCTGGCGATCGGGTTGACCAGCACGGCGAGCAGGGCAAGGCCGAGCAACAGGCGCAGGAAGGCGCCCCGCCCGCGCCGCCACAGCGCCAGCCCCGTCGGCACGGCAAGCAGCAGGGCCGCGGCCGCGATCAGCCACAGGGGCACGAGGGGGGAAGCGTCGATGCCGATGCTCATTGCCCCAGCCTTTCCAGAAGCGCGGGGACATGGACCTGATCGGCCTTGTAATTGCCGGTCAGGGCATAGAGCACGAGGTTGATGCCGAAGCGCAGCGCCATCTCGCGCTGGCGGCTGCCGCCCGGCTCCAGCGCGGCGAGGGGGCGGCCCTGCTCGTCGGCGGCCCAGGCGGCGGCCCAGTCGTTCGGCCCGATGACATAGCCCGAGACCCCGTCATTGGCGGGGGAGGCATTGGCCTCGACCCAGACCTGCCCGCCTTCGTAGCGGCCGGGGAAATTCTGCAGCAGGTAGAAGGATTTGGTCAGCACATGGTCGGCCGGCACGGGCACCAGCGGCGGAACGTCCAGGCGCGACAGGACGAGGCGCAGGGTCTCGTCCCCGGCCGAGCCGGCGCCGCCGGGCAGGGTGCCCGTGCCTTGCGCGATGTCGCGGGTATCGAACAGCACGACGCCGCCCGCCTTGATGAAACCGTCGAGCCGCGCGATCGCCTCCGGCCCCGGATCGAAGCCCGCCACCATCGGCCAGTAGAGCAGGGGATAGAGCGCGAGTTCGTCCGTGCCGAGGTCGAGGCCGACCGGCGCCCCCGGTTCGACCGAGGTCCGTTCCTTCAGCGCGGCGGACAGGCCGCGCAGGCCCGCCTCGCTCATCTCGTCGGTCGCGGCATCACCGGTGACGACATAGGCGAGGTGGATGTCCGCCGCCGCCTCCGCCGCCTCCATCGCCCGGGCCCGTTCGACCGGCTGGGCGAGCACGAGGGCGAGGGCGCCGAGGGCGGTGGGCACCAGCCGTCCCGTCAGGCGCAGCGCGACGAGAATGTCGAAGGCGAGCAGGGCGAGAGCGGCGAGGATCAGCCAGGGGCCGAGAGCGACGGCCGCCGCGACCTCGGGCAGGGCAACGGTGACGCCGGCCATGTCGGGCAGCGGCGCGAGACTGTCGAGATCGGGCGACAGGTTCAGGGCCTGACGGGCGGCGGGGTCGCCGTAGAAGCCGGGCGGGCTCTGCGGTCCCGCCGGGGTTTCGGCGATCCGGTTGGCGGCGACAGGGCCGGCCCCCTGCGCCACGGCGCCCAGTTGGCCAAAGCCGTCGAGACTGGCGAGGGGCGGCAGGGCGCGGTTGCCCTCGATGGCGCCGCCCTCACCCTCGGCGAGGCTGGTGATCCGGCGCAGCAGGTCGACGAAGAGACCAGAGAGGGCGAGGCTCGACCAGTCGGAATTGGCCGAGGTATGGACGAGGACAAGGAGGCCGGCGCCCCGCCGCGCCCCGGTGATCAGGGGCGTGCCGTCGGTCAGCCGGGCCCAGGTGCGGGCATCCAGCTCCAGCGACGGCTCGGCCAGGACCTGACGGAAGACCTTGACCTCCGGGCTGGGCACGAGGCCGGCAAAGGGACTGTCGGCGGCGAAGGGGGCGATGCTGGCAGGCTCGGTCCACGACAGGGCGCCGCCCAGCGCCCGGTCGCCGGAGCGGATCGCGACCGGCAGCAGATCGTCGGCCGAGGCGGCGAAACGCGCCCCGGCGAAACGCAGCACCACGCCGCCCTTGTCGATAAAGGCTTCGAGCGCCGGGCGCTGGGCGGCCGGGACATGACCGATGTCCGGCAGCACGATCACCGAGGGCGGCGCCTCGAGCAGGCGGGCCAGCGGTGCCCGGCGCACGTCGGCGAAGGGCGAGAGCGCGCGTTCGAGGAAATAGGCTTCCGAGACCAGGGGGCGCAGGGCCTCGTCCCCGCCCTCGAAGGCGAGACCGACGATGCGGCGGCGCCAGCGCCCGTCCATCAGGCGGGTGGCGGCGGCCGAGGCTTCCTCGGGGATGTCGATGCGGACGGCCTTGTTGCGCAGCTCGGGCGGCAGGTCGATGGTCACGCTGTGGCCGGCTTCGTCCGGTCCGATCTCGGTCACCTCGCGGCCGAGCACCTGACCGCTGTCGCTCCGCGCGACCAGGGTCAGGCGGCGCGGGCCGTCGGCCTCCGCCCGGGCGACGTCGACCGCCAGTCCCTCCGCCACGAGGCGCGGCGCATCGAGGGCGAAGGCGGCGTGGCCGGGGCCGAGGGACAGGCGGGTGACCGGGCCGAAACGGCGAAGCGCCCCGGCCAGCGTCTCGGCGTGGCCGTCCTCGAGGCCGTCGTCCAGCCACAGGCTTTCGCCGACGGCATCGTCGGGCAGGGTCTCCAGCGTCCTCGCTGCCGCCGCGCGGTCGACCGGCCAGGGCTTGGGCGACAGGGCGGCGACGGCACCCTTCAGCTCGGCGTAAGAGGTCAGGGCCGGGGCCGGGCGGGGGCCGGCGGCATCGGGTGCGGTGGTCAGCAGGCGGACCGGGCGCCCGGCGCTTTCGGCGGCCAGGATGCGCGGCTCCAGCGCGGCGATCCGCTCCCGCCAGTGGGAGGCGGCGGCCCAGCCGTCGTCGATCACGATCAGCAGGGGGCCGCTGCCACCCGCGGCGCGCGATGGGTCGAGCACCGGCCCGGCGAGGCCGATGATGACGAGCCCGGCGAGCAGGAGGCGCAGCAGGATCAGCCACCAGGGCGTCCGCTCCGGCGTTTCCTGACGCTGGGGCAGATCGAGCAGCAGGGCGAGGGCGGGAAAACGGGTCTGGCGCGGCGCGGGCGGGGTGAGGCGCACCAGCCACCAGATGACCGGCAGCGCGGCGAGACCGAGCAGCAGCCAGGGGGCGGAAAAGCCGAGGGCGCCGAGACCAGCCATGTCAGCGCCGCCCGAGATCGGCGAGGGCGAGGAAGAGGGCGAGCAGGGTCGCCGCCGGCGGCTGGTCGACCCGATGGCGCATCACGCCCCAGCCGATGCGCCGCGCTGTATTTTCGATGGCGTCGTAATGGGCGGCGAGGCGGCGGCGATAGGCCTCCGCCAACGTTTCGGCCCGGCCGACCAGCAATTGGCCCTCGCCCTCGGTGCCGATGAAGCGATTGCGCCCGGCGAAAGGGAATTCCGCTTCGGCCGGATCGAGGATCTGTACCAGATGGCCCCGGGCGCCGCGCGCGGCGAATCCCTCGATCAGGGCCTCGACCTCGGCCTCGGGGCGCAGCAGGTCGCCAATGATCACCACCCGGCAATCGCGCGGCAGATCGGCGAGAGGGGGCAGGCTGGCGGGTGACGGCTCGGGCCGGGACAGGATTTCGGCGAGGTTCAGCAGCCAGGGCCGCCCGGCATGGCCCGCGCTGCCCCGGCCGATCAGGCCGACCCGCTCGCCGCCGCGCAGCAGCAGCGAGGCGAGGGCAAGGCCAAGCAGGGCGGCGCGGTCGGCCTTGGTCGGCAGGCCCTTGGCGCTGGAAAAATCCATCGAGGGCGAGCGGTCGATCCACAGGAAGACGGTCTGCGCCGCCTCCCATTCCCGCTCGCGGACGAAGGTGCGGTCGCCGCGCGCCGACTGGCGCCAGTCGATGTCGCGGATTTCGTCGCCGGCGCGGTAGGGGCGGAACTGCCAGAAACTGTCGCCCATGCCGACCCGGCGGCGGCCATGCACACCCTGTTCGACGGTCGCCGCCACCCGCTGCGCCTCGACGAGGAGCGGCGGCAGGCTGGCCCCGAGGGCTTCGCCGGAAAGCGCGGAAACGGGCACCTTGCGGAATGCTCCCTAGCGCAGCGGCTCGACCAGCCGCTCGATGACATGGCCGACGGTGACGCCCTCGGCGCGCGCCGCGAAGGTCAGGGCCATGCGGTGGCGCAGGATGGGCGCCGCCAGGGCGACGACATCGTCTTTCGAGGGGGCGAAGCGGCCGTCGATCAGCGCCCGCGCCCGGCAGGCCAGCATCAGCGCCTGCGCCGCGCGGGGGCCCGGGCCCCAGGCGATCAGCCGGGTCAGGTCGGCCCGCCCCTCGCCGCCCGGCCGGGCCGAGCGGACGAGGTCGAGAATGCCGTCGACCACCGATTCGCCGACCGGCAGCCGCCGCACGAGACCCTGCGCCTGCGCGAGTTCCCCCGGCTCGAGCACGCGGCGGGCGGTGGCGCCGCCGGCCCCGGTGGTCGCGATCAGCATCTGCCGCTCAGCGGCGCGATCGGGATAGTCGACGTTGATTTCGAGAAGGAAACGGTCGAGCTGGGCTTCCGGCAGGGGATAGGTCCCCTCCTGCTCCAGCGGGTTCTGGGTGGCGAGGACGTGGAACGGCCGGGGCAGCGGATGGCGCTGGCCGGCGATCGAAACCTCGCCCTCCTGCATCGCCTGGAGAAGGGCGGACTGGGTGCGCGGGCTGGCGCGATTGATTTCGTCCGCCATCAGCAGCTGGCAGAACACGGGGCCGCGCACGAAGCGAAAGCCGCGGCGGCCGTCCTCGCCCTCTTCCAGGACTTCGGAGCCGAGGATGTCGGCCGGCATCAGGTCGGGGGTGAACTGCACCCGCCGCTCTTCGAGGCCAAGCACGGTGCCCAGCGTCTCGACGAGGCGGGTCTTGGCGAGGCCGGGCACGCCGACCAGCAGGCCGTGGCCGCCCGCCAGCAGGGTGACCAGCGCCTGTTCGATCACGATCTCCTGACCGAAGACCATTTCGCCGATGGCGCTCCTCAGGCTGCCGAGTCGCGCCCCCAGGCGGTCGATTTCCTGAACCAGAGCCTCGCGGCCATCGCTGACGTTCGCCATTGTGCCCACTATATTGAGGAAGGACCGGAACGAGGCTAACCCGAAAACGGGCAGCGCCACCAGATGGCCGCATGATTGTGTCAGGAACAGGGGCTCATGGCAGCGAGCGACGACAGGGGAAGACTACCGGACGCCCAGGGGCTGGCCGCGGCGGCGCGGGCCGCCGTCGGCGAGGCCGGGGGCGGCAAGCGCGGCCTGCCGCCCATTCACCTGTGGAATCCGCCGTTTTGCGGCGACATGGACATCGAAATCCGGCGCGACGGCAGCTGGCACTACATGAAATCGCCCATCGGCCGGGCGCCCCTCGTGCGGCTGTTCTCGACCATCCTGCTGCGCGACGCGGATGATGATTATTACCTGGTGACCCCGGTCGAGAAGGTGCGAATCCGGGTGGTCGACGCCCCCTTCCTCGTCGTCGCGGCCGAGATCGAGGGGGAGGGCGAGGCGCAGGTGATTCGTTTCCGCACCAATGTCGAGGATGAATTCACCCTCGACGCCGATCACCCCCTGCGGGTCGAGATCGACCCTGTCACCGGCGAGCCTTCCCCTTATGTCCGGGTGCGCGACCGGCTGGACGCGCTGATCAACCGGGCGGTGTTCTACGAACTGGTCAATGCCGCGGTCGAGGGGGCGGTGGGCGAACTCGGCGTCTGGTCGGCGGGGCGCTTCTGGTCGCTGGGCCGGCTGGACGGCACGGCGGCGGGGGACGCGGCATGACCCCGGTCGATATCGCGGCGCGCCTGCGCCATCAGCTCGATCCCGCCGACTACGGCCCGGTGTCGGTGCCGCGGATCGGCGATTTCGACCTCAATCCTGATATGCGCACAATCGTGCCGGCGGGCCGCATCCTGCGCCCGGCCGCCGTCCTGGTGCCGCTGGTCGAGCACCCTTCCGGCCTGACCGTCCTGCTGACCCGGCGGACCGATCACCTGAAGAACCATGCCGGCCAGATCAGCTTTCCCGGCGGCCGGATCGAGCCGGGCGACCGCGACCCGGTCGCCGCCGCCCTGCGCGAGGCCACCGAGGAAATTGGCCTCGGCCCGGATTACGTCTCGGTCGCCGGGTTTCTCGATGCCTATGAGACCTCGACCGGGTTTCATGTCACGCCGGTGGTGGGCTTCCTCACCCCCGGCTTCAGCCTGAGGCCCGATCCGGGCGAGGTGGCGCAGATCTTCGAGGTGCCGCTGGACTTCCTGATGGATCCGGCCAACCGCCAGCGGCAGAGCCGGGAATACAACGGCGTGCAACGCTATTTCTATGCCATGCCCTATGGCGAACATTACATCTGGGGCGCGACCGCGGGGATGCTGGTCAATCTGGCAACCCGCCTGGGGAAGGTCTGACATGGGCCGCATCATCCTGCTTTATCTGGCGGCCTTCGCCCTGCCCTTCGTCTCCTACCTCATGTGGCTGCGGTTCGAGCGCTGGCGCGAGCGCCTGCCGCCCGAGAAACGGCCGCTGCCCTGGGTGCCGCTGGTCGCCATCGCGCTGATGCTCGCCATCATGGTCACCCTTGGCCTTGCCTTCCTCGGCGGGGAGCCGGCGGGCGGCCGGTATATTCCAGCCCATATGCAGGACGGAAAGCTGGTTCCCGGCCGGATCGAGGCCGGCCCCCCGTGACGAGGGCGCTGCCCGCGCGGCTGCCCCCCGGCGGCTGGCGCCAGTCGGCTCCGGTCGCCGCGGTCGTCGCCGCGCTCTCGGCCGGGGGCGCGTGCTGTCGTTTCGTCGGCGGCTGCGTGCGCGACGCGCTGCTGGGCGAGGTGCCGGCGGATATCGACATCGCCACCCCGCTCGAGCCGAAGGCGGTCATGGCCCGGGCACGGGCCGCCGGCCTCAAGGCGGTGCCGACCGGCATCGACCACGGGACGGTCACGGTGATCGCGGACCATGTCCCGGTCGAGGTGACGACCCTGCGCCGCGATGTCGAGACCGACGGCCGCCACGCGACCGTCGCCTATACCGGTGACTGGCGCGAGGACGCGGCGCGGCGCGATTTCACCATCAACGCGCTTTATGCCGATCCGGACGGCGCGCTGTTCGATCCCGTCGGCGGACTCGCCGATCTGGCCGCCGGGCGGGTGCGCTTCATTGGCGACGCGAAGGCGCGCCTCGCCGAGGATTATCTGCGGGCACTGCGCTTCTTCCGCTTCCATGCCCGTTTCGCGCAATGTCCGGCCGATGCCGCCGCGCTCGGTGCCATCGCCGCGGCGCGGGCCGAACTGACCCGCCTGTCGGCCGAACGGGTGGCGGCGGAGCTGCTGAAGACCCTGGCCCTGCCCCGGGCGGCGGAGGCTGTCGGCCTGATGGCGGACTGCGGCGTGCTCGCGGTGCTGCTGCCCGAGGCGGCGGATGGCGCCCGGCTGGCCCGGTTGCTGCCCCTGTCGGGCGACCCCTTGCTCCGCCTTGCCGCGCTGCTGCCCGGCTTGCCACTGGTCGGGGCCGAGGTCGCCGGCCGGTTGCGCCTGTCCAACGCGCAGAAAGCGCGGCTGTCGGCGGCGCTGGTGGCGGAGGCCCTGCCGGACGATGCGGCGGGTCTTCGCCGGCTGATCGCCCTGCACGGCCGGCAGGCGGCGGAGGACCGGGCCCTGCTGGCGGGCGACCCTGTGCTGGCGGCGCGGATCGCTGCCCTCGACGTGCCGGACTTCCCCCTGAAGGGCGGCGATCTGCTCGCGCTCGGGCTGGCGCCCGGCCCCGCGGTCAGCGCCCTGATGAAGGTGCTGCTGGACTGGTGGCTGGCGCAGGACCCGCCGCCCCTTCGCGAGGCCTGCCTGTTGGAGGCGAGGCGCCGGCTCGGCGTCTAGGTTCTGTACCCATAAACGGGATTCCCAAAGAAGCGGAGCCGTGATTCAAACTTCCTGATACAAGGGAGTTCGCTCATGGCCCGCTTCGATCTGTCGGACAAGGAATGGTCGATTATAGC
>NZ_QGLE01000007.1 GCF_003173035.1 Zavarzinia aquatilis
CGACACCCTACAGACGGACAGGGTCATGGGGCGGGCTTCATCGGCTGGAGAGCGCCGGATTGAGGTCCATCCACCGTGCTCAATTTGCTCGGCGCGTGTGCTCAATTTGCACGGCGCGCTACATTCATCGCCAGATCGCGCCTGATGGCCGCGGATTTTTCTGCCGCCACAGAATCCCACGGCAGGATGGCGGAGAGGCGCGAGACGAAAGCCTCCACCAGCTTCGCGTGGCGGGGCGAGGCATGGCGCCCCACAGTGCCCAGCAGCATCTCGTAATAGGTGATGACCGATATGACGATGCGGTGCTGCCGGTCCGCGGCCCGTTGCAACCGCTCGATCACGGAGGCCGGACGCTCGCGCATGAAGCACGAACAGATATTGGTATCGAGCATGTAGACGTCGGGCATTTTCGTCCTGCGCCTCCTCAGCTCTCGCCCTCATCACTTTCATCGAGGGAAAACCGTCCCTCGTCGATAAGGTCGGGCCGCTGGACCAGAAAACCGGCATCGCCGCGCGGCTCGTCCTTCAGGGACAGCCCGTCGGGCCGGACCGGGCGCAGCAGGATCGCATCGCCCTGACGCTCGATGGTCAGCTCGCTCACGCCGTGGACCTCGAATTCCTTGGGCAGGCGGATCGCCTGATTACGGTTGTTGCGGAAAATGGACACGGTGCGCGGCATTTCGAGCCTTCAGGATGGCATGTCCGCTTAGCCTATGCCTGACATATGGCGATTCACGCCTCACCTTGCTCGCAGGGCTCGGACAATCAAAAAACCCCGCCGGTCGCCCGGCGGGGTTTTCTGTTCGGCCCGGGTCCGGCTCAGTCGCCGTAGCCGACGATGCCCTTGATCTCGAGGAAGTCGTGGATGCCCCAGTCGGCGTATTCGCGGCCATTGCCCGACTGCTTGTAACCGCCGAAGGGCGCGTGGGTGTCCCAGTCGGGGTAGTTGATGTTCACCGTGCCCGCCCGCAGTTCGCGCGCGACGGCGCGGGCGTGGTCGAGATCGGTCGAGGCGATATAGGCGGCAAGACCGTAGACCGTGTCATTCGCCTTCTCGATCGCCTCGGCCTCGCTGGCATAGGGCAGGATCGACAGCACCGGGCCGAAGATTTCCTCGCGCGAGATGGTCATCTCGTGCTGCACATTGCCGAACACCGTCGGCTTCACATAGTAGCCGCGGTTGAGACCGTCCGGCCGGCCGAGGCCGCCGGTGACCAGGGTCGCGCCCTCGTCGATGCCGGATTTGATCAGGCGCTGCACCTTGTCGAACTGCAGCTGCGAGACCAGGGGCCCCAGCACCGTGTCTTCCGCCAGCGGATCGCCGACCTTGTGGGTCTCCGCCGCCGCCCTGGCGATCTCCAGCGCCTCGGCGTGGCGCTCGGCCGGCACGAACATGCGGGTCGGCGCGTCGCACGACTGGCCCGAATTGCCGAAACAGCCACCCACGCCCGCCGTCACCGCCGCCTCGAGGTCGGCGTCCGGCAGGATGATGTTGGCCGACTTGCCGCCCAGCTCCTGCGCCACGCGCTTCACCGTGTCCGCCGCCGACTTGGCGACGATGATGCCCGCCCTTGTCGAGCCGGTGAAGGAGACCATGTCGATCCCCGGGTGCGAGGCCATGACCTGGCCGACATCCGGCCCGGTGCCGTTGACGAGGTTGAACACGCCCTTGGGGATGCCCGCCGCGTGCATGATCTCGGCGAAGACGATGCCCGAGATCGGCGCGATCTCCGACGGCTTCAGCACCATGGTGCAGCCCGTGGCGATGGCCGGCGCAACCTTGCACACGATCTGGTTCAGCGGCCAGTTCCACGGCGTGATCAGGCCGACGACGCCGATCGGCTCCATCACGATGCGGGTGGAACCCCGGGGATATTCGAAGGTGAATTCCTCCATCGCCTTGATGGTGGCTTCCATATGGACCTGACCGGCCCAGGCCTGCGCCGCGCGGGCGAAGGACAGCGGCGCGCCCATCTCCTCGGAGACCGCGCGGGCGATATCCTCGTAACGCTCGTTGTAGATCTCGAGGATGCGCTTCAGCATCGCCAGGCGTTCCGCCTTCGGCGTCTTCGCGAAGGCGGGAAAGGCCGCGCGCGCGACGGAAACGGCCCGGTCGACATCGGCGGCGGTGCCGACCGAAATCTTCGTATAGGCCTCCTCCGTCGCCGGATTGATCACGTCGAGCGTCGCCGGCACCAGCGGATCGACAAAGGCCCCGTCAATATAGAATTTCAGATGATTGGACATCAGGTTCCCCTCACGGCGCTGGGCAGGAAGCAAACTCTAGCCCGATTCGGGCACAAGCCAAGCCACGTCCGCCACGATCCACGGGACCGTGGGGAGCGACAAAGCCGTTTGCGTCAAACCGTGCTTTGAGACGGCCTCAAGCGACGTCGCGCGACCGCAAAGGTCAGGCGACGTCGCGCGAACGCTCGGCGGGGGGCAGCCACTTGCCGATCATGCCCGAGAGATTGTCGACCGCGCCGGGCACCAGCGCCCGGGCGAGAAAGCGTTTGCGGTCGACCCAGCCTGGCAACTCCAGCCGCTCGCAAGGCTCGCGCCGGAAACCGAACTTGACGTAATAGTCGAAGTCGCCGACCAGGATGACGATCCTGTGGCCCTTGCGCTGGGCATCGGCGAGACCGTGCCACATCAGGGCGGCGCCGATCCCCTCCCCCCGCCGCCGCGGATCGACCGCGAGCGGGCCGAGCAGGATCGCTTCGGTATGCCCGTTGATCAGGATCGGCCAGAAGCGCAGGGAGCCGACCAGTTCGCTGTGGTCATAGGCGACGAAACACAGCTCGGGCACCGGCGGCACGCCGTCGCGGAACTTGTAGACGGTCTTCGAGAACCGCTCGGGCCCGAAGGCGGTGTCGATCAGGGCTTCGATCGCGGGGCCGTCTTCCGGCCGTTCCAGCATCAGGGTGGTCATTGTACTGCGCTGCCATGACTGGGGCGATGTCATGCCCCGAACATTTGTCACTCTCCGTACCGGGAAACCGGCGCGGTCACCTATCGCCGGCGCGGCGTCAGGGTCAGGTCCTGACCGCGGGCGCGCGGGCGCTGGCCTGCAAGACCGGGCAAGGCCCCGGGCAGGCACGGGCGTCGTCGTCGCAACAGCAGCAGCATCGTCATGGGCCATTTCCTAGCATAGCCGGGGCACAGACCCAAACGCCGATCCGCCCCCTTCGTTCCCCACGGTCAAGCGTTGCGAATGCGCAACTGTAGGACAAGCGTTGCCCCGCGATAAAGCATGGGCTTAGGTTTTGCTTCCGGAACCAAACAACGACAAGAGCGAGTCCGGCAGGGGGCTGAAATGATCGGTATCGAAGATTACGAGGCAAAGGATGCGCTCGGCCTGGCCGAGCTGGTGGCACGAGGAGAAACCACGCCCGACAGACTGCTGGATATCGCGCTGGCCCAGGTCGCGCGGCACAACCCGGCCATCAACGCGGTGATCGCCCTCAACGAGGCGGATGCCCGGCGCCAGATCGACCGGGGCCTGCCGCGCGGCCCCTTCACCGGCGTGCCGATGTTGATCAAGGACATGAACGCCCATGTCATGGGCTGGCCGCTGACCAACGGCAGCCGGCTTTACGAAGGCTATGTCTGCGATCACGACAGCACCCTGATCGAGCGCTATCGCCGGGCGGGCTTCGTGCTGTTCGGCCGCACCACGTCGCCGGAATTCGGCCTGACCTCGACCACCGAGAGCGTGCCTCATGGCATTACCCGCAATCCCTTCGACCTTTCACGCACCTCCGGCGGCTCGTCGGGCGGTGCATCGGCTGCGGTCGCGGCGGGCATCATCCCCCTCGCCCATGCCTCGGACGGCGGCGGCTCGATCCGCATCCCGGCCGCCTGCTGCGGCCTGTTCGGCCTGAAACCCAGCCGGGGCCGCGTCACCATGGCGCCCGACGCGGGCGAAGGCTGGGGCAGCATGTCGACCGTCCACGCCGTCAGCCGCAGCGTGCGCGACTCGGCAGCCCTGCTCGACGTCACCAGCCAGCTCGCGCCGGGCGATCCCTACGCAGCCCCCGCGCCGGCCCGACCGCTGCTCTACGAAATCGGCGCGCCCGTGGGCCGGCTGCGCATTGCCCTGTGCCTTGGCGGCGTGAACCCGACCACCCTCGCCCCACCGGCGCTCGAGGCCATCGACCTCATGCGCCGGGTGCTGGCGGATCTCGGCCACGAGGTGATCGAAGTGGCGGCCCTGCCGATCGACGGCTCGACCCTTGCCTCGGCCCAGCAATCCATCATCGCCGCCAATGTCGCGCGGGCGGTGGACCTCCGCCGCCAGGCGACCGGACGCGACGACGTGCCCGTCGAGCCGGTCACCGGCTTCCTGGCCGAAGGCGGGCGCGGATTGTCCGCGACGGCCTATCTCGACTGCATTGCCGCCATTCATCTCGTCGGGCGCCAGATGGCCGCCTTCCTCGACGACGGTCGCTTCGACCTGCTGCTGACGCCGCTGCTGCCCGACAGTCCGCCCGAGATCGGCGTGCTCTCCCTCAGCCCGGCCGACGTCGGCGCCTATGTGGCGGCGATCAGGCGCTACACCAGTTTCACCGGGTTGCAGAACATGACCGGCCAGCCGGCCATGGCGATACCGGCCGGACTGGATGCCACCGGCCTGCCGCGCGCGGTTCAATTCGCGGCCCGCCTGGGCGATGAGGCCCTGCTCATCCGCCTCGCCGCCCAGATCGAGAAGGCCGCCCCCTGGGGCGACCTTCGTCCGTCATTTAAAGCCTAGCAGCAGTTGCAGGGAGCCGGCCGCGAGGCCGGTGACCGCGCCCAGCACCAGGAGGATCCACTCATCCTCCTGGAAGGCGGGCCGCAGCATGTCCTGGAACTCCTCGGTCGGCAGGGCGCGGATTTTTTCCGCGAGGCGGACCTGCAGCACTTTCGCCCGCTCGCGGTTGAATTTCGCGTCCTCCATCGGATCGAGGGCGAAGTCGGTCGACATCTCGGCGACCTTGCGCTTCATCGCGGCATAGCTTTCGGTGCCGAGGGTGAGCTGCATGGTCGCCCGCGCGACCGGGGATTCGAGAATCGGCATGATCCGGCGCTTCACGATGCCGCGGGTACGGCTGGAGTGCTTGCCAGTGATGATCTCCCGCGTGATCTGGCCGATGGTCAGCAATTCGTTCGCCGAGAGTTCGGCGAATTTCTCGGCGACCTCGTTCTGCCGTTTCAGGAACACGCCCTGCAGCCGGAACGGCCCCAGTTTCACCGGATGCAGCGGGCGGAACACCATGGCGAGCGCAAGCCAGTTGGTAATCCAGCCCAGCGCGGCGGCATAGGCCGGCAGCAGCCAATGGGCCGGCACGAACCAGAACAGCACCATCTGCAGACAGCCGAAGACGAGGCCGATCCAGAAGCTGACGTCGACGATGAACTTGAACTCCTTCGCGCCGACCTCCTGGAACATGCGCACCATCAGGCGCCGGTCGCCGGCCATCTGACGGACCACCATTTCGCGGACGTCGACCAGATTGTCGACGTCGGCCATGATTTCCATCATCAGCTCGATCATGACCTCGGGCAGTTTCTCGCGCACATGGTCGTAGACCCGGTTGCGCATGAGCCGGGGCAGGTTCTGCCACAGGACCTTGTTGTGCTCCTCCATCACCTCGTCGACGATGTCTTCGATCCGGCGCTCGATCGCATTGGCGACATAGGCCGCGATCAGCTCGGGATTCATCTCGTTGAGGAAATCGCCGACCGTGCCGAGCTTGGTCAGGGTCTTGTCGACCACGATCCCCGCCATCTTCTCGGCCTTGCGCGGAATGATGCCCTGCCAGCCAAGGAACAGCGGCCGGTAACCGACGAAGTCGATGGGATAGAAGACCATCTTGATCGCCATCCAGACGTGACCCCAGGTCACGAAGGCGGCGACGACGGGAATGGAAACGATCCCCCAGAAATCGGGATGCGCTTGGAACTCCTGCCAGGCGGCAGCGAGATCGGACATGAACGGCCTCTCCCCGGATTTTTTTCCGAAGCTAGTGCGCGGGCGGAAACCCCACAAGCGGGCGCTGCCCCCAATGCGGGGGCAGTGTCAGCGCTTGCGCCAGAGCGCCAGGAAATCGAGGATCGCCTGACGTCCCGCCGGACTTGCGAGCACGGCGTGCCCCTCGCCTTGTTCGAGCACGACGGAGAGGGCGTTGGGGCGCCCGGCCATGAACTCCCCGCAATCGCCCGACTGGCCGACCGCGACACCTTCGGCGTACCAGGGATCGTCCGAGGCGACGATGCTCAGCACCGGCTCCATCGGCGGCGATGACAGGCCGGCGACGATGGGCGCGCCATGGCAGGTCCAGGCCGCGATGATGCGGCCCCGCAGATTGTCGCCACGATAGAGCGCGGCGGCGACCCCGCCCTCGCTGCCACCAAGGACGAAGAGATCGCTGGAATCGGCCCAGGGCAGCCGCGCGATATTGTGGATGGCGTAGGACAGTTCCGTCAGGCGGAAATCGTAGACGAAGAGATTGAAGCCACCACGCCCGGTGGCGACGTCGCATTGCAAGGGCCGATAGCGCCGCGCCATGGAATCGGGGGCGATGACGAGATAGCCCGCGGCGGCGAGGAACTTCAGGGTGGACAGGTCGCCGAGCCCGGTGCAGCCGTGCAGGTAGATGACGGTGGTCGGCGCCCGTTCCCATTTCGGCGGCTTGGCGATGACATCGGCCATACGGGCGAGGGTCACCTCCTCCCCCGGGCGAGAAGGCGGCAGGGCGACGACGGCCTGATACCAGGTCAGCTCGATATCCGACAGATTGGCGCCGCCATTCGCCTGGCCCGGCATGGCATCGCCCGACCGCCGCGACGAACAGGCGGCGACAAAAAGAACGAGGAACGTGGCGATCAGGACCGCTCCCCACCGGGGCGCAAGGCGCCGTTCGATCATCAAGGCTCCTCCCGCCCCTGCCACAGTCCCCCGCCGGCTACCCACCAGTCGGGCCGAGCCCCGCGGAGATGCAGCGCCGCGGATCGCGCGGCCGTCCGATCCGCGCACAGGCCGAAGCAGGTTGCACCGGAGCCGCTCATCCTCGCAAGCAGAACACCATCCGTCGCGCCGAGGGTCTCGATGATTTCCCCAATAACGGGACAGAGTTCGATGGCGGGCGACTGCAGATCGTTGCGCCGCGCGGCAAGGGCTGCGACCACATCGGCTGCATCGGCGGGAAGCTCGCTCAAGGGCTGCGCCGCTCCGAATCGCCCGGCAAGCGCACGGAACACCGCAGGCGTCGGCAGGCCCTGCCGCGGATTGACGAGGACGATGCCCATGTCCGCGAGGACGGCCTCGCCCCGAACCGGCGTGACGACCTCGCCGATGCCCGTCATGTGCCGGGGCTGGCTGTCGAGACAGACCGGAACATCGGCGCCAAGGCCAAGGGCGATATCCTTCAGGACGGCATTGCCGAGATCGAGTGACCACAGGCGCCGCAGCAGGCGCAAGGCAGCCGCCGCGTCGGCGGAGCCACCGCCCAACCCCGCGGTCACCGGCAGATTCTTGTCGAGGCGAATGGCGGCGCCCAACTCGGCGCGTCCCGCCGCGTCCCGCAGAGCCCGCGCCGCGCGCAGTACGAGGTTGTCGCCGATGTCGCCATCGAGGGCGGCAGCGAACGGCCCACCGATTTCGAGACGAAGGCGGCCTTCCGCCAGCGGCTCGACCGCGACCCTGTCGCCGATATCGGCGAAGACGACCAGCGAATCGAGCAGATGGTAACCGTCGGCGCGCCGGCCGGTGACATGCAGATAGAGATTGACCTTGGCCGGGGCGAGACCGGCGAGCGCGTCAGTCTGCACCGGGGACGAGTTTCTCCGGCGCCAGCCCCTTCTCGAGCTTGCCCTCGATCAGCGGCTTCTGCTCGTCGTCGGGTTTCAGCGCCAGCGCGGTGCGCCATTGAAACTCCGCTTCCAGCTTGCGGCCGACCGCCCAATAGGCATCGCCCAGATGGTCGTTCACCGTGGGATCGCCCGGCTTCAGATGCACCGCTTTTTCCAGCGTCTCGACCGCCTCGGCGAAACGGCCCTGGCGGAAATAAACCCAGCCCAGGCTGTCGACGATGTAACCGTCATCCGGACGGTCGTTCACGGCCTTGACGAGCATGGTCTCGGCCCGCTTCAGGTTGCGTCCCTGTTCGACCCAGGAATAGGCGAGATAGTTGAGCACGCTCGGCTGATCCGGGCGCAGTTCGAGCGCCTGCATCAGATCGACCTCCGCCGCCTGCCATTGGCGCGACCGCTCGAGACAGATCCCGCGCGAGAACCAGATGCTCCAGTAACGGGGATCGGGGCCGCCGATCGTCTCGATCGCCTCGCCATAGACATCGGCGGCGGCGGCGAAATCCTCGCGCTCGCGCAGAATGTCGCCCTTGGCGACCAGGGCCTCGATGATCTGGTTGCCAGAGGCGATACGCTTGTCGAGAAGCGCCAGCGCCTCATCGGCGCCTCCCGCCTGGGACAGCAGCATGGCATAGCGGATTTCCGCCATGGGCCGCAGCTCCGAGCCTTCGGGAATGGCGCGGAACAGCGCCATCGCCGCGTCCTTGTCGCCGATTTCCTCGAAGGTTTCGGCCAGCAGGGCCTGGGCTTCCGGGAAATTGGGCTTCGCCATGGTCGCAAGGCGGAGGTAGACGAGAACGGGTTCGTTCGCGCCGCCCTGGGTCAGCAGACTGGCGATGCCATACATGGCCTCGGCGACGCCCTCGACCGCGGTCGAGACCACGGGCGTCGGCGCGACGCCCGCCTCGGTCCGCTGAAGCGCGGCCGCGATCGAGAGGTTGTTGCTGGCCTTCAGCGCCGCGCGATAGAGCGCCCGCGCCGCGTCCTGATGGCCGTTGCTTTCGAGGAAGGCGCCTTCCGCCAGCAGCGTATGCACCCAGTTACCCGCGGGCGAAGCGCGCAGGGCCTCGAACGCCTTGGCGGCCAGCGCCGGCTGATTGCCGAAGGACGCGAGCAGCGCCGTGTGATAGAGCCTGAACGGCCGCACACCCTGCGCATCGCCCAGCTTCTCCAGCGCCTTCAGGGCGCCGTCGGTATCGCCCGTACCGGCGATGGACCAGGCGATCAGGATCGGCCCGATGATGTCGAGCGCGGGATTGGACGTCAGGCTTTCCAGCCTCTTTCGTGCCTCGACATAGCGGCCGACGCGCATGTCGCCGATGGCGGCGACGAGGGGCGCGACCGTGTCGCTCGGCTCCAGGCGGGCGATGATCTCGGCATGTGTGGCGGCGTCGACATAGTCGCCGACGAGCAGGGCCGACATCATGGCCTGACGGCGCAGCAGCGTATTGCCGGGATCGAGGCGCAGGGCACCGTCGTAGAGCAGTGCCGCGGCGGCCGAATCCTGCATACCGGCCGCGAGACGGGCCGACAGATAGGCGCCGGTCAGACTGTGCACTTCGACCGCGTCAACCGACGCAGGGACGCCGTCCGACGTCGCGGCGCTGGGCATTCCGCAACCGGAAACGAGCAGACCGGCAATGAGGGAAATGGCGAGACCGCGACGCCCGACAGTCCGTCGCCCGAGCTTGGAACCTGTTTTCATGGTGGCCAATTTAACCGCAAGTGCCCCTTTGCAACAGGTCCAAGTCACCGATGTCGCCGCGTATCCCTTGGAGGGACGCGGCGACACCGTAAAGATTACAACTTACAGATTACATATTCGGATAATTGGGACCGCCACCGCCTTCCGGCACCACCCAGTTGATGTTCTGGGTCGGATCCTTGATGTCGCAGGTCTTGCAGTGCACACAGTTCTGCGCGTTGATCTGCAGCCGCGGCTCGCCCTTGTCCTGTCCGACGATCTCGTAGACGCCGGCCGGGCAGTAGCGCTGTTCCGGCGCGTCGTATTCCGCGAGATTGATGCGGATCGGCACCGTCGGGTCCTTCAGCGTCAGATGGATCGGCTGGTCTTCCTCATGGTTGGTGTTCGACAGGAACACCGAGGACAGGCGATCGAAGCTGATCTTGCCGTCGGGCTTCGGGTATTCGATCCTGGGCGCGTTCTTCGCCTTCACCAGCGACGTATTGTCCGGGTGATGGCCGAGGGTCCAGGGCAGCGGCAGGCCAAGATGGCTCATCCACATGTCGAAGCCGCCGTAGATCGTGCCCTTCACCGTGCCCCACTTCAGGGCCGGGCGGACGTTGCGGACCTTGAACAGCTCGTCGTGAACCCACGAGGTCGAGAACTTGTTCGCGTAATCCGACAACTCGTCATGACCCTCACGACCGGCTTCCAGCGCCTCGAAGGCGGCTTCGGCGGCCATCATGCCGGTCTTCATGGCGTTGTGGCTGCCCTTGATGCGGGGCACGTTGACGAAGCCGGCGGAGCAGCCGATCAGCACGCCGCCCGGGAAGGTCAGCTTCGGGATCGACTGGTAACCGCCCTCGTTGATGGCGCGGGCGCCATAGGCGATGCGCTTGCCGCCCTCGAAAAAGCCGCGGATATCCGGGTGGGTCTTGAAACGCTGGAATTCCTCGAACGGCGAGAGATAGGGGTTCCAGTAGTCGAGGGCGACGACATAGCCGACCGCGACCTGATTGTCCTCGAGGTGGTAAAGGAAGGCGCCGCCCGCGGTCTTCTTGTCCAGCGGCCAGCCCTGGGCGTGCATCACGAGGCCTTCGCGGTGCTTCGCCGGGTCGATCTGCCACAATTCCTTGATGCCGATGCCATAGGTCTGCGGCTGCTTGCCCTCGCGCAGGCCATAATGCGCGATGATTTCCTTGGACAGGCTGCCGCGCACGCCTTCGGCGAAGAAGGTGTATTTGGCGTGAAGCTCGACACCCGGGGTATAGGTGTCCTTGTGGTGACCGTCGCGGCCGATGCCCATGTCGCCGGTGGCGACGCCCTTCACCGAGCCATCCTCGTGATAGAGCACTTCGGCGGCGGCGAAGCCCGGATAGATCTCGACGCCGAGTTCCTCGGCCTGGGCGGCGAGCCAGCGGCAGACGTTGCCGAGGCTGACGATATAGTTACCGTGGTTGTGCATGAAGCCGGGCATGATGAAGCCGGGCAGCGAAACCGACTTCTTCTCGGTCAGCACCAGCCACTTGTCCTCGATCACCGGCGTGTTCAGGGGCGCGCCGCGCTCCTTCCAGTCGGGCAGCAGCTCGTTCAGCGCCTTCGGATCAAGCACGGCCCCGGAGAGAATATGGGCGCCGACCTCGGAGCCCTTCTCGATCACGCAGACCGTGTAGTCCTTGCCTTGCTCGGCACAGAGCTGCTTGAACTTGATCGCCGCCGACAGGCCAGCCGGCCCTGCGCCGACAATGACCACATCGAACTCCATCGCCTCGCGTTCCATTAGCCCTCCTCCTAACCCCGCTATGCCCTGAATCTGGTCTGGCCCGGCCTTTCGGCCCCAAGATGTGAAGCGGGAACATAGCGTCAGTGCTATTGTCAATCCATGGATCAAATCACAGAAATCGGGACAATCCTCGAATGGTATCTGTCGGTCGGGGTCGACGAGGCCCTGTCCGATGTCCCGATCGACCGTTTCGAGACCTCGCGGCAGGCCCTCGCCCGCGCGCCCGCGCCCGCGCCGGAGCGTCCCGCTTCCCCTGCGTCCGCGCCGGTTTCCACGGGCGCGCAGGGTTTTGCGTCGCGTCCACCCGCTGCGGCTCGCGCTCCCGCGCCGGCCGAGACCGCGGCGGCGGCCAGCGCCCGCGAACTCGCCGCCGCCTGCGACGATATTGCCGCCCTCGAAGCGGCGATTCGGGCCTTCGAGGGCTGCCCGCTCAAGGCCGGGGCGCTGAACACGGTGATCGCCGACGGCACCTTCGGGGCCGACCTGATGCTGATCGGCGAAGCGCCGGGGGCGGACGAGGATCGCCTGGGCAAGCCTTTCGTCGGCCGCGCCGGCCAGTTGCTGGACAAGATGCTGGCCGCCATCGGGCGCGACCGGGCGCGCGATGCCTATATCGCCAACATCCTGTTCTGGCGCCCACCCGCCAACCGCAAGCCTGATCCGGTCGAGACCGCCGCCTGCCTGCCCTTCGTCGAGCGGCTGATCGAACTGTCGAAACCCAAGGCGATCCTCCTCCTCGGCGCGACGCCGACCTCGGCCCTGCTCGGCCTCGGCGACGGCATCACCAGGACACGCGGGCGCTGGCACGACTGGCGCGGCATTCCCGCGATGCCGACCCTGCACCCGGCCTATCTGCTGCGCCAGCCCCAAGCCAAGCGCGAGGCCTGGCACGACCTGCTGGCGGTGCGCCGCCGTCTGCTGGACTGACGAATCGATCCGGCTTGGCAGAAGTCGCCGGCTGCCTTACCCTCTGCCCGGGGATTTGCACGGGCAAGGCACGTGAATGGGGTTTAAGGCACGGACAGGCCGTGGAATGGCGCGGCGCTGGCGCGGTATCGCGACGGCGACCGCATTGTCATGTCTTGCGCTTCCCGCCTTGGCCACGGCGGCGGAAACCCTGCCCGGCAAGGCCATCGCGGGTGACGGCGTGTTGGCCGAAACCAAGCCCCTGCACAATCTCTCGCGCGAGGATCTTCGCCGGTACCGCGCCGCCTTCGACGCGCAGCAGCGCGGCGATTACGCCGAGGCGGACCGCCAGATCGCCAATCTCGACGATCTGATGCTGGTCGGGCACCTGCTGCGCGAGCGCTATCTGGACACGGCGCGCTACAGCGCCAGCCAGCGGGAGCTGGCCGAATGGCTCGCCGCCTACGACGAGTTGCCGGGTTACGAGGAAGTCGAGGCGCTGGCCGCGGCCGCGACGCCATCCGGCGCGGGCGACGGTTTCGCCGCCTCGCGCGGGACCGTCGGCGCTCTCGACATGATGGCCTCCCCGCTCGACATGATGCCGCTCGAGCCGCGCGGCCGGGACGATGCCTCGCGCACCGGCGTCACGCGCGCCATCGCGCCGCGCATCGCCGCCGCCTTGCGCGCGGACCGGCCGGATCAGGCCGTCCAGCTGCTGGAGGAGCCCAGGGTGGGCGGTCGCCTCGACCCGCTGGAACAGGAAATAGCCCGGGCCGATATCGCCTTTCATTACTATCGGATGGGCGACGACCGTTCGGCCTACGAGCTTGCTTCCGCCGTCGCCGATCGCTCGCGCGCCGAAGTGCCGATGGCGGACTGGACCGCTGGCCTCGCCGCCTGGCGTCTGGGTGAGCCGGAGCGGGCGGGGATTCACTTCGCGGCGCTCGCCGAAGCGGACAATGTCTCGGTCTGGGTTGTTTCGGCCGCCGCCTTCTGGGCAGCGCGCGCCGATCTCGTCGCCGGCCGGCCGGAGCGTGTGCTCGATCACCTCAGCATCGCCGCCGCCTACCCCAACAGTTTCTATGGCCTGATGGCGACGCGCCTGCTCGGACGCGACATCGCCGCGACGCCTGATCTTGGCCAGATCGACGCCCGTTCGCTGAATGCCCTCGCCTTCGATCCTTCGGTCCAGCGCGCCGCCGCCCTCGCCGCCATCGGCGAGAGCGATCTCGCCAGCGCCGAATTGGGCCAGATGCGCGCCCGCCTGTCGCCGACCGAGACCTCGGGCATCGACGCCCTCGCCGTCCGCCTCGGCCTCGTCGATCCGGCCAGTCATGGCAGTGGCCGCTATCCGGTGCCCGCCTGGCGGCCCAGCGAGGGGTTGCGCGTCGACCGCGCCCTGCTCTTCGCCTTCGCCAAGCAGGAATCCGGTTTCAATGTCCACGCGCGCAGTCCGGTGGGCGCCATCGGCCTGATGCAGCTGATGCCGGCGACCGCCCGCATCGTCGCCGACCGCCGCGGCCTCGACCTTGGCCGCAAGATGCAGAATCTGACCGACCCGGGGATCAACCTCAGCCTCGGTCAGGCCTATATCGAAATGCTGATGGGCAGCGCGGATATCGGCAACAATCTGTTCCTCGTCGCCGCCTCCTACAACGCCGGGCCCGGCGCCGCGATCAAATGGCTGGACGAGGTGAAATACAACGGCGACCCCCTGCTCTTCATCGAGAGCATTCCGGCCGCCGAAACCCGCCTGTTCATCGAGCGCATCCTGGCCAATTTCTGGATTTATCAGGCCCGCCTCGGCCAGACCCTGGAAACCCTCGATGCCGCGGCCTCGGGCGGCTGGCCGATCTATGTCCCGCAGGATCGGGATGCCATTCGCATCGGCACGAAACGCAATGCCGGTTGACCCCTCGCGCGTCTTCAGGCCGGTGCGCATCGCCGTCCTGACCATTTCCGATACAAGGACGCCGGCCGAAGATCGCTCGGGCGATACGCTGGTCGAACGGCTGACCGCCGACGGCCATATCCTCGCCGCCCGCGACCTCGTCACCGACGATGCCCCGGCCATCGAAGCGCGGCTGCGCGCCTTCATCGCCGACCCGACAGTCGAGGTGGTGATCTCCACCGGCGGCACCGGCATCACGAGACGCGATGTGACGCCGGAAGCCTTCCGCGCCGTGTTCGAGAAGGAAATCGAGGGCTTCGGCGAATTGTTCCGCTGGCTGTCCTACGCCAAGATCGGCACCTCGACCATCCAGTCGCGGGCCGTTGGCGGCATTGCCGGCCGCACCTTGCTGTTCGCCGTGCCCGGCTCCCCCTCTGCCTGCCGGGATGCCTGGGACGACATCCTGAAAACCCAGCTCGACAGCCGCTTCCGGCCCTGCAATTTCGTCGAGCTGATGGACCGCTTCTGAGGAATTTTCCCCCCTCAAGCCCCGCCGGGCGCCAGCAATTCGTAAGACCGCAGGCGCGCCGCGAAGTCGTAGGTGATGGTTACCACCATCACTTCCTCCGCGCCCACACTGGCGGCGAGGCGGGCGATCCGCGCCTTGACCGTGGCGGCATCGCCCGAAATGCCGCGGGCGCCGACGAGGTCCAGCCGCTGGCGGGCGGCGGGCGGCAGATTGTCGAGGTCGATGCTTGCCGGATCCGGGAACGGCACATTGCGCCCGGCCAGCAGGTTCAGCACCCAGACGTCCCGTGTCCGCACCAGGAAGCGTGCCTCCTCCTCGGTATCGGCGGCGAGAGCGAAAAGCGCCAGCATCACCCGGGGCTTGTCGAACAGGCCGGGCCGGAAGCTGCGGCGATAGGTTTCGATCGCCTGTTCCAGATTGTCCGGGTTGATGAAATGGGCATAGCCGAAACCGGCCCCGATCGCCCCGGCATAGGCTGCCGAATCGCCGCCCGAGCCGAGCAGCCACAGGTCCGGCATCGACGGCCCCTGCGGCTGGGCATGGACCCGGGCAAAGGGATGCTGCGCATCCATCCGTCCCGTCAGGAAGGCACAGAGGTCCATCAGCTGTTCGGGAAAGACCTCGGGGCCATAGCCCTGCGGCCCGGGCCGCAGCGCGGCGGTGGTCAGCTGATCGCCGCCCGGCGCCCGGCCGAGGCCGAGGTCGATCCGGCCGGGGTAGAGAGTCTCCAGCATCCGGAAACTCTCGGCGACCTTGAGCGGCGCGTAATGCGACAGCATCACCCCGCCACTGCCGACCCTGATCTGCCCGGTGACGGCGGCGAGATGAGCGATCAGCACTTCCGGCACCGAACCCGCGAAAGCGGCCGAGGAATGATGCTCGGCGCACCAGAAGCGGTGATAGCCAAGGGCTTCGGCATGGCGCGCGAGGGCTATGGTCTCCGCCACCGCCTGCGCGGCGGTGCCGCCCACCCGGATCGGCGACTGGTCGAGAACCGACAGGCTGAACGCCATGGCCTCAGGCCGTCTTCGGCATCAGCGCATCGTCGAGCGCGGTCGCCCGGACATAGGCCGGGCGGGCGGCCAGACGCTGCCAATAAGCGGTGAAGGCCGGCCGCGCCTCGGTCATGCCGAACTGCAGGCCGAATCCGATCTGCGAGCCGAGATAGACATCGGCGGCGCTGAACGTCTCGCCCAGGATATAGGGGCCTTGCGAGACCGCGGCCTCGACCGTGTTCATCACGTCGGCGAAACAGCCATAGCCGACCATGGCGCGCTTGTCGGCCGGCACCTCGATCCCCATCGCCCGGTCGCCGAAGGAGGCTTCATAAGGGCCGGCGGCATAGAACAGCCAGCGGAAATAAGCGCCGCGCAAGGGGTCGCCGATGGCCGGCGCCAGGCCCGCCTCGGCATAGACATCGGCAAGATAGGCGCAGATCGCCGCGGTTTCCGTCACCACCACGCCCTTGTGGACGATGGCCGGCACCTTGCCCATGGGATTGATCTTCAGATAGTCCGGCGCCTTCATGGTGGTGCCATAGTCGAGCACACGGGTCTCGTAGCTCGCCCCCGCCTCCTCCAGCATCCAGCGCACGATGCGGCCGCGCGACATCGGGTTGGTGTAGAGGATCAGATCGCCGGTCATGTTCGCTCCCCTTATTGTTGCGACGGGGAGTGTGTCACGGCGCCGTTCGGTGGCACCATGCGAAAAACGACAGGCAGACCCAAACGGGAGGGACCATGCCCAGGCTCGAATTCTTCTTCGATATCTCCAGCCCCTGGACCTATCTCGCCTTCACCCGCATCGAGGCGGTGGCGGCCGAAGGCGGCGCCGACCTCGTGTTCCGGCCGATTCTGGTCGGCGGCGTGTTCAATGCCGTCAACGACAGCGTCTATGCCTGGCGGGAAAAGCCGAACCCGGTGAAGATGCGCTATTACCTGAAGGACATGGCCGACTGGGCGCGCGAGGCCGGCATCGAGATCGGCCAACCGCCGGTCTTCCCGGTCAACAGCGTCAAGGCGATGCGCGGCTGCTTCGTCGCCGAGGAGGCGGGCGTCCTCGTGCCCTATGCCCGCGCCCTGTTCGAGGCCTATTGGGGCCGGCTCGAGGATATCTCGCAGGACGAGGTCATCGTCCCCGTGCTGGACGAGGTCGGGTTGGAGCGCCGGGCCTTCTTCGACAAGATCAACAGCCCCGATTACAAGGCGCGCCTGCGGGACAACACCGAGGAGTTGATCGCCCGGGGCGGCTTCGGCTCCCCCACCATGTTCGTCGACGGCGCGGACATGTATTTCGGCAACGACCGCCTGCCCCTCGTCCTTTCAGCCCTGAAGCGGGCGGCGTGAGTCTCCCCGCTCACCCCTTTGGCCAGGGTCGGGGTGAGGTGGGTCGGGAGGATGCCCGGGCGATTCAGGTCACCGTTTCCCTCCTTGCCCAACAAACAAAAAGCCCCGCCGTCGCCGGCGGGGCTTCGATACGCGATCCCGGAAGGATCAGTCGTCGTTGTCGGCTTCCTCGTCGAACTCGCCGTCTTCGTATTCGAGTTCGGCGATGAGGAGGACGGCGGAGTCGCCCTGGTCGTCCTCGATCACGTCGATGGCGCCGATTTCATAGACGTCGACTTCGTCTTCGTCGAACGGCATGGCGAGGCGCAGTTCAGTGTCGCCGTCGATCTTCGACAGCTCGGCAATAAGCTCGGAAACCTTCATGGTCCTGATCCCCTTTGGCACGACCGGTAGAATCTTGCGCCGACCATAGCCGAGCCGCGTTGCAAGTCGAGGACTATTCTCAGCCCCCGATCGCCTTCACCATGGCCTCGAGCGCGGCATCCGCCTTGTCGCCGTCCGGGCCGCCGGCCTGGGCCAGATCGGGCCGGCCACCGCCGCCCTTGCCGCCCACCGCCTCGACACCGACGCGGATCAGATCGACCGCGCTGTGCTTCGCCACCAGATCCTCGGTCACGCCGACCACCAGCGCCGCCTTGCCGTCATTGACACCGACAAAGGCGACGATGCCCGAGCCGAGCTGCTTCTTGGTCTCGTCGACGAGGCCGCGCAGGTCTTTCGGATTCACGCCGTCCAGCTTCTTGGCGATGACCTTGATGCCGCCGACGTCGATGGCGGTCAGGCCGCCGCCCGAGCCGCCGCCGGTGGCGAGCTGCTTCTTCGCTTCCGCGAGCTCCCGCTCCAGCCGCTTGCGCTCGTCGAGCAGGCTGGCGACCCGATCCGGCAGTTCGGCGGGCGAGGCCTTGAGGGCGGAAGCCGCCTTCTTGAGCAGGATTTCCTCGTCGCGCATGTATTTCAAGGCCGCGGCGCCGGTCAGCGCCTCGATCCGGCGGACGCCGGCCGAGACGGCGGATTCCGAGACGATCTTGAACACGGCGATATCGCCGGTGCGGAAGACATGGGTGCCGCCGCAAAGCTCGGTCGAATAGGCATGGTCAAGGTCAGCCCCGCCCATGGAAACGACGCGGACTTCCTCGCCGTACTTCTCGCCGAACAGCGCGAGGGCACCGGCCTTGATCGCATCGTCGGGCGTCATCAGGCGGGTGGTGACGCCGCCGTTTTCGCGGATCGCCGCGTTGACGCCGATCTCGACCGCGTCAATCTCCTCGTCCGACAGGGCCTTGGGGTGGCTGATGTCGAAGCGCAGGCGCTCCTCCGCGACCATGGAGCCCTTCTGGGTGACATGGGGGCCGAGCACGTCGCGCAGCGCCTTGTGCAGCAGATGGGTGGCCGAGTGATTGGCGCGCAGGCGCGAGCGCCGGCCATTGTCGACGCTGAGGTGAATATCGTCGCCGACCTTGATCGTGCCGCCTTCGACCGTGCCGAGGTGGATGTGCAGGCCGAGCTTCTTCGCCGTGTCGGTGACCGCGACGCTATAGCCCGGGCCGCGGATCACGCCGGTGTCGCCCATCTGGCCGCCGGATTCGCCATAGAAAGGCGTCTGGTTCACGACGATGGCGACGGCCGTGCCGGGGCCGGCGCTGGCCACGCGCTTGCCGTCGACAACGAGGCCGGCGATCTTCGCCTCGGCGGTTTCGGTTTCATAGCCGAGGAATTCGGTCGCGCCGACCTCTTCCTTCAACTCGTACCAGACGAGATCGGTCGCCGCCTCGCCCGAGCCGGCCCAGGCCTTGCGGGCCTCGGTCTTCTGGTGCGCCATCGCGGTGTTGAAGCCGTCGGTATCCACCGCGATATCCTTGGCGCGCAGGGCGTCCTGCGTCAGGTCCAGCGGGAAACCGTAGGTGTCATAGAGCTTGAAGGCGACATCGCCCGGCAGCGGCTGGCCGGCGCCCAGCTTCTCGACCTCGTCGTCGAGCAGTTTCAGGCCGCGCTCCAGCGTCTGCTTGAAGCGGGTCTCTTCCAGTTTCAGGGTCTCGGTGATCAGGGCCTCGGCCCGGATCAGCTCGGGGTAGGCGACGCCCATCTGCTTGATGAGCGCCGGCACCAGCCGGTACATCAGCGGATCCTTCGCGCCCAGCAGCTGGGCATGGCGCATGGCGCGGCGCATGATCCGGCGCAGCACGTTGCCCCGCCCTTCGTTCGAGGGCATGACGCCATCGGCCATCAGGAAGGACGAGGCGCGCAGATGGTCGGCGATCACCCGGTGGCTGGCGATCATCGGCCCGTTCGGGTCGGTATTCGTCGCGTCGGCCGAGGCGGCGATCAGCGCCTTGAACAGATCGGTCTCGTAATTGTTGTGCACGCCCTGCAGCACGGCCGAGACCCGCTCCAGCCCCATGCCGGTGTCGATCGACGGCTTGGGCAGCGCCACGCGCGTGCCATCGGCCGACTGTTCGTACTGCATGAAGACGAGATTCCAGATCTCGATATAGCGGTCGCCGTCGGCGTCCGGGCTGCCCGGCGGGCCACCGGCGACGCCGGGGCCATGGTCGAAGAAGATTTCCGAACAGGGACCGCAGGGACCGGTATCGCCCATGGCCCAGAAATTGTCCGAGGTCGCGATGCGGACGATGCGCTCGTCCGGCAGGCCGGCGATCTTCTTCCAGAAGCTGAAGGCTTCGTCATCGTCGTGATAGACGGTGACCCAGAGCTTGTCCTTGGGCAGGCCGAAATCCCTGGTGATCAGGTTCCAGGCCAGTTCGATCGCGGTTTCCTTGAAATAGTCGCCGAAGGAGAAATTCCCCAGCATTTCAAAGAACGTATGGTGGCGCGCGGTATAGCCGACATTGTCGAGGTCATTGTGCTTGCCGCCGGCCCGCACGCATTTCTGCGAGGTGGTGGCACGGACATAGTCCCGGCGCTCCTTGCCGGTGAAAATGTCCTTGAACTGGACCATGCCGGCATTGGTGAACATCAGCGTCGGGTCGTTCGCCGGCACCAGCGGGCTGGAGGCGACAGGACGATGACCGGCCTTCACGAAATAGTCGATGAAGGTGGAACGGATCTCGTTGATGCTCTTCATGATCCTCTGAACCGCGCAAACCCTTATTGATCAGCCTTATTAGCCTTTGTTCCGCGCCCAAGTCCACCGCAGGTTACAGCTCGGGCACGGCGGCGGTGCGGTCGACCGGATATTTCACATAGAAAAGCGTGACCTCGTCGTCGACCTCATAGTCGAGCGGGGTCTCCTTGGGGAAGAACAGCACGTCGCCCGGCTGGGCGCTGTGGGTGACGCCCGAAGAGGTCACGCGCATGGCGCCAGCCAGAATCACCAGCACCTCGTCGAAGGGCAGGCACCAGGTCACCGTGAGGCGGCGGTAGGTGACGACGCCCGCCCCCATCGAGGACGAGACCTCGGGGCCGATCAGCTTGGCGATCTCGGCGTAATTGACCGCGGTCTGACCGGGCTTGCCGAGGTAGGTCACGAACTGGCGGTCGGCCGCCTTGTAGCATTGCACGGTCATGATCAGGGCCTTTCCATCAGGCAGGCGACAAGGGTCTGGACGTGGTGGATCGGTGCCTCCAGCGCGGGCGAGAAGCAGCCACCGTCGAATCCGCGCGACACCCGGCCCCGTTGCAGACGCTCGACGATGGCGATGTCCTGCCGGTTCAGCTCGGCCCAGAGGTCGTAGAGTTCCTGCCGCCGGGCGGCATATTCGGGCGCCGTCGCCCCGTCACCGATGAAATGGAAATCCAGCCGCTCGGTCGAATGGCCTTCATCGAGCGGTGTCACCGTGACGGTGAAATAATGGTCCGGCATCAGAAAGATCAGCACGTTCGGGAACAGCGTGAGGAATTCGCCGAGCCGGGCTTTTTCCGCCGAAAGGCCAGGGAACGGCGGCAGCAGCGCGGGCGCCCCTTCCCGCGTCGCCGTGCGGTTGCCGGTGCCGACGATGGCGCCGTCGATCACATCGTAATGATCCTCGGCCTTGGAATATTCATTCACCTGGGGGTGGATAAACGGCAGGTGATAGGTATCGCAGAAATTCTCCACCAGCAGTTTCCAGTTGGCCGCGATTTCGAAATTCATGCGGCCGGCGGGCCTCGTCGCAGCGAAATCGTAATCCGCCCAGCGCGCGGTCAGCGGCGCGATCTGGACTGCGAAATCCTCCGCGTCGCCCGAGAGGTTAAGGAAGACGAGATCGTTCCACCGCGCGAGGCGGATCGGCTTCAAGCCGTGATCGGCGGGATCGAAGCCTTCCATCGCATGGCAGCCGATGCCGCCGACATGGGGTGTCGCACGAAGCCCCCCTTCGAGATCGAAGGCCCAGGCGTGATAGGGACAGCGCAGCAGCTTCTCCCGCCCGGCTTCCTCGACCAGAAGCAGGCCGCGATGGGTGCAGACATTGTGAAAGGCACGCAAGGCCCCGTCCTGCCCCCGGACGAGCAGCACGGGCTGGCCCGCCACGGTCAGCGGCAGCAGATCGCCGGGCGCCGGAACATCGGACGCGGCGGCGACGGCAACCCAGCTGCGGGCCCACAGCCGTTCCTGTTCCCTCTGGAAGAAGGCGGCGTCGGCATAGGCCTCGGCGGGCAGGCCGGTCGCCTGCACGAGGGGGCGCTGGAGCGCGGAGAGCAGACCGTCAGGCATGGCAAGCAACCTTCACGACAGGGCGGGCATGATGATGAACAGGGCAGCCGCCGGCTCGGTCGCCGAGGCATTGCCGAAACTGTGCGGGCGGCGTGGGTCGTAGGTCAGCGTGTCACCGGCCGACAGGGTCACCACCTCGCCATCGAAGCGGATGTCGACGGCGCCCGCCTCGATCAGCACGAAGACCTCGGCCGCGCGCAGGCTGTACAGCTCCGCCCCGCCATCGGCGCCGGGCGCGAGATGGGACAGCACCGCCTGAAACCGCCGGGTCGAGGCCGGGGAGATCAGCAGGTCCGAGACCCCCTCCCCGCCGAATTCGATCGGTCGCCGGTCGGCAACGCGCACCACGGCCTCCCCCGCCGCCTCGAACAGCGCGCCGACCTGAAGACGCAGCACGTCGCACACCGCGAGCAGCGACGCGACGGAGGGCGAGGTCTGGTCCCGTTCCACCGCCGACAGGAAACTCTTGGTCAGGGCGGCGGCGGCGGCGACCTCGTCCAGGGTCATGCCGAGTTCGAGCCGCCGTGCCCGCAGCTTGTGGCCGATTTTCGCCCGGGGGCGGCTCGTCTTCTCGATATCGTCCATGGCTCCAACCCGCGATCAGGTTGGAAGTATATTAATATCGGACTTTGTCCATCAATGATGGATTTTTCAAACTTCACTTGGTGCCAGTTGGGGTATCTCCAATTTGGCGACATCTGCTAGGATCGCACAGCTTTGCGCTTTGGAGTGCTTCATGTCCCGTATCCTCGCCCCCGGCCTCGTCCTCGGCTTCACGCTGGCCGCCGCCGTGCCGGCCCTGGCCGCGGGCGGACCGCAGGGCCGCTTCGGCCTCGACGTCGAGGCGACCAAGGCCAGCATGGCGGCGGCGGGCAAGACCGCCCCGCAACTGGGCACCATGCTGGACCAGACCAAAGACCTGCTGTTCTTTGAATTCTCGGGCGATACCGTCAGTTTCGTCACCGGTCCGGCCATGGGCAACCGCGTCAATGGCCGCTGCCGCTGGAAACTGAGTGGCACCGCCATCGCAGTCGACCGCTGTGTCGACGGCACGGGCAGCGGGCCCTTCAGCTTCACGGGATCCATGACGTATGACGAGAGTAGCAATGCCATCGCCGTCGTCGGCGCGAATTCGCCGGCCCCTGTTGTCTATCGCCCTCGCTAGTGTCCTGCTGGCCGGCCCCGCCTTTGCCGGGGCCGACATTCAAGGCGAATGGCAGGTGGACCGCGCCCTCAGCCTGCTGACCCTGACCGCGACGAAGACGGTTTCCGCCGAGGAAGCGGCCGGCGTCGTCGCCATGTTCGGCGGCTCGACCCTCACCTTCGAGGGTGAAAAGGTGAAGGTCGGCTTCGGCCCCGCCCCGGTCGCCTGCGCCTGGGCCTGGGGCGAGGCCGGGGAAATCCGCCTGTCGTCCTGCCTCGACAAGCGCAAGCAGCCGGCGCCCGGCCCCGCGCGGCTGGAATTGTCGGCCGACGGCACCATTCGCCTGATCGAAGAGGACGGCTCCGCCCTCGCCTTCCGCCGCGGGCGCTGACTGGCACTTCTCTTGCAGCGCAACATGAGCCGGTGCTAGCCTGATCCCGCCGGTATCCCATGGTGAACACGGCGATGTGAGGCGTGTGCAGATGGCCTATTCGATCGCGCTCGACGGCACGAACTGGCGCTTTTCCGACCTGAAGGACTTGCTGGCGAAAGCCACGCCGAAACGCTCCGGTGACGAGCTGGCGGGCCTCGCGGCGGAAAGCGCGGTGCACCGAATTGCGGCACAGATGGCGCTTGCCGAGGCACCGCTTGCCGATTTTCTGACCGCGACCTTCGTGCCCTACGAGATCGACGAGGTCACCCGCCTGATCGTCGACGGTCACGATGCCGCGGCCTTTCGCCCCATCGCCTCGATGACCGTCGGCGAATTCCGCGAATGGCTGCTGTCGCCGCAGGCAACGCCCGAGGCACTGGCGGCGATCCGCCCCGGCCTTACCCCTGAAATGGTGGCCGCGGTCTCCAAGCTGATGCGCCTGCAGGATCTCGTGCTGGTCGCGGCGAAATGCCGGGTCGTCACCGCCTTTCGCAACACGATCGGCCTGCCTGGCCGTTTCGCCACCCGCCTGCAGCCGAACCACCCGACAGACGATTCGCGCGGCATCGCGGCCAGCCTGGTCGACGGATTGTTGCTCGGCGCGGGCGATGCCGTCTTTGGCGTCAACCCTGCAACCGACGGCGTGCAGGACTATACCCGCGTCGTCACCCTGCTCGACGATATCCGCGCGCGCCTCGACGTGCCGACACAGACCTGCTGCCTTGGCCATGTCACGACGGCGATCAAGGCGATCAACAAGGGGGCGCCGGTCGATCTGGTGTTCCAGTCGATCGCAGGCTCGGAAGGCGCCAACGCCGGCTTCGGCGTCAGCCTCGCCGTGCTCGCCGAGGCGCGGGACGCCGCCCTGTCGCTGGGCCGGGGCACCATCGGGCGCAACGTCATGTATTTCGAGACCGGGCAAGGCGCCGCCCTCTCGGCCAATGCCCATCATGGCGTCGACCAGCAGACGATGGAGGCCCGCGCCTATGCCGTCGCCCGCCGTTTCGAGCCCTTGCTGGTCAACACGGTGGTCGGCTTCATCGGCCCGGAATATCTCTACAACGGCAAGGAAATCACCCGCGCCGGCCTCGAGGACCATTTCTGTGGCAAGATGCTGGGCGTCCCCATGGGGGTCGACGTCTGCTACACCAACCATTGCGACGCAGATCAGGACGACATGGACGGGCTGCTGCTGCTGCTCGTCAACGCCGGGGTGAATTTCGTCATCACCGTGCCGGGCGCCGACGACGTCATGCTGAATTACCAGAGCCTGTCCTATCACGATGCCCTGTCGGCGCGGGACATCACCGGGCGCGGGCGCGCGCCGGAATTCGAGGCCTGGCTGGCCAAGGTCGGCCTGACCGATAGCGCCGGCCGCCTGCGGCCCGATCCCGATCCGCTGGCCATGCGCCCTGGCCTCGCCGCCATCACCGCCCGTCTGGAGGCCGCGGAATGAGCGACGAGAACAATCGCCCGCCCGAGGTCGTCACCCCGGCGACGCCGGTGCTCGACGACCTGCGCCGCTTCACCGCCGCCCGTGTCGGCCTTGGCCGGGCGGGTTCCGGTCTGCCGACGGCGGCGCATCTGAAATTCACCCTGGATCATGCCCGGGCGCGCGATGCCGTCTGGTCGGCCATGGACGCGCGCGGCCTCGCCGGCGAGATCGCCAATCGCGGCTATCCGGTCGCCGTCGTCGCCAGCGAGGCGGGCGACCGCGCGACCTATGTCCGCCGGCCCGACCTCGGCCGGACCCTGGCGCCCGCCAATGGCGCCCTGCTGCGGGCGAAACTCGGTGCGGCGCGCATCGTCGCCGTGATCGCGGACGGTCTGTCGGCCGCGGCGGTTGGCGCCAACGCCCTGCCCACCCTCGATGCCGTCGCCGCCCGGCTGGAGGCTTACGGCCTCGCGCTCGATGCCGTCGTCGTCGCCGAACAGGGCCGGGTCGCCATCGGCGATCCCATCGGCGCCGCGCTCGAGGCGGAACTGGTCATCGTGCTGATCGGGGAGCGGCCGGGCCTGTCCGCCGCCGATTCGCTCGGCTGTTACATCACCTATCGCCCGGCGGACGGCACGCCTGATTCGGCGCGTAACTGCGTCTCGAACATCCGGCCCGGTGGCCTCGCGCCCAAGGACGCCGCCTTCAAGATCGCCTGGCTGGCGCGCGAAGCCCTGGCCCGCGGCCTGACCGGCATCGACCTCAAGGAAGACTCGGCGGCGGAACTGGAAACCGGCCCCGCCGCCTTGCTGATCGAAGGCTGATCAGCGCGCGGTCCAGCCGCCGTCGATGGAAATCGAGGTGCCGTTGATCGACAGCGCGTGATCGCCGGCGAGGAAGGTCGCCAGCGCGGCGATTTCCGAAACCTCGACGAAGCGCTTGTTCGGCTGCGAGGCAAGGATGATGTCGCGGATGACATTCTCGACCGGCATGTTGTTCACCTTGGCCTGATCGGCGATCTGCGCCTCGACCAGCGGGGTGCGGACGAAGCCGGGGCAGATCGCGTTGCAGGTGATCTTCATTTCCGCGATTTCGAGGGCGACCGTCTTGGTCATGCCGACGACGCCGTGCTTCGCCGCGACATAGGCCGACTTGAAGGGCGAGGCGACGAGGCCATGGGCCGAGGCGACATTGATGATGCGGCCCCAGTTGCGCTTCTTCATGCCCGGCAGGGCGGCGCGGATCGCATGGAAATTGCTGACCATGTTGATCGCGACGATCTGCTCGAACTTCTCGATCGGGAAGGTGTCGATCGGGCTGACCAGCTGGATGCCGGCGTTGTTCACCAGAATGTCGACCGAGCCCAGCTTTTCCTCGGCTTCGGCGACCATGGCCGCGATCTGCTCGCCCTTGCTCATGTCGGCGCCGGAATAGATCGCGGTGATGCCGAATTCGGCCTCGAGCCCCGCCCGTTCCTTCTCGATATCCTCGGGCTTGCCGAAGCCGTTGATCACGACATTGGCGCCGGCGGCGGCGAAACCGCGGGCAATGCCAAGGCCGATGCCACTGGTCGATCCGGTGACGATGGCGTTGCGCCCTTTAAGCATGAATGGCCTCCTCAAGAATTGCCGCGACACAGCATGAACCGGCCCCACGACAGTTTCGAGACCTAATCGCGCAAACACACCCCCAGCAATTGGTCGAGCGACGCCGGGGAATCCACGGCAAGGCCGATCTCGAACACCTCGATGCCCCGGGCCCTGTCGCCGCTCAGGCGGGCGGCGTCCTTGGCCGTGGTGACCGGCACCGCGTCGAGGGCGCGGGCCTTTGCCCGGACCGCCTCGATCTCGGCGGGGGTGTAGGGATGATGGTCGGCGAAGGCCCGCGTCGCCACCACCACGGCCCCCGCCCCGGCGAGGCTGTCGAAGAATTTGGCGGGCCGGCCGATGCCGGCGAAGGCGAAGACGCGGCGTCCGGCGAAGGCGGCGGGATCGAGAGGCCGAATCGCCGCGCGGAGCACCGGCAGGCTGCCCGTGTCGGGCATTGCCCGCGTCTCGGCGCCGACGATGACGATGGCCTGCGCCCGCGCCCTTGCCTCCAGCCAGTCTTCGCGCAAAGGCCCCGCCGGGATCACCCGGCCGTTGCCAAGACCGGCGCCGCCGTCGAGGACGAGGAAGGACAGGCGCTTCTTCAGCGCCGGGTTCTGGAAGCCGTCATCCATCACGATGACGTCGCCGCCCGCCGCGCGGATCGCCTTCGCCCCCGCCACCCGGTCACGTGCAACCCAGGCCGGCGCGGCCCTCGCGAGCAGCAGGGGTTCATCGCCGACGACATCGGCCCCCTGCCCCATGACCTGCAAGGGACCGGCGGCGCTGCCGCCATGCCCGCGCGAGAGGAAATGCGGCTGCCGGCCGAGGGCGATCAGACGCTGCGCGACCAGAAGGGCGAAAGGCGTCTTGCCGGTGCCGCCCGCGGTCACATTGCCGATGCAGATGACGGGGATGCCGGGATCGAAGGGAAGGCCGCGCGCCAGCCGGCGCCTTGTCGCCAGCCGCCAGAGCGCGGACAGCGGCGCGAGCGCGGCGCCCCGCCAGCCGCCTCGCCCCGGTCCGGCCCAGAACTCAGGCGCCCGCACGCGGGTCCAGCCCCGGCAGATCGCGCACCGCCGCCAGCACCCGGTCGACGACACCGTCCCCTGCCACCGCCACGGCCGCGGCTGCCACGCCGAGCGCCGCCACCCGCGCGTCATCCGCGAGAAGATCACCGATCAGGGTGGCCAGCGCGGCCTCGTCCGCGACTTCGGCCACGGCATGACCGGCACGCAAACTGTCCATCACCTCGGCGAAATTGCCCATATGGGGGCCGGTGACCAGCGCGCAGCCGAGGCGCGCCGGCTCCAGCGGGTTCTGGCCGCCATGGGGCACCAGACTGCCGCCCATCGCGGCTATGGGCGACAGGCGATAGAACAGGCCAAGTTCGCCGATGGTGTCGGCGACATAGATATCGGTGCCGGCCGCGATGGGCTCGCCTGCCCGGCGCCTTGCGACGGCAAGGCCCATCTCGGTCAGTTCGGCCGCGACATCCTCGCCCCGCTCGGGATGGCGGGGAACGATCAGGGTCAGAAGATCGGGCCAGCGCGCCTTGAGGGCGGCGTGAGCCCGGCCGGCCTGCGCCTCCTCCCCCTTGTGGCTGGAGGCGAGGAGCCAGCGCGGCCGCTCCCCCGCCTGGGCCGCCAGGGTCGCGAGGGCGGCGGCATCGGCGCCAAGGGCGGGCGCATCGAATTTCAGATTGCCCAGAAGGCGGACATCGGCGGCGCCGAGCGCGCGGAAACGCTCGCCGTCGGCCGCGCTCTGCGCCGCGACGAAGCGAAAAGCCGCCATCAGCGGGCGGATCAGCCCGGGCCGCTTTCGCCAGCCCTTCGCGCTCGCCTCCGACATGCGGCCGTTGACGAGGGCCATGGCCACGCCCCGCCGCGCGGTTTCAAGCACGAGGTTGGGCCACAGCTCGCTCTCGATCCACAGCGCGGCATCCGGGCGCCAATGATCGAGGAAGCGGCGGACGGCGGCGGGATGGTCGACCGGCACGAACTGGTGAAAGGCCCCGGCGGGCAGGCGCCCGGCCATCAGCCCGGCCGAGGTGACAGTGCCCGTGGTCAGCAGGACCGAAAGCCCCGGCAATTCCACCAGCCGGCGGATGAGGCCCAGCACCGACTGCGCCTCGCCGACGCTGGCGCCATGCAGCCAGATCAGCCGGCCATCGGGCCGGGCGCGCGCCGCAAGGCCAAGGCGCTCGTTCAGGCGGGCGGCGTCCTCCTTGCCCCGGCGGCGGCGGCGCTCGAGCAGCGGGCGGACCAGCGGCGTCGCCATCCAGGTCAGCAGCCGGTAGAGGCCGGGGGTCATCATCGCCGGGCGCCCCGGACCCTGGGCGGCGGCGGCTCGACCCGGGGGCGGCCCATGCGGCGGTCGGCCTCATGGGTCAGGGCGTTCAGGTCATCTTCCAGCCGCTGCCGCCACTGCTCGAACGCCGTCTCGTCGAGGTCGGGCGGCACGGTGAAGGGCTCGCCCACCAGATAGAGGCCGCGATTGAACGGCGTCGCCAGCAGGAAACGATCCCAGCTGTTCAGCACGGGGCCACGCCGGGCCGAAAAGGTAACGGGAAAGACCGGAATCCCGCCCATGGAAGCGGCGGCGATGGTGCCACCCTTGGCGTGCATGCAGGGACCGCTGGGACCGTCGGGGGTGAAGGCGGCGTGGCCGCCAGCCTCGATCACCTGATGCAACTCGCGCATCGCGGCATAACCGCCCTTGCGGGACGAGCCGCGCACCGTCGACATGCCAAGCCCTTCGATCGAGCGGGCGATGATCTCGCCATCGGCATGGTTCGAGATGAGGACATGGATGCGGCGCAGCGTCGGCCCCTTGCGAAAGCGCGCCATCATGAGCAGCCGGCCGTGCCAGAAGGCCATGATCATGGGCGCGCCGCCGTTCCAGCTTTCCAGCAGGCGGGCGAGGCCCGGGCCATCCTCGTCGAAGCGGCTGGTCCGGCGCACGAAGCCGATGTAGCTGCCGATCAGAAAGGCCGCGAGGCGCATCACGAAGGCCGAGCGCCCGAGGCGCCGGCCCAGCGACGGGCGCTTCTTGCGCCTATTCGGCTTCGGCTTGGGCATAGAGCCGTGCATAGAGACCGCCCTTGGCGATAAGTTCGTCGTGGCTGCCGCTCTCGGCGATGCGGCCGCCCTCGACCACATGGATACAGTCGGCGTCGACGATGGTGGACAGGCGATGGGCGATGACGAGGGTGGTGCGGCCCTTCATGAGGCCGCGCAGGGTCGCCTGGATCTGCCGCTCCGACTCGGTGTCGAGGGCCGAGGTGGCCTCGTCGAGCAGCAGGATCGGGGCATCGCGCAGGAAGGCCCGGGCGATGCAGATGCGCTGACGCTGCCCGCCCGACAGTTTGACGCCGGATTCGCCGACCACCGTGTCATAGCCCTGCGGCAGGCCCATGATGAAGTCATGGGCCGCCGCCGCCCGCGCCGCCGCCTCGATCTGGCTTTGCGGCGCGCCCGGACGGCCATAGGCGATATTGCTGGCGATCGTGTCGTCGAACAGGGTCGCTTCCTGCGCAACCAGCGCCATCGCGCGGCGCAGCGACGCGAGGGTGACGCCCTTGATGTCCTGCCCGTCGATCAGGATGCGGCCGCCGGTCGGATCGTAGAAGCGCGGGATCAGATTGATCGTCGTCGATTTGCCGCCGCCGGAAGGCCCGACCAGCGCCACGGTCTTGCCCGCCGGCACGGTGAGCGAGACACCCTTCAGCGCCGGGGTGCCATCGTTATAGGCGAAATGCACATCCTCGAAGACGATCTCGGCGCGCGCCACCGCGATGTCGGGGGCATCGGGGGCGTCGGCCACCTTGGGCTTCACGTCGAGCATGGCGAAGACGCGGTCGGCGGCGGCGAGACCTTCCTGCCAGGTATTGTTCAGGGTCGAGAGACTGCGCAGCGGCTGATAGGCCATGATCATCGCGGCGATGAAACTGGTGAAGCCGCCGAAGCTCATTTCCGAACTCTGCGCCTGCAGCCCGGCATAGAGGATGGCGGCGGCGATGGCGACCGCGCCCACGGCGTCGTTCAGGGGCACCGTGGCCGCCTTGGTGCGCACACCGCGCATCAGATGGCCGAGGCGCCGCTCCACGGAGGCGGTGACGGTCGCCAGTTCGTCCGCCTCGCGGCCGTAAGCCTTGACGAGCCGGGTGCCGTCGAACCGCTCGGTCAGGAGGGACGACAGGGTGCCGGTCTCGGCCTGCGCCTTGCCCGACACTTTCCGGGTCTTGCGGCCGAGGCGGCGCATGACAAAGGCGGCGACGGGAAAGCCGACCGAGGCGACGAGGGCGAGCTGCCAGTTCTGGTAGTACATGACGCCGATCAGCATCAGCACCGAGACGGCGTCGCGCAGAAGCCCGACCACGCCTTTGGAAACCGCGTCGGACAGCAGGCCGGCGTCATAGAGGAAGGCGGAAATCAGCCGGCCCGAGTGAATGTCGTGAATCCAGGCAAGATCGGCGCGCATGAAATTGTCGAACAGGCTGAGCTGGGTGTCGGCGACGATGCGCTGGCCGACATAGGACATCTGCACGCTCTGGATATAGTCGGCGACCGACTTGACGATGGCCGAGGCAACGACCGCCGCCGGCACCGCCCACAGCGCGGTCTGGTTCCGGTTGACGAAAATCTCGTTGATCGCCGGGTCGAGCAGATAGGCCAGCAGCGCGGTCATGCCGGCGACGATCGCCATCATCACGCCGGCCAGCGCGAGGCGCCTGGCGTGGGGCTTGACCGCGCCTTTCAGCAGGCGGCGGACGGTGGACGTCTTCGCGGGATCGACGGCAGACGGGGAAGGCTCGGTGGTCAAATCTGAACTCGCTGTTGCGGAGCGGCACGCTATCACGTCTGCCCTCCGGCGCAAAACCCGGCGGACCCGGCCTTGCCGGGGGTGCGCCGCCTCGCTATATGGGGCGGGCCAGTAAGAAAAGGATCGAATTTGTTCAAGCGCCAGACCCGCAAGGCCGGGGACCGGTTCCGCCGCCTGCGCGGCGACGCGGATACGCCCTGGCGCCGTCTGGCCGCATGGGCCGAGGTGCTGTTCGTCGATCACGGCATCTTCCGTCTGCTGTTCTGGAACAAGCGGAAAGTGAACGAGAACCTGTGGCGCGGCGCCCAGCCGACGTCATGGCAGGTGCGCGGCCTCGCCCGGCAGGGCGTCCGCACCATCGTCAACCTGCGCGGCCCCCGCGACTGCGCGACCTATCTGTTCGAGAAGGACGCGGCCGAGGAAGCGGGCATCGCCCTCGTCGATTTCGTCATGACCTCGCGCGAGCCGCCGCCGGCCAAACGCCTGCACGAGTTGAAGGATCTCTTCGCGCGGATCGAATATCCAGCCCTCGTCCACTGCAAGTCGGGCGCGGACCGGGCCGGCATCACTTCCGCCCTGTTCCTGCTGATCCACGAGGGCAGGACGCCGGAAGAGGCGAAGCGCCAGCTCTCGCTGCGCTATGGCCATATCCGCCAGGGCAAGACCGGCGTGCTCGACCAGTTCTTCGACGAGTATATTGCCGCGCGCGACGCGACCGGCATCGACTTCTGGACCTGGGTCGACACGGTCTATGACCCGAAGCAGATGAAGCGGGATTTCCACGCCGGCCTGATCGGCAATCTGATCGTCGACCGCATCCTCGGCCGCGAATAGACTCAGCCCATCATGGCGCGGGCGACGTCCGGCGGCGGATTGAACTCGCTCAGTTTCGTCAGCAGCGCCCGGTGCAGGCGCGGCCCCGCCGAAATCACGTTGCGGTGCCGGGTCGAGGGACGGTTGTAGACGAAGCCCTCCCCCTCGTGGGTGCTGGCGATGCCGCCGGCTTCGCGCACGATGAGGTCGGCAGCGGCGATATCCCAGTCGCTCTTGCCCGTCAGGCTGACCGAGCCGTGGCTGAGCCCGCCCGCCACCTGGCACAGGGCATAGGCGATGGAGCTGGACGGGCTGATGTCGATGGTTGGCCAAGGCGTCGGCCAGAAGCGGGAGCGGAACATGTCGGCCGGCCCGACCAACCGCGCGCCGTCGATGGCATCCCGGTCGCTGACCCGGATCGCGTCGCCATTCAGCCGCGCCCCCTGCCCCGCCGCCGCGTCGAACAATTCGCCGGTCGCCGGATTGAAGACGACGCCCGCCACCGGCCGCCCGCCCTCGACAACCGCGAGGGAGACGGCATAGAGCGGCCGTTTCTTGATGAAGGCCCGCGTGCCGTCGATGGGATCGACGACGAACAGGCGCGGCGCCAGCAGGCGCGCCGGATCATCGGTGCTTTCTTCGGACAGCCAGCCGTAATCGGGCCGCGCCTTCGACAGGGTGTCGCGCAGCAAAGCGTCGACCGCCATGTCGGCGTCGGTCACCGGGCCCTGACCCGGCTTTTCCCGAATGTCGTAACCCCTGTCCTGATAGTGGAGGGCGAGCGCCCCCGCCGCCCGCGCGGCGTCGATCAGCAGGGGAAGGTCGTCGCCGCTCATGTGCCCGCGACGGTCATGCCTTCGACCCGCAGCGTCGGCGCATTGGTGCCGTAGCGGAAGGTCAGGTCGCTGGCCGGGGTCAGGCGGGGGAACATGTCCTTCAGGTTGCCGGCGATGGTCAATTCGCTGACCGGATAGGCCAGCTGGCCCTTCTCGATCCAGTAGCCGGCGGCGCCCCGGCTGTAGTCGCCGGTGATGCCGTTGACGCCCGAGCCGATCAGTTCGGTGACATAGAAGCCGCTGTCGATATCGGCCATCAGCTCGGCCGGCGACAGGGTGCCGGGCGCCATGTGGACATTGCTGGCGCTCGGGCTCGGCGGGCCGGAGGTCCCGCGCGAGGCATGGCCCGTGGTGACGAGACCGAGCTGGCGGGCCGAGGCGCTGTCGAGCAGCCAAGTGGTCAGCCGGCCGTCGTCGATCAGCTTCCGGGTCGAGACGCGGACCCCTTCGCCGTCGAACGGGCGGGAGCGCAGGCCCCGGCGCCGCGAAGGATCGTCGACGATCTCGATGCCAGGGGCGAAAATCTGTTCGCCCATGCGGTCCTTCAGGAAGGAGGTGCCCCTGGTGATCGCGGCACCGTTGATGGCGCCCAGCAGATGGCCGATCAGCGAGGAGGCGATGCGGGGATCGAAGACCACCGGCACCCGCGCGGTCTTGACCTTGCGCGGGTTGAGGCGGCGCACGACCTTTTCGCCCGCGTGGCGGCCGATGGCCTCGGGATCGTCGAGGTCCGCGGCGAAGCGGGTCGCGGCATAGTCGTAATCCCGCTCCATCCCCGTGCCGCTGCCGGCGAGGACCGAAACCGAGACCGAGTGCATGGAGTTGCGATACTCGCCGGCAAAGCCGCCGCTCGTCGCCATGCCGACCCGATTGGCGCCCCAGCTGGCGCTGGCGCCTTCCGAATTGGTCACCCCCGCGACGGCGAGGGCCGCGACCTCGGCCTTGGCCGCGCGATCGAACAGGACCTGCGGGTCCGGCTCGTCGGGATCGAACATCTCGAGGTCGGGCGGCGCGGTTTCCAGCAGCGCCGGATCGGCGAGGCCGGCGAAACGGTCGGGCGGGGCGACTTTCGCCATGCCGACCGCGCGCTCGACCAGACGGTCGAGGGCGGGCGAATCGATTTCGCTCGACGAGACGATGGCTTGCGACGCACCGACGAAGACCCGAAGGCCGAGGTCCCTTGTCTCCGACCGCTCCAGTTCCTCGAGCTTCCCGAGTCGCCACGAGGCGCCGAGGGAAATCGCCTCGAAATAGAGCGCGTCGGCGGCATCGGCCCCGGCGCGGCGGGCCCGACCCAGCAAGTCGTCGAGCAGATCCAGTGGTTCGGCCATCTTCTTACCCAATAGAATGCGGGGCGCATCCTAAAGGGATCGGACGGCCGGCGTCAGCCCTTGTCTTCAAATGTCTCAGCCCCGGGCGAGGCGCCGCGTGTCTTCCTTGCCCGCGAGGGGGACGCGGGCATCCGCCCGCTCGCCCGCCGCGAGATAGAACAGGCGCTTCAGCTCCTGCCGGCCCCGGGTGACATTGTCCTGGATGATGCCGGTCATGAGCGACAGCACGGACAGGGTCAGCAGCGCGACCGAGACGATCAGGGTGGGGAAGCGCGGCACGAGGCCGGTCGCGATGTAATCGACAAGGACCGGAATGAAGAAACCGATGGAGGCGAGCAGGAACACCCCGGCAAAACTGCCGAACAGGGCCAGCGGCTTTTCCAGCATCAGAAGCCGCAGGATCAGCTTCAGGATGCGGAAACCGTCGCGATAGGTCGACAGCTTGGACTGGCTGCCCTCGACCCGGGCGCTGTAATGCGTCGGCATCTCGGCCGTGGCGAGGCGGAGTTCCAGCGTGTGCACGGTGATTTCCGTCTCGATCTCGAAGCCGCCGGAGAGCGAGGGGAAAGCCTTCACGAAGCGGCGCGAGAACACGCGGTAACCGGTCAGCATGTCGGTGAAGGTGCGGCCGAACAGCCGGGTGACCAGCGTGGTCAGCAGCCAGTTGCCGAAGCGGTGGCCCGCCCGGTAAGCCTCCGGATCGTCGTCGACCCTTGTGCCGACCACCATGTCGAGGTTTTCGTCGACCAGGCGGCGCACCATGGCGGGGGCGGCCCCGGCGTCATAGGTGCCGTCACCGTCGACCATGATGTAGATGTCGGCGTCGACATCCGAGAACATGCGGCGCACGACATTGCCCTTGCCGCGATGGCTGACCTGACGGACGACGGCACCGGCGGCGCGCGCCACCTCCATCGTCCGGTCAGTCGACATGTTGTCGTAGACATAGACCGTCGCGCCGGGCAGCACGGCGTGGAAATCCTTCACCACCCGGGCGATGGCCGCTTCCTCGTTCAGGCAGGGAACGATGACGGCGATCTCGCGCCCGGCACCCGCAGTCCAGTCCATGTCGATATCCTTCCGGCCCCCGCGGGCCTGGCCTTCAGCCTTCGATCTCACATAACACGAAGCGGCCCCCATTCGTTCCCGCACGCGCGAAACGATGCGGCACCGGCCGGCAGGCGCCCAGCGTCAGGCCGGGGCGAAGGCTGGCCAGCGCCGGCACGACCCGCTCCTCCTCCTCCGGATTGAACAGGATCAGGCGGCGGTAGGCGGCATCGTCCAGCGCCGCGCGAATCTCGCGGGCATAGAGGGCGCCGGTCTCCGCCGGCTCGATCCAGTAACCGTCGAAGCGCAGGAAACGGATTTCCGCCGGAAAGGACGGAATCAGAAAGGCCGCAGGGGTCAGGCCCGCCATCAGGACAAGGGTATGGGCCGGATCGTCGATCGGCGGAACCTCGACCCCGGTCAGGTCGGCGGCGAAATCGACCCGCTCGGTCTCCGGCGGGCGGGTCACGGCAAGGATGACGACGACCGCCAGGGTGGCAGCGACCAGCGCCGGCCCGCGCCGCCCGATCCAGACCATCAGCGCCGCAGCCATCAGCAACGGCCCCAGCATCTCGAAGGCAAGGACATAGCGATAGATGGCGAAGATCACCGACCAGACCATGAGGGTCAGCACGACGACGAGGCCAAGGCGCAAGGCCGCCCCGCGCAGGCGCCCGAAGACGGCGGCGAGGACAAGGCCGATGGCGCCCAGATAGGCCGCCGGCAGGCGGATGTCGGTAAAGACCGCCTCGGCCGCGACGTGGTCGACGATCCCGGCGAGGAAAGGCAGCTGGATGCGCGGCCAGGGCAGGCCTGCCGTGAAACCCGGGTCACTATAGGTCCGCGCCGGGACATAGGCCGAAGCGAAGACATCGTTGAAATAGGGCATCAGCGGATTGCCAAAGTGCATATAGAGGATCGCCATCCACCAGCCGCCGGTCAGCAGCGTGCCGGCGATGCCGCACAGGGCGAAACCGGCAATGCGACGGAAACCGCCCGGTCGGAACGCCTCGCATCCGATCACCGTGAGGGCGAGGCCGACGATGAAGGGCGCGAGCACCGGCTTCAGCCCGAAGCCCGCCCCGGCGACCAGTCCCGCCAGCCACAGCCCGCGCGGGCCGGACAGCAGGGCAGCGATCGCGCAAAGCACGAAGAGGGAGAGGAGATTGTCCCCCGCCGTCGCGCCCAGAAGTCCGATGTTCATCGCCCCGAAGATGCCGGCCAGCGCCAGCAGGGCGGCGCCGACCGGTGGCAGGGCCGGCAGCGCCCGCCGGGCGATGAGATAGAGTGGCAGGATGTTCAGCCCCTGCACCGCGCCGAGCAGGATCGTCGCCCCCTGCGGCCCCAGCAGATGGACAGCAAGCCAGAACGGCATGTCGATGCCGGGATTGTGAAAGGTCGGCCCCATGAAGGACGGCAGGATATCGAAGCCGAGCCGCCCGCCGATCACCGCGTAGGGCACATACCAATGGTAATTGCGCAGGTCCCAGCCGGCATCCTGCCCCAGCCAGGCGGCAAGCGCGCCGCAGCCGGCGATGCCGGCGACGAGAAGAAACGCGGAAAATGCGTGCTGATACGAAAAAGACCGGAATTCGGGATTCATGACCCGGACCTTCTGTAACTTCGGTGAAAATACGCCGAACTACCCCATGAGACCGGCTGGCAAGGCTGGCTCCCGCCGACGGAAGCACCCGAGGCGGTGCATGAAGCTACCTTACACTGGATGATCCAGGGGGACGACATGAGCAAGACCGGTTTCACCCTCGCCGCCGCGGCGGCCACTCTCTTCTCCGCCGGCGCGATGATGCTGGCGCCGATCGCGGCCTCCGCCTCGGAAGGCGTCCACTGCATGGGCGCCAATGCCTGCAAGGGCACCAGCGCCTGCAAGACCGCGACCAATGCCTGCAAGGGCCAGAACGCCTGCAAGGGCCAGGGCTTCATCGTGACCCCGGACAAGGCGGCCTGCGACGCGGCTGGCGGCAAGGTCGGCTGATCCGGCAGGATCGCAATGCGGGGCCGGCCTCACCCGGCCCCGTTTTCCTGCGGGAGCGGCGATGGTACAGGGATTCGGCCTCGGCCTGCGTGCCGAACATTATCTCGATCTCGACCGGGACGGCGTCGCCGTCGACTGGCTGGAGATCATTTCCGAGAATTTCATGGTCGGCGGCGGCCGGCCCCTGTGGTGGCTCGACCGGCTGCGCGACCGCTATCCGATGGTCATGCATGGCGTCTCGCTCTCCATCGGCGGCACCGACCCCTTGAGCGCGCGTTACCTCGACGATCTCGCGGCGCTGGCCGACCGGGTGCAGCCCGCGTGGATATCGGACCATCTGTGCTGGACCGGCGTCGGCGGCGTCAATCTGCACGATCTGCTGCCCCTGCCCTATACCGACGAGGCACTGGCCCATGTCGCCGACCGCATCGGCCGGGTTCAGGACCGGCTGCGCCGGCCACTGGTGATCGAGAATGTCTCGAGTTACATGAATTTCGCCGTCTCCGACCTGTCCGAAGCGGAATTTCTCGCCGCGCTGGTGGCACGCAGCGGCTGCGAATTGCTGCTCGACGTCAACAATGTCTATGTCAGCGCCTTCAATCACGGTTTCGACGCCCTCGGCTTTCTCGATGCCCTGCCGCGCCGGGCGATCCGCCAGATTCACATGGCGGGGCACAGTCACATGGGCGACCACATCATCGACACCCATGACGCGCCCATCGCCGAAGACGTCTTCGCCCTTTATGCCGAGGCGATCCGCCGCTTCGGCGCGGTGCCGACCATGATCGAGCGTGACGCCAACATCCCCCCCCTGCCCGAGCTTCTGGCCGAGCTGGACCGGCTGCGCGCGGCGAAGGCGCTGGAGCAGGCGGCATGAGCGCCCTCGCAGACCTGCAGCGCATGATCGCCGACGATCTGCTGGGCCGCGCCCCTGCCGTCATCGAAGGCCTGATCGCCGACGGCGCCCGTGCCGACCGCGCCACGCTGGCCGGGGTCTATCGCCACGCCTATGGCGCCCGCCTCGTCGAGGTGCTGGAGGCAGAGTTCCCGGGCACGCGCGGCCTGATGGGCGCCGCGGCCTTCGCCGACGCGGCGCGCGCCTATGTTGGGCGCCACCCGTCGCATCATCCGTCCGTCCGCTGGCTGGGGCGGTCGTTCGCCGCCGACCTCGCCGAAGCAGGCGATCCCGTGGCGGCCGAAATGGCGGCCTTTGAATGGGCGCTCGGCCTCGCCTTCGATGCCGAACCCGGCGGGATTGTGAGTGTCGCCGAGCTGGCGGCGTTGCCGGCCGAGGCGTGGGATGACCTGCGGGCGGACGTCCAGCCCGGCCTTTCCGTCATCGAATTGCACCATCCGGTGCACGAAATCTGGCCCGCCGCCAAAGCAGGCGAAACGGTGGAGCGCCCGGGACCGCTCGCCGCACCCCTGGCCCTCGCCGTCTGGCGTCTCGGTCTCGATCCGCAGTACCGGCCGCTGCAGCCGGGCGAGGACCAGTTGCTGGCGGCCTTCCGGTCGGGCGCCAGCTTTGGCGAAGCCCTCGGCTCCCTCGACCCCGGTCAGGCCCTGAACTGGTTTGCCGGTTGGTGCATCACGGAAATCATATCCGCCATGCGGTTGTAAATTCTATGGAACCGAAAGGCGATCCACGGCATTTCAGGCTTTGTGACAGCTTGATGTCCGGGGAGCGTTTTCAATGTCCGCAGGTGCCAATCGCATCGCCGTGATTGATGGACTGCGGGGCTATTTCCTCGTCCTGATGATGTCGAGCCATATCAAATTCCAGGACGGCGCCGCGCTGCTCCGCCTGCACCACGGCGAAATTTCCTTTGTCGAGGACGCGCAGGGCTTCGTCTTCCTGTCCGGTCTCGTCATCGGCCTGGCCTATACCCGCACCCTGCTGAAGCAGGGCGCGAAGGCCATGACCGGCAAGGCCATTTCCCGCGTGGGCGAACTTTACCGCCTGTTGCTGCTCACCCTGTTCGTCGTGGTCGGCACCGCTTATCTGCTGCCTTCAGGCGCCGAAATCTGGGGCTGGCAGCTGGGCAAGCTGGCGGAAGCGCCGCTCGACCATGTCGCGACGGCGGTCAGCCTGCTTTATCAGCCGGCCTATCTCGATATTCTGCCGCAATACATGATCTACCTGCTGATCGCCCCCCTCCTCGTCCGGGCGACGGTGGCGGGACACGGCCTCGCCGTCATCGCCGGCAGTTTCGCCGTCTGGATCATGACCCAGATGGGCCTGCATCTGCCGATGGTCGATGCCCTGGCCCGGCTGGTCGCGGCCGCCGATTCCAACGGCACCATCCGTTCCTACTTCAACCCGCTGGGCTGGCAATTGCTGTTCGTCTGCGGTGTCGTGCTGGGTACGGCGGCGAAATGCGGCCGGCTCGAAGTCGAGGCCCTGCTGCACCGACGCCGCGCCGATCTCGCGCTGGTCGCCGCTGTCGTGGTCCTCGTCTTCGCGATCTGCCGGATCGTTCATGGCCTCGGCCTTCTGGGCGGCACCCCGACCGGCGACCAGTTCTATCGCCTGCTGCGCCGCGAGGACCTGAGCCTCGTCTATGTCGTCAATTTCGCGGCCATCGCCTATGTCATGGCCTGGACGCTGCACAACGCCCTGGAAGATAACCTGCCCGCCCCCGTCGCCTTCGTCGCGCGCGGTCTGCATTATACCTTCCGCCGGCCGTTCTTCGTCTTCCTTGGCCAGCATTCGCTGCAGGTCTATGCCTTCCACGTCCTCGTCGCCTATGCCGTGGTCGCCATCGACTGGGCTGGTGGCCCCTTCAACGAGATGACCAAGAGCCTGATCATCATCGCCTCGGTCGCCAGCCTGGCGATCCCCGCGATGTGGCACAGCCTGAGCCAGCAACGCGAGGCGGCGCGGGCACGGCGCCCGATCAGCCTGCAGACCCGCTAAGCCGGCCCCTGAAGCCCGCCGGGGGGTCAGCCCCGCATGGCGGACAGGGTCTTGCGGAAGCGGCTGGCGGCGACGACGAAGAACAGCGCGCCGATCCCCGCCATGGCGAGCAGGCTGGGCCAGATCACCGCAACCCCGGCCCCGCGATAGAGGATGGCCTGGGACGCCGCGACGAAATGGGTCGAGGGCGAAAGCTGCATCACCCCCTGCAGCCAGACCGGCATGCTTTCCATCGGCGTGGTGCTGCCCGACAGAAGGTTCATCATGATCAGGATCGGCAGCGCCAGCAGGCCGAACTGCGGCATGGAACTGGTGAAGGTCGCGATCAAAATGCCCATGGTCGCGATCGAGAATTCGTAAAGCACCGAGGTCGCGATGAAGAGCGCGACCGAGCCCGCGAGCGGCACCCCGAGCAAGCCCCGCACCACGAGGAGCAGCGACAGCGTCGCCGCGATCACGATGACGAGACCGTTGGCCCAGACCTTGGACAGCAGGATGTCGATCGGGCGTACAGGCATCACCAGCAGGTGTTCGATGGTGCCGTGCTCGCGCTCGCGGATGAAGGCGGCGCCGGTCAGGATCACGGTCAGGATGGTGATGTTGTTGATCACCTGCATGACGGGCGTGAACCATTCCGAAGCGAGGTTGGCATTGAAGCGCGCCCTGGTCACCAGATCGACCGCGCCGGCCGCCGCCGGCGCCTCGTGGCGCAACCGGTCGCCGATGGTGTCGGACAGCACGCCCCGCAGATAGGCGAGGCCATTGCCCGCCTGCGTCATCGCCGTCGCGTCGATATTGATCTGCACTTCCGGCGCCCGCCCGGCAAGGACATCGGCCTCGAAGCGGGGCGGAATGTCGATGACGAAGACATAGCGCCCCTGATCCATGACCCGCTCGATCTCGTCCGCGCCGATCTCGACCGGCGGCTTGAACTGGGGCGGACGGATGGCATCGGCGACCGCGCGCGACAAGGCGGAGCGATCCTCGTCAACCACCGCCACGGCGGCATCGTGAACATCGAAACGCGCCCCGGTCGCGACCGTGTAGATGGCAACGGTGAAGGTATAGACCACGAGGAACATCATCACCGGATCGGCCCGCAGGGAGCGCAATTCCTTGATGCCGAGCCGGTAGATGGTGGCGAGGCGCTGCCGCATCTCAGCGCTCCTGCTTGGGCAGGGCCAGCATGGCCGCGATGATGAAGACGAGGCCGAAGGCCGCCAGCATGAGATGATTCATCCAGAGATCGGTCCAGCCGAGCGATTTCGTGAAGGCGCCGACGCTGATCTGTTGGTACCAGCCCGCCGGAAAAGCCAGCCCGAACAGCCGCCCGCCGCCGGACAGGGACGAGACGGGCACCAGCAGGCCGGAAAAATTCACCGCCGGAATGATCGAGATGATCGCGGTCGCGAAAATCGCCGCCAATTGCGAGCGGGTGAAGCAGGAAACCAGCAGACCGAAACCCGTGGTCGAGAGCAGATAGGCGAAAGTACCGCCAGCCAGCGCGAGGAAAGACCCTTTCACCGGCACGTCGAACAGCAGGGTCGCCAGGATCAGCATCAGCACGAAACTGCCGACCGAAATCACCACATAGGGCGCCTGCTTGCCGGTGAGGAATTCCAGCCGCGTGACCGGGGTCGAGCGGAAATTCGCGATGGAGCCGGTTTCCTTTTCCCGCACGACGCCGACGGCGGTCATCATCGCCGGGATCAGCACCAGCATCAGCATGACGACGCCGGGCACGATGGCCGGCGCGCTCTTGAACGACTGGTTGTAGCGGAAGCGGCTGACCACAGAATAGGCATCGCCGGACAGGGTTACGCCCTGATCGGCCGCGATCGCCGCCATCCGCTGGGCGATCGCGGCCCTCACGTAGGAGCGCGTGGTCTCGGCCCGGAACGGCATGGCGCCGTCGATCCAGACACCGATTTCCGGCGCCCGCCCGGCCAGCAGGTCGCGGCCGAAATTCGGCGGCACCTCGACATAGAATTTCAATGTGCCATTGCGCAGGCCCGCCTCGGCCGCGGCCGGATCGGTCAGACGCGATTTCAGCTCGAAGGAATGGCTGCCCTCGAACGCGTCGAGGATGGCCCTGCTTTCCCGGCTCTGGTCCTGATCGACCACGGCATAGGGCAAATCCTCGACGTCGAAGGAAATGCCATATCCGAAGGTGATCATCAGCAGCACAGGGGCGAAAAAGGCAAAGGCGAGACGGATGGGATCGCGCAGGATTTCCATCGTCTCGCGCCGGGCATAGGCGAACCAGCGCAGCGGCGAGAACAGCCGCGACGCCTGACCGCCGGCCTCGGCGACATCGGCCACCGGCGCCTCCGCACCATCGGGCGCTTCCGCCACCGCCTCGAGATAGGCGATGAAAGCATCCTCCAGCCGGGCTGACCCCTTGGAGGCGGCCAGTTCGGCGGGCGTGCCCACGGCCAGCACCTTGCCCGCGTGCATGAGCGAGATGCGGTCGCAACGCTCCGCCTCGTTCATGAAATGGGTCGAGATGAAGATCGTGACGCCCTTGTTGCGGGCGAGATCGACAAGGAAACGCCAGAACTGGTCGCGGGCGACCGGATCGACGCCCGAGGTCGGCTCGTCGAGAATCAGCATGTCCGGCCCATGCAGCACGGCGGCGGCCAGTTGCAGGCGCTGGCGGATGCCAAGGGGCAGATCGTCCGGCAGACTGTGGCGGACATCGACCAGATCGAAATCGCCCAGCACCTCACGGATACGCTTCTTCGCGAATTCGGGCTCCAGATGGAACAGCTGGGCGTGCAGCTCGAGATTCTGCAGCACGGTCAGCTCGCCATAGAGCGAGAAGGACTGGGACATGTAGCCAACCCGCCGCCGCGTCGACATGTCGTCGGCGTCGAGCACCTGACCGAACAGCCGCGCCTCGCCCTCGGTGGGCGACAGAAGGCCGGTCAGCATCTTCATCGTCGTCGTCTTGCCGCAGCCGTTGGAGCCGAGGAAGCCGAAAATCTCCCCCCGCTCGATGCGGAAGGAGACATTGTCGACCGCGGTGAAGGCGCCGAAACGACAGGTCAGTCCCGTGGCCTCGATGGCGATGTCGCCGCCATCGCCCGGCCGCGGCGGCACGACGACCCCGGCGGCGGCGGATTTATCGTCAGGCAGCAGGCTGATGAAGGCGGCTTCGAGGGTGGCGGTGGCGGTCTTCGCCCTGATTTCGGCCGGGCTGCCGGTCGCCAGCACCTTGCCGTCGTCCATGGCGGCGATCCAGTCGAAACGCTCCGCCTCTTCCATATAGGCGGTGGCGACCAGCGTGCTCATGCCCGGGCGGCGGGCGCGGATACGGTCGATCAAGTCCCAGAACTGGCGCCGCGACAGGGGATCGACACCCGTCGTCGGCTCGTCGAGGATCAGCAGGTCGGGATCGTGAATGAGGGCGCAGCACAGCGACAGTTTCTGCTTCATCCCGCCCGACAGCTTGCCCGCCGGCCGGTCGACGAAGGGCGCGAGGCCGGTCGCCGCGACCAGTTCGGCGATGCGCGCTTCGCGCTCGGCCCGGCGCTGGCCGAACAGCCGGCCGAAGAAGTCCAGATTCTCGAAGATCGACAGGGTCGGATAGAGATTGCGGCCCAGGCCCTGCGGCATATAGGCGATGCGGGTCAGGCTGGCCTGGCGGTGACGCCGGTCGGTCATGTCGCCGCCCAGCACCGTCACCCTGCCCGCCTGGCCCTTGCGCACGCCGGCGATCAGGGCGAGCAGGGTCGATTTGCCCACGCCGTCCGGCCCGATCAGACCCGCCATGCAGCCCGCCGGAATGGCGAGATCGACACCGGCGAGCGCGGCGACACTGCCGTAGCGATGGCCGACCCCTTCGAGGACGGCGACGCCTTCCATCACTGCGGCAACCTCACGGCCAGCCGGTCGGGCCAGACGGCGGCGGCGTCGTAACGGACATAGCCAAGGCCGCGCACGCCGGTCTTCACCTGGGTCTGATATTTCACCAGCAGGTCGGGGTCGATGCGCAGCTTCACCTTGAACATCAGCTTGTCGCGCTCGTCCTTGGTTTCGACCGCGTTGGGGGTGAACTGGGCGTCGGCCGAAACGAAAGACACCGTGGCCGGGATCACCAGATCGGGCACGGGATCGAGCACGAGCCGTGCCTCGCCGCCGACTTCGAGCCGGCCGACCTGCGATGCCGGCAGGAACACGGTCATATAGACCTGACCGACGTCGAGCAGGGTCACCACCCGGGCGCCGGCCGCCAGAACCTCGCCCGGCTCGGCCAGACGGTATTGCACCCGGCCGGCCCGGGGCGCGACCAGCGTCGTGTCGTCGATCAGGGTCTGCAGCCGGTTGACCGCCGCCTTGGCGGTGTCGATCGCCGCCAGCGCCTGCTGCTCGTTGGCCTTCGCCGCCTCGAGCGCCGCCGCGGCCGAAGCGAGCTGGGCCCGGCGCTGGTCCAGCACCTCGATCGACTGATAGCCACGGTGCTGCAGCGCCTCGGCGCGCTGGAATTCCTGTTGCGCCAGCGCCTGCTGGCTGGCGGCCTGGTCGATGGCGGCGGTCGCCGAAGCGGCCGCTTTCTCGGCCTGCACGACCTGCGCCTTGGCGCCAGCGAATTGCGCGTCCAGCTCCGCCCGGTCCATGCGCGCGATCACGGCACCGCTTTCGACGAAATCACCCTCGCGCACCAGAATCTCGACGATCCGGCCTGCCATCTTGGTCGAGACATCGACCTGATCGGCCTCCAGTCGGCCGTTGGCACTGGCGATACCCGGCGGCAGGCGTCCGGCCTGTCGGCTCTGCCAGAGCCCATAGCCGCCCGCGGCCAGCGCCGCCACAACCACCAGAAGGATCGCGGCTTTGGTCGGCTTGTTCATCTGACTGTCCCACTCGAAATCATTGTGCAGTGCGCAGCGCGCATCACAGACATGTAAAGTGCCTCAATCGCAAAGCCATGATACAGGTCAATGATGCAGTGCACCATGGCGTCAGACTGACGGCATTGGATTGTGGAGTACGCGATGAACGAGAATACGACATCGACGCTGGACCGTCTAACCAAGTCGGCGACCGCCCGGCTGACGGGGGGTATTTCCCCGACAGCCTTGATGGCCGCCTACAGCGACTGGCTGCTGCATCTCGCCGGCTCCCCCGGAAAGCAGCTCGAACTGGTCGAGAAGGCGCTGACCGCGGGCACCAATCTGATGCGTTTCGCCGCCCACAGCGCGTTCGAGCCCGAAGTTCCGGCGCCGCATCCGGCCCAGACGGTGAAAGGCGATCACCGTTTCGACGATCCGGCCTGGGAGCGCTTCCCCTTCAACCTCCTGGCCCAGAGCTTCCTGACCACCGAACAATGGTGGCACGAGGCGACGACCGGCGTGCGCGGTGAAACGCGGCAGCACAGCGAGGTGGTCTCCTTCGTCACGCGGCAATTGCTCGACATGATGGCGCCGACCAATTTCATCGCCACCAACCCGGTCGTGCTCGAACAGACCATGGTGCAGCATGGCGCCAACCTGATTCGTGGCCTGCAGAATTTCATCGAGGACACGGGCGCCAGTCTCGCCCACACCAAGCCCTCGACCAATCACTTCGAGGTCGGCGTCAATCTGGCGGTCAGCCCCGGCAAGGTCATCCTGCGCAACCGGCTGATCGAGCTGATCCAGTATAGCCCGACGACCAGCGACGTCTTCGCCGAGCCGATCCTGTTCGTGCCGGCCTGGATCATGAAATATTACATCCTCGACCTGTCGCCGGTGAATTCCCTGGTCAAATATCTGACCGACCGGGGCCACACGGTGTTCATGATCTCGTGGAAGAACCCGGATGGCGGCGACCGCGACCTCGGGATGGAGGATTATCTCCGGCTGGGCGTCATGGCCGCGCTCGACGCGATCAACGCGGTCGTGCCCGGCGAGAAAGTCCATGCCACCGGCTACTGCCTGGGCGGCACCCTGCTCTCCATCGCCGCCGCCGCCATGGCCCGCGACGGCGACAGCCGGCTCGCCAGCATCACGCTCTTCGCCGCCCAGACCGACTTCACCGAACCGGGCGAAATCGGCCTCTTCATCAACGAAAGCCAGGTCACCTTCCTTGAAGACATGATGTGGCAGAAGGGCTATCTCGCCACCGGCCAGATGGCGGGCGCCTTCCAGCTGCTGCGCTCCAACGACCTGATCTGGTCGCGCATCATCCACGACTATCTGCTTGGCCAGCGCGAGGAGATGATCGACCTGATGGCCTGGAACGCCGACGCGACCCGGATGCCCTACAAGATGCATTCGGAGTATCTGCGGCATCTGTTCCTCGAGAACGAACTCGCCCGCGCCCAGTTCCGCGTGGGCGAAAGGGCTATCGCCCTGACCGACATCCGCGCGCCGATCTTCGCCGTCGGCACCGTCGCCGACCATGTCGCGCCGTGGAAATCGGTGTTCAAGATCCACCAGCTGACCGATACCGACGTGACCTTCCTGCTGACCTCGGGCGGGCACAATGCCGGTATCGTGGCCGGCCCCGAAAACCCGCGCCGCCACTATCAGATCAGCCATCACGGCGCCAACGAATGCCATGTCGAACCCGACGCCTGGGCACGGACCATGCCCGAGCACAAGGGTTCGTGGTGGCCGGCCTGGGCCGAATGGATCGAAGGGAAACAGGCCGGGCGCCCGCGCGTCGCGCCGCCCGCCACGGGAAATGATGCCGCCGGTTACAGCGTACTCGAGGAGGCTCCGGGTTCCTATGTTCACCAACCCTGAAAAACTGACCGGCCTGCTGGCCGGCAAGGTCGGTCTCGTGACCGGCATCGCCAATCGCGATTCTATCGCGACCGGCTGCGCCCGCCTGTTCGCCGCGGCGGGGGCCGAACTCGCGGTTACCTATCTGAACGAAAAGGCCAAGCCCCATGTCGCGCCCGTCGCGGCAGAGGTCGGCGCCGGCCTCCTGCTGCAGATGGATGTGCAGAGCGACGACGAGATGGCGGCCGCCTTCGAGGCGATCCGTGCCCGCTGGGGCCGGCTCGACTTCGTACTGCATTCGATCGCCTTCTGCCCGAAGGACGATCTGCATGGCCGGGTGACCGACAGCTCCCGCGCGGGTTTCTCCCTCGCCATGGATATTTCCTGCCATTCCTTCATCCGCATGGCCCGGCTGGCGGAACCCCTGATGAAGGACGGCGGCTGCCTGCTGACCGTGTCCTATCACGGCAGCGAGAAGGTCATCGACAATTACAATGTGATGGGCCCGGTCAAGGCCGCGCTCGAGGCCAGCGTGCGTTACCTCGCGGCCGAACTGGGGCCGAAGGGCATCCGCGTCAACGCCCTCTCGCCCGGGCCGCTGAAGACGCGGGCGGCGTCGGGCATCGACCATTTCGATGCCCTGATCGACGCCGCGCGGGAACGCGCCCCGGCCCGCCGCCTGGTTGACATTTCCGAAGTCGGCGCCATCGCGACCGGCCTCGTCTCGGATTTCTCGACCGGGGTCACCGGCAACATCGCCTTCGTCGACGGCGGCTATCACGTCACCGATTAATGCAGGGCGTTACACCAGCGCCATGTGATTGTCCCACAGGGCGCCACGGGCGAGCGGGGACGCCAGTTGCGTCCCGGTCTCGCCCGGGCTGACCCGCTCGATCCCGCCGTGGCCGCCCGCCATGTAGAAATGGCCGGGCCGGGCGGGATCGGCGGCAATGGGGCAGACGTCCGACAAGGGCCGGCTGCCCAGATAGGCGCCGTCGGCGAAGCGGAAGAAGGCAGCCTGACCGCCGCGCGGGCTGGTCATGCCGAAGATGGTGCCCGAGACATCGCTGGCCGCGCTGCCGCAGTAATGGCGCAGGTCCGACAGCCGCTCCCTCGGCATGTCGAGCAGAGTGACCGTGCCATCCGTCCGCAGCAGGCCCGCCAGCGGCACGGCGTCGCCCGCCGGCCCCTCGTACTGCATGACGAAGCCGACGCCGCCGTCCGCCCCGATCACCAGATGACGGATGGAGAGCTGAAACAACTCGGGTGACAGGCGCAGCTGCCGTGCGATTTCCCCGGTTCCGATGTCGATGATCGCCAGTGACGAATCCATCTCCGCCAGATTCAGTTTGGCGCCCGGCGCATCGGGATGGGTCAGGATGCCGCCATTGGCGACGACGATCCGCCCGCCGCCCGGCAGCAGCCGGACATCGTGGGGATCGAGACCGCCCGTGTCCCATTCGGCGATGCGGGCAAAACCGGCCGCCGCGTCATAGACGCCGATCAGGCCCCTCTCCCCCTCCCAGTCGGTTTCGGTCGCCAGCAACAGGCGGCCATCGGCGCTGAAGACCGCGTGACCGCAAAAGTGTCGGCCTTCGGGCGGCGCGACCTGGGCCAGCACCCGGCCCGACGGCACCTCGACCGCGAGCGCGAACAGGCCCGGCCGCCGGCCCATGACGACGGCCACGCGCCTGTCCGGCGCGATGGCGATGCCATGTCCCCGCGCCGGCAGCGGCAGGTCGATCGCGGCCCGTCCATCGCTGTCGAAGGCGGTGGCGAAAGCCGCCTGCCCCGCGTCGAGCCGCGTGCCGAACCAGAGCGGCGCCGACGCCCGCGCCCGCCGCCCCGACAGGCCGAGCAGACCTGTCGCCGCCAGGCCGAGGCTGACGATCCGTCTCGTAACCCTGGTCATTTCAATCGCCATCGAGGGCATTGAAGCCGAGCGGAATGCCCAGCACCGGCGCCAGCTTGTTGGCGATCAGGGTCTTGGCGGCGACCGCATCGGCCACCACCGCCTCGACCGCCGGGCGGCGGGCGGGATCGGACAGCGCGGTGTCCAGTGGCGCCGGGATCGCCTCGGCATCCTTCACCGCCTTGTCGAGCGCGGCCTCGACCTCGGCCGCGACGCCTGCGTCGCGCTGGCGGACGACATCGCTCATCCCCGCGCGCCACAGGGCGGCGGCGGCGGCGAGGTCGATCTGGATGTTGCGCAAGGAGCGGCCGCTGCGCCATTGCTCGAGCAGGCGGGGCCGCGCGGTCTCCGGCTTGTCGCCAAGGGCACGGGCCAGCTTGCGGTCGGCGACGACTTCCGTCGCGAGGTAAAGCGCCTTGAACAGCTCGACCGTCGCTTCCGATGGCGTGCGATACAGCTCGTTCTCGGGCCCCGCCTGCTTGATCGCCTTGTCATAAGCGACACCGCCACCCGACCAGTCGGCCGCGGCACCGTCGGCGATCGACTTGATGTTGCTGGCGATGCCGACGATGGCAGCACAGCGCAGCGCCGCCTCCTCGTCGCCGGCGAGCAGCTTCTTCGCGTCCTCGCCGAACAGCAGCCGCTCCAGCGCCGGCAGGCCCTGGACCGAAACGCTCTGCCCCTGCAACGTGTCGGCGGCAAAGAGCGCCGGGTCCTTCCTGGCCAGAAGCTCGCCCAGCTGGCGGCCGACGCTGTCGCGCGGGTCGGGCCAGAACATCAGGCGGGACGAGCGCATGAACAGCTCGGTCGGGCCGAAGCGCAGATGCTGCACCCCCTGCCAGGCGTCGGAGACAGCGCCATAGCTGGTGCGCAGGACGTCGAGGCCGGACGCGTCGGGCGCCTTGCAGAACAATTCCGCGTTGGCGGCGAAAAGGGCGGCAGCGGCAGCCTGCGCCTTGAAGGCGGGCGTCACATGCCGGTCGACGATGGACGCATTCATCGCCGACAGCGCGGTCTGGTCGGCGGCGGACAGCGCCGGCCCCTCGTCATCTTCCTGGGCGAAGGCCGCGGCGGACGGTACCCCGGCGATCAGGCCGGCGACGGAAAGAATCCTGAACCAACGGCGCATGGGCGCCCTCCTTACAGCGAACGCAGGAATTCGACCAGCAGGCGCCGGTCTTCCGGCGTCAGGGCGATGAAACGGTTACGGGCGGCCGCCGCCTCGCCGCCATGCCAGAGAATGGCCTCGGTCAGGCTGCGGGCGCGGCCGTCGTGCAGGAATTCGGTACGACCGGAGACTTGCTGCGTCAAGCCGATGCCCCAGAGCGGCGGCGTGCGCCATTCGCTGCCGCTGGCCCGCGCCTCCGGCCGGTCGTCGGCGAGATCGGGCCCCATGTCGTGCAGCAGGAGGTCGGTATAGGGATAGATGCGCTGGCCGGCCAGCTCGGGATCGGTCGCATCCGCCGCCGTGACGAAGGACGGGCGGTGACAGGCGGCACAGCCGGCCTCGGCGAATTTCGCCTTGCCGGCAAGGACATCCGCATCTGCCGCCCGGGGCCGGGCGGGCACGGCGAGATGGCGGGTGTAAAAGGTCAACATGTCGAAGACGGGTTGCGTGACCTCGACCCCGGCAACGGGATCGTCGCCCGTCGGCGCGGAAAGGCAGGCGGTTTGCGCCGCCGTGCAATCGCCATGGGAAAAGGGCACGGCCGGGCTGGACAGGCCGATATCGCCTGCAAGCGCATGGGCGCTTTGCGCCGCGACATCGGGCTGGCCTGCCTTCCAGCCGAAACGGCCGAGGCGCTTTTCCACCCCCAGAAGATTGGGCCGGCCGGAAATGCCGTCGCCATCGACGTCATCCGGGTCAGCGCCGGCCAGAATATCGGCCTCCGGAATCGCCTCGAGCAGGCCAAGACCGATCATCGGCGGCGCCATGCGGGGCGAGATCATGACATCCGCCGCCATCGGGCCATAGGCGAGATCGGCAACGGTATAGGCAGGACGGCGCAGGGAGACTGTCTCGCCACCCGCCAGTTCGACCGTTTCCTCGGCATAGGTCAGGACCATGCGCCCCTCGCCCGTGAGGCCATGAACGGCGGCATTCTGCAACTGGGTGCCATAGGTCGGCTCGGGCAGGACAGGAACCTCGCCCGATGCCAGCCGCGCCCGCTCCGCGTCATCACGCGGCGGCACGCTGAGGCGAAGAAACAGGGAAACCGCCGTCTCGCCCGGCAAGGGCACACGGCCCCGACCGTCGCGCAGATGGCAACTCTGGCAGGAACGGGCGTTATAGAGCGGCCCCAGTCCGTCCGACGCCGTGGTCGACGACGGCGAAGACGCCCAGAGCTTGCGAAAAATCGCGTCGCCGAGGCGGAATTCCATCCGCCGCTCCAGGCTCAGATTGGCCGACGGATGAGTGAAGGCGCGGACATCGCGCGCGACACGCGCCGTCGCCGCGCCCCCCGGCCGATCCTCCCCGGGCTCCACCCCGGGGAGACCGGCCAGCGCGACCCCGCCCAGTGCCGCCACCCCGAAGGTGGCGGCAAGCAGCGGGTAAGCAAACGATGAACGCTTCAATTCGGCCGGCGTTACTTTGCGACGGCGGACGGATTGTCGAGGCTGTCCGAACCCTCGAATTCGACCGGCTGCAGCTTGAGGGCGGTGATGATCCGCTCGAACGAGCGGGTCTGATCGGTCAGGCCATCGACCAGCTTCTGGATGGCGGCGTTACCTTCCGGATTATTGGCGCCGATCATCTGGTCGTAATGCTCGGTCTTCTCGGCCCGGGCCTTGACCGCGCCCGCGGCGGCGAGGGTCGCCGCCAGCTTGCCGTCGACCTCGGCGCCGAGGGCGGCATCGGCCTCGGTCACCAGCGCGGACAGCGAGGGACCGGAAACCTTGCTGCCGTCGACGCGGGTGTAGCTGCCCTTGTAGACATTCACCATGCCGACGACGTCGTTGTAATGCGAATTGTGGGTATTGTCGGAGAAGCAGTCCTGCTCTTCCTCCGGGTCGTGGAGGATGAGGCCGAGCTTGGTGCGCTCGCCCGCCAGCTCGCCATAGGACAGACTGCCGAGGCCGGTCAGGATGGTGACGATGCCACCATCCGCGCCCTTTTCATCGAGCTGCTTGCGCGCATCGCCGCCGGTCTTCCACTGGTCCGCCATCCACGACAGATCCTCGACCAGAAGCGCCGTCGCCGAGGTCAGATAGGCGCCGCGCCGGTCGCAGTTGCCGTTGGTGCAGGCGTCGCCCTTGGCGTAGTCGGTCCAGGGCCGGTTGCCGGCGCCCGGCCCGGTGCCGTTCAGATCCTGGCCCCAGAGCAGGAATTCGATGGCGTGGTAACCGATGGCGACATTGGATTCGACCCCGCCCGCTTCCTGCAATTTCTGCAGGACTTCCGTCGTGATCTCCGTCGCGTCGATGGTCTCGCCGCCGGCCTTCAGCTGCTTGTTGGCGATGACATTGGCGGCGTAGAACGGATTCTCGTCCGACTCGGTGCCGTAGCTTTCGGCGACATAGTCGATCAGGCCTTCATCGAGCGGCCAGGCATTCACCTTGCCCTCCCAGTCGTCGACGATGGCATTGCCGAAGCGATAGACTTCCGACTGCTGATAGGGCACGCGGGCAGCGATCCAGGCCGTGCGCGCGGCGGCCAGATTGGCTTCCGACGGCTCGGCCACCAGCTTTTCGATCGCGGCCTGCAGCACCTTGGCCGTGGACAGGCTGTCGCCGAAAGTGGCTTCCGCGATATCGGCATAGGCCTTGACCACCGCCGCCTTGTCCGTCCCCGCCAACGCCGGAAGACCATAAAGCGCGATCACGCCCGCCGCCGTCGCCGCGGCCCAATTCCTGCCGATCATCAATGCCTCCATTCCCGGGCCAGTGCCCATCCATAATCTTGCGACGCATTATTAATAGCAGCGGTGGCGAGGCGCAAGGGCTACGGCAGAAGTTTTGCCGCGGGCGCAAATCCGGCGGGAAGAGGCTTCAGGGCGTGCCGCGGCGGGCGCCGCCGATGAAGGCGGCGATATCGTCGAAAATATCGTCGCCCGGCACATTGTGGCCGAGGCCGCGAATGGTAACCGCGCGCGCGCCAGGACGGCCGGCCAGCGCCCGCTCGCAGGTGCCGCCGGTGCGGCCGCTCGCGACGGCGGGGTCGAGATCGCCAACGGCGGCATAGACCGCCCTGCCCGCCGGCACCCGCACCCCGTCGAAATCGCTGTTGTCGCGATCCGTGCAGGTCCAGCCGAGGATGACGAAGGCCACCACATCCTTCGGCGCCTCGGCGAATTGCGCGACCGCCAGCCCGCCTTCCGAGGCGCCGACCACGGCAATGCCATGACGGTCGAGCCAGGGCGCGCGCGACAGACGCTCGATCACCCAGCGCGCCTCTTCCTGTCGCCAGCGGATGGTCTCGGGGCCGATATCGCCACAACTGACCGGGCGATCCGGCCGGGCGAAGGAGGAAGGCGCCGCGACGATGAAGCCGCGCTTCTGGAATTTCTCGGGCATTCCCGCGAGTTCGCCCGAACAACCGTGCAGGAAGACGACCAGCGGCAGGCTCGTCCCCACCCGCAAACGCCCGGCCAGCGGATCGTCCTCGCTTCCGCCCTGCGCCATGAAATCGGCGACGCTGCCTTCGGCGGCGGTCCCGTCGAGGGTCGCGGTCCAGGGAACATAGAGGCGCGTCTGCTGCCAGACGATCTCCTCGTCGGAAAACAGACCGCAGGCCGTCAGCAGGCCCAGGCAGAGCAGGATCGGCAGGCGCGCAAGGCGCAAGATCGGGTACACGGCGCCAGACTAGGCGACACCCCACGGGATGGCGACGAAATTTTGGCCGCACCCCTTGCAGCAGCGCCGGGCAGCATTATGTGCAGCGCAACAGGTTCCGGGCCCCTCTGGAAGATGCGTCGGCATTGCGCGCTTCGATGTCGGAACCTTGTCGTCACATCAGGGGGGAAAGGCGTGCCGGCCTCTCCCGCCGCCGGGGGGCCAAGTGGCAACTTCAATCTGGGCTTGGGCGGGTTTCGCCCTTTTCGTTCTCGTCCTCATCGCGCTCGACCTCGGGGTCGTGCACAAGAAGCCGCGCGCCGTGAAGGTCTCGGAGGCGCTGCTCTCCAGCCTGTTCTACATCGCCCTCGCGATGATTTTCGCCGTCGGCGTGTTCTATTTCCGGGGCGAGGCGGACGGCTGGGCCTTCCTGACCGGCTTCCTGATCGAGAAGAGCCTGTCGATCGACAATATCTTCGTCTTCGTGCTGATCTTCAGCCATTTCGCGGTGCCGGCGGAATATCAGCACCGGGTGCTCCTGTGGGGCATTCTCGGCGCCCTCGTCATGCGCGCCGTGCTGATCTTCGCGGGCGTCGAGCTGATCGCCAATTTCCACTGGCTGATCTACGTCTTCGGTGCCTTCCTCGTGATCACCGGTGTCAAGATGCTGCTGGCGGCCGACGCCGAGCCGGACATGGAGAACAACCGCATCATCGGCTTCATCAAGCGGCGCTTCCGCGTGACCGAGGATTTCGAGGGGGCCCGCTTCTTCGTCCGCCGCAACGGCCTGCTCTACGCGACGCCGCTGTTCCTGACCCTCGTCGTGGTCGAGGCGTCGGACCTCGTCTTCGCCGTCGATTCGATCCCCGCCGTGCTGGCGGTGTCGCAGGATGCCTTCATCGTCTTCACCGCGAATGTCTTCGCCATCCTCGGCCTGCGCGCGCTCTATTTCGCGCTGGCGGGCGTCGTCCACCGCTTCCATCTGCTGAAATACGCGCTCTCGCTCGTTCTCGTCCTCGTCGGGGTGAAGATGCTGGTGAACGGCTGGTTCGGCGCGAAGACGATCCCGACCGAATATGCCCTGATCGCGACCGCCGTGCTCGTCTTCGGCTCGATCGGCCTCTCGCTGCTGCGCAAGGCGCCGGAGGGCGAGGTCGCCCTGCCGCGCGGCTGGGTCGTCGGCTCGCCGCAGAAGGGCGAGGATCGTGGCGAGTCCTGATCCGGCCGATATCCGGCGTCGCCTGCGGCGGCTGGAAAAGCTGGCGCGTCTGATGGAGACGCGCTGGCGCCTGCCCATCGTCCGGGTGCCGGTCGGGCTCGATGCCCTGATCGGCCTCGTGCCCGGGGCGGGCGACCTGGTTTCGGCGCTGATCTCCGCCGGCATCGTGGTCGAGGGCGCCCGCCTGGGCGCCCGGCGGGGCACGGTGCTGCGCATGGCCGGCAACATCGGGCTCGATTTCGCCATCGGCCTCGTGCCCGTCATCGGCGACTATGCCGACGTGCTGTTCCGCGCCAATACCCGCAATATCGCCCTGATCAGGCGCGATCTCGCCAGAAGACACCCCGCGCTCGGTGAAGATTGACCTTCGCCCGTCATGCTCCACTGCCTATAGTGGCACCGTCCGAAGCGGGCAGACCGAAGCAACCGTCAGAGAAGAACCGTGAGCCAACAGACCCAGCCGGCGGCAGCCGCCGCCCTGCCCCTGTTCTACAGCAAGCCCGAAGTGCTGAACTCGGCACCCCATGCCCAATTGCGCGTCAAGGCGCCCGACAATCTGAAATTCGCCGCCAAGGCCAATTCGGTGCCCATCGTGGCCGAGGAATTCCTCGATTGCGCCGGGGCCTATCCGATCGTCTTCACGCAGGGCCCCTCGCCCGCCGCCGTCGCCATCGTTGGCCTCCGGGATAACGAGAACCTGTTCCTCGACCTGAAGAGCCGCTGGCTGCCGGGCTTTCCCGTGCCGGCCTATGTCCGGCGCTATCCCTTCATTTTCCTCGAGCTGCCGGAACAGGACCGCCTCACCCTCTGCATCGACCGCGGCGCGGCCAATGTCGTCGAAGGTGGCAGCGAAGGTCAGGCCCTGTTCGAGAACGGCCAGCCGAGCGACTTCGCCAAGGCGTCCCTCGCCTTCTGCGAAGCCTATCAGAAGCAGCTGATCGCGACCCGCGCCTTCGCCGAAATCCTGGTCCAGCACGACCTGCTGACCCCGCGCAATGTCGAGCTGAAGGACCGCAAGGGCCGCGCCTATACGATGGGCGGCTTCCAGGTCGTGAACGAGGACAAGTTCCGCGCCCTGCCGGACGATGTGGTGCTGGACTGGACCAAGCGCGGCTTCATGACCGCCATCATCGCCCATTTCATCTCGCTGCGCCGCTGGCCGCTGCTGGTCGAGCGCATCCAGGCCCGCCTCGGCTGATCGGCCTCGCATCCCGGTGCCGGGCCGCTTGCGGCACCGGGAATGTGATATTATAACGTCGGCATGACCCAGACCCCTTCCGCCGCCGATACCGGCGTTCCCGTCACCCTGCTCACCGGCTTTCTCGGCAGCGGCAAGACCACGGTGCTCAACGGCCTGCTACGCCATCCCGGCATGGCGCAGACCGCGGTCATCATCAATGAATTCGGCGAAATCGGCCTCGACCACGAGTTGGTCGCCAGCGCCCGCGACGACATGGTGCTGCTGAAATCCGGCTGCCTGTGCTGCACCGTGAAGGGCGATCTGATCGACGCCCTGCGTCGGCTGTTCCTGCAACGTGTGCGGGGTGAAGTGCCGGAATTCGAGCGCGTGGTGATCGAGACCACCGGCCTCGCCGATCCGGCGCCGATCATCCACACGCTGATGGCCGATCCGCTGGTCGCCGCGCGTTACCGGCTCGACGGTGTCGTCGCGACGGTCGACGCCGTTTGCGGCGATGACACGCTGAACCAACACGAGGAAGCGGTAAAACAGGCCGCCATGGCGGACCGTCTGCTGCTGACCAAGAGCGACCTCGCCGATGCCGCCACCCTTGCCGCGCTGGAGGCCCGCCTCGCCCGCCTGAACCCGGCGGCGCCGCGCCTTCGCGTGCTGCAGGGTGCCATCGACCCCGCGCAGATCCTCGACGTCGGCCTGTTCGATCCGGCGAGCAAGAGCGCCGATGTCGCCAGGTGGCTGAAGGCCGAAGCCTACGAGCATCACGATCACGATCACGACCACGATCATGACCATGGCGATCACGATCATCACGGCCACCATCACCACGACCCGAACCGACATGACGACCGCATCCGCGCCTTCTGCTTCGTGATCGAACGGCCGCTGGACCCCCTCGCCTTCGAATCCTGGCTGAACGTGCTGACCTCGTTCCGGGGCCCCAACCTTCTGCGCATCAAGGGCATCGTCAATCTGATCGGGCACGAGCGGCCGGTGGCGATTCACGGCGTGCAGCACCTGTTCCATCCGGCGGTGGAATTGCCCGCCTGGCCGGGCGAAGACAGGCGCAGCCGCATCGTCTTCATCACCCGCGATCTCGACGAAGCGGTGATTCGCGACACTTTCGCCGCCTTCACCGGCGATGCCCCGGCCGATTCCCCGCGCTACGACCCCCGTCTGAGCGGCCTTGCTTCGGGCTAATGGAGCCCTTTTTGGAAATCCGCCGGCTCGACCCGTCCGGGGTTTCCAAAAGGGCCCGGAGGTGACTACCATCACTGCCCTGCACCGGCGGCTATCCTATGGTCTTGCTGTCGCCGCCGCCGCGAGGCGGGCGCCATTCTTTGATGGAAGGCAGTCATGAACGAGTTCAACCGGATGTCGGGTCGGGGTTTTGGCGGGGCGTTCGTCGCCCTTGCCGGCACAGCCGCCGCCCTCGCGCTGTTCGGCGCCGGGGCGCAGATCGCCCGCGCCCAGGCGCCGCTGGCGCATCTCGGCACCAACGCGATCGCCGTGGTCGAGGATATCTCGGTCGCCGGGGCGGGCGTCGGCTTCATGGATTTCATCTATGCCGGCCAGACCATTGACCTCGGCACCGACGGCAAGCTGGTGGTGTCCTATCTCGAGGGCTGCCGCAGCGAGATTATCGTCGGCGGCAAGGTCAGCTTCGCCGCGACCGGCGCCACCGTGACCGGCGGCACGGTAACCCCCAGCGTCGCCACGAGCTGCGCCAATGTCTCGGCCCAGGTCGCCGCGAATGCCACCGAGGCGGGGGCGGTCGCGGTGCGCGGCACCGGCCTTGACGGCCTCGCCGACGAGATTCAGGACCGGGTCATCCGTTCTTCCGTTCCGGCCTTCAGCTGGCTGGCCGGCGGCACCGGCGATGTCCGTGTGTTCAACATCGGCCGCGTGCCGGCGGAACTCGTGTGGTCGGGCCAGGGCGAGAACGGCCATCTCGAATATCCGGCCTCGGCGCCGCGCCTGTCGGCCAATGTGCCTTACCGGGTCGAAGTCCGCTCCGGCGGGGCGATCATCGGCGTCGCGCGCTTCTCGATCGACCCGACCCTGAGCCTGCCGGACACGCTGGCCAACCGCCTGGTGCCGGTTGCCAAACCCTGACCGGACGGCCCGCCCGCCCCGCCCCTGGCTGCGGCGGGCGGGCCTGTCCACCGTGCTCGCGGCGCTGCTGACGACGGCGATCCTCGCCGGCCCGCTGGGTTTCCTCGCTCGCGCGGGCATCGACTTCGCCTTGCCGCTGCGCCATGCCCTGTTCGGGCCGCTGTTCCCGCCCGAAGCCTCGGACGTCGTCCTCGTCGCCATCGACGAGCAGACCTATCACATCCCCCCCTTTGACCAGACGCCCAAGGTCGCCTGGACGCCGCAGCTCGCCCGAATTATCGACGCCGCCCTCGCAGGCGGGGCCAGGGCCATCGGCTTCGACGTGGTCTTTCCGGTCACCCTCGACCGGCCGGACCTGTTGCAGGGCCGCGACCGGCCGTTCCTGATTGCGCTGCGCAAGGCGGCCGACGCCGGCAAGTTGGTGCTGGGCGAGGCGAAGCTCTCGCGCGAGGTGCTGCGCCCCCATGCCGCCCAGCGACTGGCGGCGCGGGGCGACGACAATATCCGCCTGCTCAACCTCGCCTTCGACGATGACGACGTGGTACGTTCCTATATCGCGCGCTATCCGCTGGAAGGTGGCGGCAGCGTCACCTCCTTCGGCACCGAACTCGCGGCGCGGGCGGGCTTTCCGGTGCCGGCGCGCGACTTCCTGATCAATTTCAACACCGGGCCGGGCGATATCCCGACCTATAGTCTCGCCGACATCCATGCCTGTATCGAGGCGGGCGACACCGACTATCTCACCCGCGCCTTCGCCGGCAAGATCGTCCTCGTTGGCGAGACTCTGGATATCGAGGACCGTTTCCGCGGTGCCAAGCGCCTCGCCCTGACCGAGGGCGACGCCAGCCGCGACCCGCCGCGCTGCCGCGTCGCCGCCGATCCCGAACGCTTCCGCCCGCTTGGCAGCCGCTCGTCGATGCCTGGGGTGCTGATCCACGCCGCCGCCATCAACACGATCACCAAGGGCGCGTGGTTACTGCCCCTGCCGCCGCCAGCCGAGGCGGCCATGAGCTTTGCCTGGTTCCTGCTGCTCGGCCTCGGCTTCTTCGTGCTGCGGCCGGCGATGGGCGCCCTGGTCGCGCTTGTCGCCGTCGCCCTCCTGTTTCTCGGCACGGTCGTCGCGCTGGCGGGGGGTGTTGTCGTGCCCGTGCTGCCGCTGGCCGGGGGCGCCATCGTCCTCTTCGCCGGGCTCTATGCCTATCGTTTCGTGATCGAGGACGGCGGCCGGCGCCGCATCCAGCACGCCTTCCGTCATTACCTCGCCCCCGCCCTCGTCGATCGCCTGGCCGAGGACGCGGGCGCGCTCCGCCTCGGCGGGGAGCGGCGTCAGGTCACCATTTTCTTCTCCGACATGGTCGGTTTCACCTCGCTCAGCGAGCGCCTCGCCGCCGATCCCGAACGCTTCGTCGAGGTGGTGAACCAGTATCTGACCGTGCTGACCGGGGCGATCGAAGCCCGCGAAGGCTATGTCGACAAATATATCGGCGATGCCGTCATGGCGGTCTGGGGCGCCCCGCTCAATCAGGACGAGGCGGAGCGCCTGGCCGCCGAGGCCGCGCTCGACGCGCGCACCGCCCTCGACCGCTTCAATGCCGAGGTGGTGGTTCCCCTGTTCGGCCTGAAACCGCTCGGCACCCGCATCGGCATCGCCAGCGGCGAAGCCGTGGTCGGCAACATGGGCTCGCGCACGCGGCTGAACTACACGGTAACCGGCGACGTGGTCAATCTCGCCTCCCGTCTCGAGGGGGCGAACAACCACTATGGCAGCCACGTCATCGTCTCCGGTCCGACGGCCGAGAAACTGGGCGACGCCTTCCTGCTGCGCCCCATCGACCGGCTGGTGGTCAAGGGCAAGACCAAGCCCGTGCCGATCTTCGAGCTGATGGGCCGCCGCAGCGAAGCCGGCCCCGCGCAACACACCCTCGCCGCCGCCTTCACCGCCGCGCTCGACCTCTACCTCGCCCGCGACTTCACCGCCGCCGAAGCCGCCTTCGCCCGCCTGGCCCCCACGGACCCCGTCTCCGCCCTGTACCAGGAGCGCGCGAAGCGTTACAGCGAGACCCCGCCCCCCGCCGACTGGGACGGGCGCTATACGCTGGAGACGAAGTAGAGGAGCAATGTTGCGCCCCTACAGGGTCACTCCCACTCGATGGTGCCCGGCGGCTTCGAGGTGATGTCGTAGACGACGCGGTTGATGCCCTTCACCTCGTTGATGATGCGGGTCGCGACGCGGGACAGGAAGGCGTGCTCGAAGGGATAGCTGTCGGCGGTCATGCCGTCGACCGAGGTCACCGCGCGCAGGCCGCAGACCTGGTCGTAGGTGCGGCCGTCGCCCATCACGCCGACCGTGCGCACCGGCAGCAGCACGGCGAAGGCCTGCCAGATCTCGTCATAGAGGCCGGCCTTGCGGATTTCTTCGAGATAGATGCGGTCGGCCTTGCGCAGGATTTCCAGCTTCTCGAAGGTGATATCGCCGGGGATGCGGATGGCGAGGCCGGGGCCGGGGAACGGGTGGCGGCCGACGAAGGCGGCGGGCAGGCCGAGTTCGCGGCCGAGAGCCCGGACCTCGTCCTTGAACAGCTCGCGCAGGGGCTCGACCAGCTGCATCCGCATCCGCGCCGGCAGGCCGCCCACATTGTGGTGCGACTTGATGGTGACCGAGGGGCCGCCGGAGAAGGAGACGCTTTCGATCACGTCCGGATAGAGCGTGCCTTGCGCGAGGAAGTCGGCGCCGCCGATGGCCTTGGCTTCCTGCTCGAAGACGTCGATGAAGGTGGCACCGATGATCTTGCGCTTACTTTCGGGATCGGTCACGCCGGCCAGCTTGTCGAGGAAGAGCGTGCTGGCGTCGGAATGGATCAGGCGGATGTTGTAATGGTCGCGGAACAGGGTCACGACCTCCTCCGCCTCGCCCGCGCGCATCATGCCGGTATCGACGAAGACGCAGGTCAGCTGGTCGCCGATCGCCTCGTGCAGGAGCACGGCGACGACGGAGGAATCGACCCCGCCCGAGAGGCCGCAGATCACCCTGCCCTTGCCGACCTGGGCGCGGATGCGGGCAATTTCCGCCTCGCGGAAGGCGTGCATGGTCCAGTCGGCCTTGCAGTCGGCGACTTCGTGCACGAAGCGGGAAATCAGCTTGGCGCCGTCCGGCGTATGCACCACCTCGGGGTGGAACTGGACGGCGTAGATGCGTTTCTCGTCATTGGCGATGGCCGCGAAGGGCGCGCCGGGCGAAGTGGCGACAACGCGGAAACCCGGCGGGATCGCGGTCACGCGGTCGCCATGGCTCATCCACACCTGGGGCGCGTCGCCCGCCTGCCACAGCCCGTCGAACAGGCGGCAGGATTCGATCACCTCGAGCTGGGCGCGGCCGAATTCGCGGTCGTTGCCGGGTTCGACCTTGCCGCCCATCTGATGGCAGATCACCTGTTCGCCATAGCAGATGCCGAAGATCGGCTTGCCGGAATTCAGGATTTCGTCCGGCGCGCGGGGGCCATCCGCCTCGGTCACCGAGGCCGGGCTGCCCGACAGGATGACCGCCTTGGGCTTCAGGCGCTCATAGCCCTCCTTGGCCTTGGCGAAGGGAACGATCTCGCAATAGACACCGGCTTCGCGGACGCGGCGGGCGATGAGCTGGGTCACCTGCGAGCCGAAGTCAACGATCAGAATGGTGTCGGTGGCGGAATGGACGGGGGGAAGGGCAATGTCGGACATGGCGCGGACGCTACTGATTTGCGGCGGCGCCGTAAACGGGCTTTTTGCGGCCCCTGCACTGCCCTCCACACAAGGATGAAGCGATCAATCGGCCGACAGACCGATGCCCGCCACGGCCGTCACCGGCTTGACCCTGGCCGCCCGGCCATCTTCCGCGTTTTCAAGCCGCCAGACGGCGCCTTCGAGCATCAGGGCCTGGAAATCGCTGACCACCATGGCGCCCGAGCGGAAGGCCGAGACGACCTTCCAGCCCCCGGTCCGGCGGCCGAAACGCAGCGCGGCCTCGGCGCGCTCCATCATGCTTTCGACAGCATCGCCGAACCCCTCGACACCAGCGATGCCGAAACTGAGCGTGGGCATTCGTGCTGCCTTGCCCGGTTCGGCGATGGCTTCTTCCCACAGGGCCTCGAGATCGAAGCGCATCTGTTCCATCGTCCGGCCGATGGCCAACATGCCAAGGCGACCTTCACTGAGTGAGCCAATGGTGTCGCCCGCGCAGGCGATACGTTCGATCCAATGTTCCGTCGCGCCCAGGCTGTCGCGCAGGCCGCTGGCGCGCAGGTCAATTTCGATGCGCACGAAAGTCAGCGGCTGGAACCGCATCCGCGCGGCGTCGAATGCCGCCCCGATGCTGTCGACGAAATATTCCGACGGCCCGACCCAGATGCGGCGCTTGGGTTCGACGCTGCTTGCCATTCAAGAATTCCCTGTATCAAACGCCTGAGCCCATACCCTGCGTTCCGTGACTTGCCGATTCAGCCGGCACAGCCGGAAACGCGGGTGCAATTGAGTCCAAATTGAATGTATTCATGATGCATTGCAAAAAAATTGCGCGGCCGCATTCCTAAATCCCGCATTCCGACATCACGCCACGACGGCTTTGTCGCAACGCATTGCACATTCATTGCGGCGCGATGCCACGCACCGGCCGCCGGCCTCCCAAGTCATTGATTTCTAATAAAATGACGGCGAAACCACAGGCGCGCCTCAGGGGTTCTCCTGACGATAACGCTGGATCGCGGCCTCGAGATCGCTGCGTTCATCGCAGCCCGCTGGGCAGAGACGGACGAGTTGTGACAATTGCTCCTCCGCCTTGGGTAGCATTTTCATCTCGAGAAAGGATTCGCCTAGATATTCGCGCGCGCCGCGATGATCCGGATCGAGTTTCAGCGCCCGCCAGTAGTGCTTCTGTGCCGCCTCGTAGTCACCGGACTTGCGATAGGCGAAGCCGAGCAGATTTTCCGCGTCGGCATTGCCCGGGTCGGCCCTGACCGCGGCGGTCAGACGGCGGATGGCCATCGGCCAGTCCTTCGCCTCGACCGCGGCCTTGCCGGCGGTGTAGTCGAGCGTGGCCGCGACCGAGGGCATGGTGGTTTCGGTTCCCGCGGCCTGGGCGAAAGGCATCCCCCGCAGGACAACCGTGAGAGCCAAAGACGGTAGAAGCAATGTTCCGCGCATGGCCGCGCATCTCCCCGAAATGGAAACCCGGGGAATGCTATGCTCAACCGGCGCTGGCGCGTGTGACGGCCGACACGAAAAAGCCATCCGTGCCCTGAGCGGCGGGATCGAGCGCGACGCCCAATCCGTTGTCCATGATTCCGGGCAGGGCCTGTTCGAGGGCAAGCGGGGCGAAATCCGGATGCCGGGTCAGGAAACCCGCCACCACGTCCTCGTCCTCCTCCATAAAGACGGAACAGGTGGCATAGACGAGGCGACCACCGGGGCGGACCAGTCGGGCCGCCTCGTCGATGATTTGGCCCTGCAGCTCGGCGAGTTCGGCGACGCGGTCCGGGGTCAGCGACCAGCGCGCCGCCGGATTGCGCCGCCAGGTGCCCGACAGGCTGCAAGGTGCGTCGACCAGCACGCAATCGAAGGCGCCGGCCTCCCGCGCCATCAATTCGGGCGAGATCGCGGCGGTTTCGACGAAACCGGCGATGCCCGCCCGCTCCAGCCGGGGCTTCATGCGCGACAGGCGCCGTTCCTCGACATCGAGGGCGAGGAGGCGCCCCTGCCCGTTCATGGCGGCGGCCAGCGCCAGCGCCTTACCCCCTGCCCCGGCGCAATAATCGGCGATGGCTTGACCGGGCCGCGCCGCGCAGGCCAGCGCGACGAGCTGCGAGCCTTCGTCCTGCACCTCGATCCGGCCTTCGGCGAAGGGGGCAAGCTGACCCAGCCGCTCCCGCCCCTCGATCCGGATGCCGACCGGGGAGAGCGCGCAGGGCACGGCCCTGAGGCCGAGACCGGCGAGTTCGCCCAGCACCTCTTCCCGCGTCGCCTTCAGCGTGTTCACGCGAAGGTCGAGCGGCGCGCGCCCGGCCATCGCCGCCATGACAGCGCCGAGCCGGTCGCCGAAGCGGCGGCGCAACAGGGGATCGAGACTTTCCGGGTAATCGCCCGCGACACAGTCCGGCACATCGCCGACCGTGGCGAGACGGCCAAGGCCCGCCCGCTCCGCCGCGCTCAAGGGCGCCGGGGCATGGCCCTCGCCCGTGCACCAGCCCTCCAGGGTCGCGGCATCGGTAAAGCCGCTGAGCACGGCGGCGGCCATGGCGGTCAGGCGGGGCGACGCGGCCTCGCCGGTCAGATGGGCGATGCTGCCCTGACGGCGCAGGGCGTACCAGACGATGCCATTGATCGCCGCGCGGTCCTGCTTGCCGGCATAGCGCCGGTTGCGGAAGTAGCGGTCGACGACGCGGTCCGCCGCCTCCGTCGCGGCGGCGATCTCGATCAGGATCTCGATCGCCGCGGAAATCCGGGCGGCGGGCTGCATGGGCTGGCCCTCAGCGGCCGCCCTGCGGGTAGTTCGGGCTTTCGCGCGTGATCGTCACGTCGTGGACGTGGCTTTCACGCAGACCCGCGTTGGTGATGCGGACGAACTGGGCGCGGTCCTGGAAATCCGGCACCGTGGCGCTGCCGGTATAGCCCATGGCGGCGCGCAGGCCACCGACCAGCTGATGGATCACGGTGTGGACAGAACCCTTGTAGGGCACCTGGCCCTCGATGCCTTCCGGCACCAGCTTCAGCGTGTCCTTCACTTCTTCCTGGAAGTAGCGGTCGGCCGAGCCGCGGGCCATGGCGCCCACCGAGCCCATGCCGCGGTAAGCCTTGTAGCTGCGGCCCTGGTACAGGAACATCTCGCCCGGCGCCTCGTCGGTCCCCGCCAGCAGCGAGCCGACCATGGCGACGGAAGCGCCGGCCGCGATCGCCTTGGCGAAATCGCCCGACAGCTTGATGCCGCCGTCGGCGATCACCGGCACGCCGGCCTTGCGGCAGACTTCGGCGACATCCATGACCGCGGTCAGCTGCGGCACGCCGACACCGGCGACCATGCGGGTGGTGCAGATCGAACCCGGGCCGATGCCGACCTTGATCGCATCGGCGCCCGCGTCCATCAGGGCGCTGGCGGCGGCGGCGGTCGCGACATTGCCGGCCACCACCTGGGTCTCGTTCGACAGGCGCTTGATCGCGGCGACGGCGTCGATCACGCGCTGGGAATGGCCATGGGCGGTATCGACGATGATCAGATCGCAGCCGGCGGCGATCAGCGCCTCCGCCCTCGCGAAACCGTCAGAACCCACCGTGGTCGCGGCGGCGACGCGCAGGCGGCCGGCGCTGTCCTTGGCGGCATTGGGGTGCTGCTGGGACTTCTCGATATCCTTCACCGTGATCAGACCGACGCAGCGATAGGCGTCGTCGACCACCAGCAGCTTCTCGATCCGGTATTTGTGCAGCAGCTTCTTGGCTTCACCCCGGTCGATGCCGTCCTTCACCGTGATCAGGTTGTCCTTGGTCATCAGCTCGGAAATCAGCTGGGTGTCGTCGGTCGCGAAGCGGACGTCGCGATTGGTCAGGATGCCGACCAGCTTGCCCGAGGCCGGCTCGACCACCGGAATGCCCGAGATCGAGAATTTGCGCATCAGGGCATGGGCATCGGCCAGGGTGCGGTTCGGCGCGATGGTCACCGGATTGACCACCATGCCGGACTCGAATTTCTTCACCTGACGGATCTGGTCGGCCTGCTGGTCGATGTCCATGTTGCGATGGATGACGCCGATGCCGCCGGCCTGGGCCATGGCGATGGCCATGGTGCTTTCCGTCACCGTGTCCATGGCGGCGGACATCAGCGGGATGTTCAGCTCGATCGAGCGGGTGATGCGGGTGCGGGTGTCGACCTGGGCGGGCAGTACGCTGGAGGCGGCAGGCGTCAGCAGCACGTCGTCGAAGGTGAGAGCTTCGCGGATCTGCATCTAATCCTCCGTGTGCAGCAAAAAGAGCGGTCCTGAATCGGGGTCGCGCTCTATAGCACGGGCGCCCGCCGGGGCCTAGCCGGCAGACGCAGGCCCGCCATGCGCCGCCCGATCACGACCGGAAGCCGGTCGCGACCACATACATTTCAGAAGAATCGCTGCGGCTGGCCGGCGGCTTCATGTGCTTGACCATGGCGAAATGCTTGCGCATGGCCGCCATCAGCTGGTTCTCGGAGCCGCCCTGCAACACCTTGGCGATGAAAGCGCCGCCCGGCTTCAGCACTTCGATGGCGAAATCGAGCGCGGCCTCGCACAGGGCCATGATCTTCAGGTGATCGGTCGCCTTGTGCCCGGTCGAGGATGCCGCCATGTCGGACAGCACCACATCCGCCGGCCCGCCCAGCAACTCGCGCAGCTTCTCGGGCGCGTCCTCGGCGAGGAAGTCGAACTGGATCACCTCGGCCCCCGGCAGGGGCGCGACCTCGGTCAGGTCGATGCCGACGACCTTGCCGTTGGGCGCGGGATCGCCGGGGCGGGAGCGGACGCGCACGCTCGCCACCTGACACCAGCCGCCCGGCGCGGCGCCGAGGTCGACCACGACGGCGCCGGGGCGCAGCACGCGCAGCTTGTCGTCGATCTCGAGCAGCTTGAAGGCGGCGCGGCTGCGATAGCCCTCGCGCTTCGCCGCCGCGACGTAAGGATCGTTCAGCTGCCGCTCCAGCCAGCGGGCCGACGAAACCGTCCGCTTCTTCGCCGTCTTCACCCGGACGTGCAGGCCCCGGTTCTGCCCCGAAATGCTGCCGCCCTTGCCGCTACCCTGCCCGCTCATGCCTTGCTGTCCGCCATCAAACCCATCAACACACCCTCGCGCAGCCCACGGTCGGCGATGCGCAGCCGCTTTTCCGGCCAGGCCTCGAGGATCGCCTCGAGAATGGCGCAGCCGGCCAGCACCAGATCGGCGCGGTCGCGGCCGATGCAGGGATTGGCGGCCCGCCCGTCGAAAGGCAGCGCCTTGATATCGGTGATCACCCGGTCGATCTCGTCCCGCGTCATCCAGCTGCCGTCGACGCGCGAGCGGTCGTAACGCGGCAGGTTCATGCGGACGGCGGCGAGCGTGGTCACCGTGCCCGAGGTGCCGAGCAGCTGGAAACCGAAGTCGCGCGCCGCTTCCCGCGCATCGTGGCGGGCGGCGAAGGGGGCCATGGCGTCGCGCACCTCGCCCACCATGCGGCCATAGACCGTGGCGTCGACCTCGACCCCGCCGAAACGCTCGGCCAGGGTGACGACGCCGAGGGGCACCGAAATCCAGTCCAGCATTTCCGCCCGGTCCGGCCCCTTGACCGCGAGCCAGGCGAGTTCGGTCGAGCCGCCACCGATATCGAACACAAGCGCACGGCGCCGGTCGGGATCGAGCAGCGGCGTGCAGCCGGCGACGGCGAGCCGCGCCTCCTCGGCCGGGGAAATCACTTCGAGGGCGATGCCGGTTTCCTGCCGCGCCCGGGCGAGGAATTCGCCACCGTTGGTCGCCCGCCGGCAGGCTTCGGTCGCGATGGCGCGGATATGGGTGACGCGGCGTCGGCGCATCCGCCCGGCACAGACCTGCAGCGCGTCGAGCGTGCGCTCGATCGCGGCATCGGCGATGCGGCCATGGGAGGCCAGCCCCTCGCCAAGACGAACGATGCGCGAGAAAGCGTCGACGATACGGAAAGTGCCGTGGCGTGCCGGCTCGGCGATCAGCAACCGGCAATTGTTGGTGCCGAGATCGAGGGCCGCGAACATCGGCGGATCGCCGCCGTCACCAGAATGGCCCGAAAAACCGGCGCGCAAGACGCCGTTCACGGGATCAAGCCCCTCGGGGCGCGAGTCCGACACGATTGACCTCGACCGATCGGGACAGCCCACGCTGCCCCACTTGCCCCCATGATAGCAGCTTTCCGGTGTTTGGGTAAAAAACGAGCAGCCCCGGAAGGATCAGGCGCTAGCCGTGAAAATTGGAAGACTGACCCGCATAATCGACATATCATCATTCATATATGATGTTTTATACATGACTAACCCATGATGACCGCCGCGCAAATGCGGGCTGCCCGCGCCCTTCTCGGCATCGACCAGCGCACCCTGGCCGAGCTGGCGGGCGTGTCGCTGCCCACGATCCAGCGCATGGAGGCCAGCGAGGGCAATGTCCGCGGCGTGGTCGAGAGCCTGACCCGTGTGGTCGAGGCGCTGGACCGGGCCGGGGTCGAGTTGATCGGGGAAAACGCGCCCAGCGCCGGTGGTGGCCGAGGCCTGCGCCTCAAGCCCGCCCGGCCGGTGGACGGCGTCTGACCCCATCGCGACGGCGACCGCCGACGTTTTGCCGACGATCCCCGCCGCAGGTTGCGGCCCGGCAGTCTTTGCTGCCCGAAGCAGTGGCAGTCCGAATCTGCCCCGAAGGAGTGATCGTCATGGCCGCGAGGCCCGCCGAACCCGGTTTCATCGAATTGTTCACGCCAAAGCTCGTGACCATCCTGCGCGAGCGTTACGGCCTCGCCGAATTCAAGGCGGACGCCATCGCCGGCCTGACCGTCGCCATCGTCGCCCTGCCCCTGTCGATGGCCATCGCCATTGCCTCGGGCGTGCCGCCGGATCGCGGCCTTTACACCGCCATCGTCGGCGGTTTCCTCGTCTCGGCGCTGGGCGGCAGCCGGTTCCAGATCGGCGGCCCGGCGGGCGCCTTCATCGTCCTCGTCGCCGCGACGGTCGATGTCCATGGCCTCGACGGCTTGCTGCTCGCGACCATGATGTCCGGCGTCTTTCTCGCCGCCATCGGCTTCCTCCGGCTCGGCACCTATATCAAGTTCATTCCCTATCCGGTCACGGTCGGCTTTACCGCCGGCATCGCCGTCATCATTTTCGCCAGCCAGATCAAGGACCTGCTGGGCCTGACCCTGCCGGGCAAGGAGCCGGGCGCGCTGCTGCCCAAGCTCGAGATGCTGGGCGGCGCGCTGACGACCGCCAGTCCCGCCACCATCGGCGTGACCGTGCTGACCGTCGGCACCATCCTGATTCTGCGGCGCTATCGTCCGCAGTGGCCGGGGATGCTGATCGCGGTCACCCTCGCCTCGCTCGTCGCGCTCGGCCTTGGTCTCGATGTCGAGACCATCGGCAGCCGTTTCGGCGGCATTCCGCAGTCGATCCCCCTGCCCAGCCTGCCGCCCGTCAGCCTCGAGAAGGCGATCGCCGTCCTGCCCGCCGCCCTGTCCTTCACCCTGCTCGGCGCGATCGAGAGCCTGCTGTCCGCCGTCGTCGCCGACAGCATGAGCGGGCGGCGCCACCGCTCCAACTGCGAACTCGTCGCGCAGGGCGCGGCCAATATCGCGTCGGGCCTGTTCGGCGGCATCTGCGTGACCGGCACCATCGCCCGCACGGCGACCAATGTCCGCGCCGGCGCCCATGGCCCCATCGCGGGGATGCTGCATTCCGTGTTCCTGCTGGCCTTCGTGCTGCTGGCCGCGCCGCTCGCCTCGGCGATCCCGCTCGCGGCGCTTGCCGGCGTGCTCGCCATCGTCGCCTGGAACATGATCGAGAAACATGCCTTCGCCGTCCTGTTGCGGACGTCGCGGGGCGATGCGGTGGTGCTGCTGACCACGCTGCTCCTCACCATCTTCCGCGACCTGACGGAAGGCATCGTCGCCGGCTTTACCCTCGGCGCCCTGCTCTTCCTGCACCGCATGGCGCAGTCGGTCGAAGTGGAGAGCGAGACGCCCTTCGTCGCCGAGGACCAGAGCGACAAGACCGATACCCGCCGCCAGGAGCGTTACAACCCCGCCCTGTCGAGCGACAAGGAGGTGGTGGTCCATCACATCACCGGCGCCTTCTTCTTCGGGGCGGCGGCCAGCGTCGGCGCCGTGCTCGACCGGCTGGGCGAGAGTCCGCGCGCCTATGTGCTCGATTTCGCCAATGTGCCCTTCCTCGATTCGACCGCGGCCGCGACCATCGAAGGCTTCCTGCGCAAGGCAGAGCGGCAGGGCGCCATCGTCTATATCGGCGGGGCGAAGCCCGCGGTGCGCCGGGTGTTGCTGGCCCATGGCGTGCGCCCGCCGCGTGCCCACTTCAAGTCGGACGTCGCCGATGCCATGATCGCCGCTCATCGAAAGGCCACGCCCGCGACCGCATGATCCGCCGCCTCTGCCTGCTTTTCCTGCTGCTGCTCGGCGCCGCCCCCGCGGCGGCGGAGCCACGGCCGCTCGACGCCGGGGACCGGCTGTTCATCCAGGCCAATGTGCAATGGACCGTCGGCCACGAGATCGGCCACGCCCTGATCGACCAGCTGCAGCTTCCCGTCTTCGGGCGGGAGGAGGACGCGGCCGACATGCTGGGCGCGCTGCTCCTCGTGCTGCGGCGGGATGCCGGCCTGCAGCCCGATTTCCGCGAGCGGCTGAAGGCCATCGCCGATGGCTGGCTGCTGGAATGGCTCGACGATCTGAAGCTCGACAGCAGCATTCCCTATTGGGACCAGCATTCCCTCGATATCCAGCGCCTGTTCACCTTCACCTGCCTGATCTTCGGCTCCGATCCCGAGCATCTGCGCGACCTCGCCGATACCGCGACCCTGCCCGTCGAGCGGGCGCTCTATTGCCCCGATGAATATGCCCTCGCCGCCCGTTCCATCGACTGGGTCAGCCAGCATTACGGCCGCCCGGCGGGCGAGATGCCGGCACCGGGCGCCGGCCGTTTCCGCGTGACCTATGAGACCGGGGGGGCGTCGCGCGTCCGCGACCTGATCGAGATCGTGCAGGCCGATCCCTTCGTGCAGGAGGCCGCGGACCGCCTGTCCGAGCGCCTTCGCCTGCCGCGCGACATCGGCATCGTCTTCACCGACTGCGGCAACCCCGATGCCTTCTATAATGCGAACACGGTCGAGATCGTGATCTGCTACGGCTTGCTCGAGCATTTCGCCGATTACGCCCGCCGCCGCCACGATCCCGCCCCGGGGCGAAGCCTGTGCGACGTGCCGGTGACGGGGATGCCCGCCGGGCGGCGCTACGGCTGTTCCGCGCCGGCCCCGCCCGCCCCGTAAAGCCACAAGAATTTGCGTCTTCCCTCGCCAACGGGGCAAGACATGGTACCATTTCGCCCAGTGGTCGGCGGAGGGCGATTCTTTTGCAATTGGCACGGCGGGAGCGTTCGGAAGGCACCATGAACGTCATGGCGGGCGCAAGAAGCGAGATCTACGGGCGGCTGGAAAGCGCGCGGCGGATCTGGTGCGTCGGCGCCATCCATGCCGATCTCAACCGTCTCGCCGTGCTGCATGACGCCCTCGCCGGGCGCTTGCGCCGGGGCGACCGCCTCGTCTATCTCGGCAACATGATCGGTCACGGCGCCGAGGCGATCGGCACCATCGACGAATTGCTGGCCTTCCGCCGCCATGTCCTGTGCATCGCCGGGATGGAGCCGTGGGACATCGTCTTCCTGCGCGGCGCGCAGGAAGAGATGTGGATGAAACTCGGCCAGTTGCAGTTCGCGCCCAACCCGCGCGAAGTGCTGCACTGGATGATCGGCCAGGGCGTGGGCGCCACCCTGCGCGCCTATGGCATCGAGCCGGACAGCGGTTTCGGCCATATCCGCGACGGCGCCGTCGCCATCACGCGCTGGACCTCGCGGGTGATGCAGGCGGTGCACGACCATCCGGGCCACGACGATCTGCTGTCGGGCCTGCGCCGCTATGCCTTCTCGACCGGCGAGGGCCTACTCTTCGTCAACGCCGGGCTCGACGCCGGCCGCCCCCTGACCGAACAGCGCGACGCCTTCTGGTGGGGCGGCCCCGGCCGCTTCGACGACGACGCGCCCTACGGCGACTTCCGCCTGATCATCCGGGGTTTCGACCGCAACCGCGGCGGCGTGATCATGGGCCAGCACCGCGTCACCATCGACGGCGGCTGCGGCTTCGGCGGCACCCTCGCCGCCGCCTGCTTCCAGCCCGACGGCGACCTCGACGACTGGATCGAGGTCTGAGCGGCTGGGGGGCACCATCACCCTCCTCAGTTTCCGAGCCCCAATCCGTAAAGCGTTCCTTTACAGGAAACGGATCGGAAGCTAGAATGTGTCATGAAGATCCGGAATGTGTTGCACAAGGGCTTGCGTCGCCTCATCGAGGATGACGATGCCTCCGGCGTGCAGCCCGCCGTCGCGGACAAACTCCGCCGTATCGTTTCCTTCCTTCAGGACATGGCGCAGGAAGACGAGTTGCGCGCGGTGCCAAGCTGGAAAGCGCATCTGCTGACCGGCGACCGCAAGGGCATATGGAGCCTGTTCGTGACGAAGAACTGGCGCATCACGTTTCGCATCGACCACGACGAGATCGAGATCGTCGACCTCGACTATGAGGACTACCACTAGGAAAGGACCACGAGCATGACCCAGGGCATCCGGATGAAAAATCCCGCCCATCCCGGCGGCTTCGTGAGGAGCGAGATTGTCGAGGCCCTTGGCCTGACCGTGACGGACGCGGCGGCGGCGCTGGGCGTGACCCGGCCCGCGCTGTCGGCGCTGCTGAACGAGCGCGCGCATCTCTCGCCTGAAATGGCCCTGCGGATCGAAAAGGCCTTCGGCGTTTCGATGGACACGCTGATGCGGATGCAGAACAGCTTCGATATCGCGGAAACCCGAAAACGGGAAGCGGAAATCAAGGTCGCGCCCTTCAGGGGCAATCTCGCAACCCGAGAGCCGGGGCACATTTGACGAAAAACAGGCCCGTGACCCGGCCGCGCTGGCGAATAACGTCAAGGCGCTGAAAGGCAGCGACGCCATCCGGCTGGTCGAGGCCACCGAAGACACCGCCGACCTCGCCACCGTCGACCGCTACCGAGCCCGCCTCGCCGCCGGCGAGGAGGAAGCTCTGCCCGCCGACATGGTCAAGCGCATGCTCGACGGCGAAAGCCCACTCAAACTCTGGGCGAACACCGTGGCCTCAGCGCAAGGGCTCTGGCCGACAGGGCCGGCCTGTCCCAGGCCTATGTCAGCCAGATCGAAACCGGCAAACGCGAAGGCTCGATCAGCGCGATGAAGGTACTCGCCGGGGCGCTGAATGTCGGGCTGGATGATCTGGTGTGATGGCGGTGTGTCGCCTGGAGATAAGGCAACCGGCAGCCTGATGCCATGCCCGATCTGATCAGTTAGATATAGCGTCCCCGAAACTCCATGCCCGATCTGATCAGTTAGATATAGCGTCCCCGAAACTCCGCGTCCCCGAAACTCCCCCGAAACTCCTTGCTCATTTTATTCTCCAGGCATCCTCTGGCCGCCTTCTGCGCCGACCCAGGAGAGGGGATAGATATTGGATAAGAAAATACATATAGATAGCGATATAATATTAATTATTAATGATGCATCTGATTCGTGGGATCTATTTGAGAAAAATGAATATTTGTTTATTTCTATATTATCAAATATCTGAGCAATTAATATTATTGAGAACAAGGCAAGGCAGAATGATTTTTGGGTTCCATTTATTGTTGATTCCGGTTTTCTTCTATATTTCATAAATAATGATAATGTATAGTTTAAGGTAACGATAAACAAGAATGAAAGAAATGAGAAACTATATATCTGGAAAACGAACATTGCTCGTTGGCAATCATTCATTATGCTCTTTATATAGTATTGTGTACTATTTATAGCCGGGATGAAAGACAGGACGTAAAATTTAAAAGAATATATGTAGGATTCATCGCAGGATGAATTACTATTTGTTAAAATAATGTAATTAATGATGTTGGAAAGGAGAAATATTATTGGAGAAAAATAGAGGTAAGCTTTAATCGTCGACATTTCGGGTCTTCCGGGTTGGCAATCTCGCTCGAAAGGGCATTTTAATCGGTGAAACTGGTGATTTGCAATTTGTGGAAATTAAAGGGACGCTATACCCATCCCCCTCACCCGACCTCGATCTGTTCCGGATGCGTGATCGTCATCGCGGGGCCGTTGCGGGCTTCGAGCCAGCCGCGCAGGCGTAAGGTCTTGCCGGCGTAAGTGGCCGGGTCGATGCCGGCGGCGGTGAAGAGGGGGAGGTCGGAAGCGGCGATGCTGGCGGTGAAGTCGTTGGCGTGGTCGCGGCCGAAGTTGAGGAACCAGCGGCCACCGCCCGCCGCCGAGCGCAGCACGCGGCCTTCGACGAGGAGATAGCCCGGCACCTTGTCCACGGCGGCGAGAAGGTCGGTCTCGTCCGCCTTGCGGATGCGGTAGGTGGCGTCGGCCCAAAGGCCAAGGGCGGCGGCGCGGGCGGCGGCTTCCAGTGCCAGCATCTCGGCGGCGAGGGCGCGGTTGTCCTTGAAGGTATAGACCCGGGCCAAGCCGGCCTCGAGCATGGCGCCCTGAAGCCACAGCCCCTCCTCCGTCACGAGATGGGCGAGGATACGGCCGTGGCGGTCCTGACGGGCGCCGCCGGCAAAGAGCCGGACCCGGCGCCCGGCGCAGAGGGTGGCGAGATGGGCCTTGGCCTCCGGCCCGAGGGGCCAGGTCGGATAGCCGGGCCGGCCGAGCGGCAGTTTCGGCGCCTGGGTGCCAACGAAGCGGACCTGCTTGCCCCCGGCGAGGCGGACCGTGTCGCCGTCGACGACCTCGGCCACCTTGCCGGTGCCGATGTCCGTCAGGCCCGGCGGCAGGGCCGGCCCCTCGCCCGCCCGCGCCATCCGGCCGGGCAGCAGCAGCGCGGCGCCGAGCCCGAGCAGAAACCGCCGGTCGATGCCCACGCCATCCTTCGTTTCCACCATCCGCGCTGTCCCCGCCGCCGGTCTGCCATGCCGAGAGACTAGAGCATGTTTGCCGGCGCCCGCCTAGAATGCGGCCGCATTCGAGTCGGAAGCGAGGCACGGACATGGTGGCACAGGCGCGCAGCGGCGGGCAGATTCTCGTCGATCAGCTGGCGATCAACGGCGTGCGCCGCATCTTCCTCGTCCCCGGCGAGAGTTACCTCGCCGCCCTCGACGCCCTGCACGACCACGCCGACGAGATCGAAGGCGTGGTCTGCCGTCAGGAAGGCGGCGCCGCCTTCATGGCCGAGGCCCACGCCAAGCTGACCGGCGAGACCGGCGTCTGCTTCGTCACCCGTGGCCCCGGCGCCTGCAACGCGGCGATCGGCGTCCACACGGCGATGCAGGATTCGACGCCGATGATCCTGCTGATCGGCCAAGTCGCCCGCGATGCCCGCCACCGCGAGGCGTTTCAGGAAATCGACGTCGACCGGCTGTTCGGCTGGACGACGAAATGGGCGGTCGAGGTGAACGACGCCCGCCGCCTGCCCGAGCTGATCGCCCGCGCCTTCCAGATCGCGACCAGCGGCCGGCCCGGCCCCGTCGCCATTTCCCTGCCCGAAGACATGCTGACCGACATGGTCGAGGTCGCGGACGCGCCGCCCGCCTTCGCCCTGTCGCCGGTGCCCGCGCCCGCCGACATCGCCCGCATGGCCGAAATGATCGCGGCAGCGAAACGCCCGCTGATGATCGTCGGCGGCGGCGACTGGACGGCGGCGGGGGCGAATGCCATCCGCGCCTTCGCCAGCCGCTTCGATCTGCCCACCGCCTGCAGCTTCCGCCGGCAGGATGTGGTCGACAACAGCCTGCCGATCTATGTCGGCGAACTCGGCACCTCGGTCGATCAGCGGCTGATCGCCCGCATCCGCGAGGCCGATCTCGTCATCGCGGTCGGCACCCGATTGTCCGAAATCACAACGCAAGGCTATACGCTGCTGGATGTGCCGGTGCCGGCGGCGCCGCTGATCCACATCCACCCGGATCTTGGCGAACTCGGCCGGATCTACCGCCCGGCGCTGGCGATCAACGCCGGCTGCGATGCCTTCGCCGAGGCCGCCGCCGCCCTGCCCGCGCCCACCATCACCTGGGCCGATTGGACCGCCAGCGTCCGCGCCGATTACGAGGCCAGCCTCGCCCCCGGCTCCAGCCCCGGCCCGCTCGACATGAACACGGTGATGGCGGTGCTGAAGAACCGCTTGCCGGCGGATACGGTGATGGTCAACGACGCCGGCAATTTCACCGGCTGGCTGCAACGCTTCTGGACCTATCGGCATTTCAAGAGCCAGCTCGGCCCCTGCAACGGCGCCATGGGTTATGGCGTGCCGGCCGCCGTCGGCGCCGCCATCGAATGCGCGGGCGAGCGCACGGTGGTCTGTTTCGTCGGCGACGGCGGCTTCATGATGACCGGACAGGAACTGGCGACCGCGATCCGCCATGGCGCCGCGCCGCTGATCATCGTCGTCGACAATGGCACCTTCGGCACGATCCGCATGCATCAGGAACGCCATTACCCCGGCCGCGTGGTGGCGACCGACCTCGCCAACCCCGATTTCGCCGCCCTCGCCCGCGCCTACGGCGCCTTCGGCGTGACGGTGAGCGAGACGAAAGCCTTCGCCCCCGCCCTTGAGGAGGCGCTGGCGGCGACGGAACAGGGCCTGCCCGCCCTGCTCTGCCTCAAGCTCGGCATCGAGGTGATTTCCACCCGCACCACCCTGACCCGGCTGCGTGGCCGGTGAGGGCGATTTTTCGATAATCGCAGAAGGTCCATTCCGGAACACCCGGGGAGACAGGCCGCGGCAGCGCACCCATCTTTTTCTCATGATGCGCACGACCGCCAATGATCTCACCCTCGGCCAGCGGCTCTACGAGCGGCTGGAAGTCTTCGCCCGCCACTCGGAAGACGAGGACAAGCTGACGCGGGTCTTCCTCTCGCCGCAGCACCGCGCGGCCGCCGACGAGCTGCTGGGCTGGATGCGCGACGCCGGCATGGCCGCCCATGTCGATGCTGTCGGCAATGTCGTCGGGCGTTACGAGGGTCTGAAGCCCGGCGCCCCCTGCCTGATGATGGGCAGCCATATCGACACGGTACGCGACGCCGGCAAATACGACGGCAACATGGGCGTTCTCGCCGCCCTCGCCTGTGTCGAGGAATTCAACCGGGCGGGCGAGCGTTTCCCCTTCGCGATCGAGGTTATCGCCTTCGGCGATGAGGAAGGCGTGCGCTTTCCGGTGACCCTCTCCGGCTCCCGCGCCATCGCCGGCACCTTCGACCAGACCACCCTGTCCTTGCGGGACAAGGAAGGTGTCAGCCTGCGTCAGGCGCTGAGCGATTTCGGCTGCGACCCGGACAAGATCGCCGAGATCGCGCGGCGCAAGGAGCAGGTCCTCGCCTTCGTCGAGCTGCATATCGAACAGGGCCCCGTGCTGGAAGACGCCGGCCTGCCGGTCGGCGCCGTCACCGCGATCAATGGTGCCAGCCGCCTGTCGGTCGAGGTGCGGGGCACCGCCAATCACGCCGGCACCGTGCCCATGCACCTGCGCCGCGACGCCCTCGCCGCTGCCGCCGAAATGATGCTGGCGGTCGAGCGCCGGGGCCGGGCCGAACCGGAGCTGGTCGCGACCGTCGGCCGGGTCGACGTGATGCCGGGCGCGGTCAACGTCATCCCCGGTCTGGTGCGCTTCACCATGGATGTCCGCTCGCCCTCCGACGCGGCGCGCCGCCGCGCGGTCGCCGATATCGACCGCACCATCGGCGAGATCGCCGCCGCCCGCGGTGTCGACATCGCCATCACCCTCACGCATGAGGCCGCCGCCTGCCGCTGCGCGCCGGAACTGGTCGAGGCCATTGGCCGCTCCATCGCCCGGGCGGGCCTGCCGGTGCGCGAACTGCCGTCGGGCGCCGGCCATGACGCCATGGCCTTTTCCCGCCTGTGCCCGGTCGGCATGATCTTCGTGCGCTGCGAAAAGGGCATCAGCCACAATCCGGCCGAGGCGATCACGGTCGGGGATGCCGATATCTCGATGCGCGTGCTCATGGACTTCATCCGCACCTTCGACGCCGGTTACCTGAACCGGCCGACGGAAGAACGCCCGGCGGCCTGAAAGCTTCGCCCGGTCGACAGCGCGCCGGTCAGACGACGGCCGCCGCCGGCCGCCCCCGCCATTCGAAGAAGCGCCGCTCGGGATCATAGGTCGCGCGGATCGCGTCCAGCCGCGCGAGATTCGCATCGGACATGAAACGCGCCGGACGCTGCGCCAGATTCTCGTCGGCCAGCTGGATGCCCTTGGCGAAGGGGGCCAGATCGCGCATGTGGCCCGCCGCCCAGCCGCCATATTTCGCGTCGTCCTTCGGGTTCTTCCATTCGCCATAGAGCGCCAGATAATTGCGGCCCTCCATCGAGAACGCCATGTCCGGACGCTGCGCGGGCGGGTGCCAGCTCAGCATCAGGACATGGCTCGGCATCGGCGGCAGCGTGTCCGCGATCCGGCGGAGGCCCGGCAGAAGCTGCTCCATCGGCGCGTCCGACCACATGTTGTCGACACTCCAGCGCATGGCGGGCGGAAAGATGCGGCGAGCCGCGATGCGCGACAGAAGCGACGGCGACATGGGCAGGAGCGGCGTCGTGAACGATGCCTTCGGTCTCAAGGGGCCGCGCGTCAGAAAGGAGACATCCTCGCGCGCCTGACGCCAGCTGTCGGTGATGACGGGGGCGATGATCTCGATGCCCGGCGCGAAGATGCCGGGCGAATTGCGCGACAGCAGCAGCTGGAATTCGACGGAACACGGCACCTCCGGCCCGACCCTGTCCGCCCACAGGAACACCTCGTCGAGGTGTTTCATGCGAAAGACCTGCATGGCGATGGCCGCTGTTCTCGGCCGCGGATAGACCTTCAGGTGAAAGCGCACCACGACCCCGAAGAAGCCCGGCCCCGAGCCGCGCGCCGCCCAGAACAGATCGGGGTGTTCGTCCGCGCTGGCGTGGATCAGCTGCCCGTCGGCGGTGACCACGTCGATCCCGACGACACTCTCGCAGGCAAGGCCCAGATTCCGGCCGTTCCAGCCAAATCCGCCCTGCAGCAGAAAGCCGCCCAGCCCGACATCGACCGCATGGGCAACGGGAAAGAAAAGCCCGTGACGCTTCAGCTGCAAATCGAGATCGACCGCCCAGCACCCCGGCCCCGCGATCGCGATCCGGCGCTCCGCGTCGACCTCCACGGTGTTCAATCGCGACATGTCGATCAGCAAACCGCCATCGCGCAGATGATTCTGCGCCCAGCTGTGCCCGCCCGAGCAGACGGCGATCCTCAGATTGTCCCGCCGCGCGCGTCGGACGGCCTGAAGCACGTCGAAGACGGTGTTGGCCTGGACGAGGACCTCGGGCCGGGTGCCCGGATCGCGGCCGCTGAAACTGGTGCCCAGAACGGCGGCGTCGAAGCCTTGCCCGCCCCGTTCGATGGTCCGGCCGGCGGCCGTGGGACGCTTCATGATCCGCTCCCCGTCGCATCGGGTCCGAATTCGGCGAAAAGCGCCGGCAGGAAAGCCGCCAGATGGTTCATTTCCTGCGCGTCGTGAATCAGCAGCTCCGTCGCCTGAGAGACGCTGAACGGGCGCAGCATCGCCGCCGTCCGCCCGATGAACCGGCCGACCCTGCCGGTCATGCCGATGGGGTTCACATGCGGCCCGCCAATCCAGAACCGGGAGCGCATTTCCGACCCGCCCGGCACCGGCCGGATCAGATGGACGAGCCACCCGACCTCCATGTGGAGATCGCGCATCAGGCACCGGCCGCAGATCGCCACCTGGCCCCGCCGCGCCAGATCCCCTGCGTCGAAGCCGATGGCCGCCGGGGCAACGAAGCGCACGCCCACGTTCATGCGCCGCGCGCCGACATATTCGACGATGTTCGAGGTGCGGCCGACATAGCGGCCCGTGTCGCCCTCGCCGTCCGCCCAGGCCACGTCGACATGGGCGAGCGGGTGCCAAAGCTTGTATCGCGGCGCCTCGCTGCCGTGCCAGGCGAACCACCAGTCCCACATCGCGGGCGTGACGCCCGGCATTTCAGTCAGGCAGGCGATCCGGGCCGAGCCGTCGGGCGCGAGCGTATAGGCGGTCTCCGCCAGGCCATGGCCATCTTCTTGCAATGCCCCCGCCCTGGCGAACGGCGCCAGCAATTCATGGGCGACGGGGCCTTTCGACAAGGCCTCGAGGACATGGCCCGGCAGCGGCGCCATGCGGGGGTTGAAATAGCGCGCATAGGGGCTGTCGGTCGTTTCGCCTTCGCCGAGGCCCAGCACGAGGGTCCGCATCATTCGCTCTCCGCCTGGAAGATGTCGCGCCGGCCCGTTCAGTCCGGCGCAACCAGCCCGAGCGCCTTCCACGTCATGGGAATGGCCGGCGCTTCTGAAAACGTCACTTTCGCCGTCGCCAGCGCCTCGGCCCGTTCGGCAGGAACACCGAGCATCCTGAGCAGCTCGAGCGTCAGGCCGTCGATGTCCGCCGCCCTCTTGCTCCGGCGCAAATGCGCGAGCGCGAGGGCCAGGATGGCTCCGGAGGCGATGGTCACGGCGACATCCAGGTCGTGGACCCGAAAGGAGTCGTCCCGCACACCGGCGCGCAGGTCCTGACGCATATGCGCGCCGAGCCCGCGCGACAGACGGTCGACCGGAATACCGGAGTCGAACATCAGGCGCGTGTAACGCGGTGAAGCCTGAAAGATGCGTAATGTCTGCCGGGTCGTGACGGCGAACAATTCCGCCGGCGCCTCGATACCGTCGCGCACCTGGCCAACCGCCTTCAGATGGCCCGCGACAAGCAGGCTCGCCAAACCATCGAGCAGCGCCCCCGTGTCGGCGTAATAATTATAGAAGCTCGAATGCACCAGACCCGCCTGGGTGGCGACCCGGCGGACGCCCAGCACCGCCGCCCCCTCCGCGAGCAGCAATTCCTGAGCGGCGACCAGAAGCTGGTCGCGGGTCCGATGGCGTTTCGTCTGCACAATATCCGTCATAGAAAATGACATAATGTCATTTTTGACCAAATGTCAAATATCCCGTGAGGGCGGGGTGACGAACGGGATGACGAACGGGAACCGTGGCAACCTCGCCTTGGCCCGGCCCTTGGCCTATAGTGACGCCCTTGCCCATCTCTCGCCGGGGACACCCTTCGATTGAGCACCAGGACCTTCGATTTCGCCGATCTCGCCGGTCGGGACCAGTACAAGCTGCTGACCGGCCTCGTCGTGCCGCGGCCGATCGCCTGGGTGACCAGCCTCGACGCGAATGACGTGCTGAACGCGGCGCCGTTCAGCTTCTTCAACGTGCTGTCGTCCGATCCGCCGCTGGTCGGCCTCGGTCTCGAGCCGCGCCCCGATGGCAGCCTGAAGGACACGGCGGCGAATATCCGCGAGCGCGGGGAATTCACCGTCAACATCGTCTCCAACGCCCTCGTCGAGGCGATGACGGTTTGCGCCATCACCTTTCCCCATGGCGTCGAGGAACTGACCGAGGCGGGCCTGACCCCGGCGCCGGGCTTCAAGGTCGCCACCCCGCGCATCAAGGAGGCGCGCGCCGCGCTGGAGTGCAGGGTGTTCCAGCTGATCGCCCTACCCACGGGCCGCACCATCGTGCTGGGCGAGGTGGTCGCCGCCCATGTCGATGGCGCCATCGTCAGCGACCGGCTGCATGTCGACGCCCATGGCCTCGACGCCGTCGGCCGCATGGGCGGCGCGACCTATGCCTCGACACGGGGGCTGTTCGATCTCGACCGGATCGAGCCCGCCGCCTGGCACGCCAACCACGATCCGGGCGCCCGGCGCCCGCACAAACCCTACGAGCCGCCGAAGGGCCGCTGATCAGCCGCCCAGCAGCCCCTTGAGGCGCAGAAGGGCGATCTTCTTCACCTGGTCGAGGGCGGTCTTCAACTCGACCTCGGGCGGGTTCTGCACCCGTGCCTCGAAGGCGGCAAGGATCGCAGCCTTGTCGAGCCCCTTCACCGCGATGATGAAGGGATGGCCGAAGCGCGCCTTGTAGGTATCGTTGAGGGCGGTGAAACGCGCCAGTTCGTCGGGCGTCAGCCGGTCGAGGCCGGCGCCCGCCTGTTCCGCCGTCGAATCCGCGGTCAGCTGCCTGGCGAGTGCGAGTTTCCCGGCAAGGTCGGGGTGGGCATTCAGGAGGGCGAGCTTTGCCTCGGCCGATGCCGGCTCCAGCGCGGCGCAAAGCGCGCCGTGCAGCCCCTCCGCCGTATCCGCCGCGGGTCCGAGGCCGGCATCGAAGGCCGCCGCCGCGATCCAGGGCGAATGCTCGAACACGCCGCCGAAAGTGGCGACGAAACCGTCACGGTCCATGACGCTCGGTTTCATGTCAGACCCCCGGGGCTGGGTGGTGCTGGTGCCAGTGGCGGGCGATCTCGTCGCGGCGGGCGAACCAGACGCCGTCATGGCCCTTGGCATAGGCGATGAAATCCTTCACCGCGGCGAAGCGACCCGGCCGGCCGGCCAGGCGACAATGCAGCCCGACGGACAACATGCGCGGCGTCTCCGCCCCTTCGGCATGGAGCGTGTCGAAACTGTCCTTCAGATAGGCGAAGAACTGCCGGCCGTCGCCGAAGCCTTGCGCGTTGATGAAGCGCATGTCGTTGGCGTCGAGCGTATAGGGGACGATCAGCAAAGGCTTGCCCGCGACATCCTGCCAATAGGGCAGGTCGTCGTCATAGCCATCGGCATCGTAGAGAAAGCCGCCATGCTCGGCGACGAGGCGGCGGGTGTTGGGGCCGGTGCGCCCGGTGTACCAGCCGACTGGCGCCGTGCCCGCGACATGGCGCAGGATCTCCACCGCCTCGGCGACATGGGCGCGTTCAGCCGCCTCGCCGACATATTGGTAGTTGATCCAGCGCAGGCCATGACAGGCGATCTCGTGACCGCCATCGACCATGGCGCGGATAAGGTCGGGGTGTTTCTCGGCGGCGCGGGCGACGGCGAAGATCGTCACCGGCACATTCTGCTCGCGAAACAGCTTCAGCAGCCGCCAGGAGCCGACCCGGGCGCCGTAATCGAAGATGGATTCGACCGACAGGTGACGCACGCCGGGCAGCGGCTGCGCGTTCACCACCTCGGACAGGAAGGCTTCCGAGGCGGGATCGCCATTTTCAATCGAATTCTCGCCGCCTTCCTCGTAATTCAGCACGATCTGGATGGCGATGCGGGCGCCGCCGGGCCAATTGGCCCTGGGCGGCCGGGCGCCGTAACCGATCAAATCGCGTGGGGGTTGCCAGGTCATGTCATGCCTCTTCGGATTCACATCCGTATTGCAAGGCATAGTACAGGCACCGGCCTGCGATCATTCGCGATTTTTGGAAAATCTTTGAGCAAATCGGCCCTTCCCCTGCCCCCTGCCCGCGGGCCACGATAGATAAGGGAATCGTATGGATTGAAGGGGCCTCGTATGTCAGGTGGCTGGTTGACCACGCATGTTCTCGACGCGGCCCACGGCGTACCGGCCGCGGGTGTTCGCGTCGACCTCTATCGCCTGCCCGCCGCCGGGGAACCGGAACTGCTCTCGACCATCGCGACCAATGCCGACGGCCGCGGCGATGCCCCGCTGCTCGCCGGCGACGCCTTCACCACCGGCATCTACCAGCTCGATTTCCATATCGGCCCCTATTTCGAGGCCAAGGGCCTTGCCCTCGCCGAGCCCGTGTTCCTCGGCGTCGTGCCGATCCGCTTCGGCGTCGCCGACGCCGGGCAGCATTACCATGTCCCGCTGCTGGCCGCGCCCTTCAGCTACTCGACCTACCGGGGGAGCTGATATGACCTCGCGCGACTGCCTGCGTTTCATCCTCGGCACCGAAGAGAAATGCCTTACCGGGATCGAGCCGACCACCACCGTGCTCGACTATCTCCGCCTCGATGAACATCGCACGGGCACCAAGGAAGGCTGCGCCGAGGGCGATTGCGGCGCCTGCTCCGTCGCCGTGGCGCGGCCCCTGCCCGACGGCACGCTGAACTGGCAGGCGGTCAACGCCTGTATCCAGCCCCTCGGCACGCTCGACGGCGCGCAGCTGGTCACGGTCGAAGACCTGGCGGCGCCGGATGGCACGCTGCATCCGGTGCAGCAGGCGATGGTCGATGCCCATGGCTCGCAATGCGGCTTCTGCACCCCGGGTTTCGTCATGTCGCTCTTCGCCATGGCAAAGCAGGGCGTCGCCGACATGAAGGACGACCAGACGATCGACGAGGCGCTGGCCGGCAACCTCTGCCGTTGCACCGGCTATGCCCCCATCGTCCGCGCCGCCAAGGCGCTGGCCAGGACGCCCTTCACCGATCGTTTCGACGATGAACTGGCCAAGACCCACGCCGCGCTGAGCGCCATGGCCGATGGCGCCGACGTCGCCCTGACCGGGCCGAGCGGGCGGCGCTTCTTCGCCCCCGCCTCCGCCGACGCGCTGGCGGCCCTGCTGCTCGAATATCCGCAGGCGGTCATCGTCGCCGGGGCGACCGACGTCGGCCTGTGGCTCACCAAACACCTGAAGCAGCCGGAAACCCTGATCTGGCTGGGCCGCGCGCGCGATCTTGCCACCATCACCGAGAGCGAGCGGGACATCACCATCGGCGCCGGCGTCACCTATGCCGAGGCGCTGGACCGCCTGTCGTGGATCTGGCCCGACATGGGTTCGGTCATCCGGCGCATCGGCTCGACCCAGATCCGCAACGCGGGCACCATCGGCGGCAATGTCGCCAATGGCTCGCCCATCGGCGACATGCCGCCCATGCTCATCGCCCTCGGCGCCAAGGTGCGCTTGCGCAAGGGCGGCGCCCGGCGCGAGCTGCTGCTGGAAGATTTCTTCATCGCCTATGGCAAGCAGAACCGCACCGCGGGCGAATTCGTCGAGGCGATCATCGTGCCCCGCCCGGTGCCGGAACAGATTTTCAAGGCCTACAAGGTCTCGAAGCGCTTCGATCAGGATATCTCGGCGATCATGGGCGCCTTCAGCCTGCACATCCAGGACGGCCGCGTGCTCTCGACCCGCATCGCCTATGGCGGCATGGCGGGAACGCCCAAACGCGCCCGCACGGCCGAAGCCCTGCTGACCGGCCAGCTGCTGGAGCCGCGTTCGATCCGCAATGCCATGACCGGCGTCGCCATCGACTTCCAGCCCCTGACCGACATGCGCGCCTCGTCCGACTACCGCATGACCGTCGCCCGCAACATGCTGCTGCGCCTCGCGCAGGAAATCGGTGACGCCACGGTTTCCACCCGCCTGTGGGACAAGAGGGGGATCGACCTTGACGACCTCTGAAAGCCTCGCAGTTCACCGCGACGCCCCCCACGACAGCGCCGCGCGCCATGTCGCCGGCAGCGCGCCCTATATCGACGATCTGCCCGAGCTGCCGGGCACGCTGCATCTCGCCCTTGGCCTTGCCGAGCGGGCCCATGCCAAGGTGCTGGCAATGGACCTCGAGGCGGTGCGCGCGGCGCCCGGCGTCGTCCTCGTCCTGACCGGGGCCGATATGCCCGGCCTCGACATCAGCCCGGTCCATGCCCATGACGAGCCGATCCTGGCGGATGGTCTCGTCGAGTTCCACGGCCACCCGCTCTTCGTCGTCGCGGCCGAGACGCGGGACGCCGCGCGCCGCGCCGCCCGCCTCGGCAAGGTGACCTACGAGGACCTGCCGGCGGCGACCGACATCGCCTCGGCCCGGGCCGGCGCCAAGCTGGTGACGACGCCGATGACCCTGACAAGGGGCGATGCCGCCGCCGGCATCGCCGCCGCCGCCCATGTGATCGAGGGCCGCGTTACCGTCGGCGGGCAGGAACATTTCTATCTGGAAAGCCAGATCGCCCTGGCGATCCCGGGCGAAGGCGACGATATCCGCGTCCATTCCTCGACCCAGCACCCTAGCGAGGTGCAGCACATGGTCGCCCATGCCCTGGGTGTGCCGCTGCATTGCGTGACCATCGAGATGCGGCGCATGGGCGGCGGCTTCGGCGGCAAGGAGACCAGCGGCAATATCTTCGCCTGCCTCGCCGCCATCGTGGCGAAACGCTGCCGGCGCCCGGCCAAATTCCGCCCCGACCGCGACGACGACATGATCGTGACCGGCAAGCGCCACGATTTCGAGGTCGACTACCGGGTCGGCTTCGGCGACGACGGCGTGATCACCGGGATCGACGGCACGTTCGCCGCGCGCTGCGGCTATTCCGCCGATCTGTCGGGGCCGATCACGGATCGCGCCCTGTTCCATGCCGACAATGCCTATTACTACCCGGCCGCCCGCCTCGCCTCCCTGCCGCTGAAGACCAACACGGTCTCCAACGTCGCCTTTCGCGGCTTCGGCGGGCCGCAGGGTGTCGTCCTCGCCGAGCGGGTGATGGACGAGATTGCCTATCACCTCGGCCTCGATCCGCTCGAGGTGCGCAAGCGCAACCTCTATGGCAGCGACACGCGCAACGTCACACCCTATCACCAGACGGTGGAGGATAACGTCGCCCCCCGCATCATCGCGGAACTCGAGGCGTCTTCCGACTATGCCGCGCGCAAGGCGAAGATCAGGGAGTTCAATGCGAAGAGCCCGGTGATCAAGCGCGGCATCGCCCTGACCCCGGTGAAGTTCGGCATTTCCTTCACCGCGACCTGGTATAATCAGGCCGGCGCCCTCGTCCATGTCTATACCGACGGCAGCATCATGCTGAACCACGGCGGCACGGAAATGGGCCAGGGCCTGCATGTGAAAATCGCCCAGGTCGTCGCCAGCGAATTCGGCCTCGATGTCGGCGCGGTGCGGATCACGGCGACCGATACCGCCAAGGTGCCCAACACCTCGGCCACCGCCGCTTCTTCCGGCTCCGACCTCAACGGCATGGCGGCGCAATCGGCCGCGCGCCAGATCCGCAAGCGCCTGACCGCCTTCGCCGCCGAACGCTGGCAGGTCGCCGAGGACACGGTGAAATTCGTTGCGGGGCAAGTCGAGATCGGTGGCGAGAGCATTCCCTTCGCCGAGCTGTGCCGCCTCGCCTATGGCGCGCGGGTGCAGCTGTCGGCCAGCGGCTTCTACAAGACGCCGAAAATCCATTGGGACCGGGCGAGTGGCAAGGGCCGGCCGTTCTACTATTTCGCCTATGGCGCCGCCTGTTCCGAAGTCGCCATCGACACGCTGACCGGCGAATATCGGGTGCTGCGGGTCGATATCCTGCACGACGTCGGCACATCGCTGAACCCGGCCATCGACATCGGCCAGATCGAAGGCGGCTTCGTGCAGGGCATGGGCTGGCTGACCACCGAGGAATTGTGGTGGGACGGCAAGGGCCGCCTGCGCACCCACGCCCCCTCGACCTACAAGATCCCGGCCTGCGGCGACCGGCCGATGGTGTTCAATGTCGCCCTGCTGGACGACAACGCCAATGCGGAAGAGACCATCTTCCGCTCCAAGGCCGTGGGCGAGCCGCCCTTCATGCTCGGCTTTTCCGTCTTCCATGCGATTTCGGACGCCATCGCCTCGCTGGCCGACTATCGCCTGTGTCCCCATCTCGATGCCCCGGCCACGCCGGAGCGGGTACTGACCACCATCGAGGCCGTGCGGGCCCGGGCGAAATGACGCCTGAAGACGGCCTCGGCCCCCTCGCCACCGCGCTGGTGGCGGCGGGCCGGGTGGCCGTGCTCGTCACCGTGCGGGAAGCGCGCGGCTCCACCCCGCGCGACGCCGGAACCTGCATGATCGTCGCCGGGGATGAAATCTTCGGCACCATCGGCGGCGGCCGTCTGGAATGGGCCGCCATCGAAAAAGCGCAAGGCTTGCTGGCCTCGGGCGAGCGAAACGCGATCATGAGCCTGCCGCTTGGCCCCGCCCTCGACCAATGCTGCGGCGGGCATGTCATCCTCGCCCTCGCCCGGCTCGACAAGGCTCTCGCCGCCTCGCTGACGCGGGAGGAGGAAGCGGCGCGGGCCGGCTGGCCCGTCGTGCTGCTGTTCGGCGCGGGTCATGTCGGTATCGCCCTCGCCGAGGCGCTGCGCCCCCTGCCGCTCGGCTTTCGCTGGTACGACGAGCGGCCCGACGCCCCCTCGCCCGCCCGGCGCGATGCCCCGCTCGATGCCATCGAACAGGCACCTTCGGGCGCCGCCATCGTCGTGATGACCCATGACCACAAGCTCGACTACGGCATCGCCGAAGCCGCCCTGCTGCGGCCCGATTTCGCCTATGTCGGCATGATCGGCTCGTCGACCAAGAAGGCCCGTTTCTGCCGGGGCTTCATCGCCAATGGCCACGACCCGGCGGCCCTCGCCCGCCTCGTCTGCCCGATCGGCGCGGGCCCGGTGAAGGACAAGCGGCCGGCGGTGATCGCGGCCATGACCGCGGCCGAGCTTCTGTCGGTCCTGCTGACTCAGGCCCCGTTGGACTGACCGGCGGCGCCCACCGCCTCGGCGATGGCGGCACCGCCCCGGTTCAGCATGAAATCGGCGAAGGCCCGGGTCTTGGCCGCCACCAGCCGGCGGTGCGGATAAACGACGGAGAGCGAGATCGGCGGCGGCGGAAAGTCGGGCAATACCGGCACCAGCCGGCCCTGGCGCAGGTAGTCGGCCACTTCCCACAAGGGTTTCATCACGATGCCGTGTCCGCGCAGGGCGAATTCGGTCAGGATTTCGCCGAAGTCGGCATCGACCGGGCCGGAGACCGCCAGGGTGACCGGCCCCTCCGCGGTCGAGAGAACCCAGCGCACCGGCCGCGCGCCCGGCAGGCGCAGGATGAGGCAGGCATGTTTCAGCAGGTCAGCCGGCTCCTCCGGCGCGCCGCAACGCTCGAGATAGGCGGGCGCGGCGCAGAGCACCTGCGGGCAATCGGCGATCTTGCGCGCGATCAGGCTGGAATCCGCCAGCGCCCCCATGCGGATGGCGACATCCATGCCCTCGGCCAGAAGATCGAGCACATGGTCGGAAAGACGCAGCTGGACCGAGACCTCGGGATGTTCGTCACGAAAATCCGGCAGGATGGGGGCGAGGATCTGCCGCCCGAAACCGAGCGGCGCCGTGATGCGCAGGGTGCCGCGCGGCAGGCGCCCGGCATCGGCCACCGTCGCCTCCGCCCGCTCGAGCGAGGCGAGAACGTCCTGACAGGCTTCGTAGAAGGCCGAGCCGTGCTCGGTCGGCCGCACCCGCCGCGTCGTCCGGTTCAGCAGGCGAACGCCCAGATGGCCTTCCAGCTGCTGCAGCCGGTGGGAGACGACAGCGGGCGACAGACGCATGTGGCGCCCGGCGGCCGACAGGCTGCCCAGCTCCAGAACACGCACGAAGACCCTTATGTTCTCGATCAAAGCCAAGGGGCGTCCCCATTCTTCGCGAAAATTTGAAGGTTCTGTCGCCAGTGAAAGGCTTTTCTTAGCGCAACGCAACTGTAGGAATATTGCAGTGCAAGAGACATGAAGGCGTGCGCCGGCCGGCAGGGGCCGCGCGGCGCTGGCGGAGGCGGTGATGGACCCGATTGTGTGGGAGTGGATCGGAGCGGCCTTGCGCTGGCTGCACGTCATCGCCGGCATCGCCTGGATCGGCTCGTCGTTCTATTTCGTCCATCTCGACAGCAGCCTGAAGCCGCGCGACGGCCTGCCCAAGGGCGCCTATGGCGAGGCCTGGCAAGTCCACGGCGGCGGCTTCTACCACATGGTGAAGTTCCTGGTGGCCCCGTCCAACATGCCGGACGACCTGACCTGGTTCAAATGGGAGGCCTATGCCACCTGGTTGTCGGGCGTCGCGCTTCTTGTCTTCGTCTATTATTTCGGCGCGCAGCTTTATCTGATCGACCTTTCCGTCATGGAGCTGTCGAATTGGGAAGCGATCGCGATCAGCGCCGGCAGCCTGATCCTCGGCTGGGCGATCTATGACGGCCTGTGCCGTTCGCCCCTCGGCCGCAGCGACAATCTGCTCGCGCTGTTCGGCTTCGGCTTCGTTGTCGTCGCCACCTTCGTCTTCACCCAGATCTTCAGCGCGCGGGGCGCCTTCATGCAGGCCGGGGCCCTGATGGGCACGATCATGGCCGGCAATGTCTTCATGGTGATCATTCCGAATCAGCGGAAGGTGGTCGCCGCCCTGATGAAGGGCGAGGCACCCGATCCGCGCTTCGGCCGCACCGGCAAGCAGCGTTCGATGCACAACAATTACATCACGCTGCCGACCGTCTTCGTGATGATCTCCAACCATTACCCGCTGGCCTATGGCGGCTCGCTGGCCTGGCTGATCCTCGCCTTCCTGATCGTCATGGGCGTGTTCATCCGCCATTTCTTCAACACGATGCACAAGGGCCTGCCCGCGCCGTGGTGGACCTGGTGGGTGGCCGCCGTCTGCGCCCTGATCATCGTCGCGCTGAGCCGCGTCACCCCGGCCGACCCCGCCGTCAGCGGCAACCTGCTGCCCAGCCCCGCCGTCGCCGAGGCCAGCGTCGATCTCGCCGCCGCCAGCGACATCGTCATGGGCCGCTGCGCCATGTGCCACACCAGGGAGCCGGTCTGGGAAGGCGTGACCGTGCCGCCCAAGGGCATCGTGCTCGACACGCCCGCGGCTGTCGCCGCCCATGCCGAGCAGATCTACACCATCGCGGTCTGGACCCACGCCATGCCGCCCTCGAACGTCACCGAAATGCCCGTCGAGGAGCGCCGCGTGCTGGCGCGCTGGTACGAGGACATGAGGACCGCCACCCGTTGATCATCTGAAGACAAGACGTGCCGGCGGCCGTCGCCGCCCTGTAAGGAGTAGAGCGATGAGTAGCGCCGTGCACCCCGTGGACGAAAAACTGCCGCCAGCGCGGCTGTTCACTCTTGGTCTTCAGCATGTCCTCGTCATGTACGCGGGCGCCGTCGCGGTGCCCCTGATCATCGGGCGGGCGCTGAAACTCCCGCCCGAGCAGGTCTCGGCGTTGATCAACGCCGATCTCTTCGCCTGCGGCATCGCCACCCTCATCCAGAGCTTCGGCCTGCCCGGCGTCGGCATCCGCCTGCCGGTGATGATGGGCGTCACCTTCGCCGCGGTCGGCCCCATGCTGTCGATGGCGAATGATCCTGAACTCGGCCTTCTCGGGATTTACGGCGCGGTCATCGTCGCCGGCCTGTTCGGGATCGCCGTCGCGCCCTTCGTCTCGCGCCTCCTGCGCTTCTTTCCGCCCGTGGTGACCGGCACCATCATCCTCGTCATCGGCATCAGCCTGATGCGTGTCGGCATCAACTGGGCAGGCGGCGGCTTGCCGACCCTGAAGGCGATGGCCGACCGGGTGGTGAACGACGTGCCGGTGAAGGAACTCGGCGAATTCGCCAATCCGGCCTATGGCCAGGTCGGCGGCCTCGGCCTCGCCCTGCTGGTCCTTATCGTCATTCTCGCCCTCACCCGTTGGGGCAAGGGCTTCGTGCGCAATGTCGCCGTGCTGATCGGCATCGTGGTCGGCGGCATGATCGCCGCCGCCTTCGGCCTGATGCATTTCGACAAGGTGGCGGCGGCGCCCTGGTTCGATGTCGTCCTGCCCTTCGCCTTCGGGATGCCGACCTTCGACCTCGTCGCCAGCCTGACCATGTGTCTCGTCATGATCGTCGTCATGATCGAATCGACCGGCATGTTCCTCGCCCTCGGCGAGATCACCGGCAAGCCGGTCGACCGCGCCGCCCTGACCAAGGGCCTGCGCGCCGACGGCCTTGGCACGCTGATCGGCGGCATCTTCAACACCTTCCCCTATACGTCCTTCTCGCAGAATGTCGGTCTCGTCGGCGTCACCGGGGTGCGCTCGCGCTATGTCACCGTCGCCGCGGGCCTGATCATGCTCGCCCTCGGGCTCGTGCCCAAACTCGCCTCGCTGGTCGAAGCCGTGCCCGTCGTCGTGCTGGGCGGGGCCGGTATCGTGATGTTCGGCATGGTCGCGGCGACCGGCGTCCGCATCCTGACCCAGGTCGATTTCAAGTCGAAGCCGCACAACCAGTTCATCGTCGCCGTCTCGGTCGGCTTCGGCATGATCCCGCTGGTCGCGCCCAATTTCTTCAAGCAGTTGCCCCACGGCCTGCACCCGCTGCTCGAGTCCGGCATCCTGCTCGCCGCGCTGATGGCCCTGGTGCTGAACCTGTTCTTCAACGGTTTCGGCAGCGCTGCCTCGGCGGAAGCCGACGCCGCCGCGGGCGCCGCCGCCAGCGAACACGTCTGATCCCGGCACCCGTTCCGGCCGCCGGAACGGGTCAGCCCGGCACTATGCATACATCTCGAACACAATGCCTATTTTATGAACAAGTGTACCGCCACAGACCTTGAGTCCGCCTGTATCAAAATCGTCACATGCCGCGTTATTTGTTCAAATTCAATAACTTAACAAATTTATCCGGTTGCTCGTTCTCTTGGCATTCTTTTTGATAGAACTGACCAACAGGTCAAGATTCGGCACGAGGGTTCCCGGGGCGGCTGGGGTCGCGTGCAGACAGGGCTAGTACTCGACGCAACGAAATACCTGCAAGGAGTGGTTGAAATGGGGGCGAGTAAGCGTTTCAAGGGCGGGCTGGTCCGCCTGGCATCGGGCCTCGCGGTCGCGGCCGCGACCCTGATGGGCTCGACCGGCGGCGCCGCCGCGGGCGACGGCATCATCCAGTGGAGCGATACGTTCATCGGCCTGCGCTACGGCGCGACCTATGCCGAGCCGGCGAACGACCATGACGTCGAAAAAGTGATCTTCCAGGGCCAGCACGTCAGCGGCTGGACCTATGGTCAGAACTTCGTGAACATCGACGTTCTCCTCGACCTCGAGGAAAGCGACGAGGCGCAGAAGGACGGCGGCGGCGGTGCCCGCGAAATCTACGCCGTGTTCCGCGAGAAGCTGTCGTCGGCCAAGATCTTCGGCGCCTCCTATGGCGGCATCATCCGCGATATCGGCCTGACCTTCGGCGGCGACCTGTCCTACAAGGACGACGCCTTCAACGCCCGCGTGCGCAAGTTCGTGATCGGCCCGACCATCGACTTCGAAGTCCCCGGCTTCCTGAGCGTCGGCGTGCTGCTGGGCACCGAGCACAATCACAACGGCATCGGCCTCGCCTACAACATTCCGGGCGTCGACGCTTCGGTCGATTTCGATCCGACCTGGCGCATCGAAACCGCCTGGGGCCTGCCCATTCCGCTCGACATCGGCGTGCCCATGTCGTTCGAGGGCTTCATGAACATCATCGGCCCGAAGGGCGAGGACGGCTTCGGCAACGACACCGTCTATGAAGTCCTGCTCGACGCCGCGATCATGTTCGACGTCGGCGCCCCCGCCGGCACGCCGAAGACCTTCATGGTCGGCTTCGGCTACCAGTGGTGGAAGAACAAGTTCGGCAACGATCCCGACCTGACCACTGTCGGCACCGAGGCTTCGGTTCCGCAGTTCGTCGCCCAGTTCCACTTCTGAGGCGTCCCCCCGGACGTCTCGACTTCCCCGGCGCGGTTCGTTTTCCCCCTGCGCCGGGGAAGGACCGAGCCGAACCCGACATGCGGTTCGATACAAATGGAAAGGGCCCCGCGCGGGGCCCTTTCTTTTTGCCTGACGGCGTTCAGTCCAGCTTGCGATAGCTCTCGTTCTCGTGCATCGCCATGTTGTAGAGCACGAAGAACACGACGATGACCGACAGCGCGAGGATGATCGCGATCGCGGCCGGGCTGTGGGCGAAGGTGAAATAGGCTTCCGCCCCTTCCCAGGTGGTGATCGGGCTGCTCATGATGGTCGTCCTTTCACGTCATTCCGCCGGGAAGGGCCGCGACGGGGGATTATAGGCTTCGGGATAGGCACGGGCCGGGATTTCGGCGGTGTCGAGCCCCGCGACCTCCGCGCCGTTGCTGGTGCGCAGCAGCCCCAGTTTCTTCAGCACATAGGACAGCACCCAGCCAGGAATGAAGCCCAGCAGGGCGAAGACCACGGCACTGCCGAGCTGGCCCATGAAGGACACCGGCGGCGCCCCTTCGGCGACATTGGGATAGCCGGCGATGAAGATGCCGGCGGCGATCACGCTCCACAATCCGCCGACGCCATGCACGGCGACGGCGCCCACCGCATCGTCGATCTTCAGCTTGATCAGCAGCTTGTTGACCTGCGGCGCGATGCAGCCGCCGACAAAGCCGATGAGGAAGGCCAGCGGCGGGTAATACATGTCGAGACCCGACGCCGCCGAAATGATGCCGACGAGGGCGCCCGACATCATCCAGAACGGATCGCGGGTGGTCAGATAGCAGCCGAGGATGCCGCCGACACAGCCCATCAGCGTGTTGAAGGCAAAAGCGGAAAGCGTCGCCGGCGTGTTGAAGATGGTCACCCACTGGTCGCCGTTGACGAAGATGATGCAGCCGCCGAGGAAGCCGAAGAAGCCAACGATGATCAGCATCAGCCCGATCAGCGACATCGGCAGATTGTGGCCCGGCATCTCGGTGACCGAACCGTCCTTGCCGAAACGGCCGATGCGGGGCCCGAGGTTCAGCAGCACGCCGAGGGTGAAGAAACCCGCGATCATATGCACGCAGCCCGCCGCGGCAGTGTCGTGGAAGCCCCATTCGGTGGTCAGCCAGCCCGAGGGATGCCAGCCCCAGGACGCCCCGAGGATCCACACCACCGAGCCGAGGAAGACGGCGAGGATGACGAAGCCCGAGACGCGGATGCGCTCGATCACCGCCCCCGAGAGGATGGAGGCGGTGGTCGCGGCGAACAGGGCGAAAGCGGCCCAGAACACGCCGGTGGCATTGTCGGTCAGGTTGGGCCCCATCTTCATCGCCCAGGGCAGACCGTCCGCCCCCGCCTCGGATATGGTGAAGCCGGTCGGGAAGGCGAGATAGATCCACCAGCCGAAGAAGAAGAAGGTCGGGATGACGAAGGCGAAGGCCAGGATGTTCTTCACGCCGGAGGCCAGCGCATTCTTGCTGCGCGATGCCCCCATCTCATAGGCGAGGAAGCCGGCGTGGATGGTGATCATCAGCGCCGTACACCACCAGTAGAAGATTTCGGCATTGATCGTGCCGGCCATGCTGAAGGCTTTTTCGAGCGCCTCCAGCTTTTGCTGCAGTTCCGCGGTCTCCATGTACGACGATCCCCAGGATGCGCGCCGGCCCTCCCCGGACCGGGACGCGGTTGGTTCCCCTGGACGCCTGGCGTCGACTATGGACCGACCCCCGCCGGCCCTTACCCTCCGCCGGCGCCCGCCAATCCCTTCCCGGTTTTACGTCGTCTCACCCCCGACGGGGCTGTTTTTCGCCCCACGCAAAAACGGTAACTGTGATGAATAAAGCTCGCAACGCAAAAAAGCCGCCGGGAATGCCCTTCCCGGCGGCTTTGGACGGCTTGCGCGGCAGGTCAGTGGCGGAAGACGACGGTCTTGCGGCCGTTCAGGATCACCCGGTCCTCGAGATGGGCCGAAATCGCCCGGGCCAGCACCCGGCGCTCGATGTCGCGGCCCTTGGCGACCAGATCCTCGGCGCTGTCCTGATGCGTGATACGCTCGACGTCCTGCTCGATGATCGGGCCTTCGTCGAGGTCCGACGTGACGTAATGCGCCGTCGCGCCGATCAGCTTCACACCCCGCTCATGCGCCTGATGATAGGGCTTGGCGCCCTTGAAGCCGGGCAGGAAGGAATGATGGATGTTGATGCAGCGCCCGGTGAGCTTGGCCGCCAGCCCGTCCGACAGCACCTGCATGTAACGGGCGAGGACCACCAGCTCCGCCCCGCTTTCCTTGACGAGGGCCCAGATCGCCGCTTCCTGCTCCAGCTTGGTCGCCTTGGTGACCGGCAGGTGATGGAAGGGAATGCCGTCGAAATCGAGGTGATGATAGGTCTCGATCGGGTGGTTCGAGGCGATGGCGACGATGTCCATCACGATGTCGCCCGAGCGCCAGCGATAGAGAATGTCGGCGAGGCAATGGTCCGATTTGGAAACCAGCAGCATCACCTTGCGCCTCTCGCCCCGCGGCCGGATCGTCCATTCCATGGCGAAAGTGGCGGCGATGGCGGCGAAACCGTCGCGGATCGTCTCGATGGTGATGTCGTCCGCCACCGGCTCGAAGACGACGCGCATGAAGAAGCGGCCGGTTTCGGTATCGTCGAACTGATGGGCTTCGAGGATGTTGCCGCCCGCCTCGAACAGATAGGTCGAGACCCGGGCGACGATGCCCGGCCGGTCGGGGCAGGACAGGGTGAGGATTCCAGCTCGGTCAGACATCATTCACTCGTCGTTCGGCTCTTGAAGCTCGCGCGGTCAAAAAGCCTTTTGGCCGCGCCGCGTCAAGTCTGCATCAGCAATCCAGCGTCGTATCCCGTTCCCACTGGGTGAGATGGCGTGAATAGGCGTTCCAGTCGTCGTATTTCAGTTTCAGATAGGAGTCGATGAAAGCCGCCCCGAGGCCGGCCCGCAGCACCTCGGATTTGCCGAGCGCGCGCAGCGCGTCGAGCAGATTGAGCGGCAGTTTCTTCGCCCCCCTCACCTTGTGCCCGTCGGTATACATGTTGATGTCGAGGCGCTTGCCCGGATCGGTCTTCGCCGCGATCCCGGCAAGGCCGGCGACAAGGACCGAGGCCGGCAGCAGATAGGGATTGGCCGCGCCGTCGGCGAGACGGAATTCAAAACGCCCCGGCTCCGGGATACGGATCATGTGGGTGCGGTTGTTGCCGGTATAGGTCACCGTGTTGGGCGACCAGGTCGCGCCGGACAGGGTCACGGGCGCATTGATCCGCTTGTAGGAATTGACCGCCGGATTGGTCAGGGCGCAGAGCGCCTGCGCCTCCGCCATCACGCCGCCGATGAAGTGATAGGCGAGCGGCGAGAGGCCGAGTTCGCCGCCCTCGTCCTCGAAGGCATTGGCCCCGTCCTTCCACAGCGAGACATGCATGTGGCAGCCGCTGCCGGTCAGATTGATGAAGGGCTTCGGCATGAAGGTCGCGCGCATCCCGTGTTTCTCGGCGATGGAGCGAACCATGTACTTGAAGAAGGCGTGGCGGTCGGCGGTGACAAGGGCGTTGTCATATTCCCAGTTCATCTCGAACTGGCCGTTCGCATCCTCGTGGTCGTTCTGATAGGGCTTCCAGCCGAGCTGCAGCATGGCGTCGCAGATCTCGGTGATCACCTCGTAGCGGCGCATCAGGATCAGCTGGTCGTAACAGGGTTTGTCCGCCGTGTCGGCCGCGTCGGATACCGCCTTGCCATCCGGCGTGATCAGGAAATATTCGCATTCGACGCCGGTCTTCAGCTCGAAGCCCGCATCCGCCGCGGCGGCCAGCGCGGTCTTCAGCACGGTGCGCGGCCCCTGCTCCACCAGCTTGCCATCCATCCACAGATCGGCGGCGAGCCAGCCGACCTCCGGCTTCCACGGCAGCTGGATCAGGCTGTCCGGATCGGGCACGGCAAAGAGGTCGCTGTTGGCGGGCGACATGTCCAGCCAGGTGGCGAAGCCGGCGAAGCCCGCACCCGATTTCGCCATGGCCCTGATCGCCGAGGCCGGCACCAGCTTCGCCCGCTGCACGCCGAACAGGTCGGTATAGGAAATCAGGAAATAGCGGATGCCCTTTTCCTTGGCCGCCTCTGCGAGATCAATCGCCATGTGAACCCTCGTCCCCGTTTCGCCCGCCCATCGGGATCAGTAGTTGCCGCGCCCCGGAATCCAGTCCGTCCCCGCCAGCGGCACCCGCGCCATGGCGGCGGCCTCGACGGTCAGGGCGACCAGATCCTCGGGTTCAAGATTGTGCACATGGCTCTTGCCGCAGGCGCGCGCGATGGTCTGTGCCTCCAGCGTCATGACCGCCAGGTAATTGGCCAGCCGGCGGCCCGCCAGCTCGGGGTCGAGCCGGGCGGCCAGTGCCGGGTCCTGGGTGGTGATACCCGCCGGATCCCGCCCCTCGTGCCAGTCGTCATAGGCGCCGGCGGTGGTGCCGAGGGCCTGATACTGCGCCTCCCGCGCCGGGTCGTTGTCGCCGAGGGCGACCAGCGCCGCCGTGCCGATGGAAACCGCGTCGGCGCCGAGCGCGAGGCATTTGGCGACGTCGGCGCCATTGCGGATCCCGCCCGAGACGATGAGCTGGACCTTGCGGTGCATCCCGAGATCCTGCAGCGCCTGCACCGCCGGTCGGATCGCCGAGAGCAGCGGAATGCCGACATGCTCGATGAAGACTTCCTGGGTCGCCGCCGTGCCGCCCTGCATGCCGTCGAGGACGATGACATCGGCCCCGGACTTCACTGCCAGCGCCGTGTCGTAATAGGGCCGGGCGGCGCCCACCTTCACATAGATCGGCTTTTCCCAGTCGGTGATTTCGCGCAATTCCTCGATCTTGATTTCCAGATCGTCGGGGCCGGTCCAGTCCGGGTGCCGGCAGGCGGAACGCTGGTCGATGCCTTCCGGCAGGCAGCGCATACCCGCCACCCGCTTGGAAATCTTCTGACCGAGCAACATGCCGCCGCCCCCCGGCTTCGCCCCCTGCCCGACCACGACCTCGATGGCATCTGCCTTGCGCAGGTCATCGGGGTTCATGCCATAGCGCGACGGCAGATACTGATAGACGAGAATCGAGGAATGGCCCCGCTCCTCCGGCGTCATGCCGCCGTCGCCCGTCGTCGTCGAGGTGCCCATGGCCGAGGCACCGCGCCCGAGCGCCTCCTTGGCCTGGGCGGAGAGCGAGCCGAAACTCATGCCGGCGATGGTCACCGGGATCTTCAGCTCGATCGGCTTCCTGGCGAAACGGCTGCCCAGGACGACATTGGTGCCGCATTTCTCGCGGTAGCCTTCGAGCGGATAGCGGCTGATCGAGGCGCCGAGGAACAGCAGGTCGTCGAGATGGGGCAGCTTGCGCTTGGTGCCACCGCCCCGGATGTCGTAGATGCCGGTCGCGGCGGCGCGGCGGATTTCCGACAGGGCATAATCGTCGAAGGTCGCCGACTTGCGCGGGGTGGTCACCGGATTGTGGTAGTCGCTCATGATCCGCCCCGCCTCAATAGGCGCCGACATTGTCGACATGGAAGTGGTACAGCGTGCGCGCGGAGCCGTAACGCCGGAAGTCCCCGACATCGACCGCGCCGGCCAGGCCCGCCGCCGTCAGCTTGCCGAACAGCAGCGCCTTGTGCTCGTCGCGCATGTCCTTCTCGACACAGTCGGCGCCAAGCGAGGCGACCGAGCCGCGCACGAAAAGCTTTGCCTCATAGATGGAATCGCCCAGCGATTCCCCGGCATCGCCCAGCACGGTCAAAGTGCCGGCCTGGGCCATGAAGGCCGACATATGGCCGATACTGCCCTTGACCACGATATCGACACCCTTCATCGAGATGCCGCAACGGGCCGAGGCATTGCCGTCGACGAGCAGAAGCCCGCCATGGGCGGTCGCGCCCGCCGCCTGGCTGGCGTCGCCGGTGACATGGACCCGGCCGGACATCATGTTTTCCGCGAGGCCGACGCCCGCGTTGCCGCGCACGATCACGCTCGCGTGCTTGTTCATGCCGGCGCAGTAATAGCCGACGTGGCCGTCGATCTCGACCGTCGCCGGGGCATCGAGGCCGGCGGCGATGGAATGGCGGCCGGCCGGGTTCAGCACCTGCCAGTGCATATGGCCCTTGTCGGTATGCAGGGCCTGATTCAGCTCGCGCACGCTGCTCGCGGCGAGGTCGACGATGCGGGTGGTCATGCCGCGCGCTCCCAGAAATAGACGGTGGCCGGCTCCGGCTCGAAGACGCGGGCGGTCTCGATGCCCGGCAGGCCGGCGAGCGCCCGGTATTCGGAGCCGAAGGCGACGTAATGTTCGGTCTCGGCCATCACCGCCGGTTTGCAGGCGATGGGATCGCGCAGCACGCCAAAACCGCTCTCGGTACCGACGACGAACGTATAGAAACCGTCGAGGTCACCCAGCGCCGATTTCAGCGCGTCGCCCAGCGGCTCGCCCTTCGCGAGGCGGGAGGTCAGGTAACCGGCCGCGACCTCGCTGTCATTGTCGGTCTCGAAGCGGATGCCCTCCTTGGCCAGCACGCGGCGCATGTCGTTGTGGTTCGACAGCGAGCCGTTATGGACGAGGCACTGGTCCTGCCCGGTCGAGAAGGGATGCGCGCCATTGGTGGTCACGGCGGATTCGGTCGCCATGCGGGTGTGACCGATGCCGTGGCTGCCGGTCATGGCCGACAGGCCGAAACGCTCGGCCACCGCCTTGGGCAGGCCGACTTCCTTGTAGATTTCCATCCGCTCGCCGCTGCCGACGACGGCGATTTCCGGATGATTTGCCGCGAGGGCGGCGCGGACCGAAGCCTCCGCCGCCGCCGGCACTTCGACGATGATGTGGCTGTCGCGCACCGTCAGTTCGACCTCGCCACCGGCGGCGCCGCGCAGGGTCGCCGCCAGGGTCTCGGCGTCAATGCCCGCAGGTGCCCGCAGGGAGATCTTCACGAAGCCCGGACGCCCGGCGCCATAGACCGCGAAGCCGGCGCTGTCCGGCCCCCGGTCGCTCATGACTTCGAGCATCTGCGCCAGAAGTTCGCCGAGCCGCGGCTCCAGCGCTTTGTCTTTCAGGAATAGTCCGACGATGCCGCACATGCGCTTGCCCCTGGATGCAGGAGATGATGCGCAAAGACATAGCCGGGCACCGCCCCACTGTCAACACAGGGGAATATAATTTTCTTGAAAGGAAACTGCGGACCCTATTCCCGTTCCCTCGGATAGATGATGACCGAGAGATAGGTCGCGGGCAGGCCGGTCAGCCGCTCCGGCCCATGAGCGGCGCCGCTGTCGAACAGCAGGGCATCGCCCGGCTTCAGGGCATAGAGCCGGTCGGCGTGGCGATATTCGATCTCGCCCGCCAGCATGTAGATGAACTCGGCACCGCCATGCTGGAAGGCGGTATAGGGCGCCGCTTCCTCGCGCAGGGTGATCAGATAGGGCTCGCAGACGATGTCGCCGCCGAGGGCATGGCCGAGCAACTGGTATTGGTGCCCGACCTTGGTGCCCCGGCGCTCGATCACGACGCCCTGCCCGGCCTTGACGTAGGAACAGTCCCGCTTCTCGTCGAAAGAGGCGAAAAGCGCGGTGATCGGCACGTTCAGTGCCCCGGCCAGCGCCTGAACGGTGCTGAGCGAGGGCGAAATCTGGCCGTTCTCGATCTTGGACAGCATCCCGGTCGAAATGCCGGCCGCCGTCGCCAGATGGGCGACGGTCAGGTCGAGCTGGCGGCGCAGGTGACGGATCTGCAGGCCCAGCGCCTGTTCCAGGGTGCGATTGGCGACCGCGGGCGCCCCCGAGCCGGTGGTGAAATCCTGCTCGTCGCCATCCGAATCCGTCATCTGCCCTCTCTCGTGTTTCGCGTTAGTAGTTTAAGCAGGCTTCGCGGTTTCGCGGTAGACCGCGAAGGGCGACCAGCTCTGACTGACAGGCATGAGTTCGATCGCGTTGATGTTCATATGCGCCGGCAGGCTGGCGACATGGACGATGGTCTCGGCGATATCCTCGGGCTGCAGCGGATTGGCGCCACCATAAAGCTTGTCGTAGGCCTCCTTGTTGCCGCCGGTGCGCACCAGGGTGAATTCGCTTTCGCACATGCCGGGCTCGATCGAGGTGACGCGAACGCCCGTCCCCGCCAGATCGCAGCGCAGGCCATAGGAAAACTGCCGGACGAAGGCCTTGGTGCCGCCATAGACATTGCCGCCCGGATAGGGCCAATGCGCGGCGACCGAGGACAGATTGATCACCCCGCCCTTCGTCTCGATCAGCCGGGGCAGCAGCAGCCGGGTGATGGTGACGAGGCCGGTGATGTTGGTGTCGATCATCTGGCGCCACTGGTCGAGGGAACTGTCCTGCGCCGGCCCGGTGCCGAGGGCGAGGCCGGCATTGTTCACCAGCCAGTCGATGGTGGCGAAATCCGCCGGCAGGCTGGCCAGCGCGGCCTCGATCGCCGCTTCGTCCCGCATGTCGAAGGCAAGGCCGTGGAAATTCGCCGACCCCAGTTCGTCGGTCAGCGCGGCCAGCCGTTCGGCCCGGCGGCCGGTGCCGATCACCTTCCAGCCGTCCTTCACGAAGCGGCGGCTGGCGGCGGCGCCAAAGCCGGCGGTGGCGCCGGTGATGAGAACAGTCTTGGTCATGGGGCCGAACTCCCTGGGGGTCTCATGGTGCCAGATGGGGGCGTGGACCACTGATTTAATCATCCGTGGATCTAACGCACCGCAATAATCCGGCAGACTGTGCACCCAATGGACCCTGTTTTGGAATGCCGATCATGAATGCCCCCATCGCGCCCGCCGTCCCGAACATGGAGCACCACTGGCTGCCCTTCACCAACAACCGCCTGTTCTGGCAGGAGCCGCAGATTTTCGCCAAGGCCGAAGGGGTCCGCTACTGGACGCCGGAAGGCCGCGAAATCCTCGATGGCGCTTCGGGCCTGTTCTGCTGCGCGGCGGGCCATGCCCGGCCGGAAATCGCCGATGCCGTGCACAAGCAGTTGATGACCCTCGACTACACGCCGCATTTCCAGCGCGCGGCGCCGGTCTCCTTCGAATTCGCCGAACGGCTGGCGGGCATTCTGCCCGAGGGGATCGACCGGGTGTTCTTCGGCAATTCGGGCTCGGAAGCCGTCGATTCCGCCGTGAAGATCTGCCTCGCCTACCACCGGGCCAAGGGCCAGAGCCAGCGCACCCGCTTCGTCTCGCGCAACTGGGCCTATCACGGCGTCAACATGGGCGGCACCTCGCTGGCCGGCATGGTGAACAACCGGCGCGATTTCGGCGCCGTCACCTTCGATGCCGTCCACATGCGCCACACCTGGGCGGAGGAGCAGAAATTCTCCCGCGGGCAGCCCGAGACCGGCGCCGACCGGGCCGACGACCTCGAGGAAATGTGCAAGCTCTACGGCGGGGAGACCATCGCCGCCGTCTTCATCGAGCCCATCGCCGGCTCGATCGGCACCATCGTGCCGCCCAAGGGCTATCTCGAGAAGATCCGCGCGATCTGCGACAAATACGGCATCCTTCTCGTCTTCGATGAAGTGATCACCGGTTTCGGCCGTACCGGCTCCGCCTTCGCATCTCAGGAATTCGCGGTGAAGCCCGACGTCATCACCATGGCGAAGGCGTTGACCAATGGCGTCATCCCCATGTCGGCCGTCGCGGTGAAGCGCGAGATCCAGGCGGCGGTGATCGACGCGGCGCAGGGTGACCGGCCGGAGCTGTTCCACGGCTATACCTATTCCGCCCATCCCGTCGCCTGCGCCGCCGGTATCGCCGCGCTGAACATCTATCGCGACGAAGGCCTGTTCGAGCGGGCGAAGGCGCTGTCGCCCCAATTCCTCGACATGGTGTTTGGCCTCCGCAACCTGCCCCAGGTCGTCGACCTGCGCGGCTACGGGATGCTGGCCGGCATCCAGCTGAAGCCGGGCGCCACCCCGGGCGCGAAGGGCAGCCTCGTCCAGCGCCTGCTGTTCGATGCCGGCCTGCACATCAAGGCGACGGGCGATGCCATCATCTTCGCCCCCGCCCTCGTCACCCCCGAGGACGACATGGCCCGCATGGGCGACGTGCTGCAGAAGGTGCTCGGCCGCGCCGATCTCTGAGCGCGGCCGTCATGCCGTCCCGGCGCTCGCCGGGACGGCAGGTCGTCGTCAGACCAGTTCGACCAGCACGTCCTTGCTGTAGGCCTTGAGGTCGGCGAAGCGGCCATTCTTCACGACATTCGACCAGTCGGGGTTGGCCAGCAGGGCGCGGCCGATGGCGACGAGGTCGAATTCGCCCCGCTCCATCCGCTCGACCAGGCTGTCGATGGCGGCGATCTCGGCGCCCTGGCCGGCGAAGGCGGCGATGAAATCGTCCGAGCCGCCGAGCGAAACCGAACCCACGGTGATCGTCGGCTTGCCGGTGACCTTCTTGGTCCAGCCGGCCAGATTGAGGTCCGAGCCCTCGAATTCCGGCTCCCAGAAGCGGCGGGTCGAGCAGTGGAAGATGTCGATGCCGGCGTCGACGAAGGGCAGCACGAAGGCTTCCCACTCCGCCGGGCTGTTGGCCAGACGCTTGGTGAAGTCCTGCTGCTTCCACTGCGACAGGCGGATGATCAGCGGGAAGTCCGGGCCGACGGCGGCGCGCGCCGCCTTGACGATCTCGACACCGAAGCGGCCGCGGGCGACCAGATCGCCGCCCCATTTGTCGGTCCGTTCGTTGGTGCCGTCCCAGAAGAACTGGTCGATCAGATAGCCGTGGGCGCCATGGAATTCGGCGGCATCGAAGCCGAGGCGCTTGGCGTCGGCGGCGCCCTTGGCGAAGGCAGCGATGATGTCGCCGATCTCGCTGTCGGTCAGGGTGTGGCCGCTGCGCTTGCCCGGCACCTTGAGGCCCGAGGGGCCGACGCTGGGCACATCCGGATTAAAGACCTGCTTGGGGTTGCGCATCATGCCGAGATGCCAGAGCTGGGGCGCGATCAGCCCGCCCTCGGCGTGGACCGCCTCGACCACCTTGGCCCAGCCGTCGAGCGCATCGCCGTGGAAGCGCGGGTAATTGTCCGAGCCCGAGGCGGCCGGATGGTCGATGGTGGTGCCTTCGGTGACGATCAGGCCGACGCCGCCGGCCGCGCGCTTGCGGTAATATTCGACGACATTGGCGCCCGGCACGCCCTTCGGGGAAAAGTCGCGGGTCATGGGCGCCATGACGATGCGATTCTTCATGTGCAGGGTCTTCACGTCGAAGGGGCGGAAAAGCACACTGTTCTTGTCGGTCATGGGGTTATTTCCCGGCGTTGCCTCGTGATGGGAGCGACGGTGGCAATTTCGCAATCGCCTGACCACCCCCATTTTTTCAGGGCCCATCCCGCCTCAGATCATCAATCGCCAGATGTAGTTCGGCGAGACCGGGGGCGATCAGCTCGGCCGGAATGGCGGCGAAGCCGAGGCGGATGGTGTCGCGCGGCGGCTCGTCACCGATGAAGTGAATATCGCCCGGCTCGACCAGGACGCCGCGCTTGGCCGCCTGGCGCTGCAGGTCCCAGCAGTCGATGCCCTCGGGCAGGCGCACCCAGACGGCAGAGCCGCCGGTGGTCGCCGTCACCCGGCAGTCCGGCAGCAGGCGGGCGAGTTCGCGCTGCATCACGGTCCATTTCCGCGCCAGCTGGTCCCTTGTCCGCCGGATATGGGCGTCGAGATGCCCTTCGACGATGAAGATCGCCATGGCGCGCTGGTCATGGGCCGAGGGGTGACGATACATCAGCCGGCGCAGCGCCCGCATCTCGCGGATCAAAGGCTCGGGCGCGACGGCGAAGCCGAGGCGAAGGCCGGGAAACAGCGCCTTGGACAGGCTGCCCAGATAGATCGTGCGGCCCGAATTGTCGAAACTCTTCAGGGCGCCGCGCTGGGCGCCGATGAAATTCAGCTCGTGCTCGTAATCGTCCTCGATCAGGAGGACATCGCCCCGCCGCGCCGCCTCGACGAGGGCGAGACGGCGCTGCAGCGACAGGGTGACCGAGGTCGGCGACTGGTGGCTGGGCGTCACATAGACGAGATTGCAGCCCGCCAGGCGCTCGTCGACCACGACGCCGTTGGAATCGACCGGCAGCGGCACCAGCTCCGCCCCCGTCGCCGCGAAGATGTTGCGGGCATCGACATAGCCGGGATTTTCCAGCCCGACCCGCGTCCCCGGACCCGACAGCAGCTGCCCGACCATGTAGAGCGCATTTTGCGAGCCGATGGTGATCAGCACCTCCTCCGGCCGGGCCTTGAGGCCGCGCTGGGGCAGCACGCGCGAGATGATCTGCTCGACCAGCAGGGGATCGTCGGCGTCGATCAGGTCGCCCACCCAGGCGTTGCTGTGATAGGGCGTGCCGGCCAGCCTGGTGCAATCGCGCCAGCGGGCGATGGAAATCTTGTCCGTCGTCACCTGACCGTAGATGAAGGGATAGCGATAGTCGCGCCAGTTGGCCGGCTTCACGATATTGCGATGGCGCGACGGGTGCTGGCGCAGCCGCTCGGTCCAGGCCTTGCCCTCCGCCTCGTCGCCCCGAAACAGGGCCGAGGGCCGATAGTCGAGGCGCACGTTCAGCTGCTGGCGGACATATTGTTCGTTGATGAAATGGCCGCGCCGCCGCACCGGCGTCAGGTAACCGTCCTCGACCAGCCGCTCGTAGACGAGGACGACCGTATTGCGCGAGACGCCGATCCGGGTGGCGAGGTCGCGGGTCGCCGGCAGGGGCAGATGCGGCGTCACCCCGCCGTCGAGAATGGCCTCGACCAGCCGGTCGTGCACCTGTTGCTGCAGTCCCCGGTCGTGGTCCAGCGGCTCGAGGAAATAGCGGTCCAGCAGACTCATATCTGGCACCAAAATAATCTTCCTGTGGATCTAATACCGATCCGCCGTCTCGACCTAGCGTTTTTGCGCCGCATCATTGCTGCGGCAGGTCCGACAGGCCCCTTAAGGGGCGGGGCTCAATCAGGCGAAGGAGTGGGTCTATGGCATCGAAGAATCGCATGGGCAAAGGCGTCAGCCGCCGTTCCGTGCTGAAGGGTGTCGCCGCGGGGGGCGCCGCGCTCGCCATGCCGGCGATCATCAGCCGCAGCGCACTCGCCTCCTCGGGCGAGATCGACATCATGATGTGGTCGGATTACCTGCCGGATTCCTTCCGCGAAGCCTTCACCAAGAAGACCGGCATCAAGATCAACTTCACCGGCATCGGCTCGAACGACGACATCCTGAACAAGATGAAGGCGACGAACGGTCAGGGCTTCGACCTGATCACGCCGACGATGAACCGTTCGCCGCTGTGGGAGCCGCTCGGCCTCGTCCAGCCCTTCGACATGAAGAAGATCGCCATCGACAAGGTGAATCCCGCCATGGCCAAGGCCGGCGAGACCAACTGGAACTTCGGCGGCAAGGGCCAGATGTGGATTCCGCACATCTGGGGCACCGAAGGCGTGGCCTGGCGCACCGACAAGTTCACCCCGAAGGGCGAATTCCCCTCCTATGGCGACGTTTGGGACGACGCCAACGCCGGCAAGACCATGGGCCGCGGCCATTCCGTGATGCTGGGCGCCGGCCTCGCGCTCGAACACGCCGGCACCTGGGCGCCGGGCACCATGTGGTCCGCCTATGAGACCCCGGAGAAGCTGACCGAAGTCTGGACCAAGCTGACCGAATACTGCATCTCGAAGAAGAAGAACCTGAAGCTTCTGTGGAACGACGCCGATACCCAGAAGAACGGCCTCCTGAACGAGGGCGTGATCGTCGGCCAGACCTGGGACGGCCCGCCGCTGGCCCTCAAGACCGCGGGCGAGCCGGTCATGTACCGCGCCCCCGTGGAAGGCGCCATGGCCTGGGTCGACGGTCTTGCCCTGCCGATCGGGGCGAAGAACATCGACCAGATCTATGCCTTCATCGAAGCCTGCTACGATCCCGAAATGGCGGGCGAGGCGATCAAGACCCACGGCTATAATTCGCCGGTCACGGGCGCCGAGAAGTTTGCCGGCGAGGTTTATGCCAAGAATTTCGGCGACGCCTATCCGGGCGATGCCTTGGCCAAGCTGAACCCCTGGCCGCCGGAAAAGCCCTGGTATGCCGAAAAGCGCGCTGAATTTGTTGACAAGTTCAAGAGCGCGTGACGGCCATCCGGACCGGCGCGGGGGGCGCGCCGGTCCGGATGATTATTCGTGACCTGTCGGGACGGAAGTCTGTTTCCTGCGTCGCTGCCGCCCTCTACGGCGGCATCCCGCGTCCGGGCCGATGCCGGCGGTCCGGGTGGTGGTGTTCCTTCCCGGGGACGTGACGCAGGTTCCTCCTCTGCCCGTTGTTGCAGGTTCCTCCTCTGCCCGTTGTTTCTGGCTTACCGTCTCTTGTGACCTGCCCTGATCGGATGCGTGCATGACCAAGACCGTCACCCTGGATCATGTTTCGATCCGCTTCGGCAATTATCTCGCGGTCGACGACGCTCACCTCGAGATCGCCGGTGGCGAATTCTTTTCTTTCCTCGGGCCGTCCGGCTGCGGCAAGACCACCCTGCTGCGCTGCGTCTCGGGCTTCGTCCAGCCGACCGAAGGCCGGGTGCTGATCGGCGGTGACGACATGAGGGGCGTCGGCCCCAACAAGCGGCCGACCGCGCTGATCTTCCAGAACCTCGCCCTGTTCCCCCTGATGACGGTGGCGGAAAACATCGCCTTCCCGCTCGAGGTGCGCGGCGTCTCGAAAAAAGAACGGCGCAAGCGGGCGGACGAATTGCTCGACCTGATCGCCCTTGCCGGTCAGGGCGACAAGAAGGTGACCGAGCTGTCGGGCGGCCAGCGCCAGCGCGTCGCCATCGCCCGCGCTCTCGCCGTCCAGCCCGACATCCTGCTGCTCGACGAGCCCCTGTCGGCCCTCGATCTCAAGCTGCGCCAGCACATGCGGACCGAGCTGCGCGAGATTCAGCGCCGGGTTGGCCTCACCTTCATCTACATCACCCACGATCAGGGCGAGGCCCTGACCATGTCCGACCGGGTCGCCGTGATGAGCCGGGGCGTGATCGAGCAGGTCGCCGACCCGGTCACCCTCTACGACAAGCCGAAGACGGCCTTCGTCGCCTCCTTCGTCGGCGAGACCAATGCGATCGCCGGCAAGGTGACCGCGCGCGACGGCGACGTGGTGGAAATCGAAAGCGCGTCGGGCCTGCGCCTGCGCGGCATCGCCGCTGGCGGCCGCAATTACCCTATCGGCGAGACCTGCCTGCTCTTTGTCCGTCCCGAGCAATTGCGCCCCGATGGCGGCGCCGCCAATGTGATCCAGGCGAAATTGGCGGGCGATGAATTCGAGGGCAACGCCCGCCATCTCCTGCTCGATGCCGGGGACTTGCGCCTGCGCATGATGCTGGTGAATGACGGCCGGATGCCCGATGTGCCGGATGGCGTGGTCAAAGCCGGTTTCGACGTCGAGAGCGCGCTCGTGCTGCCCGACGGGCCGCTGGCCAAGGGGTGACGGCCATGCGTCTCCTTTACGATTTCAAGGCGCTGTTCGACCGTTATGGCGTTGGCGTCGGCAGCTTCGTTGCTGTCGTGATCAGCCTTTGGGTCTTCATCCTGATCCTGCTGCCGCAGATCGCGATGATCGACATGTCCTTCGGGCACAATCTGCCGCCGGCCGAACGTGGCGGCCCCAATGATGTCTATACTCTCTCCAACTACGCCTATTTCCTGTTCGGCAACGACGGCGGCTTCAACACGCTGCATCTGACGATCATGGCGAAGACGGTGATCGCCTCGGTCGTCGTCACCGTCTTCGACCTGATCCTGTGCTACCCCATCGCCTATGTGCTGGCTCACGGCGCGAAACCGCAGGCGGCGCGGCTGATGATCATCGGCCTGATCGTGCCCTATTGGGTGAACGAGGTGCTGCGCGCCTTTGCCTTCCGCATCCTGTTCGGCTCGACCGGTCTCGTGAATGGCGTCGGCCTCGCCCTTGGCCTGTGGTCCGACCCCATCGACTTCATCCGCGAGGATGTCGCGCTCTATGCCGGGCTGACCTATGCCTACATCCTGCTGATGATCTTCCCGATCTATAACGCCATAGAAGCCCTTGACCGCAACCAGATCGAGGCGGCGCGCGACATGGGCGCGAGCTGGTGGCGCATCCACTGGCGCGTGGTGATCCCGATGGCCAAGCCCGGCATCGCGTCCGGCTCGACCATGGTCTTCATGCTGACCACGGGCTCCCTCGCCGCGCCGCAGATCCTCGGTGGGCCATCGAACCTGTGGTTCACCCAGCTGGTTTACCAGTGGTTCAACGAAGCCTCGAACTGGGCGCGCGGCTCCGCCTATGCGGTCATTCTCGTCGCCGTCTGCATCCTGTTCACCTTCCTGATGATGCGGGTGTTCAAGGTCTCGATCGGGGAGATCGGCCGATGACCTCCACCGCCTTCAACCGCCTCGGCACCATCGCCTTCTGCCTGCTGTTCTTCGGCTTCCTGTTCGGGCCGCTGATCATCATGGTGGTGACGGCGTTCAACTCGTCGTCCTTCCCGCGCATCCTGCCGTGGGACTGTTTCACCACGGACTGGTTCGGCAAGCTGGCGAACGACGCCAAGCTGCTGCATGGCCTCGGCAATTCGCTGATCATCGGCGCGGGCGTCGTCGCCCTGGCGACCCCGGTCGGCCTCGCCGGCGCCCTTGCCCTGTCGGAAGTCGGCCCCCGGCTGCGCGGCATCCTCTATACCGTCTTCATCTCGCCGATCCTGATGCCCGGCATCGTCATCGGCATTTCGACCCTGCTGTTCTGGGGCCGCATCGGCAGCGGTCTCGGCTTCGGCTTCGATTCGATCTTCTTCGATGGCTTCTTCCTGACCATCCTCGGTCAGGTCTGCTTCATCTCGGCCTATTCCATGCTGGTGTTCATGGCCCGGCTGCAGCGTTTCGATCATACGCTGACCGAGGCCGCGCTGGACATGGGCGCGACGCCGGCCCAGGCCTTCACCAAGATCCTGCTGCCCTTCCTGCGCCCGGCGATCTTCTCGAGCGCGGTGCTCGCCTTCCTTGCCTCGCTCGAGAACTACAACACGACGGTCTTCTCCATCGTCGCCGAAAGCACCTTCACCACGGAACTCGCATCCAAGGTCCGCCTCGGCATCGACCCGTCGATTTCCGCCGTCGCCGTCGTCATCATCGCGACGACGCTGATCGGCGCCATCGTCCACGAGGCGTATCAGCGCCGGGCCCAGGCCCTCGCTCAGGGTGGCGCGGCGGCGCAGGCGATCCTGGCCAATCCGGCGGCCGCCTTCATCCGCCACCCGGCGACGGTCGGTGCCCTGCTGCTCGCCCTTGCCGGGATCGCGGTTTATTACGGCAAGGGCCATGACTCCAAGGCCTGCGAACAGTCGATCCTCGACGCCAAGCTGCTGGAGCAGCAGCGCCTGCAGGATGAGATGCGCGCCCGCACCCAGCAACAGCAGCAGCAGGCCCCTGCCCCCGCGGCCCCCGCCGGCAGCGCGGCGCCCAGCACACCCTTCGGCGGTGTCTTCGCCCCCGGCGGTCTTGGCGGCGCACCTGCGCCCGCCCCGGCAGCACCGAAGCCGGCCCCCGCGCCCGCGACCCCCTTCGGCGGCGTCTTCGCCCCCGACGGCTTGAGCGGCGGCAAGCCCGCCCAATAACGAGTAAAGCTCAGCGCCGCTTCGGCGGCGGCGCGAACGGGCGCTTCTGTTGCGGCGCCGCGGCCGGGCGGGCCGGCTGCACCGCGATCGGCGCCACCGGCTTCTCCGGCCCGGCGTCGGCGATTTCGGCGAGGCGCAGCGCGAGGTGGAAGGCCCCCTTCAGGCGCTTGTCGAGGTCCGACCAGTCCTGCAACCAGACGAGTTTCTGATCGGGGCGCAGCTTGATCGTGCCCGCCGATTTCGACAGCCACTGCACGAGGCCGGCCGGATTGGCGAAGGCCTGATTGCGGAAGGTGACGGTGCCGCCCTTCGGCCCGGCGTCCAGCTTCTCGATCCCGGCACGTTTCGCCATCGCCTTCATCTCGACGATGGAGAGCAGGTTCTTCACCTCGTCCGGCAGCGGACCGAAACGGTCGATCAGCTCGGCGGCGAAACCGTCGATTTCGCCCCGGTTCTCGAGGCGGGAAATGCGGCGGTACAGCGCCATGCGGAGTTCCAGATCCGCGACGTAACCTTCCGGGATCAGGACCGAAGCGCCGACGTTGATCTGCGGCGACCATTCGCCGTCATCCGCCTCGTCCTTGCCGCCACCGGCGAGGCGGGCATTGGCGATCGCCTCCTCCAGCATCTCCTGGTAAAGCTCGAAACCGACCTCGCGGATGTGACCCGACTGTTCCTCGCCCAGCATGTTGCCGGCGCCGCGGATATCGAGATCGTGACTGGCGAGGGTGAAGCCCGCGCCCAGTTCCTCGAGCGATTGCAGCACTTCCAGCCGACGCTCCGCCGTCGAGGACAATTTCATGCGCGGCGGAGTCGTCAGGTAGGCGAAGGCGCGGTTCTTGGAGCGGCCGATGCGGCCCCTGATCTGATAGAGCTGGGCGAGGCCGAACATGTCGGCCCGGTGCACGATCAGCGTGTTGGCGGTCGGAATGTCGAGGCCGGATTCGACGATGGTGGTCGCCAGCAACACGTCGAACTTGCCGTCGTAGAAGGCGTTCATCACGTCGTCCAGCTCGCCCGGCGGCATCTGGCCGTTGGCCTTGACGAATTTCACCTCGGGCACATGCTCGCGCAAATATTCGGCGGCATCGTCGAGATCGGCGATGCGCGGCACGACATAGAAGCTCTGCCCGCCGCGGTAATGCTCGCGCAGCAGGGCCTCGCGGATCACCACGGGATCGAAAGGCATGACGAAGGTGCGGATCGCCAGGCGATCCACGGGCGGCGTCGCGATGATCGACAGCTCGCGCACACCCGACATGGCGAGCTGCAACGTGCGGGGGATCGGCGTCGCGGTCAGGGTGAGGACATGGACATCGGCGCGCAGCTGCTTCAGCCGCTCCTTGTGGTTGACGCCGAAATGCTGCTCCTCGTCGATGATGAGAAGGCCGAGGTCCTTGAAGGCGATGGTCTTGCCGAGCAGCGCATGGGTGCCGATGACGATATCGACATCCCCGTCGGCGAGGGCCTTTCGCGTCTCACTCGCTTCCTTCGCGCTGACGAGGCGGGAGAGCTGGCCGATCCGCACCGGCAGCCCGGCGAAACGCTTGGAGAAGGTCGCGTAATGCTGGCGGCACAGCAGCGTCGTCGGCGCCACCACGGCGACCTGCTTGCCCGACAGGGCGCCGATGAAGGCGGCGCGCAGGGCGACCTCGGTCTTGCCGAAACCGACATCGCCGCAGACCAGCCGGTCCATCGGCTTGCCCGAGGTCATGTCGGCCATCACGTCGGCGATGGCCTTCAGCTGGTCCTCGGTCTCCTCGTATGGAAAGCGGGTGCAGAATTCCTGATAGAGCCCGTCCGAGACATCGAGCCGCGCCGCCGTCTTCAGGGCGCGCTTGGCCGCGATGTCGATCAGATGGGTGGCGATCTCGCGGATGCGCCGTTTCAGCTTGGCCTTGCGTGCCTGCCAGGCGCCGCCGCCCAGCTTGTCCAGCTGGACCTCGCCGTCGCCCGAGCCATAGCGGGTGAGCAGTTCGATATTCTCGACCGGCAGGAACAGCTTGTCGCCGCCGTCATAGGTCAGATGCAGGCAGTCGTGGGGCGCGCCCGTAACCTCGATGGTCTTCAGCCCCTCGAAGCGGCCGATGCCGTGATCGACATGGACGACGAAATCGCCGATCGACAGGGTGGTGGCGTCGGTCAGGAAATTGTCGGCCTTGCGCGCCCGGCGAGAGGCGCGGATCAGCCGGTCGCCCAGCAGGTCCTGTTCCGAGACGACGGCCATCTCCGCCGTCTCGAAACCGTGATCGACATTGAGGATGCAGAGCGCGACGCAATTGCGCGGCAGCTCGGCGATGGCCTGCGCGCTGTCGACCGCCATGATGGGCTCGATGCCATGATCGCGCAGCACCATCATCAACCGGTCGCGCGAGCCCGTGGAGGCGGCGGCGACCACCGGCCGCTTGCCCGCCTGCACGGTGGCGGCGAGATGGCCGGCCAGCGCCTGATAGGGGCTGCCGCCCTGCGCCCGCTCCGGCGCGAAATCGCGGCCCGGCCTGCCCTTCAGGTCGATGGCGGCCTTGGCCGCGGTGAAGGGCTCGAAAATCCGCACCCGGCGCCGGTCCAGCGCCTTTTCCAGCGTATCGCCGGTCAGATAGAGCAGCCCGGGCGGCGGCGGCTTGTAGACCGTGCCCTGGATGACCACCGTCTTCTGACCACGGGCGGCGACGCGGGCGGCATGGTAATCGGTGACGAGGGCGAGGCGCGCCTCGATCGCGGCGTCGAGCTGGGCATCCTCGGTCACCAGGGCGCCGGGGCAATAGTCCAGGATCGAATCCAGCCGCTCGTGGAACAGCGCCAGCCAATGTTCGGCGCCGGCATGGCGCCGCCCGGCCGAGACCGCCTCGTAGAGCGGGTCTTCCTCGGTGATGGCGCCGAACAGCTCGACGTAATTCTGGCGGAAGCGGCGGATCGACTCCGGATCGAAAGGCACTTCCGAGGCGGGCACCAGGGCGATTTCCCCGGCCGTGCCCGTGGTGCGCTGGCTCGCGGGATCGAAGCGGCGGATGCTCTCGATGGTGTCGCCGAAGAAGTCGAGGCGGAAGCCCTCCTCCGCCCCCGGCGGCAGGATGTCGACAATGCCGCCGCGCACGGCGAATTCGCCCGGCTCGCCCGCCGTGCCGACCTTGACATAGCCGATGCGGACGAGATGGGCAGCCAGCCCGTCGATGGCGACATCGTCGCCGACCGCCGCCCGGAAGCTCTGCGCCGCGATGGCGGCCCGGGGCGGCAGGCGCTGCAGGGCCGCCTCGATGGAGACGAGCACGACGCGCCCGCCCGCCGTCTTCTTCGGCAGGGCCAGCTGGCTCAGCACATCCATGCGCCGGGCGGTGATTTCCGCCCCCGGCGAGACCCGGTCATAGGGCAGGCAATCCCAGGCCGGCAGCACCAGCACCTCGAGATCGGGCGCGAAGAAATAGAGCGCGGCGACAAGGGCGTGCAGCCGCGCCTCCTCCCGCGCGATGTGCAGCACGTCGCACTGCCGCGCCATCTCGGCGATGGCAAGGGCGTCCACCCCCTCGGGCGCATTGGCGACGGTCAGCCGCGGCCGGTCGTCGAGCAGCGAAGCGAGGGGGAACGAAGCGGGGGACAACACGGGCGGAACGGGATCAGGAGTGGACCTGGAACGCCAGCAGCAGGTCCATGACCGGCCCCCGCATCCGCTCGGGCACCGGCGCGGTGCCGGTCACCCAGGCGTAGATATCCGGGTCCTCTTCCTCGAGCAGCGCCTCGTAAGCGAGGATATCCGCCGCCCCGAAGCCGCCGACATGGGCATCGGCGAAGCGCCCGAGAATGATGTCGGTCTCCTTGGTGCCACGATGCCACGACCGGAACCGCGCCCGCCGCCGCCTGATATCGAGTTCGTCATCCTGCATGGCGGCAAGATATAGGGCGCTCGCCGCCCGCTGTCACGCGGGAGGTTGGGGTGGGCGCGTACGGCCCGGCTTCCCTCGTCGCCACCTTCATGGCAAACTTTGCCATATGCCGGCCGCAAGCCGCGAACGGGAGGCTACCCCTCATGGCGACGATGAATGTTTCCCTGCCGGATGCGATGAAAGCCTGGGTCGAGCGTCAGGCGGAAAGCGGCCTCTACAGCAATGCGAGCGACTATGTCCGCGACCTGATCCGCAAGGATCAGGAACGAAAAACCGCGCTGGCAACCCTGCAAGCCGCCATCACCGAGGGCGTCGAGAGCGGCGAACCCCAACCCCTCGACACCGCCGATTTCAAACGGCGGATGCGCGCGGGCCATGGCGCCGGCTGAGCCCCCGGCCTACTGCCTTTCCCCTCGGGCCCTGGCCGATCTCGAGGACATCTGGCGCTACACGGCGGCAACATGGTCGATCGAACAGGCGGACCGCTACCTCGACGACCTGACCCGCTCCTTCGAGGCTATCGCCCGGATGCCGACCCTGGCCCGCGAGCGCGGCGAATTCACGCCGCCCGTCCGCATCCACGTCCATCAAAGCCATCTGATCGTCTACACAATCGCCGACACAGACATCGCCATCCTGCGCCTGCTGGGCGGGCGACAGGACTGGCTCTCGATCCTCAAGACGGCGGACTCGTAGCGATGCAAGGTGCCGCGAGGTGGGGCTTGCCCCTCCACAGCCGCCAGGACGACCGTAGTGCCATCGACCCTTCGCTATCCGATGCCGAACCGAAACCGCGCACAGCACCTGAAGCGCGCGGGAGAAATGAAGGCCAGTTTAGTATAGTGTCCCCTTAACACTCATAGTATAGTGTCCCCTTAACACTCAAAACCTTCCTTATGAGTCCCCCTTTTGCGCCAGCGGCCTGACTGTGGCCCCGGACCGTGGTGCTGTAGATCATGTGTGCCAGTCGTCGGTCAGGCCCAGATCAACCAACGTCTCCAGCAAGGCATCCCATACGCCTTGCTCGGCCCAACGGCGGAAACGGACGTAGACCGAGTTCCATTTGCCATGCGCTCATGCATGTCCCGCCTTGGGCAGCCCACCCGCAACACATAGAGCATACCGTTGAGGAAGCGCCGATGTCTTGAGCCGGCCGCGACCAACGCACTCGCTCGGGCGGCAGCAAGCCCCCGATGATCGCCCATTCCTCGTCCGTCAGGTCGCCACGCATGACACTGGTCTCCGTAAAGACCAGTGTTGAATCACGCCTCAGCTCGCCTGGGAATCCCTTTTGTCAACAGCGCCTAGGATTTTAGCGTGTCGTCCAAGCCTGCAGTTCCTTGATTAATACACCATTGAGCATAAACCCGGCGTCACCAAGAGAAATTCCTGAGAACCCATAACTATCAAAGAGAGTAAATTCTCCATTTTCCTTCATGCCATTAACTACCGTATAGTGAGTGAATCCGTCCTCGCAGCACAGAAAAACAAGAGCGGGAATATTTTCCCTAATCATATTAGCTTCTATTTCAATAACACAATCCTCTATTTCCACAATTCTTGAGGCCACCAGCAACCATGGTATTTGGACCGGATCAATTCCCTCAGTAACATAACCAGCGATATCACCATCATCAGATTCCGCAATATTATATATTATTTCTTTGAATAACACACTAGCGTCATCAATATTATCCAACCTCCCCTTGAGATGGAGAAGATTCAATGAAGCATATATACTGCAGAAATAATCCAAACTCCCCTGTTGGAGAGGAAAATTCTTCGGAATGGCCATTCTATTCTCCACACATCATAAATGAACATAGGTCAAGAGGACTCATGCCAAGCCGACATTATGCTCAATTCATCCCCCCTTTCTATCCTCACCCTTCCGACAGAAACGCCGGATCGAGAATTGCCTCCGCATCCTAGGGACAAGCCTCCCGAAAGTTCGCCTCCGGCAGCCCAGTCTCCGCGCCCGCCTCGATGACCGCCGTGCCGTAGGCGCGGGTGACGGCTTCGTCCAGCAGGGTTTTCAGGCTGGGATTATCGGCGAGGTGATCTGCGAGGGCCCGGCGCTGGAGGCGGATCGTCGCCTGCCATGAGGGGGAGCGATGAATCCGCTGTTGGCGCCATTTCAGCAGGTGGGCGAGGCGGTTGACGGGTTCGCGTTTCTCGCCGCGCCCCACGCTCTCGATCTCCTCGGCAATATTCGCGATGTCGGCCTTGTCAAGCTTGCCGGCGCGCAGCAAGGCCGCCTGCTCGTTGGCCCAGGCGTAGAAATCACGGTGGTAGAGGCTGCGGTTGGTAACGGCCATGAGGGCACCTCTCCTCATTCACCGCGATACTATGGGGCCAACCGAAATCCCCGGCAAGGCGCCTGTCCCGAATGAGTTGCCGGCCCTCGCCGGAATGACGCCGGGGTTGCAGGCGACGCGGTCCCCTACCCCGCCGACGTCGCCCCCGCGAACAGCCGGCGCAATTTCTGCCGGATCAGGGTGACGAGTTCGGGTTGCATGAATTCGTATCGGTCCGGGATGTCGAGGCACAGCACGCGCTTGTCGCCCAGCAGAGTGCCGAACTGGCGCTTCAGGCGGTTGCGCTGGGCCTTCTCCATCACGACGATGATATCCGCCCAGTCGATCTGTTCGGTGCCGAGGCGCTCGTCGGCGTCGGCGCTAAGGCCGGCGAAATCGGTCTGGGCGCCGAGGATTTCCGCGGCGACCTCGGCCGCCGTCGGGCTGCGCTTTCGCGCCTTGCCGCAGACGAAGAGGATGTTGGGCATCAGGGGGCTTCCCGGGGTGTCGCCGCCGTCGGCGCGGGGCGTCTAGCGTTCATCTTCTGTCAGCGGACGGACGCTGTCCTGGTAAAGCGGGTCCGAGGCGCCGCACGCCGCGTAATTGCGCCGTGCCGCCGTGAGCGACAGTGACCCATTGGGGCCGCCATGGACTTCGTCGGCGTCGAGATCGCCCTGACCGTCGTCTTCCCAGAAGCACACCGGGCAAATCTCCAGGCCCCCCTGCTCGTAGAAGGTCCGGCTCCGGCAACAGGGGCAGCGATAAGGTGGCTTCAACATGGTGGGCGGCGGGCCGCCTTCTCCTTTTCCTGACAGGCAGCAAGGAACGACAGCAGTATCGCATCGTCGAGATGCAAAAGCCCGGCCTTCCCGTCCGCGCCCGCCACGCCTATGCTCCGCCGCCATGAAACGGCTGGTGCAGAGAGACGACGGAGTCTGGGACTTCGTGCCCTATTTCGCCTATCTGGAAACGATCCGGGGGCAATTGCCGGCGCCTGTCCATGCCTTCGCCACCGATGAAGCCCATTACAGCTTTTCCAGCCCGACCAGCCTGCACGACGCTTCGCTGAAATCGCTGGTCATTCGCGAAATCGAGGGTGACGACGGCCGCCGGACCTCGATCGTGGTCGAGACGTGCTATCTCGGACCGCAAGGGGATCGCGACATCCATATCACCTATGGCGGCGTGGTCGGCTACGACCTGCATTATGCCGAGGTGCGGCCGGAGACCCACGGTTATCGCCGGCCGCCGGTCCATGGCGACATCATCGCCCATGAAATCAGGATCGACCGCCCGGGCATCGTCACCCACGAAATCCATTTCGCCGATGGCGCCGGCTTCACCATCCATTTCACCAGCTTCGAGCACAAGGTCACGGCCGTCGCCCCTGCCCGGCCCTGACACGCCCCGTCCGCGCCCCCGCTTGAGCCCTCAGGCAAAACCCGATAACCATCGGCCATGCGTCCCGCCGCCCTCTTCCCCCTGTTCGCGCCGCTGACGACCCTGCCCGGGGTCGGGCCGAAGCTGGCCAAGCCCGTCGCCAAGGCGGTGGGCGGAGAGCGGGTGATCGACGTGCTGTTTCACCTGCCCTTCGCCCTCGTGGACCGGCAGTTGCGGCCTTCCATCGCCGAAGCGCCGGTGAACGAGGTCGCGACCCTGACGGTGACGGTCGAGAGCCACCGGCCCGGCCGGGGCGCGCGGGCGCCCTACCGCGTCGTGGTCAGCGACGGCACGGCCGAGCTGCACCTCGTCTATTTCAAGGCGGAGGGCGACTGGCTGTCGCGCCTGCTGCCCATCGGTGCCACGCGGGTGATCTCGGGCCGGATCGAGGCTTACGAGGGCCAGTTGCAGATGCCCCACCCCGATCACGTCGTCGCGCCCGAGGACGCGGGCAAGATCCCGCCGCTGGAGCCGATCTATCCGCTGTCGGCCGGGGTGGGCGCGCGGGTGATGGCGAAGATCGTGCAGGGCGCGCTGGCGCGGGCGCCGGGCGACCTGCCGGAATGGCAGGACCGCCACCTGCTGGCGCGGGAAGGCTGGGCGCCCTGGCGCGAGGCTTTCGAGACCCTGCATAAGCCGAAGACGGCCGAGGATGTCTCGCCCGACGGCGCCGCGCGCCAGCGCCTCGCCTATGACGAATTGCTGGCCAATCAGCTGGCGCTGTCGCTGGTGCGGCGGCAGTTGCGGCGCCAGCGCGGGCGGCCGGTGATCGGCACCGGCGCGGTGCAGGAGAAGCTGCGCGCCGCCCTGCCCTACTGCCTGACCACCGGGCAGGAGACAGCCATCGCCGAGATCGCCGGCGACCTCGCCGCGCCTTTACGGATGCTGCGCCTGTTGCAGGGCGATGTCGGCGCCGGCAAGACCGTGGTCGCGCTTTTCGCCATGGCGATCGCGGTCGAGGCCGGACGGCAGGCCTGCCTGATGGCGCCGACCGAACTCCTCGCCCGGCAGCACGGCAAGAGCCTGGCCCCCCTGTGCGCGGCGGCCGGGCTTCGCCTCGGCGTGCTCACCGGGCGCGACACCGGGGCCGCGCGGCGCCGGCTGCTGGCCGAACTGGCGACGGGGGAGATCGACATTCTCGTCGGCACCCATGCCCTGCTGGAGGGCGAGGTGAGCTGGCGCGACCTCGGCCTTGCCGTCATCGACGAGCAGCACCGCTTCGGCGTCGACCAGCGATTGACCCTCGCCGCCAAGGGCGAGGACGGGCTCGACGTCCTCGTCATGAGCGCGACGCCCATTCCCCGCACCCTGACCCTGACCGCCTTCGGCGACATGGATGTCTCGCGCCTGACCGAGAAGCCGGCGGGGCGGCAGAAGATCGACACCCGCGTCGTCTCCCTCTCCCGCCTCGACGAGATGGTGGAGGCGGTCGCCCGCGCCCTCGACCGGGGGGCGCAGGTCTATTGGGTCTGCCCGCTGGTCACCGAATCGGAGACCAGCGACGCGGCGGCGGCCGAAGATCGTTTCGCCCATCTCGCCGCCCGCTTCGGCGCGGCCGTCGGCCTCGTCCACGGTCGCATGAAGGCGGCGGAAAAGGACCGGGTGATGCAGGAGTTCGCCGGGGGCGCCCTCCGCCTCCTGGTCGCGACCACGGTGATCGAGGTCGGCGTCGACGTGCCCAATGCCACGGTGATGATCATCGAACAGGCTGAGCGTTTCGGCCTTGCCCAGCTGCACCAGCTGCGCGGGCGGGTCGGCCGCGGCAGCGAGGCATCCTTCTGCATCCTGATGATGGCGGACAATGCCGGCAAGACCGCGCGCCAGCGGCTGGAGACCCTGCGCGATACCGACGACGGCTTCGTCATCGCCGAGGCCGATCTGAAGATCCGGGGCGCGGGCGAGATTCTCGGCACCAAACAATCGGGCGTGCCGGAATTCCGCCTCGTCGATCTCGACCGTCATGCGGGATTGATGGAAATCGCGCATGATGACGCCCGACTGGTGCTGGAGACCGACCCGCAGCTCGAATCGCCGCGGGGACAGGCCCTGCGCCATCTGCTTTATCTGTTCGAGCGGGATGCGGCGGTCCGCTATCTCGCCTCGGGCTAGGCTTATCACGAGGGACGTCACATGCCCCAGGTCTCGGTCCGCATCGAAGAGGGCATCGCCCTTCTGGTGCTTCGCAATCCGCCCCACGGCCATGTCGACCGGGTGACGGTGGAACAGCTCGGCTTCGCCCTCGACACCATCGAGGCCAACCCGTCGGTCTTTGCCGTCGTCGTCACCGGGGGCGAGGCCGGGGTCTTCGCCAGCCATTATTCGGCGGAGGAGCTGGAAATCCTCTCCCGCCACCTGCGCATGACGAAACAGTCGCCGGGGGAAGACCCGCTGCCGGTGGCGACCCTGCTCGCCCATACCCTCGCCCGGATCGAGGCCAGCCCCCTGCCCTTCATCGCCGCGATCAACGGCACCTGCATCGGCGCCGGTTTCGAGATCGCGCTTGCCTGCGACATCCGCATCGTCGAGGACGATGGCTATACCCTCGGCCTGCCGGACGCCAACCTCGGCCTCGTCCCCGGCGCGGGCGGCAGCCAGCGGCTGCCCCGGCTGATCGGCCAGGCCCGGGCGCTCGAACTCATGCTGATGGGCCGCACCGTCTCGCCGGTGCAGGCGCTGCAGATGGGCATCGCCCAGGAGATGGCGCCCGATCTCGCCATCGACGCGGCGACCATCATGGCCGGGCGTTTCGCCGACCAGTACCGCCCGGCGACCGCGCGCCTGAAGCAGCTGATCCGGGGCGCCGCCGACCTGCCGCTGGCGGAAGGCATCGCCGCCGAGCGGGCGGCCTTCCTCGCCCTTTTGCAGGAAGACGAGCCCCTCGCCCGGCTGCACGACCTGAACCGGGGCGAGCGCGACATCGCCGACTGAGCCCGCCTACCCGATAGGGGGGAGCCTTGCGCGGCAATTCCGGCCATACTCCCCGCCGGGGGCGCCGCGAGCAACGACGGCCGCCCCGGTAACGGGAGGATTGTCATGAACAAGGACCTGAAGGCCGCGGCGGACGCGGTATTGAGCGGCACCGTCGGCACCGGGCCGGGCATTCCGGGCGTCGTCGCCATGGCGACGGACCGCGAGACGACGATTTACGAGGGCGCGGCGGGCCTGCGCTGCCTCGGCCAGCCTCAGGCGATGACCACGGACACGGTTTTCGCCCTGTTCTCCTGCACCAAGGCGGTGACCAGCACCGCCGCGCTGCAACTGGTCGAGGAAGGCCTCCTCGATCTCGACGCACCGGCCAGCCGCTACGTGCCCGAGATCGCGCAGATTCAGGTGCTCGACGGTTTCGATGCTGCGGGCAAGCCGGTGCTGCGCGCGCCAAAGCGTGACATCACCACGCGGATGCTGCTGCTCCACACCTCGGGCTTCGGCTATTCCTTCTTCAACGAGAAGATCCGCGATTTCGAGGTGGCGACCGGCCTGCCGATGATCATCACGGCGACCAAGGCCGCCCTGATGGCCCCCCTCGCCTTCGAGCCGGGGGAGCGCTGGCATTACGGCATCGGCATCGACTGGGCCGGCCTCGTCATCGAATCCCTGCGCGGCAAGCGCCTTGGCGACGTGATGGCAGAGCGGATTTTCGCCCCCCTCGGCATGAAGGATACGGCCTTCGCGCCCCGCCCCGACATGGAGGCGCGCCTCGCCACCATTCACCACCGCTTGGACGACGGCAGCCTGATCGCCGACCCCACCCTGCGCCTGCCCAACCCGCCGGAGGTTGACCTGGGCGGTGCCGGCCTGCATGGCACGGTCGGCGACTACATGCGTTTCATCCGCCTGTGGCTGGGCGACGGACGGGGCGAATTCGGCCGGGTGCTGAAGCCCGAGACCATCGACATGGCGGTGAAGAACGGCCTCGGCGACCTGAAGGTGACCGCGCTTTCGACCGCCATCCCCGCCCTGACCCATGATGCCGAATTCTTCCCGGGCATGAGCAAGTCCTGGGCTCTCGGCTTCATGCTGAACGACGAGGCGGCGCCGACCGGGCGCAGCGCCAACTCGCTGGCCTGGGCCGGGCTGGCCAATCTCTACTACTGGATCGACCGCAAGCAGGGTCTCGGCGGCTTCTGGGCGACCCAGATCCTGCCCTTCGCCGATCCCGCCTCGGTCGGCGGTTACCTCGCCTTCGAGGGTGCGGCCTACGCCAGCCTCGCCAGGGCGCGCGCGGCCTGACGGGGCGCCGGGCGCGGGATCAGGCGACCCGTGCCCGGTTGCGCAGCGTCTCGAAGGCGACGAGACCGAGCGCGGCCCAGATCAGCACGAAAGTGACGATATGGGTCGTGGTCAGCGCCTCGCCGTTGATGAAGACCGCGATCAGGAACATGCCGGTCGGCGCGATATACTGAAACAGGCCGAGGGTCGACAGTTGCAGCCGCTTGGCCGCGGCGTTGAACCAGATCAGCGGCACCGCGGTGACGACGCCCGCCGCCACAAGGAGCGCGTCGGTGCCGGGGCCGAAGCGCCCCATGCCGCCAAAACCTTCGCTTTCCCGCAGCAAGAGCCAGGGAATGGCGATCAGCGCCATCCAGCCGCTCTCGATGGCGAGGCCGACCAGCGGATCGGCCGGCGCCATCTTGCGCAGGAGCCCGTAGAGCCCGAAGGTGAGCGCGAGAAACAGCGCGAGATAGGGCGGCACGCCAAGGGAGACCGAAAGCAGCGTGACCCCGACAGTGGCAAGCCCGACCGCGATCCGCCGGATCCGCGACAGGGGTTCGCGCAGGATGACGACGCCAAGCAGCACATTGACCAGCGGGTTGATGTAATAACCGAGGCTGGCCTCGAGGGCGTAATTCAACTGCATCGCCCAGATGAACATATACCAGTTGGAGGCCAGCAGCGCGGCCGTGGCGGCGAGCACCGCCAGCGATTTCGGCTTGCGCAAGGTTCCCGCCAGCATGGGCAGGCGGCCGCTGACGGCGATCAGCACCAGGATGAACAGCACGGACCAGACCGCCCGGTGCAGCATGACGTCGATCGCGGGAACATGGGCCAGCGCCTTCCAGTAGAGCGCCAGCAAGGCCCAGGTCAGATAGGCGGCGACGGCGTAGCCCGCGCCGACAAAGGCGGTACGCGACGTTGCCGGGACCGCGGCATCGCCTGATGGAAAGCTCATCTTCAGAAGCTCCCGGCCTTGCGGCCGCTGTCAGTGCAGGCCGCGTCCGAGGTCGGGACGCGCCGCCAGAAGAAATTCCACCGCGACCATGACGGCTTCCCAGGCGGCGTGGTTCTCGCGGTCGCCGAAGGCCGCGAATTCAGCCGCCCGCATCAGGGCGACCGACGAGGCTTCCCGGCCATAGCGGTCGACGAGCTGACGGGCCGTGCTCAGCACTTCGGCTTCGGCCATGGCGGATTCGATCTCATCCGGCACGGCCCGCCCGGGCATGAAGCGGGGCATCGTCGGGACATGAGGCGGACGGCGGCGCGCGCGGCGCGGACGGGCCGGATTGAAGGGCCGCCTCATGGCCGCTTCTCGGGCAGCGGCTTGAAGGTCGCCACCAGATCGTCGGCGCGGGCGAGCTCGTCCGGCGTCAGCAGACCCTTGACCTTGTCGCGATTGCGCGCGGCATAGGGCGGGCCCTGCTCGACCGCCAGGGCATAATAGACATAGGCCTGGACGAGATCCTTGCCGACGCCGACCCCCTCCTCGTACATGACGGCGAGGTTGTACATGGCGGTCTGATCGCCCTGGCGCGCGGCGCGCTGGTACCAGCGCGCGGCCTCGACCTGGTCCGCGGGAACCCCCATGCCATTGTCGTAAAGGGCGCCGACGTCGAATTGCGACGCGGCGTCGCCCGCCTCGGCCAGCGGGCGCAATTCGGTCATGGCGGTGGCATAGTCACCGGCATTCATGGCCTTGACCCCGGCCTCGCGGTCGGCGAAGGCCACCCGGGCACCGGTCAGAAGGACCACGGCCGCGCAGAGGCCCGCCGCGAGGCGGTTGGACATGACAGGCATTTTCTTCTCCATTGCCGCGACACCATCGAGAGGTTTTGCCGGGAAGGCAAGCCCCGGACAGCGCAGGGCAGACCTGTATCGTCTCTTGATGCCGCCGATTGGCCCGTATTTTCCGCCGCGACAGGTGCCGGACCGCGCATTGCGTCCTATCATGCCGGGCCGGCGGAGCGATTCCCGCCGGAGCAGCCTCGAGGACGAACCATGGACCGTGAGCAACGCGAACAGCTGATCGACCTTCTGCGCCGACTGGGTGCGGAGGATGCCGATCTCGCCCTCGACAGCGCCCGCAAGGCCGCTGCCCTCGTCGATGCCGCCGGTCTCGACTGGCAGGATCTCATCGCCTACCCCATGCGTGACGGCGACGATTTCGCGCCGGATTTCGATCATGGGGATATCGACCTCGACGACGAGGATGGCGATTCGCCGACTCCCGACACAGCCGACGCCAGCATCGCCCGAACGCTCGACAGGTTGCTGCGCCTCGACAGCCTGTCGGCCGAAACCCGCGCCGATCTCGAAAGCTTCAGCGCCGACCTCGCGGCCGGCCGTCTCGACGAACAGGATCGCCGCTATGTGCAGGCGCTGGCAGTCCGCCTGCGCGCGCTCTAGGCCGTTTCAGTTCGCGGGACGTCCCAGGGCCTGGGGCGCCCCGGCTTCCTGCACGGCGACCACACGGCAGTCCGGCGTCCCGAGGGTGGGACGGCACTGCGTCGAGCTTCGCATGGCGTCATAGGCGGCGCGGTCCGCGCCGGGCCAGGCCGGAGCGTCGCCACCGAACAGCGATGTTGATTCGCAGGCCCCGAGACCGAGACAGCCCAGGGCCACGAGCATGAATACCCTTCGATTCGCCATGAAGACCTCCGCCTGATACCTGTTCATCGCCCGAAAGCGCGTCTCTTTGTCGCCTTGCGGCCACATGGGCTGTGGCGAGGTCGCAACACTCCGGTCCGAGTTCCGGCGCGGCCGCCTTGCTGCCTACTTCGTCAGTTGTCGCCTCTAAGTCCCGGGAATACATTGCCCCTGCAAAGCAACCTGGGTCCGTTTGGCGCGGTAACCATAGTCTTTGGTGGCGTTTCAAAGACGGTATGCGTCAATTTGGGCCGAAGTGCCGCTTTATGGAGACATTAGCCTGTGTCACTCGCTGCGCTGCTGAGTATGGTGGCTACAGGTTTACAAAACGTAGATATGCAACGGAGACGGTCATGAGACTTGCCCTTGGTCTGGTTAGCGCAGCAGCACTCCTCGTCGCGGGTGCCACCGCGCAGGCCGATGTGGTGTCGGGCCCCTATATCACCGGCTTCGGTGGTTACACGATCAACCCGGACGTCGGCGTGGACTTCGATCCCAGCGGTGCTCATGGCGATCAGTCGTTCGAAAACGGCTGGATCGCCGGTGCCGCCGTCGGTTACGACTTCGGCCGCGCCCGCGTCGAGTTCGAAGGTGCTTACCGTGCCAATGATTACGACACGCGGACGGTCGGCGCCCTCCCCCCGGTGAAGGTTCAGGGCGACCTGACCGTGATCTCGGGCATGATCAACGCGCTGTATGATTTCGAGAACAGCTCGATCGTCACCCCCTACATGGGCTTCGGCATGGGCTTCGGCCATCTCGAGGATGACGGCGCGTCCGATACCGCCCTCGCCTATCAGGGCATCGTGGGCGCCAAGGTCTCGCTGACCGAGAATCTCTCGGCGGTCGTTGACTATCGCTACTTCCGCACCCTCGAGGCCGACCTCGATGGCGCCAAGTTCGAATACGAACAGCACACGATCACCGCCGGCCTGACCTACAACTTCGGCACGCCCGCCCCCGCCCCGATGGCGGAACCGGCGCCGGCGCCGATGGAACCGGCCCCGGTGGCGCTCGCCCGCTCCTACATGGTGTTCTTCGACTGGGATTCGACCGCGATCACGGCCGATGCCTCGCAGATCATCCGCGATGCGGCTTCCGCCGCGCAGTCGCTGGGCGTCACCCGCATCGAGCTGACCGGTCACGCCGACCGTTCGGGTTCGCCGCGCTACAACCAGAAGCTCTCGCTGAAGCGCGCCGAGGCCGTGAAGGCGGAACTGATCGCCCTGGGCGTCTCGCCCGACAGCATCTCGACCGTCGGCAAGGGCGAAAGCGCGCCGCTGGTCCCGACGCCGGACGGCGTCCGCGAGGCGCAGAACCGCCGCGTGGAAATCGTCCTGCCGTAAAACCGCGCGGGGCCGGTGGACCAATCGCCAGCCCCTCCGGTACACTATGCCGCGAGGCGGAACGTGTAGAGACGTTCCGCCTTACGGGTTTCTAGAGAAGCAACAATCAAGTCGAAACGGAGATAACCATGCGGATTACCCTTGGTCTCGTCAGTGCCGCCGCGATCATGGTCGCCGGTGCCGCCGCGCACGCCGACCGCGTCGGCCCCTATATCAGCGCCTTCGGCGGCTATGTCATGCAGCCGGACCTCAGCGCCGACTCGACCGGCGCCGGCTTCGACGGTGACCTGTCGACCGACAACGGCTGGGCCGCTGGCGGCGCGATGGGCTACGATTTCGGCCGTCCGCGCGTCGAAGCCGAAGTGACCTACCGTCGTAACGACGCCGATCAGTTCGATCCGGGCAATGTCGACCTGAACGGCGACTATTCGTCGCTCGCCCTGATGCTGAACGTGCTCTACGACTTCGAGAATTCGTCGCGCTTCACGCCTTACATCGGCGTCGGTGCCGGCGCGGCTTGGGTCTATGCCAACGAAATCGTCGGCGGCGGCGTCACCGTCGATGACGATGACGTGCAGTTCGCCTATCAGGGCATCGCGGGCGTGAAGGTGGCGATCACCACCGGCCTGTCGCTGTTCGTCGACTACCGCTACTTCGCGACGCTCGACCCGTCCTTCAAGGACACGGCCGGCAACAAGGTCGATGGCGAATACGCCACGCACAACATCATGGCGGGCCTGACCTACAACTTCGGCACGGGCGCTGCCCCGGCGCCGGAACCGACCCCGGCTCCGACCCCTGTCGCCCCGGCGGAAGTCGCTCGTTCCTACATCGTGTTCTTCGATTGGGATTCGACCGCGATCACCCCGGAAGCGCAGGCGATCATTCAGGACGCCGCCAACGCCGCGACCTCGCTCGGCGTCGCGCGTCTCGAGCTGACCGGCCACGCCGACCGCTCGGGTTCGCCGCGCTACAACCAGAAGCTCTCGGTGAAGCGCGCCGAGGCGGTCAAGGCCGTCCTCGTCGGCCTCGGCGTCCCGGCGGCCAACATCGTCACCATCGGCAAGGGCGAAAGCGCTCCGCTCGTCCCGACCCCCGACGGTGTCCGCGAGCCGCAGAACCGCCGCGTCGAGATCGTCCTGCAGTAATCTGCGGACTCTCGAAGCCATCAAGGGCGCCGGAGCAATCCGGCGCCCTTTTTCTTTGCCTGGCTGTCAGCCGAGCCCCTATTTTTTGCACCGATTTCCCGACGCAGGCCGTGATCTCGCGCCCGGAATAGCGCCCTTCTCGCCGACAGACTCCGGCCTTCGCCGGAGGGACGATGGCCTCTCAACCCAAAAGGCTCTCCTGGGACAAAAGAAAAGGCGCGCCGGATCGCTCCGGCGCGCCTCTTTTGATTTGCGATCAGATCAGCAGGGCTTGTTCAGCGAGGTGCGCACGATCAGCGGCGCCTGACCCGAGAAGCCACCGATTTCCTTCGGCTTCACCGCGTTGGCAAGATCGAGAAGATCGCCGATCTGCTTGCAGTAGCCGGGGGTCTGCTGGCTGCGCTGCGAAATTTCGTTGGCGAGCGCGGTGACATAAATGTCGAACTGCTTCATGTAGGCCGAGCCATACTGGCGCTTGAACACGGACTGCAGCGCCTTGGTCTGGCTGACCATCTCGTCCGAGAACTTGCGAACGAAACTGTTGTACTTGTCGGCGATCTTCAGCTCCTGAACCGAATGGCACTTCAGGGCGGCCACCATCAGTTCGGTCTGCAAACGGCGGACATCGTCAGCCATCGCCTCGTCCGGCTTGCGGCACACGGTCGGCGCCACATTGTCGGCGAGGATTCGTGCACCCGGGCCGATACGGGGCGCACCCGCGGAAGCGGAAACTGCCGGAATGGCCGGGCGCGGCACGGCGATCGTGGCGCCCGCGGCGGCGGTCGGCTTGCGGCTCGGCATGGGCGGGCCGCCGGGGACGATCGGACCGATATTCTCAGGCACGGCCGCGACGACGACCGGCGCCGGCTCCGCCGGTTTCACGTCGGTTACGGCACTCTCGGGCTTGGAAGAAAAAGAACAAGCCTGCAAGCCGAGCGCCACAGTCAAAGCCAAATAGGCGATGCGGGTCGACGACATACCAACTGCCCCCTGCTACAGACGAATCAGAATAGCCATAGGAATACACCAGCGCTGACTCCACGGGCGAGAAAAACCACCCATCGGCAGGACTTATCTCGATAATCGCGGCAATTTGGCACCGAATTCAGCCTGAAATTCGGAGAAATCGACCGCGGCAACGCAACAAGATGGCGAAGACCACACCCGCGCCACGCTGTTGCCGCAATTTTCTCAAGGCCACGGGGCGCCTCCGTCCGGGCGACACATCCACCGGCACGTCCACCGCCGCGGGAACAATACTATCCCCATCAGCGTTGCTATAACGGGATGGCGATTGAGCATTGATGCCCACCCCCTGGCTTTCCTTCGCAAGGTCGGCCAAAAAATACGGGCTTATCGCCACAGATGGCGGCCCGGATTATGGCATACTATCGCCACCATGACTGTAAATACCCGGGATAATATAAGAATCCGGGAAACAGGACGGCACAAGGCCAGATTTGTACTGAAGGATGATTCAACGTCATCTTCGGAACAGGTGCGCGCTTGCCCGCCATCCGCCAGACAGGAAAGGACGAAGACATGACCCAGGCTTCCGCCCGTCGGGAAAACGAAAGTGACACGGCGCCCCTTCGCGCCGATATCGACCAGTTGCGCCAGACCCTCGCCGAACTGACCCGGGTCGTCCAGCAAACCGGTCGGGATGGCACGATCGCCGTCGCCGACGACATGAAGGCGGCCGGCAACCAGGCCCGCGCGTTCGTCGAGGCCGGCACCGAGGGCATCGCCCGGGCGGTTCGGGCGAAACCCGCGCTTGCCTGCGGCGTCGCCCTCGGCATCGGCACGCTGATCGGCGCTGCCTTGCTGCGCCGGGGCTGATGCCATGGCGGCCCGGCTGGCGCTCGGCTTCGTCGCCGCGCTGCTGCTGACAGCGGGGATCGGCTTTGGTGCTTACGGGCTGTTCCTCGCGCTGGTGCCTCATATCGAGCCGGCGCTCTCCGCCCTGACGGTGGGTGCCGGTGCCCTTGGCCTCGCCGCGTTGCTGCTGGTGCCCGTGCGCCGGCGAAGCGCGCCGCCTGCGCCGGTATTGAAGGATCTCACTACCCTCGCGGCCGAGCACCCGCTGGCCGCCGTGTTCCTCTCGACCCTGACCGGTGTCGCTGACGCGGCCCGCCGCTGACGCCGCCGCGCATTCAAAGGAGAACAATCATGCTGAGCTGGGCTCTGACCTTCCTGATCATCGCCATCGTCGCCGCTGTGCTCGGCTTCGGCGGTATCGCCGGCACGGCCATCGGCATCGCGAAGATCATCTTCTTCGTCGCGATCGCGCTGTTCCTGATCAGTGCGCTGTCGGGCGCCATCCGCGGGCGCCGCCCCCCCTTGTAAGGGTGCGGGCGCCGCGATCGGGGACTGGTGAGCCGGGCGGGAATCGAACCCGCGACCACATGATTAAAAGTCACGTGCTCTACCGACTGAGCTACCGGCTCACGCTGGCCCTGACGGAGAATCAAGCTCCGTGCGGCTGGGCACCATAGGAAAAGCCCCCCTGCCGGTCAATAGTCGGCGCCGCCTGCCTCGAAAGCTTCGACGAAGGCGGCCAGCCGGCCCCGGCGGATCGCGCTGCGCAGGCCGACCATCAGATCCTGATAATAGGTAAGATTATGGGCGGTCATCAGCATGGCGCCGAGGATTTCCTGCGATTTCACCAGATGGTGGATATAGGCGCGGGAATAGTCGCGGCAGGCCGGGCAGTGGCACCGGCTGTCCAGCGGCCCCTGATCCTCGGCATGTTTTGCATTGCGGATGTTCAACGTGCCCTGGCGGGTAAAGGCTTGGCCGTTGCGGCCCGAGCGGGTCGGGATCACGCAATCGAACATGTCGATGCCCCGGGCGACCGCGCCGACGATGTCGGACGGCTTGCCCACGCCCATCAGGTAGCGCGGGCGATCCTGCGGCAGATGGGGCGTGGTCGCCGCGATGGTCTCGAACATCACCGGCTGCGGCTCGCCCACGGCGAGGCCGCCGAGGGCATAGCCCGGAAAGCCGATCTCGACCAGCCCTTCGGCCGAGGCACGGCGCAGGTCGAATTCCGTGCCGCCCTGGACGATGCCGAAGATCGCCCGCCCGGGCGGCGGCGCGGAGGCCAGGAAGGCGTCCTTGGAGCGTCTGGCCCAGCGCAGGGACAATTCCATCGCCCGCGCCGTCTCGTCGCGCGAGGCCGGCAGGGCGACGCATTCGTCGAGCTGCATGGCGATATCGCTGTCGAGGAGGCGCTGGATCTCGATCGAGCGTTCCGGCGACATGGCATGGCTGCTGCCGTCATGGTGAGAGCGGAAGGTCACGCCTTCCTCGGTGATCTTGCGTAAGGACGACAGGGACATGACCTGAAAGCCACCGCTGTCGGTCAGGATCGGATGCGGCCAGTTCATGAACTTGTGCAACCCGCCGAGACGGGCCACCCGCTCCGCCCCCGGGCGCAGCATCAGGTGATAGGTATTGCCGAGCAGGATATCCGCCCCCGCCTTGCGCACGGTTTCGGGCCAGGCCGCCTTCACCGTCGCCGCCGTGCCGACCGGCATGAAGGCGGGGGTGCGGATGACACCCCGCGCGGTGCGGACATGGCCGGCCCGCGCCATGCCGTCCCGCGCCTCCACCGAGAATCCGAAATCAACGGCGGTCATGCTTTGGGCTCCACACGGTCGAAAAGGCAGGCATCGCCATAGGAATAGAAACGATAGCCCTTGTCGATGGCATGACCATAGGCGGCCTTCACCCGGTCGAAACCGGCGAAGGCCGAGACCAGCATGACCAGCGTCGATTTGGGCAGATGGAAATTGGTCAGCAGCAGGTCGGCCGCGCGGAAACGGAAGCCTGGCGTGATGAAGATGTCGGTCCAGTCGGCGAAGGGCTCGACCCGGTCGCGATCCCGCGCCGCGCTTTCAATGAGGCGCAGCGCCGTGGTGCCGACGGCGACGACGCGGCGTCCCTCGGCCCGCGCGCGGTTGATCGCCTCGGCCGCCGCAGCGCCGACCTCGCCCCATTCGGCGTGCATCTTGTGATCGGCGGTATCCTCGACCTTGACGGGAAGAAAGGTGCCGGCGCCGACATGGAGGGTGACCATGGCCCGCTCCACGCCCATGGCGCCCAGCCGGGCCAGAAGCTCCGGCGTCAGATGCAGGCTGGCGGTCGGCGCTGCCACGGCGCCTTCCCGCGCGGCGAAGGCGGTCTGGTAATCCGTCCGGTCCTGCGCATCGGGCGCGCGCTTTCGCGCGATATAGGGTGGCAGAGGCATGGTGCCGACGACATCGAGGGCGGCCATCAGGTCCGGCCCCGCCCGGTCGAATTCGAGGGTGATGGTGCCTTCGGGGTCCTTGACCAGCACCCGGGCCGTCAGGTCACCGAAGACGACGGTGACGCCCGGCCTGAAGCGCCGGCCGGGCCGGGCCAGACATTCCCAGGTCCGGCTATCCACGGCACGGATCAGGTTCAGTTCGACATGGGCTTCGCCGATGGTGCCTTCCAGCCGGGCCGGAATCACCTTGGTATCGTTCAGCACCAGAAGATCGCCGGCGCGAAGTTCACCCGGCAGATCGGCGATGGTCAGATCGGCCATGCCGCTTTCCCGAACCCGCAGCAGGCGGGCGGATTCGCGGGGGCTGGCCGGGCGGACCGCGATCAGCTCGGGCGGCAGGTCGAAATCGAAATCGGCGACTTTCATGGACCGGTCTTCAAAATGCACAATGGCCGGGACATGCCCGGCCATTGCGACATGCCGTGACGGCAGGATTACTTCACGTCGGCCTGGACCTTCATCGAGATGATGGTGTCCTGCGGCGCGGGCACCGAGCCGGACTGGCCGAGGCCGCGCTTGATCTTGTCGACGAATTCCATGCCCGAGATCACCTGGCCGAAGACCGTGTACTGGCCGTCGAGGAAACGCGAGGGCTGGAAGCAGATGAAGAACTGGCTGTCGCCCGAATCCGGGCTCTGCGAGCGGGCCATGCCGACCGTGCCACGGCCGAAGGGCGCGTTCGAGAATTCGGCCTTCAGCTTCTTGCCCGAGCCGCCCATGCCGGTGCCGGTCGGATCGCCGGTCTGGGCCATGAAGCCCTCGATCACGCGATGGAAGACGATGCCGTCATAGAAGCCCTGGCGGGTCAATTCCTTGATCCGGGCAACATGGTTCGGCGCGAGGTCCGGCCGCAGCTCGATGACGACGGTGCCATCCTTGAGCTGGAGCAGCAGGGTGTTTTCGGGATCGGCGGCAGCCGCAGCAGAGGTCATGGCAAACATCGCTAGTAGAATTGCAAACAGGCGCTTCATACCCCAACTCCTTCCGAAGGTCTTGGGTAAAGGTCTCGACACAGAGCAAATAACTCAGGCGGATTTGAGGCTTTCCAGCTTCAGGCGCAGTCGCTCGGCCACCACGGCCGGCACGAAGGCGCCATAGCTGCCGCCCAACCGGGCGACATCCTTCACGAGGCTCGACGCGATCGCCTGATGGGCGAGATCGGCCATCAGGAACACGGTCTCGACCTCGGGCGCCATGGTGGCGTTCATGCCGGTCATCTGGAATTCATAGTCGAAGTCGGTGCCGGAACGCAGGCCCCGCAACAGCACCGAGGCGCCATGGGCCCGGGCGAAATCGACCACCAGGCCCTTGAACGGCACCACGGCGATCTCGCCCACGCCCGGTTCGCCGGCAAGGCCGGCGACCAGCTCGCCCATCATTTCCAGCCGCTCGTCGAAATCGAACATGGGCGATTTGCCGGAATTGATGCCGATCCCGATCACCAGCCGGTCGACGAGCTTCGCGCCGCGCCGGATGATGTCGAAATGGCCGAGGGTCGGCGGATCGAAGGTGCCGGGATAGACGCCGATCCGGCTCATGCCTCGCCCCCCTCTTCCGTCACGCCCTCGTCGGCCGGCGCCTCGCCGCCTTCCTCTTCCTCGTCCATGGCGTCCTCGAGCCGGGTGACGGAGACGACGCGCTCGTCCTCGGCGGTGCGGAACAGGGTGACGCCCTGGGTATTGCGGCCGGCGATGCGGATGTCATGCACCGGGCAGCGGATCACCTGACCGCCGTCGGTCACCAGCATCACCTGATCGCGGTCGGTGACCGGGAAGGCGGCGGCCAGATCGCCGTTCCGGGCGCTCGTCGTGATGGCGATGATGCCCTTGCCGCCGCGCCGGGTCAGCCGGTACTCATAGGCCGAGGTGCGCTTGCCGTAGCCGTTCTCGGTCACGGTCAGCAGGAACTGCTCCTTGTCGCGCAGTTCGGCGAAACGCTCGTCCGACAGGGTCACGTCGGCGCCGTCCTCGCCCTCCTCCTCGTCCTCGGTGGTGGCGATATCCGCCCCCTCCTCGTCGCCGGCCTTGGCGGCCTTGAGGTAGGCGCGCAGCTCGGCCGGGGTCGCCTCGACATGGGTGATCAGCGCCATGTCGACCACGCGGTCGCCATTCTCGAGACGGATGCCCCGCACGCCGGTCGAATGACGGCTGGCGAATTCGCGCACCTCGTCGACCGGGAAGCGGATCGCCCGGCCACTGCCGACGGCGAGCAGGATATCCTCGCTCTCGACATCGCAGGGGGAGACGGCGATCAGTTCGTCATCCGCGTCCTCGCCCTCGAATTTCATCGCGATCTTGCCGTTGGAGCGGACGTCGACGAAATCGGACAGGGCGTTGCGGCGGATGTTGCCTTTCTTCGTCGCGAAGACGACGTGCAGCTTGTCCCAGCTCTCCTCGTCCTCGGGCATGGGCATGACGGCGGCGATGCGCTCGCCCGGCTCCAGCGGCAGGATGTTGATCAGCGCCTTGCCGCGCGACTGGGGCAGGCCCTCGGGCAGGCGCCAGACCTTCAGCTGATAGGCGATGCCGCGCGACGAGAAGAACAGCACCGGCGTATGGGTATTGGCGACGAAGACGCGGGAGACGAAATCCTCGTCCCGGGTCGCCATGCCGGTCTTGCCCTTGCCGCCCCGGCGCTGGGCGCGATAGGCGGTCAGCGGCACGCGCTTGATGTAGCCGGTATGGGACACGGTCACCACCATGTCCTCGCGGGCGATCAGGTCCTCGTCCTCGAGATCGCCGGTGAAGGCGACGACTTCGGTGCGGCGCGGATTGGCGAATTCGCCCCTCACCGCCAGCAACTCGTCGCGCATCACGCCGAACAGGACTTCGCGGCTGCGCAGGATCGACAGCAGATAGGTGATCCGCTCGCCCAGCTGCTTCAGCTCGTCCTCGATCTCGTCACGGCCCAGCGCCGTCAGGCGCTGCAGGCGCAGGTCGAGGATGGCGCGGGCCTGAACCTCGGACAGGCGATAGGTGCCGTCGACCGCGCCCGGATGGCCCGTCTCCTCGACAAGGCGGAGCAGTGCGTCGACATCGCCTACCGGCCAGTCGCGGCTCATCAGCGCCTCGCGCGCCGCGGCCGGATCGGGCGAGGTGCGGATGACCCGGATCACCTCGTCGATATTGGCGACGGCGATGGCGAGGCCGGCCAGGATATGGGCGCGGTCGCGCGCCTTGGTCAGCTCGAACCGGCTGCGCCGGGTGATCACTTCCTCACGGAATTCGACGAAGGCGGCGATCAGCTGCTTCAGCGTCATGGTCTGCGGGCGGCCGTGGTCGATCGCCAGCATCTGGATGCCGAAGGACTGCTGCAGCGGCGTATGCTTGAACAGCTGGTTCAGCACGACGTCGGCGATGGCGTCGCGCTTCAGCTCGACGACGACGCGGACACCTTCGCGGTCGGATTCATCGCGCAGTTCGGCGATGCCCTCGATCCGCTTCGAGCGCATCTCGTCGCCGATCTTCTCGAGGAGGGTCGCCTTGTTGACCTGATAGGGAATCTCGGTCGCGACGATGGCGAAGCGGTCCTTGCGGATTTCCTCGACATGGGTCCGCGCCCGCATCAGCACCGAGCCGCGCCCGGTCAGATAGGCCTGGCGGGCACCGCCGCCGCCGATGATGAGACCGCCCGTCGGGAAGTCCGGCGCCTGCACGATCTCGATCAGCCGCTCGATCGGGACATGCGGGTTGTCCATATAGGCAAGGCAGGCGTCGATCACGTCGCCGAGGTTATGCGGCGGGATGTTGGTCGCCATGCCGACGGCGATGCCGCCCGCGCCATTGACCAGAAGATTGGGAAACCGCGCCGGCAGGACGATCGGCTCGCGTTCCGAGCCGTCGTAGTTCGGCTGGAAGTCGACCGTTTCCTTCTCGATGTCCTCGAGCAGGGCGTGGGCCGGCTTGCCCATGCGGATTTCGGTGTAACGCATGGCGGCGGGCATGTCGCCGTCCATGGAGCCGAAATTGCCCTGACCGTCGAGCAGCGGCAGGCGCATGGAAAACGGCTGCACCAGCCGGACCATGGCCATATAGACCGCGCTGTCGCCATGGGGGTGATATTTACCGATGACCTCGCCGACGATACGCGCCGACTTGCGATAGGACTTGTTCCAGTCGTAGCCGCTCTCGTTCATCGCATGAAGGATGCGGCGGTGAACGGGCTTCAGGCCGTCCCGCGCATCGGGCAGCGCGCGCGACACGATCACGCTCATGGCGTAATCGAGGTAGGAGCGGCGCATCTCGTCTTCGATGGAGATGGGGGCGATGTCGTGACGCGGCGGCACGGCGCCGGGCGGCAGACCGCCGCCGGTCGGCGGGCTCGCGTCCTGCGGCCCCGGCTGGTCTACGGAATTGGGTTCGCTCAAGAGATATGCTTGCTGTTTGCGCCGGTCGTCAGCGTCTCGGATGGCCGCGGCGGCCTGTTCCGTAACGGGACTGTAGCAAGCCCGGGCGGGCCTTTGCCAGAGCGAAAAAACCGCCGGCAAGCCTTTGATTCAAAAGGTATTTTTTGCCATCCTGGCGGGCCCTCCGCGCGATCCCCGGAATGCGGGTCGAGAATCGCCCGGCAAGCCGCTCAGATCGCCGCCAGCGCCTCGTCCAGATGGCCGAGAAAGATGTCCGCGTGTTCGGGCCGGAATACCAGCGGGGGGCGAATTTTCAGGATGTTGGCGAAGGGGCCGGTCGCGCTGATCAGCACGCCCCGCTCGCGCAGGTCGTTGACGAGGCGGGCGGTCTCGGCGCTCGCCGGGGTCTTGCGCGCCCGATCGGTGACGAGTTCGGCGCCGATGAAGAGGCCGCTGCCGCGCAGATCGCCGATCAGATCGTGCTTCCGGCCGAGCCGGCGCAGGCCCGCCATCAGATGGGCGCCGGTTGCCCGCGCATTCTCCACCAGCCCTTCGGCCTTGATCACCGACAGCACGGCGCCAGCGACCGCGCAGGACACCGGATTGCCGCCGAAAGTATTGAAATAGCGGATGTCGCGGCCGAATTCGGCCACCACCTCGGGGCGCGTCATCACCCCGGCCACCGGATGGCCGTTGCCCATGGGCTTGCCGACGGTCGCCATGTCCGGCACCAGGCCGTGGCGCGCGAAGCCCCACATGCCGGTGCCCAGCCGGCCGAAGCCGGGCTGGACCTCGTCGGCGATGAAAAGGCCGCCAGCCGCCCGCACGGCGGCGACGGCGGAGGCGAGGAAGCCGGGCGGATCGGCGAAGACGCCGTCCGAGGAAAAGATCGTGTCCACCAGCAGGGCGGCGGGCCGGATGCCCTTGTCGGCGAAATCGGCGAGCGCAGCCTCGACCCCGGCCAGAAAGCGGGCACCGACATCGCCCTCGCCCCTGTAGCCGTCGGGCGCCGGCACCAGCCGGACATGGGGCCCGCGCGCGACCGCCGGCCCAAGGGAGGGGGAGAGTTCGGCCAGAACGCCGGTGACACCGTGATAGGCGAGTTCGGTCACGATGATGCCGGTGCCGCCCGTGTGCTTGCGGGCGATGCGCAGGGCAAGATCATTCGCCTCGCTACCGGTGCAGGTCATCATCAGGTGGCCGAGTTCGGGCGGCCCCTCGGCCAGCAGCTTCTCGGCGTAATCGAGGATGCCCTCGTGGACATAGCGGGTGTGGGTGTTGAGGATCGCCGCCTGCCGCGACAGGGCCTCCACGACCACCGGATGGCAATGCCCGACCGAGGCGACATTGTTGTAGACGTCGAGATAGGCCTTGCCGGCCTGATCGTAGAGCCACACCCCCTGCCCCCGCACGACATGCAGGGGATGGGCATAGAACAGCCGGTAAGCGGGGCCGAGCAGGCGGCGCCGACGCTCGATCAGGGCGTCCTCGGCGGCATCGCCGGTGCCGGTTCCGGGGACATAGGCATTGATCATGGTCATCGCGTCTCTCCTTGCAGGGCGCTGCCGAACAAGGCCCCGACCGCGCCGGGCGCGAAACCCGACAGGCGACGCAGGCCGGCCCAAGCGCCGGGATTGTTGCGCAGGATATAGGCGCGGTTTTCGGGCTGCAGCCCGGCCCGCCAATGGGTGATGGCGATGGTCAGCACCATGCGGGCGGCCATCAGATCGGGCAGCACCCCGATTTCCGCTTCCGTCAGCGGCCGCTCGGCGTGATAGGCGCGCGCGAAAGCCAGCACCCGCGCCAGCGGCGCCTCGCCCTCGTCCATCTGATAGGCGAGCGCGGTGCCGAGGTCGGCGACGGCGGGCGCAGACAGCGCATCGCCGAAGTCGATGATGCCGGCAATCGTGTCGGGATCGCCCTGCCGGGTGACGACATTATGGGGATTGAGATCGTTGTGGATCAGCTGGCGCGGCAGGGCATGGACAATGGGCGCCGTCCGGTCCTCGAAATGGTCGATGGTCCGGGCCACCAGCGCCCGATCCGCCGCATCCTCGATGGAATTCAGCAAGCCGCGCACCTGGCCGACCCGCGTCGCATCCCACAACAACTGGCGCTCCATCGCCTCGTGCCGGAAATCGGCCAGCGCGCGGTCGATCCGGCCGAGCAACGCGCCAAGGCGCGCCGACTGCAACGGCGACAGCGCGCTGGCATGAAGGGAGACGCCGTCGAGATAGGTCAACAAACGGGTCAGCATGGCGGTTTCGCCGTGAACGAAGTCGCTCCGCCCATCGAGGGTCGGCACCACCCGGGGCAAGGGCAAGCCGTGATCGCGCGCGGCCAGATGCAACAGCGCAGCGCCTTGCAGACGGGTGATCGCGGGGGCTTCGGCCGGATTGGCCATCTTCAGGACGAAGCCGCGGCCCCGGTCGTCGGTCAGTCGGAAATTCCGATCGCGTTCGCCGGGGATCGCCTCGATACGGCCGGTCAGGCCATAATGTTCCCGGATCAGGCGTGCTGCGGACTCGACCGAAACGGCGGGCGCGGCGAGGGTCAGAACATCGGCGGGCATCGGCAACTCTGTCGGGACTCGGACACGGTCCTATCTTGCCCCGCCGCCGGGCGGCGCGAAAGGACACCATGGCGAAAGACACGGGCAAGGCGCTGAACACCGGATGGGACGACATCGTCCTGGTCTGCGCGAAATGCGAGCGCAAATTGAAGGGCGGCTTCGGCCCGTCGGGCAAGAAGGACTTGTCGAAAGTGCTCGCCCGCGCTCTCGACGAGCAGGGCGCGCGGATCGGCGTCGTCGAGACCCTGTGCCTCGACGTCTGCCCGCGCGGCGGCGTCACCGCCTTGCTGGCCAGCCGGCCCGGGCGATTTTCGGTCATCCGCGAGGGAACGCCGGTCGAGGACGCGCTGGCCGCCCTCGATCTTGACGAAGCTCAGTCCGGATAGCCGCCGACGAGGCCGATCACCTGGCGCTGCAACCGGCTGAGGCGGCGGTGCGCGGCGGGACCGACGATGGGTGTGCGCGGCTCGATGGCACAGGTGATCACGATGCCCTGGTTGGTCGGGTCGACATAGAGCGGATAGAACGCCCCGAGCGAAAACAGCGTCGGCCCCTGTTCCCAGACGACGATGCCATGGTCGGAATCGAGCTGATAAAGGCTGTAGCCGCGCGGGGACCGGCGCAGGAACTCGACCGCCTCGGACACGATCATGCCCGGCACCACGACCCGGCGGGCGCGGCGGCGGCGCGGCACGACAATGAAATCGGGCTGTTTCAGCGTGCCATAGAGCAGCAGGACGGCGAAAATCCCGGCGACGACATAGCCCAGCCAGTTCAGATGGGTGAATACGCCGTTCAACTGCCGACCGCCTCCCGCGGCCGCCCGGGCGGGGCGGCATGGCGGCAGGTAATGCCATCGTTAACCAATGGTCAAGGGCCGAGCCCCGCCGAAGTCGCCCCGATCCGCGGGAATCGCCCCCGGAATAAAGACCGACCTCAGTCCTGCCAGTCGAGCCCCATGGCCTGGTAACGCTCGCGGTCCTCGGCCCAGTTGGCCCGGACCTTGACGAAGAGGAACAGATGGACGCGGCGATCGAAGACCTGCTCCATCTCTTCCCGCGCCATGCTGCCGACGATCTTCACCGTCTGGCCGCCCTTGCCGAGGACAATGGCCTTCTGGCCGTCCCGCTCGACATAGATCACCTGTTCGATGCGGACCGAGCCGTCTTTCTGGTCCTTCCAGCTTTCGGTCTCGACGTGGATCGAATAGGGCAGTTCCTGATGCAGGCGCAGGTAAATCTTCTCGCGCGTGATCTCAGCCGCCAGCATCCTCTCCGGCAGGTCGGACAGCTGGTCTTCCGGGAACAGCCAGGGGCCTTCCGGCAGGCGCGCCTCGATGGCGTCCATCAGATCCTTGCAGCCGTTGCCGCCGCTGGCCGAGATCATGAAGGTGGCATCGAAGTCGAGCCGGTCGTTCATGGCCTTGGCGAGTTCGAGCAGGCTCTCGCGCTTCACGAGGTCGATCTTGTTGAGGGCGAGCAGGCATTTCCGGCCGCTGCCCTTCAGGCCCTCGACCACCGATTCGACGGCATCGTCGATGCCGCGTTCGGCATCGACCACCATGACGACGAGGTCGGCATCCGAGGCACCGGCCCAGGCGGCGGCGACCATGGCCCGGTCGAGGCGACGCTTCGGCGCGAAGACGCCCGGGGTATCGACGAAGATGAACTGCGACTTGCCGCGCACGGCGATGCCGGTGACCCGGGTCCGCGTCGTCTGCACCTTCTGGGTGACGATGGACACCTTGCTGCCGACGAGGCGGTTGGTCAGGGTCGACTTGCCGGCGTTGGTCGGGCCGATGATGGCGACGAAACCGGCGCGGGTCGGGCCCTCCGCGCTGGTGTCGGGAACGGTATCGGTCATGCTTTGGCTTTCAGGGCATCGTGCAGGGCCTTGGCGGCTTCCTGCTCGGCTATGCGTTTGGACGAGCCCCGCCCCTCGGCCGAATGGCCGCCGGGCAGCAATGCGGCGACGACGAAGACCGGGGCATGGTCGGGCCCGCTGCGGTCGACGGTCTCGTAGCGCGGCTGGCCGAGGCCCTGCGCCACCGACCATTCCTGCAGCTCGGTCTTGGCGTCCTTGGGCGGGGTGATGCGATTGGCGAAATAATCGGCCCACAGGCGCGAGACGACGCCGCGCGCGGCCGGCAGCCCGCCGTCGAGATAGACCGCGGCGATCACCGCTTCCATCGCATCGGCGAGAATGGCCGGCTTCGAGCGGCCGCCCTGTTCGTCTTCGCCCTTGGCGAGGCGAAGATAGCGGCCAAGGCCGATATCCTCGGCGATGCGCGACAGGGTTTCACGCCGGACGAGACCGTTCAGGCGGACGGCCAGCGCCCCCTCCTCCCACCCCGGATGGGCGGCATAGAGGGTTTCGGCAATGACCATGCCCAGCACCCGGTCGCCGAGGAATTCCAGCCGTTCGTTCGAGACCTCGGCGCCGAAACTCTTGTGCGTCAGGGCACGGGTCAGCAGTGCCCGGTCGGCGAAACGATGGCCGAGCGCCTGGATCAGTCCGTCGACGGCGATCACCGGACGCCTTGCAGCAGTCGGCCATAGCGGATGGCGCCGAACCATTTCCACGGCTCGAACAACCCGGCGGAGCCGTCGGTCGAGAAGAAGATGATCTGGGCGTGGCCGACCAGATTTTCCGCTGGCACGAAACCGACGCCGCCATATTCCGGCTTGATCCGGCTGTCGGACGAATCGTCCCGATTGTCGCCCATGGCGAAATAATGCCCGGGCGGCACTTCATAGGTACCGGTATTGTCGGCGCTGCCGCCGGTGATCTCGTTGAAGGTGATGTAGGTGACGCCGTTCGGCAGGGTCTCGCGATATTGCTCGATCCGGCGCACACCGCCATTCGGCATATTGTCGATGTAGTCCTCGATCCGGACGCGCGGCACCGGCACGTCGTTGATGATCAGCACGCCGTCGGCCATGCGGATGCGATCGCCCGGAAGACCGACGATACGCTTGATATAGTCGATATTCGTGTCGCCCGGCTTGCGGAACACGACGACGTCGCCCCGCGTCACCGGCTGTTCCAGCACGCGGCCCTCGAACAGGTCGAGGCCGAGCGGCAGGGAATAGCGGGAATAGCCGTAGGAATATTTCGAGACGAACAGATAGTCGCCGATTTCCAGCGTCGGCCGCATCGAACCGGACGGGATGTTGAACGGCTCGAACGCCACGGTACGGATCACGATCGCGATCAGCACGGCATAGACGACGGTAAGTACGGTCTCCACGAAGGAGGACCGGCCAGCCTTTTTCATAACGTCTTCCCCGGAAACTGCCATCGCACACTCGTCCAAAGTCGCGGCATGAAGCCCCTACCCCGCTTTCCTGTCAACATCGGGCTTGCACCTGGACCGGGATGACCGGCTTCATCGGGTTGAAAATCGGACGGGCGCCGGCAGGATTAAGGCGCGACCGTCCCGCCGATTGTGGATTAAGCTGCGCCTTCAGGGCGAAACAGAAGCGGGGGCGCAATCCATGACAACGATCTCTCGACGCAAGTTGCTGGTTTCCGCCGGCTCGACGGTCGTCATGTTGGGGGCTGGCGCCCCGACCGCCCATGCCATCAACCTCCGCTTCCAGGTTGTCGTCTATGGCGCGACTTCGGCCGGCGTTTTCGCCGCCTACGCCGCGGCGAGGGAAGGCATGAAGGTCGCGCTCGTCATCGGCCCAAATCCGATCGGCGGCATGACCGCGAATGGCCTCAGCCGCGCGGATGCCAATGAAAAGCAGCCGATCGGCGGCATGACGGGCGCCTTCTTCAAGGCCATGGGTGCGGCCTATGGCCAGCCCTCCGCCTTCCGATTCGAACCTCACGTCGCCGAAGCCCATTTCCGCGCCCTGCTCGCCGATGCCGAAATCACTGTCTTCCAGCAGGACACGCTCGAGCGCAATCCGCTCACGCGCGACGGCAATCGCATCAAGTATATCGTGCTCGAGGACGGAACCCGTCTCGTCGGCGAGGTCTATATAGATTGCAGCTACGAGGGCGATCTCATGGCGGCCTCCGGCGTCAACTACGATCACGGCCGCGACGGACAATCCAAATACGGCGAGCCGACGGCGGGCTTCGGCGTCGCCCAGAAAGTGGTGACCAAGGCCAAGGTGCGGACCGCGTCGGGCGCGCTGGTTCCCCTCGTCAAACCATTCCCCTCGACAGCGATCGGGGCCGGCGACGCGGCGGTCATGAATTACAACTACCGCCTCAGCCTGACCGACGACCCGACCGATCGCCGGCCGTTCGAGCGGCCCGCAGGCTATAATTCCAACTGGTATCTGCTCGATATCGCCAAGGGCTTCACCCCCGACGGCTTCCATGCCGGCGGCGAGTTGCCCGGCATCGACAAGGTCGACCGAAACGCCGACACGGCGCCGGGACAGAACTGGGCCTACCCGTTGGGCAACCGGGCGCGGCGAAAGGCGATCACCGATTTTCACCGCCGCTACCAGGCCGGCCGGCTCTATTTCTTTGCCAATGACCCGCGGGTGCCGCAGTTCTTCCGCGACTCGACCAATGCCTGGGGGCTTTCCCGCAGCGAGTTCACCGACAACGACAACTGGCCCCGCCAGCTCTATGTCCGTGAAGGCCGCCGCCTCAAGGGTCTCTACAAACTCAAGCAGACCGACACCAACGAAGGCGCCCGCTTCGACGACGGCGTGCTGATCTGGGGCTACGATTACGACAGCCATCCGGTCCAGTATCTCGAGGGACCGAACGGCGAACTGGTGATCGAGGGCAGCAACAGCGGCGACACCCCGGGCATGGGCGCGAAGCGATACCATCTCCCGCTGCGCGCCATGTTGCCGGCGGAATCCCAGTGCGCCAACCTGATCGTGCCCGTCTGCGCATCGGTCACCCGCGTGGTCAATTGCAGCTACAGGATGGAGCCGGCCTATATGATGGCGGGTGAAGCCGCGGGCCTTTGCGCGGCCCACGCGGTCATCGGCAAGCTGTCGGTACAGCGCGTCGACCGGATCGGCGTCGTCACCGCGCTGAAAGGCTACGGCGCGATCCTGTAACGCCGCCTATTGCGAGGGCCCCGGCGGCAGGGCGGAAATGATCACGAGCGCGCTCGCCAGGGGCGGCTCGTCGGTCATGGTCAGGGCGATTTCGGCCCGCGTGCCCGGCGGCGTGATCGCCTGCAGACGCAGCAGGGCGCCGCCGGTCAGGGCCAGGGTCGGCTTGCCGAAACGGTCGTTGACGACGCCGACGTCCCGCCAGAACACACCGTTGGAAAAGCCGGTGCCCAGCGCCTTCACGCAGGCTTCCTTGGCAGCGTAACGCTTGGCGTAGGTCTCGACCCTTGTCATCTTGCGGCGATCGGCCTTGGCGCGCTCGACCTCGGTGAACACCCGCTCGATGAAGCGGTCGCCGAACCGCTCCAGCGTCCGCGCGATGCGGCGGATGTCGATGAGGTCGGAGCCAAGGCCGATGATCACCGGCGCGCCTCGTCCATCAGCACGCGCATCCGGCGGATGGCGGCTTCGAGGCCAACGAAGATCGCCTCGCCCACCAGGAAATGGCCGATGTTCAGCTCGACGACATTGGGGATGGCGGCGACCGGCTGCACCGTGTCGAAGGCAAGGCCATGGCCGGCGTGGCATTCGAGACCGAGTCGGGCCGCCGTCTCGGCCGCGCGCCGCAACCGGGCAAGCTCGGCCTGCCGGGCGTCGCCTTCCACCTCGCAATAGGCACCGGTGTGCAATTCGACGATATCGGCGCCCAGCGCCTTGGCGACCGCCAGCTGGACATCCTCGGGATCGACGAACAGCGAGACGCGGATTTCGGCATCGCGCAGGCTGCGGATGAAGGGCGCCAGCGCCCGGTGGCCGACCGCGACGTCGAGCCCGCCTTCCGTCGTCTTCTCCTCGCGCTTTTCGGGCACGAGGCAGCAGGCGTGCGGCTTGTGCGACAGGGCGATGGCCAGCATTTCCTCGGTCGCGGCCATTTCGAGGTTCAGCGGCAGGTCGATCTCCCGGGCAAGGCGGGAAATGTCATCGTCCGAGATATGGCGCCGGTCTTCCCGCAAATGCGCGGTAATGCCATCGGCCCCGGCCGCCGCCGCCAGCCGCGCCGCCCGCACCGGGTCCGGCAAGCGACCGCCCCGGGCGTTCCGGATGGTCGCGACATGGTCGATGTTGACGCCAAGACGTAAGGGCGGAAGCACGGCACTCATGATCTGTTCCTACTTGAGGCCGCGGCTGCCGGGTTTGACGGCCGGCAGGGCGGCGAGTTCGGGCGGCAGATTGTCGGGCGAATAGCTCGGCACGTCGAGCCGCAGCAGCGAGACCAGCGGCACGCCGATGTCGGCCTTGCCGTCGGAGCGGTCGACCAGCGAGGCGCCGGCGACGACCTTGCCGCCCAGGGCCTCGATCACCTTGATGCATTCGCGCGACGACAGGCCCGTGGTCACCACGTCCTCGACCATCAGGCAGCGGGCACCTTCTGGGATCTCGAAGCCGCGGCGCAGGGCGAACTGGCCGTCCACCCGCTCGACGAAGATCGCGGGCACGCCGAGCTGGCGCCCCATCTCGTAACCGACGACGACACCGCCCATGGCGGGCGAGACGACGAGGTCGATGCCCTCACCCACCTGCTGGCGGACCAGGGCGGCCAGCGCGGCACACAGACGGTCGGCGCGCTTCGGGTCCATCAGCACGCGGGCGCATTGCAGATACATCGGGCTGCGCAGGCCCGAAGTCAGGATGAAATGACCTTCGAGCAGCGCCCGGGCCGCGCGGAATTCGTCGAGTACCAATGCCTGATTCATGATTTCCATCCAGTGACGGCGGGGCCGGACGGCCCCGGCCGGTTCAGCCGCGTGCCCGCTCGACCGAGGTGATCGCGGGGTTGGCGCGCAGCGCCGCGACGATCGAGGTCAGGTGCTTCAGATCGCGCACCTCGATGTCGATCATCATCTCGACGAAATCGGTGCTGCGGTCGGTGAACTTCAGATTGACGACATTGCCGAGGTTCTTGGCGATGACCGTGGCGACGGTCGACAGCGATCCCGGCTCGTTCGAGACGATCGCCGTGATCCGGCCGGTATGAGGTTCCTCGTCGCCATCGGCCGACCAGGCGAGGTCGAGCCAGCGTTCCGGCTGGTCGTTGTATTGCTCCAGCATCTTGCAGTCGATCGAATGCACGGTGACGCCCCGTCCCGTCGAGACGATGCCGACGATGCGATCGCCCGGCAGCGGGTGGCAGCAACCGGCGTAATGGATCGCCATGCCGGGGATCAGGCCCTTGATCGGCACGCCCCTGGCCACGCCGCCGCGCGGCGTCGCCTTGGCGCGGGCCAGCGGCACGACCTTGCCCTGATCCTTCAGCTTCTCGCCCGGGAAGATCGCCTCGACCACCGAACGGCCGGTGACCAGCCCCTGTCCGACCGCGACATAGAGATCGTCGAGCGACTTCTGGCGCAGCGCGCGAACGGCGACGTCGAGCGCCTTGTCGCTGGCCTCGTGTCCACCCTGCTGGAAGGCCTTGGCGAGGATTTCCTTGCCCAGCGCCAGATACTGGTCGCGCTGCTGGCTGCGCAGGAAACGCCGGATCGCCGAGCGCGCATGGCCCGTGACGACGATGTTTTCCCAGTCCGCGCTCGGGCTTTGCGCCTTGGAGCGAACGATCTCGACCTGATCGCCGTTATTGAGGACGGTGCGCAGCGGCTGCAGCCGGCCGTTCACCTTGGCGCCGACGCAGGTATGGCCGATGGTGGTGTGGACGGCATAGGCGAAGTCGAGCGGCGTCGCCCCCTTGGGCAGCGCGATCAACTCCCCCTTCGGCGTGAAGCAGAAGACCTGATCCTGGAACATTTCGAGCTTGGTGTGCTCGAGGAACTCCTCGGGTGTCGAGGCATGTTCGAGGATTTCCAGCAGCTCGCGCAGCCAGCGGTACTGCATCCCGTCGGTCGGCGCCGGCTGATTGGTGGCACCGGGCTGCGCCTCCTTGTAGTGCCAGTGGGCGGCGACGCCGAGTTCCGCCACCTCATGCATCTCGCGCGTCCTGATCTGCACCTCGATCATCTGGCGCTCGGGTCCGATGACCGTCGAATGCAGGGAACGGTAGCCGTTCCGCTTGGGCAGCGAGATGTAATCCTTGAAGCGCCCGGGCACCATCGGATAGGCGGCGTGAATGACGCCCAGCGCCTTGTAGCAGTCCGGCAGCTCGGCCACGATGATGCGGAACGCCATGATGTCCGACAGCTGCTCGAAGGAGATGTTTTTCTTCTCCATCTTGCGCCAGATCGAATAGGGCCGCTTCTCGCGCCCCTGCACCGCCGCGTCGACGCCCGAAGCGGCCAGCGTGCGGCGCAGCTGCTCCGAAATCTTGGGGATGATCGTCCCGCCCTTGGCTCGCAGGAATTCGAGCCGGGTGATGATACCCTCGCGGGCATCCGGGTTGATCTGGGCGAAGGAGAGGTCTTCCAGCTCCTCCTTCATTTCCTGCATCCCGATCCGCTCGGCGAGCGGGGCGTAGATCTCCATCGTCTCGACCGCGATGCGCTTGCGCTTCTCGGGATCCTTGATGAAATGCAGCGTGCGCATGTTGTGCAGCCGGTCCGCCAGCTTGACCAGCAGCACCCGGATGTCGTTCGACATCGCGACCAGCAGCTTGCGGAAATTCTCGGCCTGGCGGGCCGATTCGGTCGCCGGGCGCTCCAGTTTCGAGAGTTTGGTCACGCCGTCGACCAGCTGCGCGACCTTGGAGCCGAACAGCTTCTCGATATCCTCGTAGGTGGCGACCGTGTCCTCGATCGTGTCGTGCAGCAGGGCGGTAACGATGGTGTTACTGTCCAGCTTCATCTCGGTCAGGATGCCGGCGACTTCGAGCGGATGCGAGAAGTAAGGATCGCCCGAGGCCCGTTTCTGACTGCCGTGCGCCTTCATCGAAAAGACATAGGCGCGGTTCAGCAGATTTTCGTCCGCCTGGGGATCGTAGGCGCGCACGCGCTCGACGAGTTCATACTGGCGGATCAAGGGCGCTCACCCCCGAGGCAGGGCAGAAGGACGGAATTCCAGACAAAAACGGGACCGCCCTGGAGAAGAGCGGTCCCTTGCGGCGGGAAACACCGCCTTATTCGTCGTCGCCGTCGTCACCGCCGAGTGCGGCGTCGAGTTCGGCGGCCAGATCGGACATCGAGTCGTTGTAATCGTCGGCGGCGATCTGCTCGAAAGCGATATCCTGCCCGGTCATCAGGCGCGGCATGTCGTCCTCGACCGGCTCGTCCTTCTCGACGTGATGCTGCAGGGTGCCGATCAGGCTGTCGCGCAGGTTACGCACCGGCACGGTTTCGTCGGCGATCTCGCGCAGGGCGACGACGGGATTCTTGTCGTTGTCGCGGGTGACGGTCAGGGGGGCGCCGGCCGAAATGGCACGCGCCCGATGCCCCGCGAGGAGCACGAGCTCGAAGCGGTTCGGAACCTTGAGAACACAGTCTTCAACGGTGACGCGAGCCATACGCGGCAACTCCCGTTAATTTTTCAGGCGAACAGTGAACATAGTGAGGCGAAACCGCGAAAGCAAGGATTCCCTCAATCCGGCAGCGGCCGGCAGACCTGGGCCGGATCGAGCCGGGCGATCAGCGCCGCGATCCCCTCGCCGCTGACGGGATGGCGCCAGTCGGGCGCGACCTCGGCCAGCGGCTGCAACACGAAGGCACGTTCGGACATCCGGGGGTGAGGCAGCACGAGTTCCGACAGCTGGTCGGCGCCGGTCACCTCGTCGTCCACGGCGAGAAGATCGAGGTCGAGAATCCTTGCCTCCCACCTCTCGCGCCGCACGCGGCCGAAGGCATTTTCCAGATCGTGCAGATTCCCCAGAAGCTCAACCGGGGATAGCTCCGATTTCGCCGCCAGCACGGCATTGACGTACCAGGGCTGATCGGAGATAGGCACGGGCGCCGTTTCCCACAACCGGGAAACAGCAATAACATCGAGCCATGTCGCAACACGAAGTGAAGAAATCGCCGCCCGCAGCGTCTCGATCGCGGGCCGGCCCTTCGAATCCGGGAGATTCGCTCCAAGACCGATGACAATCACGACTTGTCCTTTCCAAGGGCGGTCATCTGCCCTAGTTTGCCCGATTATAAATGCTGCGACAGGGCTCGCCCCCCGACAGTCCTGTCCCCCGCGGAGATATTTGAGCCATGACTTTTTATCCGAACGAGCGCATCGCGCTCTTCATCGACGGTGCCAATCTGTTTTCGGCGGCGCGCAGTCTCGGCTTCGATATCGACTATCGCCGCCTGCTCTCCGAATTCGCGAAACGTGGCCGCATGATCCGCGCCTACTACTACACCGCCCTCCTTGAAGGCGAGGAATATTCGCCGATCCGCCCGCTGATCGACTGGCTGGACTATAACGGTTACACCGTGGTCACCAAACCGGCCAAGGAATTCACCGACGCACAAGGCCGGCGCCGCATCAAGGGCGGCATGGACATCGAACTCGCCTGTGACATGCTCGATCTCAGCCCGCGGCTCGATCACGCCATCCTGTTCTCGGGCGACGGCGGTTTCCGCCGCCTCGTTGAGGCGGTGCAGGCGCGCGGGGTGCGGGTCTCCGTCGTCTCGACCGTGCGCTCCAGCCCGCCCATGACCGCCGACGAACTGCGCCGCCAGGCCGACCATTTCATCGAGTTGACCGATCTCGCTCCCCTGATCATGCGCGACCCGGCCCTGCGCGAGCAGAATCAGCGCGACCGGGGCAATGCCATTCTCGACGACGACGACACGGGCAACGCCCTGCCGCCCGGCGTGCTCGGCCGGCGCTGATCGCGCCTATTCCGCCGGCTTCGCCTCGACCGAGGTGCGCAGCGGCTTTTCCTCCATGTTCAGCATGAAGCCCCAGCCGCAGGCGAGGCAGAGGGAAGCCGCCGCGAAGACGTGAGAGAACACGGGGGCCAGCCCCGCCCCCCTGTCGCCCAGGTGCCCGGCAAGCAATTCCATGGGAACGCCGGACACGCCGTCACCCAGACCGGCGAAGAACAGGGCTGAAAAGCCCGCCACCAGCAGGGCACTGCCCAGCGCCCGGAAGAAATTCATCGCCCCCGTCGCCGTGCCCATCTGGCCGATGGGCACCGCGTTCTGCAGCGAGACCGTGGTGACCGGCAGAACGCAGCCGATGCCGATGCCGGCGACGGCCATCACCGCAAGAATGCCCGTGGCCGAAACCTCGGCCGGCCAGAGCGCGAGAATGGCGATCATCAGCGCCGATACCGGCAGGCCGATCAGCGACGGCAGCTTGTAATGGCGCAGCCGGGCCATGGCGCGGCCGGCGATCAGCGCGCCGATGGGCACCGTGCCGACGAAGGCGATCAGCATCAGGCCGGACGAGCCGGCGGCCTGCCCGCGCATCACCTCGAGATAGATCGGGATGAACATGCACAGGCCGATCATCGAGCCCATGGTGAAGAAGGCGGCGGCGACGGCGTTGCGCACCACCGGATTGACCAGGATCGAGACCGGCAGGAAAGGCTGTTCCGCCGTCACGGTGCGCCAGACGAAACCGGACCAGAGCAGGACGGAAGCCCCGAGCACTCCAAGGATCGGCGCCGAGGTCCAGGGATAGCTGACGCCGCCCCAGGTCAGCGCCAGCAGCAGCGACAGCGCCGCCAGCACCATCAGCACCGCGCCCGGCAGATCGAGCCGGTGATGGCGGTCGTGGCGGGGCAGCAGGCGCAGCACCCGGTCGGTCATGACCAGGGCGGCAAGGCCCATGGGCAGGTTGATCCAGAAGATCACCGACCAGTGCAGATGCTGCGACAGCACGCCGCCCAGCACCGGACCGCCGACGCTGGCGACACTGAACATGCCGGCGATATAGCCCTGATAGCGCGCCCGTTCACGCGGGGAGACGATGTCGGCGATGATCGTCTGGGCGAGCGAGATCAGCCCGCCGCCGCCCAGCCCCTGCACGCCGCGCATGACGACGAGCGTGACGATATCGGGCGCGAGCGCGCAGCCGAGCGAGCCGGCGACGAAAACCGCAATCGCGATCAGCATCATCCGTCGCCGGCCATAGGAATCCGACAGCTTGCCATAGAGCGGCGTGACCGCGGTCGAGGCGAGGAGATAGGCCGTGATCACCCAGGACAGGGCGGAAGCATTGCCGAGGTCGCGGCCGATGCTGGGCATCGCGGTCGCGACGATGGTCTGATCGAGGGCACCGAGAAACATGGCCAGCATGATGCCGATGATGATGCGGCGGATGTCGCGATGGCCAAGAGCGGGGGGATTTTCCATGGCGGCATGGTCATCGGTGCGACACCTTGGCGCAAGATGTCCCGGATCATGGCTGCCCTGCTCCCACAAGGTCTTTATTGCAGCGCAACATAGTCCGTGCGAATGTCTGGCCACCGCGTCGCAGGGCCGGAGTACTCGGCTTACCCGGCGGCAGGCTGCCCGTTCAATTCGGTGGAATCACACATGCTCGACCAGTCCAGGGATGTCTCCATGGCAACCGACATCGAGGAAATCGCTGCCGATTACGACCGCGTCGCCCTCGTCTTCCAGGGTGGCGGCGCGCTCGGCGCCTATCAGGCCGGCGTCTATGAGGCGCTGGTCGAACGCGGGGTGGAGCCGAACTGGCTCTCCGGCGTTTCCATCGGTGCGGTCAATGCCGCGATCATCGCCGGCAATCCGCCGGGCCAGCGGGTGGAGCGGCTGCGCGAATTCTGGGAGCTGATCTCCGACCGCAAGATCTGGCTCTACACCCCCGACGGCGACATCTTCCGGGCCTGGCGCAATCAGTGGAGTTCGCTGATCACCACCATGATGGGCCAGCCCGGCTTTTTCGTGCCGCGCCAGATCAATCCCTGGTTCCAGCTGCGCGGCGCCGAAGGCTCGACCAGTTTCTACGACACCAGCCTGCTGCGCGAGACCCTGCTTCGCCTTGTCGATTTCGACCGGCTGAACAATGACGACGTTTTCTTCTCGGTCGGCGCGGTGAATGTCCAGACCGGCAACTTCCTCTATTTCGACAATCACCGCGACACGATCCTGCCGGAACATGTGATGGCTTCGGGCGCCCTGCCCCCGGCCTTTCCCGCGGTGAAGATCGACGGCGAATATTACTGGGACGGCGGCATCGTCTCGAACACGCCGCTGCTTTATCTGCTCAGCCAGAAGGAACAGCTTTCGACCCTGGCCTTCCAGGTCGACCTGTTCAGCGCCAATGGCGCCCTGCCCCGCGACATGCGCGACGTGATGGCCCGGCAGAAGGACATCATCTATTCGAGCCGGACCCGCTTCACCACCGACACCTATCGGCGCAATCACGACTTCCGCCTGCGGGTGGCGAAATCACTGTCCAAGGTCCCGGCCCATCTCCTCGACGAGGAAGACCGCGCCCTGCTGGCCGAAGTCTCGCAAATTCCGCCCGTGAACATCGCCCATCTGATCTACCAGCAGAAAGTCTACGAGGGCGACGCCAAGGATTTCGAGTTTTCCCGCACCTCGATGCTGGAACATTGGCGCTCGGGCTATGACGATACCCGCCGCACCCTGTCCCGCCCCGACTGGCTGCGCAAACCCGCCCAAGGGCACGGCGTGATCGTCCACGACCTGCACCGCGACTTCGACCGCTAGATCCTTTCCCATCGCGTCATCCCGGCGCAGGCCGGGATCCGGCGCAGAATGAGGCTCCCTCGGATCGAGGCTCCGGCCTTCGCCGGAGCGACGCTGGTAAAGGCAGCCTCAGACTTTCGGCCGTAGCAGGAATTCGCGGCCGATCTTCACCGAGTCCCGCTCGCCATAGCGGACGATGTCCGATGTCGCATAGGTCTCCGGCCAGTCGTCCGGTAGGAAGGAGCCTGTGCCGACGACGTCGATCGGCGCCTGCACACTGGCCATGACCTTGCATTTGGCAGGACCAAAGCCGGACGACGCGACGATCTTCACCGCCGGGAAGCCCGCCGCGTCCAGTTCCTCGCGCAGGCGGAAGATGGCGGCGGCGGAGACCCCGGTGCCGACCAGCCATTTCAGCTCTTCCTCCGTCCGGTACTGGCGGAAGGACTGGGGCGCGTGGCGCTCGAGAACGGCATAGGACTTCTGCGGGTCGAGACCTTCGAGGAAGCGCCCGCCATGGGTATCGAGCCGGACCGACAGAAGCCCCGCCGCCGCCATATCGGGAAAGCGCCGGCAGACCGCCAGCGTGTCCGTCACCTCCCGCCCGTAGTAATCGGGCAGGACGGTCAGCGGCGTGTCGGGGAAGGTCTCGACGAACATTTCCGCCGCCCGCAGCGTGGAGCCGGCATAGCCGATCAGGGCATGGGGCATGGTGCCAAGGCCGGCGGCCGCGCCGAAGAACGCCGCCGTCGCGTCATTGGCGCCGCCGATGAAGCCTTTCGCCCCCACGTCGCGTCGCGCCGCGGCCGAGCCGACCGAAGCGGCATAGGCCATCAGCGCCATCATTTCCGGTCCCGTGGTGTGCCGTGCCTCCATGGCGAGGAATGCCACGGCGGGCAATTCGCAGGCCATGGCATAGGCATTGAAGGCGGCGACGCAGGCCGCGCCCAGCTTCTGCAAGTAAAGCGTCTCAAGTTCCACGAGATGGCGGAAACTGCCGGTGAGATAGAACAGCGGCTCGCCCGCCCCGACCCGGTCGCCCTCGGCGAAACGCGGCTCGACGGTGAAATTCACCCCGCGCGCCTTCGCGACCGCGCCCAGCCAGTCGATGGCCGGCTTGCAGGCGAAAAGCACGGGCCGCCGCATGAAAACGGCATAGGTCACGTCGATATCGCCGAAATGCTCGACGATGCGCCGCGTCCGCGTGAAATAGGAATCGGTCAGCGCCGTGATCTCGGCCGGATCGAGCGCGGGGAGCGGCAGGGGCGAGGATGCGGACATGAAGACTCCGGCGGATCGAGACCGCCAGCTTAGCCATGGGGCGCCGGGCTTGCGAAAGCAAAACGGCGCCCCGGTGGCCCGGAGCGCCGTTTCTGGTGATCCGCCGACTTACGCCGCGTAGCGCTTCAGGTGGAAGTCCGTGTTGCCGAACAACGTCTCGATCATGGTCAGGCGCTTGAAGTAATGGCCGACGTTGAGTTCGTCGGTCATGCCCATGCCGCCGTGGAGCTGGACCGCCTGCTGGCCGATGAAGCGGGCCGATTTGCCGATCTGCACCTTGGCGGCGGAGACGGCGCGGCGGCGTTCCTCGGGCGCGGCGTCGAGCTTCAGGCTGGCCATGATCGCCATGGACTTGGCCTGTTCATAGGCCATGTACATGTCGACGAGGCGGTGCTGGATGACCTGGAAGCGGCCGATGGGCTGGCCGAACTGCACGCGGGTGCGGGCATATTCGAGGGTCGCCTTGTGCAGGGTCTCCATCGCGCCGACCGCTTCGGCGCAGATCGCCGCCGTCGCCTCGTCGATCACCCGCTCGAGGAGGGCGAAACCCTCGCCCACCACGCCGACGACATCGCCCTCGCCGACCGAAACGCCGTCGAGCACGATTTCCGAGGCGCGCAGGCCGTCGACCGTCGGATAATCCTGACGCGATACACCGGCGGCACCGGCATCGACCAGGAACAGGGTGATACCGGCCTCGTCACGCCGGCCGCCCGAGGTGCGGGCCGAGACGATCAGCTTGTCCGCCATCGGGCCGTGCAGCACGACCGACTTGCGGCCCTTCAGCACATAACCGCCCGCGGCCTTTTCCGCCGTCGTCGAGACGTCGGCGAGATTGAAGCGCGAGGTCGGCTCGGCATAGCCGACAGCGGCCAGCAGCGTGCCGGCCATCAGCTCGGGCAGTACGGTTTCCTTCTGGCCCGTGGTGCCGCCATGGCGCAGCAGGCCGCCGGCGAGGACGACGGTCGAGAGATAGGGTTCGACCACGAGGCCGCGCCCGAAGCATTCCATGATGATCATGGTCTCGACCGCGGTGCCGCCGAGGCCGCCGTCCTCTTCCGAGAAGGGCACGGCCAGCCAGCCGAGTTCGCCGAACTTCTGCCACAGGTCACGGCGGAAGCCGTCTTCCGACTTCAGGATGGCGCGGCGGGTGTCGAAGTCGTAGTCGTCCTGGATGAAACGCTCGACGCTGTCGATGAGCAGCTTCTGCTCGTCGCTGTAATTGAAATCCATGACCGTTCCCGCCCCTTAGAGTCCCAGCACCATCTTGGCGATGATGTTCTTCTGAATTTCGTTCGACCCGCCATAGATGGAGGTCTTGCGCATGTTGAAATAGCTCGGCGCGGCGAAGGCCGTGGCCGCCGGGCCGACGACCGGCTCGTTGGCGCCGTCCATGGCGCGGCGGTTATAGGCGAAGGCGTAATAGCCCGCCGCCTCGACCGCCAGTTCCGTGATCGCCTGCTGGATTTCCGTGCCCTTGATCTTGAGGATCGAGGATTCGGGGCCGGGGCCCTTGCCCTGGCTTTCCCGGGCGAGGGTGCGCAGCTCGGTATATTCGAGGGCGGTCAGGTCGATTTCCAGCTCCGCCAGCTTGCGGCGGTAATCCGGATCTTCGATCAGCGGGCTGCCGTCGGACTGTTCGGTGTTGGCGATCTGCTTCAGCTTGGCGATGCCGCGCTTGGAGCGCGCGACGGCGGCGATGCCCGAGCGTTCATGGCCGAGCAGGAATTTGGCGTAGGTCCAGCCCATGCCTTCCTGACCGATCAGATTCTCGACCGGCACCTCGACATTGTCGAAGAAGCATTCGTTCACTTCATGGCCGCCGTCCATGGTGATGATCGGACGGACGGTGACGCCGGGCGACTTCATGTCGAACAGCAGGAACGAGATGCCTTCCTGCTGCTTCACGGACGAATCCGTGCGCACCAGGCAGAAGATCCAGTCGGCCCATTGGGCCATGGTGGTCCAGGTCTTGGAGCCGTTGACGATATATTTGTCGCCCTGACGCACCGCCTTGGTCTTCAGCGAGGCAAGGTCGGAGCCCGAACCCGGCTCGGAATAGCCCTGACACCACCAGACATCGGACGACAGGATGCCCGGCAGGAAACGCTTCTTCTGCTCCTCGGTGGCGAAGGTGTAGATCACCGGCCCGACCATGCTGAGGCCGAAGGGAATGATGCCGGGGGTATTGGCCGCGCCCAGCTCTTCCTGGAAGATGTATTTCTGCGTCGCCGTCCAGCCGGTGCCGCCATATTCCTTCGGCCAGGCCGGGGCGACCCAGCCCTTCTCGAACAGGATCTTCTGCCAGCGGACGAAATCCTCCTTGCGAGGCTCGAGACCGGCGTCGAAACGCGCCTTGATGTCCGCCGGGTAATTCTCGGCGATGAAGCTGCGGACCTCGCGCTGGAACGCAAGGTCTTCCGCACTGAACGAAAGATCCATTTTACTCTCCTCACCCGTCTTTGCCGTTATCGAGCCGGCACCGGTTGCAGGGCATGATAGCGGCGGAAATGGTGCGATCAAGGCACCATCGCTTGACGCTACGGCAAGCTGCGAGAAGCGAAGCCGATCACCCGATCCGGCCTTCGGAATCGGCAAGTGGCCGCGGCTCTGATAGACAGGGGCGATCATGTCCCAGCGATTTTCCCCGCCGGGCGGCGACGATCCGCCCTCCCCCTGCATCAGGGTCTGCAAGATGGACCCGGTCAGCCGGCTGTGCACCGGCTGCTGGCGCACGATCGAAGAGATCGGCGCCTGGGGTTTCATGGATGGCGATGAAAAACGCGCCGTGCTGGCGCAATTGCCGGGACGCCGCCCGTCCCGGCGGCGCGGGCGTTAGCCGAGGGCGGCGACTTTTTCCGCCGCAGCTTCCCGCTGAGCGAACCGGCCGAGCCAGTCAAGCTCGGCGCGCAGGCGCACCACCTCCCCGACGACGATCATGGCCGGGGCACCGATGGCGTCCCGTTCGATCAGCGCGGCGGCTTCCGCGATCGTGGTCTCCCACACTTTCTGATCGGGCAGCGAGGCATTGGTGATGATGGCGACCGGCTGGCTGGCCGGGCGGCCGGCGGCGATCAGGCGTTCGGCGATCGCCGCGAAATGGCGCACCCCCATGTAGATGACCAAGACCGGCGCGCCGCGCGAGATGGCGTGCCAGTCCAGATTATCCGGCACCGCGCCGCCGGCATCATGCCCGGTCAGGAAGGTGACGGCGGAATTGACGTCGCGATGCGTCGCCGGCACGCCGCCATAGGCAAGGCCGCCGATCCCGGCGGTCACCCCCGGCAGGACGCGGAACGGGATGCCGGCGCGGGACAGCTCCAGCGCCTCTTCCCCGCCGCGGCCGAACATGAAGGGATCGCCGCCCTTGAGCCGCAGCACCCGCTTGCCCTGGCGGGCGAGCTGGATCAGGCGCGCCGTGATATCCGCCTGGCGACAGGAGGGCCGCCCGCCCCGCTTGCCGGCGTATTCGAGGACCGCGCCCGGCCGCGCGAAACGCAGGATATCCCCGCCGACCAGCGCATCATGCACGACGACATCGGCCTGACCGAGGGCGCTGTGCACGCCAAGGGTCAGCAGCGACGGATCGCCCGGGCCAGCCCCGGCGAGCCAGACCCAGCCGGGCGGGAACGCGGGCAGGAAATCGTGATCGGACAAAATGCGGTCTCCGGCGCGGGGCTGCGGCGCGCCGGAGACAATCTGCACCCATCACAGGAATTATGCAAGTCTATACGGTATAATACCGTTATTCCGATATTTCTTCGTACATTATGCGTAGATTGCGCTTCAGGATTTTCCCCGAGGCATTCTTGGGCAATTGCTCGACGACGACGAAGGTTTTCGGCGTCTTGTAGCCGGCGAGGCGCTCGCGGCAGAACACGGCCAGATCGTCGGCGCTGACGCTCTGCCCGGCGCGCGGCACCACGGCGGCCACGACCGCCTCGATCCAGCGCGGATGGGGCACGCCGAAGACCGCGACCTCCGAGACCGCGGGGTGCTGATAGATCGTCTCCTCGACCTCGCGGCTGGCGACATTCTCGCCGCCGGTCTTGATCATGTCCTTCTTGCGGTCGACGACATAGAGGTAGCCCTCCTCGTCCAGCCGGCCGAGATCGCCGGAATGGAACCAGCCGTTACGGAAACTCTCCGCCGTCTTGGCCGGGTCCTGCCAATATTCCTTCATGACATGGGGGCCGCGGTGGACGATCTCGCCCACCTCGCCCACGGGAACTGGCCGGTCGTCATCGTCGACCACCAGGGTCTCGACATTGATCGACGCCTTGCCGGCGGAGCCGAGCTTGCGGAACTGGTCCTCGGGCCGCAGCAGGGTCGCCATCGGCGACATCTCGGTCTGGCCGTAGAAATTGAACAGCCGGACCTGCGGCAGGCGGCGGCCCAGCTCCTTGATCACCTCGACCGGCATGATCGAGGCGCCGTAATAGCCCTTGCGCAGGGACGAGAGGTCGCGCCGGTCGAAGTCGTGATGGCGCAGCAGGGCGATCCAGACCGTGGGCGGGGCGAAGAATTTGGTCACCCGCTCGCTCTCAATGAGGCCGAGGATGGTGGCGGGATCGGGCGCCGGCAGCACGATCGAGGTCGCGCCGACATAGAGATCGACGGTGAGGAAGCAGTGCAGCTGGGCGCAATGGAACAGCGGCAGGGCGTGGATTTCGACATCGTCCGGCGCCATCTCGCCATCGACGATGCAGCTCATGTATTGGGCGATCAGGTTGCGGCTGGTCATCACCGCGCCCTTGGGCCTCGATTCCGTGCCCGAGGTGTAAAGCATCTGGATGGCATCGTCGTCGCCGACCACGATCTCGGGCGCGCGCCCGTCGTCATGGGCCATCAGGTCACCGACGGGCTGCCAGCCGGCGGGCGGCGCCGTGCCCTTCTCGGGAATGAAGACGCGCAGGCGCTGCCGTTCGACAAGATCGGCGATGACGAGGGCCTGCGCCGCGACGGGGGCCAGCGCATCCTCGGCGATCACCCCGACGATGCCGGCGTGACCGAAGATGTAACCGACCTCGTCCGCATTCAGCATGAAATTGACCGGCACCGAAATCGCGCCGAGCCGGGCCAGCGCCAGATAGGCGACGACGAAGCCGTGGTTGTTGTGGGACAGGATGGCCACCCGGTCGCCCCGCACGATGCCCTTGGCCGCGATGGCATTGGCCGTCCGGTTCACCACCGCGTCCAGTTCGGCGAAACTCTGGCGCAAGTCGCCATAAACGATGGCGGTCTTGGCCGGCGTGCGCCGCGCGCTCCGCCGCAACAGGTCACCGATGGCCTGGGAATGCAGGATGCCACTCATGAACGCCTCCTCGACTTCGGTCGCCCTCTCTTCACGCCGGGGATACGGGCGGGGGACGCTCTCGTCGAGGAGGCTAGGGTGCCTCGCCTACAGCTGTCAACGAGGGGGGGGTCAGCTGGCGAATTTCCGCAGCCGCGCCGACAGCATGTCGAGCAGCGAGACCGCGACGATGATGATCACCATGATCACGGACGCGGTCGGATAGTTGAAGGAGCGCAGCTCCTCATAGAGCACCATGCCGATGCCGCCGGCACCGACGATGCCGAGCACGGCAGCCGAGCGCACGTTGGATTCGAAGCGATAGAGCGCGTAGGAAACCCAGAGCGGCATCACCTGGGGCACGATGCCATAGACGATTTCCTCGAGGCTGGTCGCCCCGGTCGCCCTTATGCCTTCGACCGGACGGTGGTCGATCGCCTCGACCGCCTCGGAAAACAGTTTGGCCAGGATACCGGTCGTGTGCAGGAACAGCGCCAGCGTGCCGGCGAAGGGGCCGAGGCCGACCGCGACCACGAACAGCAGGGCGAAAACGATCTCGTTGATGGCGCGCAGCGCATCCATGACCCGCCGCGTCGGCTGCACGATCCACCAGGGCGCGACATTGGTCGAGCACATGAGGCCGAAGGGCACGGCGCAGACGACGGCGAGGAAGGTGCCCCAGATGGCGATCTGGACGGTTTCCCACATCGCGCCGATGTAGAAGCTCCATTCCGCCCGCTCGACGAAAGTCAGGAAATGCGCGGGCACGAAGTCCCAGGCCAGGGTCGCGATATTGTCGCGATTGTTCCACAGCTTGCCGAAATCGACCCCGGCGCCGCCGTAGGACAGGACGAGGAGCCCGATCAAGGCCAGCCAGCCCGCCATGGCATAAAGACGCTTGCGCGACTCGATCTGGGCGCGGACCGCCATCTCGGGCGACAGATGTGTGCTGGTGCTCATGGACATGGCCGGTCCCTCGACATGAAAAAGGGCGGTGCCGGCGTGAACCGGCACCGCCCCCGGGTGCGTGATCAGTTGGTCTTGGCCTTGGCTTCGAGCGCCTTCAGCTTCTCGTCGATCTCGGCGACCTGCTTCGCCTTCTCGTCGGCGCTCAGGGCTTCGTCGGCCATGATCTTGCTCTTCTTCTTGAAGAGGTCGAGCTGGCGGATCGGGATCAGCTGATCGTCGTTGGAGGGCTTGAAGTTCGACCACTGCAGACCGGCCAGGATGGCCTTTTCGGCGGCGACCTGCTCGGCGGTGAAGCCGGCGCGTTCCGTACCATAGCCGAGGAAGAAGGCCTTCAGCTTGGACTTGTCGTCATCCGACAGATCCTTGCGCCAGACGATCGGGTCGGACGGGATGATCGGCGAGGACCAGATGACCTTGATCTTGTCCAGGGCTTCCGGCTTCGTCACCTTCAGACGGGCGAGGTTCTCGCTGTTGTTGGTGGCGACGTCGACCTGATGGTTGGCGACCGCGAGGGCGTTGGCCTCGTGACCGGCGTTCAGGACCTGCTTGAAGTAGGTCTTGGGGTCGATGTTGTTCAGGGCGAAGACGTAATAGCCCGGCACCAGGAAGCCCGAGGTCGAGTTCGGATCGCCGTTGCCGAAAATCAGATCCTTGCCGCCATGCTTCAGCAGATCTTCAAGGCTGTTCAGCGGGCTGTCGGTCGGGACGATCAGATGGGCGTAATAGCCGGCCGAGCCGTCGGCGGCGACGGTCTGCACGAAGATCTCGCCATTGGCGCGGTCGACCGCTTCCATGGCCGACTTGTTGCCGTACCAGGCGATGTCGACCTGCTTGAAGCGCATCGCCTCGATGATGCCGGCGTAGTCGGAGGCGAAGAAGGGCTTCACATCATAGCCGGTCTGCTTCGCCATGTCGGCCAGGAACGGGTCCCAGACGGTCTTCAGGTTGGTCGAGGATTCGGTCGAGATGATGCCGAAATTCAGCGTCTCGGCCGCATTCGCCTTGGCCGTCACGCCGAGCGCGGCGCCCAGCATGGCAATGGCGGCGATGGTCTTCTTGAACATGTCCCGCTTCCTTGTGGTTGGGGGAGGTTACGACAGTCCAGCCGCGAGCTTGGCCTCGAGGCTGTCGGCGTCTTCTTCGAGCGAGGTGCCCCAGAGCGCGGCGACCGCTTCCTTGTCGCCGGCATAAAGCTCGGACAGGAGCTGGGGCGTGAGCGCGGCGGAGGGGCCGTCGTAAACGACCCGCCCCTTCCGCAGGGCGACCGTGCGCGGGCAATATTTCACCGCGTAATCGACTTGATGCAGGGTGACGAGGACGGTGATCCGATCCTCGGCATTGATCCGCTGCAGGATTTCCATGACGTTGCGCGACGAGGCGGGATCGAGCGAGGCGATGGGCTCGTCCGCCATCAGGACGGGCGCCTTCTGCACGAGGGCGCGGGCGATGGCGACGCGCTGCTGCTGGCCACCGGACAGGTCCCCTGCCCGCTCGAACGCCCAGTCGGCGACGCCGACCCGGGCCAGCGCCGAAAAGGCAAGATCGACATCGTGGCGCGGAAACCAGCGCAGCAGGGTGCGCCACTGCGGCAGGCGGCCGAGGGCGCCGACCAGCGTGTTGGTCAGCACGCTCATGCGGTTGACGAGACCGAATTGCTGGAACACGAAGCCGATGCCGCCCCGGATGGTGCGGATGTCGCGGGCCATGCGGCCGCTCGCCTGCACGGCGTGACCGTTCACCGTGATCGTGCCGCTGGCCGTCGCATGGCGGTCACCGGCGACGAGGCCGCCGATATGGCGCATCAGGGTGGATTTGCCCGAGCCGGAGGCACCGATCAGCGCGACCATCTCGCCCGGCGCGACGACGAGATCGACGCCGTCGAGCGCCTTGCGCCCGCCGCCGAAAGTTTTCGTCAGGCCCCGTACCTCGATCGCCGCTGTCATACTCTACCCCGTCACTCTGACAGGGCTGTCGATAGCAGCGCGGGATGACCCGGAGTTTGCGTTTCGGTGAAGCTTCTGTGTCAGCGCCCGCGGGCGAGCAACGTCTGTCGGTGCAGGATGTAAAGACCGCTGCCGATGACGAGCAGCGCCCCGCCCCAGGTCGAGGCCGCCGGCAGATCGCCCCAGGCGAAATAGCCGACCAGCGCCGCCCAGACGATGCCGGTGTATTCAAACGGCGAGGCGACCGAGACCGGCGCCAGCCTGAAGGCATTGGTCATGGCGAGCTGGGCGATGCCGCCGATGAGGCCGATGCCGATCTGCCCCGCCCAGTCGAGGGCCGAGACCGGCGTTACCCAGAAGAAGGGCAGCGCCGCCCCGGCGACGAGGCTGGAAAAGACACCGAAGTAGAAGACGATGGTGACCGTGGACTCGGTCCGCGACAGCAGGCGGATGGTCACGCCGACCAGCGCATAGGTGAAGGCGCCGAGTACCGGCAGCAGGGCATAGACGGTGAACAGCCCCCCGCCCGGCCGGACGATGACGAGAACGCCGAGAAAGCCGACCCCGATGGCGCACCAGCGCCGCCAGCCGACCTGCTCGCGCAGGAAAGGCACCGACAGCGCGGTCATGAACAGCGGAGAGACGAAGGAGATGGCGATGGCATCGGCCAGCGCCAGATAACGGTAGGACATGAAGAAGGCGAAGAGCGAGAGGCAGCCGATCATGCTGCGCAGCAGATGCAGGCCGGGCCGCTTCGTCTTCAGCTGGGCGACGATGCCCTTGCCGCGCAAGAGGAAGGGCAGCAGCACCAGCGTGCCGAAAACCGCCCGGAAGAAGATGATCTGCACGATCGGATAGGTTTCCGACTGCCACTTGGCCATGGCGTCCATGCCGACGAAGACGAAGACGGCAAAAGCCATCCACAGGATGCCGGCGATGGAATCGCGGGCATCGGCCTGTGCCTTCAGGGTTGGGGTCGAGGGGGGCGCCAGGGTCATTGTTCTCGGTCTTCACGTCGCCGGCGCCACAGTGAAGAAGCCCCCGCCGCCGCGCAATCGGCGGCGGCGCATGGCCGCCCTGCGTCGGCTTCGACAGCGCGCCTGTCCGTCACGAGTCTCCGGCCTTCGCCGGCATCTTTACCCGGAAGGGCTCAGACCGCCTGGGTTAGATGGGCGGCGATGGCCTTCTTCACCGGCACCATGCGGTTGGCGAAATGGAGCGCGGCCTTGCGCAGCAGGCGGGCGGGCACCCGCTCGTCGGTATAGAGCGAGGCGATCAGATTGGTCGCCTGATAGAGCGGGAAGGTCGCCGTGCGATGGGCCCGGTCGTAATCGGCCAGCAGGCCCGGATCGGCGATGTCGCGGCCGATGCGGACGGCCTGGATCAGGCGGCCGGCCAGCCGCTCCTGCGATTGCAGGCCGAAATTGAAGCCATGGGCGGTGACCGGGTGCATCCCCACGGCCGCATCGCCGACGAGGGCGCAGCGCGGCCCGGCGAAGCGATCGGCGAAGACCCCGACCAGCGGATAGACATGGCGCGTGCTGACCAGCTTCATGGCGCCCAGCCGGCCATCGAAACGCCGGGTCATCTCGGCGTTGAAGGCCTCCCCCTCGAGCGCCATCACCGCCTGCATCTCGCCCTGCGGCAGGGTCAGCACGGCGGACGCGCGAAGGCCGTTCAGCGGCAGCATGGCCAGGGTTTGGCCATAGCCGAACCATTCCCAGGCGACATGATCGTGATCGACCTCGTGCTCCATGCGGCAGACCATCATGGAACGGCCGAAATCCTTGGTCGCGGCGCCGATGCCCAGCATCCGCCGGGTCTCGGACCAGCGGCTGTCGGCGCAGACGATCAGCCGGGCCGACAGGGTCTCGCCCGACGACAGGGCGAGTTGGACGCCCTGCCCGTCCCGCTCGATCCCGGTCACTTTGGTCTCGGCGATCAGGCGCGCCTCGCCCGCGTCCATCAACGACGAGAAGGCCGCCTTGCGGATCAGGTGATTGGGCACGAGATAGCCGAGGGCATCGTGCCCCGCCGCCGCGGCCTTGATCTGCATGGCGAAGAGCGAGGGCCCGTCCATCACCCGCGCGTCGCGCAGCGGCGAGACGTCGGCTTCGGCGATACGCGACCACAGGCCGAGGTCTTCCATGATCTTGCGCGAAGCATGGGTGAGCGCGATCTCCCGCCCGTCGAAGCCGGGATCGGCCAGGGCGGCGCGGGGCTGCTGCTCGATCAGGGTGACCGACAGGCCGCTGCCCGCCAGCGCGCGGGCGAAGCTCAGGCCGGCCGGCCCGGCCCCGACGATGGCGATATCAGCATCCATGGCGTGCCTCGAAATCCTGCTGTGCCCTGCGGCATACTACGCCCTTGCGGCCCTGAAAAGGCTACGGCGTGCCGCACCCCGCGATCAGCGTATCGTCTGTCGCAGGAAGTGACCGATCTTGTCGATGGCGGCGCGGCCTTCCGGGATGTAGCGGGCAAAGGCGTGCCAGACATGGGGCATCCGGTGCCAGACGTCGATTTCGACGGGAACGCCCGCCGCCCGCAGGTTGGCGACCATGCGCGTCGAATCCGACAGAAGCACCTCGTCCGAGCCGACATGGATCAGGGTCGGCGGCAGGCCCGAAGCCTCGCCGAAGATGGGCGAGGCTTCGGGGTGCTTCGGATCGGCGCCCTGAAGATAGGTCAGGCTGCCGTAGATGACACCCGGCAGCGGGATCATAGGATCCGACTTGGCGTGCATGTAATGGCTCTCGCCGGTCACGGTCAGGTCGAGATAGGGCGACAGGCCGACCGCCGCGCCCGGCATGGGCAGGCCAAGCGCCTTGATCCGCATCAGGAGGCCGAAGGTCAGGCCGCCGCCCGCCGAATCGCCCATGATCGCGATCTTCTGGGGCGGAATACCGCTGTCGAGCATGAAGCGGTAGCCGGTCAGGGAATCGTCGATCTGGGCTGGAAAGGCGAATTCGGGGGCGAGGCGATAGTCGATGACCAGCATCCGCGCCGCCGCCGCCCGGGCGATGCGCCAGGTGAAGCCGAGATGGGTCTTCGGCGAGCACATGACATAGCCGCCGCCATGCAGATAGAGGATATGGCGCCCTTCGGTCGCGTTCGCCGGCTCGATCCAGTGGCCGGGCACGCCGCCGGCATCGACGTCGATCACCTTCACATCATCGGGTGGCGGCGGCAGGCGGCGGGACAGTTTCTCGACCTGGGCCCGCACCACCTGCACCGGAATGTCGAAACGGATGCGGTTCTTGAAGGTACGGCGCAGGAAGGCGCGCAGCAGGCGGGCGCGCAGGCTGATCCTGCGCGGCCCATCGCCCGCGACCGTGACGACCAGTGCTCCCGAACGGCCCTCGACCGATGCCATGCCCGCTCTCCCCCAATACCCGACAGCCCATGCTTATTGCATTTATGCTGCAGCATAGTGGCAAGCGGGCGCGGCGCCCGCAAGCCTCAGGCCGCGAGGGGCAGGCGCGCCCGCACGGTGAAGGGGGCGCCCGGAGAATCCTGCACGAAGACACAGGCTTGCCCGACCGTGACCGGCCGGCCCTCGATGGGGGCGAAATGGCCGAGCGCCGCGACCTCCACCCGCTCCCGCTCCGGCGAGGTCAGATTGGCCGACAAGGTCATGTGGAAGCGCCATTCGTCGAAAACGTAAGGATAGCCCCAGCGGGCGAGCAGCGCGTCCTGCGCCGGGCTCAGGGGATGTTTCTTCCGCTTCTCGATCTCGGCCGCCGTGGGCGGGGCGCGGAACTCGTCCAGCCCCGCGACCAGCGGATCGGCCAGCGCCCGCCAGGGTGCCATGTCACCCGCCGGCACCAGGGCGAGGAAACCGCCGATCCGCCCGACCTTCAGGGGCGGCGCGGCAAAAGTCTTTATGCCGGCGACAATGCCGCGCGCGGCTTCGATGAAGTCGTCGGGCGAGATGCCATCGCGCAGACGCATTGGCGGCTTCAGGGTGGCGTGAAAGCCGTAACCACGCGGCTCCGCCGTGATCTCGGCGAAACGCTCCGGCGTGATCGGCGGCAGCAGCGGCTGGGCGGCGGGTGCGCCGGTCTCGGCGTCGCGGCCCAGCCACTGGCTGCCCAGCCGGTGCAAGGGACTGGCCACGGGCGGCGCCCAATAGAGCGCGTAACGATAAGCCACGATCACATCACCCGCTTGCCGTCGCGCCAGACCATGTCCACGACCGGCATGGCGCCGTGGCGCCGCACCCGCAGCACGTCGGCGCGCAGGCCCGCCTCCAGCCGGCCGACGTCGTGAAAGCCGATGGCCGCCGCCGGATGGGCGCTGACCGTGCTGATCGCCGCCGGCAGGGAAAAGCCATGGGCATCGTGCAGGATGAAGGCGCCGATCAGCATCGACGACGGCACATAGTCCGACGCCATGATGTCGAGCACGCCACTCGCCGCCAGTTCCGCCACCGAGACATTGCCGGAGTGGGAGCCGCCGCGCACCAGATTGGGCGCCCCGGCGATCACGCTCATGCCCTGACCGTGGGCGGCCCGCGCCGCCTCGATGCTGGTCGGGAATTCGGCGAGGGTGATGCCCTCGGCCAGCGCCTCCGCCACCTCGTCCGGCGTGCGGTCGTCGTGGCTGGCGACCGGAATGCCCCGCGCCTTGCTCATTTCGATGATTTCCGCGCGATGGGCCGGGCCGACGGCATCGCGCAAGGACCGGCGCTTGTCGACATAGGCCTCGAATTCGGCGTCGCTCAGCTGGGGATATTGCTGGCGGTATTTCGAGCCGTCGAGGAACTGGCGCTGCCCGGGCGTATGGTCCATGACCGAGGCGAGCAGCAGGTCCGGATCGTCGGCGAGGCCGCGGAACAGCTCGACCACCTGTTCGTGGCCGATCTCGCAGCGCAGGTGCAGGGCGTGGCGCGCCTTGAACATGCCGCTGTCCCGGCCCTGACGCCAGGCGTCGACCGCGAGGCCGAAGGTCTTCACCCGCTCCCCGTCCGGCCAGACGTCGCCGACGGCGAGACTGTCGAGCACGGTGGTGATGCCGGCCGCCAGCACCTGCCGGTCGTGGGCGACGATCGCCGCTTCCGCCGGCCAGGGCACGCGCACCCGGGGCATCATGTGTTTCTCGAGGTTGTCCGTGTGCAGGTCCACGAGGCCGGGCAGCAGATAGTCGCCCTCCATGTCGAGGGCGGCGGAAAGGCCCGATATCCCCTCCTCCACCGCGGCGATGCGCCCGTCTCGCAGCACGAGGGTCGCGCCGTCGAGCACCGCATCGGCGGTGACGACCCGCGCATTGGTCAGGATGGTCTCTTCACTCATGCCGCCTGCTCCACACGCTTCATCGGCAACAAACGGGTCGCGATCCGCGCCCGCAGGACGCCGTCGTGACAGATGGCGAGAATCGCCGTGCCCCGATCCTTGGCCTCGTCGATCAATTGCGCAACCACGGCGGCGTTTTCCGCGTCGAGCGACGCCGTCGGCTCGTCGAGCAGCAGGAGCGGCCAGTCGACGACGAAGCCCCGCGCGATGTTCACCCGCTGCTGCTCCCCGCCCGAAAAGGTCGCGGGCGGCAGTGACCAGAGTTTTTCCGGCAGGTTCAGGCGGCGCAGCAGATCGGCGGCCTTGCCCCGCGCGACCTCGGGCGTATCGCCCCGCGCCCGCGCCGGCTCCGCCACGATGTCGAGCGCGGCGACCCGGGGCACCACCCGCAGGAACTGGCTGACATGGCCGATGGTGGTCCGGCGCAGGGCCATGATCGCCCGGGGGCCGGCCACCGCGATATCGGTGCCGGCGACGACAATATGCCCGCCATCGACGCGGTAAGTGCCATAGACCGCCTTGATCAGGCTGGATTTGCCGACGCCCGAAGGCCCATCCAGCACCACGCATTCGCCGGGATGAAGATCGAGGTCGACCCCGGCGAGCACGTCGAGCCGAAGCCCGCCGCGCAGGTGCTGGATGAAATGCTTGTGGACGCCGCGAAGGGACAGGATCGGTTGCATCGCCATCTCAGGCCGCCAGGACGGAGGAAACGAGAAGCTGGGTATAGGGCTCGCGCGGGTCGTCCAGCACCTGATCGGTCAGGCCTTCCTCGATCACCCGGCCGCCCTGCATGACCATCAGCCTATCGGCCAGCAGCCGCGCGACGCCAAGGTCGTGGGTGACGATGACGACCGACAGTCCAAGGTCGGCGACGAGGGAGCGCAGAAGGTCGAGCAGCCGCGCCTGCACCGAGACATCGAGGCCGCCGGTTGGTTCGTCCATCAGCACGAGGCGGGGGCCGGAGACCAGATTACGCGCGATCTGCAGGCGCTGCTGCATCCCGCCGGAAAATTGCGTCGGCCGGTCGTCGATGCGCGCGCCGTCGATCTCGACCCGGGTCAGCCAGTCGAGGGCGCTTTGCCGGATACGGCCGTAATGCCGGCCGCCGGTCGCCATCAGCCGCTCCCCGACATTGCCGCCCGCCGTGACCGCGAGACGCAGACCGTCGCGCGGGTTCTGATGCACGAAGCCGAGTTCGGTGCGCGCCAGATGACGCCGCCGCGCCTCCGGCAGGGCAAGAAGGTCGAGCAGCTCGCCCGACGCGTCGCGATAGGACAGGCTGCCACCCGACGGCGCCAGCAGCCCGCCCAGGAGCTTCAGCAAGGTGGTCTTGCCCGAGCCGGATTCGCCGACGATGCCGAGCACGTCGCCGGGCCAGAGGTCGAAAGAGACACCCCGCACGCCCTGACCGTTGCCGTAATCGAAGCGCAGGTCGCGGGCCGAGAGGATGGCATCAGGCGGCATCGTCATGGGCCAGCCCTTCCTGCCGCGCGCGGCAATGATCGGTGTCGGAGCAGACGAAGATGCGGCCGCCCGCGTCGTCGGTCACGATTTCGTCGAGGAAACTCTCCGTGTCGCCGCAGATGGCGCAGGGGTGCCCCGGATGATCGACGGCGAAGGGATGATCCTCGAAATCGAGGCTGCGCACGGGCGTATAGGGCGGAATGGCATAGATGCGCTTTTCCCGCCCCGCGCCGAACAATTGCAGCGCCGGACAGTCCGACAGTTTCGGATTGTCGAACTTGGGGATCGGGCTCGGGCTGGTCAGGTAACGGCCCGCGACCTCGACCGGGTAGTCGTAGGCGCGCTTGATCTTGCCGTGGATGGCGATGTCCTCGTAAAGCTCGACCTGCATCACGCCGTAATCGCCTAGGGCGTGAAGGGCGCGGGTCTCCGCCTCCCTCGGCTCGAGCCAGCGCAAAGGCTCCGGGATCGGCACCTGATAGACGAGGATCTGCTTTTCGCTCAGGGGTGTTTCGGGGATGCGGTGGCGGGTCTGGATCACGCTCGCCTCCTCCGTCCGCGTCGTCGTGGCGACGCCCGCCGTCTTGGCGAAGAAGCGGCGGATGGAGACGGCATTGGTGGTATCGTCCGCGCCCTGGTCGATGACCTTCAGCGTGTCGTCAGGACCGAGCACGGCCGCCGTCACCTGGATGCCGCCGGTGCCCCAGCCATAGGGCAAGGGCATCTCGCGCGAGGCGAAGGGCACCTGATAGCCGGGCACCGCCACGGCCTTCAAGAGGGCACGGCGGATCATCCGCTTGGTCTGTTCGTCGAGATAGGCGAAATTGTAACCGCTGTCTTCGCTCATTCCGCCGCCTCCTTCAGGGCCTTGGCCCGCAGCGCCCGGACGAGCTGCAATTCCGCCTGGAAGTCGACGTAATGCGGCAGTTTCAGATGCTGCACGAAGCCCGAGGCCTCGACATTGTCGGCATGGGAGAGGACGAATTCCTCGTCCTGCGCCGGGCCCTGCACCGCCTCGCCCAGTTCTTCCGCCCGCAGCGCCCGGTCGACCAGAGCCATGGCCATCGCCTTCCGCTCGCCCCGGCCAAACACAAGGCCATAGCCGCGCGTGAACTGCGCGGGACGGGTGGCATCGCCCTTGAACTGGTTCACGCTCTGGCATTCGGTCAGCACGATGTCGCCGATGTCGACGGCAAAGCCCAGCTCCGGCACCTCGACCTCGACCGAAACCTCGCCCTGGCGGATTTCACCGGCGAAGGGGTGGTTGCGACCGTAACCCCGCTGGGTGGAGTAACCGAGGGAGAGCAGGAAGCCTTCGTCGCCCCGCGCCATGGATTGCAGGCGAAGCGGGCGGCCGGCGGGAAAGCTCAGCGGCTCCCGCGTCAGGTCGGGGACCGGGCCGCTCTCGTCCTCGGGCGGCACTTCCCGTTCCATCAGGCCCTCGCCGACCAGCAGTTCCAGCACCCTCGGCATCGCCCCCTCGCCCGGCGTCGCCTGTGGTGCCACCGGCACCGCGCCGCCTTCCGCCGCCAGCGCGAAATCGAGCAGGCGGTGGGTGTAATCATAGGTGGGGCCGAGGATCTGGCCGCCGGGCAGATCCTTGAAGGTCGCCGAGATCCGCCGCTCCACCGCCATGTCGGCCGTGTCGACCGGCAGGCTGCCGGCGAAGCGGGGCAAGGTGGTGCGATAGGCGCGCAACAGGAACACCGCCTCGATCACATCGCCCTGCGCCTGCTTCAGCGCGAGGGCGGCGAGATCGGGATCGTGGAGCGAAGCCTCCGCCATCACCCGGTCGACCGCGAGGCCGAGCTGTTCCCGGATCTGGTCGAGGGTGAGTTCGGGCACCGCGGGATCGCCCCGCCGCTCTTCCGCCAGCCAGGCGCGGGCGGCGTCGATCGCCGCTTCGCCGCCCTTTACCGCGACATACATGGCCGCCCCCTACACTATGCGCGTGCTGCGCGGCAGGGCCGCCAGCCGGTCGCCACAACACAGGACAAGATCGACGCCGCGTGGAAACAGCGCCCGCTGCGCCGCCCAGGCCGCGGCGAAGCCTTCCGGCAGGCCCTCGACCGCGAGCTGTTCGACCTCGCGGATGCCCGGCCCGCGCAGGGAAAGCACCGGCCCGCTGCCGAGCGCCGAAACCTCGACGATCACCGTCGCCGACTGGTCGGGCATGGCATCGCTGCCGGCGGCGAAACGGGTAAGCGGCAACAGTCCGGCCGCCGCAACGACGGCGAAAGCCGCCTCCCCCTCGCCCGCCAGCGGCGCGCCCAGCCGCCCGGCGACAAAGCCGCGCAAGGCCGGCGTCGCCGGCACATGAACCGGCGTGTCGCCATCGGCGAGCGCGGCAAGCACGCTGGCCGCCGCCGGGGACAGGCCTTGGGGCGCGAGCGCCGGCTGCGTCAGGCGCTGAATGCGGCCGGGCCGGGCCATGGCGTCGAGGATCAGGCGAAAGGCGGCCTGCGCCTGCAAGGTCTCGTCGGCGAAACCGCTGGCGAGACCGTCGATCAGGGCCATTTCAGACATCGCCGCGCACCATCGTGAAGAACTCCACTTTCGTTGCCGCCGCTTTCGCCGCGCGGGCCTCGCGCGTCGCGGCCTGGGCCGCCGCCAGCGGCGCGACCACCCGCGCCTTCAGCAGGGCGCCCTCCGGCCGCTGCAACAGCAGATCGAGCCGGGCGACCGCCTCGGCCTTGCGCTTGTCACGGCCCGCGATCCAGCCGACGCCCAGGCGCCCCTCGTCGTCGGTGACGGTACAGCGCGAGACGGTCATTTCGCCGAGATTGAAACGCTCCCCCGTGCCGCCGGCCCGCCCACGCACCATGACGAGGCCGGTTTCCGCCGCCCGCACCACGCGGCAGGGCGGCGCCCCCGCCCCTTCGACCGCCGCCGCCAGCTCGTCACCAGGCGCCCGCGCCAGCACGGCGAGCCAGCGGCGGCGTTCCTCGGTCATGTCTTCCGTCGTCATCGCGCGTTCGCCATCTTGTCTAGTCGTCTAGATGTATCTAGGATGCCCGCAGGCAGCGTGGCCAGCAAGGGGGATGAATGGTGCCGGTGGTCGAGACGGAGCGGGGCCGCGGCCTCGCCATCTGGGCGCAGATCGCCCAGGCCCTGCAGGACGAAATCACCCGCGGCGTGGTGAAACCGGGGGAGCAACTGCCGCCGGAAGCCGCCCTCGCCGCCCGCTTCCGGGTCAACCGCCACACCTTGCGCCGCGCCGTCGCCGCCTTGCAGGAGGCGGGCGCCGTCCGCATCGAACAGGGGCGCGGCACTTTCGTCGCCGAGGATGTGATCGACTACGCCCTCGGCCAGCGCATCCGCCTGTCGGAAAACCTGCGCAAGATGGACCGCACGCCCGGCTCCACCTTCCTGCGCGGGGTCGAGATGCCGGCGCCGGCCCGCATCGCCAAGCCCCTTGGCCTTCGCGCCGGAAAGCCGGTGATCCTGCTCGAAACCCTGTCCTTCGCCGACGGCCGGCCGATGAGCGTCGGCGCCCATTATTTCCCCAAGGCGCGCTTCGATGGCATCGTCGAGGATTACCGCCGCCTCGGCTCCATCACCAGGGCGCTGTCGGAACGCGGCATCGACGATTACACGCGAAAGGTTACACGCATCATGGCGCAGATGCCCGATCAGGCCGACGCCCATCTGCTGCAGCAACCGCGCAACCAGCCGATCCTGGTCACCGAGGCGGTCAACATCGACCGTGCCGGCATCGCCATCGAATTCGGCTACAGCCGATTCTCCGGTCCCCGGGTGCAGTTCGTGCTGGAGAACGACGCCTGACATACGAAACTCCGCCGGCTCCGCGCCGGCCCCAATACATCTAGACGACTAGAATGATATTTTCGTGACGTCGAGGTGAAGGAAAGACGCAAATCCATGGATGAATGCCGGCATCCATCCACATACATCCTTGCTTTACAGGGCTTTAGGGAAAATCTGGCGATCGCGAAGCACTATCCGATTTCGTGACGCCGGGTGGATCATCCGCTTCCTTTTGTCACTGCCCTGCAACTCAAAGCCGCTAGGGTCGATCATGAACAGCTTTGGAGCAGACACGCCGATGCGCGTCGAAATCAGGGGGGGCCGCATTCTCTGGCCCGACGGCACGATCGAGGAAGGCTCGCTCGCCATCGAAGGCGGCAGGATCGCCGGGCCGACAAGGGCAACAGGCCTTTGCGCGCACCGCGTGATCGACGCGCGCGGCCTTCTGGTGCTGCCCGGCATCGTCGACCTGCATGGCGATGCCTTCGAGCGGCAGATCATGCCGCGCCCGGGGGTCGAAGTTTCGCTCGCCGTCGCGCTGCAGGAAACCGATCTCCAGGTCGTCGGCAACGGCATCACCACCGCCTTCCACGCCATCACCTGGTCGTGGGAGCCGGGCCTGCGCGGGCGCGAGATGGCCTACCGCCTGCGCGACGCCATCACCACGATGAAACCCCGCCTCGCCGCCGACACCCATATCCACCTGCGCCACGAGACCTTCAATCTCGACGCGGTCGACGAAATCATCGACTGGCTGGCCGAGGGCAGCGTGCGCCTGCTCGCCTTCAACGACCACACGCCGGAAATCCACGCCCGCATCAACACGCCGGTCCGCCTGCAGAAATATGCCGAGCGCGCCCATCTCTCGGTCGAGGATTTCACCGCCCTGCTGCGCCGGGTATGGGAGCGTCGCGCCGAAGTGCCCGACGCCAACCGCCGGCTCGCCCGCGCCGCCGCCAGGGCGCGCATCGCCAGCGCCAGCCACGACGACGAGACGGCCCAGATGCGCCAGCAGTTCCACGCCCTCGGCTGCGGCATCAGCGAATTCCCGAAGACGGTGGATGCGGCAGCGACGGCGCGCGACCTGGGCGATCCCATCGTGCTCGGCGCGCCCAATGTGATGCGCGGCGGCAGCCACAATGGCTCCATCGGGGCGACGCCGATGATCGAACAGGGCATGTGCCAGATCCTCGCCTCCGACTATTACTACCCGTCCCTGCTTCACGCCGCCTTCCGCCTCGCCCGGGAAGGCGTGCTGCCCTTCCACAAGGCCTGGGCCCTGATCTCGGCCAATCCCGCCCATGCCGCCGGCATGACCGACCGGGGCAGCATTCGCCCCGGCGCCCGCGCCGATTTCGTCCTCGTCGACGACGAACAACCAGCCCTGCCCCGCGTCATGGCCACCGTCGTCGCGGGACGGCCGGTGTTCCAGGCCAACCGGCTGCTGGCCGCAGGGTTCTGAACGGAAAAGGCCCCCTCCTCCCCGGAGGAGAGGGTTGGGTGAGGAGGGAAACACCGTCCTGCAACGCCCGCGTGGCCTCCCGCCCCACCTCGCCCCGCCCTCTCCTTCCCGAAGGGCGGAGAGGGAGAACGTCGCCCCTGTGACCGGCGTCACCGCGCCTCTTTCACCACCCGACTATCCTTGCGCCCCTATCGGCAATCGGATCGTCATCGTGGCCATCGACTATTTCGGGCATTCCGCGCTACCTCCCGACCAGACGGAGGCTCTGCTGGCGCGGTTGCGGCGCGAGCATCCGATGCTGCAATTCCACGCCGCGAGCCGGCTGGAATTCTTCGACACCGAGATCGCCCGGGAATTCGGCATTGAGGCCAAGGCGAAATTCATGGCCTCGCTGATCGACAAGACCCGCATCGGCGAAGTGCCGGGGGCGCTTTCGGCGGTCTACAGCGCCTTCGGGCCGGAACATCTGGTGATCACCGAAGGCCACGACCGCGCGATCCCGCCGCCGCCCGGCTTTCCCGCCCTGCGCCAGCCGGTGCCGCACCGGGGCCAGAATGGCGGGCGCTTCCTCTTGTCCGTGCTCGGCTTTATCGGCGGCTGGATCGCCGGTTATCTCGCCATCGTCCTCGGTTACATGATCTGGGCCGAGGCGACCGCTTTCTTCGACCGCGAGGGCGCGACCAGCATGGGCGTGCTGTTCTTCCTGGGGCCGGCCGGCGGCATCGTCAGCGGTATTCTCGCCGCCGTCATCACCTGGCGGCTTCGGGGGCGACACCTGCGCGCGGAGACCTAGACCATGTCAGGCCGCGGGGCTCAATACTGCCTGAACTCAAAGGTCTGCGGCAGCCGCAGGCGGACCTCGCTGATGCCGAGGTCCGCGGGAAGGGGCGGCATTTCAAGGTCGCAGATCGTTTCCATCATGTAGTTGTCGAGCGTGTCGCTGCCGCTCTTGCCCGCCAATACGCAATCCTTGACCTTGCCCGTCGCCTCCACGGTGAACTCGACGACCACGGTGCCGCTGGGCCGGGCGATCCGGGCGCGCGGCGGATAGACGAGCGTATCCTGCAGAAGCTTTACGAACTCATCCACCCAGCCTCTCATCAGCGGACTCTCCTCCATGGGATCGCCCGCACCATTATTCACGGAAATGATGTAGCCGAAGCCCAGGATTTCTTTCTGATCCGCGGCGATGCTCCAGTCCTGCTGCCGCACGACTTCCGGCGGCCGCTCCCCATCGAAAACGAGAGGCAGGCTGAGTTCGGCCATCTCTATGGACAGGCGCGCCGGCATGGGCGGCAAGTCCAAGGCGCAGACCGTCTTCACCGCGTGATCATCGAGGGTACTGTCGCCGCTGCTGTCCACGACCCTGCAAGCGCGAATACCGCCGAAGCGACTGACGGTGAGCCCCAGCGTGACGGTGCCGGCCTGATCGACCATTTCAGGGCCGCCGGCAGACACCAGCGCGTCGCGCACATGCGTCATGACGTCGTCCTCCCAGGCGTTCCGCAGTCTGGATTCGGAGAGCGACAGCGAATTCTCCGAGCTCACCCTGGTCGGCAATGCGCCTTTCGTCCCACCATCGGCCCAAGCCGCCTTGCCGCAGGCGAGCGGGAGGACAACACAAGCCGCGACGACGACAGGCTTCAGAGACATCATGCGCACCCCGCTTCGGTAGCATGATCGCATGAAATCATAACCAAAACGAGTATCGAACCGCCCCGGCCGGCGACCGGGGCGGTTCGATGCGGTTACTCCGCCGCCTGGGCAGGGGCCGGCGGGGTCCAGCGCAGCACGGGCTTTCGCGCCGCCAGCGTCTCGTCGAGGCGGCGGCGCGGGGCGTAATGCGGCGCGCCGGTGAAGCGGTCGACTTCGCCCGCCCGGGCGGCTTCCGCGAGGCGACGCATCACGGCGATGAATTCGTCGAGGCTTTCCTTCGATTCCGATTCCGTCGGCTCGATCAGCATCGCGCCATGGACGACCAGCGGGAAATACATGGTCATCGGATGATAGCCCTCGTCGATCATCGCCTTGGCGAAGTCGAGGGTGGTGACGCCCGTGTCCTTCAGGAACCGGTCGTCGAACAGCGCCTCATGCATACAGGGGCCGTCGAAGGCCGCGGTCATCACGTCGGACAGCCGCGCCTGGATGTAATTGGCCGAGAGCACGGCGTCGCTCGCGGCCTGCGCCAGGCCATCGGCGCCATGGCTCATCATATAGGCGAGGGCGCGGCTGAACATGCCCATCTGGCCGTTGAAGGCGGCCATGCGGCCGAAGCTCTGGCCCTTGTCGTCTTCGACCAGCGCGAAACGCCCGTCCTTTTCCACGACCCAGGGCAAGGGCGCGAAGGGCGCCAAAGCGGCCGAGAGGACGACCGGACCCGCCCCCGGACCGCCACCGCCATGGGGGGTGGAGAAGGTCTTGTGCAGGTTGATGTGCATGGCATCGACGCCGAGATCGCCCGGGCGCACCCGGCCGACGATGGCGTTGAAATTTGCCCCGTCACAGTAGAAATAGCCGCCAACCCCATGAACGGCCTCGGCAATCTCCCTGATATCACGCTCGAACAGCCCGCAGGTGTTGGGGTTGGTCAGCATGATCGCGGCGACATCCGGCCCCAGCTTCGCCTTCAGCGCGGCAAGGTCCACCCTTCCTTCCGCCGTCGCCGGCACCGGATCGACGGTGAAGCCGCAATAGGCGGCGGTCGCCGGGTTGGTGCCATGGGCGCTTTCGGGCACGAGGATGCGTTTCCGCGTCTCGCCCTCGCCCCTGGCGACATGGGCGGCGCGGATCGCCATGATGCCGCACAATTCGCCATGGGCGCCGGCCTTGGGGGTCAAGGCCACTGCCGGCATTCCGGTCAGCACCTTCAGCCAGTGGGCGAGCACGCCCATGACCTCGACCGCGCCCTCCGTCGTCGACAGCGGGGCGAGCGGGTGCAGATCGGCGAAACCGGGCAACCGCGCCAGTTTCTCGTTCAGGCGCGGATTGTGCTTCATGGTGCAGGAGCCGAGCGGATAGAGCCCCATGTCGATGGCATAATTCCGCCGCGACAGGCGGACGTAGTGGCGCACCACCTGCGGCTCGGACAGGCCGGGCAGGCCGATCGGCCCTTTCCGCGCGAGATTGCCAAGGCGGCTTGTGACCGCCGGCACCTCCGGCAGGTCGACGCCGCTGCGCCCCGCCTGCCCCTGCTCGAAGATCAAGGCTTCCTCGTGATCGAGGCCGCGATGGCCGAGCACGGTATCGACCGCGCCCGAAGAGGCTTCGCCCGGCGTGCTGGGCCTGCCCTGACGGTTCATCATGCCAGCACCTCGGCGAGAGCTTTGGCGAAGGCGGCAATCTCCGCCTCGCTGTTGGTTTCGGTCGCGGCCACGATCAGCAGATCGTCCGCCGCCGGATCGCCCGGCCACAGCCGCGCCCCCGGCACACCGCCGAGGATGCCGCGCGCGACCAGCCCCTCGACGACGGGTGCCGCCGCCTTGGGCAGGCGCAGGGTGAATTCGTTGAAGAAACTCTGGTTCAGCAGCTTCACCCCGGGAACGCCGGCCAGCGCATCGGCCAGCGTGACCGCCCGCGCGTGATTGAGCGCCGCCAGCTTCACCAGCCCCGCCTCCCCCAGCAGGGAGAGATGGATGGTGAAGGCGAGCGAGCAGAGACCCGAATTGGTACAGATGTTCGAGGTCGCCTTTTCCCGCCGGATATGCTGCTCGCGGGTCGACAGGGTGAGCACGAAGCCGCGCCGGCCCGTGGCATCCACCGTCTCGCCGCACAGGCGGCCCGGCATCTGGCGGACGAATTTCGCCCGCGCGGCGAACAGGCCGAGGTAAGGCCCGCCATATTGCAGGCCAACGCCCAGCCCCTGCCCTTCGCCGACGACGATATCGGCGCCCATCGCCCCCGGCGGCACCAGCGCGCCGAGCGCGACCACCTCGGTCACGGCGACGATCAGCAGGGCGCCCGCACCCTGCACCGCCTTGGCGAGGGCGGTGAAATCGGTGACATGACCGAAGACATCGGGATATTGCACGACGACGCAGGCGGTGCCGCCGTCGACATCGCCCGAGAGGTCGCCCTCACCCCCCGGCGCCGCCGGCTTCGAGACCACTTCAGTCCCATGCAGGGCGGCGAGGGTGCGGATCACCTCGGCATAATGGGGATGCAGATTGCCCGAGAGCACGACCCGGTGCCGTCCGGTGACGCGCCGGGCCATTTCCACCGCCTCGGCGCAGGCGGTCGAGCCGTCGTACATCGAGGCATTGGCGACCTCCATGCCGGTCAGCAGCGCGACCTGGGTCTGGAACTCGAACAGATACTGCAGCGTGCCTTGGGCGATTTCCGGCTGATAGGGCGTATAGGACGTCAGGAATTCCGAACGCTGGATCAGGTGATCGACCGCCGCCGGGATATGGTGGCGATAGGCGCCGGCGCCGAGGAAACTGGCCATGACGCCGGAATGCCGGCTCTTGGCCGCCATGGCGGATATCGCCTGTTCGACCTCGAATTCGCCGAGGTGACGGGGCAGGTCCACCGGGCCGGACAGGCGCGCCGCCTCGGGCACGTCGCGGAACAGATCGTCGACCGAGGGAGCGCCGATCGCCGCCAGCATCTCGGCGCGGTCATCCCCGGTCAGGGGCAGGTAACGCATGGAACCGTCCCCGGATCAGTGCAGGGTTTCGACATAGGCGTCATAACCCGCCCGGTCCATCAGGTCGCCCAGCTCGGCCGGATCGGCGATCTCCATCTCGTAGAGCCAGCCTTCGCCCTCGGCATCGGCATTCACCGTCTCCGGCGCATCGGCCAGAGCATCATTGGCCGCCGTCACCTTGCCCGAGACCGGGGCATAGACTTCCGACGCCGCCTTGACGGATTCGACCACCGCCGCCTCGCCGCCCTTGGTCAGGGCCTTGCCGATGGCCGGCACCTCGACATAGACGAGGTCGCCGAGCTGGCTTTGGGCATAGACGGTGATGCCCACCCGGCCGGTCGTGCCGGAGACGGCGATCCACTCGTGGTCCTTGGTAAATTTCACGGTCATGTCGGTCTCTCAAGCCTTGGCGTAGCGATGGGGGGTGAAGGGAAGCGCGACCACTTCGGCGGGCAGCGGCTTGCCGCGCACCACGAGGTCGATGGGGGTTCCGGGTTTGGCGAGGTCGGGCGGGACGTAGCCCATGGCGACGGGGCCTTCCACCGTCGGCCCGAAACCGCCCGAGGTGACGATGCCGACCGCATCGCCGCCGCCGGGCCGGGCGACCACCGTGCCCTCCCGGGCCGGGGCGCGGCCGAGCGGCTTGATGCCGACACGCTTGCGCGCGACGCCGTCGCGCAGCGCGGCCAGTACCCGCGCGGCGCCGGGGAAATTCGCCTCTTCCCGGCGGCGCTTCGGCACCACCCAGGCCAGCGAGGCTTCGATGGGATCGGTCGTGGTGTCGATATCATGGCCATAGAGGCAGAGCCCGGCCTCGAGGCGCAGGCTGTCGCGGGCGCCAAGGCCGATGGGCGCCGCCCCCGCCGCCAGCAGGGCGCGCGCGAGGTCGACCGCCCGGTCCGCCGGCACGGAAATCTCGTAACCATCCTCGCCCGTATAGCCCGAGCGGGAGACGAGACAGGGAATGCCGGCGACATCGACAGGCGCCGCGGTCATGAAGCTGAGGCCATTGGCCGCAGGACCAAGGCCCGCCATCAGCGCCGCCGCCTTTGGCCCCTGCAACGCCAGCAGCGCCCGGTCGTCGAGCCTCGTCAGCACCGCCTTGCCCGCCAGCCGCGCCGCGATATGGGCGAAATCCTGATCCTTGCAGGCGGCGTTGACGACGAGGAACAGCCGGGTGCCGTCCGCATCGTCGATGGGCCGCGTGATCATCAGATCGTCGAGAATGCCGCCGTCGTCCGCCATCAGCAGGCTGTAGCGGATCTGGCCGGGCTTCAGCCCCTTGATGTCGCCGGGCACCAGCGTCTCGATCAGCGCGGCGACCTCCGGTCCCTCGAGATAGGCCTGGCCCATGTGCGAGACATCGAACAGGCCCGCGCCCTCCCGCGTCGCCTTGTGTTCGGCGAGAATGCCCGTGGGATATTGCACCGGCATGGCATAGCCGGCGAAGGGCACCATCTTGCCCCCGAGTTCGAGGTGCAGGTCGTAGAGCGGCGTGTATTTCAGAGCGTCGTCATGGCCCAAGGGGGATCTCCGGAATAGGGTTGCCATCCGGACGGATCGCGCCCGGACCGCCCCCTCTGTCGGAGAACCTGAGAGATTGACCGGATGGCGGCGAAGAGCCCGTCCATCGGCTTACCCCTTGGGTGAGGTCGCGCCGGCATCATGCCGCCGCCCCTGCTTTCCAGAGTGCCGTCCCCCTTGCGGTCCTTTTGCCTGAGAGTTTCCGGGGCGGTTGCTCCTTCGGCGCCGGGGCAAGCCCCGGTCTCTCCCTCAAGGGGTATATACTGCCGGGATTCGGCGGTCCCGACCCGGACAGAATAGGGGCCGCCAAGCGCCCGTCAATGCCGGACACGCGGCCTTGCGCGAAATCGGCGGCCTGTGTCTGCCCTTCCACAGCGGCTTCGTGCTAAGACATTGGCGCCAGCTGAAGGGGGACGCGCGATATCGCCATGTGGTCGATCCTGACATCGACGAAGAGTTTCGAGGACCGCTGGATCGCCCATGCCGGCCTGAACGCCCGGGGCCTGCATCGCCGGCGCATGATGGCGGCGGATTTCTGCGCCCGGATGCGCAGCGCCCAGTGCCGCATCGCTCCCGATCCCTATACGAAAGCCTTCGCCGAACAGGGTTTCGCCGTCGTGCCCGATTTCCTGCCGCCGGACGCCTTCTCCGCCGTCGCGGCGGAAGCGCGGGCCAGCCTTGCCGCCAGCGAGGCCCATACGCCCATTTCCGAAAACGAACAGCGCGGCTTCGGTGCCCGCAGCAAGGCGCCCTGGGGCTTCGACCGTTTCGACGGCGGCACGCTGAACCGCTTCGTCACCATCGACCCCGGCCGCTCGCCCGCGCTCGCCGCCTTCACGCGGGAGCCGCGGCTGGCCGCCCTCGCCCGCTCCCGCCTCGGCGCGGCGATCCCGGCGCGCAACATCCGCCTGTATCTGACCGTGAACGGCGACGAGGCCCGCACCCCGGACGACCAGAAGGTCCTGCACCGCGACACATTCTTCAGCAACATCAAGTTCTGGTATTTCATCGACCCGGTGACGGCCGACGACGGGCCCTTCGTCTATGTCCCCGGCAGTCACCGCCTGACCCCGGCCCGTCTGCGTTGGGAGGAGATGCGGGCGATCCGCGCCAGCGCCGCGCACAAGGTCGGCATCATCGGCACCGAGGGCGCCTTCCGCATCGGGGCGGAGGAGCTGGCCGGCCTCGGCCTGCCGGCGCCCCTGCCCGTCACCGTGCCAGCCAACAGCCTCGTGATGGCCGACACGCTCGGCTTTCACCGCAGGGGCGATGCCCTGCCCGGCACGCGGCGCCTCGCGCTCTATGGCACGGTGCGGCCCTGGCCCTTCGGCCTGATCCGGCGCTGAGGCCCGCCGCCGGCAAAGCGTGACGCCGCCGCCGCGATACGGCATGATCCGCGCCATCATGACCGACGCCGCCGCCGAAAAGCCGACCGATCCCGCTGCCCTGCCCGAGCCCTGCCCGCGCTGCGGCAAGCGCCCGCCCCTCTGCATCTGCGAGGGGATCGAGCCGATGCCCAACCGGATCGAGCTGCTGATCCTGCAATATCCCCAGGAAAAGACCGAGGCGCTGGGCACCGCCCGCCTCGCCGCCCTGCACCTGCAGAAGGCGCAGGTGAAGATCGGCCTGTCCTGGCCCAGCCTCGCCAAGGCGCTGGGCCGGCCGGTCGATCCCGGGCGCTGGGCGATCCTTTACCTTGGCTCCGCCGCCATGGCCGACATGCCCGAGGGGCGCGAGGTGGTCGCGGTCGATGCCAAGAGCCAGCCCCTGCCCGACCAGAAGAGCGCCCTCGCCAGCCTCGACGGTGTCATCCTGCTCGACGGCAGCTGGTCGCAGGCCAAGACCCTGTGGTGGCGCAACCCCTGGGTCCTCAAGTGCCGCCGCCTCGTCCTGAACCCGACGACCCCGAGCGCCTACGGCCGCCTGCGGAAAGAGCCGCGGAAGGAAGCCCTCTCCACCCTCGAATCCGCCGCCGTCCTCATCTCCCGCCTCGAGAAGAACCCGGCCCTCGAAGCCCCCATGCGCGCCAGCTTCGACAAGCTCCTCGCCGCCTACAAGGGCGCCCAGCCCAAGAAGGACTGGCGCCGACGGCCGGGGAAACGGTAGGGGGGATGAGGCAGGTTTGGGGGCACTCAGAATAGGTGTAGCGCTCCTCAAATTCCGGCTACGCGCCAGCCCTCCTTCACTGCATCCTGCGGATATCCACCAGGGATTCTGGGCTGGCGGCGAAACATACTTACGAGAATATTTTATACATACATAGTTTTTCACTATTGACACCATCGACCCTTCAAGGAATAAAGGGATCGCCGACAACGGAGATCCCCATGTCGAAATACAGCGAACTTTCCTTCCATCTCGCCAGGCTGGACACGTCCGTCTGGACTGCCAGCTTCGATGAAATTTCCCATATTCTGGGCTTCCCGCTTCCCAGCAGCGCCTATAACTATCCTGCCTGGTGGGCCAACCAGACGGGTGTCGGCCACACACAAAGCTTGGCATGGCAGAGCGCAGGCTGGAAAACGACCGACCTGGACCTCAAAGGCCAGCGAGTGACTTTCCGATACTGCGGCGGCGAGGAAAGCAACCTGGACAAGGTGCCTGAGCCAGCTGCAAAGCCCCCTTCTCTAACCATCGCAGAGGCCAAAGCCGGCCTCGCACAGCTTTTCGGCGTCAGAGAGGACCAGATAGAAATTACCATCCGCGCCTGATTAATCACTAGTTATTACCGAAAAGGAGATGACAGCGATGGCGACGACAACGGAAACCAAGGCGTTCCATCTCGAAATGCGAAACGTCTACTTCTCTGTGCAGCGTGTGAGCGGTTACCGCGCAACCCGCTTCCTCCAGCTTGTCGACCGCATCGGTGGGCTGGAGGCCGCAAAGCGGCTCCTTTCTGCAGGTGATATTTCGAACGGCCTGACCGAGCTGTGCTTGAAGGGCTGTTTGCAGCACTCCATGGAATGCCTCGTACTCGACAAGAAATGGCGCCACCTGTTCACTGACGACCAATTGGCAACAGCCCAGAGAAGACTGGAGCAATTGCACTATCGAGTGCCAGCGTGACAGCGATTAGTGACCACGCCAAACGAAAAAGGCCGGCGGGTTGCCCCGCCGGCCTTTCCGTTTCTACTGCCGAGGATTACTCGGCGGCGGCGGCGAGTTTCGCCGTCTGGTAGAAGGTCTCGCCCTTGGCCGCCATGTCGCGGAGGAGCTGGGGCGGGGTGTAGCGCTTGCCGTATTTGGCCGCGAAGGTGTCGCACTGCTTGACGAACTCGGCGACGCCGACGCGGTCGATCAGCGACAGCGGGCCGCCGGTCCAGGGCGCGAAGCCCCAGGCCAGGATCGAGCCGACGTCGGAATCGCGGACGTCGGTGGTCACGCCTTCCTCGACGCAGCGCGCCGCTTCCACCGCCTGCCGGAACAGGAGACGGGTGCGGATTTCCTTGATCAGCTCGGGCGTGCCTTCGGTGATCTTCACCGGGGCCAGCTCGGCGAGGCCTTCCCACAGGTACTTCTTGCCGTCGGCCGGGTATTCGTAGAAGCCCTTGCCGTTCTTGCGGCCGTAGCGGCCGAGCTTGACCACCAGGGTTTCCACGATGTCGTCGGCCGGGGTGGCCTCATAGGCGGCGCCCAGGTCCTTGCGGGTCTGGGTGCGCACCTTGTGGCCGAGGTCGAGCGCGACGTCGTCGTTCATCTCGAGCGGGCCGCGGGGCATACCCGTGGCGCGGCCGACATTGTCGATGATGGCGGGGGCGATGCCTTCCGCCAGCATCTCGATGCCCTCGTTGACATAGGTGCCGAAGCAGCGGCTGGTGTAGAAGCCGCGACTGTCGTTGACGACGATCGGGGTCTTGCGGATCTTCTTGACGTAATCCATCGCGACCGCGAGGGCGCGCTGGTTCGTCTGCTTGCCCATGATGATCTCGACCAGCATCATCTTGTCGACGGGCGAGAAGAAGTGGATGCCGATGAAGCTCTCCGGCCGGACCGAAGCCTCGGCGAGGCCCGAGATCGGCAGGGTCGAGGTGTTGGAGGCATAGATCGCGGTCGCGGGGATCACGGCCTCGGTCTTGCGGGTCGCTTCCGCCTTCACGTCGCGGTTCTCGAACACCGCCTCGATCACCAGGTCGCAGCCGGCGAGATCGGCATGGTCCGTGGTGGTCTTGATCAGGGCAAGGTGCTTTTCCTTCTTCTCCGGCGTCGACTTGCCGCGCGAGATGGCCTTGTCGAGCAGGTTGGTGGAATAGGCCTTGCCCTTTTCGGCCGCCTCGATGGTCTGGTCGAGCAGCACGCATTCGATCCCGGCCATGGCCGAGACATAGGCGATGCCCGCGCCCATCATGCCGGCGCCGAGGATGCCGAGCTTCTTCACGTCGGTCGCGGGCTCACCCTGCGGCCGGCGCACGCCCTTGTTCAGCTCCTGCATGGAGATGAACAGGGTGCGGATCATGTTGCCCGCGGTCGGGTCGATCAGCAGCGAGACGAAGTAACGGGTCTCGATGCGCAGAGCCGCCTCGAAGGGCACCTGCAGGCCTTCGTAGACGCAGGACAGGATCGCCTTGATCGCCGGATAATTGCCGAAGCTTTCCTTATGCGACATGGCGATGCCGCCCATCATGGTCTGGGCGCCGCCGGGCGAATAGACCGCGCCGCCGGGGATCTTGAACTTCTTGTCGTCCCACGGCTGGGCGCTCAGCGGCGTGCCGAGGAGGTATTCCTTGGCCCGGGCCAGCAGCTGGTCGGCCGGCACGACCTCGTTGACGATGCCTTCCGCCAGCGCCTTCTTTGGGTCGAGTTCCTTGCCCTGGAGCAGCAGCGGCAGGGCCTTGGCGAGGCCAATGATGCGCGGCAGGCGCTGGGTGCCGCCGGCGCCCGGCAGCAGGCCGACCTTCACTTCCGGCAGGCCGAGCTTGGTCTTCGGATTGTCGGCGGCGATGCGGTAGTGGCAGGCCAGGGTGATTTCGAGACCGCCGCCCAGCGCCGTGCCGTTGATCGCGGCGACGAAGGGCTTACCCGCGGTTTCGTAACGGCGGAAGATACGCTGCAGCGTGCCCGAATTCTCGGTCAGGGCCTTGGCGTCCTTGGGGCCGAACGCGGTCTTCACCAGCATGTCGAGATCGGCACCGGCGAGGAAGGCATCCTTGGCCGAGGTGATGATCACGCCCTTCACGGCCGGATCGCTGATCGCCTTCTCGGTCGCGTCCGCGAAGTCGCGGATCGAGGACTCGTTCAGCACGTTCATGGAACGGCCGGCCATGTCCCAGGTGATGGTGGCGATACCGTCGGCGTCGACGTTGTAATTGATGTTGTTGCTCATGGTTTCAATCCCGGCGATCAGACGCGCTCGATGATGGTGGCGGTGCCCATGCCGGCGCCGACGCAGAGGGTGATCAGGGCGGTGTTGAGGTCGCGGCGCTCCAGCTCGTCGAGCACGGTGCCGAGGATCATGCCGCCGGTCGCGCCGAGCGGATGGCCCATGGCGATGGCGCCGCCGTTCACGTTCATTTTCTCGTGCGGGACGTCCAGCGCCTGCATGAAGCGCAGCACGACAGCGGCGAAGGCTTCGTTCAGCTCGTAAAGGTCGATGTCGGTCGCCTTCATGCCGGCGCGCTTCAGGGCGCGTTCGGCCGCGGCCGAGGGGCCGGTCAGCATGATCGAAGGCTCGGAGCCGATCGAGGTGAAGCTGCGGATGCGGGCGCGCGGGCGGATGCCGGCGGCGGCGGCGGCTTCCTTGGTGCCGACGAGGACGGCGGAGGCGCCGTCGACGATACCCGAGGAGTTACCGGCGTGGTGGACGTGGTTCACCTTCTCGACTTCCGGGTAGCGCAGCTGGACGACGCCGTCGAAGGCCATCTCGCCGAACATGGCGAAGGACGGCTGCAGCGAGGCGAGCGACTGCATGGTCGCGTCCGGGCGCATGTGCTCGTCATGGTCGAGGATGGTCAGGCCGTTGATGTCCTTCACGGGGACGACGGAATTCTTGAAATAGCCGTTGTCCCAGGAATGCTTGGCACGCTTCTGGCTCTCGATCGCGTAGGCGTCAACATCATCGCGCGAGAAGCCGTATTTGGTCGCGATCAGGTCGGCCGAAATGCCCTGCGGGGCGAAATAGGACTTGAAGGCGATCTGCGGATCCATCGGCCAGGCGCCGCCCGAGGTGCCCATGGGCACGCGGCTCATGGCTTCGACGCCGCCGCCGATCGACATCGGGCTCTGACCCGACATGACCTGCGCCGCCGCCATGTTGGTGGCTTCGAGGCCCGAGGCGCAGAAGCGGTTGACCTGCACGCCGGCGGTCGTCTCGGCGTAGTCGGCGTTGAGGACGGCGATACGGGCGATGTCCGCGCCCTGCTCGCCCACCGGCTCGACGCAGCCGAGAACGACGTCCTCGACCATCGCGGTATCGAGGTTGTTACGGTCGCGGATCGCCTTCAGCACCGTGGTCGCGAGGTGCAGGGAGGTCACTTCGTGAAGCGAGCCGTCCTTCTTGCCCTTGCCGCGCGGCGTGCGCACCGCGTCGAGGATATATGCGTCGGCCATTGTCTTTCTCCTCATCTATTGGTTTTCGTCGCTCGCGACGTAAATCCGCTCCACCCGTTCGTCATCCCGGCGAAGGCCGGGATCTCTCACAGGAAGAGGCTCCCTCCCGTCTCGAGGCCCCGGCCTTCGCCGGGGCGACGATTGAACTACAAGCCAGGCCAGCCGCTCAGAGCATCCGGCTGATCAGTTCCTTCATGATTTCGTTGGTGCCGCCGTAGATCTTCTGGATGCGGCCGTTCACGAACATCTGCGCGATGGGATATTCCATCATGTAACCATAGCCGCCATGGAGCTGCAGGCACTCGTCGACGACCTTGCACTGCAGCTCGGAGCACCACCACTTGGCCATGGCCGCGGTCTGGACGTCGAGCTTGTCCTCGACCAGCAGCTCGATGCAGTGATCGACGAAGATGCGGCCGATGCGGGCCTCGGTCGCGATCTCGGCCAGCTTGAAGCGGGTGTTCTGGAAGCTGAACACGGGCTTGCCGAAAGCCTGGCGCTCCTTGGTGTATTTGGTCGTGATCTCGAGCGCCTTCTCGACGGTCTTGATCGCGGTCACGCCGATCTGCAGGCGCTCGGACGGCAGCTGCTGCATCAGCTGGATGAAGCCCTGGCCTTCCTCGGTGCCGAGCAGATTGGTCATCGGCACGCGAACCTCGTCGAAGAACAGCTCCGACGTGTCCTGCGCCGCCATGCCGACCTTGTCGAGGTTGCGGCCGCGGCGGAAGCCCTCGACTTCGTCGGTCTCGACGACGATCAGCGAGGTGCCATGGGCGCCCTTGGTCGGGTCGGTCTTGGAAACGACGATGATCAGATTGGCCAGCTGGCCATTGGTGATGAAGGTCTTCTGGCCGTTGACGACATATTGGTTGCCGTCCTTCTTGGCCGTTGTGCGCACGCCCTGCAGGTCGGAACCGGCGCCCGGCTCGGTCATGGCGATGGCGCCGATCAGCTCGCCCGTGGCCATGCGCGGCAGCCAGCGCTGCTTCTGTTCCTCGGTGCCATAGGCATAGATATAGGGCGCGACGATATCGGAATGCAGCGAGAAGCCGGGGCCGGCGCTGCCCGCTTCGATCTGCGCTTCCATCAGCATGGCGGAGGCGCGGAAATTGAGGCCCGAGCCGCCGTATTCCGGCGGCATAGTGGCGCAGAGGAGACCGGCTTCACCCGCCTTTTCCCAGGCTTCCCGGTCGATGACGCCCTGCTCGGCCCAGCGCGCATTGTGGGGCACGCATTCGCGCTCGAAAAACTTCAGTGCGTTGTCATACACCATCCGGTCTTCTTCGCTGAGCCTCAGGGTGCGCTCGAACATGACGTCTCTCCTCTGCCAGGTTGTTTTGTTTTCATTTCCCCGGCGCCGGACGTCTCGCCCGGCGCCGCGTTCCCTTTGATATTGTCGGGGAAGACGGCGCTGGCCACACCGCCTCCCCCTCTCTCCTCCGCGTCAGCGAAGATCAGAAATTGGCCGCGTCGAGGGCCATGATCGTGTCCGCGCCGGTCGACAGCTTCGCCAGCAGCGAGGCGGTATCCGGAACGATGCGGGCGATGAAGAAACGCCCGACGACCAGCTTGTTGTCGTGGAATTCGGTCGCCGTGCCGGCCGCCTTGGCCTCGATCGCCACCTTGGCCATCTGCGACCACATGTAGGCGAGGACCTGGATACCGAAGAGGTGCATGTAGTCGACCGAGCCCGCGCCGGCATTGTCCGGGTTGGTCAGGCCGTTCTGCATGAACCACATGGCGCCGTCGCGCAGGTCGTTGGTCGCCGCGCGCAGACCCTCGAGGAAGGGCTTCAGGTCGGCGTTGCCCTCGTTGTCGGCGAGGAACTTCTCGACTTCGCCGATATAGGACATCAGGCCGCGACCGCCGTTCTGGCCGAGCTTGCGGCCGACGAGGTCGAGCGCCTGCACGCCATTGGCGCCTTCGTAGATCTGGGTGATGCGGGCGTCGCGAACGAACTGCTCCATCCCCCATTCCTTGATGTAGCCATGGCCGCCGAAGACCTGCTGGGCGTTGACCGCGGACTCGAAGCCCTTGTCGGTCAGGTAACCCTTAACGACCGGCGTCACCAGGGCGACGATATCGTCGTTGGCTTCACGCACCGAAGCGTCCGGGTCGCGGTGGGCGAGGTCGATCTTCAGGCCGGTCCACAGGTAGAAGGCGCGGGCGCCCTCGACGAAGGCGCGGATCGACAGCAGCATCCGGCGCACGTCCGGGTGGACGATGATCGGATCGGCCGGCTTCTCGGGGAACTTGGTGCCCGAGATCGAGCGCATCTGCAGGCGCTCCTTGGCATAGGCGGCGGCGTTCTGATACGCCACCTCGGCCTGGGACAGGCCCTGCACGCCGACGCCGAGACGGGCCGCGTTCATCATGGTGAACATGGCGCGCAGGCCCTTGTGCGCCTCGCCGATCAGGAAGCCGGTCGCGCCGTCGTAGTTCATGACGCAGGTCGCGTTGGCGCAGATGCCCATCTTGTGTTCGATGTTGCCGGCCTTCACCGCGTTGCGGGCGCCGAGCGAGCCGTCGGCATTGACCATGAACTTCGGCACGATGAAGAGCGAGATGCCCTTCACGCCTTCCGGCCCGCCGGGGATCTTGGCGAGGACGAGATGGATGATGTTGTCCGACAGATCCTGCTCGCCGGCCGAGATGAAGATCTTGGTGCCGGTGATCTTGTAGGTACCATCGGCCTGCGGCTCGGCGCGGGTGCGCAGCAGGCCGAGGTCGGTACCGCAATGCGGCTCGGTCAGGTTCATGGTGCCGGTCCATTCGCCGGTCACCAGCTTCGGCAGATAGGTCTCGCGCTGCTCGTCGGTGCCCCAGACGTGGATCGCCTCATAGGCGCCGTGGGACAGGCCCGGATACATGCCGAAAGCCATGTTGGACGAGGAGACGAATTCGTTCAGCGCGAAGCCGAGGACATAGGGCATCCCCTGGCCGCCATAGGCGGGGTCGGAGGTGATGCCGGGCCAGCCGCCCTCGACGAAGGTCTTGTAGGCTTCCTTGAAGCCCTTGGGCGTGGTCACCACGCCGTCCTCGATCTTGCAGCCTTCCTGGTCGCCCGGCTGGTTCAGCGGCGCGAGGACGCGCTCGCACAGCTTGGCGCCCTCTTCCAGGATGGCGTCGACGACGTCCTTGGGGGCGTCGGCGAAGCCCGGAAGGTTGGAGTATTTCTCGATGTTGAGCACGTCATGCAGGACGAAGCGGATGTCGTCGACGGGCGCCTTATAGGTGGGCATGGGTCTCTCCTCAGACTGCCAGGGTCCGGCGACAGCGGGCGGCGGCCCCGGGGGCCGGCCGCCGACGGCGGGTCGTCGGGCTGCCATCGCCATAACGGGAAGACGATGACACTTCAAGAGGCTTTGCAGACATTTTTGTCAGTATTTTGGGCGTGCCGTCGCGGAACGTCGCCAGGTTGACGGAATAGCCGATCATGCGGCCATCCGAAGATTGTCGGCGCGAATGGCGAGACCGCCGGGCGCCGGGATATCGCGGCCGGAAACCGGCCATGGTCAGGCCGCCCCCGCCCGGCGCCGACGCTGGGCCGGCAACGGCATATGGGGGTCGATGCCGCGCTCGACCAGCAGGTTCTCGAAATGGCCGCAGGCGGTCTTCAGCTCGGAAATGGTCTGGTCGATGTCCTGCCGCTGACGCTCCAGGCTGACCATCTTCGCCCGCGCGGTTTCCAGCGTGCGGCGGATCTGTTCGGTCTGGCCGTCGCCGAGGTCGTAGAGGTCGAGGATCTCGCGCAGTTCGGCGAGCGAGAAGCCGACCCGCTTGCCGCGCAGGATCAGCAGCAGGCGCACCCAGTCGCGCTGGGAATAGATCCGGGTCTGGCCGTCCCGGCGGGGGTGCAGCAGCCCCCGGTCCTCGTAGAAGCGGATGGCGCGGGGCGTGATGCTGAATTCTTCCGACAGCTGGGTGATCGAATAGGTCTTCGATCCCGCGGGTTCAGCCCCTGCCTTCATTCGATCGTCTCCTCCGAACGTGGCGCATTCATAGGTGACGTTGACGTTAACGTCAACTGGTAATTTGTCAGGGACGAAAGATTATGCTGCACCGCACACCAGGATTGAACGACTATTGCGAATGTGATCACACGGGCGAAACATGGCGGAAGTGGGCCGCGCCCTCGCGGGCGGGCCATGCAAAAACGGAGGAACTGGGGCATGGCGGGCAACCGGCCGGCGCGGATCGAGCGCTACGACGATTTCTTTCCCTACTACCTGCAGGAACATGCGAAGCCGGCGACCCGCGGCTTTCACTATGTGGGCACGGGCCTGACCTTCGGCTTCCTCGCCGGGGCCATCGCGACGGGTAATTTCTGGTGGCTGCTGGGGATGCCGCTGGCCGGCTATTTCTTCGCCTGGCTCAGCCATTTCGGCATCGAGAAGAACCGGCCGGCGACCTTCACCTATCCCTTATGGTCGCTGGTTTCCGATTACCGGATGTTCTTCCTGTGGCTGACCGGTCGGCTGCCCCGCCACCTGCGCGCGGCCGGGGTGATCGACTGAGCGAAAGCCGAGGCAGGGGCGGACCGATGGCCGCGCCCCTGCCCCTTTGCCATCAGAAGGTCAGGCCGAGACCCGCCGTGACCCCGGTCTGGGCGCCATCGTCATGGCCGATGCGGGTGCCGATCTCGACATAGGTGCCCACCCCCTCGCCAAGGCCAAGGGAAGCGCCGAGCCGCGCCCGGCCATAGGAATCATCCGCATCGGCGAATGTCACCTTGCGCGCGACACCGTCGCCCGCGGCGCGCACGACCACATCCTCCGGCCGGCCGTCGGCCAGTTCCTGGACATAGAGCAGCGAGCCGTAGGGCGACAGGGCGAGACCGCCGCCGAGCGCGACGGTGCCGCGCAGGCGGACACCCGCCGTCGCCTCGGCCGAATCGAAGTCCATCGCCTCGAAGGCCAGGGCGGTGCGCAGGCTCTGGTCCTCCGCATAGCCGCCGACCCGGTAGTGGGCATAGTCGAGGCCGACCACGGGGCCGAGGGCGAAACCGCCCAGATCGAAGTCATGCCCACCCTGCAGCCGGGCGCCATAGCTCACGGCATCGGTGTCATAGGCGAAACGTTGGTCGAGCAGGGTCGCGCCGAGGCCCGAAGTCATGTGGAAGGCGCGCGTGCCCGACAGGTCGCCATAGGCCGCGGACAGCGCGGCGAGCGCCCAGGGCGAGATGCCGGAGCCATAGAGCGCGCTGACACCGCCGGTGACCGAGGTCGACGACAGGCTGCCTCCCGCTCCACCGTCGTCGCGATTGCGCGCGACCTGAAGATCGGCGGCCAGATTGAACAGCGGCCCGACCTGATAATCTCCATGGACGAGGGCGCGGCCCGAGGCGGCGCCGTCGATATCCAGGCGGTCATCGAAACCGCCGGACGGCGCCAGCCCCCCTTCGATGCCGACCGACAGGGTGAAGGCGCCGACATCGCGCGGATGATCGAGGATCGACAGGGACAGCCGGTCGACCGCGGCGTCGAAGGCATCGCCATAGCGGACGACGTGATCCGCCGACAGATAGGCGGTGGAGCCGCCGGACGAGGCGGAGGCGAGAAGATCGGCCCCGGTCAATTCGACCAGCAGCCGGGTCAGCAGCAGGGAATAGGCCTCCAGCCGGTCGGGGATGCGATCTTCGCCGAAGGCGGCGGTCAGTACCTCCCAATTGTCGAGGGCGGGATTGTGCCAGGTCGCGCCCCCCGGGATCGCCGGGTTGGTGGTCTGTTCGTAACCGTCGAGATCGCCGATGTCCCAATTGGTCGATTCGAGCCAGAGCACCGGAATGTCGAGATCCTCGAACACGGCGGCGTCGGAACAGCAGCCGGTGTCGACCGGATAGTCCGGATTGAGTCCGGGATTGCTGCGCAGGTCGATGCCCAGTTCATCGGCGATGGCGTGGATGCGCGTCCAGTAGGACTTCAGCGCCGGATTGGCGAGGTAGTTGTAACCGGCATGGGCATACATGAAGTCGCCGGTGATCAGGCTGTCGATATTGATCATGCCCTTCAGGTTGGCCAATTCCTCCGGCGTCAGCGAATCGCGATACGCCTGCGAGCCTTCAAGGCCCGTCTCCTCGGCGCCGAAGGCGTTGAAGACGAGGCCGGTTTCCAGCGACAGGCCGGACATATGGGCGGCCAGTTCGGTCAGCACCGAGGCGCCCGAGCCATTGTCGTCCACCCCCTGCAGCGCGGGTCCGGTATAGCCCGCGCGCTGCGGCGCCGAATCGAAATGCGCCCCGACGAGGATGAAGTCGCTGCCGGTGCCCGCGATGCTGGTGATCACATTCTGCGAGGTCAGGCCGCGCCGCGTGGTGAAGGACTGGCGCGTGACGGAAAGACCCGAAGCCTCAAAGCGGCCGACCATCCAGTCCGCCGCGCCCTCGAAGGCGGCAGTGCCGGTGTGACGGCCGGCGTAAGTCGTCGTCAACGTCTCCAGCGTGGTCAGGGAAAACGCGCCGAATTCGTCGGCCAACGCCGATGGAGCGGCGGCAAAGGGCAGAACCGCGACCGCGAGGCCGCGCAGGATCGACTTGCGCATGGATACCCCCAGTTAACCCCGGCCGCGCCCGCGGAGCCGAAAGCCCGGCTTTCGCGCGACCCCGCCCCGGAAACCCCTCTCCAGGCTGGACACGACCGTCGGGTGAGCAAAACAAAGGCAACAAAACTCGCCTGCCCAACAGACAGGCAATTCATTGGACGGTGTTCCCGCGCCAAATCCAAGCGCAAATTTCAGGAAGCCGTACCGAACACCCGGCGGCGTGGCGATCGCGCTGGCCACCCGCTGCGCGCGCCCGCATAATCCGGCGGACCGCGATGCTCAGATGGCCCCGAGTCCAGGAATGCAGATCTACCTGCCTATTGCCGAGTTGTCGGTCGACGTTTTCCTGCTCCTCGGTCTCGGCGGTGCGGTCGGTTTCCTGTCGGGCCTGTTCGGCGTCGGCGGCGGCTTCCTGATCACGCCCCTGCTGATCTTCATCGGCGTGCCGGCACCGGTCGCCGTCGGCACCGGCGCGCAGCAGGTCGTCGCCACCTCGGTCTCGGGCGTGATCGCCCATTGGCGGCGCGGCACGGTCGACGTGCCCATGGGGCTCGTGCTGACCGCGGGCGGCCTCATCGGCTCCGGCCTCGGCTCCTGGGCCTTCGCCGCCCTGCGCAAGGCCGGCACGGTCGATGTCGTCGTCGCCATATCCTATGTGATCTTTCTCGGCACCATCGGCAGCCTGATGTTCATCGAAAGCGCGGGCGCGTTGTGGAAGCAGCGCCGGGGCACCGCGCGGCGGCGCAAGCTGCACCAGCACAGCTGGCTGCACGGGTTGCCGCTGAAGCTGCGTTTCCGCAAGTCGCGGCTCTATATCAGCGCCCTCGTGCCCATGAGCGTGGGCTTCCTGATCGGCATCCTGTCGGCGATCATGGGCGTGGGCGGCGGCTTCATCCTGGTGCCGGCGATGATCTATATCCTCGGGATGCCGACGCAGGTCGTCATCGGCACCTCGCTGTTCCAGGTCATCTTCGTGACCTCTTCCGTCACCTTCCTGCAGGCCTGGGCCAATCAGTCGGTCGACATCTTGCTGGCCATGATCCTGCTGGTCGGCTCGGTCGTCGGGGCGCAGTTCGGCACCAGAGTCTCGGTCCGTCTGAAGGGCGAGCAGCTGCGCGTCCTCCTCAGCCTTCTCGTGCTCGCGGTCGGCATCCGCCTCGCCGCCGACCTCCTGGCGGCACCCGCCGAACTCTACTCCCTCAGCCTGATCGGGGGCCGGCCTTGACGCGCCGCGCCGCTCTGCTGTTCTGCGCCCTGTTGCTGGCGCCCGCCGCCGCGCGGGCGGACAGCCTGATGACCGACCTGTCCCAGCGCCTGATCGCCATCACCTCGAGCTTTACCGGCTCGTCCATCCTCGTCTTTGGCGCGGTGGTGCCGGACGGCCCGGGCAAGCGCGATGTCGTCGTCGTGCTGCGCGGGCCCGACCAGTCGATCCGCGTGCGCAAGAAGGAGCGGGTCTTCGGCATCTGGGTGAACAACGAAGCCCTCGCCTTCGAGGGGGTCCCCGCCTTCTATGCCGTCGCCGCGACGAGGCCCTTGGCCGAGATCGACGCCGGGGCGGACTTCGCGCGGCATCAGATCGGCCTCGACGACCTGAAACTGCGCGAGCGCAGCGCGAATGGCGCCGAGGAGGAAAAGCCCGAGACCCCGGACTTCCGTGCCGCCATCCGGCGCCTGAAACTCGGTCAGGGGCTTTATGCCAGCCCCATGTCGCCGGTCACCTTCGTCGGCCCCAACCTGTTCCGGGCGGAATTCCAGTTCCCGTCCAATGTCCCCGTCGGCAGCTACAAGGCCGAAATCTATCTGTTCAGCGATGGCGACCTGGTCGGCGCCAATTCCTCCGCGCTCTTCGTCGACAAGACCGGGCTGGAGCGCTGGATCTACAAATCGGCCATGAATTACCCCGCGCTCTACGGTCTCGCCGCCATCGCCATCGCGGTCGGCATCGGCTGGACCGCCGCCCTCGTCTTCCGCAAGGCCTGATCCCATGTTCTTTATCCTCGCCAAAGTGTTCTGGCTTCTCGCCGCGCCGCTCAACCTCGCCTGCCTGCTGGCGGCGATCGCCCTCGTCACCCGGCTTCTGCGCTGGCGCCGGCTCGCGGCGGCGGCCTTGTGGAGCGCGGGCGCTGTGCTGCTGCTCGCCGCCGCGACGCCCGCCGGCCCCTATGCCGCCCTCGCTCTCGAGACCCGCTTCCCGCCCCATACGGAGTTGCCGGCGGAAATCGGCGGCATCGTGGTGCTCGGCGGCTCGCTCGACACCGATCGTTCCGTTGCCTGGAACATGCCGATCGTCGCCGACGATCCCGACCGCATCACCGCCCTCGTCACCCTCGCCCACCGCTACCCGCAGGCGCCGATCATCTTCGCCGGTGGCTATGGCGGCCTCGGCAGCGTCGAGAAGACCGAGGCGCCCTTCGTCGCCGAACTCCTGACCGGCATGGGCTTCGATGTCTCGCGCATTCGCTTCGACCCCAATTCGCGCAATACCCGCGAAAACGAGATCGAGGCGCGCAAGCTGGCCGGCGCCGATTACGCACAGAAACCCTGGGTACTGGTGACCGGCGCCATGCATATGCCGCGCGCCGTCGGCATCTTCCGCCTCGGCGGCTGGACCGTGCTGCCCTGGCCCGTCGACCCGGTCACCTTCGGCCCCGACAGCCCCTGGCAGCCGCTGAACTTCGGCCAGACCCTGGTGCAATCCACCCGCGCGCTGCGAGAGTGGATCGGCCTCGCCACCTATTACGCCGCCGGCTACACGTCCGAACTCCTGCCGCAATAAGACCTCGCCACAGCGGTGAGGCATTTTCGGCGCATATATATAACACTATACTCCAGTTATTATATTTTTATTGACTGATAAATTATGTATCACTCTATTAAACACACGACATTACAGGCCATCCCTGCCTGGCCAGCTTCGACGCCGTGATGTCCGCGCCTGCGTGACGGGCGTCATCCTTGTTTCTCGTCGGAGTTTCACCATGTTTCGCCCCTCCCCGCTGACCCGCCGCATCGCGGCATCCGGCTTCGCCGCCGCGGCCATCGGGGCCGCCACCCCCGCGAGCGCCACCGTCGGTTACTTCGACCATGGCATCGGCATCCAGGCCAAGGGTGCCGGCGGTGCCGCCATCGCCTACCCCAAGGACAGCGTGGCGATCGGCGCCAATCCCGCCTCGGCCTTCAGCCTCGGCAATCGGGCCGATATCGGCATCGAATTGTTCCGGCCGGACCGTAATGCCGCCTTCTCGGGCAATTTCGCCGGCCCGGACGAGAGCTTCGATGGCAACGATACCGAGAATTTCCTGATCCCGGAGGCGGGCTATGTCCGCCGGCTGAGCGACACGCTGGCCGCCGGCATCGCGCTTTACGGCAACGGCGGCATGAACACGGATTATGGCCGCAATCCCTTCGGCCGCTTCGGCGCCACCGGATCGGCCGGGGTCAATCTGGAGCAGGCCATTCTTGCCCCCAGCATCGCCTGGCAGCCCGTGCCCGGCCATTCCGTGGGCGTGTCGCTGAACATCGCCTATCAGCGTTTCGAGGCGAAGGGCATCGGCCTCTTCGCCGGCTACTCGCAGGACCCGGCCCATGTCTCGGACCAGGGCACCGACCATTCGTTCGGCGCCGGGGTGAAGATCGGTTATCTGGGCGAGATCACGCCCTGGCTGACCATCGGCGCGGTCTATCAGTCGAAGACCTGGATGCAGGAATTCGACAAATATGCCGGCCTCTTCGCCGATCAGGGCGATTTCGACCTGCCGGCCAACTACGGCATCGGCTTCACGCTGAAGGCGCCCTATGGCCTCGACGTCACGGGTGAGGTCCAGCGGATCGAATATTCCGATGTCGGGGCGGTGGGCAATCCGGTGAACAGCCTGTTCGCGGGCGTGCCGCTCGGCGCCGACAACGGCCCCGGCTTTGGCTGGGACGATGTCACCGTCTTCCGCCTGGGCGCCAATTACCGGCTGAACCCGAACTGGCAGGTCCGCGGCGGCTGGGCCTATGTCACCCAGCCCATCCCTGAAGACCAGACCTTCTTCAACATCCTGGCGCCCGGCGTCGTCCGGCACCATTTCACCCTGGGCGCGACCTGGAACAGCGACGGCGGCCTCGAGATCAGTGCCTTCGGCTTCTACGCCCCCAAGGTCACCCTCGAGGGCGAGAATTCGATCCCGCCCGCCTTCGCCGGGGGCAACGCCGACGTCGACCTGTCGGAAGTCGCGGTCGGCGTCGCCGTGGGCTGGACATTTGGCGCCGGCCAGTAACGGCCGGCGCTGATTTTACGCGGCGAGGCCCTTGCGGGTCTCGGCGCAGATGTCCTGCAGGGCCTTGTCCGCCGCCTCGACCACGCCCGGCATCGAGATGAAACCGTGGATCAGACTGTCGCAGGACAGAAGCGTGACGGGAACGCCCGCCGCCTTCAGGGCTTCGGCATAGTCCCGGCCCTCGTCCTGCAGCGGATCGAAGCCGGCGACAACCACGGTCGCCGGCGGCAGGCCGGACTTGTCCTGCCACAGCAGCGGCGAGACCCGGGGATCGGTGCGGTCCACCCAGTCGGGCAGGAATTTGGCCATGAACCAGTGCATCAGGTCCCGGGTCAGCAGGAAGCCCTCGCCATAGGTCTGGTGCGACGGCCGCTCGCGCGAGATGTCGACCACCGGATAGATCAGCACCTGATGGCAGGGCAGCGGCAGGCCATACCATTTGGCCTGCTGGCAGACGACCGCCGAGAGGTGGCCCCCCGCGCTGTCGCCCGCGACGCCAATCCGCGCCGGATCGGCGCCGAAATCGGCCGGATTCCCGCTGATGTGGCGCCACGCGGCGACGCAATCGTCGATCGCCGCCGGATAGACATGTTCCGGCCCCAGCCGGTATTCGACCGACAGCACCTGGCAGCGCGCGACATCGGCGATGTAGCGGCAGGTCAGGTCATAGGACGGAATATCGCCAATGACGAAACCGCCGCCGTGGAAGAAGACCAGCATGGGCGCCGGACCGGCCGGCAGGCCTTCAGGGACATAGAGGCGCATGGGCACGTCGCCCGCCGGCCCGGGGGCCCGGCGCTCCTCGACCCGCGACATCTGGCGCTTGCGACCGCCGAAGCTGTAGGTCATGTCGCGATACATCTGCCGCCCGGCATCAAGCGGCAGCTTGTCGATGGTCGGCCGCTTGGCGGCGAGGGCCATCAGGAATTGCACCTGCGCGTCGAGGGTCTTGCCCTCGAGCTGGCGCGGCTGGCTCCCCGACAGCCACAACAGCCAGCGCCGGGGCAGCCGCACCAGCAGCGTGACCAGCAGTTTTTCGATAAAGCGGCGGATACCCACGTCCCGGTCCCCTCTGTTGTCTCTGGTTTCGATCCGCGATCGGTCAGCCGCGGTCGACCGTGCGCGCCGCGCCGCCGACCAGCAGATCGGTGGCGAAACGGGCGGTGTGAGCGACATCGCTGCCGCCGCTTTCGATCAGCCGCGCCGCGAGGTTCACGGCGATGCCATGCACGGTCAGGGTCAGCAGGTCGACGTCGGTACCCGGCGGCAGCAGGCCGCGCTCGACCGCTTCCGCCAGATCCTCGCGCAGTTCGTCGCGGCCCTCGGCCAGCTCCGGGCTCTCGAACACGGTCGCGATGGCGGCCACGTTGCGCCGGATCAGGTCGTAGGTCGGCCGGTCGTCGACGACATAGCGGAAATAGGTGGTGAAGGCGCCGTAGCAGAAGGCCTCGAAACTCTGGGCCGAACGGCGGTCGGCGCGCAGGCGCTGGCGGACCCGGCGGGCGCTGTCCTCGACCACGGCGCGGAACACCGCTTCCTTGGTCGGGAAATAATTGTAGAAGGTGCCGGACGCGAGCGAGGTACGACGGATGATGTCGCGCACCGTCGTCCCCTCATAGCCGAGTTCGGCGAAGACCTCGCGCGCGGCGGCCAGGATCTGCGAACGGTTCAGCGCCTTGGTCGCGGCCCTCTTGCCGGCCAACAGCGCATCCTCGCCCTCGTCCCCCAGATCGTCCTCGTCGAGTTCCAGTCCCCTCATCGCACCCCCGGCGCTACGCGCAATCAACACTTCAACCCCCACGGCCCCTTTGCCGGCGCCCTTGGCCCGTTTGCCGGGCAGCTTGTCGCGAAAAATGATACCTGCCCCGCCCGCGACGGCGAAGCCCAGCCCTTCGGCCCGGCATCATGTTCCCGAAAATGACGCTGCCGTCAAACGGATACGCTCCCGCCTCACCTGCCGGTGAAACGGGGCGGTCGCTTTTCGATGAAGGACTGCACGCCTTCGCGGGCATCGGCACTGGTGGCGAGGCGTTGCTGCACGGCGCCGAAGGCGGCGATGGCTGCCGCCTGACCTTCCGTCGCATAGGTCAGGGCGCTGCCCCTCGTGGCGCGAACCGCGAGCGGCGCCTTGTCGGTGATTTCCCCCGCGATGGCCAGCGCGCGGTCCAGGACTTCGGCCGCGGGCACGATCTCCTGGACGAAACCGATGCGGCGCGCCTCCTCGGCGCCGAATTCGCTGCCGGTCAACAGCCAGCGCATGGCATTGCCCCAGCCCGCCCGCTCGACGAAGCGGAAGGTGGCGCCGCCCGTCGCCATGATGCCGCGCTTCGGCTCGATCTGGGCGAAGCGGCAGTCGCTGCCGGCGACGACGATATCGGCCGCCAGCATCAACTCGATGCCGGCGGTGAAGCAGATGCCCTTCACCGCGGCGATCACCGGCTTGCTGCGCGGCCGGCCGCGCAGGGCAAAGGCATCGACCTTGTCCGGGGCATGGGGCAGGTCACCGCCTTTCGCCATGGCCGCGGCGAAGCGCGGCAGGTCGATGCCGCCGGTGAAATGCTCGCCATGGGCATGGAGGATGCCGACGAGAAGGTCGTCGTCGTCCTCCAGCAGCGTATAGGCCTCGTTCAGCGCGACGAACATTTCCGGTGTCAGGCCGTTGCGCTTCTCCGGCCGGTCGAGACCGATCAGCAGCACGCCTTCCCGCCGCTCGACACTGATGCGCCCGAATTGAGCCGTGGTTTCGCCCATGTTTCCTCTCCTTCTCTCGCCGTGCCGCGTCTTTCGCGCTGTTCGGCCTTGCTTCCGATAGCGCATTCCGAAGGCCAGCAAAACGTGCAAATCAGCCATCGCTTGTCGCCCCGGCCCCGCCTCGCTAGTGTCGCGCCCGAGATCCGCCGAAAGTCGTCCATGTCCCGTCCGATGTTCCGTCCGACGTCCCGCGCCATCCTCCTCGTGTTCGCGCTGCTGGCGGCCCTCGCCGGCACCGCGCCGCTCCGCGCCCAGGACAGCGCCGACAAGCCGCTGGCCGGCGCCCCCATGCCGACCGACGGCCGTCAGGTCACCAGCCAGATCGCGACCTGGAGCGGCCAGCTCGACGATATCGAGAAGCAGATCGGCTCCGGCGACCTGTCCGACCAGGATCTGACCGAATTGCGCCGCGAGGTCGACGCGACCGTGACCGCGGCCAAGGCCCTCGCCGATCTCGCCAATGCCGCCCTCGCCGACAAGCGCCAGCTGCTCGACGCCCTCGGCCCGCCGCCGGCCGACGACACCGCCAAGGAAGCGCCCGAGGTGGCCCGCCAGCGGGCCAGCCTGAACGGCGAGATCGCCGATCTCGACGGCAGGGCCAAGCGCGCGCAGGTGATCGCCACCAGGGCCGAATCCGTGCTCGGCATCGTCGTCGAGACCGCGCGCCAGCGTCTCGCCGCCCGCATCCTGGCGCGGGAAACCTCGCCCTTCTCGCTCGACCTGTGGCGCGAAGGCCTGCCCCAGACCATGGAGGCGCTCGCCGCCATCGCCGATACCCCGCGCCAATGGTGGGAAAGCGAGGGCACGCCCGATAAGGTCGCCGCCGCCTGGCCGACCGTCGTCCTCGTCATCGCCTTCGCCACCGTGATGGGCTGGCCGATCCGGCGCTGGCTGCTGCGCAAGGGTGGCCCGCGCATCGACCAGGAAGCGCCGCCCTACGGCCGCCGCGTGCTGGCGGCGACGGCGGCGGGCCTTGCCTCCTGCGCCATCCCGGTTCTGGCCATCGCCTCCATCTATGGCTCGCTCGAAGTTCATGGCCTGCTCTTCGGCGGGATCGAAGAGCTGGCGCGCGGCCTCGCCGTCGGCCTGTCGCTCTATTTCGTCATCGCCGGCTTCTCGCATGTCGCGCTGCAGCCGCATCTGCCGCAATGGCGCGTCGCCCGCCTGTCGGAGGAAAGCGCCGACACGCTGGACGCACGGCTGAAATTCCTCGCCGTCATTCTCGGCCTCAACAGCTTCATCTGGATCGGCTTTCATCTGGGCGGCGCGGGCGATGCCTTCCGCACCATCGTCAATGTCTTCATGAACGGCACCCTCGCCTTCGGCCTGTGGCCCATGCTGGGCGACCGGGCCTGGCGCCGCAGCGAAGCGTCGATCTCGATCGAGGCGACGGGCGGCGAAGTGGTCGATCCGCGGAAATACGCGACCGCGCGGCGACTGCTGCGCCTGCTCGTGCTCGCCATTCCGGTGACCGCGGCCGCCGGCTATTATAATCTGTCGGACTATATCGCCCGCAACATCATCCTGGCGGGCCTGCTGTTCGGCCTGTTCTCCGCGCTTTCGACCATTGTCGGCGAACTGACGGCGGCGATGCTGAACGCGCAGGGCGGCTCGCTGCGCAAGGTCAGGGCCGCGCTCGGCTTTTCCGACGAAGGCGGCGGCATTGCCCATTTCTGGATCACGGGCTTCTTCAACGTCGTCCTCGCGGGCGCGCTGTTCACCCTGTTCCTGCCGAGCGCGGGCGTGCCCCGGGACGATATCGCCGCCTTCTTCGAGACCGGCATTTCCGGCGTCCATATCGGCAATTTCACCATTTCCTTCACCGATATCCTGCTCGCCATCGTCATCTTCATCGTCGCGCTGCGTCTGACGCGCATGGTGCAGGGCCTGCTCGAGCGCCGGCTGCTGCCGCAGACGAGGCTCGATACCGGGGTGCAGAATTCGATCAAGTCGGCGGCGGGCTATGTCGGCACCACCATCGGCATCCTGATCGCGGTTTCGGTCGCCGGCATCGACTTCTCCAACATCGCGATCATCGCCGGCGCCCTCTCGGTCGGTATCGGTTTTGGCCTGCAGAACATCGTGAACAACTTCATCTCGGGCCTGATCGTCCTCGTGGAGCGGCCGGTCAAAGTGGGCGACTGGGTGATCATCGGCGGCAACGAGGGGGTCGTGAAGCGCATCAACGTGCGCGCGACCGAGATCGAGACCTTCAAGCGGGCGACCGTGATCGTGCCCAATGGCGAATTGATCTCGCAGTCGATCGTCAATTACACGCTGCACAACAAGATGGGCCGGGTCGACATTCCGGTCGGCGTCGCCTATGGCACCGACCCCGCCATGGTGGAAAAAGTCCTGTTCGAGGTCGCGGCCGCCCACAAGGCGGTGCTGTCCTTCCCCAAGCCCCGGGTGCTGTTCCAGAATTTCGGCGCGAGCACGCTCGATTTCGAACTGCGCTGCTTCGTCGCCAATGTCGAGGAAAGCCTTGCCGTGCGTACCGAGCTGATGTTCGCTGTCGAGCGCATTTTCCGCGAACGCGACATCGAGATTCCCTTCCCGCAATCGGACATCAACATCCGGGACCGCGACATCGAGAAACTCGCGATGCTGCTCGACCGCATCATGGGGCGGAGTGGGGAAAAGGGCGGCAAGGACGCCGGGCAGAGGCAGGACAAAGGCGATGAGTGACGATACGCCCAAGCTGATCGGCGAATTGATCGGCGACAACCTGCAGGTTCTGCTCAGCGCGATCCCGTTTTCCATGGCGACCGGCATGAGCGTGGCGGGCGTGGGTCCGGCCCGCGCCACCCTGACCCTGCCCTGGCGCGAGGATTTGGTGGGCGATCCGCGCAGCGGCATCCTGCACGGTGGCATGATCACCGCCCTGATCGACGCCGCCTGCGGCACCGCCGTCATCTGTTCGCTGACCAAGATGATCAGCATCGCGACGCTGGACCTGCGCATCGACTATCTGCGGCCCGCGACCCCGGGCGAGACGGTGATCGTCGACGCCGAGGTCTATCGCTCGACCCGCAGCATCGCCTTCGTCCGCGCCCTCGCCCATCATGGCGACAAGGACAGGGCGGTCGCTCATGCGGTCGCCACCTTCATGCTCGGCGCCAACAAGGCCCCGATCAACCGCGGCATCGCCAGCGAGGTTGCGCAGAATGCCTGATCGCGCCCCCCTTCCCCCGCTCGTGCCCCTGAACAACGACACGCTGGAGCGCCTGCTGCAGGCGATTCCCTTCGCCCGTCTGCTCGGCATCGGCGCGACCACCGGCGACGACGGCAAGATCGTCGCCCGGATGCCCTATGCCGACCATCTGATCGGCAATCCACGCCTGCCCGCCCTGCACGGTGGCACCATCGGCGCCTTTCTCGAAATGACGGCGATCGCCCAGTTGCTGGCCGACATGGCCGGCCCCGGGATGCCGAAGACCATCGACATCACCATCGACTATCTGCGCTCCGGCCGGCCACGCGACACCTTCGCCCGCGCCATCGTCGCGAAGCACGGCCGGCGAGTCGCCAACGTCCGGGTCGAGGCCTGGCAGGACGACCCGACCCGGCCGATCGCCACCGCCCATGGCCATTTCATGCTGCCGGAAACGCCGGACGCGGCACCGGAAGCCTGAGGGTCAGCGCCGCCGCGCCGCCGCCAGGGCGAGCGCGGCGAGCCCGGCGGACATCAGCGCGTTCCACGCCGCCATCGACAGGCCAAAGAGCGACCAGGCGATATCGCCGCAGCGAACGATGGGCGCCGTCTCGACCGCCTGCAGCAGATCCGCGGCCGAACCCGTGGCGGTCGCGCCGCCGCAAGCGGTCAGGCCCTGCCACCATTGCTGCTCCACCCCGGCATGGAAGACGGCGATGCCGGCCCCCGCCAGCAGGGCGAGAACCGCGAGGGCGAAGCCCGCCCGGGCCAGGCCGCCCCGGAAGATCAGGGCGAGCAGACCCGCCGCCAGCGCCGCGACATGGGCCCAGCGCTGCCACATGCACAGCTCGCAAGGATAAAGCCCGCCCAGATACTGGAAGCCCAGGGCGCCGCCCAACAGCGCCGCCGATCCCGCCGCGACGACGAGGCCACCGAGACGTGCCCCGCCGATGGCGGGGGCAGATGATCCGCTCAAGTCCGTGCTCCCACTCGAATTGCGCGCCCAACCCTGCCGGTCATAGCAGCCGCGCGCCGCGGGCTAAAGTCTTTCCGCGATGATGCCGAGCGCGGCGAGCCCGGCGATGACACTGTCCGGCCCCGCCAGATGACCGGCGCCGACCGCGATGAAATCGCTGCCCGAGCCGTCCATGATGGCCTTGATCTGCTGCACCCATTCCTTGTTGCGGCGGGTGAACAGCGCATCGTAGAGCGACGCCGAACCCGCCATGGCATCTCGCTGGACAAGACCGCCCAGACGCTCGACATCGCCGGCCATCCAGGCGTCGATCATGTCGCCGATGTCGATGTCGCCCGCGCCCTCGTCGCCCTTGTCGCCCCGGCCATCTTGCGACGCCGACAGTGCGTCGATCGCATCGCGCAGCATGGCCATTTCCTCATCTGGCGGCAGATCGGCGAAGATGCGCAATTGCTGGCTGACAGTCTCCAGCCGGTGGATCGGCTTCTTCATCGCCGTGGCCTCGTGCTCGAAGGTCACGTCGGCGCCCTCGGTGCTGTTGAACCCCTTGTCCGCCATCGGCACCGTGGCGAGCGTCAAGGCGACCAGCCAGGGCCGCATGTAACGGAAGGTGGCGGGGGACATGCCCGCCTTGACCGCGATGGCCGTCAGGCGGGCGGTGTCCTCGGGCCCGAGACGGCTGGCGAGCGAGACTTTCCAGTCCATGCCATAGCGCATGAGCGGCATCATCATGCCGAGGCCGGCCCCGGTCTCGGTTTCCAGCCACAGGCGATCCGCGCCCTCGAAGGCTTCGCGGATGCGGGGGCTCATCCAGTCGGTGTCGGCACGAAGGACATGGATGGTGCCGAACAGATAGACCGTCGAATCGCTGTCGGTCAGGCGCCACAGCGCCGGCTCCGCCCGCAGCGGCGCCGCCCCGAGCAGCAGGGCGACGACAAGCCCGACCAGACCGCGCGCGGCAAGCCTTCTCAACCCAGCAAATACAATACCGAAGCTGTTCATGGCGGCACCCCACAACCCCATATAGCAGCCGAAAAAGGGGGCGCCAAGACGATTGACCCGCCGGCCCGGCTCGCTATGATCGCGCCTCGCTTTCGGGACACTACCAGCCCGAAGCGCCGTCCCTGTGCCCCAGTGGCGGAATGGTAGACGCGGCAGACTCAAAATCTGTTGCCGGCAACGGCGTGTTGGTTCGAGTCCGACCTGGGGCACCAAATTCCCGACAGATTTGCGGCCACGGCCGGCATCACGCCACGCGGCGCCGGAACAGCAGCACCACGGACAGCGCCAGCACGAGCACGAACAGGCTGCCGCGCAAGGTAAAATGTTCCGCGATGGCGCCGATCACCGGCGGCCCGACCATGACCCCGACATAGCCGATGCCGACCACGGCGGGAAAAATCCGGGTCGCGCGGTCGCCGCCCTGCCGGCCGGCGGCCGAAAAGACGACGGGGATGATGTTGGCGATGCCAAAGCCGACCAGCGCGAAGGCCGGCAAGACGACGAAAGCCGCGGGAAAGGCGGCGGCGGCGCCAAGGCCAAGGATGGCGAGGATGGCGCTGAGGCCAATGGTCGCGACCGGGCCGAGCGCCCGCTGCAGCCGCCCGCCGCCTATGCGGCCCACCGCCATCGCCGCGGCGAAGAGCGAGAAGGCGACCGCGCCGCCGCCGCTGTCCAGCCCGACCTGCTGCACGACATAGATCGCCGCCCAATCGGCCATCGCCCCTTCGACGAAAAAGGCGAGAAAAGCGAGGCCACCCATGGCCAGCACCACCGGATCGCGCAGCAGCTGGCGCCGCGGCGCGCCGCTGCCGCCCCCCTCGCCCACGATGGCGATGGGCCGCATGGCGAGGCCGGCGATGGCGAAAATGGCGAAGATCAGCGCGCAGGCGACGAACAGCGTGCCCGCCGCGCCGAAGCCCGCACCGAACAGCGCCCCGGACAGAATCGCCCCGCCGAGCAGGCCAATGCTGTAAGCGGCGTGGAACGAGGCCATGATCGGGACCTGCGCGGCCCGCTCCACCGCGGCGGCAAGCAGGTTCATCGCGACGTCGAGGGCGCCGAAACAAAGGCCCATCAGCAGGATGCAGGCGGCGAGCACGGCAAGGCCGGGGGCCTGAGCCGTCGCCATCAGCGCGAGGGCGAAACCGCAGCCGCCCACAAGGCCCAGCAGCCCGCCGCCCACGCGGACCGCAAGCCGCCCGATCACCGGCATCACCAGCATCGCCCCGAGCGCGAAACACAGGAGAGCGGAGCCGAGTTCGCCGTCGGACAGCGCCAGCCCCTGCTTGATCAGGGGCAGACAGGCGCCCCAGGCCCCGAGGCCGATGCCGGCCGCGCCGAAGGCGGCCGAAACGGCGAGCCGGCGAGTATTGACGACCATGACAGAAGACCGCCTCAGATGACCTCCGGCCGAACGCCCGGACGCAACACGACAAGGGCCGACAATCTAGCGGCCCGCGCCGGAGGAGACCAATGCCCCCTCGGCGACCGCCGGCGCCCCCGTTCGCATGGCTGGCGGCCTCCGGACCCGGGTCCGCCTACTTCCAGATCGACGCGCCGCTGCCCGGCAGGCCGAGGCGGTCCCACATCGACGAGACGCGGTCGATCACCTTCTGCTCCATGCGGATCTGGGTGCCCCATTCGCGCTTGGTCTCGGGCGGCCATTTGTTGGTGGCGTCCAGCCCGACCTTGCCGCCAAGGCCGGATTCCGGCGAGGCGAAGTCGAGATAGTCGATCGGCGTACCCTCGATCAGGGTCACGTCGCGCACCGGGTCCATGCGGGTCGAGATCGCCCACATGACATCCTTCCAGTCGCGGGCGTTGATGTCGTCGTCGACGACGATCACCCATTTCGTGTACATGAACTGGCGCAGGAACGACCACACCCCCATCATCACGCGCTTGGCGTGACCCGGGTAAGCCTTCTTCATCGAGACGACGGCGATCCGGTAGCTGCAACCTTCGGGCGGCAGCCAGAAGTCGACGATTTCCGGGAATTGCTGGACAAGCAGCGGGATGAACACTTCGTTCAGCGCCTCGCCCAGCACGCTCGGCTCGTCCGGCGGCCTTCCGGTGAAGGTCGAGAGATAGATCGGGTTACGCCTGCGGGTGATCGCCGTCACCGTGAAGACCGGGAAGGGTTCCACCGAATTGTAGTAACCGGTGTGATCGCCGTAAGGCCCCTCGTCGCCGAAATCATCGAGGCTGACGTAACCTTCGAGGACGATTTCCGCTTGCGCCGGCACCTTCAGCGGCACGGTCTTGCAGTCGACCAGCTCGACCTTCTGGCCGCGCAGCAGGCCGGCGAACTGATATTCCGACAGGGTATCGGGCACCGGCGTCACGGCGGCGAGGATCGTGCCCGGATCGGCGCCCAGCACCACGGCCGCCGGCAGGGGCTCGCGCTTTTCCGCCGCCCAGCGGCGATAGTGCTGCGCCCCGCCCCGATGCTTCAGCCAGCGCATCAGGGTGGTATTCCGCCCCGTCACCTGCATCCGGTAGATGCCGAGGTTGAAACTGTCTTCCCGCCCGTCGCCGGGGCCCTTGGTGACGACGAGCGGCCAGGTGATCAGCGGCGCCGGCTCCCCCGGCCAGCAGGACTGGATGGGCAGGTCGGCGAGGTCGATCTGGTCGCCGGTCAGCACGACCTCATGCACCGGCGCGCTGCCCACGGTCTTCGGCTTCATCGCCATCACGGTCTTGACCAGGGGCAGCATGGCCCAGGCCTCGCGGAAACCGCCCGGCGGCTCCGGCTGCTTCAGGAAGGCCAGGGTCTCGCCCACTTCGCGGAGTTCGTGCGGCTCGCGGTCCATGCCCCAGGCGACACGCTCGACCGTGCCGAACAGATTGACCAGCACCGGATAGGGCGACATCGTGCCATCGGCCCGGATCGGCTTCTCGAAGATCACGGCCGGGCCGCCCTCGGCCAGCAACCGGGTCTGAATCTCGGTCATTTCGAGCACGGTCGAGACCGGCTCGGTCACCCGGACGAGGCGGCCCGAGGCTTCCAGCCGTTCGATGAAGTCGCGAAGAGATTTATAGGGCATGGCTCGGTGGTCCGTTGCGGGGGTCGTCCGTGGCGGGGGCCGGAGACTATCACGCCTGCGCCGCCGGCCAATGCCCGTCCGCGACCTGACGGAAATAGCGGCTGGGTGCATCGCCCAGCAGGCGGCGGAACATGGTGGTGAAGGCGGCGACACTGTCATAGCCGAGGTCGAGCGCGACGCTGGTCACCGCCTCCCCCCGGCCAAGACGCGGCATGGCAGCGAAAAGACAGGCGCGCTGGCGCCACTGGGCGAAGCTGAGGCCGGTTTCCGTCCGGAAGGCCCGGGTGAAGCTGCGCCGGCTCATGGCGAGGCGGCCGCACCAGTCGTCGATGGTCGCGTGCGGATCGGGTGCCAGCGCGAATTCATGGCACAGGTCGGCCAGCAGTCCCGAGGCGGGCATGGGCAGGTTCATCGGCTGCACCGGCAGGCTGCGGAGTTCGTGCAGCAGCAGGTTCATGATCAGCCCACCCCGGCCATCCGCCTCGTATTCGAGGGGCAGGTCCACGGCCTCGAGCACGAGGGCCCGCATCAGCGGTGTGATCCGCACCACGCGGCAATCCTCGGGCAGGCCGTCGATGGCGCCCGGCTCGATGAACAGGTTGCGGGTGCCGAGCCGCGCGCCGGTCGAGCGCATGGAATGCACGGTCCAGGGCGGGATCCATACCGCCTGGTCCGGCGGCACCAGCCAGGTGCCCGCGGCGGTGCCGACCAGCATCACGCCGCAGGTCGCATAAAGCAGCTGGCCCCGCCGATGCTTGTGCGGCGCCACTTCGAAGCCGGCCGAATAATCGTTGCCGACGGCGACAACCGCCCTGGGCACGGTTTCGAATTCTGCAGCCCTGACATTCCGGACCATGGCCCACTCACGAAAATGATCGACCCGCCTGCGATGGCAGGTCAAAACAAATACCATAGGATCAAGCTCTGATCACACGGAACGAGGCGGCGCTGGCGCCGCCAGGGAAAACAGATGAGCGACACAAGCATCACCGCCGCCGGCCGGCCGCCGTCCTCGGCCGCAGGCACCACCTACGCCATCCTGCTGGCGATCAGCTTCTGCCACATGCTGAACGACCTGATGCAGGCGACGCTGCCGGCGATCTATCCGATGCTGAAGGATAATTTCGCCCTCGACTTCGGGCAGATCGGCCTCGTCACCTTCACCTTCCAGGTCACCGGCTCGATCCTGCAGCCCTTCGTCGGCATCTATACCGACAGGCACCCCAAGCCCTATTCGCTGGTGGTCGGCATGGGCCTGACCCTGTGCGGCCTCGCCCTCATCTCGCAGGCGTGGAGCTATCCGATGCTGCTCGCCGGGGCGGCCCTGCTCGGCTCCGGCTCGTCGATCTTCCACCCGGAATCGTCGCGCGTCGCCCGCCTCGCCTCGGGCGGGCAGCATGGTCTTGCCCAGTCGCTGTTCCAGGTCGGCGGCAATGCCGGCACGGCGCTGGGGCCGCTGGCCGCCGCCTTCATCATCCTGCCCAACGGCCAGAGCGCGGTCGCCTGGTTCGCCGCCGTCGCCCTGCTGGGCATGACCGTGCTGTGGCGGGTCGGCAATTGGTATGGCCCGCGCCGCCTCGCGGGGGGCAAGCCCCAGCGCGCGGCGGTCAACGGCATCGCCCTGTCCAATGCCCGCGTTGTTGGCGCCATGGCGGTGCTGATCACCCTGATGTTCTCGAAGTTCATCTATATGTCGAGCTTCCAGAGCTACTACACCTTCTTCCTGATCGACCGTTTCGGCGTCAGCGTCGAGGAAGCGCAGCTGCGCCTCTTCGTCTTCCTTGGCGCCGTCGCGGTGGGAACGATCGCCGGTGGCCCGATCGGCGACCGCATCGGCCGGAAGTATGTCATCTGGGGCTCGATCCTCGGCGTGCTGCCCTTCACGCTGGCCCTGCCCTATGCCGACCTGTTCTGGACCTCGGTGCTCTCCGTGCTGATCGGCCTGATCCTGTCGTCCGCCTTCTCGGCGATCATCGTCTATGCCCAGGAATTGATGCCGGGCCGGGTCGGTCTGGTGGCGGGCCTGTTCTTCGGCTTCGCCTTCGGCCTCGGCGGGATCGGCGCGGCGGTGGTTGGCCAGATCGCCGATGCGACCAGCATCCAGTATGTCTATCACCTGTGCTCGTTCCTGCCCGCCCTCGGCATCCTGACGGTGTTCCTGCCGTCGCTGAAGGAGAAGCGGGTCTAGGGATCGACGGGGCTCAGACGAACTCGGTCGTGATGGTCATCGAGCGTTTCAGGGTCTTGGTGACCGGTGTCTTCTCGATGATCTCGGCCAGGCGGGCGCGCTGCTCTTCCCCGAGCGGCGCGCCCAGCTTCGCGGTCCGGTGGATGCTCTCCACCCCCGCGTCGTCCCGGGCGAAGACGCAAAGCACCTCGATCCGGCCGAGGGTCCAGCCCTTGCGGTCGGCATAGAGCCGCAGGGTCGCCGACGAGCAGGCGCCAAGCGCCGCCATCAGCACTTCGTAAGGTGCCGGCCCCGTGTCGGTGCCGCCGGCCGGGATCGGCTCGTCCGCCGTCATATGGTGCTGACGGGCGGTGATCGCCTGAGCGAGGCCTGCCTCGCTGACCGTCAATGCCTTGGCCATGCCGTCCCCCTCACGCCAGATATTGCCCGGCCGCGATCGCGAGGAAGAGCAGGAAGCCCATGCGCGCGTTGGCCTTGAATTTGGCGAGGCATTCCGCCCCGTCGTCGAAATCGGTCACCGCCGCCTGCCAGGCCAGATGAGCCGCGCACAGCGCGAGACCGAGCCAGAACGGCCAGCCCAACCCGACCAGCGCGCCCGAAATGCCGACCAGCACCACCATGCCGCCATAGACCGCCCACAGGAAGCCCCGCGTCTTCGCCCCGAGGCGCAGCGCCGTCGACTTCACGCCGACGACGGCATCGTCCTCCTTGTCCTGATGGGCATAGATCGTGTCGTAGCCGAGGGTCCACAGGATGCCGGCGAGATAGAGCAGGATGGCGGGCCAGCCCAGATCGCCCCGCACCGCCGACCAGCCGACCAGCGCGCCCCAGTTGAAGGCGATGCCGAGCACGGCCTGCGGCCAATAGGTGATCCGCTTCATGAAGGGATAGACCGCGACTGGCACCAGCGAGGCGATGCCGAGCCAGATCGTGAAGCCATTCAGGGTCAGCAGCACGCCGAGCCCGGCCAGCGCCTGCAGCCCGAGGAAGGCGAAGGCCGCCTTCACCCCGACGGCGCCCGACGGCAGCGGCCGCCCCCTTGTCCGCGCCACCTGCGCGTCGATATCCCGGTCGGCGATATCGTTGAGGGTGCAGCCCGCGCCCCGCATCACCGCCGAGCCGATGAAGAACAGGATCAGCAGGCCGACATCCGGCAGCCGGCCGGCCGGTGCCGCCAGCGCCGTCGACCACCAGCACGGCAACATGAGGAGCCAGATGCCGATGGGCCGGTCCGCCCGGGCGAGGCGAAGATAGGGACGAAGGCCGGACGGACAGCGGTCGACCCAGGAATTGGGCGCGGCATCCGCCGGCTTCAACTCGGGAGTCGCGATCGGGGCGGTGGGCATGTTCATCCTGCTGTGCTACCCCCAATGTCGCCTTGCCTCAAGAAACGAGTGACGCCGCATGAATGACCGCCCCCGCTACCGCCTGTTCGTCGATGCCCCGCTGGCCGCGGGCGCGCCGGTCGCGCTGGACGAGGGGCAGGCACATTATCTCGGCAACGTGCTGCGCCTCGATGACGGCGACCAGGTCTGTGCCTTCAACGGGCGCGAGGGCGAATGGCGCGCCGCCTTCGGCCGCATCGGCAAGAAGGGTGGTGCCCTGACCCCGCTCGACCTGCTGGCGGCCCAGCCTGTCGAGGCGGAAACCACGCTCGTCTTCGCGCCCATCCGGGGCGCCAAGGTCGAATTCGTGGCCGAGAAGGCGACCGAGCTGGGCGCCACCCGCCTCGTCCCCGCGATCACCCGGCGCACGGTGATCGACCGGGCCAATGGCGCCCGGATGCGCGCCAATGCGATCGAGGCGGCAGAGCAATGCGGCCGCCTCGCCATCCCCGGGATCGCCGAGATCCGCAAGCTCGACCAGGTGCTGGGCGATTGGGATCCGGCCGTGCCCCTGTTCTTCTGCGACGAGGACGGCAACGTGCCGCCCCTTCTGGAGGCGGCGAAGGGGCTTGGCGAATCGCCGGCCGCGGTGCTGATCGGGCCCGAGGGCGGCTTCGACCCCGTCGAGCGCGTGCTCCTGAAACGCCTGCCCTTCGTCCGGCCGGTCGGCCTCGGCCGGCGCATCCTGCGGGCCGAGACCGCGGCCATCGCCGCCCTCGCCCTCATTGAGGCGGCGCGGCTGGGCTGACCCCGCGCAGAAAGTTACGCCGGCAAACGCATGTCGGACCTGCGTCCCGCAATGCTGGACAGGGTGATCGGCTTTCGGCTAGTCAACCAGACCAGCTTGGGCGGGAGAATGCGCATGTCGGGTGTACAGGCGGCCGGAGAGCCGATCGAAAGCCGGCGCCAGCTTGTCGAATGGATGGCCGGCGGCGCCAAGCCGAAATCCGAATGGCGCATCGGCACCGAGCACGAGAAATTCGGTTTCCGCCTCAACGATCTCGGACCCGTTCCTTACGGCGGCGACAATGGCATCCGCGCCATGCTCGAAGGCCTGCGCCGGTTCGGCTGGGCGCCGGTTTACGAGGGCGAGAATATCATCGCGCTCGAGATGAACGGCGCCTCGATCAGCCTCGAGCCGGGCGGCCAGTTCGAGTTGTCGGGTGCCCCGCTGGAAAGCATCCACCAGACCTGCGGCGAGGTCGGCGTTCACCTCGAACAGGTGCATGAAGTCGCGCGGGAACTCGGCCTTGGCTTCATCGGCCTCGGCTTCGCGCCGACCTGGAAGCGGGAAGACGTGCCGGTGATGCCCAAGGGCCGCTATGACATCATGCGGTCCTATATGCCGAAGAAGGGCAGCCTCGGCCTCGACATGATGCTGCGCACCTCGACGGTGCAGGTGAACCTCGATTTCGGCTCCGAGGCCGACATGGTGGCGAAGCTGCGCGTCGCCCTCGCGCTGCAGCCGGTCGCGACCGCGCTCTTCGCCAATTCGCCCTTCACCGAGGGCAAGCCGAACGGCTTCCAGTCCTATCGCGGCCACATCTGGTCGGATACCGATCCCGACCGCACCGGCCTGCTGCCCTTCGCCTTCGAGAAAGGCTTCGGCTTCGAGCACTATGTCGACTGGGCGCTCGACGTGCCGATGTATTTCGTCTACCGCGACGGCAAATATATCGACGCCTCGGGCCAGTCGTTCCGCGACTTCCTCGACGGCCGCCTGCCCGCCCTGCCGGGCGAGAAGCCGCATCTGGGCGACTGGTCGGCCCATCTGACCACCCTGTTCCCGGAAGCGCGGGTGAAGCGCTATATCGAGATGCGCGGCGCCGACGGTGGCCCGTGGAAGCGGCTGTGCGCCCTGCCCGCGCTCTGGGTCGGGCTGATCTATTGCGACGACGCGCTCGAAGCCTGCCTTGACCTCGTGAAGGACTGGACGTCGGAAGAACGCGAGGCTTTGCGCGCCGCCGTGCCGCGCCTTGGCCTGCGGGCGCCGTTCCGGGGCGGCACCGTCCTCGACATCGCGCGGAAGGTCGTCGACATCGCCGAGAAGGGCCTCGCCAAGCGCGCGGCCGACAATGGCATGGGCAGCGACGAGACCATGTTCCTGCAGGTCCTGAAGAAGACGGTCGAAACCGGCAAGAGCCCGGCGGACGACCTGCTCGACGCCTACAACGGGCGCTGGGCCGGCGATATCCGGCAACTCTTCGCCGAATACGCCTACTGACCGCGATGGCCGGCCGACGCATCCTCGTGATCCTCGGCCATCCGTCGGCGGACAGTTTCTGCGCCGCCCTCGCCGACACTTACGCCGACGGCGCGCGGGCCGCCGGGGCCGAGGTCTCGGTCCTGCGCCTGGGCGAGCTCGATTTCGATCCCATCCTGCGCCATGGCTATGCCAGCCGGCAGGCGCTGGAGCCCGACCTCGAAGCCGCCCGCGCGGCGATCCTCGCGGCCGAGCATGTGGTCTTCGTCTATCCGATCTGGTGGGGTTCAGTCCCGGCCCTGCTGAAAGGCTTTCTCGACCGCTGCTTCCTGCCGGGCTTCGCTTTCGCTTATAGGGATGCGCGCCAGAACTTGCCCGACAAGCTGCTGAAAGGCCGCAGCGGCCGGCTGATCGTCACGCTGGACACGCCGGGCTGGTTCAACTGGCTGGTCTATGGCGCGCCGGGGCACCGCATGATGACGCAGACGGTGCTGAAATTCTGCGGCATCGGTCCGGTGCGGCGCACGGTCTGCGCGCCCTTGCGGAATTCGAGCCCTGCCGGCCGCGCGCGCTTTCTGGCCAAAGCGGCGGCGGCCGGGCGTGCCGACGGCGGCGTCAGCGCCCGCTGAAGGCTTTCTTCGCGAACATCAACATCAGGATGAGGGTCAGGAAGGCCCCGAAGGCCGCCGGGGTGAAGGCGATCAGCCCAGCCAGATTGCCCGGTCCCGCCGCATTGTCCCAGGGCGACAGGCCCCGGTTGGCGGCGAAATTGGCGAACAGATAGAACACCGTGTTCGCCCAGATGGCGAAGATGAGACCGTTCGCGATCCAGGCCTTGGCCTTGGCCGAGGCGACGGCGCGGTCGATGATGCCGGCCACGGCGAGCGCCATCACGCCGTTCAAAAGGCTGCCGATGTGCATCGCCCGCCAGCCCTTCTCGCTGCCCGGGAAATCGAAACGCGCACTCGGCAGCGGGTCGAGGATGAAGCCGCCAATGGCGACGAAACCGAGGCAGAAACCGGCGATCAGGCCGGCCGCGATGACAAGCGCGCCGTTACCGGCAAGACGCCGGGCTTCGGGGGACAGGCCGTTCATGTTTTTCCTCCGCTTGCGGAACTTCGTCCGATTCTCCGACGAACTTAACCTGACAGCGCGATTTGCCCAGCCGATCAAATGGGGGGTTTCTGTCATGATTTTGCGTCTCGCCGGCGCCCTTCTTGGCCTGTTCATGGCCGGCCTGCCCGCGGCCGCGGCCGATTTCGACGATCCCCGCCGGGTCTACCTCGCGCTCGATCGTTCGGCCGATGCCGTCGTCGAGAGCGGCGGCGGCCGCATTCGCGTTGTCTTCGCCGATGGCGCCCGAGGCCTTGACCGCGACCGCGTGCTGACCTGGGTGCAGCGGGCGGCGGGTGCCGTCACCACCTATTTCGGGCGCTTTCCGGTCGACGACGTCGGCCTTCTCGTCATCGCCGATGGCGGCGACCGGGTGATGACGGGAACCACCTTCGGCTTTGGCGGCTCCGCCATCCGGGTCATCGTCGGCCGCGATACAGGCGACGAGGCCTTCGCCCGCGACTGGGTGCTGACTCACGAGATGGTGCATCTGGCCCTGCCGCAGATGGACGAGCGCTTCCTGTGGCTGCTGGAAGGCAGCGCGGTCTATGTCGAGCCGGTGGCGCGCGCGCTCGCCAGTCAGATCGCGCCCGAGTCGGTCTGGCGCGACGCGCTGACCGGAATGCCCCGGGGCGAGCCCGAGGCGGGTGACCGCGGCCTCGACCATACCCCGACCTGGGGCCGCACCTATTGGGGCGGCGCGATCTTTTGCCTGCTGGCCGATATCGCCATCCGCCAGCAGAGCGCCGGCCGCCAGTCCTTGCGCGACGCTTTCACCGCGATCAACCGGGCCAGCGGCGGCAACACCGCCTATTGGTCGATGGAGGAAATCGTCGCCGAGGGCGACCGCGCCACCGGCACCGGCGTCCTGGCCGCGCTTTACGCGAAAATGGCGGCCGCCCCGTCGCCGACCGACCTGCCGGCGCTGTTCGCCGCCCTGGGCGTGCGCCTGTCGGACGGGGGCGCCGTGCTGTTCGACGACAGCGCCCCGCTTGCCCCGATCCGCCGGGCGATCACCGCGAATTAGGCGCCGGTGCCGCCGATGGTCAGTCCGTCGATCAGCAGGGTGGGCTGGCCAACACCGACCGGCACGCCCTGGCCCGACTTGCCGCAGGTGCCAATGCCGGGGTCGAGTGCCATGTCGTTGGCGACGGCACGGACCTGGGTCAGGCAGTCGGGGCCATTGCCGATCAGGGTCGCGCCCTTGACCGCCGGACCGACCTTGCCGTTCCGGATCAGATAGGCCTCGGTGCAGGTGAAGACGAATTTGCCCGAGGTGATGTCGACCTGACCGCCGCCGAAATTGACGGCATAGAGCCCGTCCTTCACCGAGGAGACGATGTCGTCCTTGGTGGCGCTGCCGCCCAGCATGATCGTGTTGGTCATGCGCGGCATCGGGGCATGGGCATAGGACTGGCGCCGGCCGTTGCCGGTCGGCTTCATGCCCATCAGCCGGGCGTTCAGGCGGTCCTGCAGATAGCCGACCAGGATGCCGTCCTCGATCAGCGTGGTGCGTCCGGTCGGCGTGCCCTCGTCATCGACGGTGAGCGAGCCGCGCCGCCCCGGCAGGGTGCCGTCGTCGACCACGGTAACGCCCTTGGCCGCGACCTGCTTGCCCATGAGGCCGGAGAAGGCCGACGTCTTCTTGCGGTTGAAATCGCCTTCCAGCCCATGGCCGATCGCCTCGTGGAGGAGAATGCCCGGCCAGCCGGAGCCAAGCACCACCGGCATCTCGCCCGCGGGCGCCGCGATGGCATCGACATTGACGAGCGCCTGACGCAGGGCCTCGTCGACCGCGCCCTGCCAATGGGCAGGGTCCATGTATTTCTCGTAGAAGCCGCGTTCCCCGGCGCCATAGCTGCCGGATTCCTGCTTGCCATTGGCCTCCACGACGACCGAGACATTGAGCCGGACCAGCGGACGCACGTCGCGCACACGAAGACCCGAGGCCCGCACGATCTCGACCACCTGCCAGGAACCGGACAGCGAGGCGGAAACCTGACGCACGCGCGGATCCTTCGCCCTTGCATAGGCGTCGATCTCGGCGAGCAGCGTCGTCTTCGCCTCGAAGGGCACGGCCGACAGCGGATTGTCCTCGACATAGAGCTTGGCGTTGGTGCCGGGCGGTGGCCCGGCCATCACCCCGCCATTGCCCCGGGCGACCGCCTGAACGGTGCGCGCGGCCCGGGCGATGGCGTCCTCCGACAATTCGGCGGCATGGGCGAATCCGGTCGCCTCGCCCGCGACGGCGCGCAGGCCGAAACCCTGCGAGGTATCGAAACTGGCGGCCTTCAGACGGCCGTCGTCAAAGGCATATGATTCGGCCTGGGCGTATTCGAGGAAGAGTTCGCCGTCGTCCGCCCCTTCGAGCGCATCGTCGACCAGCCGCTCGACCCGCGCAGGGTCGAGACCCGCGCGCTCGAAAAACAGGGCATCGGGCACCAGACGGTCGGACTCGGACATCGCAAAGGCTCCTTGGCAAGGCGCCTAATATGGGGGATCGGGCCGCTTTCGTCACCCGTCCGGGGCAGATTTCCGACTTCGACCAAAAAATGACGCGGATCAATTGTGTTTTGCGTCATAACGTCGCAAGAACCGGGCGGCGAATGGTGCTGCCGCTTCGGACGGTATAATGCGCCAGACGCAACATCTGTTCGCGGGCCCCCTGCCGGTGATAGGTTTGTCATGCACTTGAGGCTGGCGAACCGTCGCAATCGAATGTACGCATTCGGTCTGGCCGGGGCTTCGCCGGACGGCACGGAATTTAACGAGGGGTGGCCCGGGCGAAATGTCGCGCCCGGACCGGACATCAAAGCGGGAGTTGGATCGACCCATGGGTCACAAGCTCGACAGGGCCACCACTGGCCTGATTTCCCTGATCACCGGGGCAGCCCTGCCGGGCGTCGCTCTCGCGGCCCAGCCCGAACGCTGGGAACTCAATCTGCAACCGGCGGTGACGCCGGTCGCCGAGAAAATCGGCAGCTTCCATGACCTGCTGCTGGTGATCATCATCACCATCACCGTGTTCGTGGCGGGCCTGCTCGTCTATGTGATGTTCCGTTTCCGGGCGTCGGCCAATCCGAACCCGTCGCGGACCTCGCACAACACGCTGATCGAGGTGCTGTGGACCGTGGCGCCGATCATGATCCTGGTCGTGATCGCCATTCCGTCGTTCCGCCTGCTCTATTTCTCGGACAAGGCCGCCGATGCGGAAATGACCGTGAAGGTGCAGGGTTACCAGTGGTACTGGGCCTATTCCTATCCGGACGCCGGCGACGTGACGATCGAGTCCCGCATCGCCGCGCGCACCGCGGAAGAAGCGACCGACGGCAAGATCCGCCTGCTCTCGACCGACAATCCGATGGTCGTGCCGGTCGATACCGTGGTCCGCGTCATCGTCACCTCGGACAACGTGATCCATTCCTGGGCCGTGCCGGCCTTCGGCGTGCAGAAATACGCCAACCCCGGCCACGCCAACGAGACCTGGTTCAAGGCCGAGAAGACGGGCACCTATTACGGCATGTGCCAGCAGATCTGCGGCTCCGACCACGGCTTCATGCCGGTCGAGGTGAAGGTCGTCTCCAAGGAGGAATATGCCGCCTGGATCGCCCAGCAGAAGGCCCAGGCCGGTATTCCGTCGACCACCACCAATGTCGCCTCGGCCTCGGCCGCGGCCACCGCGAACTGATCGCTCGAAAGGGACGTAACAGATGGCGAGCAATGCTGCCGCGCACGGCCACGAGGCCCACGGCCACGACGATCACGGTCATCCGACCGGGCTGCGTCGCTGGCTGTTTTCGACCAACCACAAGGATATCGGCACCCTCTATCTGATCTTCGCGGTAATCGCGGGTCTGATCGGCGGCGCCATGTCGATCCTGATGCGCCTCGAGCTGCAGGAGCCGGGCACCCAGTGGATCCAGAACCATCACATCTTCAACGTGCTGGTGACGGGCCACGGCCTGATCATGGTGTTCTTCGTGATCATGCCGGCGGTGATCGGCGGCTTCGGCAACTGGTTCGTGCCGCTGATGATCGGCGCGCCGGACATGGCCTTCCCGCGCATGAACAACATCTCGTTCTGGCTGATGGTGCCCTCCTTCGCCCTGCTGCTGATCTCGGTCTTCGTGCCGGGCATCGGTTCGGACCCGGGCGTCGGCACCGGCTGGACGATCTATACGCCGCTGTCGTCGAATGTCCCCGGCGTCGTCACCCATGACGGTCCCGCGGTCGATCTCGCGATCCTGTCGCTGCACCTCTCGGGTGCGTCGTCGATCCTCGGCGCGATCAACTTCATCACCACGATCTTCAACATGCGCGCGCCGGGCATGACCCTGCACCGCATGCCGCTGTTCGCCTGGTCGGTGCTCGTGACCGCCTTCCTGCTGCTGCTGTCGCTGCCCGTGCTGGCCGGCGCCATCACCATGCTGCTGACGGACCGCAACTTCGGCACGGCCTTCTTCAATCCGGCCGGCGGCGGCGATCCGATCCTGTTCCAGCACCTGTTCTGGTTCTTCGGTCACCCCGAAGTCTACATCATGATCCTGCCGGGCTTCGGCATCATCAGCCACATCATCTCGACCTTCAGCCGCAAGCCGGTGTTCGGCTACCTCGGCATGGCCTACGCCATGGTCGCGATCGGCGTGGTCGGCTTCATCGTGTGGGCGCACCACATGTATACGACCGGCCTGTCGGTCGACACCCGCGCCTATTTCACCGCGGCGACCATGGTCATCGCGGTGCCGACGGGCATCAAGATCTTCTCGTGGATCGCGACGATGTGGGGCGGCTCGATCCGCTTCACCACGCCGATGGTCTGGGCGATCGGCTTCATCTTCCTGTTCACCGTCGGCGGCGTGACCGGCGTCGTGCTGGCCAACGCCGGCATCGACACCGCGCTTCACAACACCTACTACGTCGTGGCGCACTTCCACTACGTGCTGTCGCTCGGCGCCGTGTTCTCGATCTTCGCGGGCTTCTATTACTGGTTCCCCAAGATGTCGGGCTACATGTACTCCGAGACGCTGGGCAAGATTCACTTCTGGATCATGTTCATCGGCGTGAACATGCTGTTCTTCCCGATGCACTTCCTCGGCCTCGCCGGTATGCCCCGCCGCATCCCCGACTATCCGGATGCCTTCGCGGACTGGAACCGGATCGCCTCCTACGGCTCCTATATCGCCGGCGCGAGCGTGATCTTCTTCCTCTTCGTCGTGCTGCACGCCTTCCTGTCGGGCAAGCGCGCCGCCGCCAACCCGTGGGGTGAAGGCGCCGAGACGCTGGAATGGACGCTGTCGTCGCCGCCGCCGTTCCACCAGTTCAACGAACTGCCGGTCATCAAGGCCAGCAGCAACCACTGACGACAAGCGGTCGGAGAACATTCAACGTGACCATCGTCACCGATCATCGTCTCTCCACCGCGCAAGGCGCGGGGTCCGCCTCCCAGGAGGCGGACCTCGACGGCCGCGCGTCGGATTTCTTCGCGCTGCTCAAGCCGCGGGTGATGTCGCTCGTGGTCTTTACCGGGCTGGTCGGACTGGTGCTCGCGCCCGGTTCGCTCAACCCGATCATCGGTTTCACCGCCCTCCTCTGCATCGCGGTGGGCGCGGGCGCGTCAGGCGCCCTGAACATGTGGTACGACGCGGACATCGACGCCCGCATGTCGCGCACCCTGTCCCGTCCCATCCCGTCCGGCCGCGTCGGCGCCGGGGATGCCAAGGCTTTCGGCATCGTCCTGTCGGTCGCTTCAGTGCTGACCATGGGGCTGCTGGTCAATGTGCTGTCGGCGGCGCTGCTCGCCTTCACGATCTTCTTCTATGTCGTCGTCTACACGATGTATCTGAAGCGGCGCACGCCCCAGAACATCGTCATCGGCGGCCTGTCGGGCGCCCTGCCCCCGGTCATCGGCTGGGCCGCGGTCACCGGCACGATCTCGCTCGAATCGCTCTCGCTCTGCGCCCTGATCTTCGTCTGGACGCCGCCCCACTTCTGGGCCCTCTCGCTGGTCAAGGCCGCCGATTACGGCGCCGTCGGCGTGCCCATGATGCCGAATGTCGTCGGCCCGGAATCGACCCGGCGCCAGATCCTCGCCTATGCCGTCCTGCTGGCGCCGCTCGGCCTCGCGCCGACCCTGCTCGGCTTCGCCGGCATGGTTTATGGCATTGCCGCGGGCGTGCTCGGCCTCGTCTTCGTCGGCCTGTCGGCGCGCCTCTATGTAAAGCGCGACAACCGCTCGGCGATGCAGCTGTTCGGCTATTCCATCCTCTATCTGTTCCTGCTGTTCGCCCTGCTGCTGGTCGGGCGCCTGGCGGATCTGCCCTGAGCACGGAATGAGCATCATGCCGATCTCCGATATGCACCGCCGGCGCCGCAGCCGGAACATCGCCCTCGGCCTCGCCCTGGTGGCCTGGGTCGTCATCATCTTCCTGGTCTCCATGGTGAAGGTTTCCGGCGGATGAGGGACACGCCCAACCCCGACTATCGTCCGCCCCGGCATGGCCGGACCGCGCTCGTGCTGGCGGCGACCGTCGCCGGCATGATCGGGCTGACCTATGCCTCGGTGCCGCTTTACTATCTGTTCTGCGCCGTCACCGGCTATGGCGGAACGACCCAGCGCGCCGCCGAAGGCGACGCGCCCACCGTCGTTTCCGACCGCGTGTTCACCGTGCAGTTCGATGCCAACACGTCGGGCGACCTGCCCTGGACTTTCAAGCCGGAGCAGGCTTCGGTCACGGTCCGGGCGGGCGAGCAGAAGGTCGTCTTCTACAAGGCGATCAACCATGCCGATCGCCCGGTGACCGGCCGCGCCCTGTTCAATGTGACGCCGGACAAGACCGGCCCCTATTTCACCAAGATCGCCTGCTTCTGCTTCGAGCAGCAGACGCTGCAGGCGGGGCAGGAAGTCGACATGCCCGTGCTCTTCTACATCGACCCCGAGGTCGTGGAAGATCGCAATGTCGATGAAGTGAAGACCATCACGCTTTCCTACACGTTCTTCCGGGATCAGGACGACGAGGCCAAGGCCGCCGCCGCTCCTGCCCCGGCAACCCCCACCAATTGACCGAGGATCCGTTCGAGGGACCAACCGCCATGGCGCACGCTGATACCCCCCAACACGACTACCACCTGCTCAGCCCGAGCCCGTGGCCCATCCTCGGCTCGTTCTCGGCGCTGGTGATGGCACTCGGCGCGGTGCACTGGATGCACCCCGAGACCTTCCTGTCCTTCATGCCGACCAAGTCGACCCTGTTCCTGGTCGGCCTCGCGGGCGTGCTCTACACCATGCTGGCCTGGTGGCGCGACGTGGTCGACGAGTCGGTGCACAAGAAGGAACACACCCCGGTGATCAAGCTGGGCCTGCGTTATGGCATGGTCCTGTTCATCGCTTCGGAAGTGATGTTCTTCGTCGCCTGGTTCTGGGCCTATTTCTATGGCGCCCTCTACCCGACCGAGGCCATGGGCCACGTCTGGCCGCCCAAGGGTATCGAGAGCTTCGATCCCTGGCACCTGCCGTTCATGAACACCGTGATCCTGCTGCTCTCGGGCACCACCGTGACCTGGGCGCACCACGCGCTGCTGGAAGGCAACCGCAAGGGCGTCGTCCAGGGTCTGACCCTGACCGTCATCCTCGGCTTCTTCTTCTCCTGCGTGCAGGCCTATGAATACGCCCATGCCGCCTTCAGCTTCGGCGGCAACGAGGCGGGCGCGAATTTCTATGCCGGCAGCTTCTTCATGGCGACCGGCTTCCACGGTTTCCACGTCATCATCGGCACGATCTTCCTGCTGATCTGCCTGGTGCGCGCCTATCGCGGCCACTTCACCCCGACCAGCCACTTCGGCTTCGAGGCGGCGGCCTGGTACTGGCACTTCGTCGACGTGGTGTGGATTTTCCTGTTCGCCAGCATCTACGTCTGGGGCGCAGGCTCCGTCGTCGCGCACGGCTGATTCCGTCGGGAGGAGCAGACATTGGCCAAGGCCCGTTGCCCGCGTTGTGGCCAGGGCCCGTTGTTCACGGGCCTCCTCAATCTGCGTGAGAAATGCTCCTCCTGCGGACTGGATTATTCCGCCATCGACACCGGAGACGGCCCCGCCGTCTTCGTCGTGCTGATCCTGGGCGCCATCGTCACCGGCGGCGCCCTCTGGCTCGAAGTCAATTACGAGCCGCCGATCTGGTTGCATCTGGTCATCTGGCTGCCCCTGATCCTGGTCGGTTCCATCTATATGTTGCGCCGGATCAAGACCGCGCTCATACACCAGCAGTATCGTAAGCTCGGCTGGTAAGAAGGGGCCCCCCATGGCCACCCAGACTGCGGCTCCCACGGGGCCGCGCCGTTTCCGTCCCACCCTGGGGCCGTCCATCGTCACCGCGATCACCGTCGCGCTTCTGCTCGCCCTCGGGGCATGGCAATTGGAGCGCATGGCCTGGAAGCAGGGCCTGATCGACGCCCTCGAGGCCCATCGCCAGCTGCCGCCGGTCGTGCTGCCGGCCAAGGTCGACGACCCCGAGGCCTGGCGCTACCGCTCCGTCAGTGTGACCGGCACGTTCCGCCATACGGACGAATTGCACATCGTCGCCTATTCCGCCGATGCCCGGCAGGGCTATCAGATCGTCACCCCCCTCGTCCGGGCCGACGGCTCCACGGTTCTCGTCAACCGCGGCTGGGTGCCGACCGATTTTCTCGACCGCGACAGTCGGCCCGACAGTTTCATCGCGGGTGAGGTGACGGTGACCGGCATGGCCCGGCCCGGCTGGCCGCAGGGCTGGTTCGTGCCCGATAACTCGCCCGAGAAGAACACCTGGTTCTGGGGCGACCTGCCGGCCATGGCCAAGGCGGCCCATGCCCCGGACGCGCTGCCGCTCTTCGTCGAGGCGGATGCGACGCCGAACCCCGGCGGCCTGCCCATCGGCGGCCAGAGCGTGGTCAACCTGCGCAACGACCACCTGCAATATGCCATCACCTGGTTCGCCCTCGCGGTTGGCGTCTTCGCGGTCTATTTCCTCTATCACTTCAAGCCGGTGCCGCCGGAGAAAGCCTGATCCCATGTCGACGAGCGCCTATGCCCGCCTGGAGGACCGTTTCCGCCGTCTTTCGGCCGTGCAGGGCGCCCTCGCCGTGCTTCATTGGGACAGCGCCGCCGTGATGCCGGCGGGCGGGGCCGAAACCCGGGGCGAGCAGATCGCCACCCTGACGGTCATCGCCCACGACATGCTGACCGCGCCCGAAATGGCCGACCTGATGGACATGGCGGCCGCCGACGAGCTGGAGCCGTGGCAGGCCGCCAATCTGGCCGAGGCCCGGCGCCAGTGGCGCCACGCGACCGCCATCGGCCCCGATCTGGTCGAAGCCATCGCCCGCCAGTCCCACGAGACCGAGCTGGCCTGGCGCACCGCCCGCGCCGCCAATGATTTCGCCAGCCTCGCCCCGCGCCTGCAGGCCCTGCTCGACCTCGTGCGGCAGGTGGCGACGACCAAGGCGGACATTTTCGGCCTGTCGCCCTATGACGCCCTGCTCGACGAATACGAGCCGGGCGGCCGTTCCGCCACCATCGACGTGCTGTTTGCCGAACTGGGCGACTTCCTGCCGGAGCTGCGCGGCCGGGTGATCGAGCGGCAGGCCGCCCTGCCCCCTGCCCTGGCCCTCGACGGCCCCTTCGCGGTCGAGGACCAGCGGCGGCTGGCCGACCGCATCCTCGACGTGCTGCAGTTCGACCGAAATCATGGCCGGCTCGACGTCAGCCATCACCCCTTCACCGGCGGTGTGCCGGACGACGTGCGCATCACCACGCGCTACGCGACCTCGGATTTCACCCGCTCGCTGATGGGCGTGGTGCATGAAACCGGCCATGCCCAATACGAACGCGGCCTGCCTGTCGCCTGGCGCGGCCAGCCGGTCGGCAATGCCCGCGGCATGACCCTGCACGAAAGCCAGTCCCTGCTGTTCGAGATGCAGGCCTGCCGCACGCCCGAGTTCATCCGCTTCCTCGCCCCGCTGATCCGCGAGACCTTCGGCCGCGACGGCGAGGCCTTCGGCGAGGCCAACCTCCGCCGGGTCTATCACCGGGTCAGCCCGGGCCTCATTCGGGTCGATGCCGACGAGGTCTGCTATCCGTCCCATGTCATCCTGCGCTACCGGCTGGAACGGGCAATGATCGCCGACGAGCTGCGCGTCGCCGATCTGCCCGGCGCCTGGGCCGAGGGGATGCAGTCGCTGCTGGGCATCACCCCGCCCGATGATGCCGACGGCTGTATGCAGGACATCCATTGGCCGGGCGGCAGCTTCGGCTATTTCCCGACCTATACGCTGGGCGCCATGGCCGCGGCGCAGCTCTTCGCGGCGGCGACGGCGGCGGACGACGCCATCCTGCCCGGCATCGCGGAAGGCGATTTCAAGCCTTTGCTTGCCTGGCTGCGGCCCAATGTCCATGAAAAGGGCTCCAGCCGGACGACCGACGACATCCTGACCGAAGCGACCGGCCTGCCGCTCGGCACCGCCGCCTTCCGCCGGCATCTGGAGCGGCGTTACCTCGACTGAGACTCAGGCCGCGGGGGGCAGCCTCGGGCGCCCTTCGTCCGAAGCACGGCGGTAACCGTTACGGCCCGCGCGCTTCGCCAGATACATGGCCATATCGGCGGCTTTCAGCAGCGTTTCCGGATCGGTGCCGTCGCGCGAGAAGATCGCCATGCCGATGCTGACCGTGACATCAAGGGATTTGCCCGCGACCTTGATCGGCGCGGCGAACCCCTCGACGATGCGGCGGGCGACATGCTCGGCTTGGCCTGCCGCCTCCGCCTCGCTGTCGAGCGCGGCGAGCATGACGAATTCATCGCCCCCGAGACGGCAGACCGTATCGCTGTCGCGCAGCCCGTCACTCAAACGCAGTGCGACTTCGCTCAACACCATGTCGCCGGCATCGTGGCCCAGCGTGTCGTTGATTCCCTTGAAGTGATCGACGTCGAGGAAGATCACGGCAAAGGATGAGCCGCTCTGCCGGGCCGACCGGCAGGCCTGCTGAATACGGTCCTGAAACAGAATACGGTTGGGCAGGCCGGTGACACTGTCGTAATGCGCAAGTTGCGCCATGCGCTGCGCCATGCGCCGCGCTTCGGTCACGTCGTGCAGAACGACGACGGACCCCAGACGATTGCCATCACGGGCGCTGATGGGCGACGCCTGCAGACTCACCGCCCGCTCCGGCCTGCCGGCCATGCTCAGCAGCGCGACCGAGCCCGGACGCACCCCGCCGGCTTCAAGCGGATCGACGACCGTGGTGTCGTCATCCGCGCTGACCAAGCGAACGGCTTCGCTCAGCGATTTTCCCTTGATCATCGAACCATCCCGTTCGAGCAGCCTTTCCGCCGCGGGATTGAGACTGGTCACGACGCCACCATCGTCGACCACGAGAACGGCGTCACCGATCGCGTGCATGGCCGCGTCCATCAGTTCCTGCTCCGCGGCGAGTTCGGCGGCGAGCAACCGTTTTTCGGTGACATCTTCCATCACCGCGAGGGTGCGCAGGCGGTTGCCCTGGGTGTCGGTTTCCCATACCGCCGACAGCAGGACGTCGATCAACCGACCGTCCTTCGTCACCATCTGATACGGCACATCCTCGACATAGCCGTCGCGCAGGAAGCGGGGCACGATTTCCTCGAGCGCGAAACGCCGAGAGTCCGGGGTGAGAAAATCCGTCGACCGGCGCCCGATAACGTCCGACTTCTCGTAGCCGAAGCGGCGCAGCCAGGCGGCGCTGACGCTGACGATGAAGCCATCGGCGTCGATCGAATGCATGATGGCGGGCGTATGTTCGTAGAGACTGCGGAAACGCTCGGTCTTGTCGGCCAGGAGGGCAAGGCTGGCCCGGATGAGCTCGAGACTGGAAGCCAGCGCCATGGGCGGAACCAGCGTGAATACCAGCGGTAGATAGAACATCACTTCGCCGATTTGGGAAACGGCCGGTGGCTGGGTGAAAATACCGAGCGCGATCAGGGCCCCGATGGTCATGCACACGATCAGCCCTCCCACCGCCGCCGCCTCGAAACCGCCGATATAGGCGACGATGACCAGCGCCACCGAGACGTAGACGTAGGGATAGGGCAATTGGGTCGGCGCCACGAGCGCGACGGCCAGCAGCGCCAGCAGGCTGGCGAGCACCATCGGCTGCCTCAATACCCCGGACACATGGCGCAGACCCCGGATCCCGACCGCGAGGGCGATGGGCAGGATGGCCGCGCTGCCGATGGCGCTGCCGACGAACCAGGCGAACCAGACGGTGCCGAAGGGTGCCAGCCCATAAGCCGCCAGAATGGTGGAGCCGATGGTCGCGCCGACCACCGCCGGCAGGGAACTGCCGAGCAGCAGAACCTTCATCAGGGCGCCCGGATGTTCGATCGCCTCCGCCGGTTTGCACCAACGCTGCAGCAACCAGCCGGACAGCACAACTTCCGCCATATTGGCGGCCGTGAACATGGCGCTGAGGGCCAGGGGATCGCCGAACAGGACATTCGCCGCGATGTTGGCGACCATGAAACCGCTCAAAGGCGCGCTCCAGCGTCTTCGCGGCCTGAAGACGATGGCGGAGACGGCCAGCGCATTGGCATACCACAAGGTCGCGATGCTGCCCGGCTGGCGCGAAAGATGAATGGCGCCGATGGCGAGCACGAAGCAGGCGATTCCGATCACCGCCGCAAACGCCACTTCGCGAAGGCGGGGATCAACGCGCGCGAACATGACGCATCCGCCTGATCGTCGCGAACAAGGCCACGAGTACGGCGAACGCCGCCGCTACTGCAGCGATCCAGCCCACCGTGGCCTTGCGCTGGTCGGCCGCCGGCTCCACGGTCGGCGGGATCCAGCGATCGAGAATGGCATGTCGACGATCGGTGGTCAGGGCACGCAGTCCTTTGTCGAGCGCGGCACCGATATCCTCCCGTCCCTTGGGATAGGCGAAGCTCAGGGCATAGTCGAAACCGACGGGCGAGCCATTGGTCAGTGCCGGCAAGCGCTTGCGGGCACGCACGAAGGCGACGCTGGCGGCATCGGCGACAACACCGTCGACCTGACCGTCCGCCAGCGCCTGCAGGCCCTGGCCGTCGTCCGGCAGCGCCACCCATTCGACCGCCGGATAATTGTCACGGACGAAAGCCTCGACGGCATAGCCCTTACCAACGGCGACGCGCCGGCCGGCCATTTCGTCCAACGTGTGGCGCTCCCCCCCCGCCCGCTCGATCAGGATGGCGGGCACGGCGACATAGGCCTGACTGAAATCGAGAAAGGCGCCACGTTCGGGATTGGGCCGCAGCGACGAAACGAGGTCGACCTCGCCAGCCTTCACGGCATCGAGAATCTCGGACAGGCTGCGCGCGGGCAGCGTATCGAGGACGATGCCGCCGGCTTCGGCGACACCGCGCAGGATATCGACCGACAGGCCCATGATCTGTCCGGACGCGTCCTGATAAACGAAGGGACCGTAATCCTTCTCGGGCGCAAAGCGTAAGGTCAGATCGGCCGCGGCCGGTGCCGCGCGCAGCAGGAATACCGCCAGCGCCAATCCGCACAGAGAGAAAAATCCTGGGACTCTGGACATGGCGCCGCCAGCCTGCCGTGTTGCCAATCACCCTTTCAGTTGAGACCAAAAGGATTAACAACAGGTCATCAAGCGCCGCGCGCCACCACGATCAAGACGAAAAGTAAGGGGATAGCCCTACGCCCTAGCGAGCGGGAGCATCCTCGCGCTTCGGATTCAGACGCTGCGCGAGTTCGGCCAGGCTCTCTCGCGAATTCAGATAGACGGTCTTGTGCACCTTGCGGATATAGCCGCCGTCGATCAGCTGGCTCATCACCCGCGCCACCGTCTCGCGCGTGGTCGAGGCAAGGGCGGCGATCTCCGCCTGGGTCGGCATCGGGTAGATCAGCCACGAATCGGGTTTCACCGGATCGGCCTTGGCGAGGCGCAGCAGCTCGATGCAAACCCGCTGATGCGCGCCGAGGGTGGCAAGGTCCATGATTCGCTCGTCCGCCGTGCGGATGATGCGCACCATCTTCTGCAGCACCCGGAAAGCGATCTCGGGCTGGCCCTTGAGCAATTCCGCGAAAGTGTCGCGCGACAGTTCGGCGATCCGGCATTCGGTCTGGGCGACGATGTTGGCGGAGCGCGGCAACCCGTCGATGGCCGACAATTCGCCGAAGAAATCCCCGGCCTTTACCCGGGCATAAGCGATCTCGCGGCCCTGGTTGGAGTAATTGACCACGTCCACCTCGCCCTCGATGACGAGATAGACGCCGCGGCAATCGCTCTGCCGGTCGAAGACCACTTCCCCTTCGTCGAAACGGTGCCAGCGCGCCGCGCGCGCCAGATCGTTGAGGGCAGCCTCGGGCAGGCCCTGCAACAGATTGATCCTGGAAAGCATACTTCCTGTCGACATGGCCCGAAGGGTAACCGAGAGGCGCGCTAGGTCAATCTTCGGCTGGGCTTTCGCAAAAGAAAATACTGTGACGGCGGACACAGCGCCGGCCTCGCTTTCACGGCACATTGCCCTTGCCTCGCACCCGAGGCAGCCAACCCTGCACAAACTGACCCCGCTTCCCCCTCAGGAGGCGGGGTTTCCTTTGTCCGGTCGTCGCGGCCCTGCCCTCTTGCCGCGGCGCCCCGGCGGCTCCACTCTATTGGTCATGAAACAAAAGACAGAGTCCGCGACCGAAAGCCTCGAGGGCAAGCTGCTGGTGGCCATGCCGACCATGGGCGACCCGCGCTTCGAGAGGACGGTCATCTATATGTGCGCCCACTCGCCGGAAGGGGCCATGGGCCTCGTCATCAACAAGCCGGCCGAGCACATCAGCTTTCCCGAGCTGCTGACCCAGCTCGGCATCGAGGCGGAGACCGAAATCGCGCCGATCCGCGTGCTGTCGGGTGGCCCGGTCGAAGCCGCGCGCGGCTTCGTGCTGCATTCCGACGACTATAATCGGGCGACCAGCATGGATGTCGGCGACCATGTCGCGCTGACCGCGACCGTCGACATCCTGAAGGCCATCGCCACGGGAACGGGTCCGCGGCGCTGTCTGTTTGCCCTCGGCTATGCCGGCTGGGGGCCGGGTCAGCTCGACGCCGAAATCCAGGCCAATGGCTGGCTGCATGTCGATGCCGACCCGGACATCCTGTTTTCCGCCGATCTCGATTCCAAATGGACAAGGGCCATCGCCAAGCTGGGCTTCGAGGTCGCCCAGCTTTCGGGCGCCGCCGGCCGGGCCTGACCGGCGGCCTTCCCTTCAGCGCTGCTGGCTGCCGTCCCCATACCGCTGGTCGAGCGCCTTCGCCGCTTCGGCCAGTTTGGCGATGACGCCGCGCGCCTCGGTCAATTGCGCGATCAGGGGCTCGACCTTTGCCTTGGTCGCGTCGTCGCCATAGGCGAATTTGCCGTCGGCGCCCTTGGTGGCCTTGCCGGCCTGCAGGGCCAGCGCGATATCGGCGATGGTGCCGGCGGCCTTCCGCGTGGTGACGGCAAGCGCGACGTAGAAGGTCCCCAGCTCCTTCTGGCGCTGGCCCATCGGCTGCTGCATCTCGGCGCGGAACTGGTTGGACAGATCCAGCTTCTCGGCCGCCGCGTTCAGGTCCGCCCGCTCCTTCTGAAGCTGGGCGACGACCTGATCGGGCACGCTGCTGAGCAATACGTCGATGTCGAGCAGACGGCTGTGCAGGGCCTGAAGGGCCGCCTTGTCCGCCGGGTCGAAATCGAGCCCCCAGGGAACATTGTCGCCCTGCACCTGATCGAAGATCGCCTTGATCGCGTTCCGCGTCTCGGCCCGGCGCTTGATTTCGTAGAGCGCGTAAGCGGCATAGGGATTGCTGCCGGCGAGGGCCTGCAGCCTTGCATGGGCATCGCTGACCGAGGCCGCCCCGGTGATGGCGGCGCTGGCGGCGCGGCGGTCGCTGGCCTCGCCATAGGGGCTGGCGTGGATCGCCCAAAGCGCGACGATGGCAAAGAAACCGCCGGATACCCAGCGGAAGGTCCGGCGGTAATCGGCGGGCCCGACCGGAATGAAGCTGAGGCCGACGCCGATCAGCCCACCGACCAGCGCAACGCCGATGACGACGAGGAAGCCGGCCCAGCCGAAGCCATAGATCGCCGACAGGAACAGATAGGCCGAGACCAGACCGATAACGGCAAGGATGCCATAGGCCGCCGGCATCACCCAGGCCGGCAGATGCGGTCCCTCCCCGCCTTGCGGCTGGAACATCGAGGGCTCGAAATCAGTGCTCAAGTCAGTCTCCGATCTCGTCGCGGCGGCGCTCAGGCCCTGGGCCGCGGGTCGCTGGCGAGCATGGCGAACAACAGATGGTCGCGCCACTGCCCGTTGATTCTCAGGTACTGCCGGGCCAGGCCTTCCTCGGAAAAGCCGGCCTTGCGCAGCACGGCCTTCGATGCCTCGTTCGAGGGCAGGCAGGCCGCTTCCATACGATGCAGACGCATCGTTTCGAAGACGTGAACGGCGATGCCGCGCACGGCCTCGGTCATCAGCCCACGCCCGGCGTGCCTCTGGCCCATCCAGTAGCCGAGGGCGCAGCTCTGCGTCACCCCCCGCCGCACGCCGGACAGGGTGACGCCGCCGAGCAGCGCGCCATCCGCCCGGCCGAACAGGAACAGGGTATAGCCAATATCCTCCCGCGCTTCGCGGGCATAGCGGCGCAGGCGGTGGCGAAAGGCATTGCGCGTCAGGTCGTCGCCGGGCCAGGTCGGCTCCCACGGGGTCAGGAAGTCCCGGCTTTCGCCGCGCAATGTCGCCCATTGCTCGTAGTCGCTGGCGATCGGCGGCCGCAACTCGACCCGCGCCGTGGTGACCACCGGCAGGGGATCGAGGCGCAGCGAGCGGATCAGCGACATCGCCGCCCCTAGCCGAAGCGGGCCGCGATGCTGGCGGCCGGCTCGATGCCGCCATGCGGGCCAAGCGCGGCCACCGCCGGCTTGCCCTTCACCGTGCGTTCGGCGAAACGGCGCACCGCCGCGGCATCGACCCGCGCCAGTTTCTCCAGCACCTCGTCGGTCGACATGATCCGGCTGTGGTTCAGCCATTGCCGGCCGATGGTCTCGATCACCGACGACGGGCTTTCCAGCCCCATCAGATAGCCGGCGCGCAATTGAGCCCGCGCCCGGGCGACCTCCGCCTCGTCGGCGTCGGTCACCAGCTTGGCCATCTCGTCGGCAATCACGGGGACGAGGTCGCCCGCGTCCTCCTCGCTGGTGCCGGCATAGATGCCGATGGTGCCGCTGTCGGTGTTGGAGCCCGCATAGGCAAAGACCGAATAGGCGAGGCCGCGCACCTCGCGGATTTCCTGGAACAGGCGGGACGACATGCCGCCGCCCAGCACCGTCGCATAGACCTGGGCGGTGAAATAATCCGGGTCGTCGTAGGACACCCCGGCGAAGGACATCGCGAGGTGCACCTGTTCGAGGTCGCGGTCGTCGCGCCAGTCGCCGGCGACGAAGCGCGCCGGCTCCGCCTTGGCATTGCCCCGCGGACCCAATTTGGCGAAATGCTTCTCCGCCAGCGCGCGGATCTGCTCGTGACTGACCGCGCCGGCCGCGACGACGGCCATGGCGGGCGCGCGGTAGTGATCGGCCATATAGCCGGCGATCTCGTCCCGCGTCAGGCGGGCGACATTCTCGGCGCTGCCGAGGATGGGACGGCCCAGAGCCTGACCGGGATAGGTCGCTTCCTGCAGCATGTCGAAGATCAGGTCGTCGGGCGTATCCTGCGCCTGACCGATTTCCTGGATGATCACCTGCCGCTCGCGCTCCAGCTCGTCGGGCGCGAAGGTCGAGGCGGTGAGGATATCCGCCAGGATATCGGCGCCCAGCTCGACATCGTCGCGCAGCACGCGGGCGTAATAGGCGGTCTGCTCGCGGCTGGTGAAGGCGTTGAGGATGCCGCCCACCGCCTCGATCTCCTCGGCGATCTGACGGGCGGTCCGCCGCTCCGTCCCCTTGAAGGCCATGTGTTCGAGCATGTGCGAGACGCCGTTCAGCGCCTCGGTCTCGTGGCGCGCCCCGACATCGACCCAGACGCCGAGCGCGGCGGAGCCGAGTTCCGGCATCGGCACCGTGAGGACGCCAAGGCCGTTGTCGAGTGTGCTGGTTTCAACCTTCATGAACGATCCTGACCTTACGCGATGATCGCCGAGATATGGGCTTCGAGGGCGTCGGCGTCATGGGGCAGAACAGCATACCTCTCCTGCCGCGTATAGAGATCGGCCATTCTGGGCGGCAGTCCGGGCGAAATTCCCGTCGCCGCCTCGACCGCGGCGGGGAATTTGGCCGGATGGGCGGTGGCGAGGGTGATCATGGGCACGGCGGCATCGCCCCGCGCCCGCGCCGCGCCGGCAAGGCCGACCGCGCTGTGCGGATCGACGACGAGGCCGGTCTGGCGCAGGGTCGCCGCCATGGTCTCGCGCGTCATATCCTCGTCGACGGCGACGGCGTCGAAGCTGCGCCGCGCTTCATCGAGGATATTGCCGCCGAGGGCGAGCCGCCCCGAATGCTGGAAGCCGGTCATGGCGGCGGCGGTCACCGCGCCGTCGCGGCCGAAGAGATCGAACAGCAGCCGCTCGAAATTGCTCGAGACCTGAATATCCATCGACGGGCTGATGGTCGGCTGGACCGTGCCGGTCGAATAGTCGCCGGCATTGAGTGCCCGGGCGAGAATGTCGTTGCGGTTGGTCGCGACCACCAGCCGGTCGACCGGCAGGCCCATGCGCTTGGCGACATAACCCGCATAGATATCGCCGAAATTGCCGGTCGGCACGCTGAAGGACACCGCCCGGTCGGGCGCGCCGAGGGACAGGGCCGAGGTGACGTAATAGACCGTCTGGGCGACGATGCGCGCCCAGTTGATCGAATTGACCGCCGACAGGCGGGCGCGGTCGCGGAACTCCAGTCGGTTGAACAGCGTCTTCACCAGCGCCTGGCAGTCGTCGAAAGTGCCTTCGATCGCGACATTGTGGATATTGTCGTCGAGCACCGTCGTCATCTGCCGGCGCTGCACTTCCGACACCCGGCCCTTCGGATGCAGCATCACGACCTTGACCGAAGGCAGGCCGCGCAAGGCCTCGATCGCGGCGGAGCCGGTATCGCCCGAGGTCGCGCCGAGCACGGTCACCTGTTCGCCCCGGCGCGTCAGCACCGTGTTGAACAGCCGGCCGAGCAGCTGCATGGCGACATCCTTGAACGCCAGCGTCGGGCCGTGGAACAGCTCGAGCAGGAAGTCGTTGGCGCCGACCTGCACCAGCGGGCAGACCGCGGCATGGTTGAAGCTGCCATAAGCGCCGTCGATCAGGTCGCCGAGGGTGGCGGGGGTCAGGCTGTCGCCGACGAAGGGCAGCAGCATTTCATAGGCGATCGCCTGATAGGACAGGCCGCGCCAGCCCGCCAGCCGGCCGGCGATATCGGGATAGGTTTCGGGGACATAGAGACCGCCGTCGCGGGCAAGACCCGCCAGCAGAACGCCTTCGAAGTCGAGCGCCGGCGCCGAGCCGCGCGTTGAGATATACCGCAAGCGAAAACCCTCGATTTGGAGGCGGAAAAATCTGGCGCGGAGACTAGCCCTCACGCGTCGCTTCATCAACCGGCGCCGCGATCTGCTATGACGGGGGCCGCACCGCCAAGGGATTCGCCATGCTGCTGAAACAGAAAATCCTCGACGCCATCGCCGGCGGCCGCGTCAGCCTGGTGTTCCGGCGCTGGCCGCGCCCGGTGCTGGCGGCGGGTGACCTGATGCCGTCCCCCCTCGGCCCCTTGCGGGTCGCGGATGCCGGCATGGTCGAAGCGGCGGGCCTGACACCGGACGACGCCCGCGCCGCCGGCTTCGCCGATGTCCCGGCCCTGCTCGCCTCCCTCGGCGAAGGCGACGAGCCGATTTACCGCGTGCACCTGCGCCTCGCCGACGAGGGTGAGGGGGTGGAGATCGGCCCGACCGCGATCAAGGCGCTGCGCCGCCGCCTCGACCGCCACGACCGCGCCGACGGCACGCCCTGGACCCGGCCCCTGCTCGATGCGCTCGCCGCCGCCCCGGGCTGCCCCGCATCCGACCTCGCGGCGACGGTGGGCAGGCCCCTGCCCGAGCTGCGCCGCGCCCTTGCCCGGCTCGTCGACATGGGGCTGGTCGATGCTGCCGGCAAGGGCTACGCGCTCAGTCCGCGCGGTATCGCCTTCGTCGCCGCCGAGAAGCCATGATCGGCGCGTAAGAGCAGCCTCGCCACCCCTCGGGCGATCGGGTAAATCTGCCATCATGAAGTCATCACAGAACACCACCATCGAATGCGGTGTCTGCGGTCGCAGCCTGCCGCATCGCCGGATGCTGTCCTGCTCCATGGTCCGGCCGCAGCTGGCCGCCGTCCTCGACAAGGAACATCCGCAGTGGCAGCGCACGGGCTGGATCTGCCTCGACGACCTCGCCGCCGCGCGGCGCCGGCATATCGAGGGCCTGCTGGTCAGCGAGCGGGGTGAATTGTCCGCCCTCGACCGCAGCGTGCTCGACAGCATGTCCCGGAACGAGACCCTGGCCCGCAATATCGAGGACAGTTTCGGCGACGCCCGCAGTTTCGGCGACCGGGTGGCCGACAAGGTGGCGCAATTCGGCGGCAGCTGGGGCTTCATCATCACTTTTTCGGGCCTGCTGGTGGTCTGGATGGCCTTCAATGTCCTCGCCGCGACGATATGGCAGTTCGACCCCTACCCCTTCATCCTGCTCAATCTGCTGCTCTCGTCGCTCGCCGCCTTTCAGGCCCCGATCATCATGATGAGCCAGCGCCGGCAGGAGGAGAAAGACCGTGCCCGCTCGGAAAACGACTATCGGGTGAACCTGAAGGCCGAACTGGAAATCCGCCACCTGCACGAAAAAATCGACCATCTGCTGATGCGCCAGTGGGAGCGCCTGACCGAGATCCAGCAGATCCAGCTCGAGTTGATGGAAGACATCGCCAATGAACGTCGGCGAAAATAGGCCGCTGAACGCCAGACCGCCCCGCCGTCGCGGCTGGACCCGATTCATCGGTCCCGTCGCCGCTGTCGCCGTTCTGGGCTTCGCGCTCTGGGTTCTGCGGAAGATGGCGGCGGAGATCAGCCTCCGCGACATCCATGCCGCCATCGAGGCGACACCGACCCACGACATCCTGCTGTCCATCGCCCTGACCGCGATCAGTTTCGCCGCGCTCGCCGCCTACGACATCCTCGCGGTGCGCAGTGCCATCGCGGAGCCGGTATCGCTGCGCACCGCCGCTTTCGCGGGGGCCGCGGGCTATGCCGTTTCCAACGCCCTCGGCTTTCCGATCATGACCGGCGGCTCGGTCCGCTACCGGCTCTATGCCGCCTCGGGTCTCAAGATGGCGGATATCAGCCGCGTGGTCACCGTCGCCTGGGGCACCTTCTGGCTGGGGGCCGGCCTCGTCATCGGCCTTTTCCTCGCCATCGACCCGGCGACCATCGCCGCCAATCTCGCCATCGCGCCCCTCGTCGCCCGGCTGTCGGGCGTGCTCACGCTGGCTGCCATCGCCGTCTTCGTGCTGTGGGTCTCGACCGGCGAGCGCACGATCAACCTGTTCGGCTGGAGCCTGTCGATGCCCGACCGGCGGACGGTCGCGGCCCAGATCACCGTCGGCGCCCTCGACCTCGCCGCCGCTGGCGCCGCCTTCTATGTCCTGCTGCCCGACGCGGTGAAACCCGATATCGGCACTTTCGCCATCGTCTATACCGCGGCCCTGACCCTCGGCATCCTGTCCCATGCGCCGGGCGGCATCGGCGTTTTCGAGGCGACGATGATCTCGGGCCTCGGCTTTTCGGGCGCGCCCGAGGTTGTCGGCTCGCTGGTCCTCTACCGGGTCATCTATTATGTCCTGCCGCTGGCAGTCGCCGCCCTCGCGCTCGCGGTCGCCGAGGTCGGTCACCGGCGCCGTCCGCGCCGCGGACCGGGGGAGACGCCCTGACGATCCGGGGCGGGGGACGGACGGCCCCCGCGCGGCAGGGACCGTCCGGCGCGATCAGTGCAGGATCTGCGACAGGAAGAGTTTCGTCCGGTCGCTCTTCGGGTTCGAGAAGAATTCGTTCGGCTCGTTCTGTTCGACGATCTCGCCCCGGTCCATGAAGATCACCCGATTGGCGACCTGACGGGCGAATCCCATCTCGTGGGTGACGCAGAGCATGGTCATGCCCTCCTCCGCCAGCGAGACCATGGTGTCGAGCACTTCCTTGACCATTTCCGGATCGAGCGCCGAAGTCGGCTCGTCGAACAGCATGATCTTCGGGCTCATGCACAGCGAGCGGGCGATGGCGACGCGCTGCTGCTGCCCGCCCGACAGTTGGCCCGGAAACTTGTTGGCCTGTTCGGGAATGCGCACGCGCTTCAGATATTTCATCGCGATCTCTTCCGCGTCCTTCTTCGGCATACCGCGGACGTAGATCGGCGCGAGGGTGCAGTTCTGCAGCACGGTCAGATGCGGGAACAGGTTGAAGTGCTGGAACACCATGCCGACCTCGCGGCGGATCTCGTCGATCCGCTTCAGGTCCGAGGTCAGCTCGATGCCGTCGACGACGATCTTGCCCTTCTGGTGTTCCTCCAGCCGGTTGATGCAGCGGATCATGGTCGACTTGCCCGAGCCGGAAGGCCCGCAGATCACGATGCGCTCGCCCTTGTGAACCGAGAGGTTCACGTTCCGCAGGACATGGAATTCGCCGTACCACTTGTTCACGTCGGACAGTTCGACGGCGAGTCTTTCCGAAGTGGCGGGTTTTGCGGTGGTCATTTCGGGATGCACTCCGTCACTTGCGATGGCTGGTGTCGAGGCGCTTCTCGATGCGAAGCGAGACGCGCGACATGGCGAAACAGAAGACCCAGAACATGAGGGCGGCGAAGACATAGCCCTCCTTCTCGAAGCCGATCCAGTTAGCGTCCTTCGTGGAGACGCGGATGATCTCGAGCACGTCGAACAGGCCGACGATGTAGACGAGGGTCGTGTCCTTGAAGAGCGAGATGAAGCTGTTCACGATCGACGGAATGACCAGCTTCAGCGCCTGCGGCAGGATGATCAGGATCATCATCTTCCAGTAGCCGAGGCCGAGCGCCGCCGCGCCTTCGTACTGGCCCTTGGGCACCGCCTGCAGGCCGCCGCGCACCACTTCCGCCATATAGGCGGCGGTGAACAGCGTGACGCCGACGAGGGCGCGCAGCAGCTTGTTGAAGGTCATGCCTTCGGGCAGGAACAGCGGCAGCATCACCGAGGCCATGAACAGCACCGAGATCAGCGGCACGCCGCGCACCACCTCGATGAAGACGACGCAGGCGGAACGCACGATCGGCATCTGCGAGCGCCGGCCAAGGGCCAGCATGATGCCGATCGGGAAAGACGCGACGATACCGGTGACCGAAACCACCAGCGTTACCGTCAGGCCGCCCCACTTCGCCGTCTCGACCTCGGTCAGGCCGAAGTAACCGCCGGCGAGCAGGAAGAAGGCGATGATCGGAAAGCCGGTCAGCATGAAGAGGACGAGCCAGCGCTTGCCGGCAAAACGGAAGGCCGTGCCGATCAGCCCGCCAAGGCCGATCAGGAAGGTAACGATGGGCCGCCATTGTTCGCCTTCCGGATAGAAGCCGAACAGGATCTGGTTGAAGCGCATCTTGATGAAGGTCCAGCACGCGCCATGGGGCGAAGCCTCGCACATCGTGCGGTCGGTGCCGGAGAAGGTGGCATTGATGAAAGCCCAGCTCACCAGCGGCGGCAGGGTGAGATAGAGCAGATAAAGCGAGAAGACCGTCAGCAGCGAGTTGAACCAGCCGTTGAACAGATTGGCGCGCAGCCAGCCGACGACGCCCACCATATTGGCCGGCGGCGGCTGGGGCGGGGTCGGGGTGAAGACGTGAGCTTGCGATTGGTCGGTCATGATCTCCCCTCCCCTCAGCGTTCGATCAACGCCTTGCGGGCGTTGTACCAGTTCATGAAGAGGGAAATGATCAGGCTGAAAGTGAGGTAAACCGCCATGGTCAGGGCGATCACCTCGATCGCCTGGCCGGTCTGGTTCAGCACCGTGCCGGCGACGACGGCGACCAGTTCGGGGTAACCGACGGCAGCGCCGAGCGACGAATTCTTCAGCAGGTTCAGGTATTGGCTGGTCATCGGCGGGATCATCACCCGCAGCGCCTGCGGGATGACGACGAGACGCAACGTGAGGCCCTGTCGCAGACCGAGGGCATGGGCCGCCTCGGTCTGGCCCTTGGACACCGCCATGATGCCCGAGCGCACCACTTCCGCGATGAAGGACGCGGTATAGAGCGAGAGCGCGAAGAGGACGGCCATGAATTCCGGGATCAGCACCACGCCGCCCTGGAAATTGAAGCCCTTCAGTTCGGGGAATTCAAAGGTGAAGGGCACGCCCGTCGCCAGCGCCGCCAGCACCGGCAGGCCGATGATGAGCCCGAGTCCGGCCCAGAAGGAATGAAACGGCTTGCCCGTCGCCATCAGGCGCTTGCGCGCCCAGGCCGACACGGCGATGGCGCCGACGATGCCGAGCAGAAGCGCGACCGGAATGGTCCAGAAACCGGGCTCGGTCACGGGCACCGGCATATAGAGGCCGCGCTGGTTGAGATACATGCCCTCGAAGGGCGAGAGCGACTGCTTCGGACCCGGCAGGGCGCGCAGCACGGCGAAATACCAGAAGAAGATCTGCAGGAGCAGCGGGATGTTGCGCAGCGTCTCGACATAGACGGTGGCGAGGCGGGCGACGATCCAGTTGCTGGACAGGCGCGCGATGCCGACGATGAAACCGATGATCGTCGCGAGCACGATGCCGATCGCCGAGATCAGCATGGTGTTCAGCAGGGCGACGACGAAAGCCTCGCCGTAAGTCGCCGACTGGCCATAAGGCACCAGGGTCTGGATGATGTCGAAACCCGCCGGCTGGCCGAGGAAGCCGAAGCCCGAGGCGATGTTGCGACTGGCCAGGTTCTGCGTCGTGTTATGGAACAGATACCAGCCGACGAAGAGCACCGCCACCAGGAGCACGATCTGGAACGCGATCGAGCGGAAGGCGGGATCGTAGAGCAGTGACGTCCGCGGGGCCCCGCCCGCGCCTGCGCCGTCTTTCGCCATGTCTTTCCCCTGCTTGCCCGAAACCGGGCCCCCTAACGAGAAGCGGCGCATCGCAAACCGTGTTGCGATGCGCCGCGACTTTCCTGCGTTACACCGACCCGATCAGCGGAACGGCGGGGCGTACTGCAGGCCGCCCTTGTTCCACAGCGCGTTGATGCCGCGGTCGATCTTCAGCGGCGAACCGGCGCCGACGTTGCGGTCGAAGGCTTCGCCGTAGTTGCCGAGCTGCTTCACGATCTTGTAGGCCCAGTCGTTCGGCAGGCCCATCGGGGTGCCGAATTCGCCTTCGGCGCCGAGCAGACGCTTCACTTCCGGATTGGCCGACGAGGCCTTCTGCTCGTCGACATTGGCGGCGGTGACGCCATATTCCTCGGCCGCGACCATGGCGAAGAGCGACCACTTCACGACGTTGAACCACTGGCTGTCGCCCTGACGGACCACGGGGCCGAGAGGCTCCTTCGAGATGATCTCGGGCAGCACCATGTGATCGTCCGGCGCGGCCAGGGCGATGCGGGTGGCGTAGAGGCCCGAGGCGTCGGTCGTATAGGCGTCGCAGCGGCCCGAATCATAGGCGGCGACCGCTTCCGAGTTGGAGCCCAGCGCGACCACGGTGTACTTCAAGCCATTCGACTTGAAGTAATCCGACAGGTTCAGCTCGGTCGTGGTGCCGGTTTCGGTGCAGATCGAGGCGCCGTCGAGTTCCTTGGCGCTCTTCACGCCCAGCGACTTGCGCACCATGAAGCCCTGGCCGTCGTAATAGGTGACGCCGGCAAAGGAAAGACCCTGAGCCGTGTCGCGGTTCAGGGTCCAGGTGGTGTTGCGGGAGAGGAGGTCGACTTCGCCGGACTGCAGGGCGGTAAAGCGCTCCTTGGCGGTCAGCGGAGTGAATTTCACCTTGGTCGCGTCGCCGAAGACGGCGGCGGCCACGGCCTTGCAGACGTCGACGTCGAGGCCCTTGTATTCGCCCTTGTCATCCGGCGCCGAGAAACCGGCGAGGCCCGTGCTGACACCGCACTGGACGAAACCCTTTTTCTTCACGTCGTCGAGCGTACCGGCCTGGGCTGCGGTCACCGTACCGAGCGCGAGCAGCGCGCCGAACGTGAACTGGCTCAGCTTGTTCATGTCAGAAAGCCCCCTTTGGCTGTTGCGGGCCGCCGATCTTGTCACGATGCAATTCGGCCCTGACACACGCTAACAACCTTTCCAGCGGCTTGCCAAGCCGCAAAGGCTACTTTTTGTGCGCCGCAAACAAAGCTTTCCCGCCATCGCCTCATCTTTGGGCGTGGCGACAGGCGCGATCACATGCGCTATCTATACTTTAGTCCAAAAGGAGCCTGTCTTGAGCCGCCAGCACCGCCCCGACACCGAGATCGTTCACGCCGGCCGTCATCCGGAAGACCAGAAGGGCGCGGTCAATCCGCCGGTCTATCATGCCTCGACCATCCTGTTCCCGACCCTCGACGCGCTGGAAGCCGCGCAGAAGCCCTCGGATGATCCGCACCGCGTCACCTATGGCCGGCGCGGCACGCCGACCAGTTTCGTCCTCTCGGACGCGGTCGCCGCGCTCGAGGGCGGCGCGGGCTGCGTGCTCACCCCGTCCGGTCTGTCGGCGGTTTCGGTCGCGCTGCTCGGTCTGCTCAAGGCCGGCGATCACCTGCTGATGGTCGATACCTGCTATGGCCCCAGCCGGAATTTCTGCAACGGAATGCTGGCGAAACTGGGCATCGAGACGACCTATTACGATCCGCTGGTCGGCGCCGGCATCGACGCGCTGATCCGGCCGAACACCGCCGTCATCTTCCTGGAAAGCCCGGGCTCCCTCACCTTCGAAGTGCAGGACGTGCCCGCCATTATCGCCGCCGCCAAGGCGGCGGATCACCGCATCTGGACCGTGATCGACAATACCTGGGCCTCGCCCCATTTCTTCAAGCCGATCCGCCTCGGTGTCGATGTCTCGGTGCAGGCGGCGACGAAATATATCGTCGGCCATTCCGACGTCCTCATCGGCACGATCAGCGCCAATGCCGAGGCCCTGCCCGCCATCGTCAAGGCCCATGGCGACATGGGGATCTGGACCGGGCCGGACGACATGTATCTGACCCAGCGCGGCCTGCGCACCCTGTCGGTCCGCCTCGCCCGCCATCAGGAGACGGGCCTTGCCCTCGCAAGCTGGCTGCAGGCCCGGCCGGAAGTCGCCCGCGTGCTGCACCCGGGCCTGCCCGACGATCCGGGCCATGCCCTGTGGAAACGCGATTTCTCCGGGGCGAGCGGGCTGTTCGGCGCGGTGCTGCACCCCATTCCCCGGGCGAAGCTCGCCGCCTTCCTCGACGGGCTCGAATTCTTCGGCATGGGCTGGTCCTGGGGCGGTTTCGAGAGCCTGTGCGTGCCCCAGCACCCCGAAAGCATCCGCAGTGCCACACGCTGGCGGACCGACGGCCCCCTGCTCCGCTTCCATGCCGGGCTCGAGGATATCGCCGACCTGATCGACGACCTCGCCGCCGGCTTCGAGCGCATGGCGGCGGCCTGACGGCTCAGACCGCGTCCGACCAGGGCGCGGGCCAGGCCTTGCCGAACAAGTCGGCATCGGCATTGTCGCACACGCGGTTGAAGGCGAGCTCCGAGCCGCCATCGACCGCGATGCTCTGCCCGGTCAGCCAGTCCGCCCCGGCGAGGAAACGGATCGCCTCGGCGACCGCCGCCGGATCGCCCGGCCCGCCCAGCGGGATCAATTCCTTTGCCCGCTCGCGCATGATGGTCTCGCCGAACATCGAGGTGACGCCCGCCGCCCGCGTCATGCCGGGACGGACGGCGTTCACCCTGATCTTCAGCCGCGCGCATTCCTTGGCGGCGACGGTGACCAGCGATTCCAGCCCGCCCTTGGCCGCGCAATAAGGCCCGAGAAAGGTCGACGGCACCTCGCCGCAGACGGACGAGACGAAGACCACCCCGCCCCCTTCCGCCATACGCGGCACGCCTTCGCGAAGGGCGATGAAGGCCGTGGTCAGATTCCGGTCGATCACCGCCCGGAAACTGTCGACGTCATGCATGACGAGGGGCCGGTGCCCCATGCTGCCGCCCACGGTGGCGATGACGAAATCGAGCCGGCCCTGAAGCTCATGCGCCACCCCGACCGCCCGGGCGACATCGCCCGGCACCAGCGCGTCCCCGGCCGAAACGGCGACGACCGCGCCCGGGTACGCCTCCAGCAGACGCGCCCGCGCGGCGGTCAACTCCGCCTCCCGCCGCGCCATCAGGACGACGGCGGCGCCATCGCGCAGCAAGCGCCCCGCCGTCGCCGCCCCGATACCGCCACTGCCCCCGGTCACCAGGGCCGTCCGCCCCGCCAGCGATGTGCTCAAAACCTGCCTCCCCTCGGGCGCATCCACCCGAGGGGGAGAGTGCCGGGCAAGGCCGGCCGGGACATACCCCGGCTGGACTAGGAGGAAGCGTGAGCGTTCCGGAGCGCGATCTGCTCCAGGAATTCGCCATAACCGCCGACGAAGCCATGGCCGATGGGAATGCCCCGGGCCAGCACGCGAAGCGCCGTCAGATAGCGGCTTTCAAGGCTGATGGAATGGAACATCCTTGGCCCGATCCGGATGCAGGCCAGTTCGACATGAACACCGAAGACACCAGGGTATTCCCGCCGGACCTTGGCGACCTCGATCACGCTCGGCCGGTAGCCGGTGGCGGACAGGGCGGCCAGCAGCTCGTCCCGGCTGCCGAGGCGGGCCTCGACTTCGTTGAAGCGCGGAAAGATGGCCGAAAGGACGGAGGCCTTGGTCGGGAAGGAGACTTTCTCGCTCGGGGCGAAGGCGCTGAATTCGTCGAAGGCTTCGACGATCGGCTTCACCTTCAACCCCTCGCCCCGGAACTTGATGTTGTCCCGCTTGCCGTGGACAAACAGATAGATGTCGAGGTTTTCTTCCTCCGGCCGATCCAGTCTGTCCGTCACCCGGCCGAAACTGAGCGGGATTTCGACGGCATCCTCCGCCGGCCAGAAGGCACGCCATTCCCAGGTCGTCCGGGAGCGCGCATAGGCCGGGGCCGGAGCGGATTTCTTGCCGCGGGCGGCCGGCTTTGCCCCTTCGCCCGACGCGAGAAGATAGGTCGCCAGCCGCTGCCTCATGGTGACGAGGGCATCGGCGACGCCGCGACCGACCGTGTCCATCCGGCGGATCGCCTCCACCCTGTCGCTGTGCCGGGACAGCCATTTGCCCGGCTCCGCCCCGCCGAAGACGGCGCCGATCATGCCACAGGCGTGGAGGAGCGAGATCAAGGCCGCCTGTTCGGGATCGGGCAATTCACCGGTCTCGATCAGCGACGCCAGCACCTCCCGCATCCCGTCGATCTCCGCCTGCGCGGGATCGGCGATCTTCGACTGGGTGAAGGCCCAGAAGATGGGCCGGGTCCGGCGCCTCAAGGCCCCCTTCCTCTCGAGCGAGGCCAGCGTTTCCGCCCGCAGGTCGCCGACGCGGCAAACCACTTCGTTCAGCACGACGACCGGCGAAGCCTTGCCGCCGAGCCGGTAAAGGACCGCGAGCGCCAGCGGCATCGCCCCCGCCCCCTCGGTCACGCCCTCAACCGCGAAGATGGTCTCGACGTCGCTGTCGATCCTGTTCCGGAACGACAGGTCCATGAGATGCGCCCCCGCCAGCGCGAAATCGACATCCGACCAGCGCGCGAGGGAACCCTTGGCCTTGGGGAACACGAGGCTGAGCAGGGTGAAGGCTTCGGCGATCGAGAAGCCGCCTTCGGCGGTGGACGAGAGGGGGCGCATGATATCTCTCCCGCGATCGGAAACCGTCACCGCCACAAGGGCAGCAGATAGGCCAGTAATCCACCGAGGCTGCCAAGGCCGAGGATGACCAGCATGGGGTTCGCCCTGCCCCGCATGATCAGCCCGAAGGACAGGATGGCCAGCGCGACGGTGATCGGCCCGAGCAACGCCGTCTTGCCGACGGCATAGACGCCGGAGCCCATGAGACCGATCGAGATCGGCTCGAAACCGTTCTGCACCGCGCGCCGCCAGGGTGTCTCGCCGATCCGGCTCCAGATACGGCCAACGCAAAGGCACAGCACGCTCGACGGCACGAAGAAGGCGAGGCCGGCGACGACGGCGCCGATAGCCCCGGCGATCTGGATGCCCAGCAGCGTGACCATGGTCATGTTGGGACCGGGCGCCAGCTGGCCGATGCCATAGGTCTTCACGAAGACATCGGGGCCGATGCCGAACTCCGCCAGCAGAACCTCCTGCATCTCGTGCAGCACCGCCGTGCCGCCCCCGACCGCGAGGACGGAGAGGAGAATGAAGGTGCCGGCGAGCTTAATCAGCATCGGTTTCGCCCGCCCGGCCGGGCCGGTTCAGGAAGATCGCGATTGGCGCCACGATCAGCAGCACCTCGGGCAAGGAGAGGCCGGAGAAACTCATCAGGGCGAAGGTCAGAACCGCGATGGCGGCGTAGTTCAGCCGCAGCAGCCGGCCCTCGGCCAGACGATAGGTGACCGAGGCGAGCAACCCCGTCGCCGCGGCGGCGACGCCGACGAGGAACCAGGTCGCCGCCGCGCTGCCGGGGTCATTGAGATAGAGAAGGCCGATGCCCACGACGAAGAGGCAGCCCGGCAGCAGGAGGGCGGTCGCGGCGACAAGGGCGCCGACCGCGCCGCGCAACCTGTCCCCCGCCAGCACGGCGATATTGACGGCGTTCAGCCCGGGCATGGTCTGGCTGATCGCCAGCATCGCCTTGAACTCGTCGACGCTGAACCAGGGCTTCTTCTCGGTCAGCAGGATTTTCTGGTAAGCGACGACCCCGCCGCCGAAACTGGCCGCCCCAACGAAGAGAAACGCGCGAAAGATCTCGCGCAGGCGCGGCCTGTCCCCCCGCGGCCCCCGATCCGGCATGTCCGCCCCCGCCACAGATCATTGCCCCCATATCGGGACAATCATTGTCGATACAGGGTGAGGGCCAATGAAGCAAGAGCGGTTCGTGACATTGTCGTGACGGTGCTAGCGGCGTTCGGCGATCCTATAGACTTCGTTGCGCTCGCGTTTGCCGACCGCGACGACGAGCACCATCACCTCCCGATCCCTGACCTCATAGACAAGGCGGTAGCCGGCGTTGCGCAGCTTGATCTTGTAGCGCTCCCTGGCGCCATGCAGCCGCGCCGAGGGGATTTTCGGGTTCTGCAAGCGCTCGGCAAGCTTGGCCTTGAACTGTTCCCGGGTGACGTTGTCGAGCTTGCGCCACTCCTTCAGCGCATCGTCCAGAAAGGCAAGCTCATAGGTCATCCAGGGTGACCTTATGGACGGTCTGGCCCTCCCGCGCATCGGCGATGGCATTCAGTTCCAGATCTTCAAGCCGGTCGAGCATCGCCTCATAGGTCTTGGCGGGCACGCAATAGAAGGCCGGTTCATTGCGGTTCAGGATCGCGACCGGAAAACCTTCCCCAGCGGCGACGGTGCCCATGGGGTTCTTCTTCAGTTCAGAGACGCTGGCCGTCGTGGCCGCGAGGATCAGGTGAGCCATTTCAAGCCTCCGCAAGAGCACCTTAAATAGCACTCATATCTGGCCTCAACAAGCCAGGCACGATCGGGCAGCTACCGGCCCGTCGCGCGGCGGCCCTTGGCCAGGGTCTATCTGCTCCGCGAGCAATGTGCTCGAAGCCGGCCCCGCGGTTCTGTCCGCCCGTAAAATTAGTGTGCCACGCAGGATATATTCCGGCTTGATCAAGTGGGTAGGAGAAGGCGGAAATTTGATATAGCGTCCCCGAAATTATCCGCCGAAATTATCCGAAATTACAAGGTGTTGATCTCGGTGCAGATACTCGACTGCATTGATCTGGCCAACGGCGCGGGGAGCATCATGCTCTACGACTGGATGGCGGAAGAGGTGAAAGACGGCGGCAACCTCATGCGGGTCGACGCGAACGGCACCATCTTGTGTGGCGAGCCTTACCGACTGCAACGAATGTGCAGGACTGCTTCGTAAGCCTTAGGTGGGACGGCCAAAATCCCACCGCCAATACATGGAGCGGCTATCGCGTGCGTGTCGATCTTCAGAATGGCGATGTCATCGTTCTTGATTTTACAAAATAGGCCGATCCATGGGGCGAGGATGGACCGCGTGAATGGGGTTCACACGCCCGGAAACTCGCCTCCCTCTCCCTCGGCTTCGGCGCGCAATACGCTTTCGTGATCCTGTCCGCCATAGAAAATACCGACGATCACCACGACCTCGGGCTCGACCAGGAAAGCGATGGTGACTCGGCGGCGGAAACCCACGATGCGCAGGCCCGGCGCTATATCGTCCCGGCGCGTGCCGCGTTGCGGCAAGTCTCCGAAACCTTGGCAATGGGCGACGATGCGACCGGCGAAACTCTCGGCCCGTTGTTCGCCCGCAGCGGTGGCGATGTAGGTATAGAGGGTGTCGAGCTGTTGCTCGGCGCGCGGCGTGAAAACGACGCGCAGGGTCATGCCTTACCGGACTCTTCCTTGCGGGAAGCCGCCCGGGCACGAATACGCTTCATGACATCGCCGACGGGAATGACATCCTCGGGATTGGCCCGATAGTCCGCGACCGCCTGCGCGACATCCTCGCGCAGCCATTTTTCCAGGGCGGCATCGCGCTCCAGCAAGGCGCGCACCCCCTCGCGGAGGACTTCGCTGACCGAAGCATAGCCGCCGTTGCTGACTTTCCGCTCGACCGCCTCGGCCATATCGAGCGGCAAGGTGATGCTATATTGCTGCGTGCTGCGCATGAGCGGCCTCCGACACCGACAGGATGCATCAGGACCCGATAGGATTCAATCCTACGCCGCCCGCCCCCGGCACGCCGCGCACACCCCCGTCAACTCGACCGCGACCGATTGCACGGTGAAGCCTTGGGCGGCGGCGCGGTCGATCAGGCCGGCGACGGCGGTCGGGTCGCCGAGTTCGGCGACTTCCTGACAACGGTTGCAGATCATGAACTGACCGGCGTGGGCGACCTGCGGGTGGCTGCAGCCGACGAAGGCGTTGAGCGAGGCGATGCGGTGGACGAGGCCCTGTTCGATCAGGAAATCGAGGGCGCGGTAGACGGTCTGGGGCGCCACCGGCTTGCCGCCGCTCTCGCCCAGACGGGCGACGAGGTCATAGGCGCCGACCGGGCGGTGGCTGCCCAGCACCAGCTCGAAGACCTGGCGGCGCAACTCGGTCAGGCGGGCGCCGCGGTCGGCGCAGATCGCCTCGGCCCGGGTCAGGGCTTCGGCGACGCAATGGTCGTGATCGTGATCGTGCATCATCGCCTGCCACTATACCCGCACCGCCCCGGGATGCTACAAGGCGGCGTGATATTGTAACAGCGGAGAGTGTCTATGCCCACGGATGCCGCGATCGAGGCCCTGTTGTCGGCGGTGAAATTCGATGGCAACGGCCTCGTCCCCGCCATCGCCCAGGCCCGCGAGGGCGGCGAGGTCCTGATGATGGCCTGGATGAACCGGGACTCGCTGATCGAGACCCTGAAGACCGGGCGGGTAACCTATTGGTCGCGCTCGCGTCAGTCGCTCTGGCGCAAGGGCGATACCTCGGGCCATGTCCAGGTGCTGCACGAACTCCGCGTCGATTGCGACGGCGACACGCTGCTGGCGATCGTCGACCAGACCGGCGCCGCCTGCCACACCGGTGCCCGCACCTGCTTCTATCGCAAGGTCGGCGAGACGGCTCTGGACGAGGCCGCGACCTTCCAGCCCTGCGGCCACGACCACGGATAACCAGCGGGTGGGACGGCCATGCTTGGCCCCGCCGGCCCGATGCCGCACCATGGGGATATGTCCTGCGGAGCTGTCCCCATGAAGTCCCTTGCCCTTGCCTTCGCCCTCTGCCTCGGCGCCGCGCCCGCTTTGGCCGAAAGCGCCTATGACTTCAGTTTCGAGAAGCTGGAGGGCGGCGAACTGCCCCTCGCCGCCTACAAGGGCAAGGTGCTGGTCGTGGTCAATACCGCGTCCTTCTGCGGTTTCACCGACCAGTACAAGGGCATGGTGAAACTGTGGGATGCCTATAAGGACAAGGGCGTCATCGTCATCGGCGTGCCGTCCGACGATTTCGATCAGGAGCCGGGCTCCAATGCCGAGATCAAGGAATTCTGCGAGCTGACCTATGGCGTCGACTTCCCGATGGCGGGCAAGACCCATGTCATCGGCAAGGACGCCCACCCCTTCTACAAATGGGCGGCGACCAGTTTCGGCGAAGACCAGGTGCCGAGCTGGAATTTCCACAAATATCTGATCGGGCAGGACGGCCAGATCGTCGACAGCTATTCCGCCTTCACCGGCCCCACGGGCCTGTCCGGCGCCATCGACAAGCTGCTGGCGGCGCCGAAATCGTAGGCTTTGCCCACCTCACCCCCCGCCCTCACCCCCCGCCCTTGTATCTGGAAAGGGCGTTGGTTGTAGACGAGACTGACGTTGTGATGGGACCGGCGGCCGCCGGTCCCATCACAGGCGGCCGGCACTCGTCTGCCCTCTGGCTGCAACCGTGGGAGAG
>NZ_QGLE01000008.1 GCF_003173035.1 Zavarzinia aquatilis
ACAACGTCGCGATGTCGGTCGAGCTGATCGCTCCGATCGCCATGGACGATGGTCTGCGTTTCGCGATCCGCGAAGGCGGCCGCACCGTCGGTGCCGGCGTCGTCGCCTCGATCGAGAAGTAAGGTTTGACGGGTTCCCGTCCGGGGCCTTAGGAGTGTAGCTCAATTGGTAGAGCACCGGTCTCCAAAACCGGGGGCTGGGGGTTCGAGCCCCTCCACTCCTGCCACCTTTCACGGGTGAGCTGTCGGGCGGGTTGTACAGGGCAAAGGGCAAAGGGCCGGACGCGGGCAGCCGCTTCCCGGCCCTAGGCTCGTTGGAAATCGGGACTGCGGTGACGCTGTCTCAGTTCGCAAGGGTGAGTGACAGGGCATGAGCAAGTCGAGTCCGATCGAATTTGCCCGGCAGGTGCGCCAGGAAGTCTCCAGGGTCACTTGGCCGACGCGCAAGGAGACCGGGATCACGACCCTGTTCGTGTTCGTGATGGTGGTGGTCGCTTCCGTGTTCTTCCTTGCGGTGGACATCGGCCTTTCCAAGCTGGTCGAATTGATCCTTGGCTTCGGAGCGTAAGGTCATGGCAGCGCGCTGGTACATCGTTCACGCCTATTCGGGCTTCGAGAAGAAGGTTGCCGCCTCGATCCGCGAGCAGGCCGAACAGCACGGTATGCAGGAGCAGATCCAGGAAGTGCTGGTCCCGACCGAGGAAGTGGTCGAGGTGCGGCGCGGCCAGAAGGTCTCGGCCGAGCGCAAGTTCTACCCGGGCTATGTCCTGGTGAAGATGGAAATGAGCGATCAGGGCTATCACCTGATCAAGAATACCGCCAAGGTGACGGGTTTCCTTGGTCCCGCCGGCAAGCCGACGCCGATTTCCGAGCGTGAGGCGCAGCACATCCTGCATCAGGTGCAGGAAGGCATCGAGCGGCCCAAGAGCACGATCAACTACGAGATCGGCGAGCAGGTGCGGGTGGCGGACGGCCCCTTCACCTCGTTCAACGGCGTGGTGGAAGATGTCGACCACGAGCGTTCGCGTCTCAAGGTCGCGGTTTCGATTTTCGGCCGGGCGACCCCGGTCGAGCTGGAATTCTCGCAGGTCGAAAAGATCTGAGGGAAAGGCGAGGGGCCGGCGTTTCTCCCTTGAGGGGAAGCATCGGTCGGTGCGGGAGGCCATCCTGGGGAGTCCACCAGGGGCCGGACCCACAACCTCCCGGATCAACCGGCCGCTTCCCGCTTTCGGGATACGGCCAGGAGGGATGTCATGGCAAAGAAGATTGACGGTTACATCAAGTTGCAGGTGAAGGCTGGCGCCGCCAACCCTTCCCCGCCGATCGGCCCGGCGCTGGGTCAGCGCGGCGTGAACATCATGGGCTTCTGCAAGGAGTTCAACGCGCAGACCGCCAACCTGGAAAAGGGCATTCCGATTCCGGTGGTGATCACGGTCTATTCCGACAAGTCGTTCACCTTCGTCACCAAGACCCCGCCGGTGACCTTCTATCTGAAGAAGGCCGCGAACCTGAACAAGGGTTCGACCACCCCGGGTCGTGGCACTGTCGGTTCGGTTTCGATGGATCAGATCCGCGAAATCGCCGCGATCAAGATCAAGGACTCGAATTCCAACGACGTCGAGGCCGTTGCCCGCCAGATCGCCGGCTCCGCCCGGTCGATGGGCCTTGCGGTGAAGGAGTAATCCCATGGCTATCGCAAAGCGTCTGCGCAAGGCCGCCGAAGGCATCGACCCGGCGAAGAGCTATCCGCTGACCGACGCGGTCAAGATGATCCGCGAACGCGCCACGGCGAAGTTCGACGAGACCATCGAAGTCGCGCTGAATCTCGGTGTCGATCCGCGTCACGCCGACCAGATGGTCCGCGGCGTCGTCACCCTGCCGAACGGCACGGGCAAGACCGTCCGCGTCGCCGTCTTCGCCAAGGGCGACAAGGCGGAACAGGCCAAGGCCGCCGGTGCCGACATCGTCGGTGCCGACGATCTCGCGGCCGAAGTCCAGGCCGGCAACATCGCGTTCGATCGCTGCATCGCGACCCCGGACATGATGGTCGTCGTCGGCAAGCTCGGCAAGGTGCTCGGCCCGCGCGGCCTGATGCCGAACCCGAAGCTCGGCACGGTGACCGGCGACGTCGCCGGCGCGGTGAAGGCGGCCAAGGGCGGCCAGGTGGAGTTCCGCGTCGAGAAGGCCGGCGTTCTGCAGGCCGGCGTCGGCAAGGCCAGCTTCACGCCGGAAGCCCTGGAAGAGAACATCAAGGCTTTCGTCGACGCGGTTTCGCGCGCGAAGCCGACGGGCGCCAAGGGCACCTACCTGAAGAAGGTGGCCGTGTCCTCGACCATGGGCCCGGGCATCAAGGTCGAAGTCTCGTCGGTTGTCGGCTGACGCTTCTTCGATCCGCTGAAGAATTGGAAGTCTCCCGGCCGCAGGGCCGGGGGACTTTCAGGGTTTCCTACCCTCGCGAGGGGGTGGGAAGGGGCGGTCCGGCAACGGGCCGCAACCCTGTCCGAGACTGCTGGTGTGTCACGGGTTCCTGCCCGTGATGCTTAAAATCCGCCAGCATAGACGGGAGTAGTCCGAATTCGGACCCGGGGCCGTTCCCCGGGGCTGGGATTGGGTCTTTCTCGGGACAGGTGTCACGGATCGCGGGGATTTCTCCGTGGTTCTGGCAGAAACGGCCCGGCGGGGCATGGTGCATCGCCGGGTAACTCGGGAGTAACAAGGTGGACAGAGCCGCAAAAAAGGAGCTGGTCGAGACCCTCTCGGGCGTCTTTAGCGAGACGTCTCTGGTGGTCGTCGGTCACTACAGCGGGCTGAAGGTCTCGGAGATCACCGATCTCCGTCGCCAGATGCGCGCTGCTGGTGCCAGCTTCAAGGTTTCCAAGAACCGGCTCACCAAGCTTGCTCTCCAGGGCACGAAGTTCGAAGGCCTCGCGGAGCTCATGAAGGGCCCCACCGCGATCGCCTATTCGGCCGATCCGGTTGCCGCGGCCAAGGTCGCGGTCGACTACGCCAAGAAGAACGACAAGTTCGTTCTGAAGGGCGCGGTCATGGGCGGTCAGCAGCTGGACGTCGAGGGGATCAAGGCCCTCGCGACCCTGCCGTCGCTCGACGAACTTCGCGCCAGGCTCCTTGGCATGATCCAGACGCCCGCGTCGCGGATCGCATCGGTGCTTCAGGCGCCGGGCGGTCAGCTGGCCCGCGTGCTGTCGGCTTACGCCAAGAAGGACGAAGAGCAGGCGGCGTGAGCCGCCGTACCAACCCAATCCAGTTGAAGACAAGGACGTATCAAAATGGCTGATCTGGCCCGTATCGTTGAAGAACTCTCGGCCCTCACCGTCATCGAAGCCGCCGAGCTGTCGAAGCTCCTCGAAGAGAAGTGGGGCGTCTCGGCCGCCGCTCCGGTCGCCGTCGCCGCCGCTGCCGGCCCGGCCGCCGCTGCCGCTCCGGTCGAAGAGCAGACCGAGTTCACCGTCATCCTGCAGGATGCCGGCGACAAGAAGATCAACGTGATCAAGGAAGTCCGCGCCATCACCGGTCTTGGCCTCAAGGAAGCCAAGGACCTCGTGGAAGGCGCCCCGAAGGAAGTCAAGGCCGGCGTGTCGAAGGACGAAGCCGCCAAGATCAAGGCGCAGATCGAATCGGCCGGCGCCAAGGTCGTCGTTAAGTAATTTAACGACTTCGGAAGTGGCCGGGGGCGGGTTCGCCTGCCCCCGGTTTCCCCCTCCGACGAGGGGCCGGCCCGGACGGGCGATGAGAGGGCAGAGGCTGCGCGCCGCACTCCATCATGTCAGATGCGCAGCAGAGACGTTGTCGCGAGGGTCCCATGGCGATTTCCTTCACCGGCCGCAAGCGGGTCCGTAAGTCCTTCGGGCGTATTCCCGAAGTGACGACCATGCCGAACCTGATCGAGGTTCAGAAGTCGAGCTACGACCAGTTCCTCCAGATCGACATTCCGGCCGAGAAGCGCACCGACACGGGCATCCAGGGGGTGTTCAAGTCGGTCTTCCCGATCAAGGACTTTTCCGAGAACGCCCACCTCGAATTCGTGAAGTACGAATTCGAGCACCCGAAGTATGACGTCGAGGAATGCCAGCAGCGCGGCATGACCTTCGCCGCGCCGCTGAAGGTCACGCTCCGTCTGATCGTCTTCGAAACCGACGAGGATACCGGCGCCAAGTCCGTGCTCGATATCAAGGAGCAGGACGTCTACATGGGCGACATGCCCCTGATGACGGCCAATGGCACCTTCGTCGTGAACGGCACCGAGCGCGTCATCGTCTCGCAGATGCACCGCAGCCCGGGCGTGTTCTTCGACCATGACCGTGGCAAGACCCATTCGAGCGGCAAGTATCTCTTCGCCGCCCGCGTCATTCCCTATCGCGGCTCGTGGCTCGATTTCGAGTTCGACGCGAAGGACATCGTGCACGTCCGCATCGACCGTCGCCGCAAGCTGCCGGTGACGACGCTGATGTTCGCGCTCGGCATGACCGCCGAGGAAATCCTCAACCACTTCTACCGCTCGATCGTGTTCCGTCGTTCGGGCAGCCAGGGTCAGGGCCAGTGGCGCCAGCCGTTCGAGCCCGATCGTCTGCGCGGCGTGAAGCCGCTCGTCGACCTGATCGACGCCAAGACCGGCAATGTCGTCGTCGCCGCGGGCACCAAGGTGACCCCGCGCATGGCGAAGAAGCTGCGCGAGGAAGGCGTCGAGGAACTCTTCGTGTCCTCTTCCGATCTGGTCGGGCGCTATGCCGCCTATGACATGATCAACGAAGAGACCGGCGAGATCCTGATCGAGGCCGGCGAGGAGCTGACCGAAGCCGCGGTGAAGCTGCTCGAGGAATCGGGCGTCGAGGAGTTCCATGCCCTCGACATCGACCATGTCACGGTCGGGCCCTATATCCGCAACACCATGATGGCGGACAAGAGCCAGTCCTACGAACAGGCGCTGATCGAAATCTATCGCGTCATGCGTCCGGGCGAGCCGCCGACCCTCGACACCGCCTCGGCGCTGTTCCAGGGCCTGCTGTTCGACGAGGAGCGTTACGACCTCTCGGCCGTCGGCCGCGTGAAGATGAATTCGCGCCTCAGCCTCGAGACCCCGGACACCCAGCGCACCCTGCGCAAGGAAGACGTGCTCGCGGTGATCAAGACCCTGGTCGAACTGAAGGACGGCCGCGGCGAGATCGACGACATCGACCATCTCGGCAACCGCCGCGTCCGCTCGGTCGGCGAGCTGATGGAGAATCAGTACCGCATCGGCCTCCTGCGCATGGAGCGCGCGATCCGCGAGCGCATGTCCTCGGTCGAGATCGAGACCGTGATGCCGCACGATCTGATCAACGCCAAGCCCGCGGCCGCCGCGGTGCGCGAGTTCTTCGGTTCGTCCCAGCTGTCGCAGTTCATGGACCAGACCAACCCGCTGTCGGAAATCACCCACAAGCGCCGTCTCTCGGCGCTTGGCCCGGGTGGTCTGACCCGCGAGCGCGCCGGTTTCGAGGTGCGCGACGTGCACCCGACGCATTACGGCCGTATCTGCCCGATCGAGACGCCGGAAGGCCCGAATATCGGTCTGATCAACTCGCTCGCGACCTATGCCCGCGTGAACCAGTACGGTTTCATCGAGACCCCGTACCGCAAGGTGATCGACGGCAAGGTGACCAACGAGGTCGTCTATCTGTCGGCCATGGAAGAGGGCAAATACACGATCGGCCAGGCCAACGCCGAGCTGGACGCCGAAGGCCGCTTCACCGCGGACCTCGTCTCCTGCCGCGAGGCGGGCGAGTTCGAGATGCGTCTGCCGTCGTCGATCCAGCTGATGGACGTCTCGCCCAAGCAGCTGGTGTCGGTCGCCGCCGCGCTCATCCCCTTCCTCGAGAATGACGACGCCAACCGCGCGCTCATGGGCTCGAACATGCAGCGTCAGGCCGTGCCGCTGATCAAGGCGGAAGCGCCGCTGGTCGGCACCGGCATGGAAGCGACGGTGGCCCGCGATTCCGGCGTGACCCAGGTCGCCCGGCGTTCCGGCATCGTCGATCAGATCGACGGTACCCGTATCGTCGTCCGCGCGACCGAGGAGAACGATCCGGCCGCCTCGGGCGTCGACATCTATCGTCTGCTGAAATTCCAGCGCTCGAACCAGAACACCTGCATCACCCAGCGTCCGCTGGTGAAGGTGGGCGACCTGGTGAACAAGGGCGACATCATCGCCGACGGTCCGTCGACCGAGCTGGGCGAACTCGCCCTCGGCCGCAATGTGCTCGTCGCCTTCATGCCGTGGAATGGCTACAACTTCGAAGACTCGATCCTGATCTCCGAACGGATCGTGTCGGAAGACGTCTTCACCTCGATCCACATCGAGGAATTCGAGGTGATGGCCCGCGACACCAAGCTCGGGCCCGAGGAAATCACCCGCGACATTCCGAACATCGGTGAAGAAGGCCTGAAGAACCTCGACGAGGCGGGCATCGTCTACATCGGCGCCGAAGTGAAGCCGGGCGACATCCTGGTCGGCAAGGTGACGCCGAAGGGCGAAAGCCCGATGACCCCGGAAGAGAAGCTGCTGCGCGCCATCTTCGGCGAAAAGGCGTCGGACGTGCGCGATACCTCGCTGCGCCTGCCGCCGGGCGTCGCCGGCACGGTGGTCGAGGTCCGCGTCTTCAACCGTCACGGCGTCGACAAGGACGAACGCGCCCTGGCGATCGAACGCGAGCAGATCGAGACCCTGGCCAAGGACCGCGATGACGAACTCGCGATCCTCGAGCGTAACGTCTACGGCCGTCTGAAGGTCCTGCTGCAGGGCAAGACCGTCGCTTCGGGTCCGAAGGGGATGCGGTCGGGCGTCACCGTCGATGACGCGGGTCTCGCCGAGCTGACCAAGGGTCAGTGGTGGCAGATCGCGATCAAGGGCGACGAGCAGACCAACCTCGACATCGAGGCGCTGAAGAAGCACTTCGACGAGGCGAAGGACCGTCTGCAGAAGCGTTTCGAGGACAAGGTCGAGAAGCTGCAGCGCGGCGACGAGCTGCAGCCGGGCGTGATGAAGATGGTCAAGGTCTTCGTCGCGGTGAAGCGCAAGCTGCAGCCGGGCGACAAGATGGCCGGCCGTCACGGGAACAAGGGTGTCATCTCGCGCATCATGCCGCGTGAGGACATGCCCTATCTCGAAGACGGCACCAATGTCGACATCGTGCTGAACCCCCTCGGCGTGCCGTCGCGCATGAACGTCGGGCAGATCCTGGAAACCCACCTCGGCTGGGCCGCGGCCGGTCTCGGCCGCCAGATCGGCGAGGTGGCGGACAAGATCCGTCGCGGCAATACCCAGGCGAACGCCCTGCGCGAAAAGCTGCAGACGATCTATTCGGCGGCCGAATACGCCGAGAAGATCGCCCCGCTCGAGGACGGTCAGCTGCTGGAGATGGCGGACAACCTGCGCCGCGGCGTGCCGATCGCGACCCCGGTGTTCGACGGCGCCCAGCCGTCCGACATCGAGGACTACCTGAAGATGGCGGGCTTCGCCTCCTCGGGCCAGAGCACGCTGATCGACGGCCGTACCGGCGAGACCTTCGACCGCAAGGTCACGGTCGGTTACATCTACATGCTGAAGCTGCATCACCTCGTGGACGACAAGATCCACGCCCGGTCGATCGGCCCCTACAGCCTCGTCACCCAGCAGCCGCTGGGCGGCAAGGCCCAGTTCGGTGGCCAGCGCTTCGGTGAAATGGAAGTGTGGGCGCTGCAGGCTTACGGCGCCGCCTACACCCTCCAGGAGATGCTGACCGTGAAGTCGGACGACGTCGCGGGCCGCACCAAGGTCTACGAGGCGATCGTGCGCGGCGAGGACAATTTCGAGGCCGGTATTCCGGAATCGTTCAACGTTCTCGTCATGGAAATGCGGTCTCTCGGCCTCAACGTCGACATGGGCGGCAAGGGCGCCGCGTAAGCGCGGCGCCCCCCATGCTGAAACCTTTGTCGACCGTGATTTCTCGCAACCGAGCGGCGTCGGGGACGCCCGCGCCGCATGAGGGAGCAAAGTAATGAACCAAGAGGTTATGGCCCTGTTCGGCCACGCCCCCGGCACCCAGGCTTTCGATCAGATCAAGATCTCGATCGCCAGCCCGGAAAAGATCCGCGCCTGGTCGCATGGCGAGATCAAGAAGCCGGAAACGATCAACTACCGGACCTTCAAGCCCGAGCGCGACGGCCTGTTCTGCGCCAAGATCTTCGGGCCGATCAAGGACTACGAGTGCTTGTGCGGCAAGTACAAGCGCATGAAGTATCGCGGCATCACCTGCGAGAAGTGCGGCGTCGAGGTCACCCTGTCGAAGGTGCGCCGCGAGCGCATGGGCCATATCGAACTGGCCTCGCCGGTCGCGCACATCTGGTTCCTGAAGTCGCTGCCGTCGCGCATCGGCCTGCTGCTGGACATGACCCTGAAGGATCTCGAGCGGATTCTCTATTTCGAGAATTACGTCGTGACCGAGCCGGGCCTGACCGCGCTGAAGCGTAACCAGCTTCTCAACGAGGAAGACTTCATCCGCGCTCAGGACGAGTATGGCGAGGACAGCTTCGAGGCCGGCATCGGCGCCGAGGCGATCCGCAAGATGCTCGAAAAGCTCGACCTCGAGGGCGAGCGCGACGAGCTGCGTCAGGAACTGGCCACGACCACGTCGGAAGCCAAGCCGAAGAAGATCGTGAAGCGCCTGAAGCTGATCGAGAGCTTCATCGAATCCGGCAACCGCCCGGAATGGATGATCCTGACCGTCGTGCCCGTGATCCCGCCGGAACTCCGCCCGCTCGTTCCCCTCGACGGCGGCCGTTTCGCGACCTCGGACCTGAACGATCTCTATCGCCGCGTCATCAACCGTAACAACCGCCTGAAGCGGCTGATCGAGCTGCGCGCGCCGGACATCATCGTCCGCAACGAAAAGCGCATGTTGCAGGAAGCGGTCGACGCCCTGTTCGACAACGGCCGCCGTGGCCGTGTGATCACCGGCGCCAACAAGCGTCCGCTGAAGTCGATCTCGGACATGCTGAAGGGCAAGCAGGGCCGGTTCCGCCAGAACCTGCTCGGCAAGCGCGTCGACTACTCGGGCCGTTCGGTCATCGTCGTCGGGCCGGAGCTGAAGCTCCATCAGTGCGGCCTGCCGAAGAAGATGGCGCTCGAGCTGTTCAAGCCGTTCATCTACGCCAAGCTCGACATGAAGGGCATCGCCACCACGATCAAGATGGCGAAGAAGATGGTCGAGAAGGAGCGGCCGGAGGTCTGGGACATCCTCGAAGAGGTGATCCGCGAACATCCGGTGATGCTGAACCGGGCGCCCACGCTGCACCGTCTCGGCATCCAGGCTTTCGAGCCGACGCTGATCGAAGGCAAGGCGATCCAGCTGCACCCGCTCGTCTGCGCCGCCTTCAACGCGGACTTCGACGGCGACCAGATGGCCGTGCACGTGCCCCTGAGCCTCGAGGCCCAGCTGGAAGCGCGCGTGCTGATGATGTCGACCAACAACATCCTCAGCCCCGCCAACGGCAAGCCGATCATCGTGCCGTCGCAGGACATCGTCCTCGGCGTCTATTACCTGACGATGGAACGCCCGAACGAGCCGGGCGACGGCATGGCCTTCGGCACCATCAACGAGATCCAGGCGGCGCTCGACTCGAAGTCGGTCACCCTGCACTCGAAGATCAAGGCGCGTCTGCACACCGTCGACAGCAACGGCGACCCGATCGTCGTGCGCGTCGAAACCACGCCGGGCCGGATGCTGCTCTCCGAGCTGCTGCCGCGTCACCCGAACGTGCCCTTCTCGATGATCAACAAGCTGTTGACCAAGAAGGACATCTCGACCGTCATCGACACGGTCTACCGCCACTGCGGCCAGAAGGAGACGGTGATCTTCGCCGATCGCCTGATGGCTCTTGGCTATGCCCATGCCTGCCGTGCCGGCATTTCGTTCGGCAAGGACGACATGGTGGTGCCGAAGGCGAAGGACGCCCTGGTCGCCGCGACCCAGGAGCAGGCCAAGGAATACGAACAGCAGTACCTCGACGGCCTGATCACCCAGGGCGAGAAGTACAACAAGGTCATCGACGCCTGGGCCCAGTGCACCGACAAGGTCGCGGACGAGATGATGAAGGAAATCTCGTCGGTCGTGATCGACGAGACGACCGGCCGCGCCAAGCCGATCAACTCGATCTACATGATGGCCCACTCCGGTGCCCGCGGCTCGGCCGCCCAGATGAAGCAGCTCGCCGGAATGCGCGGCCTCATGGCCAAGCCGTCGGGTGAAATCATCGAGACGCCGATCATCTCGAACTTCAAGGAAGGCCTGTCGGTTCTCGAGTACTTCAACTCGACCCACGGCGCCCGCAAGGGTCTGGCCGATACCGCGCTGAAGACGGCGAACTCGGGTTACCTGACCCGTCGCCTCGTCGACGTGGCGCAGGACTGCATCATCGTCATCGACGATTGCGGCACCTCGAACGGCCTGACCGTGACCGAAGTGGTGGAAGGCGGCGACGTCATCGAGCCGCTGGGCGACCGTATCCTCGGCCGGACCGCGGCGATCGACGTGATCGACCCCGCGACCTCGGCCCTGGTGGTTCCGGCCGGCGAGATGATCCTCGAGGACGATGTCGAGCGCGTGAACAAGGCCGGCGTGCAGTCGGTGCTCATCCGCTCGGTCCTGACCTGCGAGGCCGAAGGCGGCGCCTGCGCCAAGTGCTATGGCCGAGACCTCGCGCGTGGCACCTCGGTCAACATGGGCGAGGCGGTCGGCGTCATTGCGGCGCAGTCGATCGGCGAGCCGGGTACCCAGCTCACCATGCGTACCTTCCACATCGGCGGCGCGGCGCAGTTCTCGGAAAAGACCAGCGTCGAGGCGACGATCGACGGCACGATCAAGATCAACAACCGTCACATCGTCATCGACAGCTCGAACCGCATGGTCGTGATGAGCCGCAACTGCGAACTCATCCTGATCGACGCCAACGGGCGTGAGCGTGCGCGTCACCGCGTCTCCTACGGCGCGCGTCTGTTCTTCGACGACGGCCAGACCGTCACCAAGGGCGCCAAGCTGGTCGAGTGGGATCCCCGTACCCTGCCGATCATCTCGGAACGCGAAGGTTACGCCGCCTACATGGACCTCGTCGAAGGCGTGTCCATGCGCGAGGCGACGGACGAAGCGACCGGTATCGCCAACAAGGAAGTCATCGACTGGCGCAGCCAGCCGAAGACCTCGGACCTGCGTCCGCGTATTGGCCTGCGTGACGAGAAGGGCAACCCGATCCTGCAGCCGAACGGCACGGAAGTGCGTTACTTCCTCGCCGCCGGCGCCATTCTCTCGGTCGAGGAAGGCGGCAAGATCAACGCGGGTGACGTGCTTGCGCGTATTCCGCTGGAATCGGCCAAGACCCGCGACATCACCGGCGGTCTGCCGCGCGTCGCCGAACTCTTCGAGGCGCGTCGTCCCAAGGACCACGCGATCATCGCCGAGCGTTCGGGCCGGGTCGAATTCGGCAAGGACTACAAGAACAAGCGCCGCGTCATCCTGCATCCGCTGGAAGGCGACGATGCCGATCCGCAGGAATATCTGATCCCGAAGGGCAAGCACATTGCCGTTCAGGAAGGCGATATCATCCAGAAGGGCGACTATCTGCTCGACGGCAACCCGGCGCCGCATGACATCCTGAAGGTCCTGGGCGTCGAAGCCCTGGCCCGTTACCTCGTGAACGAAATCCAGGACGTCTATCGACTGCAGGGCGTGAAGATCAACGACAAGCACATCGAGGTGATCGTTCGCCAGATGCTGCAGAAGGTCGAGATCGAGGATTCGGGCGCGACCACCTTCCTCCAGGGCGAGCAGGTGGACCGCGTCGAGTTCGAGGAAGAGAACGCCAGGACGATCAAGCTCGGCCTGCGGCCGGCCACCGGCAGCCCCGTGCTGCAGGGCATCACCAAGGCCTCGCTGCAGACCCGCTCGTTCATCTCCGCCGCCTCGTTCCAGGAAACGACCCGCGTGCTGACCGAGGCGGCGACTGCCGGCAAGGTCGACAACCTGGTCGGTCTCAAGGAAAACGTCATCGTCGGCCGCCTGATCCCGGCGGGTACCGGCGCCATGATGAACCGCCTGAAGGAAGTCGCGACCAACCGCGACAAGGAACTGGCGGCGATCGAAGCCGGCAGCGTCCCGGCGGTCGATACCAACGACGCCGCCTGATCGCGGACGACAAACATGGAAAGGCCCGGGACGGCGACGCCCCGGGCCTTTTTCTTTTGGGTCGGATATCCATCACAGGGTTAGTTAATTCTCGCCAACGCTGGCGATAAAAGATGTTTTGTAATCTGTGATTGTTAAAGGCATTGTGTTGACGAGATTTGTACGGCCGGAAAATTGCTGCATGACAGGACGATCAGCAGCGATGGTAGCCACAAATAAAGGCGGAATGATATGGCTGGCGGCGGTACAGGTATCCGAAGACGATCATGATGAATGCCCATCGTTCAGAGTGCAATATGAATCCAGAACGTGATTTCACTCGTCTGTATGCGGATGTGTCCACGAGTATCGCTGCTGCGATGGACGATATCGCCGATCTCAGAGTCGATCATAAACAGGGGAAACAAGAACTCAGCAGCATGATGGAGCGTCTGCGGTCCATTCGCGCGCGCTTTGATGGCGAGCTTGATCTGCTGGGGCAGAATGCCGAATGGGACAAATTCACGATCGCTTTTTTCGGCGAGACCAATGCCGGTAAGAGCACGATCCTTGAATCATTGAGAATCATGTTTGATGAAGAGCTGCGACAGCAGCTGCTGCGAGACAATAAGGGTACAATCGTTGGATATGAGCAGGCATTGGACGATCATGTCGCTCGGGTCCGGGAAGGCCTCGGTCTGATCTACGCCGAATATGCCGGAGAGATTGAGGCAATCCGAGCCAGTGCGGCGGCGCTGCGCGGGATTGTGCGTGAAGAGTCGGATGCGCGGGTCAAGAGAAAGCTCCTGTTAGCCGCCGTAACCGGCCTGGCGTTCGGAGGTGGGGTCTGCGGCGTCCTCGTCCATTTTCTGAGGCTCTGATCGTGGCGCGGACTGAATCGAAGGCATCGAATGCGGTTGACGAGCTTCTCAAGAGCTTTCTGCCTGCGCTCAAGGCTTCGGTCATCGAATTGGAGCAGCGCCGGTCGATAGTCGCGCGAGTCGATGGCCAAATCATCGGTACCGGACAAGCCGATTTCACGACCACCAACACGTTTTACACGCTGAACTTTGAAGGCAAGGCGTTTCAGCTCGTCGATGTTCCGGGGATCGAGGGGGACGAGCGCCGTTTCGAAGCGACCGTCAAGCAGGCGATCGCTCGTGCGCACCTTGTTTTCTATGTCAACGGTACGAACAAGAAGCCCGAAAAGGCCACGGCGGAAAAGATTCGTTCATACCTGAACCGTGGAACGCAGGTTGTCCCGCTTGTCAACGTGCGCGGGAGCGCCGATGCTTACGAGTTCGACGAGGACCGCGAGGCCTTGGAATCGAACGGTAGCGCAAGAGCCGCGCTCGAACAAACCCGGGAAGTGCTTCGATCGGCGTTAGGTGCGGAGGTTCTGCTAGAGGGGCATTGTATCCAAGGCCTTCTCGCTTTCAGCGCCCTCGCGTTAAGCCGCGCCGACAATAGAACAACGATCCATCCATCACGCGATCGGGACCTCGTCCTCCAGCAGCGGAATTACCTGAAGTACTTCAGATCACCGGAAGCCATGCGCAGTTTCAGTCGCATCGACGCGGTGGCCAAAATTCTTCACAATAAATTGGCGACTTTCAAAGAGGACATCGTCGAAGCCAACAAAATAAAAATTCGTGAGCTCCTCGCCGAGAACATTCTCGTGCTGAAGGCTGCCCAGTGTGAACACGAGGAGTTCATGAAACGAGTCGCGCCGGAGTTTGATAAGTGCCGGGAGGCACTTGCACATTCCTTGAAGAGTTTCGAGCAGCTGGTTGTGGCGGGGCGCAAGAACCTGTGGGATGGGTTTTTCAATAAAGTGCAAGAAGACTCAAGCGAAATTGTAGAAAAATATTTCGGCGATAACGAAAAAATTCAGAGCCTTATCCAGAAGGATTTTGAGAGGCGTCAAAATATTCTGAAGCCGGAATTGGAAAATCAACTCAAGAAAAACGTAGGCGAGATGCTCGATGCGGTGCGGGAAGCGCTAACGCGGTTGGTGGAGGACGTGAACCGTGTCCAGTTCGAGGAACAGGTCCTGTTCGCGGGCGAGGCGGCGGTGGGATACGAACCTGCCGAGCTAGAGATGAGCCTCAAATTCTGGGATTACGGTGCAATCCTTTACAGGTTCGGTTCGTATATTACGACAGGCATGGCTGCGGGATCTGTGATTCCAGGCATTGGCACGCTTATTGGAGGTGTCGCTGGGGCGATGATCGCATTGGTGGTGTCCGCAGTTTCTTATTTTCAGGGAAAGGATGCACGGATCCGAAGGGCGCAGAGTAAAGTTCGGGCATCAATCGAAGAAAAGCGCGAAAAATTACTGCAGAGCATCAATTATAATTCTGAGGAGATTTTAAACCCGGTCCGCGATATTATGAATGATGTGTATCGGAAAATCAAAGAATCTCAGGAAAATATTGATAGGCCTCTGAAAATTATTCAGAAATTGACCGAAACAATGTCGGGACTTAAGATTCAATTGGAGGATATGGCCCGTGGATCAATTCGGCCAATTCAATAGCGGCAAGGAAGCGATCCTCGGCACGCTCGAGCAACTTCGCTGTCTTCTCGTTGAACTCGGCGAGATCGGGGCCGACGTCGCCGTCGACCTGGAGAAGATTGCGGCTGCGGTCAAGTCCATCGAGTTGGATGTGCTTCGCATCGCTTTGCTTGGAGCCTTCTCGGACGGAAAGACCAGCGTGGTGGCGGCGTGGCTCGGAAGGGTCATGGACAACATGAAGATCGACATGGATGAATCCTCCGATCAACTTGCCGTCTACTGCCCGGAGGGGCTGCCAGATCAATGCGAGATCGTCGACACGCCCGGGCTTTTCGGCGACAAGGCCAGGGCCGTCGACGGTACGCAGGTGATGTATGAGGATGTGACGAAGCGCTACATCTCCGAGGCACACCTGATCCTGTATGTCGTCGACGCCACCAACCCGCTCAAGGACAGTCACGGTTCGATCGTCCGATGGCTGCTGCGTGACCTCGACAAGCTTTCGTCCACCGTTTTCGTGATCAACAAGATGGACGAGGTCACCGATCTGACAGAACAAGACTTGTTCGCTCAACAGGCCACAATCAAGAAGGAAAATCTGAAGTCCAAGTTACTCCGAGTCGCCAACCTCAGCGCCGTCGAGGCAGGGCAGCTGAATATCGTATGCATAGCTTCCAATCCCAATGGCCGGGGACTGGAATTCTGGTTTTCGAAGAGATCGCAGTACGAAGAACGGTCCCGCATAAACGACTTGAAGGCAGAAACCAGCCGTATCCTGGACGCCAGCGTTCCGGCAGTGCTTGTGGCCAAGACGGGGCTGGATGTGGTTCGCGACATCGTTGGCAAGAAGGTATTGGAGGCACGGGCCCAATTGGACGATCTCAGGTCCTACGAGCAGAGAAACCGGGAGGAATCTACGCGCATTCGGAAGGATTTGGTCAAGGCGCGCGGCGAAGTGAAGCGCTTGGGCGGAGAGCTCTTCGACGAGCTTCAGAATCTGGAGAGGCAGTTACTGGGAAAGCTGCGTCCGTTGGCTATCGAGGATATAAGAGGTTACCTGGAGGACGAGATTGGTTACAGCGAAGAAGCTGTCGGCTACAAAATGAACCTGAAAATCAAGATGGCCGTCGACCGTTTCTTTGCTCAAGCATCGAATGTAGCCAAAACGCTGGCGCTGGACATCGAGCGAGAATTGGATTCGAGCCAAAGTTTCCTGGAGGCCATGAGCGGGAAAGCCGCGAGAGGGGCTGGCAATGCTCTGCAAGGACTGGCTCGTGTCAATCCAGAGGCTCTAAAGGGGGCGATTCTGGCAGCACGAGATGTACTGGGGAAAGTGACCGGCATTACCATTAAGTTCAAACCTTGGGGAGTCACTAATCTTGCTGGCGCGGCTAAGTTCGCACCGGCTGCGGGTCTTGCGATTCAGCTTGCTTCAGACGCATGGGAATTAATGTCATCAATTCAGCGCGAAGAAAAATTGAAAGAAATTAAAGAAGAAATTAATGGAATGATCAAGAGTTCCTTCAAGAACGTTTACGAAATTATTGCTCATGAAGAGAAGTTGTTCGAGTGTTTTGCGCCTGAATTGGCCGAATTCGATGTGATCATCCAGGGCATGGAGGAAGCGGCGAGCGTAATCGAGTCAAAGCGGCTCAAGGTCGCGCATTTGGAGGAGAGGATGAGCGTGCTTCGGCAGGCTGCAAGCCGCCCCCAAGTCCTGTAGCATCCGGCTGTGCGGATGATTCCGGGCGGGGGAGAGACGATGGCCGGGTTGAATTTTCACAAGACCAGGGCGCGCGCGCCGCTTCGTCTCGGCCTCGCCGGGGGCGGCACCGATTTGTCGCCCTATTGCGATCAGTTCGGCGGCGCGGTGCTGAATGTCACCATCGACCGCTACGCCTTCGCCTCGATCATCCCGCGCTCGGACAACCGCGTGGTCTTCGTGTCCGACGATACCGGCATCGAGGAAAGCTTCGAGATCGACCAGCCCCTGTCGAATGCCAAGCTGCTGCTCCACCGCGGCGTCTATCAGCGCATGATGGCGGAATTCAACGGCGGCCGGCGCGAGCCGATGACGATCAGGACCACGGTCGATGCGCCCGCGGGCTCCGGTCTCGGCTCGTCATCCGCCCTCGTCGTCGCCCTCGTCGATGCCATGCGCGCGGTGCTCGGTGCGCCGCTCGGCCCTTATGACGTCGCCCATCTCGCCTTCGAGATCGAGCGTATCGACCTTGCCCTGTCGGGCGGTCGGCAGGATCAATATGCGGCGGCCTTCGGCGGGCTGAACTTCATCGAATTCCTGCCGCAGGATCGGGTGATCGTGAACCCCTTGCGGGTCTCGGACGCCATCGCCAATGAATTCGAATGTTCGCTGGTCACCTGTTTTTCAGGGCGCTCGCGCCAGTCGGCGGAAATCATCGACCGGCAGACGGCGGGCCTGAAGTCGGCGGGCAGCGGCACCATCGAGGCGATGGACCGTCTGAAATACGATGCCATCGAAATGAAGCGCGCGCTTCTCGTCGGCAGCATTCCGCGCATGGCCGAAATCATGAACGATTCCTGGAAAGCCAAGCAGCGCACGGCCACCGGCGTCTCCAACGCCCGTATCGACGAATTGTTTCAGGTCGCCATGAGCAATGGCGCCCAGGCCGGCAAAGTGTCGGGCGCGGGCGGCGGCGGCTTCATGTTCTTCGTGGTGACGCCCGAGAATCGCTATTCCCTGATGCATGCCCTGAACGAGGCGGGCGGTCAGGCGACGCCGGTTAAATTCGTCGACCGCGGCAGCGAGACCTGGCACGTCTGATCGCCATGCACAGCATCTATCTTGCCGGGCCGGAGGTCTTTCACGCCGAGGCTTTCGCCCTCGGCCGCGCCAAACAGGCGCTGTGCGGCGCCGTCGGTTATGTCGGGCTCTATCCCCTCGATGGCACGATCGACACCGATGTGGCCGAGCCGCGCGACCTCGCCCGGGCGATCTATCGCTCCAACATCGCCATGATCCGCACGGCGGACGCGGTCATCGCCAATCTGACCCCGTTTCGCGGCCCAGGTGCCGATGCCGGCACGGTGTTCGAGGTCGGCTTCGCCCTGGCTCTCGGCAAGACCGTGCTCGGTTACCGCAACACGGTCGGTCTCTATGCCGACCGGGTGCGGGACTGGAACGGAACTGAATTCCAGCGCGATGCCGACGGCCGTCCCCTCGACCGCGACGGTCTGCTGGTCGAGGATTTCGGCTTCGGCGACAATCTGATGATCGACGCCGCCGTGACCGTGTTCGAGCATGACGCGGCGCCAGCCGCCCGGCTCACCGATCTGTCGGGATTCACGGCCTGTCTCAAGCGTTTGCAGGCTATTCTTCCGCCCTGAGCTTTAGTCCCCTTGGCGACCGACAAGGGACTTGTCGGCCCGGGTCCCCCCGCCTAAAGTCCCGGCCATGCGCATCCTCTATCATCAGCCCCTGTCGCCCTTCTCGCGCAAGGTCCGCCTCGCGCTCAAGGAAAAGGGCCTCGACTTCGAGCTGCGGGTCGAGCGGGTGTGGGAGCGGCGGCCGGAATTCCTCGCCCTCAATCCGGCCGGTCAGGTGCCGGTGATGGTGGAGCCGGACGGCAAGCCCTATGCCGATTCGATGGCCATCGTCGAATTCCTCGACGAAGTCTATCCCGACCGCCGGCTGATCGGCTTCGACCCGGAAAGCCGGGCCGAGACCCGCCGTCTGGTGGCCTGGTTCGACCAGAAATTCTATGCCGAAGTCACCCTGAACCTGGTGTTCGAGAAGGTGAACAAGCGCTTCTACGGCCTCGGCAACCCGGACTCGGGCGCGATCCGCGTCGGCAAGCAGCTGATCGGCGTGCACCTCGATTACATCGCTGAATTGTCGGAGCGGCGGCGCTGGCTGGCGGGCGACGAATTCGGCCTCGCCGATATCGCCGCGGCCTCCCACCTCTCCTGCATCGACTATCTGGGCGACGTGCCCTGGGACGCGCATCCGCGCGCCAAGGACTGGTATGTGCGGGTGAAGTCGCGGCCCAGCTTCCGGCCGCTGCTCGGCGATCATGTCGCCGGCATGCCGCCGCCGCCGCAATACGCCGACCTCGACTTCTGACGCCATGGCCGCGCCCGCCGATCCCCGCGCCGCCCTCGAGGGGGAGGCGCGGCGGCTTGGTTTCGATGCCGTCGGCTTCGCCGCGCCCGATAGCATCGAGACGCTGGGCCGGGATGCGCTGTTCCGCGACTGGCTGGCGGCGGGCCGGCACGGCACCATGGCCTGGATGGCCGAGACCGAAGAACGCCGGGCCGATCCCCGCGTGCTGTGGCCCGGGGTTCGCAGCATCGTGATGCTGGGCGCCAATTACGGGCCGGAGAGCGACAGCCTTGCCCTGCTCGGTGAAAGGGACCGGGGTGTTGTCGCCGCCTATGCCCGGATGCGCGATTACCACGATGTGATGAAGGGCCGGCTGAAGATGCTGGCGCAGTGGGCGGTGCGCCACCTCGGCGGCGAGGTGAAGGTCTTCGTCGACACCGCGCCCGTGCTGGAAAAGCCGCTCGCCCAGGCGGCGGGGCTTGGCTGGCAGGGCAAGCATACCAATCTGGTCAGCCGCGAGCATGGCTCCTGGCTTTTTCTTGGCGCGCTGTTTCTGGGCATCGAGCTGCCGGCAGGCGCGGCCGAGGTGGATCATTGCGGCAGCTGCCGGCGCTGCCTCGACATCTGCCCGACGAACGCCTTTCCCGCGCCCTATCAGCTCGACGCGCGGCGTTGCATCGCTTACCTGACCATCGAATATGACGGCGAGATCCCGGAAGAATTCCGCGCCGCCATCGGCAACCGGATCTATGGCTGCGACGATTGCCTTTCGGTCTGTCCCTGGAACAAATGGGCCAGCGCGTCGCGCGACCTGAAACTGTCGGAGCGGGCGGAACTGGCGGCGATCCCGCTCGCCGCGCTCGCCCAGCTCGACGATGCCGCCTTCCGCAGCCTGTTCGCGACGACACCGGTGAAACGCATCGGCCGCGACCGCTTCATCCGCAATGTCTGCATCGCCATCGGCAATTCCGGCGACCCCGCCCTGCTGCGCGTCGCCCGCCACCTGATGTCGGACGGCAGCCCGCAGGTCCGGGCCATGGCCGAATGGGCGCTGGCGCGGCTGGAGACTATTTCTTCGTCAGCGCCTTGAGGCTGGCGTTGGCCGCGTCGCGAATGGCGGGATCGGTCGCCTTGGCGGCGGCCTGTTTCCAGTCGGCGGCGGCCTTGTCGCGTTCATCGCGCAGGAGATGGATGCGGCCGCGCTCCAGGAGGATGGCGGCGTCGCCCGGGGCGAGACTGGCGGCCTTCTCGATGGCGCCGAGGGCTTCCGGCAGTTTGCCAGCTTCGCGCAATGCCGTCGCATAGAGGAGGTGCAGTTCCGGGTCTTCGTCGTCGATCTGCACCGCCCCGTCGAGATCGCGCACCGCCATCGGCCAGTTCTTCTGGGCGGCATAGGCCCGCGCCCGGTCGGCCAGCAGCTGGGGATCGTTCGGCGTGTTCTTCACCGCGAGGTCGAAGGCCTTGATCGCGAGGTCCGGCTTGCCGTCCAGCATCCGGACATTGCCGAGTTGGCCGAGCAGGGCGGCGGCCTCGTAAGGATTCTCGGTCTGGTCGATCATGCGGTTCAGGCGGTCGCCGGCGGCGCCGTAACGCTTCAGCGCGACTTCGGCGAGGGCGGCGCAATGCTGGGCGGCGGGATCGTCAGTCGTCTTGATCCAGGCGACGGCGGCGCTATAGGCGTCGCCGGGTGCCTTGTCGATCAGGGCGGTGCATTCGCCATAGGTCATGGCGCGGGCGGGCAGGATCGCGGCGGCGGCGAGAAGGAGGCCGAGGGCGGCTTGTTTAACGGCGGGCATGATGGCTACAGTCCTCTCTCGCATTCGTTGACGCAAGGCCGCACATGCCCCGCCTGTTCTGTTTCGGCCTCGGCTACAGCGCGCTGGCGCTGGCCCAGCGCCTCGGCCCCCGGGGCTTTGCCATCGCCGGCACGGTCAGAACGGCGGACAAGGCCGAACGCCTGCGCGCGCAAGGGATCGAGGTCCATCTGTTCGACCGGGGACAGCCGCTGGCCGACCCGGAAGCGGCGCTGGCCGGCACCACGCATCTTTTGTCGTCGGTGCCGCCCGACGAGGCGGGGGATGCGGTGGTCGATCATCATGGCGACCTTCTCGCCCGGCATTCGGGCCTTTTGTGGGCGGGCTATCTGTCGACCACCGGGGTTTACGGTGACCGGGGCGGCGACTGGATCGACGAGGGCGCCGCCATCGCCCCCACCGGCGCGCGCGGCCAGCGCCGGGCGGCGGCGGAGGCGGCCTGGTCCGCCCTCGGCCTGCCGCTGCATATCTTTCGCCTCGCCGGCATCTATGGCCCGGGGCGGAACGCCATCGCGCAACTGCGCGCCGGGCGGGCGCAGGCGGTGGTGAAGCCGGGTCAGGTGTTCAGCCGCATCCATGTCGAGGACATCGCCGCTGTACTGGAAGCCTCGATCGCGCGGCCGCGACCGGGGACGGCCTATAATGTCTGCGACGACGAGCCGGCGCCGCCCTGGGAGGTGATCGAATATGCCGCCGATCTGGCCGGTCTGCCCCGGCCACCCCGCATCGCCTTCGAGGCGGCGGAGATGAGCGCCATGGCGCGCAGCTTCTGGGCCGAATCGAAGCGGGTGTCGAACCGTCGCCTGCATGAGGAACTGGGGGTCACGCTGGCCTATCCGAGCTATCGCGAGGGCCTGCGCGCCCTGCTGACGGGGGGCGGGGCATGAGGCCGGACCGTCTCGACCATCTGCTGTGGGCCGTCACCGATCTCGACGAGGGCATCGCCCGGCTGGAAGACCTGTCGGGTGTGCGCGCCGCGGTCGGCGGCCGGCATCCCGGCTTTGGCACGCGAAACGCCCTCGCCGGGCTTGGCGACGGGCTCTATCTCGAAATCCTCGCGCCCGATCCATCGCAGGATCGGGCGGGCACGCTGGGCGCCCTTGTCGAAGCCTTGCCGGTGCCGAGCCTGATCGGCTGGTGCGCGCAGGGGCGAAACCTGCCCCGTCTTGCCGCGGAATTGCCCGGCGCCGGCCTGTCGAGTCCCGGGCCCGTCGCCATGGCGCGGACAAGGCCCGACGGCGTCCATCTGGCCTGGAGCATCCTCGGCATCGACGGCCACGGTTTCGGTGCGCTGGTGCCTTTCCTGATCGACTGGGGCGCTTCCCCCCATCCCTCTGCCTCGGCGCCGGCGGGGCTGTCGCTGGTCGACTTCGCCGTGACCTGTCCCGAGGCGGCGCGCCTCGAATGGACCTTTGCCGCCCTTGGTCTCGCGCTGCATCCGCAGGCGGGGGCGGCGGGTCTGTCGGCGGTGATCGAGGGGCCGCGCGGGCGTTTCGCGCTTCAGACCATGGGTGGCGTGCCGAATCGCACCTTCGGCCTCTGAAGCCACCCTTTCCGATTGCCGCGCGGGCTGTTATCTCTCCGTTGCTGCGAAGATAACGCAGGGAGGAGAGACGATGTCGATTGCTGTGATCTGTCTGGTGATTGCGATTATGCTGCCGGCCTTGACCAATATCGTGGGCAAGGTTTCGGCCGGTAAGGGCTACGACAATAATTCGCCGCGCATCTGGCTGGAGAAGCAGACCGGCTGGCGCCAGCGCGCCTATTGGGCCCACAACAACCATCTCGAAGCGGTCGCGCCCTTCGCCGCCGCCGTCATCCTGTGCTTTGTCGCCGGTGTCGACCGGGCCTGGCTCGACCAGTGGGCGATGATCTATATCGCGCTGCGCCTCGTCTATACGGCGATCTATCTCGCCAATATCGGGCCGCTGCGCACGCTCGTCTGGATCGGCGCGATGGGCATTGTCGTCTGGATGATGATCAAGGCGGGCACGGCGCTGGCCATGGTGGCCCCGGCGGTCGCCGGCTGAGGCGTCAGCCGATCGCGAGCAGCTTGCCCGTCGCGGAAGCGCGGGCAAGCAGTCGCCCGTCGTCGCCGAGCAGATCGCCCTCGAGAAAGACGATGGAGCGGCCGAGCCGCAGCACGCGGCCCCGGGCCTGAATGACGCCGGGCATCACCGGCTCGAAAAACGAGACCTTGAGTTCCAGCGTCGGCGGCACATATTTGCCCTCCGTCGTCAGGATCAGCGCGACCGCCATCACGTCGTCGAGCATGGCGGCCTGAAAGCCACCCTGGACGACACCGCGCGGATTACAGAATTCCGGCTTGCCGTCAAAACTCGCGCGCAATTCCCGCGTGGCGGGATCGAAGCCGATGGGCGCGAAGCCGAGATGGCGCGAACAGGCGGGCAGGGGCAGCGCGCCGAAGCGCGCCGCCAGATCGTCCCCGGTCAATTGCCGCCTTCGAGCAGACGGCGGGCGATGACATTGGCCTGAATTTCCGCCGCGCCCTCGAAGACGTTCAGGATGCGGGCGTCGCACAGCACGCGGGAGATCGGATATTCCTCGGCGTAACCATTGCCGCCATGGATCTGCAGGGCGTTGTCGGCGGTCGCCCAGGCGACGCGGGCCGCCAGCAGCTTGGCCATGCCGGCCTCGAGGTCGCAGCGGCGCTCCGCGTCCTTCTCGCGCGCGGCGAAGAAGGTGATCTGGCGCGCGATCATGATCTCGACCGCGGCCCAGGCCAGCTTGCCGAAGACACGCGGGAAGGAATAGGTCGGCTTGCCGAACTGGATGCGTTCCTGCGCATAGCGCAGGCCGAGTTCGAGCGCGCATTGGGCGACGCCGACGGCGCGCGCCGCGGTCTGGATGCGGGCCGATTCGAAGGTGGTCATCAGCTGCTTGAAGCCCTGACCTTCCTGCTGGCCCAGCAGGTTCTCGGCCTTCACCTCGAAACCGTCGAAGCCGATTTCATATTCCTTCATGCCGCGATAGCCGAGCACCTTGATCTCGCCGCCGGTCATGCCCGGGGTCGGGAAGGGGTTGGCATCGTCGCCGCGCTTCTTCTCGGCGAGGAACATGGACAGGCCCTTGTAACCCGGCTCGGCCGGGTTGGTGCGGGCAAGCAGGGTCATCACGTCGGCGCGGGCGGCGTGGGTGATCCAGGTCTTGTTGCCGGTCACCTTGTAGACGTCGCCGTCGAGCACGGCGCGGGTGCGCAGCGAGCCAAGGTCAGAGCCGGTGTTGGGTTCGGTGAAGACCGCGGTCGGCAGCAGCTCGCCCGAGGATATCAGGGGCAGCCACTTCTGCTTCTGCGCCTCGGTGCCGCCGGCCATGACCAGCTCGCAGAAAATCTCGGCGCGGGTGCCGAGGGAGCCGACGCCGATGTAACCGCGCGAGAGTTCTTCGGTAACCACGCACATCGCGGTCTTGCCGAGGCCGTGGCCGCCGTATTCCTCGGGCAGCGTGAGGCCGAAGACGCCGAGTTCCGCGAGTTCCGAAATGATCTCGAGCGGGATGAACTCGTCTTTCAGGTGCCATTCGTGGGCGAAGGGAATGACCTTGTCCTCGGCGAAGCGGCGGAAGCTGTCGCGCACCATGGCCATGGTCTCGTCGAGGCCGAGGTCGCCGAAGCCGCTGGCGAGACCATCGGAAATCGCGGCCGCGATCTCGGCGCGGACGGCGGCGGTATTGCCGGCGTGCAGCAGGGCGGCGACGCCCGGCACGGCCATATAGGCATTCACCTGATCTTCGCTCAGGCCGTAGTCGGCCGGGCGCACGACCTCGCCCTGGCTCATCGGGATACCGCCCTCGATCTGGGCGAGATATTCACCGAAGCCGGACTGCAGGATCAGGGTCTCGAGCCGGCCCAGCTTGCCTTCGCCCTTCAGGGTTTCGGCCCAGTGCAGCAGCTGGCGCAGGGATTCGACATAGGTCGCGAGCCAGGCGAGGCCGTGGGCCGCGAACTGCTCGGCCTCGAGCTTGGCGCCCGAGACCTTGCCGTTCACGGCGACCTTGGCGAGGACCGCGGCCTTGGCGTGACCGAGGAGCGTGTCCGCCGCTTCTACCGCCTGGGCCGCCTTGCCGAACAGGTCGGTCAGGACGGTGTCGGCGGCGGTTTCGGATGCAGTGGCGGCAAGGCTCATGTTTCGCTCCTCGGACTACTCTACGTTATGACAATCAGGCGCTGTAACCGGCTTCGATCGAATCCTCGATCGTGCGCAGGCCCGGATATTTGGCGGAAACGAGAACCGCCATGTTGCCCGGCTTGTGCTGGTTCTTCCACATCTTGGTATGGGCGCGCGGAATATCCTCGAAGGAGAAGACTTCCGACATGCAGGGATCGAGGCGACGCTCGATCACCAGCTGGTTGGCCTGCGACGCCTGCATCAGGTTGGCGAAGTGGCTGCCCTGGATGCGCTTCTGACGCATCCACACGAAGCGGGCGTCGAAGGTGATGTTGAAGCCCGAGGTTCCGGCGCAGAACACGACCATGCCGCCGCGCTTCACGACGAAGGTGGAGACCGGGAAGGTCGCCTCGCCGGGGTGCTCGAAGACGAAGTCGACGTCGTTGCCCTTGCCGGTGATGTCCCAGATCGCCTTGCCGAACTTCTTCGCTTCCTTCATGAAGGCGTCGAATTCCGGCGAATTGACCTTGGGCAACTGGCCCCAGCACTTGAAGTCGTTGCGGTTGATGACGCCCTTGGCACCCAGCGACATGACGAAATCGCGCTTCGTCTCGTCCGAGATGATGCCGATCGCATTGGCGCCCGAGATCGAGATGAGCTGGATCGCCATCGAGCCGAGGCCGCCCGAGGCGCCCCAGACGAGGACGTTGTGGCCCGGGCGCAGGATGTGCGGACGATGGCCGAACAACATGCGGTAGGCGGTGGCGAGGGTCAGCGTGTAGCAGGCCGCCTCTTCCCACGACAGGTGCTTCGGCCGGTGCATCAGCTGACGCGCCTGGACGACGGTGAACTGGGCGAAGGAGCCGTCCGCGGTCTCGTAACCGTAGATGCGCTGCGAGGGCGAGAACATCGGGTCGCCGCCGTTGCACTCCTCGTCGTCGCCGTCGTCCTGGTTACAGTGCACGACGACTTCGTCGCCGACCTTCCAGCGCTTCACCTTGGCGCCCACCTTCCAGACCACGCCCGAGGCGTCGGAGCCGGTGATGTGGTAGTCCTTGCGGTGCACGTCGAAGGTCGAAACGGGAATGCCGAGGCCCGCCCAGACACCGTTGTAGTTGACGCCGGCGGCCATCACGAGCAGCAGGACTTCGTCCTCGCCGATCTCGGGCACGGGCATCACCTCGAGCTGCATCGCGGTCTCGGGCGGGCCGTGACGGTCGCGCCGGATGACCCAGGCGTACATCTCCTTCGGCACATGCCCGAGCGGCGGGATCTCGCCGACTTCGTAAAGATCCTTGATCGGCTGGCTGATCGAGGCCGTCTGGACCTGACCCGTCGTGGTTGCCGTCATGCTTCTGTCCCTCGCGCTCCGTCGGTTTATATTGGTCGGCGTTAGCTGCTTTTGTCCGCGTGCCGCCCCCCGGCCATCCTACTCCAAGGAGGAGATCGGGGTAGGGCCGGAGTTTTGGATGCACAGCGTCCGAGTTGCAAGTTTATTTTGCGTCGCACAACATGCTATTTGAATAATATGGCATCGGATATGGTCCGAAAGAGTAATGTCGCTGGCGGACAGAGGGTCTAGAACGCCAGAAAGTTGCGAGAGCGGGGATTCTGACAATGAGTGACACCAAGCGTGAAAGCGTGGCGAGTGATGCGACCAAGGTCGTGCGCGACGACCCCTGGCTGATCCGGACCTATTCCGGCCATTCGTCGGCGGCGGCGTCCAATGCCCTTTATCGCACGAACCTCGCGCGCGGCCAAACAGGTTTGTCAGTAGCGTTCGACCTGCCGACCCAGACCGGCTATGACGCGGACCATGTCCTGTCGCGTGGCGAGGTCGGCAAGGTCGGCGTGCCGATCAGCCATATCGGCGACATGCGGACGCTGTTCGACGGCATTCCGCTCGGCCGCATGAACACTTCGATGACGATCAACGCGACGGCGGCCTGGCTGCTCTCGCTCTATATCGCGACGGCAGAAGGGCAGGGGGCGAAGCGATCGGACCTGCAGGGCACGACGCAGAACGACATCATCAAGGAATATCTCTCGCGCGGGACCTATATCTTCCCGCCGCAGCCCTCGATGCGCCTCATCGCCGACGTCATTTCCTTTACCTACAAGGAAGTGCCGAAGTGGAACCCGATGAACGTCTGCTCCTACCACCTGCAGGAAGCAGGAGCGACGCCGGTGCAGGAACTGGCCTATGCCCTGGCGACGGCGCAGGCCGTGCTCGACGAGGTGAAGAAGGCGGGTCAGGTGCCGGCTTCGGACCTGCCCAAGGTGGTCGGGCGCATTTCCTTCTTCGTGAACGCGGGCATCCGCTTCATGACCGAAGTCTGCAAGATGCGCGCCTTTACCGAATTGTGGGACGAGATCACCCTCAATCGCTATGGCGTCCAGGAAGAGCGGTTCCGCCGCTTCCGCTATGGCGTGCAGGTGAACAGCCTCGGCCTGACCGAGCAGCAGCCGGAAAACAACGTCTATCGCATCCTGCTGGAAATGCTGGCGGTCACCCTGTCCAAGGACGCCCGTGCCCGCTCGGTGCAGCTGCCGGCCTGGAACGAGGCGCTGGGCCTGCCGCGGCCGTGGGACCAGCAGTGGTCGCTGCGTTGCCAGCAGATCCTGGCCTTCGAGACCGACCTTCTCGAATTCGGCGACATCTTCAACGGCTCGACCGTGGTCGGCCAGAAGGTCGCCGAGCTGAAGGCGTCGGCGATGGAGGAACTGGCCCGGATCGAGGCCATGGGCGGGGCGATCGCCGCCGTCGAATCCTCCTACATGAAGCAGCGTCTGGTCGAATCGAACGCCCAGCGTCTGGCCGCCATCGAATCGGGCGACATGACCGTGGTCGGCGTGAACAAATTCATCGAATCGGCGCCCAGCCCGCTCGCCACCGGCTCGGAAGGCGCGATCCTCGTCGTCGACGATGCCGCCGAGATCGAACAGGTCGAGCGTCTGAAGGCCTGGCGCGCCTCGCGCGATGAAGCCAAGGTGAAGGCCGCGCTGGAAGGCGTGCGCAGCGCCGCGGTCGAGGGCCGCAACATCATGGAACCCTCCATCGCCGCCGCCCATGCGGGTGTCACCACCGGCGAATGGGGCCAGATCCTGCGGGAGGTCTTCGGCGAATACCGCGCGCCGACGGGCGTCGCCCGGGCCGCCTCGGCCCCGGCCGGCGACATGGCCGCCGTGCGGACCAAGGTCGACGCAGTCTCGGCCAAGCTCGGCCGGCGCCTGAAGTTCCTGGTCGGCAAGCCCGGCCTCGACGGCCATTCCAACGGCGCCGAGCAGATCGCCGTCCGCGCCCGCGACGCCGGCATGGAAGTCGTCTACGAGGGCATCCGCCTGACCCCGGCGCAGATCGTCAACGCGGCGCTGGAAGAAGGCGTTCATGTCGTCGGCCTGTCGATCCTCTCGGGCAGCCATGTCGCCCTCGTCACCGACGTGATGGAGAAGATGAAGGCGGCCGGCATCGCCGATATTCCGGTGATCGTCGGCGGCATCATCCCGCCTGAGGACGAGGCCAAGCTGAAGGCCGCGGGTGTCGCCCGGGTCTATACGCCGAAGGATTACCAGCTGACCGACATCATGGCCGACATCGTCGACATGATCGACGAACTGCCGGTCGCCGCCTGACGCCCTTGCCGGGGCCGCGAAAGCGGCCCCGGTCCCTGATCCAGATCAAGTCGCCGGCACCCCCTTCGTGCGCAAGTAAGGGGCAAGCCGGAAGCCCGATCCTGGACAGGCAACAGCCTGTTCCCCGTCGTGCCACCGGCACCGTCGATGGGGAAACGTGACCGTGTTCGGCTGGCTGAACGACCAAGTGCTGCGCATGGCGTGGCTGTCCGACCTCGTGAGCGCCGGGGTGACGGCGGGCGGTCTCGACCCCGCGTCGCGGCTGGGCGGTTCGGTGCAGTTCTTCGTCTATGACGTTGTGAAGATATTCCTGCTGCTGTCGGTGCTGATCTTCACCGTCTCCCTCGGCCAGGCCTATTTTCCGCCGGAGCGGACGCGGCGCATCCTCGGTGGCCGCGCCGGTTTGGGCGCTAATGTGCTGGCGGCCTTGCTCGGCACGGTCACGCCCTTCTGTTCCTGCTCGTCGATCCCGATCTTCATCGGCTTTACCGCGGCGGGGCTGCCGCTCGCCGTCACGTTCTCGTTCCTCATTTCTTCGCCCCTTGTCGATCTCGCGTCGGTCATCCTGCTCGCCTCGATCTTCAACTGGTCGATCGCCCTCGCCTATGTCGGGGTGGGGCTGGTTGTCGCTGTGGTCGGCGGCACGGTGATCGGCCGTCTGCATCTGGAGTCGCAGATCGCGGATTTCGTACGCAAGGCCCCCGTCTCGGATAGCGACGCCGCGATGACCGGAGCGGAGCGTCTGGCCTATGCCCGGGATCAGGTGATCGAGATCGTCGGCCGGGTCTGGCCCTATGTCCTGATCGGCGTCGGCCTTGGCGCCGTCATCCACAATTGGATTCCGCAAGAGGCGATCACCGCCCTGCTCGGCCAGGACAAATGGTGGTCGGTGCCGCTGGCGACACTGGTCGGCATCCCGATGTATGCGGATATTTTCGGCACCCTGCCGGTCGCCGAGGCACTGGTGGGCAAGGGCGTCGGCCTCGGTACCGTGCTCGCCTTCATGATGGCGGTCACGGCCCTGTCGCTGCCCTCGCTGGTCTTGCTGAAGCGCGTGGTCAAGATGCAGCTGCTCGTCGCCTTCACCGGCGTCGTCACCGGCGGCATCCTCGCCATCGGTTTCCTGTTCAACGCCCTGTCGGGCTGGTTCGTCTGAAGGAGAGCATCATGATCATCAAAATCCTCGGCTCGGGCTGCAAGAAGTGCATCGCCCTCGGCGAGAACGCCAAGACGGCGGCGGCGGCGGCCGGGATCGACGCCGAATTCGTCAAGGTGACCGATATCGCCGAGATCGCGGCGGCGGGTGTGATGCACACGCCGGCCCTGATGGTCGACGGCAAGCTGGTATCGAGCGGGCGGGTGCTGTCGCCGGAGGATATCGGCAAGCTCCTGTGACAGCACCCTTCGGTGTTACTGCGCCGTGTAACCGCCGTCGATCACCAGTTCGCTACCGGTCATGAAGCTCGACTCGTCCGAGGCGAGATAAAGGATACCGTTGGCAATGTCCGAGGCGACGCCGAGCCGGCCGATGGGATGGAGAGAAACGAGGCCCTCCTTGCCGGCAGCCGGGTCCTCGGTCTCGTTCAGATAGCCTTCGACCATGGGCGTCCAGATGTAACCCGGGTGGACCGAGTTCACCCTGATCTTGTATCCCGATTTGGCGCAGTGGAGCGCGGCCGACTTGCTGAAGATGCGCACGCCGCCCTTGCTGGCGTTATAGGCGGCGAGGTTGGGGTCGGCGATGATGCCCTCGATCGACGAGATATTGATGATCGAGCCGCCGCCATTGCCCTTCATGGCGAGAATGCCGTGCTTGGTGCCGAGGAAGACGGCGTCGAGGTTGATCGACATCAGCCAGCGCCAGTCCTCGAGGCTGGTCTCCTCGACGCTGCCGGCGAGGGCGACGCCCGCGTTGTTCACGAGAATGTCGAGCCGGCCGAAGCGGGCGAGCGTCGACGCGATCACCGCCTGCCACTGCGCCTCGTCGGCGACATCCTGCTTCATGAACAGGGCTTCGCCGCCCGTGGCGGCGATGGCCTCGGCGACCTTGCGCCCTTCCGCTTCGTCGAAATCGGTCACCGCGAGTTTCGCGCCTTCGCGCGCCAGCAGCAGCGCCGCTTCCTTGCCGATTCCCTTCGCCGCCCCGGTAATCAGGGCGACCTTGCCTTGTACTCGACCCATCGGACATTTCTCCCTTATGCGCCGGGCCCTGCTTGGGACCCGGCTTTGCTGTGCCGGCCGATCCTGCCGGCAGGGAAAGATAGCAGGGTCCACGCCGCGACGATCTGCCCGGGATCAAGCCGCAGCAGGTTATTTGTCCTGCTTGCCCTTCACGGGTGCCGCCGTGCCGGCATGGGTCGGCACGAAGGCGGGCGGGTCGCTCGCCGGGAAGGATTCCCGGCTGGCCTCGTCGATGGGATCGAGCGGCGTGGTCCTGCTGGTCTCTTTCCGTTTGGCCATGGTCTTGTTCCTTTCGGCTTCAAGTCACCCCTGCCATATGGGGGGAGGGGCGGCGATCTCCAAACGGGAAAGCCGGCGCGCCTATTTCTCGCTGTCGAGATGAACCAGCAGGGGGGCCGGATACCGCTCGCCCTTGGCCGCGCCCTTGGGGATCGCGGCTTCGAGGGCGGCGAGATCGTCGGCGTTCAGGCTGACGTCCAGCGCGCCCAGGCTTTCGCTCAGGCGCTCGCGGCGGCGGGCGCCGATCAGGGGCACGATATCGCTGCCTTGCGCCGCCACCCAGGCGATGGCGATCTGCGCCACCGTCGCGCCCTTGGCCTCGGCGATCCTGGCGATGGTCTCGACGAGGGCGAGGTTGTGGCCGACGTTTTCCTCGGCGAAGCGGGGCGAGAAGGCGCGGAAATCGCCCAGCTTCTGCTGGCCCGCCTGCCAGTGGCCGCTGATCAGGCCGCGCGACAACACGCCGTATGCGGTGATCGCGATGCCAAGGTCGCGGCAGGTCGGCAGGATGGCGTCCTCGATCCCGCGCGAGATCAGGGAATATTCGATCTGCAGGTCGGAGATGGGCGCGACCGCGGCGGCGCGGCGGATGGTCTCGGCGCCGACTTCCGACAGGCCGATATGCCGGACCCAACCCTGTTTCACCATGTCGGCGATGGCGCCGATGGTGTCTTCGATGGGCACCGCGGGGTCGAGGCGGGACAGGCGATAGACGTCGATATGGTCGGTGCGCAGCCGCTTCAGGCTCATGGCCAGGAAATTGCGCACCGAGGCTGGCCGGCCGTCATAACCGATGAAGCCGCCCGCCGGATCGCGCAGGGCGCCGAATTTCACCGATAGCTGGTAGCGGTCGCGGGCGACATCCTGCAGGGCGTCGGCGATCAGCATTTCATTATGGCCCGAGCCATAGAAATCGCCGGTGTCGAGCAGGGTGATGCCGGCATCGAGCGCGGCATGGATGGTGGCGATGCTCTCGCCCCGGTCGGCCGGGCCATAGAAATCGGACATGCCCATGCAGCCAAGGCCAAGGGCGGAGGTGAGGGGGCCGCTGGCCCCGAGTTGACGCTGTTCCATGCCATTCTCCCGCGAAGGTGATGGCTGGATGATGCGCTTTGGCTTTGTGTTCGATAATCTGATTTTATCCAGACGAGCTGTTCGGAATTTCGCACAATGACTCTGACGCCCGATCTCGCCGATCTCGATCTCTTCGCCGCCGTCGCGCGGGCGCGCAGTTTCCGGGGCGCGGCCAAGGCGCGGGGCCTTTCCGCCTCCAGCCTGTCGGAAGCGGTGCGCCGGCTGGAGGACAGGCTGGGCGTCCGGCTGCTGAACCGCACCACCCGCAGTGTCACCCCGACCGAGGCGGGCCTGCGCCTCCTGGAGCGCCTGACCCCCGCGCTCGACGAGATGCGCGCCGCCCTCGACGTGGTGAACGGCTTTCGCGACAGCCCGACCGGGACCCTTCGCCTCAATGTGCCCGGCATCCTTGCCCGGGTGATCCTGCCGCCGATTATCGCCGGCTTCCTCGCCCGGCATCCGGGCATCACGGTCGAATTGATGAACGAGGACCGCTTCATCGACGTGCTGGCTGCGGGCTTCGACGCGGGCATCCGCTATGGCGAGACGCTGGAGCAGGACATGATCGCCGTGCCCATCGGCCCCCGGGTCCAGCGTTATGTCCTGTGCGCCGCCCCCGCCTATCTGGCGAAGGCGGGCTATCCGGAGCACCCGCGTGACCTGCTCGACCATGCCTGCCTGCGCCATCGCTTCCCCCATGGTGCCCTGACCCCCTGGGAGTTCATCCGGGGGGAAGAGGTGGTGCGGATCGACGCTTCGGGACCGCTCGTCTCCTCTTCCATCGAGGCGCTGATCGCGGCGGCGGAGGCGGGGCTCGGCTTGGTCTTCGGCTTCGAGGACTGGCTGGGGCCGCCGATGCGGGCCGGTCGTCTGGCGCCTGTGCTCGAGGACTGGTGGCAAAGCTTTCCCGGCCCCTTCCTCTATTACCAGAGCCGCCATCTGATGCCGGCGCCTTTGCGCGCCTTCATCGACCATGTACGGGAAATTGCCTGAATCGGGCAACACGTCGATCCGGCGCAGGCCGGGCCTCGTGACGAGAAGGCGCCATTGCCGGCCCGAGATGCTGGCCTTCGCCGGCATGACGAGATTTTGCGAGGCAGCGGCTACAGGCTGGCGTCGATCAGGGCCTTGCCGGCCTCGACGAGGTGAAGCGCCGGGCCGTCGCCATCGAAGAGCTGGGCCGAGGCATAGGTGCCTTCGATCAGGAGGAGGAGGGCGTCGCCCAGCATGTCCGGGTCGCGCGCGCCCAGGGCGGCGGCGAGACCGCGCAGGCGGCGGCGGTATTCCTGCTTGTTCGCGACCGAGGCGAGGCGGGCCGGGTGGTCGCGGTCGGGATATTCCACGGCGGCATTGGTCATGCCGCAGCCCCGGTAATGGCTGACCCTTGTCCGATCCTCGATGGATTGCAGCCAGGCCATGATCTGGGCGCGTGGATCGCCGGCATGGGGCGCGGTCACCCGCTCGAACCGCTCCCAGAAATCGGCGTCATAGTCGCGGATATAGGCGGCGGCGAGTTCGTCCTTGGAGGCGAAGGCACGGTAGAGGCTGGGCTTGGTCACCCCCGCCGTGGTCACGATTTCCTCCACCCCGACGTCGCGGATGCCCCGGCGATAGAACAGGTCGCGCGCCACCTCGCGGATGCGGTCGACCGCGCGGCGGGGGCGGTCCTCGGTTTTGGCGGATAGGGTCATGCAAAAACTTCGTATTGACGATGTTACCGATCGGTACGTATGAAGGGGGCTCCTGAAACGTACCGGTCAGTCACATGAACATAATGCGCCCCAGGGGCCTTGGCCAGAGATATGCGTTCGTGGTCGCTGGCGTCGCCTTTCTCGCGCTGCTGGTCTCGGCCGGTCAGCGGTCGGCGCCGGGCGTGCTGATCCTGCCGCTGGAGGAAGGCTTCGGCTGGAGCCGGGACACGATCTCGCTCTCCGCCGCCATCGGCATCTTCCTTTACGGCTTGGTCGGGCCCTTCGCCGCGACGCTGATGGTCAGCCTCGGCATCCGGCGGGTCATGATCGGGGCGCTGTCGCTGATGACGCTGGCGCCGGCCCTGTCCTATTTCATGTCGGAGCCCTGGCAACTGATCGTCACCTGGGGCGTCTGTTCCGGCCTTGGTTCGGGCTGTATCGCCATCGTCCTGGGTGCGACGGTGGTGAACCGCTGGTTCGCCACCAACCGCGGGCTGATGATGGGTCTGCTGACGGCCAGCGCGGCGACGGGCACGCTCCTGTTCCTGCCGGCGCTGGCGGCGATCGCGCAGGCCTTCGGCTGGCAGGCGGTGGTGCTGACGGCGGCGGGGGCCTGTGCCCTGATGATCCCCGTCGTCTGGTGGCTGCTGCCGGAATCGCCCGCCAGCGTCGGCCTGCTGCCCTATGGCGCGGTCCAGGCGCCGGAGGCGGTGGCGCCCCGGCCCGGCAACATGATTGCGGCGACTTTCGCCACCCTCGGCCGGGCGGCGAAGACCAGGGCCTTCTGGTATCTCTTCGCCACTTTCTTCATCTGTGGTTTCACGACCAATGGCCTTGTCGGTACCCATCTGATCGCGCTCTGCGGCGACAATGGCATTCCCGAGGTGCAGGCGGCCGGGCTGCTCGCCGCCATGGGCCTGTTCGATCTGGCCGGCACCACCCTGTCCGGCTGGCTGACCGACCGGTTCGATCCGCGCAAGCTGCTCTTCGTCTATTACGGCATTCGCGGCCTGTCGCTGATCTTCCTGATCCATTCGGATTTCGATCTGCTCAGCCTCGGCCTTTTTTCGGTCTTCTACGGGCTGGACTGGATCGCCACCGTGCCGCCGACCCTGCGCCTGACCACCGATCATTTCGGCGACCGCGACGCGCCGGTGATCTTCGGCTGGATCGCCGCCGGTCACCAGATCGGCGCCGCCAGCGCCGCCTTCTTCGCCGGCTACATGCGGACCGTGCAGGGCGACTACATGCAGGCCTTCGTCATCGCGGGGGCGACCGGTCTCGTCGCCGCCCTGCTGTCGATCATGCTGGCGCGGCGGCCCGCCTTCGCCTGAGCCGGGGGGCCGCCGCCTGAGGCTTCAGGCCACGAGCACGGTGCGGCCGACGACCTTGCCCGCCTTCAGGTCGTGCAGGGCCTCGGTCGCCTCGCTCATCGGGCGGAGGGTGACCGGGATGGGCGCGACCTGGCCGGCCTTGACGAGGTCGAGCAGTTCGGCGAGTTCGGGCAGGCTGCCGACATAGGAGCCGAGCACGGTGATGCCGTTCCACGGAAACAGCGGGATGGGCATGGTCAGCGCGCCGCCGAACAGGCCGACGATGACCGCCGTGCCACCCCGGCGCAAACCCCTTATGGCGAGGGTTACCGTCGCGTCGGCACCGACGAAATCGAAGGCGGCATGGACGCCGCCATAAGTTTTCTGGATTGCCGCCAGTGCGTCCTTGTCGCGGGGATCGAGGATGTCGCTGGCGCCGGCCGCCCGCGCCGCCTCGGCCTTCACGGGGTCGATCTCGGCGACAAGGAGGGGCGCGGCGGGATAGAGCGCCTTCGCCACCTGGATCGCCATCAGGCCGACGCCGCCCGCCCCGATGATCAGGATGGGATCGCCCGCGCCCGCCGCCGGGATCTTCTTCAGCGCGGAATAGGCGGTCAGGCCGGAGCAGGCGAGGGGGCCGGCCCGGTCCTCGGCGATGCCGGCGTAATCGAGCAGATAGCGCGGATGGGGCACCAGCACCGTGTCGGCGTAACCGCCGTCGACATTGACCCCGAGGTGCCGGCCCTTGGGGCACAGATGCTCGAGACCGCGGGCGCAGACGCTGCAGCTGCCGCAGCCGATCCAGGGATAGACCACGCGCCGGTCGCCGACCGCGACACCCTCCGCGCCCGCGCCGACCGCGACCACCTGGCCGACGATCTCGTGACCGAGGGTGAAGGGCAGCTTCCGCCCGGCCCTGATGTCGAGTCGGTTGCCGCCGCCCATCTCGAAGTAACCCTCGTAGATGTGCAGGTCGGAATGGCAGACGCCGCAGCGGGAAATCCGCACCACCACCTCGGTGCCCTCGGGCACGGGATCGGCGACGACCAGCTCGCACAGGGGCGCGGCATAGTCGACCATCTTCTGGCTCTTCATGTTCTCTCCTTCGTTTTGCCGGCGAGGGTAAGGGCTCCCCCCGCCGTCAGCAAGCAGAGAGGCCGAGGCGGCGGCGCAGGTCCTGCGGCGTCTCCCCCGCCGCGCGCATGGCGGCGAGGGTCAGCGCCTTGTCCCGCTTGGCGAGGCGGATGCCGTCCTCGCCCAGCACCAGCCCGTGATGGGCATAGGCCGGCACCGGCAGGTCCAGCAGGGCCTGCAGCAGGCGGTGGACATGGGTCGCCGGAAACAGGTCGATGGCTCGTGTGACCAGGGTGATGCCCTGCAACGCGTCGTCGACCGTGACGGCGAGGTGGTAGGACGTCGGGGTTTCCTTGCGCGCCAGCACGACATCGCCCAGCATGTCGGGCCGAGCCTGCTGCTCGCCCGCCTTCTCGTCGTGCCAGAACAGGGGCCGGCCGACCAGGGCCATGGCCTTGCCGACGTCGAGGCGCAGGGCATGGTCCTTCCCCTCGGCGAGGCGGGCGGCGCGCCGCGCGGGATCGAGGGCGCGGCAGGTTCCGGGATAGAGCGGCCCGGCCGGCCCCTGCGGCGCGCCCGGGCTGGCCGCCACCTCGGCCGCGATCTCCGCCCTTGTGCAGAAACAGGGATAGATCACGCCAAGCCCGGTCAGCCGGTCGAGGGCGACGCGATAGTCGGCGAAATGCTCCGACTGGCGGCGCACCGGCCCGTCCCAGGCGATGCCCAGCCAGTTCAGGTCCTCGATGATGGCGGCGTCGAATTCGGGCCGGCAGCGGGTCTGGTCGATATCTTCCAGGCGCAGCAGGAAGCGCCCGCCGGTCGCCCGCGCCCGGTCGTGGGCTGTCCACGCGGCATAGGCGTGGCCGAGATGCAGTCGGCCGGTGGGGCTTGGCGCGAATCTCGTCGAAATGGGAGCAATATTGACCAATCCGGGCTTTTCCTCGGGCGATTCGACGTCATGATTATGGCAGCCGCGCCGCCCATCAGGAGACAGCCGAATGACGCCCATCGACGGACCGCGCCTTGCCCCGCTCGAAGACCGGCCCGCCCGCCAGCTGGTGATCCTGCTGCATGGCTTCGGCGCCGACGGCGAGGACCTGATCGGTCTCGCCGACCACTGGCGCCGCCTGCTGCCGGACGCACTCTTCGTCGCGCCGGACGGGCCGCAGCCCTGTGTCCTCGGCGGTTTCGGCCGGCAGTGGTTCCCCCTGACCGATTTCAGCGACGGGGAGAGGCTGGCGGGCGCGCGCTCGGCCGCCCCGGTGCTCGATGCCTTCATCGACCGCGAACTGGAAAAGGCCGGCCTGCCGGACAGCGCCCTCGCCCTCGTCGGTTTCAGCCAGGGCTGCATGATGGCGCTGCACGTCGGCCTGCGGCGCAAGCTGGCACCGGCCGCGATCCTCGGCTATTCCGGCGCCCTTGCCGGTGGCGACCTGCTCCCGGACGAGATGACCTGCAAGCCGCCCGTTCTGCTCGTTCATGGCGATGCGGATGGCGTCGTGCCGGTCGCCGCCCTGCGCCGGGCCGTCGCGTCGCTGTCCGCCGTCCAGGTGCCGGTGCAATGGCACGTCGAGGAGGGCCTGCCGCATGGTATCGGGCCGGAGGGGCTGGCGCTCGGCGGCGAATTCCTCTGCCGTCATCTGCTCGATGCCCGGGATTGACGATAACGGGCCGGAGGTCACGACAGCGTCACACAGCATGTAGTATTTTGCTGGCGTCCAACCGCAAGGCTTGACACTATTTTGCTGGGTCCGCAGCCGCGAACCCCAGTCTGGGCTTAGGGCGAGGCGTATTGATGAACGCGATGTCCCAACCTGTTGGCGCCTGTCCCGCGCTCGTGCTGAACGCGGACTACCGGCCGCTTAGCTATTTTCCCCTCAGCCTGTGGTCGTGGCAGGACACGATCAAGGCGGTCTGTCTCGGGCGGGTCAACATCCTGTCGGAATACGACCGGACGGTGCGCAGCCCCAGCTTTGAAATCCGTCTGCCCTCGGTGGTCAGCCTGAAGACCTATGTCCAGCCGGCCAAGCATCCGGCGTTCACCCGGTTCAACGTCTTCCTGCGCGACCGTTTCGCCTGCCAGTACTGCGGCGACGGCGATGATCTGACCTTCGATCATGTCGTGCCGCGCAGCCGGGGCGGGCGCACGACCTGGGACAATATCACCACCGCCTGTTCGCCCTGCAATTTGCGGAAGGGCGGGCGGATGCTGCGGGAATCGGGGCTGCATCTGCGCTCCCGCCCCTATGTTCCGACGGTGGGCCAGCTGCAGGAAAACGGACGGTCGTTCCCGCCCAATTACCTGCACGACAGCTGGAACGACTTCCTCTACTGGGACGCCGAACTGGAAGCCTGAGGCGTCCGCAGCCCCAGCTGCCGGGCCATGGCCGCGCCGAGGCTGCGGCCCGACAGGAAGGCACCCTCGATCCGCGCGCCCAGGCACCAGTCGCCGCAGGCGCCCAGCGCCCGGCGCGGGTCGAGAAGATGGGGCTGGCCCAGCGGCTGTGTCGTCATGGCATGGCGCCAGCGGTGCGCCCGCACCGACAGCGGCACCGGCCGTGGGCCACCGATGGCGGCGGCGAAGGCGGCCAGCATCCGCCCGGCGATATCCTCCGGCTCGTCCTCGACATGCGCGGCGCTCCACTGGGGCGAGGCGTGCAGCACCCAGGTTTCGGGCAGGCCGCGGGGGCGGCCGGGTTTGGAATTGTCGCGCGCGATCCAGGACAGCAGGCCCCCGGTCAGTCCGGGGTCGACGAAGGCCCCGTCGAAGGGCTGGCCCAGCGGTGCCGCGAAGGACAGCATCAGGGCCCAGCAGGGCGCGGTTTCAACCGCCGCGATGCGGCCCGACAATTCCGGCGCGAGGGCGAGCAGGGGCACCGCCTGCGGTGCCGGTGTCGCGACGACCACCCCGTCATAGGGGCCGAAATGTTCGCCATGGCGATCGGTCACGGTCAGCATGGGGCCGCGCGGCGCGATTTCCCGTACCTCGACCTCATAGACCGTGGCGCCGCTGCCCAGCGCCGAGACGAGGGCGCTCATGCGCGGCTGGCCGACAAAGCGGGTTTCCGTGTCGTCGGAGGCGACGAAGCCGCCAGGGCCGAGGGTGCCGATGAGACCGGACCAGGGCGCGACCACGCCCCGGGCGACAAGGCCGGCGACCTGTGCCTTCAGCGCGGGGTCGCGGGCGGTGAAATATTGCGCGCCATGATCCCATTGCAGCGCGTCGTCGCGCCGCGTCGCCAGGCGCCCGCCGGCGCCCCGGCCCTTGTCGAAGACGGTGACCAGCGCCCCCGCCTGCGACAGCACGGCGGCCGCGCTCTGTCCGGCGATACCGCCGCCGACGACGGCAACCAAAGGCCTTGGATTCATCATCGCCTCCTCGCCGCTCGCGCTCGGTCGTGCCGCAGTTCTTGTTGTCTCGGGGTGGCTGGGGTGATTTTACACCGCCTGCGCCCGCTTGGCGACGGCATCGTTGAGGGCGGATTCGGCCGCATGGTGCAGCAGGGCATGACGCCGGGCGAGGGCGGCGATATCGTTCATATAGCCGCCGCCGATCACCCCGGCGAGTGGCAGGCCGAGGGTTCTTGCCCGGCCGATCACCAGCGCGTCGCGGCGGGCGATGCCCTCGTCGGTCAGGGCGAGGTGGCCCAGCCGGTCCTCGCCATGAACGTCGACCCCGGCGTTGTAGAAGACGAGGTCGAAGCGGCCCGAGCCGAAGGCGGTGTCGAGCGCGGGGGCGAGGGCGGCCAGATAGGCCTCGTCCCCGGTCCCGGGGGCAAGATCGACATCGAGGCAGGAGGCTTCCTTGCGCACCGGGAAATTGGCGCCGCAATGGACCGACAGGGTGAAGACGGAGGGATCGTCCGCGAAAATCTCCGCCGTGCCGTCGCCCTGATGGACGTCGAGATCGACGATCAAGGCCCGTGCGATGGCGCCTTCCGCCTGCAGCGCGCGGATGGCGACGGCGACGTCGTTGAAGACGCAGAAACCGGCACCCGTCGCCTTGCGGGCATGATGGCTGCCGCCCGCGGTGTTGCAGGCGATGCCATGACGCAGGGCGAGCCGCGCGGCGAGCAGCGTGCCGCCATTGGCAAGCAGGGCGCGGCGGGCGACGCCGTCGTCGACGGGCAGGCCGATCCGCCGCTCGACCGCCGGGGGCACCGCCCGGGCGAGCACAGCATCGACATAAGCCGCGTCATGGACGCGAATCAGCTGCTCGCGCGTCGCGGGGGCGGGGACATGGGTATTGCCCGTGCGGGCGAGGCCGGATGCCTTCAGTTCGTCGAAAAGCGCGGCGAATTTGGCCATCGGAAAGCGGTGACCGGCGGGAAGCGCCGGGGCATAACCTTGGTGGTGGACAAGGGGCAGCGCCTTGCGCCCTTCTGTCGCCGGAACAAGAGCAGCGGAGGATCCCATGAAGCTCGTCTCCTTCCTCGATGGCCCGCGGCTCGGTTATGGCGCCGTGAAGGGCGACGGCATCGTCGACCTGTCGGCCCGGCTGGTGGCGGAAGCGCCGAAAATCCGCGACTGCATCGCGACCAGCCTCGGCAAGGCGGCGGCGACGGTCGCGCGCATCGCGCCCGATCTGGCGTTGGCTGACGTCCGCCTGCTGCCGCCGGTGCCCGTGCCCGAAAAGATCATCTGCATCGGCGTCAATTATGCCGACCATGCCAGCGAAATGGGTCGCACCGCGCCGCCTTTTCCCACCGTGTTCACCCGCTTCGCCGATACGTTGGTCGGGCCGGGTTCGGATCTCATCCTGCCGAATAATTCGGCGCAGTTCGATTACGAAGGCGAACTCGCGGTGATCATCGGCCGGCGCGCCCGCCATGTCCGGGCGGCCGATGCCATGGCCCATGTCGCTGGCTATTCCTGCTTTCAGGATGCCTCCGTGCGCGATTTCCAGCGCCACACCAGCCAGTTTGCCCCGGGCAAGAACTTCCCCGGCACCGGCGGCTTCGGCCCCTGGCTCGTCACCGCCGACGAGGTGAAGGACCCGCACGGCCTGAAACTGGTGACGAGGGTCAATGGCGTCGAGCGGCAGAACGGCTCCACCGCCGACATGATCTTCCGTATCCCCGCGCTGATCGCCTATCTCTCGTCCTTCACCACGCTCAATCCCGGCGACGTGATCGCCACGGGCACCCCGGCCGGCGTCGCCGCCGGACGAACCCCGCCGCCCTGGCTGCGCGACGGCGATCGGGTAGAAGTTGAAATCGAACAGATCGGATTGCTCGGCCACAACGTATCAGCAGAAGGATGAGGTGCCGCGTGGCGCCTCCCGGCCCGAAGCAGGAGGCGTTTAACCATGAGCAGTCTCGATCGCATGTTGCGCGTTCTGGACCTTTTCGCCGCGGAGCGGCCGCATTGGACGGTCGAGCAGGCGATGACGAGGACAGGCTTTTCGCGTTCCACCATCTATCGCTATTTCAAAAGCCTGACGGCCGCTGGCCTGGTGGCGCCGGGGCCCGACGGCGCCTATTGCCTTGGCCCCGCGGTGATCGGTCTCGACCGGCTGATCCGGCTCTATGACCCGCTGCTGGCGACGGCGCGCGGTCAGCTGACCGAACTTGCCCGCAATCTCTCGCTCGTCACCGTGGTGCAGCCCTATCGCGACCAGGTGGTGGTCACCCATGTCGAGGCGGCGCCCGGACTCGCCACGCCCCCCGATCTGGTGCGTGGCCTTTCGGCCGGCCTGTTCGACAGCGCGGCATCGCGGGTCATTCTCGCCCACGAGCCGGTGCGGCGGTTGCGGCGTGTCTATGACGTCGCGGGCCCGGCCATCGCCGAGGCCGGCCTCGGCGCCAGCTGGACCGCCTTCCGGCAGGCGCTGCGGGTCCAGCGCCGGGTCGGTTTCGCCGCCCATCGCGGGCAGGGGCCGCTCGGCGCCCTCGCGGTCGCCGTGCCGGTCTTCGGCGAGGGCGACCGGGTCATCGCCGCCATCGCCGCGCCCGCCCGCGACGCCGATGTGGCGACGGTCGGCGGGACGTTGTTCCGCGCCTCGCGCCGGATCGCCGCCCAGCTGATCGAGCGTCAGCCGCCCGAGCCGGAAGCGATCGCCAGGGCCTCGGCCGCGCTGTGGCGCCCGCCGGCATCCAGCGACAGGGCGGCGCAGCTTCTGACCGCCTGAAGCGCCAGCGCGGTATAGAGATGGGGGAACAGCTCCCCCCCGCGCGAGACTTCCCAGCGCAAGGCACCGCCAAGGGCGGCGGGATCGACGGCGACGAGCACCAGATCCCCCCGCCCGGCGAAATGCTTGTCCAGCGTGCCCTGGACCTGATGCGCGGCGGAGAAGTGGATAAAGCCGTCGGCGATATCGACCGGCGCGCCCGCGAATGTGCCGGCGGCCTGGAATTGCTCCCAGGCCGCGCGGTCCATGATCTTGTAGATGGCCTCGCTCATGCCGCCGTGGCCGGCTGCAGCAGCTCGCCAGCGAGGCCCCTGCGGATCAGCTTCGCCGAATTGGCGACGCCGAACAGCGCGATGAAGGAGCCCATGCGCGGCCCCTGCGCCTCGCCGAACAGGACTTCGTAGCAGGCCTTGAACCAGTCCCGCAGGCTGGGGAAGGCATGGCGTTTGCCGATCTCGAAAACCTCGGTCTGCAGGGCTTCCGCGCTCTGGTCCGCCGGGCCGCTCTCGAGCCAGGCAGCGAGTTCCGACAGGGCCGCCGCCTCGAGTTCGGTCGGCAGGCGGAACTTGCGGTGCGGCTTCTCGTAATCGCGGAAATAGGCGATGGCATGGCCGACCATGTCGTCCAGCACCGGCAGGCTTTCCGGCGTCGCGCCCGGGGCGTAGCGGCCGATGAAGCCCCACAGCACCGATTTGTCTTCCGACGCGACGACGCCCGCGAGGTTCAGCAGCAGGCCGAAGGTGATCGGCAGCTTCACCGCCGGCGGATTGCCCGAATGGATGTGATAGACCGGATTTTCCAGCTGCTTCGCCGGCTCCTGCGCCGGGTAGGCGGCGAGATGGTCGAAGTAGTCGTCCACCTGACGCGGAATGACGTCGAAATAGAGCCGCTTCGCCGTCTTCGGCTGGGCATACATGAACAGCGACAGGCTCTCGGGGCTGGCATAGGTCAGCCATTCCTCGATGGTCAGGCCGTTGCCCTTCGACTTCGAGATCTTCTGGCCCTTGTCGTCGAGGAAAAGCTCGTAGTTGAAGCCGTCCGGCGGCAGGCCGCCGAGCACGCGGCAGATCTTGCTCGACGTCTTCACATTGTCGATATGGTCCTTGCCGGACATTTCATAGTCGACGCCAAGGGCGGCCCAGCGCAGCGCCCAGTCGGGCTTCCACTGCGCCTTGCAGCCGCCGCCGGTCACCGGGGTCTCGAAGGTTTCCTTCGTCTCCGGGTCGGTCCAGCGGATCAGGCCCTTGGCGACGTCGCGGCCTTCGATCGGCACCTGCATGACGACACCGGTCTTCGGATGCACCGGCAGGAAGGGGGCATAGGTCTCCTGCCGCTCAGACCGCAGGGTGGGCAGCATGATCGCCATCACCTCGTCGTAGCGGGCCAGCATGTGCAGCAGCATGTCGTCCAGCTTGCCCTCGGCGTAATAGTCGCTGGCCGAGGCGAATTCGTATTCGAAGCCGAAACGGTCGAGGAACGAGCGCAGCATCGCGTTGTTGTGATGGCCGAAGCTGTCGAACTTGCCGAAGGGATCGGGCACGCGGGTCAGCGGCTTGCCGAGATTGGCACGCAGAAGCTCGGGGTTCGGCACATTGTCCGGCACCTTGCGCATCCCGTCCATGTCGTCCGAGAAGCAGAGGAGCTTCGACGGGATCTTGCCGTCGGTCAGCACGTTGAAGGCATGGCGCACCATCGTGGTGCGCGACACTTCGCCGAAGGTGCCGATATGCGGCAGGCCCGAGGGGCCATAGCCGGTCTCGAACAGGATGTAGCCCTTGTCGAGCACTTCCGGTTTTTTCTCGATCCGCGCCAGCAGTTTCCGTGCCTCCTCGAAGGGCCAGGCACGGGCATTCTGGGCAAGCGTGCGGATCTCGCTCGACATTTCGCAAAAACTCCTTTGTCGCAACGCCTTCGTTGCGGGTCTGTTCGTAAGGCGGCGCAAGGCTTTCGTCAATTGAATGGCAGCGCCGTTGTCGACATGGCAGCCGAGGCCTTAAGGTAAGGCCACGAGCGAGAATGACCGACGGCCAGAAGTTGGATGGTGCGACTGGAATGCCAATTGAAGTTCGTCATCCCGGCGCAGGCCGGGATCTTGAGACGATCGAGGCGCCTTCGTGTCGCGAGGTTCCGGCCTGCGCCGGAACGACGAACTCAAGCAACACGCAAAGGGCCTATGGTCCGGCAGAGGCGCCGCCTGAAGTCGCAGACCTGTTTCGCGATGCCATAGATGCCTTTGTTAAGGGGGCGCGTGGTTAGGGCCGAGCCGACCTGCACCACCTCGTCAGGTCAGGGCATGTCCCCCTGTGCGGTCATGAAGGGGCATCGGCGTTGAGCGGGCTTCGCCTTCGCGCCGGTCCGTCTATCATCCCGCCATGTCCGAATCGCCTTCCTCCCGTCTCGTTCCGCCGCTCAGCCTGCCTGCGCTGGCGGTCGGGGTCGGTCAGGCCGTCATCCTGCGGCCGACCGGAGAGATCGAGGAATTGTCCCTGCGCGATGGCGCGATTGCCGCCGACAGCGGCCAGCTGCTGCTGGCCCATGCGCCGCTGACGGCGCGGCGCCTCGGCGTGCGGCAGTTGCGCGGCTTCGATGTGCTCGAGCTGTTCGCCTTCGCGCGGCCGGCGCAATTCTGCCTGCCGAGCGCGGGCGGCCTCGCCCTTGTCTTCGGGCTTGCCCCGCCCGCCGATCTGATCGACGAGGCCGGCATCCTCGCGCAGGCGGCGGCGCTGCTGCTCGACGAGTTGTCGCGCGCGCCCGACGCGGCAGAGGCGGCGCGCATCGCCTTCACCATGGGGCGGGGCGGCTGGGTCTGGGCGCCGCTGGTCCTGTCCGCCCTGCGCCGGCCCGATGGCGGGGAGGGGCGGGGCACCGGCCTCGACGTCTGGAATCGCCTGCCCGAATGGGAGGAGCCGCCACCGGCGCCGCCCCCTCTCGGCCTGCCGGTCTCGGCCGCGGAAGCGCGGGAGGCGCTGGCCGCGATCAAGGGTGAGGGGGCGGAGGATCGCCCGGCCCAGGCCGATTACGCCGCCCTCGCCGCCGAAGCCTTCGGCCTTCGCGAGGTCGCGGGCGCGCCCCGGGTGGTGCTGGCGGAAGCGGGCACGGGCATCGGCAAGACCCTTGGCTATATCGCGCCCGCCATCGTCTGGGCGCGCAAGAACCGGGCGCCGGTCTGGCTGTCGACCTATACCAAGAACCTGCAGCGCCAGCTCGACCGGGAACTGTCCCGTCTTTACAAGGACCCGGCGATGAAGGCGCGCAAGGCGGTCATCCGCAAGGGCCGGGAAAATTACCTGTGCCTGCTCAATCTCGAGGAAGTGGCGGGGCCGGGCGGCGTCGCCCCCGGCGTCTCGGCCACCGCCATCGGCCTCGTCGCCCGCTGGGCGCGCTACACCCGCGACGGCGACATGGTGGGCGGCGATTTCCCGACCTGGGCCATCGAATTGCTGCAGGGCGCCCGCCTCGGCGCCCTGACCGACCGGCGCGGCGAATGCATCCATTCGGCTTGCGCCCATTTCCGCAAATGCTTCATCGAGCGCAACCGGGCGCGGGCCAAGGCGGCGGAAATCGTCGTCGCCAACCACGCCCTCGTCATGATCCAGGCGGCGCTGGCCAGCGAGGCGGCCGACTTGCCCTCGCGCTATGTCTTCGACGAGGGACATCATGTCTTCGAGGCGGCGGACGGTGCCTTTTCCGCCCAGCTGACCGGGGCGGAGGCCGCGGAAATGCGCCGCTGGGTGCGCGGCGCCGAGGCAGGGCATCGCCGTGCCGGCCGGGGCCGGGGCATCGACCGGCGGCTGGGCGATCTGATCGGCGGCGACGAATCGGCCGAGACCGCCCTCGCCGACGTTCGCCATGCCGCCGCCCAATTGCCCGGCGAAGGCTGGGCCGCCCGGATCGCCGGGGGCGAGGGCAATGGCCCGGTGGAGCGCCTGCTGTCGGAAATCCGCCGGTTCGTTACCGCGCGGGCGCAGGAGCGGCAGAGCCAGTTCGCGCTGGAAGCGCCGGTGATCGAGCCGCCGGCGGAGATGATCTCGGCCGCCCTCGACGTCGATGCCCTTTTGCGCCGGCTGGTCGAGCCGGCGGCGGCGCTGAAGGCCCGGCTGGCGACCCGCCTCGACGAGGAGGCGGCCGATCTCGACACGCCGACGCGCCTGCGGCTGGAGGCGGGCATCCGCAGCCTCGACCGCCGGGTGGTGCAGCCGGTCAATGCCTGGCGCTCCATGCTGCGCAGCCTTGGCGAGGAGACGCCGGAGCAATTCGTCGACTGGATGTCGATCGAGCGCGAGCGCGGACAGGATGTCGACGTCGGCCTGCACCGCCACTGGCTCGACCCCACGGTGCCCCTGACCGGCGCCCTGTTCGAGCGGGCGCAGGGTGTCCTCGTCACCTCCGCGACCTTGCGCGACAGCGGCCCCAGCCTCGCCGACGACTGGCAGGCGGCGGAGGCGCGCACCGGCGCCGCCCATCTGATCCTGCCGGCGAAGCGGGCCAGTTTCGCCTCGCCCTTCGATTATGCCGCCGAATCCCGGGTGCTGATCGTCAGCGACGTGCGAAGGGACGAGCCGGACGAGGTCGCCGCCGCCTACCGCAGCCTGTTCCTCGCCGCGGGCGGGGGCGCCTTGGGCCTGTTCACCGCGGTCGAGCGGCTGAAGCGGGTGCATGGCCGGATCGAGGGGCCGCTCGACGCGGCCGGGTTTCGGCTCTATGCCCAGCATGTCGATCCGATGGATGTCGGCACCCTCGTCGATCTGTTCCGGGCGGAGGAGAATGCCTGTCTGCTGGGGACCGACGCGGTGCGCGACGGCGTCGACGTGCCGGGAAGGGCGCTCCGCCTCATCGTCTTCGACCGGGTGCCCTGGCCCCGGCCCAGCCTGCTGCACCGGGCGCGGCGCGATGCCTTCGGCGGCGCGGCCTATGACGACATGCTGGTGCGCTTCCGCCTGCGTCAGGCTTTCGGCCGGCTGATCCGCCAGCAGGGCGACCGGGGTGTCTTCGTCCTTCTCGACGGCATGACGCCGAGCCGCCTTTTGCCCGCCTTTCCCGATGGCGTCCCGGTCGAGCGGGTGGGCCTTGCGCAGGCGGTGAAGCGGGTGCGCGAATTCCTCGGGCCGGAAGGCGCCTTGCCGTCCGGCGGGTGATCCTCTATTCCTGCCGGCCAGCAGCAGTGACAGGGACAAGCAAAGCCATGACCGAACGCATCAGCGCCCAAGACGCCTTGATCTGGGTGATGGTCTGCGTCGCCGCCGCCGACGGCAAGATGACCGATGCCGAACTGCACACGATCGGCGAGATCGTGAAGACCCTGCCGGCCTTCAAGGGTTACGATGTCAATCGCCTGCCCGATTCGGCCCGGGCCTGCGGCGCCATGCTTCATGCCCCCAAGGGCCTTGAAGAGGTGACGAAGATGATCGGCGCCGGCCTGCCGCCGGAAGCCCATGATACCGCCTATGCCCTGGCCTGCGAGCTGGCGGCGGTCGATTCCAAGCTGGAGATTTACGAGGCCCGCCTGCTGCAGATCGTGCGCGGCGGCCTGAAGGTCGACCGGCTGACCGCCGTCGCCATCGAACGGGCAGTGCAGGCGCGCTACCGCCGCATCTGACCGGCGGGCAGGGGCGGCATCGTCGCCGCCCCGCCGCCTTCGCCTCAGCGGTTGGGCTGGGGCGTTACGCGCAGATAGGGCTTCAGCGCCTTGTAGCCCTTGGGGAATTTCTCGGCGATCAGGGCCGGGTCCTGCAGCGAGGGGACGATGATGACATCGTCGCCATCCGTCCAGTTCACTGGCGTTGCCACCGAATAACCGTCGGTCAGTTGCAGCGAATCGATGACCCGCAGGATTTCGTCGAAATTCCGCCCGGTCGAGGCCGGATAGGTCAGCGACAGCCGCAGTTTCTTCTTCGGGTCGATGATGAAGACCGAGCGCACCGTCAGCGTGTCGTTCGCGTTCGGGTGGATCATGTCGTAAAGGTCGGAGACCTTGCGATCCGTGTCCGCGAGGATCGGATAGTTGACCGCCGTCCCTTGCGTCTCGGCGATGTCGCCGACCCAGTTCCGGTGGCTGTCCACGGAATCGACCGACAGGGCGAGAACCTTCACGTTCCGCTTGTCGAATTCGGGCTTCAGCTTCGCCGTATAGCCGAGTTCGGTGGTGCAGACCGGGGTGAAATCCTTCGGGTGAGAGAACAGGATGCCCCAGCTCGATCCCAGCCAGTCGTGGAAGTGGATCGGGCCTTCGGTCGAGTCCTGCGTGAAATCGGGCACGATATCGCCGAGCCTGAGCGTCATCTGACGGTCTCCTAAAGCCGATAGGGTGGCGCCGATGCGGCCACCGCCTCCATATCCGATCAAATCCACAAGAAAATATCAATAATGAAATTTAACAACATAATATATGTGTGTTATTTGGGCGATCCGCCGCGCTATCCACGCACCGCCTGCCCCGGCTATGCTAGGGCCGGATGCGCATCGCGATACGCGCCGCCACGACCCGACCGTTTCCTGCTGCCGGATCACCGATGAAGACGATCATTCTCCTGCGTCACGCCAAATCGAGCTGGGGCGATGCCTCGGTCGAGGATTTCGACCGCAGCCTCAATCAGCGGGGTGAAAGGGCGGCTTCGCTGGTCGGCCAGTTCCTGCGTCACGAAGGGCTGCACCCCGATGTCATCCTGTGCTCCGCCGCGCGGCGGACGCGGGAAACCCTGGTGCGGATCGAAGGCGCCATGGGGGGCGACGTGCCGGCCCTGATCGAGAAGGACCTCTATCTGGCCTCGGCGACCAGTCTGCTGGAACGGCTGCGCCGCCTGTCGGACGAGGCGGCTTGCGTGCTCGTCATCGGTCACAACCCGGGGCTCGAGGATCTCGCCGCCACGCTGATCGAGCCGCTTGGCTCGCCGCTCGAGGAAAAACTGGCGATGAAATACCCGACGGCGGGCCTTGCCGTGATCTCCGTCGATATCGGCCGCTGGCACGACCTGAAAAAGCGCGGCGGCAAACTCGACCTGTTCGTCATTCCGAAGGATCTTGTGTGATGAGTTCCGAAACCGAGCTCAAACTTGGTGTCGCGCCCGAGGATTTGCCGAAACTGCGCCGCCTCGCCTTGCTCAGCCGGGGCAGCCTGGAGCCGGCGGCGACGAAACACCTGAAGACCGTCTATTTCGACACGGCCGACCGGCAGATGGCGGCGGCCAAGATCACGCTTCGTGTGCGCGAGGACGGAAGGCGTCTCATCCACGGCGTGAAGGTCCCGCACAAGAGCCTGGCCGGCCTTGCCACCCGGCGGGAATGGGAAGTCGAAAGTCGCAGCCCGGTGCCCGATTTCTCGGCCTTTCCGCCGGGCACGGTCGAGACCGTGCTCGACACCGGCGCGCTGACCCCCGACCGGCTGGAAGCCACTTTCGAGACCGATTTCCGCCGCTCGGTCCGGCGCCTCGCCCTTGGCACCGGCGGTGAGGTCGAGGTGGCGATCGACGAAGGCGCGATCCGCGCCGCCGGCAGGGGCGAAGTGCCCATCTCTGAACTCGAGTTCGAGCTGAAGGCGGGCGAGGCGGCCGATCTCTTCACCTTTGCGCTTGCCGTCGCGGAACAGGTGCCGTTGCGCGTTCTCGTCGCCTCCAAGGCGGAACGCGGGGCGCGCCTTGCCGCGGGCACGCTGGCGGCGCCGGCCAAGGCGCCCCGTCTCGACCTCGACGCGGGCGAGACCACGGGCGAGGCCTTCGGCCGCATCGTCACCGAATGCACCGGACACTGGCTGGCCAATGTCGAGGCCGTGCTTGACGGCAGCAACCCGGAAGGCCCGCATCAGATGCGCGTCGCCCTGCGCCGCCTGCGCTCCGCCTTCAAGCTGTTCCGGAAAGTGCTGGGACCGGAGCCGTCACGCGCCCTCTCGGACGAGGTGAAATGGCTCGCCGGCAGCCTTGGCCCCGCGCGGGACTGGGATGTCTTCATCGGCGACGTGGCGGGGCCAGTGTTCGAGGCCCTTGGCCCCGATGCCCGGTTCGACCGCGTGTTGCTGCAGGCCGAGGCCGAACGCCGCCTCGGCTATGGTATCGCCTGGCGTGCCCTCGCGGACGAGCGGCACACGAGGCTCGCGCTTTCGCTCGGCCGCTTCGTCGCCGCCGCCGAATGGCGCGAGGGGGGCGATGCCAAGCGTCTCGACCAGAGCGTGACAGTCTTCGCCGCCGAGGCGCTGGACCGCCACTTCAAGCAGGTGCGGCGCAGCGGCCGACGCATCATGGAGCTGGAGGCCGAAGCCCTGCACGCGCTGCGCATCGAGATCAAGCGCCTGCGCTATGCCCTCGAATTCTTCGCCGCCCTGTTCGATCCGCGCGAGGTGCGCCGCTTCCTCGACGGGCTGTCGGGGCTGCAGGATTTCCTCGGCAACCTTAACGATCTCACGGTCGCGCAGCGGCTGATCACCACCCTCGGCAAATCCGACGCCGGCCGGGCCTATGCCGAAGGCGTGCTTACCGGTTTCTACGGCGCCTCGCTGGAGCGCAAGCGCAAGAGCCTGCGCAGCCAATGGGCCGAGGTGCTGGTGCAGGAACGCTTCTGGCGCGACTGAGGAAGATTGGGCGCCCTCACGCCGCCCGGGGCGGGCGGCGTTGGGGATTCATCCAGGCTTCGAGCCTTGCCCAGGCGCGGGTCAGGATGAAGGTCACCATCAGATAGATCGCGGCCGCGTAGAGATAGATCTCGAAGGAAAAGCTGCGGGCGTAGATCAGCTTGGTCTGGCCCATCAGGTCGAGGATGGTCACCACCATGGCGATGGCGCTGCCCTTGATCATCAGGATGATCTCGTTGCCATAGGCGGGCAGGGCGATGCGATAGGCGCCGGGCAGGATGACCCGGCGCAGCATCAGCCAGCGGCTCATGCCCAGCGCCCGTGCCGCCTCGATCTCGCCGGGCGGGATCGCCTCGATGCCGCCGCGCAGGATTTCGCCGGTATAGGCCGCGGTGTTCAGGCTGAAGGCGATCAGCGTGCACCAATAGGCTTCGCGGAAGATCGGCCACAGGCCCGCGGATTCGAAGAAGGGCCGGAACTGGCCCGAGCCGTAGTAAATCAGGAAGATCTGCGCGAGCAGCGGCGTGCCCCGGAAGAAGAAGATGTAGGACACCGCAAGAGCGCGGATGGGTCCGATGCGCGATAACCGCGCAAGGGCGACCGGGATCGCCAGCAAGCCGCCGATGGCCAGCGAAATGCCGACCATCTCGAGCGTGGTGCCAAGGCCGGCCAACAGGCGCCAGCCGTATTTGCCCAGCAATTCGACCTGTCCGTCGAAAGCGGTGGCGATCCAGCCCGCGACCGATTGCAGGAACAGGACGAGTCCGTCGAAGAAGGAGGGATCGGCGACCGGCACGGCGTCGAGGGGCACGCTATCGGGAGGCAGGGTGTTGGTCGGGTCCATCGCGTCCTCCCCCCTCAGATCCGGCGCACGCCGCGCGAGGCCCAGCGCTCGATGCGGGTGGTGGCGATCATGGAAACCCCGGTGATGGCGAGATAGACGAGACAGGCCATGCCGTAGAAGAAGAAGGGCTGCTTGGTCACGCCGACGGCGATCGAGGTCTTGCGCATCAATTCGTCGAGCGCGATGACCGAGACGAGGGACGTATCCTTGATCATGATCAGCCACAGGTTGCCGAGCCCGGGCAGGGCATAGCGCCAGACCTGCGGCAGCAGGATGCGCCGGATGGTCAGCCGGCGCGACATGCCGATGGCCCGCGCCGCCTCGAGCTGGCCCTTGGGCACGGCCAGGATGGCGCCGCGCAGGACTTCGGTCGAAAAGGCGCCGAAGACGAGGCTGAGCGCGACGACGCCCGCGGTGAAGCCGTCGATCTCGACCGTGGTCGAGACGCAGATGCGCGCCGTGTCCTCGCCAAGACCGATCAGCGCCAGCTTGTCGGCGAGACCGGCGCCGTCGCACACCATGGGCAGGAAACCGGTCGACAGCAGGCCCTGCAGGCCGAACAGCAGCCCGTAATAGATCAGCATCAGGGTCAACAGCTCGGGCAGGCCGCGGATCAGGGTCGTATAGGCATTGCCGATGAAGTTCAGCGCCCTGGACGGCGCCAGCTTGGCCCCCGCGCCGAGCAGGCCGATGCTCAGCCCGATCGAGAGCGAGACCACGGCGAGCTTCAGCGTCAGCTGCAAGCCGACCCACAGATCGTCGCCCCAGCCACCTTTGCCGAAACTGATCAGGTCGATATAGAAGGTCGCGCCCGGCGCGACGTCGGCGATCACGTCGTAGATGACCGTGCCGATCCAGCCGAAGACGGCGCCCAGAATGTCGACGGCGAAACCCAGCACTTGCCCCACGGGCCAGAACAGGAGGCCGAGCAGCCACCACAGCGCCCCGGCCAGCAGGACGATGCCGTGAACGAGGGCGATGACGGCGGCAAGAAGCCAGCCGACGATGTCGCCGAAACCGGCGGAAAGCGGGGCGGCCGCGACCGGGTCCATGGCCTGCGTCCTAGAGATGCTTGGCCAGGAACTGGCGGCAGCGTTCCGACGCCGGGCTGGTGAAGACCTGCGACGGCGGTCCTTCCTCCTCCACCTTGCCCTGGTGCAGGAACATCACCCGGCTGGAGACATCGCGGGCGAAAGCCATCTCGTGGGTGACCACCAGCATGGTGCGGCCCTCGTCGGCGAGGCTGCGCATCACGGCCAGAACCTCCCCGACCAGCTCCGGATCGAGGGCGGAGGTCGGCTCGTCGAACAGCATGACGGCCGGGTTCATGGCCAGCGCCCGGGCGATCGCCACCCGCTGCTGCTGACCGCCCGACAGATGGGCAGGGTAATAATGGCGCCGCTCGGCGAGGCCGACCCGCTGCAGCAGCGCCTCGGCCTCCGCCGTCGCCTCGGCCCGCGACTTGCCGAGAACATGGATCGGCGCCTCGATCACATTCTGCAAAACGGTCATGTGCGACCACAGGTTGAAGCTCTGGAACACCATGCCCAGCTTGGAACGGATGCGGTCGACCTGCCGGTTGTCCGCCGGCACGCTGTTGCCGGTCTTGTCGCGCTTCATGCGAATCAATTCGCCTTCCACGCGGATGTCGCCGGAATCCGGTGTCTCCAGGAGATTGATGCAGCGCAGGAATGTGCTCTTGCCCGAGCCGGAGGCCCCGATGAGCGATATGACGTCACCCTTGACGGCAGAGAGCGAGATGCCCTTCAGCACTTCGAGATTGCCGAAGCGTTTGTGGACCTTGTCCACCGTCAGCGTCGCACCGTCCATGAACCCCGCCCGAAAAGCCTGCCATCTTCGGCAAGGCTAGACGCTTCGCGGCCATGCGCAAGGGCCAAAGCCCGGAAAGCGCCGGATTCGCGGGCAACGAGGCGAAGACTGGTGAAAAATCAGGCGATGTCGAAGGATTCGCCGGCCCCACCCTCGGTCGAGACCTTGGACAGGGCGTTCATCATGACGGCGCGCAATTCGCTGATCGAATTGGGATTTTCGATAATGCCGATGACGCGGCGGCGCGATGCGCGGGAGGCCATGTTCTGACCCTGATCGGTCAACATGATGACGGGCGCGCGCGACCCCAGGCGTACCGCGCCGTCAATGACGACGGACGATGACCAGCCCTTCAGTTCCGCGTCGACGACGATCAGCTCGGGCCAGGTGCTCATGATGTGGCGCAGGCCCGAATAGCCGTCGTGGGCGACGGTAACGGCGAAACCCCAGGACGACAGATGCTCGCGCAGCTGCTTGCTGCGGTCGATGTCGCTGTCGACCAGCAATACCTGCGGCCCCTGGTGAGAACTGCCCGTCAATGCGTGTGCCATGTCGCCGCGCTTTCCATCGCCACCGGTGCGCCCGGCAGTCACCCTGATTTGCCACCCTCCGACCTGAACAATGCGGTTCCGGTCGGCCCCAAGGCGCTCTTCTGCTTTGCAACTTTGAAGAACGGGCGGTCAGGGTCAAGGACCAAAGGCGCCAATTTCCCCCCGATTTCGGGAGCGTGGGCGATCGGTTCAATTTGGGTCTTTATCCGGCGTTGTCCGCCAATTAGGGGGTAAACGAAGTCGGTTCGGTTGATGATGGCGTGTATTACGGGGTCATGGAGTTGCGGTCCAGGGCTTCCGGAAGACCCGGCTCTTCAAGGGCGATCAATAAATCCAAAGTCTTGCGGCGATTTGCGTAGTGAATCCCGCAAAGGATTGAAGATAGGGGCTAAGTCACCATGAACACGATAACTTCCAAAAAGGCAGTTCTTTTCGCCACAACGGCGATGGCGGTACTGGTGGCTGCCGGCTTCGGCGCGGCACAGGACGCCATTCCCGTGTCGGGGGATCAGTTCGGTTACGGCAGCCGGGCGGTGGCGGAAACCAGCTTCAACGTCGATCTGTTCGGCGGCGGCGACGAGAACGGCGGCATCTATGGTGGCGCGCCCACCATCACCATCCCCGTCGGTGACAAGCTTGGCCTGCAGGTCGATGGCATCGTCGGTTCCGCGGCCGACGAAAGCTTTTTCGCCGGTGGCGCGGCCCAGCTGTTCTATCGCGATCCCCAGCAGTTCCTGGTCGGCGTCGCGGGTGGCGGCTATTTCGTCGACAGCGTTCAGCAGTTCGCGGTGGCCGCGATTGCCGAATATTATCTGGACAACGTCACGCTCGAAGGCCTGGTCGGCTATCAGACCGGCGACGTGACCGACGGCGCCTATGGCCGGGCCGGGCTTTCGATCTATGCCAACCCCAATCTGCGCATCGGCGGCGGCGTCAGCTATTCGGAAGAGAACAAGCTGGGCGGCGACGTCCAGGTCGAGGCGCTGCTCACCGACATTCCCGGCCTCGCGCTGTTCGCGACCGGTGTCTTCGACGAGCGGGGCTCGATGGGCGTCGGCGGTGTCCGCTTCTATCTGAACAGCGGCACCGGCCTGATGACCAGCGACCGTACCAAGCAGGCGGAAAGCCCGACCCTGATCGGGATGCACCGCAATCTCGGCCGGCCGAATTTCTTCGTCAACGGCGGCGCCGGTTTCGGCCTGCGCCAGATCAGCCTGGTCGCCGGGGCCCTGAACGGCGGCCAGCCGTTCGGTGACATCCACGATCCCGACACCCCGGTCGATCCCGTGGCGGCCTGCGGCGACGGCGCGATCTGCGCGGTCCAGGATGTTCTCGGCAATCTGACCGACAATACGGTTCTCCAGCCCCTGACCGACCTGGTCGACACGCTGCTGAACCCGAACGACGGCGCGCTGTCGGCGCTGACCGGCGCCCTCGACGATCTGACCAGCTCGTCCTCGGGTCCGCTCGGCGCGGTCACCGACCTGGTCAACGCCCTGGTCGGCACCCAGGACTCGGCGCTGGAGCCGCTGATTTCCTCGCTCAATCAGGTGCTGGCCGGCCTGACCGGCGGCGTGCCCAATGCCGACATCGCCTCGGGCCTGCTCGGTGGCCTGACGGGCGGCCTGACTGGCGCTTCGACCGGCACGACCTCGGGCGGGCTGATCGACGTGGTGCAGGGCACGGTCGACAATCTGCTGGGCGGCACGCCGCTGTCCGCCGTCGGCGACCTCGTGACCACGCTGGTCGATCCGCAGACCGGCGCGCTTGCGCCGCTGACCGGCCAGCTGAACGACCTGACGTCGGTCGCGGGCGGCCCGCTCGCCCCGGTGACCCAGCTGGTCGACGGTCTGGTCGGCGCGCAGAACGGCGCCCTCGATCCGGCGCTCGACGCGGTCAATCACTTGCTGGCCGGCGGGACTGGCAGCCTCGGTGACGGCACGGCGGCGCTGTCCGACGTTCCGGTCGTCGGCGGCATCCTGAACGGCCTTGTCTCCGGCCTCGGCACCTCGGTGACGCAGCCGGCCGGCGCGGGCGGCGGCCTGATCGACGTGGTGCAGGGCACGGTCGGCAATCTGCTGGGCGGCACGCCCTTGCAGCCGGTCGCCGGCCTCGTCGACATGCTGGTCGATCCGCAGACCGGCGCCCTGGCGCCGCTGACCGGCCAGTTGAACGACGTGACCTCGGTCGCGGGCGGCGGTCCGCTCGCGCCCCTCACCCAGGTGGTCGACAGTCTGGTCGGGGCGCAGAATGGCGCGCTTGACCCCGTGCTCGACACTGTGAACGACCTCCTGTCGGGTGACCTCGGCGGTCTCGGCGGGGCGGGCGGCCTCGGCAGCCTCGGCGGCGGCACGGCGGCGCTGTCGGATATCCCGGTGCTCGGCGATGTGCTGGGCGGCCTCCTCGGCGGCCTCGGCTCGTCGGTCGGCGGCTCGACCGGCGCCACCGGTGGCCTGATCGACGTCGTTCAGGGCACGGTCAACAACCTGCTGGTCGGCACGCCGCTCGAAGCCGTTGCCGGTGTCGTCGACACGCTGGTCGATCCGCAGACCGGGGCGCTTTCGCCGCTGACCGGCCAGCTGAACGGCCTGACGTCGGTCGCCGGCGGGCCTCTGGCTCCGGTGACCCAGCTGGTCGACGGTCTGGTCGGGGCGCAGAACGGCGCGCTCGATCCGGTGCTCGATACGGTGAACGGCCTGCTGTCCGGTGGCCTCGGTGGCCTGGGCGGTCTCGGTGGTCTCGGTGGCCTGGGGGGCGGGACCGCCGCTCTGACCGACATCCCCGTGGTGGGCGGTCTGCTGAGTGGCCTGCTGGGCGGCCTGCAGGCCTGACCGGAACAGGAAATGTCATGGGCCGCGGCCGGCTTTGCCATGCCGCGGCCCTTTCGCTAAAGTCGTCGGCACAGAATGCCTAGGCGGGAATGATCAAGATGCGCGCGCGTTTCATCCATGGGCTGGCCGTGATCCTGGCTTTGAGCCTCGCCGCCCAGCTCGGTGCCTGCGGCAGCCGCCTCAACGGCAATGCCTCTGGCGGTTCGGGCCGCGCGACGACAGCCGGCGGCGGACTGTCGATTCCCTTCCCCTGACGGCGAGCCGCCCGAGGGCGGACCTTGGCGCCGCGCCGACCGGAAGCCCCCGAATCAGGGCTGGCAGCGCTGGAACGCGCGGATCGCCGGCCCGGCGTGCTGTCGGCGAAACCTCCGGAACATCGAGAATTTGCTCCCTTTTCGGGTGATGTTGGGTTCTTCCCGATGCCACTTGGATTATAGTTAGCGTGGTCGAAGGGGCGGGGAGCGGCGGCGTTGAGGTATCGGGCATTTTTTTGCCGGATACACGTTTCGCAAACGAAGCCTTTACCAAATCGCGCCAGATTGGCGTGACGTTGCAGGCCCCGATCCGATCCCGACAGATCGGCATGGGGGCTCGGGACACAGTCTTCGGAGTCAGGGGCGCGGTCCGATGGGGCGATCTAAGTTTCGTTTGATCTTCGGGGTGGTTCTGGTGGCGGTCGCCATCGGACTCATCGTTTACGGTATCACCTCGATGCGCCGGCCGCCGCCGGTCGTGCCGGGCCAGCAGGCCACGGCAGCGCCGAGCCAGGATCTCGTCAGCATCGTCGTCGCCTCGCGCGACATCGGTCGCGGCGAGAAGATCGAGGCGGCCAAGGCGACCATCCTCAAGGTCCAGGGCCCGGCGCCGGTCGGCTCCCTCAGCGACCCCCGGTCCGCGGTCGGCGCCGTGGCCCTCGTCGCGATCCCGGCCGGGCAGATCGTGTTGCAGAACTCGATCCTCGCGCCCGGCGACACGACGAAGCCCGGCCTTTCCGTGCTGATCCCGGACGGGATGCGGGCGGTCGCGCTTCGCGTCAACGACGAGGTCGCGGTCGGTAACTTCCTGCGCGCCGACGATCTCGTCGACATCCAGCTCGTGCTGTCGAACAGCGCCCTCGGCCCGGCCGAGGAAGGCGGCAACCCCGAGCGGCGCGAGTCCCGGGTGGTGCTGCAGGCGCTCAAGGTGCTCTCGGTCGGCGAAGCCTTGACCGAAGAGACCGGCGACAAGGCGATCCGGATGCAGAACATCACGGTCGCGGCCACGCCCGAACAGGCGCTGGTGCTCGCGGTCGCCAAGCAGTCGGGGGTGTTCTACCTCGCGCTGCGCAATCCGATCGACAACAAGGAAGAGCCGGTCAAGCCCGTGCGCCTCGAGGATCTCGTCGGCGCCGCGCGGCCCCAGCCGGTTCCTTCCGACAGCAGCGCGGCCCTGCCCGTACCCGCCGTGGTCGCGCCGCGCCAGATCGAAGTCATCCTTGGGTCCAACACGGGCAAGCAGGCGGTGCCATGAGTGAGAAGACGATGCTTCGGGTGGCTGCAATGACCCCGCGTGCCGACAAGCGAGATGGCGCCATGCGCCGGTTTCGTCAGGCCATGCTTTCGACGGCGACCGCCATCGCCCTGACCTTCGCCCTGCCGGCCCTGACCGGTGTGACGCTGGGCGAGGCGCAGGCCGCGGACTACGTCAACCGGCCCTCGCTGGTGATCCAGCCCGGTGTCCAGACCCCGCTGACCCTGACCAGCCCGATCGAGCGGGTCGCGATCGGCGACCCCGAGACGGTGACCGGCCGTGTCGTCGGCCCGACCGACATCCTGCTGCTTGGCCTCAAACCCGGCCGCACGAATCTGATCGTGTGGGAAGTCGGCGGCGAAAAGGCTTATGTCTACCCGGTGGTGGTGCCGCTCGGCACCGGCGACCTGACCCGCGATCTGCGCGAAGATCCCGAACTGTCGGGCGTTCGCGTCGATGCCGCCGGGGGCAAGGTCGCGCTGAAGGGCAGCGTGCCCTCCAATGACGCTCATGCCCGCGTGCTGCAGATGGCCTCGCGCTATTTCCCCGATGGCGTCAGTGACCAGATCAAGGTCATGCAGCAGCAGATGGTCAGCGTCGAAATCAAGTTCGCCGCCCTGTCGACCTCGACGCTGAAGCGCCTCGGTTTCGACTTCCGCTCGGGCCCGAACACCAGCTTCGAATATGCCGTGTCCTCGCCCGGCGCGGACCTGACGGGCGCGCTCTCGGGCGTCTCGCCGGTCTCCGACGCGCTGAACGTGCTGATGCGCCTGCCTGGCTCCGACCTTTCGGTGGTGCTCGGCATTCTCTCCGGCGCGAAACTGGCCCAGGTCCTGGCCGAGCCGACCCTGCTGGTCCGTTCGGGCGAGACGGCGGAATTCATTGCCGGCGGCGAAATTCCGATCCCGGTGCCCCAGGGTGACGGCAACACGATCACCATCGACTACCGCCAGTTCGGCATCAAGCTGAAGGTCGCGGCGACGGTGCTCAGCCCCAGCCGCATCCTGCTGAACCTGACCCCCGAGGTCTCGGACCTCGACTATGGCCGGGCCATCAGCATCGCCGGCACGCAGGTGCCCGCGATCGTCAAGCGCGGCGCGAGCTCCACCCTCGAACTCGGCAATGGCCAGAGTTTCGTGCTCGCCGGCCTGATGTCGTCCTCGACCGCGGACTCCGACGATGCGCTGCCGGTGCTCGGCGATCTGCCCATCCTCGGCGCCTTCTTCAAGCGCCAGCAGACCACGCGTGAGCGTCAGGAGCTGATCATCGTGGCGACGCCGCGCCTGGTCTCGCCGATGGATCCGCGCGCGATCCCGCCGCTGCCGGGCACGGACCTGAAAGATTACGATCCCTCCTATGGCGACATGCTGCTCGGTCGTAACCGTCTGCGTGATGTCCTGCCGCAATACGGGCTGCTGCCATGACCACAGAACGTCGCGCCATTCTCGTCGTCTCCAGCGACGAAGACTTCGCCGAACGGGTGACGTCCGCCCTGTTCTCCCGCTGCTCCATCGTTCGCGGCCTGCCCCAGCTCGAGACCCTGCGCGGTCTCATCGAGTCGACGGGGATCGAGGCGATCATCGTCGATCTCGACGATGTCGCCTGGGACGGCCGCAACATCACCGAGCTGATCGTCAGCCTGAAGGCCGAGCAGCCGGCGACGCCGCTGATCGTCGCCAGTTACAACATCTCGGCCACTTCGCTGATCCCGGCCATGCGCGCCGGGGCCAACGATGTGATCGACAAGGACTTCGCGGCCGATGACCTGATCGCGCAGATGGACTGGCTGCTGCAGTCGCGGCCGGCCAAGCGCGGCAGCAATTCCGCGCGCATCCTCGCCGTCATGGGGCCGAAGGCCGGGGTCGGCTCGACCTCGATCGCCGTCACCATGGCCGCCGAACTGGCCCGTCGCGCCGGCCCGAGCGAGCGCGTGCTGTTGCTCGACTTCGGCTTCCCGCCGTCGGAATCGGTCGATCTCCTTGGCATCAAGGCGTCCTATTTCATGACCGACGCGCTCGGCGATCTCGGTCGGCTGGACTCGACGCTGATCGACGGCGCCTTCGCCCAGACCAAGACGCCGCGGCTCTTCGTGCTGCCGCTCGCGGTCGACGACGAGAATGCCCAGATCGCCGGCCAGGGCGATCTCGCCCAGCTCGTCGACGTGCTGCGCTCCTATTTCACCGCGATCGTCATCGACGTGAACCGGGCCCTCGCGCCGCGTGTCGCCGACCGTCTGTTCGTCGATGCCAATGCCTCGATCCTCGTCGTCGACCAGTCGGTGACCTCGATCCATGGCGCTTCGGCCGCGCTCGATCGGATGCGGCGCCAGATCAACAAGGATCCGGATTTCACCCTCGTCGTGTCGCGCCACGTTGCCCGGCTGCGGCCGACGCCGGAGGAAATCGCAACGGCGGTGCGGGCCAAGGGCCGGCCGTTCCTCGTCGCCGAGGACCGGGTGTTCGTCGATGGCCAACGCAATCTGGGCACCATCCTGACGGATAGTGGCAGTGCCTTCGCCCGTTCCGTCCGCGCCATCGTCGATGCGACCACGGCGACCGCGGTCGCGGCGTCGGGGTCTTCGCCGACAGCCTCGGCGGCCGCCCGTATCGCGGCCGGCGGCAATGGCGGCATTCTCTCCCGTCTCGGCATCGGCCGGGCCGGGGCGCGTTGAGCAGTCAGGCAGGAGTGAGCGATGCGTGAAACGACCGGGCCCGGCGGCGGCGCGTCCCTCGGGGCGCCGGCTTTCCCCACCAATCTTCCGGGGGGGCGGGCCGATGGCGATATCTATACCTCGCCACTGTACCAGGAACTGAAGTTCCGGGCCTTGACCATCGTCCACGACTATCTGGAAAAGCGCGGCTTCACCCCTGACAAGGCGAACGGCGAAGTGGTGCGCAGCGAGATCAGCCGCGCCATTTCCGTCGTCGTCGCCGGTGCCGGCGTCGCCCTCAACGCCGCCGAGCGCGAGCGTCTGCTCGACGATGTCTTCTTCGAGATCGTCGGTCTTGGCCCGCTCGAGCCGCTGCTCGCCGACACCACGGTCGACGACATCATCGTCAACGGCCCCAGCCGCATCTATGTCGAGCGCGGCGGCGTGCTCGAGCGGGTGACGACGCGCTTTCGCGACGACGCCCATCTGATGAACATCATCCAGCGCATCGTCAGCCCGATCGGCCGGCGCGTGGACGAGGCTTCGCCCTTCGTCGACGCCCGCCTGAAGGACGGCAGCCGCGTGAACATCGTGATCCCGCCGATCGCCCTCGACGGCGCCACGGTCTCGATCCGCAAGTTCAAGCGCATTCCGCTGAAGATTCACGATCTCGTCCGCACCGGCACGATCAGCCAGGAAATGGTCGATTATCTCGCCGCCTGCGTCCGCGCGCGCATCAACATCCTGATCTCGGGCGGTACCGGCTCGGGCAAGACGACGATGCTCAATATCCTGTCGGGTTACATCTCGGCGACCGAACGCATCGTGACCATCGAGGATGCGGCCGAATTGCAACTGCGCCAGTCCCACGTCGTGCGGCTGGAAACCCGGCCGCCTTCGGCCGACGGAACGCCGGAAATTACCGCGCGCGACCTTGTCAAGAACGCGCTGCGTATGCGCCCGGACCGCATCATCCTCGGCGAAATCCGTGGCGGCGAGGCGGTGGAAATGGTGCAGGCCATGACCACGGGCCACGACGGCTCGATGGCCACGGTCCACGCCAATTCGCCGCAGGACGCCATGAGCCGCCTCGAGCTGCTGCTCGGCTTCGGCGGGATGCAGGCCAATGTCGCGACCGTGCGCAAGCAGATCACCTCGGCGGTGCAGGTCGTCGTGCAGGTCCAGCGCCTGTCGTCCGGCGCGCGCAAGGTCATTTCCATCGCCGAAGTGGTCGGCATGGAAGGCGAGACCATCGTGCAGAACGAACGTTTCCGCTATCGCGACAATCCGGCTTCGCCCGGCCAGGGCAGCTTCGTCATGGTGACCCGCCATTCGGCCTTCGCCGAGCGGCTGGCTTCGGTCGGCGGCGTGACGCCGGCGGGCGGCGGCGGCCGTTTCGAAGGTCGTCCGTGACGGCGGTGGGGGAGGGGTTGCGATGATCCAGTTCGGTCTTGCCCTGCTTGCCGCGGTCGCCGCCGGCTATCTGATCGAGAGCTATATCAACGACTGGCGCGCCGACCAGGTCTATCGCAGGCGGCTGCAGCAGCTCGGCCGTTCGATGGGCATGGCGACCGATGGCGAGGGTGACATCCCCGAGACCGAGCGTCTGATGGGCCTTCTCATGATGTCCTCCTCGGGCATCACAAGGCGCATGATGCAGGCCGACTGGACGGTGACGCCGCAACGCTTCATCGCCTATGTCGCGGGTCTTTTCGTCATCGTTGCCGCGGCCGTGTTCTTCCTCGGTCTGCTGGGCGGGCTGGCCGCCGGCCTCGGCTACCTCGGCCTGTCGTATCAGGTTCTCAGCGCGGCGGCGGAAAAGCAGGTCAATGCCTTCCTGGAGGAATTGCCCAGCTTTCTCGAGCGTCTGCGCCAGTTGATCTCCACCGGCAACAGCCAGGCCCAGGCCTTCGACAAGGCGCTGATCTATTCCGGCGACGCGGCGCGCTGCTACCTCGATCCGGTGGCATTGCGGCTGAAGATCGGTGTGCCGCTGCCTGATGCCCTGCGGGTACAGGCGCAGCGCCTCGGCGTCGCCGAACTCGCCATGCTGGCCATGATCGTGCGCACCAACCTGCGTTACGGCGGCAATCTCAGCTATATTCTCGAACATCTCAGCCGGGTTCTGCGCGACCGCATCCGGGTGCGGGGCGAATTCAAGGCGCTGTCCTCGGAGTTGCGCAGCACCGCTTTCGTGATGGTGGCGATCCCGCCGCTGGTTGGTCTTGCCATCATGGCGATGAACCCGTCCTACCTCGACTATTTCGCCGAGAAGGGCCAGGCCATGCTGGGTGTGGCGATCGGGCTCGAAGTCATCGGCATCGTGATCATGCGGCGCCTGCTGCGGGTCGAATATTGAGCGGCGGCGAGGGAGACAGTCGATGCCCTATATGATCGCCGCCGTCCTGCTGATCGCCGGTGCCCTGATCCTGTTGTTCGTCGGCAGCAACGTGCTGGTCGGCGAGGTGCGCAACATCGGGGATACGCGGCGCCTGCGCAGCCGCATGGCCGATGTCAGCCGCAGCGACGCCATCCTCGACGAGGAGCACGAAGGCGGCGGCTTCTTCGAGCTGGTCGGCCGGGCCACCACCCGCAGCCAGAGCACGCTGAACGAATTCGAGCAGATCATGCGCTCGACCGGGCGTTACGACGCGGGCGCGCCCTATTGGCTGGCGGGTGTCCGCCTCGTCGGCGGCATCGCCCTTGGTGTGATCGGCTTTGGCGTTGCCCTGTTCCTCGCCAAGATGAACACGGCCATTCTCACCGGTGTTGCCGGTTTCGCCATCGGTTACCTCGGTCCCCGCTATTATCTGTCGTCTGTCGCCAAGGCCCGCAGACGCCGGATCGAACGCGAGCTGCCGTTCCTCATCGACATGCTGCTGCTGCTCGTCCGTTCCGGCGCCTCGATCGAACAGGCTTTCCGCCACCTGACCCAGGAAGAAGCGGACGGCCTCGGCACGATCAAGGGCACGCTCGAGCGGCTGGTGAACGACATCGACCAGGGCAAGGGCTACGAGGTCTCGCTGCAGCGCTGGGGGGCCCGTCTCGCCATCGACGAAGGCCGCGAATTCTCGGCCCTGCTGATCCAGTCGCTGGCCCACGGCACGGAATTGACCTCGGCCCTGAAGATTTTCTCGGACACGCTGATCGAGCGGCGCATGAATGCCGCCCGCATGACCATCGGCCAGCGCATGACGCAGCTGACCGTCGTCATGATGCTGTTCATGATGCCCCCGCTGCTGATCGTCATCGCCGGCCCGGCGGTTTCGCGGCTGATCGAGGGCCTGACCAAGGTGAATGGGGGATGAAGGTGAAACCGGTTTCCGCCGGAAGGTCGCGTCGCCTGTCGCTGGCGGCCGCGCTGCTGGTGCTGCCGCTTGCCGCCGCCGGCTGCCGCAGCGCGTCGCCCTCCCTGTCGACCAGCGGGGCCAGCGTGACCACGCCGACCGCCGAGGAAGACGCACTCTATATCGCGCTGATCCGCGGCATGAATGACCGGGGTCAGTCGCAGGCGGCGCTCGCCTTCCTCGACGATTACCTGAAGCGGCATCCGGATGACGTCGAGGCCCTGAGCCTGAAAGGCGATGCCCTGTTGCGGACCAAGCAATATGAGGCGGCGGATCAGGTCTATATCGCCCTCGACAAGCGCCGGGTCCAGCCGGTGGCCGCCTTCGGCCTCGGTCAGGTGCGGGCACAGGTCGGGGACTGGAAGGGGGCGGTGCCGCAGTTCGCCCGTGCCGCCGGTGCCGCGCCGACCGATGCCCGCGTGCTGAACAATTACGGCTTTGCCCTGCTGAAGACGTCGGACTTCGCCAAGGCTTACGACGTGCTGGCCCGAGCGGTCGAATTGAGCCCGCAGAGCCAGCAGATCAGGACCAATTTCGCCATCGCCGCCCTGAACACCGGGCGCGAGGCGCAGGTCGACAGCATTCTGCAACCCATCCCGGCGGCCGAGCGGGAGGCCGCGCTTACCTTTGCCCGGAGTTGGAAACCATGACGAAGCATTTCCGCCTGCGGCCCATGGCGGCCGTCATCGCTCTTGCCCTCGCCTCCGGCCTCGCGGCGGTCGCGCCGGCTTCGGCGCAGGACCAGGGACCGGCCAGCCTCGGCGGGGCCAGCGCGACCACGACCGTGCCGGCGCTGCCGCCTTTCGCGCGGACCCGCGCGATCCTGCAGGCGCAGAACGCGCAGACGCTGGGCCGCAGCGCGCCGACCACCGGCGCCGAGTCCGGCAAGGTCTACGAAAATTACCTGAGTTCGATCGGCAAGGGCGGCGCCGGCCCCAAGGTGCAGGGTCTCGCCGACACGTCGACGAAGTGATTCTGGACGGCAGCTGTCCGGCCGGGCGTCTCAGGCGCCCGGTTTCGCCAGACTGTCGATCACCCGGCGGCAGATATCGAAGCTGAGCGGCTTGTTCAGAACGATGGGGGCAAGGCCCCGGTGCGACGCCGCCTCGGCCACCAGTTCCGGGTTTCCGCTCATCAGCACGACCTGCTCGGTATGGCGCAGCAGGGTCATGATTTCGGCGGCGCGCACACCGCCGAGCTGGGGCATCCCCACATCCATCAGGACAACGTCGGGCCGCTTGTCCCGGGCGATTTCCACAGCCTCGATGCCGTTGGCCGCTTCGAGAACCTTGTAGCCGATGCGGCCGAACAGCTCGACCAGTTCGCTGCGCAGATCCTCGTCGTCATCGACCACCAGGATGGTCGGCGACTTGGCGCCAGGCTTCTGATTGGCGGCACTCATGATCAGCTTGCTGCTTCCTCGACATACGCAGGTATTTCCAGCCTGAATACGGCGCCATTGCCCTCGTTGGAAGCACTGATCGTCCCGCCCATGTCGGTCATCAGGGTTCGGCAGATGGAAAGGCCGAGACCGCTGCCGTGGCCGACTTCCTTCAGGGTGAAGAAGGCGTCGAAGATGCGGTTCATCACATCGGCCGGAATGCCGCCGCCGCTGTCCCTGACCTCGACCAGGACACGGTCGGAGATGCCATCGTCGTGGACCGAGATGCGAATCTCGCCCCGGGTCGGCTCGTTGCGGAGCCGGCAATATTCGGCAATGGCGTCGCGGGCGTTGACGACAAGATTGAGGAAGACCTGCTGCAGCGATACCGGGTTGGCTTTCAGCGGCCGGCAATAGGGCGGTGCATCGCAGATCAGCTGGATGCCGCGGTTGCGCAGCGAGCCTTCGGTCAGGTGGCGGATATTGTCCATGATCTCGGTCACCGAGACCGGGCGCAGGCCCAGGGTGCGGCGGTCCGGATGGGCGAGGGTGCGAATCGCCCCGATGATCTCGCCCGCGCGAAGGGCCTGGTCGTGAATGCGGTCGAGCTTGGCGACCACGATCGCCTGTTCAGCCGAGCCAACCGAATTCTGCCGCTCGTTCTCGGTCTCGAGGGCGAGTTTGGCGTTCTTCACCGCCATGGCGATGACCGACAGCGGCTGGCTGATCTCATGGGCGATGACGGTCATCAACTCGCCGAGGGTGGCGAGCTTGGCCGTGTTGATCAGGATGTTCTTCTGTTCGTCGACCTCGAAGGCCTGAGTCGCGATCAGGCTGAGGCGCTGCATCAGCGCAAGCTGCGACGGCTCGAAGAAGCCCGGCGTCCGGTGCAGCGCGACCAGCATGGCGGCTTCGTTGCCGATGGTCAGCGGCGCGACCAGCGCATTGCGGAAGCGGCGCCGAACCGAGTCCGGGAATTGCGACCATTCCCGCAGCACCGTCATGTCGGCGACGACCAGCGCCTCGCCCATCAGGGCGGCGCTGATGATATCGCCATTGGGCCATTTCAGCCCGGCGAGCGCGGGATCGGTGGCGACGACGACCAGCAATTCGTCGCGCGTGCGCCGCCGCACCACCAGGGCCTCGTCGAAGCGCAGCAGGCGGGCGAAAAGGCTGAACAGATCGGCGCATTTGTCGGCGAGGGGCGAGGGCTGGATCAGCGCGCGGAGCGAGGCGAGCAGAACATCCGCTTCCTCGCGCAGGCGCATCTCCCGCGTACGGTTGGCCTCGGCACGTTCCAGCAGTTCGACCAGTTCGCCGCGGTGTTGCTCGTCGAAGGGCCGGCCGCTCCAGACCTTGCCAACGCCGACATAGCCGCCGTCGGGGCCGGCCGTGCCGGTCAGGGTGAAGTTCACCACCGAGCCGTCGCGCTGGGCAAAGCTGAGGGCGATGTCGCGCATCGGGGCGAGTCGGCCCAGCAACTGGCCGAAATGCTCGCCCTGGGCGGGATAGAGCGTGCGCTGGGCGAGTCGGTCGAGCTTGGCGCCGCGCAGCAGCTGGATCACGGCGGGATCGCAGCCGACATCGAGCGGCGAGATTTCCTCGACCCGAAAATCGGCACTGCTGCGCCAGGTGAAATCGGCGGCGAGGCTGAGAAGGTCCGGGGGCGAAGCCATGTCGACGGCATTGACCATGATCACGCCCCCCGACCGGGCGACCGACCCATCGTCCCAAGCGCCTGGAATTTCCGAAGAATCCGATCGTACACTGCCCGAACCCCCTTATGACGACGGCGGGTTTGTCCCGCGATCGCTGCCGCCGGAAACATACCATGGCGGCCCCGCCACGCCCCGACCGGCGAAGTCTAGGGAAACTTGGTGAACAGGGTGTAAACCCCCGTCCCGCGCGTCCTCCGACGAAATTACATTGTTCGTTCACATCCCGTATCGCGAATCATCCAATTTTGGACCAATTTGTGATTTGTTCACGATGTTTGGTTAGACACTGAACCGTGGTGCTGGCACTGGGTGCAGCATCTGTCGGGGTGGATGAATTCGCTTCCATTCCGCGCCCGATTGGGCATAAAGGTCTTATGTCCGCCCAAAGGGGGGAGGTGGGTTCGCCAATGACGCCTGGTATGAATCGTTCCAACACGATCTCAACGCCTGTCTATGTGATCGACGATGATGCCTCCATTGTCGAGGAAGTTGGCGATTTCCTGAAGCTGAAGGGTTTTGTCGTTCACGCTTTCTCGATTCCCGCGGAAGCTCTCGACAGCATGTTGGCTGAAGCCGAGCCCTTCCTGCTGGTCACCGACATGCAGATGCCGGGATTGAGTGGTCTCGATCTGGTGCGCGAGTTGCGTCACTTTGGGGGCTCACCGCGCATCTTTGAGACCATTCTGTTTTCGGCTTTCGCCGATCTCGACCGCGCCATCAATGCGCTGAAGCTCGGGGTGCTGGACTTCCTGGTGAAGCCGGTCGATCTCGACCAGCTGGTCGCCGCGATCCACCGCGCCGCCGAGGCGCTGGAGCTGCGTCGCGACAGCAAGCCGAATGACCGCGATCTCTCGGTGCAGCTGGCGGAAACCCTGGCCAAGGCCAAGGAATTGACCTCGACCATCGAGAATGCCGCGGTCCGTCTGTCGCGCGAATCCTCGGTGCCGGCGCCGTCTTCGATGTCGACGCCGCGCACTTCGGGTCCGGTGCCGGTCGCGCCGCCGCCGGTGGCGCAGCCTGTGCATCGCCTCAGCATCGGCCAGCCCCGCACTCTGCCGGGTCAGGCGCCTGAAGATGGCGAGATGCTGCACCGGATCAAGGCGCTGCAGGCTGCGCGTCGTTTCCGCGACAAGCTGCTGCCGTCCTGCGTCGACGGCGACGCCAACTGGGAAATCCTGCTCTATCTGATCGAGCAGTCGCTGCTGCACCGGGTGGTCTCGGTCACCTCGGCCTGTCACGCGACGACGCTGCCGTCCACCACGGCGATGCGCAAGATCGACGAACTGGTCTCGACCGGTTGGCTGCAGAAGCGCCCCGATCCGTCGGATCGCCGCCGCACGCTGATCGCGCCGACCGACCTGTGCCGCGACCGGATGCGCAATTACCTGCTGGGCCTGCCGGTCAATATCGGAACCCCGGGCTTCGAATCTTCGGTGCCGGCGCTGGCCTGATCAGACCGACATCCCAGGAACAGAAAGGCCGTCCGGCATCTCCGGGCGGCCTTTTTCCATATCGGGGTCAGATCACGCTGGCGGTCGCCGCCGGGGCGGGATGGATCAGGGCATCGGCCAGATATTCGAGAGCCTGTTGCGCTGCCTTGCGGTCGGCGAGACCGCCGAGACAGACGCGCACCGCTTCCGGCGCTTCGCGCGAGACGACGAAGGCATCGCTGCCGACGACGCCGATGCCGGAATTGCGCATGTGGCCGGTGAAACTGGACCGGCTCCAGGGCGCGGGCAGATTGACCCAGACGTGGAAACCCTCGGGATCGGCCTGCCAGGTCCCGGCCGGCAGGATGTCGCGCACCAGCGCCTGCCGGGCGCGCGACTCGGTCCGGATCGCGCTGAGCACATCCTCGGCCACGCCCTCGGCGATCCAGTGGGTGGCAAGGGCGACGGTCAGCGGCGAGGCCATGACGGTCGAGGCGCGCAGGAAGGCGGCGAGGGGCCAGGCGCTGCGCACATCCGGCGCGACGAGATAGGCGACGCGCAGGCCCGCCCCCAGGCATTTGGCGAGGCCGGCGACGTAATAGGTGATGTCGGGGGCGAGCACGGCGAAGGCCGGCGGCGGCGCAACCGGGATGCAGCCATAGGCGTCATCCTCGATGATCTTGACGCCGTGGCGCCGGGCGACCGCGATCAGATCGTGGCGCCGCCGCGTGGTGATCGTCGCCGTCGTCGGATTCAGCAGGGTGGGGTTGCAATAGAGCACCTTCACCCCGTGCCGCTGACAGGCCTCTTCAAAGGCGGCGGCGTCGATACCCTGTTCGTCCATGGCGAGGCCGACCATGCTCAGGCCCAGTTGCGCGGCGATGGCCCGCGCGCCGGGGTAGGTCAGACTTTCGCAGGCGACGGTATCGCCCGGCCGCAGGATCGTGCTCATGATCGCCAGCAGCGCGGCGTGGGCGCCGGGACAGATCAGCACCCGGTCGGCCGGAACTTCGACCCGGTGACGCGCCAGCCAGACGATGGCCGCGTCCTTGTCGGCCGGCGCGCCGCCGAAGCCCTGGTAACGTAGCAGGGCCTGCAGGTCGGCGCCGATTTCGGCAAGCCCCCGACGCATCCGTTCGACGAGGGCGGGATCCTGCGGCTCGGGCGGGAGATTCATGGTCAGGTCGACCAGCTGGACCGCGCGGGCCGGGCGCGGGCCGGGCGTCGCGGCCATGGTGCGCACGAAGGAGCCGGCGCCGACCCGCGATTCGATCAGGCCCCGGCGCTGCGCCTCGACATAGGCGCGCGCGACCGTGGTGAAATTCAGCCCCAACTGCTCCGCCAGCTGGCGCTGGGGTGGCAGGCGGTCGTTGGGAGCGAGGCGCCCGGCGCGCATGTCGGTCTCGATCGCGTCGGCGATGGCGATGTAGTGCGGACGAGTGGACTTGCCGATGTGGGGAACCCAGCCGACGAGCTTGCGGGCCATCTGCGAACCTTGGTGTAGAGTGAATGCAGTCAATTCGTTCAATGGTGGGAAATTGACTGTACTGAAGTGTCACGTCAAGGACGCTGCCGACCCGGGCTGGGCCGCAGGACGCATCCCTTGTTCCGGTATTTAACGCTGCCCTTCGCCTGGGTGCAAGGGCCGCTCTCGGCCCAAGGCCCGCCGTGCTTCTCGGCTTGGCGAGCGGTGGGTTCCGGTGGTGTCGGGGCGGGCGCCGGGCAGATTGTCGGCGCTGATGCAGGCTTTAATGATTAAAATTTGATCTTATTGATGCTCAATTGGGTGGCGGTGGTCAAAATTGCGCCATCCCGCATTGACGGGAAATCCCGTGATTGACCGTATTAAATGACTGCATTCATTTGAATCTGATTATCTGTTGTGCAGTCATTTGACTGGCATGGGGTTTGCAAAATCCTTCCCGTCACCACCCGGCGCGAGCCGAACGGACCCAGGGGAGATTTGTAATGCCTGAAGTGACAAAGCCCGCTCACCAGAAGGGCGACTTCTTCGTCAACTACGAGGAGAAGGTGTTCGAGGATGTGAAGGCCAAACCGGGCGAGAAAGCCCTGGTCACCTTCCACACCGTCGCCTTCGAAGGCTCGATCGGTCTCGTCAACCTGCTGCAGGCCACCCGCCTGCTGCGCAAGGGCTTCGAGACTTCGGTCCTGCTCTATGGCCCCGGCGTAACGCTCGGCGTGCAGCGCGGCTTCCCGACGCTGGGCGACGAGGCTTTCCCGGGCCATCTCGCCATGAACAACCAGATCGTGAAGTTCATGGGCGAGGGCGGCAAGGTCTATGCCTGCCGTTTCGCGCTGCAGGCGCTTTATGGCCATGGCGAGCCGTCGCTGATCCCGGGCATCACCCCGATCAACCCGCTCGACGTGATGGACCTCATCCTGATCCATCGCCGCGACGGCGCCTTCATCCTCAACACCTGGACGCTGTGACATGAGCGCGGGTGGACGGATGGTGAGGGCGGCGGCGGTCCAGATCGCCCCCGATATCGCGCGGCCCGACGGCACGCTCGAGCGGGTGTGCAACGCCATCATGGAGGCCGCGGCCAAGGGCGCGCAGCTCGTGGTCTTTCCCGAGACCTTCGTGCCCTATTACCCTTACTTTTCCTTCGTCCACCCGCCCGTCCTCACCGGGCCCGACCACCTGCGGCTCTACGAGCACGCGGTGGTCGTGCCGGGGCCGGTAACGCAGGCCGTCTCGCGCGCAGCCGCTTCGGGCCGGATCGTCGTCGTCCTCGGCGTCAACGAGCGCGACCACGGCTCGCTCTACAATGCCCAGCTCGTCTTCGATGCCGACGGCAGCATGGTGCTGAAGCGGCGCAAGATCACGCCGACCTATCACGAACGCATGATCTGGGGCCAGGGCGACGGATCGGGCCTTCGCGTCGTCGAGACGGCGGTCGGCCGCCTCGGCGCACTGGCCTGCTGGGAACATTACAATCCGCTCGCCCGCTATGCCCTGATGACCCAGCACGAGGAAATCCACGCCAGCCAGTTTCCGGGATCCATGGTCGGGCCGATCTTCGGCGAGCAGATGGAGGTGACGATCCGCCACCACGCGCTCGAATCCGGTTGCTTCGTCGTCAACGCGACCGGCTGGCTGAGCGAAGCGCAGATCGAGGCGATCACGCCGGACCCGAAATTGCAGAAGGGCCTGCGCGGCGGCTGCCACACGGCGATCGTCAGCCCCGAGGGCAAGCATCTGGTGCCGCCCCTGACCGAGGGGGAGGGGATGCTGGTCGCCGATCTCGACATGGCCCTGATCACCAAGCGCAAGCGGATGATGGATTCCGTGGGCCACTACGCGCGGCCCGAACTCCTTTCCCTTCAGCTCGACAACCGGCCGGCGCGGGCCGTGGTGCCCGCGCTCGACCCGATGCCCGTCCCGTCCCCCATCCCCAGCCCGCGGAGCGACGCCCATGAAGCCGACGACGCAGCAGACCTTGATCACCGAATTGCAGTCCTTCGGGGTTCGGCTGGCTGATCCGGGGGCGGGTGCCGCCAGCCGGCGCGGCGGCGCCGGGCCGTCCGACCACAAGGCCATGACGGTCGAGGGCCAGACGGTGATGGTGCCGGTTCATACCGCACCCGCCTTCGCCTCGCCCTATGTCGCGGAAAAGCCGGATGCCGCGGGTGTCTCGGTCATCCGGCGGGATGGCGTCGCGGTCGGCGAAGTGTCCTTTCCGCTGAAGCCGCGCTTTTACGAGTTGCAGACGCTGGACGGCATTCCCTATTCCCAGATCGCGACCCTGCACGGGCGCGACGTGCTGGCCACGACGATCCTTCAGACCTGCATCCGCTATCAGAGCCGGACCAAGACCTGCAAATTCTGCGCGATCGGCCAGAGCCTCGCCGCCGGCCGCACCATCGCCCACAAGACGCCGGAACAGCTGGCCGAGGTTGCCCGTGCCGCCGTGCTGCTCGACGGTGTCAAGCACATGGTGATGACGACGGGAACGCCCAATGTCACCGACCGGGGTGCCGCCGTGCTGTGCGAAAGCGCCTTCGCGGTCAAGGCGGCGGTCGATCTGCCGATCCAGGGCCAGTGCGAGCCGCCGGACGACGATGCCTGGTTCAGCCGCATGAAGGCGGCCGGCATCGACACCCTCGGCATGCATCTCGAGGTGGTCACGCCGGAGTTGCGGGCCGAGATCATGCCGGGCAAGGCATCGGTTCCGGTGTCCCGTTATCTCGATGCCTTCAAGGCGGCGGTGCCGGTCTTCGGCCGGGGTCAGGTCTCGACCTATATCCTGGCGGGCCTCGGCGATACCCAGGAGGCGATCCTCTCCATCGCCGAGACCCTGATCGAACTGGGCGTCTATCCCTTCGTGGTGCCCTTCGTGCCGATCTCGGGCACGCCGCTTGAAGACCATGCGACGCCGTCGCCCGCCTTCATGCGCGACATCCTGCAACCCCTCGGCGCCATGCTGAAGGCGGCCGATCTGCTGTCGTCCGACATCAAGGCGGGCTGCGGCAAATGCGGCGCCTGTTCCGCCCTGTCGAGCTTCGAGGGCTGAGCCATGATCTTCGAGCCGGTCCTGCCCTATGTCAGTGGCGAAGCCCGGGTGAAGATCGCCACCGCCCGCTGGGAACTGGCGGGCGCCGCGGCGCTGCGACGCCAGGTGTTCTGCCGCGAGCAGAAGATCTTCGTCGGCGACGACCGCGACGAGACCGATGCCCGGGCGCTGGCCCTGGTCGCCCTCGCGCCCATTTTTGGCGTGCCCGATCAGGTCGTCGGCACCGTGCGCATTCACGAGGATGCGCCGGGCCACTGGGCCGGCTCGCGTCTCGCGGTGGAGCCGGCGTGGCGCCGGCTGGGGGCGCTCGGCAGCGGGCTCATCCGCCTCGCCGTGGGTACCGCCGCCGCGCGCGGCTGCCGGCGCTTCACCGCCCATGTCCAGGCGCAGAACGCGCCGCTGTTCCACCGCCTGCATTGGGCGACGCTCGATATCGTCGACCTGCACGGCCGGCCCCATCATTTCATGGAGGCTGACCTCGGTCATTATCCCGCCCTCGCCGACGAGGCGGGCTTCGCCGTCCTGATCGGGAGGCGGGCGTGAGCATCGCCGATCTCGCCCTTCGCCTCGCCGGGGCCCGCGGCCTTGGGCACAAGCGGGATATCGCCGGGGTGATGACCGCCCTCGGCCTCGGCGGCCAGAGCGCCATCGCCGTTGGCGACGATTGCGCCGCGATCCCGGACGGCGACGGTTACCTGCTGTTCGCCATCGAGGGCTTCCTCGCCGATTTCGTCGAGGCGGAGCCGTGGTTCGCCGGCTATTGCGGTGTGATGGTCAATGTCTCGGACATCGCGGCCATGGGCGGGCGGCCTATTGCCGTCGTCGACGCGCTGTGGAGCCGGGATGGCGCGCGCGCGGCGCCCATTCTGTCGGGTCTGGCCGCCGGCAGCGCCGCCTATGGCGTGCCCATCGTCGGCGGCCATTCCAACACGCGGAACCCGGGGGGCGAGCAATTGTCGGTCGCCATCCTCGGCCGGGCGCGCAGCCTGCTGACCAGTTTCGATGCGCAAGGCGGCGACCGGCTGTTGATGGCGATCGACCTGCGCGGGCGCTATCGCGATCCGCATCCCTATTGGGATTGCAGCTCGACCGGGCTGCCGCCGCGCCTGCGCGCCGAAATCGAAATCCTGCCCGCGCTCGCGGAGGCGGGTCTTGTTCATGCCGCCAAGGATATCAGCATGGCGGGCGCGGTGGGCACGGCGCTCATGCTGCTCGAATGCTCCGGCCTCGGCGCGACCATCGACGTTAGCCGCATTCCCCGGCCCGAAGGCGTCGCGCTGGAGCGCTGGCTGATTTCCTTTCCCAGCTTCGGCTATGTCCTCGCGGTGTCGCCCGATCATGTCGACGAGGTGACGGCGCGTTTCGCCGCGGCCGGGATCGCCTGCGCCGATGTCGGCGGCTGCGACGCCGGCGGTCTCGTCCGCCTCGCCGACGGCAAGGACAGCGCCCCCTTGTGGAATTTCGCGCGGCAGCCGCTGATCGGCTGCGGCCCCGTCACCAACGGAGACCGAGAACATGCCTGAAGCCTGGTTCCGCGTGCGTTGGCCCGATGGCGCGGTCGAGACCTGTTACTCGCCGTCGTCGTCCATCGCCCATTATTTCGTCGCCGGCACGAGCTATTCGCTGCCCGAATTTCTTGCCCGCAGCCGGGCCGGCCTTGGCGCGGCCAGCGAGCGCGTTCGCGAGCGTTACGGCTTTCCGTGTTCGCGCGCCATGGGCCAGCTCGCCCGCATCGAACAGGCCGCCGCCGCCATCGCCGAACCGGATCAGGCCACCGTCACCATCGAAACCATGCACATCCAGGGAGAACTGCCGTGACCACCAGCCATTATCCGGTCCTCGTCATCGGCGGGGGCCAGGCCGGCCTTTCCGCCAGCCACTTCCTGAAGCAGCAGGGCATCGACCATCTGATTTTCGAGAAGAGGCGCCGCGGCCATGCCTGGCGCGAGGAGCGGTGGGACAATTTCTGTCTGGTCACGCCCAACTGGCAGTGCCAGCTGCCGGGCTTTCCCTATGCCGGGGCCGATCCCTTCGGCTTCATGAAGAAGGCTGAAATCCTCGCCTATCTCGATGCCTTCATCGAGAAGGAGCAGCCCCCCTTGCGCGAAGGCGTGACGGTAACTGCCCTGCGCCAGCGCGGCGAGGGCGGCTTTTCGGTCGAGACCAGCGAGGGCACCTATACCGCCGATCAGGTGATCGTCAGCGTCGGCGGCTATCACATCCCCAATATCCCGAGGGTGGCGGAGCGCCTGCCGCGCGGCATCCTGCAGGTTCATTCCTCGCGCTATCGCAGCAGCGAGGCCCTGCCGCCGGGGGCGGTGCTCGTCGTCGGCTCCGGCCAGTCGGGCTGCCAGATCGCCGAGGACCTGAAGATCGACGGACGCAAGGTCCATCTCTGCGTCGGCAGCGCGCCGCGCTCGCCCCGGCGCTATCGCGGACGGGACGCCGTCGAATGGCTGCACGACATGGGCCATTACGACCTGCCGGTCGAGCGCCATCCCCTGGGCGAGAAGGTGCGTGGCAAGGCCAACCATTATCTGACCGGGCGCGACGGCGGACGCGAGATCGACCTGCGGCGCCACGCGCTCGACGGCATGGTGCTGCACGGCCGCCTGCTCGATGTCGAGGACGGGGGCATGGTCTTCGCCGACGATCTCGCCGCCAATCTCGATGCGGCCGACGCGACCTACAACCGCATCCGGGAAGGCATCGACGCCTATCTGGCCGAGAAGGGCATCGACGCCCCCGAAGACCCGCCCTATGTCCCGCTGTGGCGGCCGGCGCCGGGCGAGGGGAGCGGCGTGCTGGACCTTGAGGCGGCGGGTATTTCGACCGTGATCTGGGCCACCGGCTTCCGCCCCAATTTCACCTGGGTCGAAGTGCCGGTGTTCGACGGGCGCGGCTATCCCACGCACAAGCGGGGCGTTTCGGTCTGCGCCGGACTCTATTTCCTGGGGCTGCCCTGGCTTCACACCTGGGGCTCGGGACGATTCTCGGGGGTTGCCCGCGACGCGGCCTTCGTGGTCGAGAGCATCGCCGCGCGGCGGAGCGAAATGCTCCCAAGCGAGCAGCGATTCACGGCCTGAAAATCGTCGACCTCTCTCAAAGCGCGAGAAAATTGGGGGTAGAAACGCAATTTCGGCGAAAATATTAACCCAATCCGCCCGATAATGCCGATTAAACCGGAAAATTGCTCCGATATTGTGGGCAAAAGCTGGTGTATTTTGTGAACGGTGTTAGGGCCAGATGGCGAATCATCTGTCGGAAGCGGGGTTGGCGATGTCGGCAACGGAAGATACCTCGAGGCTGTTCCGGGCAATGGGGCTGGAGCGCAAGGCGGGCGACTATAAGGATATCGGTCCGCTGACTCGCACCGGCAGGATCGCCGCCTTCGACGAAAGCGCGCTGCCGATGATGGCAGCGGTCGCCCGCTCGCTCGATGCAGGCCCCGCCGAACCGGCCGCCCCCTCCGTTCCGGCGTTCATGCCGGTTTCTGCGCCGGCTCCCGCCTTGGCCGAGGTCATCGCCGCCCGCGCCGAGAGGATGTCCCCCCTGATGGCGTCCCTGACCCCGCCGGCCCCCGCGGAGGCGGAGCCTCCGGCGCAACGAGAAGCCGCCGCTTCCGTGGCCCCGGTTCCGGTGTCCGCGCCATCGCCGTCGCCAGGGATATCCGCCCTGTCCCGCGTATTCGAGCGTTACGCAGCGTCGCCGGTAGAGGCCGTGCCTGCCGCGCCTGCTGCCGGCACGCCGTTGAAACCCCTGTTCGACAGATTGCGCTGATGCCGGTCATCGCCTTTTCATCGCCAAAAGGAGGCGTGGGCAAGACCACGCTGACCGCCAATGTCGCCATTGCCCTGCACCAGTTGGGCTGGGGCGTGCTGGTGCTCGATTTCGACGTGCAGAACAGCCTCCGTCTGCATTTCGGCGTGCCACTCGACGACGAGCGGGGCTATGTCGCGGCCGGCGATACGCCGGAGGATTGGCCCGATCTTGCCTTGAAGACGGAAGCGGGCGTTTTCCTGCTGCCTTACGGCGGCGCGACCGAGGACCAGCGGCTGCGCTTCGAGCGTCATCTGGCCGACGATCCGGATTACCTGACGCGCGGCCTGCGTACCGTTCTGGAGCGTCCGGACTGGATCGTGCTGGCCGACCTGCCGCCCGGGCCGGTGCCGGCGCTGCGCGCGCTCGACCGGATCGGCGCCATTCATATCGCCGTGCTGCTGGCCGACGCCACTTCGCTGTCGCTGCTGCCGGTGATCGAGCGTGGACATTTTTACGGCAACAAACGGCCGCTCGTCGTGCTCAATCAGGTCGACCCGCGCCGGCAGCTGAGCCGTTCGGTCGCGGAATTCGTCACGGCACGCATCCCCGAACATCTGATCGGCCAGATCTATCGCGACGAGGCGGTGGCGGAGGCGATCGGCTGGCAGCGTTCGGTCTTCGAGCAGGCTCCGGCCAGCGTCGGCGCCCGGGACATCAAGCGGCTGGCGGAAGTGCTGTCGGCCCGCCTCAAGATCGAGGCACTGCCACCGGAGCCGGCCGTGCAGGTCGGTGAGGCGCGGCGATGACCGCCGCCGACCGCCACGATGGCCAAGCCCCCGCGGCACCCGCGCGCCCGATCGAGGAGCGGATGCCGCGCTGGGGATTCTATGCCGCCCTTCTGATCGGCGGGTGCGCGGCCATTCCCGTGGTGATCGCGCCGTTCGATCTTTATCAGCAGATCGGTTTCGGGGTCGTCGTCTTCATCGCCGGCCTGATCATGAACCGGTGGCGCGGTCAAAACATGACCGTCATGCTCAGTGTGTTGTCGGTGCTGGTCTCGACCCGTTATCTCTACTGGCGGGCGACGGAAACGCTGACTTTCGAGAACTGGTTCGGCGCCCTGCTGGGCTTCGGGCTGTTCTTCGCGGAATTCTATGCCTGGCTCATCCTGGTGCTCGGCTATTTCCAGACGGCCCTGCCGCTCGAGCGCAAGGTCGAAATCCTGCCCGACGATCTCGACCTGTGGCCGACGGTGGATGTCTATATCCCGACCTACAACGAGGCGCTCGACATCGTCAGCGATACCATCCTTGCCGCCGCCAATCTGGACTACCCCGCCGACAAGCTGCGCGTCCATGTCCTCGACGACGGGCGCCGGCAGGAATTCCGTGAATTTGCCCGCAAGATCGGCGTCAATTACATCGTCCGGCCCGACAACGCCCATGCCAAGGCCGGTAACCTCAATCACGCCATGAAGGAGACCGACGGCGAGCTGATCTGCATTTTCGACGCTGATCATGTGCCGACGCGTGCCTTCCTGCAGATGACTGTCGGCGGTTTCCTGACCGATCCGAAACTGTCGCTGGTCCAGACGCCGCACCATTTCTATTCGCCCGATCCCTTCGAGCGGAACATCCGCGGCGGCGACGCCATCCCCAACGAGGGCGAGCTGTTCTACGGTCCGGTGCAGAAGGGCAACGATCTGTGGAATGCGGCCTTTTTCTGCGGCTCCTGTGCCGTCATACGGCGTGAGGCTCTCGATTCCGTCGGCGGTTTCGCCGTCGAGACGGTGACCGAGGATGCCCATACCGCCTTGCGGATGCAGAAGCTGGGGTGGAACACAGCCTATCTCGACATTGCGCTGGCGGCCGGGCGCGCGACCGAGCGTCTGGTGCTTCACGTCGGTCAGCGGGTGCGCTGGGCGCGCGGCATGACCCAGATCCTGCGCCGTGAAAATCCCCTGTTCGGCGGCAAGCTGACCCTGGCGCAGCGTCTGTGCTACCTGAATGCCATGCTGCATTTCCAGTTCGCGCTGCCACGCATCGTGTTTCTGACCGCGCCCGTGGCTTTCCTGTTGCTGGGCCAGAACATCATCGCCTCGACCGCGCCGCTCGTGCTCGCTTATGCGCTGCCTCACCTGCTGCATTCGAACATGACGAACATGCGCGTGCACAGCCGCTATCGGCTGACCTTCTGGGGCGAGCTTTACGAGACTTCGCTCTCTTTCCACCTGGTCTGGCCCGTGCTGGCGGCCATGATCAATCCGAAGCTGGGCAAGTTCAACGTGACCGAAAAGGGCGGCCTGCTCGAACGCGAGTATTTCGATTTCAGGATCGCCCGCTTTCACCTTCTGACCCTGGGTATCGTCACCCTCGGTCTGATCATCGGCTGCTACAGGTTGGTCCACGGATGGTCCGACGGCGAATTGCGAGGCGTTTTACTCATGAATGTCGCCTGGTCCCTGTTCAGCGGACTGATCCTGATCGCCGCCATTGCCGCCGCGCGCGAAACCCGGCAGATCCGCAAGACCGTCCGCCTGCCCATCGCCCTGCCGGCGACCATCTTCACCGAAGAGGGGCACGCGGTCTGCGTGAAGACGCTCAATCTCTCGACCGGTGGCGCGCTGATCCGCCTGCCGGAGGGAGTCGATGTCGATGCCGATCTGGTCGACGGGCTGGAACTGCCGGTTGGCGATGGCGCGGAAGTGTTTCCGGTCAAGGGCATCGCGGTTGAGCGCGGTCTGCTGCGAACCAGTTTCGAGGACATGCCGGTCGATCTGTATCGAATGCTTGTCGGTGTCGTTTTCGGGCGCGCCGATGCCTGGGTGGTGCGCCGTCCGCCGCCATCGGACAAGCCCAGTACCGCCCTTCTAAGCCTGATGCGGGCGACCACGGGCCTGTTCGCGCCCAGCCATACCAAGGCCCCGGCCGGACGCGCCGGACAGCCCCGGCCGCCGGTCGTGGCGGAGCCGCCCGCGCTGCCGTCGCGCGCCAGTCTGCCGGGGGCGCGCGTCACCGGGGCATCCGTCGTGGTGGCCTTGGTCGCGGCCCTGGCCTTCCTTGTCCCCAGTGGCCGCGCGGCCGCTCAGGTCGCGTCGCCGTCGGCCGGGGCACCGCAGGTTTTGCCGCAGCCGCCCGCGCTTCCATCCCCCCCATCGACGTCGGCATTGCCGGTGCCGTCCGCGCCGGTCGCGCCCGGTGGGGTGGGCGCGCCGCCTGTCGCGGACACGGCAGCGCCCGCGATGCCGTTGCCGCCCGTGCCGGGCGTGGCCGCCACGCCCGGCACGGGCGCTGCCGCCACGCCCATGGCGGGTAGCCGCACAGTGAAAGTCTCGCTGAAGGAGCTTGGGGCGATCGAGCCGCTGCGCCTGCTTGGCGTCGAGGCGGAAATCGGCTTCCCCCTCGATATCCGGCGCGATGAAGTGGTCACGGCGGCGAAGTTCGTCGTCACCATCGCCTATTCGCCCTCGCTGCTGCCCGAGCTTTCGCACATGACCGCGCTGGTCAACGGCGAGGTCGTCGGCTCGATGCGGCTGGAGCGACAGAATGCCGGCGGCCTGACGGTGGAAATCCCGGTCAATCCCGCGCTCTTCGTCCGTTATAACCGGATCGGCCTGCGCGTGATCGGCCATTACACCATGGATTGCGAAAACCCGGTGCACAGCAGCCTGTGGTCGATCATCAGCAACCAGAGCGCCCTGGAACTGACCTTGCAGCCGTTGCCGCAACGCAGTGATCTGGCGGCCCTGCCGGCACCATTCTTCGATTCCGCCGAGCGCAAGGCGCTGTCGCTGCCCATTGCCCTGCCGGCCGGCCCTTCCAGTGGCACCATTCACGCGGCCACCATCGTCGCATCCTATTTCGCTGCCGAGGCCGGCTTCCGGGGCTCGGCCTTTCCGGTCAGCCTGGGGTCGGTTCCGACCGGCAACGCGGTGGTGATCGCCACGCCGGAGGCGCAGCCGCCGGGGCTCGGCCTGCCGCCCATCACCGGGCCGACGCTCAGCGTCGTCGGCAATCCGTCCGATGCTTTTGGCCGGCTGCTGGTGGTCGCGGGCCGTAACGACGACGAATTGCGGGCCGCCGCGACCACGCTCGCCCTCGGCTCGGTCGCGCTCAGCGGCACGACGATGACGGTCGGTGTTCCCAGCGTGCCGCCGCGCCAGCCTTACGACGCGCCGCGCTGGCTGCGCGGCGACCGGCCCGTCCGCTTTGGCGAACTGGTCGAGCCCGGCGCGCTGCAGGGCGCGGGCTTCGTGCCCGGCCCGCTCGCCGTGCCCTTCCGGACCTCGCCCGATCTCTTCGTCTGGAGCGAGCGGGGTCTGCCGATGACCGTGCGCTATCGCTATCCGCGCGGGGAATGGCTGGATCTTGAACGCTCCCGGCTCGATGTCGCGATCAATCGCGAATATCTGAAGTCGTTGCCGCTCGGCGCCCCGACCATCCTCGATGACGTCCGGGATATCGTCAGTGACGATTTCGTGCTGAACGAATCCCGGGTCAAGGTGCCGCCGTTCCAGATCTTCGGCAGCAACCAGCTTTCCTTCTTCTACGATCTGCGGCCGAAGAAGCGCGGCGAATGCGAAGGCACGCTGCCGACCGGCATTCGCTCGGGCATCGACCCGGATTCGACCATCGACATTTCGGGGGCGGAACGCTTCGCCGTGATGCCCAATCTGTCCTATTTCGCCAGCGCCGGTTTCCCCTTCACCCGGGTCGCCGACATGGGCGATACCGCCGCCATCCTGCCCGATCGGCCCAAGGCGCAGGAAATCGAGGCGTTGCTCGACCTGATGGGTCGCTTTGGCGAGTTCACGGGCTTCCCGCCGCTGCGTCTCACGGTCTTGCAGGGCAGCGCCAATCTCGTCGCCGCCCGGGGCAAGGATGTGCTCGCGGTCGGCACGCTCGACGACCGCCTTGGCCTGCCACGGCTGCTTGGCGATGGGCCGATCCAGCTGTCGGACAACCGGTTGAATGTCGCCTCCGGCCGTGCCATCGACCGGGTCTACAACCTGCTCGACGGCGAAGGCTGGACTGAAGACACCGCGAAAGCCGGCCAACTTCTGCTCGGTAACAATGATTTCGCCGGCATTCTGGGGCGTGAGACCGGGGACGGCCAGTCGCTGGTCATGGTGCTGGCCAGCCGGTCCGAGCGCCTGCCCAAGGTGGTGGCCGGTCTGGCCGACACGGAAATCAACGCCGCGGTCTCGGGCGATCTCGCGATCTTCGATCAGGCCGGGGCCAGCAGCTTCCGCATCGGGCCGACCTACACCGTGGGGCACCTCGGCGCCTTCAGCAGCTTGCGCTGGTACTTCCGCAACAACCCCATCCTGCTGTCCGTGATGACGGTCGTCGCCGTCGTCCTGCTGGCCGTGGTGATCATCATCTTCCTGCGACTGATCGCCCGGCTGCGCCTGCGGCGCCCCAAGGCGGAGGTCTGACATGGCGCCCTTTCTTCGCGATCGCCTGTCGGCCCGGCCGGGCATCGCCCTGCTGGCGGTCGGCATCGCCCTCGGTGCCGGCTTGCCTGCCGCAGCGGAGGACGTGACATCGCCCTTGCCGGCGGCGCCCGAGGTGACGCGCGTTCTGCTTGAACAGGCGGTGTTCTGGCGCGAGAAGGGCCGGCGCGACCTCGCGGTTGATGCCCTGCGGCGAGTTTATGCCGTCGCCCCGGATGCCCCCGAAGTGCTCTATGGCCTCGGCGCCTTCGCGCTGCAGGACCAGGATTACGCCGCCGCCCGGGGCTGGCTGGCCCGTCTTCGCCAGATCGCCCCCGGCGATCCGCGGGGCGATCTGCTCGAAGCCCGGATGCGCGAGGCCACGGTCGCTGCCGCCCCGGCCACCGAAAGCGCGGCGACCACCCGCGTCGCCCCCGCCGCGCCGATCCGTCCCGATGCCGCGCCGGCCGCGGCGCAGGGTGACCGGCTGCGCCTCGCGGGTCATTTCGCCGAAGCCTATGACGTGCTGGCTCTCGCCCTCGGCAGCCGTCCCGACGATCCTGCCCTGCTCGCGGCGCTCGCCCGGCTTTACGAAGATGGCGGAATGCCGGTGCAGGCCTTGCAGGTCTATAACGCGGTCCTGACCCGCGATCCGGGCAATGGCGACGTCATCGAGGGCGCCGTTGTGGCCGCTCTGCGCGCGGGCGACACCGGGGTGGCCGGGCGTTGGCTGAACGATGCGCTGGCTTTGTCGCCGGGTGAGCCGGGCCTCCACGTCCTTGCGGCGCGGGTCGCCCAGGTCAGGGGCGACAATGCTGCCGCCATCGCCTCGCTGGAAACGGCGCGGCTGCTGCGGGCGCGCCAGTTGGGCCTGCCGGACGATGCCGCTCTGGCCGCCGGCTTGCCCGCCAATCCGTTCCGCCGTACCGCCGATACCGATGTAGCCGCCGCGCCTGAAACTGCGGACGCATCCCCAACCGCCGCAAGCGCCGCGACAGGGGATGGGGCCGTGCCGTCGCCTGCCCGGCGTCCGGCCCCGCCGCCCCGCATTGCCGCCGCCGGACCGGCGCCGGCAGCCGCCGGTGTCGTGTCGTCGCCGCCCGCGCCGGCCACCGTCACGCCCAACCCCGCGCCGTCGAGCCTTCCGCGGCCGTTGCAGGTCGCAGGCGAGGCGACGGCGGCGGCCGGTCAGACTTCAGGTGGTCTCTACCTGCCCGGCGGACAGGTTCGGGCCGCCGAGGGGCGCCCCGCATCGCTGACCCCCGCTGCCGTTCCAACCGTTCCGACCCCGCCATCCGGCTATCCCGCGGCCGTGGTCGCCCCTGCGGCGGCCCCCACGCCGACCTATCCGCCCCTGCCGACGCCGGCCAGCCCCGCCGCCCCGCGGCCGGCCGTGGTCGTGAACGATCCCATGAGCCAGGACATCGCGCGGGAGTTGGCGCAGCTGAAACAGGATACCGTGCCCTTCGTGCGCGGCGAGGTGGGGGTGCGCAACCGCAACGGCGAGTCCGGCCTGTCGGAACTGACCGAGGTGCACGCATCGCTTTCGGCGGCGATTTCGCCCTTCGATGAAGGCCGGCTGACCGCGACGGCGATGCCCGTCAGTCTCGATTCCGGCACGCCCGAGGGTGACGGTGCCCGCCGTTTCGGTGCCAATGCCCTGATCCCCACCACGGTGACCTCGGCCAATCACGAAGCCCTGGCGACCATCGTTGCGAATAATGCCGGAGTCTGGAACCTGCTGACGCCGACGGAAAAGCAGATCCTCGGCGCCGCGATCACGACGCCCGAGGCGACCACGCTTTCCGATTTCGTCAGCGCCAACGCGGCCGTTGTCGCCGGCTTCAGCAAAGACGTTCAGACGGCGATCGACGCCGCCGTGGCGGCGGACGCGGCGACCACGCTCGCCGACTTCGTCAACGCCAACGGGACGATCCTGGGCACGCTGACCACGGCGCAGCAAAGCGTGATCGACGCGGCGATCGCCGCCGATGTCTACAGTTTCGACACGGCGCGCATGGCTTCGCTGCGCCGTGCCCCGACCCAGGACGACGCGGGCGTCGCCCTCGCGCTCGCTTATGAGATCGGCAATATCAAGGCGGATGTCGGCTCGACCCCGCTCGGCTTCGAGGTGAAGAACGTGGTGGGCGGCATCACTTTCGCGCCGCAACTGTCGTCGACCACGACCCTGAAACTGACTGGCGAGCGCCGGGCGGTGACGGACAGTCTGCTGTCCTACGCCGGGACGGTGGAACCCTTCACCGGCAAGCGCTGGGGCGGGGTGACGCGAACCGGTGCCCGGGTGATGCTGTCCGACGACGACGGCGATGTCGGTCTCTATGGCGGTGCCGGCTATTACAAGCTCGACGGCGAGAATGTCGACGACAACCAGCAGATGGAAGCGACGGTCGGTGCCTATATACGTCCCTACAAGACGGAGCGGGCGGAGCTGTCGGTCGGCGTCAACCTGTCTTATCTGAACTACGAAAAGAACCTCGGCGAATTCTCGCTCGGACATGGCGGCTATTTCAGTCCGCAGAATTTCTATTCGATCGCCTTTCCGGTCGAATATTCGGGCGAAAGCCGCAGCGGCAAATGGAACTATACCATCGGCGGCGCCATCGGTTTCCAGAGTTACGACAAGGATGCCGCGCCCTATTTCCCGACCAATGGCAAGCTGCAACAGATCCTGGAGGATGAAGTTTCGGCCGGCCTGATCTCATCCGCCTACTACAGCGCGGCGAGCGAGAGCGGTATTGGCGGGAACATCCACGGCAGCTTCGACTATGCCTTCGATCGCCAGACGACCATCGGCGGCGCGGCGTCTTTCGACAGCTCCGGCGATTACACGGAAAGTAGTGTCATGGTCTATGTGAAGCGTTTGCTCGAGGTGGCCCCATGAGTCTGTTTGCCAGTCTGACGACTCCTGCCCCGGTGGCCGAAGACGGCGACGCGGCCTATCGGGCCGCGCTCCTCGCGGCGGAGGCCTTGCCCGGATTCTTCACCGCCGTCGCGGATGAATTATTCGCGGTCGCCGGCGCCGACAATGCGGCCGCCTTCCTGCGTCAGGTCGGTCGCCGCATGGCCGCCGCCATGCCCTTGACCGGGGCCGAGACCTTGCAGGCGCTGGAGGCGGCGATCAATGCGAAGCTGCTCGCCGCGCGCTGGGGCTGGGTCCAGTTGGGCGAGGTCGAGGCGGGTATTCGCATCCGTCACGGCGCCTTGCCGCTGCTGCCGGGACCGGCTTCCACACCGGGCGCGGCCGCGCTGCTCGAAGGCCTCTACTCCTGTTGGCTGCAACAGGCTGGCGGGGGCGAACATCTGCACGCGCGGCGTACCGGCGCTGGCGAGGCGGGCTGCGTCGAATTGCTCTACGGCCGTTAGGCATGGGCCGTGGCCTGTGGCTGCTGCTGGTGCTGGCGCCCTGGCTGGCGCTGGCCGGGGCGGCCCATGCGCAGGCGCCCGTGCCCTGGACCGACTTCAAGGGCCGCTTCCTGACCGAGGATGGCCGCGTCATCGACAATGGCAACGGCAAGGTCAGTCATAGCGAAGGCCAGGGCTATGCCATGCTGCTCGCTGTCGTCGCCGACGACCGGCCGGCCTTCGATCTGATCTGGTCCTGGACCAGGGGGCATCTGCAGCGCCAGCAGGATGGACTGTTTTCCTGGCGCTATGATCCGGGTGCCGCCAATCCGGTGGAAGACCCGAACGATGCCGCCGACGGCGACATTTTCATCGCCTGGGCGCTGACCCGCGGAGGGGAACGCTGGGCGGATCCGGCCTTGTCGGAAGAAGCGACCCGCATCCGCAAGGCGATCCGGCAGAAACTGGTGGTCGAAGCCGGCGGGCGCCTGCTGCTGTTGCCGGGCATCGACGGTTTCCGGGTCGAGACGGAGAAGGGCAAGCAGGGCAACACCCCGCCCGATCTGATCCTCAACCCGTCCTATTACGTCTTTCCCGCCTTCGCCGATTTCCACACGATTGCGCCGGATGAAGGCTGGGACCGGCTGGCGGCCGACGGCATGACCCTGCTGCTCGATGCCCGCTTCGGGCGCTATGGCCTGCCGCCGGACTGGCTGCTGGTGACCGGGGACGGGCGGCTGGCGCCGGCACCGGGCTGGCCGCCGCGCTTTGGTTACGACGCCTTGCGCGTGCCGCTCTACCTCGCCTGGGGCCGGGCGCCGGCGGCGCAGCTCACCACCCTGTCGGCGTGGTTCCGGGGCACCTATGGCGCGCTGCCCGCCTGGGTCGATCTCGCGACCGGCAAGCTCGCCGAATATCAGGCGGCGCGCGGCCTGCAGGCGGTCGCCGGCCTCGTGCTGGGCACCCGTGATGTCGCCGCCGAAGTGCCGATGGCGGACGATAATTATTATTCAGCCGTGCTCGCCCTGCTGGTCGTGGCCGCCTGGCACGACCTGTCGCGACCTTAAGCCTGCCGCGTCGCCCGCGCCGCCGCCCCGAGGGCGAGCAGGCACAGGAAAGCCGCCAGCACGAAAGCCGCGCCGGGCAGGGGATAGAGCGCGCCCTCTCCCGCGAAATGGCTGAAGGTTGTGGCGCCCAGCGCCGGGCCGAAGAAGGCGGCAAGGCCGGTCACGCTGCTGATCGTGCCCTGCAGCAAGCCCTGTTCGCCGCCCCCTGCGCCGGCCGAGACCAGGGCCTGCGCCGCCGGTCCCGCCACCATGGCGAAAGGCACGAGCACCAGCGCGGCATAGACCTGCCAGCCCGTCGTCACCATCGCCAGCGCGAGGCAGAACAGCGCGGTAAAGACGAGCGCCGTCAGCAAGGCCCCGCGCGGCCCCAGCCGGCCGATGAGGCGCGGCGCCAGCAGGACCTGCGCCAGGATCGCCATCACGCCGAGGACGCCGAGGGAGGCGCCGACATCCCCCGGCCCCCAGCCGAGGCGCAGGTTCATATAAAGCACCCAGGTCGCCTGCAGTGCCGATTGCGCCAGCATGTAGAGGAAGATCGCGGCCAGCAGCCCGCCCATGAGGCGCGAGCGCCACCAGGTCGCAAGGCCCGCCAGCGGGTTGAGCGCGGTGCGGTCGAGGGGCTTTCGCTTCGTAGCCGGCAGGCTTTCCGGCAGGACGAAGAGCGCGTAGAGCAGATTGAGCGCGGTCAGACCGGCGGCGGCGAGAAAGGGCACCCGGGGCCCGAGGTCGCCAAGGAGGCCGCCCACGGCGGGACCGGAAACGAAGCCGATGGCGAAAGCGGCCCCGGCGAAGGCGAAGGCCTTGCCCCGGTCTTCCGCCGTCGTCACATCGGCGACATAGGCCGAGGCGGCGGCGGCGCTGGCGCCGAAGGCCCCGGCGATGAAGCGGGCGACGAGCAGCAGGCCGACGCTGCCGGCGAGCGCCGCCACCACATGATCGACCGCCGCGCCGCATAGCGCCAGCAGCAGCACCGGGCGCCGGCCGAATCGGTCGGACAGGCGGCCGACCAGTGGCGCGCAGAGGAACATCGCCCCGGCATAGGCCGCCTGAATGAGGCCGAAGCTCGCGCTCGCCGCCGCCGGTCCCCGACCGTCCAGCTCGGCGACCAGATGGGGCAGCACCGGCGCGACGAGGCCAAAGCCCATGGCGTCGAGCAGGATGGTGATCAGGATGACCCGGGGGCCGGGGGTCGACAGGCGCATGGGATGGGGTCTCAGGCCGCCGGCAGCAGGCGGGGCCGCCGCCGTCCGCGCAGCCGGTCGACGGCGACATAGACGACAGGGGTCGTGTAGATGGTGACGAATTGCGCGGCGATCAGGCCGCCGACCATGGCGATGCCCAGCGGCTGGCGCAGTTCCGAGCCGATGCCGACCCCGATGGCCAGCGGCAGGGCGCCGAAGACGGCGGCCATGGTGGTCATGGTGATGGGGCGGAACCGCTGGCGGGCGGCATGGACGATGGCGTCGCGCGGGGCGAGGCCCAGCTCCCGTTCGGCGACCAGGGCGAAGTCGACCATCATGATCGCGTTCTTCATCACGATGCCGATGAGGAGGATGAGCGCGATCGCCGCGATGAAGGAAAACTCGGTTCCCGTAATCAGCAGGGCGAGCAGGGCGCCGACGCCGGACGACGGAATGGTCGACAGGATGGTCAGCGGGTGGGCATAGCTCTCGTAGAGCATCCCGAGCACGAGATAGATCGCGACGATGGCACCCAGCAGCATCCAGAGCTGGGCGCTGCCGGCATCCGACGCCGCCTTGGCGTCGCCCGCGAAAAGGCCGGTGATGTCCGGCGGCAGGTTGAGGCCGCGCGCCGTCGCCTCGATCTTGGTCATGGCGGTGCCGAGGGCGATATCGGGGGCGAGGTTGAAACCGATGGTGATCGCCAGCAATTGCCCCATGTGGTTGATCTGCACCGGCAGCAGGCCGAGGTCGCGGCTGGTCACCACCGACAGCGGCACCTGCCGCCCGTCCGTCGCCGAGACATAGAGCCGGTCGAGGGCGTCGATATCGTCGCGGTCGTCGGCGCGGACCTCGATCACCACCTTGGCCTGATCGAACTCGTTGTAGATATTGGCGACCTGGCGCTGACCGAAGGCATTGTAGAGCGCGGTGTCGATGGCCGCGACCGAGACGCCGAGGCGGGCCGCGCTGTCGCGGTCGATGACGATGCGGGCGGTCAACCCGTTGGCGGCCTGATCGGTCGAAACGTCGGTGATCTCGGGCAGGGCGCGCATGGCTTCCCGCATCCGCTCCACCTGCCGGGTCAGGCGCGGCAGGTCGGGCCCCAGCATCGTGTATTGATAGGTGGCACGGCCCGCCCGCCCGCCGACGCCGAAATCGTCGACCGGGCGCAGATAGCTGTCGATGCCGACCAGTTTCGCCAGCTTGGGGCGCAGGCGCTCCACCACCTGATCGGCCGAGACGTCGCGCTGCCCGAAGGGCTTCAGGTTCACCGTGATGCTGCCGTTGTTCAGGGCATTGAAGATGCCGACCCCGACCGAGGACGAGACGCTGTCGACGGCGGGATCGGCCATGATCGCGCGAACGACATCGGCCTGCCGCGCGCGCATGGCGTCGAAGGAAATATCCGGCGGGGCGTCGGTCACGCCCCGGATCACGCCCGTGTCCTGCTTGGGCAGGAAACCCTTGGGCACGACGCCGTAAAGCCCGAGACCGAGCAGCATGGCGACGACGATGATCCCCAGCATGGTCCAGGGCACGGTCAGGGCGGTCGCCAGGCTGCGGCCATAGGCTTCGCCGAGGCGGGCAAGGCCCCGCTCCATCGCTTCGCCCAGACGGCCGCCCTTCGCCGCCTCGCCACCCGGGGGCAGCAGATGGGCGCACATGGTCGGGGTCAGGGTCAGGGAAATCACGGCGGAGGCGAGGATGGCGACGGCCAGCGTCACGCCGAATTCCTGAAAGAACCGGCCGAGGATGCCGGGCATGAACAGGATGGGGATCAGCGCGGCGATGAGCGAGGCGGTCAGCGAGACGACGGTGAAGGCGATCTGCCGCGCGCCCCGTTTCGCCGCGTCGAGCGGGCTCGCGCCCTGTTCCATCAGGCGGAAGACGTTTTCCACCATGACGATCGTATCGTCGACGATGAAGCCGACGGCGATGATCAGGGCCATGATCGACAGATTGTCGAGACTGTAACCCAGCAGATACATGACGGCGAAAGTGGCGCAGACCGCGACCGGAATGGTCGCCGCCGGAATCACCGTGGCCCAGAAGCGGCGCAGGAACAGCGCGATCACCAGGATGACGAGGGCGGTCGACAGCAGCATGGTCAGCTGCAGGTCGAAGATGCCGGCGCGCAGGACCTTGGTGCGGTCGGCGACGACCCGGAGGTCGAGGGCGGGCGGCAGCAGGGGGCGCAGTTCGGCAAGGGCGACATGCACGCGGTCGACGACCTCGATCGTGTTGGCGCCCGGTCGCTTGCGCACTTCGACGAGGACGGCGCGCTTGCCGTCGAGCCAGGAGCCGACCTTGGTGTTGCTGACATCGTCGGTCACGGTGGCGATATCGCCGAGGCGGATCGGCGCGCTGCCCTTCCAGGCGACGATCTGGCCGCGGAAGGCGGCGGCGTCGCGCAGCTGGTCGTTGGCGGCGATGGAAAAGCTCTTCTCCGGGCCATCGAAACTGCCCTTGGGGCCGAGGGTGCTGAGCGCCGAGAGGGCGGCCCGCACATCCTCGAGATCGAGGCCGAGGGCGCCGATCCGCACCGGATCGACCGCCACCCGCACCGCCGTCTTGTCCGCCCCGCTGATCGAGACCTGCGACACGCCGGGGATCTGCGAGAGTTTTTGCAGGACGATCTGGTCGGCGAAATCATAGACCTGCGCCGCCGGCATGATGTCGCTGGCGAGGGACAGGGTGATGACCGGGAAGATGTTGGGGTTGGCCTTGATGTAGAAGGGCGGCGCCGGCAGGTCGGCGGGCAGGGTGGCGGCGGCCGCGTTGATCGCCGCCTGCACGTCGCGGGCGACACCGTCGACGTCCCGCGAGACATCGAATTGCGCGACGATGGTCGAGCCGCCGAGGGCATTGATCGAGGTGAGTTCGGTCAGGCCGGCGATGGTGCCGATCTGCCGCTCCAGCGGGGTGGCGACGGCGGCGGCCATGGTCTCGGGGCTGGCGCCGGGCAGGCCGGTGCGGACGACGATGGTCGGCAGGTCGACGACCGGCATCGAGGCGACGGGCAGGTGGAAATAGGCGACGAGGCCGAGCAGCATCACCCCGATCATCACGAGCGAGGTCGCGATGGGCCGGCGGATGAAGGGATCGGACAGCATCACGCCAGCCCTTGCGAGGCAGCCTTTCGCCCGCGCAGGCGGCGCTGCAGCCGGTCGAAGGCGAGATAGATCACGGGCGTCGTATAGAGGCTGAGGACCTGCGACAGGATCAGCCCGCCGACGATGGCGATGCCCAGCGGCTGGCGGATCTCCGCCCCGGTGCCCCCCGCGACCGCGAGTGGCACGGCGCCGAGGAGGGCAGCCATGGTCGTCATCATGATCGGGCGGAAGCGCAGCAGGCAGGCCTGATAGATCGCCTCGCGCGGGGGCATCCCTTGCGTCCGCTCGGCGTCGAGGGCGAAGTCGATCATCATGATCGCGTTCTTCTTCACGATGCCGATGAGAAGGATGATGCCGATCAGCGAGATGACATCCAGCTCCTTGCCGAACAGCATGAGACCGAGGAGGGCGCCGATGCCGGCCGATGGCAGGGTGGAGAGAATGGTGATCGGGTGGATGTAACTCTCGTAGAGCACGCCGAGGACGATATAGACCGTGACCACGGCGGCGAGGATCAGCCAGACTTCGCTGCTGCGCGAGCGGCCGAATTCGGCGGCGGAGCCGATGTAACTGCGGCCGATCTGCTCCGGCATGTCGATCGCCGCCTCCGCCGCGTGGATCGCGTCCGTCGCCTCGCCCAGCGACCAGCCGGGGGCGAGGTTGAAGGACAGGGTGACGGCGGGGAAGAGGCCGTGGTGCATCAGGGCGAGGGGGGCGGCTTCCTGCGTCGCCCTTGTGAAGGTCGACAGGGGCACCATGTCGCCGCCGGCCGACTTCACATAGGCGTGGCGGAAGGCTTCCGCGTCCTCGCGGAAGGTGGGCGCGACCTCGAGGATCACCTTGTACTGGTTGGTCTGGGTATAGATCGTGGCGATCTGGCGCTGGCCGAAGGCGTTATAGAGCGCGTCGTTGATCGAGCCGATGGAAATGCCGAGGCGGGCGGCGGCGTCGCGGTCGATGGTCAAGGCGGCCCGCAGGCCGCCCGCCTGCGCGTCGGAGGCGACATCGGCCAGCGCCGGCTGGCGGCGCAACTCGTCGAGCAGCCGGCCGGACCACAGCGACAGGTCGGCGGCGCTGACTCCCTGCAACATATATTGATACTGGGTGCGGGCATGGCTGGTGCCGATGGCCAGTTCCTGCGCCGACTGCATGTAAAGGCTGATGCCCTGCACGCCGGCCGTCTTGGCCTTCAGGCGGCGCATCACAGCATCGGCGGATTCGCCGCGCGCGCCATGGGGCTTCAGGCTGATGTAGAGCCGCCCGGCGTTACCCGTCGTGTTGATCGTGCCGGTGCCGACGAAGGCGGAGACGGCGGCCACGGCCTCGTCGCCCCGGACGATGTCGGCGATTTCCTGCTGCTTCGTCGCCATGGCGGCGAAGGAAATATCGGGCGCGGCATCGGTCACGCCAATGATGAGGCCGGTGTCCTGCTGCGGCAGGAAACCCTTGGGCACCACGAGATAGAGCCCGATGGTGCCGACAAGGGTGGCGATGGCGACCAGCAGGGTTTCGCGCTGGCGGTCCAGCACCCATCGCAGGGTCCGGTCGTAGAAGGCGACGCCCCGGTTCAGCACATCCTCGCTCCAGCGGGCGATGCGGCCGGGCTGCGCGTCCGCCCGGTCGCGGCCGAGCAGATGGGCGCACATCATCGGCGTCAGGGTCAGGGAGACGACGGCGGAAATGGCGACGGCGGCCGACAGGGTGATGGCGAATTCGTGGAACAGCCGGCCGACGACACCATCCATGAGGAGGAGCGGGATGAACACCGCGATCAGCGAGACGGTGAGCGAGACGATGGTGAAGCCGATCTGCCGCGCGCCCTTGATCGCGGCGGGCAAGGGCTTCTCGCCGTCCTCGATGTGACGGACGATGTTCTCGATCATGACGATGGCGTCGTCGACGACGAAGCCCGTTGCGACGGTCAGCGCCATCAGCGACAGATTGTCGAGGGTGAAACCCGCCAGCGCCATGATGCCGAAGGTCGCGATCAGCGAGACCGGCAGGGTGATGCTGGGGATGATCGTCGCCCAGAGCTTCCGCAGGAACAGGAAGATCACCATGACGACGAGGCCGATCGACAGCAGCAGGGTGAACTGCACCTCGTGGATCGCCGCGCGGATCATGTCGGTGCGGTCGGTCAGCACGTCGATCTTCACCGTGGGCGGGACGGCGGCGCGAAGCGAGGGCAGCAGGCGGTGGATGGCGTCCACCACCTCGATGATATTGGCGCCGGGCTGGCGCTGGATGTTCAGGAGGACGGCGGGCTTGCCGTCGTACCAGCCGGCCATGCGCTCGTTCTCGACGCTGTCGATCACCACGGCGACATCGCCGACGCGGACCGGGGCGCCGTTCCGTGTCGCGATGATCTGCCGGCGGTAGCCGTCGGCATCGAGCAGCTGGTCGTCGGCGCTGATCTGGAAGCTCTGGCGCGGGCCGTCGATGCCGCCCTTGGGGCTGTCGACCGTGGCGCCCCTTATGGCGAGGCGGACGTCTTCCATGGACAGGCCGAGACCGGCGAGGGCGACCGGGTTGACCTGGATGCGCACCGCTGCCTTCTGCCCGCCCTCGATGGTGACGAGGCCGACACCGGCGACCTGCGACAGTTTCTGCGCGATGGCTGTGTCGGCGTAATCATTGACGGCGCGCAAGGGCAATTCGCCCGAGGTCATGGCGAGGATCAGCACCGGCGTATCGGCCGGGTTCACCTTGCTGTAGGTCGGCCGGCTGGGCATGAGGTCGAGCGGCAGAAGACCGGAGGCGCCGTTGATCTGGGCCTGCACGTCCTGCGCTGCGGCGTCGATGTCGCGGCCGAGATCGAATTGCAGGGTGATCTGGCTGGTGCCGAAGGACGAGACCGAATGCATGGTGGCAAGGCCCGAAATCTGGCCGAGCTGCTTTTCGAGCGGCGTCGTCACCAGCGAGGCCATGACGTCGGGCGCCGCGCCGGGCAGGCGCGAGGTGACCTGGATGGTCGGAAAATCGACCGTCGGCAGGGCGGTGACCGGCAGCAGCCGGTAACCGAGCAGGCCGAGCAGCACGATGCCAAAGGTCAGCAGCGTGGTGGCGACCGGCCGGAGGATGAAGGCCTTGGCGAAATCCATGGCATCAGGAATTCGGCTGGGACGATCCCGCGACCGGGGCTTCCGGCTGGGGCGCCGCGGCTTCGGTCAGGGCGCCGGGTTGCAGCTTGTACTGGCCGTCGAGCACGATCTTCTGGCCCGCCGGCAGGCTGCTGGTGATGAGCGCGCGCCCGTCCTGCAGCCGGTTGACGACGACCGAGCGCATGGCGGCGCGGCCCTCGCCGTCGACGGTCCAGAGATAGGCGCCGTTCGGCCCCTGCTGGATCGCCGTCGCCGCGACCGACAGACCCTCGTAGATCGAGACGCGAAGCCTTGCATTGACGAATTGCCCGGGCCACAGGCGATTGTCGGCGTTGGAAAAACTGGCCTTCAGCTTCACCGTGCCGGTGGTCTGGTCGATCTGGTTGTCAACGAGGTCGAGGCTGCCTTCGGCCAGCAGGGTCTTGTTGTCCTTGGCGAAGGCCGAAACCGGCAGGGCGCCCGCCGCCATGCCGTCGATGATTTCGGGCAGGTGATCGGCATTCAGGCTGAAGACCACGGATACGGGCGAAATCTGGCTGACGGTGACCAGCGGGTTGGTGTCGGCGGCGTGGACGATATTGCCGACATCGACACTGCGCAGACCCGTCCGCCCGTCGATGGGCGAGCGGATCACGGTATAGTCGAGCTGGGTGCGGGCGTAGTCGACCTGCGCCTCGTCGGCGGCGACCAGGGCCTCGTATTGGGCGACCAGGGCGCGCTGGTTGTCGACCGTCTTGCGCGCGGCGAATTCGCCGATGGAGACGAGCCGGTTCAGGTTGCCGCGCGCATCGGCCAGCTGCGACTTGTCGCGCGCGAGATTGGCCAGCATCTGCTTCAGATTGGCTTCGAGCGGGCGGGGGTCGATCCGGGCGAGGACATCGCCGGCCTTTACCGTGTCGCCTTCCTTGAAGGCGATCTCGATCACCTCGCCGTCGACCCGGGCGCGGACCTGCACCGTGTTGGAGGGCTGGACCGTGCCGATCCCGTCGAGGAAGACCGGCGTCGGCCGCTTTTCGACCGTGCCCATGACGACGGGCACGGCGCCGCCGAGACCATCGAGCGCCGGTGCCCCGGCGCCGCCGGCCCAGGCGATCAGCCCGACCAGCAGGGCGGCGCCGATGCCACCGGTGACCAGTCTTGTACGCAAGCCAAGACCGCGCCAGCGGACGATCAGTCCGTCGGCCCGGCGCCGCACGCTTTCGGTGAAGTCAGCCGCCAGCATGATCCGTCGCAAAGGCAAGGCCGGATGCCGGCGCGGAGGTGGCCCGGGTCAGCAGGCCCCAGTCGGCGAGCTGGCGGATCGCCCGCTCGACACCGTTTTCCTGACGGATCTTCTGGCCCAGCCGCTCGGCATTGGCGGCCAGCTTCGGGTCGAGCACGGCCTTGATCGCCTTGGCCATTTCGGCGGCGGTCACGGTCTTGCGGTTCAGGTGATGGGGCGCGGCGCCCAGTTTTTCCAGCTGGTTCGACCAGAAGCCCTGTTCGGTGATGAAGGGCATGACCAGCGAAGGGATGCCGGCGCGGGCGGCGGCGGCGGTCGTGCCGGCGCCGCCATGGTGGAAGGCGGCGGCCATGCGCGGGAACAGCCAGTCGTGCGGCGCCTGCTTCAGGACGAAGACCTTGTCGCTGCGCAAGGAGTCGTCGGCCGTGATGCCGCCCCAGCCGGTCGCGACGATGGCGCGGCAGCCGGCGATGCGGATCGCCTCGAGCACGATGCGGGTGATGCGCTCGGCATCCTTGCTCAGCATCGAGCCGAAACCGACATAGAGCGGTTTGTCCCCGGCGGCGAGGAAGGCGGCGAGGTCTTCGGGCGGCTGCCAGACCTCGCCCTCGTCAAGGAACCAGAAGCCGGTCACCTGCTGGTCCGCGGTCCAGTCGCGGGACTTGGGCAGGATCTGTTCGGAATAGGCATAGAGCACGCGCTTGCGCTCGGCCGGGCCGCCGTAATAGGGACCGCGCCAGGTATAGGGTTTCAGCCCCAGGTCTTTCCGCAGGATATCGTTGATCGCCGGGGCGAACATCTGCCAGGTCATCATGCGCAGGGCATGATAGAGGAAAAGATTGATCGGGCCCGGAATTTTGAAGCGGGTCGGCGGCAGCATCATCGGCGTGATGTCGCTGCACGGCGTCATCGGCTGCAACTGCGCCTGCACGCAAGGGATGCCGAGGGCATCCGACAGCGAGGCGACGAGAATGGTGGCCGGCCCCTGACCGATCAGCAACTCGGCTCCTTCGGCGGCGGCCTTGCCTTCCTCGGCCCAGTGGGAGGCCATGGCGCCCAGCTTGCCGCGCATGATCCGGCCAACCTTGACGACATTCATGCCGTTTTCGATCATCTCCGGTGCCGCGCGCATCAATTCTTCGTAATCGGCGGTAATCGGCGCATAGCCGACGCCGAAGCGCCGGATCAGGTCCTCGAAATTATGGCTCGCCGCCAGGGTGACCTGATGGCCCTTCTTCTGCAGCCCGTGGCTGAGCGCGAGGAAGGGCCTGATGTCGCCCATGGTGCCGATGGCGAAGACGGTGATGCGCATCAGGCGAAGACCTTCGCTTCGGCCGGGGCCGAGGCGTCGAGAGCGGCGGCGATCACCGGGCCGATGCGGCCGAGCGTGCCGACGTCGAGCATTTCCTGATGATGGCATTCGACTTCGGTCACGGCGACGGTGCCGGCGACATGCGCTTTCCACGCCCGCGGATGATGGTGCAGGATCTGGTCGAGGTCGGCCCCCTTGCCGCGCGTGGCGCGGATGAAGGTGACGTCGGCTTTCACCTTGCCGGGGGTGAAGCGGCGAGCGAGGCGCATGTTGTTCTCGATCACCTTGCGGATGTTGTCGAAAAGGTCCGGGAACTTGCGCTGCATGTCCTGAACCGCGGGTATCGCCATCACGTCGTAACGCTCGCAGATGAACTCGGCAAGCCTGTCCATGCGCAAGGGGCCGGCGCCGAGGTCTGCCTTCTCGTAGCCGAGGAAGGAGAGGGCGCTGAGCACTTCCGCCGCCTCGTCCGCCGGCGGCTTGTCGGTGACGAAGGGATAGGCGTCGAGAAGGCCAAGGAAGGTGACGCTTTCGCCCGCGGCTTCGAGCTGGCGGGTCATCTCATGGGCGACCAGGCCGCCAAAGGACCAGCCCAGCAGGTGATAGGGGCCTTCCGGCTGGATGCGGCGCACTTCGGCCAGATAATCGGCCGCGACCTGCGGAATGCCGGCGGGCAGGGGCAGGGTCTGCGCGATGCCGCGCGCCTGCAGGGCATAGACCGGCCGGTCCTGCCCGACATGGCGCAGCAAGCCGCCATAGCCCCAGCCAAGGCCGAGCACGGGATGCAGGCAGAACAGCGGCGCCCGCCCGCCGCCCGATTTCAGGGGCAGGGTGGTGGCGAAGGGATCGTGGGCCGCGTGCCGCTCCAGCGCCTCGGCGAGGCCGGCGATGGTCGGCGTGCCGAAGACCGCGCCGAGCGGGATTTCGATCCCGTGGCGGCTGCGCAGGGTGGCGATCATGCGCGCGGCGGCCAGCGAATCGCCGCCCAGCTCGAACAGGCTGTCGTGGATGCCGACTTTCTCGAGCCCGAAAGCCTCGGCCCAGAGCCCGGCGAGGATTTCTTCCATCGGCGTGCGGGGCGCGACGTAACCCTTGCTCGGCTCGTATTGCGGGGCGGGCAGGGCGCCGCGATCGAGCTTGCCATTGGCATTGACCGGCAGCGCGTCGAGGGGGACGAAGGCCGCCGGGATCATGTAGTCCGGCAGGGTCTTCTCGATCCGGGCGCGCAAGAGGCCGGCGTCGAATTCGGCGCCCGGCTCTGGCACGACATAGGCGACCAGGCGTTTGTCGCCATTCGGCTCCTCGCGCAGGATCACCGTGTTCTGGCACACCCCGGGGCAGGCGGCGAGGGCGGCCTCGATCTCGCCGGCCTCGACGCGGAAGCCGCGGATCTTGATCTGGAAATCGCTGCGGCCGAGGAATTCCAGCACGCCGTCGGCGCGCCAGCGGGCAAGGTCGCCGGTCTTGTACAGGCGCCCGCCCGGCCCGCCGAAGGGATCGGGAATGAAACGCTCTTCGGTCAGCTCGGGCCGGCGCAGGTAACCGTCGGCGACACCGAGGCCGCCGATGTAAAGGTCGCCCGGAATGCCGATGGGCACCGGGTTCATGTGGCGGTCGAGGACATGGACCGTGGTATTCCAGATCGGCCGGCCGATGGGCGGCGCATCCAGGTCGCGGCCGCTTATTTCCATCACCGTCGACCAGATCGTCGTCTCGGTCGGGCCATAGAGGTTGATCACCCGGCCCGACAGGCGGTGCAGCGCCCGGGCCAGCGGGGGCGGTAGCGCCTCGCCGCCGACGAGGGGCAGCAACCCGCGCAGGGCGGGGGCATGGTCGGTGACCAGCGCCTGCCACAGCGACGGCGTCGCCTGCATGATGGTGGCGCCGAAGTCGCGGATGACGCCGGTCAGGGCGGCGGGATCGCGCACCACGTCGCGCGGGACGACGGCGATGGCGGCGCCCACGGTCAGCGGCAGATAGAGTTCGAGCGCGGCGATATCGAAGGCGATGGTGGTGACCGCGACCAGCCGGTCGTCGGCGGTAATGCCCAGGGTATCGCGCATGGCGGCGAGGAAGTTGGTCAGGCCGCGATGGGGCACGACGACGCCCTTGGGCCGGCCGGTCGAGCCCGAGGTGTAGATGACATAGGCTGCGTCGGAAAGACCGAAGGGCGCCTTGCGGTCGGCCTCGGTCGGGTTGTGGGCCGGCGCGGCCGAGGTATTGGTGCGGTCGAGGAACAGGCAGGGCAGGCCGTTCACTGGCAGGCGCCCGGCGATGGCGCTCGTCGTCAGCAGCAGGGCAGGCTGCGCGTCCTCGAGCGTGAGGGCGAGGCGGGCCGGCGGCGCTTCCGGGTCGAGCGGCAGATAGGCCGCGCCCGCCTTGTGGATGGCGAGCAGGGTCACCGGCAGGTGGCGGTTGCGCGGCAGGGCGACGGCGATCAGGCTGCCCGGTCCGATGCCGCGCGACAGCAGCGTATGGGCGAGGCGGTTCGCCTCCTCGTTCAGGGTGGCGTAGTCGAAGCTCGCCGTCGCGTCGACGACGGCGAGGCGATCCGGCGTCGCCGCCGCCTGGGCCTCGAATTCCTCGATCCAGGGCCGGTCGGAGACGGCATGGGCGGTGTCGTTCCACACCGTCTCGATCAGGCGGCGTTCCCCGGCCGAGAGCACGTCGACGGCGCCGATGGGGCCCGTGGGGTTCTCGATCACCGCCTCGATCATGCGCAGCAGGCGTTCCTGATGCTCCTGCAGCTCGTCCTTGGTGTAGAGGCCGGGGTTGGCGTCGAAGTCGATGCGCAGGCCGCGGCCATCGTCCCGGTCGTAGACGAAGATGGTCAGATCCTCGACCGAGCCGTTGGACAGATTGTGGAAGCTCGACGGCAGGCCGGCGAAGCGCAGGTCGTAGTCGAAGGGCTCGATATTGATGCCGGTCCAGCTGATCTGCTGATCCTGACGCAGGAGGCCGAGATCGCGGCGCAGGTCCTCGTAGCGATACTGCTGGTGGCGCAGCCCGCCCATGACCGCGCTCGACGCCTGCTGGATCAGAGTGTCGAGGGTGACCTCCGGGCTCATGGCGAAACGCATGGCGATCGCATTCGCCATCATGCCCGGGATGCGGCGAAGGACGCCCGAGGTGCGGCCGGTGACCGGCATGCCAAGGACGAGATCGTCGGCGCCCGAGACCCGGTAGATATAGGCGGCGAGCAGGGCCATCAGGATCTGCGGCATGGTCCCGCCGGCCTGTTTCGCCAGCTCGCGCAGGGCCAGCGACTTGTCCTGCGACAGCCGCGCGGTCGAGCGCAGCAGGCCGCCGGTCGGCGCCACGCGGCGCTTGGCGAGGGAAATCGGTTCGGGCAGGCCGGTCAGGCGCTCGCGCCAATAGTCGCGGTCGCGCTCGTAACGGGGCGAGTTGCGATAGCTCTGCTCGGACTCGACGATGGTCGCGAAACTGCCGAAGGGGCAGGGCTCCGGCTCCCGTCCCTCGACGAGGGCGGTGTAAAGCTCGGCGCAGCGCCGGGCGAGCAGGCCGCCGCCGAAACCGTCGAGAATGATGTGGTGGCAGCGATGGTACCAGATGAAGCGCTCGTCCGCGATCTTCAGCAGGGCGACGAACCACAGCCGGGTGCCCGCCAGATCGACCGGCGCCGACAGCTCCGCCATCATCCAGCTTTCCGCCGCGGCCAGCGGATCGGCTTCGTCGGTGAAGTCGATATAGGGAATGGTGCCGGCGTAGAACGGCTCGATCACCTGACGGGGGCCATCGTCGGTATCAAGGATGCGGGTTCGCGCCGTCTCGGCCTCGTTGGCGAGGGCATGGAGCGCGCTCAGGAACAGTTCAGGGTCGAGGGCGCCGGTAATCTCGACATATTCCGAGATGTTGAACACGGAATCCGACGGCGCGATCTTGCTGCTGACCCAGATGCCGCGCTGGCCGATGGCGAGGGGCAGGACCTGCGGCGGCGTGGTGCGTTCGACGATGCCCATGTCAGATCTCCTGGACGGTCGGCCGGGCGGTATCCGGCGCCGTCTGGTGCAGCCGGAAATGACGGGTGGTGTGAAGACGAAGCGAGGCGAGCGGGCGGTCCGCCGCGACTGTGGCGGCATAGCCGTCCGGCGCCGCGATCCGATAGAGCCAGAGCGGGGATCCGCCGGAGCGGTCGTCCAGCAGGGCCGCCGGGGCCGAGGGATCGGCGCAGACATCGAAACTGTCGAGCGGCAGCGACAGGCCCATGCCCCAGGCTTTCACGCAGGCTTCCTTGGACACCCAGGCCTGGAAAAAGCCGGCTGTGCGGCGGGGTGTGGGCAGGGCGCCGAGGGAGGTATTTTCATTTCGTGAGAAGAAAGTTTTGGCCAGATCCATGCAGGGAAAATCGGCCTGAACCTGCTCGATATCGACCCCGATCCGGCAGTGTCGCGTCAGGGCGATCAGGGCAAAATTACCGGAACGGGATGAATTGAAATCCATGATGGACGGGTCGGCGAGGCGCGGCCGACCGTTTTCGTCCGCCCCGATGTCGAGGCCGGCCGGTGCCTGGCCGGTGTAATCTGAAAGGATACGACGAAGCGCGCCCCGGCTGCGCAGGAAGCGCCGCCGGTCGAGCGGTCGCCGGAATTTCGCCGCGCGCCGCTGTTCCTCGAAACTTGGTTGCACATCAAGGGTTTGGGTCTCGGAATGCGACAGTTCGAGGTCGATCAGCCACACGTCGGCCCGACAGGCCTCCGGTGCGGGCGATGTCTCGTCATACCTGTGCATTCAGACGGTCCATGGCGATTATACGGTTGTGTAAAAACGCGCGCCGCACTGCCTTTGTGCAATGCGTCATGGACGAGGATAGTGATCACTTGGGGGTATTTGGCAGCGGAAGCGCCGTCAATTTGGGAACAACTACTTCCATTATCGCCATTTCTGGACGAAGTGATTCTGCCGAATTGGGATTGCGCGCTTTTCCTCCCCGGAAACGGCCTTGTTGTCGCCAAATGCTCCTTCGCTTACAGGCGTGTCTATATGTCGCGGAGGGGCAGGGCGGCCATGGTCTCGGTGATCATGCCGCGCAGCCAGCGGTTCGCCGGGTCATTCTCGACATTGGCGTGCCAATAGAGATAGGCGTCGAGGCCGGGCCCTTCGATCGGGAAGGGCAGCATCTGATTGGCAAAGGGCCGGTTGGTGATGCGGGCATAATGTTCGGTCATGGTCAGGATCATGTCGGTCTGGCTGACCACGCGGCAGCCGGCGAAATAATGCTGGCAGCGCAGGCGAACGTGCCGGCTGTGGCCGAGGCGGGCCAGCTCGATATCCTCGAGCCCGGGGCCGGTCGTCCGGGCGCTGACCAGAACATGCTGCAACGAGAGATAGGTATCGAGGTCGATATGGCCGCGCACGCGGGGGTGGCCGCTGCGGGCGACGACGACGAAACGGTCGGCCATCAGCCGGCGCTGGCGGATATGCTCGGGCAGCGACAGCCAGATATCGAGCGCGGCATCGACCCTGCCGGCCGCCAGCTCACCTTCCACCTCGCGCCGGTCGACGTGAATGGCGGCGAGATCGACGAAGGGCGCGACCTCGCTGATCCGGTGCATGAGGGCGGGCAGGATGCGCGCTTCCAGCACGTCGCGGATGCCGAGGGTGAAGCGTCGCCGGGTGGTCGCCGGATCGAAACGCTCCGCCTCGGCGAGGGCGATCTCGATCCCGCGCAGGGACTGGCGCACCGGCTCGATCAGGCCGCGGGCGAAGGGGGTCGGCACCAGGCGCCGGCCCTGGCGCTCGAACAGGGGATCGCCCAATACGTCGCGCAGCCGGCCCAGGGCATGGCTGACCGCGGGCTGGGTCAGGTTCAGCTTGGCGGCGGCGGCCGTGATGCCGTCTTCGGTGAAGATGGCGTCGAGCACGACGAGAAGATTCAGGTCCAGCCGGCTTATATGCATGGTGTTTATGATTCCCGCTGTCCAACATTCATTGGACGCAGGTTAGTTCACCGCTAATCTGGGGGCAATCCGACGGCGAAAACGTCGCGGTGAAAAGAAAAAGCAAGCGGGGGAGAGTCGCGGTGCAGAATCTGGCAGGCAAGGTTGCCGTCATCACGGGGGCAGCCAGCGGGTTCGGCCGCGAATTGGCGGTTCAATGCGCCGGGGCGGGCATGAAGCTCGCGCTGGCCGACCGGGATCGGGACGGGCTGGGGGCGACCCTGGCTCTCCTTCCCGAGGGAACCGAAGCGATCACACATATTTGCGACGTCTCGAAGCCGTGCGACGTCGACAATCTGGCCGAGGCGACCTATGCCCGTTTCGGCGCCGCTCATCTTCTGTTCAACAACGCGGGTGTCGCCGTCTCCGGGCCGACCTGGACGACGACGCTCGACGAATGGAAATGGGTGCTCGACGTCAATCTGATGGGCGTCGTCCATGGCGTCCGCAGCTTTGTGCCGCGCATGTTGGCGCAAGGCCAGCCGGCCCATGTCGTCAATACCGCCTCGGCCGCCGGCCTCGTCTCGCCGCCGGGTTCGAGCGTCTATTGCGTCTCGAAGCATGGCGTCGTCACCCTGTCGGAATGCCTGCATCATGAATTGCAGCTCGAGGGGGCGCAGATTGGCGTCTCGGTGCTGTGCCCGGCCTTCGTGCCCACGGGCATCGGCCATTCCGAGCGCAACCGCCCGGCCGAATTCGCCGACGCCAATCCCCAGGGCGAGATTTATGCCGAAGCCATGCGCAAGGCGATCGCCGCCGGCAAGCTGACCGCGGCCGATGTCGCCCGCATCACCCTCGAAGGGGTGCAGGCGGGGCGCTTCTACATCATCACCCACCCGACCATCAAAAAGGCGATCGAGATCAGGATGCAGGACATCCTCGAGGAACGCTCGCCAACCAATACGCTGCGCGTCAACCCGCGCTGAAACCCGAAGGATCGCATCATGGATTTCGAGTATTCGCAGAAGACGAAAGACCTGATGGAGCGGGTGAGCGCCTTCATGGACGCCCATGTCTATCCGAACGAGCATGTCTTCGAGCAGCAGGTGGCCGAGGGCGACCGCTGGCAGCCGACCCGTATCGTCGAGGAGGTGAAGCAGAAGGCGAAGGAGGCCGGTCTGTGGAACCTGTTCCTGCCGGAATCGGAATTGGGCGCCGGCCTGACCAACCTCGAATATGCCCCCTTGTGCGAGATCATGGGCCGCGTCGCCTGGGCGCCCGAAGTGTTCAACTGTTCGGCCCCCGACACCGGCAACATGGAAGTCCTCGCCCGTTACGGCACCGAGGAACAGAAGAAGCAGTGGCTGGTGCCCCTGCTGGCGGGCGAAATCCGCTCCTGCTTCGCCATGACCGAGCCGGAGGTTGCCTCGTCCGACGCGACCAATATCGAAAGCTCGATCCGGCGCGAGGGCGACGAATATGTCATCAACGGCCGCAAGTGGTGGTCGTCGGGCGCGAACGATCCGCGCTGCAAGGTCTTCATCTTCATGGGCAAGACCGACCCGAACAACCCCAACCGTCACGCCCAGCAGTCGATGATCATCGTGCCGCGCGACGTGAAGGGTGTCACCATCCTGCGCCATCTGCCGGTCTTCGGCTATGACGACGCACCCCACGGCCATGGCGAAGTGCTGTTCGAGAATGTGCGCGTGCCCGTCTCCAACATGCTGCTGGGCGAGGGCCGCGGCTTCGAGATCGCGCAAGGGCGCCTCGGCCCGGGCCGCATCCACCACTGTATGCGCCTGATCGGCCTCGCCGAACGCGCCTTCGAGAAGATGTGCCAGCGCGCCAAGGCGCGCACCGCCTTCGGCCGGCCCATCGCGCTGCATGGCGTGACGGCCGAGCGTATCGCCGAAGCCCGCATCATGATCGACCAGTGCCGCTTCCTCGTCCTCAACGCGGCCGACAAGATGGACCGCTACGGCAACAAGGTCGCGGCCAAGGAAATCGCCATGATCAAGGTGGCGGCGCCCAACATGGCCTGCAAGGTGATCGACTGGGCGATCCAGGTCCATGGCGGCGGCGGCGTCTCCAACGATTTCGGGCTTGCCTATGCCTATGCCGGCGCGCGCACCCTGCGCCTCGCCGACGGGCCGGACGAGGTGCATCGCAACGCCATCGCCAAGATGGAACTGAAGCGGATACAGTAAGATGGGCGTGAAGCAGCTTTTCGATCTCTCCGGCAAGGTCGCGCTGATCACCGGCGGCTCGCGCGGGCTCGGTCTGCAGATGGCCTTCGCGCTCGGCGAAATGGGGGCGAAGGTCGCCATCGCCGCGCGCAAGCCCGGCGAGCTGGCCGAGGCGGAGCGGGCGCTGACCGTGGCCGGGATCGAGGCAATGGCCGTCGTCGCCGATCTCGGCGATGTCGCGGGCGGCACGGTCTCCCGCCTCGTCGGCGCGGTGATGGAGCGTTTCGGCCGGATCGACATCCTGATCAACAACGCCGGCGCCACCTGGGGCGCCCCGGCCGAGGATTATCCCCTGTCCGCCTGGGACAAGGTGATGACCCTCAATGTCGACGCGCCCTTCCTGCTGGCGCAGGAAGTCGGCCGGCAGGCGATGATCCCGCAGGGCGGCGGCAAGATCATCAACATCGCCTCCATTGCCGGGCTGGGCGGCAATCCGCCGAACCTGTCGATGTTCACCGTCGCCTACAACACCTCGAAGGGTGCGGTGGTGAATTTCACCCGGGCCCTCGCCGCCGAATGGGGCCGTTACAACATCAACGTCAACGCCATCCTGCCCGGCTTCTTCCCTTCGAAGATGTCGCAGGGGCTGCTCGACCGTTTCAGCACGCAGGTCATCGAGGCGACGCCGCTCGGCCGGCTGGGCGGGGACGAGGATCTGATGGGGGCGGCGGTGTTCCTGGCGTCCGACGCATCGCGCCACGTCACGGGCCAGATGCTGGCGGTCGACGGCGGCGTTTCCGCCACCTGATCGTGTAGAAGGGAGCGTAAGGCATGAAGCAATTGTTCTGGCTGAACGACGAGACCTGGGAAAAGGTGGAACCCCTGTTGCCGTCGGGCGGTCGCGGTGCCCCCCGTGCCGACGATCGCCGCATCATCAGCGGCATCCTGCACATGCTTCACGCGGGCGGGCGCTGGCGCGACTGGCCGGCCAATCACTACGGTCCCTATGCGACGGTGTGCAACCGCTATGCCCGCTGGCGCAAGCAGGGCATCTGGCCGCGCATCCACGATGCGGTCGCTCCGGCGATTCCGACCCGCGCGCCGAAACTGGCGGAGTCGGCCCGGCACTGAGGGGAAACGACAGGTTACGGGTTGCTTTGCGTCTCTCCGGCCCCTGAGGCCGTCACCCGATGCCGAGGAAAGCAGGGCAACCCGATGACCACCGAAACCGCGCTGCGGCCACCTTCGCCGCTGCTGCTCGCCCTCGAGATGCGGGCCTTCGCCGAATTCGGCGGCTATCTCGCCGCCCGTCCCCTGCTTGAGCTCGCGCCTTCGGGCGATGGGCATCCGGTGCTGGTGATGCCGGGTCTCGCCGCCGGGGATGGCTCTACCGTGCCCTTGCGTGCCTTCCTGCGGCGGCGGGGCTATCGCACCTATGGCTGGAAGGCCGGGCGGAACACCGGGCATCCCGGCTTGCTCGGTCTGCTGCAGGACCGGCTGCACGAGATTGGCGAACGCAATGGCCGCGCGGTCAGCCTGATCGGCTGGAGCGCCGGCGGTCTCTATGCCCGGGAAATCGCCAAGCTGGTGCCGGAGCGCGTCCGTCAGGTGATCACCCTCGGCAGTCCCTTCGCCGGGGGCGCCGATGTCTCCAACGTGAAGCGCCTGCACGAATGGCTGAGCGGAAGGCGCGGCGATGATCCGGCGCTGCGCGAGCGGCTGCGCGCCACACCGCCCCAGCCTGTCACCTGCATCTACACGAAAACGGACGGCATCGTGCCCTGGCAGCGCTGCGTCGAGACCCCGCGCGAGGCGGTCGAGAATATCGAGGTGCCGGGCAGCCATTCCGGCCTCGGCCATAATCCCGCCGTGCTCTATGCCATCGCCGACCGGCTGGCTCGGCCGGAAGGGGACGCCACGCCCTTCGCCCGACAGGGCTGGCGTCGCCTCGTCTATCCCGCCCCCGTCCGGCAGGAGGTCTGAGCCATGCAGCAGCTCTCGGGGATCGACACCACCTTCCTGAACATCGAGACCAATACCTGCCCGATGCATGTCGGCGGTCTCGTCCTGTTGCAGCCGCCGCCGGGCCAGACGCCGGAACAGAGCTTCCGGGCGATCTTCGATCTGGTGGAAAGCCGGCTCGATCATGTTCCGCCGATGCGGCGACGGCTGTTGATGACGCCGCTCGACATCGACCATCCCTATTGGATCGAGGATCCGGATTTCGACCTCGTCCACCACATCCGCCGCCGCGCCCTGCCGAGCCCCGGCGGTCAGGCCGAACTCGATGCCCTCGTCTGCGAACTGGCGGCAACACGGCTCGACCGCAACCTGCCGCTCTGGGAATTGCATGTGGTCGAGGGGCTGGAAGGCGGGCGCATCGCCGTCATCACCAAGATGCACCATGCCGCCATCGACGGCGTTTCGGGCGCGGAAATCCTCACGACGCTGCTCGACCTCAGCCCGGAGCCGGCAGTCCTGCCGGCGCCGGACAAGCCGTGGCGGCCGGACGATATCCCCTCGCTGACCCGGCGCCTGTTCACCACGGCGAAGTCACTGTCGCGGCGGCCGGGCGATTCCTTCCGCCTGATCAAGTCGACCATGCCGGTGCTGGCCAGCCTGGGGCGCGAGGCGATCGAGCGCGGCAAGCTGATCCTGCAGGGCGAATCCACCCGCAGCGTGATCGGCCTTGCCCCGCGCACCCGCTTCAACCGCCAGATCACGGCGCGCCGGTCCTATGCCCATGGCGGCTTTCCGCTGGCGACCATCAAGGCCATCCGCAAGGCGTTCGGCGTTACGCTGAACGATGTCGTGCTGGCGGTCTGCGCCGATGCCCTGCGCGCCTATCTCGAGGAGCGGAGCGAATTGCCGCGCCATTCCTTGGTCGCGGGCGTGCCCATGTCGACACGGCCCGAGGACCAGAAGGGCGCGGGTGGCAATCACGTCACCTTCCTGCGCACGGCGCTTCATACCGACGAGGCCGATCCGGTCGCGCGCCTGCAAAAGATCAGCGGCGACATGGCGGCGGCCAAGGAAAAGATGCGCGCCCTGCCGGCCAGCCTGATGGGCGACTGGGCCAAGGTGCCGTCCCCGGCCCTGATGGCGCGGGCGGCGAGGCTCTACGAGAATTTCGGCATCCAGAGCTTCCACGCCCCGGCCTTCAACGTGGTGATCTCCAACGTCCCCGGACCGCCCATGCCGCTTTATTTCGCGGGGCTGAGGGTGCTGGCCAATCACCCGGTCAGCATCCCGTTCCACGGCGTTGGCTTCAACATCACGCTGATGAGCTATTGCGACAGTATAGATTACGGCCTGACCGCCGATCACGACACGGTGCCCGACATCGGCCATTTCGCCGAGCTGATGCGGGCCGCAATGGAGAGGCTGAGCCACGCCGCCGCGGCGGCGTGACGCAAAAGGCCCGGAAGGAGAGACGGTATGAGTAACGAGACGGCTGGGGGCGCCATCGACTTCCGGAAATCCTATCCGCCGGGCGTGCGCTGGGACGCGCCGCTGCCCGGCGGCGCGGTGCAGGATATCCTGACCCGCACCGCGCAAGGGTTCCCCGATCATGTCGCCATCGAATTCAACGGCGCCGATATCACCTATGGCGCGTTGCAGGCCCTGGTGTTTCGCGCGGCCAAGGGCTTTCGCGCGCTCGGCGTCGGGCCGGGGGTGCATGTCGGCCTTTATCTGCCGAATTGCCCGCATTACATCATCGCCTTCTTCGGCGTGCTGACGGCGGGGGGCACCGTTGTCAATTACTCGCCGCTCGATGCCGCGCGGGTGCTCGAACACAAGGTCGAGGACAGCGAGACCGACATCCTCGTCACCCTCGATCTCAAGGTGCTCTATCCCCAGATGGCGGCGCTGCTCGGTGCCTCGCGGCTGAAGCGGTTGATCGTCGGCAATATCGGCGACTTCTCGCCCGAGCCGGAAACGGTCGCCGCTTTCCTGAAGGCGGCCGGCCAGACCGCCGACATTCCGGCGGATGATGCGTATCACCTGACGTTCCGCGCGTTGATCGACAATGATGGCGCGGTGGAGCCTTTCACGGTCCCTGATCCGGGCGCGACCCTCGCGGTGCTGCAATATACCGGCGGCACCACCGGTCTGCCCAAGGGCGCCATGCTGTCCCACGCCAATCTGACCGCGGCGCAGGCCCAGCTGCTCGAGCTTTGTTCCGGCGACGAGCCCCTGTTCGAGATCGGCGGCGAGCGCATCCTCGCGGTGCTGCCGCTGTTTCACATCTATGCCCTGTCGGTGAACATGCTGCTGGGCATCACCATCGCGGCCCGCCTCGTGCTTCACGCCAAATTCGAGGCGGAGGCGGCGCTGCGCACCCTGACCGACCAGCGCATCAGCTTCTTCCCCGGCGTGCCCACCATGTATGCTGGCCTGCTCAATCATCCGGGCATGGCCAAGGCCGATCTTCGCGCGCTGAAATTCTGCGGCACCGGCGGCGCCCCCCTGCCGGTCGAGCTGGCGGAGCGTTTCCTGCGTCTGACCGGCTGCCACCTGACCGAAGGCTGGGGCATGACCGAGACCACGGCGACCGGCACCTTCACGCCGGCACGCGGCGTCCACAAGGCGGGCTCCTGCGGGGTGCCGGTGCCCCATGTCCGGCTGAAATTCATCGACGTCGCGGACCCTGCGCGCGAGGTCGGCCCGGGCGAGCGGGGCGAGCTGTGCATATACGGCCCCAATGTCATGAAGGGGTACTGGAAGAAGCCGTCGGCCAATGTCGACTCCTTCACGGCGGACGGTTACTTCCGCACCGGCGATGTCGCCTGGATGGACGGGGACGGTTACGTCTTTATCGTCGACCGCACCAAGGACATGATCCTGTGCGGCGGCTTCAACGTCTATCCCCGCGTGATCGAGGAAGCGGTCTATGAACACCCCTCGGTCGCGGAGGCGACGGCGATCGGCATTCCAGACGCCTATCGCGGTCAGGCGCCCAAGGTCTTCATCACGCTCAAGAGCGGGGCGGATCCCGTCACTCTCGAAGAGATGCAGGCCTTCCTGAAGGGCCGCCTCGGCAAGCACGAGATGATCGCCGCCCTCGAAATCCGGGCGGAATTGCCGAAGACCCCGGTCGGCAAATTGTCCAAGAAAGAACTGGTCGAAGAAGAAGCGAGGAAACACCAGCCATGACCGACGCGATCAACCATCAATGGCGCCTGGCGGCCCGTCCTGTCGGCCTGCCCAAGACTTCCGACTGGAGTTTCACCAGCGAAGCGCCGCCGGTGCCCGGCCCGGGGCAAGTGCTGGTCCGGGTGCTCTATCTCTCGCTCGACCCCGCCATGCGCGGCTGGATGAACGAGGGGAAGTCCTATGTCCCGCCGGTTGGCATCGGCGAGGTCATGCGGGCGCTTGGCGTCGGGCGGGTGGTCGCGTCCAATGACCCGTCGATCGCCGTCGGCGACCATGTGGTCGGCCTGATGGGGGCGCAGGATTACGCTGTGCTGGCGGCGAAAGAGGCGACGCGGATCGAGCCTTCGCTGGCGCCCTTGCCGACCTGGCTCGGCGTGCTCGGGATGCCGGGCATGACGGCCTATTTCGGCCTGCTCGACGTCGGCCAGCCGAAGCCGGGCGAGACCGTGGTGGTTTCGGGGGCGGCCGGGGCGGTCGGCGGTCTCGTCGGCCAGATCGCCAAGCTGAAGGGCTGCCGGGTGATCGGCATTGCCGGCGGCGCCGACAAATGCCGCTATGTCGTCGAAGACCTCGGCTTCGACGGTGCCATCGACTACAAGGCGGAGGATGTGCGGAAGAGCCTGCGCGCCCTCGCGCCCAAGGGTGTCGATGTCTATTTCGACAATGTCGGCGGCGACATTCTCGATACCGTGCTGGCGCAGCTCGCCCGGGGGGCGCGCATCGCCATCTGCGGCGCGATCTCGCAGTATAATTCGACCGAGGGCGTGAAGGGCCCGGCCAATTACATGTCGCTGCTGGTCAATCGGGCGCGGATGCAGGGTTTCGTCGTCTTCGATTACGCCGCCCGCTATGCGGAAGCCGCGCGCGACATCGCGGTCTGGATCGCCGAGGGCAAGGTGAAGGCCAAGGAAGACGTGGCCGTCGGCCTGGAGAATTTCCCGGCGACCCTGCTGAAACTCTTCAAGGGCGAGAATTTCGGCAAGCTGGTGCTGAAACTCGCCGATTGAGCGGTCAGGGCGCCCCGCGCGAGCGGCAACGGGCGCCCACTGTCTCGACCAGAAAATCGACGAAGGCGCGCACCTTGGGGCTGAGGTGGCGGCCGGGCGGATAGATCACATAGATCGAATGGCCGGCCAGGCGAAAGCCGCCGAGGTCGATGGGCACCAGCCTTCCGGCCGCGACATCGAGTTCGGCGAGAAAATCCGGCGTCCGCCAGATGCCGAGGCCGCCCACGGCCGAGGAACGCAGCACGTCGCCATTGTTGGCGGTCAGCCGGCCCTTGGGGCGGACTCGTCTCTCCTCCCCGCTGTCGTTGCGGAAAATCCATTCGTCGCCCGTCGCGGACAGGGAATATTGCAGGCAGTCGTGATGCATCAGGTCTTCCGGCACCTGGGGCGTGCCGCGCCGGGCGAGGTAATCGGGCGAGGCGCAGACGACGGGCAGCACGCCGCCGATGCGCCGGCCGATCATGCTGGTATCGCCCAGTTCGCTGCGGATGCGGACGCCGACATCGAAACCTTCCTCGACCAGATCGACCACCCGGTCGTTCATCACGAGGTCGACGGTGATTTCGGGATAACGGTCGAGGAAGCGGGGCAGCACGGGCCCGAGGTCCGACAGGCCGAAGGACATGGGGGCATTGACGCGCAGGCGCCCGCGCGGCTGCGCCTCCATCTGGCCGACCGCGGCCTCGAGATCGCCGACATCGTCGAGCACGCGGACGCAGCGCTCGTAAACCGCCTGACCCGTCTCGGTCAGGGCGAGGCGCCGCGTGGTCCGGTGCAGCAGCTGGGCACCAAGATGGGCTTCCAGCGCGGCGACATGCTTGCTGGTCGCGGCGTTGGACAGGTTCAGGTCGCGCGCCGCCCCCGCGAAGGAGCCCAGTTCCACCACCCGGCGGAACACCGCCATCGCCGCCAGCCGATCCATGGCGCATCCACCACTGTTTCCAAATCGGAAACGATTATGTGCGAAGTCCCGTGATTATCAAAGGCCGGCCCGAGGCCTAACTTCCGGTCATCGAATTTCTGGAAGGACAAGCCGTCATGACCAAGGTTCTCGTGCTCTATCATTCCTCCTACGGCCATATCGAGACGCTGGCCGGCGCCATCGCCGAAGGCGCGGCCTCGGTCGAGGGTGTCGAAGTCACCGTGAAGCGCGTGCCCGAGCTGATGGACGCCGAGCTGATGAAGCAGTTCGGCATGAAGCCGGATCAGGCCGCCCCGATCGCGACGACGGCCGAACTGGTCGATTACGACGCGATCATCTTCGGCACGCCCACCCGCTTCGGCATGATGACGGCGCAGATGCGCAACTTCCTCGACCAGACCGGCGGCCTGTGGGCCAAGGGCGCGCTGATCGGCAAGGTCGGCTCGGTCTTCACCTCGAGCGCGACCCAGCACGCGGGCCAGGAATCGACCATCCTGTCGTTCCATACCACTTTGCTGCACCACGGCTTCATCGTCGTCGGCGTGCCCTTCTCGGAGCCGGCGATGTTCCAGACCGCGGAGGTCAGCGGCGGCTCGCCCTATGGCGCCTCGACCATCGCCGGTGGTGACGGCAGCCGCCAGCCGAGCGAGAACGAGCTGAAGATCGCCCGTCATCAGGGCAAGCATGTCGCCAGCGTCGCGGCCAAGCTGAAGGCCTGACCGGGCAGGGGCTTTCCCCCGGCCCCGCAGTCCCCTTTCCTGCCCCCCACGAAGGGGACACCCGGCCGACGGCCCTCTTCCCCTTCGCGGGGAAGGGGGCCGTCTCTTGTTTCGGGGGCGCGATCCGGTGTTTCATCGCCGTCATGAGCACCGAACCCCGCCTGAAGTCCCGTCTCATCGTTCAGGCCCTGATCCGTCAGGCCGAAATCGCCGGTTTCGCCGCCGCCATCCTGCACAGGGGCGATGACGACGCGGGCGGCATCATGCTGGCGGTCGACCGCTATCCGGCGGGCAGCCGGCTGTTCGACCGGGCACGCGATGGCGAGGGGCGTCTGGTCTGGACCGCGGCCGATGGCGGCGCGCTGCTCGATCCGCCCAGCCTCGCCGAGCGGATCGAGCGGGCGCGGCGGCGCGACCCGGACCTCTGGGTGGTCGGGGTCGAGGACCCGAAGGGCCTATACCAGCCAGCGCCTTAGGGTGGCGGCGCCGAACGGCAGGCTCATCAGGACGAGGCAGGCGGACCAGACCCAGGCTTCGCGATTGAGCGTGCCTTCCGAGACCATCAGGCCGACGGCGAGGGCGATGAAGCCAAGGCCGACGAGGGCGGTGAACCAGCCGGTGCCCGGCTTCTCGGTCCTTCCGATCGAGCCGAACACCCGGCCGAAGGCCAGGCGGTCGAGGAAGCGGTCGCGCCCGGTGATCTGGGCGATCAGCGCGACCAGCACGGGGACAAGGGCGACGATGCCGAGATAGACCGTCGGGAAATCGCGGTAACGCCCATCGACCGGCAGCAGCGGCCAAAGCTGCGAAATGGTCGCCGCCGGCAGGTTGGGGATCAGGACATCGTCGGTCACGCTGACTTCAAGAAGGAAGGACAGCACGAAGGCGAGGCCGAGGGCGAGGGTGAGGATGATGTCGCCCGCCGCCGCGGTCCAGCCGCCGACCGCGATCCGCGCATCGCCGGAGAGCATACGGAAGGAGGCGCTGACCAGCGAGAAGGCGACGCCGCCGCCGATCAGCAGCTTGATGGCGGCCCAGGCGCGCGGCCCCGGCATATAGGCGAAATACCACGCCTCGACCGCGGCGCGGCTGACGGCATAGGTGGCAAGGCCGAGGATGGCCCCGGCGAAGAGCGCGCGGCCGAAATTCATGTGGTTGGCGCGCGTGCGCTGGCGCGCCCAGGTGACGATGATGAGGATGACGGCGACGGCCAGGCCGACCGGCCATTGCGGCATCTCGACCACCGGCCCCTTGAGGTCGAACTTCGGCTGCCAGTCATCGCCGAACAGGCCCCAGTTGGCGCCGACCGTGCCTTCCATCGCGCTTTTCCACGGCTGGTCGAAGGCTTCGATCACATTGTAGCGGATGCCCTCGGCCCCGGCCTTGTGCAGGAAATTGGTGATGAAGCGGGCCAGTTCGACCCGGCCCGCCACCGCCGCCTCGCGGTCGCGGCCATAGGTCGGCCAGCCGATCTCGCCGATCACCACGGGCTTGTTCGGAAAGGCCGCCTTCACCTCGGCCAGGATATGGTCGACATGCGCGTTGCCGGCCTCGACGGGAAGGGGATTGTCCTCCCAATAGGGCAGGATGTGGATGGTGATGAAATCGACCTCGTCGGCGAGCTGCGGATTCTTCAGCCAGAATTCCCAGACATCGGCATAGGTGACCGGCTGCTTGATCGCCGCGCGCACCTGCCGGATATGCTCGATCAGGGTCTCGACCGGCAGATCCTTGCGCAGCAACACCTCGTTGCCGACGATCACCCGGTCGATCGTGTCGGGGAAGCGGTTGGCAAGGTCGATCAGGCTGGCGATTTCCAGCTTGTTGGTGCGGATCACGGTCCCGAGCCAGGCCCCGGCGAAGACCTTGAGGCCCCGCGCCTTCGCCAGCTCCGGCACTTCCTGCATTCCTTCCTGCGCGGTGTAGAGCCGGACGCCCTTCACCTTGCCGACCAGGGCGTCGAGCGCCTCGGCGATTTCGACGCTGCTCGGGTAGTTCCCGGTCAGCGGACTCTGGCTGCCGCGGAAGGGGGCGAAAGACACGCTCTCGATCTGCCCGTCATAGGGATTGTCCAGCGCGACCGGCCGGTTGGGTAGCCACCAGGCAAGGGCGGTCAGGACAAGGGCGGAAACAAGGACCACAAGAGGCTGAACGGAGGAAGAGGGGCGCATCGGGATCTCGCACGCGGACGGCCGTCATGCTTACACCAAAGCCGCGCGCTGCGGAACGTGGCGAAACCGCGGATTTCGCGACTTGAGACCGGACGGACACGCCCCTAGACTGGCGCCCAACAAGAAAGTGACACGGCGAGAGCCGTGCGCGTTGGGGAGAGAAGAATGGCTTATTATCCGGAAGTGAAAACACTGGCCGACGTCGCGCGCCACCATGCGCGCGAACGGCCCGATTCGGTCGCCCTCGTCGAAGGCGAGAAGCAGATCGCCTATGGCGAACTGGACCGGGCCAGCACCGCCTGCGCCGCCGCCCTGATCGCTGAAGGGGTGAAGCCGCAGGGCCGCGTCGCCGTCCTCGACAAGAATGCCGCCGACTATTTCACCCTGCTGTTCGGCGCCGCCAAGGCGGGCGCCGTGCTGGTGCCGGTGAACTGGCGCCTCGCCGCGCCGGAAATCACCTTCATCCTCGACGACGCCGAAGCCGAAGTGCTCTTCGTCGGCCCCGACTTCGTGCCCGCCGTCCGCTATTTCCACGGCGAGTTCAAGACCGTGCGCAAGATCGTCGTCATGGGGCCCGCCGGGGATGGGGACTGGCCATCCTTCGCCGACTGGATCGCGCCCTTCGACACGGCCGCCGATCCGAAGCTGGACGGGGGCGAGAAGGACACGGTCCTGCAGATGTACACCTCCGGGACCACCGGCAATCCCAAGGGGGTGATGCTCAGCCACTGGAATTTCCTCGGCAATGTGCCGCTGCGTGAAGCCGCGGCCGAGGACTGGGCGACCTGGACCCCGGACGATGTGGCGCAGGTCGCCATGCCGCTGTTCCATATCGGCGGCACCGGCTCGGCCTTCCTCGGTATCTATGCCGGGGCCAAGCTGGTGATCACCCGCGATTTCGATCCCGCGCTGGTGCTGCGCCAGATCGAGGAGCACAGGATTGCCAAGGTCTTCTATGTCCCGGCGGTGCTGATGTTCCTGCTGCAGCATCCGGCCTGCCAGACGACCGATTTCTCGTCGCTGAAGTTCATTCTGTACGGCGCGTCGCCCATTCCGCTCGACCTGCTGCGCAAGTCGCTGGCGGTGTTCAAATGCGGCTTCGTGCAGGTCTATGGCATGACCGAGACCACGGGCCTCTGCACCTATCTGCCGGCGGAAGATCACGATCCGGCGGGCAACGAGCGGATGCGCAGCGCGGGCAAGCCGCAGGTCGGCGTCGAGGTGAAGGTGATCGACGCCGAGGGCAACACGCTGCCGCCGCGCCAGGTGGGTGAAATCTGCACCCGCTCGCGCGCCGTCATGGCCGGTTACTGGAAGCGCGACGATGCCACGGCAAAGACGATCGACGCTGACGGCTGGCTGCGCACCGGCGACGCCGGCTATCTGGACGAGGACGGTTACGTCTACATCTACGACCGGGTGAAGGACATGATCGTCTCGGGCGGGGAGAATATCTACCCGGCCGAGATCGAAAGTGCCCTGTTCGGCCATCCCGATATCGCCGATGTCGCGGTGATCGGCGTGCCGGACGACAAATGGGGCGAGGCGGTAAAGGCGGTCGTGGTGGCAAAGCCCGATTCCCGCGCGACGGCCGACGAAATCATCGCCTTCGCCCGCACCCGCATCGCCGGCTACAAGGTGCCGCGCTCGGTCGATTTCGTCGAACACCTGCCGCGCAACGCCTCGGGCAAACTGCTGAAGCGGGAACTCCGCGACCCCTATTGGGCCGGGCGCGACCGCCGGGTGAACTGACCGACAGGGGGCCTTTTGGCCCCCGGGTAACGGAACGGGGGGCCTTTTGGCCCCCGGGTAAAGGAACAGGGGGCCCTTTGGTCCCCGGGTAAAGGAACAGGGGGCCAAAGGCCCCCCGACCTCAGGCTGCCCGGATCTGGGCGATGAAGCGTTGGACCTCGGCGTCGAGCCGGTTGGCCTGACCCGACAGATCGGCCGCCGCCGACAGGACGCCGCCCGCGCTGCGGCCGGTTTCCAGCGTCGCCGTCCGCACTTCGCCGATGGCGTCCGAGACCTGGCGGGTGTCGTCGGCGGCATGGGCGACGTTACGGGCGATCTCGCTCGTCGCCGCGCCCTGCTGTTCGACCGCGCCCGCGATGTTCGAGGTGATGTCGTTGATCGAGGCGATGGTGCGGCCGATCGAGCCGATGGCGCCCACCGCCTGTTCGGTCTGGTTCTGGATCAGGCGAATCTTGCTGCCGATGTCCTCGGTCGCCTTGGCGGTCTGGGTGGCGAGGTTCTTCACTTCCGAGGCGACGACGGCGAAGCCCTTGCCGGCTTCGCCCGCGCGCGCCGCCTCGATGGTCGCGTTGAGGGCGAGAAGGTTGGTCTGATTGGCGATGGCGGCGATCAGGTTCAGCACGTCGCCGATCTCGCCTGCCGACGCCGAAAGGCCCTGCATGGTCCGGTTGGTGCCCTCGGCCTCGCGCACCGCATGGGCGGCGGTCTGGGCCGACTGGGCGACCCGGTCGGCGATCTCGCGCACGGAAACCGCCAGTTCCTCCGCCGCGCTGGCGACAGTTTGCACGTTGCCCGTCGCGCGGTCGGCGGCCATGGCGACGACGTCCGCCTGCTGATTGCTGCCGTCGGCGGTCGTGGTCATCACGCTGGCGCTTTGCTGCAACTCGGTCGCCGCCGCGGCAAGGGCGGCGACGATGCCGCGCACCGTCGCTTCGAGACTGTCGGCCAGTTGCTGCATCTGGTGCCGCTTTTCGGCCTCGGCCGTCCGGGCGGCGTCAGCCTCGCGCTGGCGGCGCTCGGCCTCGGCCCGGGCTTCGGTCTCGCGCTGGTGCTCGCGCGCGGCTTCGGCGGCCTGGCGCATGTCCTCCGTCTCGGACTGGAGCCGGCGGTTGTCGAGGGCGGCGCGTTTGAACACCTCGACCGCCTTGGCCATGGCGCCGATCTCGTCGCGCCGGCCGAGCGACGGGACTTCGGCCTCGAGGTCACCGGCGGCAAGGCCGGCCATCGCCCGCTCCATCCCGCGCAGGGGGGATGACAGGCTGCGCCCCGTCAGGAAGCCGGCGCCAATGGTGACCGCCGCGGCGGTGGCGACGGCGAGGATCATCAGCAGGCGCAGGTCGTCCACGGCGGCGAAGACTTCATTCGCCTGCACCCTGATCACGGACGACCAGCCGAGCCCGGGGAAACGCCCCGCGCCTTCGGAATGGGCATAGCCGGCGAGCAGCGCGGGGCCAGATGCGGGTTCGAGCAGCACGGCGCCGCTTTCGCCGCCGAGGGCGGCGGTGATCACATCGTCGCGGACGATGGCGTTGCCGGCTTCGGCATGGACCGCGTCCTTGCCGCCGCCGATATCGCTGACGATCCGTCCCTCGGCGTCGAGGATGAAGAGTTCGGCCGAGCCGAGGCCGTCGGCCGCCAGATGCTTGTGATATTCGGTCAGATTGCTGGAGACGAAACCCGGATTGGCGAAATTCACCCAATAGCCGATGGTGCGCCCGCCCGGCGGCTTGATCGGCGCGGCGAAGGTCAGGACAAAGCCGCGCGATCGCGTCGCCTCGGCCACCAGGGGCACGATGCCCGGTCCCTCGACGAAACTGCCGGTCAGGCCGTCGCGGCCTTCGAGATAGCGGCCGGCGGAAACCGCCTTGAACCAGCCTTCGCCCGAGAGGTCGCGGCCGACGAGACCCTGTGTCGAGAGTTCATCGCCCGCGGCATTCTTCGTGTTGACCGAGATGACGGTGCCTTCTGTGTCGACCAGCAGCATGAGGTCGTAGACGCCGTAAGAGCGGACGTAACCGTTCAGGGCCTCGACCAGCGGATTGCCGAGATCGGTATTGCCCCAGTTGTCGGCGTCATAGGCGGCGGTGTTCAGGGCGAAGGCCTGAACGTCGCCGTAACGCTCGGCCAGGGTGCGGTCGATCGAATCGACCATCTGGTCGGCGAGATTGTGGAAGCGGCCATAGAGCGCGTCGCGCGACTGGCCCTCGCTCGCCATATAGATGAAGAACAGCAGCAAGGCCGGCACCAGGCCGAAAGCGGCGAGTAAGAACGTAATCCTGCGCTGGATGGACATGGCTGCCCCGGCCCCTGTTTTTGTTGATTGCCGGGCATTCTGCGGGGAGAAAGGTAAACGGGGCGTAACCATGTTGCCGGAAGCCGCCGCCATCGCTAGCGTGCGCGAAAGATTGGCGATGCCGTGGCGAGAGGTTTTCCGGGTGATCGGTCCCTACCTGATGGTGGCCCTTGGCGGCGCGCTGGGTTCGGTGGCGCGGCTCGGTGTCGTGCGCCTCGGTCAGGCGCTGTTCGGCCCGGGTTTTCCGGTGGGGACGCTGGCGGTCAATTTCATCGGCAGCGCGGTCATGGGGCTGCTCGCCGCGATGCTGGCCGGCCGGCCGGGCGACGATGGCCTGCGTCTGTTCCTGATGACCGGCGTGCTCGGCGGTTTCACCACCTTTTCGGCCTTTTCGCTCGATGCCTATGCCCTGTGGGCGCGGGGCGAGGCGGGTATCGCCATTCTTTATGTCTCAAGTTCGCTGGTGCTCGGTCTCGCCGGGCTCGGCGCTGGTCTCGCCGTCGGGCGGTCGTGGGGTGCCTTATGAATGCCGTCGTGATGCGCAAGGTCGAACTGGCCGATGCCGACATGCGGGTCGATCGCTGGTTCAAGCGCCATTATCCGGATGTCGGCCACGGCCGGCTGGAAAAGCTGCTGCGCACCGGTCAGGTGCGGGTGAATGGCGGCCGGGTGAAGGCCTCCGACCGGCTGCTGGTCGGCGATGAAGTGCGGGTGCCGCCGCTGGGCGAGGCGCCGAAGCCGGCGCCCGACGCCGCCGCGCCGAAGCCGGTGTCCGCCCGGGCGCTCGAAATCGGCGAGACCCTGAAGAAGGCGATCCTGCACCGCGATGCCGATGTCCTCGTCATCAACAAGCCGGCCGGCCTCGCGGTTCAGGGCGGCAGCGGTCTCGACGACGCCCATCTCGATGCCGCCCTCGATGCCCTGATGTTCGAGGCGGCGGAGCGGCCGCGCCTCGTCCACCGGTTGGACAAGGATACCTCGGGCGTGCTCGTGCTCGCCCGCAGCCGGCAGGCCGCGACAGCCCTGGCCAAGTCGTTCAAGGCGCGCGACGCGGCCAAGACCTATTGGGCGCTGGTGATGGGAATGCCGAAGCCGACGCGCGGCCGGATCGACCTTGCCCTCGCCAAGGAAGGGCCGGCGGGGCACGAGAAAATGCGCACGGTCCAGCGCGAGGACGAGGACGACGAGTCGAAGCGCGCCGTCACTTTCTATGCCGTCGTGGAACAGGCGGCGGGCAAAGTGTCCTGGCTCGCCATGCGGCCGCTGACCGGGCGCACGCACCAGTTGCGTGCCCATGCCGCCTTCCTCGGCACGCCCATCGTCGGCGACGGCAAATACGGCGGGGCCGAGGCGTTCCTGACCGGCGGCATCTCGCGCAAATTGCATCTGCACGCAAGGGCGATCGACATCGCCCATCCGGCCGGCGGGCGCCTGAAAGTCGAGGCGCCGTTGCCGCCCCATATGGCCGAGAGTTTCCGCCTGCTCGGCTTCGAGGCTTCGCAGGGCCGGGACGTTTTCGCGGAACTGGACGAATGAAGCGATTCTGGAAACAGGCGGCGGCGCAGGCCGTCGCCAGCGGTGGTTACACGGTCGCCCTCGACGGCAAGCCCATGCGCACCCCGGCCAAGCGGCCGCTGATCATGGCCAGTCTCGCCCTTGCCGAAGCGGTGGCGGCGGAATGGAGCGCCCAGCCGGCGGATTTCAATCCCGAGACCATGGCCCTGACCCGTTTCGCCAATACGGCGGTCGACCGGGTTCCCGACCTGCGGGCCGAGGTGATCGAGGAAATGGCCAATTGGGCCGGCACCGATCTGGTCAGCTATCGCGCCGACGAGCCGCCCGAGCTGGCCGCCCGCCAGGGCGCGGCCTGGGATCCGTGGATCGACTGGCTGCGCCGACGCTTCGATGTCGACCTGAAGGTGACGGCGGGGCTGATGCCGATCGCGCAGGCGCCGGAGACGGTGGGGCGCATGGCGATGGTCCTCGCCGCGCGCAGCGACGCGGAACTGGCGGCGCTGCACACGCTGGTCGGCATTCTCGGCTCCCTCGTGCTGGCGCTCGCGGTGGCGGAGGGGGAATTGCCGCTCGACGAGGCCTGGCGCGCCAGCCGGATCGACGAGGATCACCAGATCGAGAAATGGGGCGAGGACGCGGAAGCGGCGGCGCGGGCGGTGCAATTGCACGCCGATCTTGGCCACGCTCACCGGTTTCTGACCCTGTCGCGGGCCTGAACCGTCGGTCTATCGCGAGGGGTTCTGGCCTCGCGTCAAGATTTGGTCGACCTTGGGGGTACCGACTTCCGTCATGCTGGAACAAGTCGGCGAATGATGATACGAGACCCCCCAGTCTTTCGCGTCCGCGGCATCCTGCTGCCGCACCGCGGCCGCCCTTTCGCGGCGCGGCTCTAGGGGGAACTGATGCACCATATTCTCCGCCAACTGGAAAAAAAGCGTGAAGAGGCCCGCCTCGGCGGGGGGCCGAAGCGGATCGTCGCCCAGCACGCCAAGGGCAAGCTGACCGCGCGCGAACGTATCGAGCTGCTGCTCGACGCCAATTCCTTCGAAGAATACGACATGTTCGTCGAGCACCGCTGCGCCGACTTCGGCATGGCGGAGCAGAAGGTCGCCGGCGACGGCGTCGTGACCGGCTGGGGCACGATCAACGGCCGCCAGGTCTTCGTCTTCTCGCAGGACTTCACGGTGTTCGGCGGCTCGCTGTCCGAGTCCCACGCCGGCAAGATCTGCAAGATCATGGACATGGCGCTGAAGGTCGGCGCGCCCGTGATCGGCCTCAACGATTCCGGCGGCGCCCGCATCCAGGAAGGCGTCGCCTCGCTGGGCGGCTATGCCGACGTGTTCCTGCGCAATGTCGACGCTTCGGGCGTCGTGCCGCAGATTTCGGTCATCATGGGCCCCTGCGCCGGTGGCGCGGTCTATTCGCCGGCCATGACCGACTTCATCTTCATGGTGAAGGACAGTTCCTACATGTTCGTCACCGGTCCCGACGTCGTGAAGACCGTGACCCAGGAAATCGTGACGCAGGAAGAGCTGGGCGGCGCCGTCACCCACACGTCCAAGTCCTCGGTCGCCGATAACGCCTTCGAGAATGACGTCGAGGCGCTTTACGAGACCCGCCGCCTGTTCGACTTCCTGCCCCTGTCGAACAAGGAAAAGCCCCCGGTCCGCCCGAGCTTCGACGATCCGGAGCGGGTCGAGATGAGCCTCGACACCCTGGTCCCGGCCAATCCGAACAAGCCCTACGACATGAAGGAGCTGATCCTGAAGATGGTCGACGAGGGCGACTTCTTCGAGATCCAGCCGGCCTACGCCAAGAACATCCTTACCGGCTTTGCCCGGCTCGAAGGCTCGACGGTCGGCATCATCGCCAACCAGCCGATGGTCCTCGCCGGCTGCCTCGACATCGACAGCAGCCGCAAGGCCGCCCGCTTCGTGCGCTTCTGCGACGCCTTCAACATTCCGATCCTGACCCTCGTCGACGTCCCGGGCTTCCTGCCGGGCACGGCGCAGGAATACGGCGGCATCATCAAGCACGGCGCGAAGCTGCTCTTCGCCTATGCCGAGGCGACGGTGCCGAAGGTGACCGTGATCACCCGCAAGGCTTACGGCGGCGCCTATGACGTGATGTCGTCCAAGCACCTGCGCGGCGACGTGAACTATGCCTGGCCGACCGCGGAAATCGCGGTGATGGGCGCCAAGGGCGCGGTGGAGATCATCTTCCGTTCCGAGATCGGCGATGCCGAGAAGATCGCGGCGCGGACCGCCGAATACGCGGCCAATTTCGCCAGCCCCTTCAAGGCGGCCAACCGCGGCTTCATCGACGAGGTGATCATGCCTCACTCGACGCGCCGCCGGGTGGCCCGGGCCTTTGCGATGCTCCGTAACAAGGAGATCCAGGTGCCCGCGAAGAAGCACGACAATATTCCGCTCTGACCGGCTGGTGGTTTTACAATGTTCAAGAAGATCCTGATCGCGAACCGCGGCGAGATCGCCTGCCGCGTCATCAAGACCGCCCGCAAGATGGGCATCAAGACCGTGGCCGTCTACTCCGACGCCGACGCCGACGCGCTCCATGTCGAGATGGCGGACGAGGCCGTGCATGTGGGCGCCCCGCCCGCGGCCGAGTCCTATCTGATCATCGACAAGATCGTTAAGGCCTGCCTCGACACCGGCGCCGAAGCGGTTCACCCCGGCTATGGCTTCCTGTCCGAGAAGGCGGATTTCTGCGCCGCCCTCGAGCAGCACGGCATCAAGTTCATCGGCCCGAACGTCCGCGCCATCGGCGCCATGGGCGACAAGATCGAGTCGAAGAAGCTGGCCCGCGCCGCCGGGGTCAACACCGTCCCCGGCTATCTCGGCGTCATCAAGGATACCGACGAGGCGGTGAAGATCGCTTCCGAGATCGGCTATCCCGTGATGATCAAGGCCTCGGCCGGCGGTGGCGGCAAGGGTATGCGCATCGCCTGGAACGAGGCGGAAACCCGCGAGGGCTTCCAGTCGGCGACCAACGAGGCGCGTTCCTCCTTCGCCGACGACCGCGTCTTCATCGAGAAGTTCGTGACCTCGCCCCGTCACATCGAGATTCAGGTGCTGGGCGACAAGCACGGCAACATCATCTATGTGAACGAGCGCGAATGCTCGATCCAGCGCCGCAACCAGAAGGTCATCGAGGAGGCCCCGAGCCCCTTCCTCGACGAGGCGACCCGCAAGGCCATGGGCGAACAGTCCGTCGCCCTTGCCCGGGAAGTCGGTTACGACAGCGCCGGCACGGTGGAATTCATCGTCGACGGCGACCGTAACTTCTACTTCCTCGAGATGAACACCCGTCTGCAGGTGGAACATCCGGTCACCGAGCTGATCACCGGCATCGACCTTGTCGAGCAGATGATCCGCGTCGCCTATGGCGAGACGCTGAAGATCAAGCAGTCGGACGTCGGCATCAACGGCTGGGCCATCGAATCCCGCGTCTACGCGGAAGATCCGACCCGCGGCTTCCTGCCCTCGATCGGTCGCCTGACCCATTACCAGCCGCCGGCCGAAGGCCCGGACGGCAATGGCGCCATCGTCCGCAACGACACCGGCGTCTTCGCTGGCGCCGAAATCTCGATGTTCTACGATCCGATGATCGCCAAGCTGTGCACCCACGCGGCCACGCGCGAAGAAGCGATCGACGCCCAGCGCGCGGCGCTCGACGCCTTCTACATCCGGGGTATCAGCCACAACATCAGCTTCGTCTCGGCGGTGCTCGGTCACGAGCGTTTCCGGTCGGGCCGTCTGACCACCGGCTTCATCGCCGAGGAATTCCCGGACGGTTTCACCGGCGCCACGCTCAGCGCCTCGGCGCTCGACAATCTGACGGCGGCGGCGGTCGTGCTGCATCGCCGGACCCAGGAACGCGAGGTCAGGATTTCTGGCCAGATCCCGCATCACGGCCGCAAACTGCAGACGCAGTATGTGGTTCAGATCGGTGAAGAGAAGCGTCACGTCGGCGTCGAGACGGTCGAAGGCGGCTATGACGTCAAGACCTTCGATGGCCATGTCCTGGCCATCCGCAGCACCTGGAACCCGGGCACCTCGATCCTGCGCGGCACGGTGAACGGCAAGCCGATCATCGTCCAGGTCGAGAAGAAGGGGGAAGGCTTCCGCCTGTTCCATTCGGGCGCCGAAGTCATCGCCGTGGTGCGCACGCCGCGCGCGGCCGAACTCGCCGCCCTGATGCCGGTGAAGCTGCCGCCCGATACCTCGAAGTTCCTGCTCTGCCCGATGCCGGGCCTCATCGTCTCGATCAATGTCGAGGAAGGCGAAGAGGTGAAGGCGGGCCAGACCCTCGCGGTCGTCGAAGCCATGAAGATGGAAAACGTCCTCAAGGCGGAACGCGATGGCAAGGTGGCCAAGGTCAAGGGCAAGAAGGGCGACAGTTTCTCGGTCGACCAGGTGATCCTCGAGTTCGAGTGATCCCGGCTCTCGCGACAGGCCCCGGCGGACAACCGCCGGGGCCTTTTGCTTTGTAAAGGAGGCTTTGTCGGATGAAGACCCTTCGGCTTCGCGTCACCGGGCGGGTGCAGGGCGTCGGCTTTCGCCATTTCACCCGCGATGCGGCGGCGCGCCTTGGCCTCGACGGCTGGGTGCGCAATCGGCTCGATGGCAGCGTCGAGGCCGTGGCGCGGGGTGACGCGGCCGCGCTCGACGCCTTTCGGGCGGCGCTGCGTCAGGGACCGCCGGCCTCCCGTGTCGACGATATCGTCGAGGTGGTGGACGACGAGGTTCCGGCCAAGGGCTTCTTTCAGGCCCCGACCGCCTGACGGTGCTTGCGCGCTGCACTAAAAGTTAACGAAGGCGGGCTCAAAGTGGAGCTGCCCGCCGAATGCAGGGAACCCCTACCGATGGCGTGGGTTGACCTTGTGGGGGGCGGATTGCAACTAATGGCGCAGTCGCCTTGGAGCCTCTATGTACCGGTTACTCACTTGGGCTGTCGGAGTCCTCGCCCTTGCCACCGTGCTCGGCGCGATCGGCTATGACCTGACGACGGAGAGAATCGCCCAGGCCCATGCGGCCGTGGCGCCCGCCCCGTCGCGCCCCGCCGGTGAAGTGTCCAACGAAGGCGTGGAACGGCTGGTGGTCATTCCGCTGCAGCCCGGCAACGACGCCCGCCGCCCGATCCGAAGCAGCGATGGCGGCCCGGGCATCGAGCGGATGCGTGAAGAGATGGGCTCGGCCGTGCGTCTGATCGCCTTGGCCCCGTCGACGGACAAGGGGCCGGAAGGCGCCGCCTATGTCGATATCCCGCCCGCGGTCGCCCGCAAGCTGGCGGGCGGCCTTGCCCGCATCACCCTGTGGACCCGGGCCGACCGCAAGCAGCCGTCGGCGGAATTCGGCATGGCCCTGTCGGTCGACGGCAGTTTCCCGGGCTGGCTGCGTTTCCCCACCGGCCCCGCGACCTATGAAAGCTACAGTTTCGTCGTGCCCGTGCCGGCCAGCGCCGCCGGCAAGCCGCTGCGCGTCCTGATCGCGCCCGATACCAAGGGCGGCAACGGGGCGATTTCCGCCAGCCACATGATCGTCGACCGTATCCTGAAGCCGGGCGAGCCCGAGCCGTCGACCGAAGGCGCGCCGGTCTCCCCGGCAACTGCCGATCAGCCGGTAACGGCGCAGTGATCAGTCAGCCGGCTGCACCAGCGGCAGGCCGAAGACATCCTCGAAGCTCTCGCGCAGGGCGACGTCGACATCGTCCATCGTGACCGGCAGGCCGAGATCGACCAGCGAGGTCACGCCATGCTCGCTGATGCCGCAGGGCACGATGCCGGTAAAATGCGACAGGTCCGGCTCGACATTCAGCGACAGGCCGTGAAAGGTCACCCAGCGCCGCACGCGAACGCCGATGGCGGCGATCTTGTCTTCCCGCGTGAAGGGGGCCTCGCCCCGCGTGACCCAGACGCCGACCCGGCCGTCGCGCATCTCGCCCTTCACGTTGAAGCGGGCGAGGGCGGCGATCACCCATTTCTCGAGCTTGCAGACAAAATCGCGCAGGTCCCGGCCGCGGCGCGACAGGTCGAGCATGACATAGACCACGCGCTGCCCCGGCCCATGATAGGTGAAGCGCCCGCCGCGTCCGGCGTCATAGACCGGGAAGCGGTCGGGGGCGAGCAGCTCCAGCGGATCGGCGCTGGTGCCGGCGGTATAGAGCGGCGGGTGCTCGACGAGCCAGATCCGCTCGGGCGCGCGGCCTTCGTGGATCGCGGCCACCCGCTCTTCCATGAAGGCGAGGGCGGCCGGGTAATCGGTCTGCCCGGGCGCGACGACCCATTCGATGGCGTCGCTGGCGGTTTCGGCCAGAGGGGCGGCGGTGGCGGACTGGGGCAATTGAACGTGGTCCTGTTAACCGGATGCTAAGCCTGCCGGGCGAAACTGGGACCAGCAAGCGGGAGGCCAGCGTGTCCGCAGTCGGCGAAGTCTACATCGACATATCGGTGGTGCTCGGTCAATCGACCATGCCCATTCATCAATTGCTGAAGATGGGCCGCGGCGCGGTCATCGAACTGGACAGCCGCGAGAGCGAGCCGGTGATGATCCTCGCCAACGGCAAGCTGATCGCCCGGGGCGAGATCGTGATTTCGGGCGAGCATATCGCCGTCTCGGTCACCGAACTCCTGTTCGGCAACAACCGCTGACCCGTCAGCCCTTGGCCGGCCGGAACACGATCCGGCTCGCCGCCGTGTAATTGAAGCCGAGCCCGGCGATCGCGCCGCAGGCGACGGCGATTTCCGGATAATCCTTGGTCAGCGGCCACCAGGTGATCAGCGCGGCATAGGTCGCGTAATTCGCCGTCAGGCCGCCAAGCTGCGCCGTCGCATACGTCACCCATTGCCGCAGCAGCGGGCGATGGGCCACGTCCCGGAAGGTGAAGTTGCGGTTGCACAGATAGGTGAAGGTCACCGCGCAGGCGAACGAGAACACCCGCCCGACATAAAAGCCGAGGCCGAAGACATCAAGCGCAAGACGCAAGGCCGCGATATCGACCAGCAGGCCAAGCGTGCCGATCACGACATAGTGGAAGAAGTGGCTGCGCAGGAAGGCCCGGATCAGGGCCTTCCCACGCGAAACGAGCGTGTTTTCGCTCAAGGCTGCGCACCCGGCGTCTGGGCGTGGCCGGCGGCCGGCACGTCCGGACGGCTGGCCGCGCGGCCGAAGGGCAGCCAGCGCAGGCCCGGCACCGCCGAGATCATCGAGAGCGCGAGCGCCGCGAGATAGGGCAGGGACTGCACCAGCATGACCGCGACCCAGACATAGGACTCGCGGTCCCGATCGCCATAGACGACGGCGACAGCGGCCGCGGCGGCCCAGAGCAGCAGCATCAGGGTGGTCTCTTCCCGGGCGTTCAGCACGCCCTGGATCGCCGCCGGCTTGTCCTCGCACTTCGGCGTGCGCAGGAAGGGCTTTTCCTTCTTCACGAGGCCGATGGCGAAGGCCTTGCCCACGGTGTAGGTGAGGGCGAGGCCGGCGATGGCCGCGCCCGCCGCCTGGGTCATGGTGCAGGGCACGCGCTTGGCGTAGAGCGAGAACGTATAGGCCAGCTTGAAGCCGAAGACCGCCAGGGTGGGCACCAGGAACAGGGTCACCGGGAAGGCGAAATATTCCGGCAGGATCAGCAGGCCGACCGTCCAGAGCAGACCGGCGACGGTGAACATCAGGTTCATCGCATCGGCGAACCAGGGCGCCCAGCCCATGATGAAGTGATACTTCTGGGCAAGGGTCAGGCCGGTGTCCTTGAACGGGTTCAGCCAGGACTTGCGGCCGCGCAGGATCTGCATCGCGCCGAAGGCCCAGCGGAAGCGCTGGCCGCGATAGGAGGCGAAGCTGTCCGGCGTCACGCCGCGGCCGAAGCGGTGGTTGATGTAGACCGACTTCCAGCCGTCATGCATCAGCTTCAGGCCCATTTCCGCGTCTTCGCAGATGGTCCAGGTCGACCAGTTGCCGACCGCTTCCATCGCCTTGCGCCGGACCAGGGTCATGGTGCCGTGCTGGATGATCGCGTCGCGCTCGTTGCGGATCGACATGCCGATATGGAAGAAGCCGGCATATTCCCAGTTGATCATTTCCTTGAAGGCATTGCCGGCCCAGTCGTAATGGTCCTGCGGCGCCTGCACGAAGCCGACCTTTTCCTCGTCGAAATAGGGGATCGTCGACTTCAGCCAGTCGGGTTCGACCAGATAGTCGCTGTCGATCACGCCGACGACTTCGGCGTCAGGGGCGGTCTGGCCCATGGCGAAGTTGAGGGCGCCCGCCTTGAAGCCCTTGCAGACCTCGAGATGGAAGAAGCGGAAACGGCTGCCCAGCATTTCGCAATAGGCCTGCACCGGCTGCCAGATCGCGGGGTCCTTGGTGTTGTTGTCGATGATCAGGACTTCGAGATTGGGGTAGTCGAGCTTGGCCAGGCTGTCGAGGGTACGGCGCACCATCTCGGCCGGCTCGTTGCAGATCGGCAGATGCAGCGAGACCTTGGGCCAGTGCCGCTCGCGCTCGGCGGCGGCGGGCAGGCGGTAGGGCGTGAAATGCCGCTTGCTGAAGCGGGCGAACAGTCCCTCCGACATCTCGAAGCCTTCGGCCAGGATGAGGGTGAGCAGGAACAACATGCCGAAGGACAGCACCGACCAGACGACGATCATCGGCAGGTTCAGATACTGGGTCGTGCCATAGTGCACCGTCCAGACCATGAGGTTGGCGGCGACGAGGATGAGGCCGCCGAACAGCAGCTTGCCCTGGGGCTTCAGGTTGTTCGACTTGGCGAGGAAATAGCCCAGCGGCACAAGCGCGATGGCGGCGGCGATCAGGGCCAGCAGCGGCCAGTCCTTGACCGCGGTCACGTCGCCCGACAGGGGGAACTTCGGCTCGCGGTAAGCGTCGAAAATGCCCCAATAAGCGCCGACGGCCCCTTCGATCTGCCGTTTCCACGGCTGGTCGAAGGCTTCCATGATCGAGTAGTCCCAGCCGCGGGCGCGGGCCAGCGTCAGGAAATTGCGGATGAAGTCGGCTTCGTTGTCGAGGCTGGGGGTCGCGCCGTCACGCATACGGCCATCCGACGGCCAGCCGATCTCCGAGATGACGATCTTCTTGCCCGGATAGGCGCGGGCGATCTGGTCGTAGCGGCGGGCGATATAGTCGAGCGACTGGTCGGCCGGCACGCCTTCCCAATAGGGCAGCAGGTGCACGGCGATATAGTCGGTCGCCTCGACCAGTTCGGGATGATCGAGCCAGACATGCCAAGGCTCGGCGGTCGAAACCGGCTGGTCGACCTGGCGCTTCACGTCCTTGATGATGCGGATCAGCTCGGGCACCGTCAGGTCGCCGCGCAGGACCGCCTCGTTGCCGACCATCAGACGCTTCACATTGGCATTGCTGTTCGCCATGCGCACGAGGCCGGCGATTTCCTGCTGGTTGCTGTCCTGACGCTTGTCCAGCCAGGCACCGGCGATGACGAAGAGGCCATGGCGCGCGGCCATGGCCGGAATGTCTTCCTGACCGTTCAGGGTCGAATAGGTACGGATGCCCTGGGCTACCGTGGCGACCGTCGCCAGATCCTCGTCGATCTGCGCAGGAGAAGGGTTGGTCCCTTCGTTAGGGTTCTGGTCGGCCCGGTGCGGGTCGAAGGACAGGGCCTGGATCGAACCTTCCCAGTCCGCCATGTCGGCGGGACGGTTGAACCATGCCCAGGCGCCCGCGTGGGCGGCCAGCACGACAAGAAGTACAGCGATATTGACGGCGATTTTGCGCATCTGTTTGTGACCCGGAACTGCGTCAGAGCATGAACCCGGCGTCATGGCCCCCGGTTCCTTCGCCATTGCAACCGATCGGCTATCCTGATCGCACGGGCCTCATGCAACCGGCGCATGGGCGGCGGTCGGTGGGTTGGCGAAGGGAAAGCGGGGAACGGGGCGAAGGCAGGATGGGACGACCGTATCGCCGCACCGTTCACCCGGTGCCGGCCTTCCGGTCTGGTCGCATGACGCGACGACTGCGGCGCCTCGGGCGGGAGGCGGTGGCCCTCATTCTTCGGCGTGCCCCGGCACCCCTGTACCGGCACGGGCTGACGCACCGCCACATTTCCGACGCAGTTGCGGAATTTGTCCAGATGTGTCCGTCGCCCCCCAAGAAATGAATCGTCGCTGCGGCAGCCCTGCAACAGGGGCGCGGCGAAGGGGGATGCCGTTCCGGCCGGCGCGGGTTAGATTGCAGGGCCACTGCCGGAAGATGTCCTTGTCCCGTCGCCTGCCGCCGCTCGTCGCCCTGCGTGCCTTCGAGGCCGTCGCCCGTCTGGGCGGTACGCGCCGCGCGGGCGAGGACCTGAACGTCAGCCACACGGTGATCAGCCGCCACTTGCAGAATCTCGAAGCCTGGGCCGGGGTCCGCCTGATCGAGCGCGAGGGCCGGGGCATCGTCCTGACCAACGAGGGGCGTCGCTACTTCGAGCGGATATCCGGCGCCTTCGACCTGATCGCCGACGCGACCGAAGAGTTGTCGCCGCGCGGCAGCGCGGGGGAAATGCGCATCTTCTGCGCGCCGGGCCTTGCCGTGCGCTGGCTGGCCCGCCGCCTTGCCGCGCTCGAGGCGGCCCTGCCCGGCGTCGATATCATTCTGCAGCCGACCGACCGCAGCCCCGATTTCGCCAAGGGCGAGGCGGATGCCGAGATCGCCTTCAATCCGAAACCCGGGCCGGGTATCGTCGCCACGCCTCTGGTCGAGCCTCGCTTCTTTCCGGTCGCCAGTCCGACCTTCGTCGCCCGGCGCGGGCCTTTCGTGCATCCGCGCGATATCGCGGGCGCGCCGCTCATTCACGAGGAGAGCCGGGAGCAATGGTCCCAGTGGCTGATGCGCGCCGGCCTCGATCCGGTGCCACCGCTTCACGGCCCGCGGCTGTGGCACGCCGATGCCGCGATCGAGGCGGCGCTGCAGGGGCAGGGCATCGCTCTCGGCAATATCCTGCTGGTCGGCGATCATCTTGCCGCCGGGCGGCTGGTCGAGGTCCTGACGACCGACATCCGCTTCGGCTCCTATGTCCTGCGCACCCCCGCGACGCAACGGGACGGCCGCAATGTCGCCCGTCTCGGCCGCTGGCTGGTGCTGGCCCTGCGCGAGACCCTGGCCGAGGAGGGGGCGGGCGTGTCTCCGCCGCTTGCGGCTTCATAAGAGATTTTCCGATCTGTCGCGGAATTGTAGCCGTTCGAATTTGTAATCCCGATCGCCAATGACGGCCCCCTGACGGGGCCGCATGACGAGGGGATTTCCAATGTCTGATTTCGAGGCCGAGGACCTGCGCAAGCGCAGCCTTTCTTCCGACAATACGCTTGAAGGCATGATCGACGCCCAGCTGAGCCGCCGCGGCTTCCTGGTGGGCGCGGGCGCCGTCGCCGCGACGGCCGCCGCCACGTCGATGGTCACCTTCGGCGTTCCGACCGAAGCCCAGGCCGCGACCGGCTTCACCGCCGTCGCCGAGACCACCGCCGATACCGTGACGGTGCCGCCGGGCTACAGCTTCCAGACCCTGCTGCCGTGGGGCGATTCGCTGTTCGAGGGCGACGCCGCCTGGGGCACGGGCGCGGGCGAAGTGAACGCCGGCAACATGACCGCCGACGAGCAGGAACGCCGCATCGGCTTCAACCACGACATGCTCGCCCTGTTCGCCAATCCGTTCGGCGCCCCCGCCAGCGCGAACGGCCAGTCGCATTCGGCCTATATCGCCGTGTTCAATCACGAATACACGACCGGTAGCGACATGTTCCCCGGCTATAGCGCCACGACCGCGCGGCGTAACACGGTGGATGTCGAGCTGGCCGCCCACGGCATCACGGTCGCCGGCATCCGTCTCGAAGGCGATACCTGGGTCCACGACAAGGGGATGCGCGTCGGCGACACGCCGGACGGCGCGCTGGTCGCCCGCCGCATCACCGGCACGACCCGTTTCCTCGTCGATGGCCCGGCCAAGGACGATCCGCGTCTCTCCGGTCCGGTCGCGGGCACGCTGAACAACTGCGCCGGCGGCTTCACGCCCTGGGGCACCTACCTGTCGGCGGAAGAGAACTTCAACCAGTATTTCGCCAACGCCAGCAGCCTGCCGGCCGGCACGACCAAGGATAACTATCGTATCCTCGGCATGACCAATGGCGCCTCGCAGCGCCGCTGGGAAAAGTACCACAGCCGTTTCGACCTGGCGAAGATGCCGAACGAAGGCTTCAAGTTCGGCTGGATCGTCGAAGTCGATCCGTTCGATCCGACCCGCCGCCCGGTGAAGCACACCGCCATTGGCCGTTTCAAGCACGAATGCGCCACCGTCGTCGTGCAGTATCCGGAAGGCCAGACCAAGGGCAAGGTCGTGCTTTATTCGGGTGACGACGAGCGTTTCGACTACGTCTACAAGTTCGTGACCGACGGCACCTTCGACTCCGCGAACCCGCGCGCCAAGGGGCATTTCTCGCTCCTGTCCTCGGGCACGCTCTATGCCGCGAAGCTGAACGCGGATGGCACCGGCGAGTGGCTGCCGCTGACCCACGCGAACCTCGAGTCCAAGGCCGCCGGCGCCTTCGCCGACCAGGCCGACATCTGCCTGCGCACCCGTGAAGCTGGCGACGTCGTCGGCGCGACCCCGATGGATCGTCCGGAAGACGTCGAGGCGCCGCACACCCCGGGCACCTTCGCCGGCACCGGCAAGGTCTTCGTGGTCTGCACCAACAACAGCAATCGCGGCGGTTCCGCCAACCGTCCGACCGGCACCGTCCGTTCGGGCGCGGCCGACGCGGCCAATCCGCGCACCAACAACCGCACGGGCCACATCGTCCAAATCACCGAGAACGGCAACGACCACACCTCGACCACCTTCACCTGGCAGTTCTATCTGCTGGCCGGTGATCCGAAGGCGGCGTCCGGCGCGGTCGGCGACGTCAAGGGGACGTTCTTCGGCGATCGCTTCGGCTCGCCCGACAACATCACCTTCGACAACCGTGGCCTCCTGTGGATCGCGACCGACGGCACGCCGAACAGCTATCCCTGCAACGACCAGGTGCTGTGCACCGAAGTCGCCGGCAACGGCAAGGTCCGCGTGAAGCGCTTCCTCGTCGGCCCTTACGGCTGCGAGATCTGCGGTCCGCTGTTCTCCCCGGACAACACGACCTTCTTCTGCAACATCCAGCACCCGGGCGAAGACGGCCAGCCGAGCAGCTTCCCGAACGGTCAGAAGCGCCCGACCATGGTCGCCGTGCGTCGCACCGACGGCGGCATCATCGGCAACTGATCGGCCGCGAGATCCCATCGGGGGAGGGCCCGGCGACACCGCCGGGCCCTCTTTCCGTTTCGGGGCACGCCGCTGCCTTCGTCTGATTGACATGTTGTCATGTCTGACCCCAAATGCCGCCATGGTTGATATCGCTGAAGATCAGGCTTCCGGCGCGCGCGGCGCCCGTCGCCGCCAGGAAAGCCGCCGCCGCCTGCTGGCCGCGGCCCGCAAGCTGTTCGTCGAGCGCGGCTATCACGCCACGCGCCCGCAGGACATCGCCCGCGAGGCCGAGGTCGGCAACGGCACCTTCTATCTGCATTTCGCCGACAAGCGGGACATCTTCCTCGCCTTTTCCGAGGAAGCCTGCGCCGAGATCGAAGCGGCCATCATCGGCCCGCTGACCGGACCGCAGCCCTGGAACATCCGCATCCTCGACACGCTGCAGGCTGCCCTCGCCTTCGAGGAAGGGGAGCGCAAGGTGATCGCGGCCGCCTTGATGGACCTGTCGATCATCGACCCGGGCCCTGAAGAGCCGACGGTTCGCCCGCGCGACCGCCTCGCCAAGCTGATCGCCCAGTCGCTGCAGGAAGGCATGGACAAGGGCGAGATCCGCGGCGATGTCGATCCCGAACTGATCGCCCATTCGCTGCTCGGTCTCGTCGAACAGGCGGCCTATCACGCCGAGCGCAGCAACCTGTCGAAGGACAAGGTGCGGGAGACGCTGGCGAGTTTCGTCATCGCCGGCCTCGCCCGGGTTTGAGGTTCAGGCCGAGAGCACGAGGCCGGCGGCGATCGACCACATGACGAGGGCGATCACGCTGTCGAGGACGCGCCAGGCCATGGGCCGGGCAAAGACCGGCGCCAGCAGCCGCGAGCCGAAACCAAGGCCATAGAACCAGACGCAGGACGCGAAGGCCGCGCCGAGGCCATAGGCGATGCGCCCCTCGCCCTCGAAGCGGGCGGACAGGCTGCCCAGCAGCACCACCGTGTCGAGATAGACATGAGGGTTGAGGAAGGTGAGGGCGGCGCCGGTCGCCAGCACGGTGCCGAGGCTGCCGGCCTCGCCCCCCGAGGCCTGCAGGGCCGCCGGCCGCAGGGCGCGGCGGAAGGCGATGAAACCGTAGACGGCGAGGAAACCCGCGCCCGCCAGCGAAATCCAGAACAGCAGCGCCGGCAGGCTCTGGATGATGGTGCCGAGGCCGGCGACCCCGGCGGCGATCAGCACCGCGTCCGACAGGAAGCACAGGGTCGAGATGGCGAAGACATGGCGCCGCATCAGGCCGAGACGAAGGACATAGGCATTCTGCGCGCCGATGGCGACGATCAGGCTGGCACCCAGCAGGAAGCCTTGCCCCGCGGGCAGCAATGTTTCGCTCATGCCCGGCGGCTGCCGGGCAGGGCGAGGGCGCCGCTGGCGAGGGCGACGCCGAGCGTGCCCGTCAGGATGCCGGCGACCTGGACGAGGCTCGGCCATTCGTCGAGCACGGGAATGGCCAGCAGGGCAGCGGCGGCGGGCACCAGCGCGGTCAGGGCCGAAGTGCGCGAGGCGCCGATGCGGCCGATGGCGATGGAAAAGAGCAGAAGCGAGACGATGGAGGTCAGCACGCCCTGAAAGCCCGCCTCGAGGGCGATGGTGCCCCACGACAGCTTGGCGATGCCGGGATCGAGGAACAGCACATAGACGGGCAGGTAAAGGGCGGCGGAAACCGTGGCGACCATGGCGGTCGAATGCAGCGGATCGAGGCCATGGTGCCGGACCAGCACCGTATAGCCCGCCCACATCAGCGCGCCGGTCATGAACATGACGTCGCCCAGCAGCACCTGGGGACCAAGGCCCGTGCCCAGCACCGCCTCGATCATCAGGATCGCGGCGGCGACGAGGATGAGGCCATAGCCGATGACGCGCAGCCGGCTGAAACGCTCGCCCAGGAACAGCCGGGTGAGCAGGGCGGTCGCCAGCGGCACGCCGCAGCAGATGAGGACGCCCGAATGGGACACCGGCGCGAAGGCATGGCCGCCCCCGGCGATCAGGACATAGGGCGCCCCGGCCGTGCCCGCCAGCGCCAGCACGCCGCCGATGCCGAGCCGTTTCAGCGGCAGGCCCTTGCGCAGCAGGACGGGCAGCAGCAGGAGGCCGGCGGTCGCGAAGCGCAGGGCGACGAGATCGGTGATCGCCATGGTGCCGCGCATGTCCATGCGGGTGACCACGGTCCAGCCGGCCCAGATGGCGACGCCGGTCAGGGCGAAGACATAGCCGCCGAGGGCAGACGACGCGGGGGCGAGGGCGGGCTGGGCGATCGTCATCGGGCAAGGCCATTCGGGTTCGGGGAGCGGGCGATGGTGGCGGAAGCGGGTCTGCCCGAAAACTGTGCATCTTCGGCATGTGCCATGTCCTGTCCACATGACGGGTTGATGCCGTCCCGGCCTCGCGCAAGACTTGCCGCGAACAGGGAATCGGGGCGAGGGCATGGCGGACGGGCTGAGCTTTGGACTGGCGGCTATTCTTCTCGTCGTCGCGGCGGTTCTGGTGGCGCTTGCCCTGCGGGAGCGGGCGCATTACCGCGCCATGCTGTCCTGGCCGGTGGTCAAGGGCGCGGTCGCCCTGACCGGCCTCGACGCCGAGCGGCGTATCCATCGCCACGCCGCCCGCCTCGTGCATCTGCCGACCATCGCCTATCGCTATGCCGCCGGCGGCGCCGATCATATCGGCAGCCGCATCTCCAACCGCGAGCCGGTGTTCGAGCGCGAGGAAGAGGCGGTGCAATTCCTCGCCCGTTTCCCGTCGGGGACCGCGGTCGACGTGCATTACAACCCCGCCGCCCCGAATGAGGCGCTGCTGCAGCCGCGCGCGCCGGACCTGTTGCCGCGCCTGATCGGTGCCGGTATCGCCCTCGTCTGTGCCGTGCTCGCGATCGTGCTTTGAGCATCGCCAAGGCCGCCGCCCCGTGCGACAAAGGACGATAAAGCGGGGGGAGACGTGGCGACAGTCACAGCGGAGCGCAGGGTGGTCGCCATCGTCACGGCCATCCAGTTCGTCAATATTCTCGATTTCATGATGGTGATGCCGCTCGGGCCCGACTTCGCCCGGGGGCTGAACATCGACCCGGCGCATCTTGGCATCGTCGCCGGGGCCTACACGGTGGCGGGTTGCCTGTCGGGCCTGTTCGGTGCCTTCGTGCTCGACCGCTTCGAGCGGCGAAGCGCGCTGATGGTCTGCCTCGCCGGGCTTGGCGTCGGCACGATGGCGGCGAGCTTCGCCGTCGATCTTGGCACCCTCGTCCTTGCCCGGGTGGTGGCCGGGCTGTTCGGCGGGCCGTCGACCGCGCTCGCCCTCTCGGTCATCGCCGACCTGATCCCGGAGGAGCGGCGCGGCCGGGCGCTTGGCATCGTCATGGGCGGTTTCGCCATCGCCGCCGTCGCTGGCGTGCCGGCGGGGCTGGAACTGGCCCGGCTCGGCGGTTGGCGGCTGCCGTTCCTCGCCGTCGGCATCGCCATCGTCGGCATCGCCCTGGTGGTCCGTTTCGCGCTGCCGGCCGGGCGGCGGCAGGACGGGGGCGCGATGGCGCGGCTCCATTTCCTGCGCCGGCCCAATACCGCCCTCGCTCTCGCCGCGGTCGGCTGTGCCAACATGCAGGCCTTCCTGGTGTTGCCGGCGACCACGGCCTATCTGCAGTTCAACCTCGGCTTCCCGCGCGAGGACATGGGGCTGCTCTATATGATCGGCGGCGGCCTCAGCCTCGTCGGGATGCGGCTGGCCGGGCGGCTGGTCGACCGTTTCGGCACGGCGCCGATCAATGGCGCGGCCACGCTGGCGCTGGCGGCGCTCATGTTCGGCGCCTTCGTCATGGTGCCGCCGCCCCTGCCGCTGCTCGTGCTGTTTCCTTTGTTCATGCTGGCGATGTCGGCGCGCAATGTCGGCACCCAGACCCTGATGTCGCGGGTGCCGTCGCCGGCCGAGCGGGCCGGCTTCATGTCGCTGTCCTCCGCCGTGCAGCATCTCGCGGCCTCGGCCGGGGCGGGGGTGTCCAGCCTGCTGCTGACCAGCGACGAGGCCGGACGCCTGACCGGCATGGCCAGCCTCGCCGGTCTCGCGATCCTGTCCGCCGCGCTCGTGCCCCTGCTGCAACTCGCCATCGAACGCCGCCTGCGCCGGGGGATCACGCGATGACACGGATCGCCGTCGACCACGACACCGCCCTCTCCCGGCTGGAGCGCAAATGCCGCTTCATGCGGAAAGCCCTGCGTGAGGCGGGCACGCCGCCGCCCCGGGTCCGCAAGCCGGGGTTCGACGCGCTGGTGCGCATCATTGTCGAACAGCAGGTCTCGGTCGCCGCCGGGGCCGCGATCTGGGCGCGGCTCGAGGCCGGCCTCGGCGGCGCGGTGACGCCGCAGGCGGTGCGGCGCTTCGACGAGGAGGGGTTGCGCGGCTTCGGCCTCAGCCGGCCCAAGGCGCGTTATGCCCTGATCCTGGCGGACGAAGTGGCGTCGGGCCGCCTCGACCTCGGCGCGGTCGACGCCATGCCCGACGCCGAGGCCATCGCGGCGCTCACCGCGATCAAGGGCATCGGGCGCTGGACCGCCGAAATCTACCTGATGTTCGCCCTTGGCCGCATGGATCTGTGGCCGGCCCTCGACCTCGCCCTCGCGGAAGGGGCGGCGCGGCTGATGGGGCTGGAGGCGCGGCCGGATTTCAAGGCGCTGGACGAGATCGGCAAACGCTGGGCGCCCCACCGCTCGACCGCCGCGCTGGTCATCTGGCGCTATTACGGCCATATCCGGAAAAAGCCCGAGGCTTGACCGCCGTCGCAGGATCACTAAGGTCCGCCGGGCGCGACAAAGGTCTGGAACAAGAATGCGACAGTGGTGGTTGAAGACGAAGCTGCGGCTCTATCGCGGGCTCCTGCGCGTGCAGTGGGTGATCGAGGCGGCGGCGATCTTCCTCATCCTCGCCCTGTGCAAGCTGATGGGCACCGACCGCGCCTCCCGCGTCGGCGGCTGGATCGCCAGCCGGCTGGGGCCGCGCATTTCCGTCTCGAGAGTCGCCCGCCGCCAGATCGACGCCGCCTATCCCGGGATTACCGAAGCCGGGCGCGAGGCTATCGTGCGCGGCATGTGGGATAATTTCGGGCGCTATTTCACCGAATATGCCCATCTGTCCACCCTGTGGCCACAGGGGCTGGGCGACACGCCGCCGCCCGCCGGCAGCCGGGTCGAGGTCAGCCCCGAGGTGGTCCAGCGTTTTCTCGAAATCCGCGACGACGGCAAGCCGGCGATCATCTTCACCGGCCATATCGGCAATTGGGAAGTGCTGGGCGCCGGCGCCGCCCATTACCGCCTGCGCATGGCGGCGATGTTCCGCGCCCCCAACAATCCCATCGCCGAGAAGGTGCTGCTGAAGATCCGCGGCAGTGCCATGGGCAAGCTGATCCCCGCCGGGTTCCAGGCCGCCCTGCTGGCGGCGCGCGAACTCGAGGCCGGCGGCCATCTCGGGATGCTGGTCGACCAGCATTTCAGCCGCGGCGTCTCGGTGCCTTTCTTCGGGCGCGACGTGAAGACGTCGGCGACGCTGGCGAAACTCGCCCGCCGCTTCAAATGCCCGGTTTACGGCGCCTGGGCCGAGCGGCTGGACGGCTGCCACTTCCGCATCCACATGACCGAGGCGCTCGACTTCTCGAAGGAATACGAGATGACCGACGCCCGGGCGGCGGAAACCGCGATCACCGCCCGGGTGACCGAAATCATCGAGACCTGGGTGCGCCAGCGCCCCGACCAGTGGAACTGGCTGCACCGCCGCTGGCGCTGACCGCCTTCACACAGTCACCGCCCCGGCGGAACGGGTGCCCTTGCCTGATCCAGATTCCGGCCTTCGCCGGAATGACGAGGGGTGGGGAGCGCCATCACATTCGTCACCCCGGCGCAGGCCGGGGTCTCGCGACGGGAAGGGCGCGGTCCTCAGCTGACGCAGATGCGGTCGGCGAGCTTCCGCAGGAAGGCGACGCAGGCGTCGATCTGGGCGGCGTCGACGAATTCGTTCGGCCGATGGGCCTGCAGGATGTCGCCCGGGCCGCAGACCACGGTCGGAATGCCGTGGACCTGGAAGATGCCCGCCTCGGTCGCGTAGGAAACCGCGAGCGTGTCGTTCACCCCGGCGAGGGCCTTGGCCAGGGTTTCCGCCGCCGAACCCGGATCGGGGCGCAGCGCGGGGGTGACCGAGCGCGGCACGGTGGTGATCGCGGCGATGCCCGGCGCCTTTTCCTCGAGCGCGGGCAGGACCCTGGTCCGCACATGCTCCTCGAAGCGGCGGATCGGTTCCTCGGCATCCGTGCCGGGCAGGGAGCGATATTCCCAGGCGAAACGGCAATGGCGCGGGATGATGTTCACCGCCGTGCCGCCCTCGATCGTGCCGACCGACAGGGTGGTATAGGGCGGGGTGAAGCGCCCGGTGGCATCGCCCTGCGCGCGCAGGTCATCGCCAAGCCGGCCGAGGAAGCCGATCAATTCGGCGGCGACCATGACCGCGTTGACGCCGACATGGGTCTGGCTGGAATGGGCTTCCAGTCCGGTCACCGTGGTGACGAAGGAGCGGATGCCCTTGTGGGCATCGACCACCTGCATCATCGTCGGCTCGCCGACGAGGCACAGTTTCGGCTTCGGGTGATGCTGGACGACATGGGCGATCAGGCTGTGGACGCCGAGGCAGCCCACCTCCTCGTCATAGGAAAAGGCGAGGTGGATCGGCGCCTTCAGCCCGCGCTCGATGAACTCCGGCACCAGCGCCAGGCAGCAGGCGACGAAACCCTTCATGTCGCAGGTGCCGCGGCCGTAGAGCCTGCCGTGGCGCTCGGTCACCACCCAGGGATCGGTATCCCAGTCCTGATCGTCGATGGGCACCACGTCGGTATGGCCGGACAGGATGATGCCACCCTGGTCGCGCGGGCCGACCGTCGCGTAGAGATTGGCCTTGGCCCCGCCGTGATCGAACACCAGTTCGCTTTCGACGCCGTGACCGGCGAGATAGCCGCGCACATAGTCGATCAGCTCGAGGTTGGAATTGCGGCTCGTCGTGTCGAAAGCGACAAGGCGGCGCAGCATTTCTGCCGCCCCGATGCGGTCACCGGCCATGTAGTCCCTCCAAACGAAGCCGCCCGCCCCGGAGCCCCGGAGCGGGCGACTCAAACCATAGCAGCATTATAGCGGAAATCAGGCACCCACGCTGGACGCCGGATTGCCGATGATGGTCAGGAACTCGCGCCGCGTCAGCGGATCGTGGCGGAAGGCGCCGAGCATCCGCGAGGTGACCATGGAAACGCCCGGCTTGTGCACGCCGCGCGTGGTCATGCACTGGTGCTGGGCCTCGATCACCACGGCGACGCCGCGCGGCTGCAACACGTCCTCGATCGAATTGGCGATCTGCGCCGTCATCTTCTCCTGTACCTGGAAGCGCTTGGCATAGGCGTCGACGACGCGGGCCAGCTTGGAGATGCCGACGACGCGGTTCTTGGGCAGATAGGCGATATGGGCCTTGCCGATGATCGGCACCATGTGGTGCTCGCAATGGCTTTCCAGCCGGATGTCCTTGAGGACGATCATCTCGTCGTAACCCTCGACCTCCTCGAAGGTGCGGTTCAGCATCTCGACGGGATCGGCGTCATAGCCGGCGAAGAATTCCTCATAGGCGCGGGCGACGCGGGCCGGGGTGTCGACCAGGCCTTCGCGGTCCGGATCGTCGCCGGCCCAGAGCAGCAGGGTGCGGATGGCGGATTCCGCCTCTTCCCGGGTCGGGCGGTCGGTGCGCGCCTTGCCGAGGATGAGGTTGCTTTCGCGGCCGCCCCCGGCCTTGGTATTCCCGGGCTTGGCGTCCTTGGCGGCGCCGGGCAGCTTCATGGTCGGGGTGACAGTCATAATCCATCCCTTTCGTTCGGGGCGCTTCCCGCCCCGTGTTTCCGGGCCTCAAGCACGCGAGCCGGCCGTTTCACTCAAGTCCATACGCGGCGATGCCGCGGCCGGATCAGCCCCGTCACACCGGATTTCAGTTCAGGCGCATCGGGTAATGCGGGCTGTCCAGCGAGAAGGCCGGGATCTCGACCTCGAAGGACTCGCCCGTTTCGGTTTCCATGCGGTAGGTGCCCAGCATGATCCCCGAAGGCGTGGCCAGCGGCGTGCCGCTGGTATATTCGAACCGCTCCCCGGGCTTCAGCACCGGCTGCTCGCCGACGACGCCGGGGCCGCGCACTTCCTGCACGCGGCCGAAACCGTCGGTGATGCGCCAGTAGCGGTCGCGCAGCTGCACGGTCTCCGCGCCCTGGTTCTCGATCTGCACGCGGTAGGCCCAGACATAGTAATTCTCGTCCGGCGAGGACTGGTCCTCGAGGAAGGTGGGCCGGACCGTCACATGGATCGCGCGGGTCGTCTTGTCGTACATCGTTTCTTCATATTGTCGGCCCTCTGGCAAAAGTCCAGAGGGCGCCCGGAAACATAGCGTTTATGGCGCACATAGCGTTTATAGCGGCCGGCGGCCGATGGCGTGATCGAGATCGTCGATCAGGTCGTCGGCATCTTCAAGCCCGACCGACAGGCGCATGAAACCTTCGGTGATGCCAAGGTGCTCGCGCTCCGCCGCCGGCAGGCGCTGATGCGTGGTCGACGACGGGTGGGTGATCAGGCTCTTGGAATCGCCGAGGTTGTTGGAAATGTCGATCAGCCGCAGCCGGTTCATCAGGTGGAAGGCGCCCGGGCGGCCGCCCTCGACCTCGATGGTGACGACCGAGCCACCCTTGCCCGACATCTGGGCGAGGGCGAGGCCGTGCTGCGGATGGCTGGCGAGCCCGGGGTAGGAGACATTGCGGATGCGCCCCGCCGCCTTCGCCTCGTCGAGGAAGCGGGCGACCTTCAGGGCATTGTCGCAATGGCGCTGGACCCGAAGCTCGAGGGTCTCGAGCCCCTTCAGCAGCAGCCAGGCGTTGAAGGGCGACAGCGACGGGCCGGTGTGGCGCAGATACTGGTTCAGATGCTGGTCGAAGAAATCCCGGTCGCACAGGATGGCGCCGCCCAGACAGCGGCCCTGACCGTCGATATGCTTGGTCGCGGAATAGACGACGACGTCGCAGCCGAATTCCATCGGCCGCTGCAGGATCGGCGTCGCGAAGACATTGTCGATGACGACCCGGGCGCCCGCGGCATGGGCAAGCTCCGCGACCGCCTTCAGGTCGATCACGTCGAGGGTGGGGTTGGCCGGGGTCTCGAGGAAGGCGATGGTGGCGGGCGTCGCCAGCGCCTTCTCCCACGACGTGATGTCCGAGCCTTCGACGTAATCGACCGTGACACCGAAGCGCGGCAGGATTTCGTCGAGGATGACCCGGCACGAGCCGAACAGGGCGCGGGCCGAAACCACCCGGTCGCCGGATTTCAGCTGGCACATCAGCGCGGCATGGACCGCCGCCATGCCCGACGACGCGGCGCGGGCGACCGGCGCGCCCTCGAGGATCGCCATGCGTTCCTCGAACATCGCCGTCGTCGGATTGCCGAGGCGGGAATAGGTGAACCCCTCGCGCTCGCCCTTGAAGCGGGCCTCGGCCTCTTCCGCGCTGTCATAGCGGAAGCCCGAGGTCATGAAGATCGCCTCGCAGGTCTCGCCGAAATCGGAACGATTGGTGCCCCCGCGGACGAGCTTGGTGGCCAGCTTCCAGCTGTCGGCCGTGTCGCGGGGCGTGTGGCGTGCCATGATCCTTCGATCCCTCTCGCGCCATCGTCGGGCCTCGTGGCCCGGGCGCATAAAAAAACCCGGCCGTGGCCGGGTGTTTCCTCCCGGCGTTTTAGCGGTGTTTAACGTGGCCGCAAGCCAGCCGGCTCAAATCCCACGGGAAAGGGACTTTATGCCCGGTTGGGGAGGAGGTCAATGGCGCAACGACACGGCGGCGCTGTGGGATCGGCCATGTGAGTGCGGGGGCTAATGTTGACGCATTCGGTGCCCAGGATGGCGGGCTATCTCAGCCCCGTCGAGTTCGAGGAGCAAGCTATGCTAGCTTAACCTGGTGTCCGAAAAACCGGCAGCAGGCCGAACCGCGCGGGGCGCGGTAGGTTTGGGGGAGAAGTAATGGAAGTCTATTGCAGGGGCATAGCGCGCATCAGGCACAAGGACACGGGCGTCATTTATGACGTCGAAAGCGACGAGCTAGAGTGGGATCAGGTTGGTGTCGATGAGCGGCAGATGGTGCCAGAGCTCCACTACGAGGCGGTGCTCGATCATCCACAGCTGGGCGAACTAACCTGGGGCCTTTGGGAATATCCAATCGGGATCGAAAACCATCATGACACCGACGCGGGCGGTCATGAGGTGGTCGAAGATTTCGACTACGGCCTTGAGCATGACGAGCCCGAGCCCGACGAGTGGGGCGAATATGACGTTCCCTCCAATCCGTTTTCGATCTTCATGGATTCCTACCGTCAGACGAGCCTCCTCCTGGTCGATCATGGGAAGGATGACGGCCGTGACCTCGTCAACCGGTTGGTATTCTCGCACCAAGTGACAGCACTCGAAGCCTATCTAGGCGACACGCTGATCAACACGGTAGCGGGTGACGCAGATGCGATGCAGCGCCTCATCAGTGGGGATGAGGAGCTTTCCAGGGAAAAGTTCACGCTCGCTGAAATCCGCAATGATCCGGACTTAGTCGGACGTAGGGTCCGCGAGCATTTGAGGGCGATCCTCTACCACAATCTCGCGAAGGTCGATGTTCTCTACAATATCGCGCTCGGTATCCGAATTTTGAACCTGACGTCGAACAAGGATGCCTTGTTTAAGGCGGTCAAACTGCGTCACGACTGCGTCCACCGGAACGGTTTCGACAAGGATGGCAACGAGTTGGTTGTGTTCACAAAGATGTTCGTCAGCGAGACAGCAGACGTGATCCGCAGCTTCGTCGAGAGCATTGAGAACGCGGTTCGAGCGCTGGAGGCGATGTAGCTGACGCGCGAACCGGGTCAGGCGCCAATGAGGTCATCCGGTCCTAGGTAGGTAATGTCGATCTTGGCGACGTCTGTGGCGACCTGCGCGCGAAGCAGGCCGGAGCGGTTGGGGTTAAGCGCGGCTTGGACCGTGCCGAGCGGCCCTCCGTCGGCGGCGAGGACACGCGCCTGACCACCCCAATCATGCACCTGGGGGGGGCAATACGGGGACGCTATACCTATTAAGACTGAGGCATCCTTCTGGCGAAGGTCGGCGTATCCGCAGGTCACGGCGCCCTTGCCGTCCAAGGCCGCGAAGGTGTGTCGTTTTTCCCATCTTTGATTGCATTCCATGTTCCCCGATGCCGTTTTCTCGCGATAGGCTGCGTTCAATTGCATCGCCTGTTTCGAACCCTCCGCAAGGAAAAGAAAGGCCGGAAAATGAGTCGCGATTTCCATTTCGGCAAGATTCTTCAGGAGAAGAGGCTGCAGCTGGGATTGAGCGAGGAATATTGCGCGGAAATGTCAGGGTTGAATATATCCTGCCATTACGATGTCGAAACGTATGGTGATGAATTTTTCGATAATATATCACTGGGAACGGCGCGGCGACTGTGCCGGATTTTAAATATCAGTATTATGGATGCCATCAAAGGGTATCTTTCCCCGGTCGAGGTGGTGAGCCGGTCTTGTTCCGATGCCCAGTTCTATTCAAGGAACGATTTGATAATGAACGCCCGATTGGCAAAGAAGATGAGTGAGGAACAATTGGGCGATGCCGGGGGAGTCGAGGAGTATGTTATACTGGGCCTTGAGTGGTCGCCGGATTACATCGAGTCGATGGTCATAATGGATATCGTCGACATCGCCGCCGCGCTGGAGTTGGATGTCGGTCTTCTCATCTGCGATAGATAGGCTGGTGCTGGCAAGGGGGGCGGGGGCGCTGAGCGTAATCACTCGATCCCGTCTCTCGTGCCAGTCTCTCCGCGTTACACCGCTCGCCATGCGCTGCTATCATCCCTCTCCGCCCTGAATCGGGAGAGGTCGCCCATGTCGTCGGAAGCCTTGCCGCCGGTCACCGCCTTCGGGCCGGATTTTCCCTTTGCCTTCGACGACTGGATCCGACATCCCGCCGGTCTCGCGCAGATGCCGGGGGAGGCGCTGGGGCGGGAGGTGGCGGTGGTCGGCGGCGGGCTGGCCGGCATGGTCGCCGCTTACGAGTTGATGAAGCTGGGGCTGAAGCCCGTGATCTATGAGGCCGGGCGGCTCGGCGGGCGTTTGCGGTCGGAGCCGTTCGAGGGCGGGGCCGGGCTGATCGCCGAACTGGGCGGGATGCGCTTTCCCCGCTCGGGCACCGCCTTCTACCATTATGTCGATGCCCTGGGGCTGGAGACGCGGCCCTTTCCCAATCCGCTGGCGGCGGTAACGCCGAGCACGCTGATCGAGCTCGAGGGCGAGCAATTCTATGTCGAGCGGGGGCAGACACCGCCCGAGGCTTTACGCGAGATCAGCGCGGCGTGGGCGCAGGCACTGGAGGAGGGGGCGGATTTCACCCGGTTGCAGCAGGCGATCCGCGCCCGCGACGTCGCCAGCCTGAAGGCGGTGTGGAACCGGCTGGTGCCGCTGTGGGACGAGCGCACCTTCTATGATTTCATCGCCTCGTCGCGCTCCTTCTCCCGCCTCGGCTTCCGCCACCGCGAGATGTTCGGGCAGGTCGGTTTCGGCACCGGCGGCTGGGACAGCGACTTCCCCAATTCCATGCTGGAAATCCTGCGCGTCGCCGCGACCAATCTCGACGACGACCAGCATTACGTCGTCGGCGGGGTCGAGCAATTGCCGCGCGGGCTGTGGACCAAGGTGCCGCGCCGCATGGTGCATTGGCCGGCGGGCACCAGCCTCGCGGCCCTGCACGGCGGTGCGACGAGGGGCGCGGTCACCCGCATCGGCCGAGGCCCCGGCGAGACCATCGCGATTACCGACCGCTGGGGCGACACGCGGCCTTACGCGGCGGCGCTGGTCACCTGCCAGACCTGGCTGCTGACCACCCATCTGCAGTGCGACGAAAGCCTGTTCTCCCACCGCCTGTGGATGGCGCTGGACCGCACCCGTTACATGCAGTCGTCGAAGACCTTCGTCATGGTCGACAAGCCGTTCTGGCGCGAGCGCGATCCCGTCACCGGGCGCTATCGCCTGAGCATGACCCTGACCGACCGCATCACCCGCGGCACCTATCTGTTCGACCATGGCGACGACAAGCCCGGCGTGATCTGCCTGTCCTATTCCTGGATGAGCGACGCGCTGAAAGTCCTGCCCCTGCCGGTCGAGCGGCGGGTCGAGCTGATGCTGGATGCGCTGAAGAAAATCTATCCGGACGTGGATATCGCCCGCCACATCATCGGCAGCCCGATCACCGTGAGCTGGGAGAACGATCCCCATTTCCTAGGCGCCTTCAAGGGCGCCCTGCCCGGGCATTACCGCTATAACCACCGCATGTACGGCCATTTCATGCAGGACGCGCTGCCCCCGGCGGAGCGGGGCATCTTCCTCGCGGGCGATGGTATTTCCTGGACCCCGGCCTGGGCCGAGGGCGCGGTGCAGACGGCGCTGAACGCGGTCTGGGGCATCGCCCGCCATCTGGGCGGCCACAGCCCCGCCGCCAACCCCGGCCCGGGCGAGGCCTGGGGCGAGATTGGCCCCATCGCCCTGCCCGATTGAGGGTTTGCATCCTCCCGCGTTGCTCGTCATGGTGCGGGGGCAATCACGTCCGGCCCAGCCGGCAGAGGAGAGGAAACAGATGAAGACCCGTATCACCGAACTGCTGGGGATCGAGCATCCGATCGTTCAGGGCGGCATGCATTTCGTCGGCCTCGCGCCGCTGGCCGCCGCCGTGTCCGCGGCCGGCGGCCTCGGCATCATCACCGGCCTCACGCAAAAGACGCCGGAACTGCTGGCCAAGGAAATCGCCAAGGCGCGCGACCTGACGGACAAGCCGATCGGCGTCAATCTCACCTTCCTGCCGACCTTCGCCGATCCGCCTTACCCCGAATATATCCAGGCGATCATCGAGGGCGGCGTCCGTATCGTCGAGACGGCTGGCCGCAGCCCCGAGAAATATCTGCCGGCGATGAAGGCGGCGGGGATCAAGGTCGTGCATAAATGCACCTCGGTCCGCCATGCCCTGAAGGCCGAGAAGATCGGCTGCGACGCGGTCAGCGTCGACGGTTTTGAATGCGGCGGCCATCCCGGCGAGGATGACGTGCCCAATTTCATCCTGCTGCCCCGCGCGGCCGAGGAATTGACGATTCCCTTCATCGCCTCGGGCGGCATGGCCGACGGGCGCAGCCTGGTCGCGGCACTGGCGCTGGGCGCCGAAGGCGTGAACATGGGCACCCGCTTCATCGCCACCAAGGAAGCCCCGGTGCATGAGAATGTGAAGCAGGCCCTCGTCGCCGCCAGCGAGCTGGACACCCGGCTGATCATGCGCTCCCTCAAGAATACCGAGCGGGTGATCAACAATTCCGGCGTCGCCCGCATCCTCGAGATCGAGAAGGAAAAGGGCGCGGCCCTGACCATCGGCGATATCTACGACCAGGTCGCCGGCATCTACCCCAAGGTGATGATCGACGGCGACATGGAGGCGGGCGCCTGGAGCTGCGGCATGGTCGCCGGCCTGATCCATGACGTGCCGACGGTGAAGGAACTGATCGACCGCATCATGACCGAGGCGGACGGCCTGATCGCCAGGCGGCTGGCGGGCATGATCGGATAAGGTCAATTCGCTTGAATTGACTGGATCCCGGAAGGGCGGGGGAGCGGAATTCCCCCGCCCTTTTTCGTCATTCGGCGCCTTGTTTGTCACGAGATTCCGGCCTTCGCCGGAATGACGAGGTGGGGGAGAAGCGGCCTGCGGCGGCGGGACGCAGTGGCGCCTGCGCGGAAAGTGAGCAATATTGAATGCAGTCAATATGCATTCAAATATCACAATTGATCGGATATGCCATGTCCAGCACCGACCTGTGGCCGGCCCTGCCGCCCTTTCGCACCGGCATCCGCGGCCGTTGCCCGCGCTGCGGCGAGGGCCATCTGTTCAAGAGTTTCCTGAGCCTCGCCGAATCCTGCGAGGTCTGCGGCCTCGATTACGGTTTCGCCGATCCGGCGGATGGGCCGGCCTTCTTCGTCATATGCTTCGCCTGCGTGCCCAGTGTCGTCTTCGGCATCTGGCTCGAGGTCGCCTATCAGGCGCCCTATTGGGTGCATCTGGTGACGACCCTGCCCTTCATGCTGCTGACCTGCATCCCGCCCCTGCGCCCGCTGAAGGGCTGGCTGGTGGCCAGCCAGTTCTTCTTCAAGGCGGGGGAGGGGCGGCTCGACGACGGGCGGGACTGAGCGCGGCTATTCCGCCAGCGCCTTGCCCGCCAGTTCCGCGACATTGGGTGACAGGTCCGGGCTGGCGAGGATGCGGGCGAGTTCGGCCTTCATCAGCGCGGCCAGTTCCGGCTTGTAGCGGCGCCAGCCGCCCAGCGGCTCGAGCTGGCGGGCGGCGACCTGCGGGTTGAAGCGGTCGATCGCGATGATCTGGTCGGCGAGGAAGCGGTAGCCCGCGCCGGACGGATCGTGGAAACGCACCGGGTTCATCTGGGCGAAGGTGGCGACCAGGGCGCGGAAGCGGTTCGGCGTCTTCGCGTCGAAGGCCGGATGTCCGGTCAGGGTCTTCACCTTGTCCAGCGCATCGGAGGCGGGCGAGCGGGCCTGCAGGGCGAACCATTTGTCGATCACCAGCGGCTCGTCCTGCCAGCGGGTGTAGAAGGCGGCGACGGCACTGTCATAGGCCGCGCCGCCCGCCTGCATCAGGGCGGAAAGCCCGCCGAGGGATGTCGTCATGTCGCGCGCGGCATCGGCATGGGCCTTGGCCCGCGCGATGTCGGATGGCGTGCCGGCGGCCATCAGCATGTCGAGGACGGCATTGCGCAGGGCCCGCCGGCCCGCGCTTTCCGCGTCGGGCGAGAAGGCGCCCATGGGCACGAGGCCGTCGTGCAGGGCTTCGAATTGGCCACGCAGCACCTCGGCGGCGAGTTTCCGCAGGGCATCGCGCGCCTCGTGAATCGCGGCGGGATCGGCCGGCGGCGCCGCCAGCGCGAGGTCCTGTTCGGACGGCAGGGCGAGCAGCAGGGCCTTGAATGCCGGCTCCGACGACTGATCGGCCATGGCCCGGCCAAGGGCATCGACGAAGCGCCGCTCCCCCGCCGTGTCGGGCTTGCTCTTCACCCGCGCCAGCATCAGATCGCGGGCGAGGGACTGGCCGGCTTCCCAGCGGTTGAACAGGTCGGGATCGTTGGCGAGGCGGATGAAACGGCTCTCCCCCGGCTCCGCCACGGTCACGGTGACCGGAGCCGAAAAGCCGCGCAAGGTGGACAGCACGGGTTCCTCGGCGATGCCGGTCAGGGTGACGGTCTCTTCTGCCTTGTCGAAGGTGACGATGGCCTCGCCTGTCGGCTCAACCGCGCCGGGCGCGATAAAGGACTGCTGGCGTCCCTCGGCGTCGAGCAGGCCGAGGCGGAGCGGGATCGGCAGCGGCACCTTGTCGGCCATGCCGCGCGTCGGCGCCACGGCCTGCCGCAGATCGAGGCTCAGGGTCTTCGCCCCGGCATCGTAGCGGGGCGTGACCGAAACCTCCGGCGTGCCGGCCTGCAGATACCAGGACAGCACGCCCGAGAGGTCGCGGCCGGTCACCTCGGCGAAGCAGGAGATGAAATCCTCCACCGTCACGGCCTGACCGTCGAAACGCTGGAAATAAAGGTCCATGCCGCGGCGGTAATCGTCCGGCCCGATCAGGGTGCGCAGCAGACGGACAATCTCCGCGCCCTTCTCATAGACCGTCGCGGTATAGAAATTGTCGATCTTCCGGTAGTGATCGGGGCGGGCGGGATGGGCCAGCGGCCCCGCGTCCTCGGGGAACTGGCGGGCGCGCAGGGCGCGCACGTCCTTGATCCGCTGCACCGCCTCGCCGCGCATGTCGGCCGAGAAGCTCTGGTCGCGGAAGACGGTCAGGCCTTCCTTCACGCAAAGCTGGAACCAGTCGCGGCAGGTGATGCGGTTGCCGGTCCAGTTGTGGAAATATTCATGGGCGACCACGCTTTCGATCCGCTCGTAATCGAGATCGGTCGCGGTCTCGGGATCGGCGATGAGCAGGGAGGAGTTGAAGATGTTCAGCCCCTTGTTCTCCATCGCGCCCATATTGAAGTCGCGCACGGCGACGATCATGAACAGGTCGAGATCGTATTCGCGGCCGTAATTCTCCTCGTCCCAGCGCATGGCGCGCTTCAGCGCATCCATGGCATAGGCGACGCGGGGCGCCTGCCCGGGATCGACGAAGAGACGAAGCACGACGCTTCGGCCGGAGGCGGTGACGAAACGGTCCTCCAGCAGGTCGAGATCGCCCGCGACCAGGGCGAAGAGATAGCAGGGCTTGGGGAAGGGGTCCTGCCAGACGGCGTAATGCCGGCCGTTCTCGAGCTTGCCCTCGTCGATCAGATTGCCGTTGGACAGCAGGCGGGGATAGGTCGCCTCCGCCTCGATCCGCACGGTATAGCGGGCGAGGACATCGGGCCGGTCCGGGAACCAGGTGATGCGGCGGAACCCCTCGGCCTCGCATTGGGTGTAGAAGCGCCCGCCCGAGGTATAGAGCCCTTCGAGGGCGCGGTTGGCGTCCGGGTCGATCTCCACCTCGCTCTCGAAGGTGAAGGCGTCGGGCACGCCGCGCACGGTCACATCCTCGCTCGTCACCGTGTAGCGGTCGGCGGCGAGGGGGATGCCGTCGATGGCGAAGCGGATCGGCGTCAGGCCCCGGCCGTTCAGCACCAGCGGCGCGTCGCCCCCGCCGTTGCGGCGCAGGGTGAGGCGGGCCGTGACCCGGGTCGACGAGGGCGCCAGCCGGAAATCCAGATGGACCTCGTCGACGAGGAAGGCGGGCGGGCGATAGTCCGCGAGGCGGACGCCGGGCGCGGACTCGGGAGCGGAAGCGATATCGGTCATACTGTCTATTTAGGCACGCTGGCGGTGCGATGGAAGGGGCGACAGGTCGCCGGGCGGGGTATAGGCTCGGTGCCAACGACAAGGTGCCCGCGATGCGCCGTTGGGGAGATGCAAGGATGGAACGCGAAGAACACGCCCTTTTCGACGACTTCCTGGAGCGCTGGCACAAGGTGGTGAACAGCCGCGACATGGCCGGGCTCGATGCCCTGCTGTCGCCCGGCGCCCGCCTGTCCTCCCCCGCCTTCTGGGCGCCCAAGGCCGACCGGGACTATGTCCGCACGGTGCTGACGGCTGTCCTGACCGGGGTCGAGGATTTCCACTATACCGGCGAATGGATGGGCGGCGGCCGCATCCTCCTCGAATTCGAGGGCCATATCGGCGAGACGAAGCTGAAGGGCATCGACATCATCAGCCTCGACGACGACGGCAATCTCGATCACATCGAGGTGCTGGTCCGGCCGATGAACGGCCTGATGGCGATCGCCGAACTGGTGAAGGCCGCGCTGGCCGCCAGGGCGGCCTGAAGGGCTGCCCTGACCGGAGGCGTTGACGTCGAGCTGTGGCTCCAAAGACTATCGGCTACGCCCGTTGATGGCACTTCTGCACAGGGTTGATCCTGCGCATCGTTCACCGCGCCGCGATGCTGTTGGCCGAACAGGAACAATGTTCGCATCGTTGAGTATGCCAGCCCGTCGGTCGTGCCGAACGCGCGGCGGGAACATCTCTTTCCGCAATACGAAACTGGTTGCATCCGTTTGGCAGGAAGCGATCGGGCGCTGATCACCCGGTGTCCGGTCGGAAAATTGAGGGAACGATGGCTCGTGAGAAAACATGCGACCACTACCATATCGCCATAAGGTGCGCCGAGGCGAAGGGATGGGTACTTGTTTTCACCTGCTACACACCTGACCAAATCCGTGCGCGGCTGGTGCGCCGGGGCAAGGCTCCCGTTGAGCTGCGTGAACTCCTGTCCGCGGAACGAGGCTTCCCCATGCGGACAAGTATGTACAGGCGAGGGTCTACTGCCGACACGCTGGCGTCACACACCGGCTGGGTCTATGACGATATCGCGTGCTGCTGGTGGCCGCCCGAGGCGCCGATCACGGTGCCGTCGCCCCGGCCTCGGCCGACCGCCGATTTCAGCGTTACCTTTGCGATGCCAGAATTCGGCTGGTTGCCGGTTACCCTGGTGAGCGGCAGCCAAAAGGTCTATTTCGAGGCAAGCGAGGTCTTCGATCCACTCCCCGGTTTTGTCCGTTGGCTGGAAAAGGTGGCAAGCGGCGGCGCGAGCCGCTTCGTCTTCGACGTGGAAGATACGAACGTCGAATTTCACATCATGCCCGCTCCGGATGCTGACTTCGTGCGTTTCGTCGTCGCCTTCACGATGCTGTTGCCAACCCGCAGCTTTGAACTGGACATAGTGCTTGGTCGGCGTCAGCTGGTAACCACGCTCTATTCGGCCCTACGCAAGATGTGGACCAGCGATGCATTCCAGGCCGATCCGACGCCGTGGTTCTGCGACGATCCGGTGGAGGCGGGCGAGCCACCTTACGAGTTCCCCTATTCAATTGTCTCGCCAGTGTTAGAAGCTCTGATCGAAGACTGAACGTGAGTAGAGCCCGTTCGCGTGACTCGGCACGCTGTGGAACGGCCGAGAGCAAGAAATCCGGCCCGGAACTCCTGCCGATCGGCGCGGGATAAGTCGCGCACCGAGGCCTCAGCGGGCGATATACCAGTCGCGGCGGTGGTTGAAGGCGACGAAGAGGTTCAGCGCCGCCGCGCCGACCATGGAGACCAGTACCGCCCTGCCGTCCAGCAGGAAGGCGGCGGTGGCGAACAGCACGGCGTCGAGGGCGAATTGCAGCCAGCCGGCGCGAAACCCCGTCCGTTCCTGAACGTAATAGGCGAGGATGCCCACGCCCCCGCCCGATGCCCCGTGTCGGAACAGGCCGATGAGGCCGATGCCGATGCAGAAGCCGGCGACAATGGCGCCGCTGAACGGCTCGACATGCTCGTAGCGGAAGAGCTGCGGCGCCACGCCGGTCAGGGCCGAAATGGCGATGACGCAGGCGAGCGAGCGCAGGGTGAAGCCGAGGCTCAGCCGCATGAAGGCGAGGATGTAGAAGGGCAGATTCACCACGAGGAACACGAGGCTGAAATCGAGGCCGGTCTCGTAGGAAATCAGGAAGGCGATGCCCGCCGCCTGGCCGGTGATGAGACCGAGCGCCTTCAGCAGCGAAATGCCGAAGGAGACCATGACGACGCCGAAGACGAGGCCCTGCAGGTTATCGAACCAGCTATGGGTGACGGCGGGGACCGCGCCATCGGGCAGGGAGGCTGGCTTCGGCGTACTGGCTCCGCTCATGGCTCGATACTCGCGACGGCCCCGGACCCCTTGACGATAGTCCGGTTTCGTCACGGGTGAAAAGGGATCAGAGCGGCTTTCCCTCAAGGAGGCGAGGCAAGGTGCCGACCGTGCCCCGGGCATGATGCATGAAGAAGCGCTTCAGGCCGGGCATCCGCTCCACCGCGGCGAGACCGAGGTCGCGGGCGAGGCGAATGGGCGCGAGGTCGGTCGAGAACAGGCGGTTCAAGCCGTCCATCACCGTGCCCATGATCACCGAATCCAGCCGGCGCCAACGCTCGTAGCGGGCGAGCAATTCGGCATCGCCGGCATCGAGGCCGATGCGGATGCCGTCGGCCAGCACCTCGGCGAGGGCGGCGACATCGCGCAGGCCGAGGTTCAGCCCCTGCCCGGCGATGGGATGCAGGCCATGGGCGGCGTCACCGACCAGCGCCAGCCGCGTGTCGGCGAAACGGGTCGCGACATGGAAGGCGAGCGGATAGGAAAAGCGCGGCCCGACCGAATGGACGGCGCCGAAACGGTCGCCGAAACGGCGGCGCAACTCGGCATCGAAATCCGCCCTGTCCATTCGCATCAGGAGGGGGGCGAGATCGCTCGCCTCGGTCCAGACCAGCGAGGAGCGGTTGCCGGTCAGAGGCAGGATGGCGAAGGGCCCGGCCGGCAGGAAATGCTCGTGGGCGAGGCCATTGTGCGGTCGCTCGTGTTCGACCGTGGTAACGATGCCGACCTGCGGATAGCGCCAGCCAATGGTGCGGATACCGGCTTCGGCCCGCAGGGGCGACAGGCGGCCGTCGCAGGCAACGATCAGCCGGGCGGCGATGGTGCGTCCGTCCGCAAGCGTGGCGCTTGCCCCGGCACCGCCGCGCCTCGTCCCGGTCACCCGGGCGGGGGCGATCGTGGTGATCGCGGGAAGGCCGGCGATCGCCCTGTTCAGAACGAAGCGGGCGTGGCGGTTCTCGACCATCAGGCCGAAGGGGTCGCTGCCGATGTCGGCGGCATGGAAATGCAGGGAGAGGGGGGAGGGCTTCTCCCCCGGTCGGCCATCGGAAACCCTGATGTCCAGGATCGGTTGGCCATCGGCGGCGAGGCCGTCATAGAGGCCAAGGGCACGGTACAGCTGACAGGAGGCATGGGCGATGGCGGTCGCCCGGCCGTCGAATGTGGGCGCGAGACTCGCCTCGGGCGCGACATCGTCGACGAGGATGACCGACAGTCCGGCGTGCGCGAGGGCAATCGCGGAGGTCAGTCCGACGAGGCCACCGCCGACGACGAGGGCGTCGGTGAAGAGATCGGGGGCGGGGGGCATCGCGTCTTCGGTCATGGCGGGATATTGCCCGCTCGATCGGCCATGTCCAGAGGCAGCCCAAAAACATAACGCCCGGTCGACGGGGGGTCGGCCGGGCGCAGTCGCGTTTTAAGGCGCGGACGATACCGAGGGGGGGGAAGGTACCGTCAGGGGCGACGCCGGGTCGATTGGGGGGGGAACCCGTCGCCGTCCTGTTGTTAAGAAGATGGTGCCAAACCCTGCGGGATTCAACGCCAAGCTTCATGCACTTGCTGCACCCCAGCGATGCGGGGTGGCCCGGGAACCGGTAACGGTTCCTGAACCTCTCAGTCGTTGGCGGCCGCGGCCATGCGTTCCGCCCGCTGCCGCTCGACCATGGCCCGTTTCTGGACGATGGAGGCGGTGACGACACCGATGGCGACGATGGCGATCATGATCGTCGACAGGGCGTTGATCTCGGGCTTCACGCCCAGTTTCACCGCCGAGAAGATCTTCACCGGCAGCGTGTCCCAGCCCGGCCCCGAGGTGAAGGAGGTGATCACCACATTGTCGAGCGAGAGCGTGAAGGACAGCAGCCAGCCCGAGACGAGCGCCGGCGCGATCACCGGCAGGGTGATCACGAAGAAGGTCTTGAACGGCGTCGCGCCCAGGTCCTGCGCCGCTTCCTCGATCGAGCGATCGAAGGAGACGAGGCGGGATTGAACGACGACCGCGACATAGGACATGCAGAAGGACGTATGGGCGATGATCATCGTGCCGAGGCCGCGTCCCCAGTCGATCGAGACGAAGAGGAGGAGCAGCGACAGGCCGGTGATCACCTCGGGCATTACCAGCGGGGCGTAGATCATGCCCGAGAACAGGGTGCGCCCGCGAAAGCTGGTGAAACGGGCCATGACGAAGCCCGCGACCGTGCCGAGGATCACCGAGAGGGTGGAGGCGGCGGCGGCCAGCAGCAGCGAGATCCAGGCCGCCTGCAGCAGATCCTCGTTCTGGAACAGCTCGCCGTACCACTTCACGGAAAAGCCGCCCCAGACGTTCACCAGCCGGCTCTCGTTGAACGAGAAGAAGACGAGGATGAGGATCGGGACATAGAGGAAGGCGAAGCCGAAGGTCAGCGCCACCAGGTTGATCTTGGTCAGGCCCTTGGTCATCGGCCGGCCTCCTGCAGGCGGGCCTGCTGACGCTGGAACAGCATGATCGGAATGACCAGGATCATCAGAAGGACGACCGAGACCGCGGCCGCCAGCGGCCAGTTCCGTTCGGAGGCGAAATCGGTGAACAGCTTGCGGCCGATCACGCGGACATTGTCGCCCGACATGAGTTCCGGAATGACATATTCGCCGACCGCCGGAATGAAGACGAGGAAGCAGCCGGCGATGATGCCCGGGATCGCCAGTGGCACGGTCACCACCCAGAACGCCTTGATCGGGCGGCAACCGAGATCGGCCGCGGCTTCGAGCAGGGTCATGTCCATGCGCTCGAGATTGGCATAGAGCGGCAGCACCATGAACGGCAGATAGGAATAGACGATGCCGATATACATCGCCCATTCCGTGTTCAGGATGCGCAAGGGATCGTCGGCCGAAATGACGCCGATCGAGATCAGGAAGGTGTTCAGCAGGCCGCCTTCCGTCTTCAGGATCACGATCCAGGCATAGACGCGGATCAGGAACGAGGTCCAGAACGGCAGGATCACCAGCATCAGCAGGGTCGGCCGGATGGTTTCGTCGGCCCGCGCCATGGCATAGGCCATGGGGAAGCCGATAAGGAGGCAGAGCGCGGTCGAGATCGCCGCGATCTTGGCCGAGTTCAGATAGGCCCGGACGTAAGTGTCCTCGGACAGGATCGTCCAGTAGTTCGACAGGTTCAGCTTGATGTTGACGAAATACTCGAAGCCATCGTCCACCACCTCGATCAGCTCGGTATAGGGCGGGATCGACAGGGCGGTTTCGGAGAAGCTGATCTTCAGGACGATCAGGAAGGGGATCAGGAAGAAGGCGAGAAGGAAGCCATAGGGCAGGGCGATGACGGCGCCGCGCCCGGTGAAGAGCGAAAGCGTGCCGACGATCGCCGGGGCCAGGAAGGCGAAGCGACCACGCCGCAGCCGCATTTCCAGCTTCTCGAGAAAACTGCCGTCCTCGTGGGTGATGAGGGCGGCGGTCGGCCGGTCGGCCGCGTCCCGGTCCATGCTCATGACACCAGCACCACGGCGCTGTCGGCCGCCCAGCTCAGGTAGACCTCGTCGTTCCAAGTGATCGGCCGGTCGCGCAGGCGGGTGCGGTTGGCGACCGCCGCCGTCACCTTCTTCCCGTCGGCGAGACGGACGTGGTAGATCGTGAGATTGCCGAGATAGCCGATGTCCCAGACCGTGCCCTTGACGCAGTTGAAATCGGGCTGTTCCGGCGCGGTGAGCGAGACATCCAGCTTTTCGGGCCGGACCGCGACCCAGACGGTGGCGCCGAGCGCCGCCGAGGTGCCCCGGTCGACATAGACCTGGGTGCCGGCCTCGGCCGAGGTGATCACCACATGGTCGGGGGCGACGTCCGAAAGCCGCCCTTCGAAGACATTCACATCGCCGATGAATTCGGCGACATAACGGCTGTTCGGATATTCGTAGATCTCGGTCGGGGTCGCGACCTGGGCGATACGGCCGTGGTTCATCACCGCGATGCGGGACGAGACGGTCATCGCCTCTTCCTGGTCGTGGGTCACGATGACGAAGGTGATGCCGACCTGCTCCTGGATGTTCATCAGCTCGAACTGGGTCTGCTCGCGCAGCTTCTTGTCGAGCGCGCCGAGCGGCTCGTCCAGCAGCAGCATCTTCGGCTTCTTGACAAGGGAGCGGGCGAGGGCGACGCGCTGACGCTGCCCGCCCGACAGCTGGTGCGGCTTGCGTTTGCCGAATTTGGTCAGCTGGACGAGGGTCAGCATTTCCTCGACCCGGCGGTTGCGTTCCTCCTTGGGCACGCCGTCCTGGCGCAGGCCAAAGGCGATGTTCTCTTCCACTGTCATGTGGGGGAACAGGGCATAGGACTGGAACATCATGTTCACCGGCCGCTCGTAGGGCGGCACGGTCGACATGTCGACGCCGTCCAGCTCGATCCGGCCCGAGGTCGGCCGCTCGAAGCCTGCCAGCATTCGCAAGAGGGTGGTCTTGCCGCAGCCGGACGGACCGAGCAGCGAGAAGAACTCCCGCTGGTAGATGTCGAGGTTCATGTTGTCGACGGCGACGAAGTCACCGAACGTCTTGGTGACGTTCACGATGCGAATGTAGGGCTTCGCTTTCGGATCGTTCCACGGCTCGAAAGGTACCCTGGCGGCGCTCGCCGTATTCATGCCCCAAACCCCCTCAGGCCCGGTAACCGGGTAAAAAAAAGCAGACGAAACGAGAAAGGCCGGCGTCAGGTCCTGGCGCCGGCCCCCGATCAGGCGATCATTCGCCCAGTTTGATGGTTTCCCAGATCTTGTTCAGGATGCGCTGCTCCTTCTGGGAATAGGCGGTGATGAGGAAGAGCGTCTTCATCGTTTCCGCGGTCGGATAGATGCCCGGGTTCGAGGTGACGGCGGCATCCATCAGCGGCTTCGCCGCGGCATTGCCGTTGGCATATTGGGTGGCGGCCGAATTGCGGGCGATCACCTCGGGCTTCATCATGTAGTCGATGAAGGCATGGGCGGCCTCGGGGTGCGGCGCGTCGGCGAGGATCGCCATCGAGTCGAACCACAGCTGGGCGCCTTCCTTCGGCACCGCGAAGGCGATCTCGATGCCCGACTTGGCGGCATCGGCGGCGGCCTTGGCCTGGAAGACGTCACCGTTCCAGGCGACGGCAAGGCAGATGTCACCGGTCGCCAGCTTGTCGATCATCGACGAGCCTTCGAAGCGGGTGATATAGGGCCGGATCTTCTCGAGGATCGGCAGGGCCTTCTTGATCACCGCCGGATCCTTGGAATTCGGATCCTCGCCCAGCGACTTCAGGACGGCGGGAATGACCTCGTCCGGCGCGTTCAGGATGGCGACGCCGCAATCCTTGAACTTGGCGATCTCGGCGGGATCGAAGACGATCTTCCAGGAATCGACCGGCGCGTTCGGGTCGATTTCCTTGATCTTCTTGACGTTGTAGCCGATGCCGGTGATGCCCCACATGTAATCGACGGCGTGATCGTTGCCGGGATCGAACAGCGCCAGCTTCTCGACGATGGCGGGGTCCATGTTGGACAGGTTCGGCAGCTTGGACTTGTCCAGCTTCTGATAGGCGCCGGCCTTGATCTGCCGCTCGAGGAAGGCACCCGAGGGGAAGACAACGTCATAGCCCGACTTGCCGGCCAGGATCTTGGCTTCCAGCGTGTCGTTCGAATCGAAGGTGGAATAGACGACCTTGATTCCGGTTTCCTTCTCGAAATCCGCCAGGGTCGTATCGTCGATATATTCTTCCCAGTTATAGACGTTGACGACCTTCTCCTCGGCGCGGGCGACGCCAGCGAAGGCCGCCGACGCGATCAGCGCCGTGGAAAGACAGGACTTGAGCGAAAAAGACATGAGGGCCTCCGGTTTAGGAACGCCGTTGTTTCCGCGGGGCGTTCCCGAGCAATTGGCAGGACCCGGCAATTAGAACCGTGCGGTCACGGCTTGGTCAACACAAAGCCTGCCTTTGCACGGGCTTGACCTTGTCCGTCAGCCCGTTTCCTTCAGCGTTTCCGCACGCACCAGACATTCAGGCGGTCGGCGCGGCCCGTCGCGGCGTAATGGCGCGTCAGCAGGGCCTGCGACAGGGTGCTGGGCTGCCGGTACGGCTCGCCGCCTTCGATCCGGCGCCGGTCGGCGACGATCCGATTCGAGCGCAGCATGTCGATCAGCTTCGCCTCGTCGAAAATCTCGATCTCGCCGAAGCCGAGGCGGTCCAGAATCTCGCGGAAATGCGGCTTGTCGTAGAAGATCACATGGACGGGCGCCTGCAGCCCCAGCCAGTTCTCGCCGAACTGTTCGGCGGTGCCGCCATGGGCATAGGGCACGGCGATGTTGAGGACGCCGCCGATCGCCATCTTGCGCGCGATTTTCTCCAGCGTCTCGACCGGGTGGTACAGGTGTTCGACCACGTGATTGATGCGCACGAGGTCGAGGGAGCCGTCCTCGATCCGGGCGAAACCCTCGTCATTGGCGCGCAGGCCAATGTGACCGGCGGCGGTCACGGTCTGCAGCGGCGTGTCGGCGAAATCCATGCCGATGGTCTTGCGCGCGCCGCGCTTGCGCGCCTTGTTCAGGAAGGAGGCCGAGCCGCAGCCGTAGTCGAGCACGGCGGCCTTGCGCCGGAACGCGGCCTTGTAGCGCGAACTGATGGCGCGGGTGACGCGGGCGCTTTCGGCGAGGTCGGCCATGCGCCGCACCCACCAGGTGCCGAAGCCGCCCTGGTTCTTGTTGTAGGACTGATAGGGTTCGTAATCCGCGGTGTAATAGGCGCCGGACTCGGCCTCGTTCGGCCTTGTGGCGAGGAAGCGGAGCTTGCAGGGCCGGCATTCCATATAGAGGAAGGGGCGGCCCGGCCGCAGGCCGAAATGGTCGAACGACCGCAGCCATTCGACGAGATCGGGCGACCCGCAATGCGGGCAGCGATCGAGCGATTCCAGACCCTGTTCCATCTTTCCCCTCAAGTCGGCCCGGATCACGGACCGGCGATATCGTCCTGCGCCGAAATCGCACGGCCGAAGGCGGCGCGTATGGCGGCCGCCCAGGCGTCGGCCACGATCTCGGTCGAATAATGCGTGGCGACGAAGTGTTTCGCCGCTTCGGCCATGTGATGCCTTGCGCCCGCGTCCGTTACAAGGGTCTCGAAGCGCGGCCCCCAGTCGCCGATGACGCTGACGCCCGCGAAGGGCAGGTAGCTGGGCAGGGGATCGGCGACGACGGCAAGGCCATGGGCGATCGAGGTCACCATGCGATTGTTGGATTTGACGACGGTGAACGGGTTGAGCGCGACCGGAATCACGCTGATGTCGTGCAGCTCCAGCGCCCGGCCGATGGTCGCCCGGTGCCAGCGCAGGTAATGGGTCGGTATGGACCAGCCCGAAACCACGTCCGCGTATTTCTTCCTGTTGTTGCTGATCACCGTCAGGGTCAGCGGCACTTTGCGCGCCAGCGCCTCGATCGCCGGCCTGATCCGCGCAAGGTCGGTCATGCCGCCCTCGGCGTAGGAGACGCCGTGATTGCCGAACCAGACGAGGCGCACCACCTTGCCGTCCCGCGCCAGCGCGCGGCGCAGGCGGCCGAGGGCGATTTCCGCCTTCAGTCGCTCGAAGGTGAGCAGCGGGCCGAGGTCGAGCGGATCGTCCAGCGCGTCGCCCGCGACATGGATGGGCGGTGGCTTGTCGCAATTCTCGGCGACGATCTCGCCCATCTTTTCCGTCGAGACGATGACGCCGTCGACGCTGGCGACGGCATCGCGCAGTTCGGCGTCGCGCCCGGCCAGTTTCTGCAGCTGCTTCGGATTGTGGAAATGATTGTCGCACAGGTCGAGGAGGACCGTGGTGCCGTGCTGGCGCCTCAGCTCCAGCGCATGGGCGACGGATGCCCGATCATAGAGCTTCGACAGGATCAGCACCGCCGGTGCCGGGTCCTGCTTGCGATAGAAGCCGGCATTCATGCCCTTGGCCCGCAGCGCCTCGATGATCAGGCTGCAGCGCAGGCGGATACTGGCGATGTTGTTGTCGACGCGCTGCGCCCACCAGGCGATGCGCGGCGGAGGGATGACGGTCACCGCTTCAGGCCCGGCCCGATCCCTCGCCGAACATATGCACCGTTTCCGGCAACAGCTGACGCAGCGGCCCCGCCGCTTCCTCGACGACGAGGGCGACGCGAACGCCCGGCCGGCAACGGCAGGCGATCTCGACCTGACCGCGCCACCATTTGGCCGACAGCCTGGGCTGACCGGCGGTCAGCGCCTGACCGGGCACGGTCACCGGGGCGGCGGCGGTCACGCCGATATAGACGAACTTCCCGGCCGATTGCAGCAGGCCGGCCAGGACCCAGGGAATATCGTCCTCGGGCAGGCGGTCGAGGAAGTCGATGGCGAGGATGCCGTCCGCGCCCTGACCCCGCGTGGCATCGCCCCGGAACACGCCCGGGAAGACTTCAGCGGCGTTTTTCAGGCTGCCCGCACCGGCGCTGCCGGCGAGGCGGCGGGCGCGGCGGTCATGCCGGGCGACGGTGCCGGCATCCATCAGCGGCTTCGCCTCGGCCGGGGCATTGGCGCCGCGCAGGGCCTCGAAATCGGGGCTGGGGGACGTCGCGGTGAAGACGGTGAATCCCGCCTCGTCCGCCTCGCGCTCGAGCGCCAGCCAGTAACGGCCCTGATCGTTGTGCTGGTATTTGAACAGCTCGGGGAAGGGGTGCCAGGGCTGCTTGTAGAGGGTGGTGAAATGCAGCAGCATCGACTCGCCGTCGACATATTCGAAATCGCGGGCGTTCCAGCCGGACGGCATGGTGCCCCACAGACCGGCCTGCGCCGCGACCTTCTGGAAATGGGTGCTGCTGTGGATGCGGTGGGCCTCTTCCTCGTGCCAGACGGCCGACAGACCGGCGCAGTCGATCAGCATGACCGAGCTTTCCTCGTCGCTGATCGCGAGGGCGGCCGCGCCCTTCATGTCGATGTCGAACAATTCGCCCGGATCGGCGAAATAGATCTGGTCGACGTCATTGTAGATCGCGCGCCCGGTTCGCCCGGCCAGATCGGGAATGGCATAGCGATAGCTGGTGAAGCCGGTCCACCAGTTGTTGCGGTCGAAGCCCGCGAGATCCTTCATCAGGTGGATTTCATAGGCGCGCGCCGGATCGCGGTTCTTCACCACCGACCAGACAAAGACGCGCTCCGCCCGGTATTGCTCCGGCTCGGTGCCGAGGAAGATGTGCACCGTCGGCTTGCCGTTCGGCGTGACCCCGGCGACCGGCGGCAGCTTCACGGAGACCGGACGTTCGCGCCAGCCCGCGATCCGGTCCGGCTTCTTGCCCGTCAGCCGAAAGCGCAGGGTGCGGTAGCGGCGCGGGCTGCGGAAGGAACTCTGGGCGACGGGCGCTGGACTCATTTCGGCTTCTCTTCGGATCAAGAGGTGCGGTCGGCGGCGGGCACGCCAGGGGCCCGGCCGCGAACACCCTTCGGCCGGGAACTTACCAAGCTCCGCCGCAAGTTGCCAGTGCGAGGGCGGCCGTGGACTTCCGGGCGGGCGGTCGCCGCGACGGCCGAAATCAGGCCCGGTCGGGGCCTTGGGGCGAGGTGTCGCGGAACAGTCCGGCGCCGCGGACGGCCGCCAGAAACTCGACCGACCAGCAATGGTCCGACGGTATCAGGGCCTCGTCCGGGAAATCGGGTGGGGCAGCGGGGTGAAGGTCGAACAACGAGATGCGGCGCTGTTTGGTCTGCTGCAAAAGAAAGCTGGCGATGCGCGGCGACCAGGGAACCTGGGTGCCCATGAGGATGAAAACCGGCTTTCCCGCGTTGATCGCGTCCGAGATCATGGAGACGCTTTCGGCGGTGGTGATCACCGTGTCGGCGTCGACGATTTCCCGGACATAGCGATCCTTTGCCGCAGGCTCGCCGAAGACGAGCAGGCGCACCGGCATGTCGGCCAGCCGCCGGCGCAGGTCGTCGACCACCCGGCGCGGGGTGCGGGGCGCGGTCAGCACCGTGATGCTGCTGGCCGGGTTGCCGGCGGCGCGCTCGATCAGCGCGCCGAGGTCGCGCCAATAGTCGTCCGCATAGCGGATCTCGTCGCTGTCCCCGCCAAGGAGGAACAGCAGGCGGCGTCGGCCGTCGCCCGGCGTGGGCGCCGGCAGGCCCGCGCGCAGCAGCCGCGTCGAGGCGATGGGCAGGCCGATTTCGCCGGGCGCGACGACATGGCCCTGATGGGCGACAACGGCGGCGAAAAAGCCGCGGTCCATCCGCTTCGGCGTGCCCAGATGGATCGCCGGCACACCCCACAGGGCGGCGATGAAGGCCCCCACCGCCTCGCCCCGGCCAAGGGTGGAGACGACGGCGGCGACGCGGTCCGGCGGCGGCGCCTCGCCGGTGAACAGCAGGGGCCACAGCCGGCGGCCGAGGCCCGGCGCGGCCTTCCGGCGCCGGCACCAGCGCAGCCAGGGATTGAGCAGAAGGGTGAGGGCGGCAAGGCGCAGGTGGCCCCTGACCATGACGATCTCGCCCCCGCCGGTTCCGGCCAGGGCCGAGGCAAGGCCGATCGCATTGTCGCGATCCCCGGCCTTGTAATGATCGACGACGAGAAAGCGCGGCGCTTCGGCAGGGGAGGGCGGCGATCCGCCGGTCGCCTCGCTGGTTGCATTGATCAGGGAAGGCATTCAATGTCCCGGCCGGCTCGCAAGGCGCCGGCTTGACAGGCTCGCCGAACTGTCCTGAAAGTCGCCATGTCCAGAGAGGCGGTAATCGCATGAGCAAGACGAACGACAAGGACGGCCCCAAGGCTGTCCCGCCCTTGTCGTGCTATATTCGCACACTGAACGAAGAGCGCAACATCGAGGCCGTGGTGCGCGCCGCGCGCCGGGTCGCCGCCGAGGTCGTCGTGGTCGATTCGGGCTCGACCGACCGCACCGCGGCCCTCGCGGAGGCGGCGGGCGCCCGCGTCGTGGTCAACCCCTGGCCGGGCAACGGCTTCCAGAAGCAATTCGGCGAGGCCGCCTGCAGCCATGACTGGGTGCTGGACCTCGATGCCGACGAAGTGGTCACGCCCGAACTCGCGGCCGAGATCGCGGCGCTGTTCGCGACGGGGGAGCCACCCCTCGGCGTCTACGAGATCGACCTGACCTGCGTGCCGCCGGTGGGCGAGCCCTGGTACGATTTCGACCACGCCTTCCGGCGCAAGCTCTACGACCGGCGCCGTTTCTCGATGCCGGGGCACAAGGTCTGGGACCAGCTGGAGCTGCCGGCGGGCACCAGGGTTGGCCGGCTGCGCGCCACGCTGATGCATTATGCCTTTCGCGACATCGCCCATGTCGTCGCCAAGCTGAACGGCTACAGCACCATGGGCGCGCGCGACGGCAAGCGGAAGACCAAGGGCAAGCTGCTGTTCCGTATCTGGTGCGCGCTGCCGTTCTATTTCTTCAAGCACTACATTCTGCGCGGCCTGTGCCGGGCCGGAACCTATGGCCTGATCATCGCCGCGTCCGCCGCCTATGGCCGCTGGCTGCGCGACGCCAAGATGTATGAGGCGATCAGGATCGAGGAACGCCGCGCGCGCGAAGCCGGGCGCTGACGGGGTATTTTTCCAGGCCGTCATCCCGGCGCAGGCCGGGATCTTTGGCCGTTAAGGGCGCCTCTCTCGTCGAAAGACCCCGGCCTTCGCCGGGATGACGATTAAGAGTGGACCTTAGTGTTTCGCCGTCAGGGCGGCCTTGCCGGCCGCGTACATGGCTTCGATCATGGCGGCGACGGCGGCGGGGGCGTAGTGGCTGGCGGCATAGGCCCGGCCCTGCCGCGCCCGGGCGAGGCGATCCTGGTCGTCCGCCATCAGCCGGCGCAGGGCGTCGGCGATCTCGTCCACCGTCGCATCCTCGATGTGCAGCGCGCCCGAGGCTTCCGGCGCGACCTCGGGCAGGGCGCCGCCCTTCTTGCACACGATCAGCGCATCGCCATTCATCATGCCCTCGACCGCGACCCGGGCGAAGGCTTCGGCATGGCGCGAGGGGATGGCGAGAATGGCGGCGCGGCGCATCCAGTCCATCGTCTCGGGGAACGGCCGGGGGCCGAGGAAGGCGATGTTCGGATGGCTGGCGACGGCGGCGAGGAAGCTGCGCTGATAATCGCTCGGATGGCTGCAATCCGTCGTGCCGATCTGGAACGCGCCGATGGCGACCGCCTTCCAGTCGGGGAAATCGGGCAACACGCGGGCCGCCGCCTCGGCGAAGGCGGCCGCGCCCTTGCCGCCGTTGATGCGCCCGACGAAAAGGGCGACCCTCTCCTTGGCGGCGAGGATCGCCTCGTCCGTCTCGGCCGCGGCCGCGCAGTCGACGACATTGGGAATGCGGTGGACGAGGTCGCGCGGCACGGCCGGCGCCGCCTCGTAGAGCCGCTGCTCGATCCAGTCGGACAGGGCGACGATGCCGGCGAGGCGATGCAGGCTGCCGCCGATATTCTTGGGCGGCCGCAATTCCTTCATCGACATCGGATCGTTGTGCAGGAACAGGAACACCGGAATATCCGGGAATTCCTTCTGCAGCATGACCGCGAGCAGGGGCCGGTTGTGGACCTGGATGACGTCGGGTCTGGCCGCGCGCAGGGCCCGGCGCACGCCCTCGAAATAGAACAGCGCCTCCCAGCCCATGACATAGGCGGCGGCGAGGCGGGTGGTGAAGAAGAAGGGCCGCACCGATTGGAGCCGGGCAGTCTGCAAGGGGTCGGCGACCGCGGTGCCGAAGACCGTTGTCCGTGCCTTCGAGACCCCGGCCAGCTGATCGACGCAGAGGGCGATCGCCCCCGCCGTCGTCACGGAATAGCGTTCCTTGAACGGAATCACATCGACGACATGCGGGGGGCTGGCCACGGTCTGTCTTCCGGTCAGGCGGGGGGCAGGGCTTCCCCGGCGAGGCGGGTCAGGGCTTCGGCGAGGTCAATCACCGTCTGCTCGCCGCCGTGCAGCTTGCGCAGCGCGACCTGACGGTTCTCCGCCTCGCGGCGGCCGAGGACGAGCATATAGGGCGCCTTGGCCAGCGAATGCTCGCGCACTTTCAGGTTGATCTTCTCGTTGCGCAGGTCCGTCTCGACCCGGAGGCCCTGCTCCTTCAGGAGCCGGGCGACCTCGACCGCGTAATCGTCGGCGTCCGAGGTGATGGTCGCGACCACGACCTGGGTGGGCGCCAGCCACAGCGGCAGGTGACCGGCGTAATGCTCGATCAGGATGCCGATGAAACGCTCGAGACTGCCGAGGATCGCCCGGTGCAGCATGACGGGGCGCTGCTTCGAGCCGTCGGCGGCGATATAGCTCGCATCGAGGCGCTGGGGCAGCAGGCTGTCGAGCTGATGGGTGCCGCACTGCCAGGTGCGGCCGATGGCATCGCGCAGGTGGAATTCGATCTTCGGGCCATAGAAGGCGCCGTCGCCTTCAGAGACTTCATAGGACAGGCCGGCGGCGGAAATCGCGGCGGCGAGATCGCCCTCGTTCTTGTCCCATTCCGCCTCGGTGCCGATGCGCTTTTCGGGGCGCGTCGCCAGGATCACCTTGAAATCGCTGAAGCCGAGGTCGGCATAGACCGATTCCAGCAGGCGGCAGAACTTCTTGGTCTCCTCGACCACCTGCTCGGCGGTGCAGAAGATATGGGCGTCGTCCTGCACGAACTGGCGCACGCGCATGATGCCGTGCAGCGCGCCCGAGGGCTCGTTGCGATGGCAGCAGCCGAACTCCGCCATGCGGATCGGCAGGTCGCGGTAGGAAACGAGGCCCTGCTTGAAGATCTGGACGTGGCCGGGGCAGTTCATCGGCTTCACGCCGAACATGCGCTTGCCCTCGTCCACGGGGACTTTCAGCATGTTGTCGCCATACATCTCCCAGTGACCGGAAGCGATGTAGAGCGAACTGTCGACCAGCTGCGGCGTCCGTACTTCCTCGTAACCGTCGGCGTCGATCTTGCGGCGGATGTAGTTTTCCAGCACGCGGTACAGGGTCCAGCCCTTGGTGTGCCAGAAGATGGAGCCGGCGGCTTCTTCCTGCAGGTGGAACAGGTCCATCTCGCGGCCCAGCTTGCGGTGGTCGCGGCGCTCCGCTTCCTCGAGCCGGAAGAGATACTCCTTCAGCTCCTTCTCGTCGCGCCAGCAGGTGCCGTAGATGCGCTGGAGCATGGCGTTGCGATGATCGCCGCGCCAATAGGCGCCCGCGACCTTCATCAGCTTGAAGCCATGGCCGAGCTTGCCCGTCGCGGGCAGGTGGGGGCCGCGGCACAGGTCGATGAAATCGCCCTGACGGTAGAGGCTGATCTTCTCGCCCGCCGGGATGTCGCGGATGATCTCGGCCTTGTAGATCTCGCCCTTGTTCAGGAAGAAATCGGCCGCCTCGTCGCGGTCCCAGACTTCGCGCGCGATCGCCTCGTTGCGGTCGACGATCTCGTGCATCCGCTTCTCGATCACCTCGAGGTCGGCGGTGGTGAAGGGCTCGCCCCGGGCGAAGTCGTAATAGAAGCCGTTCTCGATCGACGGGCCGATGGTGACCTGGGTGCCGGGGAACAGTTCCTGCACCGCCTCGGCCATGATATGCGCGCAGTCGTGGCGCAGCAGGTCGAGCGCGTCGTCCGACTTGCGGGTGACGATGTCGACCTTGGCGTCCCGCTCGATCACATGGGCGAGATCGACCAGAAGGCCGTCGACGCGCATGGCGAGCGCGGCCTTGGCGAGACCGGGGCCGATGTCGGCGGCGAGGGTAGTGCCACTGACCGGCCCCGGATAGGAGCGCAGGCTGCCGTCCGGCAGGGTCAGCGATACCGACATGATAGTGGTCTCCGATCCGAAGGTTGGGCGGGCAACTTCGGCGGATGCAGGCCGACTGTCAAGGCGCAGCCTGTCGCCCCGGCCCCGCCCGGCGCTCATGGCCGGGCCGGCCACCCCTCAGGGCGCGGCGGCGAGGAGGTAGCCGCCACCTTCCGCGCGGATGAGGCTGGCGCCCCCGGCGACCGCCTGGGCGAGCTTGCGGCGCAGGCGATAGACATGGGTTTCGATCGTATGGGTCGCGATGGCGGCGCCATAGCCCCAGACCTCGGCCAGCAGGATGTCGCGCGGCACCACCCGGCCGATGGCGGCGGCGAGGCGGGTCAGGATCTGGGTTTCCTTGTCGGTCAGGCGCACGGTCTCGCCGCCCGCGCCTATGAGGGTGCGGGACGAGGCGAAGAGCCGGCACGGCCCGATGTGCAGGGCGCCCGAGCCGGCGGCGAGACCGGCGCGCACCCCCTCGACCAGGGCCTGAACCCGCAGCGGCTTTCGCAAAATCGTGACCTGACCGCCCGCGCCGGCCGGGGCCCGCGCATCGTCGGCGGCGGCCAGCGCGACAATGGGCAAGGCGCAGCCCGACGCCGCCAGCACCGCGTCGGCGCCATCCGGACTGGCCGCCCGGTCAACGACGACGAGATCGGCCGTCGCCGAGGCGACCTCGGCGAGGCCGGCAAGGCGGGTGACCGCGAAGCCGGCATCCTCCAGCGGATCGGCGAGGGCGCGCGCCAGCACCTCGTCGGCGACGGCGACGAGGATGCGGGGGGCGGGGGCCTTGTTACGCGGGCGATTCGTCATGCCCTGCGATTCTGCGGCGGCCCGTCCGTCGCTGCAAGCGAGGCATGACGCGGCGTCGCGTATCGCAGGCTGCATCGGCGCCCGACTTGTGCTTAGACTGCGCGCCATGTCTTCGCCCTTCGGTTCCGCCCCCGTCTCCGCCCTCGTGGTCGTCGACCGCGCCGTCTCCGAATTGCGCCGCGGTCTCGATGTCGTCGTCACCGACGATGCCGGCCAGCGCCTGCGCATTTCCGCCGCGGAATATGCGACGCCCGACCGGCTCGCCGGTTTTTCGGGCGCCGACGCGCGCCTCCTGCTGACCAATCGCCGCGCCGCGACCCTGAAGCTGCGGCCGCTGATCGGCGATCCCGTCGCCCTGCCGCTGGCGGGCCAGCTCGACGCCGCGACCATCGCCTCGCTGGCCGATCCGACCGTCGATCTCGACCATCCCTTGCGCGGGCCGTTCTCGATCCTGCGGCGGGCGCCGCTGGCGGCGGAATTCGCCGCGGTGAAGCTGATGAAACTCGCCCGATTGCTGCCCGCCGCCCTTGTCGTCGAGGCCGCGTCGACCGACGACGGGTTGCTCGAGGTGCCGGCTTCGGCGATCACCGGCTATGACGATATGGCGGCGCGGGGCCTGCGCATCGTCTCCGACGCGCGGGTGCCGCTGGCCGATGCCGAGGCGGCGCGCATCATCGGTTTCCGCCCGGCAGACGGCGGGATCGAGCATCTGGCGATCCTGATCGGCGATCCTTCCCGGCGTGAGCCGGTGCTGGGCCGGCTGCATTCCGAATGCTTTACCGGCGACCTGCTGGGTTCGCTGCGCTGCGATTGCGGCGAGCAGCTGCGCGGCGCGATCCGCACCATCGCGGAGGCCGGCGGCGGCGTCCTCCTCTATCTCGCGCAGGAGGGGCGGGGCATCGGCCTCATGAACAAGCTGAAGGCCTACCGCCTGCAGGATCAGGGCTTCGACACGGTCGAGGCCAACGAGCGCCTCGGCTTCGATCCGGACGAGCGCATCTTCCGTCCGGCGGCGGAAATGCTGCGGCTGCTCGGCTTCGACGCGGTCCGGCTGCTGACCAATAATCCCGAGAAGGTCGCCGGCCTGAAGGCCAGCGGCATCAATGTGGTCGAACGGGTGCCCCACGCCTTCCCCGCCAACAACCATAATGAATTCTATCTCGCGACCAAAAAGGCCAAGAGCGGTCATCTGCTGTGACGTTTTCGCCCGGCAGAAGCTGCCGGGTGCCGTCTTTGCCCCCCGAATTTCGCTGATTTGACTGGGTTTTCCGCTGGCATGGGGCTTGCACCGTCCCCGTCGACCGGGAGGAGCCCACCATGACAGCCGTTGCGCCGACCACGACCGAGACGAATGCCCGCGAGACCGCGCGGCTGCCCCGTCTGTTGCCGGGCAAGCGCGGCGAGATTGGCGCGGCGCAGGCCGATTTCTTCGGCTCCTCGAAACCGGGTGACCCTGACCTGACCTTCGGCGAGGTGCTCGACGTGATCAATCCCCTGCAGCATATCCCCCTGGTCTCCACCCTCTATCGCAGCGTGACCGGCGATACCATCAGCCCGTCCGCCCGCATTGTCGGCGGCGCGCTGTATGGCGGGCCGATCGGCGCTGGCGTCGCCATGGTCGGCGCGATCATCGAACAGGCCGAAGGGGCGCCGCCCGAAACCCTGGCCATGCGTGCCCTCGGTCTCGAATCGGGCGGGGAAGCCACGGCGCTGGCCTCGGCCGGCACGGGGCCGGGCGGGTTGATCGCCGAGGCGACGACGGCGCCGGCCGCCGCGGCCACGACTGTCGCGGCCAAGCCGGCCGAGGCGACACTCGCCAGCGCGGCATCTCCCGCACCGGCAGCCGCCGCCAGCGGCGCGCCGCAACTGAGCACGGCGGCTTTCGATACGCTGATCCGCTCGATGGGCGGCAAGCCCGAGGCCGAGGCCAAACTCGCCGATGCCGGGGCTGCTGTCGCGACCGAAACGGCGGCGGCGGGCACGACCGAGACCCGGCGCTTCTTCCCGGCGCGGCAGAGCGGCGTGAAGCCGACCCGCGTCGTCGCCATGGATATCAGGCCCGAGGACAAGGCGAATTACGACAATGCCCTGCGCCTGATGCGCCAGAACATCGACCGTTACACGGGCGCCGCTTCCGTGGTGCCGGCGGCCGCGGCCGCGGCGGCGCCGTGATCAGCCGGTCACGGTTCTGATCGCGCTTTCGATCCGGCGGCGGACGTCTTCGGGCTCCGCCGCGATGGCCGTGGCGAGCAGCCGCATCTGACGGCGCAGGCCATGAATCTGGTCGAGCAGCGACAGCACGACGGGCAGCGCCCCGGGATCGAGGTCGAGTTCGCCGCGCAGCTGGCAGACCAGACGGATGCGGGCGAGATCGAACTCGTCGAAGGCGGGATCGGCTTCGTCGTCGCGGGGCAGGACCCAGCCTTCGGCGACATAGGTGCGCAACTCGGTCAGGGTCAGGCCGGCGGCGGCGACGACCTGGGTTTCGGTGTAACGGGTCACGGCATCACCTTCCACAGGGCGGCGCGGGGATCGGGTTTGCCTTTCGCCTGCCACTCACGCATCAGGGCTTCGAGGGCGGGATCGGGCACCTCGGGCAGGACGATCTTCAGCGTCACGCGCTGATCGCCCGCCGGCTTGATGCCCTTGCCCTTCAGGCGCAGCACATCGCCCGAATGGGCGCCCTTCGGCACTGACATCTTCACCCTGCCGGTCAGGGTCGGCACTTCGACCTTGGCGCCCAGCACCGCCTCGTCGAGGCCGATCGGCAGGTCCAGCAGGATATCGTCGCCATCCCGCCGGAAAACGGGATGGGGGCGCACGGTCAGCTCGACCAGGGCATCGCCGGCCGGCCCGCCGCCGAGACCCGGGGCGCCCTTGCCCTTCAGGCGCAACACGGTGCCGTCCTTCGCCCCCGCCGGAATGGCAAGGTCGAGGGGGCCGCCCTCGGGCAGGGTGATGCGCTTCGTCGCGCCGTTGGCGGCGTCGAGGAAATCGACCTCGAGATGGAAACGCAGGTCGCCGCCCCGGGCGGCGAAGCCCCGGCGCCCCGCGCCCTGCTGACCGAACAGGCCGGAGAAGATGTCCGAGACATCCTCGAAGTCGCCATAGGCGCCGTGCGATGTGTAGCGCCCGGTCGGATCGGCCTCGGCGTAATGGCGGTACGAGGGATGTTCGGGCGGCCGTTCCTGACCGCTGGCGTCGATCTCGCCCCGGTCGAAGCGCGCGCGCTTCTCGGCATCGCTCAACAGGCTGTGGGCGGCGGAAACCGCCTTGAAGCGATCTTCCGCCGCCTTGTCGCCGGGGTGCAGATCGGGATGCAACTCCTTCGCCAGCTTGCGATAGGCCTTGCGGATGGCATCGGGCGAGGCATCCCGCGCGACGCCCAGCAGTTTGTAGGGATCGTCACTCAAACTCGGACCTCATGAATTACAGGGGCGGGCGCCGGACGGCGCAGGTCGCGAGCGAGGCCGGTCAGCGCCGCCTCGTCCAGGGTCTCGCGCGCCAGCAGCGTTTCGGCGCCCTTTTCCAGTATGTCGCGATTGTCGGTCAGGATCGCAAGGGTGCGGGCGAAGGCGCCGTCGATGGTCGCCTTCACCGCAAGGTCGATCCGCGCCGCCGTCGCCTCGCTGTAGCGGCGGTCGAACAGGCTCTGCCCGCCCTGGCCGAGGAAACCCGGCCGGTCGCTGTCGTAGGAGACCTGACCCAGCGTCTCGTCCATGCCATAGCGCGTGACCATGGAGCGGGCGATATCCGTCGCCTTGGCAAGATCGTCGGCCGCGCCGGTCGACAGATGGCCGAAGCAAAGCACTTCCGCCGCCCTTCCGCCGAGGAGGACGGCGATCTTGTTCTCCAGCTCTTCCCGCGTCATCAGGTAGCGGTCTTCGGTCGGGCGCTGGATGGTGTAACCGAGGGCGCCGATGCCGCGCGGGATGATCGAGACCTTGTGCACGGCGTCGACCCCGGGCAGGGCGAGGGCGGTCAGGGCATGGCCCATCTCGTGATGGGCGACGACCTCGCGCTCCTTCGGGTTCAGCAGGCGGTTCTTCTTTTCGAGACCGGCGACGATCCGCTCCACCGCCCGGGTGAAATCGTCGAGACTGACCGAAGCCGCCTTTCGCCGTGTCGCCAGCAGGGCCGCCTCGTTGACGAGATTGGCGAGATCGGCGCCCGAGAAGCCGGGGGTGAGCTGGGCGATGGTCTCGCGGTCGACGTCATCGGCGAGGCGGATCTTCTTCAGGTGCACGGCGAGGATCTGCACCCGACCCGCCCGGTCCGGCCGGTCGACCAGGATCTGCCGGTCGAAACGGCCGGCGCGCAGCAGGGCGGGGTCGAGGATTTCCGGCCGGTTGGTCGCGGCCAGCAGCACGAGGCCCGAGCTGGGATCGAAACCGTCGAGTTCGGAGAGGAGCTGGTTCAGCGTCTGCTCCTGCTCGTCGTGGCCGCCGATCTGGCTGGCGGCGCCGCGCGCCCGGCCGAGGGCATCCAATTCGTCGATGAAGATGATGGCCGGGGCTTTCGCCCTTGCCTGCTCGAACAGGTCGCGCACCCGCGCGGCGCCGACGCCGACGAACATCTCGACGAATTCGGAACCGGAGATCGAGAAGAAGGGCACGCCCGCTTCGCCGGCCACGGCACGGGCCAGCAGGGTCTTGCCGGTACCCGGCGGGCCGACCAGCAACACGCCCTTGGGCACATGGGCGCCGAGGCGGCCGTGTTCGGCCGGCGCCTTCAGGAAGTCGACCACTTCCTGCAATTCTTCCTTGGCCTCGTCGACCCCGGCGACATCGTCGAAGGTTACCTTGGTATCGGCGACGACATAGATCTTCGCCTTGCTCTTGCCGATGGCCATCATCCCGCCCATGCCCTGTTTCTCGGCGAAGCGGCGGATGACGAAGAACCACAGGAAGCCGAACATCAGGGCCGGCAGCACCCAGGACAGGATATTGCTCAGCCAGTTGTCGTCGGCCGCGCCGGAATATTCGATGCCCTTGGCGCGCAGCTTCTCGGCCAGCTCCGGCTCGACCCTCGTGGTCACGAAACTGGTCTTCTTGCCCTCGGGCGCGGTGAACTCGCCCCTGATGTAATCCTTGCCGATGACAAGGTCGCGCAGCTTGCCCTCGTCCAGCAGCTGCTCGAAGCGGCTGTAGGGAATGGGCGCCACCGTCTGGCTCTGCACCCAGAGATCGCGCAGCATGAAGATGCCGAAGACCGCGAGGAGGACGTACCAGAGATTGATCTGCGTCTTGCGTTCCATGGGATTGCTGAAGCCCCCTTCATCGCCGACAGAGTGATGCCTTGATGTATTCGCGCTTTGTTCCAGGTCAAGGCTTTGCTAGAACCTCGGACCTGGGAAACCGGAGTCGGCGCGTGACCGGCGAAGATCAGCAACCGCCCCCGATCCGCAAGATCATCCACATCGACATGGATGCCTTCTACGCCTCGGTCGAGCAGCGGGACAACCCTGAACTGCGCGGCCTGCCCGTCGCCGTGGGTGGGGCGCGGGCGCGCGGCGTCGTCGCCGCCGCCAGCTACGAGGCGCGGCGATTCGGCGTTCGCTCGGCCATGCCGTCGGTCACCGCGCTGCGCAAATGTCCGGACCTCGTTTTCGTCCGGCCGCGCTTCGATGTCTACCGTGCCGTCTCGGCGCAGATCAGGGCGATCTTCGCCCGCTATACCCCGCTGATCGAGCCTTTGTCGCTCGACGAAGCCTATCTGGACGTGACCGAGAATATCCCGGGCATCGCCTCGGCCACCGCGATCGCCGAGGCGATCCGCGCCGAGATCAAGGCGGAAACCGGCCTGACCGCCTCGGCCGGGGTGTCCTACAACAAATTTCTGGCCAAGCTCGCTTCCGACTACAGGAAGCCCGACGGGCTTTTCGTCATTACGCCTGCGATGGGGCCCGGTTTTGTCGAGAGCCTGCCGGTCGGCCGTTTTCACGGCATCGGCCCCGCGACGACGGCGCGCATGAACAGCCTCGGCATCCTGACCGGGGCGGATTTGCGCGCCCGTGACCTCGCCTTTCTGGAAAGCCATTTCGGCAAGGCGGGCCGGCATTATCACGGGATTTCCCGGGGCATCGACCACCGCCGGGTCGAGCCCGACCGCGAGCGCAAGTCGATCAGCGCCGAGACGACCTATGACAATGACCTGACCAGCCTTCCCGCGGTCGAGGCCGCTTTGGGCGAGCTTGCCGACAAGGTCTGGCGCCACTGCGCCCGTCATGGCTACAGCGGGCGCACGGTGACCATCAAGGTGCGCGATCCCCGCTTCAACGATGTGACCCGCAGCCGAACCCTGCGCGATCCGGTCGGGGGCGCCGCCGAGCTTCAGGCCATCGCGATGGAGCTGTTCCTGCACAGCCTGCCGGTCGAGGCCGGTATCCGCCTGCTGGGCGTCGGCCTTGCCGCGCTGACCGATGGCGAGGGCGATGAGGCGCGGCAATTGCGGCTGGCGCTGGGTCCGGGGTGACGGCTTATCTCCCCCGTCACCCCGGCGAAGCCGGGGTCTTGCGACGGTGGGGCGTCCTTGCCCGCACCAGATCCCGGCCTGCGCCGGAGTGACGATGGGGAAGCGCGACTTACCGCGACAGGCCGGCGTCGTGCAGGGCTTCGAGATAGGCGGTGAACATTTCCGCCTTGGTTTCGCCGAAGCGGCGCAGCGTCTCCCAGGTGAAGAGGCCGCTGTCGTGGCCGTCGTCGAAGATCAGGCGGACGGCGTAATTGCCGACCGGCTCCGCCCCGATGAGGCTGACGTTGCGTTTGCCGGCGACCAGCTTCTTGGTCGCGGGGCCATGGCCCTGGACCTCGGCCGAGGGGCTTTCGACCCGCAGCAGCTCGGCCGGGACGACATCCTTGCGGCCATCGTCCCAGTCGATTTCCAGCGCCCTTTCGGCGCGGCGCAGGCGAATCTCGACCGGCCAGGGGCTCATGCGGTCGCGCCGTCGTCGAGCGAGCGGGCTTCCTCGATCAGCATGATCGGAATGCCGTCGCGGATCGGATAGGCGAGGCGGGCGGCCTCGGAGACCAGCTCGCCCTTCTCGCGGTCGTAGCGCAGGGGCTGGCGCGAGGCCGGACAGACCAGGATTTCCAGCAGCTTGGGATCGACGGCGCCGCCGTTGGCGGGCTTGCTCGGGGCTTCGGTCATGGTCGTCTCTATTGCAGCTTGGTTTCGGGGGCACCCGGCGGGGCCGCCACCGCCATTTCGAGCAGGGCGATCATCATGTCCGCCCGGTCGGCGATGTCCCGCGCCTCGAGCAGGGCCTGTTTCTCGGGCGGGGTGAAGGGGCAGATCATGGCGAGGGCGTTGATCAGGCTTTCCGCCGGCGCCTTCTCGATCGCCTGCCAGTCGGCCGAGAGGCCATGCAGCTCGAGATAGGAGCGCAGCGCCGGGGCGAGGCGGTTACGGTTCACATCGCCCGCATGGGGCGGCGGTTCCAGATCGTCGGCGAATTCGGTGTAATCCGCGACCACCTTGCGATAGGGGGTGACGCGGGCGAGTTCTTCCCTGATGCGGAAGCGGCTGATCCCGGTCAGAGTGATCTGGAAGCGGCCGTCCTCATTCTCGGTGAAGGCGGTGATCCGCCCGGCGCAGCCGACGGGATAGACCGCCGGCTCGTGTTCCCGGCTCGCCGGGTCGAGCGGCTGGACCATGCCGATGGTCCGGCCCGAGGCCAGCGCGTCGCGCACCATGGCGAGATAGCGCGGCTCGAAGATGTTCAGCGGCAGGCGCCCGCGCGGCAGGAGCAGCGCCCCCGCCAGCGGGAAGATCGGCAGGGTCGAGGGCAGTTCCTCGATCCCGGCAAGTCCGGCCCGGGCCGACATCGGCGGCCCGTCAGGCGAAGAGGATCGACGACAGGCGGCGGCGCCCGTCGATCGCCAGCGGATCGTCGAAGCCCAGCACCTCGAACAGCTTGACCAGCTGCTTGCGCGCGGCTTCGTCATTCCATTTGCGGTCGCGTTTCACGATCTCCAGCAGATGGTCGAGGGCGGCGGCATTGTCGCCGGCGGCGTGCAGGCCGACCGCGAGGTCGAAACGCGCCTGGTGATTGGCCGGATCGGCCGCGACGGCGGCCGCGAGCGGGGCGAGGTCGCCGACCTTGGCCGCTTCCTCGGCGAGGGCGAGGGCGGAACGGGCGCTGGCCACCTCGGCGTCGCCTTCCTTGTCCTCGGGCACGGCGGCGAGGAATTCCGCCGCCTCGTCGAGGGCGCCGCGCGCGACCGCGATCTTGGCGAGGCCGGCGAGGGCAGCGGCGTTCTGTTCTTCCATCTGCAGGACATGGGCGAAGATGCCTTCGGCTTCATCCGCCTGCCCCTCGGCGAGGGCCTGGCGCGCCGCCTCCAGCGCCTCCTCGACCGGCGAGCCGGCACCGCCACCCATCTTGGCGAGGCGCTCGACGAAGGTCTTCACCTGGCTGTCGGGCACGGCACCGGTGAAACCGTCGACCGGCTGACCCTGGAAGAAGGCATAGACCGCGGGGATCGACTGGATGCGCATCTGCTGCGCGATCTCGGGGTTCTTGTCGACGTCGATCTTCACCATGCGCACGGCGCCGCCGGCCGCGACCACGGCCTTTTCCAGCGCCGGGCCGAGCTGGCGGCAAGGGCCGCACCAGGTGGCCCAGAAATCGACGATGACGGGGACCTGCATCGAGGCGTCGATGACATCCTGCCGGAAGGTGGCGAGGCCGCTGTCCTTGATGAGATCGGCGGCGGCCGGGCCGGGCCGGCCGGCGCTGCCCGAGGGGCCCTGTCCGATGAGGGTTTCCATGCTTTTGTTCCGTTGCCTGCGTCGCGATGGCTCTTGGCGAGCCGTTGGGCTCATGTTTAGGCGTCCCCGCGGCCGAAGGCACGCGGGTTTTTGCATCGGCCTGCTAGATTGGGCGGTGCGTGCCCGGGCGCAAGGGGGGATCAGTCCGCCTTCGCCGCCCGCGCCGCCGCCCGTGCCGCGGCAAGGCCGGCCAGATCGGCCATCAGCGGCGGATGACCGACGGCCTCGAGGAAGCGCAGGAAATCGGCGCGGGGCAGCGCCGTCGTGCGGTCGTTGCGCAACGGATGGAAATGCAATGGGTCGAAGGCCATCAAGCCCTCGTCGAGCACGAGTCGCACCGGCGCGGCCGATTCGTTGGCGAGGGCGAGCGGCGTGACCGAGCCCGGGGAAACGCCTAGCAGGGCCGTCATCGCTTCCGCCGCGCCGAAAGACAGGCGCGGCGCCTGCAGGAATTTCTCCAGCGCGGTCAGGTCGACGCGGGTGTTTTCCTCGGCGACCACCAGCCAGAACCCGCCCTTCCTGTCCTTCAGGAACAGGTTCTTGGCATGGCCGCCAACAAGCGCGCCGCGCAAGGCCTGCGCCTCCTCGACGGTATGGGCCGGGGCATGGTCGTGGGTGCGGTGCGCGATGCCGAGGGCATCGAGGCGGGCGAGCAGTTCTGAATCGGTCAACGGCATGTCTCTGTTCTACCGCTTGCGGGCGCCGAAAAACATGCTTGCAAAGATCGGGCGCCTGCGTATAGTGCCGGCCTCGACGCGATCAGCGGCCTTTGAAACGCCACAGATTACGTCGTCCGACGCCAGAGCGGGCGTAGCTCAGGGGTAGAGCACAACCTTGCCAAGGTTGGGGTCGAGGGTTCGAATCCCTTCGCCCGCTCCAGTTTCCCGAAGGAAACTGATATCGACAGGCCGCCGGACAAACGCCAGAGCGGGCGTAGCTCAGGGGTAGAGCACAACCTTGCCAAGGTTGGGGTCGAGGGTTCGAATCCCTTCGCCCGCTCCAGATTTCTATATCTCATCGGCTCTTCGGGCGTGCATTGCGCGTTCTTGGGTATTCCTGTGTCACGGCCAATTTCAGAAAAAAGATCTTTGCGTAGATCTTTTTCGCCGCTAGCATGATGGCCATGAGCATCGCCCAGACCGAACCTCTTCGTCCTGAATTGGATCCCGCGCCGCTGCCCCGAGTGGTTGGCGGCTTTTCGACCGTGCTGGCCGATCCGCCGTGGCGGTTTTCGAACCGTACCGGGAAGGTCGCGCCCGAACATCGGCGACTCGACCGCTATTCGACCATGTCGCTCGAAACGATCAAGGGGCTCCCTGTGAAGGAGGTCGCGGCACGGAACGCGCACTTGTACCTCTGGGTGCCCAACGCCCTTCTGCCCGAAGGACTCGATGTTATGTCGGCGTGGGGCTTCCGCTATGTCTCGAACATCATATGGGCCAAGCGGCGCAAAGACGGCGGACCCGACGGCCGAGGGGTTGGTTTCTACTTTCGGAACGTGACCGAAATTCTCCTCTTTGGTGTCAAGGGGTCAATGCGGACGCTCTCGCCAGGGCGCTCACAGGTCAACATGATAGAGACGAGGAAACGCGAGCACTCCCGGAAGCCGGATGAGCAGTATGACCTGATCGAGCGTTGCTCGCCCGGGCCGTATCTCGAGCTGTTCGCGCGTCACCCCCGGCCCGAATGGACGCTCTGGGGCGATGAGTCTGCGGAAGACCATGTGCCGCGCGGAAAGGCCCACAAAGGCTACTTGGGGGGAGAAATCCTGCCGCCGCTGCGTGCCAACGAGCACTTGCAGCCCGAGGTCGCGGTTGCTCTGGGGGCTGAACTGAAGAGTCGCTATCAGGCGGGAAGTAGCGTGCGTGAAATTTCGGACGAGACCGGCTACTCGATACAGCGTGTGCGTTCGTTGCTGGCCGGGGTGGAGACCTCAATGCGCCCCCGGGGAAGGCGGGGGGGCTGAGTCAGGAGTAGGGCTGGCCGTTCCAAGTGCTCTCGTCGGCCGCAACGATTAACACAGGGCATGAACCCATAACGCCCCGGCGCATTCTCATCTGGGCTTTGTCGAAGGCCGTGACGGTTGAGGTGGAAAGGTCGATAGGCAAATTCTTGTTGCGCTTTTCCTTTGGCAGGGTCGCCTGGTAATCACCCCATATCCGCCGAGCGAGGGCAAGCAATGATAATCTGTCCTTGGTAATAATGACGCCCGCGGAGATGATCCCGGCCTCAAACCACGAGCGATATGCAGCCAGATCGCGATCGAGGTTGCCGTCCTTCGCATTCCATTCCACATCCAAGACAATGCGGTTCTTGAAGTTATCGACCAAATACCCTTCCTGCCTGATTACAGGAAGCTCACCGACTTGATGGCCTTCTTTGTCAAGTAGGAGGCCGCGTGTCTCAAGGTCAAGTCTCGTTTCTCGCCAACCGTGCTTGAAAAACTCGCCGTCTATTTGCTCCGCGATGTCACCTCTGTTCCCCCCTGCCTTCAGCCAGAACTTGGGATCTAACCGATAGGTCGAAAGAACTTCCACGATATCCGCCCACTCTTGGGGGCAGACAGCCTTCATCACGGCCGATGCAGAATTTGATTCCATGAATGCCCAGTGCTCTCGGGCTTCGGCGGGGAGAATGCTCGGATCTCTATAGCTGAATGTTTCATACATGGTTCAACCATGGCGGCATTCCCGCCAACTATCAATACTGACAATGCCACGTGCTTATCAGAGCGAGACGGGTACAAGCCTTTGAGTGGCGTTTCGCTGGCGGTCCCCGATCTCACTCAATCACTTTCGGCTTCTCCCCATCACCCCGCCCCCCGCGCCAGCGCCAGCCAGGCCCGCGCGGCGTCCGAGAGATAGCCGCCGCGGCGCCAGGCGAGGGCCATGTGCCAGTCGGTGTCGGGTTCGGTCAGGGTGGCGAGGTGGACGCCCGGGTGGGGGCGTTGCAGGGCGATCATGCGGGGCAGGAAGGCGACGCCGAGGCCGGCGGCGACCAGCGCCGCGATGAAGTCGATCTGGCCACTGCGGGCGGCTTCGGTCGGGGTGAAGCCCCGGCGCTCGCAGGCGGCGATGATCACGGCGTTGAGGGCGAAACCGCCTTCGAACAGGATGAAGGGGGTTTCGCGCAGGGCCGCGAAATCGACCGTCTCCGCGCCCGCCAGGGGATGGCCGGCGGGGATGAGCGCGGTCAGCGGCTCCCGCCGGACGGGCTGGAAATCGAAATCGTCGCCGAGCGGCAGCAGGGTGGCGATCATCTCGATCTCGCCCGCCATGAGGATTTCTTCCAGCCGCTTGCTGCCATGTTCGACCAGACGGATTTCGACGCCCGGATAACGCTGGCGATAGGCGGCGAAGAGCGGGGCGAAGAGCTGGCTGCTGCCCAAGGGAGGCAGGCCGAGGCGGAGTTCGCCCCGGCGAAGGCCACGCAGATCGTCGATCTCGCGCAGCATGTCGTCCCGCTCGGTCAGGATGGCGAGGGCGCGGCGCTGGACGATGGCGCCCGCCGCGGTCAGCACCGGCCGGTGTCCGGTACGGTCGAGGAGGGTGACGCCCAACTCGTCCTCGAGCTGCTTCACCGCCTTGGACACCGTGGGCTGGGTGGCGAAGACGACCTTGGCCGCCGACGAGAAACCGCCCTGGCGAACCACCTCGACGAAGGCACGGAGGGTGCGAAGGTGCATCGACATTCCAATCTGGAATGAAAAAAATTCAGACAATTCATTTTATCTATAACGCAGGCGGTTCAATATGAAAGGGAATTCCGGGAACCCCTGACATGACCGCGCATCGCCTGCCTCTTCGCCTGAAAGCCATTCTTCGCCGCAGCCGGCTGGCGCAGCTCGCGCTGATCGTCGGGGTGTGGGCGCTGGGGGATGCGGTATCGCGCGGCCTGGCCCTGCCGGTGCCGGGCGGGATCATCGGCATGGCGCTGATGCTGGCGCTGCTGCTCGCTCATGGGCTGGGGCCGGCGTCGATCCGGCGCGGCGCCGATGTCCTGCTGGCCGACATGCTGCTGTTCTTCGTCCCCGCCGTCATGGGGCTGCTGGATCATGGCGAATTCATCGGCCTGCTCGGCCTCAAGCTGCTGGCGGCGATCCTGTGCGGCACGCTGCTGGTGATGGCGGGCACGGCCCTGACGGTCGAGACCGTCCAGCGCCTGATGGCCCGGGCGGAGCTGCGCCATGACCATTGACTGGAGCCTGCCGTTTTGGCCGGCGGCGACGCTGCTCGCCTATCTCCTGTGCCGGACGGTCTATCGCCGCTGGCCCGGGTGGTATTTTTCGCCCTTGCTGACGACGCCGCTGATCCTGCTCGCCGTCGCGGTCGGGCTTCACGCGACCTATGGCGAATATCTGCGGGGAAGCCATGTCCTGATGGCCATGGTCGGACCGCTGACCGTCGCCTTCGCCCTGCCGATCTATGACCAGCGGGCGGTGATCCGGCGGCACTGGTTGCCGCTATCGGTCGGCGTCGCGGCGGGCAGCCTGATCGCCATCGCCAGTGGTTATGCGTTGGCCCGCGTCCTCGACCTGACGCCGGAGCTGCGGCAGAGCCTGCTGCCCCGCTCTGTCACCATGCCCTTCGCCATGAATGTCTCGGGCCATGTCGGCGGGCTGCCGGAATTGACCGCGGTTTTCGTCATGGTCACCGGCATCGTCGGTGCCGCCGTCGGCGACATCCTGCTGAAGCTGCTGCCCTTGCGCTCGTCGATGGCGCGGGGTGCGCTGTTCGGCATGGGCGCGCATGGCGCCGGCGTCGCCAAGGCGCGGGAGGTCGGGGCGGAGGAAGGCTCGGTCGCCGGCCTCGTCATGATCCTCGCCGGGCTGGCCAATGTCGCCGTCGCGCCCCTGGTGATCACGGCGCTGGGCTGAGCGCCCAGCTCACCGCCAGCTCTTCCCGGAAGGCGAAGCGGATCAGGTGGCGGGCGATCACGTCCTGCACCTGCGCGATGGCATCCGGCCCCTCCGCCTCGGCGGTCAGATGCAGCGTGCCGCCCTCCGCCGCCAGCCGGCAGGTGCCGAAGGGAAAGGCGATGCTGCCCCGGCCTTCGTCGAGCGCGAGTTCGACCGGGATCTTGTGGCCGAAATGCTTGCACAGCTGGCCGAGGTAGCGTTTGGCGAAGGTCGTGGCGACCTCCGCTTTCGATTGGGTCATGAGACCTCCTTACAGGTTTTCGATGGCGAGGGCGGCGGCGTCGATGGCGGCGGCGGCCTGGCGGATCGCCTCGTCCGACGGTTTGCCGGCGGCGAGTTTCAGACGCAGCGCGGTCTTCAGGTTTTCCATCGCCCGGATGATCTGCGGCGGCGGACCGTCGCCATGGATCGCGCGGGTTTCCGCCATGCGGGCGAAGAGGGCATCGACCGCGCCCTTGTTGGTCGCGAGGAAGGCGCGGCCCGCCTCGGTCACCGCATAGAGCTTGCGGCTGGACTCGCACAGCTGGATTTCGACCTGGCCCAGTTCCTCAAGGAGGGTGAGGGTGGGATAGACCACGCCCGGACTGGGGCTGTACTGGCCGCCCAACGCCTCCTCGATCGCCTTGATCACTTCATAGCCGTGGCGCGGTTTCTCCGCGATCAGGCCGAGCACGACGAGCCGCAGATCGCCATGATCGAAGAAGCGCCGGCCGCGCCGGCCGCCCCCGCCCATGCCCCCGCCCATGTGACGGCCGCCATGATGGCGGTCGCCGAATTCATCGCCGCCCCGGGCGAAGCGCCGCCCGAAGCCGTGGCCACCGCAATGGCCCTTGAACATATGCATTCTCATCTCCGACATTGTTTCGATATGTCGGAAATTAGATATATCTAAAAAGAGTCGATTTCAACCCTAATCGAGATCGGGTCGGCCCCGGGCTTTTTTGACGTCGCCGCGGCGGTCCTTGGCGGCGAGGCGGCGCTGTTTGGAGGCGAGGGTGGGGCGGGTCGGCCGGCGCTGGACGGGGACCACCGTCGCCTCGCGGATCAGCTCGACCAGGCGTTCGCGGGCGTCGGCGCGGTTCCGTTCCTGGGTGCGGTGCTGGCGGGCGAAGAGGACGAGCACGCCGTCCTGGGTCAGGCGCCGGCCGGCCAGCGTCATCAGCCGCTGCCGGACCCCTTCGGGCAGGGAAGGGGAGCGGGCGACATCGAAGCGCAGCTCGACCGCGGTCGCCACCTTGTTGACATTCTGGCCGCCCGGGCCGGAGGCCTGAATGAAACTCTCGGCGATTTCGCTCTCGTCGATGGAGAGCCGGTGGGTGATGCGGATCGGGGGCATGGCCGGGTCATTGTAGACGGAGTCGGGCCACGGGCAACCGGGGGCGCGGCATTCGGCGCCCCCGCTGCGATTCCGGTCAGTTCTTGACCACGTCCTCGAGGAAGAAGCGGCCGAGCGGGTTCTGGTAGAAATTGTCGATATTGGCGCGCGAGACGTTGCGGTACGGGCTGTAGTAGAGGTCGATCCAGTGCACGTCGGCCTTCGACAGCTTCTGGATCTCGATATACATCGCCTCGCGCTTGGCCGGGTCCTGCTCGATGCGGGCGGCGGCGACCAAGTCCTTCACCTTCGGGTTATTGTAACGGGTCATGTAATTCATGTTGGTATCGTGGCCGACGACGAAGGTGGTCTTCTGGTCGGGGTCTAGGATGTCGTTGGTCCAGTACATGACCGAGATGTCGTAATCGCCCGAGACCAGCATGTCCCAGCTCTGGCTGGGGTCGACCTTCTGCAGGTTGGCGGTGATGCCGGCCTTGGCCAGCTGCTGCTGCAGGAGGACGGCGATCTGCTCGTCCACCGCATCGCCCGCGTTGACGACATAATTGAGGGTCAGGCCCGTCGCCCCAGCTTCGGCCAGCAGGGCCTTGGCCTTCTCGGGATCGTAGGGACGCTGCAGGTTATCGCCGAAGTGATAGAGCGCGCCTGCGGGAATGAAGGAATTGGCGACCTGGCCGATGCCGAAGGTGACGGCGTCGACGATGGCCTTCTTGTCGATGGCGTAGTCGATCGCCTCGCGTACCCGGACATCGGCCAGCTTGCCGTGCTCGTGGTTGATCAGCAGATGGTCTTCGCGGGTCGACGGGTCGAGCTGGACCTTCAGGTTCTTGTCCTGCTGCAACTCGGCGATGCGCGAGAAGGGCACGAAGATCGCGCTGTCGATCTCGCCGGCCTGAACCTTCAGCATCCGCGTGTTGTCGTCCGGGATGGCGATCCATTCGACGCCGTCCAGGCTGACACGCCCGGCTTCCCAGAAATTCGGATTCTTGGCGAGCACGACCTTGTCGCCGCGCAGCCATTCCTTGACCGTGAAGGCGCCGGAAGCGACGGGGTTCTCGGCATAGGCCTCGGCCCCCATCTTCTTCATCGCCGCTTCCGACAGGATCGAGACGCCGGGCATGGCGAGGGTCGACAGGAAGGGCGCGGAAGGCGTGACCAGCGTGACCACCAGGGTCTTGGGGTCGGTCGCGACGGCAGTCTTTACCACCTTGTAGGAATCGGCCCAGAGCGAGCCCTCGTCGTCGCGGATTCGCAGCAGCGAAAAGGCGGCGTCGCCTGCCGTGATCGGGCTGCCGTCCGAGAACTTCGCGTCGCGCATCTTGAAGGTATAGACGAGGCCGTCGGGCGAGATGGTCCAGCTTTCGGCGAGGCCCGGCTCCAGCTTGGTGCCGGTCTTGTCGACGCGGACAAGGACGTCATAGACATTGGAGAAAACCCAGAAGTCGATGTTCTGGGCGGTCTTGATCGGATCGAAAGTGGTGCTGTCCTCGCGCCGGCCGATGGTCAGCACGCCCGAGGCCTCGGCCATGCCGGACCCGAAGGCGAGGGCGGCGAGGAAGCCCGCCGCGGCCAGACTCAGTCGATTTCGCTTCATGGCTCCATACTCCGTGGTTGGGTGGTGGTGATCTCGTCGGGTGACAACACGCAGGCGGTGATGCGCTCGCCGTCATGACGGGCGGGTGGCGCCATTTCCCGGCATTCCGGCCGGGCGAGGCGGCAACGCGGGTGGAAGGCGCAGCCCGGCGGCAGCGCCAGCGGGCTGGGCGGCTCCCCCGGCAGCGGATCGGCGGGCAGGGGCCGCGCCGGATCGAGCGACGGGATGGCGGCGACGAGAGCAGCCGTATAGGGATGGCGGGGGCTCGAGAACACCGCCTCCGTCGGCCCTTCCTCGACGATGCGGCCGAGATACATGACCGCGACCCGGTCGCACAGGCGACGCACGATGGCGAGATCGTGCGCGATGAAGATCATGGCAAGACCCATGCGCGCCTTCAGCTCGATCAGCAGATTGATGATCTGGCCCTGGATCGAGACGTCGAGGGCGGCGACGCATTCGTCGGCGATGACGAGGCGCGGTTCGATGGCGAGGGCGCGGGCGATGCCGGCGCGCTGACACTGGCCGCCCGAAAGGGCATGGGGCTTCCGCCCGGCGAGGTCCGGGCGCAGGCCGACAAGGTCGAGCAGGGCGGCGACCCGGGCCGGAACCTCGGCGGGTGGAACCTCGCCCTTCACCCTCAGCACCTCGGCGATCGAGGTCGCGATGGTCTGGCGCGGGTTGAGCGCGTTGAACGGGTCCTGGAAGATCATCGCCGCGTTACGGCGCAGATGGGCGAGACCGGCGCGGTCACGGCCCGATACCCGCTTGCCGTCGAAGCCGACATGACCCGCCGTCACCGGGGTCAGGCCGAGGAGGGCGCGGCCGAGGGTGCTCTTGCCGCTGCCGCTCTCGCCGACGAGGCCGAGGGTCTCGCCCGGCTCGAGACGGAGCGAAACGCCGTTGACCGCCTGGACCTCGCGCCGGCGCAGCATTCCGCCCGCCGGATAGTGCACAACGAGGTCGTCGACCTCGAGCAGCGGCGGGGTCATGGCACCTCCCCCGTCAGCGGATGATGGCAGGCGACGATGCGGCCTTCGAGGGCGTGGGGCGCTGGCATCTCGCGTCGGCAGGTCTCGCTCGCGCGGGGGCAGCGGGGGTGGAAACGGCAGCCCGCCGGCATCTCGCCGGCCGAGGGCGGCTGGCCCGCGATGGTCGGCAGGGGCAGGCCGGGGCCGCCGCCGTCCTCCCCCGGCTGGCAGCGGATCAGGCCCTGTGTATAGGGGTGCAGGGGGCGGCGCAGGATGTCGGTCTTCGCCCCCTGTTCGACGATGCGGCCGGCATACATCACGGCGATGCGGTCGCAGGTCTGGGCGATGACGCCGAGATCGTGGCTGATCAGCACGATGGCGAGGCCGCGCGCCTCGCGCAGGGCCAGGAGGAGGCGCAGGATCTGCGCCTGCACGGTCACGTCGAGGGCGGTGGTCGGCTCGTCCGCGATCAGGATGCCGGGATCGCAGGACAGGGCGACGGCGATCATCGCCCGCTGGCGCATCCCGCCCGAGAATTCATGCGGGTAATTGCGGGCGCGTCGCGCCGGGTCGGGAATGCCGACCTGGGCCAGCAGGTCGATGGCCGCCGCCCATGCCGCCTTGCGGTCGAGGCCACGGTGCAGGCGCAGACCCTCGGCAATCTGGTCGCCGATGCGCATGACGGGGTCGAGGTGACTGGCCGGGTTCTGGAACACCATGCCGAGAGCATGGCCGCGCAGACGGCGCATGTCCGCCTCGGGCAGGGCGGCGAGATCGTCGTCGCCAAGCAGGATACGTCCGCCGGTGACCGCGACCTGACGCGACGGCAGCAGGCGCATCAGGGCGCGGCAGGCCATGGTCTTGCCCGAACCGCTCTCGCCGACGAGGCCGAGGATTTCGCCCTGGCCAAGGTCGAAGGAAATACCGTCGACGAGATCGAGCGGCCCGGCGGACACCCGCAGGTCGCGGACCGAGAGCAGCGGCGCGCTCATTCCCGCACCCCCAGCATGTCGCCGAGGCCATCGGCCAGCAGGCTGAAGCCGAGGGCCAGGGTGACGATGGCGAGGCCTGGGAAGGTGGTCATCCACCAGGCGGTGGTGATGAAGCCCTGACCTTCCGCGACCATGACGCCCCATTCGGCGACCGGTGGCTGGACCCCGAGGCCGAGGTAGGAAACGGCGGCACCGTTCAGCAGCACGAGCACGGCATCGGACATGGAAAAAACGATGGAGCCGGCGATGGCATTGGGCAGCAGGTGGCGAAACATGATGCGCAGGGGGCCGAAGCCCAGGCTCTTCGCCGCGACGATGAAATCGGCCCCGCGGAGCACGAGAACCTGCGCCCGGATCAACCGGGCGTAGGACACCCAGCCGACCATGGCCATGGCGATATAGAAGGAGGCAAGGCCCGGCCCGAGGATGGCGATGATCGCCAGCATGAGGACGAGGAAGGGAAAGGCCAGCACGACGTCGAGGATGCGCATGAAGACGGTGTCAACGAGGCCGCCGAAGTAACCGGAAACGGTGCCGAGCACGGTGCCGATCAGAAAAGGGAAGATCACGCCGAGAAAGGCGATCTGCAGGTCGATCCGCGCGCCCCAGATCACGCGCGACAGGACATCGCGGCCGAAATTGTCGGTGCCGAAGGGATGCGCGGGGGAAGGGGGCTGCAGGGCGATGGTGCCGTCCTGCAGGATGGGGTCGAAGGGCGCGACAAGGGGCGCGAAGAGCGCCAGCAGCAGCCACAGGCCGACCACGCCGAGCCCGAGGCCGAAGGCCGGATAGCGCCGGCCCAGCCGGAGGGGCAGGCGAAGGCTCCCCGCCCTCACAGCCGCACCCGCGGATCGGCGAGGGCGGTCGCGATGTCGGCGATGAAATTCACCGTGACCGTGGCGCAGGCGAAGATCATGGCGACACCCTGCACGACCAGATAATCACGGGCGAAGATGGCGCGCACCAGCAATTGCCCCAGGCCGGGTATGGCGAAAACGCTTTCGATGACGACGGTGCTGCCGATCAGCCAGCCGATATTGACGGCGAGCAGGTTGATCGTCGGCACCAGCGAATTGGGCAGGACATGGCGGCGGAACACCTGGCCTTCCGACAGGCCGCGCGCCCGCGCCGCCATCGCCTGATCGGACTGGAGTTCGGCGATCATCGAGGCGCGCAGGTTGCGCGTCAGCACGGCGGACAGGGCAAGGGCGATGGTCAGGCAGGGCAGCACCAGATGGTGCAGCCTGTCGGCCAGGGTCTCGCCATAGCCGGCGACGGGGAAGAGGTCGAGATGGATGCTGAACAGGATGATCAGCATGAGGCCGAGCCAGAAGGCCGGCAGGCCGAGGCCCGAGGTCGAGACGAGGCGCACCAGGTGATCGGCGAGACCGCCCCGGTTGCGCGCCGCCAGCGTCGCCAGCGGCACGGCGAGCAGGAGGGAGAGCAGCACCGAGCCGGCGACGAGGGCCAGCGTCGGCTCGATCCGTCGGGCGACGAGGTCGAGGATCTCGATCTTGTAGACGATGGACTTGCCCATCCGGCCGTCGAGCAGGTTCTCGACGAAGTAGAAATATTGCCGCCACAGGGGCTCGTCGAGGCCGAACTGCTGGCGGATGCGGGCGATCGCCTCGGGCGTGCCGCGCGGGCCGAGCAGCACGCGCACCGGATCGCCGGGAATGGAGCGGACCAGGGCGAAGGTGGCGATGCTGATGCCGATCAGCACCGGCAGGAGCTGCAGGGGGCGGAACAGGACGAAGCGAAACCGGTCCATCGTCCGTTCAGCCCCCCAGCCGGTGACGGTTCAGGAACTCGACGATGCGCCGACGATACGCCGCCGGTTCCTCATAGAAGGGCGAGTGGGAGGAATTGGCCATGATGGCGATCTCGGCCCCCGGGATGGCATCCTTCATGCGCATCCCGCAGGCCGGGGTCAGTACGTCGTGGCGTCCGTTGACGATGAGCACCGGCCAGGTGAATTCATGCAGCCGGTCGAGCCGGCGCCACGAGGTGATCGAGCCGATATAGTGATATTCGTTCGGCCCCTGCACCGCGAAATAGATCGGATAATTGAAGCCGGCCTTGGAACGGGCGGCGGGCAGCGGCCGCTCGGGCAGGCGGCGGATGTGGCGGTAGTCGAGCAGGGTGACGGCGGCGTCATAGGCCGGATGGTCGTAACGCCCCTCGGCCTCGAGGCGCTGCATCATGGCGACGGTCTCGGGACCGAGGGCGCCGCGCAGGGCGTCGATTTCCGCCATCAGATGGGGAATGTCGGCACAGGTATTGGCCAGGATCATGCTGGCGATGCGCGCGGGATAGGTCAGGGCATATTCGATCCCGCACCAGCCACCCCAGGAATGGCCGAGGAAATGCACGCGCTCTAGGCCGAGGCCCGCCAGCACGTCTTCCACTTCCTCGACGTAACGCTCGATGGTCCAGAGTGCGGGATCGTCGGGGTGATCGGAGCGGCCGGTGCCGAGCTGGTCGTAGGTGACGACGCGGAAACCCTCGGTGGCCAGCGGCACATGCGGGTCGCGCAGATAGTCGGAGGGCAGACCCGGCCCGCCGTTCAGCAGGAACAGAACCTCCGGCCCGGTGCCGTAGGAATAGGCGGTGACGCGGTGGCCGCTGCGCAAGGTGATCTCGCTCGTCTCGTCGGCCGGCCGGTCGTCCCAGACCACGAAGCCATCGCCGAGGCGCCCGCTTTCGGCCATGCCGGTCATCGGGCGACCCCGGCGAGGAAGTCGAGCAGCACCGGGTAATAGGCCGCCGGTTCCTCATAGAAGGGCATGTGGCTGCTGTTGGGGAAGACCTTCAGCACGGCATGGGGAATACCGAGCCTGATCTTCAGGGCGCAGGCCGGGGTCAGCTCGTCGTGACCGCCGCAGGTGATCAGCGTCGGCACCGCGATCCGGTGCAGCTCGGGCACCCGGTTCCAGTCCTTCAGGTTGCCGGTGTAGAGGAATTCGTTCGGCCCCTGCATGGTGCCGTAAGGCCCCATGTTCCAGTCGTCGAGCGAGCGTTTGACCGGCGCCGGCCAATCGTCCAGCCGGCAGACATGGCGGTAGTTCAGGATGGTGATCGCCGCCTGATATTCGGGATGGTTCAGGGTGCCTTCCGCTTCGTGGCGCTGCATCATGGCGACCGTCTCCGGCCCCAGCGCCGCGCGCAGCCGCTCCAGTTCCGCGATCAGATGCGGCATGTCGGCGACCGTGTCCTCGAGGATCAGACTCTTCAGGGCCTCCGGATAGGTCAGGGCATAGTCGATGGCGAGCCAGCCGCCCCAGGAATGGCCGAGCAGATGGACCTTGCCGAGGCCGAGCGCCTTCCTGACCGTCTCCGTCTCCTCGACATAACGGCCGATGGTCCACAGGGCGGGATCGGTCGGCCGGTCGGCGGCGCCGGTGCCCAGCTGGTCGAAGGCGACGACGCGGTAGCCCCGGTCGATCAGGCAGGAATGCGCCTCGCGCAGGTAATCGCAGGGCAGGCCCGGGCCGCCGTTCAGGCAGAACACGGTTTCCGGCCCGCTGCCGAAGCTGTAGGCGACGACCTTGAAACCGTCGACCGTAACCTCGATCCGCTCGTCGGGTTCGATTTCACGCCACATGACCAAGCCTCCGGGACCGAAACGATGTCGGAAAGGCTAGTGCCTTCGTCGCGGGCAGGGCCAGCTATCATTTCTTCTAGGTGCGGCGCCGTTGTGCACTTGCTGCGCTGCGACGGGGTGACTAGCATGACGCCTGGACGACACGCTGGCTTCGGGAAAGACGCATGTTGGACACCCTTGTCGACGCCGCTGGGCGTATCGACCCCGCCCTGCCGCTGGACGCGCAGGTGGATCGGACCCACGAGGCGATGCAGGCATACGGCTTCGCCACCCTGGTTTACGACTATACGCCGGTGCCCTGGACCCACGACGGCGCGATGATCGCGCCGTCGCTGCTGTGTCTGCGCAACGCGCCGGACGACATGTTCGCGCGCTGGTGCGACGATGGATATTACCAGCGCGATCCGGTGCAGCAGGTTGCCATGCGCACCCATGCCCCCTTCACCTGGTGCTATCGGGACAAGGCGGGCACGGTGATCAACACGGTGATCGACGACAGCCACCGGCCGGTGGTCGAATACCTGCGCGACAGCGGCATGGTCTATGGCGCGACCGTGCCCCTGCACATGCCCGGCGGGGGCTATGCCACCCTGACCGGGATCTGCAGGGGCGCCGACGCGACCGCCGAGGCTGAGGTCCGCCATCGCCTCGCGGATTTCGCCCTGCTCGCCCATGTCTTCCATGCCGGGGCCTTCGCCCGCTACGACCCCTCCGCCCATGTTACCCGGGCGGTGTCGCTTTCGGCGCGGGAGCGGGAGTGCCTGCAATTCGCGGCCGAGGGGCTGACCGCCAAGGAAATCGCCTGGCGCCTGAACCGCTCCATCGCGACGGTGGTCATGCACCTGAACGCGGCGACGCGGAAACTGGGCGCGCGCAACCGGGTGCACGCGGTAACCATGGCCGTGCACTATCGGCTGCTGTGACCCCGACCTATAAGAACTGATAGCTGACGCCCGAAGAGCCGCCTCGCTAGGCTTGCCCCGGAACGGTGGGAGGACTGGCGATGGATGTGACGGAAGGCTATGCCCCCTTTGGCGAATGGCGAACCTGGTATCGGATCACCGGCAGCCTGAAGGGCGGGCGCCTGCCCCTCGTCGTCGCCCATGGCGGGCCGGGCTGCACCCATGATTATGTCGACAGCTTCCGCGATCTGGCCGTCGATGGCCGCGCCGTCATTCATTACGACCAGATCGGCAATGGCCGCTCCAGCCACAGGCCAGACGCGCCGGCGGATTTCTGGACGGTCGAGCTGTTCCTCGCCGAACTCGACAATCTGTTGAACCACCTCGGCATCGCCGGGCGCTATGCCCTGCTTGGGCAGTCGTGGGGCGGGATGCTGGGGGCTGAACACGCGGTGCGCCGGCCCCGGGGCCTGAAAGCCTTCGTCATCGCCAATTCGCCCTCGTCCATGAAGGTCTGGGTCGAGGAGGCGCTGCGCCTGCGCCGCGACCTGCCGCAAGAGATGCAGGAGACGCTGGCCCGGCACGAGGCGACGGGTGACTACGGCCATCCCGACTATCTCGCCGCGACGCAAGCCTTCTATGCCCGCCATGTCTGCCGCATCCAGCCCATGCCGCCCGAAGTGCGGCGCACCTTCGACCAGATGGATGCCGACCCCACGGTCTATCGCACCATGAACGGTCCGACCGAGTTCCACGTCATCGGCCCCCTGAAGGACTGGAGCATCGTCGACCGGCTGCCCCTGATCGAGGTGCCGTGCCTGTTGATCTCAGGCGCCTTCGACGAGGCGACGCCGCTGGTGGTCAAGCCCTATCTCGACTTCGTGCCCGACATCCGCTGGCACCTGTTCGAGCACTCGAGCCACATGCCCCATGTCGAGGAACGGGCCGCCTGCATGAAGGTGGTCGGCGATTTCCTGGCGACCTGCGATGGAATCGCGACAACGTGACCCTATGCGTGTCATCCGTCCGCGGCGTGACATCGGCGCCTGCGCCGGTGAAGCGGCGGATTCAGGGCGGGACGTAACCCTGTCCTGAGGGACGCCGTGCCGACAACGCCGAACGCCACCGTAAGCGGCGTTTCAGTCTGAAATGCAGGATGTGTCGGGGCAGGACGTTGCCTCTGGAAGGCCGGGACGAGGGCGGTATCGTTTCCCGCCCTGGTACCCTGTTCCCGTTTCCGGGATCGCGATCATTCGATCGAGCGCCGCGCCCGGCGCGGGCAGCCGCGGTAAGGCCGGGCGTTCCCCCGCCTTACCGAACGGCGATCAACGGCCGTAGTCGTCGGACAGACGAACGATATCCGTCTCGTCCAGGATGTCACCGCGCTGGATTTCGACGAAGGTCAGAACCTCGTCGCTGGTGTTCGAGATGCGATGGGTCGCCGTGGCAGGGATGTGCACATGCGAGCCCGGGCCGACCTCGATCGGTTTGCCCGAAATCTCGACGACCCCCCGACCGTCGACGATGATCCAGTCTTCTGCGCGATGAAAGTGGTATTGTAGCGAAAGCCTCTGACCAGGGGCGACCTTAATACGCTTGACGATAAAGCCACTGCCTACGTCCAGTACGGCCCACCCCCCCCAGGGGCGCTCATCGCTGTCACCGATGCGATAAGCGGTTTCGGCGGCCTCGCTGGCCATCGAAGACCGCGCACGATCGGCACGCTTCAGCGTTGCGTCCATGTCCGTCCTCTCCGTAATCTCGGATTGATCTACATTGCTGTGCAACAAAGGGCCCTGTCAAGGACCGCGTCCTCACTATCTCCAGGCCTTCATCCGTGCAAGTGACGGCGGTCACATTCGCCATCAAAGCGCATCTTGATGATCCTCATTTCTGCAGCATTTGCATAGCAAATTGGGGCCGTAACTGCGGATTGCATCTGAATGTCCAATAATATGGAAATCTTGTGTCTGTTCCGCGCGGATTGATAATTTTTTTGTTTAACGCGGGAACCGTTGCGCTGCGGCAAAATTATCGTTTACTAGCCTTGGTCCAATTGTGAGCGTCCTTGTGACGTTGTTCGTATTTTGGCCCAGAGGCGGCCCGTGGGGCATGCTTTTGTGTTGCGTTGCATCATGAAACCGCGCGAGATTGCCGCCGGACAGTGTTTCGACGCCTTTGTCTGTCGGGGTGGGACCGGCGAGGGCGGATGAGGTGGATATCCACCGAAGGGGGAACGCGGGAATGACTGCCGCGAGGTTTCGGCTTGTTTGAAGATGCCACTGCCAGGATCCTGGCAGGGGCTTCGCCGTGCCCGGGGCGTGGATTTTCGGTGCGTCCCCTGTTTGTTCTCGGACCCTCTGCCGCAGTGCCGTCACGGCAATGAACGGGGTTGACGGATATTGGGGCAGCGGCGAAAACTCGGGCCGACTGACCGATTGGAGGTCTAGAAACTCATGAGCACCGAAACCGTGGACAATTTGACTGAAGACGCCGAAGCCGGCGGTACGCAGGTGGTCAATCAGACCATTCAGACTGTCGTCGAAGGCAAGAAAATGTCTTTCGGCTATAGTTTCTACCGTGGCGAGCATACGAATTTCGGCCCCACGCAGGACTTGATCGAGCGCCCGGACGCGATCGCCAAGTTCTTCCTGAAGGGCTGGATGCCGGAAGAGCCGTTCATCGACGAAAATACCAACATCATCGCGTTCGGCAGCTGTTTTGCATCCAACATCAGCAATTACCTGAACAACATCGGCTATAACGTCGCCACCAAGAAGGACAACGTCGCTTACGTATCGCGACTTGGCGACGGTATCGTGAACACCCATGCCATCCGTCAGCAGTTCGAATGGGCCTGGGAAAACCACACGCCGGCGGTCGATCTGTGGCACGGCTACAAGGCCGAGGAATTCGGCTATGACGAACAGGTCCGGCTGAAGACCAAGGAGCTGTTCGACGAGGCCGACCTCTTCATCATCACCCTCGGCCTGTCCGAAGTCTGGTATGACGAGCCGACCGGCGAAGTGTTCTGGCGCGCGGTGCCCTTCGACAAGTTCGATCCGAGCCGGCACAAATTCCGCGTCGCGACCCACGAGGAAAGCCTGACCAACCTGCGGGCGATCTACAGCCTGATCCGCAAGCACAAGCCGGATACCCCGGTGGTGTTCACGGTGTCGCCGATTCCGCTGGCCGCGACGTTCCGCGATGTTTCCTGCATCACCGCCAACGCGGTCTCGAAGGCGATCCTGCGCAGCGCGATCGACCAGCTCTACCGCGAGAACAAGCCGAACGATCCGAAGCTGTTCTACTTCCCGTCCTACGAAATCGTGCTGAATGCCTTCCGCAATCAGTTCGGCAAGGATGGGCGCCATGTCCATCCGCATGTGCTGCACCTGAATATGCAGTCTTTCGAGCGCTATTTCTGCCGCACCGGCCTGACCGACGCGGATATCGAGAATACCTTCTCGGAAGCTCTCGCGCTCGACAAGGAACTCGGTGGCGAGGACAAGGCGAATGCCCTGAGGCGCATTCGCAGCGAAAAGCTGAGCCAACCCCGCAACGTCTCGAAGCATATCGTCGAAGCCGCGCGCGAGAGGACCCGCGAGGAGCGGCAGAAGGCGCGGGGCCGGGAAACCAAGCCCGATGCGGCGACGGCCGAGCAGCGCGCGGCCGAAAAGGCGGCGAGGCGGGAGCAGATCATGGCGGATCGCCGCGTGGAGCGCCGCCAGAAGGGTGGCCCGGACAACAAAGCCGAATGATCCTGCGTCGTAACGGAAGGGACAGCTAGATGGCCAAACTCTTCGGTGGTTTCGGCAAGAAGCAGAAAGGCGGCTCGGCCCCTGCGAAAGCGGCTGGCGCCAAGTCGTCGGTGACCGAGGTCGCGGCCTCGGTCGAAGACGTGCAGGCCCCCGTCGACGCGCCGGATTTGCCCGACACGGCGGCGCCGGTCGGAATCGAGGTCGCGGCGGATTCCCCGGCAGCCGACGCGGCCGAGGCGGGGCGTCCGTCGCCCGCTCGCGCCGCGGCGGAAGAGCGGCGCAAGGCCACGGCGCAACGCCGGCTCGAAGCCGCGGAGGGCCGCCGCGCGGCGGCATCCGTCCGCCGCAACGAGGCCCAGCAGTCACGAGAACAGGCCGCCGAGCAGCGGCGCAGCGGCGCGGCCGCCCGGCGCCAGGCCCGCATTGGCGGCAACGCTCAATCCTGAAAATTGCCGGTCGGCCGGACGTTCGCGTCCTGGCCCTCGCCGGCAAGGCAGAACAAGCAAGGAGCAAAAGAGATGGAAAGCGAAAAGAAGGTCGTCCTGAGCAAGGAAGAGCGGGCCAAGGTTGCCGAGGCGCGCAAGGTTGCTTCGGAAGCGAAGCGTACCGAAGCGGCTGCGAAGCGCGCCGAGGCGACCGCTGCCCGCAAGACCGCGACTGAAGCGCGTCGCAGCGAAGCGACGGCCCGTCGCGAGGCCGCGGCTGCTTCGCGCAAGCCCCGCGGCACGACCCCTGCCGCCGGCTGAGCCGCAACACTTCTGCACTTTTGTGATGGCACGCGTCCTTGGGCGCGTGCCATTCTCGTTTGATCGACGCGCATGAGGGTTGGGCCCGTTCTGGTCCTGACCGGTATCTTTGGTTTATCCTTTCCCACGATGGACATGTCTCAAAAGGGTTCGCGCGGCTCCAAGCAACCGCCTGCGGTGGGATTGGCGCCTGGCGTCTTGAAAGGGATGCGCGCCGCCCTGGCCGCGCTGATCGCCGAGGGCGAGGTGTTGCTGGATCTGACCGACGGCAGCCATGCCGCATTGTTGGCCGGTCAAGGCAGCGGCGTCGCCGTACTGGAGCAGCCGCTGAATCATGACCCCGCCACGGGTACGGCCACGGTCGATCTCGACAATTTGCCGGCAGCGGTGATCCGCCGCGTCGACCATGTCGTGGCATTGACCCCGTGGCGTCTGCTCGCCAATGGCGAGGCCCTGCTCGATTGTCTGGGCGCGGCCGGGGGCAGCCTGATCTGCCGGACCACGGCGGCGCGCGAAGCGGCGCTGGTGGCCGCGGCGGAGGCTCGCGGTCTCGCACCGGCCGGTCGTGTCGCCGCGGGCCATGCCGGTGTCTTGCTGCGACTCTCGGGAAGGCCCCACACCCTGGCGCCGGCGGCCTCGCGGGGGGGCGACGTGCGCCCGGCCATTGTCGTCGCCGGCTTCTACGGTCGTGGGAACTGCGGTGATGAAGCCCTGTTCCAGTGCATTTACGAGACCTTCGCGGCGGATTTCGATGTCATCGTGGCGGTCGACGGCTTTGGCGCGGTCGAGGGCTATCAATCCTGGTATCCCTACAACAAGTGCGAGATCCGTCATCAATGCGACCTCGGCCTGTTCGAGGAAGGGCGCCGAATCGTCGGCATGATGATCGGTGGCGGCGGCCTCGCGGTGGGCTTCGCCGCCAATCTCGTGTTCGAGGCCCGGGCGAGGGGAATTCCCACCTTCATCACTGGCGTCGACCTGCCGGGACTGGTCATGCCGGGTTGCGATCCACCGGATCGGGCGGTCGCACGCGGCCGCCATGCGATCGACACCGCGCAGATGAAGGCCTACCTCAGCGGATTCGACCGCGTGATGGTGCGCACCCGGCACGGTCTCGACATCTGTCGCCAGCTGGGGGTCGAGGCAGACTTCGGCGCCGACTGGGCCATTCGCCTGAAACAGGACGAGGCGGAGGATATCTCGGCGTCCGATCGGCGGGCCCTGATCGTCCTGCGGGAATTTCCGCTACACCTTGTGCCCTACAGTTATGTGCGGGAAATTGAACGGCTGATCGAGGGATTGCGGCATCAGGGATGGGAGCCGGCATTCCTGCCCTTCTGCCCTGAAGATGGCCGGAATACTGTCGAGCTCGACCTCGCGCCGGTCGCGCCCACGCTGGAGCACTGGTGGAACCCGCGACGGGTGAAGCAACTGATCGGCGCCAGCGGTCTGGTGATCGGGGTCGGGCGACTTCATCCGCTGATTTTTGCCGCCAGTCTCGGCGTGCCCGCCTTATCCCTGGTGCCGCCGTTGCCGCTGCCGTCGGGTCGCAAGTCGATCACCAAGATCGACGCCGTCTGCGCCGACTGGGGGCTGAAGCAGGTCGCGACTGTCGATGCGCTGCTGGCGGAAACCGCGATGACTCTGAAGGGCGTGTCGCTGCGCAAACGCGCCGCCGCGCACGAACGTCTCGACCGCTCGATCGAGACGCTTCGGGGGATCATCGACCGTTACACGGCGACAATCCCGGCCTGAGGCCGGGACTGTCGGCGCGCCTCAGACCTTTTCGCGCGCTTCGAATTTCTCGCGCCGCTTTTCCTCGCGCTTCAGGCGTCGCTTTTCCTCGCGTGCCTCTTCCTCGGTCTTCAGCGAACTCAGCGTATCTTCGAGCGGACGGCCGCCCGGCGTCGAACCGGACCAGTGCCCGGCCTCCCCTCGCGCTGGCAGGCTGTCGACATCGGCTTCCAGAATCGCCCTGATGAAGCCCTTCTGCGATTCGAGGCGCTCGTAATAATCGGGCGAGAAATCGCGCACGGCGATCTTGCTGGAGAAATCGTCGCCATAGGCGCCGATCAGATCGTCGACCGAATGGAAGAAGTCGAGGCCGACTTCCTGGGTGAAATTCAGGTTCTTGCGATTCAGGATGTGGCGGCCGTCCGACATGATCTTGGGGTCGATCGCGAAGGTCGGGGTGCGCGCGGTCATCGACAGGATCAGCGTGTGCAGCCGGCCGACACTGACCACGACATCGGCGGCCGCGATCAGGCCCTTCACCTGCCGCGGATCCCACCAGACATTCTCGATCATGTCGGGGGTGACATGGGGCATGAGATCGAGGAAGCCCCGGTCCTCGGGCGCGAAGGGCAGGTAGCGCACGCGGTGGCCCTGGCGCTCGAGATAGCGGTGCAGGGCCAGCATGTCGCGGCGATGCTCGTCGCCCGGCGGCTCGCCGAAGGCGCGGATGGTGACGAGGGCGCCGCCGCGCTTGGCGGCCGGGGGCTCGATCACGCCAAGGCCGAGCGCCCAGTCGGCGCCGTGGTGCACCGCAACATCGTTCTTGCGCAGATTGTCCAGCGACTTGATCGTGCGGACCGAGAAGAAGTCCAGCCGGTTATAGATGTCGAAGCGGATATGGTCGGCGGGCAGGCGGGGCTTCAGCGCGGCGTCGATGCCGCTGACCAGCGTCTTCTTGCCGGCGTCGAGCGCCGTCAGCAGGAACTGGCCGGAAAAACCGAACGCCAGCGAGCCGCCGCCAATGTGAAGACCAACGACATCCGGCGCATAAAGTCGCGGAATTTCGTCGTAATTGATGACTTCGCATTCCGTGTAAGGATACCAGGAGCGGAAGTCCGGATGGGCGTTCTTGTGCTCGATCGGCACAATGATATTATATTTGTCCTTCAGAAGTTCGTACTGGACATGAAGGAAAGCTTCGTCCCCTGCGTTGCCGCGTGCGAAGAAACCGAGGAGGACGACGGATTTATCATGCTTCACGAGATGCCTCGCTGGTAGAACGACGTGGGACGCCGGCGAACCGGCCTTGGGAACTGACCCCGCTCGGAGCCGGTCAGGCGAAGGGCGCCACGCCCTCTTACTTCACCTGTCCCCGCGAAGGATAGTGCGGGAGGGTGATGGCCATCAATGTTGATTCATCGCGCATCGCTTCGCCGAAGGGCAGGCGCCCGGGCCGATGCTGCGCTGCCACAATTAAGCCCCGTTTGCCGGGATTACTCCTTGCGGTGGGGGAACGGAAGGGGCAATAAGGTCCAACTCCCGACCCCGAGGCCACGCGCAGACGGGAAGGGGTTCCTGGGGGTCCATCATGCCCACGACGGTATCGAGCTGCCGATGAGCGATGTCAGCAACGCGATCAGCAACCAGCTGCGCGTCTTGAAGGCCGTGACCTTTCGCGAGGCGAAGGCGCGCATAGGTCTGAATTTCCTCGGGGTGTGGACCGAGTTCGGCCGATTGTCCGTGGCGATCGCGGTCTTTTCCGTCATGCGCTATATCACGAGCAAGGGCATCCATCGCGGCATGGAAATCGTTCCGTTCATCGCCACCGGCGTGCTGATGTTCTGGATCTTCCGGCGGACGCTGATGCTCGTCTCGACCACGACCCTGTCCGCCGAGCGCTACAGTTTCTTCCCGCAGGTCACGATCCTCGATCTCGCCATCAGTCGCGGCATCGTCAACATTGTCCTTTACGTGATCCTGTCCTTCGTCGCCTTCGCCGTCTTCATGATCGCGGGCGTCTCGCAGCCGATCTACCGGCCCGCCTATGTCGCCATGCTGCTGATCGTCTCGGGTTTCTATGGACTCTTCGCCGGCATCATCTTCAATGCGCTGTGCACGCGGATCCGCCTCGTCCGGCCTGTTCTTCAGGTTGCCCTGCGCATCCTGCTGATGACCAGCGGCGTTTTCTTCGTGATTCCCGAAATTCCCTATCTCTTTCATGGTTTTGCGTTGTGGAACCCGTTGCTCCACCTGAACGATCTCATGCGGCAGGAGTATTTCGGCAAGTACAAGGCGGAGATGGCTGATTTCGGCTATGCCATGGAATGGCTGTTTTGGCTGGTGTTCTTCGCGCTGGTCAGCGAACGCGCCATGCGCCCCCGGGTGGAGCGGGCGTGACCGTCGCCGCAGACAAGCTGGACGATGCCGGCCGCGCCGAGACGGGGCGCATGGTCGCGCTCGACCATGTCACGGTGCAATATTACCAGCGCAGTCGCGTCGTGACCGCGCTCAGCGATGTCAGCTTCATCGTCCATCCGGGGCAGAGCGTCGGCATTCTTGGCACCAAGGGCTCGGGCAAGACGACCCTGATCCGTCTGCTCGCCAAACTGGAACAGCCGATGACCGGGCGGGTGGTGCATCACAACATGACGGCCAGCTGGCCGCTCTGGGCGCGGACCGGCCTCATCCGGGGCATGACCGTCCGGGACAATATCCGCTTCACGGCGCAGCTCTATGGCCGCGCGGCGCCGGATCTCATTCGCAGTGTCGACGATTTCGCCGGCCTCGGCGCGTCCATGGACCGGTTGCTCGGCGATCTTCCGGCGAGCACTATGGCTAAGGTCATGTTTTCGGCGGCGGTCGGACTGGACTTCGATTTTTATCCGATCGACGGTCTGAACGCCACGAGTGACCTCGAGTTTCGCCGCAAGGCCGATGAAACGCTGCAAATGCTCCGGCGACGCGCCGCCATCGTCCTTGCCACCGGCCGCGCCGCTGCCATCAAGCAGTACTGCGACGTCGCCTATGTTCTCCATCGGGGTGTTCTGACGCACCATGACACAATCGACAAAGCCATCCGATACTTCCGCACATGTTCGGCCGAGCCGGGCGAGGAAGCAGCGTCCTGAAGTCGAAAGCGATCCCTTCGCCGACGATTTCTTCGACGATACGGAGGCGCCGCCGCCGCGCCAGGTCGTCCTCACGCCGCTGCCCTCGGCGCAGAGCCGGGCGGACCTGCGGCGACGCAAGATCAAGTCCACGATCCTCAGTGCTCTGGCCGTGGTCATTCCGACCCTGATCTCGACGATTTATGTCTATGGTTTCGCGTCGGACGTCTATCAGGTCGACACGATCTTCCAGGTCAAGACGTCCTATGACGCGGGCGGCGGCGGTGGCGGCAAAGGCGGCCTCAGCCTGTTCAAGGGCGGCTCGATCATGGGCCGGGCCATGGACGAATCCTTCTCGGTCGTGCGCTACATCGAGTCGCGCAACGCCCTCGACAAGCTGCAGTCCGACCTCGACCTGCGCACGGCCTTCACCCAGCCGGATATCGACGACTTTTCCCGTCTGTCGGCCGATGCCGACGATGAGGCGCTTTACAGCTACTACAATGGTGTCGTCGATATTTCCTTCGACGAAGTCAGCGGCATGATCGTGCTCGAAACCCGGGCCTTCACGCCCGATCTCGCCCACAAGATGGCGGTCGGCCTGGCCAATCAGGCGGAAAGCCTGATCAACGAATTCAACAGCCGGTCCGAACACGATCTGACGGAACTGGCGCGCAACGAGTTGAAGAGCGCCGAACAGCGCCTGCGCGACGCCGAAGTGGCGCTGACGAAGTTCCGCAACGAACATGGCGCCATCGACCCGGCTGTCACGTCGAGTTCGGTCAACAACATCATCTCGGGACTGAAGGCGCAATCCGCCGCGATCGAGGCGGAAATCCGCGCGATCACCGACATTTCCCGAGGCGACGTGCCGCGTCTGTTCGAGCTGCGCAACAAGCTGGCCGGTCTGCAGGAGCAGATCAAGATCGAGGAAAGCCGGCTGACCGGCGGCGCCGATGCCTGGGCCAGCACCCTCGAGCAATACGGCATTCTGATGCTGCAGAGCGATCTGGCCAAGCAATCCTATGGCTCGGCCCAGGCAGCCCTCGATTCCGCGCTGGTCGAGGCACGGCGGCAGAAGCTCTACGTCGTCGACGTGGTCTCGCCCATGATGCCGACAGAAGCCCGGCTGCCCTATCGGGCGCAGACCGTGTTCTTCACCTTCCTTGCTTCGCTGGTGTCCCTGATGATCGGTCGGCTGGTCTGGGCCGGCGTCCGAGACCACATGGTCTGACGAGCGGGGGCGGCGATGGGGTGGCTCGATCGGCTCGTCCGGCGTCAGCCGGCCTCCGGAATGCCGGGGGGCCGCGATGCCGTTTCGGGCAATGAGGAGTCGGGTTCCCGCGCCGGACCGTTGCGGCTGGCCTGGGCGGCGACCAACAAGCAGGTGACCTTCGCCAATCTCGGCGACGCGATCAGTCCGCTGATCGTGTCGATGGTGGCGGGGGGGCGCCCGGTCGTTCACGCCCATTTTCGGGAAAATGGCGAACGGCTGGCGGCGATCGGCACCATCGGGCACGCCCTGGCGGGCGGGGCCCTGCATATCTGGGGAGCCGGATCGGACCGGAAGCTGTGGCCGCGCGACGAGGCGGGCCAGCTGACGCGGCCCGAAGGCGACATCCGGGTTTACGCCACAAGGGGGCCGATGACCCGATCCCTCATGCTGGAAGCAGGGATTGGGGATATTCCGCCGGTCTATGGCGATCCGGCCCTGCTGCTGCCCCTGCTGTTCGACCTGAAGCGCGAACCCGAATACGACCTCGGGATCATTCCGCATTTTACCGAACTCGATGGCATCGGCCCCCAGGCGCACCCCCTTGCCGATAACGTCCGATACGGTATCCCGCCCGAATTCCAGGGGCGCGTGCGTCTGCTCACGACCTGGACCGAGCCGACGCCGACCGCCCTGTTCGACCGGATGACCGAAATCCTGTCCTGCCGCCGGATCATTTCGCGCAGCCTGCACGGGATCGTCATCGCGGAGGCCTTCGGCATTCCCACCATCGCCATGGCGGCGAAGGGGCGGGGGGCGACGGCCTGCGACCTGCGCGGCGAGGGCCATGGCGTCGATCACCGCTTCGTCGACTATTTCCTCGGGACCGATCGGCCGGATGTGACGGTCTATGCCCGGCGCACGAGTCAGGCGACCGACTGGCACGATGTGATGGCCGCCATCGACCGCTTCGCCCGGCCCCTCGAATATGACGCGAAACCGCTGCTCGACGCCTTTCCCTGGCGCGCCGGCCCGGTCGGCCCGCTGCCCGTCGCGGCCTTGCCCCGGTCCATCTGGGAGATAAGGCTTTGAGCCGGACGCTCGTTCACGTCGCCTCGACGCGACCATCCGATCCTGTCGCGCCGATCGACCCGGGCGACAGACTTGCAGCGCAAACTGAAGGCACAGTAGTGTCCCGCCGGACCGAAGGGGAAAGGCCATTGTCGATGATCACGAAATCGAGCCGACGGGGGGGGCGGATCGCGCTTCTGGCCGGCGCGCCCCTGCTTCTCGCGGCCTGCGCCACGGACATGGCGGCAGATCGAGGCGCCGGCTCCGGCGCCGGTTTGTTCGGCGCATCCGGAACCCTGGGCGCGACATCGCTGGTCGATACCAGCGGCGCGGCCTGGCAGGCGACGGTGGAGCGATCCTATACCTCCGCCGCGGGGAACGACTGCGCCATGGTCACGCTGATGCCGCTTTCGGGCGGCTTGCCCATTCACCGGGCGCTGTGCGTCGATAACGGCCGTCTCGTGGTCGCCGCGCCGTTGACGCTGGCTCCGGGCGAAGCCGATCCGCGATTCGCGCCGGTGGCCGCGCCCGCGGCGCCGACTTCCGAAACCGCTCCGGCCAATCCCGCGCCCTTCAGCCAGCGGAGCCCGTCGTGATGTATCCGAACATGCGCAGCAATCCGGTCCGGCGTCTGCTTTCCGGCGTCGTGCTCTCGCTCGGCCTGATGTCCGGCGCCGCCCAGGCGCAGTCGCTGGTGACCAGTGGACCGGCGGCCCCCGATCCGCAGACCGCGCCGCAGACCGCGGCGGTTTCGGTCCAGACCCCGACCCTGGTCGACCGGCCGTTCGGCGCCGGCCTGTTCGTCAGCCGTCAGGCGCCCGCGCCGACCGGCGGCAGCAACCCGCAATACAAGGTGCAGTCGGGCGATCAGGTCCAGGTTCACCTTTATGGCGCGGTCCAGCAGGATCAGGTCCAGACCGTCGATCCCCAGGGCAATATTTTCATTCCCGATGTCGGGCCGGTGCCGGTCCGCGGCGTGCCCGCGGGACAATTGACCGACGCCATCCAGGGGCAGGTGCGGAAGTCCTATCCGTCGGACACGGTGCAGGTTTATGGCACGATCGTCGACGCGCGTGCCGTTGGCGTTTTCGTGACCGGTTTTGTCGCTCATCCCGGGCGCCATCTGGGCTCGGCGTCGGATTCGACCCTCGACTATCTGCTGCGCGCGGGTGGTATTCTCGAAGGGGCCGGATCCTATCGCGATATTACGATCAAGCGGCGCGGCGGCGTGCTCGCCGATGTCGACCTCTACGATTTCCTGCTCAATGGCGAATTGCCGCCGATCAGCCTGGAGGAAGGCGACACGATCGTCGTCGGCAGCCAGCACCCGGTGGTCAAGGCGCGCGGTGCCGTGCGCAACGAGGCCATCTTCGAGCTGATGGGCAAGCAGATGACCGGCGCCGAGCTGATCGCCCTGGCCCGGCCGCTGCCCGCCGTGAACAATGTCTTCGTCTCGGGTACGCGCGGCGGCGTTCCCATGTCGAAATATCTGACCCTGCAGGAATTCGCCGGCTTCGCCCTGTCGGATCAGGATATCGCCGAGTTCCAGCAGGATTCGACCGCGCCGGTGATCGCCGTGCATCTCGAAGGCTCCTACGAGGGGCAGTCGACCTATGTCGTCTCCAAGGCGACCACGCTGCGCCAGCTTCTCGCCCATATCCCGGTCGATCCGCGCACGACGAATGTCGCCGCCGTGCATCTGCGCCGGGCCACGGTCGCGGCCCAGCAGAAGGCGGCGCTCGACGGCGCCCTCGACCGGCTGCAGCGCAGCGTGCTGACCGCCGTGGTGCAGACCAGCGGTGAAGCCGCGCTGCGTTCGGCCGAAGCCCAGATGGTGCTGCAGTTCATCGACCGCGTGCGCGGCGCCAAGCCGGACGGCACGCTCGTCGTCACGCGCGAGGATGGCAAGATCGCCGACCTGCCCCTCGAGAACGAGGATATCGTCGTCATTCCGAAGCGGTCCTCGACCGTGCTCGTGGCGGGCGAGGTGCTGGCGCCGCAGACCGTGATCTGGCAGCCCGGCCTGACCGTCGACGACTACATCGAACAGGCCGGCAGCTATACCGACCGTGCCCAGCTGGACCGCTTCATGATCCAGAAGCAGAACGGCGCGATCATGATGCTGAGCGATCCGGTGATCGAGCCGGGCGACGAGATCGTCGTCCTGCCGGAAATGGCCTTCAAGGGCTTCCAGTTCGCCCAGGATCTGGCGGACGTCATCTTCCGCGTCGCCGGCATCACCCGGTTCCTGGACAATTGATCCCCGTGCCCCGCCACCCTGGCGGCGGGGCACCCCTTCGGTGAAAGCAGCCCATGTCGAAGTCCCCCGTCACCGATTATGCCCGCTGGTCGACTGACGAGCATCTGTCGCCCAAATGGGCCGAACGCGCGGATTTCGTCGCCCGCTTCGTGCCCCCGGGCCTGACGGTCATGGATATCGGCTGCGGCGGGATGCAGTTCGAGCATTCGTCGAAGGCGAAGACCTATATTCCGGTCGACGTCGTGGCGCGCGACGAACGCACCCGGGTGGTCGATCTGAACGCGGCCGAGTTGCCGGACGAATGGCTCGACGAGGTCGAACTGGTCTCCTTCCTCGGTGTGCTCGAATATCTGCTCGAGCCGCATGAGGTTCTTGCCAAGATCGCGCGGCGCGGCATCGCGGTCGCCTGTACCTACAAGAGTCTGGAGCTGGCGCCCAACGCCAACCGCCGGGCCAGTGGCTGGGTCAACGATTTCTCGTCCAGCGAATTCCGCGCCATGGTCGAGCGCGCGGGGTTCCATGTCGCCCGCCGCGTCCTCTACAAGAACAACCAGCACGTCTATCTGCTCCTGCCGCTGGTCGAGCACGACGACAAGACCTGGTGGAAGGAAACCGAGGAAAAGAAGGCCGCCCGGCGCGCGGTCAAGCGGGAGGCCCGTCGCCACGGCCAGCTGGACCACAAGCCGGTGCTGCTGGTCGCCGGCTTCTACGGCCGCGGCAACTGCGGCGACGAAGCCTTGTTCCACTGCATCTACGAGGCTTTCTGCGACGACTACGACATCTATGTCGCAGTCGACGAGCATGGCGCCTTCCGGGGTTTCTGGGACTGGTATCCCTATAACAAGTGCAAGGTCATCCATCAGACGGACCTGCACGCCTTCTCGGCCAAGCGGACGATCGCCGGCTTCATGATCGGCGGCGGTGGTCTCGCCATTGGCTATGCCGGCAATTTCGTCGTCTCGGCGCGGATGCGGCGGGTGCCGAATTTCGTCGCCGGGGTCGATCTGCCGGAACTCGTGCAGCAGCCCCAGGTCGATCCCGAGGACATGACCCGCGGCATGGCGGCGCGCGCCGCCCGCAAGCTCGATACCGCCTTCATGAGTGCCTATCTCGGTGCCTTCGACCACCTGATGGTGCGGACCGAACGCAGCCTGCGGGTGGCCTCTGAAATCGGTGTCGAGGCGTTTCTCGGCGGCGACTGGGCCTTGCGGCTGATCGCCGACAATGCGCCGGAGGAAGTCCCCGATCCGAAACGGGCGGTGATCGTGCTGCGCGAATTCGCGCTGGAAATCATCCCCTTCACCTATGTCCAGCAGATCGAGCATCTGATCGCGGGGCTGCGCGAGCAGGGCTGGAACCCGGTGCTGCTGCCCTTCTGCCCGGAAGACGTGCGCAGCGCCAAGGAGCTGGGCCTCGACAAGCTGGCCCCCACGTCCGAGCACTGGTGGAATCCGCGCCGCATGAAGCAGATCATGGCGGAAAGCGGTCTCGTCGTCAGTGTCGGGCGCCTGCACGCGGTCATCTTCGCCGCGCCCCACGATGTTCCCCTGTGCTCGCTGGCGCCGCCGCTGAAGCTGCCGTCGGGCAAGAAGTCGATCTCGAAGATCGACTCGATCTGCGCCGACTGGGAAATCGACCAGTTCGCCGATGTGGATGCGTTGCTCCAGGCCGCCGCCGACGGACGCCTGCGCCCGGCCAGCCGCGAGAAGGTGACGGCGGCCATCGAGCGACTGGACGAGTCGATCCGCACCATGAAGCGGATCATGCAGGAACGTTACGAGGAAAAGGGCCTCTGAATCACTGCGGGTTGTGTCATTTTCAGAATCGTCTACATAAGTTGTTGATTGCTGGGCTCGCGATATTTTAACCTGTGGTTTGTGTATATTGACCATGGGGGCGGGCGATGATCTATGTATGTTATGGAGCGAAAAAGTCAGGCTCGACCCTGGCCTATTTTCTCACGAGGGCGGTTGTAGAGGCGGCTGGACATGCTCATGTCGCGTTATCTGCCGATCTGCGACAGGACGAGCGAGGGCACCGAGGCATCGCGAATACGGTCCGTGAATGGAGTGCTTCCGTTGTGCGGGCCCTCGATGAAACTGTCCCTTTGGATAAAATTGTCTGTTGCAGGACGCATCACGGTCCCGGGAGGCGGCCGACAGCGATTCGACCACTGGTCGAAGCCGGCAGGGCCAAGGTCCAGGTCGCCATCCGTGACCCTCGGGATCTTGCACTTTCCATGCGCGATGTCGTGACCCGCCTTCGCGAGATGGGCCGGCCCCGCAATGGCAGTCAACTCGAGACGCTCGATGAACTCATGCAGCATATCGGCCGCAATCTTACTTTTGCGACCGAGTGGGCGGATATGCCGGACGCGCTGGTCGTCAACTACGAGGATACGGCGTTCCATGGCGAGCGGACATGCGCCGCTATCGTCGAACACCTGGGATTGACTCTTTCGCCAGGTATTTTCCCGTTCCTGATCAGAGATGTTCAGGCGCCGGAAAACGACGGCCGCAACAAGAAGCGCACGGCTTTACCGAAGCGCCATCGGCGCGAGATGTCGGCTGAGGAGCAGGCCGTTTTCCTCGATCGTTTTGCTGCCTTCTACGAGCGGTTCATGCCGGATGCCCGGGTCGATGTCGAAGAGGGCGAAGGCCAGGACGAGGTCGCCTGAATCGCTACCCCCTGACGAGGTCCGGGGTGAAGGGCAGGCGGGCGGCGTCGACGAAGACCCGGCTGCGGATATCCGCCTCGGGCAGTCCGACATGGTCGCGGAGCACGCTGGCGAAGACGCTGCGCAGGTCGGTCGTCGGCGCGAGGTCGCGGCCTTCGTAGAGCCTGTCGCGCGCGAGGCCCGGCCAGTCGACGATCATGCGACGGCCCTCCAAGGCACCGCCGAGCACGAAGGCGGCGCCCGCGGTGCCATGATCGGTGCCGGCGCTGCCGTTGGGCGCCGCGGTGCGGCCGAATTCCGTCGCCGCCACCACCACGGTTTTCGCCCATACGGGCTCGAGATCCTGACGCAGCGCCGACAGGGCGTCGGCGAATTGTCCGAGCAGGGTGGCGAGCCGCCCCTTGGCCGCGCCTTGCGCCGAATGCGTGTCCCAGCCCGTGACCTCGAGGGTCGCGATGCGGGGGCCGCGCGCGTCGCGCATCAGGCTGGCGAGCCCCTTGAACGCGGGGGTCAGACGGCCGAGACCGCGCTGCCGCGCCATCGCATTGGTGTCGGCATCGGCGAGCAGCTGTTCGGTGTCGCGCGCGGTCGCCAGCGCGGCGTGGAAGGCCGGGGCATCGGCATAGAGCCGGTCGATGGCGTCGAGTAGATAATCCGACGGTCCCGCGCCCGCGCCGTTGACCCAGGTCGCGACCTGGGTCGGTCCCGACATCACGAGGGGGGCAGCCTCGTTCACCGCAAGGCCGAGGCCGCTGCCCCCCATCAGGCCGAGCGCGCGATTCAGCCAGCCGACACCCGAGCCGGACGGGCCGTTGCCGCCGGTTTCCAGCACGTTCTGGGCATCGAAATGCGAACGGTCGCGATAGGGCGTGGTGGCGGCATGGACGATCTGCAGGTGCCCGGCCTGCCACAGGCCATGGATCGGCGCCAGCGCCGGATGCAGGCCGAATCGGTCGTCGAGGGGCAGGACACCGTCCGGCTGGCCTGGGGCGGCGATCGCCAGCGGGCCGCGCAGATCGGCGTAATCCTTGTCCCCGACAGGGGGGACGGCGGCGAGGCCGTCCATGCCACCGCGCAGGATGATGAAGATGAAGCGGCGGTCGTCCGGCGTCTTCGCGAAGGCATAACGCGGCATCGAGGCGAGCAGGCCGGCCCCGAGAAAGCCCTGCAACAGGCCGCGGCGGTTGAGGAGCGTGTTCATGCCGATCACCTCTGCTGGAATTCGGGGGAGGCGAAGACCATGGCGACCCCCGAGGCGCGGTCGCCGGCCCCCTTGATGAACTGGGCCTTGGACGGGGACAGGAGCGGGGCGATCGTCGCGTCGATCAGACTGGCGAGGTCCGTGCCGCCTGCCTGTTTGCCGGCGATGTCGGCCCCGAGATCAATGCGGCGCATCAGGGCATCGGGGCCGAGCCAGTCGGGGGCGCGGTCAGGCCAGCCGGCCGGGGAGGGGGCGCCGAAGGGAGGCTGGCCCAGGCTGCGCAGCCGGCGGAACAGGGCCGGGCCGTCGACCATCAGGCCATCCCCACCGAGGGCCCGCGCCATGGCGACCGCCAGTTCCCAGGGAGTCTTCATCTTGGCCAGCGGATCGGTCCAGGCCGAGTCGAGCGCGATCACCGCCCGGGTAACGGCGGCAAGGTCGCCGTCGCTTTGCAGGTAGACCGAGGCGATATGGTCGACGGCGGCGGCTGGCGGGTCGTCGGCGACGAAATGGCGGACCAGCTTGGTCGCGAGGTGTTTGGCGGTCGAAGGATGGCGCGCCAGCATGGCGAGCGCGTCATGGGTTTCCTGCTCGCCGCCTTCCTTGATCTTCGTGCCGACCAGCATCTTGTCGCCGGGTTGGTGCCGATTGGGATCGAAACCGAATCGCTTGGCCACCCCACCCTTGTCCGTGGTCGCCGTCCAGCCGGTGAGGATGCGCGCGAGGGCGATGACATCGTCCTGACCGTAACCGCCATCGACACCGAGGGTGTGCAACTCCAGAACCTCGCGGCCGAGGTTTTCGTTGAGGCCGACATCCTTGCGTTGGCCGATCTTGGAGTCAGGGCCGATCGAGCGGTATTGGTCGAGATAGGTCAGCATGGCGGGATGCAGGGTCGCCGCCGTCAACAAATCCGCGAAACGGCCGGTGACATGGGGGGCGATCGCCTCGCGCTCGAAGACGCCCGCCAGCGGGACGACGCCGCTGCGCGCCACAGACACGGTGAAATGATTGGACCAGAACAGCACCAGACGGTCGCGCAGCGGTGCCGTGCTGGCGACACAGCGGGCGAACCGCGCTGTAACCTCGCGCAGATAGAGATCGCGGATCGGATTGTCCGGCCGCCCGTCGTCATTGGCGTCCATCGTGGTGCCGGCCGTCATGGCCCGGCGCGATCCGGCTATTTCAAGCGCGCCGGCTGTATCCGGCAGATCGGTGGGGACCGGCGTGGCCTTCAACTGTTCGAGAAGGGCGCCGCGCGGATCGCCCGCGAGGGCGGACAGCTCCCCCGGTCGGGCCCCCAGGCCGAAGCGATTGGCGGCAATGAACGCGTCCCGGGACATACGCTTCTCCGTCTGTGGCGACACAGGATCAACACTGAAACGCCGCAGGAGTTCGTCTCCTGCGGCGTTTTTCGTGTCGGTCTCGATCCGGTGGAGGATCAGCGGGTCAGCAGTTTGCCGAGCCCCCTGGCGACGCCCTTGCTCTTGCGCTGGGACAGCAACTCCTTGGCGACGCGGACGTGGATTTCGTCGAAGAACAGCGGCGTCACTTCCGGCTTGCTGAAGACGACGAACACTTCGTTGGCGAAGTAGGGGTGCATCTTCTTGGCGATCTCGTCCTTCAGCCATTTCTGCATCGTGTCGATCTGGCCCTTGTGGACGATGATGAAATCGACATCGTCGTCCTCGGTCAGCTGGTCGATGGCGATGGTCCAGGGCGAGACGCGGCGGAATTCGGCCGGGCCGGCGATCTTGGCACCCGAGAAGCGCGAGATCGAATTCCAGGCATTGACCCAGATCCGGTCAGGCAGGCCGACGACGCTGAGTTCACTCGCGGCCGAGGGATCGAAGATCGCCATCGACTTGGTGCCCACTTCGCTTTCCTTGAAGGGGGTCATCGTGCCGGTGCGCGAACGCGCGGGCATCTGGCCGGCGGTCTTGCTCCACGGCTCGGGCTGCACATTCAGCTCGACCGGGGTGCCGAGGGAAGCGTTCAGGACCAGGTTGAGGTCGAACAGGGTCTTGATCGCCGAAGCATTCTCGGTGACCGCGGCGAGCGCCGCCGGCTCGATCGGGCCGCCGAACAGAAGTGTCAGCGCCGACTTTGCGTCGGGACCGGAGAGCGCCTCGATGAGACCGGGCACCAGCTCGTCGGGCAGCCACATCGGCTCCGCCTGCTGGGTCGCCTTGGCCTTCAGACGATCTTTCAGGCTGAGCTGCTTCTTCTCGCGGAACAGGTCGTTGCCCATGCCCGAGCGCATGGTGCCGAGCAGCCAGAACCGGGCGATCTGGTAGAAATTCTGCTCCGACACCATGGTGTCGAACGAGCCGTTCTGGCTGAGGAAGAACTCGTCGATGATCTTCTTGATCAGGACGGGCTTGGTCAGGTCCTCGTGCGAGGCATCGCCGTCGATGTCGACGATCGCGCTCTGGAACAGGGTCGCCTCGGGCTGCTGCGAGATGAAGAGCAGGGTTTCCGTCCGGGTCTTGTGCTCCATCGCGTAGCAGATGTCGTCGAGACGGTTGCGCGGCGGCTGGGTCTTGAAGAACAGGGCGACGGCCGAATAGAAGAACTGCTCGTCCGACATCATCGCGAATTCGGCCTTGAAGGCACGGTAGCGCGTCTGGAACTCGGTCGGATTGCCGATCGAGGCGGAAACTGGAGTCTCCGTCTTCTCGGTGATGTATTTGGCCGCCGACTCGACCCAGGTCAGGCGATTGTCGAACACATCGTCCGGCACGCCGTGCGCGGTGACGAGGCCGATGATCTGCGCCTCGGTCAGGCCGCCCACCCGGCTGAGATAGGACAGCATCTTGGCCGCCGGAATGATCAGCATCACGGGCAGGCGCACGGGCGATTTGCCCGACGTGCCGCGGAAGCCGATGCGGTCGACATAGTCCTGCATCAGCCGGCGCAGGTTCTGCACCGTGTCGCGGTCGGTCTTGGCGTAAATCTCGGGGAAGACCTGCTTGACCAGCTTGCCGGTCACGCTGGCCGAGAAGATCTTGTTCGAGACGACGTCGTGATATTCGCGCTGGATGCCCTGGATGTCGCGCAGTGTCTCGCGCCGGACCAGCGGCGACAGGCTGTCGTCATGCGACAGGAAGCGTTCCACCTGGTACAGGTTGCTGGGCAGGGTGGAGCACGAGGCCAGCAGGTTCAGACGGTCCGCCGGCAGCAGATAGGGGGAGATCAGCCCTTCGCAGGCGACGGCGAAGCGCAGCGGCGTCGAGGCGATCTGGGTGTCGATCTCGTCCTGCATGGCGATCGCGGCCTCGCTCTCGCCGGAACAGGCGGCCAGGATGGCCTGTTCGGCCGCGTCGGCGCTCTCGCCGTCGCGCTGGCCGGCGGCCAGCATGAGGTCGATCATGGTCAGCGAACGGCGCTGGTCGCGGAAATTCCTCATGCGATAGCCGGTCAGGGCCGAAGGCGGCGTGGTCGCCAGCATGTTGAGGAACGTCTCGTAGACCTTCGACATCTCGTACTTGCGGGCGAAGGCCTTCGTCCGCTCGCAGGCGAGTTCATAGGAATCCGGGCTGGCGAAGAGTTCGTCGATGCGGAAGTGCATCTCGTCCTGGTGGGCGAAGATGACGCCTTCGCCGCAATCCTCGAACTGCGGGCCATAGGGCACCAGGATCGGCACGCCGAAGTTGAACAGGAAGCGGATCGAGCCCGAGGTCGCCCAATGCGAGATCGGCTCCTGCGTCACGACACCGAAATCCATCGGCGCCAGCCGGTCGAGAAGATCCTTCTCCTCGCAGAAGTCGGTGAAGACCGTCGCGGGGACCTTCAGGCGCTCGGCGTAGTCGAGCAGTTCGCGCGCCGCGGTGCGATTGGTGGTCGCGAAATTGCCGATGAAATTGGCCTGCGCGCGCTCGCAGATGTCGATGATCAGGGTCGGCTTCTTGTTCGGCGACAGCAGGCCGAAACTGCCGACCGTCGGCCGGTCACGGCGCAGGTTGCCGCCCGACTTGCTCTTCGACGCCGTGCTCTTGCCATCGTCGTAGACATAGACGCCGTGCTCGAGATGGGGGATCGCCATCTCGTAACAGCCGCGGCTGTTCAGGTTGATCACGGGGATCGACGAGTTGAACAGGCACTGGTTCATGATGTTCAGCACATGGTCGGTCAGAACCACCGTGTGCATGATGATGGCGGCGCGCGACTGTTCGTGCAGGGCCACATAGCGTTCGACATTGCCGACCAGGGTCGACGTCGTCTCTCCGGTGCCGAGCGGCGACAGATTGTCGAACAGCCCGTATTCATGCTGGACCAGGATGAAGTCGTAAACCGGGGTGTCGGCGTCACCGGCGAAGAGTTCGGCGGACGAACGCATCATCGTCGTCGCCATCCCCAATTTCTTCAGCGACAGCGCGACATAGTGAGAATACCGGGCAATGCCGCAGCTCTTCCCGATGGACGGGCAGATGATCGCGACATTGGCCGATGAACTCTTAAGCTCCTTCATAATTTGCTCCAGCTGTCTTGCCCGTGTTGCGAACACACGCCCCCGCGCGGCCGTTCGGCGACGGATAATGCCATGTTGCACATGCTAAATGCCAGCCGTCCTTCAGGAAAAACTTTCGGCAGTCTCCTGCCGTTCACCGTCGTGACTGCCGCTTGCATTGACTATCGCCGGCACTTTTTACCCTGTTTGTCGGCGGATGTGGCTTTTTTCACCGTTTCCGGCTGCATGATCGCGAATTTATTCACCCTGCAGATGCGCCGCGCCTTCCGCGCTCGCTGCCGGAGACGCAGCCGCCGGCAGACCCGTCACGTCGAGACTGCAATGGCGGGTCAGCGCGGCTTCGAGCAGGGCGAAATGGCGCTCCCATGTCGGGGGCGTATAGGCCTTCAGGCGCTCGACCTGCGCCTGACGCGCTACCGATTGCTCGGACGCATAATCGAGGATGGTCTCCATCCAGCGCGGGCCGTCGAGCGGGTCGATGAAATCCGGTATGTCGCCTCCGACCTCGCGGAAAGCCGCGATATCGGAACAGATAACCGGCACGCCCACGGTGAGCGCCTCGGCGATGGGCAGGCCGTAACCTTCGGTGAAGGACGGAAAAAGCAGCGCGCGGGACCGGCGCAGCAACTCCGCCAGCTGGGCATCCGACAGGCTGGGCAACTCGACGACGCAATCCTTCAGGTCGGTGCAGCGGTCGAGGAACCGCTCGGTATTCTCGATTTCCCAGCCGCGGCGGCCGACCAGGATCAGTTTCGGCGTCCGGTCACCCAGCAGTGTGTGCAGGCGCCGCCACAGTGTCAGCAGCAGGTAATGATTCTTCCGCGGCTCGATGGTGCCGATCATGATGAACCAGGGCACGTCGGCGTCCGCCGGCATCGGTTCGATTTCGCGGAACAGGGGCGCCACCCCGAGGGGCAGAACCTTGACCGGCGGCGGCGTCTTGTCGTTCTGGCTGCAGAAGGCCCTGAATTCGCGCGCGGTGACCTGAGAATTGGTCAGCACGAGGTCGGCCGTGCCGATCATCGTCGCGAGGCGCGCCAGATGCCGGCGGTCTTCCCCTTCGCGCGAGAATTCCGGGTGGTGGTAGGGGATGAGGTCGTGGAGATAGACCGCGAGACGCGCGTTCAGCCGCCGTTTCAGGTTTTCCCACAACTCGGTCTTGTCGATGCCGCCGTGGGAGACCGACAGCAGAATCGACGACGGCGAGCCGCGCTTGAACATGCTGCGGCCCTGGACATCGGGAACGGGCAACACGGTTTCGCCCATCAGGCGTTCGCCCGCCCGGACGAATCGGTCCATCAGCGGCGAGAATCGGCGCAGGCGCCGGTGCAGGTCCGGATCGACCCGGTCGATCCAGTCGGCCGCGATCTCGTCCCGCTTGGCGACGGCGTTTTCCCAGGTCAGTCGGCGGAACTTGTTGCCGCGGATGGTGAAGAAGCCGATCAGCTGGCGGGGCTGGTTCAGGAAATGGCAGAGGTAGGCATATTCCATCCGGTCGATACCCGATGGCGGCCGGTCGCGATCACGGCCGGCGAGGCGGGAAATATCGAGGAGGATCTTGGCCATGGGCTTGCTTTACCACATTCACGCGGGCGAGAGGCCCAGGACCTTGGAATACATGAGTTCGAGACGTTCGCGATAGGGCGGAATCCCGAAGCGGGCGGCCTGGGCCGGGCCGCGGGCCGCCAGCTCCGCCACCAGCCGGTCGTCCCGATCGAGCGTGGTGATGGCCTCGGCCATCGCGCCAACGTCGTAGGGATCGACCAGCAGGGCGGCGTCCCCGGCGATTTCCGGCATCGACCCCTCGGAAGCGGTGAGCACGGGCGTGCCCATGGCCATGGCCTCGATGATGGGCAGGCCGAAGCCTTCGTAGAGTGACGGGAAGAGCACGGCGCGCGCGCCACGTACCAGGGCGACGAGATGTTCCGCCGGCAGGTAGCTGAACTTGTGCAGGCGACGGGGCGCGCCCGTCGCGGCGATCTCCCGCTCGTAGTCGGCGAGGAAGTTGCTCTCGTCGAGGGCTTTCCACGCCGGATCGCCCACGATGACGAGGGGGCGGGACGGGCAGGCCCGCAGGGTGGCCTCGATCAGGCGGCGCAGGTTCTTCTTCGGCTCGATCGCGCCGAAGAACAGGAAATAACCCTGCCAGCGGAAACCGTAGACATCCTCGACATGGCGCCGCGACACCGCCGGCTCCTGACGGGCGCTGATCTCGGGCAGGACCACCGATTGATAGGTGACCGAAATCCGCGACTCATCCACCCCGAACATCTCGCGGATATCGGCTTTCGAGCGTTCGGACACCGTGCAGATATGGCCGCCCTGGTCGACGCAGGCGCGGATGAGGGCGTGATAGTATTTTTTGTCGTCGAGCGTGAGATAGGGCAGCTTCAGCGGCACCAGATCGTGCAGCGTATAGACATTGCGCGCCCCCTCGACACGGATCGGCAGCGGATAGGTCCAGTGCATGACCGCCGGCGGATCGGGAACCCTCACGCGAAGAAAGCTGCCCCAGCGGTTGAAATGGCGCATTGCCCGGTGGACGAGGTCCGGCACCGCGGCGATCCGGTCGAAATACGGCAGGCTGGCCGCCACCTCGCGGGCCAGCACCCGGCCCTGCAACTCGATGAGGGAAGCGGTACAGCCGAAGGGCGAGGTCAGGGCCTGAACGAAGCGCTGGCGCTTGGGATGGCGGGGCCGCACGCCGTCGGGGTCGATGAAGGCAATCTCGCGCAGGATCGGTTCGGGCGACAGCTGGACGCGCCGCCCATAGAGGATATCGACCTTGCAGCCGAGATCGCGCAGGCAATGGGTAAGTCCCCGGGCATAGGTGGCGATGCCCGTGCCGCGCGCGAGGGCGAGGTTGTAACCGTCGACGCCGATGCGGATGCCCGCCAGCCTGCCCATCCCGGCCGAAGCCTCCGTCCCGGCACCGATGCTCGTCATCGGCACTCCGTGTGCGAAGGGGGGACTGTCTGCGGGCAATCTCTATTCTCCTGCGCCGTCCCGGCACCTGCACGGCTTCGGCTTATCCGACACCCGGGACAGCGATACAAGACCCGGGGTGGGGCAATCCTGAACCCTGGGCTCGGCGCCGCGCAAGGCTGAAGACAGGACGCGACCGTCAGGCCCGGTCGACCCGGCTCACCGTGATGCCGCGGAAGATCAATGTCCCGGACTGCCCGGGTGTTCCCTTCAACTCGACGATGAAGCGCAGGGCCAGATTGCGTTTGTCGACGGTGAAGGCGATCGTCGCGCCGGCCAGATCTTCGCCGCCCGCTTCAGGCCGAAGGTCGACGACGGAACGGGCGATGCGATCCGCCGATCCGGTGGCCAGCGCGTCGTTCTCGCGGATGGGGGTGGTGCCGACCTCGATCGCGACGGCGACGCTTTCGCCCGGGGCCAGAGGCTTGGCGGTGACGAAGTCGACACGCGCGACATACTGGCCCGGCGCGATGGCGAATCGGGGACCATCGCGAACGATCTGGCCCGGCGACCCGAGATCGGCCGCATACCCGCCGCGCAGCTTTCGGGCCGCGACGCCAAGACGGAAGTGAGGCGTGGCCAGGTCGACGCGGCCGTGCGCCGCCAGCGACATTTCGCCGATCAGTCGGCGCTGTTCGACCGTGGGGTGGCCGCCTGCGATTGATCGTTCGGCCAGTCCAAGGGCCAGTTGCGCGGTTTTCGCGTCCTTTCCGATCCGGCGTAGCAGCCTCGCGAGGTCGAGCCAGAAGGCGGCGTCGTCGATCGTGGCTTCCGCCGCCCGCATGATGACCTGACGCGCCTTCTCGGGCTGGCGGGCATCGACATGCAGGGCCGCGATATCGGCGAGGAAATAGACCTGATCCTGCGCCAGCTGCTCGAGCACGGCGGCGCGGGCCGATCCCTTGTCCGCGAGGCCGACCCGGCTCGCCAGTCGCGACCACAGGGACGGCTGCGACGTTCCGGTTTCCATCAGCAGGTCGGCAAGCAGATTGCGGGCCGCCGTGTTGTGCGGGGCGATGGCCACGGCACGGCGCGCGAGGTCGACCGCCCAGGTCCGGCGGGCCGCGCCTCTTGCGGCGAGAAGACTGGCCGCTTCGAACATATAGGTCGGGGAGCGTACCCGTCCCGCGCGAATGCGATGGCGCAGCACCTGGGGCGTTTCGCCGTGGCCCGCGCGCAGGCTGGCAAGCAGGTCGCCCGCCCCGCCGGTTTCGGTCACGCTCCTGATCGAGAAGTGGCCGGTGAAACAGGCGTAGATCTCGTCGATGGGGCCGGCGCGCGCGATCAGCCGTACATGCTCCCGGTCGAGTGCGAAGAAGGGATCGTAGACGACATACGCATGGGGGCAGAGATCGGCGGCCGTAATGTCCATGCGATCGTGAAGGTCCGCCTGATAGAACTCGCGGGGGCGCCGGGCGTCGAAACGGGCGACGGCCTCGGGCCGGATCGAATATTGCGGCGAGAAGGCATAGGCGCGGGTGGCGCCCAGCGCCGCGGAATATTTCAGGGCGCCATAAGCCCCCATGCTGAAGCCGTAGGTGACGACTTCCTTGTAGCGCGAGAGAAGCGGGGCGATGAAATCGCGCATCGTCGCCATGTCCCGCTCCGGGTACCACAGGCCCTTGAGGTCGATCAGGGCGAAGATGTCGTAGCCGAGTGTGGCCAGCCGTGTCTCGCCCCAACCTTTCTGGGGAATGCCGCCGTCGAGGATGCGCGTGTTGAAGGTGATGACCAGCGTATCGCTGCCCTGTTCCACCAGATAGCCGTGAATCAGCGGGGATTCGACGAAACGTCTCCGCGTCGCGCCGGCCTCCTGTAACCCGGCCGCATTGTCGCGCGACCTGAGGCGGGATCGGGATGGTGGCGGCGAGCCATCAGGCATGGATGTCATGGGCAAAAATACCGGCGGCGACCGTGTCGAACAGGCAGGCATAATGCCCGCCGATTGTGTGGTGTTCAACCCGCGGACGCAGCGGCGACCGGCGCGGGGCAGGGCGTGACTGCGGGCGGGGCGATCATGGCGGTCGGGATCAGCGCAGGTGCCGCCACGGCGGTTTCCAGACGCTCGACCGCCCGGGGCAGGGCGAGTGCCATGCCCCGGGCATTGTAGAAGCCGCCGTTGATCTGACTACGCGCGGCGACGACCTGACGCCAGGCCATGTAGAGATCGCGGCGCGGCCGCTCCGGAGCGGTCCAGAACCGGTCGAGGCCGGCCTGGTGGGTCAGGCCCGGCATGTCGTAGATCGCGCGGCCGAGGACGACGAGCGGCGCGCGCCGGTGCAGGGCGGAAATGCCTGCCGTCGAATTCACGGTGATGACGCCCCGGCTGGCCCCGATCAGCTCGATCAGATTGCCGCCATCGAGGAACAGCACCCGGCCGGCGACCCCTGCCGCCGAGGCCAGCGCGTGCAGATCCCGGGCGTGCGGCGTCTGGCCGTTGTCCAGCGGGTGGCCCTTGAAGACCAGCAACGTATCCGTCGGGGCATGGTCGGCGAAAGAGCGGATCGTGGCCGCCATGAAATCGCGCACGCAGGTGAACGGCGAGTGAAACAGGATCTGCTTGTCGGCGTTCAACTGCATCAATGCCAGATAGAACGGGCGCCGCGAGGCCAGCAGGACTTCCTCCTCGCGGGCGACGCGCGCCAGCCGGGCGCGGCGGCCGAGCAGGCGGGTGACCCAGAACCACCATTCCGCCAGCGGTCCCGACTCGCGGTGGTGGCGATAGTTGCGGAACAGCCAGCCGAACAGGAAAAAGCTGAAATAGGCGACGGTGGCGCGCCAGCCCATGATGAAGGTCTGCGGCCCCACAGGCAGGGAATGCACGATTTCTTCGCGGGCTTCTGGCGCGCTCAGGATCGTTTCCGGATCGGTCGGCAACGAGGAGCGGGCGTTCACCCCGTCGAACTCCAGCGTGATATTGTCCGGACGCAGGTAGCCTTCCTCGAAGACATGAAGGCGGATGTCCGGCCGCCAGAGCTTCAGCGCCGCGCAGGCGCCGGCATGGAGAGGCCGGCAATCGCCGATCAGGACGACATCGGTGACCTGACGGTTCCGGGCGAGGTCGACGATCCAGGCCGGAAAGCCCTGTTCATCGCCCCGGTAAAGACAGGTGTCGGGCCACGGCCAGTCGTAGATGTCGCCACCGTTGAAATTGACCCGGACCACCCGGTGGCCCCGCCGCTTGAGCGCCTTGCCCAGCCGGCGGAAGAAGGGGCCCAACGGCCCCTGCAGGAAGAGGTAGCTGCGGCGCTGGAACGCCCCCTGTCCCGGCTCGACCGTATCCGGAGGCGGTTCGGTGCGGGGCGGGACTTGATCCATCATCGGGCCAGACATTACCATGGAGCGACAGGGACATTAAGGCTATGAAGTTGGCCGCCCATGAGGCCAACGGAATAGTGTCGTCCCAGAGATTTGTTGTAAAGAAGATCGCGAGGCAATTATGTGTTTACTGTGCGTAATCTGAAAGCAATGTGACGGCGCGCACAATAAACGCATTTGGTCGCCCCTGGTTCCGTCCGGGCCTGCCATTTTCTCGCCTGTCGGAACCGGGAAGTGAGTGTCACCATGCCTGAGCGAGTGGATAATGCTGCGGGTCGGCTGTCCGGCGACCGGGTCGGCGTGCTCTCGATCGGCATGTTCTGGCGGGTGCGGGGGCTTGCCCGTCTGCTCGAAACCCTCGGCCGGCCGGTCTGGCTCAGCGGCCTTGCCCGGCCGGGGGCGGGGGTCGTCGCCGTCGCCGGCTGGGGCCGCAAGGCGCCGGCCCTGCGGGCGATGCGGGCGGCGGCGCGCTGGAGCCTGCCCTTCGTCACCATCGAGGATGGCTTCCTGCGCTCTGCCGGCCTCGGGGTTCAGGGGGTGCCGCCGCTCTCCGTCGTGCTCGACGACCGGGGGGTTCATTACGAGGCGGGGGCGCCCTCCGCCATCGAGGCGGACCTGCAGGGCTGGCAGGCGATTCCCGAGGCGGATATTGCCGCCGCCGCCGAACTGATCGGCCTCATGCGCCGGCATTTCATCGGCAAATACAACGATGCCCCCGACCTGAACCCCGCGGACGAGGCGGGGCGGAGCCGGCCGCTCGTTCTCGTCGTCGACCAGACGCGGGGCGATGCCTCGATCGCCGGCGGCGGCATGGACGAGGCCGGCTTCATCGCCATGCTCGACGCCGCCGTGGCCGAGAACCCGGGGGCCGATGTCAGGGTGAAGGTTCACCCGGACGTGATGGCGGGCAAGCGGCAGGGCTTCCTGCTGGGTGCCGCGAAGGCGCGGGGCATCGCCCTCGAGGCGCGCGCGGTCTCCTGGCCGTCGCTGGCGGCGCGGGCGGCGCGGGTCTATGTCGCGACCAGCCTCGCCGGGCTGGAGGCGCTGATCCAGGGTGTGCCGGTGACCTGTTTCGGCCTGCCCTTCTATGCCGGCTGGGGCCTGACCGACGACCGCCAGGCGTTGCCCCGGCGGCAAGCGCGGCCCAGTCTCGAAGCGGTGGTCGCCGCCGCCTATATCCGTGCGTGCCGCTATCTCGATCCGCTGGGCGGCCCCTCGGGCAGCGCCGTCGGCGTCGCGCGTCATATCGCCCGGATCAAGCGGAGCGATGCCGAATTCGCCGGCCATACCGTGGTCATGGGCCTGCGGCCGTGGAAACACGCGCGGATGCGCCTGTTCCTCGCCAGCCGCTGGGGCCGGGTCAGCTTCGCGACCGATGTCGGCGCGGCAATCGCGACGGCGAGGCGCGACGGCGGCCGGGTCGCGGTCTGGGCGGCGCGGGCACCCGATGGGCTGGTCGCAGCCTGCCGGGCGGCGGATGTTCCGCTGTGGCGGATCGAGGACGGTTTCCTCCGCTCGGTCGGGCTTGGCTCCGACCATGTCGCGGCGGCGTCGCTGGTCGTCGACCGGCAGGGCATCTATTTCGATCCGACCGGGCCGAGCGATCTCGAAACCCTGCTCGAAACCGCGGACTTCGACGCGGGCGTGATCGCTGAGGCGGTGCGCCTGCGCCGGACCATCGTCGAGCGGGGCCTGACCAAATATAACGTCGGGCGGGCACAGGATGTCGTCATCGGCGCGAAGCCGGGCCAGCGCCGCATCCTCGTCCCCGGTCAGGTGGAGGACGATGCCTCGGTCCGGCTGGGCGCGCCCTGGGTGGGCGGCAACCTCGGCCTCCTCAAGGCGGCGCGGGCGGCGGCGCCCGATGCCTTCATCGTCTACAAGCCACATCCCGACGTCGAGGCCGGCAACCGGCAGGGGGCGATCCCCCGGGATGTCGCCCTCGGCTTTGCCGATCAGGTGGTGGTCGATACGTCGGTCGTGCGTCTGTTCGATCTCGTCGACGAGGTGCACACCATGACCTCGCTCGTCGGTTTCGAGGCGCTGGTGCGCGGCCTCGCCGTCACCACCCATGGCACGCCCTTCTATGCCGGCTGGGGGCTGACCACCGACCGGCACGAGGCAGCCCGGCGCAGCCGGCGCCTCAGCCTCGATGAACTGGTGGCCGGGGCGTTGCTGCTCTATCCGCGCTATTGCGATCCCGAGACGGGGCTGCCCTGCGATGTCTGGCATGTCGTCGAGCTTCTGTCGGCCAGGGCGCCGCAGCCGGCCAAGGGCCTGCGCCAGCGCGGGCTGCGGGGCCTGCGCCTTGCCGGGGCCATGCTGCGCTCCGCCCTCGCGGGGCTTCGGTCCTAGGTTCTGGACTCATAAGACCTGAGCCATAGGCGGGTTGCGGCGAGCGACACAGCTGCGAGGAAGTTGGCAGCGAGCTTGTCGAAGCGCGTGGCGACTCGCCTGAAGTGCTTGATCTTGCT
>NZ_QGLE01000009.1 GCF_003173035.1 Zavarzinia aquatilis
GCGCAAGCTGGTCGGCGCCAGTTACAGCCGCGACATGACCGAGCTGCAATGGGGGCCCAAGGAAGTCTCGCCGGTGCTGCGCGCCGAATTCTCCTACGAGTTCGACAAGCCCTTCAACCGCGCCGTCGCCACCACCATGTTCGGCGCCAAGGAAGAGGGCACCGCCGCCCTCATCGTCGATCCCTCGCGCGGGGTCGCCGAGCGGGACCAGGTCTCCTTCATGATCGGGGCCGATTACTTCCTGTGGCTGCCGTTCTGGGAAACGCAGGATACCTCGGTCTTTACCTCGGTCCAGCTCTTCACCATCGTCACGCCGAACGGCGAGGATCTGCTGTTCCAGGCGCCCTATGCCGCCTATGGCGCCAAGCTGCATCAGGTGCAGAACTACGGCACCCTGCTGCTGTCCCACACCTTCGACGACGGCAAGCTGCCGGTCGAGCTGCTCGCCGTCTACGACATCCAGAACCAGGCGGTGGCCCTGCGCCAGCGCTTCGACTTCAACTACTTCGGCGACAACATCCGCCCGCGCATCGAGATCGCGCATTTCGAGGCCGACCCCGAACAGGGCGTCCTCGGCTTCGCCCAGCAGTCCGACAACGTCGAGTTCTCCCTCACCCTCCAGTTCTGACGGTAACGCCCCCGGTCGCGACAGGCCGGGGGCGAAACGGTCAGGAGGCGGAAGCGGCGAGGGCCGCCTTGCGCTTGGCGGCGAGGGCCTTGTTGGCTTTCCGTCGGCGCAGCCACATCATGATACCCGTGACGGCGAAGAGCGCAGGCAGCAGACCACCGACGAAGATCACCGCCTGCCACACGATGCCGTAACCGATGCCGTCATGCAGGCGGCGCATGACCCGGCCGAGGTCGTCGCCCGATTTGACCGGCGGCGGCAGGCTGGCCTTGGCCTCGCCCGTGGCGTCCTCGACGCTGACGGTGGCGTTGCCGCCATCGGTCGCCAGGGTGACGCGCCACGAGGGGCTCTGTTCCGTCGGCAGGGTGATGCCGGTGGCGAGGGCGCCGGCCGGCCCGGCGAGGACGGCGGCGAGCAGCACGGCATCGGGGCCCATGCGGGTCTCGGTCAGTGGCAGATTGCCGCCGCCGGGCCCGCCCGGGCCGCCGGGCGGGCGGGCGCGCGGCGGCGAAACTTCGGCGAAGGTGCCGACAATCGCCCGGGTGGTCTGCGGGAAGGAAATATACATGCCGGTGAAGGACAGGATCGCCAGCGGGATCGCGATCCAGATGCCGAACAGGTGATGCAGATTGGCCGAGGGGCGCATGGCCTTGCGCCAGCCCAGCGCCCGCACCAGCGACAGCCGCTTCGGCCACCACAGATAGATGCCCGAAAGCGAGAGGATCAGCATCGCGACGCCGACCCAGCCGACGATCTGCCGGCCCGAGAACTGGGGCACCAGCAGGTTGCCGTGAAAATTATGCATCAGCTGCATGAAGGCATTGGTGCTGGGGCCGACATCGAGGACGGCGGCGGTCGGCGGGTCCATCCAGGCCGAGACCGTGTCGCGCGGGCCGGTGGCGCGGGCCGGGCGGGCGACGACGACGACCGGCTCCCCCGTCTCGGCGGGCAGGCGGATCTGGGTGATCCGCGCGCCATCGCCCAGGCGCTCCATGGCGTTATCGGCGAAGGTCGCGAGGGACGGGCCGCGCGCGTCGCCGGTCAGGGCATAACGCTGGGACTCGGTCACGGTTTCCAGCTGGTCATGCCAGACGAGGACGGAGCCGGTGATGCCGACCGGCACCGACAGGAGGCACAGGCCGACCCCGAGCCAGAGATGGATGTCGAGCCAGAGCTTGCGCAGGCGGCCACGGGTTTTGGCGGTCATGGTTTGCGGTCCGGTGAGCTGATACTGGTTATAATAATGAAAATGCATCGCATTAATGTTTGCGGGAATCCCCCCGTCAAGCCGGCGATCAGTGAAGGCGATTGTGGCGGTTTCGCCACAATTTGCGCCGACGTGATGCCACGGCGCCCGGATAACGGCGCAGGCCCCGGCTTCCTGCGCCGAAAATCCCTTTGATCAGAAAATGCTCTTGCTCGTGATATTGCGAGTCACTCTCACAGCAAATAAGAACGCTTCGCATCTGCATTGCGTGCAGGGTTGATGAGGGGCTTTCCATGATCGAATTTTCCCGCCCGCGGGTTTCCCACCTGGCCATGCTGGCCGTGCTCGCCGCGACGCCGGCTTATGCCGGCGAGCTGGTCACGGCCGATGGTGACTGGTCCGCGACCGCGACCGCCAGCGCCGGCCAGACCGCCGAGACCCTGCCGACCGTGACCGTGACCGGCGCCGCGCCGGCCAACAATCAGAAGCGCGCAACGAACCTTGACCGGCTTCCGCAGGAGATCCAGGACACCCCGCAGACTGTCAATGTCATCAGCGAGGAAACACTGAAGCAGCAGGGAACCAGCACACTGGATCAGGCGCTTCGTAATGTTCCGGGTATCACCGTCGCCGTCGGCGAAGGCAATGGCGGCATGAATGGCGACCAGTTCCGCATTCGCGGCTTCGACGCCAAGAATGACATTTACTCCGACGGTTTGCGCGATTTCGGTGTCTATACCCGCGACACATTCAACACCGAGGATATCCAGGTGTTCATCGGCCCTTCGGGTGAGAGTTTCGGCCGGGGGACCTTTGGCGGGGCGATCAATACCAGTTCGAAAACGCCGAAGCTTGACGATTTCGTCACGCTTCGCGGCGAGATCGGCCTCGGGCCCCACCTGCGCACGACGGCCGATGCGAATTACAAGATTGATGATACGACGGCTTTCCGCCTGAACCTCATGTATGCGGACATTGATCTGGTCGGTCGGGACGTTCCGGGCGCAACGCGTTGGGGGTTCGCGCCCTCCATCGCATTCGGTCTCGGGACCGATACCACCTTGTCGGTTTCCTACTTCCACCAGGAAGAGGAGCGGGTGCCTGACTACGGCATCCCGACCATGCAGACGGCGGTCGGGTCTTCGGTCTCGAAGCCGGCGGATGTCGACCGCTCCAACTGGTACGGCTCGAACCAGGATCACGATGATACGACCGCCGACGTGGTCACGGTCCGCGCGGCTCATCAGGTCAACGAAGGGTTCCGCATCACCAACGACACGCGGGTTGGTGTCTACTCCCGTGAATTCCTGACGACGGTCCCGGGTTGCAACGGCACGGCCTGTGTTGACGCCTTCTATGGTGCCAACCCCGGTTCGGCCATTATCGCGCCCGGCGGTGGAACGCCCTTCTATGATCTCGACAACTGGGGTGTGCAGAACATCACCACCGGGGTGATCGACTTCGCTCTGGGCGGCTTCAAGAATCAGGCGGTGTTCGGGCTTGATGCGTCCTATGAAAGTTCGCACCGTGTCAACTACACCGGGCATACCACCGGGCGCCCCGATATTTCCCTGACCGATCCGCAACGATACGACCTGCCCGCCCTCGGTCTGGCAACTCGCGGGAACGACCGCGAATCCGAGGCCACCAATGTCGCGCTCTTCGCCAGCGACCAGTTCTGGATCACGCCAGAGCTCTCCGTCATGGGCGGCCTGCGCTGGGACAACTATAGTAACGAATACGATAACCTGACTGTCGCAACCAACGTGCTGCAGAGCTTCAGCACCGATGAATCCCTGCTCAATCCGAAGGCCAGCCTGATCTGGGAGCCGAGCAAGGATCAGACCTATTATTTCTCCTGGGCGCGGTCGTCGGAGCCGGCGGCGGGAACCAGTGGCGTCGCCAATCTGCCCAATCCCATCGGCAGCAGCCAAGTTGCTGCCCTCGATCCCGTCACGAGTGAAACCTTCGAGGTTGGAGCGAAATTCAGTCTGCTCGACGAGCGATTGGGCCTTGGGGTGGCCGTGTTCCAGACAGAGCGCGACAATGCTTCGACCGATGACGGCGTGACCATCACGGCGAGCGGCCAGTCCTTCCGGAACCGCGGCGTCGAACTCTCGCTGTCGGGTCAGATCACGCCGAACTGGGGGGTGCAGGCAGGTTACACCTATATCCACAGCGAGTATCTGAAGGCCGGTGCCGACCGAGTGGTCAATGAGATGATGGATGGCGAGCGTTACGTGAACGTGCCGGAACACGCCGCGACCCTCTGGACCACCTACGAGGTGATTGACGGGCTCACCTTCGGCGGCGGCGTTCGGTATCAAAGTGAAGTGCTGGCCGCTCACAGCTACAATACGACCACGAACAGCTACACCAAGACCGAGATTCCTTACTACCTCAGCGTCGAGGGCCTGGTGTCCTATGAGATTGGCGACGGTGTGACGATCGCGGCGAACGGTTACAACCTCTTCGACCGCGAGGATAATTTCACCCAGTACCAGAATGGCCGGGCTGTTCCCGCCGCCGGCCGCACGGTCATCTTCTCGACCACCGCGACCTTCTGACCCTTCGTGGTTCGTGTATCGTCGGGCGGGCTCTCCGGAGCCCGCCCTTCGCCCTTGATGGAACTTGTCCGATGCTGATCGCCATACCCGACGTGCTGAAACCGGTCGAGGTGGCCGAAATCCGGCGCCTGCTGGAGGCGTCGCCCTGGGTCGACGGCAAGGTGACGGCGGGGGAACAGTCGGCCAAGGCCAAGTACAACCTGCAGATCCCGGAAAATTCGGACATCGCCCGCCAGCTCGGCGACCGCATCCTGCGGGCGCTTGGCGCTTCCGCCGAATTCGTCTCGGCGGCCCAGCCGCTGCGGGTCTATCCACCGCTGTTCAACCGCTACGACACGGGCATGAAGTTCGACGATCATGTCGACAATGCGATCCGGCCGGTGACCGGGGCGAACATGCGGATCAGGACCGATGTCTCGTCGACCCTGTTCCTGTCCGATCCCGACACCTACGACGGCGGCGAACTGATCATCGAGGATACCTATGGCACGCAGGCGGTGAAACTGCCGGCGGGCCACATGGTGCTCTATCCCTCGACCAGCCTGCACCGGGTGGCCGAGGTGACCCGGGGCAGCCGCTGGGCCTCCTTCTTCTGGAGCCAGTCGATGGTGCGCGACGACGGCCAGCGCCGTCTGCTCTACGAAATGGATGTCGCCATCCGCCGCCTGCGCGCAGAACTGCCGGACGACCATCCCTCGATCCGCAGCCTGGTCGCGAGCTATCACAATTTGCTGCGACGTTGGGCCGAATTGTAGGGCGTCGGGGCGGGGGCCATATTTCGCGATTGCGAATGACCGCCGGCCTGACTATAGATTTGTTACTGAAAATCATTCGCATGTTTGGCGAGGCACCGGGTTCGGCCCGGGCTGGAGTATAGCGATGGACCCGACCACATCACCCGCCACTGTCCTTTCCGATGCCGTGCCGGCCACCGTCTCCGCGCCGGGCGGCCTCGACGCGCTGGCGACGGAAATCGCCGTCCAGGCCCATGACGTGACCATCGCCGGCCTGTTCCTGCAGGCCGATCCCATCGTCAAGGCGGTGATGATCCTGCTGGTGCTGGCGTCGGTCGCGACCTGGGCGATCGCGCTCGAGAAATCGCTGCGCCTGCGCCGGCTGCGCCGCGAGGTGGCGGGGCTCGAAGCCGGCGTCGCCGCGCGGAAGGGCGCCGCCGTCGCGGGCGATCTCGCCGGCCTGCCGAAACTCGCGGTCGAAGCCGGTCTGACCGAATGGCGCGAACTCGCCGCCGAAGAGATGGACGAGCGCCGGGGCCGGGCGGAACAGGCCATGCGCCTGACCGTGACGGAGAATCTGCGCGAGCTGGAAAAGGGCCTGCCCTTCCTCGCCACCGTCGGCTCGGCCGGGCCGTTCATCGGCCTGTTCGGCACGGTCTGGGGCATCCTGAACAGTTTCACGGCGATCGCCAATTCGCAGGATACCAGCCTCGCGGTGGTCGCGCCCGGCATCGCCGAGGCGCTGTTCGCGACCGCCATCGGCCTCGTCGCCGCCATTCCCGCCGTCATGTGGTATAATGCCTTCTCGACCCAGCTCGGCCGGGTCGGCGCGCGCCTGTCGACTGCCATCGCCCGCCTCGCCAGCCAGATCGGCCGGACCAAGGGCCATGTCGCCGACCTGCGCCGCGCGGCCGAATAACGGCACGGCGGGAGAGCGAGCATCATGGCGGGTGGAATGCTGCCGGGCGCGGGCGGAGGGGACGAGGGCGGCAGCCTCTATCGTCCCGTCGCCGAAATCAATGTGACGCCCTTCGTCGACGTCATGCTGGTGCTGCTGATCATCTTCATGGTCGCGGCGCCGCTGATGATGGTCGGCGTCCCCGTGCAATTGCCGAAGACGACGGCGGCCAAGGTCGCCCCGCCGCAGGAACCGCTGGTCGTCTCGATCGACGCCGCCGGCAAGACCTTCATCGAGAAGGAGGGCTTCTCCGACCTCGATCTGCTGGCCCGGCTGAAGATCATGGCGCAGGAAACGCCGGATCGCGTGGTCTATGTTCGGGGCGACCGCTCGATCAATTATGGCCGGCTGATGGAAGTCATGGGCGTCGTCTCGACCGCCGGCTTCTCCAAGCTGTCGATGATCGCGGAGACGGCGCCGGTCGCGCAGTGACATGAGTACCCTGCGCAACCTGTCCCTCGGTCTTTCCCTCGGCCTCCATCTCGCGGCCATCGGCGGGCTCGTCTTTCTGGTACGGCCGGACAGCGGGGCGAAATTCGCCGCGCCGCCGACCATCGAACTGATGCTGCCGCCCATGGCCGTGGCCGCGGCGAGCAGCGTCGCGCCCGTCGACGCCACCGAGGTGACGCCGGTCGAAGCAGCGGAGGTGACACCGCCCGAGCCCGAGGTGGTGGAAACGCCGCCCGATGTCCTGCCGGTGATGACGGAGGCGGTGCAGGCGGTCGAGCCGGTGGTCGCCGTCGCGGCCGAGCAGAAGCCCGAGCCGCCGAAGCCCGAAAAGCCGAAGCCGCGCGAGCGGGCGGAGCGGCCGAAGAAACCCGCGCCCCAGAAGGAAAAAGTCGAGGCCCCGGCCCCGGCCGCGGAGACCGTGACGACGGCGGCCCCGCCGCGCGCGGTGGCGGCGGTCGCCGCCGCGGGCACCGCGGCCGTGGCGGGCGGTGGCAATCCGGGGGCGAAGGCCGATTTCAAGGCTCTGGTCAGTGCCTGGATCGAGCGTCACAAGCGCTTCCCCGACCGGCTGCGTCGGCGCGGGCTGCAGGGCACGCCGGTCGTCCGCTTCCGCCTGACGCGGGATGGCCAGGTGGTGGATTGCCGGATCGAACGGGGAAGCCCGCACGACGGCATCGACGAAGCCGCCATGGAAACCATCCGCCGAGCCGAACCCTTCCCGGCCATGCCGGACGACGTGCCGGGCGAGACGATGGAATTCACCGTGCCCATCGCTTTCAACCTGCGTTGAGCGGAAAATCCAATCGCCGGAACCGGACAGGATCGGCCGGCATTGCACGTTGAAGAGCGGATGATTCCGCGAGGCCAGCAGATTTCCCGATGACCGACCGACCGACGACGCCCCGTTCGCCTGCCCGGCGCCGCTGGCCCTATGTTCTCGCCGCCCTCGTCCTCGCCGGGGGCGCCGGCTGGTGGTTCCTCGGCCGCGAAAGCGCGCCCGCTGTCACCTATCTGACCGCCGAGGCCGGACGCGGCGATATCGAGGATACGGTATCCGCCCTCGGTAACCTGCAACCGCGCGACTATGTCGATGTCGGCACCCAGGTTTCCGGTCAGCTGCGCCAGATCCATGTCGAGATCGGCGATCACGTGACGCAAGGCCAGCTGCTGGCCGAAATCGACCCCACGGTCTATCAGTCCCGCGTCGCCGCCGACGAGGCCCAGCTGCTCGCCCTCAAGGCGCAACTGGCCGACCGCGAGGCGCAGGCGGTGCTGGCGACCCAGCAGCGCGACCGCCAGCGCCGGCTGTGGGCGCAGAAGGCGACGACCGAGGAGGCCCTGCAATCGGCGGAGGCCGGCCTCAAGTCGGCCAATGCCCAGATCGACCAGATCAAGGCCCAGATCCTGCAGACGGAATCGACCCTCAAGGGCGATCAGGCCAATCTCGGCTACACCAAGATCTACGCCCCGATGACCGGCACGGTCACGTCGATCACGGCGCGGCGGGGCCAGACCCTGAACGCCAACCAGTCGGCGCCGATCATCCTGCAGATCGCCGATCTTTCCGTGATGACGGTGGAAACCCAGGTGTCCGAAGCCGATGTCTCGCGCCTGAAGGTTGGCATGAAGGCCTATTTCACCACGCTGGGCGGTGGTGCCAAGCGCTGGACCGGCACCCTGAAACAGGTGCTGCCGACGCCCGAGGTGGTGAACAACGTCGTGCTCTACAACGCGCTGTTCGACGCCGACAATGCCGACGGCCAGCTGATGACGCAGATGAGCGCGCAGGTCTTCTTCGTGATCGCCGAAGCGCGCGATGTGATCACCGTGCCCGTCGCCGCGCTCAAGCCCCCCGGTCAGCGTCAGCGCCTCGGCCAGCAGGGCGAGGCCCGCCCGCCGGAGGATGCGCCCGGCAAGCCTGGCAAACCCTATCGCGTGCAGGTGATGGGCGAGGACGGCGTGCCCGTCGACCGCCGGGTGCGCGTCGGCGTCGCCAACCGCCTGTCGGGCGAAGTGCTGGACGGGCTCCAGCCGGGCGAGGCCGTCGTGATCGGCGAGCGCAGCGCCGCGGCCCAGCGCAGCCCGGCCAATGGCGGCGGCGCCAATCCGCTGGGCGGTCTTGGTGCCGGCACGCGGCCCCCGGGCGGCTTCCGATGACCGGGGCGCCGGTCGTCGAGCTGCGCGACATCCGCAAGACCTATGTCTCGGGCGGGGGCGAGGTCGCAGTCGAAGTGCTGCGCGGCGTCAGCCTGTCGATCGCCAGCGGCGAATTCGTCGCCATCATGGGCGCCTCGGGCTCGGGCAAGTCGACGCTGATGAACCTGATCGGCTGCCTCGACCGGCCGACCTCGGGGCAATATCTCTTCGCCGGGCGCGACGTCTCGGGTTTCGACCGGGACGAACTGGCCTGGGCGCGGCGCGAAGCCTTCGGCTTCGTGTTCCAGAGCTATCACCTGATCGGTACCGCGACGGCGGCGGAAAATGTCGAGGTGCCGGCGATCTATGCCGGCCTTGCCCCCGCCGCGCGCCACGAACGCTCGCGCCGGCTCCTCTCCAGCCTCGGCCTCGGCGAGCGGCTGTCTCACCGCCCCAGCCAGCTGTCGGGCGGGCAGCAGCAGCGCGTCTCCATCGCGCGGGCCCTGATGAACGGCGGCAAGGTCATCCTCGCCGACGAGCCGACCGGCGCCCTCGACAGCCGCAGCGGCACCGAAGTCATGGCGCTGCTCGCCGATCTCGCCCGTCAGGGCCACACGGTGATCGTGATCACCCACGACCCGGACGTCGCCGCCCATGCCGACCGGGTGATCGAAATCCGCGACGGGCTGATCACCGCCGACACCCGGAAGCGCGAGCGCGAGGCCGCCGCCCCGGTCGAGCTGACCCGGGACGACGACAGCGCCGGCCGCCTGCTCGCCGCCTTCGGCGAAGCCATGAAGATGGCGGTGCGGTCCTTGCGCGCCAATATCTTCAGGACCGCGCTCACCCTCCTTGGCATCGTCATCGGTGTCGGCTCGGTCGTCGCCATGCTGGCGGTGGGGCAGGGGGCGACGCGCGCCGTGCTCGACCAGATCAGCGCCATGGGCACCAATCTCCTGCTGATCCGTCCGGCGCCGCCGTCCCAGCGCGGCGTCGGCGGCCAGGTCGCGACCCTGGTCGAGGAAGACGCGGACGCCATCGGCACCCTCGACAACGTGATGGCGGCGCTGCCCGAATTGCAGTCGAACGTCACCCTGCGCTCTGGCAACCGCGACTATCAGACGGCGGTCACCGGCACCTCCGAGGCCCTGCCGCTGACCCGCGACTGGCCGGTGGAGCGGGGCAGTTTCTTCACCGCCGCCGACGGCAAGGCCTATGCCACCGTCGCCGTCCTCGGCAAGACCGTGGCCGATAACCTGTTTCCCGATGGCGAAGACCCGGTGGGGCGCTTCGTCCTCTTTAACAACGTGCCGTTCCAGGTGATCGGCGTGCTCGCGGTCAAGGGCGCTTCGTCCAACGGCTCGGATCAGGACGATGCCGCCTTCGTGCCGCTACAGACTGGCCAGCTGCGCCTGTTCGGGGCGCGTAACCTCCGCTCCATCACCGTCGCGGTCGAGGATGTCGCCCGCATCGACGAGACCGAGGCGGAGGTGACCCGCCTTCTCGTCGAGCGGCATCGCGGGCAGGAGGATTTCCGCGTGCGCAACATGGCCTCGGTGGTCGAGGCCGCCTCGGCCACGGGTGACACGATGACCGTGCTGCTCGGCTCCATCGCCGCCATCTCGCTGCTGGTCGGCGGCATTGGCGTGATGAACATCATGCTGGTCTCGGTGACCGAGCGGACGCGGGAAATCGGCATCCGCATGGCGACCGGCGCCCGCACACGGGACATCATGCAGCAGTTCATGACCGAAGCCGTGGTGGTTTCCGGCCTCGGCGGGGTGATCGGCGTCGCCGGCGGCATCGGCACCGCCCTTGTCATCAGCGCCTTCAATGTGCCGATCGAATTCTCGGGCGCCGTCATCGCGCTGGCCTTCGGCTGCGCCGCGCTGGTCGGCCTCGTCTTCGGTTTCGCCCCCGCCCACAAGGCCGCCCGGCTCGATCCGGTGGTCGCCCTCGCCAGCGAATAGGGGCCGCCCGATGGATCGCCGCCTTCTGTCTTCCGCCCTCGCATTGCTGCTCGCCGGCTGCGGCTTCACGCCCGAGGCGCCGCCGCGCATAGCCGATATTCCGCCCGCCTTCGAGGCGGCGGGGCCGGGCGCCGGCCAATGGCCCGATGCCGACTGGTGGCGCGGCTTCGGCAGTCCGGAACTCGACCGCCTGATGGCCGAGGCGCGGGCGAACAACCCGGACCTGGCCCAGGCCGCCGCCCGCATCCTGCAGGCCGAGGCGCAAGCGCGCATCGCCGGCAGCAGCCTGTGGCCCTCGCTCTCCCTCTCCGCCAATGGTGACGCCCGGCGGGGGGAGGGCGACAATGCCTGGATTGACGGTTACAGCACCAGCCTCGGCGCCTCCTACGAGGTCGATTTCTGGGGTGCCAACGCGGCATCGCGCGGCGCTTCCGCCGCCAATCTCGCCGCCAGCCGCTTCGACCGCGAGACCGTGGCGCTGACTGTTTCCGCCTCGGTCGCGACCAGCTATCTGCAGATCCTGTCCTTGCGCGACCGGCTGGCGGTCGCGCGGCAGAACCTTTCGATCGCCGAGGATGTCCTCGCCCTCGTCACCGCCAAGGTGGGGGCGGGCGCGGCCGGCGAACTGGACCTCGCCCAGCAGCGCACCGTGGTCGCCCAGCGCCGCGCCGCCCTGCCGCCGCTGGAACAGAGCGAGCGGGAGGCGCGCGCCACCCTTGCCCTGCTGCTCGGCCGGGGCGCGACCGGCTTCACCGTGACGGGCAGCAGCCTCGCCCCGGTGAAGCTGCCCGCCGTGTTCGCCGGCCTGCCGGCCGATCTCCTGACGCGCCGGCCGGATTTGAGCCAGGCGGAAAGCCGGCTCGTCGCCGCCGATGCCGATATCGCGGCGGCCCGCGCCGCCTTCTTCCCGCAGGTGACGCTGAATGCCTCCATGGCGCTTCAGGGCGCGGCTTTCGGTGATCTGTTCGACCTCTCCTCGGCGACCTATGGCCTTGGCGCCTCGATCCTGCAGACGATCTTCGATGGCGGCCGCCTCGCCGCCCAGCAGGATCTCGCCGAGGCGCAGAAGCTCGAACTGGTGGAAGCCTATCGCGCCGCCGTCCGCGCCGCCTTCGGCGATGCCGAGGTGGCCTTGGGTGCCGTCGATGCCCTTGGCCGGCAGGGCCTCCTTCAGGACGAGGTGGTGGCCCAGGCCCGCCGCGCCCTCGAACTCGCGCAGATCCAGTACCGCGCCGGGGCGGCCGAACTGCTCACCGTACTCTCGGCCCAGCAGTCGCTCTATGCCGCCGAGGATCAGGCGGCGCAGATCAAGCTGTCCCGCCTGACGGCGCTCGTCGGTCTCTACCGCGCCCTCGGCGGCGGCTGGCAGGCCGGCCCGGGTTAAGTTCCCACTTTCGTCATGCCGGCGAAGGCCGGCAAATGCCCTCTTTCATCATGCCGGCGAAGCCGGCATCTTGGACCGTCACGGGGCCTCTCTCGTGGCATGGCCCCGGCCTTCGCCGGGGCGACGAGGCGTTTTTTCCCGTTCAGACGGCGTAGCTGCGGGCGAGGGCTTCCGCCCGGTGTTCGGCATCGACGGCGCGGGGAATCGCCCCCTCGATCCGGGCGAGGCGGGCAAGGTCGCGGAAATGCCGGGCGACGGTCGGACGGCGCCGCGCCCGCTCCGCCAGAAGCGGCGCCAGATCGCGCACATGGCCCGATTTCAGCACCGCGTCGATATAGGTCTGGACGAAGAGATCGCGCTGCGCCCGGCTGCCACCGATCAGGCCGATGCGGGGCAGGGCGGTGCCGATCTGGGTCGCCGCCTCGCCGTGATCGCCCGCGGCATGGGCGGCAAGACCGCGCGCCAGCGGCAGCGCGACTTCGGTCCACGCGGCGCGGCGGTGGCGCTTGGCCTTGGCCGCGGCCGCTTCCATGGCCAGCAGCAGGCGCTTGGCCTGCCCGTCCTGACCGCCGCGCAGCAGCGCCATCAGGTAATGCAGGTCGTGGAAGGGTTCGATATGGTCGGCCTCGCGCCGCGCGACATGGCGGGCAAGGTCGCGCCAGCGCGCGCCGACGTCGATGCCGGCGAGTTCCAGCCGCCACAAAAGGGCGGCGGCATTGATCTGGTCCTGCGCGCAATCCTTCCAGGCGCCCCAGATGCGCTGGTCATGGAGGGCGAGCGCGGCGGCGCCATCGTCCCGGTCGAGATACATCTGCGCGAGGTGTGACCAGTTAAGGGTCAGCATGGCGGAATTGCAGTCGTCCCAGGTCTCGGCCAGGTCTTCCAGCCATTCGATGCCCTCGTCCAGCCGGCCTTCGGCGGCGAGCACGTCGGCGACGGCGTGATGGGCGAAGGGCTCGCGCCGGCGCAGCTCGACCGCATAGCGCCCGGCGATCTCGGCATCGCGCGCCCGGCCGCATTCATGCAGGGCGACCGCCCTCATGCCGTGGATATAGGGATCGTCGCGATTGGCCGGCAGCACGCCATCGACGATGGCCAGCATCCCCGCCGCGTCGCCCTGATTGGCCTGGTGATACTGGCAGAGTTTCACACTGGCGAGGTCGCGCGGCCATTGGGCGGCGATGTCGAGATGCAGCCGGATGGCGAGGTCGGTATCGCCCTTGGCCCAGGCCTCGACCGCGAAGAGCCACAGCTGCTCGCGCTTGGTTGCCTTGTTCACCGCCTGACGGGCCTTTTGCAGGAAAGGCTGGGCGGCGCGCGTGCCGGCGGCGGATTCGTGAAAGAGGTTCAGCACGGCGCCCAGGGTCTGGGCGAGGGCGCAGCGCGGGTCGGCGGCGATGCCCTCGAAGATGGCGCTGGCGCCCTGACCGTAGCCCAGCCACTGGTCGCACATGCGGTTGATGGCGGAAACCGCCACGGGGTTGTCGGTGGTCACGTCGTTGCCGCGCGCGTCCTTGAGCATGGGCTCCTCCCCTTCTTGTCGGTGACAGTTTGGGGACAGGTGCATTGCACAAGCAAGCACCGCCTTTGCCGCAGGCTGCCGCAGGGTCTCAGGCGGCTTCGGTCAGGCCGCCCGCCTCGGCGAGGAGATCGAGGAAGGTCGCCGCGGCGGGAGAGGGCGGATACTGGTTCGGTTCGGCATGGGCGACCACCAGTTCCCAGCACATTTCCGGGCCGGCCAATACGCTGACGGCGAGGGCGGGCCGGCGGGCCCGGGCGATGGCCTCGGGGATCAGCGCGATGCCGAGACCGCGCGCCACCAGCTCCAGCAGGGTTTCGAGGTCGCTCACCTCAAAGGCGATATGTCTCTCCAGCCCGGCGTCGGCGAAGCTGCGGTCGATCAGCCGCCGCGTGCCCCAGGCCGGGGCGAAATCGACGAAAGGCTGGCCGCGCAGGGCCTCCAGCGGCAGGGCGTCCCGCCCGGCGAGCGGATGGCCCGGCGCGGTCGCCAGCACCAGATCCTCGCAGGCGATCAGGCGGGTGGCGATATCGGGCGGCGGATCGCACAAGGGCAGGATGGCGAGGTCCAGCCGGTCGTCCCTGATCTTTTCGATCAGATGGCCGGCATCGCCCTGGCACAGGCGCACCTCGATCCCCGGGTGCAGGCGGTGGAACCGCGCCAGCAGGCTGGGCAGGTCGAGAAAGGCCGGCAGCGCCTGCACCGCGCCGATGGCGAGCGTGCCCTGGCGCAGGCCCTGCACCGCCGCGACGGCCTCGCGCGCATCCCGTGCCGCCTCGATCACCACCCGCGCCTTGTCCAGCAGCACCCGGCCCGCCGCGGTCAGGCGCACCTGCCGCGTGTTGCGGATGAACAGCGGCGCGCCCAGTTCCGCCTCGAGCTGGCGGATGGAGGTCGAGAGGGCGGATTGCACGATGTTCACTCGCCGGGCCGCGCGGGTGAATTGCTCCTCCTCGGCGACGGCGATGAAATGCTGAAGCTGGCGAAGTTCCATGGGCAGGGCCAATTCATCTGTTATAGCGATGAATACCATCGTTTATTTCTGTTGGAAAGATTGCGGGGCGGGCGCCATCGTTGGACCGTTGTGGCTTTTTCGATGGGGCATGGGCATGGAACAGATCGGTATCGGCAAGTCGGGCGTGATGACGTCCCGCATCGGCCTCGGCACCTGGGCGATCGGCGGCTGGATGTGGGGCGGCACGGACGAGTCCGAATCCATCGCCACCATCCACAGCGCCATCGACCGGGGCGTGACCCTGGTCGATACCGCGCCGGTCTATGGCTTCGGTACCTCGGAAGACATCGTGGGCAAGGCCCTCGCCATGGATGGTTACCGGGCGAAGGCGCAGATCGCGACCAAGGCCGGCCTTGCCTGGAGGGACGGCAAGGTGTTCCGCGACTCGCGGCCCGAGCGCCTGCGCCTGGAGATCGAGGATTCGCTGCGCCGCCTGCGCACCGATGTCATCGACCTCTACCAGATTCACTGGCCGGACCTCGAAGCCCCGATCGACGAAACCGCGCGGGTGCTGGAAGACCTGAAGGCGGCGGGCAAGATCCGCTCCATCGGCGTCAGCAATTATTCGCCGGCGCAGATGGACGAATTCCGTGCCGTCGCCCCCCTCGACGCGGTGCAGCCGCCCTATAATCTGCTCGAGCGCGAGATCGAGGCGGATGTCCTGCCCTATGCGGCGAAGACGGGCCTTACCGTCCTGTCCTATGGCGCGATCTGCCGCGGGCTGCTCAGCGGCCGGATCAAGGCGGACACGGCCTTCACCGGCGACGACCTGCGCCAGAACGATCCCAAGTTCAAGGCACCGCGCTTCGCCCATTACCTCGACGCCGTCGCCGAACTGGACGCCTTGGCCCGTCTGCGCTGGGGCAAGACGGTGCTGTCCCTCGCCATTCGCTGGGTGCTGGATCAGGGGCCGACCATCGCCCTCTGGGGCGCGCGCCGGCCGGACCAGCTCGATCCCGTCGGCGATATCGACGGCTGGACCGTCGATGCCGAGGCGAAGGCGGAAATCGACGCCATCCTCGCCCGCTGCATCCCCGATCCGGTCTCCCCCGCCTTCATGGCCCCGCCGGTGAAGCGGCCGTAAGGGGGCAGACGAAGGCGCGGCTCGCCGGTCGCCGCGCCGTCATCCGTCGAGGATCGTTGCGTCCGGGGGGTCAGCCCTGGTCGTTGCTCATGAGTTTGGTTTCGACGATTTCGCTGACGCGCGACATGAATTCCATGCCCATGTGGATCTGGACGTCGCTCAGGTGGTCGACGATCGCATTGATGAATGTCTCGCCGCTGGCGATCATCTCGCGGATGAAGGTGGCGCCGGCCTCGGTCAGGCCGATCACCTTTTCCCGCCCCGATTCGCTGCTCTCCTCGATGGTGATGAAGCCGAGCGGGGGCTGGCTCAGCTTGCGCAGGGCCTTGGAGATGGCGGGGCTGCTCAGGTCGTACCATTCCACGATCAGCTGCTCGATCACCTTGCGGCGCAGCACGCGGCCGCCCTCGCCCTTGGAATGAATCAGCCACATGATCACGGTCTGATGGCGGTCGAGGATGCCGCCGGACAGGTTTTTCTCGACCGCCATGCCGACCGTATAGTGATAGGGAAAGAACAGTTTCAGGAAATTGAGGGCAGCGTTCTGACGTGTGATCGGGCTATCTAAATTATACTTCGACATTCAAGCGGAACTTTCGTTTGACCGCTCATCCGTCTCCCGCCGACGGCACCTGGTACCACCAGGGTCGGAGCGGCGGTGCGAGACGGCATCGGCGGCGGGGAGAGCGAGCAAGTCGTTCCAACGGTAACCTCGGAAAATATTGTTGCCAAGAAAGCTTTTGGCCGGTCAGGCCGCGTAGCGGCGGCGAAGCTCGGCCTTGAGCACCTTGCCCGTGGCGCCGAGCGGCAATGTATCCGTGAATTCGATCCGCTCCGGCACCTGCCACCGGGCCAGGCTGCGCCCGAGGTGGCTGCGCAGCGCCTCGGCGTCGGGGGTGGCGCCGGCTCTGGGGCAGACAATCAGCAGGGGCCGTTCACCCCAGGTCGGGTCGGGCACCGCGATGGCCGCCGCGGTCTGGACGAAATCGAGTTCGCAGGCGAGTTCCTCGAGCGCGGCGGCGCTGATCCATTCGCCACCCGATTTGATCAGATCCTTGGCCCGGTCGGTCAGGCGCAGGCGGTAGCCGGGCTCGATCCGGGCGATGTCGCCGGTGGCGAGCCAGCGGCGCTGGAAGTCGGCGACCGGGCGCCGGTAGTAACCGGCTGCGATCCAGGCGCCGCGCACCAGAAGCTCGCCCTCGGCGAGACCCGGGGCCTCGTCCCCCCGGGCGAGCGCGAGGCGAACGCCGTAGAGCGGACGGCCCTGGCTCAGTTTCAGGGCCTGGCGCCGGTCGGCCGGCAGGGCGGCTTCGGCGGGGTTCAGATTGCCGATGGTGCAGACCGGGCTGGTCTCCGTCATGCCCCAGCCCTGCACCATGTCGATGCCGTGCTCGTCCTCGAAATAGGCGAGCAGGGCACGGGGCAGCGCGGCGCCGCCGATCATCAGACGGCGCAGCGCGGGCAGCCGCCGCCCGCTCGTTCGCAGGTATTCGGCCAGGCCCTGCCAGACCGTGGGCACGCCGACCGCGACGGTGACGCCTTCCTCGGCGAAGAGGGTGGTCAGGCTGGCACCGTCCAGCCGGTTGCGCGGCAACACCAGCCGCGCGCCGGCGAGCAGGCAGAGATAGGGCAGGCCCCAGGCATTGACATGGAACATGGGCACGACCGGCACCACGCTGTCGGCCGCGCCGAGACCGAGATAGGCCGGCAGGCCGCAGACGAGCGCGTGAAGCACGGTCGAGCGGTGGCTGTAGAGCACGCCCTTGGGATCGCCCGTCGTTCCCGAGGTGTAGCAGAGGCCCGAGGCCGCATCCTCCTCGACCCTGGGCCAGGCGGGCAGCGGCGCCCGGGCGGCGACGGAAGCGTCGAAGTGGAGGAGGTCCGGCCAGTCCTCGACGGCGGCGTCATCGCCCGCGTCCAGCATGACGAAGCCGGCGATGGCTGGCACTTCCGCCCGCAGCATACGCGCGAGCGGCAGGAACTCGGGCTCGAAGAACAGCACCCGGTCCTCCGCCTCGGCGGCGATCCGGGCGATCGTCTGCCGATCGAGGCGCGGGTTGATGGTGTGGCACACAGCGCCGATGCCCGGGATGGCGTAATAGAGCGCGAGGTGACGCCAATTGTTCCAGGCGAGGGTGGCGACCCGGGTTCCCGGCGTCACGCCGAGATCGAGCAGCAGACTCGCCGTCCGCGACGCGATCTCGGCGAAGGCCGCGACAGTATGCCGGCTGCGGCTGCCGTCGGCCTCGACCGAGACGATTTCCTGGTCCGGGTTACATGACGCGGCATGTTCCAGGATCGAGGCAATGGTCAGGGGGAAATCCATCATCTGGCCGCGCATGTGCCGCTTCCTTTCTTCGGGGGAGCCGGGGGCGGCGGGTGGCGATTTTGCCGATTGACGAGCCCGCCACCGGCCGGCATATTATTGCCAGAGGAAATAATGTCGACAAGAAAGTGATAAAAATGACCATGGGCGAAGCGCTCGCGAAGATCTTCACCGTCGACCGGCTGAACAGCCCGGAAGTGGTGCGCAATCCCTATCCCTATTACGACGAACTGCGCGGGGCCGCTCCGCTTTTCGGTTATCGCGACTTCCCGCCCGGCACCGTGCCGGGGGTCGATCAGCCTGAACCGTCCTGGGTCGTGCTGTCCCACGCCGATGTCTCGCGCGTCGCCTTCGATCACGAAGCCTTCTCCTCTCGCGATGGCCTCCAGGAACAGTCGAGCGCGCCCACGCTGATGCTGGTGAACCATGACCGGCCGGAACACACGAGGTTGCGCAAGATCGCGGCCAAGGCTTTCTCGCCGGCGGCGGTCCAGGCTCTTGGCCCGGCCGTGCGCGAGCTGGTGCGGGATACCATGGCCGGCTTCTTCGACAGCCGGCCCGAAGGTACGCCGGTCGACGTGATGGCCGATTACTGCGCCTTGCTGCCGGCGCGGGTGATCGCCCTTGTCATGGGGGTGCCGCAATCGCGCGACCGGGACATCCGGCGCTGGGCGACCGCCTTCATGCTCTCGGCCGACCTCTCGGCGGAGGAGCGCCAGCGCTGCAATACCGAAGTCTGGGAATTCTACACGGGCCATGTGCGGGCCCAGATCGAGGCCCGCGCGCGGGGCGAGCGTTCGCCCGGCGACCTGCTCAATTCCTTCATCGAAACCGAGGTCGACGGCGAGCGCCTCGATGAGGACGAAATCATCCGTTTCTGCGTGACGGCCACGGTGGCGGGGGCCGAGACGACGAGCTTCCTGCTCGGCAATCTCTTCGCCGTGCTGGCCGACGAACCGGCGGTTTGGCCTGCGCTGCAGGCCGATCGCGGCAAATTCACCGCGGTCTACGAAGAGACGCTGCGCTTCCACGGCCCGCCCCAGCGCCTGTTCCGGGTGGCGACGCGCGACGTCGAAATCGGCCACGCCAAGATCCGCCGTGGCGACTGGGTCGCCTGCTTTTTCGGCGCGGCGAACTACGATGCCAGCGTCTTCCCCGAGCCCTATCGCTTCCGCCTCGACCGGCCGAATGGCAATCAGCACATGAGCTTCGGCCACGGCATCCATCGTTGCCTGGGGGCGCCCCTGGCGCGGCTCGAGGCCGAGATGACGGTGCTCGAACTGCTCGATCGCTACACGGCGCTGAAGCGCGCCGGCACGCTGCGCTGGCAGGGTGTCAGCCTGCTCAACCATGGGCCGGAGAGCAATCCGATCGCCTTCCACCGCAAGGCGCCGTAAGCGCCTGATCGCCGGAACTTCTGGCCCCGGATCCGTCCGGGGCCCTTTGCCGAAGAGACGCCGGCGCCGTGGGGGCCGGCGAAATGGGATTCGTCATGTCCGAAATCACTGTCACCTTCGTCCAGAAGGATGGGGAGCGCCGTCATTTCACCGCCGCCAGCGGCCAGACCCTGATGGAGGTCGGCCGCGCCGGCGACGTCCGCGGCATCCTCGGAGAATGCGGCGGCGCCTGCTCCTGCGGTACCTGCCGCGTCGTTGTCGAGGACGAGGCGCAGCGCCGACTGGTCGGCGACGCCGGGGGCCTCGAGGCTGATCTTCTGTTCTTCTTCGACGACAACCCGCCCGGTACCAGGCTCGCCTGCCAGATCCGTCTGGCGCCGGAGTTGGACCGTCTGGTGGTCACGGTCCCCCAGGATTGATCCAGACTGGGGCGATTAGACTTTCTCAATTTCCAAATAGTGTTTGACGGAAATTGTTGCCTTTGTGCAGTATTGGACCAAGCCCAAACAACAAACCGGGCGATAACAACAAGACGGGCGATCTGGGAGGGATCATGAACGCACAGGGAAATTCCGGCTGAAGCCCGGATACCGCCAGGCCGGGCCGCGCCCGCCATTGTAATCACATAAATTACGAACGGGATTCCCCGTCGCGATCGGAAGTGCCCGATGACCGTCATCCAGGTCGAGGGCGGCGCCATGCCTGGTGCCGGCCCTGCCGAAGAATTGCGCCTTCGTCTTGCCCGGCTGCAGGCCGGGGCGGCGGCCGAACCCTATCCGACAGCGCGCCGCCGGATCGACCGGCTCAACCGCTGCATCGCCATGCTGGTCGACGAGCGCGAGCGCATCGCGGCGGCCATCGCCGCCGACTATGGCCATCGGTCCTGGCATCAGACCATGATCGCCGAGATTTTCACCACGGTCGAGGCGTTGAAACACGCCCGTTCCCATGTGAACCGCTGGATGCGGCCCGAGCGCCGCCGCCTGCCGCTGCATCTTGCCCTGCTCGGCGCCCGCGGCCGGGTTTTCCATCAGCCGGTTGGCGTGGTCGGCGTGGTTGGGCCCTGGAATTTTCCGGTCAATCTGCTGCTCGCGCCGCTCGCCGGTATTCTCGCCGCCGGCAACCGCGCCCTGCTGAAGCCCTCGGAACACACGCCTGCGACCGCGGAGCTGCTCGCCGAGCTGGTGGCCGGGCGTTTCGATGCCGACGAAATCGCGATGGCGACCGGCGGACGCGCCGTCGCCGAGGCCTTCTGCCGCCTGCCCTTCGACCATCTGATCTATACCGGCGGGGGCGAGGTGGCGCGTCTCGTCATGCGGGCCGCGGCGGAAAATCTGGTGCCTGTCACGCTCGAACTCGGTGGCAAGTCGCCGGTGGTGATCGGCACGGGCGCCGATCTCGCCATGGCGGCGCGGCGCATCGTCGGCGGCAAGATGCTGAACATGGGCCAGGTCTGCCTCGCCCCCGATTACATCCTGGTCGCCGCCGGGCAGCGGGATGCGCTGGTCGCCGCCCTGACCGCCGAAATCGCCCGTCTCGCGCCCGAAGGGGCGGGTGGGGCCGATGTCTCGGCGATCGTCAACCAGAACCATTACGACCGGCTCGCCGCCTATCTCGCCGACGCGGCACGTCGGGGGGCGGCGATCGTCACGGCGCCGGGGCAGGCGCCGCTGCCGGAAGGCCGGCGGATGCCGATCACCCTCGTGGTCGACCCGCCGGCCGACGCCCGCGTGATGGCGGAAGAGATTTTCGGCCCCCTGATCGTGGTCCGGTCCACCGCCGGTTTCGAGGCCGCGGTAGAGGCGATCCGGGAGCGGCCCCGTCCGCTCGCCCTCTATTACTTCGGGCGCGACAGGGGCGAGATCGACCGCCTGACGCGTGAGACAGTCTCCGGCGCCCTGGTGATCGGTGACGTCATCATGCACTACACGGTCGAGGATCTGCCCTTCGGCGGTGCTGGTGCCAGCGGCATGGGCGCCTATCACGGCATCGACGGCTTCCGCCGCTTCTCGGTGCCCAAGGCGGTCTACCGCCAGACCTTCCTCGACACGAGCGCCCTGGTGCGTCCGCCCTTCGGCCCGCGGCGCAGCCGCCTGCTCGACCTGGCGATCCGAAAATGAGCCACGTGGAGAAAGATGCCGGCCTCGAGCGGCGCTACGAGGGTTTCGGCCTCACCGTCGAGGACAAGGGCATCGCCGTCCTCCGGCTCGACCGGCCGGAGTTCCGGAACGGCCTGACCTGGCCCTTCTGGCGCGATCTCGGCCGCGCCCTGCGCGACCTCGACGCTGGCGGTGATATCCGGGCCGCCATCATCGAGGCCGCCGGGCCGCACTTCAGCGCCGGCATGGCCTATGACTTCTTCCGCTGCAGCGAGCGGCCCGCGACCATGGACGCCGGACGGTTCAGCGAGACCCTGCGCCACGTCGTGCTCGACCTGCAGGACGCGGTCGCCAGCCTGGAACAGGTGAGGTTTCCGGTGATCGCCGCGGTGCAGGGCGGTTGCATCGGCGCGGCGCTCGATCTCGTCTGCGCCGCGACCTTCAGGCTGTGCAGTGCCGATGCCTATTTCCAGGCCGCGGAAGTCGACATGGGGCTTGCCCCCGACATGGGCACGCTGCAACGCCTGCAGTTGCTGGTGCCGGCCGGCGTCGCCGCGGACGTCGCGCTGACCGGCCGCGCCCTGCCGGCGGCGGAAGCACTGCACCACGGCCTGGTCAGCGCGGTGCTTCCCGATCATGGGGCGCTCGCCGGGGCCGCGCGCGACCTCGCGGCGCGCATCGCGGCCAAATCGCCGCTGGCCGTCGCCGGCATCAAGGCCGGCCTGCTGTTCGCCCGCGATCACGGTGTCGCCGCAGGCCTTGGCCTCAGCGCGGCCTGGAACGCCGGCATGTTCGTGACCGAGGACGTTCACCGTTCGGTCGTTGCCCGGCGCGAGCGTGCCCCCGCCGTCTATGGCCAGCTCAATCCCCGTCCGGCCGACTGGCTGTTCCGGGACGAGAAGCCCTGAAATCACAAGAAGAGGAGGAAACCATGACCCTTAAGCCGATAGATGTAACCAAAGCCGTTTTCACCGCCTTCGGTGCCGGCGACGTCGACGCCATTCTGGCCCTGATGCACGACGAGGTCCGGATCGAATTCTATGGTCCCTCGGTGATCCCCTATGCCGGTTTCTATGCCGGGGTGGAAGAGGCGCGCCGCTTCTTCGAAACGGTGCTTGCCTCGGTCGACATCCATCAGTTCGACGCCGAGGAATTCATCTGCGAGGCCGACAAGGTGGTGGTCACCGGCCACCTGAACCTGACGGCGCGGGCGACGGGCGGCCGCATCGACAGTGATTTCGTCCATGTCATCACGGTGGCGGACGGCAAATGGCTGCGCTTCCGCGATTTCATGAACACGGCGGTCGCCGTCGCCGCCTTCTCCACGCAGAAGGCGGCCTGAGCGATGGCCTCGGCGGCTCGCTCCCTCGGTACCGGCGAACGCCGCGCGGCCGTGCTGCGCGAGGTGGCGCTGGCCGATCTCGTCGTGCTCGGTCCCTTCGCCGTGCCCGGCCTCGCCGAGGCCTATCTCGGTCTCTGGTTCCAGCTGAACGGCGCCCTCGGCTTTGCCGCGGATGCGCCGCTGCTCGGCCCGACCGGCGGCCTTTTGCTCAACCTCCTCGGCTTCTTCGCCGTGCTTTCGGCGCTGCTCCGCCTGCGCGATCCCGGCGGGGTCGCCTGGCCCCTGGCCGGGATGGCCAAGGCGGTGGCGGTTGTCCTGATCGCCGCGGGCCTTGCCCGGGGCGCGGCACCGATCTTCGCCGTGGCGCTCGTGGCCGACGCCATCGCCTGCATCCGCCTTGCCCTGGCGGCGCGGCAGTCCTGACCGCGGCATTCCAACGATCTCGAGACAAAGGTCCGAAGCAGTGCAGAACACGCCTTTCCGAATTGCCCGCTGGGTCATGGCGAACCGCCTGGCCACCTTCGGCGTGGCCATCGCCCTGACCATCTTCTTCGCCCTCGGCCTGCGCAACGTCGAGCTGCGCACCATCTTCTCGGACCTGCTGCCGGCCGATCACCCCTATGTCCAGACCTTCAAGGATCATCCGAATTTCGGCAATCCGTTGACCATCACCCTGATGGTCAAGCGCAAGCAGGGCGACATCTACAACATCGAGACCCTGAACAAGATCTGGAACATCACGCGGGATGTCGATCTGGCGCCTGCCGTCGATCATGACCAGGTGCTCTCGATCACGACGGAAAAGGCGCGCTATGCCGAAGCGACGCCCGAAGGCATCGACGTGCAGCCGATCATGGGCGACCACCCGCCCCGCGACCAGGCCGACGTCGACGAATTCCGCCGCCGGGTGGAGATGTCGCCCAGCGCCCGGGCTTTCCTGATCTCCCAGGACCAGTCGGCGACCATCATCACGGTGACCTTCATCGAGCGCCTGCTCGATTACGGCCGGGTCTTCGACTACATGCAGACGCTCGTCGAGCGCGAGCGTGACGCCGATCACGAGGTCTATATGGCGGGCCAGCCGGCCCTGACCGGCTGGGTCTATCACTACCAGCACCAGATGCTGTGGATCTTCGCCATCACCCTGGCCGCGCTGGTGCTCTCGCTCGTCGTTTACATGCGGAACGTGATCGGTGTGCTGGTGCCGCTGGCCGCCAGCGCCGTGGCCGCCATCTGGGGCTTCGGCTTCGTCGGCTGGCTGGGCCTGCCGATCGAGCCGCTGATCATGGTCGTGCCGCTGCTTCATGTCGCGCGCTCGTTCAGTCACTGCGTGCAGTTCATCGAGCGTTATTGCGAGGTGCTGCACCATGTGAAGGACCGGCGCAAGGCGGCGGAGATTTCGCTGGGCGTCATGATGGTGCCCGGCACCCTCGGTATCGTCACCGATGCCATCGGCCTCTGCCTGATCGCGGTCGCCCCCATTCCCGTGATGGAACGTCTGGCGATATTCTGCGGCTTCTGGGCGTTCATGCTGGTGCCGGCGAATGTCTTCCTGACCCCGTTGCTGCTTTCGTGGCTGCCGGCACCGCGCAACATCCTGAAGATCACCGGCCGGGCCGGCGACCATGGCGTTCACGTGCTGATCCGCAACATGTTGCGCGGCCTCTCCACCTGGACCTTCGGCGGGCGCGCCCGCTACACCACGATCGCGGTCCTGCTGGTTTCCGCCTTCTGCATCTACCAGAATCTGAATGTGAAGATTGGCAATCCGGTCGAGGGGAGCAATCTTCTCTACTCGGAATCGGAATTCAACGTCGCCGTCGCCCGCATCAACGAACAATTCCCCGGTCTCAACCGGCTGGAGATCGTGCTGGAGGCGAAGAATCCGACCAATCCGAACCGGGTGGCGCGCCAGGCCCATACGATCGAAACCATGGCACGGATCGAGTATTTCCTCGAGAAGCAGCCGAACCCACCGGTCGCCACCCTGTCCTTCGCCGACTATCTGCCCGAGGCGAACCGCCTGTTCTCCGGCGGCAATCCGAAGTGGCTCCCGCTCGAGCGTGACGATGCCTCGGTCGGGGCCGCGGTCTCGGCCCTGATGTTCGGCACAAGTCCCAAAGCCTTCCTTCATGTAACCGACTTCGAGCAGCAGAACGCCACGATCTCGCTCTGGTACAAGGACAACACTCAGGAGACGGTCGACCGCGCGATCGAGCAGGCGCGCGCCGCCGTCGACCTGGTCGGCGCCGATCATCCGGATTTCCGGGTTCGCCTGGCGACCGGCTCCATCGCCCTGCAGCAATCGGTCAACGATGCGGTCGAGCACTACCACTGGATCATCCTGGGCCTGCTGAACCTGGCGATGTTCATCTCCTGCGCCCTTGCCTACAAATCTGTAACGGCAGGCATCCTGCTGCTCGTGCCCGTCAACCTGTCGAATTTCTTCCTGACCGCGGTGATGGTCGCCATGGGGCTCGGGCTCGACGTGAACAGCCTTCCCATCACGGCGATTGGCATTGGTGTCGGCATTGATTACGGCATCTATCTGCTCAGCCGGATCTGCGAGGAATATCAGGGCCACAAGGATTATGGCGCGTCGATCCTCGCCTCGGTGGCGACCACCGGCAAGGCGATCTTCTTCACCGCCTCGATCATGCTGCTCGGCATCCTGCCCTGGTACTTCCTCTCCGAGCTGAAGTTCCTCGCCGACATGGGTCTGCTCCTCGTCATGGTCATGCTGATCAACATGGTGATCGCGCTGATCGTGGTGCCGCTCCTCGTCTGGCTGGTGAAGCCTTCCTTCGTCAAGCGCGACGATCTGATCGTGGGCGAGGGGGTCGATCTCTCCGCCTATATCACCGACGACACAGAACTTCGCGTCCTCGCCGCCCGGTGATCCCCGCGGTCACCCCATAACACAGCCTCAGGGAGAAACATCATGCATATCAGAAAATACGACGCGGGCTACAGCCGGCGCCAGTTCATGGAACGTACCGCCAAGGGTATCGCCGCTGCCGGCGTCCTTCAGCCGCTCTGGCCGCTGATCGCCAATGCCCAGGACACCGCCAAGGCCTATCCCGAGGAACTGCGCTCGCTCGACGCCTATACCAAGGGCAAGGTGAAGGAGGGCGACATCGTCGATGCCTCCAACGTCGACCTGGTGAAGGACCTGCTCGATCCCATCTCCTACAAGCAGATCAAGGAGATGGGGCGCCGGATCAAGGTCGCGCCGACCACGCGGGACGTCACCAAGCTTTACAACACGAAGTATCTCGAAGCGACGGTGCGCAACGCCGGCAAGGCGAAGTTCGACGCCAGCGGCAATGTGGTGACCGAGGACGGCAAGCGCTGGATCGGCGGCAATCCCTTCCCCAACGCCAAGACCGGGGTCGAGGTCTATGCCAATCTCACGCTGTCCTGGGGGCGCAACGATCAGGCCTTCTATGCCGTGCGCGACTGGGACATCACGCCGTCCGGCAATGTCGCCTATCAGTACGATTTCTGCTGGGCGGAAGAGAATGTCAGCGGCCGCGTGAACGACACGGGCAAACCCTATGTCGACGGCGGCTTCGAGGACATGCTGCGCTTCCAGTCGGTCTTCTTCACGTCGCCGAACGACGTCAAGGGCACGTCCTTCCTGTCGAACTGGTTCTATGACCAGACCAAGTTCCCGGATCTGTTCGGTTACCTGCCGGCCTTCAAGCGCGAACGCCGCTTCCCGACCAACCAGCGGTTCGAGCCGCTGGTGCCCGGCATCACGCTGTTCCTGTCCGACGCCTGGCACGCTGGCGATCCCATGCTGACCTGGGGCAATTACAAGATCGTCGAGACCAAGCCCCATCTCGGTGTCACGGGCGGGAACTGGCACGGCGATCAGCCGAACTGGGAGCCGCCGGTGCACGGCGGGCCCAAGGGCCTCACCTTCTATGAATATCAGGTCGAATTCATCCCGGAAGTCCTGGTGATCGAGAGCGAGCCGACAGGTTACCCCCGCGCACCTGTGGGCAAGCGGCGCACCTATGTCGACGTCCGCAACATGATGTCGGTCGGCTGCAATACCTACGACCGGCGTGGCGAGCTGTGGAAGACGGTCGATGCCGCCTTCGGCCGGTTCGAGCGCGGCGATCTCTCGGTCAAGGACGGGAACGGCGAGGTCGTGTGGTCGGTGCAGTCCGTGATGTGCCATGACATCCAGGCAAACCGCATGAGCCGCTTCTATCTCGCGCAGGAAATTCCGGGCGGTTACAAGTGCGAATGGAATCAGGGAAGTCTCTACGAGCGTTACCTGACGATCCAGGCGATCCGTCGCCTGGGTTCGACCTGAGGGAGCGGTGCGATGAAGACGGCACAAGCCCTCGGCCTTCTGGCCATCCTGGCCGGGGTCTCCCCGGCCGCCGCCGGCGGCACCGGCGAATTCTCGCCGGTGCTTCAGGGAACGGCGCACGAAGCCATGTTCTGCCTTGCCGCGGATGGCGATTCCATGCTCGCCGTGGGCGCTCCCAACCTGGTCTTCGCCAGCACGGACAAGGGCGCCACCTGGCGCCCGGAGCCCGCGATCGCGACCGATGCCGCGCTGTTCGGCTGCCGCCTGAAGCATGGCGTCGGCCTGATCGTCGGCCAGCGGGGCACGACCTTCCGCGCCGTTGGCGGAAGCTGGTCCGCGGTGAAGCCGGTGACCGATGCCCGGCTCTTCGCGGTCGACCTGAACGCGGCCGGCCTTGCCGTCGCGGTCGGCGCCTTCGGCACGATGCTGGTCTCGACCGACAGTGGTCAGACCTGGGCGCCGGTCGCCTTCGACTGGTCGGCCACGAACGGCGAGGGATTCCAGCCCCATCTCTACGGCGTCGCCGTGGCGGTGGATGGCACCATCACCGTGGTCGGGGAGTTCGAGACCGTGCTGCGTTCGACCGATCGCGGCGCGAGCTGGTCGGTGGTCCATGGCGGCAAGGCATCGCTGTTCGACGTCAACCTGTCCGAGGACGGCGTGGGTTACGCGGTCGGGCAGAACGGCCGCGTGCTGCGCACCACCGATGGCGGCGCGAGCTGGCGGGTGGTGCCCAGCGGCACGGCGACCAATCTGCTCGGCGTCGGTCGCTCGCGCGAGGGGTCGGTCGTGGTGACCGGGCTTCGCGGGATGCTGGTCGGCAGTGACGCGGCCGATCGCTTCACGTCGGTAACGCCGGGCGATGTCGCCACCGGCTGGTATCAGCCGGTGGTCAGCCTGGGCGGCGGCCGCTGGCTGGTCGCGGGTAACGATGGACGGATCGTGCGCCTGTCGGCGGACGGTCAGTGACAACGGCCGCGACGAAGCGGCGGAAACAGAGGGGGCTGGAATGAGCAAGGGCAAGGTCAGGAAGGCGGCCGGACGGCGGTCGGAGACGCGGCTGGTGGTCGGCATGTTGGGCGGCGGCGCGCTGTGCGGCCTGGTGATGCCGGCCTTCGGCATCGACTTCACCGTATCGGGATTCATCCAGCATCAGATGGCGATCAAGCTGTCGGACAAGGAGAACCCGAACAACCAGTCGGGCGATCCCTTCAACGGCAAGGAAGTGCCGCTGAAGCCGCTGGGCATCGACCTCGGGGCGCTGGCGGCGGTCAACCGCGTCCTGTCCGCGGCATCGCTGCCGGTGCTGAACGACCTGACCAGCCCGCTCTTCGGCTCTGCTGTGACCTTGCCGCCGACCGGCTATCGCGACGTGCGCACCACGAGCAACGATCTGAACCTGATGATCAGCCGGCTCGAAGTGAACATGAACGCGGCCATCGACGCGAACTGGAGCGCCTCGGCGACGTTGCGTGCCGTCTATGACTGGAATCCCTACAAGGACGTTTCCGACGTCAATTTCTTCCAGACCCAGATGCGGGAAGGCGGCGGAGGGACGCCTTTCGAATACGCCCAGAAGAACTTCATGGTCGACTTCCCCAACGCGACCATCAACTATGTGAACGGGCCGTTCTTCGCCCGGCTGGGCAACCAGCAGATCGCCTGGGGCGAGGCAGTGTTCTTCCGCGTGCTCGACGTGCCCAACGGCCTCGACCTGCGCCGCCATCTGATCATGGATCCCGGGCTCGAGGAATATTCCGACAAGCGGGTGCCGGGCTTCGGTCTGCGCGCCTCCTATCAGATATCGCCCGACTGGGAAGTGGAAGGTTTCATCCAGAAGTTCGAGCCGACGATCTATCCCAACCCGTCGTCGCCCTACAATATCATCCCCGATCAGTTCACCCTGCATGATCGCTACGACGGTTACGCCGACAACCTGTGGAATGTCGGCGGTCGCGTCCGCGGTCAGCTCGGTCCCCTCGGCCTGCAGTTCATCGCGGTTTCGCGGCACAATCCGGACGGCGCCATCCGCTGGACCAAGTCTGGCCAATCGGCGGATATTCCGCTGCTGCCCGGCTCCGGCAAGACATTGGCCGAGACGCCGTTCGAGGTCGATCAGGCCCGCGGCGTGAAAAGTCAGGAGGAATGGTTCGATTACGCCGGTTCTGTCCGCCTCGATGGCGTTCAGGCACTCAATTCGGCGGTCGACGATTTCCAGCCCGCGACCGGCGCGCTGACCGCCTACAACGTCGGCAACAGCCCCTCGCTGGCGGCCGGGGAACTCGATACGTTCTTCTGGCTCTCGGGCGGGCTGCGCGGCCATATCGAGCGCGTGTTCCCCTACGAGAACGTCTTCGGTGCCAGCGCCAACTATGTCTTCGAGGGCGAGCCCGGTTCCTTCTTCGAGCAGCTCATCACCCGTGTCGAGATGACCTATACGCCGGACAAGGTGTTCACGGCGCCGTCCCTGACCAAGACGTTCCAGATCAAGGACGAATGGGCCTTCGCCGCCGTGGTCGAGAAATGGTACCGCTGGAGCGAGGATTTTCCCGCCGCCTATCTGGTCGCGCAATATATCTACAAGTCGGCGAGTGATCTCTTCGGTCGCAGTCTCGACGGCTATGGTGGCGACGCGACCGGCCTGCACGGCGGGATCGAGAATTACCAGGCGGTCGCCTTCGCCGGCTTCCAGCCCTCGCCGTCCCTCGAATGGCGTTTCGAATGGGCCGTGCTCTATGACGTGCGGGGGGGCTGGTACATCCAGCCCGGCGTGCGCTGGAAGCCAGACGACAAGTGGCAGGTCGATATCCACGCCACCGTGATCGCGGGGCGCGACGACAATCGCAATGCCGTCTCGACCCTCGACTTCGCCGACGAACTGGCGCTGCGCGTCACCTATCAATTCTGAAAGCCGGCTTCCCCCCGGCTCGACTGGGGGAGGGGCGGACCGCCACGGCTCCCGCGCCTCCCCCATTTTTTTGCCTGGGCGAAGCGACAAGAGAGGACAAGAGGGATGAGAAGGATCGGCATCGGCCTTGCGGCGGGTATCGGCGCGCTCTCCGTCGCCATGATGGCCTATGGCCAGGATGCGCCGGTCGCCGTGAACGGCGCCAGTTTCACGCTCGATGGCTTCGGCGGCGGCGACGAGCACGGCTCGGCTGCGGGCGGTGGCGCCAGCGTCACCCTGCCGCTGGGGCGCCTCGGCCTGCAGGTCGACGGCATCGCCGGTTATGCGGCGAACGAGAAGGATTACTGGGGCGGGGCGGCGCAGATCTATCTGCGCGATCCGGCAAGTCACCTGATCGGTGTCGCGGCATCGGGCTTTTCGGTCGATGGCACGTCGCAATATTCGGTCTCGGCGATCGGCGAATATTACATCGACAAGGTCACGCTCGAAGGCGTGCTGGGTTACCAATGGGGTGACATCGCCCGGGGGCCGGTCGCTCGCGCCGGCTTCTCCTATTACGCGGCTGACGATTTCCGCTTCGGGATCGGTGTCGGCTATGGCGAGGACAAGGACGTTGCCGCGGACGCGGAGCTCGAGTATCTGGCGTTGCCGCAGACCGGCCTCGCTCTCTATGCTTCGGGCGCCTTCGACAATGCGGGCGCGCTCGGGCTTGTCGGCTTGCGGCTCTACCTGGGCGGGGGTGACGGGGCGACCTCGCTGCTGGCGCGCCATCGTCAGGGTGGACGACCGAATTTCCTGCTTGCTGCCCCCGCGATCACGGGGGCGCGGCTCATCGGCCGGACCGCCGGCGCGCTGAATGCCGGCACGGCGCTGGGCGACATGCCGGCGGTGGTGGCGCCCGCCGCCCGGGGCATGGCGGGTGAAGCCATGCCCGGGCTCCTGGGCGACATTTTCGCGACCGATCAGGACCAGGCGCCACTGGGAGGCCTGCTGGGCGGCATCCTGCCGGCTGGCAGCACCGGCACGCCCGTCGATTCCCTTCCGGTGGTGGGCGATCTCGTGGGCAGCCTGGTGGAAATTCTGTCTCCCGAGACGCTCCGGGTCGGCGATCTGCCGACCGGGGCGGGCGCGCTCGCCGGGGTTCCGCTGGCGGGCGATCTTCTCGGCCTGTTGCCGGCCGAGGGTGTGCCTGTCCTGCTGGGCAGCCTGAAGCCCCAACAGCTCCTGACCGGCCTCGCGCCCAATCTGCTTGGCGGGCTGACCGATCCGGCCGTGCTGTCCGGGTTGTTCGACAACCTGACCGGGGGCACGCTCGGCAATCTGCTGGGCGGCATCCTGGGCGATGTGCCGATGCCCTCGCTCCTGCCCTGACCGCCATGCACATCCGGCGTTACGACCGAACCTATTCCCGGCGCCACTTCCTCGGGCAGGCGGCGCGCGGCGCCTTCTCCGCCGGTCTGCTGGCGCCGCTCTGGCCGGTGCTGGCGGCGGCCGGGGACGCTGCCGCGGCCTATCCCGAGGAGCTGCGCTCGATCGAGGCCTATACCGGCGGCAAGCTCGCCGCCGGGCAGGACATCACGGCCGACAATGTCGACCTGGTGCGCGATCTGCTCGATCCCGTGCAGGTCCGGCAGATCCGCGAGATGGGCCGGCGCCTGCGCCTCGCCCCGGTGACCTCGGACATCATGCGCCTCGGCCCCTGGGACTATCTCGAGGCGACATTCCGCAACAAGGGCAAGGCCCGCTTCGATGCCGACGGCAACATCGTCACGGACGAGGGCAGGCCCTGGAGCGGCGGTCACCCCTTTCCGGCGAGCACGGACGGGCTGCAGGCCTTTGCCGGCCAGACCCTGAGCTGGGGCCGTCACGACGCCTCGGTCTATGCCATCAGGGAATGCGACATCGGTGTCGGCGGCGCCGTCGATTACCGCTACGAGGCGGCCTGGGCCGAAATGTCGCCGGTCGCCCGCGTCACCATGGATCCCCGGCCCTATCTGCCCGGCCAGGAAGACAAGCTGCGCTACCAGGCCATTTTCTTCACCGCACCGGACGACGTGCGGGGCGGCTCGTTCCTCAATGTATGGCCCTACGACCAGCGGAAGTTCCCGGACCTCTTCGGTTATGTGCCCAGCTTCAAGCGAATCCGCCGCTATCCGACCAACCAGCGCTTCGAGCCCATGCTGCCAGGCTCCGACCTCTATCTGTCGGATGCCTGGGCGGCGGGCGATCCCTATCTGACCTGGGGGAACTACCGGGTGGTCGGCACCGGGCCGGCGCTTGCCGCGCTGTCGGGCAATTGGTCCGGGCAACACGCCAATTGGGAAAAGCCGACCCATGGCGGGCCGCGTGGCCTCACCTTCTACGATACGGTGGTCGAGCTGGTCCCTCAGGCGATCACGGTCGAGGCCGAACCGGTGATGTTTCCGCGCGCGCCGGTCTCGAAGAAACAGGTGCGCTTCGACCTGCGCACCATGCTGCCCATCACCATGGTCAGCTATGACCGGCGGGGGCAGCTCTTCCGCTCCTTCGACGGGGCCTATTCACTTTATGACGACGGCAAGGACCGGGTGATGGACGGGGCGCGGCCCTATTGGTCGTGGACCCATGTCCATGCCTTCAATGTGCAGACCGGGCGCATGACGCGGATCGAGCAGGTGGCGCGGCTCTCGGGCGGCGATGTCATGCGGGTGAACGACCCGGAAATCTACGACCTCTATCTGACTCAAGGGGCGATGCAACGCCGCGGACGCTAGGGCGGCGTCCGCCTCCCCGCTGGGGGCATCTCGCACGAAAAAAAAGGCCGGGGCGTCGCCACCCCGGCCTTCTTTCAGTCGGATGCCCGCGCGATCAGGCGGCGAGCAGGCCGCGCAGCACATACTGCAGGATGCCGCCGTTCTTGAAGTAGCCAACCTCATCCACCGTGTCGATGCGGAGGAGGAGGGGGATTTCCTTCACGGTGCCATCCGCCTTGGTGATGCGGCAGGTCACGTCCATGCGCGGGGTCAGATTCTCGGCGAAACCGACGAGGTCGATCACGTCCGTGCCCTCGAAGCCGATCGACTTGCGGTCGGCGCCGTCCTTGAACACGAGCGGCAACACGCCCATGCCGACCAGATTCGAGCGGTGGATGCGCTCGAAGCTCTCGGCGATCACGGCCTTGACGCCGAGCAGGTTGGTGCCCTTCGCCGCCCAGTCGCGCGACGAGCCGGTGCCATATTCCTTGCCGGCGACGACGATCAGGGGCACGCCGGCCTTCTGATACTTCATCGAGGCGTCGTAGATGGCTTCGGTCTTCGGCTCGGCGATGGTCTCGCCCGGCTTGCCGAAATACTTGGTCACGCCGCCTTCGGTGCCGGGGACCAGTTCGTTCTTGATGCGGATGTTGGCGAAGGTGCCGCGCATCATGACTTCGTGGTTGCCGCGGCGGGCGCCGTACTGGTTGAAGTCGGCCTGGTCGACCTTGTTCTTCACCAGATACTTGCCGGCCGGGCTGTCCTTCTTGATGTTGCCGGCGGGCGAGATGTGGTCGGTCGTGATCGAGTCCGCGAAGATCGCCAGGATGCGGGCGCCGGTGACCTCGGAAACGGCCTTCGGGGTCGCGGGCATCTTGTCGAAATAGGGCGGGTTCTGGATGTAGGTCGACTTGTTGTCCCAGGCATAGGTCTGGGATTCCGTGGTCTTGACCTTCTTCCAGTTGGTGTCGCCGCCGAACACGTCCTTGTACTGGGCGCGGAACTGGCTGGCGGTCACGCATTTGCGCACCGTCTCGGTGATTTCCTCGTTGGTCGGCCAGATGTCCTTGAGGTAGACCGGCTTGCCGCCCTTGCCCGTGCCGATCGGATCCTTGGTCAGGTCGATCTTCAGCGAGCCGGCGATGGCATAGGCGACGACCAGCATCGGCGAGCCGAGATAGTTGGCCTTCACCAGCGGATTGACGCGGCCCTCGAAGTTGCGGTTGCCGGAGATGACGGCACCGGCGACGAGATCGCCCTTGGTCACCGCGTCGGCGACTTCCTCAGGGAGAGGGCCCGAGTTGCCGATGCAGGTGGTGCAGCCATAGCCGACCAGGTTGAAGCCGAGCTTGTCCAGCGCCTTGTCGACGCCGGCCTTGGCCAGGTAATCGGTCACGACCTTGGAGCCGGGCGCGAGCGAGGTCTTCACCCAGGGCTTCACCTTGAGGCCGAGGGCCACGGCCTTCTGCGCCAGCAGGCCGGCGCCCAGCATCACGCTCGGGTTCGAGGTATTGGTGCAGGAGGTGATGGCGGCGATGGTGACATGGCCGTGGTCGACTTCATACTTGCCGCTGGCGACCTTGACCGGCTGGCTTTCCTTGCCCGCCTTGTCGAAGCCGGGCTTCGGCTTCACCAGTTCGGCCATGAAGTTCTCGGCGATGCCCGACAGGGGCACGCGGTCCTGCGGACGGCGCGGGCCGGCCAGCGACGGCTCGACCGACGAGATGTCGAGTTCGAGGGTCGAGGAGAACACCGGGTCCTTGCTGCGCGCGGTACGCCACAGGCCGTTGGCCTTGGCATATTCCTCGACCAGGGCGACGCGGCCCGGCTTGCGGCCGGTCGACTTCAGGAAGTTGATGGTCTCGGCGTCGATCGGGAAGAAGCCGCAGGTCGCGCCATATTCCGGCGCCATGTTGGCGATGGTCGCGCGGTCGGCGAGCGAGAGCTGGTCGAGGCCCGGGCCGTAGAATTCGACGAACTTGCCGACGACGCCATGCTTGCGCAGCATCTGGGTCACGGTCAGCACGAGGTCGGTCGCGGTGGTGCCTTCCTTCAGCTTGCCCTTCAGCTTGAAGCCGACGACTTCGGGGATCAGCATCGAGATGGGCTGGCCCAGCATCGCGGCTTCCGCCTCGATGCCGCCGACGCCCCAGCCGAGAACCGCGAGGCCGTTCACCATGGTGGTGTGGCTGTCGGTGCCGACCAGCGTGTCGGGATAGGCGACGTTGACGCGGCCTTCCTTGGCCGTCCACACGGTCTGCGCCAGATATTCGAGGTTCACCTGGTGGCAGATGCCGGTGCCCGGGGGCACGACGCGGAAGTTGTTGAACGCCTGCTGGCCCCAGCGCAGGAAGCCGTAACGCTCGGCGTTACGTTCGTATTCCAGCTTCACATTGTCCTTGAAGGCGGCCTTGGAGCCGAACTCGTCGACGATCACCGAATGGTCGATGACGAGGTCGACGGGCGAGAGCGGGTTGATCTTGTTCGGGTCGCCGCCCATCGAGGCCATGGCGTCGCGCATCGCGGCGAGGTCGACCACGGCGGGAACGCCGGTGAAGTCCTGCATCAGGACGCGCGCCGGGCGGAAGGCGATCTCGCGGTCGGACTTCTTGTCCTTCAGCCACTGGGCGACGGCCTTGATGTCGTCGACGGTGACGGTGGTGCCGTTCTCGTTGCGCAGGAGGTTCTCGAGCAGGACCTTCAGGGAGACGGGCAGAAGGGACAGGTCGCCCAGTTCCTTCTCGGCAGCCTTGAGGCTGAAGTAGTCGTAGGAGGATTTGCCTACGGTCAGTTTTTTGCGGGTCTTCAGGCTGTCGAGCGAGGGCACGGAGCGACTCCATGAATGAACAATTCAGGCGACGACACGAAGGGCATGAGGACCGCGGCTGCGATCAGCCTCGTGGATCGGTTGCGAGCATAGTGAGACGATGCGCGCTCGTGAAGTCCCGACGATGGTCGTGGCCCCTTGATCCGCGCGATTTTTCTGGCTAGGCGGCCGCGCGTGCCTATGATGCGCGCGAATTGACCTGCTGGAAGGAGCCCGACCATGGCCGTGCATGTCGAGACCAAGGGTCCGGTGACGACGATCATCCTGTCGCGCCCTCATGCGCGAAACGCCGTCGACCGTCCGACGGCGGAAGCCCTGGCCGATGCCTTCCGCGCCTTCGATGCCGACGAAGAGGCGCGCGTCGCCGTGCTTTGGGGCGATCACGGCACCTTCTGCGCAGGCGCCGATCTGAAAGCCTTCGCGACCGGCGAGAACATGAACCGGGTCGAGCCCGACGGCGACGGGCCGATGGGGCCGACCCGTCTCGATCTGTCGAAGCCGGTGATCGCGGCGATTTCGGGACATGCGGTCGCGGGCGGTCTCGAACTCGCGCTCTGGGCCGACATGCGGATCGCGGAAGACGATGCGATCCTCGGCGTGTTCTGCCGCCGATTCGGCGTGCCGCTGATCGACGGCGGCACGGTGCGCCTGCCGCGCGTCATCGGCTTCGGCCGGGCCATGGATCTCATCCTGACCGGCCGCGCCGTCGGCGCCGCCGAGGCGCTGTCGATGGGCCTCGTCAACCGTGTCGTTCCGACCGGCACGGCGCGCGCGGCGGCGGAGGCGCTGGCGGCCGAGATCGCCGCGTTCCCGCAGGACTGCATGAAGGCCGACCGGCGTTCCGCCTACGAGCAATGGACGCTCTCGCTCGACAGCGCGCTGCAGAACGAATTCTATATCGGCACCAGCGTTCTCGACGAGGCCGCCAGTCGCGCGAAGCGTTTCGTCGAAGGCGCGGGCCGCGGCGGCGCCAAGGTCGACTGAGCGATCATGCTGGCGACCACGGGCCTCGGCATCATCCGGGGCGAGCGGGCGGTCTTCACCGACATCGACCTCGCGGTCGAGCCGGGCGAGGCGGTCGTGTTGCGCGGGCCGAACGGCGCCGGCAAATCGACGCTGCTGCGCATCCTCGCCGGTCTGCTGTCGCCGACCGTCGGCCGCGTGACCTGGGACGGCGCAGCCATCGCCGATGACCGCGAGGCTCACGGACGCCGGCTGCGTTACGCCGGCCATGGCGATGCGCTGAAGCTCGCGCTCACGGCCTTCGACAATCTCGCCTTCTGGGCCCGCTTCGAGGGCACGCCGGTCGAGGCCGTCGACGACGCGCTCGACCGCCTCGGCCTTGGCGCCCTCGGCATGTTGCCGGCGGGTGTCATGTCGGCGGGGCAGAAACGCCGTCTCGGTCTTGCCCGCCTTGCCCTCGCCCCCCGGCCGCTCTGGCTGCTCGACGAGCCGACGGTCAGCCTCGACGCTGCCTCGGTCGATCTGCTCGCCGGCATGATCTGGGATCATCGCGCCGCGGGCGGCATGGTCGTCGTCGCCACCCATGACGGTCTGTCGCTGCCCAACGCCCGGACCTTCGTTCTGGAGAAGGCGGCATGATGTCGTATTGCGTGGCAAGCCCCCACCTCACCCCGGCCCTCGCCCCCCTGAAGGGCGGAGAGGGGGCTGGGGTCTCCGTCGAGGTGCCGCGATGAGTGCCTTCCTCGCCCTGCTGCGGCGCGACCTGCGCCTTGCCTTCGCGCAGGGCGGCTCGGTCGGGCTCGTCATCGGTTTCTTCGTCATCGCGGCGACGCTGTTCCCCCTCGCCTCCGGGCCGGAGCGGGCGGAGCTGGCGCGGGTGGCGCCGGCGGTAATCTGGATCGGCGCGTTGCTGGCGACGCTGCTCTCCCTCGACCGGCTGTTCCAGGCCGATCTCGAGGACGGCAGTCTCGACCTGCTGCTGGTCGGCGGGACGCCGTCGTCCGTGGTCGTGCTGGCGAAATGCCTTGCCCATTGGCTGTCGACCGGCTTGCCGCTGGTCCTCGTCTCGCCGCTGCTTGGACTGCTGCTCGGACTCGATCCCGTCGGCATCGTGATGCTGGTCAAGACGCTGCTGCTCGGCACGCCGACCCTGTCGCTGATCGGCGCGGTCGGGGCGGGGCTGACCGTCGGCGTGCGGCGGGCCGGCATCCTGATCGCGGTGCTGATCCTGCCGCTTTATGTTCCCGTGCTGATCTTCGGGGCGGGGGCGGTCGATCTCGCCGCCCTCGGCCTCGATACCGGGCCGTCGCTGGCCCTGCTCGGCGCCGTGCTGCTGGTCAGCCTGCCGGTCGGCACCCTCGGCGCGGCTGCGGCACTTCGCCTTGCTGTGCTTTAGGATGATTTGGATCATATTGTCGGGCGGGGCGGTCAAGGATAAGACATCATCATGTTGACGCGCCTCGCCAACCCGACCCGCTTCCTGCGCCTCGCCGACCGGCTGCTGCCCTGGCTCGGCGGGCTGACCGTGCTTGCCTTCATCGCCGGCACCGTCTGGGGCCTGGGCTATGCCCCGGCGGATTATCAGCAGGGCGACACGGTGCGCATCATGTTCGTTCATGTGCCTGCGGCCTGGCTCGCCATGTTCGGTTATTCCTTCATGGCCATCGCGAGTTTCGTCGGCCTCGTCTGGAAACATCCGCTGGCCGATGTCGCGGCCAAGGCGGCGGCGCCGCTCGGCGCCGGCTTCTGCCTCGTCGCCCTCGTCACGGGCTCGCTCTGGGGCCAGCCGATGTGGGGCACCTGGTGGGTATGGGACGCGCGCCTGACCTCGATGCTGGTGCTGTTCTTCCTCTATGTCGGCTATATCGCCCTGTGGTCGGCCATCGACGAGCCGGAGCGGGCCTCGAAGGCAGCGGCCATTCTCGCCCTCGTCGGCGCGGTCAATGTGCCGATCGTGAAATTCTCGGTCGACTGGTGGTCGACCCTGCATCAGCCCTCTTCGGTGATGCGGCTCGACGGGCCGACCATCGACCCGTCGATCCTGTGGCCGCTGCTGGTCAACGCCATCGCCTTCCAGCTCTATTTCGTCACCGTCCTCTTGTGGCGGATGAAGGCGGAGCTGATCGGCCGGCGGGTGCGGGCGCTCACCCTCGGCCTCGCCGCGCGGGAAGCCTGAACGCCATGGATGCCGTCGCCACCTTCCTCGCCATGGGCGGCTATGCCGGTTTCGTCTGGCCGTCCTTCGCCCTGACCTTCGCCGTGATGATCGGCCTCGCCGTCGCCAGCCGCCGCGCCTTGCGCAAGGCGCAGCGCCAGCTGGAGCTGCTCGAACAATCGAGGCCGGCGCGTCGCGCCCGGCCGGGAAAAGCCGCATGACCCCGCGCAAACGCCGCCGCCTGACCATCGCCATCGCCGGTCTCGCCTGCCTTGGCGCCGCCGCCGGCCTCATTCTCTATTCCCTGGGCGACCAGCTGGTGTTCTTTCTGTCGCCGACCGAGGTCGTCGCCAAGGCACCGCCGCCCAGCCAGCGCATCCGCATCGGCGGCCTCGTCGAGCAGGGCACGGTCAAGCGCAGCGAAGACGGCAAGACCGTCGAATTCCGCGTTACCGATCTGACGACCAGCGTGCCCGTCACCTATCACGGCATCCTGCCCGCGCTGTTCCGCGAGGGGCAGGGTGTGGTCGCCGAAGGCAACCGCCAGCAGGACGGCAGCGTGCTCGCCGCCGAAGTCCTCGCCAAGCACGACGAGACCTATATGCCGAAGGAAGTGGTCGAGGCGCTGAAGGCGTCCGGCCGCTGGAAGGAAGGCGACCCGTTGCCCGCCGGGCCCCATCCCGGCACCGAAGGGGGGAAGACGCCATGATCGCCGAACTCGGGCATTTCGCCCTGATCCTCGCCTTCGTCGTCGCGCTCGCGCAGGGCATCGTGCCGATGGTGGGCGCCGCGCGCGGTCACGGGCCGTCGATGAAGCTGGCCGATACCGCCGCCGTCCTGCAGTTCCTGCTGGTCGCCGGGGCCTTCGCCGCCCTCGTTCATGCCTATGTAACGTCCGACTTCTCGCTGGTGAATGTCGCCACCAACAGCCATTCGCAGAAGCCGATGCTCTACAAGGTGACCGGCGTCTGGGGCAATCACGAGGGCTCGCTGCTGCTCTGGGCGCTGATGCTCACGCTGTTCGGGGCGATGGTCGCCTTGTTCGGGCGCAACCTGCCCGATGGCTTCCGGGCGCGGGCGCTGGCGGTCCAGGGGCTGGTCGGCGTCGGCTTCCTCGCCTTCATGATCTTCACCTCCAATCCCTTCGCCCGGCTCGATCCCGCGCCGCTCGAGGGCAACGGCCTCAACCCGATCCTGCAGGACCCGGGCCTCGCCTTCCATCCGCCCTTCCTTTACGCGGGCTATGTCGGCATCTCGATCGCCTTCTCTTTCGCGGTCGCCGCCCTGATCGAAGGGCGGGTGCCGCCGTCCTGGGCGCGCTGGGTGCGGCCCTGGACGCTGGCGGCCTGGTCGATGCTGACCATCGGCATCAGCGGCGGTTCCTACTGGGCCTATTACGAATTGGGCTGGGGCGGCTTCTGGTTCTGGGATCCGGTCGAGAATGCCTCGCTCATGCCCTGGCTGGCGGCGACCGCGCTGCTGCATTCGGCGATCGTGGTCGAGAAGCGCGACACGCTGAAGAGCTGGACCATCCTCCTCGCCATTCTCGCCTTCTCGCTCTCGCTGCTCGGCACGTTCCTCGTCCGCTCGGGCGTGCTGACCTCGGTCCATGCCTTCGCCTCCGACCCGACGCGGGGCTTCTTCATCCTCGTCTTCCTGCTGGCGGTGACCGGCGGCGCGCTGACGCTCTATGCCATCCGCGCGCCGGCGCTGAAGCCGGGCGGGTTGTTCCAGACCGTCTCGCGCGAAGGCTCGCTGGTCCTCAACAATCTTCTCCTCGCGGTGGCGACGGCGACCGTGCTCTGCGGCACGCTCTATCCGCTGATCCTCGATGAGCTGACCGGGGCCAAGGTCACGGTCGGGCCGCCCTATTACAACCTGACCTTCATGCCGATCATGGTGCCGCTGATCCTCGCGCTCGGCATCGGGCCGCTGCTGCCGTGGAAGCGCGGCAGCCTGACGAGCACCCTCGCCAAGGTGAAGCTGGCCGCGGCGCTGGCCGTGCTCGGCGGTATCGCCATCGTGCTGGCGACGACCGATGCGCCGGTGCTTGCCGTGGTCGGCTTCGTGCTCGCCTTCTACCTCGGCGGCGCGGTGCTCATCGAATTCGCCCAGCGGGTGCAGTTGATGAAGCTCGGCCCGATGGGGGCGCTGCGCCGCCTGTTCGGGCTGCCGCGCGGCGCCATCGGCATGACGCTGGCTCATTTCGGCATGGCGGTTTCCGTGATCGGCATCGCCGCCGCGACCGGCTTCGCCCAGGATCACCTCGGCGTCATGAAGGTCGACGACACGGTCGAGATCGCCGGCTACCGCCTGACCTTCCGCGGGGTCGAGGATGTGCCGGGCCCGAACTACACCGCGACCCGCGGCCGCTTCGAGGTCGAAGGCGTGGGCACCATGCTGCCCGAGACGCGGAAGTTCCGCGCTCCGCCCATGGAAACCACCGAGGCGGCGATCCATTCGACGATTGTCGGCGATCTCTATGTCGTCGTCGGCGAGAAGACCGGGGCGGGTTACGCCACCCGCATCTACTGGAAGCCCTTCGTCATGTGGATCTGGGCCGGCGGCATCATGATGGCCTTCGGCGGCTTCGTCTCGCTCAGCGACCGGCGCCTGCGGGTCGGTGCTCCGGTGCGGCGCGCCGTGGCGCAGGCCCAGCCGGCGGAATAGGACAGGGCCATGAACGGAAAATATCGCTTCCTGCTGGCGGCCCTGCCGCTCGCCGTGGTCATCGGCCTCTCCGGCTTTTTCTACGACCGGCTGGGCAAGGATCCGGGCGAATTGCCCTCGGTCCTGATCGGCAAGCCGGTGCCCGAATTTACCCTGCCCGGTCTCGAGGACGGCGCGCCGGGCCTCGCCAGCGCGGATCTGCGCAGCGGCACGGTGACCATCGTCAATGTCTTCGCCTCCTGGTGCGCGCCCTGCCGGATCGAGCATCCGATGCTCACCGCCCTCGCCAAGGTGCCGAAGATCCGCCTCGTCGGCATCGCCTACAAGGACAAGATCGAGGCGACCCGCGCCTTCCTCGGCGAACTCGGCAATCCTTACGCGCTGATCGGCGCCGATGTGACCGGCCGGGTTGCCATCGACTGGGGCGTCTACGGTGTGCCCGAGACCTATCTGGTTTCGCCCGGGGGCGAGATCGTGTGGAAGCACGTCGGTCCCCTCGACGAGACGGTGATCCGCGGCGAATTGCTGCCCCGGGCCGAGAAGCTGCTGAAATGAAGTTCCTTCTTCGTCTCTCGTCGCCCCGGCGCAGGCCGGGGCCTTTCGCCGGCAGGGTGCCCCTGTCGGCCCGAGATCCCGGCCTTCGCCGGGATGACGCGCGGGGGTGGCGCGCGCTGGCGCTGGCGACCGTGCTGTTCTTGTCGGCGGTGCCCGCCCTCGCCATTGGGGTGGACGAGCCCATGGCCGACCCGGCGATGGAGGCGAAGGCGCGCGACATCGCGCGGGGTCTGCGCTGCCTCGTCTGCCAGAACCAGTCGATCGAGGATTCCAACGCGCCGCTCGCCGCGGACCTGCGCCACATCGTGCGCGAGCGCCTCGCGGCCGGCGAAGACGAGGCGGCGATCCAGAAATATCTGGTCGACCGCTATGGCGAATGGGTGCTGATGCGCCCGCCCTTCGAGCCGGCGACCTATGCCCTGTGGTTCGGGCCTGCCGCGCTGCTGCTGACCGGGGTCGGCGTCATCCTGTGGCGCCGCCGGCATCCTGCGACCGTGCCGGAAGCTGAGGCCCTGACGGCGGAGGAGCGCGCGCGGCTCGACAGACTGCTGAAGGACGAGGACCCGGCATGATGTTCGTCGCCTTCGGGCTGCTGGCGGCCGCGGTCGCCATCCTTCTGCTGCGCCCGCTGATGCGCACCGGCGCCGGCCCCGATACCGCCGCGGCGGAACGCGCCGTGTACCGCGCCCAGCTGGCCGAACTGGCGGCGGAGGCCGGCGCCGGCCAGATGTCCGCCGCCGATGCCGAAACCGCCAAGCTGGAGATCGAGCGCCGCCTGCTGCGCGTCGGCGAGGCGCGCAAACTGTCCGGCCGGCCGTCGCTGGTGCTCGCCCTCGCGGTCGCGCTCGGCGTGCCGGCGGCGGCGGCGCTGCTTTACGAAAGGCTTGGCGTGCCCGGCCTCGTCGACCGGCCGCTGGCCGAGCGGGTGACCGCGCAGGGCCAGGAGGACGAGACGCGCCGCCTGATCGACGCCCTCGAAGCCCGCATGAAGGCGGTGCCGGACGATCCGCGCGGCTGGGTGCTGCTGGCCCGGGCCCGGGCGGCGGAAGGCAAGCTGGTCGAGGCGGCCGAGGCTTACGAGAAGGTGATCGGTCTGATCCCCGATTCCGTCGACGCCCGTCTCGGCGCGGCCGAACTGCGCATCGCCGCCGCGAATGGCGCGGTCGGACCGGAGGCGAAGGCCCTGATCGACCAGGCGCTGACCCTCCAGCCCGGCAATACCGCCGCCCGCCATTTTGGCGCCTATGCCAAATTCGCCGGGGGCGACACGGCAGGGGCGGTCGCGGACTGGCAGGCGATCCTGAAGGATGCCGCGCCCGACGATCCCATTCGCGATGCCGTGACGGCGGGCCTGCGCGCCGCCGGGGCGCCGGTGCCGGATGCGGCGCCCGCGGCCCCCGGCCCGACGGCCGCGGATGCCGCCGCCGCGCAGGCCATGAGCCCCGAAGAGCGTCAGTCGATGATCGAGGGCATGGTGACACGCCTCGCCGAGCGCCTGAAGGAACAGCCGGACGATCTCGATGGCTGGTTGCGGCTGGCGCGGGCTTATGATGTCCTTGGCAAGGCACCGGAAGCGGTCGCCGCCTGGGAGAAAGCCGCCGCCCTGAAGCCGGACGATCCGGCGATCGGCGAGGGGCTGGCCGCTGCGCGGGCGAAACTTCCCGTTAAGTGAGCGTTAAGACCCACCGGGGTAAACCAAGACCATGGATATCAAGCCGAGTCCCGCCATTCTGACCGCCCTTGCTTCCCTCTCGCAGGGCGGCTCGGGTGTGCGCGCGCCGGCCACCAGGGCCGAAGGTGTGCCGACCCAGACGGCGGAAGCGGCGACGCGCCTGTCCACCGGCGTCGATATCCGCGTCGGCGGCGAGACGCAGGGCGGCACCAGCCCGCGGCGCGAGGCACCGGGCACCAATCCCCGGCCGCTGCAACCCGGCCTTGGCCGTCTGATCGACCTGACCGTCTGACGGGGCTTGCCCCGCTGCGGCCCGGCCGCGACAATCCCGGCATGACAGCCGGCCCCGATTTCCATGCGACGATTCCCGAAGGCGACGACCGCGAACGCGACGTCTGCCGGACCTGCGGTTTCGTCAATTACGTGAACCCCAAGATCGTCGTCGGCGCCGTCGTCACCCACGACGGCCGTTTCCTGCTGGCCCGCCGCGCGATCGAGCCGAGGCGCGGCTTCTGGACCATTCCGGCGGGCTTCATGGAGGAAGGCGAGTCGGTCGCCGAAGGTGCCGCGCGCGAGGCGCGGGAAGAGGCCTGCGCCGATATCGCCATCGACGCCCTGCTGGCGGTCTATTCCATCCCGCGCATCTCGCAGGTCCAGATGATCCACCGCGCGGCGCTGGCGCGGCCCGAATTCGCGGCGGGGCCGGAAAGCCTCGAGGTCCGGCTCTTTGCCTGGGACGAGATTCCGTGGGACGAGATCGCCTTTCCCTCGGTCCATTGGGCGCTGCACCACTGGCGCGCGGTCGAGGGGCAGGCGGCTTTTCCGCCCTTCGTCAATCCGCCCGGGCAGGACGGACGGGCACCGCTGCCCTATTGACGGGCGATATCGTCGAAGATGCGGTTGAAGGCGGCGACGGCGGCGGCCGGGCCTTCGGCGTGCTGCCAGACACCGGCTGAAACGGCGAGGAAGTCGGCCCCCGCGCTGACCAGCGGCGTGCAGTTCGCGGTCGTGATGCCGCCGATGGCGACCTGCGGCACGGTCATCATTTCGGACCACCAGCTGACCAGTTCGAGCGGGGCGCGGCTCTTCGCGTCCTTGGTCGCGGTCGGGAAGAAGGCGCCGAAGGCGACATAGTCGGCCCCGGCCTCGCCCGCTTCCATGGCGAGGTGGCGGCTGTCATGGCAGGTGACGCCGACGATGGCATCGGGCCCGACGAGGCGGCGCGCCTCGGCATAAGGCATGTCGTCCTGGCCGACATGGACGCCGTCGGCGCCCAGCGCCTGGGCGAGGTCCGGCCGGTCGTTCAGGATGAAGGCGGCACCCGCCCGCTGCGCGAGGGGCATCAGCGCATCGGCGGTGCGCATGATGTGATCGTCGGTCACATCCTTCAGCCGCAGCTGGACGCAGGCGACGTCGCCCGCGCCGAGGGCGGCCTTCAGCACCTCGCTGAAGGCCTTGGTCTCGAAGACGGGCGGCGTGATCAGATAGAGGCGGCAGGGAGCCTTGGGATCGTCCTGCACCGGCTTTCCTGCCGCCGCCATGTTATTCCTGGCCCTTGTAGATGCGGACCAGCTTGTCCAGCATGGCGAGCGCATCTTCGCGCGAGCGCTGGAAGGTGTTGCGGCCGATGATCGAGCCGTTGCCGCCGCCGTCGCGGATCGCGCGGGCGTCGTCATAGACCGAATCTTCCGACTTCGCCGCGCCGCCCGAGAAGACGACGATGCGCTTGCCGTTGAAGCAGGCCTGGGTGACGTGACGGACGCGGTCGGCGAGGGTCGCCGTCGGCACCGGATGCTTGTCGTAGACCTTCTTGGCCTCGCCCTGCTCGATGAAATCGGAGGGGAGCTTCACCTTGATGATATGGGCGCCGGTCAGGGCGGCCATGTGGGCGGCATAGGCGCCGACGTCGAGCGCCAGTTCACCTTCCTTCGACAGGTTGCCACCGCGCGGATAGGACCACACGACGACGGCGAGGCCGCAGGCCTTGGCTTCGGCGGTCAGCTCGCGCAGCTCTTCCATCTGGTCGAACATCTGGTCCGAGCCGGGATACATGGTGAAGCCGATGGCCGAGCAGCCGAGCCGGATCGCGTCCTGCACGGTCGCGGTCACCGCCTGGTCCGGGGCTTCCTTGGCGCGCGACAGCGAGTTGGACGAATTGACCTTCAGGATGGTCGGGATCTGGCCGGCGAAGGTATCGGCGCCGGCTTCCAGCATCCCGAGCACCGAGGCATAGGCCGACAGGCCGGCGTCGATGGCGATCTGGAAATGGTAATGCGGGTCATAGGCCGCGGGGTTCGGCGCGAAGCTGCGCGCGGGGCCATGCTCGAAGCCCTGGTCGACCGGCAGGATGATCAGCTTGCCGGTGCCACCGAGGCGGCCGGCGCCAAGAATGCGGGCGAGATTGGTCTTGGTGCCCGGGTTGTCGCTTTCGTAGTGCGAAAGGATATCCTTCACCTTCTTGGTGATCTTCGACATTTGGTCCCCCAATGATGGACGGCTCGAGTTGAATGGGCGCGCTTGTAGCAAGGTGCGGAAGAGTCGTCCATGCTGCAGCGCATCGGAAAAGGAAGCGGCCGGCGGAAGTTTCGTTCCCGCCGGCCGCCGTTTTTCTTGCTACTTCGCGAGGGCCTTCACGCCCGGCAGGTCCTTGCCCTCGAGCCATTCGAGGAAGGCACCGCCCGCCGTCGAGACGAAGGAGAAGCCTTCGGCCGCGCCCGCGTGGTTCAGCGCGGCGACCGTGTCGCCGCCACCGGCGACCGACAGCAGCTGGCCGGCCCGGGTCAGGCGCGAGACCTTGCGCGCCGTCGCCGTCGTCGCGATGTCGAAGGGCTCCAGCTCGAAGGCGCCGAAGGGGCCGTTCCAGACCACGGTCTTCGCCTTCTCGAAGATTTCCGAGACGAGGGCGACCGACTGGGTGCCGACATCGAGGATCATGGCATCGTCCGGCACCGCGTCGACCGAGACGGTCTCGCAGGGGGCATAGGCCTTGAACTCGCGGGCGACGACGCCGTCGACCGGCAGCACGACTTCGGTGCCGGCGGCCTTGGCCTTGGCGATGATGGCGCGGGCGGTATCGGCCATGTCGCGTTCGGCGAGGCTCTTGCCGATCGCCTTGCCTTCCGCGAACAGGAAGGTGTTGGCCATGCCGCCACCGATCACCAGATAGTCGACCTTGCCGACCAGATTGCCGATCACGTCGAGCTTGGACGAGACCTTGGCGCCGCCAACGACGGCGACCACCGGATGGGCCGGATTGCCGAGGGCGGCCTCGAGCGCGTCGAGTTCCTTCTTCATCCAGATGCCGGCGGCATGGGGCAGCAGGTCGGCGAGGCCGGCGGTCGAGGCATGGGCGCGGTGGGCGCAGGAGAAGGCGTCGTTCACATAGAATTCGCCGAGCGCGGCGAGCTGCTTCGTGAACTCGGGATCGTTCTTTTCCTCGCCCGCGTGGAAGCGGGTGTTCTCGAGGACGAGCACGGCGCCCGGCGCCATGGCGTCGACCGCGGCCTTGGCCACGGGGCCGACGCAGTCGGCGGCGAAGGCGACCGGCATTCCGATGATCACCGGCAGGGCGTCGGCGACGGGGCGCAGGCTCTGCGAGGCGTCCCAGCCCTTGGGCCGGCCGAAGTGCGAGAGCACGATGACCTTGGCGCCCTTGGCCGCCAGCGCCTTGATGGTGACCGCATTGGCCTGCAGGCGGGTCAGATCGGTGACCACGCCGTCCTTCATCGGGGCGTTGAGGTCGACCCGCAGCAGAACCCGGCGACCGTGAAGGTCGCCGAGATCGTCGATGCCGAGGAAGCGGCTCCCCGCCGAGACGGCAGGCACGTCGGCTTTGGCGGTTTGCGCGCTCATCGGCCAGCTCCTCAGATCAGCTTCGCCATGGCGACGGCGGTGTCGCTCATGCGGTTCGAGAAGCCCCATTCGTTGTCGTACCAGGTCAGGATGCGGACGAGGGTGCCGTCCATGACCTTGGTCTGGTCGAGCGCGAAGGTCGAGGACGCCGGATCGTGGTTGAAGTCGATCGAGACGTTCGGGGCGGCGGTATAGGCGAGCACGCCCTTCAGCGGGCCGTCGGCGGCCGCGATGATGGCATTGTTCACTTCCTCGACCGTGGTCGCGCGCTTGGCGACGAACTTCAGGTCGACGACCGAGACGTTCGGGGTCGGCACGCGGACCGAGACGCCGTCCAGCTTGCCCTTCAGCTCCGGCAGCACGAGGCCGACGGCCTTGGCGGCGCCGGTCGAGGTCGGGATCATGGACAGGGCGGCGGCGCGGGCGCGATACAGATCCTTGTGCATCTGGTCGAGCGACGGCTGGTCGTTGGTGTAGCTGTGGATCGTGGTCATGAAGCCCTTGTCGATGCCGATGGCGTCGTTCAGGACCTTGGCCACGGGGGCGAGGCAGTTGGTGGTGCAGGAGGCGTTGGAGACCACGAGGTGGTCGGCCTTCAGGGCACCGTGGTTGACGCCGTAGACGACGGTCAGGTCGGCGTTGTCGGCCGGGGCCGAGACGAGGACGCGCTTGGCGCCCGCGGTCAGATGGGCCGAGGCCTTGTCCTTCGAGGTGAAGATGCCGGTGCATTCCATGGCGATGTCGACGCCGAGTTCGGCGTGCGGCAGCTCGGCCGGATTGCGGACGGCCGTCACCTTGATCTTCTTGCCGTCGACGACGATGAACTCACCCTCGACCGCGACCTGGCCCGGGAAGCGGCCGTGCACCGAGTCGAAGCGCAGCAGATGCGCATTGGTCTCGACCGGGCCGAGGTCGTTGATGGCGACGACTTCGACGTCTTTGCGGCCGGACTCGGCGATGGCGCGCAGAACATTGCGGCCGATACGCCCGAACCCGTTGATCGCTACCCGAACCGTCATTCAATCCTCCTGTCAGCAGATCAATTGCCGATGGCGGCCTTGGCCGCTTCGACGACCGCTTCCGCGGTAATGCCAAAATGCTTGTAAAGGTCAGTCGCGGGCGCAGAGGCCCCAAACCCGTCCATGCCGACGAAGTAAGTCGGTACCCCCAGGATCGGTTCCCAACCCATCGCGATGCCTGCCTCGACGCCGACGCAGGGCGCGTTGCCCACCACGGTTTCCTGATAGGCCTGATCCTGTGCGGCGAACAGCTCCATGCAGGGCACGGAAACCACCCGGGCGCGGATCCCCTCCTGCGCCAGAATGTCGCGCGCCTTGACCGCGATTTCGACCTCGGAGCCCGAGGAGAACAGGCTGACCTGGGCAACGCCGCCGGTCGCCGGCAGCAGTTCGTAGGCGCCCTTCGCGGTCAGGTTCACGTCGGTGTGAGCGGTGCGCAGGGTCGGCAGGTTCTGGCGCGACAGGGCGAGCAGCGACGGCGTCTCCTGCGAGCCGACCGCGATCATCCAGGCTTCCGCCGTCTCGACCGTGTCGCAGGGGCGGAACACGTTGACGCCGGGGATGGCACGCAGCGAGGCGATCTGTTCGACCGGCTGGTGGGTCGGGCCGTCCTCGCCGAGGCCGATCGAGTCATGGGTCATGACGAAGATCGAACGGATGCCCATCAGGGCGGCGAGGCGGATCGAGGGCCGGCAATAGTCGGCGAAGGCGAGGAAGGTGCCGCCATAGGGGATGACGCCGCCATGCAGCGCCATGCCGTTCATGGCCGCCGCCATGCCGTGCTCGCGCACGCCCCAATAGACATAGCGCCCTTCGTAGGACGTCGGCGAGAAGGTGCCGAGGCCCTTGGTCAGCGTGTTGTTGGAGCCGGTCAGATCGGCCGAGCCGCCGATGGTGGTCGTCACCACCGTGTTCACGACCTCGAGCGCCATTTCCGACGACTTGCGGGTGGCGACCGACGGCTTGCCCTCGGAAATCTTGGCCTTGAAGGCATTGATCTCGCCGATCAGGGCGCCGGGCACGAAGCCGGAGAAGGCATTCTCGAACTCTTCCTGCACATCCTTGGGCGCGGCCAGGAAACGGTCGCCCCAGGCCTTGCCTTCGGCGGCGCGGGCGGTGGCGGCGTCCCGCCAGGCGGACAGGATCGCGTCCGGAATTTCGAACGGGCCATAGGGCCAGCCCAGCGCCTTGCGCGCGCCCTCGATCTCGGCGGCGCCGAGCGGGCTGCCATGGGCCGAGGACTTGCCGGCCTTGGTCGGCGCGCCGAAGCCGATGGTGGTCCGGCAGGCGATCATGGTCGGCTTGTCCGCCGACAGCTTGGCCCTGGCGATGGCGGCGGAGACCGCGGCGGCATCATGGCCGTCGACCGCGTCGACCGCCCAGCCCGCCGCCTGGAAACGCAGCGGGATATTCTCGGAGGTCGAGATGTCGGTCGAGCCGTCGATGGTGATCTTGTTGTCGTCCCACAGCACGATCAGCTTGTTCAGCTTCAGGTGCCCGGCGAGGGAGATCGCCTCCTGCGAGATGCCTTCCATCAGGCAGCCGTCGCCGGCGATGACATAGGTGAAATGGTTCATCAGCGCGTCGCCATAGCGGGCGCGCAGGTGGGCCTCCGCCATCGCCATGCCGACCGCATTGGCGATGCCCTGGCCGAGCGGGCCGGTCGTCGTCTCGATGCCGTCGGCGTGGCCGTATTCCGGATGGCCGGCGGTGCGCGCGCCGAGCTGGCGGAACTTCTTGATCTCGTCGAGGTCGATGTCCGGATAGCCGGTCAGATAGAGCAGGGCATAGAGCAGCATCGAGCCGTGGCCGGCGGACAGCACGAAACGGTCGCGGTCGGGCCAGCCGGGGGTCTTGGGGTCGTAGCGCAGATGATCGGTGAAGAGCGCCGTCGCCGCGTCGGCCATGCCCATCGGCATACCCGGATGGCCCGACTTCGCCGCCTCGACCGCATCCATCGCCAGGGCGCGGATGGCGTTGGCCATGTCCCTCTTGGTCGGCGCCGACGTCTGAAGGGTGCTGCTGGTCTCTTTCATGGGGAAATCGCCCGATTACTTGCGAAATTCGCGAAATTCCGTGCCCCGCGCGCGCGATGACGGATCGCGGCGTTGCATTACAGACGGGCGCGCGACTGTCAACCGTCATGGGGGCCGACGGGCCATGACATGGCGCCAAATCAAGCGTTTTCGCCCCTGCGGCAATTGACCGGGATTCGAAGCCGGCACATTCTATGGGATGATTCGTGCGTAGCCCTTCGCACATATTGATTTGAGGTCGCCCATGGACCGTCTGGCCGCCGCCGAAGCAAGACTTGCCGTCGCCCTCGATCGCCTGGAGGCGGCAACCGGCACCCTGCCGTCGGCGGTCGATCCGACGGTTCACGCCACCTTGGTCGACGAATACGATCGGCTGAACCGCGATGTCGACGAACTGGCCCAGGCCCTCGAGGACGCGCGGTCGGACAATCGTCAGCTCGAGGCGCGCATCGCCGAACTCGCGGTCGAGAATTCGGCGCTGAAGGACAGGGAGCCGGCCCCCGCCGTCGCCCCGACCCTCGACGCCGATCTGGAACGCCGCCTGCGCGATGCCGAAGCCTTCGCCGAAGAGGCCCTGAACGAGCTGGACGACGTGCGCAAGGAAATGGCCGAACTGAAGGCCGCCCTCGCCCAGGCCGAGAAGCTGGGGGCGCAGCGTCAGGCCGATCTGTTCCGTCTCGAGTCCGCCAATGAAGCCGCCGCCAAGCGGATCGACCAGACCATCGGGCGGCTCGACCGCGCCATTGCCGAGTGAGGATGCCCATGCGGCAGATGAAGGTGCGGGTGAACGGCCGCGACTATCGCGTGTCCTGTGCCCCGGGCGACGAAGCCAAGATCAGCGACCTCGCCGAATATCTGCAGGCCAAGGTCGAATCCCTTGGCATTCCCGCCAATACCCAGGTCGCGGAGGCGCAGGTCCTGCTGCTCGCCGGCCTGCTCGCCGCCGACGACCTGTCGGACCGCCTGAACGAGATCGAGGCCCTGCAGGCCGAGGTCGAGCAGCTGCGGAACGAAATCTCCCGCCTGCACCACGAACACAGCAGCCGCGTCTCCTCCTACGAGACCCGCGCGGCCCAGGGGCTGGAAAAAGCCGCGGCCCGGGTGGAACAGCTGGTCGCCCGCTTCGAGCCGGTCTGAGGGCGAGGCCGGCGCCGTTTCCGGCCCAAGAATCCCGTGCGCCAACGGTGTGAGCGGCGGTGTCACGGGCGGCAGATCGGGGGCTTCCCGGTCCACGGGTCGCCCGAAGGCCGGACCGATCAGCACCTGCGGGTGTTCCCCCCTTTGAGCTATTGATCGTGGCCATTTCCCGCTGACCTCGCGGCACGGGGAGCGGGCGCCATGATCATGCCCTGACGTCGTCGGAAACGACGTCTCCCGGCATGATCTCGACACCCGCGATGCAGGCCTCCGCCGAAATCACGACAAGTGAGGAGCGGACAGCAAAACGCCCTCCCGCCGGGGCGGGAGGGCGCTGGAACCCGAAGAGGCCTCGATCAGAAGTCGAGGGCCTGGGCCTGCTTGACCTGCGGGATGGCGCGGACCTTGTCGACCACCGACTGCGGGATCGCTTCGTCGACGGCGACGAGGCAGATCGCCTCCTCGCCCGCGGTGCGGCGGCCGAGGTTGAAGGTGGCGATGTTGAGGCCGGCCTCGCCGAGGATCGAGCCGAGGGCGCCGATGAAGCCCGGCTTGTCCTCGTTGGTGACATAGAGCATGTGCGGCGTCACTTCCGCCTCGACCGTGATGCCCTTGATCGAGACGATGCGCGGATGGGCGTCGGCGAACAGGGTGCCGGCGACCGAACGGGTCTTGCCGTCCATCTCGACCGTGATGCGCATCAGGGTCTGGTAGTTGCTCGGCGCTTCCAGCTTGGTGTCGGCGACGGCGATGTTGCGTTCCTTGGCCACCACGGGCGCGTTCACCATGTTGACCGACGGCATCAGGGGCCCGAGCAGGCCCTGCAGCGCGATCGCGGTCAGCGGACGGGTGTTCAGCTTGGTGGCGGCGCCCTCGTATTCGATCGTCACCTTGCGGATGCCGACCTCGGCCGACAGCTTGCCGGCGAAGGAGCCGAGCTGGGCCGCCAGCTTCATGTAGGGGCGCAGGCGCGGCGCTTCCTCGGCGGTGACCGAGGGCATGTTCAGGGCGTTGGAGACGGCGCCGTCGATCAGATAGGCCGACATCTGTTCGGCGACCTGCAGGGCGACATTCTCCTGCGCTTCCGTGGTCGAGGCGCCGAGATGCGGGGTGCAAACCACTTTCTCGTGGCCGAACAGGATGTTTTCCTTGGCCGGCTCGACCGCGAAGACGTCGAGGGCGGCCCCGGCGACCTTGCCGGCATTCAGCGCCGCCAGCAGGTCTTCCTCGACGATCAGGCCGCCGCGGGCGCAATTGATGATGCGCACGCCGTCCTTCATCTTGGCGATGGAGGCCGCGTTGATGATGTTGCGGGTGCCGTCGGTCAGCGGGGTGTGCAGGGTGATGAAGTCGGCGCGGGCGAACAGCTCGTCCAGCTCGACCTTGGTCACGCCCATCTCGAGCGCGCGTTCCGGCGTCAGATACGGGTCATAGGCGACGACCTGCATCTTCAACCCTTGCGCGCGATCCGCGACGATCGAGCCGATGTTGCCGGCACCGATCAGGCCGAGGGTCTTGGCGTAGAGCTCGACGCCCATGAAGCGGTTCTTTTCCCACTTGCCGGCGTGGGTCGAGGCGCTGGCGGCCGGAATGTCGCGGGCGACCGCGAACATCATGGCGATGGCGTGTTCCGCCGTGGTGATCGAATTGCCGAAGGGCGTGTTCATGACGACGACGCCGCGCGCGGTCGCCGCCGGAATATCGACATTGTCGACGCCGATACCGGCGCGGCCGACCACTTTCAGGTTGGTCGCGGCCGCCAGAACGTCCGCCGTCACCTTGGTGGCGGAGCGGATGGCGAGGCCGTCGTACTGGCCGATGATGGCGATCAGCTCGTCCTTCTTGAGGCCGGTCTTGATGTCCACTTCGACGCCGCGATCGCGGAAGATCTGGGCGGCGGCGGGGCTGAGTTCGTCGGAAATGAGGACCTTGGGCATGGGGGCACCTTAAGGTTTGACCGCGAGCGTCATCCCGGCGAAGGCCGGGATCTCGTGGGGAGTCGGGAAAGAAACGCGGGGGTGACGCACCCCGGCTTTCGCCGGGGCGCCGGTTCACGTTCAGGCGGCCGAGAGCTGGGCCTTCACTTCGGCATAGGCCCAGTCGAGCCAAGGCAGCAGGGCTTCGAGGTCGGAGGCCTCGACCGTGGCGCCGGCCCAGATGCGCAGGCCCGAGGGGGCGTCGCGATAGGCGCCGATGTCATAGGCGACGCCTTCCTTGTCGAGAAGGTCGGCGAGCTTCTTGGCGAGGGCGGCCTGACCGTCGGCGTCGAGGGCGAGCGCCCAGGGATCGACGACCTTGAAGCAGACCGAGGTGCAGGACCGGATCGTCTTGTCCTCGGCGAGGAAGCCGGCCCAGGCCGACGTGGCGACCCAGGCTTCCAGCACGCCGAGGTTCTTCTCGGAGCGGGCGATCAAGCCGTCCAGCCCGCCGACCGAATCGGCCCAGGCCAGGGCATCGAGGTAATCCTCGACGCAGAGCATCGACGGGGTGTTGATCGTCTCGCCCTTGAAGATGCCGTCCGACAGCTTGCCGCCGGAGGTCATGCGGAAAATCTTCGGCATCGGCCAGGGCGGGGAATAGGTGGTCAGCCGCTCGACCGCGCGGGGCGAGAGGATGATCATGCCGTGCGCCGCTTCGCCGCCCAGCACCTTCTGCCAGGAGAAGGTGGTGACGTCGAGCTTCGACCAGGGCAGGTCCATGGCGAAGGCGGCCGAGGTCGCGTCGCAGATGGTGACGCCTTCGCGGTCGTCGGCGATCCAGTCGCCGTTCGGCACGCGCACGCCCGAGGTGGTGCCGTTCCAGGTGAAGACCACGTCGTGGGTCTTGTCGACCTGGGACAGATCGGGAAGCTCGCCGTAGCCGGATTCGATCTTGCGCACGTCCTTCAGCTTCAACTGCTTGACGACGTCGTTGATCCAGCCGGAGCCGAAGCTTTCCCAGGCCAGCATGTCGATGGGCTTCGGGCCGAGCATCGACCACAGCGCCATTTCGACCGCACCGGTATCCGAGGCGGGCACGATGCCGATCTTGTAATCGGCCGGCACCTTCAGGATGCGGCGGGTGTCCTCGATCGCCTTCAGCAGCTTGGCCTTGCCGGGCTTGGAGCGGTGCGAACGGCCGACGAGGGCGTCATCGAGGGCGGCGGTGGTCCAGCCGGGGCGCTTGGCGCAGGGGCCCGAGGAGAACAGGGGCGAGGCGGGACGAGTAGCAGGCTTTGTCATCTTTGACTTATCCTTCCAGATAAGCAGCGTCCCGGTGGGGGGACGTGACCCGTCGGCGAAAATATCCGCGAGGCGCGCCAAGTCAATCGGCGTTTTTCGCGCGGCTGCCTTTTTCCTTGTAGCCCCCATGTGCTGCGCTCAAGATGACGAAAGCGTTACGAGAGGGAGACGGCGGCGCATGGATCAGGGCGTGATCGTGCTCGCGCCCGGCGCGTCCGGCAAGGCCGGCGCGGCGGATGCCGCAAGCCATTCCCCCCCTAAAAGGGTGTTCTTTTCCAGGCGCGAACTCGACATGATCCTGGGGCTCTACGGCCGGATGGTCGCGGCCGGTGAATGGCGCGACTATGCCATGGCCGATGGGGTCGAGGTCGCGGTTTTCGCCGTGCACAGGCGCACGTCGGAACAGCCGCTCTACCGGATCGAGAAGAGGCCCGCGCTGGCGCGGAAACAAGGGGCCTATTCGGTGATCGCGGCGGGCGGACGGGTCATGAAGCGGGGCGCAGACCTCGCGAATGTCCTGGCGGTCCTCGAGAGGAAACTGCTCAAGATCGTCGAAGGGGAGTAAGTCGTCCATGAGCCTTTACGAACGGCACGTCGTGCCGCGGCTGATCAATTTCGCCTGCGGCCTTGGCCCCTTTACCCATCAGCGCCGCAAGGTCGTGCCCCAGGCGAAGGGCGTCGTGCTCGAAATCGGCATCGGTACAGGGCACAACCTGCCGCACTACGACGCCGCCAAGGTCGAGCGGCTGATCGGTCTCGACCCGTCGGAAGAATCCTGGAAGATCGCCGGCCGCAAGGCGAGCAAGCTTGGCTTTCCGGTCGAATTCATCGGCCTGCCGGGCGAGCGCATCCCGCTGCCCGACGCGTCGGTCGACACGGTCGTCGTCACCTACAGCCTGTGCACCATTCCCGACCCGGTGGCCGCGCTACAGGGGATGCGCCGCGTGCTGAAGCCCGAAGGGGAGCTGCTGTTCTGCGAGCATGGCGAGGCGCCGGATGTCCGCGTCCTGCGCTGGCAGGACCGGGTGAACCCGGTGTGGAAGCGCTGCTTCGGCGGCTGCAACCTGCACCGGCCGATCCCCGACTTGCTGAAGGCCGGCGGCTTCGCCGTCCGCCGGCTGGAAAGCATGTATCTGCCGGGCACGCCGAAGATCGCCGCCTTCAATTACTGGGGCTCGGCGATCCCGGCCTGACCGGGTTCAGATGCCGGTTTCGACCTGCAGCTTGGCGCCCGCGACCCAGGCCTGATAGGCCGGGTGGTGCGAGGCGGCGGCGACATAATCCGCCGACTCGGGCAGCAGGTGCACGCCATAGGTGATGAAGCGGCTGACCACCGGCGCGAACATCGCGTCGGCGATGGTGAAATGGCCGAACAGATAGGGGCCGCCGGCGCCGAAATGGTGCCGGCAATTCTCCCACAGGGCTTCGATGCGGGCGATGTCGCTGCGGCAGGCGTCGGAAATCGGGTGGCAGGTCTCGCGCGCCAGAATATCCATCGGGCATTCCTTGCGTAAAGTCGCGAAGCCCGAGTGCATTTCGGCCGAAGCCGCCCGACATGCCGCCCGCGCCACGGAATCGACCGGCAGCAGCGGCCCGGTCTTCGAGTTCTCCGCCGCCCATTCGCAGATCGCCAGCGACTCGGGCACGACCACGTCGCCGAGTTTCAGCGCCGGCACCGTGCCGCTGGGCGAATGGCGCAGGATGGTCGCCTTGGTTTCCTCGGTGCGCAGCTTGACGTGGGTTTCCTCGAAGTCGATGCCGCCCGCAGTCATGGCGATCCACGGCCGCATGGACCACGACGAATAATTCTTGTCGCCGATGACGAGGACAGGCTTTTGGTGCTGGGCCATGGGCAAGGCTCCGAAGGCTGGGTTAAGCTCGCGCAAGGCAACCCGACCCCGAGTCGTTCCGCAAGAGCATCCGTAACGAAGCTGCCATGTCCGAAATCATTCCCGCAACGCTCGCCCTGCCGCTGCCCCTGATCGCCAGTCGCGAACAGGCGGTGCCCATTCATTGCATCGTCAAGGGCGGGCTGGACGGCCTCGTCGACAAGGTGCCGCCTGCGGCGCTGCGCTTCGCCCGCGCGACCGGCTTCGACGGCAAGCCGGGCAGTCATCTTCTGGTGCCGGCGGCGGATGGCAGCCTCGGCCTCGTGCTGTTTGGCACCGGCGGCGCCTTCGAGAACGAGCCCTATGGCTTCGGCGCCCTGTCCGCCGCCCTGCCGCCGGGCACTTACGAGATCGCGACACCGCTCGGCCCCATCGAGGCGACGGCGGCGACGCTGGGCTGGGTCATGGGCCGCTACGCCTTCCGCCGCTACAAGGATGACGACGGCAAGCCGGCGCCCCTCCTTGTGCCCCCCGTCGGCGCCGATCTCGACCAGGTGCGGCGCACGGCCGAGGCGGTGTTCCTGATCCGCGATCTGGTCAATACCCCGGCCTCGGACCTCGGCCCGGCCGAACTCGCCGAGGCGGCCGTCCGGGTCGCGACGGCGCATGATGCCCGCGTGAACATCATCGTCGGCGACGATCTGATCGAGGCCGGCTATCCCATGGTCCATGCCGTCGGCCGCGCCTCGGAGCGCAGCCCGCGCCTCATCGACCTGACCTGGGGCGAGGCCGGCCTGCCGCGCGTCACCCTCGTCGGCAAGGGCGTCTGCTTCGACACGGGCGGGCTGAACCTCAAGACCGGCAGCTACATGGCCCTGATGAAGAAGGACATGGGCGGCGCCGCCCATGTCCTCGGCCTTGCCCATATGATCATGGACGCCGGTCTGCCGGTGCGCCTGCGCGTGCTGATCCCCGCCGTGGAAAACTCCGTCTCGGGCAATGCCATGCGCCCGGGCGACGTGCTGAATTCGCGCAAGGGCCTCACCGTCGAGATCGGCGATACCGACGCCGAGGGCCGCCTGATCCTGGCCGATGCCCTGGCCGAGGCGGACGAGGAGCGGCCAGAGCTGCTGATCGACATGGCGACATTGACCGGGGCGGCCCGCGTCGCCCTCGGCCCCGATCTGCCGGCGATGTTCACGCCCGACGACGAACTGGCGGCGGCGATAACCGATGCCGGGCTCGACCAGCGCGATCCCGTCTGGCGCCTGCCGCTGTGGGCGCCCTACGACAAGTGGCTGGATTCGCGGGTCGCTGACCTCAACAACGTCTCGGACGGCGGCATGGCCGGCGCGGTGACCGCGGCCCTGTTCCTCAAGCGTTTCGTGACCGAAACCCCGTCCTGGGTGCATTTCGACGTCTTCGCCTGGGCACCCAAGCCGGGACCGGGCCGGCCCATCGGCGCGGAGGCCTATGCCATCCGCGCCCTTTATGCCCTGATCGCGGATCGTTACGGCGCATGAGCGGCTTCGACCGCCGGCTGACCCCGGCCCGCGACGACCTCGCCGCCGACTTCCTCGAGGGCAAGGTCGCGGCCGCGCGCTTCGTGCCCGGCGAGGCGTTCCATGTGATCGTGCCCCATGCCGCCCTGCGGCCCCGGCCGGAAGCCGCCGCCAGCCTCGACACAGAAGTCCTCTATGGCGAGGATTTCACGGTCTATGAGGACCGCAAGGACGGCTGGCTCTGGGGTCAGCTCGGCACCGACGGTTATGTCGGCTACGTGCCCCGGGCGGCGTTGACGCGGGGGCCGGCGCCGCTTGCCACCCATGTCGTCGCCGTGCCGCGCACCCATCTCTATCCCGCGCCCGACCTGAAACGGCCGGCGGTGATCGCCCTGTCCATGGGCGCCCGTCTCGCGGTCGAAGGGGCGAGCGCGGACGGGCGCTGGCGGCGTCTGTCCTGCGGCCGCTTCGTCTTCGCCGCCCATGCGGCGCCGCTCGTCGCGACGGTTCCCGATATCGTCGCGACGGCGGAAAGTTTCCTCGGCACGCCCTATCTCTGGGGCGGACGGACGGCGGAGGGCATCGACTGTTCCGGCCTGGTCCAGATCGCCTGCGCCCGCGCCGGCATCGCCGCGCCGCGCGACAGCGATCTTCAGGCCGGATTCGGCAGCCCGGTCGCGGAAGGCGACATCCGCCGGGGCGATATCCTGTGTTATCCGGGCCATGTCGCCCTCGCCCGGGGCGACGGCAGCGTGGTTCATGCCACGGCGGCGGTCATGGCCGTCACCGTCGAGCCCCGCGCCGCCCTCGAAGACCGGGTCCGGCAGGAACGAGGCCTTGCGCCGGGCGTGCCCGCCCTGCGCGCAATCCGGCGCCCTGGGAACTGACACGCTGAACTGAACCGGACGAGACCCTGCGCCGTATCTCCCATACGCAATGGGGAGACACGGCGATGGGACTGGGCAGACTGTGCGGCATGGCGCTGGCCTTCGCGCTGGGCGGCTGCGGCGGCATGAATGTCGAGGATTTCGAGGGCAAGACGCCGGAATTGCGCATCGAGCGCTATTTCGCCGGCAAGACCAGCGCCTGGGGCATTTTCGAGGACCGCTTCGGCACCCTGCGGCGCCAGTTCACCGTCGACATCACCGGCACCTTCGACGGGCAGCTGCTGACCCTCGAGGAAAACTTCCTCTACAGCGACGGCGAGACGGAACGGCGGGTCTGGACCATCCGCCCGGGCGACGACGGCCGCTATGAAGGCAAGGCCGACGGCGTTGTCGGCATCGCGCGGGGGCAGGCGGCGGGCAATGCCCTGAACTGGCGCTATGATTTCGACCTGAAGGTCGGCGACGGCACCTGGCGGGTCGCCTTCGACGACTGGCTCTATCTCCAGCCGGGCGACGTCATCGTCAACCGCGCGAAAGTGACGCGCTTTGGCATCGAGATCGGGGAGATCACACTGTTTTTCTCGAAGCCCGCAGGCGTGTAACCTTGAACTCGTCATCCCGGCGAAGGCCGGGATCTTTAACAGGCAAAGGCGCCTTGATCGTTACAAGGTCCCGGCCTTCGCCGGGACGACGAGATGGGACAGGTCTGAGCGCCGTAGCCAGCCGAGGCCGGCCAGCGTGCCCGCGCGCGGGACATATTCGCAGCCGACGAAGCCGGTGTAACCCATGCGATCCAGTTCGTCGAACAGGAAGGGGTGGTTCAACTCCTCCCCGTCCGGCTCGTGGCGGGAGGGGACGCTGGCGACCTGGACATGGCCGATCAGCGGCAGCAGGCGGCGCAGGGCCATGGTCACGTCGCCATGCAGGATCTGGCGGTGATAGATGTCGAACTGCAGCCGCAGGTTCGGCTGGGCGAGGTCGCGGATCAGGTCTTCGGCGAAGGCGAAATCGTCGAGGAAGTAACCCGGCATGGATCGCCGGTTGATCGGCTCGATCAGCAGCTCGATACCCCGGGCGTCCAGCATTTCGGCGGCGTGAAGGACGGCGCGGCGATAGGCGGCCCGGGCCTCCGCCGCGCCCCGGTCGGCGAGGCCGGCCATCAGATGCAGGCGGCGCGCCCCGGTTGCCTCGGCGTAGGGGATCGCCCGCTCGATGCCGGCCTTCAGATCGTCGAACCGATCCGGCAGGGCGGCGAGGCCGCGCTCCCCCGCCGCCCAGTCGCCCGGCGGCAGGTTGAACAGCGCGAGTTCGAGGCCGTTGCGCGCCAGGCGGTCGGCGATCGCCTCCGGCGCATGGTCGTAAGGGAAGAGGAATTCGACCGCCGGGAAGCCGGCATCGGCCGCCGCCGCGAAACGGTCGAGGAAGGACCATTCGCCGAACATCAGGCTGAGGTTGGCGGCGAAGCGCGGCATGGCCGTCAGCGGTTCAGCAGGGCGGCGTCGATCAACGCCTTGGTATAGGCTTCGCGCGGGGCGGCGATCACGTCATCGACCGCGCCGGTCTCGACGATGCGGCCGGCGCGCATCACGATCATGCGATGGCTCATGGCCCGGACCACCTTCAGGTCGTGGGAAATGAACAGATAGGCGAAGCCCCGCTTTTCCTGCAGGCCGCGCAGCAGGTCGACGATCTGGCCCTGAATCGAACGGTCGAGGGCGGAGGTCGGCTCGTCCAGCACGACGAGATCGGGATCGAGCGCGAGGGCCCGGGCGATCGCCACCCGCTGACGCTGCCCGCCCGAGAATTCGTGGGGGAAACGGTCGATCATCTCGGGGTCGAGGCCGACTTCGGCCAGGGCCTCCTGTACCCTCGCGCGTCGCGCCCCGCTATCGTGCGCGAGACCATGGGCGGCGAGGCCTTCGCCCACCACCTCGCCGATGGTCATGCGCGGGCTGAGGCTGCCGTAGGGGTCCTGGAACACGATCTGGAAGCACTTCCGCCGGGCCCGCAGGGCGGCGCCCGAGAGCCGGCGCAAATCCTCGCCGAGGAACACGACTCGTCCCGTGGAGCGGATGAGGCGCAGGAGGGCGAAGCCGAGGGTGGACTTGCCCGAGCCGCTCTCGCCGACGATGGCCAGGGTCTCGCCCCGGCGCACCGACAGGCTGGCGCCGTCGACGGCGACAAGCTCGCTCAAGGTGCCCCCGAACAGCCCGCGCTTCAGGGCGAAGGCGACGCGGATGTCCTGCGCCGACAGCACCTCGGGCGCATCCGCCGGCACCGGCGCCGGGCGGCCCTTCGGCTCCGCCTCGATCAGATGGCGGGTATAGGGATGACGCGGGTGCTCGAAGATCGTCGCGGTCGGCGCTTCCTCGACCAGCAGGCCTTCGTGCATCACCGCGACGCGGCTGGCGTGGCGGCGCACGATGGCGAGATTATGGGTGATCAGCAGAAGGCCGAGACCCCGGCGGCGCACGAGGTCCTGCAACAGGTCGAGGATCTTCGATTCGACCGTGACGTCGAGGGCGGTGGTCGGCTCGTCGGCGATCAGCAGTTTCGGATCGCCGGCCAGCGCCATGGCGATCATCACCCGCTGGCGCTGCCCGCCCGAGAGTTCGTGCGGAAAGGCGTCCAGCCGGTCGGCGAGGGCATCCAATCCCACTTCGCGCAGCAATTCGCCGACCCGGGTACGGCGGCCGGCGGCGTCGAGCGCGGTGTGCAGGCTCAGCACTTCCTCGATCTGGCGGCCGATCCGGTGCAGCGGGTTCAGCGCCGTCATCGGTTCCTGAAAGATCATGGCGGCGACACCGCCGCGCAGGGCGCGCAGGGTCTCGTCGTCGGCCCCGATCATCTCGTGGCCGTCGAGGCGGATGGAGCCCTGCGGATTGCTGCCCTGTCCCTTCGGCAGCAGTTGCAGGACCGACAGCGCGGTGACCGATTTGCCCGAGCCGCTTTCACCGACGAGGGCGACGATCTCGCCGGCATCGACGGTCAGGCTGACACCCCGGACGACGTCGCGCGGGCCGGCCTCGGTCCTGAAGCGGGCGACGAGATCGCGGATCGCGAGCAGGGGCGCGCTCATGGTCCCCGCCTCGGATCGAAGGCGTCGCGCGTCGCCTCGCCGATGAAGACGAGCAGGGAAAGCAGCAGGGCGACGGTGCAGAAGGCCGACAGCGGTATCCACGGCGCCTGCACCGCGAGATCCTTGGCCTGTGACAGCAGCTTGCCGAGGGACGGCGCCGATTGCTGCAGGCCGAAACGCAGGTAATCGAGGGAGGTCAGGGTGGCGATGGAGCCGTTCATGACGAAGGGCAGCATGGTCACGGTCGCGACCAGCGTGTTGGGCAGGACATGGCGGAGCATGATGCGGATATTGGTCAGGCCCAGGGCCCGCGCCGCCCGCACATAATCGAAATTGCGCGCCCGCAGGGCCTCGGCCCGGACGAGACCGACCAGTTCCATCCACGAGAACAGCAGCATGATGCCGAGCAGCCAGAAGAAGCTGGGCTCGATCACCGCCGACAGGATGATGAGGAGGTAAAGGACCGGCATCCCCGACCAGATTTCGATGAAACGCTGCATCAGAAGATCGGTCAGCCCGCCCAGGAAACCCTGCGCGAGGCCGGCGAGCACGCCGACGATGCTGGAGGCGACGGTGAGGGCAAGGCCGAACAGGATCGAGATGCGAAAGCCATAGATCAGCGTCGCCGCGATGTCGTGGCCGTCGTTGTCGGTGCCGAGCCAGTTGAGGGCGGAGGGCGGCGCCGGATAGGGCGCGACCTCGCGCACCACCGTGTCCCACGAGAAGGGGATCAGGGGCCAGATCACCGTGGCGCCCTTCTCGGCGAAAAGCTCGCGCAGGAAGGGCGCGGTGTAATCGGCTGAGGTCTCGAAATCGCCGCCCAGTTCGGTCTCGGTGTAATCGACCAGGGTCGGGAAATAGGATTTCCCTTCCATCTGGATATAGAGCGGCCGGTCGTTGGCGATGAATTCGGCGAACAGGCTGAGGCCGAACAGGCTGAGGAAAATCCACAAGGACCAGAAACCCCGCCGGTTGGCGCGGAACCGCTTCAGCCGGCGGAGGGTGAGGGGGGTGAGGGCGCGGCCGGCCATGTCAGCTCTCGCGCCGCTCGAAGTCGATGCGGGGGTCGACCAGCGTATAGGTGAAATCGGAGACGATGCTGGTCAGCAGCCCGATCAGCGAGAACAGATAGAGCGTGCCGAAGATGATCGGATAATCCCGCTTCTCCGCCGCCTGAAAGCCGAGCAGCCCCAGCCCGTCGAGGGAGAAGATCACCTCGGTCAGCAGCGACGAGGTGAAGAGGATGCCGATGAAGGCGGCGGGAAAGCCGGCGATGACGATCAGCATGGCGTTGCGAAAGACATGCCGGTAGAGGATGCGCCCCTCGCCGAGGCCCTTGGCCCGGGCGGTCACGACATATTGCTTGTTGATCTCGTCGAGGAAGGAATTCTTGGTCAGCAGGGTCAGGGTGGCGAAGCCGCCGATCACCATGGACAGCACGGGCAGCGCCATGTGCCAGGCGTAGTCGCCGATCTTCTGCCACAGGCCAAGATCGTGGAAATTGTCCGAGACGAGGCCGCGCAAGGGAAAGATCGACCAGAAGCTGCCGCCGGCGAAAAAGACGATGAGCAGCACGGCGACGAGGAAGGATGGCACGGCATAGCCGAGCACGATGGCGCCCGAGGTCCAGACGTCGAAACGGCTGCCGTCCCGCACCGCCTTGGCGATGCCGAGTGGGATCGAGATGAAATAGACGAGGAGGGTGGTCCACAGGCCGAGGGAAATCGACACCGGCAGCTTGTCGAGCACAAGGTCGATCACCGGCCGGGCCTGGAAGAAACTGGTGCCGAGGTCGAAGCGCAGGTAGTCGCCCGCCATCTTCACGAAACGCTCGCCCAGCGACTTGTCGTAACCGAACTGGACCTCCAGCTCCTTGATGAACTGGGGATCGAGGCCGCGCGCGCCGCGATAGCGGCTGTCGCCCCCGCCACCCGCGCCCCCGCCGCCCAGCGTCTCCGCCCCGCCCGAGGACAGGCGGCCCTGCAGGGCGCTGTCGGACGAGGTGTAACGCGCCATGACCTGTTCCAGCGGGCCGCCGGGGGCGAGCTGGATGACCATGAAATTGATCAGCATGATGCCGAACAGCGTCGGCACGATCAGCAGCAGGCGGCGCAGCAGATAGATGCCCATCAGGGGGTTACCCCGGCGTCGATGGCGGCGCTGCGCGCGGGGTCGAACCACCAGGTGTCGACCACGCCGAGGTCGTAGACGGGCGCGGTGGCCGGCCGGCCGAAACGGTCCCACCAGGCGATGGTGCGATTGCTCTTGTACCATTGCGGGATGATGTAGTCGTTCCACATCACCACCCGGTCGAGGGCATGGGCCGCGGTCATGTAGTCGGGCCGGCTTTCGGCGCCGACCATGCGCTCGATCAGCATGTCGACCACCGGGTCCTTGATCCCGGACAGGTTCAGGCTGCCCGGCGCGTCGGCATTGGCCGAGCCCCAGAGGTCGCGCAGTTCCGTGGTCGGCGTGGCGCCGAGGGCGAAACGCTGGGAGATCACGTCGTAATCGAAATTCTGCCGGCGCAGTTGGTAGGAGGTCTGGTCGACCTCGCGGTAGCGGGCGGTGAAGCCGAGGCGTTGCAGATTCTGCACGAAGGGCTGGAAGATGCGCGCCATCACCGGCTCGTCGCTCAGCACTTCGATCTCGAAGGGCTCGCCCGCCGCGTTCACCAGCTTGCCGTCGCTGACGGTCCAGCCCGCCGCGGCCAGCAGGTCGCGCGCCGCCTTCAGCCGGTCGCGGATATTGCCGCTGCCGTCGGTCGCGGCGGGGGCATAGGGGCCGCCGAAGACCGCGTCCGGGATGTGACCCCGATACATCTCGAGGATGGCGAGTTCGGCCGAACTCGGCCAGCCGTGGGCGGCCAGCACCGAATTCTCGAAGATCGAGGCCATGCGCGAATAGGCGCCATAGAACAGCGCCTTGTTCGACCATTCGAAATCGAAGGCGAGGCCGATGGCCCGGCGCACCCGCACATCCTGGAATTTCTCGCGCCGCAGGTTCAGGAAGAAGGCCTGGATGCCGGTCGGCCGCTCGTCCGCCACTTCGCCGCGCTTGATGAAGCCCTTGTCGAAGGCGGGGCCGGCATAGCCGGTCGCCCACAGGCGCGAGGTGAATTCCTCGCGGAAGTCCGAGGCGCCGGCCTTGAAGGCCTCGAAGTCGATGTCGCGGTCGCGGTAATAGTCGATCGAGATGCGGTCGAAGTTATAGCGGCCCCGATTCACGTTCAGGTCGCGCGCCCAGTAATCGTCCCGCCGCTCGAAGGCGATGCTGCGCCCGGCCTCGACCTTCGCGACGCGGTAGGGGCCGGAGCCGGGCAGGGGCTCCAGCCCCGGCTGGTCGAGATCGTGGGCCGAGAGAAAGGCGGCGGGCAGCACCGGCATGGTGGCGATGGCGATGGGCAGGGTGCGCAGGTTCTTCGCCGCGAAACGCACGATCACCGTCGCCGGGTCCGGCGTCTCGATGGCGGCGATGTCGGACAGGCGCTGGCGCCAGCTGGGATCGCCCTTGTCGCGCAGGGCCTGCCAGGTCGCGGCGACGTCGGCCGAGGTGACCGGGCTTTCGTCGGCGAAACGCGCTTGCCCACGCAGGCGGAAGGTGACGGTGGAGAAATCGGCGGTGACGTCGATGCTCTCGGCCAGCAGGCCATAGAACGAATCGGGCTCGTCGCTGCTCGCCACCATCAGGCTGTCGGTGGTCAGCTCGGTGCCCTGCACGGCGACGCCGCGCACGATATAGGGATTGAGCGAATCGAAGGTGCCGAGGGCGGACAGGTTGAGCCGCCCGCCCTTGGGTGCCTGCGGGTCGACATAGTCGAAATGCCCGAAATCGGGAGCGTATTTCACGTCCCCGAACGGCGAAAAGGCGGGCCTTGGATCGGCCAGCGCGGGGCCGGCGGCAACCAGAAGCAGGGCCGCGGCGCGGGCCAGGCGAAGGATCGGGCTAAGCATGTCGCCGGGATGATAGCAATCAACCGCCCGCAGGGAAGCCTATCCCTTCAGGGCCGCGGCTTTCGCGTCGTCGTACCACCAGGTGTCGGGGAAGCCGGCGGCATAGCGGGGCTTGGTTTCCGGCCGGCCGAAGCGGTCCCAGACGGCGATGCGGTCGACGGTGATGTGCCATTGCGGCACGACGAAATAGCCCCAGCACAGCACCCGGTCGAGGGCGCGGCAGGCGGCGACCAGGGCGGCGCGGTCTTCGGCGAAGATCACCTTGTCGATCAGGGCGTCGACGACGGGGTCCTTGATGCCGATCAGATTGCGGCTGCCCTTTTCGTCGGCGGCGAGGCTGCCCCAGAATTCCCGCTGCTCGTTGCCGGGCGACAGGGACTGGGGGAAGGTGCCGACGACGATATCGAAATCGAAATTGTTCACCCGGTCGACATATTGCGGCGGATCGACGGTGCGAATCGCCGCGGTGATGCCCAGGAGGCCGAGATTGGCGATGAAGGGTGTCGTCACCCGCTCGAAGGTGACGTCGTCCATCAGGAATTCGAGGGTAAAGGGCGTGCCGTCCGGCGCCACCAGCTTCTTGTCGACGACCTTGCCGCCGGCCTCGGCCAGCAGTTTCTTCGCCTCGACCAGCAGCTTGCGGTCCTGGCCTGAGCCGTCGCTGACCGGCGCGGTCCAGGCCGGGCCGAAGACTTCCGGCGGCAGGCGGTCGCGGAACGGCTCCAGCAGGGCCAGTTCGGCCGGGCCGGGTTCGCCGCTCGCCGCCAGTTCGGAATTGGCGAAGAAGGATTGGGTCCGCGTATAGGCGCCGTAGAACAGCGCCTTGTTCGACCATTCGAAATCGAAGGCGAGGCCGAGGGCGCGGCGCACCCGGGCATCGCGCAGCAGGGGCTTGCGGGTGTTCAGGACGAAAGCCTGCATCCCGGCCGGGGTCTCGTCCGGCAATTCCAGCTTCAGCACCTTGCCGTCGCGCACCGCCGGAAAATCATAGGCGGTGGCCCAGACCCGGGCCACGCGCTCGATCCGGACGTCGAGGGCGCCGGCCTTGAAGGCCTCGAGATTGGCGGTCTCGTCGCGGAAATAGTCGTAGCGCAGGCGCGCGAAATTGTTGCGGCCGACGTTGACGTTCAGCGCCGCGCCCCAGTAATCCGCCACCCGCTCGAGGGTCAGGCTGCGCCCCGCCTCGACCGTGCCGATGCGGTAAGGGCCATTGCCCAGCGGCACGTCGAGCGAGGGCCGGGTGAAATCCCGCCCTTCCCAGTAATGCCGGGGCAGCACGGCGAGCTGGCCCATGATCAGCGGCAATTCGCGATTGCCGGTCGTATCGAAGGTGAAGCGCACGCCGGTCGTGCCCGCGGTCTCGACCTTGGCGACATTGGCGTAATAGCTGCGATAGAAGGGGTGGCCCTTGGTCTTCAGTGTCTCGAAGCTGAAGACGACATCGTCGGCGGTGACCGGCGTGCCGTCGTGGAAACGCGCTTCCTTGCGAAGCTCGTAGGCGACGAAGGAACGGTCCGGCGCGACCTCGATGGCTTCCGCCAGCAGGCCGTATTCCGAGAAAGGCTCGTCCTGCGCCTGCAGCGTCAGCGTGTCGTAGATCGAGCCGCTGCCGGCGGCGGGATCGCCCAGCACGATGAAGGGGTTCAGCGAATCGAAACTGCCGAGCACGCCCTGGCGCAATTCGCCGCCCTTGGGGGCATCGGCACGCACGAAATCGAAGCGCGGAAAGCCGGGCGGGTATTTCAGGTCGCCATGCATGGCGATGCCGTGCAGGCCGGCGGCCTGCGCCCACGCCCGAGGCAACGAAAAGGCCCCCGCGAAGGGGGCCATCCCGAGGGTGGCCAGCAGGTGGCGACGCGAAATCATCGACGCCTCCCGCCGGTCAGGAGCCCGATCAGGGCAGCGGCACCGGCGAATCGGCCTGGGCGCGCAGATAGGCGATCAGGTCGGCACGGTCCTGCGGCTTCTTCAAGCCGGCGAAGCCCATCTTGGTGCCCGGGACATAGTCCTTGGGGCTGCGCAGGAATTCGTACAGCGCCGAATATTCCCACATGCCGGGCTTGGCCTTCATCGCGTCGGAATAGGCGAAGCCTTCCATATGCGCGTGCTTGTTGCCGACGATGCCCCAGAGATTCGGGCCGACCTTGGCGGCGCCGCCCTTGTCGATCGAATGGCACGAGGCGCATTTCGCGAACTGCTTCTGGCCATTCTCGGCCGAAGCCGTGGCGAGCAGCTGCTCGATCGGCGGATCCTGCGGCGTTTCCGCCGCGGCCGCCACGGCTTCACCGCCGCCACCACCTTCCGTCTCCACGCCTTCGACGACGTAGACCGGCTTTTCCAGGTGCTTCGGCGACACCAGGGCGTCACCGACATTACTGATAATCAGAAGCGCCAGCACGCCGCCAAGAACGGCACCAGCAATCTTGTTGATCTCGAAGGAATCCATGTGCCCTCGTCCCCTCCGTCCGGGACAGACGTGCCCCGACAGGCGCGCGGAGATTAGCCGCTTCCAAGCAAAAGGCGCAACCCGTATAAGGTCGCGCGATCGCTTCGGAAACTGACGGCAAGACGCGCGATGTTCGCCGTGTCATGTTGCCGCAGGCCCGGCGCCTTGCCAATAGCGGCTTGCCCGCGCGAAGTAACCGGCCAGAGACATGAATTCCTCCATCGTCGTCATCCCCGCCCGCATGGCGTCGACCCGCCTGCCGGGCAAGCCGCTCAGCCTCATCGACGGCGTGCCCATGATCGTCCAGGTCTGGCGCCGGGCGATGGAGGCCGAGGTCGGCCCCGTGGTCGTCGCCGCCGCCGAAGCCGAGATCGTCGCCGCGGTCGAGGCGGCGGGCGGCGTCGCCGTGCTGACCGATCCCGCGCATCCGTCCGGCTCCGACCGCATCTTCGAGGCGCTGAAGCGCGCCGATCCCGAGGGCAAGGCCGACATCGTCGTCAATGTGCAGGGCGATCTGCCGACCATCGACCCCGCCGTGATTCGCGCCGCCCTCCGCCCGCTAGCCGATTCGGCCGTCGACATCGCCACCCTCGCCGCGGAAATCCGCGTCGAGGAAGAGCGCACCAATCCCAATGTGGTGAAGGCCGTCGTCGCCTGGGCGGGCGATTCCGGCATCGGCCGCGCGCTCTATTTCACCCGGGCGACCGCGCCTTATGGCGCCGGCCCCCATTTCCACCACATCGGTCTTTATGCCTATCGCCGGCCGGCGCTGGCCCGATTCGTCGGCCTGCCGCCCTCGCCGCTCGAGCAGCGCGAGAAGCTGGAACAGCTGCGCGCGCTTGAGGCCGGGATGCGCATCGACGTCGTCGCCGTCGACACGGTGCCCCTCGGCGTCGATACGCCGGAAGACCTGGCGCGGGCCCGCGCCATCATCGAAGGCCAGCGTTGAATGACTTACGATCCCGCGCGCGTCGGTAATTCGGTCGTCGCCTATCAGGGCGCGCCCGCCGCCTTTTCCCACCAGGCGCTGCGCGAGCTGTTCCCGCAGGCGGTGCCGCTGCCCTGTCCGACCTTCGACGAGGCGCTGAGCGCGATCAAGGACGGCCGGGCGGATTACGGCGTCATCCCGATCGAGAACACGCTGGCCGGCCGCGTCGCCGACATCCACCAGCTGCTGCCGGGGGCCAATCTCTATATCGTCGGCGAATATTTCCTGCGCATCCGCCACCAGCTGCTGGCACCCCGGGGCGCGACCCTGGCCGGGCTGAAGACGGTGCACAGCCATCAGATGGCGCTGGCCCAATGCCGCAAATTCTGGCTGGAACATCACCTGACGCCGGTTGTGCACGACGATACCGCGGGCGCCGCGCGCGATGTCGCGACCTGGAATGACCCGACCGTCGCCGCCATCGCCTCCAGCCTCGCCGCCGATATCTATGGTCTCGACACGGTCGCCGCCAATATCGAGGACGCGGCGCATAACACCACGCGCTTCATCATCCTCTCGCGCGAGCGGGACGATCCGCCGCCGGGCGCGCCGACCATCACCACCTTCGTGTTCCGGGTGCGCAACGTGCCGGCCGCGCTCTACAAGGCGATGGGCGGCTTCGCCACCAATGGCATCAACATGACGAAGCTCGAGTCCTATCAGATCGGCGGCAGCTTCACGGCGACCCAGTTCTATGCCGATATCGAAGGCCATCCGGCCGACCGCTCGGTCCGCCTCGCCTTCGAGGAACTGGCCTTCTTCTCGACCGACGTGAAGATTCTCGGCAGCTATCCGGCCCATCCCTTCAGGAAGCGGGAAGGCGGCGTCTGACGTCCTGACGCTTGATCGGAGCGGGGCGGGAACCCACATGAGGGTCATCCGAAACCGCCCCTGTTCCTGAAAGGGAGTCTGCCTTGGGCTACGCGCGTACCGCCCTTCTTCTTGCCGCGATGACCGGCCTTTTCCTTGCCGTCGGCTGGCTGGTCGGCGGACAGAGTGGCCTTGTCATCGCCTTCCTGCTGGCGCTCGGCATGAATGCCTTCGCCTACTGGAATTCCGACAAGATGGTGCTGTCGATGTATGGCGCGCGCGAGGTTGGCGCCGGGGAGGCGGCACGCCTTCACGCCATCGTCGGTCGGCTGGCCGACAACGCCGGCCTGCCCATGCCCCGGGTCTATGTCATCGACAATCCGCAGCCCAACGCCTTCGCCACCGGACGTGATCCGCAACATGCCGCCGTCGCCGCGACCACCGGCCTGCTTGAGCTTCTCAGCGAGGAAGAGGTCGCGGGGGTGATGGCCCATGAACTCGCCCATGTGAAGAACCGCGACACGCTGACCATGACGATCACGGCGACCATCGCCGGCGCCATCGGCATGTTGGCCAATTTCGCCATGTTCTTCGGCATGTCCCGGTCCGACGACGAACGGGACAACGGCATGGGCGCCATCGGCGGTCTCCTCGTCGCGCTGTTCGCGCCGCTGGCGGCCGCGCTGGTGCAATTCGCCATCTCGCGCAGCCGCGAATACGAGGCCGACCGCATCGGCGCGGAAATCTGTGGCCGGCCGCTGTGGCTGGCGTCGGCCCTTGCCCGGCTGTCGGCCGGGGCGGAGCGGGTGGAGAACCGGGCGGCCGAGGCGCATCCCGCGACCGCCCATCTCTTTATCGTCAACCCGCTGCATGGCCGTGCTATGGATGGACTCTTCACCACCCATCCGCGGATGGAAAACCGGATCGAGCGCCTGCGCCGCATGGCGATCGAGAAGGGGCAGACGGGGCCCTGGAGTTGACGACTGAATCATCCGCCGCGAACGCGGCCGGTAGCGAACATTCGGCCGCGAACGCCGCCCATGCCGGCCTCGCCGCGCGTTTCGCCGCTCTCGGCCTGATCGAGGCGGTGATCGCCCGGGGCCAGCCGCTGGACGATGCGGTCGATCAGGCTGGCGCCCTCGACAGGCTGGCGCCGCGCGACCGCGCCTTCGCCCATGCCCTCGCCGCCGCCGCCGTGCGCTCCTGGGGTTTCCTGCTGGCGGTTCTCGACCGCTGCCTCGACCGCCCGGGCAGCCATCTGCCGGACCGGCTGCGGGCGATTCTGGCGCTGGGCGCCGCGCAACTGCTGATCCTCGACGTGCCGGCCCATGCCGCCGTCGGCGCCACGGTCGAACTGGTCGACGGCAAGCTCTCCAAGCTGAAGGGCCTCGCCAATGCCGTGCTGCGCCGGATGGAGCGGGAAAAGGCCGGTCTGCTGGCGCAGGTCGACCGGGGCCGCGCCTCGACCCCCGACTGGCTGTTCGAGGGCTGGGTGAAGGCTTACGGCGCGGAGGCCGCCGCTGCGATCGCCGCCGCCCATCAGGTGGAACCGCCCCTCGACCTTACGCTGAAACCCGGGCTCGATGCCGGCGACTGGGCTGCCCGCCTCGGCGCCGCCGTGCTGCCCACCGGCTCCCTTCGCCTGACGGGCGCGGGGCGCATCGCCGATCTGCCGGGCTTCGCCGAAGGCGCCTGGTGGGTGCAGGACGCCGCCGCCGCCCTGCCGGCCCGCCTGCTGAACCCGGCGCCGGGCAGCGCGGTCGTCGATCTCTGCGCCGCGCCCGGCGGTAAGACCGCCCAGCTGGCGGCACTGGGCGCCCTGGTGACCGCGGTCGATCAGGCGCGCGGGCGCATCAATCGCCTGCGCGAGAATCTGACCCGCCTGAAGCTGGAAGCGGAAACGGTGGTGGCCGATGTCGCCGCCTGGCAGCCGGCGGAGAAAGTGCCCTTCGTCCTCCTCGACGCGCCCTGTTCCGCGACCGGCACCCTGCGCCGCAATCCCGATATCGCCCTGCACCGCACACCCGAGGAAATCCGCGAATTGGGCCGGGTCCAGCTGCGCCTCTTGCGCGCGGCGGTGCAGATGCTGGCGCCCGGCGGCACGCTGGTCTTCTGTACCTGTTCGATCGAGCCGCGCGAGGGCCCGGAGGCGATCGAGGCCCTGCTGGCCGCGGGCGCGCCCCTGCGCCGCGTGCCGATTTCCCCTGCGGAAGTGCCGGGCCTCGAGACGGCGATCACGCCTGCCGGCGATCTTCGCACCCTGCCCAGCCATTGGCCCGAGGCGGGCGGCATCGACGGTTTCTTCGTCAGTCGCCTGACCCGCGTCTGACCGGTTGGCAACCCGGCCCATAGCTGTTACGAGCAGAAGATGCAGCAGACGATTCGCATAGCCCCGTCGATTCTCTCGGCCGATTTCGCGCGCCTGGGCGAGGAGATTCGCGCCATGGATGCGGCGGGTGCCGACTATATCCATGTCGACGTGATGGACGGGCATTTCGTGCCCAATATCACCATCGGCCCGTCGGTGGTCGCGGCCCTGCGCCCCCACACGAAAAAGCCGTTCGACGTCCATCTGATGATCTCGCCGGTCGATCCCTTCATCGAAGGCTTCGCCAAGGCGGGCGCCGACATCATCTCCCTGCATCCGGAGGCCGGGCCGCACCTGCACCGCACCCTGCAGACGATCAAGTCGCATGGCGTGAAAGCCGGCGTCGTGCTCAACCCGGCGACGCCCATCAGCGCGGTCGAGACGGTGATCGACATGGTCGACCTCATCCTCGTCATGTCGGTGAATCCGGGCTTCGGCGGCCAGTCCTTCATCACCAGCCAGCTCGACAAGATCCGGGCCCTGCGCAAGCTGATCGACGGCACCGGCCGGACCATCGACCTCGAAGTCGACGGCGGCATCAATCTCGAGACGGCGCCCCTTGCCATCGCGGCAGGCGCGGACGTCCTGGTGGCCGGAACCGCCAGCTTCACCGGCGGCCCCGCCGCCTATGCCGCCAACATCGAAAAACTGCGCGGCGGCGCGTAGGGCCCCGTGATGGCGACCGGGGCTGCGGGCATGGAAGCACCTGACCCCAGAACCGAAGCGGTCGGGCCGACCACCCATGCGACCCTGCCGGGCCTGCCGCCCGCCTGGACCAAGCGTACAGTCCTGCGCGCCAAGGCCGGGGCCGCCCTGCGCCGGCTGCGCCTGAAACTGGCGGGCTCGCGCCTGTCGGTCGCGACCCTCGGCCGGGCACCGTCGGCGGTCGCCCTCAATGTTCAGCCCGATCCCTTTCCCGGTTCGGTCGACGAGGCGAATGCCCTGTTCCAGGGGCGTTATCGCTTCGCCGGGCAATTGCTGCTGTCGCCGCATCAGACCCCCTGGACCCTGGGCGGTGCCAGCGCGGAGTGGCAGGAGGCGCTGCACGATTTCCACTGGCTGCGCCATTTCTCGGCCGCAGGCGGCGATGCTGCCGGCCGTCAGGCCCGGATGCTGCTGGACGGCTGGCTGAAACGCTACGGCCGCTTCGATGCCCATTGGTGGCGACCGGACCTTGCCGGACGCCGGGTCATGGCCTGGGTCAGCCATCTGCCGCTGTTGCTCGACGGCGCCGATCTGCCCTTGCGCGAGGCGCTGCTCGAATCCCTGGTGCGCCATCTGCGCTACCTCGGCCGGACCGACAAGGGCATGGCGCCGGGGCCGGGCAAGGTGGTGGCGCTGGTTGGCCTCGCCCTCGGCAATCTTGCCCTGGGGCAATGGGGCCGGCCGCTGGCGCGGTCGCTGCGCCGGCTCGACGATGCGCTCTCCGGCCTTGTCCTGCCCGACGGCGGCCTGCCCAGCCGCAATCCGAGCGATCATCTCGCCGTGCTCGAAGCCCTGGTGCGGATGCGCGAGGCGCTGGCCGCCGCCGGCCAGATGCCGAGCGTGGCCTTTACCCGCGCCCTCGACCGGCTGGCGCCGGCCCTGCGCTTCTTCCGCCTCGGCGATGGCCGGCTGGCCAGCTTCAATGGCGGCCGGCCGGGCGATATCGCCCGGATCGAACAGGTGCTGGCGCTGGCCGCGCCACGCGGCAAGGCGCCCGGCCGCCTGCCGCATATCGGCTACGAACGGGTCGAGGGGCGGCGTTTCGCGCTGATCGTGGATGTGGGCGCGCCGCCGCCGCCGGGCCACGCCGCCGAGGCCCATACGGCGCCGCTCGCCTTCGAGATGAGTTCCGGCCGCGACCGGCTGATCGTCTCCTGCGGCGCCGCGCCCGGCCTCGACGAGAACTGGCAGCGGGTCGGCCGCTCCACCGCTGCCCATTCGACCCTGACCCTCGACGACCAGAATGCCTGGGTCTCGGTCGCCGATTTCGACATCGGCCTGCGGCCGAGCCTGCCCGCCATGGTCACCACCGCGACCCGCAACGAGGCGGACGGCCAGGTCTGGATCGAGGCCAGCCATTCGGGCTATGGCCCCCGCCTCGGTCTCGTGCATCGGCGGGCACTGTGGCTCGATCCCGAAGGCGGCGAAATCCGGGGCGAAGACCGGATCGAGCCGCGCGGACGGACGCCGGGGCGCAGCCTCGCCTTCGCCTTGCGTTTCCACCTCGCCCCCGATGTTCGCGCCAGCCTGACCGGTGACGGCACGGGCATCCTGCTGCGCACGCCCGGCGGCGATGGCTGGCAATTCCGCGCCCTCGGCGGTCATCTCGCGCTCGAGGAATCGGTTTCCATCGCCAATCCCGGGCCGCCTCGCCGCGCCGAGCAGATGGTGGTCGGCGGTTCGCTCGACGCCGGGCGCGTGGTGCTGCGCTGGGGGCTCAAACGGCTCGACGCCAAGGCCTGAGATTTTTGCTGCGTCGCGGCGCTCCCATGCGTATTGGGCAATTGACGTTCGCGGGGTTGAAACCGATATTGGGGAAAATGCTTCCATATTGGTGGAAAATTGTGCGTCCACATGCTCGTTCGCGGACCCAATATTGCGCTGGACCATGAAGCCCTCGGGCTGCGACTGATCGCCGAAGTCGATCGCTGCTCTCGCTATTACCGGTCACTGTCGCTCATTCGTTTCGATTATCACGGGCTTGTCGCCGGTTATGCCAATGGCGAACCCGTGGACGCCGTCGCGGCCATCCTGCGACCGTCGGATACGGTCGCCAAGCTGGGCGATTCACGCTATTGCGTGCTCGCGCCTGAAAGCCCGGTCGAGGTCGGCCGCCTCATCGCCGAGAGGATCTGGCGCTGGGCGCAGGAACGGCCGGCGCCGGGACAGGCCCTGCCGGATCCGGCCATGGCCCTGTCCTTCGGCATCGCCGGCTTCGAGGGCCGGCATGACAGTGCCCTCGACATCTATGCCAGGGCGGGGTCGGCCCTGTCCTATGCCGTCGGCCAGGGCGGCAACCGTATCGCCATCATGATGCGGGGCGGTCTGATGTCGGTCAGCGGGCTTTCGCCGGAAGTCTGATCCGGCCCTGCGACAACGCGGCCCTGATGTGTGCGCATCGAGGCTTGCGGCCGGCGCGCTTTGCCGTATTGTGCGCGGTCGCATCTCCGGGCGGGCCGTCCGGCTGTGCGATTACCTCACGATCTTTAAGGACTTGACCACGATGGGTTGGAAAGTCGCCGTCGTCGGCGCGACCGGGCAGGTCGGCCGCGAAATGTTGAACATCCTTGCCGAACGTCAGTTTCCCGCTGACGAGGTGGTGGCGCTCGCGTCGCCCAAATCCATCGGCACCGAGGTTTCCTACGGCGAGACTACCCTGAAGGTCAAATCCCTCGAGGATTACGATTTCCGCGGCACCGACATCGCACTGTTCTCGGCCGGCGGCTCCGTCTCGGCCAAATGGGCGCCGAAGGTGGCGGCGGCCGGCGCGGTCGTGATCGACAATTCCTCGCATTTCCGCATGGAGCCGGGCGTTCCCCTGGTCGTGCCGGAAGTGAACGCGGGCGCGCTGGCGGGCTATGCCAAGAAGAACATCATCGCCAATCCGAACTGCTCGACCGCGCAGCTCGTCGTCGCGCTGAAGCCGCTGCATGACTTCGCGAAGATCCGCCGCGTCGTCGTCTCGACCTATCAGTCGGTCTCGGGCGCCGGCAACAAGGGCATGGACGAGCTCTTCAACCAGACCAAGGCGCTCTATGTGAACGACACGGTCGAGCCGAAGAAGTTCCCCAAGCAGATCGCCTTCAACGTGATCCCGCATATCGACGTCTTCATGGACGACGGTTTCACCAAGGAAGAGTGGAAGATGACCGCGGAGACGCGGAAAATCCTCGATCCCGACATCAATCTGGTCGCGACCTGCGTGCGCGTGCCGGTCTTCGTCGGCCATTCGGAATCGGTGAACATCGAGTTCGAAAACCCGATCACCGTCGATCAGGCGCGGGAAATCCTGCGCGAGGCGCCGGGCCTGATGGTCGTCGACCGTCATGAGGACGGCGGCTATATCACCCCGCTCGAATGCGTGGGCGATTACGCCACCTTCGTCTCGCGCATCCGCCGCGATCCGACCGTGCCGGACGGCAAGGGCCTCGCCCTGTGGTGCGTCTCGGACAATCTGCGCAAGGGCGCGGCGCTGAACGCCGTGCAGATCGCGGAAATCCTGATCGCGCGCCACCTGAAGAAGGCGGCCTGAGCCTGAACGGACGATTTGAGGCCCCCGGCGCGAGCCGGGGGCCTTTTTCGTTTCAGGCCTGCCCCGCGCCGACGCCCGGCAGATCCCTTTCCCAATAGGGCAGGTCGCCGAAGGCCGCCCGCAGATGTTCGGCGAGGGCTCGCAGCTTGGCCGAGGGATTTCGGCCTTCCGGATGGGCCATGTGGATGAATTCGGCTTCCGGCCGATGGCCGACGTCGATGGCGACCAGGCGGCCGGCGGCGATATCGGGCCCGGCGATGAAACTGGGCAGCAAGGCGATGCCGAGACCCGCAAGGGCTGAATCGCGCATCATGTCGCCGTTGTTGACGATCAGGGCGGGGCGCGGCCGGATCGTCATGGCCCCATCCGGGGTCTCGAACCGCCAGTCGGCGACGCCCCGGTGGGTGTAGAGAATGCCCCGGTGCTCCTCGAGCTGGGCGAGGGTGCTTGGCACGCCATGGCGCCGCAGATAGTCCGGGGCGGCGACCAGAAAGCGCCGGCTCGGCGCCAGGACCCAGGCGACCAGTCGTGTATCGGCGATGGCCCCGTTGCGGATGATGGCGTCATAGCCGCCCGCCAGCGGGTCGACCCGGCGGTCGTCCATGTCGAGCGTCAGCTCGAGGTCCGGGTGGCGCGCCAGGAAAGGATAGAGCGCGGGGCCAAGATGCATCCGCCCGAAGGTGACCGGCGCCGCGATCCGCACCGGCCCGGCGAGGGTGCCGCGCCGCTCCGCCATGTCGGACTTGGCCTCGTCGATTTCGCGCATGACCCGGCGGGCCCGCTCGAGCAGGGCGGTGCCGTCGTCGGTCAGGGTCAGCTTGCGGGTGGTTCGTCGCAGCAGGGTTCCGCCCAGGGCCTTTTCGAGTTCGGCCAGTCTTTCGCTGACCACGGATTTCGACAGCCGCAGGCGCCGCGCCGCCTCGCTGATCGAGCCGCCCTCGACCACGGCGACGAAGGCGTTCAGCCCTTCCAATCGAATCATCGTTCGGAATTCCCGGATTTAAGTTCCAATATCTGCTCACTATTCCGAACGAAGGCCTAGCGCCATCTTCTGCCCATCGACAGGGGGCGGCTCCGCCGTCCCGGCAAACTTCAGGAGATGGACATGAACCGCCTAGCCAACAAAGTCGCGATCATTACCGGGGCCAGCGCCGGCATCGGCCGGGCGACCGCCCGGCTCTTCGCCGCAGAAGGAGCCAAGCTTGTTGTCGGCGCCCGCCGTCAGGCCGAACTCGACACGCTGGTCGGCGACATCCGGGCGGCGGGCGGCGAGGCGGTGGCACTGGCCGGCGACGTGCGCGACGAAGCCTATCAGGCGGCGCTGGTCGCCACCGCCGTCCAGCATTTCGGCCGCCTCGACATCGCGTTCAACAATGCCGGCATCCTCGGTGAAGGCGGGCCGAGCACGGCGGTTTCCGAAGCGGGCTTCAGCGAGGCGCTGGCGGTCAACCTGACGGCATCCTTCCTGGGCGCCAAGCACCAGATCGCGGAGATGGTGAAGGGGGGCGGGGGTTCGGTGATCTTCACCTCCACCTTCATCGGCTACAGTTTGTCGTTCCCGGGCGTCGCCGCCTATGCCGCCAGCAAGTCCGGCCTGATCGGCCTCACCCAGGCGCTGGCGGCCGAATTCGGCCCGGGGAACATTCGCGTGAATGCGATCCTGCCCGGTGCCGTCGATACCGACATGTATCGCGGCATGAACGATACCGCCGACAAGCAAGCCTTCATCGGCAGTCTGCACGCCCTGAAACGGGTGGCAAAGCCCGAGGAACTCGCGCGTTCGGTGCTCTATCTTGCCTCCGATGATTCGAGTTTCGTCACCGGAACGGCGTCCCTCGTCGACGGCGGCGTGTCGATCACAAGGGCCTGAGGCGGGGGGCCGTCGCCCGGCGGGCAAGCTGAATTTTCTTCAGTTGCGATGAAAGGACTCTTGACCGCGACCGTTAATCCTTTGGAAGGTGTGACAAGGTGACGCTGTCGTCATCGGCGGTGTCGCCCCTTCGGCGCATCGCGGGCCCCGGCCGTCGCCGGGGCCGGTGGAGGGAAACGGTTCGATCATGAGTCTCGCAGCCAACCTTCAGCGTCTTGCCCTCGGCGGCCTGTCCCAGGTCTCCGCCCCGGTGCTGGCGCAGGTCACCAACATCCGGCCCGCGGTCATCGAGGGCAAGCGCCTGCACCCGCAACTCCAGGCTTTCGCCGCCATCCAGCGCAAGCTGTTTCCCGTGCACCGGATGCCGGTCGAACAGTCGCGCGGCATGTATCGCATGGCGATGCGCAATTTCGCCGTCGCGCCCAAGCGCATGGCCCTGATCGAGGAACTGGCGATCCCGGGCGAACTCGGCCTGGTGCGGGCGCGACTGTTCGTGCCGCCCGGCCTGTCGACGCCGCTGCCGCTCACGGTCTATTTCCATGGCGGCGGCTTCGTGCTCGGCGATGTCGCGGGCTATGACAGTACCTGCCGCCATATCGCCGACAAGGCGCGCTGCGCCGTGTTGTCGGTCGATTACCGGCTGGCCCCGGAACATCCGATGCCGGCGGCGGTGATCGACGCGGGCGCGGTCTGGCGCTACCTCCTGTCCCACGGCAAGCAGATGGGCATCGACACGCGCCGCATGGCGGTCGCCGGGGATTCGGCCGGCGGTCTTTTGTCGGCCATGGTCGCGCAGATGGCACGGGATGCAGACGTGCAGGCGCCCTGCCACCAGCTGCTGATCTATCCGGCGACGGACGGGCGCATGAACACCCGTTCCGCCCAGCTCTATGCCAAGGGCTTCATCCTTGAAAAAAAGCTGACCGACTGGTTCCGCGCCCATACGGCGGGGGGCCTGAGCGACGACGAGTTGCATCACGTCATGCCGATCAATGCCGCGCGTTTCGACGGGCTCGCCCCGGCGACCGTCGTCGTCGCCGGCTTCGACCCGCTCTATGACGAGGGCATGGATTACGCGGCCAGGCTGCGCGATGCCGGCGTGCCGGTAGAAATCCACGACCACCCCGACATGCTGCATGGCTTCCTGACCTTCACCGGCACCGTGCTGCGCGCCCGTCAGGCGCTGGACCAGGCCATCGCTTCCCTGCACCGGGCGCTGTGGTCCGGTCACACCCTGACGGCCCCGGCGCGGCCGCGCGCGGTGATGGTGCCGCATTCGGTCTGATCAGGCCGATAGACGGGCGATGATTTCGGCGAGGGTGTCGATGGCCTGACGCCGGGTCATGCCCGGCGGCGGCGCGAGGATGGAATCCAGCACCGCCGCCTGCATCATCGCCGTCAGCTGGAAGGCGGCGGCTTCCGGGTGGCGGAAACCGCCATCGCCCAGCTGGTCGCTGTAGATGCGGCCGGCGAGGGCGAGCAGGCGGCCGCGCATGGTGCCGACCGCCGGCACGTCACGCAGGAAGGGCACTTCGTAGTTCAGCGCGCGCAGCAGGCCGGCGCGGCGGTCGATCGTGTCGTAAAGCACTTCGGCGATGCGCGCCGGTCCGATGGCATGGCCCAGCAGGCCCCGGCCGAAATCGGCCAGAATCTCCGCCACCGTGTGTTCGACCACGAGGGCGACGATGGCCTCCTTGCCCGGAAAATACTGATAGATCGAGCCGATGCTGACGCCCGCCCGCTCGGCGATGTGGTTCGTCGTCAGCGCGGCATAGCCGCTTTCGGCCAGAAGCTGAGCCGTCGCCGTCAGCACCGCCTCCACCGTGGCCTGCGAGCGGCCCTGGGCAGGCTGCTTTTTCATCGCAAGATCAGGGGCTTGGCTCAAGGCGGCGGGCTTTCGTCAAGGGGGCGGCGCATATAAGTAGATGTGAATAATTGCTCATATACAATGGGAGAAAATCGGGAGGCAAAACAATATGACCGGCAAGGCTGATATCCCCGCGACACCGACGCGCTGGCGCGATCCGGACCACGATCCGGCGCCCTGGACGCTGCATCTGACCCGGCATTTCGGCGCGCCTTCCGCCGACCCTTTACGCCGGGCGGCGGTTCGCGCCGGCCTCTCCCGGGGCGATGCCGAGGCCGATGCCCTGGTCGAGTGGATGGCGGCGGAAAAGGGCAGGGGCTGGCGCCTGTTCGACCAGGCCCTGACCGAGGGCATCGAGCGGATCGAGGCGCCCGCGCCGGCCCTTGCCGCCTTCTTCGCCCAGATCGACCGCCGGCCGGACTGGGTGCGGGACGATCTGCTGCGCCTTGGCTGTCAGGCCGCGCTTTCGGTTGGGCCCTTGCTGCGCTATGCCCTCGGCTCGGGCACGCTCATGGTCGGTTATTGCTCGAGCGCCATCGCCCGGGTGCTGATGATGACCGGGGCGCTGGGCGACCGCGCCTACAAGCGGCTGGAGGAGACGGGCAAATTCGCCGTCGACATCTTCGCCTCGGGCACCGTCGGGCGCCATTCCGCCGGCTTCGCCTCGGCCGTGCGGGTGCGGGTGATGCACGCCATGGTGCGCCGGTCGGTCAGCCGCGATCCGCGCTGGCGGGCGGACGACTGGGGCCTGCCGGTCAACCAGGCGGACATGTCGGCGACCGCGCTCGCCTTTTCCCTCGGCATGGTCGGGCCGCTGATCGACCTCGGCGTCCAGCTGACGGCGCAGGAAAAGGAGGGGATCGTCCATCTCTGGCGCTATGTCGGCTATATCATGGGGGTGGAGGAAGACCTGCTGCCGGATTCCTATGCCCAGGCCTCGGCGCTGTTCAGCCTGCTCGTCCGTTCCCAGCCCGATGCCGACGACGACAGCCGGGCGCTGTCGGTCGCGCTGCTCGGCGCCGGGCGGGAGGCGCTGGCCGGCCTGCCCCAGCCTTGGGGGCGCTGGCTGGCCGATCTCGATGCCGCGGCCTATGCCGGGGTCTCGCGCCATATCATCGGCCGGGCGGCGGCCGATACCCTCGGCCTGCCGGACACCGGCTGGCGTGTTCTGCCGAAGCTGATGCGCCCCGCCATCGTGGCGGCCAACGGCCTGCGCCGCATTGGCCCCGCGCGCAAGGGTTTCGCCAGCCTTCGGCTGCGGCAGCTGGAAGCCCAGATTGCCCGCGCCTTCAAGAGCCGCAAGGCCCCCTTCGAGACCGGCGAGGGCAGCCCGCTCGAAGGGCGCAGCCGGGTCCTCTGATCTCCGGAAAGCGGAAGGCCGCCGCCCCTTGCCGGGCGGCGGCCTTCCCCCTCCTGACCGAGCCGGCACTCAGTGGAGGGACTTCAGCCAGTGATCGACCTCGCGTTCGGCCGCCTCGCGGGTCCGGCCATAACGCTCCTGGATGCGGCCGATCAGCTGGTCCTTGCGGCCTTCGGCCCGGGTCAGGTCGTCGTCGGTGAGTTCGCCCCACTTCTCCTTGATCAGACCTTTGGTGTGCTTCCAGTTGCCTTTCACGGTGTCCCAATTCATGGCGTCACTCCTTTCGGTGGCGGATCGGTTGCGGGCTGGGGTCAGTTCAGGACGACTTCGGGCATCGCCTTCAGCTGATCCTTCGAGGCCGCGACCTTCACCGTCAGCGCGCCGTCCTCGTCCGGCGTCACCGTCAGATCGGCGAGCGCGATGGCGACCAGCTTGTCGCCGACACCGAGGAAGCCGCCGACCGAGACGATGGCCGTGCTGACCTTGTTGTCGCTGCCGATCACGAGATCGGTCACTTCACCCACGTCCTCGCCCGCGGCATTGGTGACGTCGGCGCCGATCAGCGCGCCGGCCCGGATGTCGGTGGCGGACGCCGCGGGGGCCGCGGTCTCGCCCGCCGGGGCGGCGAGGGGCGCCTCGCTGGTCGCGCGCGGCGGCGACATGGTGCCTTCCTGGGCGAGGGCGGGCACGGTCGCGCCGGCCAGAATGGCGGTCAGGGCGACGGCGGTCAGGGTCTTGTTCATGGCATTCTCCTTCGTCATTCATCGACCGCAGGAGTGCGGTCGTGTCTGGACGCGCATGAGGGCGCGCCGTTCACGTCGGCCCCGTGATGAATTGTTCGGGCGCCGGATGATGATGTGGGGCATTGTGCTGCCCACGGATAAGTAAATCGGGGAATGGACGAAAGGTTCCCTGCGGCAGGGATTTGACCGAAAATCGAATTGTTGGTGAAATCAGGCCAGAATAAGGCGCGATATCGGGGCCTTGTTCTCGACGCAATTCATGCCGGGGTGCGAATGCTTGCCGGACCCCGGGGGTGCCGCCGCCTCGACATCGCGGCCGCCGGAAATCGGGCGATGCGCGGACTCGATTTGACAAGAGGCGCGCTTTCGATCATGTTCCCGCATCTTCGACGAAGTTTCGTGTTTCGTCGCGCCTACGGGCGTCCGCCGGTCAGCGAATGTTCGCCCGCCGGCGCCCTTGGTGTTTGTGCAGAGGACAGCTGGTCAGCGCATGTTTGAGAGCCTTTCCGATCGTCTTTCCGATGTCTTCGGTCGCCTGACCAAAAAGGGCGCGCTGACCGATTCCGACGTCGCCGAGGCGATGCGCGAAGTCCGCCTCGCCCTGCTCGAGGCCGACGTCGCCCTGCCCGTGGTCAAGGACTTCGTCGCCGCCGTCAAGGAAAAGGCGATCGGTCAGGATGTCGTCCGCTCGGTCACCCCGGGCCAGATGGTCATCAAGATCGTGCACGACCATCTGGTCGAAGTGCTGGGCGGCGCGGACGGCGCCACCGACATCGACCTGAACGCCGTGCCGCCGGTGCCGATCATGATGGTCGGCCTGCAGGGCTCGGGCAAGACCACGACCACCGCCAAGATCGCCTATCGCCTGACCAACCGGGACAAGAAGAAAGTCCTGATGGCCTCGCTCGACGTGCGCCGCCCGGCCGCGCAGGAGCAGCTGAAGGTCCTCGGCGAGCAGGCGGGTGTCGCCACCCTGCCGATCATCGCCGGCCAGAGCCCGGTCGACATCGCCAAGCGTGCCCTGACCGCCGCCCGTCTCCAGGGCTTCGACGTCGTCATCCTCGACACCGCCGGCCGCCTGCACATCGACGAAGCGCTGATGCAGGAGATCGAGGCAGTCAAGCGCGAGACGAACCCGCATGAAGTCATGCTGGTCGCCGACAGCCTGACCGGCCAGGACGCGGTCACCGTCGCCAAGCAGTTCCACGACCGTATCGGCCTGACCGGCATCGCGCTCACCCGCGTCGACGGCGACGGCCGCGGCGGCGCGGCCCTGTCGATGCGCGCCGTCACTGGCGTTCCGCTGAAGCTGATGGGCCTTGGCGAAAAGATCGACGCCCTCGAGGTCTTCCACGCCGACCGTATCGCCAACCGCATCCTCGGCATGGGCGACATCGTCTCCCTGGTCGAGAAGGCGGCGGAGACCATCGACCAGCAGGAAGCCGAGAAGATGGCGGCCAAGCTGGCGAAGGGGACGTTCGATCTGGACGATCTCGCCAACCAGCTGCGCCAGATGCGCAAGATGGGCGGGATGCAGGGCATGTTGGCGATGCTGCCCGGCGTCGCCAAGATGAAGGACCAGCTGGCCAAGGCCAATATCGACGACAAGGCGATCAAGCGCCAGGAAGCGATCATTTCCTCGATGACGCCGAAGGAGCGCAAGAATCCCCAGATCATCCAGGCGAAGCGCAAGGTCCGCATCGCCAAGGGTTCCGGCACCTCGGTGCAGGATGTGAACAAGCTGCTGAAGCAGCATCAGCAGATGGCCGACATGATGAAGCGCATGGCCAAGCTCGGCAAGAAGGGCCTCATGCGCGGCGGTCTCGGCGCCCTCTTCGGCGGTGGCGGCGGCATGCCCCCCGGCGGTTTCGGTGGCCCCGGCGGGGGATTCCCGCCCGGCGGCTTCAAGTGATCCTACAGAACCAACCTATCGAATAGACGAGAGAAGGAACCTCATATGTCCGTTTCCATTCGCCTGTCGCGCGGCGGTGCCAAGAAGCGTCCCTACTACCGCATCGTGGTCGCCAACAGCCGCTCGCCCCGCGACGGTCGCTTCATCGAGCGTCTCGGCACCTACAATCCGCTGGTGCCGCAGGACCACGCCGAGCGCCTGACCCTGAACGAAGAGCGCGTGAAGTACTGGCTCGCCCAGGGCGCCCAGCCGACCGAGCGCGTCGCCAAGTTCCTTGGCTACAAGGGTCTGATCCCGGCCCCGGCGATCGTCGAGAGCCCGAAGAAGTCCGCCCCGAAGGCGAAGGCGCAGGAACGCGCCAAGGCCGCGGCCGAAGCCGCCGCCGCCGCCGCCGAGGCGTAAGCTCTAAAAGACCGCAGGACCTTCCCGTCATGATCGCCCCGGGCAAGACAAGGCCGAGCACCGGCACCGCGGAAACCTCCGCGGTGGACGAGCGCGCGCATGTCTGCGTCGGGGCCATCGCCGGCGCCCATGGCATCAGGGGCGAGGTGAAGGTGAAATCCTTCACCAGCGATCCCCTCGACGTCGGGGCTTATGGCCCGGTGCTGACCGACCGGGGCGCGCGCCTCGTGCTGCAGCCCCTGCGCGTTCAGGGTCAGGCCGTCGTCGCCCGCATCGAAGGGGTGGCCGACCGCAATGCGGCGGAAGCCCTGCGCGGCCGCCGGCTTTATGTCCCGCGTGAAGCCCTGCCGGCGACGGAAGACGAGGATGAGTTCTACCACGCCGATCTGCTCGGCCTGCCCGTCGTCGACGGCGCGGGCGAGTTGCTCGGCACAGTCGCCACGATCCAGGACTTCGGCGCGGGCGACATGATCGAGGTCGCCTTCCCGGGCGGCGGTTCCGCCTTTCTCGCCTTCACCCGCGAGATCGTGCCGGTGGTCGACATCGCCGCCGGCCGGCTGGTCGCCCATCCGCCGGAAGGCTGGGCCGATACCGGCGCGGAAGAGTCTGACGCGCCGGCATCTGACGAGACGGGAGAGGTGTCATGACCGGCGCCCCCTGGACCGCCAGCGTGCTGACCCTGTTCCCCGAGATGTTCCCGGGGCCCCTCGGCCATTCCCTGGCCGGACGGGCGCTGGCGAATGGTCTGTGGCGGCTCGAGGCTTCGGACATCCGGGGCTTCGCGACCGACCGTCACCACATGGTGGACGACACGCCCGCGGGCGGCGGCCCCGGCATGGTGATGAAGCCCGACGTGATCGCGCGGGCGATCGACGCCGCCAAGGCCGGATTGCCGGCGGCGCCGGCGCTCTATCTCTCGCCGCGCGGCCGGCCGCTCGACCAGGAGCGGGTGCGCGCGCTGGCCGAGGGGCCGGGTGTCATCCTGCTGTGCGGCCGCTTCGAGGGTGTCGACCAGCGGGTGATCGACGGTCGCGGTCTCGAGGAAGTCTCGATCGGCGATTTCGTGCTGTCCGGCGGCGAGCCGGCGGCGCTCTGTCTGATCGACGCGGTCGTCCGCCTGATCCCCGGCGTGATGGGCGCGGCCGAGACCCTGGCCGAGGAGAGCTTCACCGGCGATCTCCTCGAATATCCGCATTACACGCGGCCGACCGAATGGGAGGGCCGGCAGGTGCCGGACGTGCTCCTGTCGGGTCATCACGGCCGCATCCGTTCCTGGCGCCGCGAACAGGCCGAACGCCTGACCCGCGAACGCCGCCCCGACCTCTGGTCGCGCTATCTCGCCCGGCAGGGCGGGGGGATGCGGCCGACCGATACGAACCCCATATCTGTTTCTCGAAAGGACTGATCCCCATGACCAACATCATCGACCAGCTCGAGGCCGAGCAGATCGCTGCGGTCACTGAAGGCAAGACCATTCCCGCCTTCCGTCCCGGCGATACCGTGAAGGTCAACGTGAAGGTTGTCGAAGGCACGCGCGAGCGTATCCAGGCCTTCGAAGGCGTCGTCATCGCCCGTAACAACAAGGGCGCCAACGCTTCCTTCACCGTGCGCAAGATTTCCTACGGCGAAGGCGTCGAGCGCGTGTTCCCGCTCTTCTCCCCGCGTCTCGACTCGATCGAGGTCGTGCGTCGCGGCAAGGTCCGTCGCTCGAAGCTCTACTACCTGCGCGATCGTCGCGGCAAGTCGGCCCGTATCGTCGAGAAGGTCGACCGCCGCGAAGGCGCCAAGGCCCAGTAACTTCGGGCATTACCGTCCGTCCTTTCGCCGGTCCGGCGACCCCCGTGGTCGCCGGACTTCGGGCGTCGGTCGGCAGGTCGGCGCCATGCGAATGAGCGCCATGTGAATGAAGGCCGTAACACGGCTCGAGGAACGGAAGAATGTCAGGTCCGCGCACGCTCTACGACAAGATCTGGGACAGCCATCTGGTTGAAATGGCCGAGGACGGCACCGGCCTCCTCTACATCGACCGGCACCTCGTGCACGAGGTGACGAGCCCCCAGGCCTTCGAGGGCCTGCGCATGACCGGCCGCAAGGTCCATCGCCCCGAGGCGACTCTGGCGGTGCCCGATCATAACGTGCCGACGACCGATCGCTCGAAAGGGATTTCCGATCCCGAATCCGCCCTGCAGGTCTCGACCCTCGAGGCGAACTGCAAGGAATTCGGCGTCGAATACCTCGGGATGCACGACATCCGCCAGGGCATCGTGCATATCGTCGGGCCGGAACAGGGCCTGACCCTGCCGGGCATGACCATCGTCTGCGGCGACAGCCACACGGCGACCCATGGCGCCTTCGGCTCGCTCGCCTTCGGCATCGGCACCTCGGAAGTCGAGCATGTGCTGGCGACCCAGACCCTGATCCAGAAGCGTTCGAAGAACATGCGGATCACGGTCGACGGCGACCTCGGTCCGGGTGTGACCGCCAAGGACATCGTCCTCGCCATCATCGGCAAGATCGGCACCGCGGGCGCGACGGGTTACGTCGTCGAATTCGCCGGCTCGGCCATCCGTGGCCTGTCGATGGAAGGCCGCATGACCGTCTGCAACATGACGATCGAGGCGGGCGGCCGCGCCGGCCTGATCGCCCCGGACGAGATCACCTTCGCCTATGTCGCCGGCAAGCCGCGCGCGCCCAAGGCCGGCGGTTTCGAGCAGGCGGTTTCCTACTGGAAGACGCTGACGACCGACGAGGGCGCGGTGTTCGACAAGGAAATCGTGCTCGCCGCCGCCGATATCGTGCCGCAGGTGACCTGGGGCACCAGCCCCGAGGACGTGCTGCCGATCACGGCCAAGGTGCCGAACCCGGCCGATGTCGCCGACGAGGGCAAGCGGGTCGCGATCGAGCGCTCCCTCGCCTATATGGGCCTCACCCCCGGCACGCCGCTCGAAGAGGTGAAGATCGACCGCGTCTTCATCGGCTCCTGCACCAATGGCCGGATCGAGGATCTGCGTGCCGCCGCCGCCGTCGCCAAGGGCCGCAAGGTCGCGGCCCATGTCGGCGCCATGGTCGTGCCGGGTTCCGGCCTCGTCAAGGAACAGGCGGAAGCTGAAGGTCTCGACAAGATTTTCGTCGAGGCGGGTTTCGAATGGCGCGAGCCGGGCTGTTCCATGTGCCTCGCGATGAATGCCGACCGGCTGGAGCCGGGCGAGCGCTGCGCCTCGACCTCGAACCGCAATTTCGAGGGGCGTCAGGGCCGCGGCGGCCGCACCCATCTGGTCAGCCCGGCCATGGCGGTCGCGGCGGCAGTCACCGGCCATCTGGCCGACATCCGCAAGCTCTGAGCCCGAGGAGGTAACATCATGCAGCCCTTCAAGAAGCTCACGGGCATCGCCGCCCCGCTGCCGCTGATCAATATCGACACCGATATGATCATCCCGAAGCAGTTCCTGAAGACGATCAAGCGCACCGGTCTTGGCGTCAATCTGTTCGCCGAGATGCGTTACGACGACAATGGCGCCGAGAAGCCCGATTTCGTGCTGAACCAGCCGGCCTGGCGCAAGGCGGAAATCCTGGTCGCCGGTGCCAATTTCGGCTGCGGCTCCAGCCGCGAGCACGCGCCCTGGGCGATCCTCGATTTCGGCATCCGCTGCGTCATCGCGCCCAGCTTCGCCGACATCTTCTATAACAACTGCTTCAAGAACGGCATTCTGCCGATCGTCCTGCCGCAGGAACAGGTCGATCTCCTGATGGATGACGCCAAGCGCGGCGCCAACGCCGTTGTCACCGTCGATCTGGAAAAGCAGGAAATCACCGGCCCCGACGGCGGCAAGATCACCTTCGACGTCGATCCGTTCCGCAAGCATTGCCTGATCAACGGCCTCGACGATATCGGCCTCACCCTCGTCAAGAAGCCGAAGATCGACGCCTTCGAGGCCCAGCAGAAAATCTCCCAGCCCTGGCTCTGAGCCCGGGCTGACGTCTCGTGCCGCCCGGGCCGCGAGCCCGGGCGATGGCGGATGCCGCCACTCTTCCATCCATCCGAGGAAATGAACATGGCCACCAAGGGCAAGCTCCTGATCCTGCCGGGCGACGGCATCGGCATCGAAGTCATGCGGGAAGTCCGCCGGGTCATCGACTGGCTGTCGAAGAAGCGCGGCATCGACTTCGCGATCGAGGAAGCCCTGGTCGGCGGCTCGTCCATCGACGCCTATGGCAAGCCGATCACCGACGAGACCATGAAGATCGCGCTCGAGGCCGATGCGGTGCTGCTCGGCGCCGTCGGCGGCCCGAAGTGGGACAACCTGCCCTTCGAGGTGAAGCCGGAGCGCGGGCTGCTGCGCCTGCGGAAAGACCTCGGCCTGTTCGCCAACCTGCGCCCGGCCATGTGCTTCGATGCCCTGGTCGAAGCCTCGACCCTGAAGCCCGACGTGGTGCGCGGCCTCGACATCATGATCGTGCGCGAACTGACGGGCGGCGTCTATTTCGGCACGCCGCGCGGCATCGAGACCCTGCCCGACGGCAGCCGCCGGGGCGTGAACACCCAGGTCTACACGACCGAGGAAATCCGCCGCGTCGCCCGCGTCGCCTTCGACATCGCGACCAAGCGGAACAACAAGGTCACTTCGTCCGAGAAGGCGAACGTGATGGAATCGGGCATCCTGTGGCGCGAGGAAGTCACCCATATCCACGACACCGAGTTCCCCAAGGTCGAGCTGTCGCACATGTACGCCGACAACTGCGCGATGCAGCTGGTGCGTAACCCCAAGCAGTTCGACGTGATCGTGACCGACAACCTGTTCGGCGACATCCTGTCCGACTGCGCGGCCATGCTCACCGGCTCGCTCGGGATGCTGCCTTCGGCCTCGCTCGGCGCGGCCGACGCCAACGGCAAACGCAAGGCGATGTACGAGCCGGTCCATGGTTCCGCCCCTGACATCGCGGGCAAGGACCTGGCCAATCCCATCGCCACCATCCTGTCCTTCGCCATGGCCCTGCGCTATTCCTTCGATCTCGGCGAGGAAGCCGCGCTGATCGAGAAGGCGGTCGAGAATGTGCTGGCCGGCGGCCTGCGCACCGGCGACATCATGCAGCCCGGCATGGCCAAGGTCTCGACCGGCGTCATGGGCGAATCTATCGTCCGCGCCCTCGACAAGCTCGCGGCCTGATCCTCGTTTCGCGAAAGACCCCGGCCGGCGCGATCCGGCCGGGGTTTTCTTTTGGCCGCATATCTTAGCCTTTGGTCGAAGACCGGCGCCGCCCGCGCGGCGGAATGTCTCGATTCAATGTTCGACCCGCATTGCGGAGGCCGGAAAGGGAGGTTACGGTTTCTGACAGGGCCAAAAGGCTGGGGGTCGTGTTTTGAGCATCAGCGCAGAGGCGGGCGGGGCCCGTCGTCTCTTCCGTCATTCCTGTTCGCGTATGCGACATAGCCTGAAGACGGGAGGCTGAGCATGGACACGGCCTATCTCATTCAGCAGCTGATCAACGGCCTCACGCTCGGCGCGGTCTACGCTCTCGTCGCCATCGGCTACACGATGGTCTACGGCATCATCGGCATGATCAACTTCGCCCATGGCGAGGTCTATATGGTCGGCGCCTTCCTGTCGCTGATCGGCATCATCGTCATGGGGCTGATCGGGGTGACCTGGGTGCCGCTCGCCCTCCTGATCGTGCTCATCCTCGCCATGGCGATCACCGCGCTCTACGGCTGGGCGATCGAGCGGATCGCCTATCGTCCCTTGCGCGGCTCGTTCCGCCTCGCGCCGCTGATCTCGGCCATCGGCGTTTCCATCTTCCTGCAGAACTACGTCCAGCTGGCGCAGGGCGCCCGGCCGAAGCCGATCGCCCCGGTGATCCGCGGCGGCTTCGAGCTGCTGACGAGCGAAGGCGGCTTTGCCGTCACCCTGTCCTACCTGCAGATCTTCATCGTGGTGCTGACCATCGCGCTCATGATCGGCTTCACCTATCTGATCACCCAGACGCCCCTCGGCCGGGCCCAGCGCGCCTGCGAGCAGGATCGCACCATGGCCTCGCTGATCGGGGTCGACGTCGACCGCACCATCGCCATGACCTTCGTCATGGGCGCCGCGCTCGCCGCCGTCGCCGGCATGATGGTCACGCTCTATTACGGCGTGATCGACTTCTACATCGGCTTCCTCGCCGGGGTTAAAGCCTTCACCGCGGCGGTGCTGGGCGGCATCGGCTCGCTGCCGGGCGCGGTGCTCGGCGGCTTGCTGATCGGCCTGATCGAGGCGCTGTGGTCGGCCTATTTCTCGGTCGAATACAAGGATGTCGCGGTCTTCGCCATCCTCGTCCTCGTTCTGATCTTCCGTCCCTCCGGCCTCCTTGGCCGGCCCGAGATCGAGAAGGTGTGAACATGGCCGTCGCCGACCTGAACGCCGCCACCCGCCCCGCCCCCGCGACGCCGTTCCAGGCGGCGCTGAAGGATGCCGCCCTCGTCGCCCTCGTCGCCATGGCGCTGGCGGGCCCCATCGTCGGCCTGCAGACCGTCGACCGGGGCGGCTCGCTGACCGTCGATGCCCGTTTCGCCGAAGTCGCGGTCGGCATCGTCATCGTCTTCTTCGGACGGCTGGGCCTCGCCCTGTCGGACCGGGGCCTGCGCCTGCCGTCCTATGGCATCGCCGCCGGTCTGGCCGCCGCCGGCTTCCTGCTGCCCTGGCCGACCGACCTGCTCGGCGTGCTCGCCATCGCCGCCGGGGCCGCCCTGGTCATCCGTGGGCTCGCCGGCCAGTATGGCGCCCATCGCCAGAGCAAGGCGGCCCTCGCGACCGAGACCGACGAGGAAAAGGCCGACCGTCTGCGCCGGCTGTTCACCCGGGGGCTCGGCTTCCTGCTGCTGGCCGCGGCGGTGCTGCTGCCGATGATGCCCTTCGCCAATTCCTATATTCTCGATACGGCGATCCGCGTCCTCACCTACATGATGCTGGCCTGGGGCCTGAACATCGTGATCGGTCTCGCCGGGCTGCTCGACCTTGGCTATGTCGCCTTCTACGCCGTCGGCGCCTATACCTATGCCCTGCTGTCCAAGGATCATGGCTTCGGCTTCTGGGGCGCGCTGCCGCTTTCGGGCCTGTTCGCCGCCTCCTTCGGCGTGCTGCTGGGCTTTCCGGTCCTGCGCCTGCGCGGCGATTACCTCGCCATCGTCACCCTGGGCTTCGGCGAGATCATCCGCATCGTCCTCCTCAACTGGACCAATTTTTCCGGCGGGCCGAACGGCATCGGCTCCATCCCGCGCCTGACCTTCTTCGGCCATCCCTTCGTCCGCAACGCGCCCGAGGGCGTGGTGCCGTTCCACCAGCTCTTCGGCCTCGACTTCTCGCCGCTGCACCGCTCGATCTTCTTCTTCTACCTGATCCTGGTGCTCGCCCTCGTCGTCAATGTCTTCACCATCCGCATCCGGCGCCTGCCGGTCGGCCGCGCCTGGGAAGCCCTGCGCGAGGATGAAATCGCCTGTCGGGCCCTTGGCATCAATCCGACCAACACCAAGCTGACGGCCTTCGCCATCGGCGCCATGTTCGCGGGTTTCGCCGGCTCCTTCTTCGCGACGACCCAGAGCTTCGTCTCGCCCGAGAGTTTCACCTTCCTCGAATCCGCGATGATCCTCGCCATCGTCGTCCTCGGCGGCATGGGCAGCCAGCTCGGCGTCGCCCTCGCCGCGATCCTGGTCATCGGCCTGACCGAAGCGTTTCGCGGCCTTGCCGAATACCGGATGCTGGTGTTCGGCCTCGGCATGGTGCTGATCATGATCTGGCGGCCGCGCGGGCTCCTGTCGCATCGCGACCCGACCATTCTCATCAACAGCGGCAAGGGAGTTCGCCCATGAGCCGCCCCCTGCTGACGGTCGAGCATCTGACCATGCGCTTCGGCGGCCTGACCGCCATCAACGATGTCTCCTTCGAGGCCCAGGCCGGTCATATCACCGCGGTCATCGGGCCGAATGGCGCGGGCAAGACCACGGTCTTCAACTGCCTGACCGGCTTCTACAAGCCGACGGTGGGCCGCCTGACCCTGACCCGGCCGGGCAGCGACCAGTCTTTCCTGCTGGAACGGCTGGACGATTTCCGCATCACCAAGACCGCGGGCGTCGCGCGCACCTTCCAGAATATCCGCCTCTTCACCGGCATGTCGGTGCTCGAGAACCTGATGGTCGCGCAGCACAACCGCCTGATGCGCGCCAGCGGTTACAGCCTGCTCGGCCTCGCCGGCTGGCCCAGCTTCCGCAAGGCCGAGGCCGAGGCGGTGGAGAAGGCGCGCTTCTGGCTGAACCGCACCGGTCTCATCGCCCGGGCGGACGAACCCGCCGGCTCGCTGCCCTACGGCGACCAGCGCCGGCTGGAAATCGCCCGCGCCATGTGCACCGACCCCGCGCTGCTTTGCCTCGACGAGCCGGCGGCGGGCCTCAACCCGCGCGAATCGGCGGAACTCAACGCGCTCCTGCTGATGATCCGCAACGATTACGGCGTCGGCCTTCTTCTCATCGAGCACGACATGAGCGTCGTCATGGAAATCTCGGATCACATCGTTGTGCTCGACTACGGCCGCAAGATCGCCGAGGGCACGCCGGCCCAGATCAAGGCCAACCCGGACGTCATCCGCGCCTATCTCGGCGAGGACGACGAAGCGGAAGGGGCCGTGGCATGAGCGCCCCCACCCCCCTCATTCGTCGTCCCGGCGCAGGCCGGGACCTCGCGGGCGTTGGCATCGGTGCCCCCCAGTCGCAAGATCCCGGCCTGCGCCGGGATGACGCCAGGTTTTTCGGAGGTGCCGCATGAGCGCCCCCCTGCTGAAGATCGAGGGCCTGCACGCCGCTTACGGCGCGATCGAGGCCCTGCGCGGTGTCGACGTCGAGATCAACGAGGGCGAGATCGTCACCCTGATCGGGGCCAATGGCGCCGGCAAGTCGACGCTGCTCATGTCGATGTGCGGCAAGCCCCGGCCCACGGCCGGCCGCATCACCTTCGAGGGGCGGGACATCACCGGCCTGGCCACCCATCAGATCATGCGCCTCGGCATCGCGCAGAGCCCGGAGGGGCGGCGCATCTTCCCGCGCATGACGGTGATGGAGAACCTGAAGATGGGCGCGGTCGTCACCGATCCCGCCTTCTTCGACGAGGACCTCGACCGCGCCTTCCGCATGTTCCCGCGCCTCAAGGAGCGGCAGGGCCAGCGCGGCGGCACGCTCTCGGGCGGGGAGCAGCAGATGCTGGCGATCGCCCGCGCGCTGATGAGCCGGCCGCGCCTCCTTCTCCTCGACGAGCCGTCGCTCGGCCTCGCGCCGATCATCGTGCGCCAGATCTTCCAGGTGATCCGCGAGATCAACGCCGAACAGGGCATGACCGTCTTCCTTGTCGAGCAGAACGCCTTCCACGCCCTGAAGCTGGCACACCGCGCCTATGTCCTCGCGGGCGGGCGGGTGCAGATGAGCGGCACCTCGGCCGAATTGCTGGGCAACGAGGAAGTGCGCGCGGCCTATCTCGAAGGGGGGCATTGAGCGCCATGGAAGCCATCTTCGATACCACCCTCGGCCCCTTCATCGGCCTCACGCTCTGCCTGTTCGGCCTGTGCAGCTTCCTCGCCGGGCAGGGTATCGCCGAAGGCTGGCGCCCCGCCTGGATGGCGGCGCTGGCCGGTTTCGGCGTCGCCATTTTCGATCGCTTCCTGCACTGGGGCCTGTTCTCGGGTCACCTCTGGTCCCTGCAGGGCTATGTCCTGGATGGTCTCATCCTGGCGGCCTATGCCCTTCTCGGGCATCGGCTGACCCTCGTGGCCAAGATGGTGCGGCAGTACCCCTGGCTCTACGAACAGGCGGGACCTTTCGGCTGGCGCGCCAAGGCGCCGGAATGAGTGTTGGGCGGCATCGGCCCGTTGCGCGGGCCCTGCCGTTGTGTCTAGGCTCTTGCCTCGCGGCGTGCCACTCGGCGCCATGTCGGACCGAAGCACGTCGGGGGACTTTTCGGAGGATCGCATGAAGCAGCTCAAATCCGGGCTTGCCGCCGTCGCCCTGCTGGCCGGTCTCGGCTTCGCGGGCGTTGCCCACGCCGATATCACCATCGCGACCGCGGGTCCGATGACCGGCCAGTACGCGGCTTTCGGCGAGCAGATGAAGCGCGGTGCCGAACAGGCGATCGCCGACATCAACGCCGCGGGCGGCATCAACGGCGAAAAGCTGAAGCTCGAAGTCGGCGACGATGCCTGCGACCCGAAGCAGGCGGTGGCGGTTGCCAACGATCTCGTGAACAAGGGCGTCGTCTTCGTCGCCGGTCACTTCTGCTCCTCGTCGTCGATCCCGGCTTCGGCGGTCTACAACGAGAACAACGTGCTGCAGATGTCGCCGGCCTCGACCAACCCGGTCTTCACCGACGAAGCGGCGACCAAGGGCTGGACCAATGTGTTCCGCACCTGCGGCCGTGACGACTACCAGGGCGCGACCGCGGCGAAATACATCGACACCCATTTCAAGGGCAAGAAGGTCGCCGTCCTGCACGACAAGTCGGCCTACGGCAAGGGCCTGGCCGACGAGACCAAGAAGGGTCTTGAAGGCCTCGGCACCCCGCCGGCCGTCTACGAAGCCTATACCCAGGGCGACAAGGACTTCTCGGCCCTCGTCTCCAAGCTGAAGGCCGAAGGCATCGAAGTCGTCTATATCGGCGGCTACCACACCGAGAGCGGCCTGATCATCCGTCAGGCGGCCGAACAGGGCCTGAAGGCCACCTTCATCTCGGGCGATGCGCAGAACACCAATGAACTGTGGTCGATCACCGGCGATGCCGGCGAAGGCTTCCTCTTCACCTTCGCGCCCGACCCGCGCCTGAAGCCCGAGGCGGCCAAGGTCGTCGACGAGTTCAAGAAGATCGGCTACGACCCCGAGGGTTACACCCTCTACACCTATGCCGCGATCCAGGTCTGGGCCGAGGCGGTGAAGGCGGCGGGCGGCACCGACACGGCGAAGGTCGCCGCGGCGATCCGCGCCGGCTCGTTCCCGACGGTTCTCGGCACCCTCGGCTTCGATGCCAAGGGCGACGTGAAGAACCCGGAATACGTCATGTACGAATGGTCGAAGGGCCAGTACGCCGAGAAGAAGTAACTCTTCCGGCAGCGATCGAAGGGGCCCGGCCGGCGACGGCCGGGCCCTTTTTCCTTGCCTCGGGCCGGCTTCGGGTGCAGTGACGGTTGCACCGAATCGACGCGAACCTTAGCGTCGCCGGACGAGGGACAGGCAAGGGGGCGGTCATGCGCAAGCTGGTACTGGGTTTGGTGGCGGTCATCGCCTTTGGCGCCGCCGTGGCCTGGTTCTGGATGCACAATGCCCGGCGCGACGAGGCCGCCGCCCCGCCGCCGGTCGCCGCCGTCAGCCTGCCCGACATCCGCATCGGCCTCGCCGCGCCGCTGTCCGGCGATCAGGCCGCCTTTGGCGAGCAGCTGAAGACCGGCGTCGAATTCGCGGTGCAGATGGTCAACGCCAATGGCGGCATCGCCGGCCGCAAGATCGTGCTCGACGTGAAGGACGACGCCTGCGATCCCGCCCAGGCGGCCAGCGTCGCCGCCGATTTCGTGGGCAGCGGCGTCGTCGCGGTGATCGGCCATTTCTGCTCCGGCGCCAGCGAAGCGGCGGCCGCCGTCTATGGCCCCGCCCAGGTGGTGATGGTCACCCCGGCCTCGACCGATCCGCGCCTGACCGACAATGCCGGCGGCACCGTGTTCCGCACCGTCTGGCGCGACGATTATCAGGGCCTGATCGCCGCAGCCCTCGTCAAGCAGACCATGGCCAAGAAGAAGCTCGGCGTCGTGCGCGACGGCACGCTCTATGGCCAGCAGGTCGTCTCGGTGTTCAAGGCCGCCATCGCCAGGCTCGAGCTGCCGGAGGCGGCGGCCGATCTCGTCGTCGGGCCCGAGCTTTCGGCGAAACAGGCCGCGGCCAAGCTGAAATCGGCCGGTGTCGGCGTCGTCTTCATCGCGGCGGCGCCCGGGCGGGCGGGTGGCCTCGTCAAGGCCCTGCGCGATGCCGGCATCACCGCCTCGATCATCGGCGCCGATGCGCTGGCCAGCCCCGAATTCGTCAAGGCGGCGGGGGCCAAGGCGGCGGATGGCGCCATCGTCACCTTCGCCCGCAATCCGCTGGACAATCCCGCCGCCGCCAAGGCGGTGGAGAAACTGCTCGACCAGGGCAAGGACCCGTCGGGCTATGTCCTCAATGCCTTCGCCGCGACCGAGGTGCTGACCGCCGCCCTCGGCCCGGTGGTGAAGCCCGATCCGACCGCCGCCATCGACGGCAAGCGCCTCGCCGCCACGATCCGCGTGAACCGCTTCACCACGGTTCTTGGCGAACTCGCGTTCGATGCCAAGGGCGATATCGCCAAGCCGGGCGTCGTCTACTACGTCTGGAAGGGCGGCGAACTCAAGGCGATGTGAGGGATCAGCGCCCTTCCGCCGCCCGAATGGACAGGCTGGCGGGCATGATCGCCGCTGCGGACTGCATTTCCATCAGATTTCCCGCTTCGGCGGGATAGGTGGAGCGGACGGTGACGAACCAATCCCCTTCTTCGGCGATCCACGCGGTCGTCACATAGGGCCTTCCGTCCAATGTGACGTCGAAGCTTGCGGCCCGTGGCGGGTTAAGGTCCTTGTGCCGAAGGGCGATGGTATCGCGAGGCTTGGCCTGCGGGAACATGCGGAGCATGGAGTTCACCGTGCCGGCGACATAGTCATCGAGCGACAGACCGTGCTTTCGGGTTGCGAAGACCGTCAGCTTGCCGTCGGGCAGCGTGTGGTCGCAGCCGACGTCATCGCCGACAGATTCCGTCGGGAACACGAGGAGACGGGTGAGGGTGAAAAGTGAAGCCCTGTCGAGGGTACACAGCATCCCGCTCTGGATATGCCTGACGTAGCGGCCAGCCTCGACCAGGAAGGCCCTGTCGCCATCTTCGGCCGCGTCGATCATGGATTGCAGCAGCGCGGCGTCTGCGGGGGCGGGCGCCGGCCGCTTGGCCCGTTCCGTCGGCGGTGCAACTTCCGCCGAGGGCGCAACGGCGACATCCGGCGGGACCGGTGCCGTCTGACAGGCCACGAGGCCCATGAGGAGGGCAACGCATGGCGCCAACGATCCGAACCGCATGGAACACCCCCAACCACAATCTCGCGTTGAGGGTGTCCGACGGATGGGTTCAGGTCAATGCGCTGCCGTCCCCGACGGCATCGGCGACGCTGGCAAAGCCGTCGCGGGCGAGCAGGGCGGTCAGTTCGCGCTTGATGGCGCCGACGACGGCGGGGCCGCGGAACACCATGGCGGTATAGAGCTGCAGCAGGTTGGCGCCGGCCCTGATCTTGCCGTAGGCATCCTCGCCCGAGAAAATACCGCCGACGCCGACCAGCGTCGCATCCTTGCCGACGGCGCGGCGAATGGCGGCGAGCAGGGCGGTGGAGGCGCCGTAGATCGGCCGGCCGGACAGGCCGCCGCGCTCGCCCTTATGGGGTGAGGTCAGCGATTCGGGGCGCAGCGCGCTCGTATTGGCGACGACGAGGCCAGCGAGGCCGTGGCGCATCGTGACCTCGGCGATGGCGAGGGCTTCCGCTTCCGACAGGTCGGAGGCGAGCTTGACCAGCATCGGTGTCCTGTGACCGCCGCGCGCGGCCAGCAGGCGCTGCAGCAGGTCGTCCAACCGCACCGGATCCTGGAACATGCGTCCGTTCTTGGTGTTGGGACAGGAGACGTCGACGGTCAGATAATCGGCAATGGGGGCGAAACCTTGCACCAGACGGACGAAATCCTCCGCCGGGGCTTCAGAATCGCTGTTGCTGGCGAGGTTGACGCCGAGCGGAAAGCCCGGCTGCCGGGCGGTGCGCACGCGCAGGGCAACCGCCGCTTCCCCCTCGTTGTTGAAGCCCATGCGGTTGATCGCGCCGAAATCGCCGTCCAGCCGGAACAGGCGGGGCCGGGGATTGCCGACCTGCGGTCGGGGCGTGACGCCGCCGACCTCGCCGAAACCGAAGCCGAGCCGGGGCAGGTGCCGCGCCGCCACCGCGTTCTTGTCGAAGCCGGCGGCGAGGCCGACCGGATTGGCGAAGGCAAGACCCATCGCCCGGATGGCGAGGCTTGCCGGATTCTCGCCACCAACGGGCGGCATGATTCCGCAGGCCAGCAAGCGCAGGGCGATGCCATGGGCGGTTTCAGGGTCGAATCGGCGAATGATCGGCCATACTAGGCGATACCAGCCGACGGGCGTCGTGGTGGAGGTACGGGTCATGGTGGATGGACGCTAACGGAATGCGGCGCGGCTTTGAAGCGGGGTCTGCGCGGGCGCGTCTTGCGCTGGGGCTGGGGCTGGCGGTGATGCTGGCGCTCGGCGCCGGTGTCGCGCGTGCCGCGACCGACTATCGCGTCGAGCTGAGCGGCCTGCCCGACGATACCACCCGTGGCCTCGTCGAGGAGACGAGCGAACTCACCACCCTGAAGGACAAGCCGCCGCCCAGCCTGACCGCGCTGCGCAACCGCATTCGGGGCGATCTCGACCGCATCCGCCTCGTGCTCAACGCCTATGGCTGGTTCGATGCCACCCTCGACACCAGCGTCAACGAGGAGCAGAAGCCGGTTCCCGTCGCCATCCGCGTAACGCCGGGGCAGCGTTATGCCGTTGGTGCCCTCTCCATCGTCGATCCGGGCGGCGTGCCGCTGGGCGCCGCGCTGGCCCCCCCGCCGGGCAGCCTCGCCCTCAAGGCGGGGCAGCCCTATGAGGCGCAGGCCGTGCTCGATGCCGAGGCGGCGATCATCGCCAATCTCGGGCGCCGGGGTCGGCCCTTTGCCAAGGTCGTGCACCGGGATGCCGTGCTCGACCGCGCTGGGCGGCAGGTGAATATCGCCTGGAGCATCGACTATGGTCCCCGCGCCAGTTTCGGCGCCACGAGCTTCGAGGGATTGGAACGGCTGAAGGACAAGGCCGCGCGCGCCCTGCTGCGCTGGCGCGAAGGCGATGAGGTGAATATCGACCAGATCGAGGAAACGCGCCGTGCCTTCGTCGCCACCGGCCTGTTCGGCACGGTCGGCATCACCACGGGCCAGCCGGGCCCGGACGGGGCGGCGCCCATGCTGATCCGCGTGACCGAATCGAAGCCGCGCACCATCGGCGGCGGTCTGCGCTATTCGACCAGCGATGGCCCGGGCGCGCGGGCGTTCTGGGAACATCGCAATCTGCTGGGCGGGCGCGAGACCCTGCGCATTACCGCCGATGTCGCCCAGTCTGGTTACAGTCTCGACGCCAAGGCGAAGAAGCCGGACTTTGAATGGCGCGATGTCGATCTCGTGTTCGAGGCCAAGGCCGACCGCGAGGAACTGGACGCCTATGATCTCGACGCCTTCTCGGTCGGCGGCGGTCTCGAATGGCGCTATTCGCCGCAATGGTTCTTCTCCGGCGGTGCCCTGTTCGAGCAGAGCCATATCGACGACGGCCTCACCACCGAGGATTACACTCTGGTCGGCTTTCCCGTGGTCGCGCGGCGGGACACGTCGAACGATGTGCTCGACCCGACGCGAGGGCATCGCCTGACCTTCTCGCTGACGCCCTATTACGATCTGGCCGGAACGGCCGGCACCTTCCTGATCGGCCAGGCCAGCGCCGCGACCTATCTGCCGCTCGATGATGCCGAGGATTACGTCCTTGCCTTGCGCGGCGGCATCGGCGCGACCATCGGCGGCTCGACCTATTCCCTGCCGGCGAACAAGCGGTTTTATGCCGGCGGCGGCGATTCCGTGCGCGGCTTCGCCTATCAGGCGGCCGGCCCGCTCGACGATCACAGCAGTCCCCTCGGTGGCAAATCCCTGCTGACCGGCGCGGTCGAGATGCGCTGGCGGGTGACCGAGACCATCGGCATCGTGCCCTTTGTCGATTTCGGCAGCGTGTTCGAGGACAGTATTCCCGATTTCGGCGCCGATCTCTTCATGGGCGCCGGGCTTGGCCTGCGCTACCGCTCGCCCATCGGGCCGCTGCGCCTCGACGTCGCGACGCCGATCATGGGCAAGCGCAACAGCGACGATATCATCCAGATCTATATTTCCATCGGGCAGGCCTTCTGAGCCGGGAGGGAGGAACACCATGAAACCTTCACTGTCCCGGACCCTGAAATGGACCGGCATCGGCCTTGGCACGCCGCTGGCGCTGATCGGCCTTGGCGTTGCCGCGCTGCAGGTGCCGGCGGTGCAGAGCCGGCTGGCCGCCTTCATCTCCGAACAGGTCTCGACCCCGGATATGACGATCCGGCTGGAGGGCCTGTCGGGCGGGCTGCCCTTCGGGCCGCGGCTGGCGCGGATCGAACTCTCCGATCCCGCGGGGACGTGGCTCACGGTCGAGGATGCCCGTGTTGCCATCGACCCCTTCGCCCTGATCGGCGGCCGCATCCATGTCGAGACCGTTTCCGCGAGCCGCCTCGTGCTCGAGCGCCTGCCCGCCGCCGGGGCCGAGCCGCCCGCGCCCGCCGAGCCGACGACCGACTTCTCGCTGCCGCGCCTGCCGGCCGGCCTTGCCCTCGACCGCCTGTCGGTGCCGGAGATCGTGCTCGGTGCCGCCCTCGCCGGGGCGGAGGCGCGCTTCGCCCTCGCCGGGCGGCTGGGGGTCGATGGCGACGGCGTCGCCGGGGCCAGCCTGTCGTTGCTGCCGGTCGAAGGCGCGGACTCGACGCGCCTCACCCTTGATCTCCGCCACGAGCCGCAGGGCGATCACCTCGCTCTCGACGTCCGGCTGGATGAACCGGCCCATGGCCCCATCGCGCGGATCGCCGGTCTGCCGGGGGACGAGCCGCTGAAATTCGCCCTGACCGGGCAGGGGCCGCTGACCGGTTTCGAGGCCGATCTGCGGCTGGCCGCCCTTGGCGCCCGGCTGGACGGGCGCCTGCATCTCGCCCGCGATGGCGCGGCCATCGTCGCCGACCTCAAGGGCAAGGCCCTGCCCGGGCCGCTGGTGCCCGCCGCTTATGCCGGCCTGACCGAAGGCGGCATCGGCATCGACCTCGCCCTGGCGGTTTCGGGGGAGACGGTGGACGTCTCGCGTCTCGCGCTCGCGCTGCGGGGGCTCGGACTGGAGGCCAAGGGCCGGCTGGCCGGTGGCAGCGATGCCACGCTGTCTGCGCGGATCGACGTCGCCCCGGATGTTCCGCTGCCCGAACTCGCCTCGGTCCCGCCCGCGCTTCGACCAGCCGTGGTCGAGCTTGAAGGCGTCGCCGATCTCTCGGTCGGCAGCGCCGATGTCAGCCGCCTGCATGTCGTCGCGCCGGGCGCCGAAGTGGACGGCAAGGCGAGTTTAAGCGACGGTTTCGCCGCCCTGAAGGCGGCGGCATCCGCTCGCCTGGCGGACCTCGCGCAACTGCCCGAAGCAGGCCTTGCCGGCGCCGGTACGCTGTCGGTCACGGCGGAAGGGCGGCTCGACCCGCTCGACATGGGCTTTACCGCCGACGTCGCGGGCGAGGCCATCGCGGGCGAGGCCGAGTTGCCCCGTCTGCTCGGCCCGGCGCCCAAGATCTCGCTGGCCGGGCGCTACACGGGCGGTGGACCCATCACGCTGGAGCGTTTCACGGCCGAGGCGGCGGCGGCCAGCCTGCAAGCGAAGGGCAGTTTCGATCCGGCGGCGGAGACCCTGTCGGCCGCGATCACGGGCAAGGCCGAAGACCTCGGCCGGCTGGGCGTTCCGGGGCTTGCGGGCAGTGTCGATCTCGCCGGCACGGCCGAAGGGCCGGTGATGAAGCCGCTGCTCGACATCGCCCTGAAGGGCACGGAGGTGTCGGCCGGGGGTGTCGCCTTCGGCGATCCCCACCTTGCCCTCAAGGCAGTGCCCGATGCCGCCGGCACCTCCGCCGGCCGGCTGGAGGTCGAGACCGGCGGCAGCTATCCGGCGCGGATCGGCGCCGATCTGTCCTTCGACGGCGTGACCGCCAGGGTCTCCGCCCTGACCGGGCAGGTGCTGGGCGTCGATCTGGCCGGTGACGTCGCCTATGCCAGCGACAATGGCCTCGCCAGTGGGCATGTGAAGGCCGTCGTGCCGAAACTCGCCAGCCTCTCGGCGCTGGCCGGGATGCCGCTGGCCGGCAGCGCGCGGATCGACCTGGCACTGGCACCGCGCGGCGCCGGGCAGGGCGCGGAGGTGACGGCGGAATTGCGCGACGTGAAGGCCGCGGGCGCGGCGCTCGCCCGTCTCGACCTCAAGGCCGCGCTCGACGATGTCCTCGGCGCCGGCAAGGGCCGCGCCACGGTCGAGGCCACGGGCCTTGCCAGCGGCACCGCCACCATCGAACGCTTCAGCGCCAAGGCCGAGCTTGCCTCCTTCGCCGATGTCGCCTTTACCGCGACGGCGCGGGGCGGGGTGCCGGCGCCTCTCTCGCTCGACCTCGAAGGCCGCTTCGAGAATGGCGATACGCCGCGCATCACGGCCCGCCGCCTGGCCGGCTCGCTGGCCGAGACCGAATTCCGCCTGCAGAAGCCCCTGCTGGTCTCCCTCGGCGCCGAGACCTCGGCCAAGGGGCTCGATCTCGCCTTTGGCAAGGCGCGTTTGTCGGGCGATGTTGCCATTGGCGCCACCCCTTCGGGCAAGCTGAAGCTGACCGGTTTCGATTTCGCCGATATCGCCGCCCTCCTGCCCGAGGGCAGCCTGCCCGGCGGCACGCTCGATGCCGCGCTGGATATTTCCGGCAACCGGGGACGTCTCAGCCTGTCGGCGAAGGGGCTGACGCCCCCGGCCGGTCTTGTCGATGTCGCCGCGGCGGATATGCCACGCCCCGATGTCGACGCCAGCATCGCCTGGCAGGGGCGGCGCGCCGATGTCGATCTTGCCGTGACCGGCATCCGCGAGGCGACGATCAAGGCCAGCGGCACAGTGCCGGTGCGGATCGACGGCGGCATTCCGCTGCCGGATCAGAAGGGGGCGCTCGACCTCGCGGTGCGGATCGAGGCGAACCTGCGACGGCTCGCGCCCCTGCTGCCGCTGGGCGACAATCGCATCGCCGGCCGGCTCGCGGTCGATGCCACGGTGAAGGGCACGCCTGCCGCGCCGGAGCCCGTCGGCCGCCTGACCCTGGAAAAGGGCCGGGTGACCAATGGCCTGTCAGGGTTCGAGCTGCGCGACCTTGCTCTTGCCGTCGCCTTCACGGGGACGAGCGCGACCATTGAATCGCTGAAGGGCTCGGATGGCGAGGGCGGCACCCTCGCCGGCAGCGGCAGCGCCCGCCAGCTGGCGGATGGCGATTTCGCCATCGACGGTCAGGTGACGGCGCGCTCCCTGCGCTTCACCCGCCTCGATCTCGCGACGACGCAGGGCGATGTCGATATCGCGCTCGCCGGCACCGCGACCGCGCCCGAGGTGAAGGGCACGGTGACCATCCGCCAGGGCAATGTCGAAATCTCGGCCAAGGTGCCGCCTTCGGTCGCCGTGGTCGAGGTGCGCGATCCGTCGGCGCCTGGTGCCCCACCGACACCGCTCGCCCCGCCGCCGGACAAGGATGCGCCGCCGCCCCGGGTCGGCAGCCTCGATCTCGCGATCAACGCGCCGGGGCAATTCTTCGTGCGCGGCCGCGGCCTCGATTCCGAATGGCGTGGCACATTGAAGGTCACGGGGGCGCTGAGCGCGCCCGACCTGTCGGGCGGTTTCGAGGTGGTGCGCGGTACCTTCACGCTCGCCGGTCGGCCCTTCGCGATTTCTGAAGGCTCGCTCACCTTCCCGTCGGGCCTCGGCGCCGCGCCGCAGCTGAATATCGTGGCGACCGCGCCGGCCGATGATGTGACGGCCAAGGTTTCGGTGACCGGGCCGGCCACCGCGCTGAAGATCCAGCTCTCGTCCGAACCGGCGCTGCCCAACGACGAAGTGCTGAGCCGGGTGCTGTTCGGCCGTTCCGTCTCCAACCTGACCGCCAGTCAGGCGGTGCGTCTTGGCCAGACCGCGCTCGAGCTGTCGGGACAGGGCGGCGGCGATTTCGTCGGCAAGATCAGGGACAGCCTCGGCCTCGACCGGCTGGAGATCGGCTCGGACGACAATGCAGACACCACGTCGGGCGGGGCCCTCGCCGGCAGCAGCCTGTCGGCCGGGCGTTACATCGCCGAAGGTGTCTATCTCGGCTTCGAGCAGGGCCTCGCGCCCAACTCCGGCTCGGTCAATATCGAGGTCGAGGTTTACCCCCGCGTGACGGTCGAGGGCAATGTCGGCCAGGACAATAATTCGGCGGTCGGCCTCAATTACAAATTCGACTATTGAGGCCGACCGTCCCGCTCAGGCCGCGAAGATGAAATCGCTCGTGTTGATGTGATCCGATGTGGTTCCGATCAGGATCGCAGAGTCGCCGGCCGTGTTGAACTGCACCTTGGTGTCGGCATTGCCGTTGACGGCACTGATCGTGCCGCCGCCCGCCTGAAACTCGGCGAAATTATGGTAACCGTAGGCCGAGACATCCATGTAATCGTAGGCGTCGTCATAGTCGGCGGTATCGTGGCCGCCACCGGGAGCGAAGGCGAACTTGTCGAAGCCGTTGCCGCTGAACAGCTGGTCATCGCCGGCACCGCCTTTCAGGGTGTCGTTGCCGTCGAGGCCGTAGAGCACGTTTGCCGCGCCATTGCCCACGATGAGGTTGCCGGCGGCGTTGCCGGTGCCGTTGATCGCTGTATTGCCGGTCAGGGTCAGGTTCTCGAAATGGATGGCGAGTGTATAGGTGAAGACGGCCAGGATCGTATCCGTGCCTTCCCCGTCGCGCTCGATGACATCGTCCGCCGCGTCGATCGTATAGGTGTCGTTTCCGATGCCGCCGACCATCAGGTCGGCACCGTTCCCGCCGGTCAGGCTGTCGTCCCCGGCGAGGCCGCGCAGCGCATCGTCGCCATTGCCGCCGATCAGGACATCGTTGCCGGCCCCGCCCCAGGCGCTGTCGTCGCCACCGCCAAGATCGGCCGCAAGGTCGTGGGCCGCGGTGACGGCGCGCCCGTCCAGCTTGTCGTCGCCGCTGCCGCCCTTGACCCAGTCGAAGCCGGCGGCGGAAGTGTCGGTCAACGTCAGGGAGTTGCCGATGCCGCTGAAGCGCAGGTCGGTGATGCCACTCAACCCGGCGACGCCGCCGATCTTGCCGCCGGTATTGATCTGGACCACGCCGTAATCCCAGCCGATGCCGGCCAGCGAATGATGGGTGATGTGATCGGCATCGGTCAGCTGGGATGCCCCGACCGTGATGACGATCGCGTAGCTCGGCGTGCCCGGCGGATTGCCGAAGACGGCGCCTTGCGGTGTATAGCCCGTATCCACCGTGTCGTCGCCCGCGCCGAGCGTGATGGAATAGGAGGAGGTGAACTCGAAGGCCAGCGACTGGATCGTGGTGTCGATGATGTCGTTGCCCTTGCTACCGACAATGGCCATGGTCGACCCGAGGAAGGAACTCAGGGACAGCCGGGTTCCCCCTGTCAGCATATGGACTTCGCCGAAACCCGAAATCTGGTCCGCATCGGGGTCGCCCGAACTGTCCAGCTGGATCGAGTAGTTGTCGGCTGCCGTCAGTTCGATGTAACCGCCACCGACCTTGAAATGATCGTCGTTGGAAAGCGAGTTGGCCGCCAGTCTGAGAACGGCCCAGTCGGCGATCAGCGTATCGCTGCCGGTTCCCGGATCGAAGGTGATGCCCAGCACGTCTTCGGCGTGGACCGTGTCGTTCCCGGCCCCGCCGAGGATGAGCAGGCTACCGGCATCGGAATTGTCCACCAGAGCCTGAGAAATGGTAACGACATTCGTTATAGCGGCGCCAGCCGCGAGTTGTAACTTGTCGATGCCTGTGACGCCGACGAAAACGCCACTGTCAGCGATATTGGCGGCGCTCGTGAAGCTGAGATTGTCGGTGCCGAGGCCGCCGCTGATCGTGTCGGCCGCGGTCAGGTTGCCGGGGTCGACGCGGAAGAGGTCGCTGCCCGCGCCGCCCAGCATCGTGTCGTTGCCCTGTCCGAAGGTCACGCTGATGCGGCCTGCCTTGGAAAAGGCCGAGGCGTCGACGGTGTCGTCGCCGACGCCGCTGGTTATCGAGACGACGCCGCCCACCAGCATGTCCTCGATCAGGATCAGATGGTTGCCGGAGGCTGAAAGAGCGATCGTCTCGATGCCGGACAATCCGGCGCCGACGGCGGTCAGGTCGACAAGGCCGCCGTCGAGCAGGCTCAAACGGTCGCTGCCGGCACCGTTGCCACCGGCGGCATTGTCGCCCGCCTGCAGCTCGGCGACCTTGAACTGGAAGATATCGGCGACTCCCGCCTTGCCCAGAAAGGAGTCGACGCCGGTGGTGCCGCGGAAAGTGGCCATGGTTCCCCCCTCATCCGGCGGCACGGCCACCGGAATGCGCAAAATTCAGCAGATTTGCGTCAACCCCACGGGGGTACTCTATGCCCGGCCATTGGCCGGACGTAGAGTGAATTGAAACCGCCTTGGCGGCATCGCCAGAAATTTTCAGTGCGAGTGCAGAAGGTTGCTGACGACGGAATCTACTTGAACATGCCCTTGCGGCCGTTCGGCGCGTAAAGGTCGAAACAGACGGTCAGCGCCTTGGTCGCCTTGCTGGAGCCCTTCAGGTTCACGGTCCAGGAGCGGCCGTCGGCCATCGAGAGATACATGGTGCTGCCGGCCTTGAAGGCCGTCCAGAACTGGGCGTCGTAGCCCAGGGCGGAGACCATGCCCTGCGGATCGTCCATGGTGACACCGGCGAAATTGTCGTAGCGGCGGTCGATCTGCATCTGCATCGCCGTGGTGGTGCCGACCTTCAGCTGCCATTTCGGGTGCCAGAAGGCGACGATCACGCCCTGGTCGGCCAGCAGGATCGACAGCACCATGCCGTCGTCGAATGAGGTTTCCATGCCGCAATGGCCGAAGCTGCCATTGTCGTTCTGATAGGCGTAGGTCGTCCAGTAACCGGAGACATATTCGTCGATCCGCTTGCCCGCGAAAGCCGGCGAGGCCGCCAGGACGAGTGCGGCGATGATGGAAATGAAGCGCATGACGTCTTGTCCCCCCCGTTGTTCCCCGGCAGCCATGGTAGCAATGGCCGCCGGAGAAAGCGATGCGCGGTTCAGGCGACGAAGATGAAGTCGGCGCCGGTCACGAGCGGGGATGCGGTGTTGGACAGAACCATGACCTCCCCGCCACCGAAGCGGACTTCGGTCGATGCGCCGCCGCTGACGGCGACGATGGAGCTGCCGTCGGCCTGGAATTCGGCCAGGTTGTGGTAACCGAAATCGCGGACGTCGATACGGTCGAGGCCATCTTCGAAATCCGCGGTGTCCCTGCCGCCGCCTACGGTGGCGACGAAGACATCGGCCCCGGCCCCACCGAGCAAGCGGTCATTGCCGAGCCCGCCGGTCAGGATGTCGTCGCCCGCTTCGCCGACCAGCGTGTCGTTGCCGGCGTCGCCGAAGACAAGATCGGCGCCGCCGCCGCCCCGCAGGGTGTCGACGCCGTCGCCGCCGCGCAACGTGTCGCTGCCCGCGCCGCCCCGGGCAACGTCGTCGCCCGCGCCAAGATCGGCCACGATCGACTGGGCGGCGGTCACGGATCCGCCCTCGAGCCGGTCCTTGCCGTCGCCGCCGACGATGTGTTTCACGCCGTCGATATCGGCGTCGTTCACCGTCAGCGTGTTGCCGAGGTCGCTGAAGTAAAGGGTCTCGACATCGCTCAGGCCGGCGATGCCGCCGATGGTGCCGCCCGTTGTGATCTGTACCGCGGTCACGTTCCAGTAGTTCTGGAAATCGAGGTAGCCGTGGTGGACGACCTGATCGGCGTCGGTCAGATAGGCGGCCTGCGCCTTGACGACGATTTCCGGCACGGGCCGGGGGGCCGGACCGCCTAAGCCCTGGAAGCCATCGTAATAACCCGTGTCGACGCGATCGACACCGGCCCCGATCTCGATGTCGAAGGAGGCGCTGTCGTCCCAGTTCGGCGATTCCACACGCAGGTCGATGGTATCGTTGCCGTCGGAGCCAATGATGCTCACGGTATCGACGCCGAACAGGGAATCGAGTTCCAGCGTGATGCCCCCGGTGGCGAGATGGATCACCTCGAAGCCTTCGATGGCGATCGCCGGGTCCTCGCCTGCCTCATGCGCGGTGTCGTCCAGCAGGATCTGGTAGTGGCCGGCCTTGACCAGCGCCAGGGTGTCCGTGCCGCCGTTGCCGCTGAACTGTTCCGAGCCATCGGTGGCGATGCTCTCGACGATGCGGACGATATCGTCGCCTTCGCTGCCGAAGAAACTGTCGGTGCCCTTGCCGGCCTCGAAGATCACGGGCAGGGCGGACTGGGCGGTCACGGTGTCGTTGCCCGCGCCGCCGACGACCGTGATGATTCCGGTGTCGGAGGTCATGATGTCGTCGTCGGTCAGGGTCAATTCGTTGGCGGCCCCGACCGCGCTGTAGAGCTGTATGCGCTCGATACCCTGCAGCGCATCAAGCCCGCCGGGCGCGCCGAAATGCGCCGCGCTGGTGAAGGCCAGGGTATCGGTGCCGGTGCCGCCATAGATCGCGTCAGCGCCGGTGAGCTGCGCCGGGTCGATCCGGAAGATATCGTCGCCGGCGCCGCCGCGGGCGACATCGTTGCCGGCGCCGAGCGTGGCGTCGAGGCGGGTGGCCGCGCTGAAGCCCGACGCGTCGATGACATCGTGGCCATTGCGGCCGGTGACGGTCAGCACGCCCGTGTTGGTGATGTCTTCGACCAGGGTGATCTGGTTGCCGGCGCTGGCGAGGGTGAGCGCCTCGATCCCGGAGATGCCGGCGCCCACGACGTTGAAGTCCACGGCGCCGCCGTCCAGCAGATCCAGCCTGTCCGTGCCGCCGTCGCCGCCCGTGGCGACATCCCCGGCCTGCAATTCAGCGATCTTGAAGCGAAAGGCGTCGTTGACACCGTTGTTGCCCACAAGCACATCGGCACCCGTGGTGCCCCGAAACACGGTCATAACCCCTCCTCGGCCGGTCGTTCGTCGCGGCGGCCGGACAGCTGGCCATTCGCCTTCGATCCGATCCCCTGATCCGGATGGCACCAGCAAGGGGAAGATGGCACGTTCGTGCCCTTCATGAAATGACGGCCGTCACACTGCCCGCTGAACAGGGGCAACGCTGCTGTGTCGGGGGGGCTTGCTGCGCCGCCTGGGCGGCGGCGCAGCGGGGGCCGGTCAGGCGACCTGGCTCTGTTCGGCCACGGCATGTCCGAAGAAGGACCGGCCGAGGTCGTCGGTGATGGCGATCAGCTGCAGCTGCACCCAGTCGAGGAATTCGTGCAGGCCACCGCCCAGCACCATCTCGATCGAGCGGTTGGCGAGGGTGCCCCGGATACCATCGAGGATTTCCAGCGTGCGGTTGCCGGCGCGCAGGCCGTAACGCTGGCGCAGGCGCACCACGATCTCGTCGATCGAGGCGATGCAGACCGCGGTCGAGCGTGGGAAGGCATTGTTGAAGATCAGGAAGCCGGCGACCGAGCCCGGGCTCATGCCGCGCGGCTGAACCCGGCGATAGGCGTGATAGCCGGCGGCCGAGCGCAGCAGGGCGTTCCACTGCGAGACATCGAGGGGCGAGCCCACCTCCGTCGCGCCGGGCAGCAGCAGGTGGTACTTGATGTCGAGCAGGCGGGTGCCCTGGTCGGCGCGTTCGATCAGCTTGCCGAGCTGGTAGAAATACCAGCCCTCGTCGCGATAGAGCGTGCCTTCGAGGATGCCGGTGTGAGTCTGGCAGCCTTCCTTGATCTTCGAGCAGACGCGCGACAGGTCGGCGCGGCCGACATCGGCCGGCGTCAGCGTCCTGATCCAGCTGTGGAACATGTTCAGCTGGGTCCAGAGTTCGGTCGAGATCAATGGCCGCAGGGTGCGGGCATTGTCGCGCGCGGCCTTGATGCAGGACGAGATCGAACTGTGGTTCTCGGGATCGAGAAGGTAATAGTGAATGACGTTGTTCGCGGTCGCGGCCTGATACTTCTTGAAGAAGGGTTCGGCATCGGCATGAAGATTGACGATCGACAGCCAGTTTTGCGATCCGCGGGCGTCGCGGCTGAAAGTCTCGTTGACGTCGAGAATACGCGCCAGGTTCTCGGCCCGCTCCATGGAGCGGGCAAGCCAGAACATGTCTTCGGCGAAACGGGCAAGAAGTCTAGCCAAGCACCCACGTGTCTTTCGACCCGCCTCCCTGGCTGGAGTTGACGACAAGCGAGCCGCGACGCAGCGCGACCCGGGTGAGACCGCCGGGCAGAACCCAGGTGGATTTTCCGGTGATGGCGAAGGGCCGCAGGTCGACGTGGCGCGGCTCGACCTCGCCTTCGACCAGGGTCGGACAGACCGAGAGCTGGATCGTCGGCTGGCTGATGTAATTGGCGGGGTCCGCCAGCAGATTGGCGCGGCAGGCCTCCAGCTCTTCCTTCGACGCCTTGGGCCCGACGGTGATGCCATAGCCGCCGGATTCGGCGACCGGCTTCACGACAAGCTTGTCGAGATTGTCGAGCGTATAGGCGAGGGCATCCGGTTCCCGGCAGATGTGGGTCAGCACATTGTCGAGGATCGGTTCCTGCTGCAGGTAGTATTTGATCAGCCGCGGCATATAGGCATAGACCGCCTTGTCGTCGGCGACGCCGGTGCCGACGGAATTCGCCAGGGCGACATTGCCGGCCCGAACCGCCCGCATCAGCCCGGCGACACCCAGCGTCGATTCCGGGCGGAACACCTCGGGATCGAGGAAGTCATCGTTCAGGCGGCGGTAGATCGTGTGCACCCGCTCAAGGCCGCCGGTGGTCTTCATGTAGACCCGGTCGTTCTCGACCACGAGATCGCGGCCCTCGACCAGGGGCACGCCCATCTCGCGGGCAAGGAAGATATGCTCGAAATAGGCGGAATTATAGGCACCGGGCGAGAGCAGCACGACCTGCGGGTCGACCGCCTCGGGCGGGGCGATCTCGACCATCGCTTCCTGCAGCTTGGGGCCGTAATTGTCGACGGGCAGGATCGAGATGTCGGTGGTCAGATCCGGGAAGGCGCGCAACATCATGTTGCGGTTCTCGAGCACATAGGACACGCCCGACGGGGTACGGGCATTGTCCTCGAGGACCATGAACTTGCCCTTGTCGTCGCGTACCACGTCGATGCCGCAGATATTGGCATAGGCGCCGTGGGGGATCTTCACCCCGATCATCTCCGGCCGGTAGTTGCTGTTGTTCAGCACCAGCTCGGCCGGGATGATGCCATCCTTCAGGGCATGTTGCGGGCCGTAGACGTCGGCCAGGAACAGGTTGATCGCGGTGACGCGCTGGATGACGCCGGCTTCCAGATGGGCCCAGTCGTCGCGGCTCAGGATGCGCGGAATGACGTCGAAGGGCAGGATGCGGTCGATGGCATCCTTGTCGGAATAGACGGTGAAGGTGATGCCGAGGTTGTAAAGCTCCCGCTCGGCGTCTTCGGCCCGTCGCTGCAGGGCATCGAGATCGAGCTGGGCCAGACGCTCACGGATGGCTGTGGTGTGGTCCACCGGGGGCGTGCCGGACTGCCCCATGATCTCGCAATAGAATGGACCTTGATCGTATCGGGACAGAACGCCGCTCATCCAAGTCCTCGCTTCAACGGTGAGTCGAGCCTAGCAAACTAATTCGATGCGCCGCATCAAAAATCGGCAGCAGCGTATCAGACCTTGGGAGGTGCACTGTTTTTAAGCGGAACCACGTCGACCCCGACCTGAAGCCGGTGCGGGCCGCCCCCGATGATGATGCCGCGCAAGGGGGCGACATCGTCATAATCCCGGCCGCAGGCGAGGATGATGTGGTCGAGGCCGGGGATGCAGTCGTTGGTCGGGTCCAGTTCCAGCCAGCGGTCGGGGCCGATCCAGACGGCAACCCAGGCGTGCGACTGGTCCGAGCCGACGAGGCGGGGCCGGCCGGGCGGCGGCGTGGTGCGCAGGTAACCGCTGACGTATCGCGCGGGCAGGCCGATGGAGCGCAGGCAGGCGATCATCAGATGGGCGAAGTCCTGACACACGCCCCGTTTCACGCGCAGGACCTCGGACGGCGGCGTGGTCACCGTCGTCGCCTGCGGATCGAAGGCGAAATCGCGGTGGATGCGGGCATTGAAGGCCAGCAACGCCTCGATCGCGGGACGACCGGGCGGGAAGTCGGGGGCGGCGAATTCGGCGAACTCGCGGTCGACCTCGATCAGGGTCGAATCCTGCCGGAAGGCATAGGCGGAAAGCGTGTCCGGCGCGGCGGCGTCGAGCCGGGCGCGCAGGGCATCCCAGGCCGGGGCGGAGGCGGGATCGGGCGCGGCCTCGCCTTCGATCTCGATCTCGATCAGGGATTCGACGATCAGCTTGGTGTGCGGTTCCTCGACGGCGAATTGCACGATCGGATTCTCGAAGGCGTCCTGCCGTTCGTTCCAGGTCGAGGGTTCGGGAATGACGCGCAGCTCGTGGCGCAGCACGCGCTGACGGCTGCTGTCGCGCGGCTTCAGATGGGCGAGGTGATGGGCGAGGGTGACCGGCTCGCCGTAGTCGTAGACCGTGTTGTGGCGCGCCTCGTAGCGGATCATGGCTTGGTCACCGTGCGGATCGGCCCGCCCGGGCGCACCGCCAGCGCATGGCTGAAATAGGTCTGCGAGATGATGTCCGACAACTCGGGCAGGGTCACGTTCACGGCATCGAGCAGGGCTTCCAGCTCGACGTGGCGTCCGCCCGCGCCGGTCCCGGCGAGGCGCATGATCTCGGCGGCGCGCAGCTCCGCGAGGGCGGTCTGCGCCAGCAGGCGCGCCGCGCCGGAGCCGAAGGCACCCCGTTCGCGCGGCAGATTCTCGACATGGTCGGCGAGCGCCCACATCTGCCGCGCGAGCGAGCGCGGATTGGCCTCGTCGAGCAGCAGGAGGTCGAGCACGGGGGCGAATTGCGCCGCGGTGAAATAGCGGGCGCGATAGGTCATGAAACTGTCGGCGATCTCGAGCGCGAGGTCGAGCGCGCGGCCGGCGCCGCCAGGCCCGCCGACAATCAGCTCCCGCGCCAGCTCGACCGAGCACAGCGCCCGCTCCACCCGACGGCCGAGGTCCATGAAGCGCCAGGCCTGACCCCGCGTCATGTTTTCCATGCCAAGGCCCGACAGCGCGGCCATCGAGGCGACGATCGAATCGAAACAGTCGAGCAGGCCGACATAGTCGCCCGGTGTTGCCCTGCCGATATCGGTGATCTGGCCGTGCAGGTTCAAGAGCACCCGGGTCATGTCGACCGACAGGCGGTCGCGCACCATGCCGGTGTTCATGTTCAGCCGGCGGACCATGGCGGCGAAGCCGCTGGAGCGGGTTTCGTCGGTCAGATGCGGCAGCAGGCCGGCATCGAAACGCGCCCGGTCGGTCACCGCCAGCTCGGCCAGTTTCGGCGTGATCTCGCCGAATTTGGCGAGGAAGGTGGCGCCGGGGCCGATTTCTTCCTGCGCCGCCTGCCCGCCGCCGTCGGTCAGGCGCTGCACGAGCGCGCGGAGCGCGCGGACGCCGAATTCGGCCCGCTCGGCATAGCGGCCGACCCAGTAGAGATCGTCGGCGACACGGCTGGGCAGATTATTGCCCTGGCGCCGCACCTCGACCGTGGTATCGGGCGGGCGCAGCAGGCTGAACTGCTCGACCGGGGCGGAGGACAGCACCCAGGCGTCCTTGGACAGGCCGCCCTGTTGCAGGCGCAGGATCGGCCGGTCCGGCGTCGGCGCGATGCGCACGAGCGCGCCCGGCATGACCGAAAAGCCCCGCTCCGTCGCCGTCAGGAAGGCGCGCATGGCGACTGGCTGCGGTCTTGCCCCCTCGGCCGTGAAACAGGGCGCGGTCGACAGGCGCACCGGGGCCTGACCGATGGCATCGTAAGGATGGTCGTCGAGGTGACCGGCCCAGCCGTCGGTATCGGCCGGCGGCGTCACGCCGATCTTGGGGAAGGCGGGGCGCAGGGCATAGTTGCCGCCCCGGGCCAGCAGCCGGTCGCGGCCCTGCCGCTCGCCCGCCCAGACCGTGTCGAGGTTGGGCAGCTGCAGGTCTTCGTCCAGCAGGTGGCGCGACAGCGCGGGCAGGAAAGGCATCAGGGCCGGCGTCTCGACGAGGCCGCTGCCCAGCGCGTTGGCGACGATGACATGGCCCGCCAGCACCGCCTGCACGAGACCGGCGACGCCCAGCGAGGAATCGCCGCGCAATTCCAGCGGATCGCAGAAATCGTCGTCGACCCGGCGCAGGATGACGTCGACCGGCTCCAGCCCGCCCAGGGTCTTCAGGAAGACCCGGTTGCCGCGCACCGTCAGGTCGTTGCCCTCGACCAGCGTGTAGCCGAGATAGCGCGCGAGATAGGCGTGCTCGAAATAGGTCTCGTTGTAGGGACCGGGGGTGAGCAGCACGATGCGCGGGTAACGCGTCCAGGGCGCGAGATTGCGCAGGGTCTGGCGCAGCCGGTCGAACCAGGCGGCCAGACGCTTCACCTTCATCGCGCGGTAGGTTTCCGCCAGCGAACGCGAGGTGATGATGCGGTTTTCGAGGGCATAGCCGGCACCCGCCGGGGTGCGGGTGCGGTCGCCCACCACCTGCCAGCGGCCTTCGGGATCGCGCACCAGATCGACGGCATAGACATGCAGCCAGATATCCGCCGGCGGCCGGAACCCGGCGAGGGGGCGCAGATAGTCGGGATTGCATTCGACGATGCCGGGATGCAGCACGCCATCCTTCAGCACCTTTCGCTCGCCATAGAGATCGGTGAGCAGGGCATTCATCAGGCGCCCGCGCTGGATGAGGCCGGCCTCGATCCCCGCCCATTCCGCCTCGGAAATCACCAGCGGCACGAGGTCGAGTTCGATCGCCCGGGCGGCGTTGCGCGGGTCGCCATAGACGTTATAGGTGACGCCGTTGTCGTGCAGCAGCTGGCGCGCCCGCGCCGTGCGGTCGCCGAATTCCTGCTTGCCGAGGCCGGTCAGCGATTCGACCAGCTCCCGCCAGTGGGGGCGGATCGTGCCGGTCTCGTCCACGCATTCGTCGAACGTGCCGGGCAGGGGTTGATACCCGCGTGCACGGTCGGTGCCGCCCGCCGCGGATTCACCGGCAGGCAGGGGCAGCGGAATTTGCGCCCCATCCTCGGGGCCTTGCGGTTCGATCGCCAGACTCACGCGGGGCATCGTATCAGGCAGGTCAGGGGCTGCCATGACTTTTCACGATCATTTTGCTCTTGAATCGATGCGATCAATTGCTGGCGACATGCAGTCAATGTCCCGGAAAAGCGGCCCCTGCCAAAGGCTTAGGGGCCGCTTGCCGGTCTATTGGCGGCGCAGGTCGAGGGTCAGCGGAAATTCCCGCGTCACCTCGGCCGCCCCCAGGGTCATCGGACCCGGGGTATGGCCGAAGCTGAAGAATCGGGCCAGACGCCGGCCTTCCGCCTCATAGGCATTGACCGGCGCGGTCACATAGTTGCGGCCGCCGGGGTGCGAGACGTGATAGGTGCAACCGCCGATCGAGCGCCCCGACCATTCGTCGACGATATCGAAGACGAGGGGGCCATGGGGCGGGATGGTCGGATGCAGGGCCGAGGCCGGCTGCCAGGCGCGGAAGCGCACGGCGGCGACATATTCGCCCTCGCGCCCGGTCGAGGTCAGGGGCACGCGGTAGCCGTTGACCGAAACGGCGTGGCGGCCATCGGTCATGCCGTTCACCTTCACCTGGATGCGCTCGACCGAACTGTCGACGAAGCGGACCGTGCCGCCGGCCATGCCCTCTTCGCCCAGCACATGCCAGGGCTCCATCGCCTGACGCAGTTCCATCGTCAGGCCGCGCTGGTGGATCGTGCCGTAATGCGGGAAGCGGAACTCGAAATGCGGCGCCAGCCATTCGCGCTGGAACGGCACGCCCCACTGGTTGAGGTCGGCGACCACGTCGTCGAGATCGTCCGAGACGAATTGCGGCAACAGGAAACGGTCGTGCAATTCCGTGCCCCAGCGGACGAGCCGCGCCGGATAGGGGTGATCCCAGAAATGCGCGATCAGCGCCCGCAGGATCAGCTGCTGCACGCAGGACATGCGGGCGTGCGGCGGCATCTCGAAGGCGCGGAGTTCCAGAAGGCCGAGGCGGCCCGACGAACTGTCGGGCGAGAACAGCTTGTCGATGCAGAATTCCGAGCGATGGGTATTGCCCGTCACGTCGCACAGCAGATGGCGGAACAGGCGATCGACCAGCCAGGACGGGACATCGGTGTGGTCCGGCACCTGACGGAAGGCGATTTCCAGTTCATAGAGCGAATCGTGCCGCGCCTCGTCGATGCGCGGGGCCTGGCTGGTCGGGCCGATGAACATGCCCGAGAACAGATAGGACAGGCTGGGATGGTTCTGCCAGTAGCAGAGCAGGCTGCGCAGCAGATGCGGCCGGCGCAGGAAGGGGCTGTCCTCCGGCCGGGCGCCGCCGACGACGATATGGTTGCCGCCGCCGGTGCCGACATGGCGCCCGTCGACCATGAATTTCTCGGAGGCGAGGCGGCACAGCCGCGCATCCTCATAAAGGCTGGTGGTGATGTCGACCAGTTCGTCCCAGCTCTTGGCCGGGTGGATGTTCACCTCGATCACGCCCGGGTCGGGGGTGACCATGATGTTCTTCAGGCGCCAGTCCTTGGGCGGGCCGTAGCCTTCGAGGATGACCGGCATGTCGAGGGCGATCGCCGTCTCCTCGACCTTGGCGATCAGGTCGACCCAGGCTTCGAGATAGGACTGCGGCGGCAGGAAGACATAGAGCCGGCCCTTGCGGACCTCGACCGAAACCGCGGTGCGGATCACGCCCGGCATGGAAATGCCGGCGAAATTGCCCGGCATGGCGCCCGGCGGCACCGTCGGCTCGGGCGGCGGCAGCGGCTTCGAAGGCAGGCGTCCGGGCACCTGCGCGATCAGCGTGGTCGCCGCGCTGGGCAGCGGCGGGCGCGGCGCGAAGGGGTCTTCCTCGAAGTGGTAGGGGTAATCTTCCTTCCGCACCCAGGGCAGGCTCTGCAGCGGCAGGCGGTAGCCGACCGGGGAATCGCCGGGGGTCAGGAACACCCGCTTCGAGCGCAGCTTCCAGGGTTTGGCCTGCCACAGCGGCCCGTCGACCGTCATCCAGCATTCGAGCGGCAGGACGAAGCCGGTCGGCGTGTCGAGGCCCTTGTCGAAGACGCGGCTCATGCGCTCGCGCTCCTCGGCGTCGTCGATCTGGTTTTCCAGCGGGTCGACGTTGATCGGCAGCCGCCGCTCGCGCCACATCCAGTACCAGGGGTCCTCGAAGGCGGCGATCGTGTTGTCGGGCGCGACCTTCAGCTTCTCGGCGAGGGTGATCAGGAAGTTTTCGCCCTGCTCGAGGGTGAAGCCGTAATCGACATTCTCGTCGGCCAGATATTTCTGCTGCTGCCACAGGGGCTCGCCATCGGTGCGCCAGAAGCAGCCCAGCGCCCAGCGCGGCAGGGATTCGCCCGGATACCACTTGCCCTGACCGTAGTGCAGCACGCCGCCGGGGGCATATTTGTCCTTCAGCTTGCGCACCAGCTGGTTGGCGAGGCCGCGCTTGGTCGGGCCCAGGGCCTCGGTATTCCATTCGGGGCCGTCGAAATCGTCGATCGAGACGAAGGTCGGCTCGCCGCCCATGGTCAGGCGCACGTCGCCCGCCACCAGCCGCTCCTCGACCCCGCGCCCGGCGGCGACGATCTCTTCCCACTGTTCCTCGGTATAGGGCTTGGTCACCCGGGCGGCTTCGACGATGCGGGTGATCGACATCGAGAAGTCGAATTCGACCCCGGCCTCGTCGACGACGCCGGTGATCGGCGCGGCGCTGCCCGGCTCGGGCGAACAGGCGAGCGGCAGATGGCCTTCACCCGCGAACAAGCCCGAGGTCGGGTCGAGGCCGACCCAGCCCGCGCCCGGCAGATAGACTTCGGTCCAGGCGTGCAGGTCGGTGAAATCGACCTCGGTGCCCGAGGGGCCGTCGAGCGACTTCACGTCCGGCGCGAGCTGGATCAGATAGCCCGAGACGAAGCGCGCGGCGAGCTTCAGGTGACGCAGCAGGTGGACGAGCAGCCAGGCCGAATCGCGGCAGCTGCCCTTTTTCAGGGTCAGCGTCTCTTCCGGCGTCTGGACGCCCGGCTCCATGCGGATGACATAGGAGACATGGCGGTGGACGAGGCGGTTCAGATCGACCAGGAAATCGACCGTGCCGCGTTCGCGCCGGTCGACCTTGGCGAGCAGGGCGGCCAGTTCCTTGCCCGGGGCCTCGACCTCGAGATAGGGCTTCAGCTCGTGCGCGAGCGCGGGATCATAGGCGAAGGGCGCCCGTTCCGCGTTTTTCTCCAGGAAGAAGTCGAAGGGATTGATGATCGCGAGCTCGGCGACCAGATCGACCTCGACCTCGAATTCCCGGGTCTTCTCGGGGAAGACCACGCGGGCGAGATAGTTCGACTGCGGATCCTGCTGCCAGTTCAGGAAGTGGACCGAGGGCGTGATGCGCAGGGAATAGCCCGTTACCGGCGTCCGGCAATGGGGCGCCGGGCGCAGACGGATGGTCTGCGGACCCAGGTTGACCAGACGGTCGTATTTGTAGGTCGTCTTGTGATTGAGGGCCACCCTGATGGTCATGCTCGCTCCAGGATCGCGACGGCGGGGGCCGTCGGCGTAAAAGACAATGGCACGGGTATATTGTGGTTATTCGTTGAGCCTGATTGAACCCGAAGATGGCGCTGCCGTCGAGGGGTGAACGCATATTGGGCACGCCACCGGGCGCTGCCTCATCCTTGATCAGACCTTCATCGGCAGAATCACCATGGGGATCCCTTTGAGGTGCAGGCGGCGCTGCACGGCGAGGGCGGTCTGATTGTGCAGCAGGCGGCTGAACAGATTGTCCCGGCCAAAGATCAGCTTCGAGGCGAAGAACACCGCCTGGGGATAGGTCTCCATCAATTTCTCGGCGAGGCGCGCCAGTTCGTGGGCGGCATCGGTGCCATAGGCGGCCTTGCTGGCGGCCGGCAGGCCGCGGCGCTGGCAGTAACGCTCGAACTCGGCGAGGCTGGCCTCGACATCCGCGGTCATGCGCGCCAGCTGCTCGCTGCCGCGGAAGGACTCCGAATCGACCTCGCCCACCGAAATGAAGATGAAGTTGCGGAAATGGCCGGGGAACATGCGCCGCACGGCCAGCAGCGTGTGCATCCCGGCGCCGAAACTGCGCCCGACCATGAAGATGGCGGTGGGCAGCGCGGGGTCGAGGGCAGGCACGGTCTCGGCCGCCGCGCCCCGCGTCGTGGTCGAGAACAGGGCGTCGATCTTGGCGATCTCGACCGCGGTCTGGTCGTAGTGCCGGCGGATGGCGAGGCCGAGCACGATGACGAGGCTGGTGATGATCACCGTCAGCCAGCCGCCCTCGAAGAATTTCTCGAACAGGGTGACGACCAGGATCGAGCCGGCGACGACGAGGGCAAGGCCCGCCTGCAACAGGCTGGCCGTGCTCGCCTCCACCGTGCCGCGCTGGCGCCACCAGTGGCGGACGAGGCCGGCGAGGCACAGGGTGAAGGTCAGGAAGACGTTGATCGAATAAAGCACGACCAGCAGCGAGACCTTGCCCTTGGTGATCCACAGCAGGGCGAGGGCGGCGAAGCCCATCAGCAGGATGCCGTTCTGGGTGACCAGCCGGACCGAGAGATAGGCGAAGGCATGGGGCGCCCAGCGGTCGGCCGCCATATTGGCGAGCACGGACGGCCCGCCGAGGAAGCCCGTGTTGGCGGCGACGAACAGCAGCCCCGCGGCCAGCAGCATGACGATTAGCAGGCCGATATCCTGCGCCGCGCTGCCCTGGCCGAAGAGATCGCCGAGGATCGCCTTGAAGGTCGTCGCGTTCAGCGTCTCGCCCGGGACATGACCGACCCCCCACAGGAGATAGAGCGCGATCAGTCCGGCGGCGGTGACGGCGAGGGAGGTCGCCATCAGCGCCATGGTCCATTGCCCGGTGCGCACCCGCGGCTCGCGCAGGATATGGACATTGTTCGAGACCGCCTCGATCCCGGTGTAGGTGCCGGCGCCCAGCGAATAGGCGCGCAGCAGCAGGGAGGCGACGGCGACCCAGCCGATTTCCCCGGTCAGGCTCGCGGTCTCGCTGAAGGTCGCGGGGATGAGGCCGGGCAATTGTTCGGCATGGGCGAGGATGCCGCCGACGATGAGCAGCAGATGGGTGCCGACGAAACCGAGGAAGATCGGCACCAGCAGCTTCAGGGGCTCCTTCATGCCGCGCAGGTTCAGCACCATGAGGCCGAGGATGGTCGCGATCTCGACCCCGAGCTTGGCGCCCTGCCAGGAAACGGGCAGCAGGCTGAACAGGGCGTCGACCCCGCTCGCCACCGAAATCGCGATGGTCAGGACATAGTCGACCATCAGGGCCGAGCCGGAGACGAGGCCGGCATGGGGGCCGAGCAGCGAACTCGCCACCTTGTAGCCGCCCCCGCCCGAGGGGAACAGCCGGATCACCTGATTATAGGCGAGCGAGATGACGAAGACGGTCAGCGCCGTCATCAGCGCGATATAGAGCGCGAGATGGGTGTGATGGCCAAGGGCGAGGAAGGCTTCCTCCGGCCCGTAGTTGGCGGACGAAAGGCCGTCGGCACCGAGCCCGACCCAGGCGAGGAAGGCGGCCAGCGCCATGTGCTGGCGGGTATCCTTCGACAGCGGGTCCTTGGGAGCGCCGACAACCGCCCGGTACAAACGTCTGATCACGAAACGCCACCCCCTGCTCCGCTCGTGCCAGTTTACACGCGGCGCAAGGCAGCGGAAGCGGGTTCGCCGTCGCAGACCCGCCGGGGCGCTATTCGAGGTCCTGCCAGGTGTCGGGCAGGGTGAAGCGCTGGGGCCGCTGCTCGGCCCGCTCGAAGCGCTGGGTCAGGAAATTCAGCAGCAGCTGGACCTTCAGCGACAGGTTCTGCTTGTGGCCATAGACCACCCAGACATCGCGGTCGAAAAAGCTCCAGTCCTCCTCGAGCGCGACCAGCTGCCCGGTGCGAAGCTCGCGGCGGACGAAGACGACGGGCAGTTGCGCAAGGCCAAGGCCGCAGCGCGCGGCGGCGACGATGCCCGAGCCGTCGTCGCATTTCCACGTGCCGTTCACCTTCACCTTCATGGTGCCGCCGGCCGAATTGAAGTGCCAGTAGCCGCTGCGGTTGGTCAGGCAGTTGTGTTCTTTCAGCTCTGCCAGATTGGTCGGGCGGCCGTGCTTGCGGAAATAGGCCGGCGTCGCGCAGAGGCAGAAGGACTGGTGGCCGATCTGCCGGGCGTAGAGGCTGCTGTCTTCCTGCTGGCCATAGCGGATGGTGACGTCATTGGCATCGCCGACCAGGTCGCTGTCGGTCAGCGAGGTGACGACCTCGACCGTCAGCTTGTCGTAGGTCGAGGCGAATTCGGCGACCGCCGTCGCCATGAATTCGACGCCGTAAGTATTGTTGAGGGCGATGCGCAACAGGCCCGTCGGCTGTTCCTGCATCTCCGAGACGAGGCCCTGCGCCCGCTCGAAGGCTTCGACCATCTCGCGGCAATTGCGGTAGAAGACCTCGCCTTCGGGGGTCAGTGAGACCTGACGCGTTGTGCGCTGCAGCAGGCGCACGCCCAGCCGGTTCTCGAGATCCGTCACCTGCTTCGAGATGAAGGATTTGGAAACGCCGAGGCTCTCCGCCGCACGTGTGAAGGAGCCGATCTCGACCACCTGCACGAATTCGTGCACGCCATCCCATGGTGTCATGCCCTGTCCTCCCGCCCCCCTGATAGCAGAGGCGGATCGGTCGACGCACCCCTCAAATGGACGCGGGGGGTCAGGCGGAGGCGGGAAATGAAAAAGGCCGCCGCGATCGCTCGCGGCGGCCCTTCACGCGGAAGGCGTCAGTCGATCACTTGAAGATCGTCTGGAGCTTCATGGCGACGCCCATGTTGCCCTCGACCTTGATCTTGCCCATCATGAAGGCGGTCGTCGGGTTCAGCTTGCCGTCGCCGAGGGCGATGAAGTCGTCCTTGGCAATCTTGATGGTGCAATCGGCCGGCTTGTCTTCGTTCGACACGCTGTTCGGGACCGACTTGCCATCGACATAGACGATGCCGTCGCCCTTGAAGTCGAACTTCACGGACGCGCCGAGGCCGGAATTCTCGCCCACGCGGGCCTTCATTTCTTCGGTGATTTTCGCCAGATCGGTCATTGGGTCTCTCCTCCACAAAGGACGCTTGGGGTTATGATGTTTGACGGGCTTAGTCAAGCACGTTGACTGGATACTGCCACCACTTCGCCCGTCATGTAAGTGGCGTAATCGCTGGCCAAAAAGATAATAACGTTCGCAATTTCCCATGTCTCGGCGGCGCGACCGTAAGCTTCACGCGACGTCAACTGGGCCAGTAACTCGTCGCTGGTCACCCGATTCAGGAATTCATGCATCGCCAGACTGGGGGAAACGGCATTGATACGGATGTTATGCTCCGCCGCTTCTACCGCAGCGCAGCGTGTGAGCGCCATGACCCCGGCCTTGGCGGCGGCGTAATGTGCCTGCAGCTTCTGTGCCCGCCATCCGAGCACCGAGGCGTTGTTGACCATGATGCCGGATTTCCGCGCCATCATGTGCGGCAGCATGGCGCGCATCATGCGGAATGTGCCGGTCAAGGTTACATCGAGGACGACGTTCCACTGCTCGTCGGTCATCTCGACGAGGGGGGCGGAGCCACCGAGGCCGGCATTGTTGACGAGCACGTCGACATGGCCGAGGTCCGCGATCGCCGCGGCGACGAGGCCATCGACATCGGCCTGTTTCGTCACGTTGCACAGATGGGTCAGCGGCCGGCGGCCGGCCTCCGCCTCGATCCGCGCGGCGGCTTCGGCAAGGCGCCTTTCGTGGATGTCGGAAATCATCACCGTGGCGCCTTCCTCGGTCGCCCGTTTCGCCGTGGCGAAGCCGATGCCGGTGCCGGCGGCGGCGGTGATCAGGACCGTCTTGCCGGCGAGAAGGTTGTGGGCGGGGGGATAGGCGGGGGCGGGCTGGGTCATGGTCTCGTCTCTCAGGCGCGTGCTTCGCGCGGCATACCGAGGGCCCGCTCCGCGATGATGTTGCGCTGAATTTCGTTGGTGCCGGCGTAGATCGTGTCCGACCGGGTGAACAGGAAGAGCTGTTGCAGGGCGGTCAGCTCGTAAGTCCCGGGCTCGCCCGGGAAGACGTCGGCTTCGGGGCCGAGGACGTCCATCGCCAGCTTGCCGAGGTCTCGGTGCCACGTCGCCCAATAGAGCTTGGAGACATAGGCTTCGCGCGGCAGCTCGGGGTTGCCCGCCTGTGACAGCATGCGCAGGGCATTGGCACGCATGATCTGCAACCCGATCCAGGCTTCGGCCAGGCGCTGGCGCATCACCGGGTCCTTCGCCCGGCCATTGGCCTTGGCGATGGCGATGATCTCGTCCAGCTGGTTGCGGAAAGCCATCTGCTGGCCGAGGGTGGAGGCGCCGCGCTCGAAGGCGAGGGTGCCCATGGCGACCTTCCAGCCTTCACCGGGTTTGCCGACGATGTTCTCGGCCGCCGTCTCGGCCCCGTCGAAGAAGACTTCGTTGAATTCGGAGGTGCCCGTCATCTGCTGGATCGGGCGGACCGTGATGCCCTTCTGGTTCATGGGCACCAGCAGATAGGACAGGCCCCTGTGGCCGCTGGAGCCGTCCTCGGTCCGGGCGATGACAAAGCACCAGTCCGAGACATGGGCAAGCGAGGTCCAGACCTTCTGCCCGTCGATCACCCAGCGGTCGCCGACGAGGCGGGCGCGGGTGCGGACATTGGCGAGGTCGGAGCCGGCGTTGGGTTCCGAATAGCCCTGGCACCACAGGTCGTCGCCCGACAGGATGCCGGGCAGGAAACGGCGCTTCTGGTCCTCGCTGCCGAAGGCGACGATGGTCGGCCCGGCCAGCCCTTCGCCGATATGGCCGACCCGGCCCGGGCCGCCGGCCCGCGCATATTCCTCGTAGAAGATGACTTGATGGGACAGCGGCGCGCCCCGCCCGCCCGCCGACGTCGGCCAGCCGACGCCGATCCAGCCGGCCTTGCCCATGTGCCGCTCCCACGCCCTTCGTTCCTCGAAGAAGGCGTGTTCGTCGCCGGGGCCGCCCCGGTTTTTCAGCCGGGCGAAGGGGCCGGTCAGATGGTCGGCCATCCAGCCGGAGATTTCGGCGCGGAAGGCTTCGTCCTCGGCGGAGAAAGAGAGTTTCATTGCGCCGCCTCCGCCAGATCGTCGAGACCGATCAGATGGGCCACGCGCTCGCGGTGATGAGCACCGTCGCCCAGCACGGCTTCGAGGGCGCGGGCATTCTTGAAATAGAGGTGGACGTCGTATTCCCAGGTGAAGCCGACACCGCCGTGAAGCTGGATCGCCGTCGCCGCGCAGTCGAAATAGGCCCGGCCGGCCCAGGATTTGGCACCCGAGGCGGCGAGGGCGAGGGCGGTGCCGTCGCCATTGTGGCCGCAATCATCGGCGACGCAGGCCGCCCAATAGGCGGCGGAGCGCGAAGTTTCGACCGCCAGCGCCATGTCGGCGCATTGATGCTTCACCGCCTGGAAACTGGCGACCGGCCGGCCGAACTGGACCCGGCCCTTGGTGTAATCGACCGTCATTTCGAGGCATTTTTCCGCCGCGCCGACCGCATGGGCGGCCAGCGCGACCGCGGCCCGGTCGAGGGCGAGGGCCAGCGCGCGTCCGGCATCGGCGGCGATCAGGGCCGCGGCCGGTAGCGCCACACCCTCGAAACGCAGCTCCGCCGGGCGGCGGGTCTGATCCATGGTGGCGAGGCCGGTACGGGTGAGGCCCGCGACCTCACCCTCGATGGCGAAAAGCGCGGTGCGGCCATCCAGCGTCGCCGCGACCAGCACGAGATCGGCGCGCGCGCCGTCCGGGACATGACGCAGCAGGCCGTCGAGGCGGTAGCCGCCATCCACCGGCGTGGCCGTAACTTCACCGATGGCATTGCCGGCGGCGAGGGTCGCGGTGATGTCACCGGCCGCGATGGCCTCGAGATAACGCTCCGCGCCCAGCGCCGTCAGGGCATTGGCCGCCAGCGCCACCGTCGCCTCGAAAGGCGAGGGGTAGAGCGCGCGGCCCATTTCCTCCATCAGGATCGCCAGTTCGACGAAGCCGAGGCCAAGGCCGCCCTGCGTCTCCGGCACGATCAGCCCGGTCCAGCCGAGCGCGACCGCCTGTTGCCACAGCGCGGGATCGTAGCCCTCCTTCGTCGCCATCACCTTGCGCGCATGGGCCGGCCCGGCGAATTCGCCCAGCCAGCCGCGCGCGGCGTCCTGGATCAGCAGCTGGTCCTCGGTGAAGGCGAAGTTCATGGCAAGGCCTCCCCTGCCCCGGCGTTGCGGCCAATCCTCACGAGATCCCGGCCTGCGCCGGGATGACGCCCGAAAAAAACACCCCCAACCTCGTCGTCCCGGCGAAGGCCGGGACCTTGCGACGCGAAGGCATTGCGGCCAAAGCCGAAAAGATCCCGGCTTGCGCCGGGATGACGCGTCGATGTGACGTTGAGGCTCACGAGCCCCAGACCTTCTTCACCGGCGCGGCGCGGGCCAGCAGGTCGTCGATCGCGCTGCCCACTTCCGCCGGGTCCCAGCGCGCGCCCTTGTCGACTTCCGGCCCGTCGCGCCAGCCGTCGGCGAGGCAGAGGCGCCCGCCCGAAACCTCGAACACCCGGCCGGTGACATGGGCCGAGGCGGCCGAGCCGAGCCAGGCGACGAGGGGGGCGACATTGCCGGGGTCGTTGGCGTCGAAGCCGGAATCCGGCGCCTTCATGGCATCGCCGAAGGCTTCCTCGGTCATCCGGGTGCGCGCGGCGGGGGCGAGGGCATTGGCGGTGACGCCGTAACGCCGCAGTTCCGCCGCCTGCACGAGGGTCAGGGAGGCGATGCCGCCCTTGGCCGCCGAATAGGCCGCCTGGCCGATGCTGCCTTGCAGCCCGGCGCCGGACGAGGTGTTGATGATGCGGGCATCGACGGGCTGGCCCGCCTTCTGCCGGTCGCGCCAGTAGCGCGCTGCGTGATTGCCGACGCAGAAGTGACCGCGCAGGTGCACGCGCATCACCGCGTCCCATTCGTCGACCGTCGCATTGGCGAACATGCGGTCGCGCAGGAAGCCCGCGTTGTTCACGATCACGTCGAGGCCGCCGAAACTCTCGACCGCGGTGCGGATGATGGAACCCGAGCCTTCCCAGTCGGCGACATCGGCGTAGTTGGCCACCGCCTCGCCGCCCATCGCCCGGATCTCGGCGACCAGTTCGTCGGCGGCATCGGAGCCGCCGCCATGACCGTCGCGCGAGACGCCGAGGTCGTTGACCACGACCTTGGCGCCCTGACGGACGAATTCGAGGACATATTCACGCCCCAAACCCCGGGCCCCGCCGGTGACGGCGACAATGCGATCCCGACAGATCATGCGCCCGCCCTCACAGCCGCTCGATGATGGTGACATTGGCCTGACCGCCGCCTTCGCACATGGTCTGCAGGCCATAGCGGCCGCCCGTGCGCTCCAGCTGGTGCAGCATGGTGGTCATCAGGCGGGCACCGGTCGCGCCCAGCGGATGGCCCAGCGCAATGGCGCCGCCGTTGGGGTTCACCTTCGCCGGATCGGCGCCGGTTTCCTTCAGCCAGGCGAGGACGACGGAGGCGAAGGCTTCGTTGATCTCGACCGTGTCGATATCCTCGATCTTCATGCCCGCCTTCTTGAGGGCATAGGCGGTCGCCGGGATCGGCGCGGTCAGCATCCACACCGGATCGGCACCCCGCACCGAGAGGTGATGGATGCGGGCGCGCGGGGTCAAGCCATGCTCCTTCACCGCCCGTTCCGAGGCGATCAGGATCGCGGCCGAGCCATCGGAAATCTGCGACGAGACGCCGGCGTGCATCCGCCCGCCCTCGCGCAGGGTCTTCAGTGTCGCCATCTTCTCGAGGCTGGTGTCGGCCCGCGCCGTTTCGTCCCGGGCGAAGGTGCCGACCGGGGCGATTTCCTTGTCGAACAGCCCGCCGGTGATCGCCGCCACCGCGCGCTGATGCGATTGCAGGGCGAAACGCTCCATCTCCTCGCGCGAGCAATCCCAGTTCTCGGCGATCATCTCGGCGGCGCGGAACTGCGAAACTTCCTGCGTGCCATAGCGGGCGACCCAGCCTTCCGAACCCGAGAACGGGTCCTTGAAGCCGAGGGGTTCGGCCGCGACCATTGCATAGGCAATGGGGATCTGGCTCATGTTCTGGACGCCGCCGGCAACGACGAGGTCCTGCGTGCCCGACATGACGCCTTGCGCCGCGAAATGCACCGCCTGCTGCGACGAGCCGCACTGGCGGTCGATGGTGGTGCCCGGAATCTCTTCCGGCATCCCGGCGACGAGCCAGCAGGTGCGCGCGATATCGCCCGCCTGCGGGCCGAGGGCATCGACGCAGCCGAAGACCACATCGTCCACCGCCGCCGGGTCGATGCCGGTGCGCTCGATCAGCGCCTTGATCGAATGGGCGCCGATGTCGGCCGGGTGCACGCGCGACAGGCTGCCGTTGCGGCGGCCGACGGGGGTGCGGACGGCGTCGATGATATAGGCTTCGGCCATGGAACTCGTTTCCTCGAACAGATTATTTGTCAGCAAATGTGCCATCGGCACCAAGGGCCGCATCGTCCGAAAGGACCATTCGCGACAGACGGGCCAGATGGTAGTGCCGGTCGCCCCAGACGCCGGCCAGCGCCCAGGCCCGCTTCATGAAGAAATGCAGGTCGACTTCATAGGTGTAGCCCATGGCGCCGAAGACCTGGATCGCGGTGCGCGCCGCCGCCGCCGCGGCGTCAATCACCGCGACGCGGGCGTGGGAAATATCGCGGGGGGCGAGGGTGAAGGCGGCCTTGTAGACCGGCGCCCGGGCGAATTCGATCGCCACCTGTACCGTCGCCAGGTGGTGTTTCACCGCCTGGAAGCTGCCGATGGCCTTGCCGAACTGCTGGCGCGTGCGGGCGTAGTCGGCGGCGAGATCGACCATGGTCTGGGCAAGACCAAGGCCCTGCGCGGCAGCGGCCAGCCCTCCGAGGTCGAGCATTCGGTCGAGGATCGCGGGATCAGCCGACAGCAGCGTGTCGTTCCCCGGGGTCCAGTCGACGGCGGCGATCCGGCGCAAGGGATCGACGCTGACCTCCGCCGTCACCGTCACCCGCCCCCGGGGCACGAGGTGCAGGGCATCTTCCCGGCCCAGCAGCAGGTAATCGGCATCGCCCGCGTCGGCGACGAAGGGATCGAGCGGATGGCCGGCGGCGAGCTTCACCGTACCGGCGGCGATCCCCGCCAGAATTTCGGCGACATCGGTCCTGTCGGCGAAAGCCGCGAGCAGGGGCGCCGCGATGGCGATCTGGTCGACCAGCGGCTCCGGCAGGGCGGCGCGGCCCGCTTCCTCGACGATCAGCACGCCGTCGACCAGCGACAGGCCGAGGCCGCCCTGCGCTTCCGGCACGGTCAGGCCGGTCAGGCCCATTTCGACCAGCTTGGCCCAGCGCGCGGGCGAGCGGCCTTCGCCCGCCGCGCATTCGCGGACCTGCGCCGGGCCGCATTCGGCGGCGAGGAAATCCCGCACCGTGTCGCGGAACAGCAGCTGGTCCTCGGTAAAGGCGAATTTCATCGGTCTCTCCCCGGCGTCCCGGTGCCTGATTTTCCCGAGATTCCGGCCTTCGCCGGAATGACGATCTTCTTGTTTTCAACGCCTCGTTAGCGCGGCAGGTTCAGCAGCCGCTCGGCGATGATGTTGCGCTGGATCTCGTTGGCGCCGGCATAGATCGGCCCGGCCAGCGAGAACAGGAAGCCCTTCAGCCAGCGGGTGATGTCGTCCGCCTCGTCGAGGCCGCTCGCCAGCAATTCGCCCCGCGCGCCGAGGATCGACAGCGCGGTTTCATGCATCGACCGGTCGAGTTCCGACCAGAAGATCTTGTTGAGGCTGGCTTCCTGACCGATCTTGCCGCCCGCGATCAGGCGGCTGGCGGTCATATAGGTGTTGAGGGCGTAAGCCTCCGCATCCATCCAGGCCTTCAGCACGAGGTCGCGGACGCCGGGCGAGACCCGCGCCTCGTGCCGGCGGTAGAGCTGAACGAGGCGCTTGGCGGTTTCCTGAAAGCGCGCCGGGCTGCGCAGCATCAGGCCACGCTCGAAGCCCGCCGTCGCCATGGCGATGTTCCAGCCCTGACCCTCGTCGCCCAGACGATTGCCGACGGGCACACGCACATCGTCGAAGAACAATTCGGCGAAACCCGGCTCGCCGTCGAGCTGGGGGATCGGCCGGCGCGTGATGCCGGGGGTATCGAGCGGCACCAGGATGAAGCTCATGCCGTGATGGCGGCTGCTCTCGGGATCGGTGCGGAACAGACCGAAGCACCAGTCGGCGAAGACGGCGCGCGTCGACCAGGTCTTCTGGCCGTTGATGACGTAATGATCGCCGTCGCGGATCGCCTTGGTGCGGATCGCCGCCATGTCGGAGCCGGCGCCGGGCTCGGACCAGCCCTGCGCCCAGATGTCGTCACCCGCCGCCATGCGCGGCAGGAAACGCGCCTTCTGCTCGGCCGTGCCATATTCCATCAGGGTCGGGCCGAGCAGGAAGATACCATTCTGGTTCACCCGGCCGGGCGCCCCCGCGCGGTAATATTCCTCCTCGAAGATCAGCCATTCGATGAGGTCGGCGCCGCGCCCGCCCAGCGCCTCCGGCCAGGTCACCATGCCGAAGCGGCCCGAATTCAGCACCCGCTCCCACGCCCGGTGTTCCTCGAAGCCTTCCGCCGTGTCGTAGGACTTCAGGCGTCGCTGCGGCACATGGGCGGCCATCCAGGCGCGGACCTCGGCCCGGAAGGCTTGCTGCTTTGGCGTATACTGGAGGTCCATCGCCTTAACCGAACTTGGCGTCGCGCTTCTCGACGAAGGCGTCGCGCGCTTCCTGACTGTCGGGGGAAGTATAGAGTTCCAGCGTGAAACCCTGCTCGAAGCGGTAGTTGCGTTCGATATCGACCGGCTCGATGCCGTTCAGGGCTTCCTTGGCGAGGCGGAGCGCCTTGCCCGACTTGGCGGCGATCTTGGCGGCCAGCGCCCGGGCGGTCTCGACCAGTTTCTCGCGCGGCACGACGCTTTCGATGGCGCCCCATTTCGCCATTTCGGCGGCCTTGATGCTCTCGCCGGTGTAGAACAGCGCGCGTACCTTCTGCAACGGCAACATGCGCAGGAAATGGGACGCGCCGCCCATGGCGCCGCGATCAATCTCCGGCAGGCCGAAATAGCTGTCTTCCGAGGCGATGATGATGTCGGCCGCACCGGCAAGACCGATGCCGCCGCCCAGCACGAAGCCGTGGGTCGCCGCGATCACCGGCACCTTGCAGCGGTGTACGGCGGCGAAACTGTCGTAACAGCCCTTGTTCACTGCGACGATCTTGCTGCCGTCGGCGGCCAGTTCCTTGATGTCGACCCCGGCGCAGAAGCCCCGGCCCTCGGCCCGCAGGATGACGACATTGACGTGGGGGTCTTCACCCGCCGCGGTGATCGTCTTCGCGAGGTTGTTCCAGCCCGTGGAATTGAAGGCGTTCACCGGAGGCTGGTTCATCACCACTTCGGCGATGCGGTCGGAAACGGTATAGGTGAAATCCATGACGTGCCTCATTCGGCGGCGGCGACATCGCGCCGCGAAGGGTTCAGGGCGTCGAGGCGGGTTTCCGCCTCGGCGATGATGCGCTCGATCACCTCGGCCGCGCTCGGCAGGTCGCGGATCAGGCCGGCGACCTGGCCGGAGGGCAGCACGCCTTCCGACGGGTGGCCCTCGACCATGGAACGCTGGATCAGCATCGGCGAATTGGCCGCCATCAGGGTCTCGGCCAGGGTCAGCTTGTTGGCGCGGGCATTGGCGAGGGCGGATTTCAGCATCTCGACATAGCCGAGCCCCGTGTGCCTGCGGAAGGCGAGGCCGGATTTCAGCGCCGTCCAGTAACGCCCGACGACGCCCGACTTCTCCAGCCGGCCCAGAGTCTCGTTCAGGATCATGCGCATGGGCGCGCCGTCGACCCTCGTCGAGACGATGATGTTGGTCAGCTCCGAGGTGATGTAACGCTCCAGCGTCGCGCGCGGCACCGGGCTGTCGCTGGTCATCAGGAAGCGGGTGCCCATGGCGATGCCGGCCGCGCCGTAAGCGAGGGCGGCGACGAGACCGCGCCCGTCCTTGAAACCGCCGGCCGCGACCACCGGCACCTTCACCGCGTCCAGCACCTGCGGGATCAGCAGGGAGGTCGGCACATTGCCGGTATGGCCGCCGCCCTCGCCGCCCTGCACCGTCACCATGTCGGCGCCCATCTTCACGGCGGCGACGGCATGTTTCACCGCGCCCACCGTCGGGATGCAGACGAGGCCGGCGTCTTTGAGCTTCGAGACCAGCGCGGCCGAGGGCGAGCGGGAATAGGAAACGGCGCGCAGCCCATGCTTGATCGCCATGTCCAGCATGTGGTCGGCGCCGGGCAGGAACATGTGGAGGTTCAGGCCGAAGGGCCGATCGGTCAGTGCCTTCACCTTGAGGATTTCCGCCTCGATCTGTTCCGCCGGGATGACCGCGCCGGCGAGGAAGCCGAAGGCCCCGGCGTTGGACGTCGCGGCGACCAGCTGCGGCGTTGCCACCCAGCCCATGGCGGTCTGCAGGATCGGGTAACGGCAGCCGAGACGCTCGGTCAGCGGGGTGGACAGGGCCGGGTGAGTCATTCGCCGGCCTCCGCCACTTTCTTGTCCTCGACGGATTTCTGCGACTTGGCCATGGCCTTGCCGTCGAAACCGCCCAGCGTGTCGCCCTGCGCCAGCGTGTTGTGGACATGGGCGAAATGGTGGTAGCCGAAGGCGTTGTCCATGCCCGCGCGCTTGCCCTGCAGATCCTCGATGTGGTTCACCACCTGCTTGGCGAGGGCGAGGCCCATGCGCGGCATGGCGGCGATCCGGCTGGCGATCGCATAGGTCTCGGCCTCCAGATCGGCGCGGGGCACGACCTTGTTCACCATGCCCATCTGATAGGCGCGCTCCGCCGGCATCCGCTCGCCGAGGAAGAGGAATTCCTTGGCGATACGGGCGTTCAGTTCGTGGACATGGGCGAAATATTCGACCCCCGGAATGCCCATGCGAACCACGGGATCGGCGAAGAAGGCATCGTCCGCCGCGATGATCAGGTCGCACACCCAGGCCAGCATCAGCCCGCCCGCGACGCAGGCGCCCTGCACCATGGCGATGGTGGGTTTGGGCAGGTCGCGCCAGCGCCGGCACATGCCGAGATAGACTTCCTGCTCGCGCACGAACAGTTTCTCGCCGCCGGGCTTGCCGACGTGATCCCACCACAGATGCTTGCGCTCGAAGGTCTTTTCGACATCGCGGCCCGGCGTGCCGATGTCATGACCGGCGGAGAAATGCTTGCCGGCGCCGGCAAGCACGATCACCTTCACCTCGTCGTCGTCGGCCGCCTGGCGGAAGGCGGCGTCGAGGGCATAGGTCATCTGGCTGTTCTGGACGTTGTTGTAACGCACCCGGTCCATGGTGATGGTGGCGATGCCGTCCGCGACCTTGTAGTGGACCGGCTCGTCCGTCTCGTAAACAATCTCGCCCATTCGCTGCCTCCGCCTTGTCTTCTGTCTCGTTCGGTGTGGCCCGCCCTCTGTCTGGCCCGGGCGGGCCGCACCCTTCAGGCTGCTTCGCGCCGGTCGCCCGGCGGGTTTTCCTTGAACACCGTCGCGCGGGTGTTATGCGGGTCGAGCACGTCGCGGATCAGGTGCAGCTGTTCCGCCGTCGGCGCCGGGGTCACGGTCGCCGTCTCGCGGCCTTCGAGCGGGAAGCCGGTCGCGGCCTGGACCTGATCGAAGCTGATCCCGGGGTGCAGGGAACGGACGCGGATCGCATGATCCTTGCCGCCGAAGTCGAGCACGGCGAGATCGGTGACGATCAGGCGCAGATCGACGAAGCGGTCGGACCGCCCGCCCGCCAGGCGCGCCGGGTTGTAGCCGACGCCCGAAACCATATCGACCTCGCCCGGGACGAAGACCCGGGTCGAGTGATTGGGCACGAACATCGAATTGATGTGATTGATGGTGTTGCCCGGAATGCCGCGCACGCCGAGCAGCGCCGCCTTGGGCTTGGCGTAATCGCCGACGACCGAGATATTCTGCTGGCCGAAGCGGTCGACCTGCACCGGGCCGGTCATGGCATGGCGATGGCCGCGATAGACGACGTCGAAGACGCGGGCATAGGTCATCCAGCCCTCCACCTTCGGGATGTAGGCGCCGCGCTTGCCGAGCGGCACCGGCTCCTCGACCAGATAGGCTTCGCCATCGGTCATCATCAGCGCCGGCTCGAAGGTCGCCTTGGCGAGGGAGGCGGCGAGCCGGGGAATGAGCCCGATGCCGGAGGCGAGCACTTCGCCATTGCCGCGCCAGGCTTCGGCGGCGGCGGTGATGCAGAGTTCCGCGAGCGTGTAGGTCATCGTCCGTCTCCTCAGAACACCGGCAGGGGCAGGCTGGCGAGCTTCTCGGCCCCGCCGACGGCGGCGAGATAGGCGTCGTGACTGACACCGTCGACATAGCGCGCGCGCCAGTCGGGGAAGGCTGCGTCGTTGTAATCTTTCAGGTGCTTGAAATCGAAGCCGTAGTCCGGCCCGGACGAGGTCGGATGGGCGCCGAAGGGCACCAGCGCGACGCCGGTGACGCAGGACCGCTCGACCAGGTGATGGCGCATCCCCGGCATCCCGCCCAGTTCCGCCGTGGTCACCAGCCGGTCGGTGGTGACGAAAGCCTGATCCGCCGCGCGGCAGAACAGCTCGTCGAAGAAGGGATCGGGCGCGGTCACGATGGCGTTGCCGAGCGTATCCGCCGCGTTCACATGAACGAAGGCGGCATCGAGATTGAGGGCGGGCATGGCGATCAGCACTTCGCCGTCCTCGTAAGGCGAGGTGACGGTGCGAAGCACACCGTTCAGCCCCTCGACATCGGTGCCAAGGCCGGCGCGGGTGGGCAGGAAGGGCAGGCGCATGGCGGCGGCGCGCAGGCCCCACTGCAACATGCCCTCGTCGATTTCCAGCGTCTCGAAGCTGCCGGCCTGACGGGCGGAGCGGAAGTGATTGTCGAGCGGAATGGAATCGAGCGAGACGAAACCGAACACCAGTTTCTTCAACTTGCCCGAAGCCGCCAGCAGGCCGATGTCCGGCCCGCCGTAGGAAACGACCGTGAGATCCGTGACATCGCTGCGCAGGATTTCGCGCACCACGGCCATGGGCTTGCGCCTCGCGCCCCAGCCGCCGATGCCGATGGTCATGCCGCTTTCCAGCCGGCTGACCATCTCGCTGATGCTCATGCTCTTGTCCATGGCATTTCTTCCCTGATAACGCTTGGCGTTACCGCAACATGAATTTCTGGACTTTGCCGCTGGCGGTCAGCGGCAGGGCTTCGCAAATCTCGACCTGGCGGGGCGCCTTGTAATTGGCCATGTTGGCGCGGCACCAGGCGAGGAATTCATCCTTTTCGAGGACCGCTCCCCGGGCGGGCACGACGATGGCCTTGGCAACCTCGCCCATGCGCTCGTCCGGCACGCCGATCACGGCGGCCTGGGCGATGTCGCGGCGGGACAGGATGATGTTCTCGATCTCGGCCGGATAGCAGTTGAAGCCGCCGACGATGAACATGTCCTTCTTGCGGTCGGTGATCTTCAGGTAACCGCGCTCGTCCATCACGCCGATGTCGCCGGTGTGCAGCCAGCCGGCATCGTCGATGGCTTCCCGTGTCGCCGTCTCATTCTCGAAATAGCCGGCCATGACGTTGTAGCCGCGCACCAGCACCTCGCCCTCGGCGCCGCGCGGCACTTCCCGGCCCTCGGCGTCGGCGCAGATCACCTCGACGCCGGGGATCGGCTTGCCGCAGCGATTGGCGATCGTTTCGGCATCGTCGGTGGTTTCGCACATGGTGACGACCGGCGCCTCGGTCAGGCCATAGGCGGTCAGCACGACGTCGAACTTCAGGTCGGTGAACATGCGCCGGATCAGGTCCACCGGCACGCTGGCCGCGCCGGTGACCGCGAGGCGGAGCGACGACAGATCGCGGGTGGCGTAAGTCCCGTCGCCGAGGATCGACTGATAGACCGTGGGCGCGCCGGGCAGCACGCTCACCCGCTCGGTCTCGATCCGGTCGAGCAGGCGGGTGGTGTCGAACACCGCCTCCGGCAGACAGGCCGCGCCTTTCAGCAGGCAGGCGAGCCAGCCCGCCTTGTAACCGAAGGAGTGGAAGAAGGGATTGACGACGAGGAAGCGGTCCTGTTCGGTCAGGCCGACGACATCGCTCCAGGTCGCGATGGTGCGCACCGTCTGGCCGTGGTTGGAGACGACGCCCTTGGGCAATCCGGTGGTGCCCGAGGTGAAGAGCATGTCGCAAGGATCGCCCGGCCCGACAGTCGCGAGGCGATCCGCCGCCGCCTGTTCGGAAACCGCGGCCCCTTGCGCGAGGAACGCCGGCCAGTCGCGGTCGGCGCCGGCCTCGCCCTTCAGGATGACCATGGCCTTCAGGTCCGGCAGATCCTCGCCCGCCAGCATGGCGGGATAGTCGAAGCCGAGGAAGCCGCGCACGGTCAGCAGCAGCTTGGCCCGGGAAGCGCGCAGGATCTGCCCGGCTTCCCGACCCTTGAAGCGGGTGTTCAACGGCACGAGCACGGCGCCGGCCGATTGCAGGCCGACAGCGGCGACGATCCATTCGGCCATGTTGGGCGCCCAGATCGCGACCCGGTCGCCCTTCACGATTCCGGCGGCGATGAAGGCGCGCGCCGCGGTCAGACGGGCCGTCTCGAGCGCAGCGAAGCTCGAGACGGCGCCGCCTTCCTCGATCGCGGGGCGGTCGGGCCAGCGAGCCGCCGCCGCGATGACCGCAGCCGGAATGCTGGAGACCATGGCGCGCCTTACTCCGCGGCCTGGGCGGTGGCGAGCCAGTTCTTCTTGGGGCCGATCTTCCCGGCGATCTTGTTGAGCGCCGGCAGGTCGAGGTCATAGACCTCCGCCGCCGACTTCCAGAAGATCTGCTCGAGATCGCTCTCCGGCAGGCCGCCGAGCGAGATCAGCATCTTTTCCGCCGTGTTCGGCCAGCAGCCTTCGGGATGCGGATAGTCAGAACCCCAGATCACCCGGTTCATACCGAGTTCCTTGCAGGCCACGGCCGTGTCCCGGTCGGCGAGGGCCGAGGCGACGACCCACATGTTCCGCGCGAAATATTCCGACGGCTTCATGGTCAGCTTGGCGCGGAAGTCGCCCAGCTTGCCGGACGTGTGCTTCACGCTGGCCCGGATGTCCATCATCGTGTTCATCCAGTTGAACCAGAATTCCGAGCCTTCGGTGTAGATGATCTTCAGCTTGGGGAAACGCTCCAGCACCTCGCCGAAGATGAACTGCCACATCGAGCGGGTCATCCAGAACGGATATTCCATCAGGAAGCAGCCGATGGCGCCCGGCACCGGGGCCATGGCCGGGGCGGCGCCCGAATGGAAATGGATGCCCATGTTCAGGTCTTCGCAGACCTTCCACACCGGATCATATTTCGGGTGGTTGTAGGGGTCGTAACCGTCGGTCATGCAGGGGAACATCACCCCTTTGAGGCCTTCCTTGCGCGCCCAGACGATTTCCCGAACCGCGGTCTCGACGTCGAAGACGACGGGAATGACGGCAAGGCCGATGCGGCGGGTCGGCGACATCTTGCAGAAGTCGACCATCCAGCGGTTATGGGCGCGGGCACCGGCCCAGAGCAACTCTGGGTCCGCGCCCTGGCAGCGCAGGCCGACGTCGGCGCCGAAGGGCGGGGCATTACGCTCGGTGATACCGTCGGGGAACAGGACTTCGGCGGCGACGCCGTCACCATCCAGCACCTTGTCGCGGATCACGCTGTCCCACACGCCGTAAATGTCATTGCCGCAGGCGGCGCGCCATTTGTCGTTGAAGTCCTTGACCAGGAGCTTCTCTTCCATCATCTCGCGGAAGGCGATTTCCTTGGGCAGGCGCTCGTCGAATTCGGCGTGATACTTGCTCTCGAGATAGTCGCGATATTTCTCCGGCGGCAGGCCGGCGTGACCATCGCCCGAAATCACCAGATAGCGGTCCATCTCTTCCTCCGGTTATCGTTATCGCCGGCTGCCCCGGCTTCTCTGATCTGAACCCTAGGCCCCCCGCCCGACAGCCGGAAGTGGCCCGAGGCGAATTCTCCGTTCGCCGTCACGAACAATGAGGGGATTTCTGTCGTTACATCGCGTCGGTATAGGTGATGTGCATGGGCAGGGTGAGGCCGCCGTCGACGACGATCTCCGCCCCCGTGACCATCGAGGCCCGCTCGGACGCGAGATAGAGTATGGCGTCGGCGATCTCGCTCGCCTGGACGAGGCGGCCCATGGGCGTGTCCTTCGACATGCCGGCGATCAGCTTCTCGCGCCCGCCCAGCATGTCGGCCACGGGGGCGAGGATCTGCGTGTCGACATAGCCCGGCAGCACCGTGTTGCAGCGAATGGGCGGCTGGAACAGCGCGGCCGACAGGGCGACGGATTTCGACATCATGCGCACCGCCGCCTTGGTCGTGTTGTAGACGAAGCTGGCGGCATGGGCATGGATGCCCTGCACCGACGAGATATTGACGATGGCGCCGCCGCGACCCGTCTCGGCGATGGCCAGCAGCCCGTGCTTGCAGCCGAGGAAAGTGCCGGTCTGGTTGATGCCGACGACGCGGTGCCAGTCCTCAATCTCGGTATTGGCGACGCTCGATGTGAAGGAAATGCCGGCGGCGTTGACGACGACGTCGAGCCCGCCGAAGGCGGCCTTGGTCGCCTCGATGGCGGCGATCCAGGCCGGCTCGCTCGCGACGTCGAGGGTGACGGCGATGGCCTTGTCGCCGAGGGCGGCGGCGCGTTCCCTGGCCAGCTTCTCGTTGATGTCGGCGATGACGGCGCGGCCGCCCCGGGCGACGAATCCCTCGACCGTGGCATGGCCGATGCCCGAGGCGCCCCCGGTGACGAGGGCGACGCGCCCGGCGAAATCCTGCTCGCTCATGTTGGCTTCCTCAGGCGACGAAATTGGCGTGGCAGGTGCCGATCCCCTGGATCGCCACCCGGATGGAATCCCCTGCCGTCACCGGGATCAGCGCGGCGAGCGAGCCGGAGAGGATGACTTCGCCCGCCTTCAGCGGGATGCCGCGCGCGCCCAGCGTATTGGCCAGCCAGGCCATGGCGTTGACGGGGGAATCGAGGGTGGCGGCGCCCGCGCCCGTGCCGACGATGCGGCCGTTCTTCTCGATGATCATGCCGGCGAGGGCGAGGTCGAGACTGTTCGGGTCGACCAGCCGGTCACCCAGCACGAAGACGCCGCAGGAGGCATTGTCGGCGACCGTGTCGGCAATCGCGATCTTCCAGTTGTCGATGCGGGAATCGACGATCTCGAGGCAGGCCATGACGCCCTCGGTCGCGCGCAGCACGTCGGCATTGGTCACGCCGGGGCCCATCAGGTCACGCTTCAGCACGAAGCCGATCTCGCCCTCCGCCCGGGGCTGGATCATGGATGACATGGGGATATCGCCGCGCTCGGGCACCGCCATCGAGGCCAGCAACATGCCGAAATCGGGCTGGGTCACGCCCAGCATGGTCTGCACCGGCCGCGAGGTGACGCCGATCTTCTTGCCGATGATCCGGTCGCCGGCGGAAAGCCGGTGCGACAGGAATTCGGTCTGGATCGCATAGGCGTCGTCGACCGAAATGTCGAAGCCGCGCCCCGAAAGCGGCGCGACTGTCCGGCGCGCGGCGAGGGCCTGGTGGAGTTCCAGGCCGAGCGCCGCGATGGTGATCTTGTCCATCGCTGATTGCCTTGCATGAAACCGGCGGCGTCACCGCCGCCGGCATGTCGTTGAGGTCAGACGCCGCGGCGCTTGAGTTCGGCCGGGGTATAGTCGCCCGGCTTGCGACCGCCGACATTGAACTTCGGCTTGTTCTTCAGCTCGTTGGTCAGGCGGTCGGCCATATAGGCGCCGGACACCAGGTCGTGATAGCAGCACACCCGGGTCATGAAGATCTGCGCCGCGTAATCGTAGGAGACCGTGTTCAGCGCGAAACGGTAGAGGTCGCCACGCGCGTCGTACATGTCGGCCAGCAGGGGCAGATGGCTGTCCTCGTCGGCATAGATGGTGCGGGCGGCATAGACGTGACGGATGCCGTCCTTCAGCTTGGCCTTCAGCACCCAGACGCGGTGCAGCTCCCAGCGCATGTAATCCGGGTTCAGGTGCGACTTGCCCAGCATGTCCTTGTAGGACGCGGCCGGGTCTTCGACCTTGTAGTTGTTGTAGGGCACGAAGATTTCCTTCTTGCCCACCAGCTCCCAGTTATAGCGCTTGGGCGACTGCGCCCACAGGCGGGTGTCGTCGACGGTGTGGAAACCGCCCGGCCCGAGCGGATAGTCGCCCGCGACTTCCGGCGCCTGCTTCACCCGGCGGGTGCCCGGCACATATTGATAGGCCATGGTCGGGTTGCTGTCGAAGGCCCAGGTTTCCTGGACGAGGGCGATGGAGCCGCGCTCGCGCTCGGGCTTCGTCGTCTCGCGGAAGACGAAGGACGAGGCGGGCGAGCCTTCCTCGCGCGGGGTGTTGGGGTCGTAGGGCGGGGCATAGATGTCCCACTTCTGGCCACCCCAGGCGACATTGCCGTCGGGATAGACCACGGCTTCGTCATAATCGCCAGTCTCGGTGAAGGCCTTGGTCGCGGTGATGACGTTCCAGATCTGCTCGATGCCCGACTTCGGGAAGGGGAAGGCAGCGCCCGCCTTCACGTTGGTGATGCCTTCCTGGCTCGCGGTCAGCGCGGCAAGCTGGGCGTTCTGCTTGATCTGCTCGTGGGTCCAGTCGCTGTAGCGGAAGTCGCGATGGCACGGGTAGACGTGCATCTTGAACGTATCCGGGTAACGCTTGAACATCGCCTGCTGGCCGGCGGACAGCTTGTCGGCATATTGCGCGGCGTTCTGCGCCGTGATGGTGAACAGCGGCTTTTCCCCGGCATAGGGATCGGCCAGCGGCGAGCCGGTGCCGGCGAAGGAGATGCCCGGCGGCGTGCCCAGCCATTTGCCCGACCAGGGCGCGATGGAGCCGTCGGCATTGCCTTCCTTGATCGCGCCGATCGGCGTCAGCGTGGTGCCGAGCTTGGCGATCTCGTCCGGTGCGGCCTTGGCCAGGGCGATCTTCGGCATGGCGGCCAGCAGCGCGGCAGCGCCCACGCCCCCGACGAAGCTTCTGCGATCCATGGTGTTTCTCCTCCCGTTTCTTCAGAACGTGTATTTGACCGTCGCGATGGCGTAGTCGCGGTCGACCAGCGGACGGTTGATGGTGTCGTAGTCGCCGAAGAAGGCGTTGTAGGCGACGCTGATCTCGAGATTGTTGAGGTAGCGCAGCTTGACCCCGAGCGAGGCGCGCATGTCGCCCGCGCCCGACAGCGCGCCGAGCGAGCCGCTGTAGGCCGGATTGCCGAAGGCAACGCCGAAGGTCACGGGGATGAACATGTCCCAGCCGCCCGGGAAGATGTCCGTGTAGGCGAATTCGGCGAGGCCCTGGAAGCCCCACGAGGTCTCGTCGCCCGAGAGCTGGTTGAATTCGTTGATGTTGTTGCCGTTACCGTCCTGCAGCGGATTGCCGTCGGCGTCGTAGAGATAAAGCGTGTCGTGGCGCACGACGTGGTTCACGCTCACTTCGCCGATCAGGGTCAGCGAGTCCCAGAAATCGGACGAGCCGAGGATGTAGAGCGCGTTCAGATTGGCCTGCCAGATGTCGCCGCGCACCGGCTGCGGCGCCTTGATGCCCGAGATGCGGCCATCGACCAGCATGGGTGCGTCCTGGCGATAGGCGAAGTCGAAGCCGAAGTTGACCGCGCCGATCGAGGTCGACGCGCTCATGCCATAGAGCTTCACATCGTCGAAATAGGTGATGGTCGAGGAATAGGGCAGATAGAGCGGCGCGACGGCGCCGACGATATCGTCCACCCCCTGGGTGATCTGCGCGTTCATGCCGCTGCAATCCTGGCCGAGCAGGGTGCACAGCGTATTGGTGACGGCGCCGACGACGGTGCCTTTGCGGAACATGTCCGTGCGCGGGGTCGAGATTTCGAGCACCGGCAGCGGATTCTTCTCGTGATACTTGATGAAGTAGAAGCCGGTGTTGATCGCGTCGGTCAGCATGTAGGTCAGACCCATGCCCCATTGCGCCGCGTTGTTCGGCTTCTTCTCGCCGGCGACGGGCACGTCGAAGCGCTGGTCGTCCGGATTGCCGACGCCGAGCACGTTCTGGCTCAGGATGTCGGACAGCAGCTGGGCGATCGGCTGCGGGATGGCCAGCGTGTCGCAGTTGGGGATGCTGGCGCTCAGGGTACAGGCCGAGGCGTATTGCTGGATCACGCTCGGGAAGGGATTGACCGAGCCATAGGCGAATTCGGCGCCCGGGCCGACCAGATCGGCGCGGCTGAAATAGGAGCCGATGCCGTCGAGCTGCGTGTTCTCCCAGTCGAACTGATAGTAGCCGATGAACGACAGCCGGTCGGTCACGCCCCAGTTCATCGAGACCTGCGGCGACGGCAGCAGGATGTCCTTCACCTCCGCCGCCGGGCTGTTGGCGCGGGTCGCGTCGGCGACGCCCTGGCTGAAGGAGATATTGCCGAAGAACAGGCTCTCGCCCCAGGCGACGACCTGATTGCCGACGCGCAGGGACAGGCTGGTCTCGCCGATGTCGAAAGTGCCATAGGCAAAGGCGTCGAGCAGGCGGAAACGGCCGCCGTTGGCATAGCGCGTGCCGCCGACGAATTCGTCGGGCGGGCCTTCGTATTTGTTGATGCCGTTGGGATAGGCTTCGTCGTTCGAATTGCCGCTGTGGTAGACGAAATCGTAGAAGGCGTTGCCGCTCATCTTGAAGCCGAAGTCTTCATATTTGAAGTTGGCTTCGGCGAGGGCGCTGAAGGCGTTGGTGATCAGGTCGCCGCGTTTGAAATTCCGGTTCGGATCGTCGAAGTTATAGACCTTCGGCGTCTCGGTGCCGACCTGCAGCGTGGGCAGCAGCGGGATCTGCGGCAGGATATAGACCGTGGCGTATTCGGTCTCGGGGTCGCGGGATTTGGGGCTGGGGTCCTCGGCCCGGACGCCGATGGAATAGGCCGTCGTCATGTTGACGGACAGACTGGCGCCATTGTCGAACTCGATCACTTCGGCGAGGGCGAAGCTGCCCGCGCCGAGAATGCCCGAAACAATGCCGACCCCGGCCACGAACGGCAGCGCCGCCTTGCGTCTGCCGGACCCGATGCGCCTCGACCACCCCCCCATGATATCCCCCTAGCCTTTTCGCGCGGCGCCTTGGGCACCGACATATTTGTTCGCAATTTAATCAGGCGCCCATTGCGGCACCCATGGGAACTTGCACCAGAAGCGCGAAATCATCCCCAACCGAGGGGAAACCTCGCGGCCTTCAGAGACCGGGGCGCTCGAGGAAGCCGAGGCATTCGGCGTTGAAATAATCCGCGTCCTCGATCATCACCCAGTGCCCGCACTGGTTGGAGATGATCACCTTGGCCTGCGGGCAGCGATCCGCCAGGATCGAGGCATGGGCGACCGGCAGGAACTTGTCGTGGGTGCCCCAGAAGGCGAGCACCGGGCACTTCAGCTCGTGCAGGCGATCGGCATAGACGCCGACCTTCATGCTGGCATAGACCGGGATCGGCTGTTCGAGGGCGACCGGCCAGCGTTCCGCCACCGCTTCATCGGTGATGTGCTTCGGATCGAACACGAGATGGCCCAGCAGGTCGCGGAAATCCTCGATCGCGAAGGGCCGGCTGGAAATGAACTGCAGCATGCGCAGCACGCCCGGCATCGAGAAGGCGTATTCCTGCGGCTCCTGCAGGCCGCCGGGGGCCATCAGGATCAGCTTCGGCACGATCTCGGGATAGGTCAGGGTGAACTGCAGCGAAATGGCGCCGCCCAGAGAATTGCCGATGGGAACCACTTTGGTCACGCCGCAGGCATCGACCAGCTCGCGGATCACCGGGACATGGGTATCGGTCGAATATTCGATGGTCTCGGGCTTGTCCGACAGGCCATAGCCGAGATAGTCGGGCACGATCACATGGTAACCGGCGGCGCCGAAGGCGGCCATGTTGCCCTTGAAATTCGAGTAGCCGGAAGCGCCGGGGCCCGAGCCATGCAGGCACAGGATGCTGGGACGATCGGCCGAGGGCGTGCCCACTTCGTGGTAATGCAGCTTGTGCCCGGAAGCGAGCTGCAGGAATTTTCCGACGGGAATGGGCGACTTGGCGCTCACGGGGATCCTCCGATGTTCATTGGCTTCACACCAATTTGAGTTGAACCATCGCCCCAAAGGGGAGGGGCCGCATGGTCCATGCAGACTATGATTGTTGACGTATGGAAACGGCCTGTTGCCGACAGCATTCGGGGCGCCGCAGCGCCCCGAATTTCATTTGATTTCAGATGGTTAATGCGGTGTCAGCGGCTCTGTGCCACCGCCCGGTCGACCACGGGTTCGGCCGCGCGGTGCCGGGCGTAGCCCTTTTCCGGCAACAACCAGGCGGCGAGGGCGGGCAGCAGGAAAATCGCCCCGAAGACATTCACCAGGAACATGAAGGACAGCAGGATGCCCATGTCGGCCTGGAACTTCAGCGCCGAGAAAGCCCAGGTGAAGACGCCGACCGACATGGTGATGGCGGTGAACAGGGCGGCGGTGCCGCGCTGCTTCATCGCCTCGTAGAAGGCCTGGCGCAGGGGGCGGCCCTCGTGGCGCATCTCGTGGATCAGGCGCTCGTAGATATAGATGCCGTAATCGACACCGACGCCAACCCCGAGCGCGATCACCGGCAGGGTCGAGACCTTCAGCCCGATGCCGAGCCGCGCCATCAGCGCGTTGCAGAAGATCGAGACGATGGTCAGCGGCACGATGATGCAGATCACCGCCTGCACGCTGCGGAAGGTGAGGAAACAGAGCAGCGAGATCGCGCCGAAGATCGACAGTAGCATCTCGAGCTCGGCTTCCTCCACCGCCTCGTTGGTGGCGGCGGCGACGCCGACATTGCCGAAGGCGAGGCGGAAGGTGACGCCCGGCGTCTTCTCGGCGTCGAGGAAGCGCTTCACTTCCTCGACCACATGGGCGACCAGGGCGCCGTCGTGGTTCTTCAGGAAGATGTCGACCTTCATCGCCTGGCAGCCCTCGGTGTTGAGGCCGATGTCCGGATTATAGGCATAGCCGCCGACCGCCAGCCCCTGCGAACTGCGCGGCAGGCCGGCCCAGCGCGGGTTGCCCTCGTTCATGCCGGCGATCACCATCTTGCCGATGGCGGGCACCGACAGCACCGACTGGACGCCGTTGATGCCCCGGGCATAGAGGTCGAAACGGTCGACCGCGGTCATCACCGAATGATCGAGACAGGCTTCGGAGAAGCCGGTCGTTTCGACGATCACGGTCAATATGTCGGTGCCGATGTCGTAACGCGACAGGATCGCGCCGTTATCGACATTATAGCGGTCGGACGGCCAGAGTTCCGGCGCGCCCTGGCCGACGTCGCCGGTCTTCAGGTCGCGCGCATAGACGGCGGACAAGGCGGCAAGCGCGGCCGAGATGGCGAAGACGACGGCCGCGGGCTTTCGCGTCGCCAGCAGGGACAGCGCCCACCAGGACTTCCGCACTTCCTCGCCGTCGTCGACGGCATGGGCGCGCTTGCGGGCCGAAGGCTCGAGGGTGATGAGCGACAGCAGCACCGGCAGGATCATCTTGTTGGTGACGATCATCAGCATCACGCCCATCGAGGCGGTCATGCCCAGTTCGCGCACGATGTCGATCTGGATGCGCATGATGACCAGGAAGCCGAGGCCATTGGTGATGAGCGCGAGGCTGCCCGGCACGAACAGCGCCTGGAACGCCTTGCGCGAGGCATGGATCGAACTGTCGCCGCCGAGGACCGACTGCTTCCAGGCATTGGTCATCTGCACGGCGTGGGACACGCCGATCGAGAAGATGAGGAAGGGCACCAGGATCGAGATCGGGTCGATGCCGGCGCCGACCATGGGCAGCAGCCCGCCCAGCCAGATCACCGGCAGCATGGCGACGACCAGCGACAGGCCGGTGAGCTTCCACGAGCGGCAGTAGAGATAGAGAAGGGCGGTGGTGATCAGGAAGGAAATGCCGAAGAAGGCGATGACGCCGAGCAGGCCGTCGACGATGGCGCCGACGATCATCACGAAGCCGATGACGTTCACCTCGATGTCCGCGCTCTCGTATTTGGCGCGCAGCTCGTCGAGCTTGTTGGCGAGTTCGTAGTAGTTCACCCGCACCGGCTGGCCGCCGGAATATTCCTGCACCTCGAACATGATCATGGCGTCGCGGCCGTCGTTGCCGACGTAGCGGCCGATGATGCCCGCGTCCTCGACGTTGCGGCGCACCTGCGCCAGCTGCTCGTCGGTCTTGGTGAAGGTCTCGGGGATGATGGGGGCGCCGATGAAGCCTTCTTCCGTCACCTTGGTGAAGCGGACGGTCGGCGAGAACAGCGAGGTTACGCGGGTGCGGTCGACGTCGGGCAGGAAGAAGACGTCGCTGGCCAGTTTCTCCATCTCGGTCATGAAGGTCTTGTTGTACATGTCGCCGTCACCCTTCCAGTGCATGTTCAGCACCACCCGGTTGTGACCGGGGAAGATGGTGGCGTACTTCATGAAGTCCTGCATGAAGGGATGATGGCTCGGGATCAGCTTCAGGAAGCCGGGATCGAGCTGGATGTTGCGCGCCTCGTAGCCGAGGAAGCCGGTGATGCCGATGGCGAGCACGAGAACGACGAAGCGCAGGCGCAGCAGGAGATTGGAACAGGCCTCGACCAGGCGCTGGCCCGATGTGCGGGGGGCGGCGTGCGAATGAGTTCCGGCCATGTCACTGTCCCCCGGCCAGCGCCGCGACGGTGCGGCCCAGCGTCAGTTCGGAAATTCCCTTTTCGCCGCCCAGCATCAGGCGGCCCGGCGCGATCTCGATGCCCGCGACGAGGCTGTCGCGGCCGCCGATGCGCTCGATGCCGAAGCTCTTTCCGCCATCGGTCGAGACCAGTACGGTGCTGCCCTGACCGAGGAGGACGACGCGCCCGTCGGCGGTCTTCAGGCCGCCGAACAGCGAGGTTTCGGCGCCGGTCTTGATCTCGCTCCAGCTGTCGCCGAAATCGTCGGTGCCGAAGACATGGCCGAGCAGGCCGAAGGCGACCCAGCGCGAGGGGCCCGCCTGCACGACACCATAGAGCGAGCCGTTGTAGGGCAGCTGCACCATGTCCCAGGTCGCGCCGCCGTCCCGGCTGCGCAGCACCTGCGCCATTTCGCCGGCGATCATGGCCTTGCCGTCGTCGGCGCAGGCGATGCCGTTCAGATGCGGCTCGTCCGGCAGGTCGACGGCGACCGGCTCGAAACTGGCGCCGTCGTCGGTCGAGCGCAGCAGGCGGCCGAAACTGCCGGCGGCGATGATCGTACCCGTGCTGGTGCGGCAGACCGCGAACAGCGGATCGGAGGATTCGGCTTCGGCCCGCACCGGGGTCCAGGTCTCGCCCGCATCGTCGCTGCGCAGGACGACACCGTCATGGCCGACGGCCAGCGCGATCTTGCCGCCCACGGCCGCGACCTGGGTCAGGGTGGCGTCCAGCCTCGTGATGCCGGCGCCCGGCCCGATGCGCGCGTCGCGCCAGTGTTGGCCGGTATCGTCGCTGATCAGGATGTGACCGCTTTCACCGACGGCGATCAGCCGCTCGCCGATCATGGCGATCCCGTTGATGCGCAGGCGCGTCGGGTTGGTCTCGGTCGCGGGGAAGTGGGGCAGGCTGCGCGGGTAGAAGGCGTAGACGGCGATGACGCCGATCAGCATCGCCATGAGAATGCCCAAAGATTTCCTGGCCATCTAGCCGCTCTCCTCCCCCTGCCGGCGGCTTTGCCGCGCGGACGGCCGCGTGTTCGTGACAGGCGCGCCTTTTTTGCCAATCTAATCCGCGCCCTTGCCTGCTTCCAATGAGCATTGGCGCAGGATCGGGGGGTATCGCCGGCATCGACCGAGGCTCGAAAAGACCGTTGACCGACGATACGCCCCCGCCCTTGGTCACCCAGGAGGCGGGACCCGGGTGCTCAAACCGTATCAGCCGCCGAGGCGGTGGCCCCAGTGGCTCGGCGTCGTCGTCTCGAACACCTGATGGTTGGTCCAGTCCTTCACCACGCCGCCCCAGCCATATTCGAGGGCGAAGTTGCCCGGGGTGACGATGTAGAAGGAAATCATGTCGTCGTTGACGTGACGGCCGAGGCTCATCACCACCGGCACCTGATATTGCGCCACGCGGTCGAGGGCGCGGCCGACCTCGTCGATGCTGTCGACCTCGATCATCACATGGATGCAATTGGCCGGGCTCGGCATTTCCGCGAGGGCGAGGGAATGCTGACGCGGGTTGCAGTGATAGAACTGGATGCGCAGCGGCGGCATCCCCGGCAGCATGGAAATCTTCAGGATGTCGGACAGGCCGAATTCCGCGACCTCGGTCCAGAACTTGTGGGTTTCCTCGAAGGCGAAGGGCGCCGGCAGCACGACATGGCCAAGACCCATGCCCTCGGTCACGAAGCCCGAGACGCCGATCGGCGACTGGAAGCGCGCGAAGTCGGAGATCGGACCCCAGTAGACTTCATGCTTGTTGCCCGAGGGATCGGCGAAGGTGAAGAATTCCTGGACATAGCGGATGGCGGCGTCTTCGGCGCTGCCATCGGTAATCTCCACGCCCTTGCTGGCGAGGGTCTCGCGCGCGGTGCGATAGGCGATCTGGTCCTGCACTTCCCAGCCCGAGGCGATCAGGCCATCCTCGGCGGCGGGCAGGATCAGGAAGCGGAAGCGGCGCGCATCCATTTTCAGGTGCAGGCGACCGTCCGGCGCATCCTCGGCCATCAGGCCGAGCACTTCGGTCGCGAACTGCCGCCACTTGGCATTGTCGGTCGAGCCGACGACGACATAACCCAATTCCCGGATCGACACGCTTTCCTCCACCGTCTTGTTCGGGTCTTGCGCCCTATCGGGCCGTTACCCTTCTCGTTCCCTGACCCTAGACGAACGGGCAAGCCGATCATCGTCTGCATGGACTACGGCGAAGGCAGACCTATTCGGGGAAGGCGACTTTCACCTTGTCGGTCAGCGGCAGGGCCTGGCAGGCGAGAATCCAGCCCTCGGCGAGGTCGGTCTTGTCGAGAACGCTGTTCTTCGACATCTTCACCTCGCCCGCTTCCAGCTTGCACATGCAGGCGCTGCAGCTGCCCATGCGGCAGGAGTGAGGGGCCTGGATGCCGGCCTCGAGCATGATGTCGAGCAGGTGGCGCGCGGTCGGCCAGGCGATCACATGGGTCTCGCCGTCCAGCACGATCTCGGCTTCCGCGCGGGGGCCGCTTTCGGCCGCCTTGGCGGCGGCCTCGATGGCGGCGACGGCGGCGATGGGATCGCCGTCGAGCGAGATGAATTTCTCGAGATGGATCCGGCCCCGCTCGACCCCGAGGGCGTTGAGCGCGGCGGTGACGCCGTCCATGAACGGCCCCGGGCCGCAGATGAAGGCGTCATGCGTCGGCGCATAGGGCTGGACGAGGGCGGCGATCTGTTCGGGCGAGGGCAGGCCTTGCACCGATTCCAGCCAGTGCAGCACGGTCAGCCGGCCGGGGTTGTCGGCGGCGAGGCGGCGCAGTTCGGCGGCGAAGATCACCGACTTCTCGTCCCTGTTGGCATAGACGAGGACGATGTGGCCCTGGCCCTTCAGCAGGGCGGACTTCAGGATCGACATGACCGGCGTCACGCCGCTGCCACCGGCGAAGAGCAGCAGGTCGCGATTGAGGGTCTTCGGCGTGAAGACGCCCGCCGGGGGCAGTACGTCGACGGTATCGCCGACACGCAAGGCGTCACACACCCAGTTGGAGGCGCGGCCGCCCGCGACCCGCTTCACCGTGACCTTGTGCGCTTCCCCGGTGAAGGGCGACGAGGCGAGGGAATAGCAGCGGGCGACCGCGGACTCGCCCTCGCCGATGCGAAGGGTGAGGAACTGGCCGGGCTTGTAGGCGAAACGCTCGCGCAAGGACTCGCCCACCTCGAAGACGACGGACCGGGCATCCGGCGTCTCCTCGACGATGGCGGCGATTTTCAGGGAGTGATACTGCAGCGGCTGCATGGTTCCGGCCCGGCCCTAAGTCTTGAGGAATGCCCCCGGCGCGGGGCCGGGGGCGGCAAGGATCAGATGAAGAAGTCCTTGTTGTCGAGACCCAGCAGCACGCCGCCCCAGTTGCGCCCGATCGAATCCGACTGGTTGGCGGCATGGGCCTTGCCGGTCGAAATGTCGCGGAAGATGCGCGAGAAGGGCAGGCCGTTGAACACCGCGGCGCCGCCGCCCGCCTTGAAGATGCGCTGGGCGAGGTTGATGCAGCGCTCCGGCACGTCGGCCGACTGGAAGCGATACATCATGCGTTCCTCGATCGTGGTGAATTCGCCCTTCACCGCGTCGTCGTACATCTTGCCGATGTTGCGGTGGAGGAGGACTTTCATCTCGTCGATGGCCGACAGGGTCTCGGCGATGACGAGCTGCGCCGTCGCGTCTTCCGCCGTCTTGGCGCCGGTCACGGTCACGCGCTTCGCCGCGTATTTGATGAAGGCGTCGATCATCGCCTGCAGGGCGCCGATGGTCGAGGTCGAGACCGAGCGGATGAAGACCTGGGCGAAGGGCATCCGGTAGATCGGCGAGGTGTTGATGGCATTGCCCGGGCTCATGCACATCAGGGCGTCGGCCATCTTGTGGGTGCGATATTCGGGGATGAAGACATCCTCGACCACGATGTCATGGCTGCCGGTGCCGCGCAGGCCGTGGGTGTCCCAGGTGTCGACGATCTTGTAGTCCTTGCGCGGCAGCAGGAAGGTGCGCGCGTCCATGTTGCCGCTGTCGGGATCGACCATGCCGCCGAGGAAGATCCAGTCGCAATGCTCGCAGCCCGACGAGAAGCGCCAGCGGCCCGAGAAGCGGTAACCGCCCTCGACCGGCATGGCCTTGCCGACCATCATATAGGTCGAGGAGATGAGGACCGAGGTGTCCTGACCCCAGACATCCTGCGCCGCCTGATCGTCGAACAGCGCCATCTGCCAGTTGTGGCAGCCGATCACGCCGTAGCACCAGGCCGACGACATGTCGCCCTCGGCGAGGGTCATCAGCACGTCGAAGAACACGCCCGGGTGCATTTCATAGCCGCCCCAGCGCTTGGGCTGCAGGATGCGGAACAGGCCGGCGGCCTGGAAGTCGGCGATGGTCTCGTCGAGCACGCGGCGCTGCTTCTCGGTTTCCGCCGCGCGTTCGCGCAGGACGGGGACGAGGGCGCGCGCCCGCGCCACCATGTCCGCCGCCGTGGGTACCTGCAGATTGACGTCGCTGCTTCCGTCCATGTCTCGATCCTTCCCGTGTCTTCGTGCGCCAAGGCCGCGAAGACGCGACCTCCAGGCTTTGGCCGGATCATGGGTGCGGGGGGCGGGGGGCGGCATCGTCTGTTAGGACTAAGCATCCGGCGCCCCTTCATCTCCCCCAAGCAGACGATGGCGAACTTGCGACGCAGGGCCAAATTCGGCTCTATTGAGACGAGCGGCAGGGTGCCCCGCACCGCGCCGACAGTATCCGAGGACCGAATTCCATGGCCGAAGCCCCCGTACAGCCCCCCGCCGAACTCGTCGCCGCCTTCAAGGGCGCGATGCGCCGCCTGGCGGCCACCGTCACGATCATCTCGACCGGCGAGGGTGGCGAGCGCCAAGGCATGACCGCGACGGCCGTCACCTCGGTGACCACCGATCCACCGGCCATCCTCGTCTGCGTGAACCAGAGCGCCAGCCTGCACCCCGTGATGGCCAGCGGCACCCGCTTCTGCGTGAACCTGCTGAAGGATGCCCATGCCGAGGTCGCCGGCGCCTTTGGCGGCAAGCTGCAGGGCGCGGCCCGCTTCACCGCCGGGGAATGGTCGGACAACGAAACGGGCGTGCCCTTTCTGACCGATGCCCAGGCCAATATCTTCTGCACCGTCGACGCCCTGATGATCTATGGCACCCACACGATCTTTGTCGGCAAGGTCGACGAGGTTCGACTTTTCGGCGACATCGCGCCCCTGATCTATCAGGATGGACGCTACATCAAGGCGAGCTGACGCCGGCATCCTTCCCGACGCTCGGCCGCCACGGCTTCGTGGTTGCGTTCGGAGCGTTGCGTCATGGAAAAACTGTGGGGGGCCGTCGTCGGCACGGCCCTCGTGTTGCGTACCATGTTTTCCACCCCGCCCCGCCGGCTGGCGCTCGACGCCCGGCTGGCCTTGGTGGCACGCACCGCGCCCCTTGCCCGGCCGCTGAACATCCGCTGGGACGAACGGCAGATCCCCGTCATCGAGGCGGAAACGGACGCGGACCTGTTCACCGGCCTTGGCCTCGTCCATGCCCATCTCCGCCTCGGCCAGATCGAGATCATGCGCCGGGTCGCCCTTGGCCGGGTGGCGGAAATGGCGGGGCCGCTGGCGCTCGGTCTCGACCGTTCCTTGCGCCTGTTCGGTTTTCGCGACGCGGGCCCCGCGACCATCGCCGCGATGCCGGCGGAAACCCGCCGCCTGATCGGGTGTTTTCTTGAAGGTTACAATCACCAGCTGATGAACGGCGGCGAGCTGCCGCCCGAATGCGCCCCTCTCGCCATCGGGCGGGAGCCGTGGAACCTGGCCGATTTCCTCGCCTACAGCCGGCTGATGGCGGCGGATTCGCATTGGCTGTCGTGGGGCCGCCTGCTCAAGGCGCGGGACCGGCTGCCCGGCGACGAATGGGCCGCGCTGTGGCGCCGGCTGAAGGCGGCGGGCATCTCCGCGCCCGCGGTCGATGGCGCGGGTGCCCTTCTCGGCGGGCGCGCCGGGCTCGGCAGCAATTCCTTCGCCGTATCGGGCAAGCGCACGGAAAGCGGCGCCGGTCTCATCGCCAGCGACCCTCATCTCGCCATCGGCCTGCCGAGCCCCGTTATGGCGGTCGGTGTGGCGTCGCCCGGATTTCATGCCGCCGGTCTGATGATGCCGGGCCTGCCGTTCTTCCCGGTCGGGCGTAACCGGAACTTGGCCTGGGGCGGCACCAATCTCTATGCCCAGACCAGCGACCTGTTCGATGCCGCCGACCTGCCCATCGAGACGACGACGGAGGTCTTCCGCGTGCGCGGGGGGCGCGACCGGGTGCTGCCGCTGCGGCGCTGTGCCCTCGGCCCCATCGTCTCGGACGGGCCTTTGCTGGCGTCGAAATCGACCCTCGCCCTGCGCTGGACCGGCCACGGCGCGGGCGAGGAATTCACCGCCATGCTGGCGGCGGCGCGGGCCCGCACGGCGGAGGATTTCCGCGCCGCGCTCGACGGTTTCGCGCTGCCCGGCCTCAACATCACCCACGCCGGGCGGGACGGCCGGATCGGCCACCTGCGGGCCGTTCACGTTCCCCGCCTGCGGGCCGGCGATCCCGCCGACCTCGTGCTGCCGCCGGCCGCCGCCTGGCCGCTGGCGGATCTTGCGCGGGGACGCGACTTACCCTCCAGCCTCGATCCGGCGAAGGGCGTCGTCGTCTCGGCCAACGAGCCGCCGCCGCCGGGCGGTATCGCCATCGGGCATTTCTTCGCCCCCCGCGACCGGGCGGAGCGGATCGCCCAGCTGCTGGCGGCGCGGGACCGGATCGGCCCGGACGACCTGCGCCGCATCCAGCGCGATGTCGTCCATGCCCCGGCGCTTGCGCTACGCGACCTGTTGCTGGACCTTGGCGCCGGCAGCGGGCGAAAGCCGGCGGCGCAGCGCCTGTTCGACCTGATCGCCGGCTGGAACGGCGCTTACGACGCGGGCAGCGCGGGCGCGGCGGCCTTCGAGGTGACGCTGGCCCTCCTCGCGCGGCGCGCTACCGGGCCGCTACAGCGCGCCGCCTATGACGCCCTGCGCCAGTCGCGCCGCCTGATCGCCGAGGATTTGCAAGCCCTGCCGCGCGAGACCCTGGTCCCGGCCTTCGAGAAGGCCCTGGCCAAGGCCGCCCGCCGCCTGCCGCCGGGCACGGTCTGGGGCGATATTCACCGGCTGCGCCCGGGTCATTTCCTGTCCGGCCTGCCGCGCATCGGCCGCTACTTCCGCGCCGCCGATCTGTCCTCGCCGGGCGGCAACGACACTGTGGCCAAGGCGGCCTTCGGCCTGGCCTGCGGGCGCCATCATGTCGGCTTCGGCGCCGCCGTCCGCCATCTCGCCGACCTCGGTGACGAGGACGGTCATTTCGTCTGTCTTCTGGGCGGGCAGGACGGCTGGTTCGGCAGCACGACGGCGATGGACCAGATCGCCCTCTGGCAGGCCGGCGGCAGTGTTCAGCTGCCCCTGCGGCCGGAGACGGTGGCCCGGCTCTTCACCCGGGTAACGAGGATCGAGCCGCTATGACCCGCCACCCTCGCGCTTGGGCACGAGACGCCAGCTCGGCAGGGTGCCGCGCTTCGCCGCCTTCCGGTCCTGCAGGGTGAGAAAGGCGCGGTAAAGCGCGAGGTCGACCCGGTCGAGAATGCGGAAGGGCAGGCCGGGCAGGGGATTGAACGGGTTGGTCCGGCACATCGACCAGATTTCCAGCCGGCTCGACGGGCGTAAGGTCGAATCGCCCCGCCGGTGCAGGCCGACCGTATCGGCCACGACCAGCGTGTTCTTCCGGACCGAAAACGCCTTGGGCGCCGGCAGGCCGAGGGCGGGAAGATCGGCCTCCGCCACCCGGAAGGAGCCGCGGGCGGAATAGCTGTCGGTCGATTTTGCCTCGGTGATGCTGCGCCGGTATTCGTATTTCAGCCGCTGCCAGGTCACCCGCTGCGAGCCGGGGACATAGGTGAAGGGGCCGTTGCTTTCGTCCACGTCATCGAGGAACAGCCAGGCCTTCATGGTCGGCTGGAACGTGTCGGCATGGATATTGGTCTGCGGATCGGGCCGGCCGGGCAGCAGGCCGGCCCGGATGTTCTGCACCCAGTGACCCGGCACCCGGAAGCGCCCGGCGACATAGGACAGAAGCCCGCGATAGCGCCGATCCTCGATCAGGCGGCGGGTGGCGGGCAGGCGCGCCAGTGTCTCGGCGTCGAGCAGCACGCGCCAGGTGATCGTGTCGCCCTGATGGCATTCGCGGGCGGGCTCGTTCATCGCCCGCACCTCGGCCTCCAGCGCGGCGAAATCCTCCGCCGGCAGGAAATCGGTTTTCAGGATGAAACCGTCGCGGCGCAGGGCGTCCCGGTCTTCCGGCGCGACCAGGGCGGCCAGCAGCAGGCGGCGGAAGGCCATGACCCGGTCCGCCAGCACCACCCGGACGACATGAAGCCCGAGCCGGTTCAGAAAGGCGCTGCCGATCACCGGATTGCCGGCGAAGGATTTGGCGCCGGTCGCGACGGCCAGCGCCTGAAAGGGCAGGAGGAGGATCTGGCGGGCGTTCATGGGGTATCGTCCCTGTTACGTCGGCGCAGCCTAGACCCACCGGCGCCCGGCACAAAGCGGCACGGTGCCGCGCCTCAGTCGTCGAAGTGTTCGATCACGTCGATGAAGCGGTCGGCATAGCGCTCCAGCTTGGCCTGACCGACGCCGGGGATCATGGCGAAACTGTAATGGTCCAGCGGCCGCCGCTCGGCGAGGGCGATCAGCGTCGTATCGTGGAAGATGACATAGGGCGCGACGCCCTGTTCCTTGGCGAGTTCGAGGCGAAGGGCGCGCAGGGCGCCGAACAGGCTGCCCGCCGCGCTGTCTTCCGCCGGGCGCTCCACCGGGCCGCGCTTCGTACCGCGCCTCGGCGCCGCGACGGGGGCGGGCTCGTCGCGCAATTCGACCTTGCGCTCGCCCCGCAGCACGGGCCAGGAATCGCCATTGAGGACGAGGGCGCCGTGCCGCTCCAGATCGACCTCGAGGAGGCCGAGGGCGGCGAGCTGGCGGATCACGCTGCGCCAATGGCTGGCGGGCTTGTCCTTGCCGGCGCCGAAGGTCTTGATCTCGTTGTGACCCTGGCTCTTCACCTTCTCGGTCTCATGGCCGGTCAGCACGTCGATGACATGGACCGCGCCATAACGCTGGCCGGTGCGGTAGAGGCAGGACAGGACCTTCTGCGCATCTTCCGTGCCATCGCGGGTCTTCACCGGCGACAGGCAGGTATCGCAATTGCCGCAGGGCTTGGTGTCGGTCTCGCCGAAATAGGACAGCAGGACCTGACGCCGGCAATGGGCGGTCTCGCAAAAGCCGAGCAGGGCTTCGAGCTTGCTGCGCTCCACCCGCTTGTGATCCTCGCCCGCGTCGGAGCCGGCCATCAGCTGGCGCAGCCGCGCGACATCCTCGATGCCATAGAACAGCAGGGCTTCCGAGGGCAGGCCGTCGCGCCCGGCGCGGCCGGTTTCCTGATAATAGGCCTCGATCGTTTTCGGCAGATCGAGGTGGACGACGAAGCGGACGTCCGGCTTGTCGATGCCCATGCCGAAGGCGATGGTCGCGACCATGATCACGCCGTCTTCCTTCAGGAAGCGATCGTGGTTCTTCGCCCGCACCGCGCGGTCGAGGCCGGCGTGATAAGGCAGGGCGGGGTAGCCCTGGGCCTGGCACCATTCGGCCATGGTCTCGACCTTGGCCCGGCTCATGCAGTAGATGATGCCGGCCTCGCCTTTACGGCTGTCGAGGAAGCGTTTCAGGGCGGCGCGGGGCTCCAGCTTCGGCGTCACCGTATAGCGGATGTTCGGCCGGTCGAAGCCGGCGAGGAACAGGGGCGCGTCCTCGATGCCGAGGCGGGCGGCGATGTCGCGCCGGGTCGGCCCGTCGGCGGTCGCGGTCAGGGCGATGCGCGGCACCGAAGGATAGCGCCGGTGCAGCACTTCGAGCTGCAGATATTCCGGCCGGAAATCATGGCCCCATTGCGAGACGCAATGCGCCTCGTCGATGGCGAAAAGCGCCAGCGGCGATTCGTCGAGCAAGTCGAGGAACCGCTCGGTCAGCAGCCGCTCCGGCGCGACATAGAGAAGGTCGAGTTCGCCGGCACGCAGCGCCCGCTCGACCTGCCTTGCCTCGGCGGCGTCGAGGGCGGAATTCAGCGCGGCGGCGCGCACGCCCAGCTGGCGCAGCGCCTCGACCTGATCCTGCATCAGGGCAATGAGGGGCGAGACGACGATGCCGACACCCGGCCGGCACAGCGCCGGCACCTGATAGCACAGGGATTTGCCGCCGCCCGTCGGCATGACGACGAGGCAATCGCCCCCGCCGACGACATGGGCGACGATCTCCGCCTGCCGGCCCCGGAAGGCCTCGAAACCGAAGGTTTCGCGCAGGACATGGACAGGATCGGCGGGGCGGGCGGACATGCAGCGCTTATAGAAGGCGGCGCACCGCCTGCCAACACCCCTTGCCCCCTTTCTTCGCAAGGGGCGGCGGCTTAAACATGAGGTCATGACCGAGACGATCGACATCGCCGCCGGCCCCTGGTCGGCCCGCATCCTGCGCTTCGGCGCCGAACTCGCCGCCCTCTCGTATCGGGGCTGGGGCGATATCCTGTGGCCGGCGACGGACCCCTGGCGCCGCCATGCCCCGAACCTGTTTCCCATCGTCGGCAAGCTGGCCGGAGACCGCCTGCGCCATGGCGGGCAGGTCTACAGCTTCGGCCAGCACGGCTTCGCCCGCGACCGGGATTTCACGGTGATCGAGGCGGGCGTTGATCATTGCCGCCTCCGCCTGAGCGACGACGATGAAACAAGGGCGCGCTATCCCTTCGCCTTCACCCTCGATCTCGTCTACCGGATCGACGCTTCGGGGCTGAGTGTCACCTATGAGGTCGGCAATCCGGGGGGCGAGGTTCTGCCCGCCTCGGTCGGTGCCCATCCCGCCTTCCTGTGGCCGCTCGATCCCGGCGCGGCCAAGACGGCGCATCATCTGCTGTTCGACGAGGCGGAGCCGGCGCCGGTGCGCCGTCTCGAAGGGGGCTTGCTGTCGCCCACCTTGCACGAAACGCCGATCCGGGGCCGTCGCCTCGATCTGGCGGACGCGCTTTTCGTCGACGATGCCCTGATCCTCGATGCGCCGGTCAGCCGGGGGCTCGTGTTTGGCGGGCCGGGGCGGGCGATCCGTTTTTCCTGGGCGGGCTTCGGGCAGCTCGGCCTGTGGATGAAGCCGGGGGCCGGCTGGCTCTGCATCGAGCCGTGGGCGGGTTTCGCCAGTCCGCTCGGTTTCGATGGTGAATTCGCGGACAAGCCCGGCGTCTTTCTGGTGGCGCCGGGCGAGACCCGCGAATTCTCCTACCGGGTAGAGGCCATTTCTCCCGGTGCCTGAGGGTTCCCCCTCGCCCCCGGGGGGTGAGAGGGCGAGGGGAAAATCTCAGGGGTTACGCAGCGACCACGACAGTTTGGCGCCGATCAGGGTCGCGTCGGTGCCGGCGTCGCTCTCGCCGGCCGCGCTCACTTCCAGCTTCATGCCATTCTCGAAGGTGTAACCGGCCGAGATTTCGCGCAGGTGATCGGTATAGTCGGCCGCGGGGTCGGTCGAATTGAACTTGCGGATGCCGCCGATCACGGCGACGTCCCACGGCCCCTTGTCGAGTTCGACCGAGGCGGTGACATAATCGGCATTGGTCGCCTTGTCGCCGTCGACATTGTCGAAATGGGCGTATTCGCCGCGCGGCACCAGGCTGACATCGTCGCCGAGGTCGATCGCATATTCGGCGCCAGCCGCGACGCCGGTCTGGCGCGCCGCGCCCGGCGTGCCGTTGCCGAGCGATTCGAAACTGACATAGGCGGTCAGATCGGGGATCGCGGCGAGGCCGAACATGTTCACGTCGGCGGTGAAATTATTGAGATCTCCGGTGTTGTAGAGACCGCCCTGATCGCGGGTGAAGCGGCGCGGCCGGTCGGTGCGCGGATTGGTGCCATTGGGCCGGGTGAACAGGCTTTCCGACAGGAAGGTGGTGTCGAGGGTGAAGGCCGCGGCCTTCAGCTCGTAGTGACCGACCCGATCATTGCCGAAATCGGCGATGCCGCCGACGCCGTCCGCCTCGGTCAGTTCGTAGTCGCCCGCGAAATCCGTGCCGTAGATGCCGGGGGCATTGTCATAGGCGCGGCCGAACAGCGGATCGAACTTGCCGGCATAGATGCCGGCGACATCGGTGCGGTACTGGGCATAGAGCTGTTCGAGATAGAGCCCGTTGTTGGCGAAGAAACGGTCGCCGTCCGGGGTCATCAGGGGCTCCAGCACCAGCTGGGACTTGATGCCGAATTCCGGGGTCAGGAACAGGCCGGTTTCCTGTTCCACCTTCAGGTGCATGTCGTCGTAAGTGCCGGTCGCCTTGTCGCTGTTGCGGACGATGCCGTCGTTCTGGACCTCCAGCGAGGTTTCCGAGTTCAGCATCGGAAAGCTGCCGTCAGCGAAAGCGGCGAGTGGCGCGAGGAGGGCGATGCCCCCTGCGAGGAATGACAGGGATTTCATGATCTGTGCCCCTTCGCCGATCAGTTCATCAGCTTCGAGGCGTCTTTCATGATGTCGCGGCATTCCCGCTCGTCATGTTCCGCGGTGAGTTCCAGATTGGCGCGGTCGACCAGGGTGGTCAGTTCCTGGGCCTTGTCCTTGTCGGTCATGCCGGCGGCGGCGGCCTTTGCCGCCGAAATATCGGCGGCGCAATCGGCGAAGGCAGGGGTGGCGCCGGCCAGCGCCAGCATGAGCACGATGAAACGCATCAGGTCTTCCTTCCAAACGCATCCTCACGGATGGGCTGGACGGGAGACTGGCCGACGCCCCCTTACGCCGACCTTACGAGCGGCCGGGCAACATGCGGCGCAGCACGTCGTCGCGCTGGACGAAGTGGTGCCACAGGGCGGCGGCGACATGCAGGCCGACGGCGATCACGATCAGATTGCCCAGCACTTCATGGGCGCCGAAGGCGAGATCGGCCATGCCCTCGTCCTTGGCGACGAGATCGGGCACGGGAATGCCGAACAGCAGGGCCGACCCGCCGTTCGCGTTGGTCGCGACCCAGCCCGCGATCGGCATCACGATGAGCGCGGCATAAAGCGCGAGGTGAAGACCCTTGGCGGCCAGATCGGTCAGCCCGTTGCCGGCCGATTCGACCCCGCCGAGGGCGAAGCGCAGCACCGGCCGGATCAGCGCCAGCACGAAGACGACAAGGCCGAGGGACCGGTGCAGGTCGATGAGGCCGGTCTTGAATGGCCCGGCCTCGAAGCTGTCGATGCTCCAGGCGATGCCGAACAAGGCGACGATGAGCAGGACGACGGTCCAATGCATCAGTTTCACGGCGGCGGGTATCGGAAGGCGAGAGGTCATGGTCGGTCCTTTGCTGACGGGTTCCAGTCTACAGTGAAAACAGCCCCCCCGCCCGGTCGATCGCCGACGCTCAGGTCGGCACCGTGCTGGCGGGCGATGGCGGAAGCGATGACGAGGCCAAGGCCGCTGCCCTGACGGCCGCCCGGCTTGGTGCCGGACCAGAAGCGCTCGAAGATGCGCGTGCGCAGCTCGGCCGGAACGCCCGGGCCGCTGTCGGCGACGCTGATGGCGTGATCGTCGATGGCGATATCGACAGCGGCGCCGCGCGGGCTGTGTTCCAGGGCATTCTCGATCAGGTTGGCGATCATGCCGTGCAGGGCGGCGCGATTGCCGGTCAGGGCGAAGTCGTCCCGGCCCTCGATGCCCAATTCGACGCCGAGCGAGAAGGCAAGTGGCAGCAGGGCCTCGACCGCGTCTTCGGCGAGGGCGCGCACCTGAAGCGATTCGGCGGGCCCGGCATAGAGACCGGCCTCGGCCCGCGCGGCGGCCAGCATCTGCCGCACCAGCCGCTCCAGCCGGTCGAGATCGCCGCGCAGGCCGGCGGCGAGGGGGCCTGCGTCGGCGCCGGCCTGGTCGAGGCGGGCGACGGCGATGGCGAGGGGGGTGCGCAACTGATGCGCCGCCTCGGCGGTGAAACGGCGCTGGCTTTCGATGGCGGCTTCCAGCCGGTCGACCATGCCATCGACCGCCTGCACGAGGGGCAGCAGTTCGCGCGGAATACCCGGCCGGTCGAGGCGAAGGCCGGGTGCCGAAGGGCCGATGGCGCGCGCGGTGTTCGAGACTTCGGAAACGACGGCGAGGCTGCCGCGCAGGGTGGCGACACCGATCAGGCCGGCGATCAGGGTGAAGGGGATGCCGACGAAGAGCAGATCGTCCGTCGCCTCGTCCGCCATCAGGCCCAGCAGTTCATCGTCTGGATTCAGCCCTTCGATCACGGCGACGATCAGCGGTTGGCCGCCGACCGTGCGATGGGCGGCGAGGCCGTCGCGCATGACCGGGCGGTCGGGGCCGGTCGCGGGCGGGCGGTACTGGAAGAAGCCCTCGCCCTTGGCCGGCAGGCGGGCGGCGATGCCGGCGGCATCGGCCCCGGGCGACCGGGCGATGGCCCGTCCGCTCTCGTCCCAGACGGCGAAAATGGGCGCGGTCTCGCCACCCGAATAGGCCGGGGGCGCGCCCGCGGGCAGGTCGGCGGCCAGCGTGTCGAGCTGGGTCTTCAGGCTCAAGCGGTCGAAGGCGGGACCGACCGCCTGGATACGGAAGATGGCGAAGCCGATGCCGGCGATCATGGTCACCAGAAACAGGGCGCCGATGCGCAGGGCCAGCCGGCGCTGAAGCGACGGATACCTCATGAGGCGGGCTGCAGCAGGTAGCCGAGGCCACGCACGGTCACGATCATGCAGTCGCATTGCGCCAGCTCCAGCTTGCGGCGCAGCCGGTGCATCAACACCTCGATGGTGTTGGAGCCGATGATCGTGTCAGCGTCGTAGAGGCCATGTTCGAGCTGGGCGCGGCGCACGACCTTGCCCGACCGGCGCAGCAGGATTTCCAGCGCATTGCATTCAAGGGGGGACAGGGACAGCGGCCGCCCGTCGGCGCTCGCCACCCGCTCGCCCGGGTCGAACAGCAGATTGCCAAGGCCGATCAGCGGCGATACCGAAAGCGCGGGCCGGCGCAGCAGGGCGCGCAATCGGGCGACCAGTTCGCTCAGGGCGAAGGGCTTGGCCAGATAATCGTCGGCACCGGTGTTCAGGCCTTCGATCCGGTCCTCGACCGCGTCGCGCGCGGTCAGCACAAGGACAGGGACCGCGCATTTCCGCCGCCGCAAATCGCGCAGCAGGCCAAGGGCATCGCCATCCGGCAGGCCGCGGTCGAAGATCATGGCGTCGTAATCGTAAAGTCCGGCCATGTCCCCGGCCTCGGCGAGGCTGGCGGCGCGGTCGACGCTGAAGCCGGCCTGGCCGAGGCCGGCGGCGACGAGGCCGGCAAGCGTGTCTTCATCTTCGAGCAGCAACAAACGCATCGGAACCGGCCTTGCTACAACCGGGGCGCAGCCTAGGGGCCGTTGCTGACCGTTACCTGACGGCGGCGCCCCTTGCGGAACCGGCCGCCAGCACCCATAAAGGCGGTCAGAACCGTACCCTGAGAAAATCCATGTCCAAATCCGTCGCCGTGCCCCCGACCAGCGTGTCCCGGGCCGGCCCGAAAGTCGGTCTCGTCTCCCTGGGCTGTCCCAAGGCGCTGGTCGATTCCGAACGCATCCTGACCCAGCTGAAGGCCGAGGGTTACGACATCAGCCCCGATTACGCCGGTGCCGATGTCGTCGTCGTGAACACCTGCGGCTTTCTCGACAGCGCGCGGGCGGAATCGCTGGAAGCCATTGGCGAGGCGCTGAACGAGAACGGCAAGGTGATCGTCACCGGCTGCCTCGGCGCGACGCCCGACCTCATCCTCGAGCAGTACCCGAGCGTGCTGGCCGTTACCGGCCCGCACCGCTACGAACAGGTGATGTCGGCTGTGCATCAGGTGGTGCCGCCGCGCCACGATCCCTTCGTCGACCTGGTGCCGGCGGCGGGGGTCAAGCTGACGCCGCGCCATTACGCTTACTTGAAGATTTCGGAAGGCTGCAATCACCGCTGTTCCTTCTGCATCATCCCGCACCTGCGCGGCGATCTCGTCTCCCGCCCGATCGACGAGGTGCTGCGCGAGGCCGAGAATCTGGTGAACGGCGGCGTGCGCGAATTGCTGGTGATCAGCCAGGACACGTCGGCTTACGGCGTCGACCTGCGCCACAAGGGCGCGGAATGGCGTGGGCGCGAGCGGCGGGCGCATATGACCGATCTCGCCGGGGCGCTGGGCGAACTGGGCGCCTGGGTGCGGCTGCACTATGTCTATCCTTACCCGCATGTCGACGACGTCATCCCCCTGATGGCCGAGGGCAAGGTGCTGCCCTATCTCGACATTCCGTTCCAGCACGCTTCGCCGACCGTGCTGAAGGCGATGCGCCGCCCGGGCAATCAGGAAAAGGTGCTGCAGCGCCTCGCCGCCTGGCGCCGCGACGTGCCCGATATCGCCATCCGTTCGACCTTCATCGTCGGCTTCCCCGGCGAGACCGAGGAGGATTTCTCCCTCCTGCTCGACTGGCTGAAGGAAGCGCAGCTCGACCGGGTCGGCTGCTTCCGTTACGAGGCGGTCGACGGCGCGCCGGCCAACGACCTGCCCGGTGCCGTCCCGGAAGAGGTGAAGGAGGAACGCTGGAACCGCTTCATGGCTGTCCAGCAGGAAATCTCCATGGCCAAGCTCGACGCCAAGGTCGGCCGCACCCTCGAGGTGATCGTCGACGAGATCGACCCCGAGGACGGCGCGATCTGCCGCTCGCACGCCGATGCGCCGGAAATCGACGGCAATGTCATCGTCGAGGAACCGACCCGGCGCCTGCGCCCGGGCGAGATCGTCCGCGTGACCGTCGACGAGGCGGGCGAATACGACCTGTTTGGCCATCTCGCCGATCAGAACTGATCCCCGGCGCCATCGGAACCGGTTTCAGAGGGCGCGGCGAGCCACATCGCCGCGCCCTCTCTGTTTTTGCGAGCCAATCGCAAATTCCGCCTTGCCTGCCTGAAAATTTATTGATAATAATTCGCAATACGGCGGTTTGGACGAGGAAAGGTGTCGACCATGGCTCGGGATCTGGCAAAGACAGCGACTTTCGCCCTGCTGCACTTCAGCGTCGGCTTCGCCGTGACCTATGCCTTCACCGGCTCGGTCCAGATCGCGACCGGCGTCGCGCTGGTGGAGCCCGCCGTGAACACGGTGGTCTTCTTCTTCCACGAACAGGCGTGGAAGCGTCTGGGTCGGGGCAAGGGGACGGAGGAAAGATCGTCTTCACACGGCCTGATCTGCGGCCACGCCTGAGATGGCTAAGCCTGAGACAGGGCGCGATCAGACCTGACGGCGACGCGGCGCGCGCAACAGCAGCCAGAGCGAGCGGATGCCCAGCAGCGAAATCAGGCTGAGTCCGGCGACGATGGCGGTGAGCTGGTTGAGGCTGCCGGCCTGATTGTAGTTCGACGGTTTTTCCGCCTCGTCGAAGACATCGTTCATCGCCAGCATCTCGCCCGTGCCCTGGGCGAGGCTGCCCGCGCCCTCGGCGAGGCGGGCGGCATTGTCCGCCCCGGTCGGGCTGGCGGGCATATAAATGCTGATCTCGACGATGGCGCCGCCGATGACCGTGGTCGCCCCCAGATGCAATTCGGCCGCCCGGCCGCGCTCCACAAGGCCGCCATGCACGGCGAAGCCGGCGCCTTCGACCAGCAGCCCGTCCTGCCCGGGCAGGGCGACGGCCTCGGCGGCGGAAAGCCGGGGCAGGCGGCCGCGCAGATCGCGGAAAAAGACCGGAATGCTGTCCGCCCGCTGCACTTCGCCGCCGACCACCTGACCGCCGATCTGGCCGAGGGTGGTCAGGTCGCGGCGCCTGCCGGCGCGCCAGTCTTCCAGCTCCAGACAATCGGCGAAGGCGAGGGCCGGCCGCAGCGTGTCCTTTTCCGCCTGCGCAAGCTGCCGGGCGACGGCGGCTTCGGTGGGCACGTCGGGCGACAGGCGGCAATAACCGGACGGCGCGGACAATTCCAGCGGCACGCCCGAAACCACCAGGGTTTCCGCCAGGGCCGGCGGTGCCGCCGCGAGGCCGAGCGCCACCATCGCCGCAAGGCCGAGGGTCGGCGCGGAAATGATGCGGCCTTTCGCGCGCGGGAATGCTCTTCCGGCGGTCACATGGAGTCCTTACGATGGATCGTCCGGGCTATAGCGACATAAAATTGCGCCGGTTTCTTCTGTAATTAACGCCATATTGGATGCACTTGCGCCCCGGGATCATCCGCGTCGCAGACTTGCAACAGCGCGGCGACCTGCCATCCTGTGCCGGGAGGTGAGCGATGGCTCTGATCATGCCGGCTGCCGACAAGGCGGTGATGGGGGAAAGGGCGGCGCTGGTCGCGGAACTGGGCCGGTTGCTGCCGGCCGATGCCGTGATCTCGGCAGCCTCCGCTCTCGGCCCCTATGAATGCGATGCCCTGACCGCCTATGTCCAGCGGCCGCTGGCGGTCGTCCTGCCGCGGACGACGGCGGAGGTCTCGGCCGTGCTCGCGCTCTGCCACCGGCGGAAGGTCAAGGTGGTGCCGCGCGGCGCCGGCACCTCGCTGTCCGGCGGGGCGCTGCCGCTCGAGGATGGCATCGTGCTCAGCCTCGCCCGCTTCAACCGCATTCTCGACATCGACCTCGCCAACCGTTGCCTGACGGCGCAGCCGGGCGTGACCAATCTCGCCCTGACCAAGGCGGTGGAGGCGGACGGCTTCTTCTACGCCCCCGATCCGTCGAGCCAGATCGCCTGCACCATCGGCGGCAATGTGGCCGAGAATTCGGGCGGCGTGCATTGCCTGAAATATGGCCTGACCACGCATAATCTCCTTGGTCTTGAAATGGTGCTGATCGACGGCACGGTGATCCGCCTTGGCGGCGGCAAGGCGCTGGACGGGCCGGGCTACGATCTGCTCGGCGTCATCACCGGCTCGGAAGGCCTGCTTGGCGTCGTCACCGAAGTCACGGTCCGCCTGACGCCGAAGCCGCAGGGCATTGGCGCGCTTCTCGCGGGGTTCGACACGGTCGAGGCGGCGGGGGCGGCGGTCGGCGCCATCATCGGCGCCGGCATCGTGCCCGGCGGGATCGAGATGATGGACAGTCTCGCCATCAATGCCGCCGAGGATTTCTGCCACCCCGGTTACCCGCGCGAGGCAGCCGCCCTTTTGATCGTCGAGCTCGACGGCCCGGCCGGCGAGGTCGAGGCACAGATGGACGAGGTTGCCGCCCTCCTCAATGCGGCGGGCGCGCGCAGCCTGCGCCGCACCCGGGACGACGCGGAACGCCTAGGCTTCTGGGCCGGACGGAAATCGGCCTTTCCCGCCGTCGGCCGCATCTCGCCCGATTATCTGTGCATGGATGGCACCATCCCCCGCGCCCGCCTGTCCGAAATCCTGACGAAGATCGCCGAACTCTCGGCCCATTACGGGCTGCGCTGCGCCAACGTCTTTCACGCGGGCGACGGCAACCTGCACCCGCTGATCCTCTATGACGCCAATATCCCGGGCGAGCTTGACAAGGCGGAAGCCTTCGGCGCCGACATTCTGCGCGCCTGCGTCGCCGTCGGCGGCGTGCTGACCGGTGAACACGGCGTCGGCATCGAGAAACGCGACCTGATGGGCGAGATGTTCGACGAGACTGATCTCGCCGTGCAGCAGCGCCTGAAATGCGCCTTCGATCCCGCCGGGCTGCTGAACCCGGGCAAGGTCTTTCCCGTGCTTCACCGCTGCGCCGAGCTGGGCCGCCTGCATGTCTCGGGCGGCAAGCTGCGCTTTCCCGAACTGCCGAGGTTCTGACGATGGAACGCTTCCAACCGACCTCCGCCGAGCGTCTGGCCGGCGTCATCGAACGGGCCCACGCCGCGGGCACCCGGCTGCATCTGGTCGGCGGCGGCACCAAGGCCGGCTTCGGCCATCCGGTCGTCGCCGATGCCGTGCTCGACCTCTCCGCCTTTTCCGGGATCGAGCGATATGAGCCGGCGGAACAGGTGATTACCCTCGGCCCGGCGACGCCGCTCGCCACCGTGCAGGCGGCGCTCGCCGAGGAAGGCCAGCGCCTCGCCTTCGATCCACCCGATATCGGCCCCGTTTTCGGCGAGGCGCCGGGCCTTGGCACCGTCGGCGGCGCCATCGCGGCCAATCTGTCCGGGCCCGGGCGGCCGCGGGCGGGCGCCGCGCGCGATCATCTGCTGGGGGTGGAAGCCGTGACCGGCCGGGGCGAGATTTTCAAGGCCGGCGGCCGCGTCGTCAAAAATGTAACGGGTTACGACCTGCCCAAGCTCATGGCCGGCTCCTTCGGCACGCTCGCCGCCATGACCAGGCTCACGCTGCGCGTCGCCGGCCGGGCGCCGGCCACGGTGACGGCGGCCCTGCTCGATCTCGATCCGGCGGCGGCGGGGCGCCTGATGCAGCGGATTTCCGGCTCCGCGCTGGAGCCGCTGGCCATCGCCTATCTGCCGGCCGAGGTCGCGGTGCGCACCCGCCACCCGCTGGCGGCCGCCGCGGTCCTCGTCCGCTTCGACGGGCCCTCGGTCGCGCTCGACGAACGGCTGGCGGACCTGCAGACGCTGGTCGGCGACATCGCCCCCGTCGAGGCCATCGACGGCCCGGACTCGGACGAGACCTGGGTCGCCATCCGCGACATCGCCGGACTGTTGCCGGACGGTGCGCGGGCGCTGTGGCGCCTGTCGGTGCCGCCGGCCGCGGGCTGCAGCCTCGCCGCCGACCTCGCCACCTCGATCCCCGGTCTTCGCTGGTTCGCCGACTGGGCGGGCGGGCGCCTGTGGCTGGCGGTGCCGCCGCTCGCCGATGCCGGGGCGGCGATCATCCGGCCCCGTGTGCAGGCGCTGGGCGGCCATGCCACGCTGGTGCGCGCCCCCGCGGCGATCAAGGCGCAGGTGCCGGCCTTCGAGCCGCCGCCGGCCGGCCTCGCCGCGCTCGAAGCACGCATCCGCGCCGCCTTCGATCCCGCCGGCATCCTGAACCCCGGCATCCTGGGGTCCGGTATTTCGGGGCCGAACTGATGCGCACCAGTTTCACGCCCGAGCGTCTGGCCGATCCCGCCATCGCCGAGATCGACGAAATCCTGCGCAAATGCGTCCATTGCGGCTTCTGCACCGCGACCTGCCCGACTTATCTGCTGACCGGCGACGAGCTGGACGGGCCGCGCGGCCGCATCTACCTGATGAAGGAAATGTTCGAGGCCGACCGCCCGGCGGACGAGACGGTGCGCGACCATCTCGACCGCTGCCTCGGCTGCCTCAACTGCATGAGCACCTGTCCGTCCGGCGTCGATTATGGCCGGCTGGTGGAACACGGCAAGGCTCATGTCGAGGCGACGGCACCGCGCGGGTTCGTGGACCGGCTGATCCGCGACCTGCTCGCCCTTGCCCTGCCGGGGCGGCGGCGTTTCCGTCTCGCCCTGCTGGCCGGCTTCCTGTTCGCGCCCGTGGTGCGGCGTCTGCCCGGGCGCCTTGGCGCGCTCGGCACCCTGATCCCCGCGAAACTGCCGCCGCCGACCGTGGTACGGCCCGGCCAGCGCCACCCGGCGCAGGGGCCCCGGCGGCTACGCGTTGCCCTGCTGACGGGCTGCATCCAGCCGGTGCTGCGGCCCGCTGTCGATGACGCGGCGGTCCGCCTGCTGACCCGGCACGGCATCGAGGTGGTGGTGCCCGAGGCGGGTTGTTGCGGCGCCCTGCCGCTGCACATGGGCAAGGACGAGAAGGCACGGGCCATGGCCGGCGCTGTCGTGGACGCCCTCGCCGGGCAGATCGACACGCTCGACGCGGTGATCGTCACAGCCAGCGGCTGCGGCACCACGGTGAAGGATTACGGCCATCTGCTGAAGGACGACCCGGCGCGCGCCGCCCTGGCCGCCCGCCTCGCCGCCCTCGCCCGGGATGTCAGCGAAGTGCTGGACGGCGTGGACCTCGCGCCCACCGGTGTCGCCGCCGGGCGCGCCATCGCCTATCACGATGCCTGTTCGCTGCGCCACGGCCAGCGGGTGACGGCGCCGAAACGCCTGCTCGCCCGCGCGGGCTTTGCGTTGCGCGAGCCGGTCGATCCGCACCTCTGCTGCGGCTCGGCCGGGACCTACAACATGCTGCAACCCGGCTTGTCGGCGCCATTGGGCGCCAACAAGGCCGCCGCCCTCGCCGCGACCGGCGCGCCGCTGATCGCCGCCGGCAATATCGGCTGCATGACCCAGATCGGGCTGCACGGCGCCCTGCCCGTGCTGCACACGGTCGAATTGCTGGACTGGGCGACCGGCGGGCCGGCGCCAGAGGGCCTGCCGCCCGGCTGACCGCCGAAGAGGCTTTTACCCCTTCTCGTCACAAGGCCCCGGCCTTCGCCGGGGCGACGATTTTGTGGAAAGCCGCCCTACAGCAGCTGCTTGTAGCTGGGGCGCCACATGCGCGAGCGGATGTAGAGTTCGATATCTTCCGGCTCGGGCACGCGGGCCTGGCCTTCCTTGAAGATTTCGGCGGCGACCTTCACCGCGACCTGGACCGAGGCTTCGAGAATACCCGAGAGCGGCGGATAGATCAGGCCGGCGTCGAGGTCGGCTTGCGTCACCTGCTCCGCGACGGCGCGGGCGGCGGTGATGAACATGCCGTCGGTCACGCGGCTGGCCTCGGTCGCATAGACCGCGAGGCCGACCGCCGGGAAGATATAGACATTGTTGCCCTGGCCGGGCACCAGCGTCTTGTCGCCGATGCGCACCGGCGGGAAGGGGCTGCCGGAGGCGAAGATCGCCCTTCCTTCCGACCATTTGTAGGCTTCTTCCGCCGTGCATTCGGCGTGACTGGTCGGGTTGGAATAGGGGAAGACGATCGGCCGCTCGTTCAGGCGGGCCATTGCCTCGATCACTTCCTGAGTGAAGGCCTTGGCGACGGCGGAGACGCCGATGATGCCGGTCGGCTTCAGGGCCTCGATCGCCTCGGCGAAGCTGCGCAGCTGCTCGCCCTTGTGGGCGAAGGGGCGCTGGAAGCTGGCGAGATCGTTGCGGCTCTCGACGACGAGGCCCTCGATGTCGAAGAGGTGGCAGCGGGCGCGCGCCTCCTCCAGCGGCAGGCCGGCCTGATGCATGACCTGCGACAACAGATTGGCGATGCCGGTGCCGGCCGAGCCGGCGCCAAGGAACAGGAATCGCTGCTCGGTCAGCGGCTTGCCGGTGATGCGCAGCGCGGCGAGCACGCCCGCGACGGCGACACCGGCGGTGCCCTGGATGTCGTCGTTGAAGCAGCTCACCCGATTGCGATACCGCTCGAGCAGCGGCACCGCGTTCACATTGGCGAAATCCTCGAACTGGATGCAGCAGCGCGGGAAGACTTCCTGCACCGCCTGGACGAATTCCTCGAGGAAGTCGTCATAGTCCTTGCCGCGCACGCGGGACTGTTTCAGGCCCATGTAGAGCGGGTCGCGCAGCAGAGCCTCGTTATTGGTGCCGACGTCGATCATGACGGGCAAGGTCATGCGCGGCGGCACGCCGGCGCAGGCGGTATAGAGGTTCAGCTTGCCGATCGGAATGCCCATGCCGTTGGTGCCGAGATCGCCAAGGCCGAGGATGCGCTCGCCGTCGGTCACGACGATGAAGCGGATGTCCTTCTCCGGCCAGTGGCGCAGGATCTCGGCGATGCGGCCCTTGCGGTTGATGCCGAGATAGATGCCCTTCGGCCGGCGCATGATGTGGCCGTAGGTCTGGCAGGCGGCGCCCACGGTCGGCGTGTAGACGATGGGCATGAAGCGGACCGGGTCCGACATGATCGTCTTGTAGAACAGGGTGCGGTCGTTGTCGGCGAGGGACTGCAGGAAGATGTAGCGGCCCATGTCGGTCGACTTCTTCGCCAGCTGCAGCATGATGCGCTTCAGGCGGTTTTCCTCGGTGTCGATCCCCTCGGGCATCAGGCCGATCAGGCCGAAAGCCTCGCGCTCCGCCTCGGTGAAGGCCGTGCCCTTGTTCAGGCGGGGGTTCTGCATGAGATCCATGCCGGTGGGAATACCGCCTGGCACCGATGCCTTGGTCATTGGTCTTGGCTTTCTTGTCGATCCAAAGGGTCCGGCGATCGCCTGCGGGCACTATACGCCGCGATCTGGTCGCAGAGGTAGTGGAGCCTGCCGGGGTGCGCAACCTTCTCCTTGGTCTAAGGCGAGGGGCGTCATGCGCAAATGAAAAGGGGTGCCGTTGCCGGCACCCCCATCATGCGATTTCGCATCGAAAGGTAAATTGGGTGCGGCGCAACATGCGCCGCCGTCTTACTTTGCCCGTTCGATCGCTTCGAGAATGAGCGCCTTGGCCTCTTCCGGGCCGACCCACTTCACGATGGTCACCCACTTGCCCTTTTCCAGATCCTTGTAGTGCTGGAAGAAATGGGCGATCTGCTCGCACAGGATGTCCGGCAGGTCGGCGTAGGACTTCACGTCCTTGTAGAAGGGATGCAGCTTGTCGACGGGGACGGCGATGATCTTCTCGTCGGCGCCGGCTTCGTCTTCCATGAGGAGGGCGCCGATCGGGCGCGCGCGGATGATCGAGGCGGCGGCGACCGGCGACTGGCCGATCACGATCACATCCGCCGGATCGCCGTCGCCCGACTTGGTGTGCGGGATGAAGCCGTAGTTGCCCGGGTAGTACATGGCGGTGTGCAGGAAGCGGTCGACGAAGAGCGCGCCCGATTCCTTGTCCAGTTCGTATTTTACCGGCACGCCGCCCTGCGGAATTTCGATCACGACGTTGATGTCGTCGGGCGGATTCTTGCCGATCGAAACCTTGCTGATATCCATGATGGTCCCCGGTTCAAAAAAAGCGTAAGGCGGCGCGGACCATAGCGCCTGCGGCCAAAGAAATCACCTAGCCAATAGCAGTAAGAGCACGCTGGCGACGATCAGCGCCGCCCCGGCATATTCCCGGCGGACCGGCCGCTCGCGGAAAACCAGGATCGACATGGCGATGGAAAAGACGATTTCCACCTGGGCGAGGGCGCGGACATGGGCGACGGGCTCCAGCGTCATGGCGAGGAACCAGCCGAAGGAGCCGACCACCGACATGATCCCGACGCTGGCCGCCGGCTTTCGCGCGAAGCCGAGCGCGCCCTTCAATGCCTTGCGGTCGGCGGCGAGCAGATAGAGGCCCATCAGCACGGTCTGCATCGCCGTGATCGCGCAGAGCGTGGTCACGGCCCGGATCAGACTGTCGCCCGACGGCAGCGACAGGGCGGCCGAGCGGATGCCGATGCCCGAAAGGGCGAAGAAGAAGCCGGACGCGAGGCCGTAAACCGTCGCCGGCTCCCGCCAGGCCTCGGTCAGCGGGATGGTGCCGCCGCTGCGCCGCGCCGTCGTCAGCAGGACGAGGCCGCGGAAGCCGATGGCGATGGCGGCCCAGCCGCCGGGACTCAGGCCCTCGCCCAGCACCGCCAGCGACAGCACGGCGGCCTGGATCGTCTCGGTCTTGGAGAAGGTGGTGGCGACGGCGAAATTGCGCAGCGTATAGGCATGGATCAGGCAGCCGGTGGCGACGATCTGCGGAATGCCGCCCAGCAGGGCATAGAGAAAGAAATCGGCCCCCGGCGCGGGCAGGGGCGCGCCCTGCCCGGCGAGGCCCGCCAGCAAGAGGGCAGCCAGCGGCGCGCCATAGAAATAGCGGGCGAAATGAGCGCCGTTCTGGCCGATGACGCCGGTCAGGCGCTTCTGCTGGGCCGTGCGCAGGGTCTGCAGCGCGGCGGCGGTCACGGTCAGCGGAATCCATAAGGCAATCATCGGGGACATTCCTTTCGGCCGCTGAAGATCGCGCCGAAAGCAAGGACCGTCCAATAGGGGCTTGTGCGGATATCATAAGAAAATCTAATGTTCTTGCCATGTCCCGCCGCCTTCCGCCCCTCAAGGCCTTGCAGGCCGCCGAAGCGGTGCATCGCCATGGCGGTGTCGCCGCCGCGGCCCGCGCCCTCGGTGTCAGCCAGCCGGCGGTGAGCCAGCAGCTGCGCCTGCTCGAGGCCGATCTCGGCCAGCCGCTGTTCGTCCGCGACAGGGGGCGGCTGGTGCCGACGGCGACGGGTGCCCTGGTCCTGCCACGCCTGAGCCAGGCTTTCAGCCAGTTGCGCGAGGCGGTCGATCTCGCGGCGCGGGAGACGACGCGGGGCCTGACCGTCGCGGTGCTGCCCAGTTTCGCCATGCGCTGGCTGATCCCCCGGCTGGGTGGTTTCGAGGCGCTGCATCCGGGGATCGACCTGCGGCTGGCGACGGCGTCCGATCCGGTCGCGCGGCTGCGCGACGGCAGCGCCGATCTCGCCATCGCTCTTGGCCGGGACGCGGGCGATTGGCCCGGCCTCGCCGCCGAAGCCCTGCTGGTCGAAGACATGGCGCCGGTCGTCGCCCCCGGCCTCGCGCCTGGGCTACGGGTGCCGGCCGACCTGCGGCATCTCGCCCGCCTTGTCGTCGATGTGCCGGAGCGGGCGGGGGATTGGGCCCTGTGGCTGGCGGCGGCGGGCGTGCCCGATCTGCCGGCGGCGGCGGTCCGTCCTTTCGAATCCTCGGCGCAGGCCCTGGCGGCGGCGGTCGCGGGGCGCGGCGTCGCCCTCGCCGCGCGGCATTTCGTGCTCGATGACCTCGCGGCCGGGCGGCTGGTCCAGCCCTTTCCCCTGTCGGTGCCGGCGCCGGACGGCCATTGGCTGGTCACCCGGCCCGGCCGGACAAGGGGCGAGGCGCTTCGCCGTTTTCTGACCTGGGTCAAAGCCGCGGCGTCCTGACCGGGTCATGGTGGCGCGCCATTCGAGATCGAGGAGGCCGCCGTGAAGACCCTGCATCCATCCAAGGTCTATCAGATGCTGGAGCCCGGCCCGGTCGCCCTGCTGGCGACGGCGCAGGACGGCAAGGCCAATGTCATGACCATGTCCTGGCACATGATGGTGGAATTCGAGCCGCCGCGCATCGCCTGCATCGTCAGCGGCGCCGACCACAGTTTCACCGCCCTGCGCGAGACCGGCGAATGCGTGATCGCGGTGCCGCCCGCCACCATGGCGGAACGCGTGGTGGAGATCGGCAATTGCTCCGGCCGGGAGGTGGACAAATTCGCCCGCTTCCACCTCGACAGCCATCCGGCGAAACTGGTGGCGGCGCCGCTGATCGCCGGCTGCCTCGCCAATATCGAATGCCGGGTGATCGACGACAGCCTGGTCGATCGCTTCAACCTCTTCGTCCTCGAGGCGGTGCACAGCTGGTTCGACCCTGCCCTCACCGGGGTGTCGACGCTGCATCACCGGGGCTGGGGCGAATTCGCCCTGGACGGTGAAATCATTCGCCTGAAATCGCGTATGCGTTGAAAAGTTCGCGGGCTTCGCCCCCCGAAATCGGGCAGGTTGACGAAGGCACCGGCAACACTTAAGTGCTGATCGAGAGAGAGCACCACCACACAACAAGAGATGGGGGAGAACATGCGTGGATTGATGCAGGACAGGCCGCTCCTGATTTCGTCGTTCCTGACCTTCGCTGCCGTTTACCACAAGGACCGGGAGATCGTGACCCGCACGGTCGAGGGTCCGATCCATCGCTACACCTATGCCGATTGCGAGCGCCGGGCGCGGAAGCTCGCCAATGTCCTGAAGGGCCGGCTCGGCGTCGGTTTCGGCGATGTCGTTGGCACGCTGGCCTGGAACACCTATCGCCATCTCGAACTGTGGTACGGCATTTCGGGCCAGGGCATGGTCTGCCACACGATCAACCCGCGCCTGTTCCCGGACCAGATCGCCTATATCGTCAATCACGCCGAAGACAAGGTCCTGTTCATGGACCTGACCTTCGTGCCGCTGGTCGAGAAGCTGCTGCCGCGCCTTGGCAATGTGAAGCATTTCGTGATCATGACCGACCGGGCGCATATGCCGGCGACCTCGATCCCGGGCGCACTCTGCTACGAGGAGATCGTCGAGGAAGCTTCCGACGATTTCGTCTGGCCGGAGTTCGACGAGAATACGGCTTCCTCGCTCTGCTACACCTCGGGCACCACGGGCAATCCCAAGGGCGTGCTCTATTCGCACCGCTCGACCGCGCTGCATTCCATGGTGGCGAACAACGCGGATGCCCTCGGGATGCGCTCGTCCGACGCGGTGCTGCCGGTCGTGCCGATGTTCCATGCCAATGCCTGGTCGATCCCCTATGGCGCGCCCATGGCCGGCGCCAAGATCGTGATGCCCGGTGCCGCGATGGACGGCGCCAGCATCTACGAGCTGCTGGAAACCGAGGGCGTGACCATGACCGCGGCCGTGCCGACGGTCTGGCTCATGCTGCTCCAGCACCTCGAGAAGGAGGAGGACCGCAAGCTCTCCACCCTGAAGCGGGTCGTCATCGGCGGCTCCGCCGCGCCGCGCTCGATGATCGAGACCTTTGAGACCAAATACGGTGTCTCGGTCTGCCATGCCTGGGGCATGACGGAAATGAGCCCGCTCGGCACCCTCGGCTCGCTCAAGGCCGGCATGGACAAGCTGCCGATCGAGAAGCGCCTCGACATCCAGTGCAAGCAGGGCCGCGCGGTGTTCTGCGTCGACATGAAGATCACCGACGATCACGGCAACGAGCTGCCGCGCGACGGTGTCGCCTTCGGCCACCTGATGGTACGCGGGCCCTGGATCGCCGGTGCCTATCTGAAGGGCGACGGCGGCAACATCCTCGACCACAACGGTTACTTCGACACCGGCGACGTCGCCACCCTCGACCCCGAAGGCTTCATGCAGATCACCGACCGGGCCAAGGACGTGATCAAGTCGGGCGGCGAATGGATTTCGTCGATCGACCTCGAGAATGCCGCCGTCGGCCATCCGAGCGTGGCCGAGGCCGCGGTTATCGGCGTGTTCCATCCCAAGTGGGACGAGCGGCCGCTGCTGATCGTGGTCAGGAAGCCGGGCAAGGAGGTCACCAAGGACGAGATGATGGCCTTCCTCACCGGCAAGATCGCCAAGTGGTGGATGCCCGACGACGTCGTCTTCGTCGACGATCTGCCGCACACCGCGACCGGCAAGCTGCTGAAGACCCGTCTGCGCGACGACTTCAAGGATTACAAGTTCCCCGGCGTCGCCGCCGAGTAACCGGCGGCATTCCCGATGGAAAACCCCGCTCCGGCGGGGTTTTCTTTTTGTGGCGCGTGATTGCCCGTTGACGTCGATGCGCCGCTGATGGACATTAGCCCCGCTTTGACGGTTCCCGCGCCCTCCAAAGGCCGGGATTAAAAGGGAACACGGAAGGCGCGTTGTCGCGCCCGGCCGTGGCTGTCCCCGCAACTGTGAGCGGTGAGTTCGCACCTCAAGTCACTGGTCGAGTGCCTTCGGGCCGGCCGGGAAGACGGTGCAGGACGCTGATCCGCGAGCCAGGAGACCTGCCGCCAGGGGCATCACTTTACCACCGGTCGGGTGAACCGGGGGTAGCGGACCCAATCCGTCGCAGTGATGCGTCCATAGGCGCCGTCCCGGCCGGGCCTTGCCCGTTCCTGCCGTAACGTGCCCCGTTCTGTAACGTGCCGGATGGCGATCCGGCCGAAGGCGGCGCTTTGTCCAACGCCTGTCCGCATCCGCGGACGGGGTAGCGCCTGTCCGCATCCGCGGACGGGGCAGGACGCGTGCGCCCGAATGGCGGCCGCGCGCCTGCCCGCCTTCAGGGGATCGTCATGTCACGGCTCGGGTTCCTTCTCGCCACCGCCTCCCTCGCCACCCTCGGTATCGCCGCCGCCCGGGCGGAAGAGGCCGAGCTTCTGCCCGAAGTCTCGGTCAGCGCCAATCTGGGCGAGGTCACGCCGCTGACCGCGGTTGGCAGCGCCCTATCCATCATCACCGCCGAGGAGCTGGAGGCGAAGCAGATCCGCGTCGTCTCGGACGCGCTCCGTCTCGTGCCCGGTGTCGCGGTCAGCCGCACCGGCACCATCGGCAACCAGACCCAGGTGCGCATCAGAGGCTCGGAAGCCAATCAGACCCTGGTGATGATCGACGGTGTTGTCGTCAACAACCCGGCGTCGTCGTCCGAATTCGATTTCGGCCATCTGCTGACCGCCGACATAGAGCGCATCGAGGTGCTGCGCGGGCCTCAGAGCGCGCTTTACGGCTCCGACGCGGTCGGCGGCGTGATCAATATCGTCACGCGGAAAGGCGCGCCCGGCTCGACCGTGACCACAAGCATCGAGGGGGGCAGCGGCGGGACGCTGATCGGCACCGTCTCGGCCAGCGCCGCAGGGGAAGGCTTCTCGATCCGCGCCGGCACCACGGGCACGACGACCGAAGGCACGTCCTCCGCCGCGAAATGGCGCGGCAACGGCGAAGACGACGCCTATCGCGGCATTACCTCTTCCGTGAACGCCAGCTTCGACCCCTCGAAGCAGCTGGGCTTTGACCTCGTCTTCCGCGATACCCATTTCAAGGGCGACTACGACGATTTCGGCCTGCGCGTCGGCGATACCACGAGCCGCTATCAATACGCCTATGACGCCAACGCCGGGTCGCGGGGTGACGAGACCTTCGCCCGCGTCCAGGCCCGTCTGTCGCTGCTCGAAGGCCGCTGGACCCACAAGCTCGGTCTCGCGCATTTCCGTGCCGACACCGACTACCTGAGCGACGGTGCCGTCACCTCGTCGTCCCACGGCGAGACGACCCGCTACGACTATCAGACCGACTATGCCTTCGAGACGCCCGGCTTCGCCGACGCATCGCACCTCGTCACTTTCGCCGCCGAACACAAGCGCGACGAAATCGTTTCCTATGTCGAGAAGGCGGTCGATCAGGATTCCCTTGTGGGCCAGTACCAGCTGCGCCTGTTCGACGACCTCAGCCTCACGGGCGCCCTACGCCGCGATGTTCATGACCTCTTCGAGGATGCGACGACCTGGCGCGCCACGGCGGCCTATCATCTCGATCCGACCGGGACCAAGTTCCGCCTGTCCTACGGCACGGGCGTGAAGAACCCGACGATCAACGAACTCCACGGCTACGGCAGCAGCTACAAGGGCAATCCCGACCTGAAGCCCGAAAAGGGCAGGGGCTGGGATGCCGGCATCGACCAGTCCCTGCTCGGCGACCGGCTGAGCCTGGGCGTGACCTATTTCGACCAGCGCATCTCGGACGAGATCGGCAGCACCTATGTCTATGACGCCGGCAGCGGCTCCTATGTCGGCACGCCGATCAACGATCCGGCCACGTCGCGCCATCGCGGCGTCGAGTTCGAGCTGCTGGCCGAGCCGGTCGACGCGCTGACCGTCCGCCTGTCCTACAGCTACACCCACGCCCGCGACGGCAAGACGGGCGAGGCCGAGGTCCGCCGCCCGGCCAACCAGGGCAGCCTCGACATCGGCTACCGTTTCCTCGAAGGCAGGGCGTCGGCCAACCTGGGTCTTGTCTACACCGGCGACTTCAAGGACGTGCTCTACACAAGGAGCTGGTCGTCCGAAGTCCAGGACATGGACAGTTACACCGTGGTCAATCTGGCCGGCTCCTACCGGGTCGTCGACAATGTCGAGCTTTATGCAAGGGTCGAGAACCTGTTCGACGAGGAATACGAGGAAGTCTATTCCTACGGCTCGCTCGGCCGTTCGGCTTATGCCGGCGTTAAGGCGTCGTTCTGATGGCCGCCGTCTCACGCATCGTCGAGGAGGCGGGCAACGGCAAGGTGGAAATCTTCCCCCTGCCGACCGGCGCCGACTTCCTGTTCGACCTCTGCAAGCTGCTGTTCGAGAAACACTGGCACGAGATCGTCTTCGGTTCTTGCGTGCAGGGCGCGGTCTTCGAGATCGCGGTCGACCGTGCGCCGAAGAAGGTCGTGCTGTTCGACGGCTATCTGACCGTCGATTTCGGCCGCTGGCATTTCCACCTCTGCATCGGCGAGAACAGGGGCACCCCGCGCCATCCGACGCCGCCCGAACTGGCCCGCCACCGCCGCACGGCGCGGGCCGAGCTTTATCGCGGCTTGCGGGACGACGGGGCACCACGGTCCTGGGGTCTGCGCCTGTTCAATGGCGCGGGCGAGCAGCAGATGACGGTGTTCCTGCCCAATCCGCTGCTGACCCCCGATATGAAGCCGGCGCGGCCGCCCGATTTCAGCCGCCTCGCCCTGTGGGACGAGTTGCGGCGGGTCTGTCTCGGCCTCGATCCCGATCCGCTCGACCGCACGGCCGAGGGCTTTCCGTGTGGCGGCTGATCCTCGTGCTGGGGTTGCTGATCTTTGGGCCGGCAGCCCTCGCCGGGCCGCGCGTCGTCTCGATGAATCTCTGCGCCGACGAACTGGTCCTGCGGCTCGCCGACCGGGAGCAGGTCGCCGCCGTCTCCTTCCTTGCGCGGGAGCAGCGGATTTCGACGGTCGCCGATCTCGCCAACGGCTTTCACCAGACCCGTGGCCAGGCGGAGGATGTGGTCCGGCTCAGGCCCGATCTCGTCATCGCCGGCCGTTACACGACACGCACCACCGTTGCCCTGTTGCGCGATCTCGGGCTGCCGGTGAAGGAACTCGACGTGCCGGTCACCTTCGAGGAGGTCGAGGCGCAGATCCGCGACGTCGCCGCCAGCCTCGGCCAGTCCGCGCGGGGGGAGGCGATGATCGAAAGTATCCGTGCGGGGCTCGATGCCATTCCGCCCCGGGCAAGGCCGCTGCGCGCGCTGGTGCTGCGCCCGAACGGCGTGACCTCGGGCGCGGGGTCGCTGGTCGACACGCTGCTGACCCGGGCCGGGCTGGTCAATCTTGGGGCCGATCCCGCGCTTGGGGTCTACACCGCGCTGCCGCTGGAGCTGGTTGCCAGCCTGCGGCCCGATATTCTCGTCATGGACCTGGAACCCATGGCGGCGCCCGCCCTCGCCGAAGCGGTGCTGCATCACCCGGTGCTGGCGCGCCTGCCTTTCGCGATGCGGGTGATCGGCGTGCCCAACCGGCTATGGACCTGCGCCGGCCCCGGCATGGTCGAGGCCGTGCGCCTGCTGGCCGGGGCGGCGGAAGCTCAGGCGCCGCCGGTCGAGAGCAGCGTCTCGAGCGCCGCGGTCAGCCGCCGGCCCCCGGCGGCCATGGAATAATCCTCGACCGCCGAGCGGCGCCCTGCCGCCGCGATCGCGCGACGGCGGGCATCGTCGGCCAGCAGGCCCGCCATCGCTTCGGCCAGTGCCCCGGCATCGCCGAGCGGGGTGAGCAGGCCGTTATCGCCATCGACGATTTCGCGCGGGCCTTCGCTCGCGGTCGAGACCAGGGCGACGCCATGGGCGAAGGCTTCGATGGCGACGATGCCGAAGGGCTCGTGCCGGGATGGCAGGCAGAAGATATCGAGGCCGGCATAGAAGGTGTCGCGATCCTCGATCCAGCCCGGAAAGGCGAGAACATCGCCGAGCCCGGCGGCGATGGCGCGGTGGTGCAGCTGTGCCGCCAATTCGCCCGTGCCGCCGAGGATGGCGCGAAACGCAATGCCTCGCTGGCGCATGAGGGCGAGGGCGTCGATATAGAGGTCGAAGCCCTTCTTCTCGACGAAGCGGCCCATGGTGCCGATCACCGGCGGGCGATGCGGCGCCGGATCGTTCACCGGGACATCGGTTTCGACCATGTTCGGAATATGGAAGACGCGGCCCGGCGCCACGCCGAGTTCGATGACCCGGGTACAAAGGTCGCGGGTGATGCACAGCACGCCGTCCGCCTTCACGACGCGGCGGATGCTGTAATTATGGGTGACGGCGAGAACGGGCCAGCGCCCGCGCGAGGCCGCGAGGCACAGGCCAAGGGCGCGGTTGGAATGGGCGATCACGGCGTCCGGCGCGAGGCGCGCCATCGTCCGGCGCAGCCGGAAGGCGGCGAGCGGGTCCCATTCGGCGACATGGGGCAGGGACAGGCGCGTGGCGCCCAGCGCGTCCAGCTTCGCATCGACCCAGGCGCCGGGGCGGGTGACATTGGTCACCCGATGGCCTTGCCCGGTCAGCGCGCGGTGATAGTCTAGCGCCGCCTGTTCGACACCGCCCGCCTTCTTGCCCAGCATGACGTTCAGGATATGCATCTCGGTGCCTCTCGATCCGGCTCCAGAGATGGCACGGCCCTCGGGTGCCGGTCAACGGACCGGCCGGTTTCAGGAATTTCCCAGCATGGCTCAGACTTTCGATCTCGTCGTTTCGGGCGGCACGGTCGTCAACCAGAACGGTCGCGGCCTCGCCGACGTCGGCGTGATCGCCGGCCGCATCGCCGCCATCGGCGACCTGTCGCGGGCCGATGCCGGCCGCCGCGTCGACGCGACCGGCCTGCACGTCCTGCCCGGCGTGATCGACACCCAGGTGCATTTCCGCGAGCCGGGCCTCGAGCACAAGGAAGACCTCGCCTCGGGCTCGCTCGCCGCGGTCATGGGCGGGGTGACCGCCGTGTTCGAGATGCCGAACACCAAGCCCTCCACGACGACGCCCGACGATCTCGACGACAAGCTGCGCCGCGCCCATCACCGCATGTTCTGCGACCACGCCTTCTATGCCGGCGCGACCGAGGATAACATGGGCGCCCTCGCCGCCATGGAAGCCATGCCGGGCTGCGCCGGGATCAAGGTGTTCATGGGGGCCTCGACCGGCTCCCTGCTGGTCGCCGAGGACGCGGGGCTGGAAAAGGTCCTGACCACCGGGCGCCGCCGCATCGCCATCCACGCCGAGGACGAGGCCCGCCTGAAGGAGCGCCGCGCCATCGCCGATTCGGGCGATGTCGCCGATCACTGCAACTGGCGCGATCCGGTCTCGGCCATGATGGCGACGAAACGCGCCGTCGCCATCGCGCGGCGCCACGGCCGGCGCATCCACATCCTTCACGTGACGACGGCGGAGGAGATGGAGTTCCTCGGCCAGCACAAGGATCTGGTGACGGTCGAGACCACGCCCCAGCACCTGACCCTGGCGGCACCCGAAGCCTATCGCCGCCTCGGCACCTATGCCCAGATGAACCCGCCCATTCGCGAGGAGCACCACCGTGCCGGCCTGTGGGATGCGGTCAGGGCCGGCATCGTCGACGTCATCGGCTCGGACCATGCGCCCCACACGGCCGAGGAAAAGGCCAAGCCCTATCCCGCCAGCCCGTCGGGGATGCCGGGGGTGCAGACCCTGCTGCCCCTGCTGCTCGACCATGCGGCCAAGGGGGCGCTGACGCTGGAGCGGGTGGTGGACCTTACCTCCGCCGGCGCGCAGCGCATCTTCGGCCTCGCCGGCAAGGGCCGCATCGCCGTCGGTTACGACGCCGATCTGACCCTGGTCGATCTCGCCGCGACCCGGGTGATCACCGCCGACTGGCTGGCCTCCCGCTGCGGCTGGAGCCCGTTCGAGGGCGATACCGTCACCGGCTGGCCGATGGCGACCATCATCCGCGGCCATGTCGTCATGCAGGACGGCGAGGTCGCCGGCCCCGCCATCGGCGAGGCCCTGCGCTTCTCGGAAGTGCCGTCGGCCTTCGTCTGAGGGCACCCACCTCACCCCCCGCCCTCTCCCCCCGCAGGCGGGCGGAGAGGGGGCCTCTTCTCCCTCTCCGCCCTTCAGGGGGGGGCGGGGTGAGGCGGGGCGAATTGCAGCGCAAGATCGGGGCAGCGTAAGCCTTTCCGCCGCGCCATTCTCCCGCCGTGACCCGGAGAGACGCCATGACCGCCCGAACCGACCTCGACCTCGATGCCTGCTGGAGCCGCCTGTCCGGTGCCGCGCAGGATGGTCCCGACTTCTATTATGGCGTGGCGACGACCGGCGTCATCTGCCGGCCCGGTTGCCCGTCGCGGCTGCCCCGGCGCGAGAATGTCCGCTTCTTCGCCGATCTCGCTTCGGGTCTCGCCGCCGGTTTCCGGCCGTGCAAGCGTTGCTGCCCGGACCAGCCGGCGGGGGCGGCGGCGCAGCGGGCGCAGGGCGCGGTCGAGAAGGCCTGCATCCTGATCCGTGATGCGCTGGAGGCGGGCGAGGCGGCGCCGACGCTGAATGCCCTCGCCGAATCGGTGCATCTCTCGCCCTTCCATTTCCAGCGCCTGTTCAAGCGCCTGACCGGTGTCTCGCCCCGCGACTATGCCGCGGGCTGCAAGCAGGGCCGGCTGGTCGCTGCCCTTGCCAAGGGCGACGATGTCGCGGGCGCGCTCTATGAGGCGGGCTTTGGCGCGGTCTCCGACGCCTACCGCGCGGTGAAGCAGGCGACGGGTACGACACCGGCCAAGCTGAAGGCCGGCGATTTCGATCTGTGGTGGGCGACGGTTGACACCGTGTTCGGCCTGACCCTGGTCGCCGCGACCGCGCAGGGTATCGCCGCCCTCTTCATGGGCGAGGACGAGGCGATGCTGGCGGCCGATCTCGTTCACCGCTTCCCCCGCGCCCGCATCGCCCGCGATCAGGCGCGCCTCGCGCCGTTGCTCGACGCCGTGCGCGCCCGGGCGGCGGAACCCCGTGCCGGCGGGGCGCTCGCCCTCGACCTGCGGGGCACGGCCTTCGAGATTTCGGTCTGGCAGGCGCTGCGGGCGATCCCGGTGGGCGAGACGAGAACTTACGGCGCGCTTGCCGCCGCCATCGGCAAGCCGGGCGCGGCGCGGGCGGTCGGCCGGGCCTGCGGGGCGAATCCCGTCTCGATCCTGGTGCCCTGCCACCGCGCGGTGGGGGCGGACGGCTCGCTGACCGGCTATCGCTGGGGCACGGCGCGCAAGCGCAAATTGCTGGAAATCGAGCGCGAGGCCGGCGCCTGAGGCCGATTTCCCCCCGACTGGTTCCTTTTGGCAATATTCGTTCGTTCCGCATTTTGCTACGCAGCAGACAGTGCTTGTTTGCCATGATCCCTTTTGTAATAGTGCGCGCCTAACAAAGGGTCTGGCGGGGTTGGCGGGGAATTCCGGCGGCCGCGCCCGGCAAACAAGAAATCGGAAACTTCGGATCTGCACTCGGCGCTGATTTTGGGTTGCGCCAGCAATCGGATCGCCGGGGAGCTCGGGAATAGACCTATGTCCATGGACATCACCGAACATCGGAAGACCTACTCGCTGTTCATGAGCCTGACCAAATGGTCGATCATCAGCATGATCGTCCTGCTGGTGCTCATGGCGATCTTCCTGGTTTGATTCCGAACGGGTGTGGGCTGGCCCTGTAGGGACCGGCGCCACGCCCTTTCACCTTTTTCATAAATGCTCAAGTCTGGGGGCCAGATGAGGATTGCCATTCCCAAGGAACGGCGGCCGAACGAGAAGCGCGTCGCCGCTTCTCCCGAATCCGTCAAGAAGCTGATCGCGCTCGGTGCCGAGATCGTGATCGAGACCGGTGCCGGTCTCGCGTCCGCGATCACCGACGCGGCCTTCGAAGCCGCCGGCGCGAAGGTCGCGCCCGATGCCGCCTCGACCATCGCCGGTGCCGACGTGGTGTTCCACGTCCAGCGCCCGATGCCGGACGAGCTGGCGCATTTCAAGCGGGGCGCCGTGCTGATCGCCGGCCTCAACCCCTATGCCGACCGCGACAGCGTGAAGGCCTATGCCGATGCCGGCATCGACGCCTTCGCCATGGAATTCGTGCCGCGCATCACCCGTGCGCAGTCGATGGACATCCTGTCGTCCCAGGCCAACCTCGCGGGTTACCGCGCGGTGATCGAGGCGGCGGCGGAATATTCCCGCGCCATCCCGATGATGATGACCGCGGCGGGCACCGTCGCGCCGGCCCGCGCCCTCATCATGGGTGTCGGCGTCGCCGGCCTGCAGGCCATCGCGACGGCGAAGCGTCTCGGCGCCATCGTCTCGGCGACCGACGTGCGCCCGGCGACCAAGGAACAGGTCGAATCCCTCGGCGGCACCTTCGTCGCCGTGATGGACGACGAGTTCAAGAACGCCCAGACCGCCGGCGGTTACGCCAAGGAAATGTCCAAGGACTATCAGGCCAAACAGGCGGCCCTGATCGCGGACACCATCAAGAAGCAGGACATCGTCATCACCACGGCGCTGATCCCGGGCCGGCCCGCGCCGGTGCTGGTCTCGGCGGAGATGGTCGCGACCATGAAGCCGGGTTCGGTCATCGTCGATCTCGCGGTCGAACAGGGCGGCAACTGCCCGCTGTCGAAGCCGGGCGAGGTCGTCGTGACCGACAATGGCGTGAAGATCGTCGGCATCCTGAACCTGCCGAGCCGGATCTGCGTCGACGCCTCGCAGCTCTTCGCCAAGAACCTGCTGAACTTCATCACCCCGCTGGTCTCGAAGGAGACCAAGCAGCTCGCCATCGACTGGGAAGACGAGATCATCAAGGCCTCCATCCTGACCAAGGGTGGCGCCGTGGTGCATCCGGCCTTCGTCGCGGCCTGAGAGAAGAGGTGACCTGATGGATCATTTCATTTCCCTGCTCTCGATCTTCGTTCTGGCCGTCTTCGTCGGCTATTACGTCGTCTGGAGCGTGACGCCCGCCCTGCACACCCCGCTGATGGCCGTCACCAACGCCATTTCGTCGGTCATCATCGTCGGCGCGCTGATCGCCGTCGCGGTGCCGGCCATGGGTTCGGCCTCCTGGGCCTCGAAGATCTTCGGCTTCATCGCCGTCGTCTTCGCTTCCGTCAATATCTTTGGCGGGTTCATGGTCACGAGCCGAATGCTCGCCATGTACAAGAAAAAAGACAAGAAGTGAGGAGCCGACGTCGATGAACGCCAATCTCGCTTCTCTCCTGTATCTCGTCTCCGGGGTACTGTTCATTCTCGCGTTGCGCGGCCTGTCGTCGCCCGCCACCTCGCGCGCGGGTAACCGTTACGGCATGATCGGCATGACCATCGCGGTCGTGACCACCCTGCTGTCCCACCAGGTGCTGCCGAACATCGACGCGCTGACGATCGGCATGATCGTCGTCGCGCTGGCGATCGGCGGCGGCATCGGCGCGGTGATCGCCAAGCGCGTCGCCATGACCTCGATGCCGCAGCTCGTCGCCGCGTTCCACAGCCTCGTCGGCATGGCCGCGGTGCTGGTCGCGGCCGCCGCCTATTACGTGCCGGAATCCTATGGGATCACCCTGCCGGAAGGCGGCATCAAGACCGGTTCGCTGATCGAGATGGGCCTTGGCGTCGCCATCGGCGCCATCACCTTCTCGGGCTCGATCATCGCCTTCGCCAAGCTGAACGGCAACATGTCGGGCGCCTCGATCCTGCTGCCGGGCCGCCACCTGCTCAACGGCGCCATCGCCGTTGCCATCGTCGCCCTGCTGGTGATCCTGATCGTCTCGAAGGGCGAGGCGACCTGGGCGTTCTGGGCCCTGACCGCGCTGTCCTTCGTCGTCGGCATCACCCTGATCATCCCGATCGGCGGCGCCGACATGCCGGTGGTCGTGTCCATGCTGAACAGCTATTCCGGCTGGGCGGCGGCGGGCATCGGCTTCACGCTGCAGAACACGGCGCTGATCATCACCGGCTCGCTGGTGGGTTCGTCGGGCGCGATCCTGTCCTACATCATGTGCAAGGGCATGAACCGCTCCTTCATCAGCGTCATCCTCGGCGGCTTCGGCGCCGACGCGGGTGCCGCGGCCGCCGGCGGCGGCCAGAAGGAAGCCCGCCCGGTCAAGCAGGGTTCGGCGGACGACGCGGCCTTCATCATGAAGAACGCGGGTTCCGTGGTCATCGTCCCCGGCTACGGCATGGCGGTGTCCCAGGCCCAGCACGCGCTGCGCGAGATGGCCGACCTCCTGAAGGCGGAAGGCGTGAAGGTCTCCTACGCCATCCACCCGGTGGCGGGCCGCATGCCCGGTCACATGAACGTGCTGCTGGCGGAAGCCAATGTCCCCTACGACGAAGTGTTCGAGCTTGAAGACATCAACTCGGCCTTCCCGCAGTCGGACGTCGCCTTCGTCATCGGCGCCAACGACGTGACCAACCCGGCGGCCAAGACCGACAAGGCCTCGCCGATCTACGGCATGCCCATCCTTGAGGTGGACAAGGCCAAGACGGTGCTCTTCGTGAAGCGCGGCATGTCGTCCGGCTATGCCGGCGTCGAGAACGAGCTGTTCTTCCGCGACAACACCATGATGCTCTTCGGCGACGCCAAGAAGGTGGTCGAGGAAATCGTGAAGGGCATGGCGCACTAAGCCGCCACCGCTCGGGAAACGGGGCCGCGCCGGGTGACTGGCGCGGCCCTTTTCTTTGTCCTAAGGTCGCCGACCCCGCAACCGAACGAGCACGACTCATGGCCGCAGACACGCTTCGCATCGCCCGCATCATCGCCGCCGAGATCCAGGCGAAACCCGAACAGGTGACGGCGGCGGTCGAATTGCTGGACGGTGGCGCGACCGTGCCCTTCGTCGCCCGCTACCGGAAGGAAGCGACGGGGGGCCTGGACGATACCCAGCTCCGCACCCTCGAGGAGCGGCTGTCCTACCTGCGCGAACTCTGGGCCCGGCGCGAGACCGTGCTCGAGTCGATCCGGTCGCAGGGCAAGCTGACCGACGAGCTGGCGGCCAAGATCGAGGCGGCCGGAACCAAGGCCGAGCTTGAGGACATCTATCTGCCGTTCAAGCCGAAGCGCCGCACCAAGGCCGAGATCGCGCGCGAGAAGGGGTTGGGGCCGCTGGCCGAGGCCCTGCTCGCCGACCGAAGCCTGATCCCGCAGGAGGCCGCCGCCGCCTATCTCCGGGACGAGGTGCCGGACGTGAAGGCCGCCCTCGACGGCGCGCGCGACATCATCGTCGAACAGATGGCGGAAAATGCCGATCTGGTCGGCAACCTGCGCAACTACATGAAGGACAAGGCCGTCGTCCATGCCCGCCTCGTTGAGGGCAAGGCCGAGGCCGGCGCCAAGTTCAGCGATTATTTCGACCATGCCGAGCCGTGGGCCAAGGTCGCCGGTCACCGCGCCCTCGCCATGCTGCGCGGCCGCAACGAGGAAGTGCTGAGCGTCGATATCGAGGTCGACGCCGACAGCGACGCCCCGGTCAAGCCGGTCGAGGCGCGCATCATGGGCGCCTATGGCATCGACCCCAGGGCGCCGACCCCGGCCGAGAAATGGCTGGGCGATGTCGCGCGCTGGTGCTGGCGGGTGAAGCTGTCGCTCCATCTGTCCATCGACCTGATGAACGAAATGCGCGAGCGCGCGGAGGAGGAGGCGATCCACGTCTTCGCCCGCAACCTCAAGGACCTGCTGCTGGCGGCCCCCGCCGGTTCGCGCGCCACCATGGGGCTCGATCCCGGCATCCGCACCGGCGTCAAGGTCGCGGTGGTCGATGGCACCGGCAAGGTGCTGGAGACGGCGACCGTCTATCCGTTTCAGCCGAAGAACGACGTGCGCGGCGCCCAGGCGACCCTCGGCCACCTGATCCTGAAGCATAAGGTCGAACTGATCGCCATCGGCAATGGCACCGCCAGCCGCGAGACCGACAGACTGGCGGCCGAGCTGATCGGCGACCTGCCGGCCGAAAACAAGCCGATCAAGGTCGTCGTCTCGGAAGCCGGCGCCTCGGTCTATTCCGCCTCGGCGCTGGCGGCGGCGGAATTCCCGGACCTCGATGTCTCCTTGCGCGGCGCGGTCTCCATCGCCCGGCGCCTGCAGGACCCGCTGGCGGAACTCGTCAAGATCGACCCGAAGTCGATCGGCGTCGGCCAGTATCAGCACGACGTCGACCAGCACCGGCTCGCCCGCTCGCTCGATGCGGTGGTCGAGGATGCGGTGAACGCGGTCGGTGTCGATCTCAACACCGCCTCTGCCTCGCTGCTCGCCCGCGTCTCAGGGCTCGGCGCCTCGCTGGCGGAAGCGGTGATCGCCCATCGCAATGCCAACGGCCCCTTTGCCAGCCGCAAGGACCTGCTCTCGGTTTCCCGCCTTGGCCCCCGCACCTTCGAGCAATGCGCCGGCTTCCTGCGCATTTCGAATGGGGCCGAGCCGCTCGATGCCTCCTCGGTCCACCCGGAAGCTTACGGCGTCGCCAAGAAGATCGTCGCCGCCTGCGGCCGCGACCTGCGCAGCCTGATGGGCGACGCGAAACTGCTGAAGTCCCTCGACCCGGCGGATTTCGTCGATGCCCGCTTCGGCCTGCCGACGGTGAAGGACATCCTGTCCGAACTCGAAAAGCCCGGCCGCGACCCGCGCCCGGAATTCCGTACCGCCAGTTTCGCCGAAGGGGTGGAGGAGATTTCCGACCTGAGGCCCGGCATGATCCTCGAAGGCACGGTGACCAATGTCGCCAACTTCGGCGCCTTCGTCGACATTGGCGTCCATCAGGACGGCCTCGTCCATGTCAGCCAGCTGGCCGATCGTTTCATCAAGGATCCGGCGGAAGTGGTGAAGGCGGGCGATGTCGTCAAGGTGAAGGTGCTCGAGGTCGACGCCAAGCGAAAGCGCATCTCGCTCACCATGCGCAAGGGCGAGGCCCCGCCGCGCGACGCCGGCCGTCCCCAGCAGCAACCGGCGCGCGGCGACCAGCGCCGCCCCGGCCCCGCCCCGAAACGGCCGGAGCAGAACCAGCAAGGCAGTCTCGGCGCCGCCCTCCTCGACGCCATGCGCCGGAAATAGCCGCCGCCTGCGCCTCTCCTCCCGGGAGGAGAGGCGCAGGGCGTTGAAGATCGAGCTTCCCCACCTCACCCCGGCCCTCTCCCCCCAAGGGGCGGAGAGGGGGTGTTTAATCTGGGGACGCTATATCTAATGAATAAAATTGAGTATGGCGTCCCTGCATTAGACTGAAGGGCGGAGAGGGGGCACCCAGCAACTCCCTCTCCGCCCTTTGGGGGGAGAGCGACTGTCTTGTTGGTCAAGAGAGATTTGGCATGGCCTGCCGGACGTCTCGTGCTTTTGCGTTGAGCCGTGGAATCCGGAGACGCTAGGAATCCGGGGACGCTATACGGAACAGCTCGTTTCAGTTCTGCGGCGGCCCGACAGGCTCGATCACGGAGTCGGGATATTGCTCGGGGCAGGGTGTCCAGGGCGTCATGACGGCCAGGAAACGCGCCGCCTCACCGGACAGCAGGCGGATCGCTGGATTGGCGATGTCATCCTGAGGACCATAGTCGCCGCGCATCGGCTCGACCAGGGCGCGGACGCGGGGGTCCTCGAAGGCTTCGTCGAGCCGGCGGCGCGAGAGCGGCGGGATGATCGCTTCCTTGGCGATATCATGGAGACCATCCGCCTGCAGGTCCTCGATCAGGCGGAGATAGTCGTTGAGGGGCAGGCATTGAGCCACGGTGAGGGCGACCTCCCTCAGGCCCGCATCGTTGGCGGGATCACGCAAGGCTGCTGCGATCTGGGGACCATACGCGAGGGCGTTCTCAGCGACCTCGCTCACCGACCGGATGACGAGAAGTCCGTCTCTGCCGTTCTCGATCCATTTCGACAGGGGCTCGACACGGTCGACCGATATCAGCCAAGCCCGGAATGGCGCATAGCCGCCGTCCGGGGGCGGCGGGTCGGTGGTGTCAACGACATAGGCGGCGATCATCACGAATACCAGCGCAAAGACGGCGGGCGCCAGAAAGACGAGAGAGCCTGCCAGCACGGTGGCGACGGCTATGGAGAGCATGCGCCGGGTGATCATCGGGACGACAATATCACGGCTGGGTTTCGGTCTATCGGCAATAAGGACGACGGCTCGCCCGCGGCCAGAGCCAGCCTCTGATCGTCCCTGACGAAGGGTACATGGCGGATCGGAAATAGTTGAGTATGGTGTCCCCGTATCGGTGTCGGGAAATAGTTGAGTATGGTGTCCCCGTATCGGTGTCGGGAAATAGTTGAGTATGGTGTCCCCGTATCGTGTAGTTGAGTATGGTGTCCCCGTATCGTGCAATTTCTAACGGACTCCCGGCTAATGCAGGGACGCTATACCTAATAGAGCGCCCTTGGACATGGAGTTTCCTGACCAGTCTCGGGCCTCGCTTTTCTACGGCGGGTCGACCACGGTAGCTTCACCGATGAAGCGCATTTCCCACAGATAGAAGTAGCCGACCGCGCGGAGTTCGGCTGCGCCTGCGGGTGTGAGGCAGGCGATACCGATGCGGCGGGACTCGCCGGGGGCGAGCGGTGCGGGGCCGAGGAGCAGCATGACATCCCGGCCGCCGGCGGCGGTGTCTCGGGTGGTGAAGCACAGGCAGCGGTAGCCGGAGCGGATGGTCAGGCGCTTGCCGCCGGTCTCTGTTGGATAGAGCGTGAGGTCGACCGTCAGGTCGGCGGGCGGCTCCATGGCTCGCCCCCCGTCTCAGTCGAGCAGGCTGACGTGGGCGGAGACGACGCGCCAGCCTTCGGGCAGGCGGGCCCAGACCTGGGTCTGACGGCCGCGACGGCCGGATTTGAGGCGGGTATACTCGGTATTGGCGACGCCGAGGTCCGGTCCGAAGGCGGTGATCTTCGTGTTTTCCAGCGTGCGGGCGAGGTCGGTCACATCGCGCGCGGTGCGATAGGCGGCGATCGCCTCGGCGCCATAGAGGTTCTCGCTCGGCCCGAAGCGCAGCACGCGCGGGTCCTGCCAGAAGAAGTGATTGAGGGCAGCGGTGTCGTTGGTCATCAACGCGCGCTCGTAAGCCTCGAACGCCGCCCTTATTTCCATCAGGGCGGTCGGGTGGTCGATCCAGAGATCGGGCGTGTCGTCTTGGCTCATGAAAATCTCCTACTCCAGCACTGGGCAGATTTCAATCAGCCCTGATCAATAATTGTATACATGCACAAAAATTAGCCTTCCTTGTGCGGATGCGAGACGCCGACCGGCACCGGGGATCGTCAGAATGATACGATAGAACAAGGGTTTGACCAGCTTGTGACGGTTTCGCGGCGCTTGGTCTGCCTTTTGCATTGCATACAAAGCACTATCGCAGGGGGCAGGGCATGACCAAATTCCTTCTCGAGGCGGAGCCGGGCGCGATCGGCGCCGAGGTGGAACGGACGGCGCTCGTCATCATCGACATGCAGCGGGACTTTCTCGAGCCGGGCGGTTTCGGCGAGACCCTGGGCAACGACGTCTCGCTGCTGGCGAAGGCGATCCCGCCGGCCAAGGCCATTCTCGACGCCGCCCGAAAGGCGGGGATGCTGGTCATCCACACGCGGGAAGGGCACCGGCCCGACCTGTCGGACGCGCCGCCGGCCAAGGTGAACCGCGGCAGCCCGACGCACCGCATCGGCGCGCCCGGGCCCATGGGGCGCATCCTGATCCGGGGCGAGCCCGGCCAGGACATCATCCCCGAGCTTTATCCGATCGCGGGCGAAGTCGTCATCGACAAGCCGGGCAAGGGCGCCTTCTTCGCGACTGACCTCGGCCTCGTGCTCGCCAACCGGGGCATCGACACGCTGCTGGTCTGCGGTGTCACCACCGAAGTCTGCGTGCACACGACGATCCGCGAAGGCAACGACCGGGGCTATCGCTGCGTCGCCATCGGCGATGCCTGCGGCTCCTACTTCCCGGAATTCCACGAGGTCGCCCTGCGCATGGTGAAGGCGCAGGGCGGCATTTTCGGCTGGGTGAGCGATGCCGCCAAGGTGGTGTCGGCGCTCGGGGTATCGGCCGCGGCTGCGGCGGAATAGGGCAGGGGGTGCTTATGACGACCATGACCAAACCGAAACTCTGGACCCCGGGCGATCTCAACGCCTTCTTCGGGTTCGGCACCAATATCCTCGTCAACATGCTGGTGCTGACCGGCCTGCTGCGCTTCGTGCTCAAGATGCCGGACGAGATCGTCTTCGGCCGCATCCTGCCGGCGATGGGCCTGATGATGTTCCTGTCGACCGGATATTACGCCTTCCTCGCCTACCGGCTGGCGGCGAAGACCGGGCGAACCGACGTCTGCGCCCTGCCGTCGGGCATTTCGGTGCCCCATATGTTCGTGGTGACCTTCGTCATCATGCTGCCCATCACCCTGACCACCGGCGATCCGGTCAAGGGCTGGGAAGCGGGCCTGACCTGGGTCTTCATCCAGAGCTTCGTGCTGATGGTCGGCGGTTTCGTTGCCCCGGTCATCCGCCGCATCACGCCGCGCGCCGCCCTGCTGGGCACGCTGGCCGGCGTCTCGGTCACCTTCATCTCGATGAAGCCCGCGCTCGAGATGTTCGTGACACCGGTGATCGGCCTTGCCTGTTTCGGCGTCATCCTGATGGCCTGGTTCGGCGGCCTGAAGTATCCGAAGAACCTGCCGGCCGGCCTCGTCGCCATCATCGTCGGCTGCGCCATCGCCTGGGGCTCGACGCTGTTCGGCTTCAACTTCGGCGGCATGTCGGGCGAAGGCGTCGCCGGGGCCCTGTCCAGCTTCGGCTTCTCGGTGCCGATCCCGGCCTTCGATCACGTCTTCAGCGGTTTCCAGTTCCTCGGCATCATCCTCGTCACCGCCATTCCCTTCGGCATCTATGACCTCGTCGAGGCGATGGATAACGTGGAATCGGCGGAAGTCGCTGGCGATGCCTATCCGACCACCCGCGTGCTGACCGCCGATGGCGTGGTCAGCCTGATCGGCTGCCTGATGGGCAATCCCTTCATCAACGCGGTCTATATCGGCCATCCGGGCTGGAAGGCCATGGGCGGGCGCATCGGCTATTCCGCCGCGGTCGGCGCCATGGTCATCGTACTGTCCTGGTTCGGCATCATCGCGCTGATGCTGGCCCTCGTGCCGGTGGTCGCCATCGCGCCCATCCTGCTTTACATCGGCATGTTGATCGGCTCCCAGGCGTTCCAGGAGACGCCGCGCAGCCATGCCCCGGCCATCGTCCTCGCCCTCACCCCCCATCTCGCCGACTGGGCGAAGGTCCAGATCGACGGGGCGCTGGGCGCGGCCGGTACCTCGGCGGCGGCGGTCGGCATCGACAAGCTGGGCATGAACGGCGTCGTCTACCACGGGCTCGAAGTGCTGGGCGGCGGTGCCATCCTCGGCGGGCTGATGCTGGGCGCCATCGCCGTCTTCATCATCGAGCGGCAGTTCATGAAGGCCTGCTTCTTCTCGCTGGCGGCGGCGATCATGACCTTCTTCGGCTTCATGCACAGCCATGTCATCGGCATCGGCGAAAGCCCGACCGTGGTCGCGGGCTACCTCCTGGTCGCGCTGGGGCTGGCCCTGGCCGCCCGGCGGGTGGTACCGTCTTCGGTGAATGTCGGCGGCGGGCATACCCACGCGGTGCCCGAACCGGCCGAGTGACAGCCCAGTCCTCCCCCCGGCCTTCGGGCCGGGGGGATCGTGTCGCCCCGGGGAACCTGCGTATGCCTTCCGACTTCGATCCCGTCTCTTATATGCATGCGGTCGCGCCGACGCTCGGCCTCGACATACCGGCGGAAGCCCGGCCCGGTGTCCTCCAGTTCCTGAAACTCGCCGCCTCGATGGCGGCATTGGTCGAGGCGGCGCCGCTGGGCGACGACACCCTCGATCTTGACGGCGTGTTCGAGCCGGTCTCGCCGTGAGCCTCGATCCCTTCGCGTCGGCGCGCGACATCGCCGCCGCGGTCCGGGAAGGCCGCGCCACCGCCCTTGCCGTCACCCGCCTGTTCCTCGACCGGATCGAGGCGATCGACCCCGTCCTGAACGCCTATACCGACGTGACCGCCGCCCGCGCGATCGAGGTCGCCCAGGCCATCGACGCGCGCAAGGCCCGGGGCGAGCCGCTGGGGCCGCTGGCCGGCGTGCCCTTCGCGGTGAAGAATCTGTTCGATCTCGAAGACCTGCCGACAAGGGCCGGCAGCCTGATCAACCGCGAACGCGCCCCCGCGACCCGCGACGCCGTGCTGGTCGAGCGCCTGCTGGCGGCCGACGCGGTACCCCTCGGCGCGCTCAACATGGGCGAATATGCCTATGACTTCACCGGCGAGAACGCCCATGACGGCGCCTGCCGCAATCCCCACGACCCCGATCACATGTCCGGCGGCTCGTCATCGGGCTGTGGCGCGGCGACGGGCGGGGGGCTGGCGCCGATCTCGCTCGGCTCCGACACCAACGGCTCGATCCGGGTGCCGTCCTCGCTCTGTGGCATCTTCGGGCTGAAGCCGACCTATGGCCGCCTGCCGCGCAGCCGCAGCTTTCCCTTCTGCGACAGTCTCGACCATCTCGGCCCCTTCGCCCGCAACGTCGGGGACCTCGCGCTCGCCTACGACCTGCTGCAGGGCCATGACGGAGGCGACCACGCCTGCGCCCGCCGCGCGGCGGAGCCGGTGGTGGATGGCCTCGATCTTGGCATCGGGGGCCTGCGGGTCGCCGTGCTGGGTGGGCATTTCGATACCACGGGCATGGCCGCCGCCAGCCGCGCGGTGGCGGCCGTGGCCAAGGCCCTCGGCGCGCATGAGACGGTGGAGCTGCCTGGCGCAGAAGCCGGCCGGGCCGCCGCCTTCATCATCACCAATACCGAAAGCGCGGCCTTTCATCTCGACCGCTTGCGGTCCCGGCCGCTCGATTTCGATCCCGAGACGCGGGACCGCTTCCTCGCGGGTGCCCTGCTGCCGGCGGCCTGGTCGGTGAAGGCCCATCAGGTCCGGCGCTGGTATGCCGCCCAGGCCGCGCGCCTGTTCGAGCGATTCGATCTCGTCGTCGCGCCATCGACCCCGATGTGCGCGCCCAAGGTCGGCCAGAAGACCATGCTGCTGCGTGGCCAGACCGTGCCCGTCCGGCCGATGTTCGGCCTGTTCACCCAGCCGATCTCGGCGATCGGCCTGCCGGTTTGCGCCGTTCCGGTCGCCGGGGCCGGGGAAGGCAGCCTGCCCATCGGCGTCCAGCTGATCGCCGCGCCCTGGCGCGAGGACATCGCCCTGCGCGCCGCCGCTGTCCTCGAGGCGGAAGGCGTCGTCTCGGCGCCGCTTCCGGCGGTCCAGTAAGGTGGTCTGGGCGGCATCCATGCGGCTGTTGCAAGGCCTGGCGGATTCATCTCCGGGGCGCCTGCTTTCCGCTTGACGAGTCGGAACCTCGCCCATATGTTCGCGCCTCCACTCGGACGGCGGTGGCAGGGGTTCAACCTGAACGCGGCGTCGACGAGTTAAGAGTACCGGACATCGGTCACGGGTAATCCGGGGCCACGAGATTTTGGTCGGCGACAGTGCCGAGGGCGCTGTAGGCCGATTTTGTTGCGTGAGCCCGCTCTTTGACAATCTGGCGGGGTTTACGTGACTCGAACGAGGGAAGAGAAGGCAGGGACTGATGCCGACCATCAATCAGTTGCTCCGTAAGCCGCGTCAGAAGCCGGCCTACCAGAACAAGGTGCCGGCGATCACCGGTAACCCCCAGAAGCGCGGCGTTTGCACCCGCGTTTACACGACGACCCCGAAGAAGCCGAACTCGGCGCTTCGCAAGGTCGCGCGCGTGCGTCTCGTGAACGGGTTCGAGGTCACCTCGTACATCCCCGGCGAGGGCCACAACCTCCAGGAACACTCGGTCGTGCTGATCCGTGGCGGTCGCGTCAAGGACTTGCCGGGTGTCCGTTACCACGTCATTCGCGGCGTCCTCGATACGCAGGGCGTGAAGAACCGTAAGCAGCGCCGGTCGAAGTACGGCGCGAAGCGTCCGAAGTAAGGAGAGGCCCCATGTCTCGCCGCCACAGTGCCGAAAAGCGCGAAGTCCTGCCGGATCCGAAGTTCGGCGACATCGTCGTGACCAAGTTCATGAACAGCCTGATGTATGACGGCAAGAAGTCCGCTGCCGAGACGATCGTCTATGGCGCCTTCGACCGCATCCAGGGCAAGACCGGGCAGGACCCGATCCGCGTGTTCCACGACGCCCTGTCGAACGTCCGTCCGGCCATCGAAGTGCGCAGCCGCCGCGTCGGTGGTGCGACCTATCAGGTCCCGGTCGAGGTTCGTCACGACCGCAGCCAGGCGCTGGCCATCCGCTGGCTCATCGCCTCGGCGCGCAAGCGTTCCGAGCACACGATGACCGAGCGTCTGTCGGGCGAACTGCTCGACGCGGTGAACAACCGTGGCACGGCCGTGAAGAAGCGCGAAGACACCCACCGCATGGCGGAGGCCAACAAGGCCTTCTCGCACTATCGCTGGTAACGGGAGCGTATCGACATGCCTCGTACTACGCCGCTGGATCGCTATCGCAATATCGGCATCATGGCCCATATTGACGCCGGCAAGACCACCACGACCGAGCGAATCCTTTATTACACCGGCCGTTCGCACAAGATCGGCGAAGTCCATGATGGCGCCGCCACCATGGACTGGATGGAGCAGGAGCAGGAGCGCGGCATCACGATCACGTCGGCCGCGACGACCTGTTTCTGGAACGACCATCGCGTCAACATCATCGACACCCCGGGCCACGTCGACTTCACCATCGAAGTCGAGCGTTCGCTGCGCGTGCTCGACGGTGCGGTCGCCGTGTTCGACTCGGTCGCTGGCGTCGAGCCGCAGTCCGAGACCGTGTGGCGCCAGGCCAACAAGTACGGCGTTCCGCGCATGTGCTTCGTCAACAAGATGGACCGCACGGGCGCCAACTTCTATCGCTGCGTCGACATGATGGTCGATCGCCTGGGCGCGCGTCCGCTCGTGCTGTCGATCCCGGTCGGCGCCGAATCGGAATACGCCGGCGTCATCGACATCGTCCGCATGAAGGCGATCATCTGGCGCGAAGAGTCGCTGGGTGCGAAGTTCGACGTCGTCGACATTCCGGAAGAATACGCCGAGAAGGCCGCCGAATACCGTCACACCCTGGTCGAGACCGCGGTGGAGATGGACGACGCGGCGATGGAAGCCTATCTCGAAGGCACCGAGCCGGATGAAGCGACCCTGAAGGCCTGCATCCGCAAGGGCACGATCTCGCTGGCCTTCGTGCCGGTGCTGAACGGTTCCGCCTTCAAGAACAAGGGCGTTCAGCCCCTGCTCGACGCCGTGATCGACTATCTGCCGTCGCCTCTCGACGTTCCGGCGATCAAGGGCATCGACTACAAGACCGGCGAAGAGACCGAGCGTCACTCGTCGGACGACGAGCCGACCGCCGTCCTCGCGTTCAAGATCATGGACGACCCGTTCGTCGGCACGATCACCTTCTGCCGCGTCTACTCGGGCAAGCTCGAGACCGGCGCTGGCGTGCTGAACTCGACCAAGGACAAGCGCGAGCGCATCGGCCGTATGCTGCAGATGCACGCGAACAGCCGTGAAGACGTCAAGGAAGCCTATGCCGGCGACATCGTCGCTCTCGCGGGCCTCAAGGAAGTCCGCACCGGCGACACGCTGTGCGATCCGAACAAGCCGGTGATCCTCGAAAAGATGGAATTCCCCGAGCCCGTCATCGAGATCTCGATCGAGCCGAAGTCGAAGGCCGACCAGGAAAAGCTGGGCATCGCCCTCAGCAAGCTGGCCGCCGAAGACCCCTCGTTCCGCGTCTCGACCGATCAGGAATCGGGTCAGACCATCCTGAAGGGCATGGGCGAACTCCACCTCGACATCAAGGTCGATATCCTGCGCCGCACCTATAAGGTCGACGCGAATATCGGCGCTCCGCAGGTCGCCTATCGCGAAACGATCACCAAGCGCGCCGAAGTGGATTACACCCACAAGAAGCAGACCGGCGGCACGGGCCAGTTCGCCCGCGTGAAGCTGGTGTTCGAGCCGCTCGAGGCCGGCAAGGGCCGGGTGTTCGAGAGCGCGATCGTCGGTGGTTCGGTGCCGAAGGAATATATCCCCGGCGTCGACAAGGGCATTGCCTCGGTCGCGGATAACGGCGTCATCGCCGGCTTCCCGATGATCGACTTCAAGGCCACCCTGATCGACGGCGCCTTCCACGATGTCGACTCGTCGGTCCTCGCCTTCGAAATCGCCGCCCGTGCCGCCTTCAAGGAAGGCATGGAAAAGGCGGGCCCGAAGCTGCTCGAGCCGGTGATGAAGGTCAACGTCACGACCCCCGACGAATATGTCGGCTCGGTCATCGGCGACCTGAACTCCCGCCGCGGCCAGATCCAGGGCACCGAAGCGGCGGCCGGCAACGCCACGGAGATCAACGCTCTCGTGCCGCTGGCCAACATGTTCGGCTACATCAACACGCTGCGTTCGATGTCCCAGGGTCGCGCGCAGTATTCCATGGTTTTTGCCCATTACGAGCCGGTGCCTCAGGCGGTCGCGGATGAAGTCCGCGCCAAGTACGCCTGAGTTCGAAACCGCTAGAGTTACGGAGAGCCACGATGGCCAAGGAAAGTTTCAAGCGGACGAAGCCGCACTGCAACATCGGCACGATCGGTCACGTCGACCATGGCAAGACGTCGCTGACGGCGGCGATCACCAAGGTTCTGGCAGAGACCGGTGGT